>OZ246985.1:0-2517313 GCA_965232615.1 Spirochaetaceae bacterium
TTTAACACTGATCGCATTGATCAGGGAGGTTCTGGGGGCTGGAACGATTACGATACTTCCTGGTGGAAAAACATTTCGACTTCCCGGTCTGTCCAATTCTCCTGCCCGTGTTTTTGGATATCCGGCTGGAGCGCTTATAGTTGTCGGATTTCTACAGGCATTTTTTCGATGGTTGGGGAGTCATCCTTCCTTGTCCAGGAGTAAAAATAAACAGGGTGAGGGAAACCAGGAATGACATACATTGGAATCATTTTTACTTATGTCTTTGTCAGCAACCTTGTACTGACTCAGTTCCTTGGATTATGTCCATTCACAGGGGTCTCCAATAAAACAGAAAATGCCGCGGGCATGGGCTTTGCTGTAATATTTGTCATGTCGACGGCCACTCTGATTACATGGGCTTTTCATAATTTTGTTTTAAAGCCTTTAAGCATTGAATATCTGCAGACTGTAATTTTTATTCTTGTTATTGCGTCTCTGGTTCAACTTGTTGAAATCGTTGTACGAAAAACTTCTCCACCACTCTACCAGGCCCTGGGGATTTATTTACCCCTCATCACCACAAACTGTGGTGTGTTGGGTATTGCATTGATCAGTGTCAGGGAAGAATATAATGCTATTGAGAGTCTCTCAGCCGGTTTTTCAGCCGGTGTGGGATTTTTCCTTGCTCTTTTCCTTATGTCTGCTATTCGTGAACGACTGGATACGGAGAAGGTTCCTCAATATCTTAGAGGTACTCCCATAGCTTTTATTTCCGGCGGCTTGATGGCACTGGCTTTTATGGCTTTTGACCGTGCTCTGCTAGTCAATATTATCGGAGGTTAGAGTGGATAGTCTTCTTCGGATATTGAGTGCTGTCCTTTCTACATCAATATTCGCGTCATTACTTGGAGTCGGGCTTGCAGTTGTTTCCAGAAAATTCAGCGTCAGTCGAAGTCCTGTCCTGGAAAAACTTATCTCTGTATTACCGGGATTGAACTGTGGGGGTTGCGGATATTCAGGTTGTGAGGCATATGCCGCAGCTCTGGCAGAAGAGATAGATACGGAACCCGGGAGATGTTGCCCTGGTGGTCCCGAAGTTTCAAATGCACTTTCTCAAATACTGGGAATTGAATCAGTGGAGAATTCCAAACGTATGGTAGCACATCTGGCCTGTCAGGGAGGGGATGGCATCGCTGTTCGAGATTTTCTTTATCATGGATATGCTGATTGCGAAGCTGTCAAGGTACATTTTGAAGGAGATAAAGGATGTAAGTATGGTTGTCTTGGACTTGGCAGTTGTATAAAATCCTGTCCTGTCGATGCCATATCATATTTGGATAATGGATTGGTCGATGTTGATCAATCTCGTTGCATAGCCTGTGGAAGTTGTGTTACAGTATGTCCGTCCGGGGTTATGAGGATGATCCCGGCCGATGCACAGTGGTTTGTTGCATGTAATTCATTGGATAAAGCAAAGACAACCAGATCTCTGTGTCGTCTTGGATGCATCGGTTGTCGTATCTGTGAGCGAAAAGCCCCTGATGCAGGCTTCTCCATTACAGACAATCTTGCAAGCCTGACTTATGAAAAAGATGGTACGATCGGAAATGACGAAGCAGCAGAAGCCTGTCCGTCAAAATGTATAGTTAGAATCAATAATTAAGGGGATGAGTTGCAGTTTATTGCCATGGGGAGGACGGCAATGAAGTATGGAATACCTGGATGAGTAAGGTGAAACTAATTTTCGGCACACAAAATGCAGTACCTGCTGCTGAACCCCATGACTTTTATGAGAAGATCTATGCCAGGGCTTTGAAACCCTTCCTTACAACAATATACAATCATTCCAATATCTGTACTACACTTTTTTATTCCGGGTCATTGTTGGAATGGATCAATAAACATCATCCGGAATTCATAGATGTTCTTGCTGAATTAATGGGCAATAAGTCAATTGAAATTCTCAGTGGTGCGTATTGGGAGCCAATGCTTTCGTTAATCCCGTCATCTGATCGAACCAGTCAAATTGAGCTGATGACAACTTATTTAAGGCAGAAATTCAGTAAACGTTCAATGGGAAGCTGGATCTCCGGTCAGGTGTGGGAGTCCTATCTTGCTTCATCTCTACGATCAACTGGTATGGATTATGCCTTTCTTACTGAGCGAGCTTTTCCATGGTGTCAGAGAAAGATTCAACCTCCGGTTATCGCGGAAGATCAGGGAAAGACCATCGTCCTTTTTCCCGTCATGGATAGACTTGCCGATGAATTCCTGAAAGTACCGCCAGAACGAATCATTGAATCACTGTATGAGCTCAATTCAATGGGCGAGAAGGAATCTGTTGTTACACTTATTCTTGATGGTCAGAAATTTGGAAGTGGAAGCAGTTTTAGGATTTGCTATGATGATAAATGGCTTGAGCGGTTTTTCAAGGCTATTGCCGATTCTCATTCATGGCTTGAATGTATTCATCCCAGGCAGTATCTCCGTGATTCCAGCAGAATCATGGAAAGAGCATACATGTCCGGACCATCATACAAATCACTGATGACCTGGGCCTTAAATGGTGTGGAAGATTCATCAAACACGCCTCAGAATCAAGTATCAACAGATTATCGAGTACTTGAATCCTATCGAAAGTTTTTTACGAAGTATCGTGAAAGCAATTTCCTTTACGCCAAGATGATCCACATCGTTGTTCTGTCAAACCAGATACGAGGGGATAAGGAACGCAAAAAAAACGCGAAAGAAGCATTATGGCGAGGTCAGGAGCATTACGCGTATTGGCATGGTCCTTCAGGTGGTATCTACAGGAGTCGTTTACGGTATCATGCATACAATGCTTTAATTGAAGCTGAAAAAATCACCCGGGAAAGAGGGGTCTTCAAAGCCGCGCTGACTTCAATGGATTTCGATATGGATGGCGAATTGGAATTCCTGTACCATGGTACTAATTTGAATGCCTATGTTCATAAGATGGGTGGTGTTTTATTTGAATTGGACTACCTGCCCATGGCCCATAATTACCTGGCAACTTTTTCCAGATACAGGGAGGACTATCATTCGCCTGTCATTGTCAGCAAAGGTTATGATACCTATCCCCGCCATGCCTTTATTGATCATATTTATAAATCTGGAGATGAATTCATCCGGCAGAAAAGCCCTTTCCCATATATACAATATACAAAGGAAGAATTAGTCAGGGATCAATCAAGAATTATGCTTCGTGCTGTAGGACCAGCGAATAGCATCGATAATGCATTACAGCTTGACAAAACATATCTCTTCCACCGGAATTCAATGGAAGTTGAATACAGATTCACAAATTTAACTCATAAAACGCTGAAGTTTTCATGGGGTTCCGAAATAAACCTGGCTCTTGCGAACGATCCAGATTTACGGAAAGTCTTTCTTAACATGGATTATCCTGATAAGGAAGCCGCTGAAGACAGTGGTTTGGATTCCGATGTAAAAAGCTGGATCATACTGGATGAAGAAAGAACTGTATTACTGCAATTCAATCTATCAGAACCATCCAGGTTATTAAGAAAACCGATGTTTGCCGATTTTCGTGATGGAGGAGAGTTCTGCCACGGCTATCAGGGGAGTTTATTCATGCCGATAAAAGAATTTGAGCTTTCACCGGCCACTCCACAGGTATTCAAGATATCCCTGCAGATAATACGGCCTAAGAAGTGAAGTTCATTCTTTCGTAGATTGATATTATCCATCTCCGGGATTCGTTATAATAATCTGCGGATGCCAGAGAAAATGATGATATGGCTTTTCGGAAATCCTCTCTGTAGTAGTATGCCTGTCCCAGATAGTAATGAATTCTACTTTTCATCTCCATATCGATCCCATTGGAAGATGAAAGTGCAAATAACTCCTCGGATGACTTGTCCCAGTCCTTCTGAGCAAATGAGCCTTCTAAAACAATTTTTCGCAATGCTTCCTGTCTCCTGTTTTGAGAGGAACCATGATCGACAGACAGAACATGAGGAATCAATAACTCAGGTGCATCAATCTTGATCGATCTGATAATCGACTGGATGATGTGCTCTGCTTCAGTACTGATTGGCTGGTGTGGCGGCATGGTGACACTGACTTCAGGTAGAAATGATCCATCCGGCATTTTCCCTGAAAGCCTGAGCTGTGGCAGAGGAGTTGAACGAAGAGCCGAGGTTTTTCCGTCTTCATCATAGGTAATAACAATGGCTGGAGATAATGCAGCATAGTCCAGCATTTGCGCATGGGCGTAATCAAAGAGTTCCGCATCCACTGCAGCATAATAGAATGGAACTTTCGAGACTGGCTTGTCGATGTAAGCAGCTGATGTATCCGTTGATCGGCCAATGATTCTTGCATGATCAAGTATTTCCGGTTTGCTGATGAAACGAAGACTGCGAAAGACAATGATCTCACGATCCTCTTTATCCACTGTATATTTTATTTCAACACCTGAATCCATTTGTTTTACTTCAAAATCCAGAAATGCGGCGATGTCCGTATTCATGTTACTTCTTGATTCAACAACGACTGGAAGAGGAAAGTAATTCCGCCATTCCTGGAATGTGTTGAAAGGTTTGTTGTCAACCACAGAGATGACAGCATACCACCACTCCCTTCCACCTGGAGGATGATCGGTATAGGTCTCTATACCGGGTGAAATCACTTTGATAACCCTGGCTATTGATTGATTATTCTGCGATATTTTCTCATAGTGGCGAATAATTCTGTATTTAACTCCTGAACTCTTAGAATGATCACGCCAGGTGAGTATTACTTCCGAGCCATTACTTTCTACATTGATATCAGAAACTGAATAAGAATTCTGACCGAATAATGCCGCTGTAAAGAATAAAAACAAGGCACATGGGATTCCTGTATATTTCATCTTTCTTATTATCGGCAAAGTTTACTGATCCTGCAATTTCATGCTAATATAGGATATGAGTGCGATGAGAAGTTCCATAGATATCTATAAACTTGCTTCCAGCCTCCAGAAGCATACCAGGCCGGAAACTGGAACTGAAAATCTCATCAAAATTACAAGAGAAGAAATCAGCAATAAAGCAGCCAAGTTCCTGATACTGTCAGGAGCAGATGAAGCTGCAAGAATAATTGCCAGACTGAAACCGGAAGAAATTGAAGAGATTACCAGGCAAATAATCAGGATTCGCCGAGTCGATACCAGTGAGGCAAAAACCCTCATCAATGAAGCTGGTCAGTATTTTGGTGACATCGAAGTTAAAAAGGTTACAGGGGGTGTTGATGCTGCAAGGAGTATACTGTCGAAAGCTTTCGGGGATGCCAAAGCTGAGAAGCTTCTTGAAAAATCGTTGCCTGATGACCAGAAAAAACCATTCTACTTCCTGAATGATCTCACTGCTTCTCAGCTGATTGGCTTGCTTCAAAAGGAAAACCCAAGAACTCTGGCTCTGGTATCAGCGTATATTGAACCACTGATGGCATCCCGCTTACTCAGATCTCTGCCAGACAAAGAACGAGTTGAAATCATTCTTCGAATGGCACGTACAGAAAAGGTATCCCGGGAAGTCGTTTTAACTGTAGAAGAGACTCTTAGAGAAAAATTGAGGATAATTGGAACTGACGATAGTGAAGCTGTTGATGGTCAATCAGTATTGGTCGACATTCTTCGATGTATGAATAAAGGTGATGAGAAACGTCTTTTAGAGGAACTCAATCAGGCTGATGGTACACTGGCTGAACAGATCAAAAGCAAACTGTATACCATGGATTTGATTCTGGACATGCGGGAAACGGATCTACAGGATCTGTTACGGGAATTTACAGACAAAGACATTGCCAGAATGCTCAAAGGACAAACTCAGGATATTAAAGACAGAATGATAGGTGCTCTCAGTATGAGACGCCGCCTATTGGTGGATGAAGAAACGGATCTGTCCGGCCCTGTCCATGAAAAGGAAGTCGATGGGATCAGTCAGGAATTTCTTAAAAAGCTGCGTCTGGGAGAGGAAGAGGGGACATACTTGATTGACAGAGGTGATGAAGAATTCATTGATTGACAAATCTGAAAGTTCTCAAATAAAATACAGAATGACTGCTCACGAATTACGGCGTAAATACATAGATTTTTTCATCTCCAAAAATCATGTTGAAATCTCAGGTAAGTCGCTCATACCTGATAACGATCCAACAGTACTTTTTACAACGGCCGGCATGCATCCCCTGGTTCCCTATCTTCTCGGTCAGGAACATCCGGCGGGGAACAGACTGGTCGATGTGCAAAAGTGTATTCGAACCGGTGATATTGAATCCGTAGGAGATACTTCTCATTTAACTTTTTTTGAAATGCTGGGAAATTGGTCCTTGCGCGACTATTTCAAAAAGGAAGCCCTCACCTGGAGCCTGGAATTTCTCACCTCACCAGAGTATCTGGGTCTGGATGTGAACAGGATCTCCGTTACTGTTTTTGAGGGCGACGAAAATGCTCCATTCGACCAGGAATGCTATGATACCTGGATCGATCTGGGAATTCCTGCGGAACGCATTCATGCCCTACCCAAAGAAGATAATTGGTGGGGGCCGGCAGGACAGACTGGCCCATGTGGACCTGATTCAGAGATGTTTTACGATACCTGCATTGAAGCCTGTGGTCCCGATTGCCGCCCCGGTTGTTCCTGTGGGAAGTATTTCGAGGTATGGAACGATGTATTCATTCAATATGACAAGCAGGCTGATGGCAGCTATAAACTTCTGCCCAGACCCTGTGTCGATACTGGAATGGGTGTCGAACGAACATTAACCATGCTCCTTGGGCAAAAAAATGTCTACGAAACCGAGATTTTCATACCTTTAATTGATGCAATTGCCAACATCAGCGGGCGGTCGTATCAGGAAAATGATGTTACAATCACCTCCTTCCGCATAATTGCCGATCATATAAAAACATCTGTCATGATACTTGGAGATGACAATGGTGTTAAACCATCCAACCTGGGACAGGGCTACATACTTCGGCGCTTGATCCGCCGGGCCGTTCGCCATGGACTAAAACTTGGCATACAGGATAATTTTCTTGGCATCCTTGCCGATTCTGTTCTGGAGATTTACGCGGGGATTTACGATGAACTCACGGACAGACGGGACATCATCATCAGTGAATTAGCCCTGGAGGAAACACAGTTCCGCAAAACACTGGAGCATGGACACAGGGAGTTTGATAAACTTATCCCGGAACTGCAGAAAAATCCCGACAGAATTATTCCCGGACAGGTCGCCTTCCATCTCTATGATACGTACGGTTTCCCCATAGAACTCACCGAGGAACTGGCAGCTGAACACGATATGACAGTGGATAAGGATGGATTTGAGAAAGCCTTCAAAATCCACCAGAAAACATCCAGAAAAGGGGCAGATCGAACATTCAAGGGCGGTTTGGCTGACAATTCCGTCATGTCAACAAGGTATCATACTGCCACTCACCTGCTCCATGAGGCTCTAAGAGAGACCCTGGGTGACCATGTGGCTCAAAAAGGATCAAACATCACAACAGAACGCCTTCGTTTTGACTTTGTCCATCCCCAGCCCATGACTTCTGAAGAAAAGACCAGAGTGGAAGCTCTGGTCAACAAAAAAATTTCTGAGAACCTGAGTGTTACAATGGATACCATGACTCTACAGGAAGCTCGTGATTTGAATGCCCGAGCACTCTTTGAAGGTAAATACGATGAACAGGTGAAGGTTTATCGCATCGGTAACTTCTCAATGGAAGTCTGTGGGGGGCCTCATGTACAATCCATTGGCGAACTGGGAGTTTTCAAAATCGTCAAGGAGCAATCCATATCACGGGGAGTCAGACGAATCCGGGGAGTTCTCACTGAGCAGCAGGACGTTTCGAATAGCGGCTGAGAGGGATTCTCTGAAAAACACATTCCTTTCAACCTTTTTTCTACTGCAACAGCGTTGTCAGAATGTTCGCACTTCGCACAGTCCTACAGCTCCGTTGCTACCTACCTGTTCTGCACGCAGACACGTAGCCTTGTATCCGGGGAGTAACATCTGGGGGTCAGATGGACTGGAGTCCTTGATCAATCCAGAAGACTGGATATCAACTCCTCGGACTCAGCACCGGGTAATGATTCACTGTCAGACTCACTCGAATCACCGTTAAGATACAGGGGATCAATACCAAGTTCTTTCAGGAGATCCTGAGTGGTTTTCGCGGACGCGTTCTGATCTTCCAGATTCAGACTGGACGAATCAACTGCGACTTTGATGGCCTGTAACTCTGCTCTTTCCTGTTCAAATGTCATTATCGCGCTGGTTGACCCTGGTTGAGTTCCCGCAATGAAAAACTCATGCATAATGAACTCCTCAGGTGTATCTTCTGTTGGAAGCATTCCTGTTCGTCTATCAATTCTGACACTAACAATACCGGACTCAGGTCTTGGAAAATCAATACGGGGTAATCCTTCATGAATGGCTTTCATATACCTTGCCCATGCTGGCCCTGTTGAAGTGGCACCTGTCTGGTTCTGACCCAGCGAATTCCCACGTTTATCAAAACCGATCCATATCGCCGTTGTGTAATAGGGACTGTAGCCTATTGTCCAGGCATCGGTCCAATTCTGTGTTGTACCGGTTTTACCGGCAATAGGCATATTATCGAATCCACCAACACTACTTCTGGCATGGAAGAGAGTCCCATTTCTAACAGTCGACTGAAGTAGATTCGTCATCAACCAGGCTGCCTGTGGCGAAAGTACCTGGAGATTCTCATGTTCCTGATCCTGTCGAAGATCGCGTTCCGGATTGATGATAACATTGCCGTCACGGTCTTCGATGTAGCGAATTGCAAGAGGAGTGACTGCACGCCCACGATTAGCTATGGTAGCATAGGCTCTTGCCAGGCTCACTGGAGTAACACTCAGAGTGCCAAGTCCCAATGGATAAACTCTGTCAAAAGTCCTTCCAATCTCCTGAGGATCTGTTATGCCCAGCAAGTCAGCGGAACGTTTGATTGCAGAATCAAATCCAATCGATTCCAGAACCTTCAGTGCCGGGATATTGAGGGACTTTGCAAGAGCATCCCGAAGTCGGACATGTCCATGCCATCGACCAAAATAATTACTTGGCTCATAAGGAGTTCCATCAGGACTGATAAAACGCTCAGGAGCATCATATATCAGGGTGGCCGGGGTAAATCTTCCAGAACTCACTGCCGCGGAGTAGTACAGAGGCTTAAATGCCGAACCCGGCATGACTTTGGCACTCATGGCCCTGTTGAATTGATTTTTACGATTGAACTCACTGCCGCCTATCATAGCCAGAATATGTCCACTTTTATTATCCAGTGTAATAAGGGCTGTTTCAACATTGTTCATCTGAGAATGGGTTCTGGCGTTGTTATAGGTTATGTTGACCAGGGATTTCAAGTTGCTGATTCCGAAGGTCATGGACATGATATCCATAAGCGGGTTCAGCTTGTTTTCCAGGTATTCTTTTGCCTGCCTGTTGGACTGCTTGCTTGCTACACGGATACCGGGAATATCGAAGGCCAGAGAAAGCATATCAATAATTCCAACCAGATTCCTCCTCGCGTAAGAAGTTTTAGCACTCTTGTCGTTTTTATAGATGGTATTCCATTGAAGAAGCCCCTCTGATATCTCTTTCTCAGCGGCTTTTTGAATTTCGAGATCCAATGTGGTATGGATGACATACCCATCTCTATATATATCCTGTTGACCAAAAAGGTACTCCTCAATTTCAGATCTGATGAATTCACTGAAATACGGTGCTTTATCACTGGCTAAACGGTTGAAGTAGGGTGAATCAGTAGAGGATCGGGACCAGTCGAAATTCGTCCAATAGGTCTGAAATGATTCATCGGCTTCTTCAGTGGTAATATAACCAGAATCCACCATCTGATTGAGGATTTCCCGCTGACGGGATCGAGCTGCTTCTGGCTTGATCATTGGAGAATACAGCCCTGAACCAGCAAGTTGTATGACCAGCATAACAGATTCTGCTGGTGTGTTCTCACTTGCAGAATGACCGAAGAAGAATTGGCTGGCCGCCTCAACTCCGTAAGTATTATGACCAAAATACACGGTATTGAGATACTGTTCGAGTATCTCCTGCTTTGTAAATCGACGTTCCATCTGGTACGCCCACCAGAGTTCTTTGAGTTTTCTTTTTAAGGAAATCTCAGTTCTGTCTGCATGGCGCGTACCGGCCAGCTGCATGGTGATGGTACTGGCTCCCTGGAGAGAGCCTTTCCCGGTCAATAAATATCGGGATGTCTGGTAAACAGCTCGTAGTAAGCCCACAACGGAGAAGCCTGTGTGCTTAAAAAACAGGGCATCCTCTCTGGTCAGCAGGGCATATAACTGATTTTCCGGCAAAGATACGAGAGGTGCAATCTCCCTTTTCTCATCGGAAAAAAACTCAGTAATCAGTTCACCATTGATATCAAGAACACGAGATGGGATGGCTGATCGGGATGCAATCAACTCTTCAATGTGCATGGTGTTGTTGTTTATGGCCAGCATCAAGCCAAGGGAAGTTCCCAGTACTGCGGCAATTATATAGAGTAATGCAGTAAGAATTAAAAGACAGTTCCGCCTCTTTACAGCTTTTTGCATGGTATGAAGATATATATGGATATCCTCCATGTCAATACTTCCTACAGCACACAGGTTCTCTGTTCTACATGTTCCAATGTTCATGCTGAACAGATATACGCAGGTTCGTTTTTGACGACCGATATACAAACGTTTTGCAGACAGGAACTATCCCGGGGATGCCGAAATAGCCCTGGAGATAGATCAATGTAACTTTGCAATTAGAATTAAAAGGAAAAAGGCAAACTTGTTTCAAGGTCTGTCACTCACGCTGATCCCGCTTAATGGTCATTTACAAGCCTGCCGATATTCAGTATATGAAATGTTTTTTATCTCCTCTTTTGATTTCTTTCATGTTGATTTCTGCTCATATTCCGCTCATTGCATCGACATGGGAGGAAACCGGCCTTGCATCCTGGTACGGAGGTATTTTTCAAGGTCGGCTGACTGCCAGTGGAGAGCCATATGATACCTATGGGTATACCTGTGCCCATAAAACTCTGCCGTTTGGAACAATCCTTGATGTCAAGAATCTCAAGAATCAGAAAGTCGTCAGGGTGAGGGTTAATGATAGAGGACCCTTTGTTGAGGACAGAATAATCGATTTAACGTACAGTGCCGCCAGGGAACTTGACATGATTCGGGATGGAACCGCCAGAGTACTTGTTACGACAACAGAAGCAGGCTTCCCGGTAATCCGGTATAATGTACAGATCGGAGCCTGGGGAAACCTTGATAATGCCAGACGTCATCGGCAGCATCTGGAAGAAGCCGGTTTGAAACCAAAGGCTGTTCTTAACAGCAAAGGTATCACTCGTTTGTTGATGGAGAATATAGAAGAAGATGACCTGGAAGTACTTTCAGCTCGATTAAAATCCCTGGGGTATAATAACCTCCTCGTCTCCAGGGTACGTCAATAAACAAAGAGTTGCAATGCTTCCTGAACAGCTGATGCGAATCCATTCTCCTCAGCTGCCGGTAGAGTCGTATACATGGATCTCAGTTCATCTGGAGCACTGGCCACAACATACCCATATCCTGCCCAGGCCAGCATTGATTCATCATTGTGGTCATTGCCCAGAGCCAGCACACGATGTTCGGGGATGTCATTCTCCCTGCAATACCGAGCAAGGGCTTGACCCTTGTTGATACCCGCTGGAAATATTTCTATCCAGGTTGACTTGTGATCCAATGGTGACGAACCATGAAATACCGACCATTTCGAAAGTCGTTCGAGCAGCAGTACAGGAATCCGCTGATTCACCGGCCGTATAACCAATATCTGTGAAGCCTCTCCTTCCATATTGGGTCTCAACCATTGTCTGTATATTGTCATTCTGGTATCAAAATCCGGGTTCTTTGCTGGAGATCTATGCCGCATATACCGAAAATAATGATTCTCTGGTATGGGATTAAGGATGCAGTAATCCTCTTCGAAGGCATCAAGTATGCTACAAATCTCATTCACATCTTCGGCGGAAAGTCTCCCCTTTTCTCTGGGAATGGAATCCTTGTGTTCCCAGAGTCCAGCCCCCGAAGAAAACAGAACGGTATCAGCGATGTCCCACAAGCCCTCGACCCGACAGAGAGATTCAAAATTCCGTCCGGTAATTATCAGGATTGGAATGCCCTGCGACTTGAGTTGTTCGGCAGCTTTACGATTATGTTGACCGATCTGACCATTGACAGCCAGTGTACCATCCAGGTCTGTGGCAAGAAGAGCTGATGTAGGAGTCATGTTTGCAGTATAGCAAAATCCCGGGAAAGAATAACTTAGTGTCAGCAAGCTTGTTATAGCCTGGTTTCATTGAAATCCAATCAGGTGAACATCCTTGCCAGATGAAGTGATTTAATGTTGAATAACAGCTGTTATTCGGCGAATCACTCTTTGGTACGATAAAAATTCTTACCGGGTTGGTGAATAGTAAATGCTGGTTCTATCAGATATTATTTTTTTGACAGGAGAAATCAATCTATCTAACAATCTTGCTGACACAATTTAAGTAATAATTAATGGGTGGTTCCGGACTATCATCAAGTACTCACCGGAAATGGAGTCGAATATGAAAATACTGGGTACCGGGATTTACGTCCCTGGACCACCGTTGAGCCATGATGATGTCATGCAATGGGACTCTTTGTCATAGCAACTGACACTCCGGAGTTCATCTCCCCATCCACTGCCATGATAATTCAAGGTCGAATTCAAAAAGGAGGAACCCTTTTTACAGACGGGGCAGGCGCGTGGCTCATTGGCCCAGACGATGAAAACAGCTACCTTACAGCCACACAGATGTATACTGATGGAACTCAATGGGACTATGTTGGAGTGTATTCCGGAGGCACTCGCAATCCAGTGACTGTAGAGAGAATTAACGCTGGAGAATATGGTCTCCAACGCCTTCCCGGCAACCGCAACGTTGAGCTCTGGCCCATGGTAATGGAGTCTTTGATTACCAAAGCCAGGAAGAAACAGAATGAAGCAGATCACTACCTTTTCACTCAGATCAACCGTGAAGTCATAGTGAAGGTAATGGAAATCATAGACCAGCCCATGGAGAAAACCACCTGTATCATGGATCGCTATGGTTACACTGGTTCGGCCTGCATTCCCATGGCCTTTCATGAGGCGGTAAAAAAGAGACGAATTAACCGGGGCGATGAAGTACTGATTATGGCTTTCGGAGCCGGTCTGGCTGTAAGCTCTGCTCTATTCATTTATTGAATTTGCTGGAGAATCTGTAGCTTGATTCATGATGGTATATCAAGTATAATTTGTATAATGAGGACGAAATATTTCTATTGTGCTTTTTTGCTTCTGGTTCCTGCGTATTGCTTCGGGAATGTTGGCATCCCGGTTATAGCAATAACATATCCAGGTTTTGCAGTACTTCTGCTGCCAATAATAATCACAGAATATTTTATAATCAAATCCATTATTAATACTGAGAAAAAAACAATAATTGTCAGTACAGTCGTTTCCAATTCGGTTTCAACTCTCATCGGCGTACCACTGGCCTGGGCTGTTTTATTGATACTGGAGATAGTGACAACTTCCACTTCTGCCATTCAATCAGAAGGACTGATGTATTTCGTCGGGTCTATTGCTCTTCAGTCTGCCTGGATGCAATCCCTGAATGATAACTACTGGATGCTTCCTGCATCTGTAATTATTAACCTGATCCCCGCTTATTTTCTCTCAAAGTATTCCGAATACATTATTACGAAGAAAATGATAAAAACAGTAGAAAAAGATCAGATTAAGAAAGCAGTTTTCAAAGCAAACAATATTACCTATGTCAGCCTGTTTGCTATCGCTGTCGGATACCTGATATTAACACTGGTTCTAACTTGAATATCCTGAATCCCGCCCAGGACATTGAAAATGGTCATTACAATAAGATCTTTTCGACCTTATATCCCGGTGAGGATCTATCCTTTCATCGTGAACGCTGGCTCTCTTTGATTGAGATTCATCGTCACCATACCGGACAACATTCCCCGAGATTTTTTTCAGCCCCTGGAAGGACTGAGCTTGCCGGTAATCACACCGACCACAACCGGGGACGAGTTCTTGCTGCCAGCATTCAATTGGATACCATAGCTGCAATTACTGAAACCAATGATGGCATAGTCAGTATTCTCTCAGAAGGATATCCGCCCGTCCATGTTGATTTGAACTGTCTCGATAAAGTTAAAACCGAAAGTGGAAAAACCGATTCCCTCATACGAGGCATTGCCGCTTCCATTGTTAAGAGGGGTGGGAAAGTCGGCGGTTTCACAGCTTCTACGACCTCGCGTGTTCTCAAAGGTTCAGGATTGAGCTCATCAGCCGCCCTTGAGGTACTGGCTGGCTCCATATACAACGAGGTCTACAATAAAGGACGGTTCAGTCCTGTGGAACTGGCCATCATGGGACAGGAAGCTGAAAACAACTATTTCGACAAGCCCAGTGGTCTGATGGATCAAATTGCCTGTGCTGTTGGAGGTGTTGTCAGCATTGATTTCGTTGATGCGCTTCATCCTTTGGTGGAACCCTTAAATCCCTGTTTCACCGAAACAGGATACACCCTGGCTATAGTGGATTCAAAAGCTGACCACGCCAACCTTACACCGGATTACACCGCTGTTCCCAGGGAAATGCAGGCTGTAGCAGCAGAACTCAATGCAGAGGTTCTTCGTGATACTGCCGAAGAAGAATTCTATAAAGCCATACCCCGCCTGCGAGAGAAGACAGGAGACAGGGCAATCCTCCGGGCACTCCATTTCTATACTGAGAATAAAAGAGTCGATGCCATGGCAGATTCTTTGAAACAGAGAGATATTGACTCCTACCTTGCAGGTGTTCGTCGTTCTGGAGACTCATCCTTTCGATTCCTGCAAAACATTTATTCATCACGAAATCCTGAAAACCAGGCTCTCACTCTTGCCCTGGCCCTGACAGATCTATTTCTGGATGGTCAGGGTGCATCCAGGGTTCATGGCGGCGGCTTCGCGGGAACAATACAGGCCTTCATACCGACACCTCGATTCAACGATTATGTGCAATACATGGAAAACCACTTTGGAACGGGTTGTGTGCTGAACCTTGAAGTTCGGACTTCTCCAGCAGGAGAGATCAAGGCTGATTCATGATACTACTACAGGAGTATTATGAAGTGTCCGAAAGCTTGTTGATAAGAAATCGGAACGATTCATACAAAAATAATATCATAGGTTTGACTGTTTCTTGTGAAATCTGCTTCAGTATAATCAATCACCATATCGGCTCCTATAGATTTCACTAATTCCAGATTAGCCGTACTGCATACACCGGTAACTTCCGCCCCGAAATATCTGGCAACCTGTATTGAAGCCGTACCGACTGATCCGGAAGCACCATTAACAAGAACTTTTTGTTCACTCTGAATACTGGCCTTATTTCGAAGAATTAAACAAATTCTCCTGTGAAGTTATAGAATCCAATGTTCGTTTTACCAGGAGCCTGAATTTTAACCTGAAGTTTTAAGGGAATTTCGGGCTAAATACTTATATAGAAAAAAGCTGAAAAAGGTTTGCCTCCAAAACGTCCCCATGTAATATGACAACTTTTTTATATTATTGTATTGATAATTATGTAGATATAATTCATAATATACCCATGTATATTCAATTAGTACCAAACAGAAATTCGCCTCCCTGCATTCTGCTGCGGGAAGACCACCGAGAGAATGGCCGCGTTATCAAAAAGACTCTGGCCAATTTAACCAAACTGCCAGGTCATGCCGTTGAAGGCCTTCGACGGTTGCTTAAAGAAGGACCAGAAGCCCTATCTGGAAATGATTTCAAAATCACTCGAACTCTACCGCATGGTCATGCCGTTGCCATCCTCAAGGTTATGAAAGATCTTGATATTCCTCGGTTAATTTCCTCCCGCCGAACTCCCGAACGTAATTTGATTATCGCCCTTATTGCCCAACGTATTCTTCATCCACAATCGAAACTGGCCACTTTTTAAGAGGGGCAAGCTACAAATTGAAGTGGGTCTTCTTTGTGACTCAGAAGGACGTCCTGTGGGGGTTGAAGTCTTTGAAGGCAACACAGCCGATCCGATGACGGTTTCCAGCCAGATTGAAAAACTCCGAAATCGCTTCGGTCTTGAACGGATCACTGTGGTCGGTGACCGAGGAATGCTAACTGAAGCGAGCATTGACAGGGAAATACAGGAAGAACTCTCTGACGAAAAGGTTGTATTTGCGTACAAACGGCTCTCCAGCGTTGAACAGGCATTTCGCTACATAAAGTTGGTGGACTTGAAGCTACGGCCCGTTTATCACCGCCTGGAGGACAGGGTTCGGGCGCATGTATTGGTTTGTATGCTTGCCTACTATGTTGAATGGGAAATGCGGAAACGGATGGCTCCCATTCTCTTTGAAGATGAAGCTTCTGCCATTGAAAGGGAGAAGAAAAAGAAATCCATCGTTTCTCCTGCGGAAAATCTGGTAAAGCCCTGGCGAAAGCATCAACAAAACAAACAGACGATGGAGAACTCGTCCATAGTTTCCGAACGGCGTTAAATTGTCTTGCGACTATTTGCCAAAATACAATTGAATTCGATTGTAAAGAATCCGCATCCTTCACGCGGATTACAGAACCAGTAAACCATCAAAGAGTAATCCTGAATCTTTTGGGGGTCAGTATGTAGTCGCCAGGTCCCCAGTATCGTAACATTGGGAAACTGGCTAAATGATTTCCCTATATGGAAATATGGTGGTCTTGCGATAAAAACTTTAGTCTAACCAATTTTTCGGATTATTGATGATATATTCCCGTATTTTCTGTAATTTCGTTTCATTGCGGATGATGTGTTCATAATAATTGCGTTGCCATAATTTCGTGCCGGGGGTTTTGCGCAATTCATTGATTCGTTTGGTTGCCGCCGATTTGAAACCGGCCATCAATGAACCAATGGATTTTGGGCGCGGTCCCGGCGTTGTAGGGGCGACCGGCCGGTCGCCCCTACAACGGATCATCACAATGGCATGAACATGATTGGGCATGACCACCCATTCATCCAATTGAATTTCATTCCGAATTTCACCGGATTTCATCCATTCATCTCGAACGATTTCGCCATATTCATTCAATACCATCCGTCCGTCCAAAATTTCACCGAACATGCATTGCCGGTTCTGCGTACAGATGGTCACGAAATACGCCCCGGCCTGTGAATAATCGTACCCCTGCAATCGAATCGACCGGCGGTTTCGTTGGGGCGAATGGTTATTCGCCCGGTCGCGATTGTGTTTTATGGCGGTATGTCCTATGATTTCCCTTCCCCTTCCACGATCTTGATCTCTTCGTCCGTGAGACCGTACAATTCATAAACCATTTGGTCGATCTGTCTTTCGTATTCCTTGACCTGCGCCTGTTTGGAGGGGTTTTGTGAATAATCGGCATCTTTGGTGATGGAAAGTATTTTTTCAACAAGACATATAACTTCCTTTGCTGATTTTCCAATAAAGGTTGCGATGGGCAAACTTCCTAATCTCGCTGTTTTAACTTGAGGGTAGAGTCTGCCTGATTCCAGTGATATAGTTCTATAATACCAATCAAGTAGTTTCGAATTGAGTATTCCTAGTAAAACTTTCAGGGAAACTGTATTTTTGAATTCCGGTCTTATTATTGTGGAATGCACTGAATTCTTGTGGTAGTACCCATCCTCATCAAGGGTCGCGATGACGGTTTCAGATGTCTGTCTAGTTACTATCTTGGGAAATTCAAAAAAAATTTCCCTTTTTATTATTCTAGCATTGAAAGGTTTGTTCTCTTGCTTAAGTTTAGCACGAACCTCATTAACCTTTTTTGGGGAGTAATAGATATATAAGTCATCCCATAAAATTGGGCTATATCTTGAGAAATCTTTTCCGTCAATAATTTTCTTTGAGTGTTCATCAATATAGTGTTTGGTAATGAACTCATTCTTTGTGTACTCGCTACCTGGATTTATTCCATCATAAATCTTACAAAAAGAATCCAATTGATGCGGCAACCTATCCAATTTATTAAGCAAGTCTACTGCAGCCCTGTTGTCCGTGTGGATGTTCAGTCTTAAATGGGGATCTTGTCTAACTTCTGAAATATCAACAGGTATTATTTTCCTATCTGACAAGGTATTGAATTCAATAAACTTGAAATATTTCTCAGCTAAATTACAAGATGTCATGAGTATGACAGATTTTCCTACTTGAGCGACATCGAACACTGCTTGGCTGAAGAAAGAAATTTCAACAAGATTTGAATTACTTAATAAGAACCTGCGCATTTTCTTAAAGGCCGGTAATGAGATTGATGAATCAGGTACAATAAGAGATTGAAAACCATACTTACTTGAAATCTTGATCGATAATTCTTCAAACAAGGCGAACAGATTAATTTTGAAATCAGCAGAATAGTATTTCTTGTATTGAGCAAGTGTTCGAGTGGTCGTATTCGTAGACTTGACTATCTTATACGGCGGATTGGCAATCACTACATCAAATCCGTTCTTTTCATGAAAAATCTCTGAGAAATAGACTTCAAAATCAAATTCTGTGTGCCCTTTGGTAATCTGACTGATCAGATCATCGATCTGTTTTTTGTATGCCTGCTTTTTGGCGGGGTTGGTCTCATTGAAAAACAAGGGCTTCAGTTTTTCCAGGTCATTGAAAAGATGATCGTTGAACAGGTCTTTTTCCACGCCCAGCAGGGAATTGCCGCAAACAACCTTGTAATCCAGGTTCGGCAGCGGCTTGATGTTTTTGATATCCTCTTCATCCACCACCAGCGACAGCCACAGCCGCAGTTTGGCAATCTCCACCGCGCCGGGGTCGATGTCCACGCCGTACAGGGAATGCTCGATGCAGCGGCGTTTGAACTCGTAATCGCTTCGCTTCTGATTACTCAGAAAGACGGACAACACATTTCTGGCGCGCACGATTTCGTTCATCATGCCCACCGGAAAGGCGCCGGAACCAACCGCCGGATCGCAGACCGTGATGTCTTCCAGCCACTGGTCGATGACGGCGGCGTTTTCCCGAATGCTGTCGTCCAACAGGGCCGTGTATTCCGTGGATTTCTGGATGCCGTTTCTGATATTTTCCTGTTTTATGAGGGCGGTGGCCTCGTGTTCGGTGATCAGTTCGCCGACCACGATCAGGTCTTCAATATCCTGCTTTTTAATGGCTGTTGAAAGTCCGGCCTCCTCGGTCTGAGTGTAAAGGTAATTGATCAGGCTTTGCCTGCACATGTAATGCACGATTTCACGCGGGGTGTAATAGACGCCGAATTTCTTGTTGAACTTGTTTTCCTCGCCCTTCCTGCCGCTTTTCAGGGCCTTGGTGAATTCATCAAAATTATCGGGCCGGATGGCGTTGAATTTCTCGTAGGCCTTGCCAAGCAGTTCAGGGTCGATGGCCACTTCTTTTTCCAAGGGTTCGTCCTCGCGCACGGTGAAGTTATAGCGGTCAAACACGTCCAGAATGCCGTCGCCTTTATCGCCTTCCTTTGTTTTGCGGGTGTTGAAAAACAGGGCATTGGGCAGATTGATATCGGTATGCACCCAGTCATAATTGCCGATGGGATCGAACAGCCCGCCGTTCAAGAACGGAATTTTGCAGTTAAAGCGGCTATAATAGCCGTCATCATGGCTGCGGTCGATGCGCAGGGCTTCATAAAACAGCGGCTCCAGGATGTCATTGAAAAAATTGCTGTATTCACTGTTATCGAAGTGCGAGCGTAGAAAGTGTTGTGATTCGGTGCCCCAGTCATCATCACGCCCCACGCCGAACCAGCCCTTTTTTTGGAGGAAATAAAGAAACACGATCTGTCCCAGTAGTTTCTTCGCAAAGTTGACCGTGTCCACGCCCTTGGCTTCAAAATCAGCTTTTATTCTCTGATCTTTTTCTACAGCTTTATCCAATGCGTCCTTGGTGCGCAGGAAAAGCTCCCGGTATTTAAGGAAAAATTCTTTGGTGACGGTCTCGATGTCAAAGGCGTTTTCCAGTTCCGCAAGGGTGGGAGGCTGTTCATCATTGGCCAGGATGTTCACCAGGCGGCTCTGGGCGGTATGGCTTTTTTCATTGCTGCCCACCAGAAACGACCAGCGCCGGGCCGGGGTAAATTCTTCCTTGACCTTCACTTTCCCGCTCTTAGTTTTTTCAAACCCGTAATCCATCTTGACTAGGGAAAACCGCCAGTCCTGCTGATCCGGCGACACATAGTCCGCCTGCTTCGGCGGCGGCACATAGGCCACCAGGGCCGCGTCCTTCATTTTACCGCCGCGGCTACCATTCAAGTACCAGGCAATAAGATTGCGCTGCATGGTGCGGGCCCGCTCCAGGGAGGTCTCTTTTTGTAAGGTGACAACAAGAATATCGAGGCTGTTTTCACCATCGCTGAACTTGCCGATACGTTCGAGTGCTTTGATGTATTGCTTGTAGGCGTCCGGTATGTAGTTGCCACTGTAAATAAATGAACTCTCATCAATACGATTTAGCAGGTTCTTGACAAAACCGGTGAACCGCTTTTTGTTAAAGGGATTCTCAAAGGTTGTTTTGATGATTTTCCGTGCCTGCTGTTTGTCCATATTCAGGTACCTGCCAGATATAAGGAAAGTATAACTTCGCGCTTGCCGAGTACGGCTGATTTTTTTTCCGCGTAATGTTTCTGTAACAACCGTTCAGAAATGTGAATCTGCAAAACCGCCAGCACCTTGAACGGATTGACGAGTTCCTCGCCAAGGGCGTTAAGAGCTTTTAAGGTGTTTTTGACAGTCTGTTTGGGCAGACCGCCCTCTTCAAGCTGGGTCCATACCTTTTTCAGGTAAAGTTCCTGATCTTCGGTGAATTTCTGTGTATTTTTAAGTGTCGTCTTTAAGATTCGCAGGATATTGACGGCACTGTCCCGGCCCTTTCTCTTTTGGGGTTCCGCCATTTCTTCGGTGGTGGCGATGATAAAGGCTTCCTTGTTTTTGTCCAGCAAGTCATATATATGCGTGGGCAGGTTTTTCTTTTTTTCATCCGGATTGCTTTCCAGCAGGCCGGCGGCGGCCATGAAGTCCAGTTCGACGGCCGTGTTTTCAGCACGCGCCATAAAGAATTTTTGTAACTTTCCCCGCCGAAAGTAGGTAAGCAGCGAGTCCGGGAGGTTTTTGTTCTCTTTGGCGGTGCGGGCTTTTTTGGGAAGATGCTTGATTTTTTCAAAGAGGTCCGGATCGTTTTCCCTGATCTCCCGTATCGCATGCAGGTATTTCAACTCGCTTTCCTCTGCTTCTCCGTCTCCTTCCAATGTTTTTCCTGAGGTAAGGCGATTGAAAATCTCATGAGAGCCGATGGGTTCACCTTCGGTTAAGAGTTCCGCATCCCCGCCGAGAAGCGTCAGAAAAGCGTTGATTTTTCCTTCCGCGGCTTCTCTTAATTTGATCTGGTCATTGGACTGCACCGTCGGGAAAAAATTGAAGGTATGGATGACATCGAAAGGCGTATCTACCCGGTTGATGCGGCCGACCCGCTGCATCATGCGGGTGGGGTTCCAGGGGATGTCATAATTGATCACCACATTGGCACGATGCAGGTTGACACCTTCAGAAAGCACTTCAGTGGAAATCAATATACGATGATCGTCTTTTTTATGACGCGCCCGAGCATCAAAGTTGTCAATAACTTTATCCCGAACAGATTCACCGGAAGCGCCGGTAAACAAAAGAACTTTGCCGGGATACTGCTGATCTGTATTTTCGTACAGGTAATTGGCGGTTTCTTTTGATTCAGTAAAGAGAATAAGGTGGTTGTTTTTTAAGATATGGTTTTTTGTCAGTTCATCTTCGAACCTTATAAGTTTTGGGTCCCGCTTTACCTGTTGCCAAAGGCCCTTAATCTCTTTTAATATTTCAAGGTCATATTCCAGATCTTCTCTCAGATCATCCCTGAAGTCTTTGCTCTCGTATCTTTCCGCCTTGCCTTCATCGATCATCCTTTGAACCGCTTCGTCATCGTCGTTTTCCAGCAGTTCAAATATCTTGCTGGCATGCTTTGCACTGACATAGACGAAACCATTCTCCAATTCCTTGAGGAACATTTCATAGGAATATAAAAATCTGTCCACCGATCTTCGGAACGCAAAAAAACTGCTTTCCAGCCACTTGACCAGCAGGATTTTCATAAACCGACCCATATTCCGTTGGGACTGCGCTTCAAGCTGATCAATCTTGCCTTCATAATATAGCATGGGCATGTAGCGGGCGTATCTGAACTTGTTGGCAATAAGGTCAATGGTTTTATTGAATATTTCGTCTTCTTTGTCATTCAGTTTATAAAAAAGGGGCGCAGGTTTTTCAACTCGGGGAAATTTCAGCCCCTGCACCTCAATATCATTCTTAAAGTATTTTTCGATTTCGGTTCGGGTGCGGCGCACCATCAGATATTTCAGAACCTTGTCTCGGATTTCACGGGCGTTTTCTTTGACGGTGCTGATGTATTCGGCATAATCCTTCTTCCGATCCAGCTTCTTGAGTTTCTTCTCGAAGCTACCGAAAAACGATTCCAGGTCGAGGAGGTTCGGTATGGTACTTTTTTTAGCCTTCTGAAACAGCTTCAGCAGACTCAGAATATCTTGAGGTGTATTATTATAAGGCGTTGCCGTTACCAGGACAATCCGTTTTCCCCGGCATATTTCTGCCAGCTTTTCATAGGTGATGGTCGTTTCCGTGCGGAAACGGTGCGCTTCATCAATGATGATATTGGTATATTTCTCCGTCCCTCTGTTTAATAGATCGTCCAGTTTTCCTAGTGATTCAAAATCCGCGGGAACTCGAAAATCTGAAAACACATTGGGCCAGGATCCCGGATTGGTTCTTTCCAAAAGAACCGGTGGAGCGATGACAAGTGTTCTACCGTCCAGTTGACCGGCAAGCATGGCTGAGATGTAGGTTTTGCCAAGCCCGACCACATCTGAAACAAACACGCCGCCATATTCCAGAAGTATTTTTTTGGCATTCAAAACCGCCTGTTCCTGGTATTCCAGTTTCTTAAACTCCTGTGGCAGATAATTGACGAAAACCTCGTCCGACTGGCTAAGTTCATCCTTGAAGTATTCATAAAGAAATTTCAGATAGAGCTGATAGGGTGATATGTTTTGGGTCAACCAGGTCTTGTTCTGAATCGTCTGTACATATTTCTCACTGACATCAACAGAGCTTTCCCACAATTCGTTGAATTTTTTCAAAGCAAAGTTGTAATCCTCTGGTCGCTGTAGCTCCACATTGAATTCCAGATTATCAACCAGGCCGGACTGCGTGAAATTGCTTGAACCGGTGATAACACGGCCAATGTCGCGGTCGCCTTCTCGAAAAGTCATGATATACAGTTTGGCGTGGATCTTCTGAGAAGGATAAGCCCTGATTTCCAGTTTCTCTTTTATTATCCAATCAATAAAGATATGAACGCCTTCTTCAACGTTTCTGTTGTCTTGAGAGGCGGCCATTTCGTTTTCAATAAGATTTTCGATTTCCTCCTTGGTTTCGGCATGGGAAAAATCATATGCTGGCTGTGGCTGTCTGTTTGCCTGCTCCAGCATGTCAAAAGTTTGCCTGTTTGTGCCGATGCCGATCAGTATCCGTATTTTGTCGGTGTTCTCAAGGGCGGGATAAACAGCATGAAAACCACTGGAATAAAAGTACCCAACGAGACAATCAAAAAAAGATGTATCCTTAATTAGCTTCTTGAATCTTTCTTTGAGGCTTTGATTCTCTTCGTTTGTTATAAATGACAGGTTTACGTCCATATTTTCGTATACCTTCTACATTGTCGGTATAACATCATGCGTAACCAACGGCCCAAAGAATCTTGTAATTTTTCTGGGTAACTGATTTTTCTTATTTCTAAAACCGCTCTCCATCCTCTCTCTAGGATAAATTAATACACCATGGATAATGAATCTGTCAATGTTCCCTCCTTGCCGCCCAAGATAAACCCGATCAATCAAAGCCTGCAGTCGATCAGCCTGCCGGCCCTCTTTGTCGGACGCCGCACGGAGCTACGTCAACTGAAGGGCCGACTACAACGCGGTAAGTTACGCCGCCTGTTAATCACAGGCCCCGGCGGGCAAGGCAAGACAGCCCTAACCGGCAAGCTGGCCCAGGAACTGAAGCGGCAGGGCTTTGAGGTGTTCGCCTGGTCCGCCAGCGCCGACCAGGGCTGGGACAATTTTTAACCGAGATGGAATTGAACCTGGGCCCCGTTCTTGCCAGCCAGTATGCCAAGCAGCGCCAGAACTCCCCGGATAAAACCAGCCAGGCCAAGGCGAAAACACAAATCGACATGGCCCTTGACAAATTGATACCCCCCCTTGAACCGCCCAGCCGTAGCCTGCTGGAACGGATGATGGCCTATGACACCCCTGTGCCCCGCGAAGGGGCGCTGACATTGGCGCTTGATTTGGATGATCCCGAAGGAGCCCTGGATCGTCTTATGGGGGTATCGCTTCTTGAACAGCAGGAGGCCCGCCGGTGGCAAGCCGTTGAGTATCAAATTTCAGCGCTGGTACGGGACTGGCTGATGAAAAACGGGGGAACCAGGCCGAACCTATCCCTCCTTTAGATCGATACTGGTATCTGTTTTAAATTTCATTGGCATGATTCTAGTTGGCTTTGGGATAGGCCTAATACTACAGAATAATAATAATAAAATGCTTGGATTTATTCTAATTATGTTCTCAGCAATGATATTTTTTGTGCAATTATTTTTCCATTTTCAAGATCGCAAACATTAAATAATAATAAATACTAGTGCTATAAAAATAATTCGTAGTCTTTCAGGCTTACTCTTTTTTATTGACTTTCGCTCTCATAAAGAGTCGTCAGTATAGTCGCGTAAAAACAAATAAGACGTCCTTCCAAGAGTTATTCTTCACAGAGGCAGAAATGGTTGGTTAGCGAACTTCATTCAGATGCCGAAGTTGTCTCCAGAGCGAAGCAGGGCAAGGAAATGTTTATTGTGACAACCAGTGAGCTTGATCCGGAGATTCTAAAGCGATAAGCAAATTTTCCGTCTACAAAGACCAAGAGGTATCGGTCGAACGGGAATTCGTTTTTCAAGGATCCATATTTTTACGCAGAGATCTGGTATTTAATGAAACCACAGCGTATAAGGGCATTGACAATGGGGATACCATTGCTGATTTATTCCCTAGCGGAAATGAAAGTACGGGAGGCCTTGGCATCCAAGAAAGGTACGAAGTTAATGTACTGCTTTGGAATCAAAGTGGGCCTTGTCAGTTTGACCCGACGTGTGCCATCCGGCACCCCATCCCCCTTCACAGGAGCGGGCACACCATCCTTTATATATCTCTCATACCGAGATTTACTAACAAATCGTGTTGTACATTTACAACCCCAGCCGTTTCTGGGATTTATCGTCTCCCAAATCGGATCCTCTTTCGGTAGCATCAGACCATCCTAGGCAAGATGTTCGGTCCTGTTCTCCTTGCTGGGTCCCACCCGTTACAGTATATAAGGATGACTGGTGGACCTTTGGCCCCGTTCCCACACTCCAACTTGATAGGCCTGGCCGACGTTGACCTTATGAAACGCTTGGCGATACTCTTTATGCACTTGATCCTTGCGTCTCCCTCGGGGCGGAAGAGCAAACAATACTGAAAGAGTGGGATCTCACCTTCAGCCTCCAGGAAGACACCATGCCTCTCCGAAGGCCCTGCGGGTATTCTTCCGCCACGACAGAAAGCTTTTCGCAGAAATCTAAAAAGATGATATTCTCCATGATAAGCGATTTCTACAGGGAAGTTTCCGGTAAAGAAATAATCACGGGTATGGTCATAACCCACCAGACTTTTTGGGATATGCTCCGGTGGAATCCCCATTTTCATGCCATTCTGCTTGAGGGTGGTTTTGATGATGATGGTACTTTTGGGCACCTCTAACTTACCTTATTTCGTTTTTGGCTTGATCTTTTTCCTCGCTGCTGCGTTGTCAAAATGCTCACGTAAGCAGGTGCGTACCGCTACCAGGTGTGTACCGCAGGGCGTAGCCCGAGGAACACACCGCCACTGAGCCAAATTCCAATAACGGTTTTTTAGAGGTTGCCAATAGTGTTTGTGGGTGCTCTCGTTATGAGGCTCCCCAAAGACTATTATACTCAAAAGCCTCAGGCTTGTCCGCCACTTCATTATCTAACTTTTGCAGGACAATTCTTTACAATCTGCCTGCAGGTCGGAATGTGGACAATCGTTAGATTGACCAGTATATTATTCCTTAAATTCAGAGATCCCCCCTTGACAGTTTTCGCCGCCCAGGGTATAATGCCCGAAGTTTTGACCAATCTTAGGAGGAGTTTTTCAATAACCCTATATGCTATTGTGTGGTTGTTAAAAGCACTCCAGAGGCTTTTTCTAAAATAACCGATATTTGAAAGAGCCTTAATGGTCATTGACAAATAAAAGGAGAAGACAGTTATGAAAAGATTTATGGTATTGGTAATCGCAGTCCTGGCTCTGTTTTCGTGCACCAAGAAGGGCAAGAGTGAAACCGCAGCGGTAGAAACTCCCGAATCCTTTGAGGGCATGACCCTTTCGATCATCACCTTCACCGGTGAGTTCAAGGATCAGGGAATTGTCGCCGATTTCGAGCAGAGATCCGGAGCGACCGTAAACATGCAGGTTGTCCCTTTGGCGGATTACGAAGCGAAAATCCGACCGCTCCTGGCTATGGGGAAGAACGTGCCGGATATTTTTGTTGGCGAGGCGGCTTATGTGCGCCAGTTTGTTGAGGCTGGCTACTGGGCAAATCTAAGCGAGAAGCCATTCAATGCCGACACCAGTGAAATGTTTTCTTATGCGGCGGAGATGGGTACCGATTCCAGCGGCAATGTTGTTGCCCTCACCTGGCAAACCACACCGGGCGGCTGGTTCTACCGCCGCAGCTTGGCCAAAGAGTACTTCGGTACTGACGATCCTACCGAGATTGGCAAGTTGTTTACCAACTGGGACAAGGTAATGGAGACGGCCAAGACTCTCCACGATGAGAGCGGCGGTGAAGTGAAGATGTTTCCCGGCATCGGCGAAACCATCTATCGCATCTTCTACTCCTCGCGCAAAACACCGTGGGTGAACACGGGAAATGAATTCGCCATAGATAACCAGCTTTTGGACTACATGCGTATTGGCAAAGAAATCCGCGACAACGGCTACGATGCCAAACTTGATGACTGGTCCGGACCGTGGTTTGATGCCATGAACACCCCGCCGGGCGAGGCGAAGGTGTTTGTCTATGGCTGGCCCACCTGGGGCTTACAGTTCGTGATGAATGGCCAGGATAAGAGTTCTGGCGACTGGGCTGTCACCGCACCGCCGGATCCTTTCTTCTGGGGCGGCACCTGGGTTGGTATCTACAGGGACAGTCCCAACAAGGCCTTGGCCTGGGAATTTATCAAAATGCTCACCCAGGACAAGGAGTGGATGGAGGCCTATGCCCTCAAGGCGGGGGAGTTCATGTCTAACCGGGTCATCATGGAGAAGATCAAGGACAACTACTCCTCGGACACCCTCGCAGGGCAAAACCATTTCCAATACTTCTATGAGCAGATCCCCTACATCGATAGTTCGGCCATCCAGGGTTATGATTACCAGATCAACAGCATTTTCGCCCAGGTCCTCAATGAGTATTTGGACAATCAGCTTGGCTTCGATGAAGCCATTGCCGCTGTCGGCAACCGAGTAAAAGAGTCCTTGCCACAGGTAAGTATTCAGTAACACACGCTATACTGGCCAATCTGATGATTGGCCACAGCCAGGGTTTGTTCCAGGGAGTTAGGCGACGAAGTGAAGGACAAACCTGAAGATATGGTAGGGGGCTGTGTTGGAATTTGCCCCCTAATCAAACTCGAAAAGCGGATTTTTAGGCGTTCTAATGATCGAAAAAAAACTTGCCCGTAGCGGATATTTATTCATTCTTCCTTTTTTCATCGCGTTCTGCGTCTTCTGGCTTTACCCGGCGGTGAGCACATTTGTCACCAGTCTCACCAATGAAGACTTCACACGGGCGGGGCGCAACTTTGTGGGGCTTGAAAACTATGTGTATGAATTGACCAACACCGGTTTCTGGCGTTCGTTCATGAACACCTGGCTCATCTGGCTACCCAACATCCTCCTGCAGCTTTCTGTCGCTCTGTTTCTGGCGGTTATTCTTACCAACATGCAGATTCGCATTCGCGCCGTTGGCCTGTTTCGGGCAGTGTTCTTTTTCCCCAATTTGGTAACCACGGCCTCCATAGCCATTTTGGCCTATGCCATTTTGGATTGGCAGCATGGTGTGCTGAATCAGCTTGTTTTTGGAACTGCGCCGGGGGCGGTAGATCGCTATATCTTCTGGATGAACAGTCCAGCCATCTCACGCATCGTCATCTCCCTGATCCAAACCTGGATGTGGTTCGGCTACACCATGATTCTCTTCATGGCGGGTATTCAGGCGATACCCGCCAGTCTGTTTGAGGCCGCCGTGGTGGACGGGGCCTCTTCGGCACGAACGTTCCGTCACATCACCCTGCCGCTCCTTAAGCCTATCATGGTGTACATCGTGATAACTTCGCTCATCGGTGGACTGAACACCTTCGATTTGCCCTGGATCATCACCCGTGGACGAGGAGGCCCCAATCAGAGTTTGACAACAACGGTGGTGTATCTCTTCAACCGTGCTTTTCGCTTTTATCAGCTTGGAGCCGGGGCGGCGGTATCCTACCTTCTGCTTATCTTCACCTCGATTTTTTCGTACATCTATCTGCGTATTATTGGCTTTGGCCGGGAGAGTTAAGCATGAGAAGTCGTCAATCAACCCGAAAAACAGCCTCACGAACTCTCATTTACCTATTTCTTGTTCTTGCCGCCCTCATTTGCATGGTTCCCTTTTATATTATGATCATCAACGCCACCCGAACCAACGCCGCTATAAACCATGGCCCGACACTGATTCCTGGTCGGGCTTTGATTGAAAACTGGCTTACCCTTACCAAGGGGGTCCTTGATCCTGACACCGGCTTGCGCGCCGGGGGTCTCAATGTCCTCGGCGGGTTCCTGAATTCCCTCATTGTAGCTCTTAGCTCCACTCTACTGGCAGCCTACTTTTCTTCCCTTACCGCATACGGCTTTGCCATGTACAGATTCCGGGGCCAAAAAATCCTCTTCGCGTTGTTGCTCAGCGTCATCATGCTGCCCCCTACAATCATGCTGGTAGGGCTGTTTAAGCTCTCGATTTCCCTGAACCTATACGACACCCGGCTGTTTCTCATCCTACCAGCCATGGCCAGTCCTTACACCGTATTCTTCCTCCGCCAATACACCAAAACCGTTATCAATCCCAGCCTAATAGAGGCGGCGCGTATCGATAGCGCCGGTGAGTTTTACATTTTTCACCGCATTGCCCTTCCTCTATTAACTCCAGGCATTGCCACCATGTCTATCTTTGGCTTTCTGGTGCAATGGAACAACTACCTGCTACCGCTCACTATTCTCAACAGCCAGGAGAAATATACCCTGCCGCTGCTCATCCAGCAATTGAACACCACCACCTACCAGCGTGATTTCGGAGCCATGTACCTTGGCGTTGCCCTGAGCGTTGTGCCCATCCTCATCGCCTTCGCTTTCCTTGCCCGCTATCTCATATCGGGAATAGCCTTTGGAGCGGTAAAGGAATAGTCAGCCCACTGTTATCTGCAAACTCCAATGCACCTGCCGGATAATTTTTTTACCGCCAGGGACTCGCCTTAGGGTACCTCTAAAAATAGCTTTAGGAAATTGACGAAGTGGCGGTAGAAAAGATCGAGTCAAGAACTAAATGGGTTTTTTGAGGTGCCAAATAACAAAATTTCCCATCATTCCGCTGTCCTCATGCTCCAGGAAAATGAAGTATGAATCCAATGTAGGGAATTGAAGAAGGGTCTTTTCTCTACGGTGGACTTTATATAGGGTACCTCAGCTATAACATCTGTCGTTATGTGTATTTGAGACAATCCCTGGGATAAGTGGGCACTGAATGTGCTCCGTAAGCCGAAAAAAGCCTGATAACGGGTTAAGATCACTGAGAAAGGTCGAAATTTTCAGAAAAAAATGAAAAAAAGGACGTTTTTCCCGAATCAAGGGTTGACAAACTTGTTTTTTAGAGGTATCTGAAAAGAATAGCTACTAATACAGGAGAAACAGGATGAAAATGAAAGACTATACATTGCTGGTCATGGTTCTGATGAGCTTGACCTATGGCTGCACATCGACCCCCTCCCCCAACAAGGCAAGCGGTGAAACGAAGGCGCTGGCGGCGGATGTTGACACCTCGAACGGAATTAGCTCGTCCATGGATGATTACATCATATATCACAACAGGATCGGCAATATCACCTACAGTATAGCCAGTTATGAACCGATGGAAACATGGTTCACATCCCAGGCCAAAGGCAAAAGTGACGAAGAGATTCTCACCCTATACGATCAGCTGCCCCTTATCAAAGACACCGACAACTATGACAATGATCCGCTCGAGAAGAATAAGCGGGTAAAGACAATTACCGAAGCCATCCTTGAAAACGAAAACTATGCATTCACCAAGCAGCTAATACTGGATTCCACGGCCCCCGCATTAGAGAAGTCCAGCCAATTCTTCAGTCATCTCTACCCGGAACAGGAAATGAACATCATCCTGGTACTGAACCCATTTTTTCTTAACGGCGGAATGGGCACTACGAAGACATTGCCGGATGGCCGTAAGCAGGCCCGACTGGAAGTGGGTACTGCAGTCATGTCCGATGCTTTCAATGATGAATTGGATGCCGTTACATTCCTGGCGCATGAATTAACCCATATCGTCCACCAATATTTCGGTGCTTCCGAGGAAATAGAAAAACAAATTGATTTCACATCACCAGACATTACAATGGATATCAGTTTATTCATGGAAGGAGCGGCATCCTATTATTCAGGTTTGATAGCGGAAACTGACGATTATGGCCATATATTTCTGCAAAAGGAATATGATGAGCCCGGTCCCGTATACGATGAAGGCTTTATCAAGACCGTCGCGACGAAATACTATGAGGAAATGGCCGGACAGCCATATAATAGCGAGGTGCACCGTTTATGGTATAGTGCTTTCACCGCCCCGGAGGAACGTCCATTCGCCCAGTATCCGGCCATTGCCTACTTTCTTGGCTACCATGCGGTGAAGAATCTCATCGAAACCGAAGCCTTTACTCTTAAATCGCTCCTGGAACGGCCTGCCATGGAGTTACAAGAACCCATTCGCAGGGCAATGAGAAACCTGATGGAGGGATGATTGTGTGTCTTTGATTAGCAGGCTTTTTCTCCGGTGATGTTTTTGTTTATATCAGGTCCTAAAGTATCGCTGTTCTGAAATTTTCAAAATTCCTAAACCCTCTGGCGGTTGCTTTTATAAGCTATAACATCTGTCGTTATGTGTATTTGAGACAATCCCTGGGATAAGTGGGCACTGAATGTGCTCCGTAAGCCGAAAAAAGCCTGATAACGGGTTAAGATCACTGAGAAAGGTCGAAATTTTCAGAAAAAAATGAAAAAAAGGACGTTTTTCCCGAATCAAGGGTTGACAAACTTGTTTTTTAGAGGTATCTGAAAAGAATAGCTACTAATACAGGAGAAACAGGATGAAAATGAAAGACTATACATTGCTGGTCATGGTTCTGATGAGCTTGACCTATGGCTGCACATCGACCCCCTCCCCCAACAAGGCAAGCGGTGAAACGAAGGCGCTGGCGGCGGATGTTGACACCTCGAACGGAATTAGCTCGTCCATGGATGATTACATCATATATCACGACAGGATCGGCAATATCACCTACAGTATAGCCAGTTATGAACCGATGGAAACATGGTTCACATCCCAGGCCAAAGGCAAAAGTGACGAAGAGATTCTCACCCTATACGATCAGCTGCCCCTTATCAAAGACACCGACAGCTATGACCATGATTCGCCCGAGAAGAATAAACGGATAATGGCAATTACCGAAGCCATCCTTGAAAACGAAAACTATGCATTCACCAAGCAGCTAATATTGGATTCCACTGCCCCCGCATTAGAGAAGTCCAGCCAATTCTTCAGTCATCTCTACCCGGAACAGGAAATGAACATCATCCTGGTACTGAACCCATTTTTTGTTAACGGCGGAATGGGCATTATGAAGACATTGCCGGATGGCCGTAAGCAGGGCCGACTGGAAGTGGGTACTGCAGTCATGTCCGATGCTTTCAATGATGAATTGGATGCCGTTACATTCCTGGCGCATGAATTAACCCATATCGTCCACCAATATTTCGGTGGTGCCGAGGAAATAGTTGATTTCACATCACCAGACATTACAATGGATCTCAGTTTATTCATGGAAGGAGCGGCATCCTATTATTCAGGTTTGATAGCGGAAACTGATGATTATGGCCATATATTTCTGCAAAAGGAATATGATGAGCCCGGTCCCATATACGATGAAGGCTTTGTCAAGACCGTCGCGGCGAAATACTATGAGGAAATGGCCGGACAGCCATATAGCGAGGTGCACCGTTTATGGTATAGCGGTTTCACCGCCCCGGAGGAACGTCCATTCGCCCAGTATCCGGCCATTGCCTACTTTCTTGGCTACCATGCGGTGAAGAATCTCATCGAAACCGAAGCCTTTACTCTTAAATCGCTCCTGGAACGGCCTGCCATGGAGTTACAAGAACCCATTCGCAGGGCAGTGAGAAACCTGATGGAGGGATGATTGTGTGTCTTTGATTAGCAGGCTTTTTCTCCGGTGATGTTTTTGTTTATATCAGGTCCTAAAGTATCGCTGTTCTGAAATTTTCAAAATTCCTAAACCCTCTGGCGGTTGCTTTTATATGCTGGATCAACTGTTTATTCCTTCCGAGAATGCGTTGGTTACCCTGGCCTCCATCCTTATCTCTATTGTTCTCAATTTCTGGAGATGCTATAGTAGCCTATGTCAAATATAATGACTGTTAAACAACTCTATAAAAGCTACGGTCAAATCATAGCTGTTGACGGTATAGATATTGACATCGAAGAGGGAAGCTGTTTTGGACTTCTTGGACCGAATGGCGCGGGGAAAACAACAACAATAGAAATGATGGAAGGTATAATGAAGCCGGATAAGGGAGATATCCTTTTTCGGGGAAACCCCATCGATAAGCAGTTCAAAAAGAACGTTGGGATACAGTTTCAATCCACAGCGCTTCCAGAATACATAACAGTAAAAGAAACACTGGAGCTATTTTCTGCTTTTTATCCCCATCCTCGTTCGATGGATGAGACAATCGAGTTGTGTTCCCTGTCCGACATCCTGAAAAGGGATAACCGGAAACTCTCCGGAGGACAGAAGCAGCGGATGCTTCTTGGTCTTGCTATTATCCCCCAGCCTGAAATCATCTTTCTTGATGAACCCACAACCGGTCTTGACCCGGCTGCAAGGCGGAATTTTTGGGGATTGATCAATAAAATCAAAGCTGAAAACAAAACTATTCTGCTGACCACTCACTATATGGAAGAAGCGGAGATTCTCTGTGATAAAATCGCCATAATGGATCATGGCAGGATACTTGAAAGCGATGCTCCAGGCAAACTGCTTGACAAGCATTTTGAAGGAGTCCTTGTGAAACTTCCCCGGGCTGGTAAGGATCCTACTGAATTACCAGGGCATAGTATTATCGGGGATACAATTGAAATTCAGACGAACAATCTCGAGGATACTCTGAAGATATTGATTAATGGGGGATATCAGACTGATGGCCTTTCAATTCACAAACCTGACCTGGAAGATTTATTTATAAAACTTACAGGTTCGTCCCTGAGATCATAGGAGATAATCGTGAAGCAATTCATGGCAATGGTCAAAGCCCGATCAATGGAATTTGTTCGCGACCGGGGAACATTCTTCTGGAATCTTATTTTTCCGATCATAATGATAACTGGTTTTTCGTTCGCCTTTTCAAGCGATAATGATACCATGTTCAAGGTCGGAGTAATCGGTGATATTCCTGCTCCCGAAGAGATGGATTTTCTCCAGATACAATCGATTGATTTCATTGATTACACGCTGGAAAAGAACTTTCTTCCCAGAGACGAGATTCTTGAGCGTCTGCGATTTCATCAAATTGATATGTTGATAGATTTTTCTACGAATGAATATTTCATCAACGAACAATCACCCAGTACAGAGGTGTTGAATGCTCTCATCCGCATCCCCGATCCAGGCGCTCAGAGATTTTTGAAAAAACAGCAGGTTTCCGGTAAGGCAATACGCTATGTTGACTGGCTGGTTCCCGGGATTATTGGTATGAATATGATGTTCTCCTGCCTATTCGGAGTCGGTTTTGTAATCGTCCGCTACCGAAAAAACGGTGTATTAAAACGGCTCAAAGCTACTCCCGTCACTCCCTTCAACTTCATTTTAGCTCAGATAGCATCCCGTTACATCATCGTCATATTTACTTCCATCCTTGTGTACTGCGGAACAAATATCTTTCTGAAATTTATGATGCTGGGATCGTATCTGAATCTTATTCTTGTAACATCCCTGGCAATAATCTGCATGATAGCTCTGGGCTTGCTTTTTGCAACGCGTTTCAAGAGTGAAGAGCTTACGAGCGGCATTATGAATGTGGTGATATTCCCCATGATGATATTCTCAGGGGTATTTTTTTCACTGGAGGGAACCCCGGAAATCCTGCAGAAAGTATCCCGCATCATTCCCCTGACCCATTATATTGAAGCATCCCGGAGTATCATGCTTGAAGGGGAGGGATTGTTGGCCGTAATGCCCAATATACTGGTTCTGGGCGGTATGGCACTGGCATTTCTTCTAACGGCAAGTATTCTTTTCAAATGGGATTAAGAATTACCGGATTATGCCAGGGCAAGGAGCATCTTAAGGGCCGGGATCCGGGTTCTCCGGCACTGTTCCATCGTCAAAAACACCATGAAGGATGAGTTTTGCCAGGCAGTCCTCTTCCTTAAAAAGCTCCTCTTTGTTCTTGAAATACTTGTAAAAAATACCATTGGACAGCTCAGCCCTACGGCAGATTTCCGCCACGGAAACTGTTTCGTACCAGTTTTCACTAAACAGGATGAGGGCTGTATTCAGGAGTTTTTTTCGTGTGTCCGCTACCATCCTGCTCCCAGACGTGATGCTGTCCTCATGCCCGATAAAGGCATCACGATGCATCTTCATCCCGGCAGTGACCAGTTCATCCAGTCGTTCGGCGTTGTTCAATGTGGACATCACTCTGGCCATGGCATCCTTCAGCAGCTCTCTGTCCCCCGCTGATATGAACTTCAAATTCTTCCATCAGACTCTTTTCAAAGACACCGCAGTGCCCATCCCGCCTCCAGCACAGAGGGCGGCCAAACCGCGATCCACACCTCTTCTCATCATCTCATGGAGAAGTGTTACTATGATTCTGGCACCAGAGGCACCCAGAGGATGTCCCAGAGCAATCGCCCCTCCATTCACATTGCACCGTTCGAGAATTGCCTCTTCCTTCTCTCCATGTTCAATGGTCAGTTCCTTAATCACTCCCAGAGCCTGGGCTGCGAAAGCTTCATTAAGTTCGATAAGGTCAAATGATGAAAGTTTGAGTCCTGTAGAATTGGTGAGTTTCGCGATGGCCGGAACTGGTCCAAGACCCATGATTTCCGGAGCGATTCCAGCCTGAGTTGCCGCTTCAATTTCCGCCAGAGGAGTGAGACTAAACTTCTGAACAGCGGATTCGGACGCGATGATAAGAATGGCTGCACCATCATTGATTCCCGAGGAGTTTCCTGCGGTTACAGTGCCGTCTTTCTTGAAGGCAGGCCGCAGTTTGGCGAGAGTTTCCTCAGAGGTATCCGGACGGAGATGCTCATCTTCGGTAAAAATTGAGGTTTTACGGCGCTGCTGTACTTCCACGGGCACAATTTCATCAAGAAACTTCCCGGCATCAACTGCTGCTGACGCTTTTTTTTGACTCCCCAATGCGAAGGCATCCTGGGCCTTCCGGGAGATGGTATGCTTCACGGCCACATTTTCAGCAGTGATACCCATGTGATAATCGTTGAATACATCAGTCAGTGCGTCAGCAATCATGGAATCAGAAGCCTCAAATCCGCCAAGTTTGTTCCCCCATCGAGTGGAAGGTGGGAGAGTGAATGGTGCCGCGCTCATGTTTTCCATGCCTCCTGCCACAATGATAGCGGCCTCCCCGGCCAGGATACTGGCACGGGCCGTCATCACTGATTTCATGCCGCTCGAACAGAGGATATTCAGGGTATAGCCCGGTTTCGTCTCGGGAATTCCGGCTTTCATAGAGGCCTGTCTGCCGGGCCCCATACCCACAGCCCCCTGTATCACATGGCCAAGAACGGTGTAATCCACCATGTCCGGCTTGATTCCGGCATCCGCCAGGGCAGCCCTGATTACCACGGCAGCGATGGCCGGGGCCGGCGTATCTTTCAAGCTCCCGCCGAAAGATCCAATAGCCGAGCGTTTCGCGGCAACAACATAGACTTTTTGCATAAAAACCTCCTGATAAATGTATCCGATTTTTTCAGCCTCAGCTTTGAGTTGATCCCGAAAATCCGGGTGGGCAATGGAAATTAGTTTGTGTGCCCTCTCGGTTACAGTTCGTCCTCGAAGCTGTACGGCTCCGTACTCTGTCGCCACCCAGTCCAGATCCTGTCGAGGAACACTGACCATGCTTCCCGATGTCAGAGCAGGAACAATGGTGGGAAGCAATCTGGTTTTCAATTTTACCGGGTTGTGCCTGTGGAATGGTCGGCAGCAACTGACTGTGCTCCACTGCAAAATCCACCTGACTGATATGAACCTGGATGTCTCCATGTATCCAGGGAACCTGGTCATTAACCTCCATCACCACAGTGTCCGCCGCTTCAATCACATCCATTTCATACACATTGGAGAGTCCGATTTTCGGCAGGCGTACCACCGCTTCATCCATGGTCAGTTTTTTCTTCCAGTACTGGGTTCTCCAACTCATTCACAACTCCTTACGAATATCCAGCGACGGCAACAGGTCGCTGCGACTATACTAAGAGGAACTTTTTCCGTCATCGGAGTGGCAATGAATCCCGGAGCCAGGGCATTTACCCGAACCCAAGCTCCCCCGGTGACGATACAGACTTTTCCATTCAAATTCATCATACACTTCTTAACCTTTATTACATTTCAACCCCATTGTACTGTCGCGGCGGCCCATACAAAACCCAGTCCGGCACCCACCATTACAACAGTGTCTCCATTCTTGATTCTACCGGCTTTCAGTCCTTCAACCAGTGATATAACCTGGTCGTTCTGACCGATGTGGCCGTACATTTTGAGATAGGTGGTCTGGTCTTCCCTGAGTTTCAACTCCTTCATCACGAAATCATGGGAAGACTTTTTGAAATGGAGGATGGCCAGATAATCGATATCTCCTCGATTCTTTCCTGCTGCGGCAAGGCTGTCATCAATAACCCCGAAGAAATTCGGCCGAGTGCATTCTCCCAGTTTGTTCTTGAATTCTACAGGATCGTCAATAGTGAAATACATTGCCTTCACATCTTCATTTTCCATCAGCTATGTTCAACCCTGCCAACCAGCAGGGATAATCCTTATGCTGGGCACCATTCCAGATTTGATCTCCTTAACGGTCATCTCAGCCGCTTTGACAGCCTGTTCACCGGTAATGTCTGCCAGGGGCCAGACGCCACCGAGCTTAATTGGGTCATCCATGTTTTCCTGATTTCCTTTTGCCATCAGCATGGAGGTTGATACCAATAGAACGATAAAAGCAGTAAGCGTTTCATTTATTTCTCCTCGCATAGACCACAGATTCATTTGGCAACCTCTAAAAATCGTTTTCGGAATTTGGCATAGAGATTTTTTCCTGCTTCAAGGCGACAAAAGCGGAGCTAGCTTAAGTGGTTGGCGGTGCGTTCCTCGGAGCCTGGCTCCTGCGGTACGCACCTGCTTACATGAGCATTTTGACAACGCAGTAGCGAGGAAAAGATCAAGCCAGAAACGAAATAAGGTATTTTAGATGTCCCTATGGAAAAGACAACCGGTGAATCCTATGAACCCAGGGCCCGGGCCGTTACTCTGTTAACTCTGGAGGCAAAACCCACTGGATCTTTCAGAACAACCCCTTCGACCAGGAGTGCTTCCTCATATAGTAGATGGGCAATATCATCGCTCAACTCCTTATCAGAGGTATCACCAATACCCTTCACTACAGGATGATCAAGGTTTATTTCAAGGATAAACGTGGCTTCGGGAATATCGGTCTGCCCCATGGACTTGAGCATCTGCCTCATTTGCGCGGAAGGGTCTCCATCATCTGTAACCAGACAACTCGGCGCGTCTGTGAGACGTGGAGAAGAAATCACATCTTTCACTGAATCACCAAGAACTTTTTTTATCTTCTCGATGATGGGTTGGGCATCTTTTTCTTTTTTCTTATCTTCATCCGTCTTGAGTTCATCCAGGGCCCCGGAGCGGTTAATCGCTTTGAATTCTTTTTCCTCAAACGGCCCTATCACTGGCATAACAATTTCATCGATCTCATCATCCATGATAAGAACTTCATAACCCTTGTCTTTGTAGGCCGTGAGTAATGGCGATTTTCTCAAAGAGGCCTCGTTTTCACCTGTTAAGAAATAAATTGATTTCTGACTTTCCGGCATTCGCGCCTTATAGGCCGCCAGACTTGTCCAGCCTTCAACCGCAGTAGATTTGTACCGCACAAGTCCAAGAAGATCATCCCGGTGTGCCCAGTCCGAATACAGGCCTTCTTTCAGGGGTCTGTTATACTGGACGATGAAGTCGGCATAAGCCTCCTCGTTTTCTGAGAGCTTCTTGAACTCTGAGAGGAGTTTTTTCACCGAAGACTCACGGATTTTATTCATAATTCTGTTCTGTTGAAGGATTTCCCGGCTGACGTTCAGAGGCAAGTCTTCAGAGTCAATAATACCCCGAATGAAACGCAGCCACACTGGCATGAGTTCCTTCTCATCATCAGTGATGAATACACGTTTAACATACAGCTTCACACCAGGCCGGTAGTTAGCCTGATACATATCAGAGGGAGCCGTTTTGGGAACGAAAAACAAAGTTGTGTACTCCAGCGTCCCTTCGGCACTTGTATGAATTTTGAGCATGGGATCCTCGGTATCATGCCCTATGGTTTTATAGAATTCATTATACTCTTCGTCCTTGATATCGCTCCTGGAACGCTTCCAGAGAGCACTGGCCGCATTGACCTGCTCATCTTTTGTTTCTGTTTTTTTCTCGTCATCACTGCCTGTTGTTTCTTCCCAGTGGAGATGAATCGGAAAGACTATATGGTCTGAGTATTTCTTAATGATGTTTCGTACCTGCCATTGAGATTTGAATTCCTTTCCTGTCTCATTGAAGTGCAGTATTACCGTAGTCCCTTGATTCGCACGCTCGGATTCTTCCACCGTATAGCCGGATTTCCCATCGCTTACCCATTTCCAGGAATGCTCCTCACCGGCTTTGCGGGAGATGACTTCCACTTTATCTGCCACCATGAAGCAGGAATAAAAACCAACTCCGAATTTACCGATGAGGTTTGAATCCTTTTTCGCGTCGCCGGAAAGAGTTTCCAGGAAGCTCTTTGTACCGGAACGGGCTATAGTTCCCAGTGAATCGGCAAGTTCATCGTTGTTCATACCGATGCCATTATCTTCAATAACCAGTGTATTCTCACCGGCACCATTGATGCGGATATGGATACATGGCTCGAATTTGAGCTGTTTCAACTCTTCATCGGTCAAAGAAAGATACTTCAACTTGTCTAATGCGTCTGAAGAATTGGATATGAGTTCTCTCAGAAATATTTCACTATGAGAATAAAGTGAATGTATGAGAAGGTTGAGGAGCTGATTCACCTCTGTTTTGAATTTTTTCCTGGCCATTTCTACCTCTAATTCTTATCTTTCGGAAAGTAAGATACCAAAGGTTGAAGATGGCTGGCAAGTCTTTTTTTATTTTAGTGGTTTAGAGTCCTTGCAAACATGGCAATTGAGGTATTAGGATGATGACATGGTCGATCAACTAATTTTCTGATGATTATCTGGCCCTTCCTATCACTTGCCGTACTCCTGCTTCTATCCAGCCTGTTTTCATCACTGGAAACAGCCTACACATCACTATCTCAGTGGCAGATCAATGCACTGGCAGAAAACTATGGACGCCGGGGATTAATGGTACAAAAACTCACTGAAAGGCCGGAAATTCTTCTAACAACTTTACTCATTGGGAACAACCTGGCAAATCTGGGAGCTTCAGCTCTCACCACAGCGATTACAATTGAATTTATCGGGAACACCTTTGTCGCGGTTACGACGGGCGTTCTCACTCTCATTGTCCTTGTTTTTTGTGAGGTATCACCAAAACAAATTGCCCTTGCGAATAATGAGAAACTGTGTCTGAGAAGTGCCGGAAGCATAATGATTCTTGCATGGCTGCTCAGGCCAGTCATCTGGCTTATTGGAATCATCAGCCGAAGCATTACCCATCTGTTTGTTGGTCAATCAAAAAAATCCCTCTCCCTGGATATGCTGCTGCACCATGTGAAGGCTGCCGGACATGAGGGAATTGTAGAATCGTATGAAGAGAAGATGGTTCGCAACGTGTTCAGGATTAACGATACACCTGTAGAAGCCATCATGACTCACCGGACTGATCTATTCACTGTCGATGAAGAAACCAGTGTTGAACAAGCGCTGGCTGGATTCATGAAGACCGGTTATTCTCATGCTCCTGTACTGAGAGGGGATTCAGAACATGTTTCTGGCATAGTATCCTTTACCGATGCAGCCGCGACTGTTAAAAACAACCCGAACAGTTCTGTCAAACACATAGCATCACCACCCAAACTTGTTCCGGGAACCATGAAGGCTCATGAGTTTTTCTTCCAGTTGAAAAAGGAATCTGTTCATCTGGCTGTTGTTCTTGATGAATATGGAGGTCTGGACGGGGTTGTCACCCGTGAAGATGTGATAGAGGAAATTTTTGGCGACATGTTTGACGAAGGGGAAACCCATGCCGCCGACCCCATCAGCACGGACGGAGATGGATCCTGGATCATCCAGGGAGATACTGATTTCTACGATATCAGCGATATACTCGGACTGAAACTGGAACATGACAACCGCACCCACACACTGGGGGGGTATCTGCTGGAAAAACTCGGTAAAATTCCGGAGCCGGGTACGGTCATTGAATTACCTGAGGGACGCTATGATATTCTTAACACATTCAAAAAACGCATCTCTTCTGTCCGTTTTCAACCAAAACAAGAACAGACAAACATCTGATTAATGGACTATTGAAGGTGAATCAACCTCAACATGGAAATCAGGGTGTCGTTTGTAATCTCATCAATGCTCTGTAGATTGTTCAAACGGTAGAAAAGAAATTGCCTGGATAAGAAAAAATGAATATGTTATACCTTTATGACTAGAACACCCCTGACTTTCGGTCACCACGGAGAAATCAACGAACAACTTGATGCTCTCGGTATGCATCTCTCTGAGTATTCCTTTCCAAATCTGTACCTGTTTAGAAACACTCATCACTACGAAGTTATCAAAACAGATTCCGGTACGACATTTATTTCAGGCCTGAGCTACGACAAAAAACGTTACATCATGCCCATGACCAGACCAAAAATTTCAGGCAAGTGTAACTTGAAAGAACTCAAGTCATTGCTTACCACTGGTGAATGGGACTGCGTCTTCCCGGTTCCTGAGGAATGGCTGGAATGCTTCGATGCGGAGAAATATCACTTCGAGTACAATCCAAATGATTCAGACTACCTTTATTACACAGACAAATTCAAAACCTACCCTGGGAAGAAAATGCACAAGAAGAGAAATCTGCTTAACCAGTTTGAACGAAACAAAGACATTCTGGTTACACCAATTACCGACGATGTGCTCAATGAGGCCAGGGCCGTCCTCAATCTCTGGCAGCAAACTTCACCACAGGAGTTATCCACCAGTGACTACAGTCAATGCTTTGAAGCCCTCGACATGAGAAATGAACTCAATCTTACAGGCTTCATAGTGTTCTCTGAAGGCAAACCTGTGGGCTTTCTGCTGGGAGAACCTCTTAATGATGAAACTTATACAATCCACTTTGCCAAGGCAGATATCTCATTCAAAGGTGCCTACCAGTTTCTTTTCAGTCACTTTGCCAACTATTACTGCCCGGACTACCGCTACATGAATCAGGAACAGGACATGGGTGATGAGGGTTTGCGAAAGAATAAAATCTCCTATCGCCCAGACCTGATGGCCTGCAAGTATCGAGTGTCATTGAATACTTGAGGGCACCTCGAAGAGAGAATAGAAGGGATCATTGGACTACTGAACCTTAGTTATAACATCTGTCGTTATGTGTATTTGAGACAATCCCTGGGATAAGTGGGCACTGAATGTGCTCCGTAAGCCGAAAAAAGCCTGATAACGGGTTGAAATCGCTAAGAAAGGTCGAAATTTTCAGAAAAAAATGAAAAAAGGACGTTTTTCCCGATTTAAGGGTTGCAAAACTATTTTTTTTGAGGTACTCAGTATTTGAACAGGCCGCATAGATGCGGTGAACACAAGGAGTTGTTCATGAAGTTTGAGACCATAACAATTAGTATTCTGACCGCCCTCATTCTGCTCGCCGGCTGTCCATCTGCCGATACAGTAACGGCCACAGATATTGCAACAGTGCAGGGCTTCTCTATTTCCGTTGATGACCAAAATGTCCCCCCCGAATCAACTTTCCCCGTAACGATCAACAATGCCGATCTGAACGCAGGAACTGATTACGTCCTGAGCATAGAGAAAAAAGATGGAGCCGCCGTAGAAGCCGTCACCATAGATAACAACGGTCGAGTCTCTATATCAAGCACGATCGGCACAGGCGATGGCGGAACATACACCGTGAAGGCTGCCGGAACGGGCAACTACACTGGAGAGCAAACAGCCGAATTCCGCCTGACGGTAAAAGTGTACATCGTAGGCGATACCGGCCCCGCCGGAGGGATAATCTTCTATGTGAATACTAATGCCGACAGCGATGGATGGACTTACCTGGAGGCGGCCCCCAGTGATTTTCCTGATTCTTATAAATGGGGTAATACTACGACAGAAGTAGGAAAAACAGGTACAGCCATAGGAACCGGAGAATCCAACACAGCGGCTATCGTTGCAGCTATGGTGGCTGCCGGTTTCACAGAAGAATATGCGGCAAAGGCATGCGCAGACTACACATTGGGAGGGAAGGACGACTGGTTTTTGCCTTCCAGGGATGAGTTGAATGAGTTGCATAAGCAGAGATATTCAGTAGGTGGCTTCCCACTTAATAATATCTACTGGTCCTCGTCGGAGGCCAGTTCGGGCAACGCGTCGATGCAGAACTTCTCCAATTTTGGCAACCAGTTTGACCTCACCAAGGCCAACAGTGGCGATGTCCGTGCGGTGCGGGCTTTTTAACTATTTGCCCATTTAACTATGGCATTCAGCGTTGGTTAAGCCAACGCTGAATGCCGCATTTCTTACACAGCCTGAACTTACGGGCACCTCTAAAAACCCATTGAGTTCTTGACTTGACCTGCCTGCCGCGCAGGGCACGGCGCAGGCAGGTCTTTTCCGCCGCTACTGCGTTGTCAAAATACTCAACTAAGCCCAGCTACGCCCTTAGCTTTTACCTGCCTGTGCGTGTCCGCACGCAGACAGGCCGCCTTGTATCGACAAAAAATCTAATCAGGTGTGTACCGCTATCAGGTGTGTACCACAGGGCGTAGCCCGAGAACACACCGCCACAGGGCATAGCCCGAGGAACACACCGCTACTTCGTCAATTTCCTAAAGCTGTTTTTTAGAGGTGCCCTTGACATAATTCGCGTTAACATATTAGCTTTGCTCTACCGAAGTTTGTTGCCCTGGCAATGTTTTCGGTCCGACCATGCAATTGATGCTGATTCTAGAGGAGAGGAGCATGGGGTTACTTGAAGTAAAAAATGGATGCAAAGCTGTTGTCGTCAGTATAGGTGGCGGGCATGCTGTAAGAAATAGACTTATCAACCTTGGGATTGTACCAGGAATACCGGTAAAGATTATCCGCAAAGATGGTCGAAATCCCATGATACTCTCTGTAATGGGGCACCAGGTGATGCTGGGTTACAGTCTGGCCCAAATGGTTGTTGTCCGATGATGTTGCATTCCCGAATCTTACAGAAATCTCCAATGGATGTTTCCAACTCCTCCCACTCAGTTTCTGACTTGATCTTTTTCACCGTTACGACATTTAGAAAAGATGCACCCGGAAATCTCTTCGCCGGATTCCAGAAGTAAGGTTTCTGAAGATGTCTTTACCTGATTTCAAGGAAATCCAGATCGGGGAACAGGCGAGAATCGTTGGCTACGATATAACCGAAAACAGTTATCGGCGCAAGCTGCTGTCGATGGGGCTAACCAGGGGAACTGTGTTCACATTGACCAGAATTGCACCTATGGGTGATCCCGTGGAAATTGAGATCATGGGATACAAACTGACCCTGCGCAGAAGTGAAGCTGATATACTGCGGATAGAAAGGGTTATTCCTGTGAAATCTCAACCCCAGGACAGTCAATGAGTCAACAGTCCATCGCTGTTGTTGGAAATCCCAACTGCGGAAAATCAACTTTGTTCAACAGCCTTACCGGCAGCAATCAGCGCATTGGTAACTGGCCAGGTGTTACCGTCGAGAAAAAATCAGGCATGCTTCTTGGATCGGAGAACATTGAGGTAATCGATTTACCAGGCATTTACTCTTTGAATACCGGCAGTGAAGATGAGATGATTGCCCGTAACCACATCCTTTCCGGCGAAACAGATTTAATCGTCAATATAGTGGATACATCAAACCTGGAAAGAAATCTGTTTCTAACCCTCACCCTGATGGAAATGGGGAAATCAATGATACTCGTCCTCGGCATGAAGGATCTGGCTGAGAAAAAAGGCATTCTTGTGGATGCTCAAGCTCTTGCCCGGGCGCTTTCCATTCCGACTATATTAATCAACACCCTTAACAGTGTTGACACCCGGGATGTCCGCCGGCTAATAAAACAATGCCTGGCTGAACAGAAACCAACGGAATCCAGGGTGACGTATCCTGAAAGCATTGAAACTATCCTCGCTCAATGGTCTTCCAGATCAACGTCCATTTCCAGGCAAACAGCGATAATGCTCCTTGAAGAAGACGTGGAAACAACCACCAGAGTTATCAATTCAGGTGTCATTTCCCCACAGGAAATTCAGACTGGCATAGAAACTGTCAGAGAAAAAGATGGTGATTTCCCGGATGTGATGATTGCTGAGGCAAAATTCGCCTGTATTATCTCCATTCTCAAGGGTATTGTGGGGAAAACAAAAGGCATAACAGCGGCTACGGAGAACATCGACCGGATTGTTCTCAATAAATGGGCAGGTGTTCCCGTTTTTCTTATGATCATGTTCCTGCTCTTCTGGACTGTTACCAACATCGGCGGCGCGTTCATTGATTTCTTCGACATCCTCTTTGGAGCCGTGTTCGTGGATGGATTGAGTCTGGTATTGAAATCAGTTGGTTCTCCGCAGTGGCTGGTTACCCTCCTCGCAGGAGGTGTCGGGGCTGGAATTCAAACAGTTGCCACATTCATTCCCATTGTTTTTATCATGTTTCTGATGCTCTCAATACTGGAGGATTCAGGATACCTGGCAAGGGCTGCCTTTGTGATGGACCGGTTCATGCAGAGAATAGGACTGCCTGGAAAGGCATTTGTCCCCATGCTTGTAGGGTTTGGGTGCACTGTGCCGGCTGTAATGGCCACACGAACTCTGGAGAACAAGAAGGATAAATACCTCACCATCTTCATGGCACCATTCATGTCCTGCGGAGCCCGGCTGCCCGTTTATGCCTTGTTTGGAGCGGCTTTTTTTGGTTCCCATGCCAGCCTGATGATCTTTTCCATTTACCTCACGGGTTTTTTTCTGGCTATACTCACCGGACAGATCCTTAAAAATACTCTTTTTCGAGGTGAAGTATCTCATTTCGTTATGGAGTTGCCTCCATACCACATGCCGCAGTTTAAGATGATAATGAGCAGGACATGGGATCGATTAAGTGTCTTCATTTTCCGTGCAGGCAAAGTTATCGTTGTTGCGGTACTCATCTTATCCTTTTTCAACTCGCTTGGAGTGGATGGCAGTTTCGGAAATGAAGACAGCGAGAACTCAGTTCTGGGAGTCATGAGTACAGCCGTTACACCTGTTTTCGAACCGATGGGTATTGACAAAAAGAACTGGCCGGCCACCATTGGTCTGGTTACCGGGCTATTCGCCAAGGAAGCCATAGTCGGTACCATAACCGGCCTTTACGGTCAGATGGCAGCAACAGAAGGAACGGATGCCGAAAAGGCTGATTTCTCCCTGGTAACCGCCGTTATTAACGCTTTTAAGAGTATCGTCAGCGGCCCTGGAAGTCTTATCGCCCTTCCAGCCGATCTACTGGGAACGGAAGAAATCTCCAGGGAATCAGCAGTTTATGATCAGTTGAGGTTATCGTTTGGTAACGACTGGACACGTGCCTTCGCATACTTGCTTTTTGTACTCATATACTTCCCCTGCGTAGCCGCATTTGGAGCCATTGTCCGGGAAATTGGAATCGGCTATGGCTGGCTGGCGATTACTTATCTCACAATCCTTGCCTGGAGTGTCGCCACCCTGTTTTTTCAGATTGCAACCGAGCACAATATCTTCTGGATGGGATTCGCAATCCTGCTTGTTGGCCTGTTTATTCCAGTGTTCAATCTTGTCAGTAAACGATGGAACTGGAACAGAAAATGATTGGAAAACAGGGACAAAGCCCCCATTCTCAATACCTGTGAATCATGGTAGAATTCTCTCCATGGTAAAGAATAAACGAACTGCAACATGTGGTGAATTAACAGTAGAGAACACAGGTCAAACCGTAACATTGAATGGATGGATTCACCGCAGCAGGAATCATGGCGGTGTGCATTTTTTCGACATCAGAGACCGCTATGGCATGACTCAAGCGGTTATAGATAACAACGCTTCCCAGAAGCTGCAGGATATGGCCGCTGAGTTGAAAATGGAATACTGTATTGCCGTAACAGGGATTGTCCAGGTCCGTCCGGCAGGAATGGTCAACAGAAACATTGTAACGGGTGAAATTGAGCTTGTCATCCATTCCCTTGAGGTGTTAAACACCTGTCCTGCTCTCCCGTTCATGGTAGACGGTGAGGAAGAGGTCAATGAAAATCTCCGTATGAAGTACAGATTTCTTGATCTCAGGACTGAAGCGATGCAAAAACGCCTGAAACTACGTCACGAAACCACGTGGGAAGCAAGAACGTATTTAACAGAGCAGGGGTTCTGGGAAGTGGAAACGCCCACCCTCATCAAATCCACTCCGGAAGGTGCTCGGGATTATCTGGTACCATCCCGTCTGAATACCGGACATTTCTATGCTCTTCCTCAATCTCCTCAGCTCTACAAACAGGTGCTTATGGCTGGAGGCTCCGATAGATACTATCAATTTGCCCGCTGCTACAGGGATGAAGATGCCCGGGGAGACAGACAGCCGGAGTTCACCCAGATTGACCTTGAGATGAGTTTTGTCAGTCGGGATGATGTATTGGAACTTCTCGAAGGACTGATGTCGAGAACATTCAAAAAAGTTCTGGGGATTGATTTACCCTGTCCCTTCCCTCGACTAACCTGGCAACAATCCATGAATGAGTATGGAACTGACAAGCCTGATCTCCGCTATGGAATGAAGCTCCAGGATTTTACCCCCTTTGTCCCAAATTCGGACTTTGGCGTTTTCAAATCAGTTCTGAAATCCGGGGGTACAGTAAAAGCCATGGTTGTAGAAAATGCCGCCGATAGCTACTCCCGGAAAAGGATTGCTGAACTGGAAGATGAAGCACTGAAAAAAGGTGCCAGAGGATTGGCCTGGATGAAGGTAACAGGCGATGGTCTGGATGGTGGTGTTTCAAAGTTCTACATGGAACAGTCAACAGCCATCCGCAATGAACTGGGAGCAAAACCAGGGGATCTTATACTTCTGATGGGGGCCGATTGGAAAACATCCGTGGAAGCTCTGGGAGCTGTGCGAATGAAACTGGGCAGGGATCGGGGACTTATTGAACCCGATACATTCAAGCTCTGCTGGGTGATGGATTTCCCCTTGTTCGAGAGGGATACGGAAGGGGATTCCTGGAAGCCGGTTCACCACATGTTTACAATGCCCAGGGAACAGTATCTGGACACAATGGAAGAGAATCCCGGGGAAGTAATCGGCGATCTATACGACCTGGTTCTCAATGGTAACGAATTGGGTTCCGGTTCTGTCAGGATACACGATCCCGACATACAATTCCGAGTCTTCGACATTGTGGGGTTCCCCAGGGAAAGTGCAGAGCAGCGATTTGGATTCCTCCTGGAAGCTTTGAGATACGGGGCGCCTCCCCATGCAGGCTTTGCCATCGGGTTTGATCGTCTGGTTATGATTATGGCTCAGGTGAACTCATTGAGAGATGTTATTGCCTTTCCAAAAAACACCCAGGGAATCAGTCCCATGGATGACAGTCCATCGGCTGTAGATACTGAGCAGCTTGATGATCTTCGATTAAAAATTGTTCAGGATTGACAGACTGCATTCTGTGTTCCCAGAATACTCCCGCAGCCCTGTCGCGTGTTGACCTTTACTGGAAATTATTATACCCTCTCAGGTATTCATGTTTTCCATTAAGACTTTTGACAGAATATCACCGGCCGGATTAAGCATCCTTGACAGGAGCCGTTACAATATAGACAGCTCCACAACAACACCCGATGCCATACTATTGAGAAGCCGCTGTCTTCTCGAAGAAATGATTGGAGATTCCGTCAAAGCCATTGCCCGTGCTGGTGCGGGGGTAAACAACATTCCTGTAGATTTCTGCACGAGACAAGGAATCATCGTCTTCAATACTCCCGGTGCCAATGCCAACAGTGTAAAAGAACTGGTGATTGCTGGTCTGCTTCTGTCGTCACGGCGTATCCATGAAGGGATGAACTGGCTTGAGAACCAGAAACCACATTCAGAACTTGAAAAACAGGTTGAAAAGAATAAATCAACATTCGTGGGCAATGAAATATCCGGAAAGAGCATTGGAATCATTGGCCTTGGAGCAATCGGGGTTCTCGTTGCCAATACAGTCGTGGAACTGGGAATGACCACTTACGGATATGATCCATTTATTTCTATTGATGCAGCATGGGGATTGTCGAGAAAAGTAAAGCGGACTGAAAGTCTCAATCAGATCATGTCCAGTTGTGATTACATCACCCTCCATGTACCTCTGACACCGGACACAGAGGGTCTGGTGAATATGGAGAACCTTGGAAGAGCAAAAAAAGGACTGCGCATACTTAATTTCTCACGGGATGGTTTAGTTGACGGAAAAGCTGTTGAATCATCTCTGAATAAAGGAATTATCAACCGTTACATCACAGATTTTCCAACACCGGAACTCATGGGTATCGAAGGAGTGATGAGTCTGCCCCACCTTGGAGCTTCAACAATGGAGGCTGAAGAAAACTGTGCTGTAATGGCGGTAAGACAACTCAAGAATTTCCTGGAAAATGGCAGCATTGTGAATTCAGTCAATTTTCCTGACTGCTCCCTTGATAACACCGGAGTAACCCGCCTCCTTGTTGCCAATCTCAATGTACCAAACATGTTGAGCCAAATTCTGGAAATACTTGCCCATAAGAATCTCAATGTTGAAGAGATGGTCAATAAGCACCGCAATGGTGTAGCGTACAATATAATTGATATCTCAACCCCGGTAATCAGTGAATCAGTGCTGTCAGAACTGAATAATATCGAAGGGGTTATAATGACCCGACAGATAGGATGCTGAAAAGTTCTTCAATGGGTCGACAGGTTGAGTTTTTTTCGTTATACTGGCTACCATTGAATAATGGGTACCTCTAAAAAACAACTTTAGGGAATTGACGAAGTGGCGGTAGAAAAGATCGAGTCAAGAACTCAATGGGTTTTTTAGAGGTGCCCGAATATCTTTTTCAGGAGGTTCGATGAACCACAGGATTTTACGGAAATATACATTCTTCCTGATACTGACAGTATTTGCGATGACTTCAATATCATGTAACCCCAACCCCTACAACCTTGAGGATGGCCTGTATGCCAGTATTATTACAGCAAAGGGTGATATAGTTATCGAACTGTTCCCCGATAAATCGCCTCTAACAGTATTGAACTTTGTTGGTCTTGCAGAAGGTACACTGGATTTTGCAAACAAGAAGGGCCCCTTCTATAGTGGATTGAAATTTCATCGCGTGATTGAGAACTTCATGATTCAGGGGGGAGATCCTCAGGGAACTGGATCTGGCGGACCTGGCTACAGTTTCAGGGATGAAACTGATAACGGCCTGATCTTTGATAAACCCGGAATACTGGCCATGGCCAATTCCGGCCCCAATACCAATGGAAGTCAGTTTTTTATAACCCATGTTGTTACAGACTGGCTCAATGCCAAACATACAATATTCGGTCAGGTGGAACAGGGCCAGGAGATTGTCAATGCAATTGAGCAAAATGACATCATGAAAGAAATCAAAATCATGAGAATAGGAACGAAAGCATCGAACTACAAAGCTGACGCTGACACATTCAAAGCAATGGAGAAAAATCTTGAACAACAGGCACAGGCAGTCCGGGAGGAAAAAATGAAAGATATATTAAACGAAATTGCCAACCGCTGGCCTGGTGCTTTATACGATGAAAATACAGGTATTTATAATCTGATTCGTACGGAAGGTGCTGGCCCTCTTCCGAATTCCGGCTCCAGAATTACGGTTCATTACACCGGAACACTGATGGATGGAACCAAGTTTGACAGTTCAAGAGACAGGGATAATCCCTTCCAATTCATTGTTGGTAAAAGACAGGTGATTCCTGGCTGGGATGTTTCCATACTGCAAATGAAAAGAGGTGAGCGGCGCATAATAATACTCCCTCCTGAAATGGGTTATGGCAGTCGGGGGATTGGTCCCATACCGGCTGATTCATGGCTGGTATTTGATGTGGAACTCATTGATTTCCAGGAAGAATAACATGAAACTCCGCCTGACTGGTTTGGTTCTGTTTTGCTTCTCAACTGCCGGGCTCTGGGCTTCAGGAAACCAGGAAAATCCTGGACCGGGTTTGTATGCACATATAAAAACCGCAAAGGGTACAATGGTTTTCAAACTGGATTACAATAACACACCATTAACAGTTACAAGTTTTGCTGGACTTGCTCAGGGCATTTTAAGTCACTCAACCAGAGATGCAGGTGTGCCTTATTATGATGGCATACCAATTGATAGTGTAGTCAGGAGTTATGTCGCTTTTATCGGAGAACATGGTGAATCACTGCCCAGAGAAATGACCGGCAAAATATCCGCTTCATCTCCTGGAGTATTGGTAATGGATGGCCTGTCAACCGAGTCATCGGCGAGTCGGTTCTTCATCACAATTCATGGAGATGAATTTCTTGATTCCAAATATACAAGTTTTGGAGAAATTGTTTCAGGTGATTCCACTTTGAAGAGACTGAGAGCCGGAGACATAATTCAATCTATAGAAATCTTGAAAAATGGTTCGGAAGCCAACGCATTTCCCATCACTCAGGATTCCTTCGACAAGCTTTTACTGAAAGGACGCGCAGCCGAAGTAAAGAATCTCGAAACCATTGATCCTGCACTTGCCGAAATTGTTCGCAGTCTTGGAGAGGGACGTAAAAAATCGCGCTCCGGTATATATTACGCCATCCTTACAGAGGGCGAGGGGCCTGCTCCCTCCAGCGGAGACAAGGTTTCCATGCACTACATTGGCTCCCTTCTTGATGGAACAGTATTCGATAATTCAAAAATTCGGGAGCAAACATTTGATTTCACCGTGGGTGTAGACAGCATGATTCCCGGTTGGATTGAGATGGTAATGGACATGAAGACCGGTGAAATACGCAAAGTGGTTCTCCCTCCAGAAACAGCGTATGGTGAGTCTGGTTTTGGTCCAATAGGTCCTAACAGCTGGCTTATCTTTCAATTAGAACTGGTGAGCTTCATTGAGGACTGAGTGGCCAGGATCAAAAACAATTCTTACCTATGCGCATCCTGTGGTCATCATGAAGCTAAATGGCTCGGACACTGTCCCTCCTGTGGGGAATGGAATACCTTTAAGAGTGTAAAACTAAAGCCAGATTCACATCAGAATCGGCAAAAATCAACAGCATTTAATCACATGGAAGATTCTGAACCGAAACTTCTGTCAACGATAGACCCGGCTCCTCCGGAACGCTATCCAACAAAAATTGCAGAACTCGACCGAGTTCTTGGCGGCGGTCTATCTCCAGGAACTTCAGTTCTTCTCGGAGGAGAGCCGGGGATTGGCAAATCGACTCTGATGCTTCAGGTCGCGACTGCGTTGCCGGGAACAGGTCTCTATGTATCGGGTGAAGAATCAAAAGAGCAGCTAAAAACCCGTGCAGACAGGCTGAAACTCAAGCAGAATACACTGGCCATTCTCTGTCAGACTGATCTTGACTCCCTTATGGACACCCTGAACCAGGTCATGCCAGCCTATGTCGTCGTGGATTCCATACAAACTCTGGTATCAGCTGATGCCGGTTCCATCCCGGGAACACCGAACCAGCTCAAAATTGCAGGGTACCGGCTCACAACATGGGCTAAATCCCACAATATTCCATTATTTCTCATCGCCCATGTAACCAAGGAAGGCATCATTGCCGGTCCCAAAGTGATTGAGCATCTGGTGGATACCGTACTGTATTTTGACCATTCTTCGGGTGACCTCCGAATTCTTCGGGCCTCGAAAAATCGCATGGGATCTGTTGATGAGGCAGGATTCTTCCGCATGAATGCCAGCGGACTGGAACCGATAAACGATCCATCAGATCTCTTCCTTGAACACAGACAGGCCGGTCCACCGATTGGAAGCTCCGTTACGGCGGTATACGAAGGTTCCCGTATCCTTCTTGTGGAGATACAGGCATTGGTGGTGCCTTCAAAAGTTTCGGGAGGCCGGGTGTACTCAGACAGGATTGATGCGGCTCGTGTCAGCCGTGTCGCCGCAGTACTCGAACGCCATGCAAGTTTGCGGCTTTCGGACCAGGATATTTACATCAACGTTGCCGGGGGATTGAAGATCAATGATACTGGTGCAGATTTAGCTCTTGCACTTGCCCTGGCTTCCGCCCGGGGAGAGAGGGCATTACCTGAAAAACTTGCCGTTTTTGGAGAACTAACCCTGGCTGGTGAGATCCGTACCGTTCCCCATCTACGGCGCCGTATAAAGACTGCTGTAGATTCGGGACTGGAAAATTGGCTTGCAGCAGGAGGAAAAGTGGATGAGTCATCGGGAAACGGACAATCTATCAATTCAGTTCGCGAAGCGGTTGCCTGGGCTTTATCATTGACCGGCTCGGGCAAAGTCATGAATCCATCGAAGCTCAATATCCAGGTCTCCAGAACCTGAAGGCCCGCCACTCCAATCCCGTGGGATGTCAGCAACTGTTCCTTTTAGCATGAGTTTCCCCCGGGTGTAGCGTATGGTCAGGCTGATATGTCCATCCAGTAGTAGAGCGGCTTCCCTGTGAATGCTCATGGCTGCCGCTATGGAAAAAGTTTTGCTGATACCCCATACCCATCTGAGTGAAATCTTCCAGTTTCTGACAAAATCCCAATACCATTTCAATTCAATTTCAGTGTCACCAGGCTCCCAGGTCATTGTACTCGTCAGCTTCGTTGGAACAGGTTCATGTGTAATGCCATTCCATTCAATACCACTGAGAAATTCAATCGATGAAAACCTCCAGCCGATAGCCATTCTGCATGCCTCATCGCTGGCGGTTGATGAACGGTGATATGTCCACAAAGGAAGTTGAAATGCTGCGGTAAGCAGGAGACCTGTTTTTGGACTCAATTTTCCATCCCAGGCAACACCAACTGGAATCCCGGGAAGTTTTCCCTCCGCATTGCGAAAGTATTCTGTTGCCCATGTCCCTCTTAATCGTGTTTTCCAGGGTCCTGTCGACAAACCCATGGCAATGGCAATGAGAACGCCGGGATTTATATTCACCCCGGTTGAGACAATTTTGGTCAGGCTGCCAGTCCAGATACCCTTCTCCAACCGATTCTTCATGGCATAAGTAGAGAAGACACCTCCGGAGGAATTGACCTCATCTGGATACCAGTCATCTTCCACTTCTGCTGAATTTAACAGACCGACCGTCCAGAGAAGATCCATATCCCATAGATCTGTACTGACAGGAGTTATCCAGAATATACCCGTATCCAAATTGGGCCGCCGCTCCCATCCCACTCCTGCCCGGCCCTGCCAGGGAGAAAGAATAATACCGACACGGGAATCTGAGAAAGAGCGTAAATCGGCATTATAAAAAGTTCTTTCTGTTAAACGGGCAAGTGCATCATATTCAGGATTGCGCACTTCCGCTGCCAACCCGGCATCACTGAGATGTCCCAGAGTAAGAAGGGAGGAATTGAACCCAATCATACCCTGGAATTCGGAATTCGGATCCATTTGTCCTGCAGCTCCAATGGAAAAATGTTTGAAATTCATAATTCCATACCCCTGCCATCGCCTACTGCCATCGTATGCCATTGAAGAATCAGTGCTGAAATTTTCCCTGCCGGAAACTCTGGATGGAAGAAAAATTAATACCAGAAAGAATAGAATAAACACATATCGAACCTGTTCCATATTATTTATAACCTGTTCAACGCTTCTTTATTTGCAGGATTTCCTTGAGAATGAAAAAAAAAGAGTGTAATATACTCAAGGGTACCTCTATGAATGGCATTCTCAGAATCCAGGAAGAAACTTTTTCAATGGAGTGGTGCCTTAATATCCAACTCGGAGGGTTGTAATGATAATCCTTACACTCAACAGCGGCAGTTCGTCAGCAAAATATCAGGTTTACGACTGGGAGCAAAAAAGCATACTCAGCGTCGGTATCATAGAGCGTATTGGGCAGAGTCGATCAACATTGGAACACCTTACTCCCGGCAGGGAAAAACTGGAAGGAGAACGGCCCTGTCCAGATCACAAAGCAGCATTTGAATGGATCATAAGAACTCTGGTTGATTCAGAATACGGATGCATGACAGATATGAATGTTATAAAAGCTGTTGGTCACCGTGTTGTTCATGGTGGAGAGGCTTTTTCGAAATCCGCTCTGATTGATGATAAGGTACTGACTGACCTTGAGGCTTGTTCTTCTCTGGCTCCACTTCACAATCCAGCAAATATCACAGGAATTCGAGCCGCCCAGGAAATACTTCCCAACATCTCCCACTGCGCAATACTGGATACGGCCTGGCACCAGACCATGCCCGAAACAAGTTACATGTATGCCCTGCCATATCAGTGGTACAAGGATTACAAAGTCAGACGGTATGGTTTTCATGGCACCAGTTACATTTATACGGCAAAGCGGGCAGCGGCACTTCTGGGAAAGGATCCCTTTGATACCAATCTTATCATTGCTCACATCGGAAATGGTGCATCAATATGTGCCGTGAAAAAAGGATTGAGTTATGACACATCAATGGGCATGACTCCTCTGGAAGGATTGATGATGGGAACACGATCCGGGGATATTGACCCTGCTATTGTTATCCACATGATGAATACAGCGGGTATAAATTCTGATGAGATGAATGACATACTCAACAAGAAAAGTGGAGTTCTCGGCGTTTCTGAGAAGTTCATTGACAGACGTGATATATTCACTCAAGCCGAAGCTGGAAATGAACGCTGTAAAACAACTCTCAACATGGAGTGTTATCGTATCAAGAAATACATCGGTTCATACTATGCGGCCCTCAGCCGCCTTGATGCCGTAGTTTTTACTGCTGGTGTTGGTGAGATGAACCCCATATACAGATGGAAAACCCTTCATGGGCTTTCATCCATGGGAATTAAAATTGATAAGAAAAAGAATCTGATGTCACGGACACGCAATGCGGAAACCTGTATTTCAACAGATGATTCACCGGTCAAAGTATTTGTGATACCCACTGATGAAGAGTTGGTTATGACCGAGGATACTCATGCCCTGGTGAACAACCGCTACGATGTGCACTCCAGTTTTCACTACTCTTTTCAGGATTCTGGCTACAGAAACAAAGCACGGGATGAAGTCTTCAAGGCAGAACTTGCAGAAAATCCGGATCTAAAAACTATTCTGGCCAAAGCTCCTGATTAGACCGGTTTAAGAAGAACATTCCTGCCAACGAGATCAGCTGCGGCGTCACCAACAAGATAACGGATCAGTTCAATGGAGAACTCCCCCGCGCACCCAGGACTCCGACTTGTGATAAGATTCCCATCAATCACAACCCGGTCAGTTGAAAAGGAACCATCATTCACCTGTTCTTCATATCCCGGATAGCATGTATAGCGGCGGTTTTTCAGTAAGCCGAATCGTCCAAGAACCACAGCAGGAGCCGCACAAATTGCAGCAACCAGACCTCCTTTCTGCATGATTGTCTTGCATAGATTCTCAACTGTGCTCGACTGCGAAAGATTTTCTGCACCCGGCATGCCTCCGGGCAGAATTACGGCATCCAGTTTTTCCGGAAGATCCTCCACTCCAACATCCGCAACAACTTTGAGATTCTGTGCCCCAACAGGAGTTTTAGTGCCCACTCCCGCAAGAATTACCTCAACATCTGCTCTGCGAAGATAATCGATAGGTGTTATTGCTTCAACTTCTTCAAAACCATCTGACAGCATAATGACTGCTTTTACTTGCTTCATTTTCTCCTCCAGTATAAGTATATAGCATGGATGGAATGAGTAAAGATCAACAGGGGAGAATCTGCTTCTACAAATGGAATGCTTTTGAGCCATGGGAACACTGCCTTACGGCCAGATTAACCACCAGGAACGGAGGATATAGTCCTCCTCCCATGGCAACCCTCAATCTTGGACAGAATGTTAATGACAGTCACTATGAGCACAATAGGGATCTTGTTGCCAGTGCATTGGGATTTCCACAAGCTTCCTGGGCCGTGGGGAACCAGGTTCATGGCGTGAGAATTGCCACGTTGTCTGGAGATGAGAAACCTCCCTACAACTCCTGTGATGCAATCTTGATCGATAAATACAGCCGCATCACCGGTGTGTTGCTGGCAGATTGTCATCCTATACTGATCTACGACCCAGTACGGCATATTGCCGGGATCGCACATGCAGGCTGGAGAGGAACACTTGCCGGGATTGCGGGAATTCTGGTTGAGAAGATGATAAGCCATGGAAGCAATCGAACAGACTTAACAGCGGTCTCAGGTCCTGGTATCGATTCCTGCTGCTATACAGTGGGAAAGGAAGTAGCATCCATGTTCAGGGATAAATTCGGTGATGAAGGAAAATTTCTCCGTCATAGCAGGGTGGATAACAGTGTATGGCATCTAAGTCTGGAAAAAGTCAATGCCCATATTCTCCAGGAATCGGGAATACCCGGGAATAAAATTCATCGCAGTCGATTATGTACAGCATGCAATAATAATGACTTCTTTTCCTATCGCAGAGAAAATGGAGATACAGGAAGGCAGGCAGCAGTTATCGTACTTCATTTTCCTAAAAGACGGCCTAACAAGTCTTTTTTCTTCTGATTGGAGGATTTATTGGAATCCAGACTTCCCAGACTGAAATCGTCTCCATATTTCTTTCGATAGTATTCCAGCCGTTTATCAATGCTTGTTTTTGAATCTATGCGATTAGCACCTGTTTCGGATATAGTCGCCCCGGGTGGTGCTTTCCTCTGCTTATTTTCTGTTCGCGGCTTTCTGTCTTTACTTGATTTTTGCTTTCCACGATTCCTTCGCGGTCTTTGCTCTTGATTATCTGCTGATTTTGTGTCAAGCAGAAGGTCTTCCAGTTTTCCACCAGCAACAGAGGAAACAGTCGATTGCACACGTGATGCACCAGGATCCAGGAATTTCATGCCCTTCCGAGGCTGTTTACGGGGAGACCGATTTCCAGTTTTTTTTGAATTGCCGTCAATTCCCCTGTAACGATCTCTTCGAGCATAATGTGTGTTTGCACTTTCATCCTTCAAGTACAGGGATTCATCCGCCCACTTAACAGGTATTTTATTGCCCAGAAGTTTTTCAATAGGTCCTAAACCATAAATATACTCTTCACAAGCCATGGTAATTGTTTTTCCTTTTTTCCTGCGCGAGCTGTACGGCCTATTCGGTGAATGTAGCTTTCTGCATCAAGAGGCAAATCGTAATTGATAACCATTTCAAGTTCATCAATGTGCAAACCCCGGGAGGCAACGTCAGTGGAAACAAGAAATCTATGATGACCTTTCTTCACGCCATCAATAATTTTCATTCTCTGCTTCTGAGGTAAATCCCCCATGAGTGATGTTACTTCGTAACCATTCACCTTCAACCGCTTGGCAACTTCCCATGCACTATGTCTGGTATTAGTAAATATTACAGCATTTTCGGGATTATTCTTTTTCATTATCCCAAGAAGCAGCTGCATCTTCTCATTCTTGCTGACATGATAGATTTCCTGGGTAACTGTATCGACTGTTGTTTTTTCCGGATCAATAATGATTTCACCGGGATTCTTCATGTATTCCCAGGCAAGATTTCCAACCCTGGAATTGAGAGTTGCACTAAAAAGCAGAGTACGGCGTTCCGTGGAAGGCCTCATTCTCCCAATAATGCGTTTGAGGTCTGGTAAAAAACCCATATCGAAAAGCCGGTCAGCTTCATCAATCACCAGAAACCCATACTCTTTGAAATCTATTACCTTTCTATTGCTAAAGTCTATCAGACGGCCTGGAGTACCAATAAGTATATCCAATCCCTTATTAAGCATGGCTTCCTGAGATTTGAACCCCATGCCACCAAATACAGCCCCTATGCGTAAATCCAGGTATTTCCCGAGAAGATTACACTCACGTTCAATTTGAACAGCTAATTCCCGGGTTGGAACAATAATCAGAGATTTTTCATTTTTAAAAGATTCTTCATTCGTGATAAGTTGAAAAATCCCAAGACAGAAAGCTGCGGTTTTACCCGTTCCAGTTTGTGATTGTGCATAAACATCCCTATGCTCATTAATGAGAAACTTGAAACACTCCGCTTGAACAGGCATGGGTGTTACAAAACCAGCCTCATCAATTCCTTTCTGGATTCGCTCATCGAATCCAAATTCTTTGAAAGTCATATTAATATTCAATCCTCAATGGTTTGAAGGCGTAATAATCGCTCGGAAACAGACAGCTCTTACTGACCTTGATACAAGTAGTGGAAGTGGTCGGATTCATTCCAAATTTTAAGCTATTATCATGGAACAGATTGTCAAATCCTTGCTTTTTGTATGATTAAATCATACTATGTATGCATATTAATTGATATTGATAGAAGAATCAATGCAGATTTCTTATTTATCTGCTAAAAAGAACAACGGAATACCACTTCGGGAGATTGTATTTGATGCCAGATCATTTTTTGAGTAAGAAGCAATTCAGCCTGAGAGCCACCACAGGAAAGTTTTTCTCACGGCAGAATAGATTCAAATACCTGCCCAATTACCAAAAAGACATACTTTCACGAAGTATGAAATCAATAAAGCAGCCAGAATCAATTCCATCACTATTGAAGTGGGATATTTCAGTTACACATGTATCGTCAACTATTCAGATCACCGTATTTGATGATATCTTCAGGAAAGATAGACAGGCCTGTCAGTATTTCTTCCTCCTGGAATCCAGCAATAACAATCTAGAATCCATGATACATACTCATGTAGTCCGTCGAGAACTGATCAACCTTGATAAAGGCTCATTTAATCTTGATCAAATCATACGACATGTTAATGGAGAGGCTCTTTCTGCAGCACAAATAGCCAGGAACAAAATCACAGGTATCACAGGTATGATTAGCAGCGATACAATCAATCTACTCCCCCTCCACAAACCAGGATTCCTGTTGAAACGTAAACAATCCTGTCAAGTTTTATCACTCAAGGATCTTGGGTACATAAAAATCAATCCCAGGATAGGAGGAGCGAATTTTGACACATCAGACCTGCATACTCTGGAATTAACAATGAACAGCGGAGATATAGTTGCCATATACAGTGATTCTCTCACAAGTATGAAAGGTACAGAAGGAGATAATTGGGGAACAGCTTCAATAGCAAACATACTGACTGATTCTTATAAATCTTCTGCAAAGAATATTTTGACAAGAATTATCAACTGTGCTGAGTCTTTCACTGGTCTGGAAGAAATAGCTGAACCACTTCAAATCGTAGTAATACGGCGGCGTTAGATTCTTATGATCCCTGCGCCAATTCGGGATCATTCTTCACCAGAGTCGCATTTCTCAAGGTAATGACATTGACATACCAGCAGGGATTCATTACACTCATCAGGCCTTAAATGGTATCGGGCTGTAGCGCAGGGGTTCAGCGTACATGTCTGGGGGACATGGGGTCGGCGGTTCAAATCCGCCCAGCCCGACGATATATATCAAGGGTACCTCACACTGGCATTTAGAGTCAGAATATTGCAGAACAGGATTTCAGACAACTCTTACAGGGAGATTTAGCATAGATGGTAGCTTGACTCCATGGGAATAATTATATACCTATGGTATATAATTATTCCCATGGATTATTTGAGTGGAAAAGCAGTACCATTTAAGACTTGATGAAACTGTTATGAAGCAGGTCAAAATGACCGCCGCTTTACAGGATATGACCGTGAAGGAGTATATCTCCAAAGCGATACTGGAATCATTTAATGCTTCCAAGGTTGCCACGGCCACCTCTGAATATGAGAGTTACGCTTTTCGGTTTATCGATCTTTTTGCGGGAATCGGGGGATTGAGAATCGCTTTTGAAAGAACAGGGGGGAAATGCGTATTTTCTTCTGAATACAATAAGTTTTCTCAGGAGACCTATGCCGCTAATTTTCTCGAGATGCCGAAAGGCGATATTACCCAGATTGATGAAAAAGACATACCGGATCACGACCTGCTTGTCGCCGGTTTTCCATGTCAACCCTTTTCCATCGCCGGTGTGTCAAAGAAAAAAAGTCTGGGAAAATCCCACGGATTTCTTGATAAAACACAGGGAACACTATTTTTTGATATAGTAAGAATACTACGGCACAAAAGACCATCGGCTTTCCTGCTGGAAAATGTTAAAAATCTCACCTCTCACGATAAAGGAAACACCTTTCAGATTATCAGTGAAACGCTTCACAATCTCGGTTATGAGATATTTTATCAGGTGCTTGACGGTAAGCACTACACGCCCCAGCACCGGGAGCGGATTTTTATCGTTGGATTTGATAGAATGTTATACGGAAACAGTATTCCGTTCAATTTTCCCGATATACCCCAAACAACTCCCAGACTGAAAGATATTCTGGAAAAGAGAGTAGACTCCAAATATACATTGACTGATCATCTATGGAACTATCTGCAAAGGTACGCCGAGAAACATAAGAAGAAGGGAAACGGTTTTGGATTCGGCATGGCCGATCTGAACGGAGTAACCAGAACATTGAGCGCGCGGTACTACAAAGACGGATCGGAGATACTAATTCCGCAAAAGGGTAAAAATCCCCGAAGACTGACACCGAGAGAGTGCGCCCGATTACAGGGATTCCCCGACGATTATAAAATTGTAGTTTCTGACACGCAGGCGTACCGGCAGTTCGGTAATTCCGTTGTCGTGCCTCTTGCGTGCAAGGTCGCAGAGAATTTAGTCACGGTTATGGATATCGAAAATGTTCAGAAAGGGGTGGTTTCACCATGAAATCTAACGTAGAAACCATTATTAAAAAGTGTATTGAAAGAAGACATTTTTTCTGCAAATTTATTACGGGGAATGAAGTCGGAACGACAGGAAGCCATCAAGCAGGATTTTATATTCCAAAAGAATCAAGCGGTTTTTTTATGAAGGAAAAGGGACGAAAAGGTTCAAATATTGACCACTACATCAAAATTAACTGGTCAGATTATAAAGAGACAGAAAGCCGGTTTATCTATTATGGAGCAGGAACAAGAAATGAATATCGTTTAACCCGGTTCGGAAAAGGGTTCCCTTTCCTGAATGATGAAAATGTTGGTGATCTCTTCATTCTCATTCCGGAAGAAAAATATAGATACTATACTGCGTTTGTCCTGAATACAGAATATGATATTGATTGTTTTCTTGATGATTTCAACCTGTCCCCAACCGATACAAATAGAGTTATCGACCTTTTTCCGGGGGAAGGTTCACATCAACTCTCCGATATCATTCATCCTTTTTTACGGAATTTAGCTGACTTTCCAAGTACGCTGGAGATGGCACGGATAGCACAGGAAATAGCGAAAAAACATCATCCTCAAAGAGGAATATGCTCTCTACAAGATACACCGGATAATCAGCTATTGTGCTGGATTTTTGTAGAATATGAACTCTTTAAATCCCTGGAAAATAAGCTGTACAAAAAATATACCCTGGATCCTTTTGCAAGTGTCAGCTTGCTGATAGAGACAGCCAACTCCATCCTGAATAGACGTAAAAGTCGTGCCGGACGTTCTCTTGAATACCATTTACGAAATCTGTTTTCTGAGTACGACCTCAACTTTACATGGCAGGCCGTAACCGAAGGACGAAAAAAGCCGGATTTCATATTCCCGGAAATCACCTGTTATTTTGATGACACTTATCTGAACAATCTAGTGTTTCTCGGTGTGAAATCCACCTGCAAAGACCGCTGGCGACAGATATTAAATGAAGCGAATAGAATCCCAACCAAACATCTTTTTACGTTACAGCAGGGAATCTCTGAAAACCAACTGCATGAAATGGAAGAAGAAAGAGTTCAACTTGTCGTTCCAAAAGAGTACATACACACGTATCCCAGATTATATCGTCAGAAAATCATGGATTTGAATACATTTGTTAAATTCACGAAAGATAAAATGATATGACCGCCGTTCAGGATAAACTCATCGAAAACCATCCTCTGTACTTCAGGGATTTCATCTGGCGGCATAACATAACACCATACAGGATTTTAATAGCTGAATTTATGCTCCACAGAACAAAAGCGAAACAGGTTGAACCGGTCTATAGAGAATTCCTGAGAACGTATCCCGACATTGAACATCTTTCCAGAGTCTCTTATGAAGAGATCTCATCGGTGACACAGAATCTCGGTTTACATTGGCGGGCTCGACACTTTCGAGATGCGGCGGTATATATTAGAAATGAGCATAATAGTACCATCCCCGATGAAAGGGAAAAACTTCTGAATATTCCTGGTATCGGTGATTATATGGCAGGTGCGATTTTGGCGATCTGTTATAAAAAACGTGAGTATGCTATCGACAGTAATATTGCCCGTTTTATTAACCGTTATTTTAATCTGAATCTTTCTGGTGAGATAAGACGGTTGGAAATTATCAGGAATCATGCTATTGATCTGTTTAATCATAGAGATACAGGAAAGTTTCTATTTTCCCTACTTGATTTTTGCGCTCTGATTTGTAAACCGAGAAGTCCGATCTGTGCGAATTGTCCTGTGAAATCGGAGTGCGGTTTCAAGCTTTACAGGATTATGGATAGCGATACAGAGTCGTATGCGGCTGATTTCTTCGGCGGCAAATCGTGAATAGTAGCTTCCCACGACGGGGTTTTCATCATCGATTCACTTCCCAGATGAAACAGTTTTTTCGCATTTAGCGCGACAACGGCTGAAATAATAGAAAACTAGTATTGGCATTTTTTTTTAACTGGTCATAATAGAGCCGATGTTAATATAGTTAACACTTAATGAATTCCAGCATGGGTGGACATATTCTATTAACAGGTATGTGGCGGTGTTGTTTAAGTTGCTAATTGTGTAATATACTTAATTGTATAACTGAGGTGTTAGTAATATTCATGGTGAAAAGAAATAAACTGATTCTTTCGGATGAGCAAATTGCTTATCTGGAAAACATGCCGGTAGTGGGTAATGATGGTTCTCCCACTGATGAGAAGCAATGGTTAAAGAATGCCGAAATCAATGCTGAATCTGTGGCAAAGATGTCCCTAGGTGCCGTGGATGCCTTGATGACGGGCTATGAACCAAATAGATGAACGATATAAATGCTTGGCCGACGTTGCTGATAAATATCTGAGTGCATTATTTCAGAATTTGTTACAACCAGGATTATCGCTAACAGGGACATACCTGGATTACTTCAGAGCCAATCGCCAAACGATCAAATCGGCACAGGTGGAATATGACAAAAATCTGGAAAAATGGAGAGATCACTTTGCAATTTCCAACAGATTGGATAGACATAAGGTGGCAGCGATAACTGCTCACTATTTAATAAGGCATTTCCCTATAGTAATAATTGAAAATCGTCCTGAATTAAATAATGTCGGAATACTGAAGATTGTCAATGAATTGGCCACTTTTTTTGTAGCCATAAGCCGTTTGCGAAATGAGGGAGTTGCGTATGATCCAGTAAAGTCTCTTATAGGCAGTTTTATACAAACATTTAGGAAACATTCCAGATTATTAAGGGAATTTTCCAGTGATACAATCTCAGTTGAATTCATGGCAAGAGAGTTCTATCAGCTGGAAGAAGAACATAAGTTGAAGGTAACAAAGCCATCCTGAAGATCTCTTTATATTGATTTTTTCTGATCGATACGAAATACCCCCCCAAATGATATCTAGAAACTGTACTTAACCCCTATTTCTCACCAATACCTTGATATTAAGTAAGCCACCGGTTCACTTCCCAGATGAAACAGTTTTTTCGCATTTAGCGCGACAACGGCTGAACTGGTCAGTTCATCTGGAGAAGGGCTAAATCCCCTAACCAACTTGAATTTCAAGGGTTCGGCCTGCATTCCCCCCGGCAAAGCTATTTGGTCGGATCAGTGACTTTTCCCATGAAAATAATCAAACCAGTTTTGTTGTCGCGAATAATGTAAATGAATGGCCGGTCCACCACAAAGCTGGGAGTGTGAGTTGGTAAGGATGTGATACCGATATGCTCCCAGAGTGGCCGCGGATTGACTTTTTAGCTCTTCATTCAATGCCTTGATACGAACCTTGTTTTTCCCTTTTTCGTCATCTTTCTGACTGGAGTCTTTGCGATTGCTCCTGAATCCTCTGCGCTGATAAAGGTGTAGAAGAACGCGGCCCAGCTCTTCGCCGGTTAAATCCTCGCTGATGGCCTTTACCCGAAGCGCATAGGGGTCTTTGCTAACAACTTCCATTCGTTTTTCAGGGGTATGGGGCCAAAGTTCTCCGGCAATCAGTGTGTTGATCAGTTTCCTTTTGCGTTGAAGCAATCTGTCTCGGCGGCGGCGCATGCCCCGTGCGTCACGGCGATTCACCGCCAGCGATTCACCGGGACGGCCTTCCTTTCCGGGTTCGCGTCCATCTGTAAAAATCCGTGTTCCGGCATCCACGATGGCCGGGGGCTTATCATCCACTCCGAAATCCCAGAGTGCCCATCCAAGGGAATTGGTTCCAGGGTCGATCCCCAAACGATATTTTTTATCTATTTTTGCATTCTTCCTTGACAGGTTGTTCTATAAACACTATGCTGATAATGTAACATATCAGAAAGCGGAGTGTTAGCCCTTTAGGGGTATCCGTCAACAAGATCCTTATAAGGATCACAAAATGCGAAAGAGGTCCCCCGGGGCCTCTTTCTTTTCGATGTACCAGACCGTTTTACCCAGACTGCTCAATACCGGGTATCCTTCCTTTCAGTGATCTTCTTTCTGTACTTTTCAGCGTAGTCTCTCAGAATCATCATTTTCCCTGCAAAAAATATTGAATTCAAAATTATCTCGTGCAGTAAAATCCTGCTCTACGAGGGAAATAAAACCTGTGAAACTGTTGAACCAATGCTTCCCGCTATGAGTTTCTTTCCAGAGGGCACCTCTAAAAAACCCATTGAGTTCTTGACTCGATCTTTTCTGCCGCTACTTCGTCAATTTCCTGAAGCTGTTTTTTAGAGGTACCCCAGAGATTGACATCGGCGTAATCAGGGATCGGCGGCGGAGAGAAGCCCACAGGCAATGTATATCCGATCTCTACAGGTGACTGCTGTTGCTGAATAGATGAAATCTCAGAATTCTCAGGTACTTGCCTTTTCGGCATCCTTAATGCTCTTCTGTGCAATGGCGATCTTGGCTGCGGGAATTCCGTATGGAGAACAGCTTACATAATTCAAACCTGCATCCATACTGAAATATATGTTCTCTGGTTCTGCACCATGTTCACCACAAAGACCACAATTTATATCCGGACTTATCAAACGTCCTCTTTCAACAGCTATACTGACCAACTCCTTTACTGGATCCTGTAATATTTTGAATGGATTCTTTTCAAGTAAATCGTACTCATTGTAATCTGTGAAGAAGGAATTGAAGTCATCCCGGCTTAGTCCAAGGCAGGTTTGAGTTAAATCATTTGTTCCAAAGCTGAAAAAATCAGCATACTGTGCAAGTTTATCCGCCAACAATGCTGCCGAAGGTAATTCAATCATTGTTCCAACACGGTAGGGAATTTCTTCTACTTCCAGTTTCTCCCTGAGATTTTTCTCTATCTGACGAATACCAACGATTTCAAAACCTTCAATCTTTTTTCCATAGAGCATCGCTTTAACTTCTCGGGGAGTCATAACGATGGGAATCATGATTTCTGGATTACATACTATACCCTTATTCTTCCGTAGCTTAAAGGCAGCTTCAAAGATCGCCTCCACCTGCATTAAATAAATATCTGGATAAGTAAAAGCCATCCGAATGCCCCTGTGTCCAAGCATGGGATTCGCCTCATTGCTCATGTAACACCGGTACCTGATAGTTTCTTCATCCACATCAGGATGGTCTTTGCGATAAAATTCAATAAATTCTTTCATCGCCGCTTCATTATGGGGGAGAAACTCATGGAGGGGAGCATCCAACAATCTAATAGTGACAGGTTTGCTTTCCATAACCTCAAACAGCTCATAGAAGTCTGCAATCTGCATGGTTTTAAGCTTGCTCAGTATTTTCTTTCTTTCCGATTTTTCTGCTGCCACAATCAATGATCTAAAGATTGGAATCCTTTTTTCATTAAAGAACATATGCTCTGTCCGACATAGACCTATGCCATCTGCAAGGAATTTCAATGCCAGTTTTGCTTCCTGTTTCTGATCCGCATTGGCATGGACATCAAAGTTAGTTATGTACTTTTGAGCAATATTGAGAAACTCAATAAGACCACTGCTGTCAATGTCGGGTTCAAGAAGATCAAGCTTACCGAAATAGATGGTAGGGTCTTCAGCTACAGGAACCTCAAGACTGACATAGTCACCTTCTTTTACAATATGCTTACCAATTTTCATTTGATTCTTAACGAATTCTATTCCAGGATTAACCATGGCAACTTTTCCCAAAGATCGTGCAACCACCGGAGCATGAGAGGCATATCCTCCTTCAACACTGATAACCCCCACCGATGCCTCAATCGCTTTGACATCTTCTGCATAGGTTGCATCCATAGCCAGAATAAAACTCTCTTTCAGTCCTTGCCGCTCAGCGAATCCAGCAGCATCCATCAATGCGTCTGTAGAAAAGTAGATCTTCCCGACTGCAGCACCCATGGCACCGGATATTCCTTCTGTAACAGAAGGGATATTCACAGCAGACTTCTTATCGATCACAGGATGAAGTATTTCTGAAATCTGACCGGGCTGGATAGCGTTAATGGCATACTTATCATCGATGACTCCCTCTGCAAGGAGATCCAGCAATGTTCGGATCTCCGCTACAATGGATTTCCCAGGAACACTTGATTGATCAATGATCCACAACTTGCCATCTTCAACGTTGAATTTGACCCTGCGGATTTCTTTGTAATTCGTTTCCAATTGCTTTGCAATCTTATTCAGCTCGGTGAGATATTCCTTATTAAGTTTTGCAATAGGTTGACCGCTACTCTTCGTTGTATCAAATTCATTTTGAATGAATTCACCTGTCAGCAAGTCCTTTCCACTCATAGGATCACGTGTTGTAAACGTTCCAAAGAAACTATTTTCACCATAGTTTCCAAATGTCATGGCTTGTACAAGAATTGCTGAATCGCCAAGAGTTTCACTTTCAGCAAAACACTGTCGAAAGAGTTTCTTGATGAATTGAAACTGATCAAAGGCGTTGCTAAATATCTCAGCAGGATATAATGCACGAGTTTTATCGAGATCTTCCTTGTATTCCGCGGCTGATCTGGATGATTGCATCCCCTTCAGCACTGACTCAAGCTTCTTCTTCCGTGATGCCTCTATGGACGTAAGAATCTCCAGCATGACAATATGTTTCATGACACCCCAATACTCATGCCAGGCAAATTCTTCACCAACAATAGTAGCGAAACTTTCAATAGTAGAATCACACAAACCGATATTGTGTATACTTGAAAATGTATACACCATGTTCAGCATAGGGCTAACAACCAGCTTCACCAGCAACGGATTCTCAGCATTCCAATGTTTCTTCAGGATAGTGCCCATTTTGTCCAGAGCATCTAAATACTGTGTTTCATAAATTTCCGGATGATCTTCTTCATCGGCTAACAATGGCTCGGTAAGGATTAATCCTGGAAGTATGGGAACTTCCAATGCGGCAAGATTCATAAGGTTTCTTCCACGGAATCCAAAATACTGGACGACATCCTTATCGTTTGTATATTCATTGACACTAAATGGAAATATTTTTTTCATGGAACTCCCTGTTTTCAAGTATTTTTATGATTGTTCCTTTCGGTACAGGTCAAAAGATATTGGCTGGAAACAAGTACTAAAAAAGATTAAGCACATTCCCGGGACCGCCATGCAAAAAAGCCTTGAAACGTGGACTGGCTCCTTCAAACAAGTATTTCTTAAGCTTGGAAATCTCCGCGGGATTATCACCAGCTACACTGAACATAATGGGGACACCATGCTTCACCTTACCCCATTTGAAAAGTGCATTTATATCATTGATCCGCTCACCTTCATACCATATCAGCACATCCAATTGTGGATACTTCACTCTATAGCTTTGAATTATACGCTTCCAGGATTCCACATTCCCATTGTGAAAAATTTCATTGGTTACATTGACACCCACCTTGGGGGTGATTTTCTTGCGGGAGCCACCAGAAACTGACGGCGGTGCGGCAGAAGTTGATTCAACAGCCCTGCTGGCAGCAGCCTGTTCAGGTTCCTCCGCTTCATCCAGAAAGCACTTAAGCGATTTAGAAGATTTATAGGCAGGATTACTCTTAACACGGCCATTACTGAGCAGTGTAAAGACATCTGATTCTGCATTTTTTAGCTGGGCACCATCTACTTCTTCCAGAGAACCGACATAACACACAAGATGCATATCCACAGGTAACGGAAGAAGATCCTTCCATTCATCCGGGGACTCTGGGTTCAGAATATGAACACCATCATTATTATCCGTACAGACTAATACAACCTGGATATTTGTCCAACCAGCCACAGTGCTGCTGAGCTTATCAATGCTGTCAACTTGAAACTTCAGATTTTCTGATCTGTATGCATAGCCATATTTCCCAACCAGGAGCAGATTGACAACTGGCAGAATTTGAGATTCAGAGACTCGACCCTCTTTGAGAGCCGCCCTGAACAAATCAGCCAAATTGTATCCCTCTGCAATACCTGATGCCATATCCTGCGTCACGCGAAAATGACGCAACGCCATATTGTAACCGGCTCTGGTAGCCAGTAAGTTTAATTGACTACTTCGCGCAAACACAGGCATAAACAATTACATTTCACTCAATTCGTCAAGATTAACTTTTCGTTTCCTATTCCGAGAGCGAGCCGGAGTAACATCAGCGGTGCCGGTTACTTCAGAAGACTCACCAGTGCCAGCACCTTGAGCAGTACTGCCGGAGGTGGGAATGACAGGCGGTTCATCTGAAGCAGCAAAACTCTGGTTGATATCACTGCGGACAGTGGAACGTCGGCGTCTGAATGAAGCAAAAGCAGCATCCTGGAACCCTTTCGACACACCGTTGAGGAATTCATTCAATACATTAGCCATGGAATTCAATACATAGCGCTTACGTTTAATACTGGTGATATCCACATCAAGTAGCAATCCGGGCTGTACATGAAATGGATTAATACCATAGTCAAATTCATTGAATTCAGATTCAAGGAAATCAATCCGCTTATCCAGCTCAACCCTTAGTTTTGGATTTTCATATCCAAAGGTCATCTCTGCTCTTTCTCGAGATTTACGCAACATTTTCTTAAGAAGACTCTTCTCATACAGATAAGTCTGATTCAACCGCTCAACATCAGTATCTTCAGCTTTGATCCTGAGAAGCTCGTTCCAAACCTTTTCATGCTCTTCGTACAGTGGATCACCAGTGGCTTCATGAATCTTCCTGACTTTGCCTACAGTCTTTTTAACGATATCATCAAAATCATTGATATAACCCAGACCTTTCTTATTATTCTGGTAGATTACAAAAGAAATATTATAAACATGAAGAATCTCGGCACGGAATTCCTCAACCTGCCTGGTATAGGCCCTGCGAAGGCTTTCCAACTGACCATGATCATAGAATTTCAGAAGCATTTGATAGCGCTCATCCGGTAACTGGGAAGTTTCATTATCCTCATACTCCCGAATAACAAGCTCTCGGCAGTTTTTCAGGTTCTCGATATACTGATAACCCATCTTGGATGTATCCAGAATGGATGTCAGATTGTTAATCGCAGTATTGAAGCCCCGGTTCCTGATGTTCTCTATGTCGATAATCCTCTTGATATTCTCCCGAATATTGAGAGGATCAAATTCCTCAGGATCAATCTCTGCTCGAAGCCCTTCAATCTTGTCGACCAGATTTTTAGCCATGAACATATATCTTCGAGAATCTTCCGATTCTTTATCATCATCTGTGAAATCCGGCACATGCTTAATTCTCTCAAACATGAGTTGAGTATCAGAAAGCTCTTCCTTACCCTCATCAACCAACTGATCCTGCAATTTTTCAATTTCATGATCAATCATATCAGTTACAGTTTTGGATATCTGATCTTTGATGATATTCTCTATTGTTGTTTGATAGTGGAAAATCGGGCTGATTAATTCTGATTCCAGGATGTTTATAGACAATTTGACATCTGTCACAGTTCTGGCCTTAAGCGTATTATCCTTGAAGGAGCATTTTACAACTGAATACGCATTTTCACCCCGGATAAATGCCCCGACATCTGCTTTTTGCCGCAGCAATGAGTTGGTCTCATTCTCAAGGTCATTCATACCCCGCTGGATATGTCCCTGCAGATGTCCATACATATTGATCACTGATTTTTCAATTTCACCAGTATTAAACTTATCTGCTCCACCGACCTGATCAAGAAGTTCCGACATCTCTTTTGGAGAATATCTGGCGAGGTTTTTTGTTTCCTCCTTATCGACGAATTGCCGAACCTTTTTCACCATTTCATCTTCAGTGGTGACAATGTACCTGTTGAACATATTCTGATAGTTCTGGTTGTAATAGTTGTAGACTTTTTCTTTCAACCCACCCATAACGTCCAATTCATGCAGAACTTCCTGTGGAAGCTTGGTTTGAACGACTTTGAGAACCTTTTCAACTTCTTCATTGATAATTTGATCGTATTCAGTTTTCTGATCACGTCCATCCTGGGCAAGAGAATTCCTTGAACCGACTGCCGAAGGCTTAGTCGGATGGAAAACATTTGGGCTCTTTGGTAAATCACCGGGCATTTTAAACTCCTTAAGTTATCAATTCTGCTAGACAATTCCAGTTGTCTAACTTCTTAACAAATAGTATTGGCGAAAAATACTGAACAAGTCAAGATAGAGAAAATATTATTTGTGAAAATACTTTACATCCCTCTCGTTGTCAAGGCCATATCAGCGATATTTCGCAGTGCTGCCGCTCGTCCATATCGGGCGATACGTCTCAACGTATCAGCAGCATTACCTTTGTCAATATCATTGTAATCCTTATTGTCGATAATTGCAACCGATTCATCAAGCTCTTTTAAATCATTTTCTACTTGTATCCTTATTTCTCTGGCAGCAAGAAACCAAATTGTATCACCTCGGCGTATAATGTAACTTCTTTGACCGGGTAGAATCAATTCATTACCTGGATAGATCCAATCAGGATCCTGTCCAGAATACACTCGATAATCCAGATCTTTGAATCCATTCAAGACAGCAATATCGTTCGCGGCCAGATGGATATCAGCCTCTGAAATACTCACACGCTGATCAACATCAAGAAATTCTTCGAAGTCTTCCTTCGAAACCAGGGATCCATTCTCTATTATTGTACCTGGACTCTGGTTTATAGGGACAGATTCATCATTCCCTGTTTCTGTAATCCCCATGTCAATATCACCTGAGGGATTGTCAGTGACACCTGCGGCATTGGTGTTATCTGTTAATTCTCGGGAACCCGCTTCTACGGACTTCTGGCCACCTGTAAGACCTTCATCGGCACTGGATATGGAATCGGATGCCATACCCTCTACTTCAGCATCACTTGATGCAGATCCAGGTGTCCTGGAATCCCCCGCTCTGGTCGATATCAAGGATGGAACCCGGGACCTGAGAATTGTCCCCCATGGAGCATTGCCAGTCAAATCCAGAACAGCTGCCCCTGCAAAAAGTAAAGGAACAATCGCAACCAACAACCATAGTCCTGGAGACCGACGTTTTTTTACTGGTCTCCTTTGTTGAATGGTGCTTACTTCATCTTCAGTTTCCCGGGGCTCATCCTGAGAGCTCCTTCTATTACTATTGACAGGTTTTGACTCTATTGGTTTACTGGCCACTGCTTTTTGATTCCTTTTATCAAACCGGCTTTTTTCAGTAAGAGGTGTTCTTTTCTGTACAACTTTCCTGTCAGAACCAGTTTTCTCCATGGGCATGGGTACGGACTCTTTAATAGAATCAGACAACAAGGCTAACTGCTCAGGTGTCAGTCCACCATCCCCATTCTGATTGAGGCTTCTGATAAATTTAAGGAGTCGATTTCTATCTTCCTGCCAGGATTGTTCATCATAATTGGCAATTTGATGGATTTCTCTGCGGACTTTTAATGCAGCCGCGATTTCTGCCTGTGAAATACGGCTTTTAATGCTTCTCCACAGCAGTATTGGTTTATCTCCCAGAAAAAGATCTCCAAAAAATGGATACACTGAGTCTGGTGAAGGCAAGCGTTTCAGCATCCCTCTGACAGCCATTCCTGTTTCCTGGCCATTCCTTGAAAGATTATTGGCCTCAGCAAATGAATCGCAAATCAGTGTCAGTAAAACACTGACGTTGGAGAGGAAAAACCATGAGGATCCAGCTTTTGTCAGTTCTACATCTTTCAGGACATCCTGCAGATTCAAATGCGCTTGCTGTAAACTCGTACTGACTTTAGTTTTTCCGGCAATGATGTCCTCATGAAACACCTGGAGATAATTATCTAATGCTTCAACAACTTGAGCTTCTTCAATCTGGAGATTTCTTCTGATACAGTTCAATACCTGGGAAGCATATTTGTCGATGAGGTGGAGACCTGTGGGATTTTGAATGATAAGCTGCAGGGGGTAACCATCCGGAATGGAGATAAGCCCATCGGTTTCATCCGTTTTGTAACGAATTTGCCCCCTGGCAGAATCCACCGACAATCCATTTTCGATCCTGCCTCCGAAGCAAACTGTCGGCTTCCCTTTCTGGTTAATCAGCCAGCAGTTATTCCTTGAGCTTATCAGAGATTCTTGAAAAGTAGCCCTTTGTTTCCCGGAGACATCCATGACTTCCAGGCTGACTGGCGTACCATTTCCAGCAGGGAAAAGCAATCTAATTTTCCGCTGTAATTCTGGATTAGTTGTGATGATGCGCAATTTCCTACGGCGTTGTCTGATCCGTTTCAGCAACCCAATAAAAACAGCTGCATCAGCGGAATCCAACTCATCATCCTCCAGATTATACCCACTGCTGCTTATGAGATCCGGGTCAACCCCTTGACTCATAATTCTTGCAACGAAACCTGGATGCATGGCTAAAGACAGGAGTTCACCAGCTTCAAACCAGAATGCATTATTATCAGTTATATAGAGACCCGAACCAGAGAAGTCCTGCTTAGTATACCGGAGAGGATTCTTCAGGAACTCAGACTTTGCTTCTTCAAACAGGCGGGTGAAATGTCTGTCTTTTTTTTCCTGTTTGTATAAATCAAAGACCACCTGATCATCATAGCGAAGGTGGATGTTCCCACTGGAGTAGAACCACAGCATATGACGTTTCTCGCCATCAGCAACTGCTCTGTAATCAGCAAGTTCATCAGTTGGCAAATCAAAACTGGAAAAAAACTGTTTCATGGTTTCGACAACAGCGGTATCACCAAGATATCGTCCCTGAACCTTTGGGACGTTGAGGATTTCAAGCAGTGGATTGCCAACATGATCATCCGTGATGACCGTTGTGGAAACAACTTCATGAATTTCATCAGTTAGATTTCTTGAGTTACCAATTCTAAGGAAGGGACGAACATCCCCTTGACTGTTGCCAAGATAGATCACATAACATTCACATGCTATGTGAAAAATTCGGGATTCGGGAGAAATTACATCTGACATATTCAAAGTTCCAGCATATTATTTACCTCACAATATATCTCAGCCGGGGATTCCCGGCAAGTGCTGTGCTGACTTGAATTCTCAGGCAACCTCAAAAAAACCGTTTTTGGAATTTGGCTTGATCTTTTTCCTCGCTGTTGCATTGTCGAAATACTCACGTAATCAGGTGTGTACCGCAGGAGCAAAGCTCCGAGGAACACACCGCCACTTCGTCAATTTCCTAAAGCTGTTTTTCAGAGGTACCCCTTAGCTATAACATCTGTCGTTATGTGTATTTGAGACAATCCTGGGATAAGTGGGCACGGAATGTGCTCTGTAAGCCGAAAAAAGCCTGATAACGGGTTGACATCGCTAAGAAAGGTCGAAATTTCAGAAAAAATGAAAAAAAGACGTTTTTCCCGAATCAAAGGTTGTAAAACTTTTTTTTTAGAGGTACACTGGTGAGAAATAAAGGTTAAGGAGGAATCAAATTGATCCCAAAAAACAATTTTATTCTTACGTTGTTTGTGCTTGTATCAATAATAATGATACCCGTTTTCTTTCTGAGTTCATGTGAGACTCTGGATAAACTTGCAGCAGGGGAACCCCTGCTTACAGGAAATATCACTGAAACAAAAAACACCCGGGAAGGTGGACTTGCTCCAAATGAAGGCAGCTTCCTACCCGAATGGCTTCAAGGAGATTGGGCCGTAGAGAGTGCCCCCGGGATACTGGGCTATACTATTACCCCCAATGAAATCAGGTATCTTGGAGAGATAGGAATTCTTGGAACCTATAAAGATGCTCTTATGGAAGATAAGGGCTATACTCTCGAATACTTTGTAAAAACCGATGAAGAGGCCTTGTTTGAGCTTGAAGCTGGTGCCGACAATCAGTATCTACTGTTTGTCCGTGCAGTTAAAGAGGATACAGGTGTCACCGTGTTTATCAAGGGGATGAATGAGGAAAAAGATTCTAAACTTATACCTTATAAAGAATAGCAGGGTGTTTTGACCTGAACCGCATCAATGCTTCCTGAATCATGGACAAATGACATAGAGCTGTTAGGAAAATAGGTTCTTCCAACTTTCCTATGGATAAGTGAAAAAGTATCGCTGTTCTGAAATTTTCAAAATTCCTAAACCCTCTGGCGGTTGCTTTTATATGCTGGATCACACTGTTTATTTCTTCCGAGAATGCGTTGGTTACCCTGTGTTGGACAAATGTAAGAATGTTTGCACTATGCTTTTTTGGCATTTTTGCAACTTTTATTATGGGGCACCTATAAAAACCGTTTAAGGAAGGTAAAATGAAAAAAACAACGGCAATTCTGCTCCTTCTTTTCCCTCTGGTCATGCTATGGTCCCAGGATGTGGAAATTATTGCCCTGCCCGATGAATCGCCCGAAATCCTGGCCCTCATCCGCCGGGCGGTGGGCACCGAGGCGGGGGAACGTCCCGTCAAGGTGTGGTTCCGCCCCCGGGGCAATTTCTACAACGTCAAAATAGCCCTGCACCCCGGGAAAGATGAAACCGCCGTGTACAAACGCCTGCCGATAGAGAGGGACACAGCCGGCCTGGCCTCTTCTCTTTCCGCAATGGGGCGGGAGGCAAGGGAGGAAAGGGAAGCAAGGGAGGAAAGGGAAGCAAGGGAGGCAAGGGAAAAGCTGGAAAAAGTCCGGGGCGAATACGTCTTCGTGGAGGGGGTAGCTTCCAGATGGGCAGCACCGCGGGTGATTCGGACGAGGAGCCGGTGCACCGGGTAACAGTGGGATCGTTTTACATGAAGGCCACCGAGGTAACCCAGGGAGAGTGGAAGGCGGTGATGGGGAACAACCCTTCCCGGTTTAAGGGGGATAACCTTCCGGTGGAGAGTGTAAACTGGTATGATGCGGTGAAGTACTGCAATGCATTGAGCCAACTGGAAGGAAAGACACCGGTGTACCGGATAAGCGGCAGCAGTGTAAGTGCTAACTGGGGGGCGAATGGCTACCGCTTACCGACGGAAGCTGAATGGGAGTATGCGGCCCGTGGGGGGAAGGAGTCCAGGGGGTATAAATATGCCGGTGGTAACAATGTCGGCGAAGTTGGCTGGTATGACGATAATTCCGAAGACAAGACCCATCCGGTGGGCCGGAAGCGGGCGAATGAGCTGGGCTTGCACGACATGAGCGGGAACGTGTGGGAGTGGTGCTGGGACTGGTATGGGGATTATTTCAGCGGTAGCCAGACCGATCCCACCGGGCCGTCCAGCGGTTCCTACCGTGTCAGACGCGGCGGTAGCTGGCCCGACTACGGCAGGAGCCTGCGTTCCGCCAATCGCTACTTCAGCACCCCCTCGAGTAGCTACGACTTTTTGGGCTTCCGCCCCGTTATGAGGACGTAAATTTTTGGCTTTTTACCTTTTTACCTTTTTACCTTTTGATTAGCGGCATAAGAAAAAGGGGACCGTAAGGCCCCTTCCTTGCCGCCCTTGGGCGGCTATAAAAAAGGCAGGCGTAGCCTGCTTCCTTATATATAGTATACATGAGTTTCATGGGGCTTCTTTTGCCCTCTTTATCGCGGACAGTTAATGTTACAATTCACCCATCACATGTTATGCCGTGAATTATCTTGACACAGGGGGAGCAGTGCGGCTAGTATTTTGAGAGGGGCATCATTAAAGGCAGGGATTCGCAGAAATGTTACGGCACCCCCACCCCCATGCTGTGCCGCAGTTTTTCAACACATCTGCTTGAGCAAGGTGTTAATTTGAGATATATCCAGGAGTTATTGAGACCCGAAAGCTCTAAAATGACGATATATGACTCCAGGAAAGCTATTGATAAATTCAAAAATCCAATTGATGCTTTTTTTTGACTGAAAAGAGTAAAAATGATAAAAGAAAACCATATAAAATTGTTCTTATTCCTCCAACTTGGCCGTATAAGAACAAGAAATCAAATATGAATTTCTGGAACATAGATACTGAAAAGAGATTCTTCACAGAAGCAATAAAAAACTTTGCTTCACCAGAACAGTTGTTCTATAAATTGACAGATGGATATTTTGCCTATGTTCCGAAAGGGAAAAGTGCAGAAAAGCAAACATTGCAAAGTAGAAATTCGCTAATTGGACAATATACGGAAAAGTGGAGTAGAGACTTTTTTCAACCAATTGCTAAGAGTTTAGGACTATATGCTGTAAACAGTGTAGTTTGCCCAGAACTTGGATTATCTGCCCAAAGTGATGCAGACTTAGCATTTTGCAAAACAAATGATACTCGACAAAAAGCAGAAAACATTAAATTGCTCTTTGAAATTAAGATGAGCATTGTAAACAATTATAAATATGACAGCTGACAAGTTAATTTTGTAGGTGATTACAAAGCCCACAAAGGAAATCCTTCCATCCTTCGTTCTGACTCAATGCTGAAAGCAATAGGAAAATCTATTAACATTCGAGTTTCGGGAATGGAATCAACAAAAATTCCAATTATAGTTTTAGGAAATAGTCCTATAACAGAAAACTACTCGAAAAAAGTGGATTTTTTGAAAAAGGCTGGAATTATTCAAATTTTCATATCCTTATATCCAAACCCTTCCAATGATTCTATTACAAACACTGAGGGCAAAGGTTTTCAGACTTTCGATGAATTTCAAAACTTAGCCGATTACATTGCATCTATAGTTAATTCTGATATGAATTTCTTTTCTTCAATGTTGCCTAAAAGAGAATTAGGCCGAATAATAACCATAGCTGCAAAAGAAAAGGATGATGTTTCAAGAGCAGAGAAATTTTTAGAGTTGCTCCTAAGTCTAATTGGAGAATAAATTGGAAAGAATAAAAACTGCATATCAAAGAAAAAATGGGACAGAGTCAAGTTCGTTTGGAACAAATGGCAGAATAAATCACGATTCGTCTAAATTTTATGACTCTAAATTATATAATGAACTGACAAATAAGAAACAAGTCAGAAAAGAGACAAACTTGTTTCCTGAAAATTTGCTGAACTCAACAATTTTAGGGTCGGCAGAAAATATGTCAATGATACCTGATAATTCATTGCATCTAATGATTACTTCACCACCTTACAATGTCTCGAAAGAATATGATGAAGACCTGTCATTGCAAGAGTATTTGGATATGCTAAAAAGGGTCTTCACAGAAACATATCGTGTGCTAGTCAATGGTGGTCGCGCCTGTATAAATGTTGCAAATCTTGGCCGGAAACCATACATCCCGCTTTCAGACTATATCTCAAAAATTATGATTGAGATCGGTTTTAATATGCGCGGTGAAATAATTTGGAATAAAGCAGCAAGTGCAAGTCCTTCAACCGCTTGGGGTAGTTGGATATCTGCATCTAATCCCATTTTAAGAGATATTCACGAATACATTTTGATTTTTTCAAAAGGAGATTACAAAAGAGACCGAAAAATAAATGAAAAAGAAATCAAGCAAAACTCTATTTCAAAAGAAGATTTTGTGGAATGGACTAAATCTATTTGGTCATTCAATGCAGAATCAGCCCGCAGAATTGGCCATCCTGCGCCTTTTCCAATTGATTTGCCATATAGACTGATTCAATTGTATTCATTCAAAACCGATATTATCATAGACCCATTTATGGGAAGCGGTACAACTGGAATAGCAGCATTAAAAAGTGATAGAAATTATGTTGGATTTGAAATAAGTCAAGAATATATTGACTTAACAAAAGAAAGAATTGCACCTTTTGAAAATATGCTGAAATTTGATTAAATAAAAACGCCCTACAGCAATGTATAGAAGAATTTGCCGAAGTAGCAGTATCATCAAGCATTTCAGCCCGCTCAAACAGCATCGCGGGTTGACAAGAAATTACTGCGCAACCTTTCGCTGCTCATACAATTTACCGTTGTGTTTAATTAGAAATGAAAGAAGTAGTTAAAGCATATACTGTCGATAAATATTTACGTCCTATCCGTTTCCAAATCGCAAAACTTGTTGAATGCAATGCCTCTGTAATGGAACTTGGATGCGGAAACGGAGATTTGCTCTTTAAACTTTCCGATAAGTTAAAATCGGGAGTTGGAATCGACAAATCAGAACAACTCATAGAATATGCATCTAACCGAATAAAAAAAGAACAAATTAAGAATCTTGAATTTAGATTATTAGACTTAATAAACGATTCATTTCCAGAACCCAATATGGACTATTCTGTAGCAAGCCTTCTATTCCACATACTGCCTTGGGAAAAGGCTGTTGAGTTGGCGAAAAGACTGATAGCTGCCTCAAAAATGACGATCATCTGTGGATTCAGCAAGCCTGAAAATGTAAGGCAGAAAATACTCTTGTGGCTCGACCAAAGATTTACGGGGCACTATTCTAATTTCCGTGATTACGGAGAGCATGGATTCACCGAAGGACTCTTGAATACGGTTAAGAACATAGAATATCATAGAATTGACACTTTTGACCCCGTAATTAAAATCTACCAAATAACTAAACACGGCGAAGCCTAAACTGCATTAGAACGACCTTTTATACTTACCGCCGTGCTTCCTGCAAAAGGATCTGCTGCGACACCATTTGCCGTTATGGAGATTAGATTTGCAAGAAGATATTGTGGAGAAGAAAATCTTATCAAACCTACTTGAAGAAAGAATATTTCAGATTCCCGATTATCACCACGCAGCAATGCCATTCTTTTTCCCCGGACGGCTGCGAGTAATCTCCATGTCATTGTCGCCGCAGTACTGAGCAAGGGCGTAAATGAACTCAGCCCCATTATCAGGATGAATCTCGGCAGCCTGAAGCGGGCACTGCTTCCTATAGCTTCAAGGGCTTCGATGACCCATCTATGCGCTCAAGTTAAGCAGGGCAAGGCACTCACTTCACCCCGAGAAGATGTCTGGGCCGTCAATGAAGCAGCACAACCCGCCAACGGCGGTGTGGACTATGTCCTTAAGTCTCGAGTGTGGCCGAGTCTTGCCCCTTCCCTCATAATCAAAATCCATTGGGGGCTTTCCTTCTCATCCTGCCTACCTTACATAGCACTCAAAACCGGCCTTCGATTAGTATGAGGCAATGCACCCCGTTGACACAGGGAGACCAGTGTGGCTAATATTTTGAAGAAGACATCATTGAAGCCCGTGATTCGCAGAAATGTTGCTCCGCATATTTTGTGCCGCAGTCTTGCAGATCATTTGCTTGAGCAAGGTGCTGATTTGAGGTATATTCAGGAATTGCATGGACACTGAAGCTCTAAAACGACAGCGATATATGTCTCCAAAAGAACTATTGATAAGTTCAAGAATCCAATTGACACGGTCGTTGGGGGTAATGTGAGAAAATCCGAAAATGGAATTTTGAATATGACAACAAAAGAAGCCATTTTAAAAAGTCTTGATGATATAAACGGACTGACAAACTATATGGAGATTTACGACCATATTGTAAAAAATGGATACTATGAATTTGGTCTAGCGAAAACACCGCCATCGACAATTTCAGCACTTTTAGGAGATTTTATAAGAAGCGGTGATTCTCGTGTTAAGAGAATAAAAAAAGAAGGTGGTTCATACGTATATTATCTGACAAAAAACGAGCAGGATATCGGAATTGAAATCTTATCAGGCTCAACAGAATCGACTTCAGTAAAACTTCCAAAATCAAAAACAAAATCATATAACGAAAGAGATTTACATAAACTTTTGAGCAGTTATTTAAAAAACACGAAGATATACTCAAGAACCATATTTCACGAACAATCAAAACCTGGAAAAGACAGCAATCAGATTTGGACACATCCAGATATGGCTGGTGTAAAATTTTTGAATTTGCAAACCAAAGTCAGTCAGAATTTTTTGAAGTCAATTAATAGAGCTGACACCTTTAAATTAAGCTCTTACGAAATAAAAAAAGAGATCAATTTGGACTCGGAATTGAAAAAAGCATATTTCCAGGCAGTTTCGAATTCAAGTTGGGCTAATTATGGATATTTAGTAGCATTTGAGTTCAGCGATAGTTTGTCGGACGAAATGGAAAGACTAAATCAATCATTTGGAATTGGAATAATTGAACTAAACGCAAATCCGTATCAAAGTAAAAATCTATTTCCTGCAACTTACCGTGAACTTGACTTTAAAACAATCGACAAACTTTGTAGAATAAATGAAGATTTTGAGCAATTTATTGAGCAAGCGGACAGATTAATGACAGCCCAAGAACGTTATTACAAATCGACTGAAAAAGAGCTTGACGAATTTTGTGATGACTATTTTGAAAACGACACAGAAATTGAAAAATATTGTAAAGAAAAAAATATACCAGACGGAGAATAAAACACTAGCCACAGAAATGGCTATAAGTAATTGCTTGTTCTTGCCTGCTTCTAAAAATTCTCGCTGATCTTCAGTTTGGTGTTTACTCGCAAAGTTAAGTGCTAACCCATGCCGCTATCCATACACCAGCCGTTGTGAGTGCTTAAAATGGTCAGGATAAGCCGAAAACGGACGATAAACAGGAGTAGGTGCTAATCTATAAATATAAGGAACGTATTATATGAAAACTGCTATTTTGAAATACCTAAGTGTATTTGCTGTCTATTTTATTGTAGATGTAATTTATCAAGTTGCATTCGGAATCCAGTTTGCTCAAGGTGTTCAGGAAGGGGCTGGAATCAGAGAGATATTTGCGGCTGATATTCAAAATCCAGTATTGATCTTAATTTGGTTTGCTATCATGACTACAGCCATTGTCAAGTTGGCTGTAGAACCCTCTGTTAAGGCAAAGAGTATAAAAGATGCAGCACTTAAAGGTTTATTACTGGGCATTACTGCTTATGCTACTCTGGCTCTTCCTAATGGCTGGTCTTTAGTTAATTATCCAATTGCGTTGGTACTTGAAGTTATAATGGAAGGCGTATTGTTCGCCCCTGCTGCTTCTGTCATAACGGCATGGTGGATAATCAATAAAGATAATAAAGAAAAATCTATAAAAAATTAAAAGAATACTGTAGCCAAAACGTTAGCAAATATGTAACTGCACAGAGGAAACATGGCACTTGAAAGTTGCCCAAAGACGAAAACACCTAATGGGCGCGCCTCTAAAAAACCCATTCCATTTTTGGCTTGCTCTTTTCCGTCTGCCTGTGCGTGTTCTGTACGCAGTAGCGGCAGAAAAGATCGAATCAAGAACTAAATGGGGTTTTTTAGAGGTGCCCATAAGATCGTTATTGAGGGTGACGGGTCTTTAACCCTGACTCTCATTGTCAGTTGGAACTTAAGCGCAGGGGGAAATTCTGAGACAGAATCTTCTTCCAATGATGCAGGCGCAAGCTCATCGGGCAGTTCATCGGTCGGCACCAATACGAAAAAGTCATCCCCACGGGAAAAACTTGCCACCAACAACCAATGGGGGGACACTCCCCTCCATGAAGCCGCCCGCCGGGGGCAGGTGGACAGAATCGGAGAATACCTGGCCAGGGGTGCCAATCCACAGGCCGAGAACGTCTTCGGGGAAACACCCCTCCATGTCGCCATAGCCTCCGGACATAGCGGAGCCGCCGCCCTCCTGGCCTCCAAGGGCGGCAATATCCATCGCGAGGATAAATTGGGCCTTAGTTCCGCCGCCCTGGTACAGAAGAACGGCTACTCGGGCTTTCAAAAGCAGTACACCGCCCTCCTGTCCGGCATTGACGCATATAAAAACAATCTCTCCATGGCGGTTCAATATCTCACATGGATATCCTCCCCCGTCGGCGACCGGCGGAGAGGCGAAACATGGAGCGATTATGTTGCCCGAATCGTTTCTGCCCGGCTGGAAGAGTGGCTCTCCCTCTCCGAAATGGAATTCCCATCGGAAATCCCCCAGCCCCAAACCCCTCCCTCCATTGAGCTTACCCAGGAACAGTGGGAAACCAACACTGAGTTTGAACAGCGGGTAGCCCAGAAACAGAACGAGCGCCAGGGGGTCATCAATAAGCTGCAAAACGAGTACCGCCTGAAGGTGGAGGCGCGCAACCGGGAAATCGCCTCCCTGAAACAACTCCAGGGCCAGAGAATGACCCAACTCCCCGACTACCGCACCGCCTTCGCCCAATTCGCTATGGACGGACTGTTCACCACCGCCAGCTTCACCGAAGCCAGCCTGGATAAAGATTCGGGCGATCTTTATCTCAACGGTATCCAGTCCAGCAGCGAAAATCTGGGCCCCTTCGTCGTTAAAAACGCCGGGCGGGAACTCCGTAGGGCCGCCTTTGAAAGTCCGCAAACCCTGACACTCAGTGTGGAACCTTTTTCCGACGAAACCGGTAGCTTCGGCATCCGCAGCGTCACAGTCGCCCTGGGCAGCAGAACCTATACAGCCCTGCCAACCAGTCAGAGCGTCGGCAGCCAGGCCCCCCTCACCGCCAGGGTGGATATAAAGGCCAACTACACCGTGCCCCGCGAGCAGGGGCTGAACCTCATCGATCAAAACGCCATTGGCCAAATCACCTACAAAGACGGTAGCAAGGCCCTCACCGGTTTCGACGACGACCTTGGTGCCCGCATCGTCAAACTGCCCGCTTCCGCCCCGGACAATCGCAAATGGGCCTTCGTCATCGGTGCCGAAAAATACCTGAACGCCGACAACATCGCCTATGCCCGGCGCAGTGCGGAACTCTTCGCCCTGGTTGCCCAAAAAGCCCTTGGGGTTCCCCAGAACCACCTCGTGGCCATCTACGATGCCCAGGCCACCGGAGGCAACATCAAGAGCCGTCTGAAAAAACTCTTCAGCGAAGCCATTGCCTCCGGCGATACCGTCTATTTCTATTACAACGGCCACGGCGTGCCCAATCCCGCCCAGGGAAACACCCCCTTCCTGCTCCCCACCGACATGGACCAGGACTACATTGCCGATGAACCCTTCTTCGACCTGCGGAACCTCTACGCCTTCTTCCGCCGCTCCAACGCCGGAAAGTCTGACGAATGTCCGGTATATCCGATTATAAAAGTTTGTCCTACAAAGAGTTAGACAACGAAGAGGCGGACAAACCTGAGGTTATGGAGTATACAAACAGTTCATCAGTGGAATTAGGCATTCTGGCTTAGGTTCAGAATCCCGGCGACAACATACATCAGACAGGTTAGGAGGATGATTGGAATATTGATGCCTGAGTTCACTGCGAGGAAAAGCCCCCCGAAGCCCCAAGGCCATCTCCCACGGTTCACCCCGGCAAGGGCCATCGCCATCGCCATCGCCCTGCCTCTGACGGCTCTCCTGCTCACATCCTGCACCTCCGCCCCGCCATGGTATACCATCGGCGACACCCCTGCTGGCATCCTCCACGGCTTAGGCCAGGGGGAAACCAGGGAACAGGCCAGGGCTCGGGCCTTAAGTTCCCTCGCGGAACAGCTGGAGGTCAGCATAAGATCGGAAACCCGGCTGACCACCAGGGGAGACGCGGAAAGCTCCTCCCTCTCCGTGGAGCACGAGGTGGAAACTCGGACAAACATCCTGATCCGGGGGGCGGAAATTCTCCGGGAGGAAAGGAGGGACGGGCGTTGGTACCTGCTCTGCCGTTATGACAGCCGCCCCTTGAGGGTAAGGGTCGGGGAAAAACTATCGCCGGAAAAACACTCCTCCGCCGGGTGGAGCTTACCGCTAACCCCCCTGCCTTTCAGCCGCTTCCTCAAGGAAAACGCTCTCCCCCCCAGCTTCCATCTGAATTATAAAAATGACCTCTGGCGCCTGTCGGTGAACAGCCACACCCTTCCCGTTTCGGACAATGAACTTGCCGCAGAGTTCTTCTTCCCCGCCACAGGCAAACACGTCACCCTCATCCCCGGCCATCTAAACGGTGCCCCTGTAACCGGCCAAGCCCCAAACACCCTCCGCAAAGGCCAACACTACACCCTGGAACTCAGCGTCCCGGCAAGCGGATACGCATCGGTGTTCTACGTGGACAACAGCGGCATCGTTCTCGCCCTCGCTGCCAACCAGTCCGTTCTCCAGGGCCAAACCGTCATCCTTCCCAACCCCTCTCTCCATCCCTCCGGCTACATCGCCGAGCCAGCGGCGGGCCACAGGCAATCCACGGACATGATTCTCATTCTCTACACCGCCGCCCCGCAGGAGAACCTTTCCCGCTACCAGGCCGTGTCGGAACACAGCGCCGACACAGCCAATCACGCCCTCTACTCCTATGGCCAGTTGCTTAACGACATCTCACAAATGGAACTATTGGCGCTCGGAGCACTGACTGCCCGCGTGGCGGACGAGAAAGGAGGCTGATGAAACAGACTTTGATGCTTTGCCATACTTCCCCTGCATTTTCCAATTTGCTGCAATAGATTCATTTTCATCGGTGAAAATGAATCTATTCGCACCAGTCGTGCTTTTTCCCCCTCCCATCATACGGCACGGCAAGGGATGCTTCGATCAGGCTCTTACCCAGGTTAACACCATCGGCCATAATCGTAGCTACAATCTGGAAATACTTACCCCGCTCCACATCTATAAGATCAACTGGGAACATCATACATTCGGTCCAAGTTTCACTTCCACCCTCAGAAGAATTGAGTTCACGACAAGAGCAAGCAAGGCAGCAGCAGCAGCGCCCTGGAATACCCAGGCCGGATTATCTCTAATCAAACCAGCTACGATGGGCGAACCCAATCCTCCAGCCCCGGCCAGGGCCGCAATCGTGGCCGTACCGATGTTGATGACGGCACTGGTTCTGACTCCATTTCCAATCATTGGCATGGCCAGGGGGAGTTCAACATGTAAGAGAACTTGTACAGGACTCATACCCATGCCTCTGGCCGCTACCAGAACGGGTTCAGGAAGTCCTTCAATAGCTGTTAATGTGTTATTGAGTACAGGAAGAATGCTGTATAGAACCAACGCCAGAAGCACTGGTTTAGAACCGAAGCCCAGAAAAGGGATGGCCAGGGCAAGTACCGCTGCCGGAGGAATGGTTTGTGCCAGCGAGGAAGCATCCCGGAACAATGGAAGAAATTCTCTACCATAGCGTCGTGTAATGAATATCGCACAGGATACTCCGATAACAGTGGCGATCCCTGCCGCGATAAGAGATAATGACAGATGCTGAATGGTCAGGGTGAAGAGTGCCGCCCGGGGAAATACCCATTCATCAACTTCGGGAAACAGTAGATGAAGCAGGGGTTTCAGGAAGGTTGGAATACAGAGAACCGCCATGGCGGTTATACCGATTATGGGACCCAGAAAGAATCGTCTTGAAGTCACGATGCTTCCGACACACCGGCATTACTGATAAGATCTTCCATGGTAAGTTTTCCTATAATGGTATGGGAAGAATTGACAACATCAAGCGTTGAGAGACCTTCTTCCAGCATGAGAGCAAGGGCGTCCTTGAGGGATGCATCACTGCGGATTGTTGACCTTGAAGTTGCCGCTGCGAATCGATGGTGAACATCTGTGGTAACATCTCCCACACTGATTCGTGCCAGACGTCTGAGAGCTCTGTCGTCACCAGTAAAATCCCGTACGAATGGATTTTGATCCAGAAGCAACTCCTCGGGGACGGCCACTGAAACAAGCCGCCCCTTGTTCATCACGGCGATTCTATCTCCAAGACGGATGGCCTCATCCAGATCATGGGTAACGAATACGACAGTCTTGCCGACTTCGGATTGTATGCGAAGAAACTCACGCTGGAGGATCTCACGGGTTAGAGGATCGACTGCTCCGAAGGGTTCATCCATCAAGAGAACTGGTGGATCGGCTGCCAATGCCCTTGCCACACCAACACGCTGAGCCTCACCGCCGGAGAGTCGAGTCGGCCAAGCCTCAGCATATTGTTTTGGAGGCAGACCAACCAGGTTCAGAAGCTCCATAGTTCTCCGTTCGATTTTCCCCCTGTCCCAGTTCAGTAATTTCGGAACAACGGCAATGTTGGCGGCCACATTCATGTGTGGAAAAAGTCCCACCTGTTGAATACTGTACCCAATGCGTCGGCGGTGTTCGGCTGCTGGGATATTGGCTATATTTTCTCCATTTACCAGAACACTTCCCTCATCAGGCTCTACGAGGCGATTTATCATCTTGAGGCCGGTGGTTTTTCCACATCCTGATGGACCTATGAGTACTAAAAGCTCACCTTCTTTTGTGGTGAGGCTCAATCTGTCAACAGCTTTCTTCTTACCATATTTCTTACTTACTTCTTTCCATTCCAATCTCATATTATCCACCATCAAGTCTCAGACCCGGAGAAACCCACTTACTGATAAGCCATTCCCACAATCTATCCATAGTAACAGCCAGCAGTATGAGAGGTATCACGCCCAGAAGTATCAAGTCCGGTGCAGCCTGTCCAAGGCCCTGGAAGATCATGATTCCCAAACCACCTGCTCCAATGAGGGCCGCCACTGCCGTATTTCCCACCGCCTGTACCGAGGCAGTTCTCAGTCCGGCCAGAACATAGGGTAGGGCGATCGGCCATCGAACTCTTAAAAAAAGCTGCCGGGTCGGCATTCCCATACCTCTTCCTACATCCAATACCGCCTCGGAAACCCAGTCCAGGCCGGCTATCGTATTCCTTACCACGGGGAGCATGGCATATAGAGTCAGGGCTATCAAGGCCGGTGCGGCACCAACTCCGCTGATCCCTAATGTTTTCAGAAACGGCCAAGCCTGGGAAAGAGCGGCAAGGGGGGTCATCAGAAGACCAAACAAGGCCATGGATGGTATTGTCTGAGCCCCGTCAACGAATGCAATGAGTGGTCCAGCCAATCGCCGATGAACAGACGCCAGTATACCAAGGGGGATTCCTGTAATACCTGCGAAAAAAATCGCAAGTGAAAATAGTTTGAAGTGAACCAAGCACTCCTCCAGAAATCGGCTGCGGCGGGCCGTGAATTCCTGGGAAACTGAAACCGAGGCTCCCCGGCCTCCGGCGAAAATCAACAGGATTGGTAGCAGCAGCACAAGGCCCAGGATAATATGCCGCCCTTTACCGCGTTTCAATTTTGCATGATCTATAAGAATGTATCCTGCGACCGGCAGTCCCCAAAAGCCCAGAGCAGGACTGACTCTTGGGGCAACACCGGCATTCAGAAAGGTACCTGCTCTCACCAGTAGAGCCATACTCAACCAGAAAAACATAAATCCTGCAACAAGGTAGACCATCTTCTGCCAGTTCTGTGTTTCACTGGATTTCTCCGTTCGTATTGCGGCCAGTATAACAGCAGCCGCTGTCAATATCCCGAGTGCCAGTATCACTGGACCTGCCAGAACTGCTCCGTTCATCAGAACACCTTCGACGACCCGATTTTCCTTGAGGGCGACGAAGGGGGTAAAAAACGATACAGATCCAACCAGTAGAGAGATGATGGGGAGGGGATCAATATGACGCTGCTGTAAAGAGGTCAGTTAATAAAACCCTTTTCCTTCAGCCATCCACTGGCCACTTCAGCGGCAGGTATCCCCTCAACAGCAATTCTGGCATTCAATGTTTGAAGGGTGACCAGATCCATCGTTGTGAACACGGGATTGAGGAGAGTGGCCAGTTCTGGATACTCAGACAGGATGGCAGCCCGGACACGGGGTGCAGGTTCGTAAACTGGCTGCACTCCTATGTTGTCTTCCAGAACAAGTAGACCAAGGGCGGCCAGCGGTCCATCGGTTCCATAGGCCATGGCAGCATTGACATCGTCCGTACCGCGAGCGGCTGTCTGCTCGGTCATGGCTGTATTCCCGCCGGAAAGAACCAGGAGTTGATCCTGTGTCAGTTCGAATCCGTATGCTTCCTGAAATGCCGGCAAGGAATCCGGGCGGCTGACAAATTCTTCTGAACCAGCCAGTTTCACGTATCCGCCAGCATTCACATAAGCGGCAAAATCACTCAGGGTTTTGAGATTCTCCCTGGCGGCCAGATCACCTCTGATGGCTATGGCCCATGTATTGTTTGCCGGAGCAGGTTCAAGCCAGACAATATCAAAGGCTGCTCGATCCAATTCGCGAACCGCATCAAGAGCACCCTTCCTGTCCTTCCAATCATCTCCGTAATCGTTGGGCATGAAGAACCAGTTTCCATTACCGGTATACTCTGGGTACATATCCACTTCACCTGTTTCCAGAGCCCTCCTCACCACATCGGTGGGACCAAGTTCTGTCTTGTCAATCACCTTGAAGCCCGCGTTCTCCAGAATCAGACGCATGACATTTCCCAGAAGAGCACCTTCTGTATCGATTTTCGATGCAATGGTAATGGGTCCCTTCAGGACTTCTTCGTCCTGCCCTCGGGCAGAAAGACCCACTGCCATTACTGACGACAGAACCGTCAATATAATAAATTTACTCAGTTTAATATTCACTAAAATATATACCTCTGAGTTTAGCATATATCGTCCAGGAATAAAAGTACATACCCGGTAGTAGTCTATTCATGCGATTTAATATAGAGTAACAACGATGATTGACCTTCGATCGGATACGGTTACCCAACCTTCCAATTCCATGCGTAAGGCTATGGCCAACACAATAACAGGGGACGATGTTCTCCGGGAAGACCCTACAATACTTGAACTGGAAGAAAAAGCGGCTGCTCTCACTGGCAAGGAAGCTTCACTGTTCACGCCATCGGGGACTTTTGCCAATCAATTGTCTCTGTTTACCTGGTGCCCCGAAGGGGGAGAGGTATACCTGAGTGAGAATACTCACATCATTCAGCATGAAGCTGGGGCATCAGCCCGCATATCAGGTGTTTTTACCCGGCCTTTTCCGCCCAACAACGGTCACTGGACACAGTGGGATGATATTGAACCCCGTATAAGAATCGGAAGGGACCAGCACCATCCGGTGTCCGCACTGATCTGCCTGGAAAATGCCCTCTCTGATGGAACAGTTCAACCCACTGATTCCATGGCCTTGATCAAAATACAGGCTGAGAAGCTGAACATTCCCGTTCACCTTGATGGCGCCCGTTTGTTCAATGCGGCTGTTAGTCTCCAAATTGATGCTTCGGTCATCGCTCATCAGGTCGATTCCGTGATGTTCTGTCTTTCCAAGGGGTTGGGGGCACCGGTCGGAAGCCTGCTTTGTGGTCCACGGGATTTCATCAAAGAAGCCTTCTACAAACGGAAGATAATGGGGGGCGGTATGCGTCAGGCAGGGGTACTGGCCGCGGCTGGCCTGGTGGCACTGGATGAGGAATTACCCCGATTGGAGCAGGATCATCACGCAGCCACTGCCCTGGCGGACGGTTTCAAAAAGTATAACGATACCTTTCATGTTCTCACGCCTGTACCGGATATCAACATGGTATTCCTACGACTTGTACAGAGCAATGCTAACCGGGAAAAAATGTTCCTGAAACAGCTCTATGATGCAGGTATACAAACATATCCTCCCAGCGGCGGTGTTTTTCGATTCGTTGTTCATCGGGATGTGAAACCCGAAGATGTGGAGCACGTCCTGTACTCACTACCCCGTATAGCAGAAGGGTTGCAATGATTCCCTCCGAGATACAGTTTTTTATCGACCTTGACGGTGTACTGGTAGATTTCAATTCAGGTGTTATTAAAGCAACTGGCCTGACTACCGAGGAACAATCTCCTCAACAAATGTGGTCGGTTCTTGCACGGACTCCTGAATTCTATGCTCATCTTGACTGGATGAGTGATGGTAAAAAACTCTGGAATGCTCTCCGTGTTTTCAATCCAGTTATACTTACAGGTGTTCCATGGGGAAATTGGGCTGAACAGCAGAAGAGAACCTGGTGTGCAAGAGAGCTTGGAGAGTCGGTTCCGGTCATAACTGGACTGTCCAGAAAAAAAGCTGACCTTGCATGGACCTGGTTGAAAGAGAATGGTCTCTCCGACCGTCTGCATCTCCTCATTGATGACAGGCTGAAACTCAAGAGTAAGTGGGAAGATTCTGGAGGAACTTTCATTTTTCATACTTCATCGGAGGATACTTTTGCCCAGCTCAAAAGTCTGGGGATACTTTGAGGACGCCTCATTGTAACAAGCTCTATGACACTCAGGAACGCCGTTGTGCTACCATAACCCATGCCCGGACATCGCGAAGATCTTCCGTGTTAAACTGTGTCGAACTCAGCTCCAGAATCTCAAAATATGGCTCTACAGATGAAGCGATCTCAACAGCATTGAGCCGTGGTGGACCTGTATCCTGCAATGGACCATCAGTGGAACCGATGAGGCTGTACCAAATCCCTCCGGCACTGAGGAGATCATGTATCCGCAGGGAAAAAAGTAGCCGCTCTTCCTTGCTCCTGAAAATATGAAAACAGGCAATATCAAATGCGAATATGAATGGGACTCCCGAAACCCTGTCTACCAGGAAATCTGATTGACAGAATTGACAATCAATTTCTGTGTCAGCCAATTTATTCTCCGCCATGGCAATGGCATGCTTCGAAACATCCAGTCCGGTTACATCGAAACCATGCTGTGCCAGCCAGATGGAGTTCGTACCGGTACCACAGCCAATCTCCACAGCCCTGCCTACCTTTATGCCATGTTTCTGAATCACCCTGGACAGGTTCTGATCCGGGATATTGGTATCCCAGGGAAGAACTCCATCAACATACATTTGATCCCAGCTCATGCTGTCTTCCGGAGGCTGCATCTTCCCATTGCCCCGGACTGGATAATCTGTATACCCTTCCGAACCTGATGTATAGAAGAAATCACTCCTGGGCGTATTGAGTTCAACCCCCTCCCGGAAACGGTCAATTAAATCCAGATTAGCCAGAAAAGGACGGCCAAAAGCGACTAAATCCCCAAGACCGATATTCAGATCTGCTTCAGCGCGTTCCCTGTCATACCCTCCCGAAAGGATGAAAGTCCCTTTAAAAGCCTGCCGCAGGTCTTCCTTGAGTTTCATAGATACAGGCGGTGAACCCATGGATGAATGGTCAACAAGATGTAGATAAGCCAAACCCTGAGAACTCAGCTGCTGTGCCAAAGCTATGAACTGTTCCTCAATACCTTCGAAAGGTTCCATGTCATTGACCGTTCCCTGAGGTGATATTCGTATACCCACTTTTTCCCTGCTGACTGCTTCTGAAACAAGGTGGGAAACTTCAAGAACAAATTGATTTCTATTCTCAGGAGATCCTCCATATTGATCTTCGCGCTTATTCGTACATTTTTCCAGGAACTGATCCAGCAGGTATCCATTCGCGGCATGCAGTTCAATTCCATCAAATCCTGCTTCAATGGCATTAACAGCAGCCTGGGCGAATTCCTGTTGCACATGAACAATGTCCTGCAGTTCCATTGCCCGGGGCATGGGGAACTTCATTGCCCCCCGGGTGTCGGTTCTCATCTCCCCACCGGCGGTTATGGCACTTGGAGCCAGAATTTCGGTTCCATCGGGCATGTTTACCGGGTGGGCAATACGTCCGGCATGCATTAGCTGGGCAAAGATACGACCTCCGGCCTTGTGGACGGCATCTGTTACCTTGTGCCAGCCTTCAATCTGTGCCGGGCTGTACAGACCGGCGGTGCGAGGATATCCAAGACCATTGGGGCTGGGAGCAATTCCCTCCGTGATAATGAGTCCGGCAGAAGCCCGCTGACAGTAGTATTCTGCCATCAAGTCGGTAGGAATGTTTCCGATAGCTCGACACCGTGTCATGGGAGACATCACGAACCGATTGGGAAGTTTCAGTGCACCAAACCTGTAAGGAGACAGTAATGCATTGATCGGCTGTGATTCCATTTCCGCAACTTATGTGACATTGATGAAAATGTCAATGTTCTGATCTTCCAGCTCAGAGGGCAGATCGTGGTTATCCAGATGTCTTATTCCCGAGCAGGCTATGACAAAAAGTTGAACCAATGTTATTCTAGTGTAAACGGATTGCCTGAGTGGGGACGACCCTGTTACCCCACACAATGGTGTCTGCGGTCTGTTCCGTACAGGGGGCATGCTAATGGAGAAGATTGATCTCAAGAAAGAATTGAAACATTTGTACAGGGCATCTTTGAAGCGAGTGGAACTTGTTGATGTACCGAAGATGAGCTTTCTCATGATTGACGGTCAAAGAAATCCGAACACCTCCAGTGCCTTTGGAGAAGCCATGCAAGCTTTATATCCGCTTGCCTACACATTGAAATTCATGATCAAGAACGGCGAGTCTGGCATTGATTAGAGGGCACCTCTAAAAACCCATTTAGTTCTTGACTCGATCTTTTCTGCCGCTACTGCGTTGTCAAAATGCTCATGTAAACAGGTGCGTACCGCAGGGCGTAGCCCGAGGAACGCACCGCCAACCGCTTAAACAGGTGCGTACCGCAGGGCGTAGCCCGAGGAACGCACCGCCACTTCGTCAATTTCCTAAAGCTGTTTTTTAGAGGTACCCTGGAAATTGTGGATGGGATGAAAAAGAAGGCTCTACGAAGCAATGCAAACTATTGCAATAGTATGACTATTTTGGCAATATTGCACGGAGGTAATCATGTTATGATAAGAACGACCTACCTGCTTCACTGGATTCTCGCGGGTGTTTCTGTCTTTCTTCTATCTCCATCCTGTTCGCTTTACGGAAGTGGAAACGGAACGGAAAACGATACAGGTATCCCGGGATCGGCTTTTGAAACAGTTTCTTCATCGGCAGCAAGGGTGGTTGCCAGTAGCGATGGTGACCGGATAAAGGAACTGGTATCCGCCGAGAATTCCTTTGCCATCGCCCTCTACAAAGAGCTGACTACCGGAGATGAGAATTTCTTCTTCTCCCCCCACAGCATTGTGTCCGCATTGGGTATGGCCGCTACCGGAGCAAGTGGAAAGACGGCATCCGAGATGCGCTCGGCCCTTCAAACCGATGGAAAGAATAAACTCAACAGCAATGGCTTACATGCCGCACTGAACGACATAAACCTTGATATGGGTGCCCATGCCAAAGCTGTCGCCGGTCTTGATCTGAACATTGTCAATGATGCATGGGGTCAGCAGGACTGGACATTCAAGGACTCTTATCTCGACAGTTTGGCAAAGTACTACGGTGCTGGTATGAAACTCCTTGCCTTTAAAACAGAGCCGGACAAGGGTAGAACGGTCATCAATACGCATATCAGCGATATTACCAACGATAAAATCAAAAATCTCCTGCCCGAAGGAAGTATTAGCGATTCCACCCGCCTTGTCCTTACCAACGCGGTCTATTTCCTTGCCGAATGGCTCTATACCTTCGACAAGAATGCCACTGAGGAGATGAATTTCCATCGTCTGGATAAATCAGAAGTATCCGCCCCTCTTATGAAACTGGGTGAAGACCTCAAGAATCTGGACAGCTTGCGCTACACCTGGAGTGAGACGCACAAGACAAGAGCTTTGGAGCTTCCCTATGAAGGCGATCGTCTTGCCATGATTGTTTTCCTACCCGACTCCGGCCAGTTCACAGTTTTTGAAAATGCTATGACTCCCGAAATCCTCAATAACATCATCGGTAATCTGACTCAAACCAATTTGCCACCCGTCCGCCTCCCCAGGTTTAGCTATGAATCCCCGTCAATCAATTTGGTGGATCCGCTTAAGAAACTGGATATGAAGGATGCTTTTGATGCATCAACGGCTGATTTTTCCGGAATCGACGGAACCCGGGGGCTTTACATAGCCAACATCCTCCATAAATCTTTCATCGCCGTCGATGAAGCCGGAACAGAGGCCGCCGCCGCAACGGCCATAGTCGTCAGTGTCACATCCATACCAACTCACACTCCCAGCTTTGTGGCGGACCGGCCATTCATTTACATTATTCGCGACAACAAAACCGGTTTGATTATATTCATGGGAAAAGTCACTGACCCGACCACATAGCTTTCCAGGGGATTCAGGAAGAAATTCGCGAATACCTTACTTATCAAATTACCATTGGACAGCCCTTCTCCCGGCGAGATCAATACGAACTCTTATCTCTGGGTAGATTATCCCAATAGCTTTTTGTATTATGTATATGACAATCGCGGATCGGTTCGTTGAAAATTAGCTTCCCCCAAAGATCATAATAATTCCCCTTCCCTCTTCATGATATTTTCCCCGTAGAAAAATCTGTAATCGGGCAAACAACAGCTTTTGGTCTATACATATCAATAGCTCTTGAGGTTCATTTTCAGTAATCACGTCTACCCTGGAACAGGGTCATGGATACAGCGAGTTTCACCGTTCACCTGTTTTTTTTAATTTAAGGGTACCTCTAAAAAACAGCTTTAGGAAATTGACGAAGAGATTTTTTGTCGATACAAGGCGGCAAAAGCGGAGCGTAGCTTAAGCGGTTGGCGGTGCGTTCCTCGGGCTACGCCCTGCGGTACACACCTGTTTACGTGAGCATTTTGACAACGCAGTAGCGGCAGAAAAGATCAAGCCAAAAACGAAATAAGGTTTTTTAGAGGTGCCCTTATAGCTCGGGCGATAAGATTAGTCTGCACGGGTTTCACCCTCGACGACCTTGATACCGATTCCATCAAGGTTTACCGCAACCACCACAAAGCTGAAAAACTGGGGCATCCATGGGTGGATTTGGAAGACTTGAAATTCCTCACCCAGTTGGGTTGTTATCGCAAAGACCGCAAAGAAAACGAGGAAGGCGTAACCCTGGCTGGGCTCCTCATGTTCGGCGCCTCAACCGCCATCACAGAATACCTTCCCCATTACTTCCTGGACTATCAGGAAAAACCCGAAGACTCTAAATCCGACACCCGTTGGCTGGATCGAATCATCCCCGATGGCACTTGGTCGGGCAACCTCTTTGACTTTTACTTGAGTGTTGTCAGGAAACTTTCGACAGACCTGAAGGTTCCATTCAAACTCGTCAACAACGTCCGCCAGGACGACACCCCGACCCACCAGGCCATCCGTGAAGCTTTAGTGAATTGCCTCGTCCACGCCGACTATCGGGATCGCATGTCGGTGCTGGTAACGAAACACCCCAATGGTTTCAGCTTCAGGAATCCTGGACTGCTCCGTGTTCCTGCCGAGGTTGCCCTTGAAGGTGGCGTGAGCGACTGCCGAAACCAGACCCTCCAGAAGATGTTTTTGCTGATAGGGCTGGGCGAACGAGCAGGCTCGGGTCTGCCCAAGATCATCCACGGTTGGCGGGATGAGGGGCACGGGCTTGAGCTTCACGATGATTTGATGCCGGTGAACCACACGGTGCTGGAAATGAAGTGGAAGACCGATAACCGTGTAAATGGCGGTAAAAGAGACCTATTATATGACGGGATAAACCCAGATGACGCAATAAATGGCGGTAAAAGTAGCGACTGGGGTGAAAAGTGGGGTGAAAAGTGGGGTGAAAAGTGGGGTGAAAAGTGGGGTGAAAATGCCCAGAGGATTCTTGAGCAGATCCATGCCAACTCCAAGGTCAGCATTGCTACTCTAGCTGAAAAGCTGTCATTGGCGGAAACCACCATAGAAAACAACATCAAAAAGCTCAAAGAAGCTGGGGTGTTGGAGCGAATTGGAGGTGCCAGGGGAGGACACTGGAAGATCGAGGAGCCTTCAGAATGACCGCCTAGTTGATTGATCGCTTGACCTATACCGGAACGACTAGAAAACGCTGCCCCACTGTTTGGTACAAGGCTGTCTGCCTTCAACCTCATTACCGTATAGAAGCAAGAATTTTATCTATCCAGGGAGAAGAATTATGGCGCGAGATATACATGCACCGACGGGTACGACATTGGTATGCAAGAACTGGTTGATCAAAGCCCCATACCGGATGCTACAGAACAACCTGGATCCGGATCTTGCCTTCGACAATGAGAATCTAATTGTCTACGGTGGCCGTGGCAAAGCTGCGCGAAACTGGGATTGCTACGATGCAATTCTTGAAGGGTACGGGTACGGGTTCAGGACATAGGTAACAGATTTCAAGGTTCAGAAGAGGCATCACACCCCACTTTTTGTGGAGGTAAGATTTTCTGATTGAAAGGCTTGAAACCATAGGTTTCTCTGTCGATCAATACCAGCTCAATATAATCAAAATAGATCGAGAAAAACGATTCATCAAGATCTGTGATTCCAATTGTTTCCCCCGCAAGAGCCGTACTAATATAAATACTGCTGCGATCCAGTTTCAGATAGCCCGAACGCGAGAGTTTCCGTACCCTGTAAAATAACGGATACCCGATTTTGAGTTTTTTCAGATGTATACACTCTTTCTGACTTTTGGTATACATCTCCCGGACATTTCATACCCAGCTTCTCATGAGGTCTGACCGTGTTGAACTCATGCCGCCACAAATCAAGCGCTTTCTGAATTTCCAAAGCGTCTGATTTAATCTGCTTCTGGATATCGGCTTTGAGATCCCGGTGCATTCTTTCGTGTCCTCCGTGCCTCCGTGAGAAACTTTCCCAGATTACTCATTTAGATACCCCAAAATCATTGTTTTTCATTCTTTTTGGGGCAGGATTAGATGCGATTGCCCTGTTATCTGATACCCTCCATCAATTCAGACAGCACGACCTGTTACTTTACGGTGAAATTGAAAATACCTGCCACAAGGTCAACCACGAGAGAATACGGCGTCTGATGGAATGAAATGAAGAACATCCTCATTCAGCGATTGATGGTTCGACACCGGTCATGTTTTTATAATCCCGAAAAAAGAGGCAGATATCATAGTTGATAACACCAGGTCAGAAATGACAAAACAAGACGGCGCGTCAGAACCATTAACACGGTCCGGTGACCTTTGACATTATGTTCACTTGTAACACCAGCCAATAATTGAGGATTTTGAAATGGGAAATTGCTGGTTCTTAGTCATAGAATTGAAGGCGAGTTAGTAGCATATATGGTGTGTCAGAAAGCTTGTTGAGATGAAATAAGGACGATCTCCTCAAGTATAATATACTATGAATAGAGAAATGATTTTTCATCAAATTATGACCATAAACAGTATAAGAACAACAATATCAAGCAGAAAACTTCACCCTTTACGCCTGCGCCCTCTCCGCCGACGGCAAGTTGGTCGCCGTTGGGGGATGGACACAAGCAGGATACAGCGGCTACGGTGACATGATCCAGCAGATGTGCTTTTTAAGCATATCTGTTACGATACAACCATGGGTTATGTAAAAGAAGACAAATCGATAGTCTTTACCGTTACATCATTGCAGATTTTTCGCAACCGCCTTAAAAAACTATTCGACATAATCTCTTGGCAGAAACATGAAGAATCACTTCCAGGAATTCATACATATCTTGACAGCTTAAAGGACGATTTACACATAGCCATTGAATTTCCTTATGCGGACTATCTGTATAGGGACAGTTTCTACACCTATTATGCATCTAAGAATCAATTATTTCAAAGAGATTGCCTGCGGGTATCACTCTTCTCCGGTGAGATTAGAGACAATTCATTTTTGTCCCATGAGACAAGCGAAGACGTGAAAGAAAAGTATTTAGGTTTCTTTCTATTAAGACCCATTCCCAACCATCCCATTGGCCGCTCGGTGATTTCCCCAAAGGCGTTAAAGAACAATGATTTCTTAGCCTGTCTTGCCGACTACACCATTAATGTCCAGGGCCTTACGCTTACATGTGCAGGGTCCCCCCATGCTTCACAAACCGCTGAAACAACAAGTTGCGCCGAAACCACCGTTTGGAACGTCATGGAATACTTTTCTCTACGGTACAGCGAGTATTCGCCAACGCTACCTTCCAGAATTCATGACCTATTAACACCCATTACATGGTCACGGCAAGTTCCATCCCAGGGTTTGACAATGTCAGAAATATCCTATAGCCTGAAAGGAATGGGATTCTCCACCCTGCTTTATTCAAAAAAAGTATATGAAGACTTTGACAAACTTCTGTATTGCTATATAGAATCAGGTATACCAGTTGTTCTTGGACTATCATCTGAAGGAAATGTGGGTCATGCCGTTACATGCATTGGCCATAGGAAATACAATTACGAAGAAAAAATGGATATATCAGACTCAGAATTCATTGACGGTGTAACGATATATGATACTGCTAATCTAAACACCGATTTTGTTGTTATTGACGACAATTTACCTCCTTATCAATTTTCCCCATTCCATAGTCCCTGCACATACTATACTGATCCCATTTTAAGAACCATGCAGATAGAATCATTTGTCGTTCCACTGCATAAAAATATATACCTTGAAGCTTCCAGGGCAAAAAGACTCCTCAAGGGAATACTCAATAATTCAGAAATCGGCTTCAAAGCCAATACAAAGGAAGTAGCTTCACGAGAATATGTACTAAGGTTTTTTCTTATGTCCAGCAAGTCTCTTATGCGGTGCGTTAATCATAACAGATCCATGGGAATCGAAATGAAAGAATATTTACTTCGCTTGAAATGGCCGCAATTCGTTTGGATTACAGAAATTTCGGAATCCGATGACTTTTTGAATGGCCTAGCCGAAAGCCTGATTATCCTGGACAGTACAGGCGATGATACGCTCAACTCGCTACTATTTTTATCTTATAACGGCATCCGAATCTTCGAAAATAAAGATGGAGGCTATGACCCACATGAATATGATTGGCCAAAATTTAACCAAATAAAGAACAATCTTAAAGGAGAATGGTGTCAATGGAAGACTACGATCCAAAGTTCGATCTAAGGAGCAAGAATCAACTGTTTGATTCAGACAAGAGTACCTTAATGAAAACTATCCCCCCTGAGAGGGCAAGGGAAATCAGGAAGCAAATAAACGAGGTGATGCAAGAGGCGGATATGGACTTCAGACGGAAGCAAGCCTTATCAATGGAGGCGGCATCAAAGATTTATTTGATATAGAGAAAATTCCAATCTGTTCAGGGTGCTCTTCCCTGCAACTAGAGTTTTATTATCCCGCCCGCCTATATATTGAAGCAGGGGATCTTCGCGCAATCGTTCATGATCGTTGAGATCTTCATAGCCCTGACAGATTCCGAAGATTCTCTGTTTGAGAAGAGCACCCAGGCTATGTGTAATTTTTTCCTGATCTCTATTATCGGTGAAAAAATCTGACAGTTTTTTCAATAATCCTGTGCTTCTTCTCAACCTGCTGGAGAAGAAGAAATCCGGCATCGGAACTGTTGACCTTACCGTCATTCTTGACAATGATTTTGCGGGATTTTCCGATTTCCAGCCCTTGCAATTCGAGCTGACTGGCTTTACACTCTGTATTATCAAAACAGGTGCGTACCGCAGGAGCAAAGCTCCGAGGAACGCACCGCCACTATCAGGTGTGTACCACAGGGCATAGCCCGAGGAACACACCGCCATTTCGTCAATTTCCTAAAGCTGTTTTTTAGAGGTACCCATAATTTATTGATTTTCAAGGTAATTGACAGTTACTAATGCTTTAGAGCAAGCCCTATCTATTCCTGGCAAAACAGGTGCAAGGGTAATGCGGAAATTGGCTCAAAGCCCTTGCACCTGGGTAATATCAGAAATCAAAATTCGCCCGGAGGTTCTCAAATTATTGCATTCTGGCTCACTTAAAATGCAGTTTTGATTCATTATACTGGTATTCAGAGTCAAAATACTTTTTAAGCAAGGCCTATCTATTCCCTGTTTCTAAACCTTAAAATGACGACTGCCAAATGGCACTCAATATGCTGGGGATATCTTCGAATGGGAATCTGTCAGGATCGGTTTTTTCGGGGTAGTCGGCTGGAAGTTTAATCCACTTCCTCCACTTCGTCATCAATTCTACCGTGTCATCAGGTACTGGGTCGCCACCGATGCGAACATCAGCACCGTTCTCCTGCACAATGCGGTGGCCTACTTCAGGGCTAATGGGGAGAGCCAGTCCATCAGTGCGACCATTTTTCTTAGTTCCAAAGTAATCCAAATAGCGGGCAAAATATCCAATACGCTTGGCATGGCGGTTATCGATCTTGCCCGTGTTGGCTTCAAGCCCGCCATTGATGATGTTAATGGTGGCTCCGAATCCAATTTCAAAGCCCGCTGGTACGGAATAATCCTTGTATGAAATGACAGTTCCATCCGCCATGCTTCCCGTGGAATGGTTGGTATGTGTTCTCACCGTGCGATTTTCCCGCGAGGTTGGTACGGTGTAAGGTTCAGTGAGATCCACATTGCCCACCATAACATCGTGGGCAGAAGGTTTGGCCCCTTGTGGCTGCATCCAGAACCAGAGGGCACTGGCATATCCGATAATACCCTCGCGGGCCACCAGGTTCGGATTCTCCAAAAGTATGCTACTATCGCCGAAAAGATTCAGGCTCATGGCCCCGTAATTATAATTCCAGGATAGTTGGACAGGACCTCGGCCATGGTAGCTTTTACCCTCTGGCCCAACGTAGGTGCTGCCTGCATCATAGTAAGAATCCCGCATATAGGCTTTGTACAAATCTTCGGGATCGCCTGGATTTTGGTCGAGCCCACTACCTGAAAGGGCAGAAAGCTCAACGATCCACACCATGCCATACGTCCAGCGGTCGGCTCCTAATGAAGCCCAGCCATCGCCGGTTTCGTGCGATTTGTTCCCTAAGAAGGCGGCTAATTCCCTGTATCTATCTTCTTCAGTTCCCTCATTGAACAGTTTGGGGAAATAGCGGGATGCCTCAACAAAATTTTCCCACGTATAATAGCTATTGGTCTTGTCGTGGAAAAGTTTCCCCACTTCGGGAGGAAACAGTTTTTCAAAGTCATCCCTGGTTATTAATTCTTCAAGCGGTGTGGTGCCAGTAACTTTTTGATTTTCCCAGCTCAGTGTGAAATTTTGATCCGGGGCAAAGCTGAGTTCGGTTCTAAGCTGGTCATAAGTTGTAATGGTATCCGGGACTAGATTGCTGGAACCGCCTCCTCCGCCCGTATTGCCGGAACCGGAGCTGGTTATTTGTACAAACTTCCCTTGCTTGTAGTTAACCATCATTATAGCCGAGTCATTATATAATTCCTTATTAATGACATTCCCGAAATCATCGGTGTCGATGACGGATCGAAATACCCGTACCTTATAAGCAACAACGAGCTGACGGCTGTTATCATTATAAGTGATGCCCTTGTATCCCACCTGTGTCTTATCACTGACGACAACCTGGAAAGAGGGACTTGACGTACTGGATGCTGTAGAGAACTGATCGTCAGGTAGAAGATTGTTGGGAATGTCCACGGTGGTAGCCGTATCATGGCTATATTGGGTAAGATTATCCTCAACGAGCAACACCTTTGTTTCTTTAATATCCTGCACATCAATGGTCTTGCCCCATTTTTCATCCGTAGCCATCTCGGTTGGATTGTTGAACAAAATTTGATGGAGTTCCCATTTTTCTGCATAATTGCCTGTGTCGCCCGGATCCTTCCTCCACACGAGAAGATAGCGTCCTTTTTTGAAGAATTCATCTTCCTGATAATAACGAAAGGCATCAACCCAGGTTGGCCGTGCCGGAGCACCGTCGGTCTCTTTGGCGTAATCGGTTTGCGTGGAGGTTTCCTGCTGTTTTTTTTCCTCTTCCGTCAATTCCCTCCACAGGGCATATACCAGTGTATCCGCTACCAGCGGGGTGGTAGAAGAGAACTCGGAAGATCCCCCCGGATCAAAGTACCAGCCTCTGAAGATGTATCCTTCTTTTTGAGGATCGACATCTGGATTATTCGCTGATGTCCTGACAGGAATGGTAGTTATTACACTTTCTGTGCCATCGGAAAAAGTACCTCCATTCGCCAAGAAAGTTATAGCAATGTTGTCAGAGGATTGCGAATCATTCGTCCATAGGGCATATACTATTGTGTCCGTTGCCAGCGGCGTGGTAGAAGAGAACTTGGAAGTTCCCTCCAGATTAAAGTACCAGCCTCTGAAGATGTATCCTTCTTTTTGAGGATCGACATCTGGATTTTCAACGGTTTTCCCGTACGCAATTTCCTTTATTTGAACGACTGAACTATCGGGAAAGCTTCCTCCATTCGCTGAAAAAGTAACTTTGATGTTTTCATCGTTATTTGTGGCTGGCTTGACCAAGTCTCCGCTACAGGCTGTCGATACCATTCCAATGGCAACAGCCAGTAACACGCTGAGAAATATGTTCTTTGCAGTAATAATACACTTCATCATTTATTTACACTCCTTATTTCCGTTCATATACCGTCCATACGGAATCGGTACGGATATCCATTGGCAGTCCTAGTTGCTCTGCTGCCTCGGCAGCAACGTCTCCTGCTGTTGCTGCCACCTCTGCGGCATCGGGATCCACTGCGCTAAGCAATGTGGCATCACGGGACGTCATTGTCCATATCATTACCCCATCGTGGTCATTCACTTTGTTCATCTTAACGTATTTTGCCAAACGTTCCACGGAATAATAGGCATTGGTTAACTCATTCCCATAAGTATCTTCTTCGAAAATTGTACCGGTGGGACCAGCGTCCGCATTTTTTCTCACCAAAACCTGTCCATCGTTCCAACCCTCGGGTCCCTGCTCAAATCCAAGGAGGACGGGAACATCATTCGGCATGATATTCCTGTACTGATGCCATGCTAAAACCGGATCGAAATTATGATAGGATGCATCGTACGACATAACTGAGAGAATATCAATGAGTTCTTTGACACTGGCATCCTCAAAGGCATGCCGATGCATTCCCGCGCCGCCCCCCCAAATAGATATTCGAGGACTGCCCACGACAACGACATTATTATAGATGTGGAGTAATTCAGCGATAGTGGCATGATCCTCTCCATTGGCTACTGCGTTGTCATAGGCGGATTTGGCGGCGTTTTTATCCACCTGGGTGTAGACTGGACCAGATAATGGCTGTCCATCGCTGCGGTTACTTCCTCCATACTTCACAGCGTTCCAGGAAACATCGGCACCCGTTGACCAAGCCGAAATGGTGAGGATGCGATCTTTTTTGTCATCGTCTTCCTGGTTGGCAAGATCGACCGCCATGCGCAGAGCCCGTATGGCCCCCCTAAGTTCCTCGGCTGTCTCCACTGGGCTGTGTCCATATTTCGTATGACGTTCATAGTCCACATCCAGTCCGTCCGCGTTGAGGTCCAGCAAAAGATCTGCCAAAGACCTTATATGAGGTCCTGCCTGTCCCGAATTTCCTTCGGCAGCAACATTCTCCCATTCATGAAAGGTTGCTCCGCCCATAGCCAGCACAACCTTTTGGTTGCGGCGGTTGGCAACACGAATCTGTTCCCTCAGGTTGAGGAGTTTATATCGAGAATCAAAGCCTCCTGCAGGAAAATTCGTATAGTCTAAACCCGTTACCGACATGTCGTATGAACCGCGAATATAATTCATTTCAGGATTCAGGAAGGAAATGGCGAGGTGAGAGTACATGGCAGGTGCTCCGGCAAATACCGTGTTCTTCATAATATCGTCATCGTGAAGTTTGAAAACGGCCTGTGATCCAAGAGGTGCAAAATGAGGAGAAAGTGCATAGGCACCCTGCTGGTTCCTATAGAAGGAGGAGGCGAATGTCTGTCCCCAAACGCCAGAGTAACCGAGGAAATAGCTACCCGATTGACTGGCATGCATGGAGTCTTCCACCGTGGTCAATCCATCAAAGGTGGTATTGCTTCTATCCAGCAGAAAAATCGTTTTTCCCGTAACGTCATCAACCTCTGTTATGGCGTACCCCTCGGCATTCCTTTTGATCGGGTATTCAATTCCGTCCAATTCAACGGTGGCAGGCACCTGGATTCCGGTTTCACCGCCGTTGCCGCCTCCCCCTCCCCCGCCGGAACGATTGGGATAGGTACATCCATCATCGCCAACATCGGTGAGTTCCCCATCAATAGTAAAGTCCATGCCAAATGTTTTTGGGGCTATGTTGGTAGGAATTAAACAGGCATGATCAAGACCCTGATCTGGATTTGTATTAGCTGAAATGCTAAACCCACTTGTAGAATCGCCCCATGAATATGTCAAGAACCCAGGAAACACAGAATTTACCGCCGATACGAACAATTTTGCTTCATCTTCGCTTTGGGCTCCCGTTAAAAGAATTGATCCGTACCATTCTGATGCACTATTTTCTTTTATGCTCAATCCCGTTGGAGCAGTAGCCCACTTCACGTAAATATCGGTATCCGTATCAATGGCCGTCGTAAAATCAAATTCATTGCTGTAGCCTGAGTCCGCATACCAGCCCAGGAAGATGTATCCGGTTTTCGTCGGGATGCTCGGGGCCTGGATAGTGGACCCGTCTTCGACTTTAATTGGGTCGATAGTACTACCGCCATCGACATGGAAATTCACCGTGCGGACATCTCCCTCCGACCAGTGGGCGTAGAGAGTGATATCAGAAACAACCGCTTCCTGGAAGGAGTATCGACTGCTGTCCGACTGACCTGTTTGAGCGGTATGCCAGCCAAGGAACACGGCCTGGCTCTTTGTCGGAGTGCCCTCATTGTTGTTTGCCATATTCCCGTGTAGGACATTTTCAGTTTTTCGCGTGCTACTATCGGAAAACTCTCCGCCGTTCGTGTCGTAGGTTACCGTGTAGGTATTCATTTCCCATTTCGCATGTAAGGTAATATCCGATTGAACAGCGTCCGTATTGATGTCGAAGATATCGTTCAGGGCTTCGTCCTTGTACCAACCACTGAACGTATAGCCTGTTTTGTCGGGATCGGCAGGTAATGTCAGTTCCTCTCCTTCCAGGTATGAAATGGTTGTTATATGACTTCCTCCGTGAGAGTTAAAAGAAATGAAATAACGTGCCATTGCATTGACAGACCATTGGGCAAAATAGGTGATATCCTGAGTAATTGTTTCTGCACCGAAATTCACTTTATTGACGAATGCTGCTTCCTTATACCAGCCAAGAAAACTGTAACCCAGCTTCACCGGCGGAGCTGGTTCAGTCGGGCTAGCCCCATTTGCCACCCACTGTGTGCGTAATATGGGTCCACCTTGACCTGTATCAAAGGTAACACTATGGGCGTTTTCCGGTTTCCACTGGGCATAGAGATTCGTATCTTTTGTTATTTCAACCGTAAAGTCAAATTCATACTGATAGCTAGAGTCTGTGTACCAGCCCAAAAATATATGCCCTTGATTATTTGGGTTATTGGGTTTATTCGCCATGTTTCCTTCGGTGATCTCCTGGTCGTCTATGGTACTAGCGCCCTCCCCTGTGTCGAAGCTAACGGTGTACTTCACTGATATGCGGCTCCAACTGGCATAAAGCGTTATATCACTTGTAATTGTGTCCTCGTCAAAGTTGAATTGTGTGGTAAGGGAGCTATCGGTAAACCAACCTACAAAAACATGTCCAGCATAAATTGGATCATTCGGTTTGCTCACCAGGCCTCCCTCAGGGATCAATTGGTCGTTTACGGTACTAGTGCCCTCCCCTGTGTCGAAGCTAACCGTGAACTTCGTATCGGAAGTTAAACTCCACTTGGCGTACAGGATTATGTTCTTGTCAATTAAGTTTTTAGAGAAATCAAAGATGTAAACAAAGGATGGTTCTGTGTACCAACCGACAATTGTTTGGCCACTCGCATTCTCTCGATGGCCTGGATCCTCAGCGTAACCTTGACCCTGGATATATTGAGGTGGCACATCAATCCCATCTTCTCCTGAGAAAAACGTTACCGTGTGCTGGTTTACTAACGTATCTTCACAACTCGTGAAAACCCATGCAACAAAAAACGAAATTGCCATAATCGGCAGAACAGCTTTTTTCATAAAAAACTCCTTAATATTGTAGAATTCCAGTAGTGTTATGTTAATCATATAATGACGGATACAACCGATTTAGTTTTACCCTTGCCTTTTCATTTGTAAATTGCCAGTTTATCGTTGCCACTTTTGCGTTTCTTGCTTGTTCCCATGCTTTTACTTCACTTTCAATCTTAGTTTTCTCAGGTATATGCCTATTCAGACATTGATGGTTTAATACATGTAATTCAATTTCTGCCATATTCAACCAGGAACCATGCCTGGGAGTGTATACAAAATCAAAACGTTCTCGTAATATTCGTGCTTCTTCGAGGGCAAAAGTCTCATAAAAAGCAGATGCGTTGTGGGTTTTGAAATTATCCATTACTATAGGGCACCTCTAACTTACCTTATTTCGTTTTTGGCTTGATCTTTTTCCTCGCTACTACGTTGTCAAAATGCTCACGTAAACAGGTGCGTACCGCTACCAGGTGTGTACCGCAGGGCGTAGCCCGAGGAACACACCGCCACAGGAGCAAAGCTCCGAGGAACGCACCGCCAACCGTCCAGCTACGCTCCGCTTTTGCCGCCTGGGTAGCAACATCTTCGATCAATTGCTTTGGAGACTCTTCCATGCAGACAACCGGAATCTTGTTGAAGCAATTTTGACGTGTTTTTGGACACAATCCCCTCCTGATCGGGATTATGCCATACAACCTGAATAAAATATAGACGTTCTATTGGAATTCTTCAAAATTAGCTCACGAAGGTAGGATATATCGGAGTATCTCCGGTTTTTGGCCTACAGGCTCCCCGTAAAGGGCACCTCTAAAAAACCCATTTAGTTCTTGACTCGATCTTTTCTGCCGCTACTGCGTTGTCAAAATGCTCACGTAAACAGGTGCGTACCGCAGGGCGTAGCCCGAGGAACGCACCGCCAACCGCTTAAACAGGTGCGTACGTACCACAGTACCGAGGAACGCAGTGGCATAGCCCGAGGAACGCACCGCCAACCGCTTAAACAGGTGCGTACCGCAGGGCGTAGCCCGAGGAACGCACCGCCAACCGCTTAAACAGGTGCGTACCGCAGGGCATAGCCCGAGGAACGCACCGCCAACCGCTTAAACAGGTGCGTACCGCAGGGCGTAGCCCGAGGAACGCACCGCCACTATCAGGTGTGTACCGCAGGGCGTAGCCCGAGGAACGCACCGCCACTATCAGGTGTGTACCACAGGGCATAGCCCGAGGAACACACCGCCATTTCGTCAATTTCCTAAAGCTGTTTTTAAGAGGTACCCGGAAATCTTACAAGAGATTTAATCCAATTCCTTATGAAAAAGGTTGTGCATAATCTGCTCTGTACGGATATGCATAAAGTATACACCCGGGCCTTTGCGAAAACTGAGCATTTTCTACATTTCTTCATCAGGATCATGGTGTCTTCAAGGTCTGCCAGAACCAGGGATAACCCGATGTTTCCTATCAACGACATTGATCGTCAGATAGGGATTGGTTGAAGGGGGTTTTACAGGCTTTCTGACACTGGGTAAGGGTTCAAATCAATCTCTTAAGCCATAATTGAATTAAGACGCAAATACTCATAAAGCTCAATCCAATTGCTGCCGGCGATCCGTATCAGTGTATTGCTCATCCATCTGGTAATTGAAGGTAATAACAGTATGACTCCAAAAAGTTTATTGACTATCCCGGGTGGTATGAAGAATAGACAGGCAAGAAGTATGATGGAGTAATCAGTGAACATTTTTTCGTCGAATCTTCCCTCATGAATGGATTTTGTCAGTCGAATGTTGCGATTTTCAACCAGTCTATAGGATAAAAATACACCTGCAGCTGTAATGACAGCGAGAATTGCAACAGTCATCCAGGGGCCGATTAACAAGGAAAGTTTGAGGAACAGAACAATGTCCAGCAGGATTACAAACCCAAGACAGCAGAGGATTCCCAGATAGATGCTGATAAGACGGAAGCTCAGAAGTGAACTCAGTAACATTTGATTCAACATGGATTGAGAGTATACCTATTGTCCATGAAAAATGCCAGTATTGAATCAGTCTTTTCGGATACTGGCTACAAGGAGAATAATGAAGAAGTACAAATATCGAAATAGACGCAGTATTCTCCATGGTCTGATGAGAGTGTTGAAGAATCCTGTGATAAGACGAGCGGCCTTAGAATCGTTTGGCTTTTGTCTTCTACCAGAAAAAACGCCGAAACAGGTTTTTTCCCAGATTGCCAATCCTCCTGCAAGATGCTGCCTGTGTCGACTGAACCATAGATGCCTGCCTTTTAAGCCAACACCAGTAAGGAGCAAAGTTGGCGACGATTTTTTGATTGCAGTCAAAACATCCATTTTTCGCTTCTTTCGGAAATTTGCAGCATAACGTCCAACAACCCTAATCCCTGGAAATGTTGAACGAAGTGTTGATTCAACCGCGCGTACTCCATTCATATCCGAACCCAGTAAGTAAACAGATTTCGTTTTGTTTTCCAGGATACCTAAAAGGCGTATGATAAATGAATACGGCCGGTATAGCGGCGATGATCCTTTGTTAAGATATTTAGCAGCATTTACTATCAGCGACGAAGTGGGAATAATCAATGCGGCCTGCAATAAGGCCTCTTTGCGTTCTGAATCATGTCTGGATTTCATGAATTCGTGAAAATCGAGGAGGATGACTTGACGACAATCATTCCGGTTATAAATTCTTTCAATGACTTCCTGAAGGTTTTCTTCATTGACGATATCAATTGGTAACCCAAGAATGTTAATGCGTTTTACTGGAGATCCCATTATTTTTGGGTTCTCAGAAATTCTATAGCTCGAATCAACACTCTATCATAATCCAGATCAACAACTGGTGGAGAATTGAGTCTGGAATTATTTTCCTGCTTTATCATTCGTCGGATAATTCTTTCACTGAGAACAAGACCTTCTGTATGTAGATCTCTAATCAGTGTATTGACAACTCTGTTTGATGGATTTGGATTCCTGTTAATAAACTCTCCAATACGATTCTCCTGGAGAATTGTAGTAAGAGATTCGATTTCTTCATCTGTAAGCTCTGGTTCCTTAACAACAATATCTGGAGCAATACCCACTTTATCGATGTTGTTTCCAGCAGGTGTATAATACCGGCCGGTAGTAAGCTTTATCGCAGCTTCTTCAGATTGAAGCTGAATGAGTTGTTGAATTGATCCTTTTCCAAAAGTTGTTTCACCAATTATGGTTGCCCGCCCATTATCCTTGAGAGCACCGGTCAGTATTTCCGACGCTGAGGCAGAACCTTTGTTGATGAGTACAACTATTTCCATATCCCGGGGGACAATTTTTCCTGCCTTTGCACGATGAACCTGGTTAAATTCCTTCTGGCGGTACTTTGTACTGACCACAACACTGTTTGACAGGAACAGATCGGCAATTTCGACAACTGATTCCAGCAATCCGCCAGGATTAGATCGAACATCGATGACAAGTCGATCAAGTCCGAGAGTAATGAAATTCGTCAGGGTGCTTGTAACATTCTGTGCTGTATAAGGGGTGAATTCGATAATTCTCAGATAACCGATCTCATTATCAATGACAGTTGATTTCACTGTTGGTATTTCAATGATCTCTCGGGTCAGAGTTACATCAAACTTAATATTTTTTCCCCGCAGGATGGTAACCGTTACTTCACTGCCATGTACTCCCCTGAGACGGTCAGAGACATCCTGAGTCGAAAATCCTTCCGCCGATTCATTTTCAATCGCATAGATATAATCTCCAGCCTTGAGTCCAGATTTCCAACTGGGAGTGTCTTCAATAGGTGCAATAACTTTTACATAAGGTAATCGGCCATGAGGATTTTCCGGATCGTAATGATCCCGGCTGATATAGAGACCCACACCGCCATAGGAACCCTCAGTCGTATCCTGCATCATCCGGAGGTATTCATCATCCAGGTACAGGGAATATGGATCATTCAATGAGGCGAACAGACCATTCATGGCACCATCAAAAAGTGTCTCAGCGTCTACTTCATCGGCATAATAGGATTGGATTGCATGCAGAGCTGTTTCCAATTCCCTGATGAACTCCTGGTTTTGATTCCGGGGCAATGACTTGGCTGAGGCTACTGGTGATAATAAAACAATGAGAAGCAGGAGCAGTAAACTGGAAGTTAAAAGAATCCAGACTATTCTTTCTTGTTTTTTATACATACCAGTGATTTTCATCAGCACCAGTGTGCTTGTCAACAAGTAATTGCTTGACCCATGCCTGATACAGTCTTATGCTGTAAAAAATTTGAGTTGACAGCCTATCAGCCTGATGGCTTCCATGGGTTCTTCAGACACTGAACCTCTGTTTCCAGAATCGGGGGATTGAATGCAGATTATCGCGGTTGCCAGTGGTAAGGGAGGGGTAGGGAAATCCTTGATCTCTGCCAATTTAGCCATTGCACTTGCACAGAAAGATAAGAATACTGTTCTTGCCAACCTTGACCTGGGTGTTGGAACGAGTTTCAATACAATTGAGGGCACCTCTAAAAAACCTTATTTCGTTTTTGGCTTGATCTTTTTCCTCGCTGTTGCGTTGTCAAAATGCTTAAGTAAGCAGGTGCGTACCGCAGGAGCAAAGCTCCGAGGAACGCACCGCCAACCGCTTAAGCTACGTAAGCATTTTGACAACGCAGTAGTGGCAGAAAAAGGGTATAAGGATTTTTAGGAGCAACAAGTTTTGAGAACAACTGTAACTGGAGAGGTATTGCTGAAAGAAGCCTTACGTAAATCCATCCATGTAACAATTGTGTTCGTCCCAGCCCTGGCCGATTGGAATTCATATCTTACAGTCACCTTGCTTTGTACAGGTATTCTATTTTATCTTGTGAATGAAACAGCTCGTAATATTGGTGTTGAATATGGCTTAATCAGCCGTATCACGGCAATAGCTTCCCGGTCAACTGAACAAGGATTTTTATGGGGTCCGATAACATTGGGGCTTGGTGCCTTGACAGCCATGCTCTTCTACCCTGATCCTGCCGCGAGACTGGCTGTTTACGCACTTGCTTTTGGGGATGGTGTGGCAAGTTTTATTGGAAAGCTCTGGGGACGGCACAGTATTCCATGGCCAGGTAACAAGACTTTAGTCGGTTCCCTGGCATGTTTTACAGCTGTATTCATCAGTTCCTATCTCTATTTACATACAGTATTGCCTGCTTTGCTGACAGCTGCAGTTGCCACTTTTCTGGAGCTTATTCCCATCAAAGACTTTGACAATATTATAATTCCTGCAGGAACAGGATTCATTCTGTATTTCGTTTACAACCATTGATATATTTTATGCATCATCCAGGAAAAGCCAATAACACCGACAGTCATCAATATGGTTCCAATAATGGCCAGGGTAATATCCCCGAAGAAGCTTAAATCACTGCCAATAATTATGAACAGCAGGCATAATATCAGTGGATAGTACCTGTTATTCATTCGATTGATACTTGTACCAGCCATGGATACAATTGCAAGGAACTCCAGTGATAAGCATGAAAGTGTCAGGGTTTTATCGATACTGGTCCTGTAAAGAAGGTTTCCCATAGGTTGTGTAATATCCAGCGGAATTAATACAGCTATAGCAAGGGAAGTCAATGCTCCCATGCCAAGGACATACCCGGATTGTCGAAGAGGCATATTGGAAGAGTAGAGGCTTATATTCAACAAGGCGGTGATACCAGCAAACCGTCCAAACCATGCGATTCGTGTTGCTGTAATTCCCATGTCAGTATTGAATGGCAATATTAACCGGGCGGCCTGCAATGGAAGAAGAAGAAGGAACAGTCGAAGAAAGAAAAGTTCTGATGAGTGATGGAAACCGAATCCTTTTCTGAAGCCAATTTCGCCAAACAGACTTAGCAGAAGATAGACTGTTATTGTGAATAGAGTTCCTACCAGGTCTTTTTCAGTATACGCTCGAGTGATTCCCCACCATACCTTTGTTGTCGATGGGGAATAAGAAGAAACCAAATCCAGTTTTATCAGATCGTACCATACGAAAACAACAGCCAATACACCAATTATTGCAGATACGAAGAGACTGTTCAGAAGTACACGTCGAATTGATAAAGTCACCCTGTCAGAATGGCATAAAAGTTTGATTTTGACCAGTGAGGTCTTGTGTATCTTTCCTGATCTGACGATCAATGTAGTCAATAGGAAACATCGGGTTATCTATGGTTCTGGCTGACCTTGAAGACACCATAACCCTGATGAAAAAATGTAGAAAATGCTCAGTATTTGCATAGACCGGGGTGTATGCCTTATGTATATCCGTAAAGAGCAGCTTATGCACAACCAATTTCAATCAATCTTCCACATTGTACTCATTGCCCACTTTCCTTGCCCTGACCGTCTTATCCAGGTTCACTCCGGCAACCAGTCCTGCTTCGACAAGCAGGTTCCACCCTGCGGCCAGATACACATACTCCTTCCAGGTTCCGTGAGCAGGAACCTGAAGTGTAGGAAAGAGTGTCTCCCTGTCCGCGATAGCAATGACTGGTAAACCCACACCATCTGCCAGGCAATTTTTTATTTTTGCCTCCTCCTCTGAAAATGGGTCGATCAAAACAAGCACATCATTTTCACTCATGATTTCTTCAATACCATGAGAAACGTAAGTGCCTTCCAGGTAGTCAGATGGTTTCCTGACAATTTCATTGGTTTTCAGAGTAAGCTCCTCGGCGACACCATCATTGCGGCCGGCAAAATAAATGGTGTTTGCTCCTGCAACAGTTCTGCTCAGTTCATCCGGAATTGTCAGATGCAATGCCTCTGCAACGCCATCAGCTCCAAATGCTGTGTCTGGGAATTCTCGGTTATTCAATTTCGCTATAACAGCCTGCCAGACCATGGCCTGCTCAACGACACTTTTTGTCGCGGCGACAGCATTTTCTGTTCCACAGTTAAGAATGTAAGCCGCATCAGAAGCAGCTTCCAGAGGTGTTCCAGGATGGGACATAATACCGGCAAGTCCGGAATGTCCCTTCCGTCGAAGTTTCTTATACAGGCTGATCAATTCCCGTGTCCGTCCTGAGTTGGAGGCTCCGAGTAGCCCGTATCCTTCCAGATTGTACTCCATGGCCTGAGCAGCCCCTTCAGTCAAAGGAACAAGGGGTCCAGAGTTCTGCAATGTTTCAGCAATAACCCTTTTGGCCGGAAATATTCGGCTTGAACCTTCACCTGTAATCATAATGGATAAATAACCGGATACGAGTTGCGTTAAATGGTCTACCGAAGAAGCTTCAAACTGACGCATAACATTCGGTGTTTCCAGCATTTCATGGCATAGAGCGAATTGTGTATATCGATCATCGATTTTATTCATTGTGTCTCCTGAAACAAATATACTGACTGAGTTCCTTCTGAAGTAAGGGATTTTTCCGGTACCCTCCCCCCAGATGTTGCCAGTAGCATTCCGCATATTCTACATCGACCATGGAGCCAAGTTCAGCATTGAACTTCTTCATTTCATCAAAAAAATCATCCATCCCCTGCATTTTCTTCATTAATTCCTGCTGGGATTTATGCTGAGAGAGCATTGTCATCTTTGTATCCATGGGTTCGCCGGATATATCAACAAAAAAATGGGGATCGGGGACCGGTCCTCCCAAAGGATCTGTTAAACCCATAGGCATGCCATGGTAGAGGAGGGGCGTGTACTCCAATGGCTCTTCGTCCGATGGAACATTGGAAAGGGTTGAAATCATGGCTGATGAATCTACAATACGGCAGGTGGTACGGTGATCCTGATGGTAATCAAAAGGCGGATGAGTAATAACAACTCCAGCCCTCACTTTGCGCATCAGTGAAACCACTTCAATACGAATATCCTCGGTATCGAATACAAACCCATCTCGTTGGCCAAAACAATGGTAATCAGCACCGATTACAGCAGCGGCCTTCCCGGCCTCAACCAGTCTCACTCTGATGGTTTCCTGCTCATTCATGCCAACTCCGCCAAGACCACCAGCAGTCATGGTTGCAATGGAGATTTTCCATCCCCTGTCAGCCAGCAGGGACAGGGTGCCGGCACTCCAGGCCTCCGCATCGTCGGGATGGGCCTGAATAATGAGTAGATTCTCAGGAAGCCGATTCACTGGACATACTCCTCACATCAATGCTCAAATCGTAACTCCCTGGAATCAGCATCCACTTTTATTCTGTTCCCCTCAATAAATTTACCGGACAATAACATCTTTGCCAGAGGATTTTCCACCAGATCCCGGATAGCTCTTCTCAGAGGACGGGCTCCATATGCCGGATCATAACCCCGCCGGGCAATGAGATCCTTCGCATTATCAGTAAAAACAATACTCATACGTTGTTCCTCAATCCTTGATGCCAGTTTCCCCAGCAGAATGTCCAGAATTGACCGGATCTGTTTCTTACCAAGGGATTCAAACACAATGGTTTCATCTATCCGGTTAAGGAATTCAGGTTTGAATACCATCTTCAGACGATCATCCAGTATGGTTCTGGTTTCTTCATTAACTCCCTTTTCAAGAATTATATCAGAACCGAGATTGCTTGTCATGATGATAAGTGAATGTCGGAAATCAACAACCTTCCCCTGGTTGTCCGTCAGGCGGCCATCATCAAGGAGTTGGAGAAGAAGGTCGAACACATCGGGATGTGCTTTCTCAATTTCATCGAACAAAATTACAGAATAGGGTCTGCGGCGAACAACTTCTGTCAACTGACCTCCTTCTTCATAGCCCACATATCCCGGCGGGGCTCCCACCAGACGGGAAACAGCGAATTTCTCCATATACTCACTCATATCGATGCGGGTGAGGGCCTTTTCATCATCAAAAAGGAAGGCAGCCAGAGTTCTGGCCAGTTCCGTTTTTCCGACACCGGTGGGACCCAGGAATATAAACGATCCCAGAGGTCTTCCGGGATCTGATAAACCACTTCTGTTTCGGCGAACCGCATCGGCAACAGCGTTCACAGCAACATCCTGCCCTACCACCCGTTTCATGAGGATGGTTTCAAGTGTAAGATACTTCTCTTTCTCCGAGGTCATCATTTTTGATATAGGGATGCCTGTCCAGGCAGAAACTATCTGAGCAATATCTTCTTCACCAATTTCTTCCCTGAGTAGATTCTTCTCGCCCTGTAGTTTTTTCAGATGATTTGTTTTTTCATCAAGGATCCCCTGGGCTGAGGGGAGCTTTCCATGAAGAATTTCTGCGGCTAAAGCAAGATTGCCATCCCTTTTTGCGATAGATGCCTGGTCATTTAACTCTTCAATGGTCTGTTTAATCTCCCTTATTTCCTCAATAGCACCCTTTTCATTTTCCCATTGAGTTTTTAATGCATCCCGTTCGGCACTCAGGTTTGCCAGTTCCTGGCTCAGGGTTTTCAATCTTTCCAGTGACGCGGGATCGCTTTCCCTGTCCAGGGATTGCTTTTCAATCATCATCTGAAGAACTTTTCGGTCAAGGGAGTCGAGTTCTACCGGCTGGCTTTCAATTTCCATTTTTATATGACTGGCTGCTTCATCCACCAGATCCAGTGCTTTATCCGGCAGGAAGCGGTTAGTAATGTATCTATTGGAAAAGGTGGCGGCAGCGATCAGGGCTTCATCCCGAATACGCACACCGTGATGAACTTCATACCTCTCACGCAGGCCGCGCAGGATAGCAACAGTGTCTTCCACCGAGGATTCCATAACCATTACCTGCTGGAAGCGCCGTTCAAATGCCGCATCCTTTTCAATGTGTTTGCGGTATTCATCAAGAGTGGTGGCCCCTATGGTGTGTAAATCGCCCCGTGCCAAAGCAGGTTTAAGGAGATTGGATGCATCCGTTCCGCCTTCTACTGCACCGGCACCCATCACCGTATGAAGTTCATCAATGAAGAGAATAATGCTGCCCTCAGAGGAGGTGACGTCCTGAATCACTCCTTTAAGGCGTTCCTCGAATTCACCCCTGAACTTCGCACCGGCAACCAGGGAACCCATGTCCAGGGAAAGAAGCCTTTTACCATGAAGCGAGTCTGGAACATCCCCATCAACGATGCGCCCGGCCAGACCTTCAATGATGGCCGTTTTTCCCGTTCCCGGTTCACCAATAAGAACCGGATTGTTTTTGGTCCGCCTACTGAGTACCTGCATCACTCTGCGTACTTCGGTATCTCGGCCTATCACCGGATCAAGTTTTCCCTGACGGGCCTTGCGGGTGAGATCCACAGTGTATTTTTCCAAAGCCCTGAATTTACTCTCCGGGTCTTGATCGGTTACCCGGCGGCTTCCCCTGATCTCTTTAAGAGCATGGAGCAGAGATATTTTCTCACCGCCATGTTTCTTGAGAATCTGGCCTGCCGGAGAACTCGATCCTGCTATTGCCAGAAGAATATGCTCAACGGAAACAAACTCATCTTTGAGATTGTCCGCTTCCTTTTCAGCAGTCTTGAGCACTTTCGCCGCTGCCGATGTCAGACTTACCTGAACGGTATCTCCATAAGTACGAGGTTTGGCCTTAAAAATAGACTGTAGCTCAGCGTCCAGTTGTCCCGGTTCAATTCCCAGCCTGGCAAGAAGATGGGGTACAATTCCATCTTCCTGAACAATCAAAGCAGCGAGAATATGTTCCACATCCAGTTGGGCATGTCCTGAGGCTTCAGCCAGTTTTCCAGCGGATTCCAGAGCTTCCCTGCTTTTAATTGTGTATTGATCCTGCATGTCACAACCTCCCTGGGTTCTTTACGAATCTAGTAATATAATTTGTTTTTGACAACATGAACCGATTCACTCAGACTGATGTGAGCATTCTGTTACAATGTAATCCCTTCACCTGTCCTTTTTACTGGCAGTGCTTCAGCGGGATGAATCCATTTGATTTCAGATCCAAAACCTGGCTGCAGTTATCCTGAGATTTATCAGGTCCATATATTTCCATTACTCCAGGTCGCCATTACAATGAATCCATGAGTAAAAAACGAGAAATAGTATTACTGCTGGACTGCTTCACCAGAACCGAGGCTGAAGCAGCTCTAACCATGTACAGGGAAACTGGTGAAGACGCCTCAGTCGTCAGCGTTGCTCCTGTTACCGAACTGGTTGCCGTGCAGATTACTTCAGAGGCTATTGAAGCTGTGTTATCAAAAAAGTGGCCTGGAGGAACACCCAGGACAGGGAATCATCGTGGAGCATTGATTTCCGGGGCAGACAAACGAAGTGCTGTTATTCTTATGCGTTGTTTCAAACAGGTACTGCCGAAGGATTCTGATCCAGCTTTTGCAATGGTTACCGAAACAGGTTTAACCTGGACAGTTGAAGAATACCTGACGCACATCCGAAAAGAGCATGTCTTCATGAAAACAGCCAATCCTGCTGACGATCCTGATATGCGGGTCATGGAATAATGAGCTGCTACAAAAAAAATACACCGCTTTCCAACGAAAGCTGAAAAGCGGTGCAAACTATAAGAGTTTCCAGGACAGGCATCAGGGGAAAGGAGGAAACCCCAAGCCTTCATAGTTTTTAGAAGTAAAACCACGAAATACAGAAAAGGTTACGGAATTGAGCAAAAAAACTTCTCGCACGATCTATCTTTCTCGTTCAGAACGCAGAACAGGCGGACGATTTTATCTCCGCTTCACAGCGATGAATGGCCTCAGCATAACATTTCTTGGGGAATCAACTGTGATGCTGCTGGCCATGCATTTCGGGGCCCGGAATATTGAACTTGGATTTATTTCAGGCATGATGCACATATCGGGAATCATTCTGCTGATTATTCCCCACCTGTTCAGGAATAAAAATATTGTAACAGTGGGATTCTGGGCGTGGATGATCCGTGGCCTCACCTGTGTACCGTACATTGCACTATTCTACATTGAAGGCCAGAATGCAGTCATTCTAATCATGATTCTGTACGCACTTTTCTGTGTCTCAAGAACAACTGGTATCGCCATGGTTACGACTGTTCTGAAACGCTTATTATCCAATCGTACACTGGGAGAAGGAATATTCCGTGCTGATTCATCATTTCAGAGTACACAAATTATTTCACGCCTTGTGAGCTATGGAATACTGTCTCTGAAATTCCTGGCCAATCTAAATGGATTGCTCATCCTACAGGGACTTGGACTTATTTCCAATACTCTGTCTGCCTTATCATTCAGGAAGATCCCCAATCGAACCCGGGTGGAGTATAAAAAAGGGAAGAATCTTTTTGTTATACTGGCAGAGAGTATTAGAAATCCCCAGCATCGCTACATCCTTTTCCTTCGATGGATCGCTTTGGGGCAGTTGATACTCTTTTCCATGTCCATTCCTCTTCTACGCCGTTCAGCTGGTTTCTCGTCAGCCTCAATCTTTCTCTTCACCATCTCCCTCTCACTGGCAGCCTTACTATCGAGTTTATCGCTCAGGCCCATAGTCAAGAGGGCTGGAAGTCGGCCTATACTCATTTTCGTCACCATACCAGCAGCTATTCTATTCTTCTGCTGGGCTATTCTTCCCGCCTCTTTGTCATCTGAACTCTTCATCATTTTTGGTTTCAGTACAATGTTCTTTATAAACTCATCGCATCTGGCAGTCAATCAGATGCTGATGAGCATCACTCCTGATGACAGTGCAGTCGGATTTAATTCCATGGAAACCTTTGTAACCGCCCTGCTGGCCATAATACTTGCTTTCAGTGCCGGTTACCTGGCCGATCTATCCCAAACAGTCTCGGCCATATTGCCGATTAATGATTTCGGTCTGGTATTTGTGCCTGCCTGTATTGGATCCATAACTCAATCATTACTGGCCTTGAAGATTTCAGAACCAGGAAGCATGAGTCTCAAAGTTGCTGCAAGGATTATTACCCGAGTGGACAATTTGAAAATGTGGCAGACTATAGCCAACCTGGAAACCACAGCAAACCCGGTGAAAAGAAAAACCCTGATCCATACCATGGGGCACAGCAATGCCCCTGTCGCATCTTCGGAAATAATCAAAATTCTTTCCGAACCCCTCTCTGTTGAAAAAGGTGACCTCATTGAAACACTTTTCTTCACTCCACGTCCTGAACTCCTGGAGTTTCTTTGTGAAGAAGCTCTGAATAAAGAATCTTTTTACCGTGACAAGGCCGTTTTCGCTCTTGGGGCCTATTCTGGAGACAGGTCGATTTCTGCTCTGGAAACCCTGCTTAACGATGATGATGAATACATACAATCCATAGCCGCGAAGAGTCTCGGGCGGTTGAGATCAACGAAACATCTTGGAGCAATTCAACAGCAATGGAAGAAGTCCAGGAGTATTCAGGAAAGGTTGAATTACATGATTGGACTTTTTCCTCTTGACCCAAACCGATTATACATTGATGATCTTTTTTCACAGAAAATTATAGATACAGGAGAACGAAGTCAGCAGACTTATTTTACACTTCTGTCTCAACAGTTCGGCATGATTCCTCCACTAGGCATTCTGTATAGAGATGAGGCAATGGGTTATGGTAAGGGATTGGAACTGTTGCTGGAGGAATCAAGAGACACCAGGTTTTTGCTCGATCATGGGGATGAGTTGGCTTTGTTATGGAGGGAGGGGCAGTACAAAAGAATCTGGGATTTGAATAAGGAGTTCCTTGATGGCCTGAACCCACCCGCGATTTTACTCCCGCTTATTCGTGGGCTGCAGGGTTTTCCCACTGAAAGAGGGGATGCAGCTAATAGTCTGGCTGGTCTATACTTCTCTTATCAAATTTCTACTGCTGAAGATGTTATTAAGTGAGATATCTGTATGAGGCTTAAACCAAACATTGCATCCATGGAAGCTTATGTCCCCGGAAAGACTTCTCATGGAGCGGTCAAACTATCTTCCAATGAGAATCCTCTTGGTCCGTCAAAAAAGGCAATCCATGCCATTCAATCATCTTTGAATCAAATCAATCGTTATCCCGATGGAGCATCCACACAGCTACGGCAGAGCATTGCCCATCTCTGGGAAACCTCACCCGCAAACCTTGTAATCGGGAATGGGAGTGATGAGGTGATTTCTCTTATCGCAGCCGCCTGGCTGTCTCCGGGAGATAATGCTGTTAGCGCAAGGCAAACTTTCAGTCAGTACCGATATGCCGTTACACTCTTCGGAGGAGAAATGCGGGAAGTTGATTTGAGTTATGGGAAGTACAATCTGGATGGCATGGTAGACTGTGTGGATGAGAATACCCGATTGGTGTTCATCTGCAATCCCAACAATCCCACCGGCACCTATCTGAGTCACAATGCGATATCCAGATTCATAAATAATCTGCCGGAAAGTGCCATTGTTGTAATCGATGAGGCCTATGCCGACTTTGTGGAAGCCTGGGATTTTCCAGATTCAAAATTGTTGTTGAAACAGTATAACAACATTGTTGTAGTCCGCACCTTTTCCAAACTATACGGCCTTGCAGGAATACGGGTTGGTTATGGTGTTGGAGATCCCATTCTAACCTCAGGAGCTGAACGGGCATCCATGCCTTTCAATGTTAACAGTCTTGGTCAGATCGCCGCATTGGCTGCCCTTGAAGACGAAGACCATCGATGCCAGACTCTGAATCTTGTCCATAGGGAAAAGGCATTTTTTACCGGGGAATTGAACAGGCGTGATATATTCTACTATCCTACCGAGGCCAATTTCATCTGCTTCAGTTTAGACCGGGAAGTCTCCCATATCTGGGATGCTGTTGCCCGGGGTGGAATTGCTGTCCGGGATTTGAAATCATTTGGATTACCGGAAATGCTGAGGTACACATTCGGCACCCGTGAAAACAACAGGTGTCTCCTGTCTATTATCGATAAACTGCAGGCAGAAAAATGAGCATATTTCAAGAGGGGGCTGTCGTATTGGCAACAATCTCATTCTGCCTTATATTTGCTTACAGAATTCGATATTATTTTATTCATCGGAAACAATCGAGAAATCTTGTTCTGAAGCTGTTCATCGTTGGCCTTATACTTCCCATTGCGGCTGCTGTAATCGAACTCATTATCATTCCTCTCTGCCGCCTCTTCCCTTCTCCGTTTATCATTCCGGCAACAGCCTTCCTGGGAATTGCTTTTGTTGAAGAGTTTGTTAAATTCGGAGGTATAGCACTTCTTCTGAAGCGATATAGAGGCTCAATCCGTGTTTTTGACGGAGCATTATTCGGAATGGCTGTTGCTTCCGGATTTGCCCTGGTTGAGAACATCATCTATGTCATTGGCTCTGAATCAGCTTTGAATGTTGCCCTGCTTCGAAACTTTACCGCATTACCGCTTCATATCCTCACAGGGAGTTTTCTGGGCATTGCCTGTGCCCGGCCTTCCCTATGTAATGCAGGAGAAGTGTTTTTCGCTGTCGCCGTTGTTACTCATGGCGCGTATAATTGGGTTCTCAAGGAGAATCGCCTTCCTTCGATTCTAGCAGGAGTTATTCTTGTTGTCGGATGGGCCATATTGATTGTCATTCTCCATCAAAACCGTAATATTGGAAGTGACGAAAAGGTGTTGACATAATGCGTGCCCTGAAGTATCTTCGTCAGCATATTCAACGCAGGGTAGAGCAGTTGGCAGCTCGTCGGGCTCATAACCCGGAGGTCGCAGGTTCGAGTCCTGCCCCTGCTAGATACATTTTTTCTGCCTGAAGAAGGGCACAAGCGGTTCTTTTCCACGGTACAAGTCACTCTGAAACTGGAATCTCAGTCGTAGATGACTGGCTTCAGAAGTCAATCCCGAAAAAACCGTGAGAAGCGGTGGCTTTGATTCAGATTTTCTACTACCTTTAGTTTTTAATGGATTAGCAGGTCTCCGGTTGACCTTTTTCAGGGACTTTGATAATTTTAATGAGATTTCGGGGGTGTAGCTCAGTTGGCTAGAGCGCGTGAATGGCATTCACGAGGTCATGGGTTCGACTCCCTTCACCTCCAGAATTTTGAAAAAGACAACCCGTCTCTCCAGAGTAATTCTCTGGGCTGGCGGGTTTTCTTTTTTTCCTTATGGCACCTCTAAAAAACAGCTTCAGGAAATTGACGAAGAAATTAAGGCAACCTCTAAAAAACCGTTTTCGGAATTTGGCGTAGTGGCGGTGCGTTCCTCGGGCTACGCCCTGCGGTACACACCTGTTCAAGCTTAGCTTAAGCGTTTGGCGGTGCGTTCCTCGGGCTACGCCCTGCGGTACGCACCTGTTCAAGCATAGCTTAAGCGTTTGGCGGTGCGTTCCTCGGGCTACGCCCTGCGGTACGCACCTGTTCAAGCTTAGCTTAAGCGTTTGGCGGTGCGTTCCTCGGGCTACGCCCTGCGGTACGCACCTGTTCAAGCATAGCTTAAGCGTTTGGCGGTGCGTTCCTCGGGCTACGCCCTGCGGTACGCACCTGTTCAAGCTTAGCTTAAGCGTTTGGCGGTGCGTTCCTCGGGCTACGCCCTGCGGTACGCACCTGTTCAAGCATAGCTTAAGCGTTTGGCGGTGCGTTCCTCGGGCTACGCCCTGCGGTACGCACCTGTTCAAGCATAGCTTAAGCGTTTGGCGGTGCGTTCCTCGGGCTACGCCCTGCGGTACGCACCTGTTTACGTGAGCATTTTGACAACGCAGCAGTGAGGAAAAAGATCAAGCCAAAAACTAAATAAGGTAAGTTAGAGGTGCCCTTATGTGTTTTTGACAACCATCTACGTTAAATAGGGAATTCCAAAAGCCGGTGCTCCTGGAATTCCCTCTTAATTCTAAAAATCGCGCTTTAGCGGCAACCTGCGCTGCCGCTAAAGCAATTGTTAAATAGATAAATAGTTAAAAAGCCCTCACCGCACGGACATGCTTGCCGCTGCCCTTGGTGTCGCCGCTCTGGTAGCCATTGGTGAAGCCCTGTTCCCACGCGACAGTTGGCACTGCCTCCGACGAGGACCAGTAGATATTAGACGCGACACCAACTGTATTCTTCTGCTTATACAACTCATTCAATTCATCTTTGGATGGCAAAAACCAGTCATCCTTCCCTCCAGATGAATAGTCAGCACATGCCTTTGCCGCATAGTCTTCTGTGAAACCGGCACCATCCAAGGCTTCAACGATAGCCGCTGTGTTGGATTTTCCGGTTCCTATGGCTGTACCTGTTGTCACACTTGTCGCAGTATCACCCCATTTATAAGTAACAGAAAGATCACTGGGGGCCGCCTCCAGATAGCGCCAGCCGTCGGTAACATAGTTAGCATTTTCATAGAAGATTTTCCCTCCGGCAGGGCCGGTGTCGCCAATGTTGTACGAAACAGTAGCAACAGTGATGTCTATAGCCTGAGTGGGAGTTCCCGTATAGTTGCCGTCTGCGGTAAAGGTTATCGTGTACGTAGTTTGAACACGTTCAGTATCGGGATTTCCAGACAATGTTCCGGTTGGTGTCAAGTTCAGTCCCCCAGGCAAGGCGGGTGATATACTGTATGCACCGGTTGCCCCGCCAGGTGTGGTGCTACCGGTTTGGTCGGTGATCGCGGTGCCAACTGTGGCGGATATATCGCTGTAGCCGCTTAAAGCTGTCACTACCACCGGGGATACCGTAACGGGAACCGTCAGTGTTGCGGTTGTGCCTACAATATAGTTACCATCACCCTTGGCGGCGGTGGCGGTTACAACGTAATCTCCCGAGTGCTTCACTTCTACGGCGGTACCTACGGTGATGACACCATCGGTATTAATGCTAATGCCGTTACCACTAAGAGTGGTACCGTCTTCTGTTGGTGTACCCGTTGTTGCCGCCGCTATGCTGTAGGTGGGGCTAGCTGGTGTGTCTGGTCCGCCGGCCCAGGAGGGGTTCGAAGTAATGGCGGCGGATCCATAGACTTTTTCCAATGCACCTGCATAGGACAGGGTTGCGGTGGAAAGGTCGGACTTGGTCGTTGCCGATTTCTCATTGGATGCCGTGCTCTTGCCGTGGATGTTGCTTGCGGTCATGGTAAAGCTGTAGGCCGTGCCGGAAGCAAGGCCGGTGATAGTCTCAGTCGTCGCCGATGCGCTGACAGACCGTGTCGCTCCCGAGGTGGGAGCCGGATTTATTGTAATCTCAAGTGCGGTGAGCGCCTCTGGCGTGGTTCCACTGTAGCCTGTCTCTGTTGGTAAGGTCCATGCAAGGTCAATGCCGCCGGCATCGGTGGGGGTGGCGGATGTTATGCGTGGTTTATCCGGTTTGGCATTCACCGTCAGGGTGAATGTCGCCTCAGCAGAGTTTACATAACGCGTTGAGCCACTTACAGCCGCGGCTTTTACAGTATAAGTACCTCCATCCCATTGCAGAGCAAAGGCTTCTATAGTGACAATACCCGTGTCAAAATCAATGTGAACATGAGCATTTTCCGATAGATGCGGACGGGCGCTGAAAGAATAGGTAACTTCGCTATCAGGTACAACCCAAGTGGGAGTTATCTCCGTTTTGGGAGTTGAAGCAGGTACATACGTATGGGTGTGCGTTTCAGGATAGCCCGGTTTCAGTGTGCTCAGGTCTATTTTCACTGACTGTGGAGTTCCGTTTGCCTCATCCGAAAGCTCTCCATCCCCCTGGTCGGTAACCGCCTGCACCCGGAAGTAGTATGTTGTGCCGTTGGTCAAACCTGTGATTTCCACGCTAGTGGAAGGAACACTACTCTTATCGATTAATGTTCCAGTAGCACCCGAGGTCGTTGAGTGATAGATCTTGTAGCCCTGAATCGTTTCCACCGTGCTTCCGCTGTAGCCCGCATCGGGGGCAGTCCAACTCAGGGTTACTTTTTCATTCCCCGGAGTAGCCGAGACGGAGGTGGGTTTACCGGTCTGCTTGGTGATGGTAAGGGTTAGCGTGGCCGTCTGGGTGCCTGTATAAGATGTGGAACCGGTCTTGGCCGTGGCCTCTATCGTGTAGTCGCCGGAATCGGCACTGGCGGCATTAATCGTTGCCGTAACTTCCCCTGTATTGGTGTCGATTGTTACATTGCCGGAGTTAGCGCCCTGCGGCCTGCTGGCAATGCTATAGTCAACATCGTCCGCTGGCACAGTCCAGCTCGGCGATGCGGTATTGCCGCTGGTAGCGCCGAAGTCCATGGTGATGGCAGGGTAGCTTAGTTGCATACTCGCTAAATCCTGTTTGCCCGCCACCGGAGTGGCGCTTGCCTGGTTGGAAAGATCGCCTTCCCCAGAGCCGTTGGAGGCGGTTACGGCGAAGTAATAGGCCGTACCATTGGTTAGACTCTCAACGTCTTGCGTGAGTGTCGTGGTATCCGAAACCTCAACGGAGGTGTCCGAAGTCGTAACAGGATTGTTCTTGGAATAGTAAATTTTGTAACCGGTAATGGTACCGGCGGCTCCACTGACAGTTCCTTTATCCGTCGGGGCCGCCCATGTTATCGTTACCCTGGCATTACCTGCAACGGCCTGTACGTTGGTTGGCTTGCCCGGGGCGCTGTCGTCTGCCTGACTCATCTTGGGAACCGTCAGGGTGAAGGTCTTTGTGTCGCTTTCATCGTTCTTTGTTATCGTCGCGGTGAGAGTGACAGTCTCATCGGCAGCCGGGCGGGTAACCGTTCCGTTATTGGTGATGACGTTGGTATCGCTACTGGTCCACGATATGGTGGTTCCGCTGGCTCCGGTAGCCGGCAGGGTCATATCCTGGGTTACCGAAGTTTCGCTGTCTCCTTGCGCATAAGTAATGACTAGCGCGGTCTTAGCAGCAGCAACCGATTCCTGATCACTCAATCCCTCACTTGTTGCGGGACAGCCTACCAATCCAATGAGGACGAGAAATCCAACGAGCGCCACCAGGGGTATCGCTCTTGTTAATTGTTTCATATCTATAAACCTCCTAACGAAATTATACAGGAGTTTATCAAACTTCACTGATAACGTCAAGGCAACCTACGGCTCGCCATTCGTCCAATTGCATGAAAAACAGGAAAAGGGCATTATGTAACAAAGGAGATGAAGAATATGAAATGCAAGAAGAAAATGATACTATTGACAATGCTTCTCCTGGGAGGAATGACGGTCATGAATGCAGAAGGCTTCTATGATTTGAGGGCTCGGAAAATTGACGGCTCCATGCTTGATTTCAGCACCTTGCGGGGGCGCAAAGTGATGATTGTCAACACCGCCTCGAGATGCGGATTCACGCCGCAGTATGCCGGTCTCCAGGAGCTGCACGAAAAATACGGCGATACGGGATTTGCCATCATTGGATTCCCCTCCAATGATTTTCTGGGCCAGGAGCCGGGCAGCAATGAGGGTATTCAGGCTTTTTGTTCACAGAACTACGGCGTTACCTTTACTATGATGGAAAAAATAACTGTGAAAAAATCGGCGAAACAACACCCTGTCTACCAATGGCTTACTCGGAAGGTCAATAACGGATTTTCTAATAACAAGGTGAAATGGAATTTTCAGAAATACCTAGTCGATGAATCCGGTCAGCTTGTGCGAGTGTTGCCGCCTCGGACAGAACCCACCGATGCATCCACTGTGAAATGGATAACCGGAGATGCGGATTGATCTGAAATTTACAGTTCAAGGCACCTCTAAAAAACAGCTTCAGGAAATTGACGAAGAAATTAAGGCAACCTCCCCTGGTATGAGCCTGAATCAGAATACACCAATCATTTTTCTTCAGGAGAGGGAGCCCCGCGAAATCAGAGTCTAATTTATCCGCAGATTACGCAGATTTTCGCAGATTAAAACTGAGTCTTTTGTGTTGGAGTGATTTTTACCCAAAGTTAATAAGTAGACCTTTGTGTAGGCTGGATGGCTTAAGGAAATTCAACACCTGAGCCTCCTCGGTTCCTGTTACGGCCATCGTGATGAATTTGGCTAAATAAGGACACCATAAACCCCATAGGAAGTATATCCGGGCTAATTCAAAAACTCTCTAAATGGGGGTTCTTTCAAAAATCGGTTGTGTTTTTGACAACCATCTACGTTAAATAGGGAATTCCAAAAGCCGGTGCTCCTGGAATTCCCTCTTAATTCTAAAAATCGCGCTTTAGCGGCAACCTGCGCTGCCGCTAAAGCAATTGTTAAATAGATAAATAGTTAAAAAGCCCTCACCGCACGGACATGTCTGCCGGTGTCCTTGTAGCTGCCGCTCTGGTTGCCATTGCTGAAGTTCTGACCCCGCGCGTAGCTGGCACTGTACTCCGACGAGGTGTACTCCGACGAGGACCAGTAGATATTAGACGCGACACCAACTGTATTCTTCTGCTTATACAACTCATTCAATTCATCTTTGGATGGCAAAAACCAGTCATCCTTCCCTCCAGATGAATAGTCAGCACATGCCTTTGCCGCATAGTCTTCTGTGAAACCGGCACCATCCAAGGCTTCAACGATAGCCGCTGTGTTGGATTTTCCGGTTCCTATGGCTGTACCTGTTGTCACACTTGTCGCAGTATCACCCCATTTATAAGTAACAGAAAGATCACTGGGGGCCGCCTCCAGATAGCGCCAGCCGTCGGTAACATAGTTAGCATTTTCATAGAAGATTTTCCCTCCGGCAGGGCCGGTGTCGCCTACGCTGTACACGACCTCGACTGTCAGTAAGAAATTGGTTTGTTTCACTGCACGGTAGTTACCTATACCGGTAGCCTTCACGGTGTATGTTCCGGCATCGCCTGCAACGATCGTGGCTGCTATAGAGACTAGACCGTCGTTATTTATGGTGACGGCAGCTACGGTGGCTCCACCTTTCTCTATGCTAAGTTCGTAATCAGTTCCTGCGGTCAGACCGGCATTGTTGATCGTTACGGGGAAAGTTGATCCTGTCGAGCTGGAGACAGTTTGGTTACCAACGGTAATATCGAAGCCTGTCACTGTTGTAATATCTTTGGCATCGACTGTCAGAGCGAAGTTGGCCGTTTTCTCGCCATTGTAGTTACCTTTACCGGTGGCCTTTACGGTGTAGAGTCCTCCATCACTCACCACGATACTGTCGGCTATGGTGATGGTGCCGTCATTGGCGATGCTGACAGCGCCGGAGCTTACGCCAGTTCCGGTAATGCTCAGGTCGTAGTCGGTACCCGCCGTTAGGGATAGGCTGCCGCCGACCATCGCGGTGTGGGTTGCCCCTGTCAGTGCCGGTACAGTTGTATTGGCAACAGTGAGGGAGAATGCGGCGGAATCCAGGTTAGTGATATCTACCTGATCTTTCTTAATCACCGTCAGGGTGAAGGTCTTTGTGTCGCTTGCACTATTCTTTGTTATCGTCGCGGTGAGAGTGACAGACGTATCGGCACCAATAAAATCCGGGCGGGTAACCGCTCCGTCATTGGCGTTGACGGCGGTATCGCTACTGGTCCACGATATGGTGGTTCCGCTGGCTCCGGTAGTCGGCAGGGTCATATCCTGGGTTACCGAAGTTGCGCTGTCTCCTTGCGCATAAGTAATGACTAGCGCGGTCTTAGCAGCAGCTACCGACTCGGTATCGCTTAGGCCGGCATCTTTTAGAACCGTCAGGGTGAAGGTCTTTGTGTCGCTTGCCTCATTCTTTGTTATCGTCGCGGTGAGAGTGACTGTCGCATCGGCAGCCGGGCGGGTAACCGCTCCGTCATTGGCGATGACGGTGGTATCGCTACTGACCCACGTTATGGTGGTTCCGTTGTCTCCGGTAGTCGGTAGGGTCAATGCCTGGGTTACTGAAGTTACGCTGTCTGTACCCGCATAGCTAATGTCTAGCGCGTCCTTATCAGCAGCTACCGACTCGGTATCGCTTAGGCCGGCATCTTTTAGAACCGTCAGGGTGAAGGTCTTTGTGTCGCTTGCCTCATTCTTTGTTATCGTCGCGGTGAGAGTGACTGTCGCATCGGCAGCCGGGCGGGTAACCGCTCCGTCATTGGCGATGACGGTGGTATCGCTACTGACCCACGTTATGGTGGTTCCGTTGTCTCCGGTAGTCGGTAGGGTCAATGCCTGGGTTACTGAAGTTACGCTGTCTGTACCCGCATAGCTAATGTCTAGCGCGTCCTTATCAGCAGCTACCGACTCGGTATCGCTTAGGCCGGCATCTTTTAGAACCGTCAGGGTGAAGGTCTTTGTGTCGCTTGCCTCATTCTTTGTTATCGTCGCGGTGAGAGTGACTGTCGCATCGGCAGCCGGGCGGGTAACCGCTCCGTCATTGGCGATGACGGTGGTATCGCTACTGACCCACGTTATGGTGGTTCCGTTGTCTCCGGTAGTCGGTAGGGTCAATGCCTGGGTTACTGAAGTTACGCTGTCTGTACCCGCATAGCTAATGTCTAGCGCGTCCTTATCAGCAGCTACCGAATCCAGATCACTCAATCCCTCACTTGTTGCGGAACAGCCTCCCAATCCAATGAGGACGAGAAATCCGACGAGCGCCACCAGGGGTACCGCTCTTGTTAATAGTTTCACAGTATTTGAACCTCCTAAAGAAATTATGAAAGAGTTTATCAAACTTCACTGATAATGTCAAGGCAATCTCTAAATAAAAATCGTTTTTGGTGAATTTTATCATTCACTGTCCGCGATAAAGAGGGCAAAAGAAGCCCCATGAAACTTACGCAGATTTTCGCAGATTAAAACTGAGTCTTTTGTGTTGGAGTGATTTTTACCCAAAGTTGATAAGTAGACCTTTGTGTAGGCTGGATGGCTTAAGGAAATTCAACACCTGAGCCTCCTCGGTTCCTGTTACGGCCATCGTGATGAATTTGGCTAAATAAGGACACCATAAACCCCATAGGAAGTATATCCGGGCTAATTCAAAAACTCTCTAAATGGGGGTTCTTTCAAAAATCGGTTGTGTTTTTGACAACCATCTACGTTAAATAGGGAATTCCAAAAGCCGGTGCTCCTGGAATTCCCTCTTAATTCTAAAAATCGCGCTTTAGCGGCAACCTGCGCTGCCGCTAAAGCAATTGTTAAATAGATAAATAGTTAAAAAGCCCTCACCGCACGGACATGCTTGCCGCTGCCCTTGGTGTCGCCGCTCTGGTAGCCACTGCTGAAGTTCTGTTCCCACGCGACAGTTGGCACTGCCTCCGACGAGGACCAGTAGATATTAGACGCGACACCAACTGTATTCTTCTGCTTATACAACTCATTCAATTCATCTTTGGATGGCAAAAACCAGTCATCCTTCCCTCCAGATGAATAGTCAGCACATGCCTTTGCCGCATAGTCTTCTGTGAAACCGGCGCCATCCAAGGCTTCAACGATAGCCGCTGTGTTGGATTTTCCGGTTCCTATGGCTGTACCTGTTGTCACACTTGTCGCAGTATCACCCCATTTATAAGTAACAGAAAGATCACTGGGGGCCGCCTCCAGATAGCGCCAGCCGTCGGTAACATAGTTAGCATTTTCATAGAAGATTTTCCCTCCGGCAGGGCCGGTGTCGCCTACGCTGTACACGACCTCGACTGTCAGTAAGAAATTGGTTTGTTTCACTGCACGGTAGTTACCTATACCGGTAGCCTTCACGGTGTATGTTCCGGCATCGCCTGCAACGATCGTGGCTGCTATAGAGACTAGACCGTCGTTATTTATGGTGACGGCAGCTACGGTGGCTCCACCTTTCTCTATGCTAAGTTCGTAATCAGTTCCTGCGGTCAGACCGGCATTGTTGATCGTTACGGGGAAAGTTGATCCTGTCGATCTGTAGACAGTTTGGTTACCAACGGTAATATCGAAGCCTGTCACTGTTGTAATATCTTTGGCATCGACTGTCAGAGCGAAGTTGGCCGTTTTCTCGCCATTGTAGTTACCTTTACCGGTGGCCTTTACGGTGTAGAGTCCTCCATCACTCACCACGATACTGTCGGCTATGGTGATGGTGCCGTCATTGGCGATGCTGACAGCGCCGGAGCTTACGCCAGTTCCGGTAATGCTCAGGTCGTAGTCGGTACCCGCCGTTAGGGATAGGCTGCCGCCGACAATCGCGGTGTGGGTTGCCCCTGTCAGTGCCGGTACAGTTGTATTGGCAACAGTGAGGGAGAATGCGGCGAAATCCAGGTTAGTGATATCTACCTGATCTTTCTTAATCACCGTCAGGGTGAAGGTCTTTGTGTCGCTTGCCTCATTCTTTGTTATCGTCGCGGTGAGAGTGACTGTCGCATCGGCAGCCGGGCGGGTAACCGCTCCGTCATTGGCGATGACGGTGGTATCGCTACTGACCCACGTTATGGTGGTTCCGTTGTCTCCGGTAGTCGGTAGGGTCAATGCCTGGGTTACTGAAGTTGCGCTGTCTGTACCCGCATAGCCAATGTCTAGCGCGGCCTTATCAGCAGCTACCGACTCGGCATCGCTCAGAGTTTTTTTAACCGTCAGGGTGAAGGTCTTTGTGTCGCTTGCCTCATTCTTTGTTATCGTCGCGGTGAGAGTGACTGTCGCATCGGCAGCCGGGCGGGTAACCGCTCCGACATTGGCGATGACGGTGGTATCGCTACTGACCCACGTTATGGTGGTTCCGTTGTCTCCGGTAGTCGGTAGGGTCAATGCCTGGGTTACTGAAGTTACGCTGTCTGTACCCGCATAGCTAATGTCTAGCGCGTCCTTATCAGCAGCTACCGAATCCAGATCACTCAATCCCTCACTTGTTGCGGAACAGCCTCCCAATCCAATGAGGACGAGAAATCCGACGAGCGCCACCAGGGGTACCGCTCTTGTTAATAGTTTCATAGTATTTGAACCTCCTAAAGAAATTATGAAAGAGTTTATCAAACTTCACTGATAATGTCAAGGCAATCTCTAAATAAAAATCGTTTTTGGTGAATTTTATCATTCACTGTCCGCGATAAAGAGGGCAAAAGAAGCCCCATGAAACTTACGCAGATTTTCGCAGATTAAAACTGAGTCTTTTGTGTTGGAGTGATTCTTACCCAAAGTTGATAAGTAGACCTTTGTGTAGGCTGGATGGCTTAAGGAAATTCAACACCTGAGCCTCCTCGGTTCCTGTTACGGCCATCGTGATGAATTTGGCTAAATAAGGACACCATAAACCCCATAGGAAGTATATCCGGGCTAATTCAAAAACTCTCTAAATGGGGGTTCTTTCAAAAATCGGTTGTGTTTTTGACAACCATCTACGTTAAATAGGGAATTCCAAAAGCCGGTGCTCCTGGAATTCCCTCTTAATTCTAAAAATCGCGCTTTAGCGGCAACCTGCGCTGCCGCTAAAGCAATTGTTAAATAGATAAATAGTTAAAAAGCCCTCACCGCACGGACACGCCGGTCGTAGTTCCTGTAGCTGAAGTCCTGGTCGCCATTGTTGAAGTTCTGTAACCACGCGTAGTCGGCACTGTACTCCGACGAGGACCAGTAGATATTAGACGCGACACCAACTGTATTCTTCTGCTTATACAACTCATTCAATTCATCTTTGGATGGCAAAAACCAGTCATCCTTCCCTCCAGATGAATAGTCAGCGCATGCCTTTGCCGCATAGTCTTCTGTGAAACCGGCGCCATCCAAGGCTTCAACGATAGCCGCTGTGTTGGATTTTCCGGTTCCTATGGCTTTACCTGTTGTCACACTTGTCGCAGTATCACCCCATTTATAAGTAACAGAAAGATCACTGGGGGCCGCCTCCAGATAGCGCCAGCCGTCGGTAACATAGTTAGCATTTTCATAGAAGATTTTCCCTCCGGCAGGGCCGGTGTCGCCTACGCTGTACACGACCTCGACTGTCAGTAAGAAATTGGTTTGTTTCACTGCACGGTAGTTACCTATACCGGTAGCCTTCACGGTGTATGTTCCGGCATCGCCTGCAACGATCGTGGCTGCTATAGAGACTAGACCGTCGTTATTTATGGTGACGGCAGCTACGGTGGCTCCACCTTTCTCTATGCTAAGTTCGTAATCAGTTCCTGCGGTCAGACCGGCATTGTTGATCGTTACGGGGAAAGTTGATCCTGTCGAGCTGGAGACAGTTTGGTTACCAACGGTAATATCGAAGCCTGTCACTGTTGTAATATCTTTGGCATCGACTGTCAGAGCGAAGTTGGCCGTTTTCTCGCCATTGTAGTTACCTTTACCGGTGGCCTTTACGGTGTAGAGTCCTCCATCACTCACCACGATACTGTCGGCTATGGTGATGGTGCCGTCATTGGCGATGCTGACAGCGCCGGAGCTTACGCCAGTTCCGGTAATGCTCAGGTCGTAGTCGGTACCCGCCGTTAGGGATAGGCTGCCGCCGACCGTCGCGGTGTGGGTTCCCCCTGCCAGTGCCGTTACATTTGTATTGGTAACAGTGAGGGAGAATTCGGCGGAATCCAGGTTAGTGATATCTACCTGTTCTTTTTTAACCGTCAGGGTGAAGGTCTTTGTGTCGCTTACACCATTCTTTTCTATTGTAGCGGTGAGAGTGACAGTCGCATCGGCAGCCGGGCGGATAACCGTTCCGTCACTGGCGATGACGGTGGTATCGCTACTGGTCCACGTTATGGTGGTTCCGCTGGCTCCGGTAGTCGGCAGGGTCATATCCTGGGTTACCGAAGTTTCGCTGTCTCCTTGCGCATAAGTAATGACTAGCGCGGTCTTAGCAGCAGCTACCGACTCGGTATCGCTTAGGCCGGCATCTTTTAGAACCGTCAGGGTGAATTCCTTTGTGTCGCTTTCAGTATTCTTTGTTATCGTCGCGGTGAGAGTGACAGTCGCATCGGCAGCATTAGCAGCCGGGCGGGTAACCTCTCCGGTATCGGCGATGACGGTGGTATCGCTACTGGTCCACGATATGGTGGTTCCGCTGTCTCCGGAAGTCGGCAGGGTCATATCCTGGGTTACCGAAGTTGCGCTGTCTGTACCCGCATAGCCAATGTCTAGCGCGGCCTTATCAGCAGCTACCGATTCCTGATCACTCAATCCCTCACTTGTTGCGAGACAGCCTCCCAATCCAATGAGAACGAGAAATCCGACAAGTGCCACCAGGGGTATCGCTCTTGTTGATTGTTTCATATCTATGAACCTCCTAAAGAAATTATGCAGGAGTTTATCAGACTTCACTGATAACGTCAAGGCAACCTCTAAATAAAAATCGTTTTTGGTGAATTTTATCATTCACTGTCCGCGATAAAGAGGGCAAAAGAAGCCCCATGAAACTTACGCAGATTTTCGCAGATTAAAACTGAGTCTTTTGTGTTGGAGTGATTTTTACCCAAAGTTGATAAGTAGACCTTTGTGTAGGCTGGATGGCTTAAGGAAATTCAACACCTGAGCCTCCTCGGTTCCTGTTACGGCCATCGTGATGAATTTGGCTAAATAAGGACACCATAAACCCCATAGGAAGTATATCCGGGCTAATTCAAAAACTCTCTAAATGGGGGTTCTTTCAAAAATCGGTTGTGTTTTTGACAACCATCTACGTTAAATAGGGAATTCCAAAAGCCGGTGCTCCTGGAATTCCCTCTTAATTCTAAAAATCGCGCTTTAGCGGCAACCTGCACTGCCGCTAAAGCAATTGTTAAATAGATAAATAGTTAAAAAGCCCTCACCGCACGGACACGCCGGTCGTAGTTCTTGTCGCCGTTGGCCTGGCTGCCACTGCCGAAGCTCTGTACCCACGCGGTGCTGGCACTGTACTCCGACGAGGACCAGTAGATATTAGACGCGACACCAACTGTATTCTTCTGCTTATACAACTCATTCAATTCATCTTTGGATGGCAAAAACCAGTCATCCTTCCCTCCAGATGAATAGTCAGCACATGCCTTTGCCGCATAGTCTTCTGTGAAACCGGCGCCATCCAAGGCTTCAACGATAGCCGCTGTGTTGGATTTTCCGGTTCCTATGGCTGTACCTGTTGTCACACTTGTCGCAGTATCACCCCATTTATAAGTAACAGAAAGATCACTGGGGGCCGCCTCCAGATAGCGCCAGCCGTCGGTAACATAGTTAGCATTTTCATAGAAGATTTTCCCTCCGGCAGGGCCGGTGTCGCCTACGCTGTACACGACCTCGACTGTCAGTAAGAAATTGGTTTGTTTCACTGCACGGTAGTTACCTATACCGGTAGCCTTCACGGTGTATGTTCCGGCATCGCCTGCAACGATCGTGGCTGCTATAGAGACTAGACCGTCGTTATTTATGGTGACGACAGCTACGGTGGCTCCACCTTTCTCTATGCTAAGTTCGTAATCAGTTCCTGCGGTCAGACCGGCATTGTTGATCGTTACGGGGAAAGTTGATCCTGTCGAGCTGGAGACAGTTTGGTTACCAACGGTAATATCGAAGCCTGTCACTGTTGTAATATCTTTGGCATCGACTGTCAGAGCGAAGTTGGCCGTTTTCTCGCCATTGTAGTTACCTTTACCGGTGGCCTTTACGGTGTAGAGTCCTCCATCACTCACCACGATACTGTCGGCTATGGTGATGGTGCCGTCATTGGCGATGCTGACAGCGCCGGAGCTTACGCCAGTTCCGGTAATGCTCAGGTCGTAGTCGGTACCCGCCGTTAGGGATAGGCTGCCGCCGACTATCGCGGTGTGGGTTGCCCCTGTCAGTGCCGGTACAGTTGTATTGGCAACAGTGAGGGAGAATGCGGCGAAATCCAGGTTAGTGATATCTACCTGATCTTTCTTAATCACCGTCAGGGTGAAGGTCTTTGTGTCGCTTTCACTATTCTTTGTTATCGTCGCGGTGAGAGTGACAGACGCATCATTAGCAGCATTAACATCCGGGCGGGTAACCGTTCCGTCATTGGCGATGACGCCGGGTACATCGCTGGCCCACGATATGGTGGTTCCGCTGGCTCCGGTAGTCGGCAGGGTCATATCCTGGGTTACCGAAGTTTCGCTGTCTGTACCCGCATAGTCAATGTCTAGCGCGGCCTTATCAGCAGCTACCGACTCGGCATCGCTTAGGTCTTTTTTAACCGTCAGGGTGAAGGTCTTTGTGTCGCTTACACCATTCTTTTCTATTGTAGCGGTGAGAGTGACAGTCGCATCGGCAGCCGGGCGGATAACCGTTCCGTCACTGGCGATGACGGTGGTATCGCTACTGGTCCACGTTATGGTGGTTCCGCTGGCTCCGGTAGTCGGCAGGGTCATATCCTGGGTTACCGAAGTTTCGCTGTCTCCTTGCGCATAAGTAATGACTAGCGCGGTCTTAGCAGCAGCTACCGACTCGGTATCGCTTAGGCCGGCATCTTTTAGAACCGTCAGGGTGAATTCCTTTGTGTCGCTTTCAGTATTCTTTGTTATCGTCGCGGTGAGAGTGACAGTCGCATCGGCAGCCGGGCGGGTAACCGCTCCGTCATTGGCGATGACGGTGGTATCGCTACTGGTCCACGATATGGTGGTTCCGCTGGCTCCGGTAGTCGGCAGGGTCATATCCTGGGTTACCGAAGTTGCGCTGTCTGTACCCGCATAGCCAATGTCTAGCGCGGCCTTATCAGCAGCTACCGATTCCTGATCACTCAATCCCTCACTTGTTGCGAGACAGCCTCCCAATCCAATGAGAACGAGAAATCCGACAAGTGCCACCAGGGGTATCGCTCTTGTTGATTGTTTCATATCTATGAACCTCCTAAAGAAATTATGCAGGAGTTTATCAGACTTCACTGATAACGTCAAGGCAACCTCTAAATAAAAATCGTTTTTGGTGAATTTTATCATTCACTGTCCGCGATAAAGAGGGCAAAAGAAGCCCCATGAAACTTACGCAGATTTTCGCAGATTAAAACTGAGTCTTTTTTGTTGGAGTGATTTTTACCCAAAGTTGATAAGTAGACCTTTGTGTAGGCTGGATGGCTTAAGGAAATTCAACACCTGAGCCTCCTCGGTTCCTGTTACGGCCATCGTGATGAATTTGGCTAAATAAGGACACCATAAACCCCATAGGAAGTATATCCGGGCTAATTCAAAAACTCTCTAAATGGGGGTTCTTTCAAAAATCGGTTGTGTTTTTGACAACCATCTACGTTAAATAGGGAATTCCAAAAGCCGGTGCTCCTGGAATTCCCTCTTAATTCTAAAAATCGCGCTTTAGCGGCAACCTGCGCTGCCGCTAAAGCAATTGTTAAATAGATAAATAGTTAAAAAGCCCTCACCGCACGAACATGTCTGTCGCCGCTCTTGTTGGGGTAGCCCTGGTTGCCACTGCCGAAGTTCTGTACCCACGCGCTGTCGGCACTGGTCTCCGACGAGGACCAGTAGATATTATTAGACGCGACACCAACTGTATTCTTCTGCTTATACAACTCATTCAATTCATCTTTGGATGGCAAAAACCAGTCATCCTTCCCTCCAGATGAATAGTCAGCACATGCCTTTGCCGCATAGTCTTCTGTGAAATTGGCAGCCTCCATAGCTGCAACGATAGCCTCTGTGTTGGATTCTCCGGTTCCTATGGCTGTACCTGTTGTCACACTTGTCACAGTATAACCCCATTTATAATCACTAAGATCACTGGGGGCCGCCTCCAGATAGCGCCAGCCGTCAGAGATTGAGCCCTTATCGTAGAACACTATGCCTCCGGCAGGACCGAGGTCGCCTATGCTGTACACTACCGTCAGTACGAAATCGACTGTTGTCTCTCCAGTGTAGTTGGTTTTACCGGCAGCCTTCACGGTGTATGTTCCGGTATCGACTGTATCGATCGTGGCTGCTATAGAGACTAGACCGCTGTTATCTATGGTGACGCCATTTACGGCGGCTCCATCTTTCTCTATGCTCAGGCCGTAATCAGTTCCTGCGATCAGACCGGCATTGTTGATCGTTACGGAGAAAGTTGATGCTTGCAAGGGGGGGAGAGTTTGGTCACCAACGGAAATAGAGAAGCTCTGCACATCTGCAATATTTTTAGGATCGACTGTCAGAGTGAAGGTGACCGTTTTCTCGCCCTTGTAGTTACCTTTACCGGTGGCCTTTACGATGTAGTTGCCTCCATCGCTTAAGATAATGGCGTTGGTTATGGTAATGGTGCCGTTATTGGCGATGCTGACAGCGCCGGAGCTTACGCCAGTTCCGGTAATGCTCAGGTCGTAGTCGGTACCCGCCGTTAGGGTTAGGCTGCCGCCGACCGTCGCGGTGTGGGTTCCCCCTGCCAGTGCCGTTACATTTGTATTGGTAACAGTGAGGGAGAATTCGGCGGAATCCAGGTTAGTGATATCTACCTGTTCTTTTTTAACCGTCAGGGCGAAGGTCTTTGTGTCGCTTTCACTATTCTTTGTTATCGTCGCGGTGAGAGTGACAGACGCATCATTAGCAGCATTAACATCCGGGCGGGTAACCGCTCCGGTATCGGCGATGACGGTGGTATCGCTACTGGCCCACGATATGGTGGTTCCGCTGGCTCCGGTAGTCGGCAGGGTCATATCCTGGGTTACCGAAGTTGCGCTGTCTGTACCCGCATAGCCAATGTCTAGCGCGGCCTTATCAGCAGCTACCGACTCGGCATCGCTCAGAGTTTTTTTAACCGTCAGGGTGAAGGTCTTTGTGTCGCTTGCCTCATTCTTTGTTATCGTCGCGGTGAGAGTGACTGTCGCATCGGCAGCCGGGCGGGTAACCGCTCCGTCATTGGCGATGACGGTGGTATCGCTACTGACCCACGTTATGGTGGTTCCGTTGTCTCCGGTAGTCGGTAGGGTCAATGCCTGGGTTACTGAAGTTACGCTGTCTGTACCCGCATAGCTAATGTCTAGCGCGTCCTTATCAGCAGCTACCGAATCCAGATCACTCAATCCCTCACTTGTTGCGGAACAGCCTCCCAATCCAATGAGGACGAGAAATCCGACGAGCGCCACCAGGGGTACCGCTCTTGTTAATAGTTTCATAGTATTTGAACCTCCTAAAGAAATTATGAAAGAGTTTATCAAACTTCACTGATAATGTCAAGGAGTTACTATTTTTTATTTACACTACGTATTTGGTGAGCCGTCATCCGCCGGTTCAACGCCTTTCCCGATAGCCCAAGCATCGCATAAATCTTCTGATGTTCTAGTTCCTGTCGAGAGTCGAGTCTCACTTCATTATTCATCAGCACTCCCTCTTTAGTCTTGGAAATGTACTCTATGGTTATCCTCTGGTGGGTAGAAAGAACTGCTTTTATGGTCTTCCAACTCCGTGTATCCCCTCCTTTTCATAATTTACATTCAGTCGCATGCATCAGGTGATACGCAAGGACTGATATGAGCATATGCGACTGAACTCTCTCCTCCAGTTGGTGAAAGTTAGGCCGAAAGCCAAGATGAGACTTCATGTCTCTAAATGAGTTCTTAGGTACGACCAAGCATTTTGTAGAGCTCCCAAATATTTTTGTCATTCAAATCTTTTCGATTGGTTCTAAGGGTATAAGTTCCTTCACTGTTTCCTGTCTGAGTTTTCTTCTCCCATTTAATGTCAATCGCATTCAACTTTCCTGTCCGCTTAATAGGCTCCCCAGGAATAACTGATATTTCATAAAGTTTTGCAGCCTTTTGATATTTTTCCTTAAGCCTGCCAATGCTCTGAAGAACCGAAGAATACAGTTTTATGCGGTTTTTCTTGTTTAATCCGTCACGAAGATATTGAAGTCTTTCAAGGAGGATGGTTTCGGTACGCATAGCCATGGCCTCTTCTTTAAGACGTTTGTGCTCGCTCTTCACCAGAACCCAATGCTCATCCGAGATCGTTTTTCCGAATACTTCAATCCTGGCACCTGTTTTCTTGTCCTCCATGACCAGATTCATCTCTTGCGATGGCTCAAGCTCCAAAGGACTTTTCCCTCTGTGAACCACAAGGTAGGAGCATTTCCGCTCTTTAAGCCAGTCGATATTCTCTTTTGTGGCAATCCCGGCATCCATTACGATAGTTGCCCCGACTTTTAGGCCCGCGTTGGCTTCCAAATCTAAAATCGTGGCCTGAAAAGTCCTGGATTCGCACTGGTTCCCCGGATGAAACTTGCTATACTTGGGAAATCCATCCGCATCGACAACCAACCCCAGGGTAGCCAATTTGCAGTCACTGCGCTTTTCTTTCGAGCGACCATAAGATACCTTTGGGTTCTTTTTGCACTGACCCTCAAAGTAGGTGTTCGTTAAATCGTAAAGTATAATGCTTTCGTCGAGGGAGAATAAATCTTGTTCTTTACAAGCCAAATGCTTCTCCAGCTCGTCCTTACAGCGGTAGAGAACATCGGCAGCCCTGTAGTACGCATTCAGGGAGGACGAATGGGGTAAGCCACACAGCTCAAAAAGAGCAGAATGTTTTTCCGCCCACTGCCTGGTAAATCGCTCGCTGGCTGGTTTGATCATTCTACCGACGATTAGAGCTTCAAGTAAGGGGAGCGTTCCCTTAGGCACGCCGCATTTCCTTAGAACTCTGTCCATTTCCAACTCTTTCCATTGCTGATGACAGACGTACTCAGGGCCTAGGCTTCTGACTTTCTTTGTTTCAAGGCTGTTAACATCGACCGCTACAAAACTGGCTTGCTCTTGAGCTTTTATTTGTGCGTCTTTTGCTCGCTTGGTGAAAATGCGGTCTGATACCTGCTGTGCGATTTTCTCAATGTCTTCATCCAAGTCGAATAATTCTCTGTTTCCTGAAAGAATATTTTCAATTCTTTTTGCCAGAGCTTTGTATTGAGAAGAATCAATATCCAGTTTCCCAGGGTTGAGAATAATCCGCTGTCGGGGGCCTTTATCAGTGCGGATATTTTCTACGAGATTGAGGTAGGTGTATGTTTTTTCGTTTTACCGTTGGCAACTTTTATTGATCTTATATACATACTACTAAGATACACCACAGCCACAAGTGAGCCAAGAGAAAAAATAATGCGTTAGGCACTACATATGGCTTTGGAGTGATTTGAGGTCCCCAAAAAGCGGAATCCCTAAATATTCTATGGTATTTATGAGGTTTTCGGAAATATTTAAGCCTCTTTTTGAGGTAATTCGTTTTCTTGGTCGTTAAAAAAATATTTAGCAGGTGTATTTTGGTGAACTTGGGTTAATGCTCTATCCAGGTTGATATCATTGCCGTCTTTTGTGTTATTAATCAGCAGTTGGGTTCGGTCAGCTATGAGCGTGTTGAACTTATGACCAACGACCGCAGAAGAACCTGCTTCGATGTCATCGTCAGTGAAGTATGCAGTTTCACCTGCAAATCCTTCTACTTTATAAACGAATCCTTCAGGCAACCTCTAAAAAACCGTTTTTGGAATTTGGCGCAGTGGCGGTGTGTTCCTCGGGCTACGCCCTGTGGTACACACCTGATTAAATTTTTTTCTTGATGCAAGGCGGCCTGTCTGCGTGCGGACACGCACAGGCAGGCAAAAGCTAAGGGCGTAGCTGGGCTTAGTTGAGTATTTTGACAACGCAGTAGCGGCGGAAAAGATCTGAGTCAAGAACTCAATGGGTTTTTTAGACTGAAGTTTTAAGGGAATTTCGGGCTAAATACTTATATAGAAAAAAGTTGAGATAGTTTTGCCTTCAAAACGTCCCCATGTAATATTACAATTTATTATATTTATGTATTGACAATTATGTAGATATATTTCATAATATACCCATGTATATTCAAATAGTACCAAACAGAAATTCGCCTCCCTGCATTCTGCTGCGGGAAGACCACCGAGAGAATGGCCGCGTTGTCAAAAAGACTCTGGCTAATTTAACCAAACTGCCAGGTCATGCCGTTGAAGGCCTTCGACGCTTGCTTAAAGAAGGACCAGAAGCCCTATCTGGAAATGATTTCAAAATCACTCGAACTCTACCGCATGGTCATGCCGTTGCCATCCTCAAGGTTATGAAAGATCTTGATATCCCTCGGTTAATTTCCTCCCGCCGAACTCCCGAACGTAATTTGATTATCGCCCTTATTGCCCAACGTATTCTTAATCCACAATCGAAACTGGCCACTTTTAGGGAACTTATCGGACCATCAAAGACCACGACTTTATCAGAACAGATCGGTTTGGATGAAACCATTGGAGAATATGATATTGACAAATCGCTTGATTGGCTCTTAAAACGTCAGCATACGATTGAAACGAAGCTAGCTGACAGACACCTCAAAAACGGTTCGTTAGTTTTTTACGACCTAACATCTGCATGGTATGAGGGAAAACACTGTCCCCTCGCTAAACGGGGATACTCTCGAGACGGTAAGAGGGGCAAGCTACAAATTGAAGTGGGTCTTCTTTGTGACTCAGAAGGACGTCCTGTGGGGGTTGAAGTCTTTGAAGGCAACACAGCCGATCCGATGACGGTTTCCAGCCAGATTGAAAAACTCCGAAATCGCTTCGGTCTTGAACGGATCACTGTGGTCGGTGACCGAGGAATGCTAACTGAAGCGAGCATTGACAGGGAAATACAGGAAGAACTCTCTGACGAAAAGGTTGTATTTGCGTACAAACGGCTCTCCAACGTTGAACAGGCATTTCGCTACATAAAGTTGGTGGACTTGAAGCTACGGCCCGTTTATCACCGCCTGGAGGACAGGGTTCGGGCGCATGTATTGGTTTGTATGCTTGCCTACTATGTTGAATGGGAAATGCGGAAACGGATGGCTCCCATTCTCTTTAAAGATGAAGCTTCTGCCATTGAAAGGGAGAAGAAAAAGAAATCCATCGTTTCTCCTGCGGAAAAATCTGGTAAAGCCCTGGCGAAAGCATCAACAAAACAAACAGACGATGGAGAACTCGTCCATAGCTTCCGAACGGCGTTAAATTGTCTTGCGACTATTTGCCAAAACACAATTGAATTTGATTGTAAAGAATCCGCATCCTTCACGCGGGTTACAGAACCAGTAAACCATCAAAGAGTAATCCTGAATCTTTTGGGGGTCAGTATGTAGTCGCTATATATCCCCAGTAACGTAACATTGGGAAATTGGCTAATTGCTTTCTCTGTATGGAAATATGGTGGTCTTGCGATAAAAACTTCAGTTTAGAGGTGCCCGTAAGTTTAGGCTGTGTAAGAGAAATGCGGCATTCAGCGTTGGCTTAACCAACGCTGAATGCAATAGTTAAATGGGCAAATAGTTAAAAAGCTCGCACCGCACGGACATGTCTGTCGTAGTTCTTGACGCCGTTGTACTGGTAGCCATTGCTGAAGAGCTGTAACCACGCGAGGTTGGGAATGGACTGCGACGAGGACCAGTAGTAGTTAGCTTTAAAGCTGCCAATGGCTATCCTCTGTTTATACAACTCATCCAGTTCAGCCTTGGACGGCAGAAACCAGTCGTCCTTCCCTCCCAATGTGTAGTTAGCGCATGCCTTTGCCGCATAGTCTTCTGTGAAATTGGCAGCCTCCATAGCTGCAACGATAGCCTCTGTGTTGGATTCTCCGGTTCCTATGGCTGTACCTGTTGTCACACTTGTCACAGTATCACCCCATTTATAATCACTAAGATCACTGGGGGCCGCCTCCAGATAGCGCCAGCCGTCAGAGATTGAGCCCTTATCGTAGAACACTATGCCTCCGGCAGGACCGAGGTCGCCTATGCTGTACACTACCGTCAGTACGAAATCGACTGTTGTCTCTCCAGTGTAGTTGGTTTTACCGGCAGCCTTCACGGTGTATGTTCCGGTATCGACTGTATCGATCGTGGCTGCTATAGAGACTAGACCGCTGTTATCTATGGTGACGCCATTTACGGCGGCTCCATCTTTCTCTATGCTCAGGCCGTAATCAGTTCCTGCGATCAGACCGGCATTGTTGATCGTTACGGAGAAAGTTGATGCTTGCAAGGGGGGGAGAGTTTGGTCACCAACGGAAATAGAGAAGCTCTGCACATCTGCAATATTTTTAGGATCGACTGTCAGAGTGAAGGTGACCGTTTTCTCGCCCTTGTAGTTACCTTTACCGGTGGCCTTTACGATGTAGTTGCCTCCATCGCTTAAGATAATGGCGTTGGTTATGGTAATGGTGCCGTTATTGGCGATGCTGACAGCGCCGGAGTTTACGCCAGTTCCAGTAATGCTCAGGTCGTAGTCGGTACCCGCCGTTAGGGTTAGGCTGCCGCCGACCGTCGCGGTGTGGGTTCCCCCTGCCAGTGCCGTTACATTTGTATTGGTAACAGTGAGGGAGAATTCGGCGGAATCCAGGTTAGTGATATCTACCTGTTCTTTTTTAACCGTCAGGGCGAAGGTCTTTGTGTCGCTTTCAGTATTCTTTGTTATCGTCGCGGTGAGAGTGACAGTCGCATCGGCAGCATTAGCAGCCGGGCGGGTAACCTCTCCGGTATCGGCGATGACGGTGGTATCGCTACTGGTCCACGATATGGTGGTTCCGCTGGCTCCGGTAGTCGGCAGGGTCATATCCTGGGTTACCGAAGTTGCGCTGTCTGTATCCGCATAGCCAATGTCTAGCGCGGCCTTATCAGCAGCTACCGACTCGGCATCGCTTAGGTCTTTTTTAACCGTCAGGGTGAAGGTCTTTGTGTCGCTTACACCATTCTTTTCTATTGTAGCGGTGAGAGTGACAGTCGCATCGGCAGCCGGGCGGATAACCGTTCCGTCACTGGCGATGACGGTGGTATCGCTACTGGTCCACGTTATGGTGGTTCCGCTGGCTCCGGTAGTCGGCAGGGTCATATCCTGGGTTACCGAAGTTTCGCTGTCTCCTTGCGCATAAGTAATGACTAGCGCGGTCTTAGCAGCAGCTACCGACTCGGTATCGCTTAGGCCGGCATCTTTTAGAACCGTCAGGGTGAATTCCTTTGTGTCGCTTTCAGTATTCTTTGTTATCGTCGCGGTGAGAGTGACAGTCGCATCGGCAGCATTAGCAGCCGGGCGGGTAACCTCTCCGGTATCGGCGATGACGGTGGTATCGCTACTGGTCCACGATATGGTGGTTCCGCTGGCTCCGGTAGTCGGCAGGGTCATATCCTGGGTTACCGAAGTTGCGCTGTCTGTATCCGCATAGCCAATGTCTAGCGCGGCCTTATCAGCAGCTACCGATTCCTGATCACTCAATCCCTCACTTGTTGCGAGACAGCCTCCCAATCCAATGAGAACGAGAAATCCGACAAGTGCCACCAGGGGTATCGCTCTTGTTGATTGTTTCATATCTATGAACCTCCTAAAGAAATTATGCAGGAGTTTATCAGACTTCACTGATAACGTCAAGGCAACCTCTAAAAAACCGTTTTCGGAATTTGGCGCATTGGCGGTGCGTTCCTCGGGCTACGCCCTGCGGTACGCACCTGTTTAAGCGTTTGGCGGTGCGTTCCTCGGGCTACGCCCTGCGGTACGCACCTGTTTAAGCGTTTGGCGGTGCGTTCCTCGGGCTACGCCCTGCGGTACGCACCTGTTTAAGCGTTTGGCGGTGCGTTCCTCGGGCTACGCCCTGCGGTACGCACCTGTTTACGTGAGCATTTTGACAACGTAGCAGTAGGGAAAAAGATCAAGCCAAAAACGAAATAAGGTTTTTTAGAGGTGCCCTTAAGCGAAACTTCAGTGTTCCCCACCTTGTCACAAAATATCCCTTTGGAAAATCCCTTATCTCGCAGCACAGGATGGTTCACTGGCATTGAGTACGCTATTTCATAAAGGCATTGGCCAATACGGGGCAATTCCGGCAGCGCCAGGCATCTCTGTGCCTGCTGTGAGAAGGTGCCCCGTGATTCCAGGCATAACAATCCTGGGAACACTTAAAAGCACTTCTACGGCTTGCCATTTGTCCAATTGCATGAAAAACAGGAAAAGGGCATTATGTAACAAAGGAGATGAAGAATATGAAATGCAAGAAGAAAATGATACTATTGACAATGCTTCTCCTGGGAGGAATGACGGTCATGAATGCAGAAGGCTTCTATGATTTGAGGGCTCGGGAAATTGACGGCTCCATGCTTGATTTCAGCACCTTGCGGGGGCGCAAAGTGATGATTGTCAACACCGCCTCGAGATGCGGATTCACGCCGCAGTATGCCGGTCTCCAGGAGCTGCACGAAAAATACGGTGATACGGGATTTGCCATCATTGGATTCCCCTCCAATGATTTTCTGGGCCAGGAGCCGGGCAGCAATGAGGGTATTCAGGCTTTTTGTTCACAGAACTATGGTATTTTTCAGCAACACATTCAAAACTTAAACCCATAATAAAAGTTGCAAAAATGCTAAAAAAGCATATTGCAAACATTCTTACATTTGTCCAACACAGGGTAACCAACGCATTCTCGGAAGGAATAAACAGTGTGATCCAGCATATAAAAGCAACCGCCAGAGGGTTTAGGAATTTTGAAAATTTCAGAACAGCGATACTTTTTCACTGCGGAAAATTGGATATGTATCCATAGGAAAGTTGGAAGAGCCAATTTTGTTGTAGATACAGAACAAGGATCTTTAATGAGGCTATCGGAATTCATCTGATAGCTTGAGGTATAAGAGCGCGCACAAGGTTCATCCCTCATCCTGCAGTGTTGTCTGTTCTCCTGGCCATTATCAAAGGTGATCGATTTTCTTATTGATGCGGGCAGCACCGACAGTTTGTGAACAACAGCCTTTTGCATCTTACAAGAAAGCATGGGCCCGATTGTTGTCAAAGGTTTACGAGATAGATCCTATGGTCTGCCCAAAATGCGGATCGGAAATGAAGGTGATAACTATCAGCCTAAAAAAAGCAGTTAACCCTCAAATTCTACTGAAGGACAAACTCCTGTGGAACTTTGAGCGGACGATTTTCAAGAAAATACTGAAAGGCTATACTCAAAATCATTCGGTACAATCCAAACTCTTTCAACTGCTCCGCATTCTCGCTTATCCATTGGAGAATACGGTTTACTTGAGTCATTAAATGTCGGATTTTTTTGTAATGACCATGAATGCTCGTTAGCTTAAGAAACAAATTCCTTCCATGACGAATCAGGCGGCCTGGACCCTTCAAGAATAGTGATCGGCTGGTTCTGGCTTCATAATGTTTGTGCGGCATCACAAGGCAAATGAAGATACTCCACCAGTTATAACAGAGGGCTGTTATACGAGCCATAACACGACAACGTGTTATATCTTGAGCCGTGAAGCCTGCCCATCCCCATTGGTTCTTCATTTCATCAAAAGTGTTCTCTGCATCTGCACGATCACGATAGTGTGCCGCTATTGTCAGTAATTCATCATCCAAATCTGTCACCAATACAGCATACTCATAGATATCTCTTTTACTCTCACCAATATCGAAAAGATAATCTTCCTTCGCAAATGGCGGTGTAGACTTTATCGTTCTGATATGCCTTCTTAAGACGATAACCCGACGACTTCGACTCCAGCCTGAAAGGTAAAGTCGGCTTTCTACACCCTCCCAGTCCTGCCCCGCACAGTACCAGAGCGTTTTAACCGTTACATCTATATCAAGGGCACCTCTAAAATATAAGGCTCATAACTGTGTTCAAGATGTTTGCTCATCCAGCAGTGGGCGGCTTCAGGGTCTAATTTCAATAGATTACGTCTTAATGAATCCTCGCTTACAATCTTCTTGATTCCAAAACATTCTCTTAACACCGCATCCCCACGTATTGATGCTATGTGTGCGTAACGATTCTGTCCGGTAAGTGCGGCCAGAAAAGCCGTGCCCGCTGCGTCTTCTTTTCGCGGAGCATTGTTGCTCTTAAAGGATAACGGCATTTCTTCACGCCAGGATTCATACAAACCGGACAATTGCAAAAAACGGGCAAAATATACCGCCTGGCCGTAGTCTGAATGACTTCGACTCTCGTCCCAGAGAAGTTCTACTGTTCTTCCCAGGGTCTCCAAGCTCTCTGTTTTTTTCGATTCACCCATTGGGTGCGTGTCGACTGCTGTGCTTTTAGTTTCCATATGCTTATATTAAAAGACTTTAGCCGGAAATTTCTATACTTCTAGGTTTTTAACTGCTTTTTTTAGGATCATTCAGCAACCAGCAGAAATAGACGGCATTCTCAGGCATCTTGTAAAACAAGGACGGCCTCCCCCGGGGTTGGATCCGGCATCGCTCAACTGATTTTTCACTTTCTCGCTTCCACGCTATCGTCAAACTACGCTCTTTTTGCGTCGTTTTGTGTATAATGCACCTCGTATCGCCCATGTTTTTCATGGAGTGCCATATAAATCACGCTGTCCCGATACGGAAGAGCGGTGTTTTCCGATTTTCCCGGTTCCAGCCTTGCCCTCTTCGATTATTTTTCCTATCATTCAGATCCGTGACGGGGTCCAGCGGGTATGATGTCTATGGTGGTACGAAGGCGGAATACCTCAGGAATTATCCAGCGGTCTTCTACTCGGGAAAGAGGTATCTGTATATTCGCAGAATCGTCTTTGCCGATTAGCTCCACTGAGGCGACAGCAATATCTCCATCTATATCGACAGATTTAACATCCCATTTTGTGTAGCCCTGTAGAGCTTCCACAAGTTGTGCGTGAAAACCGTCGGGGGATGAGGTAAAGGGCGGAGCTATCTGCGCAAGCGTCTGATAGTCTTTGGATAGAATGGCGTCGGAAAATACGCCAATCGCCTGTTCAGCTTGCCTCTCATACCGGGCATTGCCGCACGAGATGCCCATCAATGCACACATAACGAGAAGGAGATATGCTCGTTTCATAAAAAAAGACGGGAGTAATCCTCCCACCTTCGAGTGAAATGCCGTGTCTTACTGATACTTGACGAGTACACCGGTCACTTTGGCGGTTGCCGGAGCTATGATCGTACCTGTAATCGTATTCAAAATGATATTAATTGCCGTTGCCTGGTACTCCACGGTCACGTTTACCGCAGCATCTGCAGTATACTTCTGGATCTCTCTCTGAATCGCATCATGGATCTTTTCATCCATGGCATCCGCAGATACGTTGAACAGATTTGTGCCACCTGAAAATCCTAAGAACTCCGTTACTTTTACATCGATCTCAAACTCACCAACCGTCTGATATGACGGAATATTTGAGGCGATCTGGATTCCCGACAGCTTGAATGAGGTGCAGGATACTATCATAGCGATCGCCAGCAGAATGGCGGCAACTTTCAGAAACTTCTTCATCTTCTCTCCCTACATGTTTTGGTCTCTACCTAAGATTTTAGAGCCATTTTACATACTTTAACAATAACTTAGTTTTACAATTCGTCAAGGGGTAAACCCATAAATATCGTACAAAATCCAAAAATGCACAACAGTTGCAAAAGGATTGGAAAGAAAATGAAACGCTTGGCGATACTTTTTGTCGATACTTTTTATGTACTTGATCCTTTGCGTCTCCCTCGGGGCGGAAGAGCAAACGATACTGAAAGAGTGGGCTCCTTCGCCGGAGCCGCACGAGGGTATATCTGGTTGCGCCGACGACTGGCGCCCAATGAGAGGAGAATCAGGTCCTGATCCTGGGCCCCTGCGGTCTGGAGGGAAAGTTTTTCTCGACGGTAAGCCTCTGAGCCGGGAAAAGAAGGTTTCCGTTCAAAATAGCGTCTATCCCATCGCCGCCCATGATGACAGTTGATGATAATGAGTAGAATATTCACTCCCACATAGACTGCCAGATGGATGTAAAATCCGATCTTAGCCTCTATTCTTTTCCTGGCTTTTTGGTAAGTCTCCTGGTTTTCCATTTATGCCTCCTTTCCTCTCTAAATGATATGATGTAAAAAGATCCTAACAATGTTTATATGGCTTCTTCACAACACCTTCAGGTTGCTATATCGCAATATACCCCCCCTGTGGCACTTGTGAGCAAATCCCGCATTGGTAGGTATGCAGGCTGTTTTCTGCACGGGTCGCGGGGGAATATATGGTTTCTATATAACACACCTTCATCTCTCCTCTACAAATCGTCCATTTATCATTAACTCACGTTTTGTTGGAAGACCTTTGTCGAAGCCTGCTTCTGTGTCTGGACCCATTGCAACGGAGATGCCATTGGCTGCACCAACCTGTTTGACGACACCACTCATAATGCCATCTGAACCGCTACAACCAACGAGGAGAGCTGTAGCGAGGATGCCAGGTACTAACAAGTTTTTCATAATTTAAGTTTCCTATGTTTTCATTTGATGAGTTGTATTGCTTACTTTATAGTGAAGACAACACTTATTTTTTGTGTTTTATTGAAAAGATTTGAACAGGAAGGAGGGTCGAAGACCCTCCCCTCACTACAGTTCTCCAGCAGGACTCAATGCCTTGAGGATGTTCAACTTACCGTGACCGTAGACACGATCGACACCTGGATCGCCAAGATCATCAGCTGACTGAAGCACTTGTCTCTTGAGTTCATCAGGAGTCATGTCGGGGAACTTCTGCTTGATGATTGCCAGAGCACCAGACACCACAGGGACAGCGAATGATGTCCCTGAAAGGGTGTCACCTTCTTCGAAGCCATCATGAGTGACGATGAAGTGATCTTTGAGGTCACCTGCTGTTGGCGAGAAATGCTGAAGGTTGCCACTCTTGTCAATCGCTCCAACGAAGATGAGACGATCGTCAACTGCTTTGCTGTTGCCATCGTTGAAGTAAGTTGCAACATAACGACCCAAACCATCGACGTTTTGGATTTCACGAGCTGCAGTGGCATTCAATCCATGAGTGTGCTTTCCATCTTCTGCATCTCGAACGAACCAGTGAGCTTCGTTGCCAGCTGCAGCAACAGTGATCGCATTTGGGTAGGCTTCAGCAGTTTCTTTGAACTTGGCGTACTGGTCTTTTCCAAAAGCCTCCATTACCCCCGCACCGTAAGCTTTCGAATTGTCCCTGTCGTAAAAATCTCTTCCCCAAGAACGATTGATCACATCAACTTTGGTTGGGCAAATTTTGTCGTGTGCATTTGGACCGGTGAGACTGCCATTCTTGTTCTTGAAGTAAAGTTCAGCATCAGGAGCGACAGTGTGAGCGAACAATGAAACTCTCTCTCCGTGTTGCGTTGCAACGAGAGCTTGACCGGTAAGCAGGTTTCCATCAGCATCAAAAAGATTTTCATGCGGTTGGTTTGCTGAGTCGTAGTTTGCATCAGCACCAAAATTGTCTTCAATCAAGATGACGAAACCCTTGCCCGTGAATCCAGAATCAAACACTTTGTTAAGAAGCAACTTTCCGTTGAGAGTGGATGATCGTCCACCAATCTCAATGGCAGCATCAATTTCATCTTGTGTACTTGGCTCAGGTTCTGGCTCAGGTTGAGGTTCTGGCTCAGGTTGAGGTTCAGGCTCAGGTTCAGGTTCTGGTTCAGGCTCAGGTTGAGGTTCTGGCTCAGGTTGAGGTTCTGGCTCAGGTTGAGGTTCAGGTTGAGGTTCAGGTTGAGAGTCTGGAATTGGCTGCACAGGAGGCTCAGGCTGGCCAGGATTGTTGTCAACGTCACAACCGACGAGGAGAATAGAAGCAATCGCCAGCGCAATGAGTTTTTTGTTCATGGTTTGATCTCCTTAGCTCCTATCCCATTTGATGAGACTAGTATCGCTTACTTTTTCAGAAATAGCAAGTGTTTTAGAGGTACCCTGCGCACCCATACTCATCGTGGGAACGGGGAAGTAATGAAAATGCCAATGGCTTAATACGGCGATTCATACCTAAAAGTTGTGATATAGGCCGCTACAGCAAGAAGGATATAAAAATGATACAGGATTGGGTGAACAACTAACCACGGCGGATACTGGGTGGTAAGTCGGCCAATGAGGCTATCGGAATTCATCTTATAGCTTGAGGTATAAGAGAGCATGAGTTTCATGAAAAAGAGAAAGCCATTTGAAACGCTTCCCTGGACGAGTATTCAACTTGTACTCCAGTATCGCAGCGTCCTCTTCAATAATCAACTCATAATCTGTCCTTTTCGGCCATTCTCTGCGAGTCAAGCCCACTGAAAGAACGGGTGCTATTTCATACCCATTACAACGAGTATTTCAAGGAAAACGTCCATATGTTCAATGCCTGCGACTTCCTGGCAGAACTTACACAGCATATCCCTCCCAGGGGAGTGCATCTGATACGGCGCTACGGATTGTACTCTTCCCGTACCAAAGGTGCCTGGGATTCCATGCCGCATGTTGCCGAACGTGCTCCGGAGGGCTGGAAAATCCAGCACAAGAACCAGATAGGGACTTCGGATCATGGAGATTTTGGGCTTAACGAAGATTCAGAAATGAAGGTAAAAGTTATCATTCAGCAACCAGCAGAAATAGACCGCATTCTCAGGCATCTTGTAAAACAAGGACGGCCTCCCCCGGGGTTGGATCCGGCATCGCTCAACTGATTTTTCACTTTCTCGCTTCCACGCTATCGTCAAACTACGCTCTTTTTACGCTCTTTTGTCGTTTTGTGTATAAAGCACCGTTTTTGTGTCAGCATACTAAGCACCAGTTCAAATAGGGCGCTCTGTCGTATCAGCATACGACTACATGGAATGGGTGAATGAAAAGAGAGAAGATGCAGATGAAAAGGGTGTTTTGAATCCATTTGATGCGACGATGATTGCACAGATAACCCCTGGAGAACTGGGAAATGCGTTTCATGCGCTAGAATATGCCAAAGATTTAGTTGTAGAATGGCTAATTAATTTCAAATTTAAAAACTGGAAAGTTACAGAGACAAACAATACTCCAGTCACAAAGAAAATGAAACAGGAGCAAGCTGAGAGAATTGCAAAAGATTTAACAGACCGATCTAAATGGAGAACACATGGAAGGTCTATAAAGGCTGCTGATTTGGAATCAATCGGTTTGAAAATAAAAAGAATAGAAGCGAATGAAAAATTATCTGATGTTGTGAATAGAATTCAGACTGTCTGTAGATTGCTTTTTCATAGCACATCTGCCTTTAAGATTTTCGCAACTCAAGACGGTAAGATATTTAGACATGCCGCGCAAACAGGCGCGCCGCAACAGGTTCCAAAAAATCAAGTCCCTTCTGTTGTTGTTGAGATCGATCAGAAATGTCCAAAGTGTGGAGCTGTTCATAAAATATATGCTAAGCTTGTCAAGGACCAGAAAATTGATAAAGACTTTAAAGTCAAGGGAAGGAAGCCATTTCCTGAAAACGGGAAATTAGCATGTGGCTGTGGATTTGAAATAGACCTTTCAGGAGTAAGAAATAATATAGAAATGCAAACAGGGAGACAAATAATTTTATAACGGGAGGAAAAGGATATGAAGCAAACAGCAAAAAAGGAAAAGGAAGCATTGTTGACCTTTTTACGCAAAACAAGAGAGGGGCAGTATGCCAAAATAGACAAGAATGCTCTCTCTCTATCTCGCGTTAAAGAGCAAAGAGAAGCTGACTATAGTGAAGAGGAATATTTTTATAGTATCAGTTAAAACTTATTCCGAATTCACAAGCAACTGATGTCGCAGAGTCATATTTAATTTGCAAGAGAGCGACTATTTACCCTGCGCACCCATACTCATCGTGGGAACGGGGAAGTAATGAAAATGCCAATGGCTTAATACGGCCATTCATACCTAAAAGTTGTGATATAGGCCGCTACAGCAAGAAGGATATAAAAATGATACAGGATTGGGTGAACAACTAACCACCCCAGTGGCCTATCTCTGTTCGGCTACCTATCTCAGGGGGTCTTTGCTCTATACCAGTTCTATGAGGAATAAGAGTCCGTTTTCTTCGACGTTTCCGCCCACAATGAAGATAAGGGATCAGAGAACGATCAACCTTCTGTTTCACTAACAACCGCATCACCTGCGCCCTCGCAGGAGCGGAGCGACGAGAAGGCATCTGGTGCATGCGCCATGTTATATGGTATTTCTCTCGTAGAAAAGTCTGTAATCTGCCAATCAGCAGGTTTTAGTCTATGCTCATGAAGAAGCCCCTAATGTCCAGGGTACCTCTAAAAACCGTTTTTGGAATTTGGCGCATTGGCGGTGTGTTCCTCGGTCTAAGCCCTGTGGCGGTGTGTTCCTCGGGCTACGCCCTGCGGTACACACCTGGTAGCGGTACACACCTGATTAAATTTTTTCTTGATGCAAGGCGGCAAAAGCGGAGCGTAGCCTAAGCGGTTGGCGGTGCGTTCCTCGGAGCTTTGCTCCTGTGGTACGCACCTGCTTACGTGAGCATTTTGGCAACGCAGCAGAGAGGAAAAAGATCAAGCCAGAAACGAAATAAGGTTTTTTAGAGGTGCCCTTGATATAGATGATGAATAACTGACAATAGCGGCACACTATCGTGATCGTGCAGATGCAGAGAACACTTTTGATGAAATGAAGAATCAATGGGGATGGGCAGGTTTTACGACTCAAGATATAACACGTTGTCGTGTTATGGCTCGTATAATAGCCCTTTGTTATAACTGGCGGAGTATCTTCATTCGCCTTGTGATGCCGCACAAACATTATGAAGCCAGAACCAGCTGATCACTATTCTTGAAGGGTCCAGGCCGCCTGATTAGTCATGGAAGGAATTTGTTTCTTAAGCTAACGAGCATTCATGGTCATTACAAAAAAATCCGACATTTAATGACTCAAGTAAACCGTATTCTCCAATGGATAAGCGAGAATGCGGAGCAGTTGAAAGAGTTTGGATTGTACCGAATGATTTTGAGTATAGCTTTTCAGTATTTTCTTGAAAATCGTCCGCTCAAAGTTCCAAAGGAGTTTGTTCTTCAGTAGAATTTGAGTAAAAGTCTAATTTATCCGCAGATTACGCAGATTTTCGCAGATTAAATAAGAGCGATTAAGGACACCTAAAAAATTCGTAGGAAGTAAGTGGCGTGATGACTTTTTAAGCAAGCCCCAGGTATCTCCATCTTCTGTAGCCTCGTCCATTAAACTACCAGGTTGACATACATGCCATTTATCCCTACCTTCATCCTGGAAGGTGGTAATATCATGAACGACCCCCAGCGGCTCATCCGATTTGACTGGGCCATGAAAAATATCCTAAGAGACAAGGCCAATTTCGACATCCTTGAAGGATTTCTCACTTCACTGCTCAAAAAGGAGATTATCGTTGAACAGATCCTGGAAAGCGAATCCAACCAGGAGATGGAAAAACAGAAATTCAACCGAGTCGACATTCTGGCACGCGACAAGAACAATGAACACATCATCATTGAAGTTCAGGCCGAAACGGAATCCGACTATCTTGAAAGGCTCTTGTTCGGAGCCTGTAAAACGGTGGTGGAAAACCTTCAGATGGGAGAACCATACAAAGAAATCAAAAAAGTCATTTCCATCAGCATAATGTATTTCAATCTGGGAACGGGCGAGGATTACCTCTATCACGGACGAACGGAGTTCAAAGGCGTTCACACCGGTGAAACACTGGTGGTGAGGCAAGTGAAAAACATTACAGATGAGAACAACCGGGCGGTTAGGACGGTGCAGGTCAAACCCAATATGTATCCGGAATACTATCTTATTGAATTGGAAAGATTCAAGGATGTGGTCAAGGAAGATGTCGATGAATGGGTGTACTTCTTCAAACATGAGAAGATAGAGGATTCCTTTCGGTCCAAGAACATTCAAAAAGCCAGGGGGAAGCTCAATCTGCTCAAGATGTCCATGGAAGAACGCAAGGCCTATGAAAAATACCTCATGCTTCTGGCCTCGGAGAGGGATGCCATAGAGACGGCTAAAGCGGAGGGCCGTGAGGAGGGCCGTGAGGAGGGCCGTGAGGAGGGTATGGAACAAAAGGCTCTGGAAACCGCAAGGAAGCTCAAAGAAATGGGAGCCCTCCCCGATTTTATTAGCGAGGCAACAGGACTGTCCGTGCAAGAGGTAGAGAATATTCCTAAAGGGCGCCTCTAAAAAGAAAACGAGGGAATTCCAAAAGCCGGTAACTGTTGGAATTTCGACTTAAACACAGGGAAGTTCTTTGACAACTCTTTATGTCACGTAGTAAATATCAACAACGCCGATAATTAATGAGTGTTCTTCATGAGCTTGAATCAGAATACACCAGGCATTTTTCTTCAGGAGAGGGAGCCCCCGCGAAATCAAAGCCTAATTTATCCGCAGATTACGCAGATTTTCGCAGATTAAATAAGAGCGATTAAGGACACCTAAAAAATTCGTAGGAAGTAAGTGGCGTGATGACTTCTTAAGCAAGCCCCAGGTATCTCCATCTTCTGTAGCCTCGTCCATTAAATTACCAGGTTGACATGCATGCCATTTATCCCTACCTTCATCCTGGAAGGTGGTAATATCATGAACGACCCCCAGCGGCTCATCCGATTTGACTGGGCCATGAAAAATATCCTAAGAGACAAGGCCAATTTCGACATCCTTGAAGGATTTCTCACTTCACTGCTCAAAAAGGAGATTATCGTTGAACAGATCCTGGAAAGCGAATCCAACCAGGAGATGGAAAAACAGAAATTCAACCGGGTCGACATCCTGGTGCGCGACAAGGACAATGAACACATCATCATTGAAGTTCAGGCCGAAACGGAATCCGACTATCTTGAAAGGCTCTTGTTCGGAACCTGTAAAACGGTGGTGGAAAACCTTCAGATGGGAGAACCATACAAAGAAATCAAAAAAGTCATTTCCATCAGCATAATGTATTTCAATCTGGGAACGGGCGAGGATTACCTCTATCACGGACGAACGGAGTTCAAAGGCGTTCACACCGGTGAAACACTGGTGGTGAGGCAAGTGAAAAACATTACAGATGAGAACAACCGGGCGGTTAGGACGGTGCAGGTCAAACCCAATATGTATCCGGAATACTATCTTATTGAATTGGAAAGATTCAAGGATGTGGTCAAGGAAGATGTCGATGAATGGGTGTACTTCTTCAAACATGAGAAGATAGAGGATTCCTTTCGGTCCAAGAACATTCAAAAAGCCAGGGGGAAGCTCAATCTGCTCAAGATGTCCATGGAAGAACGCAAGGCCTATGAAAAATACCTCATGCTTCTGGCCTCGGAGAGGGATGCCATAGAGACGGCTAAAGCGGAGGGCCGTGAGGAGGGTATGGAACAAAAGGCTCTGGAAACCGCAAGGAAGCTCAAAGAAATGGGAGCCCTCCCCGATTTTATTAGCGAGGCAACAGGACTGTCCGTGCAAGAGGTAGAGAATATTCCTAAAGGGCACCTCTAAAAAGAAAACGAGGGAATTCCAAAAGCCGGTAACTGTTGGAATTTCGACTTAAACACAGGGGAGTTCTTTGACAACTCTTTATGTCACACAGTAAATATCAACAACGCCGATAATTAATGAGTGTTCTTCATGAGCTTGAATCAGAATACACCAGGCGTTTTTCTTCAGGAGAGGGAGCCCCCGCGAAATCAAAGTCTAATTTATCCGCAGATTATGCAGATTTTCGCAGATTAAATAAGAGCGATTAAGGACACCTAAAAAATTCGTAGGAAGTAAGTGGCGTGATGACTTTTTAAGCAAGCCCCAGGTATCTCCATCTTCTGTAGCCTCGTCCATTAAATTGCCAGGTTGACATGCATGCCATTTATCCCTACCTTCATCCTGGAAGGTGGTAATATCATGAACGACCCCCAGCGGCTCATCCGATTTGACTGGGCCATGAAAAATATCCTAAGAGACAAGGCCAATTTCGACATCCTTGAAGGATTTCTCACTTCACTGCTCAAAAAGGAGATTATCGTTGAACAGATCCTGGAAAGCGAATCCAACCAGGAGATGGAAAAACAGAAATTCAACCGGGTCGACATCCTGGCGCGCGACAAGGACAATGAACACATCATCATTGAAGTTCAGGCCGAAACGGAATCCGACTATCTTGAGAGGCTCCTGTTCGGAACCTGTAAAACGGTGGTGGAAAACCTTCAGATGGGAGAACCATACAAAGAAATCAAAAAAGTCATTTCCATCAGCATAATGTATTTCAATCTGGGAACGGGCGAGGATTACCTCTATCACGGACGAACGGAGTTCAAAGGCGTTCACACCGGTGAAACACTGGTGGTGAGGCAAGTGAAAAACATTACAGATGAGAACAACCGGGCGGTTAGGACGGTGCAGGTCAAACCCAATATGTATCCGGAATACTATCTTATTGAATTGGAAAGATTCAAGGATGTGGTCAAGGAAGATGTCGATGAATGGGTGTACTTCTTCAAACATGAGAAGATAGAGGATTCCTTTCGGTCCAAGAACATTCAAAAAGCCAGGGGGAAGCTCAATCTGCTCAAGATGTCCATGGAAGAACGCAAGGCCTATGAAAAATACCTCATGCTTCTGGCCTCGGAGAGGGATGCCATAGAGACGGCTAAAGCGGAGGGCCGTGAGGAGGGCCGTGAGGAGGGCCGTGAGGAGGGCCGTGAGGAGGGTATGGAACAAAAGGCTCTGGAAACCGCAAGGAAGCTCAAAGAAATGGGAGCCCTCCCCGATTTTATTAGCGAGGCAACAGGACTGTCCGCGCAAGAGGTAGAGAATATTCCTAAAGGGCGCCTCTAAAAAGAAAACGAGGGAATTCCAAAAGCCGGTAACTGTTGGAATTTCGACTTAAACACAGGGAAGTTCTTTGACAACTCTTTATGTCACGTAGTAAATATCAACAACGCCGATAATCGATGAGTGTTCTTCATGAGCTTGAATCAGAATACACCAGGCATTTTTCTTCAGGAGAGGGAGCCCCCGCGAAATCAAAGCCTAATTTATCCGCAGATTACGCAGATTTTCGCAGATTAAATAAGAGCGATTAAGGACACCTAAAAAATTCGTAGGAAGTAAGTGGCGTGATGACTTCTTAAGCAAGCCCCAGGTATCTCCATTCTCTGTAGCCTCGTCCATTAAATTACCAGGTTGACATGCATGCCATTTATCCCTACCTTCATCCTGGAAGGTGGTAATATCATGAACGACCCCCAGCGGCTCATCCGATTTGACTGGGCCATGAAAAATATCCTAAGAGACAAGGCCAATTTCGACATCCTTGAAGGATTTCTCACTTCCCTGCTCAAAAAGGAGATTATCGTTGAACAGATCCTGGAAAGCGAATCCAACCAGGAGATGGAAAAACAGAAATTCAACCGGGTCGACATCCTGGCGCGCGACAAGGACAATGAACACATCATCATTGAAGTTCAGGCCGAAACGGAATCCGACTATCTTGAAAGGCTCCTGTTCGGAACCTGTAAAACGGTGGTGGAAAACCTTCAGATGGGAGAACCATACAAAGAAATCAAAAAAGTCATTTCCATCAGCATAATGTATTTCAATCTGGGAACGGGCGAGGATTACCTCTATCACGGACGAACGGAGTTCAAAGGCGTTCACACCGGTGAAACCCTGGTGGTGAGGCAAGTGAAAAACATTACAGATGAGAACAACCGGGCGGTTAGGACGGTGCAGGTCAAACCCAATATGTATCCGGAATACTATCTTATTGAATTGGAAAGATTCAAGGATGTGGTCAAGGAAGATGTCGATGAATGGGTGTACTTCTTCAAACATGAGAAGATAGAGGATTCCTTTCGGTCCAAGAACATTCAAAAAGCCAGGGGGAAGCTCAATCTGCTCAAGATGTCCATGGAAGAACGCAAGGCCTATGAAAAATACCTCATGCTTCTGGCCTCGGAGAGGGATGCCATAGAGACGGCTAAAGCGGAGGGCCGTGAGGAGGGCCGTGAGGAGGGTATGGAACAAAAGGCTCTGGAAACCGCAAGGAAGCTCAAAGAAATGGGAGCCCTCCCCGATTTTATTAGCGAGGCAACAGGACTGTCCGTGCAGTAGCGGCGGAAAAGTTCGAGTCAAGAACTGAGGCTCTTCCAAAACTCGGTTATTTTTGGAAGAGCCTCTGGAGTGTTTTTACCCCGCGTTCAAGTCCGAGAAGCAACACCCGGCCCCCTCCGGGGGGTACCCCCGGAGGGGGATAGAAAAAGGCGGCATCCATTGTTAGTGTGTAGGGGATCAATACTTATTTCTGTAATCCCTACAGCTCCTGGGAAAAGGGCCGTGTTGAGAATGCCGTCGGTCTGACTCGCCGAGTTTGGCCTAAAAAGACCAACGATGCCTTGATCTCCGATGAAGATGTGGCTATGCTCGAATACAGGTTAAACACACGTCCCAGGAAGCGCCCTGGCTTTCTGACCCCTTATGAATATGTCGCCGGTGTTGCTTTGACTCATTGAACGAGGGTTTAAGCTACGTAAAAGCCGGTATTTCAAGGTTTTAATCAATCAATTACTCACCAGGGATGACTGGTCCTGTGCGGGGCAAGGCTGGGAGGGTGTAGAAAGCCGACTTTGCCTTTCAGGCTGGAGTCGAAGTCGTCGGGTTATCGTCTTAAGGAGGCATATCAGAACGATAAAGTCTACACCACCATTTGCGAAGGAAGATTATCTTTTCGATATTGGTGAGAGTAAAAGAGATATCTATGAGTATGCTGTATTGGTGACAGAATTGGATGATGAATTACTGACAATAGCGGCACACTATCGTGATCGTGCAGATGCAGAGAACACTTTTGATGAAATGAAGAACCAATGGGGATGGGCAGGCTTTACGACTCAAGATATAACACGTTGTCGTGTTATGGCTCGTATAATAGCCCTTTGTTATAACTGGTGGAGTATCTTCATTCGCCTTGTGATGCCGCACAAACATTATGAAGCCAGAACCAGCCGATCACTATTCTTGAAGGGTCCAGGCCGCCTGATTAGTCATGGAAGGAATTTGTTTCTTAAGCTAACGAGCATTCATGGTCATTACAAAAAAATCCGACATTTAATGACTCAAGTAAACCGTATTCTCCAATGGATAAGCGAGAATGCGGAGCAGTTGAAAGAGTTTGGATTGTACCGAATGATTTTGAGTATAGCCTTTCAGTATTTTCTTGAAAATCGTCCGCTCAAAGTTCCACAGGAGTTTGTCCTTCAGTAGAATTTGAGGGTTAACTGCTTTTTTTAGGTTAATACCTGCAAGAGCAGGCCGATTCGAATTACGGAAATACCACCATAACCCTTATCTGCTCCCGCACGCCAAAGAAGTTTATCCGCACATATAAAGACCTGTTCACAGAGGTGCAGCGCGGGCATTTTGTCGGAAACTATGCGATGTACCAGATTCATATCATCAACATCGAAAGAATTGATATTTCCGGCCCTGACGGGATATTCTTATCCGAATTCTGCCGAGAAACTGGCAGGATTTCCGGGGAGGCCGAGATACAGAGCGCCTGTTATTCTCAGGAGATAATTGACAAATTGCTCTCAGGGTATAAAATGAGAATGGGACTCTTTGAGGAAATGGAGGTGGAGAACATGGGAGCCGTTGCCGATGTGACAGAACTTGTCAGACCGAAACTTGAGCAGGCATGGAAAGAGGGAGAGCTAGCCGGACAACAGTTGGGCCGGCAGGAAGGCCGACAGGAAGGCATTCAGGAAGGCCGGCAGGAAGGCCGGCAGGAAGGTATTCAGGAAGGCATTCAGGAAGGCATTCAGGAAGGCATTCAGAAAGGTATGCAGAAAGGCGTCAAACAAACCGCCAAAAAGTTGAAGGAAGCCGGTGTTGCCTCCGCTATAATATGCAAGACAACCGGATTAACCCAGGCGGAGATTGATAAACTCTAGTTGCGGTGTTGTAAGAGGATTGATGATTCCGGCGGTTGAAAATTCCTGCGGCGGGGCCGGGGCACATTGCAGAAGACCTTGAAAGCCATCTACTTCCTTCTCCCCGCCACGCCCGAAAAGAATATACTGCACACCAAGCACCCATCACATCGCCAAAAAATCGAATATTTTGACCGCATTCGCGGTCAAAATATTCGCACCTTCCCGCCGTTCCAGTCTCTCCAGCCGTTTCGGCCTCATCCTTCGGCCTTTTCGGCTGTTTCGGCTGGAACGGCCTCCTCTTTCTCCGGCTGTCATGCTGCCGGATGCTTTCAAAACTCACGCCGAACAAGCCGGAAACCCAGGTAGTAGATGCTATTGCCCGGGCTAAAGCTGCTGCGGTTGGCCGAACGCAGGTACCAGGCGCTATTGATCCAACTGCCGCCGCGAAAAACACGGTTCGAGCCCGAAGCGGGTCCCCTGGGATCGCTCTGACTCCCCGAAGAATAAGACCCATCCCAGTCCCAGCACCACTCCCGCACGTTCCCGCTCATGTCATAGAGGCCCAGCTCATTGGGAGCCTTCCCGCCCACAGGATGGGTTTCATTCCCGCTGTTATCTTCATACCAGGCCACTTCTCCAACATTATTGCTTCCTGCGTAAAGGTACCCTTTAGAGGCATTGCCTCCACGGGCCGCATACTCCCATTCGGCCTCTGTGGGCAGTCTGTAGCCGTTTGCGTCCCAGTCTGCCGTTACGCTGGTTCCGTTTATCGTGTAGACCTTCGTCAGGCTGGACTCCGCGCTCAGCCAGTTGGCATACTCCGCCGCTCCGTACCATGTCACCTCCATCACTGGACAGTCGATGCTGTCCGCATACTCCGAACCGGAAAAGCTGAACAGCGTCCCGTTATGGCTGAAAGCCACATCACTGTCGTCCATGTCTATTACCTCGTTGCCGTTCAATCTCCCGGCGGCGGACACCCCGGCTCCGTTCAGAAACTCCAGATAGTGTCCGTGCGTCACCTCGTACCTGCTCATATAAAACGTACTCACCGTCACCTGGTGGACGGGCTTCTCATCGCTATATCCTGCCGTGGAGCCCATTTGGAAGCTGCCGCCTTCTACGTAGACGGTTTCCAGCATGAAGACCCCCAGGCTCTGAACCCCACTCCAGGCCCCGTACTGCCCAGCCCCATCCTTTGCCCGCACTCGCCAGTAGTGGGTCTGCAAGTTTGTCAATGCCGTTGCAGGGGTATACGATGCCTCCGTTACATCTATGGCTACGGAATTGGCCAGCCCCCCTTCGCTGGCGGCTATCTGCACTTCGTAACCCGCCGCTCCAGGCACCGCATTCCAGCTCAAGGCAGGCGTGGTGTCGGTGGTGCTGGAGGGGCTCAGGCCGCTTACTGTGCCCCAGTTTACCGATAGACTGTTGATTGCGCTCCAGATCCCATACTGCCCATCCCCATCCTTCGCCCGCACACGCCAATGATGCGTCGTATTGTTCGTCAAGGCCGTTGTCGGCGTGTAACTGGTTCCGCCCGCTTCCACCGCCTGAGCATTAGCCACCCCCGCTTCGCTGTCGGCTATCTGAACCTCATAACCCGCCGCTCCAGGCACCGCATTCCAGCTCAAGGCCGGGGTGGTGTCCGTGGTTGTGATCCCGTCCGAGGGGCTCAGGCCGCTTACTGCACCGATATTTACCGCCAGACGCTGTATCGCGCTCCAGGTCCCATACTGCCCGTCGCCGTCCACAGCCCGCACACGCCAATGATGCGTCGTATTGTTCGTCAAGGCCGTTGTCGGCGTGTAACTGGCTGCACTCACTTCCACCGATTGTGCACTGGCCAACCCCGCTTCGCTGTCGGCTATCTGCACCTCGTAACCCGCCGCTCCCTCCACCGCATTCCAGCTTAAGGCAGGCGTGGTGTCCGTGGTTGTTGCCCCATCGGCGGGACTCAGGCCGCTTACTGCTCCCCAGTTTACCGATAGACTGTTGATTGCGCTCCAGGCTCCATGTTGCCCGTCCCCATCCTTCGCACGCACACGCCAGTAGTGGTTCTGATTGTTCGTCAAGGCCGTTGAAGGCGTGTAACTGGTTCCGCTCACTTCCACCGCCTGCGCACTGGCCAGCCCCGCTTCGCTGGCGGCTATCTGCACTTCGTAACCCGCCGCTCCAGACACCGCATTCCAGCTTAAGGCAGGCGTGGTGTCCGTGGTTGTGACCCCGTCCGAGGGACTCAAGCCGCCTACTGTGCCCCAGTTTACCGATAGACTGTTGATTGCACTCCAGGCCCCAAACTGCCCGTCCCCATCCTTCGCACGCACACGCCAGTAGTGGTTCTGATTGTTCGTCAAGGCCGTTGAAGGCGTGTAACTGGCTGCGCTCACTTCCACCGCCTGAGCACTGGCCAGCCCCGCTTCGCTGCCTGCTATCTGCACCTCGTAACCCGCCGCTCCAGACACCGCATTCCAGCTCAAGGCAGGCGTGGTGTCCGTGGTTGTGATCCCGTCCGAGGGGCTCAGGCCGCTTACTACACCGATATTTACCGCCAGACTCTGTACCGCACTCCAGGTCCCATACTGCCCGTCGCCGTCCACAGCCCGCACACGCCAATGATGCGTCGTATTGTTCGTCAAGGCCGTTGTCGGCGTGTAACTGCTTCTGCTCACTTCCACCGATTGTGCATTGGCCAACCCCACTTCGCTTCCGGCTATCTGCAATTCATAACCCGCCGCATCAGGCACCGCATTCCAACTTAGGGCGGGGGTGGTGTCAGTGGTTGTGACCCCGTCCGAGGGGCTCAGGCCGCTTACTGTGCCCCAGTTTACCGATAGACTGTTGATTGCACTCCAGGCCCCATAATGCCCGTCTCCATTCTTCGCCCGCACACGCCAGTAGTGGGCCTGCAAGTTTGTCAATGCTGATGTCGGCGTATATGACACACCCGTTACATCAATAGAAGGAGAGGTGTCCAGTTTCACCGCGCTGTCGGCTATACATATCTGGTAGGAGGATACGCCGGGCATCGCTTTCCAGGTGAATGTCGGTGTGGTATCCGTAGTTGTGCTGCCATCTACAGGACTCCAGGCCGTGTATGTTGTTGTCAGTCTGAATGCCCGCGGTATGGTCCACTTGCCCCATGAGCCATCCTTCCTGGCCGCGGCCCGCCATGAATAGCTTTTTCCTCCAGTCAAAGAGATGCCGACATTAAAAACCCTCTCAGGAAAACTGTCTTTATCGTAGATTATGCTGCCGTCATCAAAACTGGGAGCCGTGGCTATTTGCAGGCGGTAACTCTCCGCATCCAACAATTCGTTAACCGTAAAAATTGGATCGACAATCTCAGCTCCATCCTCCGGGGTATGCGCCTCTAAGTCATCCACAGCCTTAACCGTAGAAAAGCCCTGATAGCTCGGGGCTTGCGGATCCCGGGGGTTGTCCATCTGCTTCAAGAGATCCCCCGGACAGCCTGACAGCAGCAGCGCGGCGATGAGGGCAAGGGCGGGCCTGGCGGTTTTTTCCGCCCTGCGAGAGCGCGTTAGGGATGCGGAAGGTGCCCCCGCGGCAGCGGGGGCAGACTCGCCGCCAGGCGAGGCCGAAGCGATAGCGGAGCCTGGAGTAGCCCGACCCCGCCGAAGGCGGGGGAACGCCCGAATAATCGAAAATAATTTCCCATTGAGTTTTCCGTTTAACATGATTCGTCTTCCTTCTATTTCCCGCGTCCGTAGAGCGGCTGTTCCGACAGCAGGGCCTGGTACTCGCCGCCGTAAAGTTCAATTTTCAACTGTAAATCGTTTCGTTGATGTTCCAGTTTGGCCTTGGAGGGGCCGAGTGACAGGACTGTCCCGGCGACAATGCCCAGGCCGCCGGCGACGGCTCCGGCGATGAAGGCTCCGTTCCAGGTGTCTATTGCGGCTCGGGCATCGCTGAAGTCCGAGAAGGTTACCCCGTCGTTGTAGGTGTTCAGCGCCTCCTGACCCATGAGGGAACTGAGGATGGCGGTTCCTAAGCCTGCGGCCCCAATACCCAGAAGGGTGGCACCCAGGGCGGTGCGGGGTTTACGATTTTTCATCTGTCTTTCCACCCCCTCGAGGGCGGCTTGGGCCCGTTCCCACTGGGTGTGGGCCGAGAGGGGCAGTTCTTCTATGCGGTGTTCGGTTCTCTGTTGACCTGGGGCATGGATCGGGCTTATGCGGGCGTTGTAGGGATCGTCGCTGCGGCTTAGGGCCAGTTGGTACCGGCCTGCGGGGGCATGGATCAGCAGGGTCTCGGCGCTGCCCTTTAGGCTCATGGGAACCTCCTGTCCGTCGTTCTGGTAGAGGCGGACGTCTAAGCTCACTTTGGCAGGCAGTGTTTCGGCGATTGCGGCCAGGGGCAGGCTTATTTCGGCGGCGGTCCGGGCTCCCGTATCGGCCAGGTTCACCGCCGCCAGGGGGTTTTCAAGGCCGGCTATTTCCACCCTGCCGCTGCCGCTCTCGAAGAGCCATGGGCCGTCCAGGCGGTAATCGTAACGGCCTTCGGGCAGGGTGAACAGCGCCAGGCCGTCCTGGGCCTGCCGGGTTGTTCCATCCAGGTTCACCTCTGTTTCGGCGGGCAGGCCGCTGAAGACCGCCATGCCGAGGTGTTCCAGGCTCTCCGGGGTGGCCGATGCGACGGCGTTGACTCCGGCCTGGAGGGATAGGGCGTAGGTGCGGCTGTCGCCGCCGGGCCATTGAAATTCGGCCCTGAGCGTCCCAAGGTCTGTTTCACCGGCTGCCAGGTACAGATGGGGGGTGCTCCCTGCGTCCTTGCCGTCGATTTTCAGCCGGGCCTCCCCGCCGGTGCCCGATTCTATGAGGAGGGCCGCGGTGAGTTTTCGGGGCGCCCCCTCCGATACGCTTACCAGCAGGGCGCCCCCGGCGCCGCCGGATCGGGTGAGAACGGCGTCGTCCTCCAGCAGGTTGACCACCTTTGTGTCCTCCGGCTGGAGGGCCCAGATGTCGGGGTAGAGTTCGAAGGCCCTGTAGCTCAGTTCCCCCGCCAGGCCGCCGGATTGATCGGCGCTGTACACCCGGTAATATTCCTCTCTCAGGGCGCTGCTGCCCCCGCCTTTGAGGCTGTAGGACACGGGTATGCTGAAGGCGATGGCTTCCCCGTCTCTTGCGCTGACTTCCATGGGGAAACTCTTGTCGCCGATGTTGAAGGCGGCCACTTTGACGGCGGTGGAGCCGGCCCCCAGGACGAAGCGGCTGGAACTCAGTTCGGCCCTGGCCTGGGCGAGCTGTTCGCTTAATCCGGCGGTTTCAGCGCTGCGGGTTTTGTTCAGTTCCCCCCGGCGCTGTTCCAGTTCGATCTTCTGCCTGCTTCGCACCTCGGCGCTGAGTTCGGCGATGTATTCCTCGTATTCCTCCTGGGACTCAAAGGGCTCCTTGGGGTTGTTTTCCCGAATGGCATCCACCTGCTGGTCGTAGAGGGCCGTTACCTCGCCTTCCATGCGGCTTAGGGCTTCGTCAAAGCGGGCGTTGACATCGGCAAGGGCCGTTTTCAGGTTTGTGATGCCGATGAGCTGGTCCCAGGCGCCCTCTGCGGCGCCGCCCTGGGCCTTGAGTTCCTCCAGCCGGGCCCGGCGTTCCTGCGCCTGCTTGGTCAGGGCGGCCCGCTGGCCGGCCAACTGCTGTTCCAACTGCTTCCGCAGGGCCTGATCGGCCTCCTGCTGGTCCAATGTCTCCCGGGCCCGGAGGGCTATTTCCTGCAACTGTTTGGACTGCATGCGCCGGGCGGCCTCTTCGGCCCGGGCCCGCTGCTGCTCGGCCTCGAGGCGTCTCTTCTCCGCCTGACTGCGGGCGGCGGCGATGGCTTTTTCCCTTTGGGCAATTTCATCCTCCAGTGCCGCTATTTCACTGTTGACGGCGCCTATCCGATTAGTGGCCCCTGCTAAATCCTCCAGGGCGCCAAGATAGACCTCGCCGGTGTAGGAGGCGTTGAACCAGGGGGTCTGTTTGCCGCCGGTTAATTCACGCACGGTGCCGTTAACCTGGCGCATCAGGGCGCTGACCTCCAAACCCGGCGTAGCGGCATGCTCGATAAAGGCGGTGGTGAAGGGGCTGTTGCGGCCCTGGCCGTCGGCGGCTACATCGCCGGGGCTGGTGGCAAAGACGATCATGCTTCCCTTGCCGCGGCCGCTCATGGCTGCCAGTCCCCGGCCGGAGGAGCTGCGGCCGCTGGTGAAGAAGGGGTTGTCCCGGCAGGCATCCATCACCACCATGTTGAAGGCCGCCTGGCTTCGTTCCATGGCCGCGGTAATCCGTTCCACGCTTAGGCCCTGGTCGATAAGTTCGTATTCGTCGCCGATGTCGGCGCCGACGGGGATCATGTAGTTCACGCCTTCGTGCTCCACCCCATGTCCTGCGTAGTAGAACAGGGCCACCTCCACATTCCGCCGGGAGGCCGCCGCCTGAAAGGCATCCACCGCCCGCTGCATTTCACCCCTGGAGGCATCGAGGGCCCGGTTCACGGTGTAGCCCAAATTCTCCAGGGTCGCCGCTATGTCCTGCGCATCGTTCACCGGGTTGCGCAGGGCCGGGACCTGGGTGTACGCACCGTTTCCGATTACCAGCGCGACACGGCTGCGGCTACTCTGGCCGAAGTGGGGCCCTCCAGAAATCAGTAAAATCAACGCGATGAGGGTAAAAAATGGCCGCCCCCTGCCTAAATTCTTTAGAGCCATGGGAATACTCCTTTTCTTTATGTGATCGAACAGATTATATAAATTTTTCCGTTTGTGTTCAAGGGATCTAATTTCCCAAATATCAGAGGATTTTTAAAGAAGCGGCTTGCGAAAGAGCCTCGATACAAGACGGCCTGTCTGCGTGCAGAACACGCAGACAGGCGGAAAAGATTGAGTCAAGAACTAAATGGGGGGAGGGTAGAGGTGCCCTAAAGGTTGTCTATGACTTTGAACCTGTCATAGACAATCCCCCCAAACCATGGTAAGTTCTACAACACTGTGAAAAAGAAACTGGTGCAGGGGATATCCGATTTCAAAAAATTCTTAGATAATGATTGCTACTTTGTCGATAAAACCCATCTTATCGCACACCTTATCGATAATCCAAGTGAAGTACACCTCATTACCCGGCCCCGGCGTTTCGGGAAAACCCTGAACCTGAGCATGATCCGCTACTTCTTCGAGGCTCCTCTGCCCGGCGATAACGGCGGAAACGGCGATGAATTGCCCAATGCCCCTCTGTTTGAGGGCATGTCCATATCGAGCCATCCCCAATGCGGCAAGTATATGGGGCAGTATCCGGTGATACATATCAGTTTTAAGGATGCCAAGGAAACGACACATGAAAACTGCATGGTTCTCATCAAGAACATGCTTTCCAACGAGTTTCGCAGGCATCAATACATTCAAAGTAGCGGGTTATTGGATGAGGTAGATCAAAAGTACTTTATCAAAATACTGCAGCAAAAAGGCACAGACCAGGATTGTGGGCAATCGATTAAATACCTTTCCGCCTGGTTAGTGCGTGCCTACAACAAACCGGTCTACATCCTCCTGGACGAGTACGACACCCCCCTGCACGCCGCCTACACCAACGGGTTCTACGATGAGATGATCGCCTTCATCCGCAGTTTTATGGCACAATCCTTCAAGGACAATCCCAGCCTCAAACAGGCGGTGGTCATCGGCATTCTTAAGGTGGCCCAGGAGAGCATCTTCAGCGATTTCAACAATCCTTCGGTCTCAACCATTACCGATCCCGAAATGGAGGATTGTTTTGGATTCACCGAGGATGAGGTGAGACAAATGGCATCTCATTTTGGGTTGCAGGGGGAGATGGACAGCATAGGAAAATGGTATAACGGCTACGTTTTTGGTAACGACACCGTCATTTACAACCCCTGGAGCATTGTAAACTACCTGAAGAAACCCTCCGCTGGACTGCGCCCCTACTGGGTAAACACCAGCAGTACCCACCTGGTCCAAAAGACCCTCCAGATGGACAAAACATCCTCCCGCGAGACGGTGTTGCGGTTGCTCAAGGGAGAGGAAGTGCGCAAGAGGGTTTTCACCAACATCGCCTATCCCCAGATCGAAAGAAACCGGGATGCAGCCTGGAGTTTTCTCCTTCACAGCGGTTATTTGAAGGCCTCTGACAGGCGGCAGGGTGAATACCATCAGACCTATCGCCTGGCTATACCCAACAAAGAAGTTTACACCGCCTACAGCGACATCATCATCACCTGGCTGGAGGAGGAGTTGAGGGGAGATGATGATTTTCTGAACTTCGTTACCGGCGTGAAGGAGCTGGAGCCCTTGAGGATTGAGGAGAGCCTTACGAGGATACTTATGGTTATGGCCAGCTATCATGACATGGCCGGGAAGAGCGGCGAGATGTTCTACCACGGGTTGCTTTTGGGGATACTGGCCTATATGGGCGATGACTTTTTGGTGGAGAGTAACCGCGAGTACGGCACGGGAAGGGCCGACCTAACTCTGATCAGCCGCGCCCGCAGGGGCAAGCGGGCGCAAAAGGTCATTTTGTTTGAGCTAAAGCAGGCCGCCGAGGATGCTCTGCTTGCTCCGACGGCAGAGGAGGCACTCTCCCAGGCATTGGAGCGGTATTCCTCCGGGATTAAGGCCAAATGGAATCCCGAGAAAAACCTCGTTTTGGGTGTGGCCTTTCGGGGGAAGCTGGTTACGGTTGTCTATGAATCTTCGATATCCTAGTGGTGTCGAGGTGTGAAAGGGAAAATCTCGATTTATGGGGGTCTTTCAAAATAACCGGTTTTTGGAAGAGCCTCGACCCAATAACATAAATTTGGAGGCATAAAGGTGAGTGTTTTAGATACTATTGTTGGTATATTGACAAGAGCAGGTTTTGTTGGGATATCTTAAATACTATTGCGAGTATATTGACAATAGCAGGTTTTGTTTGGGCTATTTGGAGAATAGCAAAAAAACAGGTATCAAAAAGACTTGAACCGGAGTATTTGAAGAAATTATTAGAAGAAATATCTCGGCGGAATAATAAATCAATGAAATCCCGCTATAGAGATGCCATAAATAATAAACTTGACAAGATTGAAACATTTATTGGCAGACCATTCTCTCTAAAAACATTCGGAGTTACAAATTCATTAGCTGTAGTCTATCCCATGTTGTTTACACTTCTGCTGTGGGTTTTCACAGGAGAAAACATCAGCCGTATTGATGGATTTGCCAGCCCAGTTACATGGTTTGAGGGTAAATATATACTTTGGGAATATTTCAATGCCTACACTATTTTTTAGGCCCGCGTTCATGTCCGAGAAGCAACACCCGGCCACCTCAGGGGGGTACTCCCCGGAGGGGGATAGAAAAAGGCGGCATCCATTGTTAGTGTGTAATAACCACAAAACGCACAACAAGGAGCGACCGCCTATATGCAATGTACATCACAGTCTAAGAGGTTGTATAGGGTCCTTACCCATGAAGACCGAGAAGAAATTATGACAGGCAGGCGCCGGGGAGAATCTATCCGCTCTATTGCCCGTCGCCTTGATAGAAACCCTTCGGTCATTTCGAGAGAGATCAAAAACAACAGCGCCGAAGACTATCGATATCAGGCATACTGGGCCAATAGCAGGTTACAGATCCGGAGGCGACAAAGCAGGAAACGTGAGAGGATCAGCGATCCGGTTATACGTGAATATGTCATTGAAAAACTGGAACTCGGATGGAGTCCCCGGAAAATTGCAGGGAGAATTGAGATTGATCTTCCAGGGAAAAGCATCAGCCATGAGACCATATACATGTATATGGGCACCTCTAAAAAACCTTATTTCGTTTTTGGCTTGATCTTTTTCCTCGCTGCTACGTTGTCAAAATGCTCACGTAAACAGGTGCGTACCGCAGGAGCAAAGCTCCGAGGAACGCACCGCCAAACGCTTAAGCAGGTGTGTACCGCTACCAGGTGTGTACCACAGGGCGTAGCCCGAGGAACACACCGCCAATGCGCCAAATTCCAAAAACGGTTTTCTAGGCTGAAGTTTTAAGGGAATTTCGGGCTAAATACTTATATAGAAAAAAGTTGAGATAGTTTTGCCTTCAAAACGTCCCCATGTAATATTACAATTTTATTATATTATTGTATTGATAATTCGGCCTTTGCGCGGTAGAGAAACGATAGCTTTGCGCACAGGAAAAATCATCAATAAATTCAAGGTTGGCAAGCATTTTGAATTGACGATGGGAGATGATTCTTTCTCGTACAGCCGCCGGCAAAAAAAGATTGAGGAAGAGGCCCGTCTTGATGGATTTTACATTATACGGACAAGCGTAAAAACGGAAGAACTCTCTGACGAAAAGGTTGTATTTGCGTACAAACGGCTCTCCAACGTTGAACAGGCATTTCGCTACATAAAGTTGGTGGACTTGAAGCTACGGCCCGTTTATCACCGCCTGGAGGACAGGGTTCGGGCACATGTATTGGTTTGTATGCTTGCCTACTATGTTGAATGGGAAATGCGGAAACGGATGGCTCCCATTCTCTTTAAAGATGAAGCTTCTGCCATTGAAAGGGAGAAGAAAAAGAAATCCATCGTTTCTCCTGCGGAAAAATCTGGTAAAGCCCTGGCGAAAGCATCAACAAAACAAACAGACGATGGAGAACTCGTCCATAGTTTCCGAACGGCGTTAAATTGTCTTGCGACTATTTGCCAAAACACAATTGAATTTGATTGTAAAGAATCCGCATCCTTCACGCGGGTTACAGAACCAGTAAAACATCAAAGAGTAATCCTGAATCTTTTGGGGGTCAGTATGTAGTCGCTATATATCCCCAGTAACGTAACATTGGGAAATTGGCTAATTGCTTTCCCTGTATGGAAATATGGTGGTCTTGCGATAAAAACTTCAGTCTAGGGGTGCCCTGCTGATTGGCGGCAGCCACGCAAGGGATTGAAGCGGAAATGCCGCCAGCAGCCCCGGCGATTGGCAATGAGCCGGGGGGCAGGCTGCCGGATTAAGGCATTGGAGCGGAAAGCCCGACCCGAAGGGGTGCGCCCAGGTATTAATTTCTGAAATCTACGGGACACTCGCTATCCGAATTCTCCAGTTCGGTTTCATCGTCATCGTCCGCATCATCGTCTGCACTCACTGAATGGAGGTAATCTTGAAGCCGTATGGTCGGTCCCTCGGATACAAATGTCACGAAGGCATTCATCGGGTTGTCGTGCCTCAAGATCAATAAAATTTTCTGCAAACGGCTGAGTGTTTCTTCTTCATCCACGAACATTACACAATAGAAATTTCTTTCGGGCCAAGCGCTATCGCCCCTGGCCTCTCCTCTGCGTCCTTTGCCTTGCATCACATTGAGAATGGTATAATACTGCCGGGGAAGCTTTTTTTGCATCTGATCCAGAAAATCAGCCAGCAATTCCTGGTTCGCGATAATTTCAACCCGTTTCATTGCGGATCTCCCTGTTTCATGATTATGCTATCGAGTATTTCCTGTTCATGCTCTAATTCTCTTTGAGAAAGTCTTGCCTTTCTTTTTTGAGAAAATTTCTGTTTCAAGGAATGAAACGAGCCGTATATAAGCGGCACAAAGAACAGGGAGAGCAAAGCGGAGGTTCCAAGACCGCCAAATAGGGAAAGGGCAAGCGGTTTGATCATTTCTCCGCCGGCCCTGGTTGTGAAGGCGAGGGGGGCCATGCCTCCCATCGTTGTGAGTGTGGTCATGAGGATTGGCTGTAAGCGGCTGCTTGTGCCTTCAACGATGGCATCAACGAGATTTCTGCCGCGTTTCCTGAGCACATTGATATAGTCCACCAGGACAATTCCATGATTGACGCTGATTCCAACGAGGATCACCAATCCAGCCAGTGAAAAACTCGTAATCGTGCTATTTGTAAGGAAGTAGATGAGAACCACCCCGGAAAACGTAAGCGGTATGGTAAAAATGATGATGAAGGGGTCTGAAAAGGATTCAAACATACTGGCCATTATGCCAAATACGAAGAGGATGGCGAAAAGAAATATGATGAGCATTGTATTTCTGTTTTTGTTTCTCTCCTCAAACTCTCCCGCGAAGAAATAGGTAAGGTCTTCATCCAGGGTAAGCGGATTGTTAGCTAAGGCCGCCCTGGCATCTGCGATGGCCTTATCTATCGTGTAACCTTGTGCTAACCGAAAGGAAATTTTGATCGTGTTTATCGCGTCCTCTCTCAGGATATACGGTTCAGTGCTGGCCACGTTGTTTTCGGTGAGATTCGTAAGAGCCAATCGCGCCGCAGGTGTTTTTATGTATAGCTGGTCGATGAGATCTATCCTTTTCCGGTCTTCATCGCGGAGTTTCATCACAATGTCGTATTCCCTGGAGCCCTGGATGTATTTACCAGCGGAATTTTCCGAAACAGCCAAACTCAATTCATCACTGACGTCCCGGACTGTCAGTCCATAGGCATTGGTCCGTTCCCTGTCCACGGCGATCGATACGGCCAGATTTGATGAGGGCAGATTAGAGGTAACATTTTGAAAATTCTCAAGCTCGCTCAATATGTTGGTAAAAGTTTCCGATGCCTGTTTCAGTTTATTCCTGTCGCTTGATTTTATTTTTAGGGTGTACCCTCCTCCAAAACCAGGTCCTCCCATGAATGCGCTAACAGTAATCGGATATATGTAGTCTTCGGTCTTCTCAATGATTGCGTCCAATAGCAGTGCATAATCTTCGGGATTCATGTAATCTTTGAAGAATATCATCAGTTCGGAAGAATAGTTCTTCGTAGACTCGAATAGGCTGGTCACCGCTCCACTTCCGATAATTTCAATAGACGTGTCCTTCACCGGGGGAAATAGCGGTCTTACTTCTTGTTCAAACCGCATCGTTTCGCGAAATATTTCTTCATTGAGAGTACCGTTGGGAAATTGCATTTTTAATTGGACTGCGTCTGCGGCAAAACCAGGAAGGAACTCGAATCCCAGCCTGGGGAAAAACAGTATGGGAGCCGCCGCAACCGCGATAATGAGAAGGATGAATCTCTTTCTCCTGATGATGATATACTTCACAATGGCCGCATAGCCATGTTCGATAGCCAGGAAAGCCCTGTCTGATGCCTCCGTAAACTTGCCGACTATTCCCTTTTTCTTGTTGATTTTGAGCGGTATGAACTTGCTCGCAAGCACTGGTACCAGGAGGATGGCCGTGAAATATGAGATTATTACGGACACGACGACTGCGAATCCGAGATTGATGAAATATGCCCCTATGTTTTCCAACGTTTTTTCGAATATAATCATGGGTAAAAAGACAAGAACGGTAGTGGCGGTCGAAGCCAAAACCGGCAAGGCCATCTCAGCCGTACCATATTCTGCGGCGGGAAGCAGGCTGATACCGTTTTTTCTCTTTATATAGATGTTTTCCAATACGACGATGGAATTGTCGACAATGATTCCTATCCCCATGGCAAGACCGGCCAGTGTCATGAAATTCAACGTCAGGCCATATAAGTTCATGAACATAATTGTCAATATGATGGAAATGGGAATGGAACATGCCACAATCACCACCGATGCGAAATTCCTAAGAAAAATTATCAACACAAAAAGTGCGATTATCGCCCCTGACAATGTCGCCCCGGAAACGGTATCCAGAATTGCCCCTATGAAATCACTGAGATCAGTTGTCACACTGAAATCAATATCTTCCGGGCTGATACCTTCGAGGTGCTTGAGCATCTTCATGATATTTTTTGAAACTTCGACGATATTTGAGTCGTTGCGCTTGAATAGCTGGATACTCACTGATGGCTTGCCGTTGAGATAAACCTGCCTTTTCTCCGGTCCATAGGAAAATGACACTTCCGCGATATCCCTCAGCCGGACATAGGCACTCTGATTGTTATTTATTTTCTTTTCACTGACAATGATGTTCTTTATCGCCGTAATGTTTTTGTATTCTCCATCAAGAATTACCCCAACGTTTTTATATTTGGTTTCAATGGCTCCAAGGGTTTGGCCATAGCCATTAGCCAGAATAGCTTTCTTTACTTCCCCCAGGGTTAAGTTGTGTGCATTAAGACGATTCAGAGAAATATCAATATATACGGATTTTTTCACACCGCCGGAGATTGTGTAATAAGCGACTCCATTGATCTGGTCGAAATAGGGCACGAGCACATCGTCGATATACTCCCTTAACTCGTTGTGATTTCGATTGGCGCCCACATTCAACATCATCATCGGATAGCCCCCCTCGGCAATTTTGAGAATCATGGGTTTTTCAGCGTCTTCGGGTAAGAGGCTTGTTGCCATATCTAGAGCATTGCGGAGATTGTCTATGTTGTCGGCCATGCCGCTTTTGTATGCAAAACTAACATAGATAGTGCTGGTGCCTTCGGAAGTCGTTGAAGAAATTTCCTCGATGTTCTCGACAGCGTTGATCAAACGTTCAATAGGCTTGGTGATCGTATCCTCAATGAGTTCTGCATTCGCGCCAGGATAATGGGTAGATATGACGGCGAAATTCGCCTCAACATCTGGTTCCATATTGAGCGGGATATCGGTAGCAATAACAAAACTGAATATGAGCAGTACAGAAAACAGGATGAAAATGGTAACCGGTCTTCGGGTTACATTAGTAAATATGCTCATATCATTACTCCTCCAAGTCAAGCACTTGAAGCAAGGTACCGTTTACCAGTGATTCCTGCCCTGATGTGACGATTAAATCTCCTTCGGAAAGTCCATTTTTGACTTCATAATAATCTCCGTCCTCTTCGCCCAGTTCAATTATCTGAAAAACGGCCCTCTCGTCCTCTACTCTGAATACACCTATGTTGTTTCTTTCATTGAAAAACCGCTGTACTATATGATCCCTTCGGATTATTGGGATATCCTTGAACTCCTTAAGAATCAGCTCGGTCGTTCCGAACATACCGGGTTTCATTCGTATGTCTGTCTCCAGAAATTCCATGGTTAGCCTCATAGTATGGGTAATCGACGACAGGGTAGGACTGATTGACCTGGTTTTCAATTTGAATCGCCTGTCTGGGAAGGATATGAGTGAAAGATAGCCGATGGTGGTTTCGTTTACTTCACTGACATATTTCTCTGGAATGAACAGTTCAACAACAAGCTCGGAATCATCCGAAATCTTAGCAATAATCGAAGTTGGGGATACGGGATTGCCGACTTTTACAATTACTGTATTCAATATGCCGGCGATAGGAGCCGTCACAGGACTTAGCAGAAACTGCTGGCCGGGTTTCGACGGATCAACCTGGGCAATGACTTGTCCCTTGCGTACAGGCTGTCCTTCCTCCACCAGATAGGAATGGAGCGTACCGCTGATAACACACCGCCACTGCGCCAAATTCCGAAAACGGTTTTTTAGTAGTTGCCTTAACATATTTAACCCTGGGGAGGACTTTTATTAAACCCCATTCAAAATGTGCGAAATTTATTCTGGGGAGGACTTTTATTAAACCCCATTCAAAATGTGCGAAATTTATTGTTGACAATATTGACAGATTTTGAAACAATCATCCATTAGTATTTTTATTAATGAGGAGGCTTCAATGAAGCGTATTGTATTAATGGCTATGATGCTGAGCATCATACTGAGTATGTCTCTCTTTGCTGGCGGAACTGGCGAAGATAGCGATGGAAAAAGGGAAAAAATGGAAGGTCTATCTGTAGGTGTCATTCTTCCAACAAAAGATGAACCTCGTTGGATTCAGGATGAAACAAGATTTAAGGATGCATTGATGTCGGCTGGTTATGAAGTAGAAATTCTATTCAGCCAGGGCGACCCAGCTCGCGAGAAAGCCAATGTTGAATCACTTCTTGCAAAAGATGTCAAGGTCATTATCTTCTGCCCACATGATGGAGCTGCCGCCGGTGCAGCCGCAGAAGCAGCAGCAGCTGAAGGTGTTTCCGTGATTTCTTATGACCGCTTGATTCGTGATACCACAGCTGTTGACTATTATGTAACTTTCGACAGTGTTGCTGTTGGTGAAGCATTTGGCCAATATCTGGTTGACAAGGCCAGTGGGACAGGAAACAATCTTTTTCTTTATGCTGGTGCCGCTTCCGATAACAATGCCTTCCTGTTTTTCCAGGGTGCATGGAATGTGCTTCAGCCTGAAATCGCCAAAGGTACTTTCGAAATTCAAAACTCAAGTGAAGCTATTGCTTTGAGTGGAAAACGTGATCTTTCCCGAGAGGAACAGAGCCGAATCATCGGACAGGTCACAACAGACTGGAACTTCAATGTCGCGAAGAATCTTGCCGAATCAAATCTCACGGCTACTGGTCCTGACGCTAAGGGTGAAGTTTTTATCGTCGCGCCGAATGATGGAACAGCCCGTGCCATAGCTGATACGTTTGGAGCTGATCCTGATGTATCAAAGTATTATATTTCAGGTCAAGATGCTGAGCCAGCTTCTGTTCAGTACATTATTGACGATAAACAGTCCATGACCGTTTTTAAAGATGTCCGAATGCTTGTTGCTGATGCAATCAAAGTTGCTGTAAGCTTACTTGAAGGTAAAAAGCCCAGTACTTCCGGAACGTTCAATAATGGCGCCATAGATGTCCCAGCCATTAAATCCGAAGTTACAACTGTGGACAAAATGAATGTCAAAGAAGTGTTAATTGATAGCGGCTATTACCCCGCATCAGACTTTACCGGTCTTTAGAAGTAGCTATTCGAAACAAAGAAGGCGTTGGAGAATCCACGCCTTCTTTGTTTTCATTCTCTGGAGGATTTCATGGGAACATCATCAATTCTCGAAATGAAAAATATTACTAAAACGTTTCCCGGTGTCAAAGCACTGGATGAGGTAACGTTCGATGTTGCTAAAGGAGAGATTCACTGCCTGGTTGGAGAAAACGGTGCCGGTAAATCTACTTTGATGAAAGTTCTCAGTGGAGTCTATCCATTTGGAGATTATCAAGGGGACATCGTTTTCGATGGGAAAACCCAGCGATTCAAGCATATCGCCGACAGTGAAAAAGCAGGCATTGCAATAATCTATCAAGAACTTGCATTGGTTCCGGAGATGACAGTTTACGAAAACATATTCCTTGGGCATGAAATTGGGGAAAATGGTCTTGTAAACTGGAATGAAACAATCAAGCAGTCAACCGCTATGCTCAAGAAAGTGGGGTTGGATCTTAATCCGGCAACCAGAGTTAAGGAACTAGGCGTTGGCAAGCAGCAGTTAGTGGAAATTGCCAAGGCACTCAGTCGAGATGTGAAGCTTCTAATTCTGGATGAACCCACCGCAGCATTGAATGAAACGGACTGCGACAATCTCCTGGAACTCATTAAAAACTTGAAGAAACAGGGTGTTACCTCCATCATGATTTCTCATAAGCTCAAAGAAGTAATACGTATTGCGGATTCAGTGACTGTTCTGAGGGATGGAAAAACCATCTGCACGATTGATGCCAGGGATGTAACGGAAAGAATTCTTATTAAAAACATGGTTGGCCGTGAGATAAATGATATTTTTCCAAAACGCAGTCACAGCATACCCCAGGATGTTTTACTGGAATTGAAAAACTGGACTGTCATCCATCCTCAAACAGGAAAGAATGTTCTCACCAGGGCAGATTTTAAGGTAAGGAAAGGGGAAATTGTTGGCTTTGCCGGCCTCATGGGATCGGGACGTACGGAACTGGCCCGCAGTATTTTTGGCAATCCAGACAATTACAAGCTTTCCGGTTCACTTCTGGTCAATGGGAAAGAGCTGAATTTCATGCATCCAATGCATGCAATTCAGGCAGGCATCGCCTATGTTTCAGAAGATAGAAAAAGAAATGGTCTTGTGCTTATTCAGGATGTTAAAAGCAATATTACCATGTCTAATTTAAAACAAATAGCCAAAGGCAATGTGATTGATGATAATATTGAAGTTCAATTCACCCGGGATTATAAAGAGAAACTCAATATCAAAACTCCATCGGTAGAACAAGTTGTTATGAAGCTGAGTGGAGGAAATCAGCAAAAGGTTTCTGTTGGCAAGTGGCTTTTTGCCGAACCTCAAATTCTTATTCTGGATGAGCCAACCCGCGGAATTGATGTTGGCGCAAAGTTTGAGATCTACACTATTATGAATCGCCTTGTAGAGCAGGGACTTGGCATTATCATGATTTCATCTGAGCTACCGGAAGTTTTAGGCATGAGTGACCGTATCTATGTGGTTTCTAATGGACAGATTACCGGAGAGATTCCGGTTGCTGAAGCAACACAGGAAAAGATTATGGAAATGGCAACAACCTAAAGGAGATTGTAATGACAATTCACGACTTACGTACAGAAATGCGAAAACACATCCGGGATTATGGGATGTATATCGCGTTGTTCATCATTATTGTAATCTTTTCAATTACAACGGATGGACTTTTCATATCGTCACGGAACATCAGTAATCTGCTCAATCAGACAGGTTATCTGGCTGTTATTGCTGTTGGCATGACTCTGATCATCGTTATCCGGCACATAGATCTCTCTGTAGGGTTTCTTTCAGGATTCCTTGGTGCCATAGCCGCGATTGCATTGGTTTTCTGGAACCTGCCTATCTATATTGTCATTCCACTGGTACTTATCCTTGGTGTTATGGCCGGGCTCCTCACAGCATACCCGGTTGCGCAACTTGGAATACCTGCCTTTGTTGCCTCACTGGCCGGGTGGTTGATCTACAGAGGACTGCTCCTTCTGGTTACATTTGGTACAGGTACCATTGTTATTCCAAACGATGCCTTCAATGCTATCGGAAATGGATTCATTCCTGATGTTTTTGCATCTGATTCATTTCTACCGAATTTGCATAAACTGACTCTGCTGTCAGGATTACTTCTCGTTGGCTGGTATATCAATCGGGCCATAGTATCCCGGCGTAAAAAGCAGGCTTATAATTTTGATGTTCTGCCTACAGACTTGTTTATCATACAAGTTTCCTTCGTATCCATATTAATAGCACTGGTTACCTGGGTTCTGGCCGGATATAACGGTATTTCCTGGACTCTTGTGATTGTATTAGGTGTAGTCGGTTTGTACAGTTTCGTAACGAACCGTACAATTTTGGGAAGACATATTTATGCTGTTGGCGGTAACCCGGAGGCAGCGGAGCTAAGCGGTATTAGTGTAAAACGCATCACTTTTGTTGTTTTTGGTTCAATGGGACTTCTATCATCCTTGTCCGGTATTCTCTTTGCGTCTCGATTACAGTCAGCAACAACGACTGCGGGAACATTGTTGGAACTTGATGCTATTGCCGCGGCTTATATCGGTGGTGTTTCGGCCGCTGGAGGTGTTGGGAATGTAGTGAATTCACTGATAGGTGCCATCGTTTACACTTCACTAACAAGCGGTATGAATCTTATGGGTATAGATATCTCGTCTCAGTACATTGTTCGCGGTGCCGTACTCTCATTAGCTGTAATTTTTGATGTAACGACCCGGAAACTGGGAGAGAAATAAACGTTTGAGACCTCATGCCACACAGTAATCAATGGGGTATATTTTTTATAAGCATATTAGTCTTCACCGGATATTTTTTTCTGTTTCCCCGGATTTTCAGTCAGGAAATGATCATCCATCCTGTGGGTGTATTTGACAATAACAGCAGTTCCGTTGTTCTCAGTGGCGGACATCCTGAAACAGGCATTCAATTTGGCCAGCGGGCTATGTATTTTGATGAGAAAGGGAATCCGGTTCAATTTCTGGAAGGAGAATCGATTGCTGTTGATAATCACTGGTGGGCGACTGAACAGGATTCCACTGTTGAGATTCGGGAACCTGATGGACGCCTGCGGTTCAAAATACAGACTCCTGCATTTCCATATACAAGAAACGGCCTGTTATTTCTTATAAATAGCTTCAAGGGGATCGTGTGGAAAGTCGATCCTGTCGATGGCGAAATTTTGTGGCAACGTGAGTTCATTTCGGAGATTACTTTTCTTGATGCTCATGACACTCGAACTCTCATTGGATTATTGGATGGACATTGTGTTCTCATCCATGATACAGGTGAAATACTCCATGATTTCAGGCCAGGTGGTAGTCGCATTGAAGCCATATATGGTGGTGCTTTATCTGAAGATGGCACAAAAATTGCTTTGATTTCCGGATTGGATCCGCAACAGTTTATTTTACTTGCGGAACAGAAAAAGGAATTTCATCTTATTACTTCCCATGATACAAACACGGATTTTCGGCGCAATGTGCTGGTTCAGTTCATCAATGACAGCTCACAGGCTGTATATGAATCCAGCGGCACCATCACGATTGTAGAAGTTGATGGCAGTGGTTATCGACAGTTGGAACTTCCAGGGACTCTGACTGCATGGGCATTGATAGAAGAGGTGGATACTCTGGCCATATTGAGGTCCGGGCCATCAAAGCCAGAGCTGAATATTCTGACATATAGCGAACAGTCAATTTTTAAAGCCAGCCTGCCTGAAGACATACGATCCATTACAGCCAGGGGGAACCGGGTTTTCCTTATTGGAGACCAATCAATCAGTGTCTTTGAAGTCAGTATTCAATAGATCAAGGATGCGAAAACAGGGAAAATGCTCATACTGATCAGCAGCCAGTCTTCTGATTTCACATGAAGAATTGTGGGTGTTGGGTTGGAGGTGAAGCACCGGGCGAGTAGAGCTTCTGTTATCAGATCTGCCCGGTGGAGAGTTTCTGTGGTTAAAGGAAGGCTGAGATAGAGTGCCCTGCGGAAGATGGATTTTCGTTCGCCAAGCCCACGGCTGAATGCCGCATCTTGAATCATGGCCGCTGAACTCAGCAGTCGGGGGATACTGGTCAGGGTAAGTGTAATGGCTGTGGCCAGAACACCTGACCAGCTTCTGGGCAGGAAAAAAAAACTTCGTCGAACGGCATCAGCCAAATCCGCAGGATCTGTAGTCGCTGTTAACAGCTGACCTGCCATCAATACAACCAGGAGTCGCAGGCTACGAAGGCCTCCGGTTACCAAACCGGGTATGCCGAATGGGGTCGGCCAGTGAAAAATAATAAAAGGCGGCTGTGGTTCGGCAAGACCGCCGGCGGCCAGTATTGCCAGGGACATGATCATCCAGAAACACAGGGGTTTCCGAAATATCCTGATTCTGCTTCCAGCCAGCCCATGGATCAGTGTGAGAATCATGCCTGTCGTAATCAGAGTGGGAATTGATCCCATCAGGGCAGAGACAGTCCAGAATATCATTTCCATGAGTTTGAAGCGGGGATCGTGTTTGTGCCACAGGCTGTTTCCCGGAATGTAGTGGAGAAAATCGATCTCCCTCATCTATACTTCCAGGTCATTTCAGAAATCTCGCATCGTGGTCTTCGAATTCCCAGATCTTCCACTTTGTCTATCGAATCCAGAGGATGGCTGTCGGCATGGATACGGCCAAGGTTCATCAGAACCAGACGGTTTGCATGAGCAAGAATCTTTTCAAGATCGTGGGTAATAACAAGGATGGCCGTTCCGTCAGCATGAAGGTTTGTGAGAATTTCAATAAGGCGGGCACTGCCATCCCAGTCGAGTCCGGTGAAGGGTTCATCAAGGACCAGAATCCGCGGACGCATGGCTAGAACTCCAGCCACCGCCAACCTCCTCTTTTCGCCTCCGGAGAGGGTATGGGGCCGTCTGTCATTGAAACCGGCAAGACCAGTGGCCTCGAGAGATTCTTCGACCCGTTTGGATATTTCATTTCTATCCATTCTCAGGTTCTCAGGTCCGAAAGCTGTATCCCTGCCAACGGTTTGACCCACAATCTGGGCGTCAGCATCCTGAAAAACAAGTCCAATGCTCCTGCGGGCGCGTCTGAGGTCAGCTAAAACAGGTACTTTCTCAAACAATACGTCTCCGGAAGTGGGAAGGGCCAGGCCGTTAAAATGGCGCATCAATACTGTTTTACCACTACCATTCGGCCCAGCTAGAACCATGAAATCGTTGTGTTCAATATCCATGGATACGTTGTTCAATCCCAGAAATCCGTTGGAAAAACGATGGGAGAGTTTTCGTATCTGGAGTAAAGAAGTGTCACCCATTCTCTGTTCGGGTATGGATTCTGTCCTTGAGAAAATGGGTAATAGTCACGGCCGCAATGGCTTTAATTCCATCACCAACAAGAAAGGGCAGGGTGTATTTTGTCCAGCTGGAGACCCATGACCAATCTTCAATCATACCCATCAGACGCCAATGCATCCAGGGGAATCCAGGAAGGTAAATGGCAACAGTACCCGTCAGGGCTGCGATAATCAGAACAGGCAGGGACTTATTTATACGTACAATCATTCCGGCCATGACAGAGGCCAGAACATAACCCAGAAGAAATCCACCGGTGGGACCTGCTATGATCTGGGCGCCACCTGTTCCTCCAGCAAATACCGGCAGTCCCACGATGCCAAGGAAGAGGTAGAGACCTGTTGAAGCTGCGCCAAGCCATGGACCCAGAATCATACCGGATAGGATAACAAAAAGGGTGGCAAGGGTAAGCGGTACAGCAGGATTCCAGGGAGCTGGAAAACTGAAGATGGCACCAACTATTGTGAGAGCTGTGAAAACGGAAACCATAACAACGGATCGAACTGTCGTATCTTTCATATAAACTCCTGATGGGCACCTCTAAAAAACCTTATTTGTTTTTGGCTTGATCTTTTTCCTCGCTGCTGCGTTGACGGTTTTTAGAGGTTGCCTGATGATATATTGATGGGGCTTTCGATACTGCCTGCCGGCAGACAGATCTCATTCCCATCGGAACGGCATAGACGTAAGCGACCAAGGTCATCGACACCCTTGACAGTACCGGTTAAATTCCTGCCTTCCGTGATGATACTCACGGTGGATTCTCTTTCATACATCAAGGAAGTCCACCAATGGGGTTTTCCATCTTGATGAAATTCAGTGGAGTTGAGAAGTTTATCTGTACAGGTAATCCACCCCCTGAGTAGGAAACGGCGGTCTTCTTCCCGGCCAGTCATCCGTTTCAGACTGGTCGCTGAACTGAGTGGCACAGAATTGTTCACATTTAGCCCAAGCCCCAGAGCAAGATAATCGATTTGGTCTCCGGAAACATGAGCTTCACCGAGTATCCCGGCAATTTTTTTTCCATTCACCACAACATCATTAGGCCATTTCACTCTGGCATCGAGATTCCCGATCTCCCGGAGCAGTCGGGCTAAAGCTACGGCTGCCGCCATCACATGGAGTTGAATCCTGAGCGTGGTACATCCTGGATGAATGACTCTGGTTACCCATAATCCACCCGGAGGGGAGTCCCATGGTTTTTCTCGGCATCCACGGCCCTTCTCCTGTCTTAATGAGGCGATAATGAAATCTATCCCCCTCTTTTTTCGTGCCAGAACATGGGCTGCATTCATGGTGGAGTCAACATGGTTCAAGATTGTTACTCCTTCCACTGCCTGGAATTCCCAACTGGTAAAAGGCGGAATTTCCGTATCGTTAAGGATGTCGCCCGCATTTCCGGAATGAATACTGTACCCTGACTGCCTGAGAAATGAAATGTGTTTATGGATGGCGACACGACTGATGCCCAGTTGTCTGCCGAGATATTCCCCGGTTATTGGTTGTGATGATTCTCTAAGGGTATTGAGAATTGAGTTCTTCTGATCTGCCGCCCGATGGTTAACCATTCTCAAAGAGAGGTTAACAGATGATTGAATTGATGTCCAGTCTGACAGATCTACTATTTGAAACTTTTACGCAGTGTTAGAAAGCCTGTCAATGTCTGCTTGTATTGTACCCTGGTAAGGTGAAGTCTTTTGCTTGATATAGTTGTTCTTATGGGTACCTCTAACAAACAGCTTTAGGAAATTGAGGCACCCTTAATGGAATCCATTCGCACTGGATAGAGCATTGTGGCTGTATACATACCTGCCTCTCATCGTTAATATACTCAGATCTACAGGATTGGGCAATAGTATGAGTACACGTCTATGGAATACATTTCGATCTGGAATTATCTCCCTCAAGCGCAGCTTATTTCTGTTTGCAATCATTCTTCCAGGCTGTATCTTTTATTTTTGGTCTCCATTTAACTCCAATATTGATGAAGATATATATATGGAGAGTGAAGGTCATCTGCTCCTCCCTCAACGGAATGTGTCCATTGTAACCCTGGACTTGAATAATGCCGGACTGTCATTCACGAAGGCAGAGGATATTCTTCAGATACGGTCACTTCAGGAAGATTTCATGCTGCTTCCGGGATGTTCAAAAGTAGATTCTATTCTCAGTGTGTCCAGAGTTATTTCTGAAGAAGAAGATATTGTTGTAGCCAGAGCCATTCCAGTCGATGATTCCAGTATTACCAATGAGTATCTGGAGGATTTGTCGATCCAGATCAATGATTTTCCGGAATTGTCCCCATACATCAACAAGGCTCAGGATACTATTCTTTTTTACATTTACTTTGCCAACAAATCCACACCTCAGGATATATATACAAGTTTGACAGCGATGCAAAAAAAATGGCAGGACTCCATTCCCTTTGATTTTACAGGTAGATCACCCATAATTGCCGCGACTGAGTTTCTTCTTACAAAAGACATCAAACTTCTATTTCCAATTCTCGCCATGGTGATAATTGCAATCTTTTCTCTGTTTCGGAGCATAAAAGTTCTTCTTGCGTCCCTTGCTCTCATTCTCATGGCCATGGTGTTCTCCTATGGATTAGTACGGTTTACAGGGATTCCTGACAGTCCTCTCCTCCTGCTCGTTCCGATTTTTTGTCTGGGACTGCTCAGTGATTATCTTATTCATTATTTCTATCACCGACTTCATTCCCCGGTTTCCAGCGGAGGGAGAAGTCCTGGAAAACTTCTCATGTTTCCGCTCAGCTTGACCGCCCTCTCAACATTGACAGGATTCCTGTCCCTTTGCCTTATCAATGGTTCCGGGCATCTCCAGGTAGGAATAACAATTGCTTCCGGGGTACTTGTTACCTGGGCAGGGGTGTTTTTATGGATTGACTTCGGACAGTATAGGCCCGCGAAGAAGCCCTTACTGGAAGGTTTCATACGGTTTCAAGGTAAGTTGTTTGCACGGATTGCCAGACACCGACACGCATATTTCATCGTTATAGCCGCGGCAGTAATATGGGGTTCTCTTGAGTTGAATGAACTGGAGATTGAACCCTATCCTATTCAGCAACTTCCAGAATCCACTACAATCAAGAAATCTGACAGGATAATCAATGATAGATTCTATGGATCAGTTCAATACTTCCTTGAAATAGATACGGGCGAGAAGAACGGTATTTTGAAGAAGAATACATTGCTGGAGCTGGACCGGATTCACAAAACAATAGATGAAAGCAAGATCGGTTTCTCTTACTCCCTATTAACAGTGCTCAAGAGGATGAATTTCTACTTCAATGGCGATGAAGAATCCTTCTTAACCAGCACTGATTTCGATGACTTTTATGATGCCCTTGTCGAGCAGTATCTACTGTATTTCTCATCCAGTGTTGACCCTGTTGAGTATGAATCAATGCTGGATAGTTCCTATCGAGTTTTTTCCATCAGGGGATTGATTTATTACCGGAGTTACAAAGATCTCAACAATTTCTTACTGCTGCTGGAGAGTATACGGAGTCATGTCCCTGAGAATTGGACTTTGAGCCTGCACGGGATGGCCCAACAGCTGAACAAGGAGCATACAGTTCTTCGTCAGAACTGGCTTTTTTCTTTCATCGGTGGAGGGATTCTCATCTTCATTACTGTACTCATGTTTTACAGGAAGTGGAATCTAGCCCTGTTGAGTCTCGCGCCTGGTTTTCTCAGCATGCTCATTTCTCTGGGGTTCATCAATCTGGCAGGCATCAACATTGATGTTTTTTCCATCATATTTGTGGCGATTATTACTGGATTGGTTATCGATTACAGTATTCATACACTGGTTGCTCTCAACCATCTGGGAAAGGTTGAAAACCTTGAGATTGGTTTTAACAGAATTGTTGGATTCAGTGGAATACCGATTTTTCTGAGTTTCCTTACATCAATTCTGTCATTTTCCATATTGTTTATATCCTCATTCAGTGGAGCGAGGAATCTTGGGGCCTTGTTGCTACTTTCACTTGTTTTTTCATTCTTCCTAAGCCTATACTTAATACCATTGATTATCTTGCCCAATCGATTAAAGAAGGAGAATTATCATGCTTAAAATTCTGAAGTATTCAGTGTTGTTACTTTGTTTTTCCATGCCGCTACAGGCCATCACCGTTCAGGAAGTACTGGATGGATTTTCAAAACGTCTCACTATACCTATGCTGACGGGAACATTTCATGTGCAGTTAATTGCCAAAAATGGTGATGTCAGGGAAATCACAGCAAGAGCCTATCAGAAGAATATTGGTGCCCAACAGAATAATCGTTTGTTTATATTTGATTTTCCTCCCACTGTAAGAGGTATGGGATTGTTGCTCCATTCATTTTTTGATGGAAGGAAAAACAATATGTGGATCTATTTACCTGCGATACGGAGAATCAAAAGGATTGCCCTTGAGAATTCAGGAGGTGGATATTTCATGGGCAGTGATTTTACCTACCGTGATTTAATCAACAATGATTATAGTAAGATGAACTATGAACTTACCGATGATCAGACCATCGATGGAGTTGAGTATTACGTTGTTAAGGCCTGGGGCAAAAACCCGAAATTACAAAAGGATAATGGGTATTCATACATCCTGAGTTACTATCGTAAAGACAATTTTTTTCTGGCAAGACGAGACTACTATGACTTCAATGAGGATCTTTTGAAAATCTATCAGGTTGAAGAATCCATAAATCTTGAGCAATATATCTATCCAACGAATATCTCCATGACTAATGTACAAACAGGTCATAAATCTCTTTTACTGGTGACAGATGTGAGTACAGAGGAGATTCCTGACCGTTATTTCACAACACGATACATGAAATCCAATACAATGCAATGAAGCGGAAATCCTTTCATTTATTATTACTGCTCTTTGTGCTGATTACAGTGACTTCACCTGTGAATGGACAGAACTTCAGATTCGTTTCATTTGCAGATTATTATGGTGGAATCGAACCATCTGATGGGTATCAAAACTTGAGGTCACGCATATTCATGCGTCCAACATTCAGTGGTGTTGATGACAATTCAGGTTTTGAGTGGCAGATTTCGGCAAATCTGTGGATGCAGCCCTTCGGTGATTCCATGTATATCAATCCCTGGGATGTTCTCCATGAGAGTTACCTGTTCCTGCCGTTTAATTATTTGGATATCACTCTGGGACAGAAAATTATTACTTATGGGTTTTCCGATATCAGAAGTCCGCTCAACCCCCTGCACAGTACAAATAGCAATACCCTGAGCCTTGATGAGTACTTTGACAGTCGGCGTCCTGATCCTCTACTACAGTTGAAGATTTACCCGACATTTGAGGATACCATTGAGTTAACATACATCCCGATAACCAGACCGGACAAAGAAAGGCAGGGGCCCGTCATGCTAACCGGTTCCAATGATACCCTTGAATGGGGTCCTGACTCTTTCCTGACAACTTCAGAAAGCCTGCATTCAATATTCGTCAATTACAATCACTATGGAGAGAAGATGGATTTTCAGATTTTCTACGGCTGGTATACAGAACATACACCTGATTTTGTTGTACAGGAGACATCTACAACTCATTCATCAGTCATAGAACCGATTTATCGGAAAAAACATACATTTGGATTTGCATATTCATTAAAACTCTGGGTATTTACCCTGTCTCAGGATTTTGCCTTTAACCTGACATCAGACTTCAACGGGACTGACATTGGGGCTCAGAATTCTGATATTTCCATCAATACCCAGGTGCTCGTACAGCTTCCCTGGGGTATCTTAAGCCAGTTCAACTTAAACTATGCCTTTTTTCCAAATCACAATAATCACAGTGAAGAAGGTGAAGGTGCTGATTATCTTTCCAGGGAAATCCAATCATTTCATACCCAGCCCCAACAGCACATAGCCTATATTATCGCCCATTTTGAGAAAACATTTCTAAGGGAAAGAATGAAAACAACCCTCAATTTGGGGTACTTCTTCTCACCAGCAATCTATCTTGGTCCACGCGTTTCTTACAATATTTCAGATCACTGGCAGTTTGAGGTTGGGGCAGATATCCATCTGCTGGATCCTTCGACATCCGACTTGAGAAGAAATGCTACGAATGACAACTACTATGCACGATTGCTGTTTCGCTATTGAAAACAAGTGCAATATCATCTCCAGGGGGAATCGAACCCCCGTTGCCGGGATGAAAACCCGGTGTACTAACCCCTATACTATGGAGACAAATGAACCAGAATAACTGATTATGAGCCGCAATGGATTCGAACCATTGACCCACGCCTTAAAAGGGCGTTGCTCTGCCAACTGAGCTAGCGGCCCGTAAGAGAAAAAATTTACTCCCGGATACGATTTATGTCAACGCCCCAGATGGTATTTTAAATACTTTAATCATCAGGGCATCTCTGCAAACCATCCATTCCGGTTCCGACTTGATTACCCGCACTTCAGCATGGTTGAAGAAATACCTGCGAATCCCTGCTGCGTTCAGTTATTACCGCAGGGCGTAGCCCGAGAAACACACCGCCACTTCGTCAATTTCCTGAAGGGCACCTCTAAAGCTGTTTTTTAGAGGTACCCCACTGACATTATCGGAAAATCTCTATTCACAAAAGACTCCACTGTTGTACAATGGAGTATGAAAATAATATCCTGGAATGTTAATGGGATCAGGGCCGCCCATAAAAAAGGCTTCGTCGACTATCTCACTCTGGCTGATGCGGATATTTTCTGTGTACAGGAAACCAAAGCTCAACCCGATCAAGTTATTCAGGAAATTCGAACTCCTTCAGGATATCAATCCTGCTGGAACAGCGCTGTGAAGAAAGGTTACAGTGGTACGGCCATCTGGTCTAAGAAGACGCCCGATAAAGTAGAAATTCTGGGAATCGATGAATTTGATGCCGAGGGACGCATGCAGATTATTCATTTCGGCAACCTGGTCATCATGAATGGTTATTTCCCCAATTCCCAGCCTGAAGGAGTTCGACTGGATTACAAGCTGCGATTCAATACAGCAGTAAAGGATTGCGGCGATACATTGGTGGGACAGGGAAAAACAGTTGTAATAACGGGAGATTTCAATGTCTCCCACAAACCAATAGATCTGGCTCGTCCGAAAGAAAACGAAAAAAACCCCGGTTATCTGCCGGAAGAAAGGGAATGGATGGATTCGTTTATCGGCAATGGCTGGACAGATACATTCCGAATTTTTGAGAAAGGCCCGGAACATTACACCTGGTGGACATACCGGGGGGGGGCCCGAGCCAGGAATATTGGATGGAGGCTGGATTATTTCTGTATAAACGACACATCCATTAACAGAGTCCGTTCATCAATCATCCATTCAGATATCATGGGTAGCGATCATTGTCCAATTGAAATGGAACTGGATTAACTACCACATAACCAGCCGCGGAGAGTTTTTCGAGGTCAGTCCTTTACTCCTCTTTTTTACCTGATAGCTTCGGGGAAAGGATGATTTCTCTCAATGGCCTCCAGTTTCCCTGCGTATCAATTTCTGACGAGGAATTATTCTTTGAATGAGCATCAACTACGATATCCCGTAGAGCCTGGAACATCTGAATAACCTTTTAAGAGATTCTCAGTAATCCCATTACAATTTCCGATTATGGTAATGATGAAGATCATGATACATAAAATACTTGTTTTTACATTTATCCTGCTTATTGTTGCCATTGTTGATGTTGGTGCCATAGAAATCTGGTTCAGACAACTTGATATTGATGCTTATGAAAATCTGGTTGGCCGTTACCAGATAAATGCATCCGAAGCAATCGAGGTGAATGCCTATAGGTTCACGTATAACGATGCCGGACAATTGGAGAAGGTGGTTTATCATCAATCCGGAAGGTCACTGCCAGTTCCCCGTTATGGTGTACAACGGATAGAGATTTCCTATACGGAAAACTATGTACACCGATGGTTTACTGATGATACCGGAAAACTGATGCCCAATGAAAATGGCGTATGGGGACACCGGGTACCTCTGGATTCCTATGGCAGAGCCCGTGGAGTTATATTCTATGATGCTTATGGGAATGTCGTCCCCAATAAGGATGGAATTGCTCAACGGCTTTGGAAGCTGGATAAGGCCGGACGGAAAACTCTGGAGCGTTTTTTCGATGCGGAAGGAGCCCAGGTTGTATCAAACAATGTAGCGAAAATCCATTATATATGGGACGACAAAGATCATCTCATAGAGTTGCATAATTTTGATATTCACGGAGAGGCAACATTGTCTAATGATGACGGTGTTTTTCTTTACCGATGGGTCAGGAACAATGCTGGAGATATTATCAGAGAAGAACGATACGGTGTGGATCTTGAACTGATTGTAGCATCAGATGGTTCAGCTGCTGTGCAGTGGGAAAGGGATTCAAGGGGATTGCCAACTTCTGAATGGCGTCTTGGAACCAACAATCGTGCTCTGGAAAATGCTGAAGGGGTAGCACGTTACCAGTATACCTATGATCACATTGGAAATCTAATCGGTCAAACCCACTACAATGCCCGGGGTAAACCAACCCGGGACATCGCGGGTGTTGTTACCTATCAATGGATTCATTACTCCCAGGGCAATGAGCTTGAACAGCTAAATCTTGATGAGGACGGGCTCCTTACGCAGGACGATGCCGGAATGGCATCTTATCGCTGGGAGTACGATCATCGAGGATTAATTGTTTCATCGATGAGTTTTGATACGAATGATCAACCCAAAGAGGATTTATGGGGGATTTCCCGCTATAAATATACCTATAACGACCTGCGGCAACTTGTTGAGGCCACCAGCTACAATGACTGGGAAACCCTGGCCATGGATAGTTCTGGTGTTGTTACATACCGTTGGGAATATGACGCTATGGGGAACCGAAGCCTGGAGCGTCATTACGATGAAAATGATGCGATTGTGGAAGACTTCAGGGGTATCGCTGAATATCACTGGACCTATGATACAGAAAGTCGGCGTGTGCAGCAGAGGCAATATGGACTTTTCGATCAGCTTAGATCGGACCCCAATGGAGTGGCTATCTATACATGGAACTATGATGGATACGGCAGAACGACCGAACAAAGACATTTCGGAGTGGATGAAAGACCGGTTGACAACAATTCTGGTGCAGCATTAGCTCGCTGGTCTTATGATAAGAAGGGCCATCCCCTGACTTTCGCCCGGTTCGACCGCAGAAGACTGCCAACAGAATAGTCTTAATTCCAGTGCCAGCCTGATTAATCCTCTTCCTCTGCGTCATCCTGTACTAAATCATGCTCAGCAGGCATTATTGGAAGAGCATCTGAGACTTTTTCAGTAAAGTCCTCAGAGCCCGTCGATGTAGTATTTTCTGCTTCCAGTTTCATGAAAATCATCTGCTCAACTTCATCTTTTTCTATCTCAAAAGAGAAAGCCACTTCATCGACAAGCAGGTTTAATGCACTGTCATACAGCTTACGCTCAAGAATTGGTAATTCCTTCACCTTGCTACGATGGTAAAGCCTGGTTACCACTGTTGCAATATCAGTTATATCTCCTTTGCGAAGGAGATTCAGATTCATCTGGTAGCGGAGTTTCCAGTCTGCAGGAACAGGTTCATAATTCGATGTGATAATATCCAGGGCTTTTTCTGCCCGTTCCTTCTGTACAATGGCTCTAATTCCCTGAGTAACAGCAGAAACAGCAGGTATACGAATCGTCATATCAGAAACATGGAAGTATATAACATAGTATGGCACCATTGTACCATTGAACAAACGCTCTTCGATATCCTGAATGATTCCTACTCCCTGCAAAGGGTAAACAACCTGCTGTCCAGTTTCAAACTTTATTGACATAGCCTCAACAGTATAGCAAATATTTCTTCTCTCGTCAAACCTGGATGCACTGCATCCGATAATAGGAAGTGTATGAATCGCTTAATCTCACCTTTAATTAAAATCAGCATTACTTTATTGATTCTTGTTCTTCTGATACTCATTATCATATTGTTTTTTACACCTTCTCATAGAATTTCTGAGAAAAATCGTCGAACAGCAGTGAAAACCCTAACAGGAACTGATGGTAGCCTGAATTCAATTACCGCATCTGTTGCCAACCCATATCTTGAAAATGGAAGTTTGTCCAACCTGGTACACTATCTTTCCAGGGATTCAATGAGAATAAAGTTCAGAAAAAGAACCGATCAACGCCGATATGAGGCTTATTCCAAACTTCTCTCCACTGAAATTGAGCATTACAGCAATGATTACGCAGACATTGGTATGGAATGGATACCAGAATTTCTTGCTACCACCAGAGCTTTGTTTGAAGAAGTCAAACAGGATGTCACTGAGATCGCTTTCGGCACTGATACACAGCATGATAACATTCAAAATAATTCCTCTGGAGTGAAGTCTGCTGCTGAAATGATGGAAATGGCTATCAATCAGTTCAGTCAAGTCTGGATACCATATGGAGAAACTCATTTGTCATATAAGACTGACAAACAAAAAATTCACAGCCATTTGAAAAAGAATCGTCAGTTTAACAGGGCTATGAAACGGCTGGATGCAGCCTGGCGTACAAATATTTCAATCCTATACAATCTGACACTAAATGAGAATTGGAATTTCGCCGTTCGGTACGATCCGTCACTCGCCAATGAACTCGATACGTTGACAGTTTCAGCACTGGCCGGAGACCTTTATCGGCGTAGCATGGATATCATGAAATCAGTCCAGGATGCGAGTTCGTCGTCCAATCGTTTAAACGATTATAGTTTACGATGGACTCCTGACTTATCCTTCTTCAAAAATATTCCCGAGTTGACAGGTCAGGTTCAGGATGATCAACCCACATTTTTTTTCTTCAAGGTTAACATAGGGTATACATTTCAGGATACGCTGACACAAACCTGGCTCAATCAGCATAAAGACTGGCTTTCGGATCATTTCAGAGCATACATTTCGAACATGAACTCTGATGACCTATACATCGTTGATTCCGATAACTCAATGGAAGCTGACTGGGTACTGGCATTGTTGAAGGCCGATATAATACACACTGTCAACAAAAAAATCGTTCTTGATCATAGATTCAATGAAAGGAATGCCTTTGGAATCCGGGAACTGTCATTTGTGAGGATCCATTTAATTCCTGATCTTTGAATTTTTTCAACCGTATCATCTGGATTGGTTTATAATCCACTTCCCAGAAAACAGGATTCATTGTATTATTACCTCAATGAATTGATAAAAGTATTTTTCATATCGATTCATTAAAGTATCGTGTAAACGGAAAGGAATAGGAGGAGAGTAAATGAAAAAGTGTGTTTGGCGAATTCTTATTTTTGGATTATTATTAATCAGTGTAAGTGCGCTCTGGGTCGGTTGTAGCAAAGATACAGAAGAGGAAGTTGTAAAAATTGGTATAGTATTTGATGTCGGTGGTAAGGGTGACAAATCCTTCAATGATTCGGCATATAACGGCCTTGCCATGCTGGCCGAAGAGTACTCCGGGTATATCAAGGATGACCCGGACAACGTTGATTTTGGTCGGGATATCGAGCTTAAGTACCTTGAGCCCAAGCAGGGCGGACAGGATCGGGAACAGCTTCTGCGTGTTCTCGCAGAAGATGGATATTCACTTATATTCGGTGTCGGCTTCATGTTTACGGACTCCCTTGCCAAAGTCGCAGGCGAGTTCCCCGAAGTTCATTTTGGGCTGATTGATGGTTACATAGGTGACCTTTCCCCTGACAGTAATATAACCTGTCTCAGCTTTGCGGAACATGAAGGATCTTTCATGGTCGGTTATATTGCCGCATTGTCAGCCGATGGTAACAAACTGGGATTTATCGGTGGAATGGACATGCCCCTCATTCACAAATTTCATGCTGGTTTCTTTGCCGGTGCAATTCATGCAGATCCAGCTTACGCGGATGATGGAATGCTAATGGGCCAGTATATTGGTCAGGATGGCAGCGCGTTCAATGACCCAAAAACGGCTGAGAGCATAGCCGTCAACATGTACAATCAGGGAGCTGAAGTCATTTATCATGCTTCAGGCGCGTCTGGTACAGGACTGTTCAAAGCGGCAAAGGATATGAATAAGCTGGCCATCGGTGTCGATTCCGACCAGGGTCTTGTGTACTCTGAAGGCAACACGGATGAAGAAAAGGCTATCGGTGAATTCATCCTGACTTCAATGGTTAAGAAAGTTGATAATGCTGTGTTCCAGATGGGAAAAACCTTCATCGACACTGGTAGTATTGAAGGTGGATACAAAACATTTAACCTGGCTGACGAGGGTGTCGGTTATGCAATGAATGCCTACAACAGGGATAAGATCAGTGGTATAACGGCTCAGGTGAACCAGGTCGCCCAGAAAATCATCGGTGGTGAGATCACTGTCCCTGATCACGAAGATCAACTTTAAAAATTCTTTGTAGTAAAATCAATATGGTTCCCGGTCGATTTTCGGCCGGGCACTTCTTAAGGGAAACATATGTCGCTCCTGGAAATGAAAGGCATAACTAAAGTATTTCCTGGTGTCAAAGCAAACGACGATATAAATCTCAGCCTGAAAAGAGGCGAGATACATGCTCTTGTCGGTGAAAATGGCGCTGGAAAAACAACGTTGATGAAGATCCTCTATGGTTTGTATAAGCCAAATGCAGGACATATACGGATTAACGGCAAAGAAGTCACTATAAAAAATCCAAAAAACGCCATTCACCAGGGGATAGGTATGGTGCATCAGCACTTCATGCTGGTTCCTCCCTTTACTGTAGCAGAAAACATCGTACTCGGTGAGGAGACTCACAGGGCTGGAATCCTTAATTTCAAAAAACCCCTGGAGAAAATCAATAAGCTGATGGAAGAGAACCATATGTTTCTTGACCCCATGGCTAAAGTGGAGAACTTATCGGTTGGTTTGCAGCAGAGAGTAGAAATACTCAAGATACTTTACCGTGGTGCAGAAGTACTTGTCTTTGATGAACCTACAGCTGTTCTTACACCTCAGGAGGTAGAAGAACTGTTCAAGACGTTTCGCTTCCTGAAAAAACAGGGTAAGGGGATAGTCTTCATCAGTCACAAATTGGATGAGGTGTTGGAAATTTCTGATAGTATTACCGTTATCCGGTACGGAAAGATAATTCAAACGCTTCCCAGAAAAGGTGCCACAAAATCCATGCTGGCTGAATTGATGGTTGGTAAACCTGTTCTGTTAAAAGTGGATAATCCAGCAATCATCCCAGGTGATCCTGTTCTGGAAATAGAGAATCTTTCCGTAAAGGAATCCCATGGGCAGAGAGTACTTAATAACATTAGTCTTCATGTGGACGCAGGCGAAATATATGGAATAGCTGGAGTCGAAGGTAATGGACAGACAGAACTCATTCAGGCCATAGCCGAGAAAATACCTCTTGAATCAGGAGAAATACGGCTGAATGGCAGTATAATATGTGGATGGGATATCCGAATCAGAAGAGAGGCAGGAATAAGTCACATCCCTGAGGACAGACACAAGTATGGCTTACTGCTTCCATATTCCCTGATGGATAACATGACTCTCGGAAGGCACCACCGCCCCCCCTTTGTGACTCGCTATCAAATGATTAGAAGCAGGGAGATATCGGAATTCACACGGAGAACCATTGAAGAATACGATGTAAGAACCCCTTCTGAAACTGTTCCTGCCAACACCCTCTCCGGTGGAAATCAGCAAAAAATCGTTATTGCCCGGGAAATGAAAGCCAATCCGATTCTTCTTCTGGCATGTCAGCCCACAAGGGGTGTCGATATTGGTGCGACTGAGTTCATCTACAAACAGATTGTAAAAGCTAAAATGGAAAAGAGAGCTGTACTGCTGGTATCAGCTGACCTTGATGAAGTTCTTGCTCTTTCTGATCGAATCGGGGTTATTTACAAGGGCAGGATTTCCAGGGAGTTTAATCGGGATAATGTATCAAAGGAAGAGGTGGGAGTTGCCATGATGGGAGGAAGTGGGCATGAAGAAATTAAGAATTGATAAATACAAATTACTGGAATTGACAGCGCCTCTGTTTGGATTTACTGCATCTCTGGTAATTCTTCTGATTGTTACACTGATCGTGGGTGAAAACCCAGGCAAAGTCTTTGTCGCAATCTACAAATTCATTCTGAGTACAACTCCTCGACTGGCTACGGTTTTTTCAATCGCGATTCCCCTTTTTCTTGCGGGACTGGCTGTTTCCTTTGCCTTCAAAGCAGGTATTTTTAACATTGGAGTGGAGGGTCAATACTTTGTAGGTGGCCTTGTGGGAGCCCTGGCTGGCATCTACCTGAAATTACCCGCATTTCTGCATCTTCCTGTCATTGTACTGGCCAGTATGCTTGGAGGAGCTCTCTGGGCAACGATTCCTGCTCTCCTGAAAGTCCGAAAAGGAGTCCATGAGGTTATAACAACCATAATGTTTAACAGCATTGCTCTGGCCCTGATGAACTACCTTGTTAATGGACCTCTTTCAGGTGTGGAATCAGGTGTCAATCTGGAAGCTCAAACCCGACACATACGGGATACAGCTTTGTTTGGTACGTTCAATCATGTTTTCAGGGCCATTGGATTGAATATTCCAGATTATGTTTATCTTGATTACAGCCTGATAGTTGCAGTAATAATGGGTTTCCTGGTTTGGTTTCTACTGTATAGATTTCGTTATGGATTTGAGATCAGAGCTGTGGGAACGGCGGTGGATGTTGCAAAATATGCCGGAGTGAAAGTGGGTCAGGTTCAAATCGGAGCATTTCTATTCAGTGGAGCGCTGGCAGGACTCATTGGATTACAGGAAATATTTGCTATCAGGGGCTTCTACACATTTGAAATCGCCTCAGGTATAGGATTCGATGGAATTGCCATTGCTCTCATTGGCCGGAATTCGCCCCTTGGAGTTGTATTTTCATCCATTGTATTTGCATTCCTGAAACAGGCCGGATATGGTCTTCAACTCTATACCTCTGTCCCCAACTCGGTTATTTACGTTATTACTGGTTTGATGATTCTGGTCATTGTTGTTTCCAATGAGGTGGTAATGCGAGACATCATATCTCGACGGAAGAAGGAGGTGGTGTAATGAATATGTTTCTTGATTTTATGCTAAATGGCCTTGAAATGTCTTCTCCCATAGCATTTGCCGCCATTGGTGCCGTTTTTTCAGAACGGAGCGGAGTGGTGAACATCGCTCTTGAAGGCATCATGATTATTACCTGTTTCTTCATTGTGTTCGGGTCCATGGTCTTTCAAAGCATCGTTCTCGGACTTCTGATTGCTGTTATAGCGGGTATGTTGATTGCATTGATACATGCTGTAGCAGCTATCACTTTCAAGGTTGATCAGATTGTCTCAGGTGTTGCATTGAATATTCTGGCATTTGGAATTGCACGCTTTCTGAGTCAGGAGATTTATGCCCAGGAAACTCAATCGGAAATCAATGCCTATCTGTTCCCTCAGTATATGGGTGTGAGTATTTTCGCTTTTGCCCTTATTCCCATAACACTGATCTCATGGTTTGTTCTGTATAAAACAGTTTTCGGAATGCGATTACGTTCGGTTGGTGAGAATCCTGGCGCGGCTGATACTCTGGGTGTCAATGTCTACCTGATGCGATATGCAGGAGTTTTAATCTCGGGCGGGATGTGTGGACTGGCCGCTGCTACTCTCTACCCTTCTCAATGGATCAGCGGCATGACCGGCGGACGTGGATTCATAGCTCTGGCCGCCATGATATTCGGACGATGGCATCCTGTCGGGGCAGTTCTGGCCGCTTTTCTCTTTGGCTACGCTGATACTTTTCGCATCATGTTTGAAACAAGAATACCCATCCCGGGTCAATTTGTACAAATGTTACCCTACATCCTCGCCGTGGTAGTACTGGCTGGAATGGCCGGTAAGACCAGGGCCCCTGCCGCAGATGGTATTCCCTATGGCAAAGGTGAAGAGTAAATTCCCTATTCATTACACAGCATGAGAGTGAGACAAGTCCGTACAGAGCAGGACCTGAATGAGGTGAGGGTGCTCTTCAGGGAGTATGAAGTGTTCCTGAACATCAATCTGGACTTTCAGAATTTTGAAGAAGAAATTGCAGGTCTACCGGGTGAATATGTACCGCCAGACGGAGAAATCCTTATCGCATATAATGAGGAACGCTCTATCGGCTGTGTTGCTGTCCGTCGTCTCAATGAAAATATCTGCGAAATGAAACGCCTTTTTGTGAGGCAGGAGGCAAAGGGGATCGGAATGGGACGTCAACTTGCACAGAACATAATACACACTGCGCGAGATTTTGGATATTCACGGATGAGGCTGGATACCCTTGAACGACTTAAGGAGGCCATGTGTCTCTATGAATCCCTGGGGTTTAGAAGAATAGCCCCCTACTATGACAATCCTCTTCAGGGTGTGATTTACCGGGAATTGGATCTACTAACATTAGGCAACCTCTAAAAAACCGTTTTTGGAATTTGGCGGTTGGCGGTGCGTTCCTCGGAGCTTTGCTCCTGCGGTACGCACCTGCTTAAATTTTTTCTTGATGCAAGGCGGCCTGTCTGCGTGCGGACACGCACAGGCAGGCAAAAGCGAAGCGAGCTTAAGCGGTTGGCGGTGCGTTCCTCGGAGCTTTGCTCCTGCGGTACGCACCTGCTTACATGAGCATTTGACAACGCAGTAGCAAGGGAAAAGATCAAGCCAAAAACTAAATAAGGTTTTTAGAGGTACCCATTATGAGAGATTTAACTCTACAGCCCTGCATAGTCCCATCAGAACCAGGTCCGGGATAACGACATCAAAAAGAATCTCCTTTTCGAAAAGCCGAACAAAACCTCCGGTTCCAATCACTACGGAATCCTCATTGTTGAAGGACTGCGTTTTAATCGATTTACAGATCGTTTCAATAATGGCTATGTTGCCATAATACAGGCCAGACTGAATGCTTTCGACAGCTGATTTCCCAATAAGATCCCCGGGCGGTTTAATCTCAACAATGGGGAGTTTTGCAGTTTCCGATGACAGCGCCTCCATAGAGATCCGCAATCCTGGTAAAATCAACCCGCCAAGGTATTCTTTATTTTTGTTGATGGCACAAATAGTAGTGGCTGTCCCGAAGTCAACAATAATAATGTTGCGATTGGGAAAGAGATGAACCCCCTCAATGGCATTTGCAATGCGGTCTGATCCTAATTCCTGGGGATTTCTATACTGGATAATCAATCCGGTCTGTACATCAGAATTTAAGATAAAGGGAGTAATACCAAAATACTTCATACAGGTATTATTGAGAGTGTGAACAAGATCGGGGACCACTGAGCATATCGCAATATGCTGTATATCTTCGGAAGCAACATTGTTTTCCCCCAGGACACCTCTTAGGAATACCCCGATTTCATCAGAAGTTACACTGACACGGGAGGATTTTCTAAACTGAATCAGCATTGTCCTCCTGTGGATAACTCCGCCGAATATATGACTGTTACCAACATCAAGGGTCAGGATCATACTTCATTTCCATCGGACAGTTCAGGGAGCAGTAATCCCAATTCTTCCATTGTAATATTTGTCTTCAATGTATTCTCGCCTTTATATAGATTGTAGAGATGAATCCCCTTAGATTGTATCTCATGGAGATCGTTATGAACAATGAAATCAACAGGAGCATGAGATGCCAATCTGGCAACTTCCTTTTTCTGACTTTCCTTATTATCAGTATTGGTCAGCTTGAATCCCACAAGTATTGGCGGTTTTTTAATGTTGGGATTGGAGAGCGCGTATTCTTTCAACCTGTCAATTATCTTGAAATTGCTTCGTGTATGAATTGAAAGATTAACTCCAGATGGTATCTTGGGTAGTTCTGATGGTTGATATGTATTTCCATTCAACTCAATATGGGATATAGAATAATCACTTATCGCAGCCGCATGTACGATGAGACTGAAGGAATTATCTTTCAGTACTTCAATGAGAATCTGATTAAGTTCTTGAAATGTCTGATACTCCCTTCTGATAACAGGAGTATCCGGTAACACACTGTTTCTACCATATATGAGTGTAATCTGATGTTTTGCTGCCAGAAATTCTGAGAGTCCAGCACCAGTTTTGCCACTACTGAAGTTTGTGAGATACCTCACCCCGTCAACAGGCTCCTGTGTCGCACCGGAAGTAATCAGGATTTTCATTGACTGCAGTTCAACTCTTTCATTATGATTTTTACAATGGTTTCAGGCGGTAAAAGTCTGCCGGGGCCAATTGTTCCGCAGGCCTGGTATCCCGTTTCAGTCTCAAGGACATTTATTCCCCAACTCTTCAGAACGCGAATAGATTCTTGAGTTCGCGGATGTTCATACATTCTGGCATTCATTGCTGGTGCAATGATGCAGGGAATTTTGAAATCATGAGCCAGAAAAAGACAGGACACCGGATCATCTGCGATTCCTGCGGCAATTTTGTTAATTATATTTCCTGTAGCAGGACAGATTATGGCTAAATCATACCAGTTTGTGAGGTCCACATGTTCAATATTTCTGGAAGAATCAAACATATCGGAGTAAATATTTCTTCGGGTTAAACCTTCCAATGTCGCTTTGCCAATAAATCTGAGAGAAGATTGAGTACACGCAACTTGAACATCCACATTGTTCTGCACAAGTATTGAAATAACAGAACAGCTCTTGTAGCAGGCGATTGATCCGGTCAAACTCATTAAAACCTTATACCGGAACATTGTCTATCAACCTCACCTTACCAATCTTTACCGCTCCAAAACGGCGATTGTACAGTTCTTCAACATAATCCACTGTTATTCCACAGGCAAGTAACCGTTTTTTTGCTTCAGGGGCTGTCGTCGATTCCCGGAGAATTTCAGGAAATCGACCAGCAAGAATTCGTTCTTCAGAGCTTAAAAGATGATTCCGTGAACTCATCGCCAGGCCATCATTCTCCCGGACAGTGGGAACAGGGATTATCTCAACTGGCAGGAATAGGTATTTAACCATTCCCTGGATGAGTAGAAACTGCTGATAATCCTTCTCGCCGAAGTAAGCCCGCTGAGGGCTGATGATGTTAAAAAGCTTGAGAACAACTGTCAATACTCCTGTAAAATGACCGGGACGATTCATTCCGCAAAGCTGGGTGGTTAGTTCTGTTTCGGTTACCCGGTAGCGGTAGTTATCCGGATAGATTTCCTCTGCTTGAGGAATGAACACACAGTGAGTACCTTCGGCTCTGAGAATTTCCAGGTCCTTGTCCAGATTACGAGGATATCGGCTTAAATCACCGGGATCGTTGAACTGAGCGGGATTTATAAAAATACTGACGATTGTAAACTTGTTATCTCTCATGGCATGTGACACAAGAGAGAGGTGTCCCTGGTGAAGTGCTCCCATGGTAGGCACCAGTCCAAGGTCCACAGATGAGAAACTGTGTCTGATTTTCTGCCAATCCTCAATGTTGTATACAACTTCCATCTTATCCCCTACTGATAGCTGTGCTCCAACCGGGGATACATCCCGTTTTTAACTTCACTGCAAAAGGATTTGATGGCGTCCCTGAAAATCTCTTTTCCATCAAGATAATGTTTCAAGAATTTCGGATTCATACTGGTTAAGCCCAACATATCCTGCCAAACCAGCACCTGTCCATCCACACCGGGACCCGCACCAATTCCTATTGTCGGTATGTTCAATTTTTTAGAGATACGGGTAGCCAGTTCATGGGGGATACATTCCAGTACCATGGAAAAACAACCAAGATCCTCCAATTCCAGGGCCTGGGCAAAGATGATTTCAGCCACCGCTTCTTCTCTGCCTTGAACTCTGTAGCCCCCGATGGCATGAACTGATTGCGGGGTTAGACCTAAATGCCCCATCACTGGAACCCCGGACTCCACAATGTGAGTTATAATTTCCTGATGACCTGTGACCCCCTCAATTTTTACCGCAGATGCTCCAGCTTTCATCAGGGCATCAACAGCTTTCATTGCTTCTATCACACCTTTTCGGTAGCTTAAGAACGGCATGTCGGAAACTGTGAGTTTGTCCGGAGCTCCTCGGGTAACGGCGGCTGTATGTAAGGCCATCAGTTCACTCGTGGCATAAACAGTGGAGGGAAATCCATACATTACCATGGCAAGGCTGTCTCCTACCAGCAGGCAGTCAATCAAAGAATCATTGAACACACCTGCTATTGTGTAGTCATAGGCCGTTACTACAGTAATCTTTTCACCACTTTCTTTCTGCTTCTTAAACTCTAAAACAGTCTTCATCGTACCTCTTGTGACAAGGTTATAAGTCTACCTGGCTGTAAGGTCAAGTATTGTCAACTGAGTTTCAGAAATGGGTAATGGGTATAAGCTCTGAACTGGGGAGAAATGGGATGAGTTCTGTTTTCTGGTAATCAGGATTGTCCAGCGACCAGGATAAACTGTAGCGTTTTTCATTCCATTCCATTTCATAGCTTTGAATGCCTGGAGAGACTTCAATCATATCAGGAGTTTCACCCAGATCCCAGATACTTTTTCCATACATTTTCAACCAGGCTTCTTTTCGAGTCCAGATTGTATAGAAGTTCTGAAAACACATTGAATCCTGCAGTAAAATCTGCTCTTTTTCTCGGAACCACGATTCCATTATCAAACTGAAGTTTCGTTTCTTCTGTAATTCCAGATCCAATCCAATCGCTGCAGTAGAGTAAGCACAAAAGGCGAAATCTCCACTATGGGAAAGATTGAAATACCAACCCTCCGGCTGAAGTACTACGGGTTTCCCTGAGGACTCAAGGCTGATATCCACCCTGGAATTCATGGACAGGGAGACTAAACGCTGTTCAATACTAGCATTGCGATTTCTGGCTGACTGGAAATGAGTATCTGTGGATAAATTCCAGCAGTCAAGGTAGATTTTTAACATGGAGTGTTCATCCTCAGAGTACCTCTGGAAAACAGCTTCAGGTAATTGACGAAGAGATTCTCGTCTGTCTGGATGCAACCGGGCTGCGTGAGCATTCTGTCAGCATTTTAATAAAAGTTCAAGTCTTGTGGTTTTTTAGAGGTGTCCCTTACTATGTTATAACGAGCTTGACATGGTTTTTTGTTGCATTAACAAGCTTTCTGACACTATATTTATCCTGGAATCTATTGATGAGTTTTGGCGCATACATCCTCAATTTTTTTGAAACACTTACTCCGCCGAAAAATATCCCCGACGATGTGGAAATACTCTGGCCTTACAGTAATCCGGAAGTAAAAAGGGTGATGCAGCATTTCTATTCCAGGTTTTTCAATGATACCGACAAACGGATATTTCTCATCGGTATAAATCCAGGTCGCTTTGGTGCAGGGGTAACCGGAATCTGTTTCACTGATCCAATTCGCCTGACCGGGGATTGCTGTATAGATCATTCCATAATCGGCGGACGGGAGCTTTCAAGTGATTTCGTGTACAGGATGATCTCCGCTTTCGGCGGTGTTTCTGCCTTTTATCAGCGTTTTTACATAACGGCATTGAGTCCTGTAGGATTTATTCGAAACGGTAAAAATCTTAATTACTACGATGTGAAAGGGCTGCCGGCACAACTGGATGAGTGGATGGCCTCTGTTATGGAGAAGCAGATTGCAGTTGGAGCAAATAGATCGACTGCATTCTGCATGGGGCAGGGAACCAACTTCAGATACCTCAGGGACTTCAATGAACGTCACCATTTTTTCAAACGAATTGAACCGCTTCCCCATCCCCGTTGGATTATGCAGTATAATCACAGGCAACTGAATAAATATATTCAACTCTACATCGACAAACTGCATACGGTAGGTTAATATCTACTTCATGGTCACAAAATCACTACTCTGTAAAGGACATCTCATCGACTCAGGATTACTCTCAAGAATTCTTGGCATCATTCTTGATGAAGGGGCCGACTACGAGATTACACACTTCAATATTGGCAAGGTTCCAGACCAGGAATCGTCTCTGCAGCTGATGCTGAAAGCTGAGGATAACAACCTTCTGGAAACTGTCGCGAGAAAATTGACAGCTCTGGGTGTGCAGGTAGAGGGGGAAAGTGAAGCCGTCTGGGTTGAAGTGATTCGAGACAAAGCCGCTCCCGAAGACTTCTACTCGACAACGAACCACCGTACCGAGGTCTATACAGGAGGTCAGTGGGTCGAGGTAAAAAAACAGCGTATGGACGCTTCCATAGTACTAAGGGAGAACGGACTCGAATGTGTGAAACTCAGGGAATTGATAAGAGGCGACTATGTTCTAACCGGATCGGACTCGGTTCGGGTTCATCCTCCGGAGATTAAAGGTGCCAGTGACTCCTTTTCCTTCATGGCAAATGATGTTTCATCAGAAAGAAACGCCACTCAATCTGCAGAAAAAATCGCTGCACAGATGCAGGAAATTCGATCGAATGGTGGTAAAATCGTTGCTGTTGCCGGACCGGTAGTGGTGCATACGGGTGGCACTGATGCCCTGGCTACACTTGTACGGAAGGGCTGGATAAACGCTTTTCTGGGTGGCAATGCCATTGCTGTCCATGATTTGGAATCTCAACTGTACGGCACATCACTTGGGGTCGATCTTGTTACAGGACAGCCTACTCATGAGGGACATAAACACCACATGATGGCTATAAACAAAGTATACAGCTATGGTTCTATCAGGAAAATGATGGATGCTGGAGTACTGACTTCTGGATTGATGTACGAACTTCTTCAGACCAGTATCCCATTTTGTCTGGCTGGTTCCATAAGAGATGATGGCCCCCTGCCGGAAACTGAGATGGATATGATCAAGGCTCAGAATGCCTATGCTGAGATAATTTCCGGGGCTGACATGATTATGATGCTGTCAACCATGCTCCATTCTATTGGAACAGGCAACATGACACCGAGCTGGGTTAAAACCGTCTGTATTGATATCAATCCTGCTGTAGTTACCAAGCTTGCAGACAGAGGAAGCAATCATACTGTTGGAGTTGTCAGTGATGTTGGATTGTTCCTGCGTACACTGGTTTCATGCTTGAGAACACAGGTCAATTGATCAGGCCTTGACAATTTTCCCGGTTTTAAGGCACCGAGCACATATCTTGATGGATCTGGGTTTCCCTTCCACCAGAGCCTTTACCTTCATCAAATTAGGTTTAAACAGACGCTTTGTTTTTACACCGATGTGCTGACCCGCACCCCCCTGTTTCTTTGGTAAACCTTTTCTGGGGACATTGTTCCCTGAGATGGTACCTTTTCCACATATTACACATTTCCTGGACATTTATTCACCTTTCAACGGATGTATCCTAGTCATATCTCAGATTTTTGTAAAGCCTATTCTTCTGATTTCAATGCAAATACTCCGGAAGCCAGTAATTCGGCAATTTCGCGTTTTCGTTCAAATGGAAGTTCAGGATCTTCCCTGAGAAGGCTTGCCCAGCTAGCTTCAAATCCCTCAGGAAGAATATCCAGCAAGAAAAGTGAAGCTGTCAGGTCGCGTGGGCCCGGGAGAAAAACATGATTCAGGGCAAAAAGAAGCTCTGCAACAGATTTCAGAAATCCAGCCATTGAGAGATGGAAATATAGAGCATCAGCCTTGAATGAGCTTGCCGCAAGATCACCAAAATAATGGTCGATTTTGCTGTGGCAGGATTCTATCCACACAGTCCAGAAGGATTCCGGAAGAGAATCAAGTGTTTGCCTGACATCAGCAATCCATTCATCACGAGTCCAAACCACAGTTCCAGTTGCCAGACGGTGAAAGAAATAAGTACCCTGTTCCATCGACAACCATTTATCACTATTCAATGAATCAAGAATTTCTTCAACACGATGGCAATCTTTATAAGAAATACGGACAGGCATATCGTTGAGAACAAAGCGGTCTTTCGCTCCAGTATGGGAGGATTCATAATACTGCGCATCGGGAAACAGACGGACTCGCTCATCATCGTCTGGAATACTTCCATCAAGGAACACATCCATGGTGATGGAGAAATTGGGATCATACACATCTCGTTCAACAAAGTGCTGCAATATAACAGCTCTCACACCGCTCCAGGTGCTAATAACTTCAGCGATTTCAGAAACATTGTGACTCACTTTCGTTTTCATATTCCATCCTTGCCATTAGTGATATAGAATCAAGTATAAGTCTAACATGAAAACCAATCAAACGTCACCCTCAGGAAAACTCTATTGCACATGTCTTCTTACACCTCAGGCTGTCAATATCCCTGTACAGAAACTCAAAGAGGAACATTTTACTCTGGGAAGAATCCCGGCGCCCCTACCTCCCCTGCTCCCCATTCTTTATTCGTCCAGTCTGCCATCTCCCCCTGTTTCTGGATTACTTCCCGGATGTGAGCAACCAATCGCTCTGCACTCTTCGTTGAAACTTTCCTACAATGCCCAATGGATTATATGGCCTGTGGATGCCGGTACCTGGTTTATTACTCTACAGAAGACCCTGTACAAAGAACCCCCATCCCACCTTCCTGACAGTCTTTTCCCACTGCTGGAAGGTATTCCTATAGCATACAATTCACAACCCGATAAAAATCTTCCGATTGCTCAACCCGTTGAGACAGTGAATTGGCGATCACTCAACCTTGCATGTTTCTCCATCAGGTATAATCCTGAGCGGTTGTGGTTTCTTTCAACATACTGGCGGGAAGAATGGAGACGCAGGCTCGCCCGCGCCCCACAGAAAAGAACTTGCTTGCCTAACTCTGTCGATTCTGCTACCTTGCCATCATCATGAGAGAATTTGAAAAGCTTACCCCGAAAGGAATGATACAGGCCAAAAAAATATTCAAGCGCCATGAAATCCTGACTGAATTCTTCAAAACAGCCCTGGGTCTGGAAGGGAAAGAAATAGTGGCAACCTCTAAAAAACCTTATTTCGTTTTTGGCTTGATCTTTTTCCTCGCTGCTACGTTGTCAAAATGCTCACGTAGCCCAGCTACGCTCCGCTTTTGCCGCCTTGCATCAAGAAAAAATTTAATCAGGTGTGTACCGCAGGGCGTAGCCCGAGGAACACACCGCCACTGCGCCAAATTCCAAAAACGGATTTTTAGAGGTGCCCTGGTGGAACAATCCTGTCGGATCGAACACATTATCACTCAGGAAACAACTGATCGAATTGTAAATCTGACTCGCTGGCTACAGGCTAACGCCAGAGGTATAACTCCCGGAACTGTCATATAAAAAAATGACCTCCAACTGTATCCAACAGACCGGAAGAATACTCTCCAATGAAACGATTGCCCGTGGTTGCAAAGAAATTTATATCTATTGGGATGGTACAGGACCATCACCCAAACCTGGTCAGTTCCTTACGATATTACCAGGTAACTACCCCTTGACCCTCCTGCGCCGCCCCTTTGCGTATTCCGATATCGGGGAATCAAGTATTGCTTTTATTTATGAAATCAGAGGTTCAGCCACCAGGGATCTGGCCGCGATGAATAATTGCGGCGAGGTTAACTGGATCGGTCCTCTGGGCTCATTTTTTCCCCTGCCGGACCTGGATCAACGGCCCATTCTTGTCGCTGGCGGGGTTGGAATCGGACCAATGTACTTCTTTTCAGCTGTCCTTGTTCAACATGGATTCACTCCTCTGGTTGTTATGGGGAACCGAAGTGCAGACCTTCTGCCCTCCCTGAATTGGCCTCCGGAAGTTGAATTACGGTTGTGCACGGAAGATGGCAGTATAGGTATCACCGGCACTGTACTTGATGGGGTGTCACAGGCAGATGTGGGTAATGCGGTTTTTTACAGCTGCGGTCCTTTGCCCATGATGGCCACTATTCATCGCCTTGCCATGGATTCAAACCGTCCGTCATGGGTGGCTATGGAGGAAATAATGGCTTGCGGAGTTGGTGCGTGTCAGGGCTGTGCCGTTCCGGTGGTCGATCAGAATAACCAGACGGCGTATAGACGAGCCTGTCTGGAGGGGTCCGTCTTTGATTCCAGGGCCTTAAAATGGTGAATCCCACAATAGATCTCAGCGTGCAGATCTCAGGCAAAATCCTCCCAAACCCCGTGACAGTGGCATCAGGCGTCTTTGGTTTCGGTGAGGAATACGCTTCTCTGATTAATTACAGTTCCCTTGGTGGCATTTTTACCAAGGCCGTAACCCCTGAACCCCGTGTCGGCAACAGACCACCTCGATTGACTGAAACTCCAGCAGGATTAATCAATGCCATCGGACTGGCCAATCCTGGTCTGAAGGCTTTTCTGCAGGAGAAGCTTCCAGTTATTCAAAACCTGTCATGTCCGGTTATTGTCAATGTTGCCGGTGCTGTTGAATCCGATTACGTTCAAGTGTGTGAAGCCATGAATGAATGTGATTCTGTGTGGGGGGTAGAACTCAATGTGTCCTGTCCCAATGTGAATCATGGAGGAATCGCTTTTGGAACCGATCCCGAAGTGTTGGAAAAACTGGTCAAGGCTGTACGGGAAGCCATAGCCAAACCCCTTATTGTCAAACTTTCACCCAATGTAACAGATATAGCCGAGTTGGCAAGGGTGGCTGTTGGTACTGGTGCCGATGCCCTCTCCTGTATCAATACCCTCGTTGGGATGAAGGTTGATATTCAGCACCGTCAACCCATTATTCCCAGGGGAACGGGCGGTCTGTCCGGCCCGGCGATTCGTCCTGTAGGTGTTGGTGCTGTATGGAAAGTGACCCGGGCCGTTGATGCTCCCGTTATTGGCGTAGGAGGCATTGCCTGTGCTGACGATGCCCTGGAATACTTTCTGGCAGGTGCATCGGCTATACAGATTGGGACAGCTCTTTTCTCTGAACCTGATACTCCGGCCAGAGTTCTGGATGGAATAATGAAGTACATGGAAGGGGAGGGATTCAAAAAGATCTCAGATCTGCACGGCTGGTGTTAATCTGCATCAGGTTCCAGCCGGTATAATGCGCCCTTTTTTGAATCAGTTAGCACATAGATGTAACCATCGAAACTGCTACGGACATCTCGGATTCGTCCTATGCGTTTTTTAAGCAATTCTTCCTGATGGACAACTTTGTTTCCCTTCAAGACCAAGCGACGTAGATGCTGACCTGCCAGGGCACCTGCAAAAAGATTGCCTTTCCACTCAGGAAATAATGTTCCTGTGTAGAATGATAACCCTGACGGAGCAATGGAAGGAACCCAGTAGATAACAGGGTCAACAAAACCTTCGGCAGTGGTGTGATGACTGATGATACTGCCGTCATAATTGATACCATGTGTCACTTTCGGCCAGCCATAATTGGCTCCCTTCATCAGGATGTTTATTTCATCGCCACCTTTTGGGCCGTGTTCATGCAGCCACATTTTTCCGGTCACAGGGTGTTTTGCCAAACCTTGAGCATTTCGATGACCGTAGCTCCACACTTCCGGAACCCCCTTGCCTTCACCAGAGGTACCAGGAGCAAAAGGGTTGTCTGTGGGAATTGAACCATCGGGGTTGAGCCGAAGCACACTTCCAGCAGGATCGAGAGGATTCTGAGCCCTATTCATGGTGCCGCGTTCACCCAGAGTGATATAGAGATAGCCCTTATTGTCAAAAGCTGATCGGGAACCGAAATGAATTCCTCCCGTACTTTTAGGGTAGGCACTGTAGATTATTTCAACCTCTTTCAACTCCGGTGAAGGGCTAAAAACACCATCGAGTCGTCCTCGGGCAACAGCGGTGCTGTAAAGACCGGATTTCTCTTCGGCAAAACTCAGATAGATCAGTGAATCTTTTCTGTAATCAGGGGAAATAATAACATCCAGGAGGCCGCCCTGTCCAATGACTGCAACTCTGGGTACTCCCCTGACCTCCTTCGCGGATTTACCATCCACCAGGAGCAAGTTGCCCGTTTTTTCTGTTACAAGAATCCTGCCGTCTGGAAGAATGGCCATCCCCCAGGGACGTGATAAACCACCGATAATGCGTCTGGCAATAAAATCCCCCCGCTCAGAGCTTTCTTTGATGTACTGCTGGGAGTGAACTGGTATATTGATCCATAAGAATACTGTGGTCAAGACGATGAATGCCTGTTTTACTGTCATTCTACGTGGTAACATGGATTTCTCCTCCTGTTTGAAATAATGCCTCTTCCAACTTTCCTATGGATACATATCCAATTTTCCGCAGTGAAAAAGTATCGCTGTTCTGAAATCTTCACAATACCTAAACCCTCTGGCGGTTGCTTTTATATGCTGGATCACACTGTTTATTCCTTCCGAGAATGCGTTGGTTACCCTTTAAGGTATCGTTACTTCGGATTAAACGTTGTTTATGTTCACTTCTACGCACTTTGTCAACAGCCTCATTCATATATTTCATTATGTGAAATCTGTCATGAACGATATCAGCGTTTGGTGCATATTTTTCCACTCCAGTAATATAGGGACTCAAAAATCCAGGCTCACTGCTTCAACATAGTCTCTTTGCTCTTTTGAAAGACAACTCCAGAGAGCATCCACAGTCTCCTTTTTACGGTCTACAGCAACATCAAGCACCCTTCTTTCATCAATATCAACCATAACGCTGATATAACGATGTCCCTTTAAGGGCACCTCTAAGAAACTCTTCTCGTCCATACCAATATGTTTGATTGTCTCATTTTTCCTTCTGGCAAGTCCCCCGGCGAACAGTTCTTTTCATGATTGTATTCATCTCACTCCTGCTTATTCGCAAATCCAGGGACGTCTTGCTTATGTTTTTACTGCCTTCGAGAAATAATATCGCCATTGATTCAAACAGTCTTGTGAACCTACTCGTCTCTTGTGCCCATGGAACCTTCAGTGTTTTGGTTTTATGTTCAGGGCATTTTATTCTGGGTATGCGGCAATGAATATATGTCTTTAATTGACAGGTATCCAAATGCCTCCATATCCGTTCTTCCCTTCTATCATGAATCTTGCATAGAGCACCACATTCTGGACATTTCCCAGTGCTTCCATTCATCCATTCCAGATAAACATGCACACAGCCTTCCTCAAAAGAGAGAGTAGTCTTTACGCATCCGCCAGATGTGGATACCGGGGATGTCGATGAAATCATCCGCACCGTACTGCAGCCCGCCATCACCGCTATGGCCGATCGAGGCAAACCCTATGTCGGAATCCTGTACGCCGGTATGATAAGATCGCCCTCAGGCTGGAAAACCCTGGAGTTCAACTGCCGCTTCGGCGACCCGGAAACCCAGGTGATTCTCCCCCTGCTCAAGACGGATTTGTTGGATATTCTACTGGCCTGTATCGAAGGGCGGCTTGGTGAGTTTGCCATAGATTGGCATCCAGGCGCTTGCGCTTCAGTGGTGTTGGCATCTCCCGGTTATCCAGGCGACTATCCCCTGGGACTGCCAATCAGCGGACTTGAAAACCTGCATGGCGAGAATGCCGCTATCGCCTTCCATGCCGGGACCGCCCACTGATCGAAAAGCCGATTCAGTAGCAACAGATTCCGCCCGCAGTCGGCGGTGGGGCCAGGAAGAGGATATCCTCCACCTCTGGAAGGGCCTGGGCCCAGTTAAAGCCCGCTCTATGCTAGTAGCGCCGCTGCCCAAAGGTTCCGCGGCATGGCTTGTAAGGTTGATAGCATTGATAATCGCAATATTCCCCATAATCCCCTTATCGGCAAGAGAGGAGGCTTGTTCAAGGGGTAAACGCCTTCCCTATTCCCAATTTGAGCCGTTTGAGACTTGGGAGGCTTTATCAGAAATCGGCTTGCGAAAGAGTTTTTTTAGTGTTTTTGACAACCATGTGTAAGGTTGTGGTATAGGGCACCTCTAAAAGGATTGACAAAAACTTCGTTTTCAATGAAAATTGGGTTGAGGTAGCATCAGGGGCAACGCTTCCTCCTCTGCTACCTTAGAGGGGTTTTGAATGGGCTCTAATAATGATTTCGTTGTGCGGCAGTAGCTGATTCCAGGCCGTACGCCGGACTCCCACCTTTCCGTCCGCTCTGCCCAAGCGGTCTTTAACAATGCCTGTGAAAGATGTGCGATAACAAAGGATGACTCCATCCACTCTCTGCGCCACGCCTTTGCCACGCATCTTCTTGAAGAGGGGGTTGATCTTCGCTATATTCAGAAACTTCTGGGACATACCAGTTCAAAAACCACAGAAATCTATACCCATGTATCCAGAACAGGGGTTAGGAAAATTATCAATCCTTTAGACAGAGCGGAGGGCTAAGTGTATGAAATTCATGGAGCTAAAGTTTAGGGCACCTCTAAGAAACAGCTTTGGGAAATTGACGAAGAAATTTTTTGCCGACACAAGGCGGCCTGTCTGCGTGCGGACACGCACAGGCAGGCAAAAGCGGAGCGTAGCTGGGCTACGGTTTTTCCTTAGAAAAACTCGCATTCTTGACAACGCAGTAGCGGCGGAAAAGACCTACCTGCGCCGTGCCCTGCGCGGCAGGCAGGTCGAGTCAAGAACTAAATGGGGGTTTTTAGAGGTGCCCAATAATAGGTTGATATTGATATTACTTCCATTATTAGGGCTATGTTCTTGTACAACAATACAAACAGACGTTTCAACAAAAATGGAAGTTTCAAATCTTTTTAGGAATACAGATATCGTCTATGCAATTCCTGGAATAAAACATGCTTATATAGGTTCAACAAAAGCATGCTATTGGTTAAATGGGGACTATCATCAATTGCAAAATGGAAATGAAACTACAGATATTTTTTCTACTGAAAAGGCTATTTATATCTCAGGAATAGAATATGGATTTGCTTCATCCACTCCCTGCTATTGGGTGAATGATGAATATTATGAATTGCCTAACGGGCATGACACTACTGGAATCTTCGTATTTGAAGATAACATCTTTATTTCAGGAGTAAAATTAGGTATTGGGTTTTCAATCCCATGTTATTGGGTTAATGGGGAATATTATGAATTACCAAGTGGGCATGAAACAACTGGTATATATGTAGATAATGAAAATGTATATATATCAGGGATTAAGGATGGATTCGGTACTTCTACCGCATGCTATTGGATTAATGGGAAATATTATGAATTACCAAATGGGCATGAAACTACTGGAATCTTCGTATTTGAAGGTAACATATTTATTTCAGGAGTAAAATTAGGTATTGGGTTTTCAATCCCATGTTATTGGGTTAATGGGGAATATTATGAATTACCAAGTGGGCATGAAACAACTGGTATATATGTAGATAATGAAAATGTATATATATCAGGGATTAAGGATGGATTCGGTCCTTCTACCGCATGCTATTGGAAAAATGGAGAGTATTATGAATTACCCAATGGCCATGATACTACTGGTATCTATATTTCAAACACACAATTGTTTATTTCAGGTAATAAATACAGTTTTATGTCTATTACCCCATGTTTTTGGAGCGATGGAGAATATTTTACATTGAATGGCGGAACTGTAACATCAAGTTATCAAGCTATAAAAAAACGAAGAGAAAAAGATAGAGAAGACAAAGAAAAGATAGAAAAAGACGAAGAAAAAAAGCCCTTGATATGAATTGATGACTCCCCTGCAAAAAGGGGTAACTTGTCAAGTTACCCTTATTGCATCATTATATAAAAGAAGATGATTCAATTCAATTGTGTCGTCTTCAACTGAAATTAAGGGAATTATTGATGGGTACCTCCAAAAAACAGCTTTAGAGGTGCCCATAAGGCTGATATATCTGATCAGCTATCAATTATCTTATCGAAGGAGAAAGAAAATGAAGAAGTTTATATGGCTAATGAGCAGGGGAGCCCTGCTCTCAATCGGACTGTTGGCGTTTCTGGCATCGTGCACGGGAACGACGGATGATGAGCCGTCATTTACGTACAGCAGCGGAATCACCGCAGCATTTGGCATGGCTCAGGACGCGGCGAGTTCTGCGCCGACGTGGACAAACCTGCCGACGGGCACCGTCACCTACAGCATCGAAGCGCCGACGGGCGGCTCGAAGCTTAACGTTGAACCCACCGTAGGAAATAACGGAGTTGTAACCGTCCCGAAAGAAGCCCATGCCGCGACTGAGGACTGGACTGTGAAGGCCGTCGTTGGAGAATCAGAGTACACAGCAACGATCACGATAGCAGTTAATCCGAAAGAACACACGATAGGAACGGTGTCCTATACGGCGATAAACGCTAACACAGGTGTTGAGATTACGCCGGTGAGCCCGAGCTTTACAATCACACTGCCAGATGGCGCAACGGCTGAATACACGGTGGCCCCCGCTCTTCCTGCCGGCCTGCTCCTCAAACCTGACACGGGAGAAATTACCGGGACCCCCAAGGCGGAGCAGACAGAGATGGCTCACACCGTTACCCTCACCCTGACGGGGAACTATTCGGGAACAGCGACAGCCTTAATAACAGTCACCGTTGCCACCAGGGCCCCCTGGGTGGAATCTCTGGTTTATGATACCGCCTCTGTCATCGTTGAAGTGAAGGGCGGCAAAGTCGCCAGTGCAGTAACCATTGCCTCGCCCACCCTCACAAAGAAGACCGGAGTCCCATCTTCCATAACAGCAGAGTATTCCAGCGTGGAAAACAGAGTTGCTGTCGTCAGCAGCACTGGAGCGATCACCATCTCAGCCGGAACGGATCTCTCGGGCATTGACGGGAATGACTTCACCTTCAATGTACAGGTACGCGACAACGGCGGCATCTATGCCACCTTCCAGGAGACGGTCACAGTAAACTTGCAGAAAGTAAAAAGCATTACATTCGACACGCCTCCAGTGCTGACCTACGGTGATGCACCCCAGATGTTGACAGCTCCTGTGGTGGATGCGGCGAACGGCGCCAGCACCGCTGTGACTTATAGCACGTCGGATCCCAATGTTGCGACCGTGAAAGCCGTGGACTCCGGGACAGGAGAATTGACGATAGTAGCGGCAGGAGAAGTTACCATAACGGCAATTTCAACCTTTGACACTTCGGTTACAAGCGAAAAGACTCTCACTATCGCTCAAAAAAATATAAACGACCTCACAAACCTAACCTTTGACGGCCTTAGCGTGTCGGCATCAGTAGGCGGCAGTGAATTAAGCGGTGCTATAACGGTGGTGAGTGGCTTGATCGGCACCGACACAATGGCGGAGGCCTTGAGTTTTGTTCCGATTCCAACCGGCCCTGTCCAGGTGGATGAGGACGGTTCTCTGACGATACCCGTGCAGAATAATACGGACAATCATAATAAGGTGTACAATATAACCGTAAATGGCAAGGGGAACTACACAGGAAGCCAGGTTATCCATGTAACTCTCAGCGTACTGGATAGTTATTTCAGCTACACAGGCGCTATCTCAACAATCTACGGAACAGAGATGCAGAGTCCAGTACCTGTTTGGACAAACCAGCCCTCAGGTAGTATCGTCTATAGTCTGGATGGCAGCCCGCAGGGCGTAAGTGTTAATGATGCAAACGGTGTTGTAACGGTTGGAACGGCCGCGGATGTCAGGACCAATGCTCCAATTACCGTGAAGGCAACAGTCGACGGAAGAAAAGAATTCTCCGCTTCCCTGACGGTAACAGTAACGGCCATAGATATTGCATTAGTGGGAGGCTTCTCTATTACCGTTGATAACCAAACTGTCCCCAGCTTGACAGCATCAGAATTCCCCGTCACAATCGTCACGGCCGGTCTGATCGCAGGAACTGATTACGACCTGAGCATAGAGAAAGATGGAGCCGCCGTAAATGGCGTCACCATAGATAATAACAGCGGTCTAGTCTCTATAGCAAACACGATCGATGCAGACGATGCCGGATTTTACTCCGTGAAGGCTACCGGTAAAAACAACTACTTTGGAGTGCAAACAGCCTATTTCGAACTGACGGTAGGGAGCTTTTTCAACATTGGCGACACCGGCCCTGCCGGAGGGACAATCTTCTATGTGAATCCTAATGCCGCCAGTGATAGATGGACTTACCTGGAGGCTGCCCTGCAGGATCTCACTGCTGTTCAATGGGGTGGTTTTGGAACACAGCTTCACACCACGGGCACAGGCATAGGATCGGGCAAGACTAACACAGCGGCGATAGTGACCAAACTTGGTAATAGCGTGGATTACGCGGCGAAAATCTGCAGCGATTATTCAGTTACCCATAACGGTGTTGATTATAACGACTGGTTTTTGCCGTCCAAGGATGAGTTGAATGAGTTGTATAACCAGAAAGATTCAGTAGGCGGCTTCGTATCTGACTGGTACTGGTCCTCTTCAGAGGGGTCTGCATTCACCGCGTCTAGGCGGAAGTTCGGCTCTGGCGACGAGTCCGCCGGCAGCAGCAAGGACCTCAATAGCTATGTTCGTGCGGTGCGGGCTTTTTAACTATTTGCCCATTTAACTATTGCATTCAGCGTTGGTTAGCCAACGCTGAATGCCGCATTTCTTACACAGCCTGAACTTACGGGCGCCTCCAAAAAACCCATTGAGTTCTTGACTCAGATCTTTTCCGCCGCTACTGCGTTGTCAAAATACTCAACTAAGCCCAGCTACGCTTGAACTATTGCCTGCCTGTGCGTGTCCGCACGCAGACAGGCCGCCTTGTATCGACAAAAAATTTTAATCAGGTGTGTACCGCAGGGCGTAGCCCGAGGAACACACGAGATATAATCAAAAGTTGTGGATGGGGTAAAAAAAGAGCAAATCCTTCTGTAAAATAATTGGTAATAAAGCCAAACAGAAAGGAGATGCTCTATGGAAGAGTTTACAACAAACGGAAATGATTCGGAAGTGCTGAAAAGCGAAACAGAATCGGTTTTGGATCAGGTTTTGCGAGAGGGAGCCAGAAAGATGCTTATTCATGCCCTGGAGTTAGAAGTGGAAGACTACATCAATGCCCATAAACATGAGCGTGATCAGAATAATCAGCGCAAGGTTGTACGCAATGGTTACCACGCCCAACGAAAAATTGTGACAGGGGTTGGTCAAATGCAAATCAAGGTTCCAGGAGTGGATGACAGGAAATTAAAGAGCAAGCGAGAGGATCGCTTCACCAGTGCCATACTGCCAACCTATATGCGCAGAACTCCCAGTATCGACAACCTTGTTCCGGCGCTGTACCTCAGTGGTGTGTCCACATCTGCTTTCCAGACAGCTCTTGCCTCGATTCTGGGTGAAGGTATTGCCGGACTGTCGGCGACGAACATAGTCCGCTTGAAAAGGTTCTGGGAAGATGAGTTTCTTCAGTGGGAGAAACGTGATTTGAAAGCTAAGGAATACGCCTACATCTGGGTGGACGGCATCTACTTCAATGTAAGGCTTGATGATCAAAGGAGCTGCATTCTTGTAATCATGGGAGCTGACAAGGATGGGAAGAAGGAACTTCTAGCCGTCAGTGACGGATACAGGGAAAGCTCACAAAGCTGGAGGGAGATACTGCTCCAACGGAAAGCCCGGGGTCTCACCACCGCCCCCAGGCTGGCCATTGGGGATGGTGCGCTGGGTTTCTGGAATGCCCTGGATGAAATCTTTCCCGAAACAAAAAAACAGCGTTGCTGGGCGCACAAGACAGCGAATGTGTTAAACAAAATGCCCAGGAATATCCAGGGCAAGGCCAAGTCAATGATTCATGAAATGTATATGGCAGATACCGAGCAGAATGCTCTTAAAGCCTATGACTTATTCATTGATTCCTTTCAGGCTAAATACCCCAGGGCCACCCAGTGTCTGGAAAAGGACAGGGAGAAGCTGTTCACGTTCTACAAATTTCCGGCGATGCACTGGACTCACATCAGGACGACCAACCCGATTGAGTCAACCTTTGCTACTGTCCGCCTTAGAACGAAGAGAACCAGGGGCTGTGGTTCAAGGGTGGCAACATTAAGTATGGTTTGGAAGCTCTGCCTGGAGGCTGAAAAGAACTGGCGAAAGCTACGTGGATACAAGCTAATCCCCAGGGTTATTGAGGGTGTGTTTTGTAAAGATGGAGTCTTCAAGGAAGAGGCCGCGTGAAAAAAATGAAGGATTTGAAATTTTCTCATCCACAACTATTGACAATAACTCATCATTGGACTACTGAACCTTAGCTATAACATCTGTCGTTATGTGTATTTGAGACAATCCCTGGGATAAGTGGGCACTGAATGTGCTCCGTAAGCCGGAAAAAACCTGATAACGGGTTGAGATCACTGAGAAAGGTCGAAATTTTCAGACCAAAATGAAACAAAGAACGTTTTTCCCGAATTGAGGGTTGCAAAACTATTTTTTTAGAGGTACCCTAATGATACCTTATAGAGAGTTTTTGAATTGGCTCTCTCAAAAGACTGTATGGAGGAAAGATGAAAATGAAGAAGAAATTGAAACCCCTGGGAATATTCGTTGGGCTTGTAGTACTCAGCGGATTCATTGGATGCCCTGACGCTTCCTCTCCTGAGGAGATTCCGGAAAACAGGGCTCCCGGCGCGCCCACCATTAGCGGTTCAATTGCCGGAGATACGCAGGTTGAAGTAAACTGGACGGCCCCAAGCGATAAGGGAATCATTAATGGTGATGGTTCCGAAGGTACCATCACCAAGTACACCGTATACTGGGGTGATTCCACAGGTTTCACACGTTCCGACGATAAAAAAGCGGATGTAACTGACACCACTAACACCACCTACACCATAACAGGACTGACAAACGGCGAAGAGGTATTCTTCATCGTAACCGCTTCGAATACCACTGGTGAAAGTGCGGCATCCACTGAGGGTTCAGCCACACCGCAAGTAGCCGTAACCAGCGTAGCCATTGATGACAAAGCAACAACAGATGTTACCATGGGCGACACCCTGCAACTGAGCGCAACCGTTGAGCCAAACAATGCCACCAACAAGCAGCTAACCTGGAGTTCCGGCGATACAAGCAAGGCAACCGTTGATGCCTCTGGCCTGGTTACACCAGTCGCGGTTGGCGGCCCAATTACGATTACCGTGACATCGGACACTGACAGTAGCATGTCAGACAGCATTGAAATTACCGTAAAGGAAGGCATTAACAGCATAGACTATGGGGCAATTATCGGTACTAAGGACGTAGCTATATCGAGAGTTACCCCAACGATAGATCCGCAGGGAGCCACGGGAACCTTTTCCATATCAAGCGGTACCCTGCCTTCTGGACTGAATTTAGATTCAGGCTCAGGCGAGATTTCGGGCACACCAACACAGCTAACAACCGAAGCTGTATCAGTAACAATAGCGATGACCGGTACTGGCGATTATACAGGAACGGTAACGAAGGTGGTCACTATTGAAGTCCTCGAATATGGCATAGGCAGTACCGGCCCCGCCGGAGGCATAGTGTTCTACGTTAAGGACTCAGAGTCTGACGGTTGGCGCTATCTGGAGGCGGCGACAAGCGATCAGGCCACTTCGGTTGAATGGGGTGGTGCCGGAACATCTGTGGGGGGAACATCCACTGGCATAGGGGACGGTAAGGCCAACACAGAGGCGATTGTTAGGGCACTGGGGGACGGTAATTACGCGGCGAAAATCTGTGATGATTTAGATCTGGGCGGCTATGCCGACTGGTTTTTACCGTCCAAGGATGAACTGAATGCGTTGTATGAGCAGAGGGATACCGTTGGAGGTTTCGCGTCTAATTACTACTGGTCTTCTTCAGAGGACGGTTCCGACTACGCGCGGAGCCAGTACTTCTCCAATGGCAACCAGTACTACTTCTACAAGTACAGCGTCGAACGTGTCCGTGCGGTGAGGGCTTTTTAACTATTTATCTATTTAACAATTGCTTTAGCGGCAGCGCAGGCTGCCGCTAAAGCGCGATTTTTTAGAATTAATAGGGAATTCCAGGAGCACCGGCTTTTGGAATTCCCTCTTTAGCGTAGATGGTTGTCAAAAACACATAAGGGCACCTCTAAAAAACCTTATTTCGTTTTTGGCTTGATCTTTTTCCTCGCTACTGCGTTGTCAAAATGCTCACGTAAGCAGGTGCGTACCGCAGGAGCAAAGCTCCGAGGAACGCACCGCCACTACGCCAAATTCCAAAAACGGTTTTTTAGAGGTTGCCTATGGTTTGGAAGCTCTGCCTGGAGGCTGAAAAGAACTGGCGAAAGCTACGTGGATACAAGCTGATCCCCAGGGTTATTGAGGGTGTGTTTTGTAAAGATGGAGTCTTCAAGGAAGAGGCCGCGTGAAAAAAATGAAGGATTTGAAATTTTCTCATCCACAACTATTGACAATAACTCATCATTGGACTACTGAACCTTAGCTATAACATCTGTCGTTATGTGTATTTGAGACAATCCCTGGGATAAGTGGGCACTGAATGTGCTCCGTAAGCCGGAAAAAACCTGATAACGGGTTGAGATCACTGAGAAAGGTCGAAATTTTCAGACCAAAATGAAACAAAGAACGTTTTTCCCGAATTGAGAGTTGCAAAACTATTTTTTTAGAGGTACCCTAATGATACCTTATAGAGAGTTTTTGAATTGGCTCTCTCAAAAGACTGTATGGAGGAAAGATGAAAATGAAGAAGAAATTGAAACCCCTGGGAATATTCGTTGGGCTTGTAGTACTCAGCGGATTCATTGGATGCACAGACCCTTCCTCTCCTGAGGAGATTCAGGAAAACAGGGCTCCCGGTGCGCCCGCCATCAGCGGTTCAACTGCCGGAGATGGGCAGGTTGTAGTAACCTGGACGGCCCCAAGCGATAAGGGAATCATTAATGGTGATGGTTCCGAAGGTACCATCACCAAGTACACCGTATACTGGGGTGATTCCACAGGTTTCACACGTTCCGACTCAAAAAAAGCGGAAGTAACTGACGCCACCACCCACACCATTACAGGACTGACAAACGGCACTGAGGTATTCTTCATCGTAACCGCTACGAATGCCACTGGTGAAGGTGCGGCATCCACCGAAGATAGCGGCACGCCGGTTGAAGCAAACAAGCCCCCCGGAGCGCCCGCCATCAGCGGTTCAACTGCCGGAGATGGGCAGGTTGTAGTAACCTGGACGGCCCCAAGCGATAAGGGAATCATTAATGGTGATGGTTCCGAAGGTACCATCACCAAGTACACCGTATACTGGGGTGATTCCACAGGTTTCACACGTTCCGACTCAAAAAAAGCGGAAGTAACTGACGCCACCACCCACACCATTACAGGACTGACAAACGGCACTGAGGTATTCTTCATCGTAACCGCTACGAATGCCGCTGGTGAAGGTGCGGCATCCACCGAAGATAGCGGCACGCCGGTTGAAGCAAACAAGCCCCCCGGTGCGCCCGCCAGCATTGATTCAACTGCCGGAGATGGGCAGGTTGTAGTAAACTGGACGGCCCCAAGCGATACGGGAATCATTAATGGTGACGGGACCCCTGGAACCATCACCAAGTACACCGTATACTGGGGTGATTCCACAGGTTTCACACGTTCCGACGATAAAAAAGCGGATGTAACTGACACCACTAACACCACCTACACCATAACAGGACTGACAAACGGCGAAGAGGTATTCTTCATCGTAACCGCTTCGAATACCACTGGTGAAAGTGCGGCATCCACTGAGGGTTCAGCCACACCGCCAGTAGCCGTAACCAGCGTAGCCATTGCTGACAAAGCAACAACAGTTGTTACCATGGGTGGAACCCTGCAACTGAGCGCAACCGTTGAGCCAAACAATGCCACCAACAAGCAGCTAACCTGGAGTTCCGGCGATACAAGCAAGGCAACCGTTGATGCCTCTGGCCTGGTTACACCAGTCGCGGTTGGCGGCCCAATTACGATTACCGTGACATCGGACACTGACAGTAGCATCTTAGACACCATTGAAATTACCGTAATGGGAGTCATTAACAGCATAGGCTATGGGGCAATTATCGGTACTAAGGACGTAGCTATATCGAGAGTTACCCCAACGATAGATCCGCAGGGAGCCACGGGAACCTTTTCCATATCAAGCGGTACCCTGCCTTCTGGACTGAATTTAGATTCAGGCTCAGGCGAGATTTCGGGCACACCAACACAGCTAACAACCGAAGCTGTATCAGTAACAATAGCGATGACCGGTACTGGCGATTATACAGGAACGGTAACGAAGGTGGTCACTATTGAAGTCCTCGAATATGGCATAGGCAGTACCGGCCCCGCCGGAGGCATAGTGTTCTACGTTAAGGACTCAGAGTCTGACGGTTGGCGCTATCTGGAGGCGGCGACAAGCGATCAGGCCACTTCGGTTGGATGGGGTGGTGCCGGAACATCTGTGGGGGGAACATCCACTGGCATAGGGGACGGTAAGGCCAACACAGAGGCGATTGTTAGGGCACTGGGGGACGGTAATTACGCGGCGAAAATCTGTGATGATTTAGATCTGGGCGGCTATGCCGACTGGTTTTTACCGTCCAAGGATGAACTGAATGCGTTGTATGAGCAGAGGGATACCGTTGGCAGCTTTGCCTCTCTCAACTACTGGTCCTCGTCGGAGGACAGTTCCACCATCGCGTGGATACAGTACTTCTACAATGGCAGCCAGTACGACACCTACAAGTTCAGCGGTTACCATGTTCGTGCGGTGAGGGCTTTTTAACTATTTATCTATTTAACAATTGCTTTAGCGGCAGCGCAGGCTGCCGCTAAAGCGCGATTTTTTAGAATTAATAGGGAATTCCAGGAGCACCGGCTTTTGGAATTCCCTCTTTAGCGTAGATGGTTGTCAAAAACACATAAGGGCACCTCTAAAAAACCTTATTTCGTTTCTGGCTTGATCTTTTTCCTCGCTACTGCGTTGTCAAAATGCTCACGTAAGCAGGTGCGTACCGCAGGAGCAAAGCTCCGAGGAACGCACCGCCAACCGCTTAAGCAGGTGCGTACCGCAGGAGCAAAGCTCCGAGGAACGCACCGCCACTACGCCAAATTCCAAAAACGGTTTTTTAGAGGTTGCCTATGGTTTGGAAGCTCTGCCTGGAGGCTGAAAAGAACTGGCGAAAGCTACGTGGATACAAGCTAATCCCCAGGGTTATTGAGGGTGTGTTTTGTAAAGATGGAGTCTTCAAGGAAGAGGCCGCGTGAAAAAAATGAAGGATTTGAAATTTTCTCATCCACAACTATTGACAATAACTCATCATTGGACTACTGAACCTTAGCTATAACATCTGTCGTTATGTGTATTTGAGACAATCCCTGGGATAAGTGGGCACTGAATGTGCTCCGTAAGCCGGAAAAAACCTGATAACGGGTTGAGATCACTGAGAAAGGTCGAAATTTTCAGACCAAAATGAAACAAAGAACGTTTTTCCCGAATTGAGGGTTGCAAAACTATTTTTTTAGAGGTACCCTAATGATACCTTATAGAGAGTTTTTGAATTGGCTCTCTCAAAAGACTGTATGGAGGAAAGATGAAAATGAAGAAGAAATTGAAACCCCTGGGAATATTCGTTGGGCTTGTAGTACTCAGCGGATTCATTGGATGCCCTGACGCTTCCTCTCCTGAGGAGATTCCGGAAAACAGGGCTCCCGGCGCGCCCACCATTAGCGGTTCAATTGCCGGAGATACGCAGGTTGAAGTAAACTGGACGGCCCCAAGCGATAAGGGAATCATTAATGGTGATGGTTCCGAAGGTACCATCACCAAGTACACCGTATACTGGGGTGATTCCACAGGTTTCACACGTTCCGACGATAAAAAAGCGGATGTAACTGACACCACTAACACCACCTACACCATAACAGGACTGACAAACGGCGAAGAGGTATTCTTCATCGTAACCGCTTCGAATACCACTGGTGAAAGTGCGGCATCCACTGAGGGTTCAGCCACACCGCCAGTAGCCGTAACCAGCGTAGCCATTGATTCCCCAACAACAACAGATGTTGCCATGGGTGGAACCCTGCAACTGAGCGCAACCGTTGAGCCAAACAATGCCACCAACAAGCAGCTAACCTGGAGTTCCGGCGATTCAAACGTGGCAACCGTTGATCCCTCTGGCCTGGTTACATCAGTCGCGGTTGGCGGCCCAATTACGATTACCGTGACATCGGACGCTGACAGTAGCATGTCAGACAGCATTGAAATTACCGTAAAGGAAGGCATTAACAGCATAGACTATGGGGCAATTATCGGTACTAAGGACGTAGCCACTAGTGTTACCCCAACGATAGATCCGCAGGGAGCCACGGGAACCTTTTCCGTAACAAGCGGTACCCTGCCTTCTGGACTGAATTTAGATTCAGGCTCAGGCGAGATTTCGGGCACACCAGATCAGCTAACAACCGAAGCTGTATCAGTAACAATAGCGATGACCGGTACTGGCGATTATACAGGAACGGTAACGAAGGTGGTCACTATTGAAGTCCTCGAATATGGCATAGGCAGTACCGGCCCCGCCGGAGGCATAGTGTTCTACGTTAAGGACTCAGAGTCTGACGGTTGGCGCTATCTGGAGGCGGCGACAAGCGATCAGGCCACTTCGGTTGGATGGGGTGGTGCCGGAACATCTGTGGGGGGAACATCCACTGGCATAGGGGACGGTAAGGCCAACACAGAGGCGATTGTTAGGGCACTGGGGGACGGTAATTCCGCGGCGAAAATCTGTGATGATTTAGATCTGGGCGGCTATGCCGACTGGTTTTTACCGTCCAAGGATGAACTGAATGCGTTGTATGAGCAGAGGGATACCGTTGGCAGCTTTGGGTCTTACAACTACTGGTCCTCGTCGGAGGACAGTGCCAACTACGCGTGGAGACAGTACTTCTACAATGGCAACCAGGGCAACAACTACAAGGCCACCGACGTACATGTCCGTGCGGTGAGGGCTTTTTAACTATTTATCTATTTAACAATTGCTTTAGCGGCAGCGCAGGCTGCCGCTAAAGCGCGATTTTTTAGAATTAATAGGGAATTCCAGGAGCACCGGCTTTTGGAATTCCCTCTTTAGCGTAGATGGTTGTCAAAAACACATAAGGGCACCTCTAAAAAACCTTATTTCGTTTCTGGCTTGATCTTTTTCCTCGCTACTGCGTTGTCAAAATGCTCACGTAAGCAGGTGCGTACCGCAGGAGCAAAGCTCCGAGGAACGCACCGCCACTACGCCAAATTCCAAAAACGGTTTTTTAGAGGTTGCCTATGGTTTGGAAGCTCTGCCTGGAGGCTGAAAAGAACTGGCGAAAGCTACGTGGATACAAGCTGATCCCCAGTGTTATTGAGGGTGTGTTTTGTAGAGATGGAGTCTTCAAGGAAGAGGCCGCGTGAAAAAAAATGAAGGATTTGAAATTTTCTCATCCACAACTATTGACAATAACTCATCATTGGACTACTGAACCTTAGCTATAACATCTGTCGTTATGTGTATTTGAGACAATCCCTGGGATAAGTGGGCACTGAATGTGCTCCGTAAGCCGGAAAAAACCTGATAACGGGTTGAGATCACTGAGAAAGGTCGAAATTTTCAGACCAAAATGAAACAAAGAACGTTTTTCCCGAATTGAGGGTTGCAAAACTATTTTTTTAGAGGTACCCTAATGATACCTTATAGAGAGTTTTTGAATTGGCTCTCTCAAAAGACTGTATGGAGGAAAGATGAAAATGAAGAAGAAATTGAAACCCCTGGGAATATTCGTTGGGCTTGTAGTACTCAGCGGATTCATTGGATGCCCTGACGCTTCCTCTCCTGAGGAGATTCCGGAAAACAGGGCTCCCGGCGCGCCCACCATTAGCGGTTCAATTGCCGGAGATACGCAGGTTGAAGTAAACTGGACGGCCCCAAGCGATAAGGGAATCATTAATGGTGATGGTTCCGAAGGTACCATCACCAAGTACACCGTATACTGGGGTGATTCCACAGGTTTCACACGTTCCGACGATAAAAAAGCGGATGTAACTGACACCACTAACACCACCTACACCATAACAGGACTGACAAACGGCGAAGAGGTATTCTTCATCGTAACCGCTTCGAATACCACTGGTGAAAGTGCGGCATCCACTGAGGGTTCAGCCACACCGCAAGTAGCCGTAACCAGCGTAGCCATTGCTGACAAAGCAACAACAGTTGTTACCATGGGTGGAACCCTGCAACTGAGCGCAACCGTTGAGCCAAACAATGCCACCAACAAGCAGCTAACCTGGAGTTCCGGCGATACAAGCAAGGCAACCGTTGATGCCTCTGGCCTGGTTACACCAGTCGCGGTTGGCGGCCCAATTACGATTACCGTGACATCGGACGCTGACAGTAGCATGTCAGACAGCATTGAAATTACCGTAATGGGAGTCATTAACAGCATAGGCTATGGGGCAATTATCGGTACTAAGGACGTAGCTATATCGAGGGTTACCCCAACGATAGATCCGCAGGGAGCCACGGGAACCTTTTCCATATCAAGCGGTACCCTGCCTTCTGGACTGAATTTAGATTCAGGCTCAGGCGAGATTTCGGGCACACCAACACAGCTAACAACCGAAGCTGTATCAGTAACAATAGCGATGACCGGTACTGGCGATTATACAGGAACGGTAACGAAGGTGGTCACTATTGAAGTCCTCGAATATGGCATAGGCAGTACCGGCCCCGCCGGAGGCAAAGTGTTCTACGTTAAGGACTCAGAGTCTGACGGTTGGCGCTATCTGGAGGCGGCGACAAGCGATCAGGCCACTTCGGTTGAATGGGGTGGTGCCGGAACATCTGTGGGGGGAACATCCACTGGCATAGGGGACGGTAAGGCCAACACAGAGGCGATTGTTAGGGCACTGGGGGACGGTAATTACGCGGCGAAAATCTGTGATGATTTAGATCTGGGCGGCTATGCCGACTGGTTTTTACCGTCCAAGGATGAACTGAATGCGTTGTATAAGCAGAGGGATACCGTTGGAGGTTTCGCGTCTAATACCTACTGGTCTTCTTCAGAGGCCAGTTCCTACGACGCGTGGCTACAGAACTTCGGCAATGGCAACCAGGGCGGCCTCAGCAAGAGCTACGGCAGGCATGTTCGTGCGGTGAGGGCTTTTTAACTATTTATCTATTTAACAATTGCTTTAGCGGCAGCGCAGGCTGCCGCTAAAGCGCGATTTTTTAGAATTAATAGGGAATTCCAGGAGCACCGGCTTTTGGAATTCCCTCTTTAGCGTAGATGGTTGTCAAAAACACATAAGGGCACCTCTAAAAAACCTTATTTCGTTTCTGGCTTGATCTTTTTCCTCGCTACTGCGTTGTCAAAATGCTCACGTAAGCAGGTGCGTACCGCAGGAGCAAAGCTCCGAGGAACGCACCGCCAACCGCTTAAGCAGGTGCGTACCGCAGGAGCAAAGCTCCGAGGAACGCACCGCCACTACGCCAAATTCCAAAAACGGTTTTTTAGAGGTTGCCTATGGTTTGGAAGCTCTGCCTGGAGGCTGAAAAGAACTGGCGAAAGCTACGTGGATACAAGCTGATCCCCAGTGTTATTGAGGGTGTGTTTTGTAGAGATGGAGTCTTCAAGGAAGAGCCGCGTGAAAAAAAATGAAGGATTTGAAATTTTCTCATCCACAACTATTGACAATAACTCGGAACACACCGCCATTTCGTCAATTTCCTAAAGCTGTTTTTTAGAGGTGCCCTTAAGAAGTTAGTTCTTATTTACCTGATGGATTTTGTTTTCAAGTCTCAACTTTCGATGCAGAAGAGCATCTTTCTGTTTTGGAGCAACTATCCTGTCTTCCAGATCATTAACAATTTTAAGGGCCTGTCGGGGATCTTTCTGATGATGTTCCCAGTACATGGCCAGTTCAACAGCGGCACGGAGATTACTCGAATATGCATTATGAATAACGTCCCATATTTCCACGGCCGGCAGAAAATTCCTGCGACGTTTATATCGGTTGGCCAGTTCAAGTCCACAGTTCACATCTCCATCCATCCAGCCTGACTCCAGCCATTGGAAGGCCTTGCCGGAATTTGATTTCTCCCATTGACGAGCCATTCCCATATATCGGGGAAATACTCCTTCCGGCCGTGGAGTTTGTTTTTGGGGATTGTACTGACCCCACTCTTCCATACGGGCAAGGAGTCTGGCCAGGGAAACTATGTCGTCAGCATTGTGCTGAAAAACTCCTTCAATGCGATCAGGTTTATCCTTCAGCCAGCGAAACCAGGCTTCAGGAGCCTCATTCCCCGGTAAATCATCCGGTCGGAAAAAATTGAGTATATCGGTTTCAACTGTTTTTAATCCCAGGTTTGGCAAAAGTCTTCTCCAGAGTCTGCGTGCAGGATGGAGAAGGTCAATTTGAGTGGAAGACGGTGGGGGCAAACGATTCAACAGGAAGCGGGTATTGAGAACCTGGGAATCAAATGAAAGTCCATTGTATGACAGATGATGACGATGAGCCTTCGTCAGATGTGCGAACCGCTCCAGCATTTCTGTTTCACCGGGATAGTCGGCAAGAAAAAGCTGTGTCAGCAAGAAGTTTTCTCTCCTCTGCCAGCCCAAACCGATGAGAAATGCCGTGTTTCCCGCTCCACTGGAGAGTCCAGTCGTTTCCAGGTCGTAAAAAACCAGTTCATCAGACCTGGTTCCCACAGGTAGAATAAATCCGCTATTTAATTCCTCCGGCAGGATGGAAGGATATATCAGTTGCCGCTCCCACGCAAAATCAGCCGTTTGCTGCCATTTTTCCCCAGGAGGACAGGCGTTCGATTCCCGGGATTCAGCCGTACGAGTTTTGATTAACTCAATACCGGATTTTCTGATCTGGGCCAATCGGTCGGACAGTCTGTTCATTATGAACTGTCTTCGACTCCCTTCAACCAGGTGATCAGGAATTCAATTGTGGCTTTTTTGGGATTATCTTCAAGTCGCTCTCTTTCGTCTAATGGCCCAACACAGGATGGACACCCTTCCTGGCAGGAACACCCCTTGACAAGATCCAATGTTGCTTGAAGCACTTCCTGGAGATGTGTGGAAAATGATTCGGCCAGTCCCATACCTCCGGGGAAGTTATCATATACATAAATGCCGCATGTACGAAAGTGCGGATCAAGAACTCGTCCTGCCACCCCAACATCTTTCGGCTGGCTGAGAAGGAATATCGGTGTTATTACCCGAATAAGGGTGGCCACCCGACCAATAACGGAAGGTTTTAGAGCCAACGGTACTGCAGCCCATGCCTTGCCAGCGGATAATTTTTTGCTGAAGGATAGGAAGACTCCCCGGGTATGCATTTCATCTTCGGGAAGATTAATACTGCCGTAACCAATGTTCTCATGCGTGCCAAACCGTATTTTTTTGTACTTGGCCACATTGGTTCGGACCAGGAGATCACCAAGATGCTCTTCTAAACCATATATACACTGCCGACTGTCTTCCATCAACACCTTTATATCACTTTTTGTCAGTGCGTCTGTGTAGTAATTGACCTCTGTACATTCAACATGAGCATGATGATTGTCCAGATCGAGATGTTTCACCATGAATTGTTCTCCCCGGTGCAGATAAATGGCTTCATCATGAAGGAGTTCCCTGGCAGAATGAGCATCCATCTCACCGATAACACTGTTCCTGCCAGCCGTGGTATCGATAATCACCACGTTTTCTTCAGTCCCGCCTCTCAGGGAAATCCGTTCGGAGGGATAGGATCGATCGGCCCAGAACCAGCGTCCTGCGGTGTGCCGGAGAACTCCCTGTTCTTCAAGAAAATGGAGCATATCCTCTGTATTTCTGCCAAATTCTTCCCCATCTTCAAAAGGCAATTCAAAGGCAGCACATTTCATATGATCGGCGAGTATGTAGATATTGTCCGGGTCGATATAGGCTGATTCCGGGCTTCTTCCAAGGAAGTATTCAGGATGTTTAACAAGATATTGATCGGTGGGATTCGCTGAACCAGCTAATATAGCAACGGAAACATCCCCCGACCGTCCAGCCCTGCCGGCTCTTTGCCAGGCGGAGGAAACCGAGGAGGGCAGTCCAGCTAATATGACCGCATCAAGTCCCCCGATGTCAATTCCTAGTTCCAGGGCATTGGTGGATACGACGCCCTGAATGGAACCATCTCTTAATCCCTTTTCCACAACTCGCCGTTCTGATGGCAGATAACCACCCCGGTAGGATTCGACTCGAATTCTCTGATTTTCATTGTAAACATTGGCAAGTGAATCATTGATGTATGCTGAAACCAACTCGGCTTTCACACGACTCTGGGTGAAGACAATGGTTTTTACCCCTGAAGTTAATAGATGCAATGCCAGGCGACGGGATTCGAGTACCACACCACGGCGTATACCCTGAATGGGATCCACAAGAGGAGGATTGTAGAGTATAAGATGCTTCTTTCCTGCCGGGGCTCCATTCCCATCCACTTTTGTAAACAGCCGACCTGTCAGTTTTCCGGCCAGTTCTGCCGGGTTTCCAATGGTAGCGCTGGCGGCAATAATCGTTGGAGCGGATCCGTAGAAGCGACAGATTCTTAGAACTCTCCTCAGTAGATTGGCCATCTGGGATCCAAATACCCCGGTGTAAGTATGAAGCTCATCCAATACAATGTATTTAACATTTTGAAAGAAGGATTTCCATTTGGTATGATTGGGTAAAACACCCGTATGCAGCATGTCGGGATTGGTTATAATGATACGGCCATTCTGACGGGAGGCTGCACGGATGGAGGAGGGGGTATCTCCATCGAAGGTATACACGGATACCGGAAGTTTACCGGTCAGCAGAAGTTCATTGAGGGAGGATTGTTGATCCTGACTCAGGGCCTTGGTGGGAAAAAGATAGAGAGCACGGGACGATGTGTCTTCAAGAAGTCTCTGCAGTACGGGCAGATTGTAGCACAGGGTTTTACCTGATGCGGTCGGTGTTATAATGACCGTATCTTTTCCCTGACGGATATGGTTCCAGCATTCTGCCTGATGGGAATACAGTCGGGTAATGCCCAGTGCATTGAGTGCTTGAGTGAGAATGGGCGAAAGATCCCGGGGAAGTTCGGTCCATGAACCTTTTCGGGGTGGGATAATAGACCACTTTGTCACATTTTTTAGAAAAGTCTCATCCTGACTCAACTCTTCCAATAGTTTGCTTAAACTCATAGTTATTATTATGCGGTATTGGGGTAGAGCAATCTACCCGATGAGCAATACTATATAATAAGAGGTGCATGATTTATGAAGAACATATTGACAATCATTCTCGGAGGTGGCAAGGGAACCCGTCTCTATCCACTGACAGCAGAAAGAGCAAAACCGGCCTGTCCCTTTGGTGGAAAATATCGTCTGGTCGATATTCCTGTCAGCAACAGTATAAATTCCGGCTTCCGCCGCATTTATGTTTTAACACAGTTCAACTCAGCCAGTCTCCATCTTCACATAAGACGAACGTACAATTTTGATTCCTTCAGTGGAGATTATTGTGAAATACTGGCAGCCGAACAAACTCCACACAGCAGCGACTGGTACAGTGGAACAGCTGATGCGGTAAGAAAAAATCTTGAGCATTTCAGGGTGCAGAAACCAAGTCACTACATCATTCTGTCCGGCGATCAGCTTTACCGTATGGATCTCAAGGATTTCCTTCAGCAGCACATTGAATCAGGGATGCAGGTATCCATTGCAGCGACTCCCGTTACCCGTGAAGATGCCAGTGATCTAGGCATACTCAAAATCAATCGGAAAAATAAAATAGAAAAATTTCTGGAAAAACCAGCACCAGACCGGGATATTGAAGAGTATAGAATGCAGGAACAGAGAGATGTAGATAAGGAGAATAAAAGAGATTTCCTTGCCTCCATGGGTATTTATATATTTGATGCCGATGTGATGGAAAAAATGCTTGACAACGATAAAACGGATTTTGGTAAGGAAGTAATTCCTGATGCCATTGGGAAAGTGGATGTAAGGGCCTATCTTCACCATGGTTTCTGGGAGGATATAGGTACTATCAAGAATTTCTATGAAGTCAACATCCACATGGGCGACCCCTTTCCTGAGTTTAATCTGTATGATCAGAACTATCCTCTTTATACGCATAGAAGAGATCTTCCTCCAACAAAAATTAACTCCAGCACATTGACGAACAGTATTGCCTCCGAGGGGTCCATCCTCACCAATACTGTTATCACACGCAGCCTTATTGGTATAAGAAGTGTCATAGGATCTGGTTCTACTCTTGATGGTGTTTACACCATGGGTGCCGATTACTATGAATCCCATGAGCAGAAAGAAGAGAATCGCAGGAAGAATATTCCCGATTTCGGGATAGGTGAAAACACCCGGATATCCAGGGCTATCATCGACCGGAATGCAAGAATCGGTAGGAATTGCCGAATCGGTGTTGATCAGATGGAGAGAATTGATGCTGACTATGAGGGTTATGTTATCCGGGATGGTATTATAATAATACTTAAAGGAGCCTTCATACCGGATGACACAGTTATATAGGGTAGGTGCGGTGTTGTGAGTAATAAATCCTGGAATACAACATACATGGAAACAGTTGATGAGGTTCACTTCAAGATACAGTGGTCTCCATGGGGATTAATGGATAAATGGGTAATCAATTGGATTGTTCCTTCAGAATCAGGTCTATTTCAATTCTGGGTCAAAAAGGGACATGGCATTGAATTATTACATACAGAAACAACATATTATGGCGGATTGAGGAACACCCTTCGAGAGGTCATCGATCTTATGGCGCCATCAGGGAGTCGGCTTCGAGAAATTATAGCAAACAGGGAAATCTGGTTCCGATACAGTATCCTTGCCAGTCGAAGTCAACTGGAATTACTACAGGGCTGGTATAATCAAACCCGGGACCACCCGATCAATGACAATCGTGAGATATACCTGGAAGAGCTGGAAACTTTCAAAAGATTTCCTCTGCCCCCACCAGATATCGTCATGGATGAAGGAAAGAGGATGGCGGCTCAGGAGTTTGGGGCGATAATACCGATTCCGGAGTAGCCGTTAAATAATTACGGGTACCTCTAAAGGACTATGAACAACCTTACAATGAATGAGCATTGATGCTATCATCATCCTGGTGCGAATATGGAGGACAATATGCCAGGTCATGTAATTGACTATGAAATCTTCGGCGATGATATGCAGGTCGTGGAGATTGAACTTGATCCCAATGAGACCGTTATTGCCGAAGCTGGGGCAATGAATTACATGGATTCAGGGATAGAATTTGAGGCTAGAATGGGCGATGGATCCGTCCCAGAAGAAGGGATGTGGAAAAAACTCACCGATGCAGGGAAACGTGTGCTGACAGGTGAATCCATTTTTATGACCCACTTCACAAATAGGAACAGTGGGAAAAGACGGGTGGCTTTTGCAGCCCCCTATCCAGGAAAAATACTCGCCCTGGATTTATCAGAAATGGGAGGTGAACTCATCTGCCAGAAAGATGCATTTCTCTGTGCGGCTATGGGAACCTCTATCGATATTGCATTTCATAGAAAACTAAGTGTTGGATTCTTCGGCGGTGAAGGATTTATTCTACAGCGATTGAGAGGGGATGGTATGGTTTTCATTCATGTGGGCGGCACCGTGATAACCCGCTCGATGAATGGGAATCGTCTATTAGTCGATACGGGTTGTCTTGCTGCTTTTACCAGTGGAATATCCTACAACATCACCAGGTCAGGCGATCTCAAATCCATGCTGTTCGGTGGTGAAGGACTTTTTCTGGCGGATATAAGTGGGCATGGTACACTGTATCTACAGAGTTTACCCTTCAGCAGACTGGCAAGCCGCATCATAAAAGCCGCTCCCCAGGCAGGACGATCCCATAAAGGTGAAGGATCACTCCTGGGAGGGATTGGCAATATGCTGATGGGAGATAACCACTAGTTATACCTGTTCCCAGAAAGATTTAAGCTTTGCAAGCCCTTCCTGAATACGATCAACATCAATTCCACTGTAGGCAAACCTTATAAATACCCGGTCTTCTCTGGGTAATGGTCGACCAAAATGCTCTCTTGAGCAAAATGAGACTCCGGTTTCATGCAGGGCATCCAGTCTGAACTTTGCAGGGTCTGTATATCCTTTGCGTTTGTAAACCTCTGTAACATCTGGAAAAAGATAGAAGGTCGTTTCCGGTCTGGGAACTTTGACTCCATCGATGGACTGCAGGGCATCCACAAGGGCATCTCTTCGAACTCTCAATGTCTTAATTATCTCATCCTGGGGACCATCTGGTCCTTTCAAACAGGCAATTCCCGCTGCTTGAACGAAATGGTTGGAGCAGGATTCCTGATTGGTATTGAATTTTGAAATGGCTTCCATCAATTCTGAAGGACCGGCTGCGCAGCCAAGCCGCCAGCCTGTCATAGCGAATTTCTTGGAAAAAGTATAGAGGATGACTGTTCGTTCCGCCATACCGGGCATTGAAGCAATACTCCTACTGGTACCGCTATAGCGCACTTCGTAATATGCTTCATCGGCAAGAACCCACAGGTTATACTTCCGGGCCAGATCAGCCACCCACTCCATCTCTTCAGGAGAGGATTCAGCCCCGATGGGATTCTGGTAATTATTGTAGATTATTACAGAAGTCCTGTCGGTAATCTGATCTTCAATTTCCTTGCGATTGATTTCAAAACCTTTTTCTGTCGCCTTGTATCCGTAAGGGAGTGCCTTGCCGCCCAGATACTCAATTTGAGACTCATATATAGGGTATCCAGGATTGGGATAGAGGGCCTCCGCACCTTCCTCAAGAGTGACCGCCAGGAATTTACCTATCACAGGCTTTCCTCCTGGTTGGACAGAAATATTCTCAGCTGTGAAATTCAATCCTCTGGACTGGCCCAGGTCTTCTGCTAGAGCTTCTCTGAGGGGCAGGATGCCAGGACCTGGGGTATATCCGGTTTTTCCTTCCCTGACCGCTTTAATTGCAGCCTCAAGAATGTATTCAGGGGTGATTATATTGATGTCACCGAGATGAAATGGATACACTGTATTGCCTTTGCTGGCCCATCCGGCTGCATCAGCCCCTACAGCAAAAGCCGTTTCTGTACCAAGACGGCTGTAGCGTTTCGTTAATGCTCTCATTTTATACTCCTTTATTTATGGGCACCTCTAAAAAACCATTTAGTTCTTGACTTGATCTTTTCTCCCTCTACTGCGTTGTCAAAATGCTCACGTAAACAGGCGCGTACCGCAGGAGCAAAGCTCCGAGGAACACACCGCCATTTCGTCAATTTCCTAAAGCTGTTTTTTAGAGGTATCCTTAATACCAAGCCGCTTCATCCGAGCATCATAATCTCGGGCAAATCGTTCAATTCCTTTAAGTAGCCAGTCCCTCGACAGATGTGCTTCTTCCATCACCTCATTCAAGGAGCCTCCAGTTCTCCAGTTATTATCCCACTCCGCCGTGATGGCATATTCGCTGGACAAACGATTTCCCAGCCAATCCTGCATGGCAATAACAGCAGCACTGCTGATAATGGTTGAGTTCATCCAGTCCGAATCATCAACGATGGACTTTTTATAAGAATCAGACTGTCGTTGAAAGAGTTCAGGACTCACAGCTGCTACCAGTTTCACATTCAATCCCTTTGAGTCCAGGTCATCCAGCAAACCCACAACATTGGCTGTGCTGACTGTTCCTTGAACAAAGATGGTACCCATCTTCGGAAGATCCGGATTGTAATCTCTGATGAGGTAAGCACCCTTTGCAGAATCCAGATGTGAAGCCATCCCAAGCTTCTTCCGATCAGGAATTACAATACCTGGTCTTGTGAGGTGCAGGGCAATGATATGGACATCTGTTGCCATGGCAGCAGTCAGCAGAGGGGCAACTTCATTATGTTCCCAGGGATAGAGATTTATAACTTTCCCTTTTGGGAAGAGCTGTGTTACAGTTGGAGAGTAAATTCCGAAGTGTGTTCTGGAATCCTCGGCCGTCTCAGGACCTGAATGTCCAGCGACCCAGAGTACCTTCCCCAGTTTTACCTCAGCATCCTGGGCCATCTGGCTGAATATGCGGAATGCTCCATACTTCAGATAGGAAAACGAACCGTAAGTTGAACACGCAGCCAAAAATCCATTGAATTCTGATTCGGGATCAGCGGCAAAGTTGGTTGCAGCAATACCTGTACATATCCCGGCATTGGCAAATTCAGTGATGGCCTGGGGCAGCATACAGCCTTTGAGGTTTTCTTTCCGGTTGTAGAAACCGTATCCATCAAAGTCACCGTACGGCTTCCCAAAACCGGAGATATTGGTGGAATCCGCAAGGTCTGCTGACATGGCTAAATACAGAGGACGACCATAGTTTTTCCCGGTGTAAGCGTTAATCCAGGATGCGTATTTGAAAAAACCGGCCCGGTTTGGGGCAACTTCACCTGGCTTGACAAAAAGATCATCCGGCAATTTTTTGATATCGGTCAGTACTGAGTCCTTCAGAGGGTTCTTTCGGGTATCGACCCAGATTCGGCCTTCACCATCGAGTACAGAGTCACCAAGTTCCACAAGCCTGTCAGCCAGGTAGTCAAGAAGATCAGGATCCTGGTCAAAAACCTGCAGCACTCTCGCCATGTTGGTTTCTGCCTGGGCAACTCTGGCATCCAGGTTCTCCGGGCCAGACTCATTATACCCTTCAAATGAAATCCCATACTTATCGGAAAACTCTTTTTTCGTTGCCCAGAATGTTTCATTGTTAAATGCATGGGCCGCTCCGTGGGATTTATTGTCATACACCCCATAGCCCCTGCCCTTCCGAGTTTTGAACCAGGCCATTGCCGGGGTATTCTGTTCATCAGACTGATTAAGTTCGGAAAAGATCTTATACGTATTGGCCCATTTGGATCCATCACCACCCCCGTAAACTCTCCAGCCGTGGGGGGCAAACCAATCCTGAGGAGTTCCATATACAACGGAGGAGTAGGGTCTATCATCAATACCATAATCGTTCCAATCGACCAGGAAGCAGAGATTTCCCAACCCTAAACCATATGCGGAATTCAAGGACTCATGTGTAATTCCCGGGGTTAATCCCCCCTCGCCTTCTACAACAAAGACTTTTACATCGTCGGCACCAGCATATTTCAATGCCATGGCTTCACCTACGGCTACAGGCATCCCATGACCTGACGGTCCTGTGTTCGCCTTGAATATATTCGTTTTACCTGCCATTTCAGCATGACCGGGAAGCCCATTCCGATAACGCAGCGTAAGTAAATCTTCCCAGAACAACACCCGTTCATCAACATCCAGCTTATATCGGGCAACTCCGGTTTTAGCATATTTCCTTCTCAAGGATTCATTAAAAACAGCGAGCAATGCATACATGCCTGGCACCACATGGCCCGCTGAAAGAATAAATCGATCACTGAACCGCTTCTGAGGGTTCCTTATATCCCAACGCATTACTCCACTGAGGAACAACGTCACAAACATATGTATTTTAGACCTTGAGCCACCGGGATGTCCGCTTTGTCTAACGTTGAGCATCAAATCAATCAGTTGATCCGTCATATCTTTGATCTTTTCCCATTGGGGAAATGCATCCTGACTGTTCAGTTCCCTTGATCGTTTAGTCGCCATCTTTTCTCCTTCTTTCCAGCAGGTTGTTTTCCGCCATGTTAAGGACACCTGTAAAAGTTTCTGGATTCGAAATTTCCGCGTCCAACTGTGTTTCACTTCTGACTGCCTGTGATCGACACGCAGACAAGCAAAAATCTCTTCGCCAGTACCCTGAAACTTTTAAAAAGTCTCCTTAATTACTTCTTATGAAGTGTCCGGAAGGTTGTAGAGATGAAACAGGAACAACCCTACAAAATAATACATTATGAATAGAATAATTACAATGTATTCTGATCAGCATGTATTCTCGTTGCTCAAAATGATTTTCATCAAATCATAACCATAGGGCACCTCTAAAATGTATAAGAACAACTATATCAAGCAGAAAACTTCACCTTACCCTGGTACAATGCAAGTAGGCATCTACAAGCTTCCTGACACTACATACTTCTTATCACAGGAGAATCGAAGTGTCCAGTAAAACTCAAGAAATTTTATATTTTTATCATTTCCCCACATACAAAGTGATGATTTCATAGGTTTAACCAGAAAAAACAGACAGAATACGCATAGTCCAGGGAGCTAATGGATCATTATGGAACTCCAGACATCTTGAATTTATCCTACTTGTTGAAGTATTATAAATTAAGGCAACCTCTAAAAAACCGTTTTTGGAATTTGGCGCAATGGCGGTGCGTTCCTCGGAGCTTTGCTCCTGCGGTACGCACCTGCTTAAATTTTTTCTTGACGCAAGGCGGCCTGTCTGCGTGCGGACACGCGCAGGCAGGCAAAAGCGGAGCTAGCTTAAGCGGTTGGCGGTGCGTTCCTCGGAGCTTTGCTCCTGCGGTACGCACCTGCTTAAATTTTTTCTTGACGCAAGGCGGCCTGTCTGCGTGCGGACACGCACAGGCAGGCAAAAGCGGAGCTAGCTTAAGCGGTTGGCGGTGCGTTCCTCGGAGCTTTGCTCCTGCGGTACGCACCTGCTTAAATTTTTTCTTGACGCAAGGCGGCCTGTCTGCGTGCGGACACGCACAGGCAGGCAAAAGCGGAGCTAGCTTAAGCGGTTGGCGGTGCGTTCCTCGGAGCTTTGCTCCTGCGGTACGCACCTGCTTACGTGAGCATTTTGACAACGTAGCAGCGAGGAAAAAGATCAAGCCAAAAAACGAAATAAGGTTTTTTAGAGGTGCCCTTAAGGAGTTCTCATGCTAGATTTCACTTTTATCAGCCCTACTCAATTCGTTTTCGGTAGAAATGCTGAAGAGGCATTAGCGGATAATGCCCCCAGACTCGGTTCAAAGATCCTGATACATTATGGAAGCAACCGCATCAAAGACAATGGTTTGTATTCCAGAGTGGTGAAGAGTCTTCACCATTCTGGAATAGAATTGACAGAACTTGGGGGAGTTATTCCAAATCCTTCATTAGAAACTGTACGGAAAGGAATTGACCTTTGCCGTACCGAAAAGGTAAGCGGAATACTGGCCATTGGCGGAGGCAGTGTCATCGACTCGGCCAAGGGCATTGCCGCCGGGGTGCCTTATGATGGGGATGTATGGGATTTCTATACAAACAGGGCAGAGATCAGGAAATCCCTGCCACTTGGTGTTATTCTTACCCTCCCGGCAGCAGGAAGTGAAGGCAGCAACAGCTCAGTTGTTACAGAAGAATCAACACAATCAAAATTCTATTGTGCTTCTGAAACGTTGCGTCCTGTCTTTTCACTCCTGAATCCAGAGCTTACCTGCACCTTGCCGCCATACCAAACTGCTGCCGGTATAGTTGACATGATTACTCATGTGATGGAAAGGTATTTCACAAATACTCCTCATGTTGACCTGTCAGACAGACTCTGCGAGGCCGTGATACGGAGTATCATAAAGAATGCCCCCCTGGTGCTGGCAAAACCGACCAACTACAACTACCGGGCAGAAATCATGTGGGCGGGAACACTGGCTCATACAGATCTTATCGGCAAAGGACGGCTTGATGACTGGGCAAGCCACAATATTGAACATGAGCTTTCAGCCCAATATGGAGTAACCCATGGAGCAGGACTGGCCGTTATTTTTCCCGCATGGATGAAGTACGTAATGAAGACAAACATTCAGCGATTCGTGCAATTTGCTGTTCGGATCTGGAATATTGACTACACAGCTGGCGAAGAAGAAGAAGTGGCCCTGGAGGGTATACGGTGTCAGGAAGCTTTCTATGAGTCTATCGGTATGCCCACTCGACTACATGGATTGGGAATAACCGATAACCGCTATGAACTCATGGCGAAAAAAGCCATGCGGTTTGGGTCTCTCGGCGGGCTTCAAAAACTTATAAAGAAAGATGTAATTGCAATTTACACCCTCGCTGAGAAGTAGGGATTGCAGATCAGACGAGAATCAATACCCATCAGATATACTTCTGTTAATATCTTTTTTATACAGTGTCTCATAGACATAACCCCGGTTCCGAAGGATATCTCTGACTTCCTGTTTGAATGGGGTGTATCTCCAGAAGATACCTCGTGCTTCCTTTGTGAGTTTCTGTACACCATCGACTTCTTTTGTAATCCAGAGAACATAGTCTTCAATGAACTGCTGTTTCACATCACCTTTACCCCCGGATTCATTGAAGTACTGATAATACTCACCTGTCAGCCCTTCTTTCATCCAGTAATGAGCTGCCCTCTCTTTGGCTACTTTCCACCGGAGGTCTCCAAGAGCATATATAACAGCAAGTCTGAGATCTTTGGGATACATTGGAATTGCAATTCGCCCCCTGCTTGTTGCCCGATAGTATAGTTCAAAAGCTTCCCAGCAAAGACCCTGATTACCATAGCATGGTACAAGAATAGTATGTGGAACGATTCTCAATGTTCTTCGCTTAAATGTACGTTGGAAAACACCTTGATCAATTTTTTCTATTTCGTCCATTTCCAGTATCACATTTTCACGGGTTGCGATTAATGAAATATTTGAACTCAGGAAGGATTTCATAAGAAATGGGAAATGGTTTCCCTGACGACCTACGCATATCTTGATCATTTGCCGTATGCTCGCCATCTCGTTAGCGATGAGATTTGGATCCACCTCTTCATCTGTGTCATCAAGATGGGAGCTGAACTTCTTAATTTGATTATCATATTCTGCAATCTTTGCAGTTCTTATCGCAATATCCTGATTCAATGAATTCAATTCCCTGAGGATATTTGTACCCTGATTCAAAGCGCTTTGCTGTTCTGAGGAGTAAGGGGAATTCAACTCGGGAATACTGGGATGAGGACTTTGTATTAGAAGCATTTCCATACAGCGGTTTAACTGTGCCTCCAATTCATTCTTCCTGACAGACAGGGATTGAAGTATGGTAATGGACGCTTCTTTTGTTCCTCGTGTTTGTTCTATTTTTGATTGTGTTATAGAATAGGATGATCTTTTCGAACTGAGGCTTTCATCTGTCAGTAACGGATTCACAAGTCTGGATGAAACGAGATCAATCCATTCATCCAGATAATGCACAGGTTCATCATATTCATTTTTTTTGATGACTTTTGACAGCATTGATCGTTGTTCGGCGGTTAACAGTGTTGGCAGAAGATAACTATATCGAATGACCCATCTCTGATGTTGATTTTGGGTCTGTCTGTAAATAGTAGCCAGCTGAGAGAACCATTCCCAGTAGGAATCAATCAGGTTTTTGTGAAACTTCCCTTTTTTTTGAGGATCAGATTCTTTGAGGAAATGATGAAGGTCGGTATGAAGGCGGTTGGAAGCATCACCAACACCCGTAAGTGCTTTTGAATAATGGTCGACTTCCAAAAAAACTGGATCAGGTTCCTGTTCCAATTCCGTTATTGGAGGAAAACAGTCCTTTGTAAGTTCTCCACCGACAGTTCTGAATTCTACGCTCTCCGCCGTTTTTATTTCATTGAAGATCTCAGAATAACTCGGTGTATCACTATCCGGCTGTAAACCTCCCAGTAAACGTTGTAACTCAGGATCCATAAGGCCCTGGGAGTCAGAGTTATCAGTCATGATAGACAAGGGGCTGGACATTTCCCCAGGAGTGTTTCAAATCGTATATAATCAACGGAGCCGTACTATTCGCATGCATTATATCATTCAACCTTTTATTTAGTATTATTGGGCACCTCTAACCTCCCCTCATCCAGTTCTTAATTCGATTTCTTCGGTTTTTACCCGTTGTGCACTGCATTCAGGCAGGCAGCAATCTCTTCGTCAGTTTCCTGAATTTGTTTTAGGACCCTGTTTAAATTCAATAGAATACCCCGTTTAGGAAACTTGTTGGAAATCTTATTATCCAAACATCTACAGGATTTTAAGCATCAGCAGATCAATAATTCAGATTTCATTATTTCCAGGCTTGCAGAAACAATCCTGTTGCGATCTGGAGGTAACTACCTGAAAAAGGCAACACCGACACCAACTTCGTTCTTTGCGATCCCATCAAAGTTGGGAGTAAGATTCAACGCGTATTCAGCGTAAAATATGAATACTGTTACCCTGGCTCCTACAACTGGAGTTCCAACAAGAGAGGCTGGATCCTCAGGGCTACCGGCAAAATTAAGTGTGTAGCCTGCAAAAGCTGTTGCTGTAACTAATTCAATAATTTTGAATTTGAAATAAATACGGCTTTGAAGGGCGAAATTGGACATTTTGTAACCAGCCAGATTAAAGACCCAACTCGGAGCAATCTCTAGCCCAAGATTAAAAAGACCACCAAATCCAATGCCGGCATAGCCGCCTATACCAAGGGGCATTACTTTTGCCCTGGCAACGGCAGGGCCGAAGCCGGGCACTTCATCGACATCACCAAAAAATGAAGAATGCCAACCAGCACCGATATGGAAATCCAAACCACTTGCGAATCCAGTTCCAGAAACAGCAATGCAAAGCAAAGCTGCCGTAACTATTTTTTTCATAAATCTACCTCCTGGGAATTGTTGCTTAAAACTTAATTATATAAAGAGATTTCTGTTTCGTCAAATTGTATTCAATTCAAGTGCACCTCAAGAATGAGCGATTGACTTCAGTTCTGTGTTTTTCTGGCTGATATCACAGTCTTGATTTCCGGGTAGTAAACACGATTTCCCAAACAGTATATGATATCTCTGAGATGTCTTCTATTCGTCCGCTGGATCTGGTTCTTATTGCAGTTTTTCTCGTCCTGACATCAGCCTCATTCTTTTTTGTATCAAGAAAAGATGATGGAGTCCGCTATGTTTCCATTGAAACCTCTGATGATCATTATTATCTGCCCCTTTCAGAGGATGAGGAGATAACTGTCCATGGCCCGGCAGGAAAAACCATAATAAGGGTGGAAGATGGAACCGCAGGAGTAACGCATTCAGACTGTCAGGATAAAATCTGTCTATCCATGGGGCAGATATCCCAGCAGCCGGGATGGATTGCCTGCCTGCCAAACAAAGTATTTCTCAGGATAGTGTCCCTGGGGGCACAAAATGAATTGGATATCGATGCCGGTGTCTTCTAGAAAACTGACTCCACGACAGGATATAATTGCTCTACTTGGAGCATTTTGCCTGTTCTTATCTACATTGGAATATCTAATTCCCAAACCACTGCCATTTTTTCGGCTGGGACTGGCCAACCTGCCCCTAATTCTGGGAATACGATTTCTCTCACCAAAGGACTTAATCATACTGCTGGGTTTGAAGGTTTTTGGTCAGGGATTAATCAATGGAACTCTGGCCTCCCATGTTTTCCTGTTCTCTCTTACAGGCTCCGCTGTGTCTCTTGGTACTATGTGGCTGGTCAATCGCCTCGGAGCCAGTAAAGTGAGTCTGGTTGGTATCTCACTGGCGGGAGCCATGTTCAGTTCCATGGTTCAACTCCTTCTATCGGTATTCTTTGTATTCGGGCAGACAGCGTTGATTATTGCCCCTCTAGCACTGGGCTCCGGTTTGATAACAGGTGTCCTGATCGGTGTCTTTTCCCTGAAATTTTCTCAAACTTCTACCTGGCTCGTTAAACTGGAAAAGCGTTACAGGGAGTCAGTGTGAAGAAAAAAAACAGGAGAAGAGCTGACTGCATTGGTATTTTTGTTGACCCATTACCCAGGTTTCTGGCAGCCATGGCGGCACTTCCGGGTTTTTTGATGATTGAAAGCATTCTGTGGCGGGGAATCTTCGTCCTCTTTTTTGCTGTATTGGCTCTGGCCGCAGGAAAACGTATCCAGTGGCTGTATTTCCTGGTTTTCACTACCTCAATAGTGTGGTTCCATCTTCTAACGCCCACAGGGAAAGTCTTAATGGAAATCGGACCTTTTGCAGTAACAGATGGTGGACTACGCAATGGGCTGATCCGGGGCACAGGGTTGGTGGGTATAGTGTTTCTTTCTATAGCAGCCATTCGCCCGGAACTGGAAATACCAGGTCAATTAGGCGGAATACTTGGGCGGACATTTTATTATTTTGACCTTATAATTGAAGGGAGAAATCAAATATCTCTCAAGGATTTTTTCGCTTCTCTGGACAGGGTCCTTTTGAATACATTCCACTTCAGTGAGAATGATTTCATCAGCGAGGTTCAGAAAAGCAGGAACAACAAGTATAGGGGTTTGGGATGGGCTGTTTCTGCTGCATTGTTACCATGGATAGTCTGGGGAGTCACCAGCAGAAACTGATTAATCAGTCAGTAATAGCTTCTGATATGGACAAATCAAGAAACTTATTGTATCATTGTAGGCAACCTCTAAAAAACCGTTTTTGGAATTTGGCGCATTAGCGGTGTGTTCCTCGGGCTACACCCTGCGGTACACACCTGATAGTGGCGGTGCGTTCCTCGGAGCTTTGCTCCTGCGGTACGCACCTGTTTTAATTTTTTCTTGATGCAAGACGGCAAAAGTGGAGCGTAGCCTAAGCGGTTGGCGGTGCGTTCCTCGGAGCTTTGCTCCTGCGGTACGCACCTGTTTTAATTTTTTCTTGATGCAAGACGGCAAAAGTGGAGCGTAGCCTAAGCGGTTGGCGGTGCGTTCCTCGGAGCTTTGCTCCTGCGGTACGCACCTGTTTTAATTTTTTCTTGATGCAAGACGGCAAAAGTGGAGCGTAGCCTAAGCGGTTGGCGGTGCGTTCCTCGGAGCTTTGCTCCTGCGGTACGCACCTGTTTACGTGAGCATTTTGACAACGTAGCAGCGAGGAAAAAGATCAAGCCAAAAACGAAATAAGGTTTTTTAGAGGTGCCCATAAGGCTGATATATCTGATAAGCTATCAATTATCTTATCGAAGGAGAAAGAAAATGAAGAAGTTTATATGGCTAATGAGCAGGGGAGCCCTGCTCTCAATCGGACTGTTGGCGTTTCTGGCATCGTGCTCGGGAACGACGGATAATGACGGCGGTACAACGCAGCCGTCATTCACGTACAGCAGCGGAGTCACCGCAGAATTTGGCATGGCTCAGGACGCGGTAAGTTCTGCGCCGACGTGGACAAACCTGCCGGCGGGCACCGTCACCTACAGCATCGAAGCGCCGACGGGCGGCTCGAAGCTTAACGTTACACCCACCGTAGGAAGTGACGGAGTTGTGACCGTCCCGCAAGAAGCCTATGCCGCGACTGAGGACTGGACCGTGAAGGCCGCCGTTGGAGACTCAACGTACACGGCAACGATCACGATAGCAGTTAATCCGAAAGAACACACGATAGGAACGGTGTCCTATACAGTGATAAACGCCAGCAAAGATGTTGCGATTACGTCGGTGAGCCCGAGCTTTACAGACGCACTGCCAGATGGCGCAACGGCTGAATACACGGTGGCCCCCGCTCTTCCCGCCGGCCTGGACCTCGACCCTGACACGGGAGAAATTACCGGGACCCCCTCCGCGGGGCAGGTAGCGACGGAGCACACCGTTACCCTCACCCTGACGGGGAACTATTCGGGAACGACGACAGCCTTAATAACAGTCACCGTTGACACCAGGGCCCCCTGGGTGGAATCTCTGGTTTATGATACCGCCTCTGTCATCGTTGAAGTGAAGGGCGGCAAAGTCGCCAGTGCAGTAACCATTGCCTCGCCCACCCTCACAAAGAAGACCGGAGTCCCATCTTCCATAACAGCAGAGTATTCCAGCGTGGAAAACAGAGTTGCTGTCGTCAGCAGCACTGGAGCGATCACCATCTCAGCCGGAACGGATCTCTCGGGCATTGACGGGAATGACTTCACCTTCAATATAAAGGCAATTGACAGCGGCGGCGCCTATGCCGACTTCCAGAAGACAGTTACAGTAAAATTGCAGAAAGTAAAAAGCATTACATTCGGCGCGCCTCCAACGCTGACCTACGGTGATGCACCCCGGACATTGACAGCTCAGGTGGATGCGGTGAACGGCGCCGACACCACGGTGACATATAGCACATCGGATGCCAATTTTGCGACCGTGTTGCGACCGTGGACGCCGGGACAGGAGAATTGACGATAGAAGCCGCAGGAGAAGTCACCATAACGGCAACTTCAGGCTATGACTCTTCGGTTACAAGCGAACAGACTCTCACTATCGCTCAAAAAGATATTGCAACAGTGACGGGCTTCTCTATACACCCACCGTAGGAAGTGACGGAGCGTCCCGCAAGAAGCCCATGCCGCGACTGAGGTCTGGACCGTGAAGGCCGCCGTTGGAGACTCAACGTACACGGCAACGACCAAAATGTCCCCCCCTTGCAAGAATCAACTTTCTCCGTAACGATCAACAATGCCGGTCTGAACGCAGGAACTGATTACGGCCTCGCCAGTGCAGTAACCATTGCCTCGCCCACCCTCACGTAGAAGTTACATCTTCCATAACAGCAGAGTATTCCAGCGCGGAAAACAGAGTTGCTGTCGACAGCAGCACTGGAGAGATCACCATCTGCCGTCACCATAGATAACGACGGTCTAGTCTCAGAAAGTAAAAAGCATTACATTCGGCGCGCCTCCAACGCTGACCTACGGTGATGCATCCCGGACATTGACAGCTCAGGTGGATGCGGTGAACGGCGCCGACACCACGGTGACATATAGCACATCGGATACACCGTGGACGCCGGGACAGGAGAATTGACGATACAGCGGCAGGAGAAGTCACCATAACGGACCTTTGACTCTTCGGGGAACAGACTCTCACTATCGCTCAAAAAGATATTGCAACAGTGAAGGCTTCTCTATTTCCGTTGATAACCAAACTGACCGGTTGCTAGCATCAACTTTCACCGTAACGATCAACAATTCTGTCGCAGGAACTGATTACGGCCTGAGCATAGAGAAAAATGGACAGCTGCCGTCACCGATAGGTAAAGAGCACACGGCACAGGCGATGCCGGAACCTACACCGTTACAGCCGGAAGGGGCAACTACTTGAAAACTATTCGTACTGACGGTAGTGTACAGCGTAGGATGCCGGAGGGAAAATCTTCTATGTGAACCATCGATGGATGGACTTACCTGGAGGCGGCCTCGCAGGATCAAGCTAATCGTGTTCTATGGGATAGGGATCGTTATGAAACAGAGATTGGCGGCACGGGCACAGCCATAGGAACCGGAGAATCCAACACAGCGAAGATAGTGTCCGCACTTAGTGAAAAAGGAGTAACGGATTACGCGGCGAAAATCTGTAGCGATTTAGTGTTGGGCGGCTATGACGACTGGTTTCTGCCGTCCAGGGATGAGTTGAATGAGTTGTATAACCAGAAAGATTCAGTAGGCGGCTTCGTATCTGACTGCTACTGGTCTTCTTCAGAGATCAGTACCACCACCGCATGGGGGTATTACTTCATCCCGATAGACGGCTTCCAAGAAGAACGCAGCAAGATCGGCGTAAATTATGTTCGTGCGGTGCGGGCTTTTTAACTATTTGTTCATTTAACTATTGCATTCAGCGTTGGTTAAGCCAACGCTGAATGCCGCATTTCTTACACAGCCTGAACTTACGGGCACCTCTAAAAACCCCATTGAGTACTCGACTCGACCTGCCTGCCGCGCAGGGCACGGCGCTGGCAGGTCTTTTCCGCCGCTACTGCGTTGTCAAAATACTCAACTAAGCCCAGCTACGCTTGAACTTTTGCCTGCCTGTGCGTGTCCGCACGCAGACAGGCCGCCTTGTATCGACAAAAAATTTAATCAGGTGTGTACCGCAGGGCGTAGCCCGAGGAACACACCGCCAATGCGTCAATTTCCTAAAGCTGTTTTTTAGAGGTGCCCTCAAGACTGGTTGACATTCATCACCCTGATGGAATCACATCCATTGGGAATTATGCATTCGATGGATGTACCAGTCTGGCTCTTACCAGCCTACCTGATGGAATCACATCCATTGAGGAACGGGCATTCAATAAATGTACCAGCTTATTGGAATGCATTGAGAGATACCTTCCCTATCCACTGGCAATATCCATGAAACAGCTGGGCGTTTCAATTCTGTTCCGTAAAAGACTCTGTTGTGAAGGCTTCAAGCACAGCTTCAGGGTTTTTCCATGCATTGGACGGAACACCGGCTTTAAGGCAAAGGTTCTTGAGATAATCCAGCAGGTTCCACCCTTGCTCTCCGGGAACCTGTGGGAGGAAAACTCCTGAGCGATGACCCAGGGATAGTAACAGGCCGTGTTTACCAATTTCAACATCATTTGCTTTTACAGGAAATAAAGCAGAAAGCCGTGAGATCTCAATTCTGACGGTACTAAGTTCCTGCTCATTCAGAGGAGGAAAGCGTGGATCGGAAAACGCGGCGGAACAGGCTGTGTCCGCGACAGTTTGCAGGATGGGTTTCTCAGAAGCCAGTTGCCCAATGCATCCGCGCAATTCACCATCAATTTTCAAAGTAACAAATACCCCTCCGGATCCTGCAGGTGTTTCAGCTCCATGCGGCAGGAATTGCTGAGGGTTCACCAGGCGATTCTGGAGCTTGGCCTGGATTGCCATTCGGGCTATAGTAAGTAAGGTAAGACGATCTTTATTACTGGTCATGAGGTATTATCTGCCTGAAGAGGAGTTCAGTCTATGGGGCACCTCTAAAAGACTGAAAACGAAAAAAATATAAAAGAGGGGATTATCCACTCATTTTTTAATAGCATACGATACCTCCTGAGTTTTCAGATGAATATAGTTCAAACGAATTTTGCTATCAATTGTATTGCTGCCCAGGAACCAGGCGATTATCAGGTGGGATTCTGTCAGAAGTATGTCAGCCAGGAGGCTATGAGCATCGATCAATGAAGATTTTGCTTCGTCTGCCAATAAGCTTATCTGTTACTTCCTTAACAAATCTATCTCTGACAGTGATAAGAAGAGGTTTCTCGTTTGCGAATCGGAGTAATTGGCACCAACCTCTACCCTCAAGTTCAATTTTCCCAACTTCGTCGATGGCAATGATCTGTTTCTGGTAGGAACCAATAATCCTGCTGGTCAGGGAATCGAATTGAGTTTGGTGAACAATGAATCGATTGTAAGAAAAATCGCCAGGATTCATCCGATTGGATTCCTCCATAAGAACAGTGGTCTTACCCGAATTTATATCCTTTGCTATATAGCGGTTTTTCAGTTCAGTTGACTCTGCAATAATACCTGTTAGACTGAATTCTCCCTGTAAGGATGCTAAAATGCTTTTGAAGTGAGTAGTTTTACCGGAGTTGCGCCCAGCGCAGATGATGAGGCAGGGAAAACCACCACTGCGGCAATCGATTATAAAAGACTCAAGCAGGGAAGACGACATGAAGAGCACGACCTCCCGGACAGGAGATAGTGCTCTTTGGAAAAAATGGGATTTTCAACGCTGGCTAAGGGATGAATACTTCCAGGGCAATAGCAACACATAGTGCCGTGAAGAGCCCGGCAGGGGCAAACGCAACCTTTTCATACAGTTTTTCAGCATGACCTTTCAGTGGGAATCGTATTGCCAATGCAAGAAAACCTGCAATGAAAAGTCCACTAAAAAATGGAGTTACTGTTAAGAACGGAACCCAGCGTTCCGGCGGCATCTGCCACATACCCCTGGTGTTCATCAGATAGGGTACGTAAAGGAAGGGGATTCGCCATATAATAGATGTTGCAAAACCCATGCTAAAAAGTGTGATTAACCGTGTTGAATTGCCAAGCATGACAGGCATGATCAGTAATACAGCCAGACCTTCAATGACGATGGCCATCATTGGGTTAAAAACATCGGTGGCTGGCATCAGGAAGTTAACAGATTTTATAGTTGCCGCAACCACGGCTGTTAAAAATATGGCCTGTGACTTGTCCGTCTTCTTGTAGGCATTGTACATACACAGTACACCTATGGGAAACATGATTGCCCCTGAGATTCTCAGGCCGGCGATTACCGGGATAGCATGCAGGGCATAACCCAGTGTTGCTTCGACAATACCCCACAGGGCACCATAATGTAAAACCTTAAACCACGATTTTTTGTCCATGATCTTCTCCTTGTAATTTATTGAGATATGATGGTGTATTTACATTGAATAACGGTACGGCCGAATCCAACATAATACGTCTTATTTTCGCATGATTGAGCATTTTCTGCAAGCTCAATTCGCCATTATTGAAAGCAGTATGAATTCTATCGAACATTGTACTCTCATAAATTCCGCAAAGAGGCTCAATATGGGAGTTTAATTCAAAAAACACTCCTTCCCCGCCTCGGTGATGTATCAATTGTTGCAACAGTCCAACATTGATATCAGGCATATCACAGGCCACCGCAAGGAAGGAATATCCTGGAAATTCAGTTAGGGTCATAGTCGAGCCGTGAGGCGTAAGTCCGTCAGACTCCTGGTGCTTTGTACAGCAAAAAGATTCGCTTCCAGATAAGACAGATAAAGGTTCTTAAACCGGAGTGTGCCTGAGGCACATGAGGATTCAATGTTCTATATCCAACGCCGCATGGATGCGAAGATTAAAGCTGTACAAAGCACAAAGTTCGAGCCTGATTCTGCAATCAGGCTCGGCATGCTATTACAGGGCAGACTTTTCCCTGAGAGATTGAGGTAAAATGACATTGAGAAAGATTGCTGTAAGTCCGCCAGTGGTGATGGCAGATCCAAATACCTGCTTCACAAATGGGGGGAAGTTCTGAAGAATCATTGGATTCAGAACGACACCCAGACCTAAACCAAATGATAAAGCCATAATCATGATGCCCCGCCTGTCAATAACAGAAGTAGAGATAATCCGAATACCTGATGCGGCTACAGTTGCAAACATGATAATGGTTGCCCCTCCCAGAACAGACTTGGGAATAATTGAGAATATTCCGCCTACAATGGGGAACAGACCGAATAGAACCAATAAACCAGCAATGTAATAACCGACTCGGCGACTTGCGACACCTGTCAATTGAATTACACCGTTATTCTGACTAAAAGTGGTATTGGGGAAAGAATTAAATACAGCCGCAAGAGCAGAATTAACGCCGTCACCAAGAACACCGCCTGAGATCCTCTTCATATAGACATCTCCTTCAATGGGTTCTCCAGAGATCATGGAGGTAGCAGTGAGATCACCAATGGATTCCACTGTGGTGATTAAATAGAGCAGTGCCATGGGTATGACATAACTCCAGTGAATCTTAAAAAATCCAAACTTAAATGGAATCGGAGCATTGATAACACTCAAATCTGACAATGGAGCTAAACTGACCTGACCCATAATTCCAGCCACAATATATCCTAGAACAAGTCCAATCAGAATGGAACTCAGCCGGATAAACTTGTTCCTGTTGCGATTGAGGATGACAATGACCACCAGAACCAGGCCGGCCAGCATAAGATTCTGAGTACTCGCAAAGAATTCTGGTTTATTGTCCATTAACCACTGTCCGCCGCCAATATCGGTAATCCCAACCCGGATTAGGGACAGGCCGATAAGAGTCACAACAATTCCGCTTATCAGAGGTGTAATAAATCTCCGGAGGAACTTGATAAATCGACTGAAGACAATTTCAACAGTGGAACACACAAAACAAGTTCCAAAAATGGTAGCGAGGATATCATTGGTACTGCCCCCATCACCTTTAACAGCAAAACCGATAGCCAGTACCGTACCCAGGAATGTGAAACTGGTACCCTGAACACTCAGCAGGCCGGAACCAACTGGTCCGATTCTCCGAGCCTGTATGAATGTTGATATTCCCGAAACAAAAAGAGCCATATTGATAATAAAAGCTTTTGTCGGCAAATCAAAACCCAGTGCTCCACAAATAATTATTGGGGGAGTTACAATGCCGACAAAAATTGAAAGCAGGTGCTGCAGGCCGGCAAAAACTGACGTGGAAACCGATGGCTTATCTTCCAGACCGAAGATAAGATCCGAATGTAGATTGTCTTTTTTCATAGAATTCCTCCATGGAAAAGTATAGTAGCACAAAACTGCCAGTGGAAACAATGACGATGTAAATCAATAAATTTGATTTTTTTTATGGCTTACAAACTTCGCATTTCTTCCTTGATCCTGTACACTGGCAGAAAGGAGAACAATTTATGAAGAAGATATTTCTCATTACTCTGGCTATTTCACTGGCGGTAGCAATGACCGTCAGTGCGAAAGGTGGTAAAGAAGAAGGGAAAGTTTACGTATTTGCATCGGATGCTACATGGCCCCCCATGGAATATGTCAACGATGAAGGTGACATAGTAGGTTTTGATATGGACTTCCTGGCGGCTGTAGCGAAAGCTGCAGGATTTGAGTATGAAGTGCAAAACACGGGCTGGGATGGAATATTTGCCGGTTTGGCCAATGGTGCCTATGATGCAATTATCAGTTCTGTTACTATTACCAAAGAACGGACTCAAACGATGGATTTTTCAGATCCATACATTAATGCCGGTCAAATTCTCATCGTTCCTTTCGATTACAGCGGTGGTGATCAACTGTCTGATTTCACTGGCATGAAAGTGGGTGTCCAGCAGGGCACAACTGGTGATTTCGCGGTTGAAGACATTGATGGTATTGATCGTCGTGCCTATGATGACATCGGTTTGGCCGTGGAAGATCTGGTCAATGGCAACCTTGATGCCGCAGTGTGCGACTCTGTCACTGCTATTGATTATGTCTCCGCCAACAAGAATTTCAAGGGTAAACTGAAGATCCTGGGTGAACCATTTACAGAAGAAGAATATGGTATTGCTGTACACAAAGGTAACGAGGAACTCCTCAACCTTATTAACAGTGGTATAGCCAAAGTGTTCGCTGATGGAACTCAGGCCGAACTGGTCAAGAAGTGGCTGTACTGAAATATTCTCATGATGAGCCTCGTCCGATAGAAGTTACGGACGGGGCACTCTTACCGACAAAAGGAAAAAGATACATCATAAACTCATGGTGGCTTACCATAGCTTTTACTGTAATAGGATTAATTGTCCTGATTTTTGTCGTCAAAGATCCTTACAGCCAGGTATTCAGAGTTGTCATTAAAGGCACTCCGCTGACTTTTGGTGTTACTCTGGGTGCCATCTCTGGATCGGTGTTGCTGGGTCTTTTCACGGGACTGGGTCAGATTGCAAAGGTTCGCATATTACAACTCATTTCCGGTGTTTACGTTGAGATGATTCGCGGGATTCCACTCCTGGTACAGCTCATTTTCATCTACTTTGCCCTGGGTAAGTTTTTTCAACTTGATGGCATTCCTGCTGCTGTCATTGCCCTGTCAGTATGTTACGGAGCCTACATGGGCGAGATCTTTCGAGCCGGTATTGAAGCCATACCCAAAGGGCAGATGGAAGCCGCATTGGCAGTAGGGCTTTCCAGGGCTCAAGCGATGCGTTACATCATCATGCCTCAGACATTAAAAATTATCATACCTGCAATAGGAAACGAGTTCATTGCCATGCTAAAGGATTCTTCACTGGTATCGGTTATTGCACTGAGGGATATACTCCGTCGCGGGCGTGAATATGTCTCCCGGACATTCCTGTCACTGGAAACCTATGCAATGGTTGCGCTTGTTTACCTGGTTTGTACACTGATCCTTTCAAGAATAGTCGCTTCGATTGAAGACAGGATGAAACGCCATGAACGATAGGAAAATTATGGTTGACATTCAGAATGTGGAGAAGGATTTCGGTGTCATCATGGCTCTGAAGGAGGTCAGTCTGCAGGTTGCTGAAGGTGAAGTGATACTTGTTATCGGGCCTTCGGGATCCGGAAAAAGCACTCTTCTCCGTTGCATAAATCGCCTGGAAACTCTGACTGGTGGACAGATATTCGTTGATGGCGATCCATTAGTTGGCCCTGAAGCGGATATCCGAAAGATCCGGGAAGAAACCGGCATGGTTTTTCAGGGATTCAATCTGTTTCCCCATCTTTCAGTTCTTCACAACATCTGTCTGGCGCCGGTCAAGGTGAAAAAACTCAGTCGTAGGGATGCGGAATCCAGAGCCAGGGAACTGTTAAGCCGTGTTGGTCTGGCCGACAGGGAAGATGCCTATCCCGGACAGCTTTCAGGTGGTCAAAAACAGAGAGTTGCCATAGCCAGGGCTCTGGCAATGGAACCAAAAGTTATGCTCTTTGATGAACCAACCAGTGCCCTTGATCCGGAGATGGTAAAAGAAGTCCTTGATGTTATGCTTGATCTGGCTAAAGATGGAATGACTATGATGGTTGTTTCCCATGAGATGGGTTTTGCCAGGGCTGCGGCAGACCGGGTTGTGTTCATGGATGAAGGTGAAATTATTGAGATTGGAACCTCGGAGGATGTATTCGACAACCAGAAAGAAGAAAGAACCAGGGAATTTCTCAGGCATATTCTGTAGTGTCATTGCATTTTTCCCTGCCACCCCGTATCCTCTGACAGGGTGTTTTTTCCCAGAGTCCATTTCATATTGACCATATTCTGCTCCTAAAAACTGTATTCAGCACTCAGCTCAAACCTGGAAACTTCCGGTGTGAGACTGTAGGCTCCATCATCCTGAAACAGAAAAAAACTTACCTCTGCTCCCATTGTGAAATTGTCACTGAAGTTGTACGTCAGTGTTGTGATATTGGCGAAAGACAGATCATCAGCCAGCAGGATGGAGGTATTAATCAGATCTAATCGCTGAAAAATCCCAAACCTCCTGATTTGCAGGAAGGCAAAGTGCTGACCCAACTCGTAAATCTTCCAGTTATCCATACCATCTCCGAGAAATCCCCTATGGGCAGATTTCACATCATCTCCATAAGACGCATTCTCAAGGGCATCACCTGAAATTTTCAGGGCATCGATGTAATCCTTTCGGTCAGAGACAGACAGTCCAGCTCCGTTGAAGTAGTACTCAGCGGATAATTCAATGTCACCCGGGATGGTAATAGTGAAACCAGTAAGGACTTTGGCAAAGTATTGATCCAGATTACGGTCGATCCATTCCTGTTGAGGCAGGACGGGAACGTTGCTGCCGGAATCCTGCAGGACTTTCATGTCATCATAACCATTCCCGTATAGAAATTCTGACCGCCAGATAAGTTTGTCAAGGATGGACCAGGAAAAACCGCCTCCCATGGAAAGATAGAATTCCCGGAAATCATAATGACCCTTATCCTGCATATTGAAATACAGGCTTGCATTCAGGCTGTCGAAAAAAAATCCCGACATGGATGCAATAAGGGTTTGTCTTTCAAGAAGAGTTTCCATGCTTGAAAAAAATCTTTCAGCCTCCGTCTTCTCATTCGGATTGTTTTTGAAACGAATCGAAGGTAAGTAATTCAATGCAAAATTGACTATGCCTATATTTCCTTTGAACCATCCATTCCACTGACCCAGGGTATCCTGATAATCCAGGGAACGGGCGGTGTAGTTAAGAGGAGAGTAGACACGGGAATATCCATACCGTAGAGGATATTTTCCATACCCCAGATACCAGTAGTTTGGAGTTGTCCACTCAAGATAAATCTGATCAAATCCCAGGGTCAGGTCGCCAAGAGTGGAGTAATCCTCACCGGCGGAGATCTCGATCAGCCGCTGACTCCGATTATTATTGGCAGTGAATTTCAAGTTCCCACTGAGCTGTACAAAGTCACCAAAATAAACATCAAACCAGAACGATGACTCGGCTCTATTGGTCAGGTTCTGCAATTTCAGATAATTATCGGGATTCAGGGAGGATTGACTGTTGATTATACTGCTGTAAGGATGCCAGCTAAATTCTGCTGAAGCAGAGGCTGTTATCGCCTGAGCGGACAGTTCTTTTTCGTCCAGGAGAATCAAACTGGTCAGAATCAGACATAAGACAATCCAACCGTTTAGCCGCTTCATTACTTCACTCTTCCCAGATTATTGGGATTGAACCAACTCTTGTTGATGTTTTTCAGGATTTCCACATTCGTAAAAGTTATATCTGTGAATTTTTTCTCGTCTATGCCATCAACAATGCGGCTTCTGACAGGCAACCAGCCAAATCCTTCGGTATTCTTCTTATGCTCATAGTAATAGGACTTTTTCATCAGTATTCCACTGCGGGTATACATCTCTGATTCAAGAATTTTATCATCTTCATAGTAGGAAATAACTTTGCCGTAGGGAGCAGTACGCGCCGAGGCCAGAAACTGCACAACTCGATTTCCCACCCTGGGTTCAATATCGAGCAGAGTAATGTCGTAAAGTGTGGCTTTAGGGGGTCTGAGGACATCTCCATTGGAGGCATTACCCACCATGTTGGCCAGGGGAGAAAGGACAGTGGATCGTTTTGCCCTGGGAAAGTACATCCAGTACTTGTTTCCCTGCTGTAAGATAGTTTTTCCCCTATCTCTGGTCGGACTGAGAAACTTGGCAATGGACCGGCCATCGTCCTCATACAGGATAAAAGTTGCCGATGTAGGTGTTCCTCCGGGAGCGTTTACCTCAAAGAGCATTTCAGCTTTGAACTGAGGAGCATAGCTTGCTTCACCTCTCAGTGCCTCCAGGAATTCCCTGTCAGTTTGATATTGGGCAAAAAGGCCCGCATTTAATGCAAGAAACATAAATTGAACAAGTCTCATTCTCATAATAACCTCCTAAGCATGTCTGATTGCAGAAACAATATTCGTATTGGATGCCTTCAATCCTGGGAACAGAGTCGCAATGACCGTACATGCGGCAAGGATCCCACTGTAAAGCAGCACATCTTGAATTCTTAATGCAATAGCCAACCGAATGGGATTGGTCAGGGAGGGCGGGGGAGGTAATTCAATGTAGACAAACTGAAGGATAGTCTCTATCAGGTATCCCCCTCCCACACCGGTAATCACTCCAGTTATTCCCAGAATCAATCCCTCCAGAAGGATTGTTCTTATTATCTCCATTCGAGAAATTCCAATGGCTCTCAATGTACCGATTTCCGGTGTCCTTTCAATGATGGCCATGTAAATTGTGTTACTGACCGCCAGAAGTATAACAAAGAAGAAAATCGTAGCGATCAGATTAAGCTGAAAGGTGTAATCCCTCATGACCGAAAGATAAAATGGATCCATCTCAATCCACTTCATCGTTTCAATATCCAGCCCCGATTTTCCTGCTTCATCCAGAAAGTATTCATAGACTTCTTCAAGAAACTCTGTGTCATGGAGCAGCACCAGAATGGATTGAGCATTATCCGTGTAATTAAGTGATTGGGCGACTTCAAGGGAAACCATGACAACTGTATCATTGAGCTCCTGGGGCCCAAAATTGGCGATTCCACCGACTGTGAGGCTTTCAGCCTCCAGTCCTCCTCCTTCATTAGGAACTGAAATCAGCAGTGGATCATCCAGTGAAACGTTTAATCTCTCAGCAAGACCTGTTCCGATAACACACATGTAAGGATCCTCATCCGACAGCTTCATCCCTTTCAGAATAGTTCCGTACGTCATGAGTTTTTCATAGTAAGGATCGGAGCCATAACCTAAGAAGAGCCTGGAAGACTCCATGTTTCCAATCATTCCCTGTACATTGATTCTCGGAAATACAGCCATCACCTCATCCCGTTCCAATAAAATTGATTCAATAGTAGAGATATCATCAGGAGTCAGTGAGAGTTTCATGGAAGCCTTGTCATCCAATTCCAGAAAACCTCTTTTGTAGATCTGGAAATGAGAATACTTTTCATTGATCAGTATTTCTCCAAATCCAATTCGGACCATGTTGATGTAACCGGCAATAAAAAGAATTGCCGTTAAACCAATAACAATAATGAAAAGAGTCAGAAGAGTTCTTCTGGAATTTGCAATCAGATTTCTAACTGCGATCTTCAATTCAATTGTTTCCATCGTATATAACTCCATCCTGTATAAATAATTGTTCTGTAATCCTGTCCAGGACACTGCCATCATGAGAGGCAATAATTACCGAAGATCCCTGCTCTTCCTGTATCCGTCCAAGAAGTTCCAGTATCTTCTGGCCTGTTTTGGAATCCAGATTGGCTGTTGGTTCATCAGCAATGATGAGCTTTGGATGAGCCACCAGAGCCCTGGCAATGGCCACCCTCTGCATCTGCCCCCCCGACAACTCCCTGGGGAACCTCTTCAGGTAGTCTTGCAGTCCCACTTCCTCAAGAAGATTTGCTACCCTTTCCTTTCGCATTGCTTTTGTTAGATTTGAACGCAGGATGGGGTATTCCACGTTGTCAAAAACCGACAAGACAGGAATCAAACTGAAGCTCTGGAAGATAAATCCGATGTAGTTACGCCTTAAACGACTGCGGGCAGCCTCATCTATCCGGGTAATATCTTCATCCCCAAGATACACATTTCCCGAAGTCGGTGAATCAAGGCATCCCAGAATATTGAGGAGAGTGCTTTTTCCACTCCCGGAAGCCCCTGCTACAACAGTGAAACCTTCCTTGAACTCATAGCTCAACCCTCTGATTGCCGGTACTTCTATTTTGCCCATAGCATAGGATTTATGAAGATTTTCAACTTTGACAATGGTTGTTTTATTCATCGATAGTTACCCCTTCATCCTACTTGATTTTCATTTTATTCTTCATCCGAAAGTAGTACTCCGCGGTTGTAGTATCCTCACCTTGACCACTCAGCAAAAGATCTTCATCAACGGTAAGCATGTGCTTTTTTGCGATATCTCTTTTTCTAGTATTATAATACGCATAAGCATGCATAACCTTGACTGTTTCCTTGAGATATTTATGTGTTCCTGGATCCTGATCCAGGGAGTTGTAAAGAGTCATATAGCTCTCCGCATCACTTTTAACAATATCTGTTAGATTTTTGAAGTTTTTCGGTACCTGGCTGTAAGAAATGATGCGCATGACCAGGTAATCCAGGTTGTTTCTCTGACCTGTGGGCACCTGGTCATAATAAGAAATCCCCAAATTGGAGTACTTAATCTTAATCGACAGTTTATTGGAAGCACCGGCATACGACAGTGTTGATGTGGCTCTCCAGGTCGCAATTTCAGGATTTTTCCTGTCCAGTTTATACGCTGCTTCAAAGTAATCCAGCGCTGTTTTCGCATTATCAGCTCTGTTCTTCTTATCAATTACAACTGAATTCACACCGTTCACCAGGGCGAAGTAATAGACACCCGCCTTCTTCAGGGCCTGAACATCTGTGGAATCCAGGCTTGTAGACTCGGCTTCTTCCCGGGATCCTGACATTTCATAGAAAGTATCCCAGATCGCCTCAACAGCCCAACTTCTCATACCAGCTACTACCAAAATCATCATTAGTATTGTAGATTTCATTATTCACCTCTTCTGTCTTCTTGTGAATGAACTGATCATTCATCTTATGTATAACAGTATATATATCTTTATTGAATATGTCAACAATTTATATTTTTTTTTTATATATTCTTTTTTATGTTGGATTTTCTTCATCTCTATGTATAATGGAGTGACAGGAAGGTTGTGAAAACAATTATTCTCTTATAGTAGCAGGTTCAGATCAGAGGATATCCTGTAGGGATACCTTTCTGCAACCCTCTCACAATCTTCTCGATTACTATCAAGGACACAATGTTGCCTAGAAAAAGCAAAAGCCGTTATGCCCTACTTGGAATGCTCAACATGTCATCCATGAGTGGGTATGAGATTAAAAACTTGTGCGATAGATCAATCAGTCATTTCTGGTCGGAGAACTACAGTAGCATCTATCCACTACTGAAGAAAATGGAAGCTGAGGGCGCGGTAACTATGGAGAGGTTTCAACAGGAAAGCCGCCCGGACAAAAAAGTATACACCATCACAGATGCCGGGCGTCAGGAACTCAAAGACTGGCTCCATCAGTTACCTGAAATCAGGAAGCTTAGAGAGGAACTTCTTCTTCAGGTATTCTACGGCAGTATACTGAATCCGGTAGAATTAATAGAAAAGATTGAACACCGAAAAACTCACTGCGAAAATACTCTCAACGGTCTCAACGATATCGAGGACCTTATTGAGGAACTGGACAATGAGCATCAACCCGGAATCAAGTCTGAGATCCCTTATTGGAAACTATCATTGGATTTTGGCCTGAGATTCTATACCGCAGAGTTGGAATGGTGTAATGCCGCAATACAGGAAATGAAACGACTGGCACAAGAAGATCAAATCAAAGTTTATTGAGTCCATACCCAGTGTCAGAAAGCCTGTTTTGTATACGATGAAGTTTTTCTGTTTTACGTATCGTATAAATAACAAGTCCGATCACTGTCGCCACATAGGGTAACATACCGACAAACTCAAATGGGATCTTAAGAATCTGAAGAGAATTGGACAGAGCATCAAAAAAACCAAACAGTAAGGCGGTGAGCATGCTTCCAACAGGAGTTGCTCCGCCCATTGCCTCGGCAGCCAGAGCAATGAAACCCCGGCCGGCCGTCATATCCCGACTGAACCAGGATACGTATCCCATGGACATATAGGCACCCCCGAATCCAGCCAGAGCACCGCTGATGACCAGGGCCGTGTACCGGGTTTTTATAACACTGACTCCCGCCGAATCGGCTGCATGTTCATTCTCGCCTACAGCCCTGATCCGAAGGCCAGTGGGTGTTCTGTAGAGGAAGTACCATACAATGAACACTGAGATGAAGGCAAAGTAGGTTAGAATATTGTGGCCGGAGAAGACCGGGCCCAATCCAGGTATGCTTTTGAGAAGGGGTATATCGATTCTTGGTAAAACTCTGGAGGCCAGAGATGCAGAGATCCCCTTGTCGCCTGCCACCAGGTAGAGTATGAAGATAGTTCCGCCTGAAGCAATAAGATTCAAGGCCACCCCGGCCAATATCACATCAGTTTTCAACTTCAAAGCAAAGTACCCCAGACTCAAGCCGGTAAGACTACCGAAAAGAATGGCCGCCAAAAGACCTATGAAGGCAGATCCACTGAGGGCTGAGAAGATAACACCACAAAGTGCCGCAATCAGCATGATGCCTTCCAATGCGATGTTGATTACACCTGCCTTATCGGAAATCAATGCCCCCAGAGTTGCAAAAAGTATGGGCGTACTGACGCGCAGGATTGCATAGCCGAACTGTGGATTGAATATGATCTGCAGGAAATCAATCATCCTGTCACCTCCTTAATCACCACTTTATGTCTGTATTTTGCCAGAAAGCTCTCAGCTGTAATAAGGATCACCATAACCCCTTGAATGATGGCGGCAAACTCATTGGGAACATCGGTAGCCCGGGACATTAAATCTGCCCCAATACGGAGCCAGGCAAGAAAAAAAGCCGCTGCTGGAACATAGATGGGATTGTTTCGAGCCAGAATGGCGACGATGATTCCAGCCCATCCATAACCCGGTAAAACCTGCCAGGTGAAGCGACGATACATCCCCAATACCTCCACGGCTCCCCCCATACCAGCAATGAAACCGCCAAGGAACTGACTCAAAGCAATGGTCGCCGCCGTATTAATTCCAGCATATTCGGCAAAACGCATATTCAAACCAATAATACGGATGCGGTAACCCCACCGGGTTCGAAACAGGAAAACACTGGCGAATACTGTTGTCAAACCAGCGGCAACAATGCCAAAGTGTACTTTTGTTTTAGGTATGAGCCGGTATAGCTTCGCACTCTTTGCCAGGGGATATGACACCATTGCTCCCGCATTCACATCGCGCAGAAAGTAATTGATCAGATAAAGGCCAAAAAAATAAGCTATGTAATTGAACATCAGTGAAGAAACGAGTTCAGAGCTTCCCCACTTGATTTTCAATAATCCGGGAATCCCGCAAAGCACAGCTCCAATGAAGCCCCCCCAGATGATGGCAACCAGGGGATGAATGACCAGAGGCAGTGTCCAGTTCACAGCAATGAATGATGCTCCGACAGCTCCAAAGAAAAATGCTCCTTCGGCTCCAAGATTGAATTGTGAGGCCGCAAACATCAACGTGATAGCCAGTCCGGTGAAGATTAACGGAACCATTAATTCCAGAACATTTCCGAAATGCCTTAAACTGTCCACAGGTCCGAAAAGAAAAATCTTTAACGCTTCACCGGGATTTTCGCTCACCAGAGTGATAATAATGACTGCAATGCCCAGGGAAATGAGTACCGCCAGACCAATACGGTAGAATTCAAATAATTGCTTCGATCTATTCATTCTTTTTGAGACCCAGCATGTATAAGCCCAATTCGTCTTCACTGACATCAGCAATATCATCCAGACTGGCTGATATCTTTCCATTGTACATGACTATAATCCTGTCCGAAAGCTCCATTACCTCGTTCAAATCGGCTGATACAAGCAAAACAGCACATCCTGAGTCTCTTAAACCGACTATCCGATTGCGGATAAATTCGGCAGCCCCGATATCAATACCCCGGGTAGGCTGATCGGCGATGATAAGGTTTGGAGCACTGGATAGCTCTCTCGCTACCACAACTTTTTGAATATTCCCCCCCGAGAGACACCCTGTCTCCTGTTGGGGAGAGACACAAAGAACATTGTACTCCTGCACTAAAGCCATGGACATACGTCTAATTGCTTTCACATCCATAAAAATTCGGCGACGGCTAAACTCCTTATGGTCATGTTTATACGCGAGAAGGTTCATCTCAATACTCAGGTTTGTGGCGCAGCCTCGAGTCATTCTGTCTTCCGGGATATGGGAGGTTCCCAGATCCCGGATCTCACGGACACTGAGCTTTTTTATATCCTGACCTGCAATGCACACGCTCCCCGAAACATAGCTTCCAAGTCCGGTAATGGCTTCCACCAGTTCCCTTTGACCATTCCCCTCCACTCCAGCAATTCCGAGGATTTCACCGGACCGAAGAGAAAAAGAGACTCCATCAACGACATTTTTCTCATGTTGATTAACGACCCGAAGATGCTTAACCTCAAGGATGGATTTATCTGGTTCAGCGGGTTTTTTCTCCAGTTTTAGAACAACATCCCGGCCTACCATGAGACGGGAAATATCCTGTTCTGAAATTGAATCAACGCTGAACACCCCCTGACTGGAACCGGAACGCATAATTGTTACCCTGTCGCACAGAGCTTTGACCTCATGGAGCTTGTGCGAAATAAAAATTGTTGTATTCCCCTGAGACCGCAGAAACCTGAGTTCCTCAAACAGCTCGGTGGTTTCCTGGGGGGTTAGCACGGCTGTGGGTTCATCCAGTATCAAGATGGAAATACCTCGATGCAGAGCCTTGAGGATCTCGACCTTTTGTTTTACGCCCACCGGTAAATCGCGTATTAATGCTCTGGGATTGACTTTGAGATTGTATTTTTCTGAGAGTGCTCTGGTAATCCGAACGGCTTCCGCAGTATCCAGCCTCAGACCTTTGCACGGTTCAACGCCCAGCACAATATTCTCTGCCACTGTCAAAGAAGGGACAAGCATGAAGTGCTGATGAACCATGCCTATTCCATGAGCGATGGCAACATTGGGATTCGTAATATTAATTCTCCGTCCCTTGAGAAAAATGGATCCGCTTTCAGGCTGACTGAGTCCGAAAAGAATCTGCATCAGTGTCGTTTTTCCGGCTCCGTTCTCTCCAACCAGACCATGGATTTCACCGGCATCTACAGAGAAATTCACATCCCTGTTTGCTATTATCCCATTGGGATAAATCCTGGAGATGTTTCTCATCGTCAGTATCTCATCTTTCGATGTTGACATATCTTGATCCTGGGATTAATGGACAACGAGTGCTTTGTACAGCTTCAATCTCCGCACATCCATACGGCGTTGGATATAGAACCTTAAATCCTCATGTACCTCAGGCACACTCCGGTTTAAGAACCTTTATCCGTCTTGCCTGGAAGCGAATCTTTTTGCTGTACAAAGCACTAGGGCTTTACAGAATTCCGCAACTGAGTTAAAACCTCTGAATCCATGCCAAAGGCAGAACTGACAATGATTTTACCAGAGCGAATATCATTCTCCAAATCATCAACCATCGTCTGAATCTCCGCGGGTACTGTTCTTTTATAGATTTCATTCCGGGCAAATCCTACACCCTGGGAGTTAAATCCCAAAACCTCAGCCCTGTCATAGCGAAGAGTTCCCTCAAGATGCATTGTCACACCACGTAGAATTGATAAATCAATCCGCTTGAGAACACTGGTCACAATTAATTCTGTTTTAGCCGGATCTGTATCAGCGAAAATTGCTGCCTGATCGGAGTCCACACCAATAGCGTAACGATTGACATCTTTAGCGGCATCCAATTGACCCAAACCCGCCTGGCCAGCGACATTGTAGCCAATATCAGCGCCCAGATTGTACTGAGCAAGAGCCATTTCCTTGCCCTTGGCTGAATCGTCAAAGGAGCCAATGTAGGAAATTGCTACCTTGATATTCGGATTAACATACCGGGCCCCCTCAATGTAGCCTACCAGGAAATCATTGATAATCGGAATATCCATTCCTCCAAGGAAGCCGATTATCTGTTCCTCATTGGCCAGGAGCATGTCTGATTCTGTAATGGAAGCAGCCAGAGCCCCGGCTACAAAGGATGCCTGATTCTGACTGTAGAGTATCGAGTAGATGTTGTTGATCCCCAATGAGTAATCAACACTGGTATCAAAAATAAAAAACCTCCTGTCAGGATAATCAAGAGCCACATCCTGGAGCATTTCAGTCATTTGCCATGTGCCAACAATGATGATATCCCAGTCCTCCTCAACAGTATCAAGAAGCGTGGGTTCCCATTTTGTTTCATCATAGGTCATTTCAACAACCCTGGTAGCAACAGCATCCCCGAATTCAGATTTTACAAGGTCCATGCCGGCAGCCGCGGAATCGAAAAAGGACTTATCTCCCAGAGTTCCATTGAGAAGGGTGATCACCTTCAAAGGTGTTGTCCCATCCTCTGACATCAATTTTCCACTTTCGTCACTCTCATGCTGACCCCTTGCCGAAACTGTTCCCAATGCCAGTATGGCAAAAAGAATAGCCAGTAAACTTCTCATCATTTTATTTTCCCTCCAAAATTTTCTGCTCATCAAATATCATTCGTCTGAAAAAATGCCAGAACCTTTGCTGGAATCCCCAGGTTTGCCATCAGCATTGAAACTCAAGGGGATTTCAATGGTACCTTTATCACCATCCGGTGTACTCACATACATGGAAATCAATCCGTCACCACCTTCTTCCGGATAATTGCTTCCAAACACCAGGTAGCCGGAAACCGGTTCATTCGGTTTAACAGCAAATTCCCTCTTCAGGATCGTTTTTTGCATTTTCAAATCCATACTTGTTGTGTCAGCCAATCGGTAATGGTTCCATATCTTCATCAAATAAGGACGGCTTTTCGAATCAGCACTGACACTGCCGATTCTGAGGGTTATTTCATTCAACTTGAATAATACCTCCGATTCAATTGTACTTGCATTGAATTCAAACACCAACAATCGTTTTTTTGTAAGTATAGCGGGATATCCATAGTAGGGGTTCGTATAAATTCGGGCATCATTTTTCCCATGTCGGGCAATAAGTGTCTCTTCATCAATATACCGCAATGATATAGTTAAATCAGCCACTTGATGAACGATGGGCTCGGAGAGAACAGGCAGCGGCGGAGCTGTTATGCATCCTATCAGAAGGGATAACAATCCCAGGATCAAGCTGGTTAATGTCGTTTTCATCGATTTGATTACTCCCTGATTAAGGATGATAGACTATCAGAAGAATAGTGTACATTATGAACCGTCGAAGTATTGTGTAATATATTCGATATAAGGATCTTCACCTGTCCGGATTCTAATGGAACCAGATTATTACAATCTTCCTGACACTGGAAAAGGGTTACAGCAAAAAAATGGCCTTACAATTGTAAGGCCATTAAATTCACTCTTATTCGAGAAAAACTAGAATGATGTGCTGAATTTGACGTAAATTACATCGTTCCAATCATCCTCTGGAGCATTGTAAGCCAAATTGTTGGAAGCACCCAGTTGAATGGCTAATGCTCCCAGAGCTGTGGTAAGACCGACATCGTATTTGATAGAATCCGCACTCAGGTCGGAAAAATTACCCAGGCCGATGGCACCGAAAACACCAAAGTTATCCAGGATGTTATACAGCACCGACAGTCTCACATCGCTGGTTTTACCAATATCATTGAAACCGCCAATACCGTAGGACAGGCCTAATGTAAGCTTATCAAGAAGTGTCACGGCATAATCAATCTGCACTTTAGCCTGATCATCACCTAAACCATCATCCAGATTATACTGAAAACCAAGACCAATTTTGTGAGCATCGAATGTAAGAGCCAAACTGGCACCGAGGCTCATTCCATCCTCATCTTTGGTATCTAGTTTGGCGTTCTCCTTTTTTCTTTCATCGTAGGATGAAGCCACGAAGTAAGCCGCGAAATCAAGCATATCAGCGATACCTGCAATTTTCAAAGTGGCACCACCCTCAAATCTTGTCTCACCATTTTCTGCAATTTTGGCAAGATTCTCTGGATAAATGACAGTACTCAGTGTCGCTTTCTCAAACAATTTGAAATCGAATCCGATGCCAAGGTTTCCATCGTCAGTTCCGCCAGTACCGTCAGCCTTCTCCGTGCTTACAGGAGCGACATTCACATAGGAAGCAGAATCGCCAAATCCAAATTTACCAAACTTGATACTGAGGCCAACCGGTCCATCGACACCCAGAGCACCCAGAATATCAGTCGTATAAGTAAAGGCATCCATGCGGAGATAATCATCACGGTTATCCAGCTCATCACCGCCTACTTCATTTGCACCCTGTGTTGTTTCCGATGTGGCACTATCTAATACTATACGGTTTGTGTTAATTATATCGTCACTGCCAACACCATCCAGATCGTCCCAATACAAGGCCTCAGCCACACCAACTTTTACAGAAACTGTATTCCACTCATCGATAGTGGCATTGAGTTCCAAACTCATGGCATCAGAGACATCTGTTTTCAAAGCACCTGAGCTATCCATTTCCGGTATTGACACTCCGATATAAGTTGAAAACGATCCACTGAATGCAGGATCAACATCCGCGAATGCGGCTCCGGCAATTACAACCACTAAGGCCAGAATCATAATTCTTTTCATTTACATGCTCTCCTATATAGCAAGAAATTATTTAAAACGCCGGAACCCGGCGCTAAGATCATATACTGATTCACATGAACAAGTGAATACTCTATGGGAATAAGGTGTAAGATAAATGAAAATCCTCTACTCCTCTCATACATTGGTATATCAATTCATTAACTCAATGTAATTTTGAATATTACATTGAGTTAATGATCATCTTACAAAAATCACAAATTTCCGTCAAGTAAATTTGACAATATAAATAAAAAATTCTGAAAAAATAAATAAAAATACTGAAATAGTAATGGGGGATTCTCTTAAAGTCCTCCTTTCCCAGCAAAACGATAGCCATATCCACGTACGGTTTCTATCCAATCAGGGTTCCCAAGCTTTGCCCGAAGATTCTTCACATGAGTGTCGACAATCCTATCATAGCCATCAAATGAATAGGACAGACAATGATCCAGAACTTGCTTTCGAGAAACAACTGTACCACCATTCCTGGTGAAATATATGAGTATTTTCCATTCAGCAGCAGTGAGTTTCAAAAGTTCATCGTCTATAGTAGCTCTGTGAGCATTTTCATCCGTGTGCAGGACTTGCCCATTCAGGTTCCAGACAATATCAGGACTGGAAGCGGCTGGTTTTGTTTCCGATGTCCGTTTCAGTATAGCCGCAATTCGAAGCACAAGCTCTTTCGGGCTGAATGGTTTTACAATGTAGTCGTCAGCACCAATTTCAAAACCGGTAATCCGATCAGACTCGGATTCCCGGCCGGACATGAAAATAAGTGGAACAGGGTGTTCGGCCAGAAACTCTCTGGCGAAGAAAAATCCATTACCGTCCGGCAACATGACATCCATAAGAATTAAGTCGGGAAGTTGTGCTTCTAAAGCAGCCCTTGCTTCCAGAAGTGTTCCAAAATCAGATACCTGATGATCTGCCAGTTGAAGAAAACTCTTCACTGCTTCCCGGATAGACTCATTATCTTCCACAAGACAAATGTTTGCCATATAACCATAGTAATCAACTTTTCTACAAGAAACCAGTAAAAAAGAACCCTTTATATGAATTTTATCAAGATTTTGTGTTCTTCACGCTCATCCACTTACACTATATTATAGGGATATGAATAAAAAGGTTGTACTTACCGGAATAAAACCCACCGGAATGCCTCATATTGGTAATTACTTCGGAGCAATCCAGCCAGCACTTCTCATTGCAGACAGCTCAGGAACTGATGCCCGATTCTTCATTGCCGATTACCATTCGCTCAATGTGATCAGAGATTCGTCCATCCTTCGCTCCTGTATTCATGAAGTGGCTGTAAGCTGGCTGGCCGCAGGTATGGATCCAGATAAGGCTCTCATATATAAGCAGTCTGATGTACCAGAAACCTTTGAATTGGCCACAATATTGACAGCATTTACAGCCAAGGGCTTGATGAACAGGGCTCATGCCTACAAAGCCGCAGTGGATTTTAATCGAAATAAAGGGCAGCCGGAAGATCACCAGATCAATATGGGGCTCTTCACATACCCCATCCTGATGGCCGCGGACATACTGCTTTTTGATACAAACATCGTTCCAGTTGGCAGGGACCAGGTGCAGCATGTGGAAATGGCCCAGGACATTGCTGGAATGCTGAATCATAACTATAAAGAGGACCTGCTTGTTATCCCCCAGGCTCAAACCAGTACAAAAACGATGGTCGTTCCAGGATTGGATGGCAGAAAAATGTCCAAGAGTTACAATAATCATATACCATTATTCATTCCCAGGAAACAACTTCGGAAAACAATCATGCGAATTGTTACCAACAGCCAGGGAGTGGAAGAACCCAAGAACCCGGATACCTGCAGTATTTATGCTCTTTACAAATTATTTGCCAGTGAGTCTGATCAAAAATCTTTAGCTGACCGATATCGTGCTGGTGGAATGGGCTGGGGAGAAGCAAAACAAGCTCTTTTTGAGGAAGTCAATACCATTATTTCTCCAATGCGGGAGAAATATGAAGTACTGATGGCTGACAGAACACAGATTGATGATATTCTTTCTGATGGAGCATTAAGAGCGGGAAAAGTGGCCAGACAGACTCTGAATCGTGTAAAAGAAGCCATTGGAGTAAAGTAGAATCATTTCTTATCGGGCAGCCGTATTGGAAAAATAGTAACACCCAGGTTTCGAGCTGTATCCTCCACCATTTTCGGTGTTATTTCACCTCGGGGTTCATCATGGGCCGGGGCATCTCCCACCTGGATTATTGCTCGTTCCGGGGCCTCCCAATCGAATTCCGTAAGGGCGGCAAACAATCCCTCAGTGACAGCTTCCGGGAGATCACGGCCACCAGAAGTCGTTACCCGGTTGAGAGTCTTCTGGAGAGTATTCAAATCATTTGTGAATGGACTTGAACGTGTAAGGTACGCTTCTTTATAGTCACGATAAAGTACAAGTCCAATACGGAAACTCTTGAAATTTTCAATTCTCTTTCTGACCAGGGGGATGAGAGCTTCCCGGATGAAGTTTATATCATCTTTCATGCTTATAGTCGTATCAACGACAAGAACAACGTCAATACTTCCCTTACTTGATGCCATTATACTTGTCATTCGCTCAACGGCAGCCTCAATATTATCGACAGATTCATCTTCGAAGACAGGAATTTCGGGTTCTGGGGGGAGGGGTATCTCCTTCATCGAAAGTACGAATGGGTTGTCTTTCCAGGAACCACTGTAATCCGCGTAGGGTTTCTCGAATGCCCGTATATTCAGCCATGTTCCGCGGTGTACAGTTATTTGCCCCTCCCGGCTCCATGGATAGCCATAGGTAAGCTGAAACGGGACATAGATCCTGAAAGCAGTTTCAAGCAGCTTATTTGGTTCAGGGGTAGAGTCCAGTAGAAAATACAATGGTTTCTTCGACACCAGGAACTTTCCATTCAATACGCGTTTTTCATCGCCATTAATGGGATTGTAATCCCAGGTTCGAAAAGCATAAGAAGCAGATTTTTTCAAGGGATCGGATGAGGATTCTGTCAGCATTACGGATCCAATTCTGTTGGACGCACGTATATACAGGTAGAAACCCTCCTTGTTTTCTGCGATTTCCAGGTATGCATCACCTGGTTTGATTTCCAGGTCATTGGCCAATGCGGTCAGGGAAAGGAAGGTGAATATCATTCCTGTCAGAAGTGAACGGAGGGATGGAGGAGAAATGGGGGTGATTCTGCCTGGATTAAACTTCACACATCGATTATCGGTAAGGTGACTGCCTGAACGAAGTAGTATATTATAGGCAACCTCCAAAAAATCGTTTTTGGAATTTGGTGCAGTGGCGGTGTGTTCCTCGGAGCTTTGTTCCTGCGATGTTCACAGGCTCCGGGGCACCATGCAATACTGTAACAGAGGATGAAATGACAGATTACGCTCGAAGTATTCGTAACATACTCATGATATTACTTGTTATCACATTGTTCATCATTCTGCAGAAACTCTCCCATCTCCTTATCCCGCTTGCCCTTGCAATTTTGTTGACCATGCTGAATCTGCCGGTTATAAATTTCCTGGAAAGATTCAAGGTTCCACGAATCTTGATTACAATCCTTGTCTCTTCCCTCACAATAGTTGTTCTTTGGATTGTTTTCGAGATGGTCAGCCGTGTCATACATCAGATCATACAGGATAAGGAAGTACTGGCCGAGCAATTGTACCGCCGAATCAATTCTGCCCTCAGCTGGATTGGTAATACGCTGCCCGGCCTGGATATTGAGGCCGTATTGAAGGAGTTGAAGAATAGTATCACTCCGGGCAGTATTGCATCAATAATTGGATCATTGTTCGGGAAATTCATCAGTGTTTTTGGATCATCCACTCTGCTGTTTCTACTGTATTACCTGTTTCTTTTAGCAGGAGCAACCAGGTTTCCCGCATACATGGAATATGTAATCGGAACAGATAATTCCGGTAACAGAAGAGAAATCAGTCGAAGAACCCAGAAGAGCATCTCAACATACATGCTCATCAAAACTTTATCAAGCTTATTAACAGGAATACTCTTCGGATTAACCTGCTGGATCTTTGGATTACGATTTGCTTTATTCTGGGGATTCATTGCCTTCCTGATGAATTACATCCCATCCGTCGGCTCAATTATTGCCACTGTATTTCCTTTGCTGATGGCCCTGATACAGTTTGATTCCATTGGTATTATACTGGCTGTTTCAGCGGTCTTAGTGCTAATCCAGCTGGTTATAGGAAATATAATTGACCCCATGCTCATGGGGAATCACCTGCGCTTCAATACTGTATCCATCCTGTTTGGTCTTCTGTTCTGGGGATATCTCTGGGGTGTGCCGGGCATGCTGCTTGCCGTGCCTTTCATGGTGATAATACGTATGCTTCTTGAGAAGCAGGAAGACTTCTCAATACTGGCCCGAATAATGAGTTATCCCGACAAGCCATCACACAAACGAAGGTCATTACTATCTCAATTCATTGAGAAACTGAAGAAACAAGACCGGAACTAATTTGTTTTTCGCCGGATATTGATTAAAACAAAAGCAATGATAGCCAGCGCCCCTCCCAGGATGAAAGCAGGATCAGGCCCTTCCCCAGGTATAATCCATGCAAAACCTGCAGCTGAAACAGGTACTACTATCGCAAAAGCACAGGTGCGATCAGTCTCCAGCTCTCTGGATGCAAAGTAATAAAGACCAATTCCATAAAAGCCAGATGCCGCACTGAGGAATACCATGTCCAGCCAGAATATGGTGTCATGCCCGGTGAAAACTGAGAGGCCTGATTTCATAATGATGAATGGTGTGAGAATGAGGAAGCCTGCTGTGTAGAGTATAGCAATGATTCGTGCAAAGCTGCCCAGAATGATCTGAACCTTGTGTGATGCAGCCATCATTATTGCCCAGAACAGTGCTGTCATCAGGAATACCAGGTTTCCGGGATCGACTAATCCGCTGCTTGTGTACTGCCAGGACTTAAGAAGGATTAATCCGGCAGCCACACCAATAAGTGAGCCCGGAATAGCTATGCCCCGAAGAGTGTTTTTCGATAAGAATGATACAATGAGTAAAGTCAGCAGAGGGGGTATTGTGCTGACAATGACTCCTCTCCGCCCTGCGAGACCTGATTCTAATCCGAAAAAGAATAACAGGTTGTAGCAGACAAGGCATAAGGCCATGAATATGGTCGGAAGATGCTCTTTGATAGAGATTTTTAGTGTCTGTCTGGAAATCAACAGTGGCAGGCATAACACAGATGTACAGAAAAATCTGATAAACACAAGGTCTGCCATGTCGGCAGATGGAGCCAGTCTTATACCGGATGCCCAGCTGAACCCAATGGAGAGCACTGCAGAAACCAGAAGACTGTACAGTATCCAGGTTTTCCAGGAGGATTTAACTTTTGTGATACGCGTGGAACTGTATAATTGCCTCCGCCACGGGGGGAGGGAATGGATTTTGGGTTGAGAATTTTCTGTATAGTTATTGACCAGAAATGACTCAAGATCGGCCTTTAATGCTTTTTGATCATGGCCAAGACAGATAACATCTGGTGTTATCTCCTGTAGAACACTGTATGTATGTATACACTCATCCGCCAACCGCACCTCATTCACCATACCTGAATTCATCAAGCTGGCCATCCGACTTTGTTCGTCATAATGTGGAGCTTTTCCCTTCCACTCGGCGACAAATTTGTCTCGTGCTACAACAGCAATGATTTCATTACCCAGAGAGGCTGCCTGCTGGAGAAACCAGCGGTGGCCGGGATGAATACTATCAAATGTTCCAAATACCAGTACAGTTCTCATGTTTCAGATCTTGAATAGAATAGCTTTCAAATGTATGCAGTTGCCAGTCAATCAATTAAACGCCATTGAACTCCGATTACCTCTCAGGAATATATAGTTTCTTCAGGATAGTGTCATTATGGAGGAACTGCATACAGGTCAAAAGAACTGAAAGTCAAACAACGGATCATCAAAGATGCCAGGTGGTATCTTCCCGGATATGGTTTCCTGTCTCAAACAGAAGAATAACCGTATGATTACTGCTGTGAAAACTGTAAATCATATAGATTTCGATATACCCCGTTCTGAGCAAGAAGGTCTTCATGAGAACCCGATTCGATGAGCCTCCCACGGCCTAAAACCAGTATCTGATCAGCACGGCGAATTGTTGAAAGGCGATGGGCAATAATCATTGCCGTACGATTACTCAGAAGACTGTCCAGTCCCTCTTGAATAAGGGCTTCGGTTTTTGTATCAATGCTGGCCGTCGCCTCATCGAGGATTATCACCCGTGGATTGTGGGCAATGATGCGGGCGAATGCCACCAGTTGACGCTGACCGGCAGAAAGATTGTTAGCCCCTTCCGTAATCAGGGTATCGTAACCATCAGGCAGGTGGGCTATAAACTCATCGGCCCGGGCAAGTTTGCCGGATTCCTCAATGGTCGCCCTGTCCAGTCCCAAACCCAGATCAATATTATCAGCGATGGATCCGGCAAAGAGAAAAACATCCTGCTGGATGGGCTGAATTATCTTTCTTAAACTGGACAGAGGTATGTTGCGGACATCCTCACCATCCAGGATGATTCGACCATTCTGGGGATCCCATAAGCGAGTAAGAAGATTGGCAATGGTTGTTTTTCCAGTTCCTGTTGCTCCAACAATGGCGGTGGTAGAGCCGGCCGGGGTTGTAAAACTCAACCCCTTGAGAATTGGTTCACCGACCACATAAGAGAAATGGACATTTTCAAATTCAATCTCACTTCTATCTCTGTAGCCAGCAGATTCTGAACGATTATCAGGAATTCTGTTGATAACATCCAGCATGGCGAAGACACGTTCACCACCCGCCATGGCTGACTCAAGGATGTTGAATTTTTCCGCGATATCCATAATCGGATGGAAGAATTTCTGTATCAATTCAACAAAGGCGATGAGTACTCCCAGGGTAACTGCACCCGATTCGTGAAGATTGGACGAATACCATATTATCAATGCAACGGTTAGAGAAGCAATCAATTCTATAAGGGGTCTGAAAACAGCCATGACGCGCAGTTGGCTCATTTCCGCATTCAGAAGACTGGAACCCTTTTTCTCAAATTCCTGTGCGCTTTGTTTTTCCATATCAAAAAGCTGGATTGTGCTCATGCCGCTGATGTGTTCTGAAAGAAAGGCATTGACCATGCTAACCCTGACTCGAACTCGACGGAAAGCCTCCCTTATTCGATTGCGAAAGAACACGATAAGGGCGAATGTCGGTATCAGGGCAATCAAAGTTATCAGAGCAAGCCGGACATCCAATGCGAACATAACTCCAATCACGCCAACCATGATGGCAAAGTCTTTTAAAAATGAAATTGTAACATTCGTAAAAAACTCCGCGATAGTTTCCACATCATTTGTGGTCCGTGAGACAAAACTGCCCACCGGTGTTTTTGACAGGTAATCCAATGATTGATGAACTATGTGGGAGAGCAGTGAACACCGTATATCGGCCATTACTCTCTGGCCGATCCAGGAAGCGGTATAGACCTGCCCGAACGTAAACACCAGAATGATAACCAGTAGAACCAGATACTGACCGCTTCTGTTCCTCAGACCAGTATAGTCGTTGTACCGTATGTATCTCTGCTCTTCCTGGTTCAGCTGACGCCTGTCTTTGATGCGAATCGCATGGAAATCAGAAGAAGATTCAAAAATTTCCGGGTGGTTTGCCACGACTGATTTCACTTCTTCGCCGTCTGTTTGAAAAACATACCAGTCGTCTTCATGTAGCCAGCCTTCCTTTCTCGCGGCATCTTTCTCCGCCCCATTCAAGTTCTGAAGAGAATCAATTGAAACAAAAAGTCCAGAACCGATGATACGTCCCTCTTCAAGTAGAGTGTTTGCAAGGGCGGGATCGGGTATTCCTGATTGAACGGTAGTGAGATCAATTCGATACTCACGGCGTAGAAGGTGATCATCCAGGGTTCGCCTGATTATGATGGGCTGTAGAAGCTCTGCGGCTGTTGCAATAAACAGAGTGATAACGGTGATCAGCACGGAGATTCTGTACGGTTTGGTCAGGTTTGCCAGTCGGTTTATCACAGCGGTGGAACTGGCGCGGACAATTTCTTCTTTGTGCTTCATTCTGATTTCCCTGGATCGGATTCCAGTTTCTGCAAATCAGAGATTTCTCTGTAAAATTCATTTTTTTTCAGGAGTTCTTCGTGGGTTCCTTCCGCAGTAACCTTCCCATCTTCCATAACTATACACCGATCACATCGGGAAAGCGCTGAAACACGATGGGAAATCAACACCGTTGTTCCTCCCTCTCGAAACGCGAAGAGATTGTCAAGTATACGTTCCTCGGTATCGACATCAACAGCTGAAAGAGCATCGTCAAGTACAAGGATTTCCGGTTTTGTTATAATAGCTCTGGCAATGGCAATACGCTGTTTCTGACCTCCGGAGAGGATGATTCCTTTTTCACCGACAATAGTCTCCAAACCCTCAGGGAAAAAGGGCAGGTCAGATTCAAGTCCGGCGGCCTTTACGGCATTGGCTACTTCTGAATCCGATGCTTCCGGCCTGGCGAATACAATGTTTGACCGGATTGTTTCAGAGAACAGGAAAACATCCTGAGAAACCACACCCAGTGTGCGTCTCAGGGCTGTTCTTGTGAAGGCGCGGATGTCCTGGTCTCCAATAAAAATACAGGCTTCCGAAGGATCAATGATTCTGGTAAGCAGTTTGAGTAAAGTCGTTTTACCTGCCCCCGTACGGCCGAGGATCCCAAGAGATGTTCCTTTCTTGACGGTACAGCTGACATCGAGAAGGACTTTTTTCTTATTGTATTGATAACTCACAGATCTGAATTCCAGGTTGCCAGAAGGAGGGGTTTCAATGGCATCCGGGAGGTCAGTTATGTCAGGAATTTCATTCAGGATTTCATTGATACGCTTCATGGATGCCGCCCCTCTCTGCATGATGCTGATTACCCACCCGGCTCCCATAGCCGGCCATACCAGCATACCAAGGTAGGAAAGCATGGCAATGAAATCTCCCGGACTCACCCTGCTGTCAATGACGGCCCTGCCGCCAAAATATAACAGTAGCAGAACCCCTAAACCGGCCAGGAAACCCATGGCCGGGAACATCATTCCCCAGAATCGGACAAGATTCATATGCGCCCGGGCATAGTTGTCATTCACCCGGGTAAAAGTGGTCAAAGCTCTTTTTTCCATCACAAAGGATTTAATCACCCGGATTCCTGTCAGTGTTTCCTGAACATGTTCGCTGATACGGGCAAAGTTCTCCTGAACTTTCAAGAAGAGGGGGCCCAATAATCTTCCGAGTATCAGAGCCATGGCGGTCAACAATGGTAGGGGAATTACAATAAGTAGTCCAAGGAATCCGTAGCTTAGAAAGAGTGCCCCCAGGATGACAACTGTCATGAAAGAACCATCAATGAGGGCCACAGATCCCATTCCCACCGACATGCGTATGGATTTAAGGTCATTGCTGATCCTGGCCATTAAATCACCAGTTTTATGATTAATATAAAAGGTATTGGTGAGGATGAGAAAATGTCCATAAATTCGGTCACGAATATCGGCCTCAATATGCCTTGCACTTCCTATGATGAAATTTCTCCATCCATAGCGGCCAAGTGCAATGAGATTTGCCAGGAGAACCATCTGAATCATCAGGTGGAGAATGATTCCCCGTGTAGCTGTGCCATCAGAAATATGATCAACAGCCTGACCGATCAATCGGGGAATCAGTATCTGTCCGGCATCGGCCAGGATTAGAAATGCGAAGCCGAAAATGTAGCTCCTGCTGTATTTATGAAGATGCGGCTTAAGAGTTCTAAATTCCCTCAGCAGAGATGTCTTCAGCAAACGCATGAATTAGATGAGGTGGAATCGTCTATCAAGCACTGGCATTCTTATTATTACCGGGGGACTTTGTTATTTTATTCTCCACGACAGTTGTAGCGGGTTTTTCTGATTTTTCGCTGGAATTGGACTTTCGGGTATCATTGACATAGAAACCGGAACCCTTGAAAATGATACCCATTCCATTGCCAATGAGGCGTCGCAGTTTGCTTTTACTGCATTGAGGACAATCGGTTAACGCTTCATCAGACATACTCTGAAACTGTTCAAATTGATAACCGCAGGATAGGCATTCGTAATCGTATGTCGGCATTGATATTCTCCTTCAGGAGAAATATACAGAAAACTATTTCTTTCGACAATAGACTGCTCTTTTGTTTTTCAATCTTCTGGACACCCCGGAACAGTTGCAACGTACTGAATTCATATCGGGGATTCCGGTCGATAGATGTTCACGAAACTCTGCCAGAGTGGCCCGTCAGGAGGCTGAGCTGTAATGAGGAGGGATTTCTCTCGAACTGGATGAGGCAATTCCAACCTCCGGGCGTGAAGATGAATTCCACCTCCTGGATTCGATCGTTTTGCTCCGTATTTCAGATCGCCCTTAACTGGAGTTCCCATACCGGAAAGCTGTACCCTTATCTGGTGATGCCGACCAGTGAGCAACTGAACTTCCACCAGCCAGCAGCTCTTTGAGGAACCAAGAACCCGGTATGTCAATCGGGCTTCTTTGGCCCCGGTCGCAGTTGGTTTTACTCTGTGGGAGGTATTGGTTTTTGCGTCTTTCCGCAACCAGTCAACAAGAGTTCCTTCCGGAAATGTGGGAGCTGATTCCACTGCTGCCCAGTAGTACTTCTGCACCTCACCGTCTCGAAATGAAGCAGATAGGCGGGAAAGTGCCCTGGAAGTTTTAGCAAGGATAAGGACGCCACTGGCCGGGCGATCAAGACGATGCGGCAGTCCGAGGAAGGCCTGTCCGGGTTTATGATCCCTCTCCTTGATGTAGGATTTCATCAGGTCAAGAATGGGGAGATCTCCGGTTTTATCCCCTTGAACGAGCATGCCCGTTTTTTTGTTCACAGCGATAACATGATTATCTTCGTAGAGAATATCGGGTTTATACATTGCCAGTCATACTCTTTGCTATCTTTGATAATTCTTGAATCATATTGTTCCCTGTAGAGGTGGAAGAAGTTTTCTGAAGGTTAGTCGGTATGACGGCGAAGAAGCTCATTTTCCACATCTGTCCATTCTAAATCCAGTGCGGCCAGAAGAACCTGAATATGGTAGATCAAATCCGCAGTTTCATAGATGATATCATCTTTCTCATGGGATAGAAGAAGTTCAATGGCCTCTTCTCCTACTTTTTTTCGTATCTTCTCCTCTCCAACCGAGAAAAGATGAGCCGTATAGGAACCTTTCGGCATAGTCTTTCTATATTCAGCAATGATTGCCGAAAGCCTGTTCAGGATTCCAAAACTCATTGTTTTTTCCTGGGTGCCATCTTCATGCATCGCATCCCTGTTATCGGGATCGATATCCAACGGAACAGCCATCCCGTAAGGGTGTAATTCAGCGCCTTCAGCAATGGTAAGGGTGTAGGCTCCGGGACTTTCTTCAAGGGAAAGAATCTCTGGTGAACCAGGCCATGGTAACACTCGGTCTGTTACCGGATGGACAATCCACGGACTGCTGTTTTCCAGGCTTTTCCGATACGCCTTGCGGTTCATCAAGGCGGTAGTTTTCCTGCTGCCGGTAGTCACCATTACAGGCCAGGATGGATCTTTTCCTCTGTGTTTCACTCACTTCCTCCCAGAATTTTTATTGCCTCACAAAGATCGACAGCTCCTTCGTACAGAGCTTTACCGAAGATAACACCTGTAATTCCCCGGGAAGGATGGATGGTCATGGCTTTCAGATCGGCCATACTTCCTACTCCTCCTGAAATGATTACCGGCAAACCGGAGGAGGCGGCAATGGCCTCTGTTTCAGAGATATTGGGCCCCTGCATTGTTCCATCCCGGGCTATGTCTGTGTAGATTATTTCTACCAAACCCAATTCTCTGGCCGTGGCAGCAAGATCGACAGCCCGCAGGATGCTGCCCTCTTTCCATCCTGATGTTTTCACCATGCCATCCCTTGCGTCTATTCCAGCGATGAACACTCTACCGAAATGCGCTGTCCATTCACCCACTTCCTCCGGTTTTTCTGCCAGAGATGTCCCTGCAACAATGAGGTCAATACCAATATCCAGCAGTTGCTCCGCATCCTTTGACTTGCGAACACCTCCACCCACATTGATGATGCCGGGGAAGGCCTTGCGGATTAAGGCAATGGAGCGGCGATTATCACCCTGCCCCCGGGCCGCATCCAGATCAACAACATGCAGTCGCCGGGCCCCGGCTCCAGCAAATGATTTCGCCGTTTCGACTGGATCCTCATTGTACACCCGGACACTGTCAAACCGTCCCTCGGTTAAGCGGACACAGCGTCCATCAATCAGATCGATGGCAGGTATGGCAGTCATCGTTCGGCTATTCTCCATTGCAGAGTTTTGCCGGCCATCAGGGGAACACAGCCTTCTGATTCCATGGGTACAACCCATTTTCTCTTTTCCAGTGTTACTTCTCCACGGTTTTCCGGGACATCGTAGAATACTCTGCCGAAATCACAGAGGAAGGGTTTCAACCTTTCCAATTGACCAGACTTGTCAAAAAAATCTGCCAGGGCCGGGAGAATTACTGGCGCCGTGTATGCTCCAGCGGGACAGGTTCTGGAATGCTTTCTTTCCTTTTCATGGGGAGCACTGTCGGAACCAAAGAAGAATTTTGGATGACCTTCAAACACAACGTGCTCAATGGCCTGTCTGTGGACATGGGACTTGACAACAGGTTTACAGAATAGATGGGGATTGAGAAGATCTCCAAGCAGGTCGTCCAGTGTAAACATGAGATGCTGGATTGTTACTGTGGCTGCTGAAGGACCTGAATCCTCCTGAATCATCTGGACGGCCTCAGCAGTTGATACGTGCTCCAATACCATTTTCAATCCGGGGAATGTGCGGCGGATCTTCTTGAAAGTCGGCAGGAATTCTCTTTCTCTGTCAAGAACAGGGGCCATGGGGTCTTCTCCATGCAGACACAGGACAAGACCATGCTCCTCCATGGCTCCGATGGCTTCCATAACAGTATCCAGGTTTGATACACCATTTTGACTATTGGTTGTTGCTCCAGCAGGGTAGTATTTTCCTGCTGGTGTACCCTCGTCTGACAGCCTGGCTATGTCTTTCCTGCTCATACCAGGAATGAGTTGGAATGCTGTGAGAACCTTCAGTCCAGGAGAGGCAGACTCCGCTGTTTGTCGGTATTTCCTTATTCCTTCCGGTGATGTTAATGGTGGTATCGTATTGGGCATGGCGAGGATGCGGCCGAATGCGGCTCCATGAGCCCGGGAATAAGCTGGCATTTTTGCCCCTTGGCGCAGATGAACATGCCAATCGTCCGGTAGGGGCAGTGTAATTCTCACACACCAACTATAGCCGATATACTGTCAAGGGTCTATAATACCTGCTGAGGAGATTACAGTGCCAGAAAGGTTCAGGCGGACATTGCCATTCAGTTTAGAATTTCTCAAAGAGATTGCTCGTCAATACCCCACCCCATTTCATCTTTACGATGAGAAGGCCATTAGAAGTAATGCTCATTCGTTCAATGAATCTTTCCAGTGGGCCCCGATGGGATTCCGAAATTATTATGCTGTAAAGGCCTGTCCCAACCCATGGATACTGAAGATTCTAATCGAAGAAGGAATGGGAACTGACTGCTCCTCAATGGCAGAACTCATACTGTCAGAAACTGTCGGCCTTAATGGTGATGGTGTTTTCTTCACATCCAACAACACCCCTGCCGAAGAGTACCGCAAGGCTAAAGATATCAATGCCATTATCAATTTAGATGATATCACTCATCTAGAGTATCTTGAACAAATTGGGCTGCCGGATACTCTGGCATTTCGGTACAATCCCGGTTCAGCAAAAGAAGGAAACAGTATTATTGGTACCCCCGCAGAAGCCAAATACGGCCTGACCAAAAAGCAGATGTTTGAAGCCTATACCCTGGCAAGGAAAAAGGGTGTACAGAACTTTGGCATACATACTATGGTTGCCTCCAATGAACTTGATGAAAATTACTTCATTGATACAGCCTCCCAGCTTCTTCAGCTCAGTGAAGAGATTTCCCGGAAAACCGGCATCAATATAGATTTCATCAATTTCGGTGGAGGCATTGGTATCCCCTACAATCCGGGAGAAACACCAGTCGATATACAGGCTGTTTCTAAAGGGATTGAGCAGTGTTATACAGAATTCATCATCAACAAGGGCTTGAAACCGGCTGTTATAAATATGGAATGTGCCAGAGTGATTACCGGTCCTTATGGATATCTTATTACAAAGGCTATTCATAAAAAGCATACATACCGGGAATACATTGGAGTGGATGCCTCCATGGCTGATTTCATGAGACCTGGAATGTATGGCGCCTATCACCACATAACTGTCGCGGGTAAGGAAAATGAAGAATTGACACAAACCTGTGATGTTGTAGGCAGCCTCTGTGAGAATAATGATAAATTTGCTGTGAACAGGAAGCTTCCTCCCATAGAAACAGGAGATTTTCTTGTGATTCATGATACCGGTGCCCATGGCAGGGCAATGGGTTTCAATTATAATGGAAAACTACGGGCTGGGGAACTTTTGCTGAAAGAGAATGGAGAGATTGTGGAAATACGCCGACGGGAAACTCTATCCGACTATTTTGCAACGCTGAATTATCAAGGGCTTCCCGGGGAATAATTGAATATGTTTACAAAAGTTGATATCTGGACAGCTGGGCAAACCGCTAAAGGATATGCCATATTGCTGCGTGTTCCCAATACATCTCAGTGTCTGCCTGTATATGTGGAAGCTCATGATGTTATGGAGATTCTGGCTGCTGCAACAAATAACAGAAAGAAGAAACACAGTTATTCCGATTTAATCATCGCGATAACGACAGCTATTTCCATGACAACGGAATCGGTGGAAATCCTTAAAGGTGGCATTGACGGCCAATATCGAGCGATAGTTAACTTTGCCAGTGAGAACGCTCAGTTTTCCTTTGAAACCCAAACAGCTGTAGCATTAGCATTGGCGGCCTGTACAAATGCCTCCATACTGATTGAAGATTCCATTCTGGAAGAAGACAGTGCTGGTATGATTATTGACAAGTCAAGAGTACCGATTGTCAGGCAAATTGATTATCTCAAGAGAGAACTGGCTGAGGCATTACAGGAAGAAAATTATGAACAGGCTGCAGTGCTCAGAGATAAAATTGCACAGATCAAAGAAACTATGATTCCAGAATCGGGAGAATAAAATATGACTGCCAAACTTCCAAAGTCGTTGATACCTCTCAGTCAATCGGCGAAGGAGCAGCTTGATATTCCACGTGAAAGGTTTGATCAAAATGGCCTCCTTGTAATTAATTCAAGGAAAGAAGCTCGTGAACTGGTTATGGCCTATACTGAAAAACTGGGAGGCCAAACCCCTTCCGCCGGCACTGTCTATGCTGCCGGATATATCGCGGCTGCCTGTCAGATACTGCTGGATGAGTTTGAAAAGAATCCCCAGCCCTATGAAAAGACCCTGTTCAATCTGTTGCCAGATACGTTTGTATTGCCAGAAAGTCACTTTCAGAAATGGATACTTACAAATCTGGCTCGAATCAATCCCGGTTTTTCATCCTTTGCTAACCTATTCCAGAATCCAGGGAGTGATAATGAGCAATTCTGGATGCAGGTTGAAGAAATTGACAGAAATCTTGATCGATGTGCCCCGGAGGATAAAACTCCGCTTGAAACTCTTAAAACACCCTTCATCGTTGCTCCATATTCCGTAAGAGATCAGCTTCTGTACATCCTGAAACACTGGGGAGCTCTCCTTGGAGACTGGATCGGGGAATTGACAGGTGCCCTGGATATGATGGAAGAAGAAAACCGCATCCGGTTTACAGGTCCGGGGCCGGTAGAAGGACCAGGGGTTGAACACCTGGATGGAGCGGCCCGATTCAGTCAGGATGATGACTGGATGCCCAATGTTGTTCTGCTGGCAAAAAATGTATTGGTCTGGCTGAGCCAGCTTACGGAATCCTATGGATATAGAATTTCCCGGCTGGATCAGGTTCCTGATGAGGAACTTGATATCATCGCTTCCCGTGGTTTCAATACCCTGTGGCTCATTGGCCTCTGGGAAAGAAGTCCGGCAAGTCGAGAGATTAAGCAGCGCATGGGCAATCCTCACGCGACCGCTTCGGCTTATTCCTTGTTTGGATATGACATCGCCGGAGAACTTGGGGGATGGGCTGCCCTGGACAACCTCAGACACAGAGCACTGCAGCGGGGAATTCGTCTCTCAAGCGACATGGTTCCCAATCATGTGGGCATTGATTCTGATTGGGTAAGACATCATCCGGAAAGGCTACTCAGTGTTCCAGAATGTCCCTATCCGAGCTATTCATTTCTCAGTGACAATCTGTCAGGGGATGAGGCGGTGGATATCCGTCTGGAAGATCATTACTACAATCAGAGTGACGCGGCTGTCGTTTTTCAGCATAGAAACAACAGAACGGGTGAAGTACGGTACCTATATCATGGAAATGATGGTACATCCATTCCCTGGAACGATACGGCACAGATCGATTTCCTCAATCCAGAAGCCCGTGAAATGGTTATTCAGGATATAATTCGAGTTGCCAGCAATTTTCCTGTAATTCGCTTTGACGCGGCCATGGTCCTTGCCCGAAAACATATTCGCCGTTTGTGGTTTCCAGCTCCCGGAAGCGGGGGAGCCATTTCTTCCCGATCAGAATATGCACTGACAGATGACGATTTCAATAAGCTGCTTCCGAAAGAATTCTGGAGGGAAGTTGTTGACCGTGTTGCCCATGAAGCTCCGGGCACACTTCTCCTTGCCGAAGCATTCTGGATGATGGAAGGGTTTTTCGTTCGAACTCTCGGAATGCACAGGGTTTACAATTCCGCCTTCATGAACATGCTGAGAGATCAGAAAAACGCGGAATATCGTAACATAATCAAAGACACACTTGCCTTCGACCCTGGAATTCTTCAGCGTTTCGTAAACTTCATGAATAATCCTGATGAAGAAACAGCCGTGAATCAATTCGGTAAGGACGACAGGTATTTTGCTGTCTGTACACTTCTTGCCACTCTTCCCGGTCTTCCCATGATTGGTCATGGGCAGATTGAAGGGCTGTCTGAGAAATATGGGATGGAGTACACGAGAGCTTTCAGAGATGAATCCCGGGATGATGAACTCATCGCCCGGCATGATAGAGAAATATTTCCCCTATTGCTCAGACGGAGGCTTTTTGCTGGAGCTTCCGAGTTTCGCCTATACGATCTCCATGGGGCTCATGGCGTCGTTGAGTCAGTCTATGCTTTTACAAATGTGTCGGATACAGATAGAGCCCTGATTATTGTGAACAATTCTTACGAAAGAGCGATTGGAACCATTGATGAGGCTTCACCAGTCAATACAAATGAGTGCGGAATGAAAAGCGACTCTCTGGCCGCAGCCCTTGTTCCTGATGATACAGGAGATGATAACTGGATTCTACTCAGAGATCAGACAGCCAACCTCTGGTACATCCGGTCTGTCGGTGAACTGAGAAAAAACGGTCTGCAAATCAGTATCGATGGTTTCGGACGGCAAACTTTTCTCGATATTCACATTCCCGACGGCCGTAATGATGTGTGGGAGACTCTTGCTGCTGATTTGAATGGTTCCGGTGTCCATGATTTAGAATCAGTGTTGAAAAAAATCAAACTTCGTCCCCTGTATAATGTCCTTGATCAACTTCTTCCTCCTGATGTGATCCATAAGATGGCCGACAGAATTCGTATGGGGAAAAAACCCCTCCCATGGCTGGAGAAGAACAAAATCGGGAAGCTGTTAGATCAAATAAGAGCATTCCGCGGGACTGACTTTGGAAATTCTGCCCGTGCTACTGAGAAGATTCAACATCGGCTGGAAGCATCGGCCAAAATGTGGCGATTCCCGTATCGCAGTCTCAGGCGGTCTATAACCAGAAAATTTGGAGATTCCAGCGGAGACGACGCTCTGCTCCTTGTTCTTTGGAGCATCCTTTCAGTTCCAGGGGAGGGGTGCTGGTATGAGTGGGATCTGGATAATTGGGTAAGACGTTACTTTGAATGCCATAATCTATCTATTGCAATGAATCTACCTTCCTGGATAGATTTTGTCAAAAGTCCATCCCAGGCGCTGGGAATTCTGTTGACTGATAATGAAGGGCGTCAGGCTTGTGGAGTGAATTTCTGGGATGGAGAGTTATGGTATAACCAGGAAGGTTGGAATTCTTTTGTGAGAACAGTTATCCTTACGGCTTCAAGTCAGACTGTATCTCACAGAACATTGAAGCAATTGCTTAAAAAATGGAGCAGGGCAGCTGATGCTTCTGAATTCCGATTAAACCGTTTACTTCAATTTTTACGTTGACGGTTGTTCCCACGCCAGGTAGACTGCATTTATGGAAAAAGTTGTACTGGTGTCAGAAAGTGAGTCATTTATTGGCCGAAGTCTGATCAATATACTGCTGGAAAAAGGCTGCCAGGTTATTGCTGTGGCAACAGGAGACGAAACTCCTGATAGTGAGACAGAGCGCCTTATAACCTTATCCTGGAACCCGGCTTCATGGTTCTCAACCAAGGCAATCGTCAGGGAATCTCTACGTCTGTTCAATCATATTGATGCTGCATGGATCATTCACAGTTCGGATAAAATCACAAAACCCTTTGCTGAAATTGATAGCAGTGATATTGAAAGAACTCTTGAGCATACAATTAAAGGCTCAATAGCTCTCTCCCGGGAACTTCTCACAACACTGGAATCAACAGACGGTTTCCTTGGCATGGTGATTCCTCATGAGGCAGGTGCCCGCAATGGTATAATGAACGATCTTTCTCAGGGAGCATTTACAGGCTTTGCCTCTGGTCTTATGAAGGAGGAAAACTTAAAAATCTGGTCCTGCGGTATGCACAGCGATTCTCCAGATGCTGTTGAATTCTCCACAGCAATGGTATGTCTATGGGAGGAGAGACCCCCCAGGCTTCGCAGTCGCTGGTATCGCCACCGCAGCAAATCATATCTTTTCAAGAATTTAGCATTCTCAAATACAATTCAGTGCTGAGGATCAGACCATGAAAACATTGACCGCATACACAGCAGGTTCTCTGATAGGTATTATTGCAGCCCTGTTCTTACCCCTCTCAAGTATGCTCTCCCGGGTGATCGAAGAGATCAACAGCTATATCCTTGGGGCAGGGAGCTATTTCTTTTTACCTCTCATTTTTTTTTCAATTCCAGTGGCGATTACCAGGTTGCGGCGGCTTGGGAAACTCCGGCAGCTTTTGGCTCGCTCTTCTCTGTATATAATTATATCATCCGCAATCCTTGCTCTTTCGGGCACCATCATTGCTCTAGCCATTGATATTGGACGAATACCGGTTGTATCAGTACAGCCATCCCAGGTTATTGTTCCACAATTTGGGAATATAATCAGAAGCATCCTCAGTTTTGAAGGACTATGGAAACCTGTGAATGAAGGATTACCCCTGCTGACGATACTCCTTCCAGCCTGCCTCCTTGGCTGGCATTTTTTCCACAACAAGGAAATTGCTGAACCATCGTACAATGTTTTTGATTCACTTTCCCGTATCTTCTACCGGGCTAATCGCTACCTCTTGAAATTCATGCCATTTTTTCTGGCCGTTCTCGCCTTTCAGTCCGTATATTCTGCCCGGAGAATTGCTGGCTTTCAGAAGTTTGTTCCCCTTGTGACAGTTCTTCTGGGTACCAGTGCATTTCTAATAATCATAGTATATCCACTGCTTTTACGGATAATTGTAAAACATACTTCCCCATGGAAAATACTCACCCAACTGTCCGGCCCCATTATAGGCGCTCTATTTTCCGCTTCACCATTATTCAACTATGGAAATACTGCGTACCACCTGAAGGAAAAAATAAGAGTAACCAGACAATCATCGGCCCTGATACTGCCGGTCTGTCTTATGTTTGCCCGTGGCGGAACAGCCTTATTCGGTGCTGTCTGTATGATGACCATTATTCGTTCCTATTCAAGTCTGGAGATTACCCTTTTTCAGGCCGCATGGACTGCATTATTCTCTTTTCTTGTTTCATTTTTACTGCCAACAGTTCCTGTTCATGGCTTGACTGCCATGCTTGTTATCATTGGGAACCTGTATGCAAGGGGTGTGGAGAACGGCTGGTATATTTTGACACCGATCATACCGTTACTGGCTATGATCTGCACAATGCTGGATACGGCAACCGGGATTCTACTTCTGATTATAGCAAATAAAAAATCTGGTCTGGAGGTAATTGAAGATTAGTGCCGTTGTGATTGTATCCAACTGGCAGTATGGCTTGAGACTTCTGTCAGGGAGATTTGAACCTTCTTCCCTGAAGCTCTGAATTTTACCTCAGCATTTCCATCAGCAACAGATCGAGCCCCAAGAATAACTTGTACAGGATAGCCGATGAGGTCTGCATCCTTGAATTTGAACCCTGGACGTTCATCCCTGTCATCAAGAATAACATCCAGACCAGCTTCTGATAATTCGGAGTAAATTTTTTCGGCATTGGAAACAACATTGGAATTATTGATCTGGAGGGGCATTATAATCACTTCCCATGGTGCAATAGGTACAGGCCAGATAATACCATTTTCATCGTGATTCTGTTCAATAGCAGCAGACATCGTTCTACCCACTCCTATGCCATAGCAACCCATTTCAACTGGCTGGGAGTTCCCCTCTTTGTTCAGGAAACAACAGTTCATGGCCCTGGAATACTTTGTTCCCAGATAAAAAATATGGCCAACTTCTATACCTCTATTCTCTTCCAGAGAACCCTGACCGCACTCAGGACATCTCTCTCCAGCACCTGCAAACGCAATATCATGATAGTCTGATACTTCAAAATCCCTGTTAGGATTGACATTCCTATAATGCTTACCTGGCACGTTGGCTCCTGCCATCCAGTTCATCTGGGATGATACCGATATATCGGCAATAATTTTTGTCTCAGATGGTAATCCGACAGGTCCAATAGAGCCAAATTCAACTGAAATCCTTTTTTTAGCTGTTTCCTCTGATGCCAGTTCCAGAGAAGAAGCATTCAGAACGGACTGAAGCTTTGATTCATTCACATCTTTGTTGCCGGCAATGAGTGCAAGTACCAGGACTGAATCAGCCTCATAAACCAGGCATTTCAGAAAACGGTCTGGAGGAATATTCAGATAATTGGAGACGTCCTGTATCGTTTTTGCTCCGGGTGTTTCCACAATTTCCATCGGTTCAAACAACGCCCTGTTCTGGGTAGTGATGTCACGCTTTGATACAGCTTTTTCCCTGTTAACAGCATAGCTGCAAGTATCACAGCTTAGAATAACATCTTCTCCAGTAGAGGCCAGTACCTGAAACTCGCGGCTCATCTCTCCGCCGATTTCACCTGTTGAAGCATCCACTGCCCGAAACTCCAATCCACACCGCTTAAAAATATCGTTATAGGCTTCAAACATCAGATTAAATGATTTCCGTGCACTTTGTCTGTCAATATCAAAACTATAGGCATCCTTCATAATGAATTCCCGGCCCCTCATCAATCCGAACCGCGGCCTGAATTCATCACGAAACTTATCCTGTATCTGGTAGAGGTTCCAGGGTAATTGCCTCCATGATTTCAAGTTATTCCTTACAATATCAGTGATAACCTCTTCATGTGTTGGTCCCATGCAGTAATCATTGCCCTTTCTATCCTTGAATCGTAGAAGAAGCTCTCCATACAGATCCCACCGGCCGGATTCCTTCCACAGTTCTGCAGGCTGAACTGCCGGCATGAGAATTTCTTCACAGGATCGGCGGTTTAATTCCTCACGGATAATGCGTTCTATTTTATGAATGCTACGAAGGGCAAGGGGCAGATAATTGTAGATTCCACTGGCAAGCTGCTGAATCATCCCTGTCCGGAACATCAGTTGATGGCTGGGTACAGTGGCATCTTTCGGGATTTCTTTGAGAGTACGATAGAAGGACTGACTTAGACGCATCAAAGACTCCCGGGATTAATTCAGTGTAAGGGTTTCCACCATGTAGCGGGCGGATAAATCAGAATACTCTTTGAGAACGCCAATCACAAGAGAGCGGGCATTGGGTGCGATCCAGACCCGGGCAATGGAGTATGATACCACATCAGGTCTCATATAGGTGGGGCGCCCAACTGTATATTGAGCAACATGGCCATCAGCATTTTCAGTAGTAACAAGTATGTGGAATGCCGCTGAGGCGTTATCACCTGTTGTCTGATTACTCTGTTCAAGCTGAAGAATGTATTCAGTACCTTTGGAAAAATCTCTGAAGGTTAGAACAGGGATTTCGCTGCTGAACTCGTTATCTGCAGGTTTCTCGTCATCGTAGCTTTTTGTATACAGTAACCGGCCTTGATTCAGATGATTAATACCATATCGGTCTTTTAAGTCGATCATATCTCTGAGTATTTCATACAAAGCACCACGGGAATCCTGATTAGGCAGCATTTGAATTTTCCATGATTTCTTTTTCCAGCCATTGGACACAAATGTGTTCTGGGAAACATTGACAATAGCTGTTTCCGCATAGGCTTTCCCATCTTTCGGTATCCATACATGCTGCCCGAACATAAAATACCGTCCATCAGAACTGAAGCCCAGATTTTCAAGTACAGCGAGATCACCGGCAGTGAGAATGACTGAGGTCAGAGTCAATACAAACAGAATTATAAGCTTTTTCATGGTGAACACCTTATCATCCCATCGACACAAGACATATTAATCCTGAGATGTTTTTTTTCAACGAATTGCAGTCCGATGCTGTTGAGGTAATTCTCATGCTTTCTTCTCAGTCAGCAATATGTCATACTGAAACAGTTCCTCGAGTACGGGGATCACAGTAATCGTTCCAACCCGGCCCGGGCATCTTCCAGAGAAGGTTGAAGTTCCAACGCCTTGCCATAAGCTGATTTTGCCTTTTCATGATCAGGTATCTGCTCACACGCATACCCCAGTCTGGCCCACCATTGGGCAATTCGAGGGCTGTAATGCAGGGCTGTAGTGAAGGCAATATCTGCATGTTGATATTCTGCAAACCGAAGAAAAATTTCCCCCATCAAGTAGTAAACTGTATCAATCCGGCTACCCTGAACTCGAGTGTTCAGGGAAACATACTCCTCAAACAAAGCCATGGCTCTGGAGTTTCTGCCCAGATAATAATTTGCTTCACCTTCAATTTCAATAATTCTTATGTCGTAGCGAATTTCCTTCCTTGCTGCCAGAGCTGAATTAAGAGCCTTTTCATATTCTCCCAGTTTCAGGTAAGACCAGCCAAGGACAGTGTATGAATCCATCCGTCGTTTTGCTTGATCGCGCCCTCTTTCACTGAGTTCTTCCAAACACAGATCAACAGCTCTCTGGTATTGCCCCCCCCGATAGAGCAGCAGGGCGTCTTTTTGCTGTGCTTCTGCTATCAGGACAGGAAAGCAAAGCAACACGAACAGTGTCCCTCTGAGCAATAATCGTAGCATGTTTATTTGCCTCCTGAGTTTTTCATCCGACTTTTCCCATCGAATCGACACCCCATCCCTACAACGATTTTCGGTGTGACAATATCTCCGATTACGACGGCTTTGCCTTGAAGCTCAACTCTGGTGCTGGCTTTGATATTTCCTTTGACATAACCCCAGACATACACCGCATTGGCGACTATATCAGCTTCCACTTCAGCTTCTTCGCCTATGTAGAGATCTCCTTCGGCATTGATCCTGCCCTTATAACGACCTTTTATCATGAGCTCTTTTTTAAAGGACAACTCTCCGGTAAAATCAATATCACCTGCTAAAACGGTGTCAAGTTTGCTTTCATTAGCCTGACGTTCATGAATCTCTGCCATTATATTGCCTCTATAGAATTAAACTGTTTCATCATTTTATCGATCGCCGACTGGAGATCTTTTCTCATTCGGGATGTGTAGGGATTATATTTCTGGAGATCCAGGAACAATTTCCAGGGATCGTTACAGGTTTGTGTCACAATGTCCAGCAGGCTCTGATAGCCTGCTGTTGCGATTTTGCTTGAGGTGAGGTTTAAATCTCCAAGTACCCGCCCAACAAAATGGGCAATACCCTGAGTATAAGCCGCTTCCCTGTCATGTTCCTCCGGACTGATTTCGATGACTCTCAAACCCATTGACTGAAAAGTACTGTGCCAGAAATCTCCCGCGCTGTCTTCAATACGCAGAGGACAGAAGGCAATGGGTAAACCATCCAGACCATTTTTACCTGAGTCTGGTCCAAACATAGGATGAGTGGCAAGGAGAGGGATGTAAGGAGGCAGACATTGAAGCATTAACTCTGCTGGATAAACTTTGACAGAGCAGGTGTCCATGACAAGGGTGGATTTCTTGAGTCTGGGAGCTATACGAACAAGAACATCTTCCAGGGCTGAAATAGCGACGCAGAGAACAAGAGCATCCACAGAAAGAACATCGTCTTCAATGACCCTTTTTACGCGCGGAGGACAGGGCCGATCCGGATTACGGGACCAGGCAACAACTTCAAATCTTCCGGCAAGCTGTGAAGCCCACCAGGCCCCGAATCGACCTAATCCATACACACCAATTCTCATGATGTTAGTTTACACTCTATAGCATCATAATGCAAACTTTTTCTGCGCATCCTCCTCCACCTCAATTCCCATACGGAGTTATGTTTAGTATTATCAGCATGTCCCTCATGTCAGGAAACTCCACGAACAACAACAGGTAGGATGAATGTTGAATAAATCCAGTCGAAAAGCAATGATTCTGAATATTCTGAAAAAAGAAAATGGTATTCCAATACGATTGATGGCCGATCAACTTGAAGTTTCTCACATGACTGTACGCCGGGATGTTGAAGAACTGGCTTCCAATGGCACCGTGAAGCTGATTCATGGCGGGGTAATTCTCAGTCCCCGGCTTGCATGGGGAATAGAGGAACATCCATACTCTCTCAGTGAGGCTGAGACCACTCAATCCGATGCAAAGAACCGCATAGGGAAGCAGGCGGCCAAGCTTATTGAGGACTCCGATTCATTAATAATCGATATTGGGTCAACAACAGAATATCTCGCCGCGAATTTACCCCGGGATATGGATCTGACTGTAATCGGTTTTTCTCTGAACATAATGAACATTACAGCGGGGATGGAGCGAGTAAAATCTATCTTTACCGGTGGTGTCTTTCATGAAAAAACACTGATGTTTGAAAGCTGGGAAGGCCTGAAACTGATCAAACGGAACAGGGCCACCAAGGCATTTATTTCGGCTGCTGGTATTTCTCTTGAACTCGGCGTTACCTGCCGCAACAGTTATGAGAGGGGGAGTAAATCAACGGCCATAGCCACATCGGCCAAGAATATCCTTCTGGCCGATTCATCAAAATTTGGTGTAATCAGTTCAAACTTCTTCGCTGAAATCAATCAGTTTGATGTGCTGGTGACGGATACCGGATTGAATGAATCAACATGCAAACAGCTGGAAGAACAGCAAATCGAAGTTATTCTGGCGTGACAGGGGTTGATTGTCTGCCTCCGAGAACTTGAATCAGCTCAATCTTGGAACGAACTGATAGTTTTCTATATAGATTTGACACATGATTTCGAACAGTGTTTGGACTGATATCAAGATTGTCTGCGATTTCTTCATAGGTAAAACCCTTGACAACGGAATCCGCTATATCCTTTTCCCTGTCTGTAAGAGGAAGATCAACATTGATATCAATACTCTGTGTATACTCGGCTGGCTGCCTGTCGATACCGCTGGACATCTCCTTCATGTAGAAAACAATGCCCGACAACGCCATTAAGAAGTAATAGAGTGAAAGAAGCATGAAACGCAGTGAAAGAGTCATCTCCCATTGTCCTCCACTACCATCCCAAAGCTGTCCCACCATAACCAGAGGAAGAAACGCGATTGTTAGAAGAGTTACCATAAGAACAGTTCTCCTGGTTGTCCCCTGTTTTATCAATGACATGACTCGAACGATGTCAACAAGAATGACAGCAAGAGAAATGATGTACAAAAGGGTAGCTGCCAGAGCAATCTGTTTGAGTAATCGAGTAAACAGATAGACTGTACTCAGTATGAAGTACATTGTGCTGGCAGTTATCAACACCGACAAGCGCAGGGGTGTCCAGGATCGACCGACAATATGGTTTACTGTAGCTGGCAGATAGTAGAGTAGCAGGGCATATCCTGCAAATTCTGCCAGTCCGGCGCCAAGGATTGCTCCACGGTCACCGGAAAGGATCTCTTCCCAGTAAAATCTCATACCGCCAAGTAATAAGAGAAAAGCCAGATAAGCGAAAAGAATGAATGTATTAAAACGACCGGAATTTTTTTTCCTCATCCAGTAAAGAAGGCTCAGGGCAACCACGACAGAGGTAAATCCAACTGTAACGATGTAGAAGAAGAGAGCGAGGTGATTATAGGTTGGATTCACAATTCCATATTAATTGAAAACACATTCATACTCTACAGTGCATCTCCATGAAACTCATACTTTCAGGTTTCCCGTCGGTTAGCGCGTTTCTTCCTTTGATAGATGGTTATACGGTTTCTTCCGTTTGCCTTCGATTGATAGAGTGCTTCATCAGCGGCCTTGATTAAATCGTTCAGTTCTGTGTCCATAGCAGGAGAAGAGGATGTGATGCCGGCACTCAGGGTAATCGGGCGGTTTAGACCTTCTATATTCAATTGTGAAACTTCCTGACAAATCCTTTTAACAATTTGTTCAGCAGTTTCTACAGAAGTATCGGGAAAAAGGATGATAATCTCTTCACCACCATAACGTGCGATGAAATCAGTAATCCTGAGCTTTTTCTGACAGGTATGACAAACTACCTGCAGTACCTTATCCCCCATCAAATGTCCAAAATCGTCATTGATCTTCTTAAACCAGTCTAAATCTAGCATGGCAAAAGAAAGATTTCGTCCCTCCCTTCTGGCTCTTTCCAGACAATACTTACTGTTTAGATCGAATGCATGACGACTGCCGATTCCTGTCAGTCCATCCGTCATTGCAAGCTGATATGTTTCATTGTGCATTCGGGAGTTTTCCAGCGCTATTGCAACCGGGCTGGCAAATGCCTGTGCTGATGCAAGATGCCTTTTCTTATAGAAATTCACCTGGTTGCTGCTGAATTCCAGTAATCCTATAACATCCCCATGAGCGATCAGCGGTACACTCATCATTGATCGAGAGATATATTTTTTATTCGAAGTCTGCTGGTATCTGGGAAAATCCCGGGTAATATCATCGCTCAGCCATGGTCGGCGTTCCTGAATTGCCCTTGTACTCAAAGAGCCTTCTTCCGGATAAGGAAACTTAGCATCCTTTGGGGATTCTGATTCAGGAAAACCCATGCTACCGAATACTTTAAGAAAACCATCATGCAGTATTTGAATAGTTGCCCGATCATAAGGTATCAGCAGTTCAGCCTGTTCAAGAATTCGCTGAACAGTGTCATCTAAATTGAGACTTGATATAATGACCTCAATGGTGGAAATCAGAATATCGGCTTCCCATGCTCTCTGGAAACCAGAACCGCTCTCATCTCCAACATCCTGTAAGACTTCACCAATCCCCATGGTTATCCATGGGGAATCATTGTCATTTCTGAGTAAAACTCCATTTTTTTCGGAAATCCAGCACCATTTCCCCTCATCATCGAGAATTCGATAAGCAGTCCTGGAGTAATGATGCTGACCTCGGAACAATGCCTGTCGGTCCAATTTGACTCGTTCTCTATCATCAGGGTGAAGCAATGTGAACCATGAATCCTCTAAATCATCAATTCTTTTCCAAATACCTTTTGATAGAAAGCTTTGTTTATTGTTATCATATATTGTTATTCCTAAAAAGTTCAGCATCCTTTCACTCTCAGGACTGTCAAGGATGGTGTTGAGTAATTCCAAAATCCGGGCTGACTTATTCATCTCCATTTTAGTATCGATAGTACTCCGATTTAAATGGTCCGTCTATTGAAATCTCCAGGTAGTCAGCCTGCTTCCGGGTAAGGGTTGTTAATTTTGCACCAATTCGATCCAGATGCAGACGAGCCACTTCCTCATCTAATTTCCTTGGGAGGGTATACACCTTTTTGAGCAGACTGGAATTCGCTGCCAGTTCAATCAGGGCAAGAGCCTGATTCGTAAAAGAATTGGACATTACGAATGAAGGATGTCCTGTCGCACATCCAAGATTGACCAGCCGTCCTTCAGCCAGTACAATTATAGAATGGCCGGATTCTAAATTCCACTTATCGACCTGCGGCTTAATCCTCTCCCGAAGACATTTAGGATTGTTCTCAAGGTAAGACATCTCTATTTCATTGTCAAAATGACCAATGTTACAGATAATGACTTCATCCTTCATGCGTTCCATCATCTTTCCATCAATTACATTGAGATTTCCAGTTGCAGTTATAAAGATATCCCCGTTTTCAACGACATCCTCCATTGTAACAACTTCATAGCCTTCCATTGCTGCCTGCAATGCGCAGATAGGATCAATTTCAGTGATCAGTACCCGTGCTCCCATCCCCCTCATCGATTGAGCACAACCCTTTCCCACATCCCCATAACCAAGAACAACCACCTTTTTGCCAGCAATCATAATGTCGGTTGCCCGTTTAATGCCATCAGCAAGTGATTCACGGCATCCGTAAAGGTTATCAAACTTTGATTTTGTTACTGAGTCGTTGATGTTGAAGGCAGGAAACAGCAGTTTTCCTTCTTTTTCCATCTGATAGAGCCGACGAATCCCTGTGGTGGTTTCTTCAGAAACACCTCGGATATTTCCGGCCATCTTTGTCCATTTCGTCGGACTGTTCCTATAGGATAAAGCCAGTCGGTTCATCAGAATCGCTTCCTCCTTAACAGGATATGTCTTCTCCAGAATCGAGGAATTTCTTTCGACTTCAACACCTCTATGAATCAAGAGTGTGGCATCACCTCCATCATCAACGATGAGGTCTGGTCCTGAATCGTCAGGCCATGTCAATGCCATCTCAGTGCACCACCAATACTCTTCAAGAGTTTCATCCTTCCAGGCAAAAACACTGGCCATATCGGAATCAGCAATGGCTGCGGCAGCATGGTCCTGGGTAGAGAAAATATTGCAGGATGCCCATCGAAGTTCAGCTCCCAATTCATACAATGTTTTTATGAGCATTGCTGTTTGTATTGTCATGTGAAGTGAACCGGAAACTTTGAGCCCCTTCAGGGGCTTATTCTTTCCATATTTTTGCATAACAGCCATCAAACCCGGCATTTCAAGTTCTGATAACTGCATTTCCTTATATCCAAGTCCAGCTGTAGAAATGTCTCGAACTTTGTTTTTAAGAGTTAGATCCAGTGGAAGTGACGGTATGTGTTTTGACAAGAGAGACTCCATCATATTGCAGGTTACGATCTATTTCAAAGCGTAGTAGATTCTGAAATAAATGAATAGCCAAACAGACTCAGAGGAATAGATTCTTCTAACAAGCTTACTGACACTGCATAATCACTTATCAGCTGGAGGGAAGGGCAGGAATCAGGAAGAAAGAATTCACAGGAAGTTACAAAGCGATGGGGGTTTTCAGGGCAGGAAGCAGCACCAGACTGGAGTCTGTCTTACGAACTGTCAGACTCCAGCTGATTTAAACTATTCCTTATTAACCGGCGACTCCAGACCTGCTGATTTTGGTGGATTATTGGCCAACTCAGCATTCAGACGATCAAGAGCTTGTCCAGCCTTGAATTCGGCAAAAGCAGCATCTTCATTTCTATTGAAGACTTCCTGAACCTCGTCAAGCATCATGGCTTTCGGGAAAAACACCATCACGTACCATGTTCCATCCCTGGAAGGATACTGCTCTTTGGTTATTGCGCCACTCAACTCAATGTTGGCAACTTCCTTTGATACTCGTTCAACAAAGGTAAGGGTTTGAGTATTGGTATCTGTACCTGATTCCTGCGCATAGTCGGTCAGCATTGACTCAACGACGACGGAAACCTGGGTGGCAATATCAGCACGGGCACGAGCCAGTGCTGTAGTTCTGGATAAATTGTCATCCTTGAATTTGGCCATTCCAAGGCCAACATACTGATCTTCAGGAGCTGGTGGACTCAGGAAGAAGTCAGGCAGATCACGTCGTTCCTTCGGGGGAGTCGTTGCTTTTTTCTCCACAGGTGCAGCAGGAGCAGCAGGAGCAGGTCTCGAAGCACAGGAAGCCAGGACCATGACAACTATGCCGCTGACTAAAACAAGATTTCTAATAAAACTATTTTTCATTTTTTCTCCTCACCTCATAGAGAGGTTCATTTTGTTGACTATTCAGGGAATATATAAAAAACTCTCTGGATAGTCAATATTTTTCTGACTTGACAGTGTGGAACGGTGAATAAAAATTCCCTTTGACGCGGCTCGTTACCAAAATATAGTTGTGTTTGATGACGGCTCCCAGAAATTGAACACCGCGATGTGCGGGTTCCAGATATATTTTCCCCGGATGCAATATGAGTTTCAAATCTTCTAATAGAAAATTCCTGATGACGGTTATCGCATCCCGCAAAGTGTCGCGATCTGGATGAACAATAATAAAATCATCGACATATCGCCCATACGATCGAAAACCCAGATTATGCTTAATAAAATGAGCCATTGGATCAAGATAAAAGTTTGCAAACAGCAGGTTTTGGTCTATGCTCATGAAGAAGCCCCTAATGTCCAGTTTGAGTATCCACGCGTTGCGGGCGTAATTCAATGTTTCCCTACGTATAAAACGATCCACCCGTTTTATTCCTAAATGACTACCCTTACCAACCCGGCAGGCGTAACTGTCGTGTATGAATTGACGCTCAAAAAGATGATTGATTTTGTTGACGATAAGATGATGGACAATTCGGTCGCGAAACCCGGCGGCGAAGATTTCCCTCTTCACCGGCTTATCGACAATGAAGGCCAGGGATTTTCCGGCCTATAGGTTCCGTTATTGATTTCTGTCCACAATTGGAAAAGACTGGCCTCGTAATCCACTTCAAATTTTGCCGCATTAGCGGTATTTCTTATAAGCAGTATACATGAGTTTCATGGGGCTTCTTTTGCCCTCTTTATCGCGGACAGTTAATGTTACAATTCACCTGTGGAACTGTAATCGTAGTTCCTGTTGACAGAAGTACAGCGACTCCTTATACTCCCTGAGTAGATTATTGTATCTATGTATAGAAACACAAAGGACTGAACACAATGACTGCCCAATTCACTGGAACGAGCACAATCCGCACTTTACCGGGAGAAAAACATACACCCTTTGGACTGGCGAGTAAACTTGGAGCCAAAGTCATCCTTGAATCCTCATCACTCTCCCGGGGGAGGGAGCGTTACTCTGTTCTCCTGATAGAAGAAGCCTTTCAGGTGAAACAGGAAGAAAATGAGGTTTTTCTATATCGGGGAAATGAACGTAGGGTAATCGGAAAGCCAGGCGAGGATATTCTGGATGTATTGAGTGAAATTGCAGCGCATCTGGCTCATGAGGAGTATGAATTCCCATTTCCCGCTGGCGGAATCGGGTTCCTGTCGTTTGAGTTTGCCTCGCGCTGTGACAGGATTGAGATTCCCTGGAGAGAAGATCCACTTGAACTCCCCCTGGCGGCTTTCATCTTTGGTCATGTTTATATCATCTTCGATCATTATACTGACCTCATCCAGATTCTTGGGATCAACTATGGGGATGATGACATGGATCTGGAAAAAGCCCTCGACAGGACTGAGGCAAAGATACAGGATATGAACTTCAATTACATGATGGAGAACCCCGGCACTTATCCTGCAATAATCGCATCTACAAAGGAAGAGAACAGGTCCTATAAATCAGCTGTTGGTCAGATACGCCAGGAAATAATAAAAGGTAACCTGCTCCAGGCTGTTCCATCCCGCCGGCTTGAAATCGCTACTGAAATGCCAGCACTGGAGGCATATCGGGCATTGCGGAGTTCCAATCCCTCGCCATATCAGTTTTATCTGGATTATGACCACTATCAACTGTTTGGCGCATCTCCTGAGGTACATGTAAAGGTCGATCAGGATCGGGTTATATTGCGTCCCATCGCCGGAACCCGAAGGCGCGGAAGAAATGAAGCCGAAGACAGAGCCCTTGCTGCCGAACTTCTGGCGGATAAAAAAGAACGGGCTGAGCATCTGATGCTGGTTGATTTGGGACGCAATGATTTAGGAAGGGTTTGTGCCGTTGGTTCTGTTGAGGTGACTGAAATGATGACCATAGAGAAGTATTCAAAGGTGATGCATCTTGTGAGTCAGGTGGAGGGTCGGCTGGCAGAGGGAAAAACAGCCGCTGATATTATCAGAGCCACCTTCCCTGCCGGAACCGTATCCGGAGCCCCGAAGATACAGGCCGTGCAAACTGTGTCGGCCATTGAGAAGATGCCCCGTTCCTTCTATGCGGGTCTGGTGGGATACCTCGAACCGGGGGGCACACTGGATACCTGTATTTCGATTCGCACGGCCTTGAAGAAGGAGAACCGTCTGTTCCTTCAAGCCGGGGGCGGTATTGTCTATGATTCAGATCCTGAGCGGGAGTTGGAAGAAACAAATGAAAAATTAAGAGCTCTGGCCCTGGCGGCTGGAGTGGTGGTGTAGTATGAGCAATTCTCAGCGATGTATAGCTCTCATCGATAATTATGATTCCTTCACCTACAATATTTACCAGATGGTCAGCTGCTTGATTAATAATGATCCCGACATTGAGGTTCGGGTGTTTCGAAACGATCAGATTACAGTTGATGAGCTTGGGCAACTGCCTGTGGATCGGATCATCATTTCCGCAGGACCGGGCATACCGTCAGAGGCTGGTATTTCAGTGGAAGTCATCAAAAAATTTGCTGGCAAGGTACCCATACTGGGAATCTGCCTTGGTCATCAAGCCATTGCTGAGGCTTTCGGAGGTGAAATCATACAGGCAAAATCAATCGTACATGGCAAGGTGGATCCGATCTTCATTGACGGGAAAGGAGTGTTGCGCAACCTGTCCAATCCCTCTCGATTTACCCGCTACCATTCCCTGGCGGTCAATCCTTCCTCCATCCCCCCTGAGTTGGAAGTCAGTGCCAGAACGAAAGATGGCGAGATTATGGGTCTCCGGCATTGCAAATGGCCTGTTGAAGGTGTTCAGTTTCATCCGGAATCCATTGGATCTGAAAACGGTAAATCCCTGTTTAAAAACTTTCTGCACTGGCGGCGCAACCCTCTGAATTGCCAGACTTTGTTGACCCGGGTCATTGAGGGAAGAGATCTCGATAAAGATGAAGCAGCTGCGTTTATGGATGAACTCACTGAGGGAAGTATCAATGAAATCATTATTGCCGGCATGCTTACAGCCCTTTCCGCCAAGGGATTCACCCACAATGAACTGGCTGGATTTGTTTCCGTTCTCGTGAACAAATGCCGTTCTGTCGATCTTGATGTCAAGGGTGTGCTGGACACCTGCGGCACCGGAGGTGATGGGAAGCATACATTCAATATTTCCTCATTTTCAGCCTTGATCGCAGCAGCGTGTGGCGCTGTAGTAGCCAAACATGGTAACCGCTCGGTGAGTTCCCGGTCCGGAAGCACCGATTTCTTTAATGCTCTTGGTATTCCAACGGATTTACCCCCCCAGGATGTCGTCTCAAGCATTCTTCGGGACGGATTTGCTTACATGGCCGCCCCTCTTTACCATGGAGCCATGCGTTATGCCGGGCCAGTCCGCCAGACACTGGGTATAAAAACTATTATGAACTGCCTTGGCCCCCTGGCGAATCCGGTGGGAGCAGATTTCCAGATTATCGGAGTATATCAAAAGTCGCTTCTGCCCATAATGGCCAGGGCGGCAAGGGCATTGGGTGTCAAAAGGATTCTTTGTGTCCACTCCGTTGATGGTCTGGATGAGATTTCTCCGGCAGCGCCCACGGATCTGTTCATGATTGATGAATCTGGAGCGGAATCCGAGTCACAATTCAATCCTGCAGCTCTGGGAATTTCAAACTGTATGCTGGATGATCTCGTCGGTGGAGATGGCGCAGAAAATGCCCGTATCGCCAGGGAGATTCTCCGTGGAGGAGGACCAGAAGCCATACGCGAAGCGGTTTGTCTGAACGCCGGGGCTGCTCTTTACATTGCTGAACTGGTTTTGGATATTCAAGATGGTTACAGGAAAGCCAGGAAAGCCCTCGATGAGGGACTTGTCGCGAACAAAGTTGAGGCTTTGCAGAAAAGATATGAATGAAATCCCAGACATTCTGGTGGAGATTACCAGGGACAGGATGCAGCGTGTACAGAAATATGGAGCTTCCCAGGGGCTGAAACTGCCTGTTTCCCGTACCTCTCCACTGATCAATTTCCATCACCCGACTGATGCAGGAATTCTCATTGCCGAAATTAAGCGGAAAAGTCCTTCAAAGGGAAGTATTGCAGACATTCCTGAACCGGCAACCTCAGCCGAATTATATATCAAAGCCGGATTTCATCGGATGAGTGTTCTTACAGAAGAATCTCATTTCGGTGGCTCCCTTGGGGATTTGATTGCTGTAAAAAGGGCTCACCCGAATGCGGCCATTCTCAGGAAGGATTTTCTCCTGACCAGGGAGGATGTGGAAATCAGCTGGAGGGCTGGAGCGGATGCCATTCTCCTCATCGCTGCCCTATTGGATGAGTCTGAACTGTGCCAATTGTATGAATATGCCGGGAGTCTTGGTCTTACCTGCCTGGTCGAGGTTCACACCCGGGACGATGTTAACAAAGTACGCCCCCTGCACCCTCCTCTGGTGGGTATCAACAGCCGGGATTTAAGGCTTTTTCAACTGGAAACACTTCTACCTCTGGAGACCCGGACATTCATCGACTGGCCCTGTGATATTGTTTATGAATCAGGTATTTCCAGGCCATCCGATGTTCTTTTCATACGAGGTACTGGCTTTGCAGGTTTCCTTGTCGGAGAATCAGTGTCCCGGAATCCGGATCTGGCTTCAAGAATCGTTCGGGCATGGTCACAGAAAGGAGAAGCCGAAAGATGTTACGATGTCTGGTCGCGTCTCTATGCCCGATACACTTCAAGCAGGCCGCTGGTAAAAATCTGCGGACTGACTAGAAAGGAAGATGCCAGGGCGGCCATGGATGCAGGGGCAGATCTTCTGGGTTTTGTACTGGCAGAATCACCCCGCCAGGTAGGGACGGATTTCATCCGCACTTGTGCGGATTTACCGGTGCTCAAAGTGGGTGTGGTTGTTCTTGCTCCGGGAGAGGAGTTACCAGCCGATGTGGTCAAGCTCCTGGAAGAGGGGATTCTTGACTTCATTCAGTTCCATGGCGATGAAACTCCAGCTACAGTTCAATCATGGCCATCATACAAGGCTCTCAATTTACAATCGCCTGAAGATGCCTTGCAGATTGGTTATTCAGGAAGTCCTGCTGTTCTGGTGGATGCCTTTTCTCCTGATATCAGAGGAGGCAGCGGCAGGCGGCTCAATCCTGAAATCATCAGAGCTGTAGCAATTCAAAGGCATTTATGGCTTGCCGGGGGACTTACCCCGGAGAATGTGACCGGTATTATCAGAGAATTCCATCCATCTCTCGTGGATGTATCCACTGGTGTCGCAGGAGATGATGAGAAAAAGGCATGGAAGGATGAAAAAAAGATATACCGATTCATGGAAGCCGTCAGGAGAGCTGGATATGGGTAAAAAAGGTTTCTTTGGGCACTATGGGGGACGGTATACAGCCGAAGTCCTGCACCAGCCGCTTGAACAGCTGGAAGAGGAATTCATGGCGGCCATGAGGGATGATAAATTCATCGCTGAGTATGAAGATTTTCAGAAGGAGTACATTGGCCGCCCTACCCCGTTTCTCCCGGCAAGGAATGCTTCGGCAGCCATTGGCGGTGCGGATATTTATATCAAGCTGGAAGGTCTGGCCAATACAGGAGCTCATAAAATAAATAATGCGGCTGGTCAGGCCTTGCTGGCTAAGAGAATGGGAAAAACAAGGATAATCGCAGAAACAGGAGCTGGTCAGCATGGTGTCGCTGTCGCAGCCTCCTGTGCCCGTATAGGGCTGGACTGTGTTGTGTACATGGGGGAAGAAGACATCAGAAGGCAACAACCCAATGTCTATTGGATGGAACTGTTCGGGGCCAGAGTCTGTCCGGTGAGATCGGGGAGCCGCACTCTGAAAGATGCCGTTAATGAAGCTCTCAGGGACTGGGCCTCCAGTTGGGAGAATACCCATTACCTTTTGGGCTCTGCCCTGGGTCCATCTCCATTTCCCGATATGGTACGGGAGTTTCAGTCCATAATCGGCAGGGAAACCAGAACCCAGCTTGCTGATATGGGAGAGATAATTCCCGATGCCCTGGTCGCTTGTGTGGGCGGGGGCTCCAATGCCATTGGATTCTTTGAGCCCTATCTCGATATGGAAAAACCCATACTTCTTGGAGCCGAAGCAGGGGGGCGCGGCCCCGAGAAGGGCAATAATGCCGTCCGCATGTCCAAAGAAGGGAAACCGGGCATTATCCAGGGTTACAAGAGCCGTTTTCTCACCGATGACGATGGACAGGTGCTGTCCACTCACTCTATTTCTGCCGGACTGGACTATGCAGGGATAGGGCCCCAGTTAGCCGCACTTGGTGAAACTGGACGCATACAATTCGTCAGTGTTACGGATAAAGAGGCCCTGGAAGCCCTGAAATTCTTTGCCCGTGAAGAAGCATTGATTTTCGCTATGGAATCCGCTCATGCCGGAGCTGCCGCTCTGGATCTGGCGCGAAGTCTGGGACCGGGAAAGAATATAGTTGTCAACATGTCCGGCCGTGGAGACAAGGATATTTTCATATCGGCCGCAGCCCTTGATGGTGAGGCCTGGAGACTGTTCCTCAGGGACGAAAGCCAGCGGGAGGAGTATTATGATCTCTGAGGGCAAGTCCAGAGTTATTACTCATTTCATAGCGGGTTATCCTTCGTATGACACTTCACTGGATGTGGCTCGAGGCTTGATTGCCGGGGGAGCCTTTGCTCTTGAAATGCAGATACCCTTTTCAGATCCCAACGCTGATGGTCCTGTTATTGAAGGGGCCTGCCGGGACGCTCTATCTGCCGGATTCACAACCAGAGATGCTTTTCAACTCCTTGAAACCATTCGTTCCGAATCGGACATACCTGTTTTTGTCATGAGTTATGCCAGTCTGGTTTTTACCCCCGGAGTGGAAAACTTCATCCACCAGGCAAAGAAATCCGGTGCCAGTGGACTAATTGTTCCCGACCTTACTCCAGGGGCTGATGAAGACCTCTTCCAGAGAGCCGCAGAAGCTCAATGCCCCGCTGTTCCCGTTATCGTTCCATGGATCAGCATGAAACGGCTGAAACAGATTCTTACCGAACCCATCGAATGGGTTTACGTTGCCCTCAGAAGCGGCATCACCGGCACATATACAGAAATCGGAGATAGGCAAATAGAATTCCTGGAAAGTATCCGCGATCTGAAAAAAGGAAACACTCCGAAAGTGATGGCGGGATTTGGAATTCAGCGGTCAGAGCAGGTTCAATCAGTAATGGCGATGGCAGATGCCGCCATAGTCGGTTCAGCTCTTGTAAAAGCTATAGCTGAGGCAGGATTGGAAAAGGCAGGTCAGACAGTTCAAGTCTTCGTTGAGAAGCTGGTCAATTATCATTCCGATTCATAATCCTCACGAAATTCCAGGGTGCTGTTGAACTCCAGGATTAACGGCAAATGATCACTGTAACCTTCTTCCAGATCTGTCCGCCACCGTTCGGGGTAGCCTTGACTGTTCAGCATTACATCCAGAGTACCGATTCGAGAGATATGAAATACAAGCCCCGGTCCTTCCGTGAAACCTCTGGATAGCAGTGCCCGGTCCGGTCTATCCCACTGACCGAGGTAGTTATATGTTCCGGGCGGTCCGGCTGTTGGTTCGGGATCATAGAGAACTAATTCCTGTGAATCATATGGGGGAAATTCGGGAACATCTGTCCGCCAGATTACGGCCTCGTCTACCAATGTTCCATACGGGCCAAGGGCTGCCGGAAGAACCAGTCCATCTCCGGGAGTGTTGAGATCTCCTATAACAATGATCTTAGCATCCTGATCTGTGTCCAGTTTCTGTTTCACCATGTCCCGTACTATGGCTGCTTCCAGCCGTCTGGGCTCTTCGGTGGCTGATCTATTCCCTCTGGGGGACTTCCAGTGAAGAGCGATAACATAGGCACTGCTCCCGGGTATATCCACACTGAAACCCAGGGCAGGCCGCAGTGAACGACTTCCCCACTGACCGCAATCCACAGCACTGACATTAGAAAGAGGATACCGACTGATGACTCCACAACGGATTATGCTGAAACCGGGTATGGTCAATGAGTAATCATATCCCCGTCCCTTGAGGGATTCCTTCAATAACCGATCAAGAACGTTCTGGTTCTCCAATTCCTGAAATACGATGAGATCGGCACCGCCAGGAACTGTTTTTACAACGACTTCGGCAACTCTGTCCAGACGCCGCTGCAGGAGCCGTTCATTCCATATTCCCTTCCCCGGATCGAACTCAGTGTACTCGTTTCCATTATCCACTTCATCAAACAGGTTCTGCACATTCCAGGTCATCACAGTCCATTCCCCTTTCTCCCCGGGAAACAGACATGAAACAAAAAACAGCATTGAGATTGACAGCATTTTATTCACAATACACCCCTGTCAGGTAAGACAGGGTGCAAAAGGGTTTTGCCGCAGGTACTCAGTGATTATTACTGACTTAACAGGTTTTTTTTACTATTCTTGGGAGATATGATGAATTTATGGCTGGTTAAGATTGGAGAGATTGCCCTGAAGAAGGGTAATCGAAAATATTTTGAACGGATTCTCAAAAAAAATATCAAGCAAAGATTTAATGAAATTGATGCCATGGTACACATCAGTATAAAACCAGGCCGCTACTACCTTGAGACGATACTCGACGATTACAAAACGGCCAGAATTCTGGCCAGTACCCCGGGTATCGTTGCTTTCAGCCGGGTAAAAAGAGTTCGAAAAGACCTGAACGATATTTTTGAGGCCTCACTGCTCATCGCTGAAGAATGTCTGTCAAAGAAGATTGGAGTGAGTTATAAATTCGAGATCCGCCGAGTGGACAAGAGCCTGCCTTTGGACAGTTATGGCTATGCCCGGGAACTCGGGAATATGATGCATGAATCCATACCTGAACTCAAGGTCGATGTTCATCAACCGGATTTCATTATCCGGGTTGAACTGAGAGAATGGGCCTATGTATACCAGCATCAACAGCCAGGACCCGGGGGGTTGCCTGTCGGAACCGGGGGAATGGGTATGCTCCTTCTGTCAGGAGGTATTGATTCTCCAGTTGCCGGGTTTTTAATGACCAGGCGAGGCTTGAAAATGTCGGCCATCTATTTTCATACACCACCGTATACAAGCGATGAAGCCCATGACAAAGTTGTACGCCTGGCATCAACCCTTGCTCCCTGGTGCGGCGGTCTTACTCTTCTTTCAGTGCCATTCACCGACTGTCAGATGAAGATAGGTCATTCTGTAGAACCTTCTGCCATTACACTGCACTCACGAGCCTGTATGATACGGATTGCCGGGAAATGGGCTTCCAGACGTCACTGTGGAGCTCTGGTTACAGGGGAGTCTCTTGGACAGGTGGCAAGTCAAACTCTGGAAAGTATTGCATACACAAACCTGGGCACAGATCTACCGATTTTCAGACCCCTCATTGGCATGGATAAGGAGGAGATTATTCAGCTTGCTGTCAAGATTGGAACGTATAAAACATCCGTGGAACCTTTTGATGACTGCTGTACTCTCTTCAGCCCGGATAGACCATTGACCCGACCTGTAGCCGAAGTTCAACAGAGTGAATTTGAATCGGTTCCTGATCTGGAAGAATTGATGGATGCAGCAGTATCGAATACCAGGGTAATACGTTTTGATTCCCATGAAAAAATGGTGTCATGTTAGTTTTAACTTACTAAAGGGCACCTCTCAATAGTTTTCAGGGTGCGATTGCTGATCTGTGTGGTATCTGCTTTGGCACAGCCGATCAGTACATTAAATTCTCGATTCCAGACAAACTCAATTGTAGACCAGGAACCTGTCGGACTACCACGTCCGGCTCCTCAAATTACGGGTAAGACCAATTTCCATTTTATATCTCGCTTGCACAGTTCCCATATTTTTTGAACAATGGAAAATATTCCCTGGAGGAATGCCATGGCAGTTAAGGAAAACAAGACTGTTTCGCTTAAAAACAAATTATCCCGGCTCACTTACAAACAGGTGTGCAGGCTCCTTGGTTCAAATACAGACAAGCTGCTCGTCAGGGGCGGCCAATTCGACATTAACATCCAGGATCATGTCGTTCTGACCAATACTCAATTTCAATTACAGCTGCCCGATGCTCTGGTAACCATTCGCTTGAGCGATACAGGAAAACACCGATTGCTGTTTGAATGCGATAAATGCGGAGATCATGTGTGCTTCCATACAGGCGCCGCGTTTTCGCTTCTTCTGGAAGAAAAAATTGCACTGGGCTTGTCAATTGAATGTCCGCAGAAAAAACCGATTGGTGCTATGACCGACGAAGAAGTTGTGGCCATGGCCATGGCTGACCGCAAGTTGCGGGCCGAACAGGAAAATATGGAAATACAATCGAGTGACAATAGCCGCATCTGGACCAATTATCTGGTAACCAACCGTTCCACCGGACGCTCCTACCGGGTTGCTCTGCGCGGGTGGAAACCAGGAGAATCCTACTGTTCCTGTCCGGATTTTCGTAAGAATACACTGGGCACATGCAAGCATATCATCCGTGTTGAACAAGAAGCAGCCAAACAGTTTCCGGATGAAGTCAGAAATCAGCCCTACCAGCGCAGCGGCTTTGCGGTTCATCTGCGGTACGGAGAAAATCTGGAACTCCGGTTCCTGACTCCGAACGGACTTGCCGGGCAGGAAGCCGATATTGCAGGCCAATTGGAGGGAGACCTTTCGGCGGACGTGCACAGACTGCTTCGCTGCGTCCAGCAGCTTGAAGCCATGGGACATTCGGTCAATATCTATCCCGATGCCGAAGAATACATGGAAACCGCGCTGTTCAAGGAACACATCAACCGTACAATACTGGAAATCCGGAAGGACCCGGCATCCCATACGCTTCGCAAAACCCTGCTCAATACCGAGTTGCTGCCCTATCAGATGGACGGCATTGCCTTTGCCGCCGGCGCGGGGAGAGCCATCCTGGCTGACGACATGGGACTGGGCAAAACCATACAGGGCATTGGAATGGCGGAGCTGCTGGCCAGGGAAGGCGTGGTTTCCAAAGTGCTGGTCATCTGTCCGGCATCACTTAAATCTCAATGGTATAATGAAATAAAACAATTTTGCAAGCGGAGCGTCTCGGTAGTGCTTGGTACTGCCGCTGAACGTGCCGCCATGTACAATTCCGGCACATTCTTTACCATCTGCAACTATGAGCAGGTGCTTCGCGACATTTCATCCATTGAACTTGTTAAATGGGATCTTGTTATCCTGGACGAAGGTCAGCGCATCAAGAACTGGGAAGCCAAAACCACCCAGACCATAAAAAGCCTGGCATCAGCATTTGCCCTGGTGCTTACCGGAACACCCCTGGAAAACCGGCTGGATGATCTTTTCTCCATCGTGGAATTCATCGATGATCGCCGACTTGGACCGGCATTCCGGTTTTTCAATCGCCACCGGATAGTCAGTGAAAAGGGACGAATTGAAGGTTATCGCGATCTGTCGGATTTACGGGAAAAACTGAAACCTGTCATGCTCAGACGTACCCGGTCAAGCGTCATGAACGAACTCCCGCCGCGCACCATGGAAATTGTCCACATTGAACCCACCAAAGAACAGGGTGATATGGATTGGAATTACAAAAAGCTCATAAGCAGAATAGTCAGGAAGCCGTATCTGACGGAAATGGATCTTTTGCGGTTGCAAAAGTACCTTCTCGCGGCACGCATGGCGGCTGACAGCACATTTCTCGTAGACAAGCAACCGCCTGGATTTTCCAGCAAACTGGAACAGATGGATATGCTCCTGGGAAGAATTGCAGCCGAAGAAGCCCGGAAAACCATCATCTTTTCCGAGTGGACAACCATGCTCAATCTTATTGAACCGCTTCTTGAAGAACACGATCTAAGGTATGTCCGACTGGATGGATCGGTACCCCAGAAGCAGCGCCAGGGACTAATCCGCGAGTTTTCAGACAATGCGGACTGCCGTGTATTTCTTGCCACCAACGCCGGGTCCACCGGGCTCAATTTGCAGACCGCCGACACCGTTATCAATGTGGATCTGCCATGGAATCCTGCCCTGCTTGAACAGCGCATAGGCCGTGCACACCGGATGGGGCAGAAGAAAAATGTTCATGTTTTCGTTCTGGTCACCGCCGGAACCATTGAAGAGAACATGCTGGGAACACTATCGGCCAAGCAGGCACTGTTTACAGCCACCATGGATATGGAATCCGACACGGAAATGGTTACCCTCGAAAGCGGTGTGGAAGAACTGAAGCGGCGGCTGGAATTGTTGCTGGGCACCAACCCGGATGTGCCGATTGACCAAAGCCAGCGGGAACGAGTGAAACAGGAAATCGCAGGGGGGGATCAGCGGGAACGCATAGCCGCCGCGGGGGGAGAGCTTTTCAATGCCGCATTTACGCTGCTTAGCGAGATGATTCCCGAAGTAAAGGAAACAGAGGAAATGCACAGAATGTCCGAGCAATTCAAAAACGGACTACTGAGCTGTATGGAACAAGACGAGCAGGGCCGCCCCAGGATAACAATTACCATGCCGGATGCGGCGGCCATAGAAAAATTGTCAAAAACACTATCCCGTCTTTTTACCTCGTCATAAAACCGTGCGAAACTGAAATGGATATTTTTGCTGTCCTTTTTGATAGTTTTTTGAAACAAATTACATTTGAAGAAATAATGCTTCATTTTTGGATTACGTGGCCCAGTCCGGGATGTATTCAACGGCCTGGTTACCCCAGAAAAACCAACCTTTCCCTGGGCCACGAGCAAACATTTCGATGTGAGGTCCCTCTTGACAACGCAGTAGCGGCGGAAAAGATCGACTCAAGAACTAAATGGGTTTTTTAGAGGTGTCCTTGAGTAACACACGCCTACGGAACGGCTTCCTCGGCGCATCATGGCCAATGCTATACCAGGAAGTGCAGAAAGGAGACCATAGAGAGAGCCATAATCCGGTTTGAAATTGGGTCTGAACGAATAGGCCCAGGTGGGCTGGAAAAAATATTGAGGGTTTGACACCGGATATGTTTAATAATAAAGTAGCCCATCGTCCAGGGGGAACAGAGGTGGCCCTTCCCCTGGATTTTCAGTCGAGAAAGATTACCAATCCGGATGCTCCAAAAAATGACCACTACATACTCCTTCAGGTAAGAGGCAGGGAGCACCAAGCCATTCCCATCCTATTCGCGGATCCCCCAAAATACGATTCTAAGCGAGGCGGGGAGTTCTTCGACTACCTCCAGTTTCAATTCCTCCTTGTTGAAGAAAGTGGTGGCTCCTCCATTATTAAGCCGATGGAGGGAAAACCGAGTCCTGATCTCATAGGGATAGAAGAAGTGTCCGGATACTGGGAACAGGTGGGAAGGAACACCGATTATATTATACACCCCGAGGAGATACTGGCGGATAATTTCATGCTCATGATACTGGGAGTTCCCAACCAGCCTTCGCCGGAAATCATCGAAAAAATGGAGAACATACTAAGGGCCCATCCATAAAAAACTCGAAGGGGCGACAGGATGAGCAGGAATCAATGCCTGATGATCCAACCAAAACTGCACTTTCCGTAGACAAAGCTCTTGAAGCGATAGCGGTTATTCAGCAAAGTTTTAATATGCATAATAATACACACCCTGTTTATATGGGGTTTATATTTTACTTCTATACTGTTAAATCATACATTCAAATCAAGGAGTAATGATATGAAGAGGACAATAGAATTAACAATTCTAATTTTTATGGTCACAGCGGTAACAATATCAGCCAACGACTATGGGGCTCGAGCTGCCCTCAAGGAAGAAACGCTTACCCTGGAAGAAATGCTATTTTACGCCCTTCAGGACGAACATCTGGCTCTGGCAGAATACAATGCCATTATGGACGAATATAACATTACCCGCCCGTATAGCAACATCGCCCGTTCCGAAGAAACCCATATAGCCTATGTAGAAGAACTATATAATCAATTGGAACTTCCCATTCCTGAGGTGAACACAAAGGAAGCACTGGTTATTCCCACTTCTTTGGAAGAGGCAGCCCGCCTGGGAGTACAGGCGGAACTGGATAATATAGCCATGTACAGTAAGTTTTTGGATCAGGACCTGCCCGAAAATGTACGGGAGATTTTTTCATACCTAAGAGATTCTTCAAGGAGACACCTGAGTGCCTTTGAACGACAGCTGGAAAAGGTCTCCTTTGGTCAAGGCAAGACAGCCAATGCTCTGGATTAGATCTGTGCAGCCTGAAGCTAAGTCCCTGATCCATGACATGTATATGGCTGATACAGAAGAATATGCCAAGAAGACTTGAAAACTATGTTGTGAGACGAAGAAGACCTGAAAAAGATGAGGGGTTACATACTGATCCCGGAAGTTATTCAGGAAATCTTTTATAAAGGGCACCTCTAAAGGTGGGAATTTCATACAGCTGGAGTTTTTTATCCAACCGCGTATATATTGAAGCAGAGGATCATCGCACAATCGTTCATGATCATTGAAATATTTATAGCCCTGATAGATTCCGAAGATTCTCTGTTTCAGAAGAGTACCCCAGCTAAATGATTTTGTGAGATTTTCCGATTTCCAGCCCATGAAATTCAGCTAAATGGCTTTACACACTGTATTGGCAACCTCTAAAAAACCATTTTTGGAATCTGGCGCAGTGGCGGTGCGTTCCTCGGAGCTTTGCTCCTGCGGTACGCACCTGCTTAATTTTTTTCTTGATACAGGGCGGCCTGTCTGCGTGCGGACACGCGCAGGCAGGCAAAAGCGGAGCTAGCTTAAGCGGTTGGCGGTGCGTTCCTCGGAGCTTTGCTCCTGCGGTACGCACCTGCTTATGTGAGCATTTTGACAACGCAGCAGCGAGGAAAAAGATCAAGCCAAAAACAAAATAAGGTTTTTTAGAGGTGCCCTATTATCAAAGCGAGTTTCTTCCCGTGTTCAATTCCAATAGTAACACCTGAACAAGAGGTCATGGAAAAACGGCTCCCCTGGATCAAAGTGTAATCAACCCAAAACACTTTAATGGAGCCGTTTAAGAATATAGATTCTATAACACAATCGACTTGTATGTACAGAGTCCTACCTTCTCAAGAAAGAGAAGATAGGCGGATAAGTGGGGAAAACGGACTCTCATTCCTCATTAGCATCCGGCACCACCCCCACGAAGACCTCATGCGTCTCCAGAAGAGCCAGAAAATCTTCTACTTCCTGTTCCAGATTTTTTTCATCTGTCCGATAGGTGTAATCCGTCGCATTGCGGTAGCGATCCGCATACATTTGCCACATATTGCGGATATCCTGTTCCAGATCGGTGTTGGGGGTTACTCGTGGGCGGTCGGCCCTGGAAACTCGTTGGATAAGAGTTTCCTCATCGGCTTCCAGTAGAACTATCGGACCGGTGCCGCGTATGGCATCCAAGTTCCATTCATAGCGGACCGTGCCTCCACCAAGGCAAACTATGGCATGGTCCAACGATGCAAAATACTTGCAGATGCTGTACTCCTGTTCACGGAAAGCCAGCCAGCCCTGTTCAGCTACCAACTGGTGGAAGGAGTACCCCAGCCGGGCATCCATCTCCCTATCCAGGTCCTGAAATACCAAGCCAGTTTCAGCACTGACCGCCTGACCGATGGTGGTTTTACCGGAACCGATCATGCCGCACAAATACAGGTTCATCAGTTAGCGGATTGTTGAACCGCTTCCACCAGAAGTTTACCCGATTCGGGATAGAGCCAGGTCGGGAAACTGCATCCCGGAGCCAGGAAGAAACGGGTGTTCCCTCCGTTTCTTAAGCCGGTCAGGGCATTGTCTATGGCTTTGCGGGGTGTAACGCGGGTCATCAGATTCTTATCCATACCGGCCATGATGCTACCGTTCCATTCTGCACGCATTTGGGCTATGGACGGGTTCCGGGAATCGGTGTCTTCATAGCTCACAATGTGGGCGGGAAGCTGCACCATTTCCTCGGTGAATATACCATAATCGTGCAGATGCAGAGTGTTCATAATGCCCATATCCTTGATTTCTTCCATAATCCTTTTCACGAAAGGATAGGCGAATTTCATGTAATGATTTTTGTCCATCTGTGCGGAAGAGGAAAAGGTGGACAAAAACACCCCGGCTGCCCCGGCGGAAATGGCCGCTTTGCAGTAAGCCACAATGTTGTCGGTAATAATTTCCAGGGCTTCCAGAATTGCATCCGGGGCATCCCGAACAAGTACAGGAAGGTGTTCACCGACAAGGTTTCGTATTAAACACTGCCAGGGTTCAAAAATGGTATCGACGAAATATGCCTCTCCATCCAGATGGCTGGCTATTATGTTAATAGCTTTCAGTTGTTCGGCCCAGGGGGATTTATGAACATTGAAATGACTGATTGTTTTCAGGTCTTCCCGGGTTTTCAATTCCTGCATACCCTCCGGCATGGGATAGTAGTAGTCGTTCATCAGCTTCAGATAATCCAGATCGAAGTAATTGAAAAAATTCAGCTCTATTTCCGCAATTCTTTCCCCCGGTTCATGCTGAACCCCGAAGTGGTACCAGAATGACACTGGTGCTCTGTCGAAAGGTTGACCAGCCAGGCTGGCCTCTACTCGTTCTTTCTTGTTCATTGTTTTACCTCACCGCCGTCAGTTAGATTTTCATCCACAGGGCACCTCTAAAAAACCTTATTTCGTTTTTTTCCTCACTGCTGCGTTGTCTTGCCAGCACCATTGGCGCCAATAAGTGTAAGCAGTTTACCATATTCCACATTTATGGAAACTCCCTTCGGCGAGCCCCCAATTTTCACTTTAAGGAATATAACACCTGACTTCATATTACCGAAATGGATCATCCGGAACTGACTGTGAATCCAGATGAGAACTATCAACTGTTTTATTACTGCTCAGGTGGCACAGGATATTCGCATCCAGATGTTCCATCAGGGAAAACTCTCCAGCAGACTGATCCAGACTCGGCGAACACAAATCTTTACAGCGGTCGTAACTTTGAGTATCCTTAATCGGTCGGAGCTGATTCTAACTCATCCATTACGGGGAGGTGTGGTCGTCAATGTGTAATTTTTTCCTGATCTCTATTATCGGTGAAAAAATCTGACAGTTTTTCAATAATCCTGTGCTTCTGATCAACCTGCTGGAGAAGAAGAAATCCGGCATCGGAACTGTTGACCTTACCGTCATTCTTGACAATGATTTTGAGGGATTTTCCGATTTCCAGCCCTTGCAATTCGAGCTGATTGGCTTTACACTCTGTATCATCAAAGCAGGTTTCTTTTTGTTTGGTATTTCTTGGCATGTAAATATTTTAACATGGGAAACCTGCTTTGTGTCAAGGTATTGGTGAGATATAAAATAATTACCCTATTTTAGTGGACTGAATTAAAGATTCAAAAATGAACCGGATAAAAGAGGTTTTAGAACAAAAGGGAATAAAACAAAAATGGTTGGCTGAACAACTGGGTAAAAGTTACAATATGGTTAACAGTTACGCCCAAAACAGAAGACAACCAAGTATTGAGGACTTGTATCGAATCGCAAAAATATTAGATATAAATCCCAAAGACTTATTGAAAGAAGATTTGAATGACTAAAGAATATCAAATAGAGGAAAACCTGATAGAGCAACTTACAGCGTTGAAATACACGCATCGACCTGACATAACAGACAGGAAATCGCTTGAACAGAACTTCAAAGCCAAATTTGAAGCGTTAAACCGTGTCCGACTTTCGGAAAGCGAGTTTTTACGTTTACGGGAGGATATCATTAATCCCGATGTTTTCGCTGCTTCAAAAATGTTGCGGGAAAGACAATATTTTCAAAGAGAAGATGGAACTCCTTTACATTACACGCTGGTAAATATCAAAGACTGGTGTAAAAATGAGTACGAGGTTATTAACCAGTTACGCATCAATACCGAAAACAGCAATCAACGTTACGACATTATTTTGCTGATTAATGGCTTGCCGGTGGTTCAGATTGAGTTAAAGAAACTGGACATTTCACCACGAAAAGCTATGCAGCAAATTGTGGATTACAAAAACGAACCTGGCAATGGCTACGGAAATACATTGATGTGTTTCATGCAATTGTTCATCGTTAGTAACCGCAGCAATACCTTCTATTTTGCCAATAATAAAAACCAGCATTTTCAATTCAATGCAGATGAACAATTCCTGCCGATTTACAGATTAGCAGACGAGCAAAATGATAAGATAAGCCACCTTGAACCTTTCACAAGAAAGTTCTTATCAAAATGCACTTTGGGTGAAATGATTAGCAAGTATATGGTGCTTGTAGAAAGCGAGCAACGAATACTTGTGATGAGACCGTATCAGATTTATGCGGTTAAAGCCATCGTTGATTGCATTCACCAAAACAGAGGAAACGGCTACATCTGGCACACTACCGGAAGTGGTAAAACACTGACTTCTTTCAAAGCCTCTACCCTGTTAAAAGACAATCATGACATAGAAAAATGTCTGTTTGTGGTTGACCGAAAAGACCTTGACCGACAAACACGGGAGGAGTTTAATAAATTTCAAGAAGGCAGTGTAGAAGAAAATACCAATACTGAAACACTGGTAAGGCGTTTACTTTCTACCGACTATGCCGACAAAGTAATTGTTACTACCATTCAAAAATTGGGATTGGCTTTGGATGGCGCCTACAAGAAAAACTTTAAAGAACGTTTGGAGCCATTGAGCAATAAACGGGTGGTTTTTATCTTTGACGAGTGCCACCGTTCTCAGTTTGGCGACAATCACAAAGCGATTAAGGAATTCTTCCCAAATGCTCAGCTCTTTGGATTTACAGGAACACCCATTTTTGATGAGAACGCAACGTATAAAATTCGTGAAGACCAATACGAATCGTATAAGACAACGGAATCTATTTTTGAAAAACAATTGCACGCATATACCATTACTCATGCCATAGACGATAAAAACGTTTTGCGTTTTCACATGGATTATTTTAAAGGCGAAGGCAATCAAAACCCAAAGCCAGGAGAGGCTCTTGCACAGCAAGCGGTAGTAGAGGCGATAATTGAAAAGCACAATGCAGCAACAAACAATCGAAAATTCAATGCCCTGTTTGCAACAGCATCAATCAATAATGCCATTGAATATTATCGCCTTTTCAAAACGATACAACAGAAAAAAATTGCAGAGAATCCCGAATTTGAACCGCTGAATATCGTTAGCGTGTTTTCTCCGCCAGCCCAATTAATTGCAAAAAATGGCGACCAACAAAGTCAAAGAAATGCAGCAGATATCAGACAACTTCAGGAAGATTTACCGGATGAAAAAGAAGATAACAAGCAAAATCCTGAAGAAAAGAAAGCTGCATTAATGGAGATTATTGCTGATTACAACAAGCAATTCAGCACCAATCATACGATTAACGAATTTGATTTGTATTATCAGGATGTACAAAAACGCATAAAGGACCAGAAATACAGCAACAAGGACTATCCGCATAAAAACAAGATTGACATAACCATAGTAGTGAATATGTTGCTTACAGGTTTTGATTCCAAATACTTAAATACTTTATATGTTGACAAAAATTTGGAATATCATGGTTTGATACAAGCGCTTTCTCGTACTAACCGGATATTGAATGACACAAAACCTTACGGCAATATCCTTGACTTTCGTTCACAGCAAAGTGCGGTAAACCAAGCCATTACATTATTCTCCGGTGAGGACAGCGAAAAAGCAAAAGAAATATGGATGGTAGACCCTGCACCTGTTGTGATTGAGCAATACCAGAAAGCTGTAGAAGCATTAGGTGAATTCATGCAGGAACACAACCTGGAGAAAGAACCTCAGGAAGTTTATAATCTGCGTGGGGATGCTGCAAAAATTGCCTTTGTAAAAAACTTTAAGGAAGTACAGCGACTAAAAACGCAACTCGACCAGTACACCGATTTAGACGAAGGGCAGCAAGATAAAATTGAAGCCATTCTGCCAAAAGAGAAACTACAGGAGTTTAGAAGTTCGTATATAGAAACTGCAAAACAACTTCGTGAAATTCAGCAGAAAGAAGGAGACGATGCACCGGACGATATTCAGCAACTCGATTTTGAATTTGTGTTGTTTGCTTCTGCGGTGATTGATTACGACTACATCATGAACCTGATTGCCGACAGTACCCAGAAAAAACCATCTACACAAAAAATGACCAAAGTGCAGGTAATTAGTTTGCTGAAATCGAACTCAAACCTGATGGAGGAAGAAGAAGATTTAACCGACTATATTAACCAGGTGGACTGGACTGTGGGACAATCGGCTGATGACCTAAAACAAAACTTTGAAACGTTTAAGGTTGAAAAATATGACAAGGAAATATCTGTAATTGCCAATAAACACGGGTTGCAACCAACAGCATTAAAAAACTTTGTAGAAAAAATAATGAACCGGATGATTTTTGACGGTGAAAAACTCACTGACCTTTTGGAGCCGCTGGAATTGGGTTGGAAACAACGCAGCAAAGCCGAAACCGCATTAATGAATGATTTGGTTCCTCAATTAAAAAAGTTAGCCCAGGGGCGTGAAATATCAGGATTAGCAGCTTATGAGTAAAGAAATGAAATTGATACCTCAGATAAGGTTTCCTGAATTTAATGAAGATTGGGATTTGGAAGAATTAGAGCAGTGCCTTGATTACTTGCAACCCACTCCTTACTTGGTTGAGGGCACAGATTACAAGGATGAATATGAAACCCCTGTATTAACTGCTGGCAAGTCATTTGTTTTAGGATACACGGATGAAAAGGAGGGTATTTTCAAAGATAATTTACCGGTAATTATTTTTGATGATTTTACAACGGCTTCAAAGTTTGTTGACTTCCCATTCAAAACAAAATCCTCAGCAATGAAGATTTTGTTGGCAAAAAATGGATACAATATCAAGTTTGTATATGAGTCAATGCAAACTATTGATTATGAAGTAGGAGTCCACAAGAGACATTGGATTTCGGTTTTCTCTAAGCTTAAAATTGCTGTTCCCCAACCACAAGAACAACAAAAAATCGCCTCCTGCCTTTCTTCTTTAGATGCGCTAATAGCCGCCCACAACGATAAGCTGGAATCCCTCAAAGACCACAAAAAAGGCTTGATGCAAAACCTTTTTCCGCCAGAAGGACAAAATGTGCCGAATTATCGCTTTGCCGAGTTTGCGGATGATGGAACTTGGATTGATTGTAATCTAGAAGATGTTACTGATAGAATTGGTGATGGCATTCACACAACTCCAAAGTACGATGAATCTTGCGAATACTACTTTATAAATGGAAATAACTTAATTGATGGTAAAATTTATGTTGACGAAAAAACAAAGAAATTAACAAAGTCGGAGTTTAAAAAACATCAAAAGGATTTAAATGAAAATACGATATTGTTATCTATAAATGGAACAATTGGTAACGTTGCATTTTATAATAACGAAAAAGTAGTTTTAGGGAAAAGTGCTTGTTATATCAACCCAAAAGAAGAATTAAATAATGTATTCTTATTCTACTTATTACAATCAACAAAAATTAGTAATTACTTCTTTTCAGAATTAACGGGCTCAACTATTAAAAATCTCTCTCTTAAATCCATTCGTGAGGCTAATATTAATCTTCCTGCTAATAACGAACAACAAAAAGTTGCTTCTTGTCTATCAGCACTAGATAGCCTACTCACAGCACAAACAGAAAACATTGAGCAATTACAGCAGCATAAAAAAGGTTTGATGCAGGGTTTGTTTCCGAAAATAAATAAGTGATGCCAATGAATGAATTAGAGATAGCAAAGCAGCTTAATGATAATCAGGAAAACATCATCCTGATTTATGCTTTTAATTCCGTAGGTAAAACCCGCTTATCTGTTGCTTACAAGGATTATACAAAAAGTGAAAACGAAGGCAACCATGCCGGAGTTTATTACAATGCTTTCAGCGAAGATTTATTTGTTTGGGAAAATGATGAAGTCAACGACAATGCAAACATTACCCTTAAAATAAATTTCAGCAATTTAAGTCAGTTTCATTCATTTTTGGATGTTAAGAATGTTGAAGAAAAACTGGCGATATACAATCCGAAATACAAATTCGATTTCAACCTTGATGAAAATCCTGAAAGAGGAATTGAATCCATCACCTTTTTTGTGGACGAAGAGGATAAAACGCCCATCAAAATATCGCGTGGCGAAGAACGGATTTTTGTTTGGTGCTTTTTTCTCGCACTATTTGAAGTTGAAACCTGGACAGGCACACAGGATGCCCATTTTTTTATTGACGACCCTGTTTCAAGTTTAGACGAGCATAACATATTCATAACAGCCGAATCAATTTTTGATTTGATTGAAGAACACTATCTCAAAAAGCGAATCATTATCACTACCCACCACATCGGTCTGTTTTCAATTTTGTTCGACAAGTTGAAGAAAGGCGAAAAAAGCGGACGATACAATAAACTAACAAAGCCTTTTATCCTTAGTACACAGGATGGAAATATGGTACTCAATAATGTAAACAATGATGTTTTCCTTTTCCATCTTCACTTAATACAAACTTTAGATACAGCAATTAAAACTGAATTGTACGCATACCATTTCGTTTTATTACGGCAATTAGTTGAAAATATTTCTTCTTTTTTAGGTGTGGGCAGAATGAATTTCACTCTTGAACAAATAGGTGTTGAGAAAATAGAAGAAGTCGCCAGTGTAATCAATTCACTTTCTCACAAAAACGTTTATCGCCTACAGTTTAATAAAATGGCTGAAGCCGAGGAGGAAGTATTTAAGGATGTTTTTCAAAAAATACTGGCGAAATATAATTTTAAATTTTAGGACTAACAATGACACAAAAAGAACAACAACAACAACTGGGTAAAACCCTTTGGGATATAGCAGACCAACTTCGTGGAGCAATGAATGCGGATGATTTCCGTGATTATATGCTTTCGTTCCTTTTTTTGAAATATTTATCTACCAATTACGAAGAGTCTGCAAAAAAGGAATTGGGACGTGATTACCCGGACGATACCCCACCGGATATAACCTCTAAACTTAAGATTAAGCCACCATTAGAGAAATGGTACAAAGAAAACCCGGATGATGTTGTTGACTTTGAGAAACAAATGCACAGAAAAGTACATTATGTAATCAAACCGGAATTTTTGTGGAATAACATCACCGAGCTTGCCCGCACACATGATGGTGAATTACTTCAAACACTGGACAAAGGTTTTAAATACATCGAAAACGAATCGTTTGATAATTCTTTCCAGGGTTTGTTTTCAGAAATTAACTTAAACTCTGAAAAACTTGGAAAAACACCAACCGACCAAAACAAAAAGCTTTGTACCATCATTCAAAAAATTGCAGAAGGAATCGCTGATTTTTCCACCGACACTGATACGCTTGGTGATGCCTACGAATATCTGATTGGTCAGTTTGCCGCAGGTTCGGGAAAAAAAGCAGGAGAGTTCTATACACCCCAACAAATTTCAACCATCCTTTCCAAAATTGTAACGCTTGACAGTCAAGACCCAAGCACTGGAAAGAAAGGCAAACTTGATAAAGTCCTGGATTTTGCTTGTGGTTCAGGTTCATTATTGCTGAATGTTAGAAAACGAATCAAAGACAAAGACGGCAGTGTTGGTAAAATATACGGACAGGAAAAGAACATCACCACTTATAACCTTGCGCGAATGAATATGCTTTTACATGGAATGAAGGATACCGAGTTTGAAATATTTCATGGTGATACCTTGCTCAATCAATGGGATATGCTCAGTGAAATGAATCCTGCGAAGAAAATGGAATTTGATGCAATAGTTGCCAATCCGCCTTTTAGTTTGCGTTGGGACCCTAATGATACTCTGGCAGAAGATTTTCGTTTCAAAAGTTATGGTCTTGCTCCAAAATCTGCTGCGGATTTTGCTTTTCTGTTGCATGGCTTCCATTACTTAGGAAGAGAGGGAACAATGGCAATTATTTTGCCTCATGGAGTTTTGTTCCGTGGCGGTGCGGAAGAACGAATCCGAACCAAACTATTAAAAGATAATAACATTGATACGGTTATTGGCTTACCTTCCAAACTGTTCTATTCAACTGGTATTCCTGTTTGTATTTTGGTTCTAAAGAAATGCAAAAAGGAAGATGATGTTTTATTCATCAATGCCAGTGAGCAATATGAAAATGGAAAACGCCAGAATAGCTTAGGTAAAAAGCATATTAAAAAAATTGTAGCGACTTATAAATACAGACAAGAAACAGAACGCTTTTCACGAAAAGTCTCAATGGAAGAAATTGAGAAGAACGGTTACAACCTGAATATTTCGAGATACGTGAGCACGGCAGAGGATGAAGTGCAAATTGACCTTGAAAAAGTTAATACAAACCTGACTTCGATAAATGAAAGGATTAAAACAAATACAGACAAACACAATGAATTCTTAAAAGAGTTGGGATTAAAAACTATATAGAATGACTGCAAAGCCAGCCCTCAGTTCAAGCACATTGCAATCCTCGTTCCTGCGGTTGCAAAGTGCTTTCACGCCAACGCAAAAAACGAAATGAATAAAACAAAAACGGCATAATTTGTTTCCTTCTTTTTTACTAACCTGAAGTTTTAAGGGAATTTCGGGCTAAATACTTATATAGAAAAAAGTTGAGATAGTTTTGCCTTCAAAACGTCCCCATGTAATATTACAATTTTATTATATTTATGTATTGACAATTATGTAGATATATTTCATAATATACCCATGTATATTCAAATAGTACCAAACAGAAATTCGCCTCCCTGCATTCTGCTGCGGGAAGACCACCGAGAGAATGGCCGCGTTGTCAAAAAGACTCTGGCTAATTTAACCAAACTGCCAGGTCATGCCGTTGAAGGCCTTCGACGGTTGCTTAAAGAAGGACCAGAAGCCCTATCTGGAAATGATTTCAAAATCACTCGAACTCTGCCGCATGGTCATGCCGTTGCCATCCTCAAGGTTATGAAAGATCTTGATATTCCTCGGTTAATTTCCTCCCGCCGAACTCCCGAACGTAATTTGATTATCGCCCTTATTGCCCAACGTATTCTTCATCCACAATCGAAACTGGCCACTTTTAGGGAACTTATCGGACCATCAAAGACCACGACTTTATCAGAACAGATTGGTCTGGATGAAACCATTGGAGAATATGATATTTACAAATCGCTTGATTGGCTCTTAAAACGTCAGCATACGATTGAAACGAAGCTAGCTGACAGACACCTCAAAAACGGTTCGTTAGTTTTTTACGACCTAACATCTGCATGGTATGAGGGAAAACACTGTCCCCTCGCTAAACGGGGATACTCTCGAGACGGTAAGAGGGGCAAGCTACAAATTGAAGTGGGTCTTCTTTGTGACTCAGAAGGACGTCCTGTGGGGGTTGAAGTCTTTGAAGGCAACACAGCCGATCCGATGACGGTTTCCAGCCAGATTGAAAAACTCCGAAATCGCTTCGGTCTTGAACGGATCACTGTGGTCGGTGACCGAGGAATGCTAACTGAAGCGAGCATTGACAGGGAAATCCGGAAGAACTCTCTGACGAAAAGGTTGTATTTGCGTACAAACGGCTCTCCAACGTTGAACAGGCATTTCGCTACATAAAGTTGGTGGACTTGAAGCTACGGCCCGTTTATCACCGCCTGGAGGACAGGGTTCGGGCGCATGTATTGGTTTGTATGCTTGCCTACTATGTTGAATGGGAAATGCGGAAACGGATGGCTCCCATTCTCTTTAAAGATGAAGCTTCTGCCATTGAAAGGGAGAAGAAAAAGAAATCCATCGTTTCTCCTTGGGAAATTGGCTAATTGCTTTCCTCTGTATGGAAATATGGTGGTCTTGCGATAAAAACTTCAGTTTAGAGGTACCCTGAGACAGTTCCCGCTGTTCTATTCCAGTGTGTGTTATCGATGAAATCAATCGACTGTGTCTGGAGAATTTTGAATTGATGCGGGGTTACATCTTGACAATAAAACCTCTCTATTCTATACTCCAGATTCAGATTTTTATCCTTTAATCAATGTGGGCACAGGCTTATACTGGGGTCATTCTGATTTTTCCAATTCCTTTTTTTCAGACTAAATACAAAAAGGATTGCGGATCTTTAAGGATGTTTTAGTCAATCGCTCTCCCTGAAAGATCAGTAATTCATGGATTTCAAAATGATGAGGGTGAATGATGATTATTAAAAACGCTCTAACGGCTTTTCCAGGTGCTGCTGATTTCCAGTATCGGGACATCAGGGTTGAAAACGGTCAGTTTGTCGAGTTCGGAACCAATCTTAACGCAGATGAAATACTGGATGCTTCCGATTACTGGGTCCTGCCAGGCGGAATTGATCCGCATGTACACTTTTATGATCCCGGTTATACGGAAAAAGAAGATTTCTTCCATGGAACATCGGCGGCGGTTGCAGGCGGTATTACCATGGTTGTGGATATGCCGAGTACCTCAATTCCTCCTGTGACAGACCGGAAGAGCCTGGATTACAAGCTTTCGGTGGTGCAGCCCAGGGCACACTGTGATTTTGCCTTTTTCGGTGGACTTTCCAAACAGTTATTTGATGCCGGTTATGAGTCCGGCATGGAATCCATTGTTGATGATGTACTGGCCTACAAGGTGTACTCGGTATCTGGCGCTGAGTCATGGTGGGGGGCTGTTGACCACTGGCGCTTCAGACGAATTCTTGAACATGCGAAGAAACTGAATACCATCATATTACTGCATGCCGAGGACGCAGAATATGTCAACAATGCCACTGATTATTACCAGAATCAGGGAAAAAGTCCCCGTGAATGGTACGATTGCAGGCCGGAACTGGCAGAAATTCTGGCTGTGGGGAGTGCCCTGCGCATCAATCAGGAGGTGGGAGGCAATCTTCACATTGTGCACATTGGTTCCTCCGAAGCGGCTGAAATGCTTCAGAAACCCTGGCCCGGGGCCACCGCGACGGGGGAAACCTGTCCTCAGTATCTGGCCTTTGCGTTAAAGGATTTCCTTGAACAGGGACCGGCTCTGAAGATATCCCCCCCCATCAAAGAGGATGGCAACCGTCAGAGACTGTGGGAACTCCTGGCTGATGGAACAATTGAATTTGTTGCTTCAGACCATGCCCCGGGAACGAAGGAAGAGAAAGCCCATGGTGATATATGGTGCAATTCCGCCGGTATTGCCGGAACGGAAACCATCCTTCCCTATTTGTTTTCCGAGGGCTATCTAGCCGGCCGGCTTACCCTGCCGCGCTATTTGGAAGTGATGAGTGAAAAAGCGGCCAGACGCTATGGTTTGTTTGACCGAAAGGGCTCTCTGGCCGTGGGAAAGGATGCGGATATGGTACTGATACACCGTAAGGCGGAGCACAAGGTCAGTATAAATGACTTCCAATCCAAAGGCAGGGTCACTCCCTTTGAAGGTATGACGTTCCGCGGTCGGGTGGATTACACCTTTGTTCGGGGAAAGGTTGTTTACGATAGAAATAATGGCGGCTGTAAGAATGCCGGATGGGGCAGACTGCAGAAACCGATTCGTTTGGCAGGAGGAGAGGTTAATAATGAGCGATAAAATGAGATTGACGGGAATGATTCCGTTGCTGAGAAGGATCTTTGATGAGTATAGAACCCAGAAGTCTATATTTGACCTGTCGGAGGAGAGCTGGTACAGGAAAAAGGATGAACGGAAGATCAACATCCTGGGAGATAACTGCGGTACAGTTCTTGGTCCGGCAGCAGGACCCCATACCCAGCTTGCCCAGAACATTGTGGCATCCTACCTTACCGGGAGCCGGTTCATTGAATTGAAAACAGTTCAGATTCTCGATGCCCTGGAGATCGATAAGCCATGTATCGACATCTATGATGAGGGATACAATACGGAGTGGTCCACAGAGCTATCGCTTGAAGAAGCATGGCGGGAATATGCCCGGGCATGGATTGCCCTTCATCTTCTTGAAGAGATTTTTGATATGAAACCAGCCGATGAAGTGCGATCCTTTGTGTTTAACATGAGCGTGGGCTACGACATGAAGGGCATTAAAACCGACAGGATGCAGCAGTATCTCGATCGGCTGATGGATTGCTCGGAGGAACCGTTGTTTCAGCAGTGGCTCAGCGATGCTGCCAGAGAATTACCTGCCATGCTGAAAGGAACAGGTCTGGAACACAAGGCGGTAAAAATCCCTGAGGCCATTGAGCGTATCAGCAGCAAAATATGTCATTCAGTAACCCTGTCCACCATGCATGGATGTCCACCGGAGGAGATTGAATCCATCTGCCATTACATGCTCACCGAGCGACAACTGGATACTTATGTGAAACTCAATCCGACCCTTCTGGGTCTTGATACCGTCCAGAATATATTGACGAATCTTGGTTATGGGTATGTCCAGTTAAATTCCGAAGGCTTCAAGCACGATCTTCAATATCCTGACGCGTTGGACATCCTCTCCAGACTTCGCGAAACAGCCAGAGATTTCGGTCTTGTTTTCGGCGTAAAACTGACCAACACCCTGGCGGTCATCAATAACAGAAATGCTCTGCCGGATAAGGATATGTACCTTTCAGGCCGAGCCCTGTTCCCCTTATCGATTGGCATAGCGGATAAGCTTTCCACACATTTTGATGGCGATCTACCCATATCTTTTTCCGGCGGAATATCAATTCACAATGTGGAGGCGGTATTTCAAACGGGTATTCGTCCCATCACCCTGGCCACAGACCTGCTCAAACCCGGTGGTTATCTGCGTCAGGTACAGATGGCCCAAAAACTGGATAATCTGGCAAGCTGGGACTATCCAAAAATTGATGTAAAGGCATTGAGTCAGCTGGCCAGGAATTCCCTGACCGATGAAACGCTTGCAAAGGATTACCGCGGCGAGGATGAGGCGGCCACTCCAGGCCCCCTGCCCCTCTTCGACTGCTACGAGGCTCCCTGCATCTCCGCCTGTGCCATTGGTCAGCACATTCCTGAATACATCCGCCTTGTTGGGGAAGGCCGTTATCGGGATGCCATGGAATGCATCTATGAAAGGAATGCCCTTCCATCTATAACAGGGCATATCTGCGATCATCAATGTCAGCTCGTGTGTACAAGACTGGATTACGATGGCTGTATCAATATCAGGGAGGTAAAAAAGGCCGCCGTTTTGAACGGTATGGATGCGTATCGTCAGAGCTGGGTGAAACCCGAGATTACACAAAACAAAAAAGTCGCCGTTGTGGGTGCTGGGCCGGCCGGGTTATCAGCGGCTTTCTTTCTGGCCAGGGAGGGCTTTCCCGTAACAGTCTTTGAAAGGGAAGAGGATGCTGGGGGTGTGGTACGCTACGTTGTCCCGCACTTCAGAATCCCAAGAGAGGCCATCAGCAGTGATATTGATTTCATCAAGGATCAAGGTGTTCAATTTGAGTTCAACGCACCGGAAAACATTGATGTCGAAGCCCTGAGAAGTCAGGGATTCGAATACATCCTTCTGGGAGTCGGAACTTACCAGACCAGAGACTTCATCCTTGAAGGAGGAAATACCAACATACACCCGTCTGTTCCCTTCCTGACTCAGTTTAACAAAGACTCCTCAACGCTGAACATGGGAAAACATGTTGTGGTAATCGGCGCTGGAGATACGGCAATGGACTGTGCCAGAAGCGCCATCCGCTGCCCTGGAACAGAGAAGGCTTCCATTGTCTACAGGAGGGCGTTCCGTCAGATGCCGGCCAGCCGTGAGGAATATGAATTTGCCCTGGAGGATAATGTTGATTTTCATTGGCTTCGCAATCCGGAGAAATTCACCCCGGATGGTACTTTGACAATTCGGGTGATGGAACTCGGCGAGAAAGATTCTTCCGGCAGACGGCGGCCGGTTCCCACCGATAAGACCGAAACTCTGCGGGTTGACAGCATCGTGTACGCCATCGGAGATGATCCCGATGAGAATCTATTGAAGGAGGTGGGATTGAAGCCTGACCGCGAATCCGGCGTACAGACTTTCGAAGGAGGTGAAACGGAACTGACCAACGTGTTCCTCATTGGCGACAGCCGCACGGGAACCTCCACCATTGTTCAGTGCATCAACGAGGGCCGAAGCGCCGCTGATGTCATCTGCCGGAAAGAAAATCCTGCATGGAAGCGAAAGGAAAAGCTTCCGTTCATGGATCCCCTCGAACAGAAGAAGCAGATTGGAAGCAAGAAGGGGGAGGTTTCGGTGAAGCCGGATGCCCGCTCCGAGTACAATGTTTCGATATTTGGATCTACCGAATTAAATCGTTGTTTGGAGTGTAATTATATCTGCAATAAATGTGTTGATGTCTGCCCGAATCGAGCAAATATTGCCGTCCCGGTTCAGAAGGAGCCCATGTTTAACAATCCATTTGAAATCGTGCATATTGACGCTTACTGCAATGAATGCGGAGACTGCGGCCGCTACTGTCCCTGGGAAGGACGTCCCTATGTCGACAAGCCGACTGTTTTCAATTCCATGAAGGATTTTGAAAACAGTGAAAATCCCGGCTGGCTTCTGGATAATGGCCAACTGCATGTCCGATTCAAAGGTGAAATCATGGTTGACCCGAAACCCTCAGAGGACGGGGATCTCAAGGCATTCATGAGACTGTACTCCATCCTCAAGGAATCCAGATCGGAATTATTTGCTCCGATGGATTCGGAGGGGATTGCCGTATGATTCTATTGAAAAACGCAACGCTGATTGATATGGAGCCACCTGCCATCCGAGATTCCATGGATCTTCTGGTGAAGAATGACACAATTAAGGAAATCGGCAGCAATCTTTCCGCACCGGATGCCCAGGTGGTGGATCTGGGAGGAAAACTGCTCTTCCCCGGCCTGGTATGCAGTCATCATCATTACTATTCAGGACTTGCCCGGGGAATTATGGCGAACATAGGTCCAACACCGGATTTTGCTTCGGTTCTGAAAAACCTCTGGTGGCGCCTTGATCGTGCCCTGGATCAGGAAAGCCTGAAGGCATCGGCCCTGATCTGCTCCCTGGATGCCATACGGTCGGGAACGACTTCCGTTATTGACCATCACGCCTCACCGTCCTGTGTCGAAGGATCGCTCAGCATACTCAAGGAAGCCTTTGAATTCTGCGGGTTGAGGGGCATGAGTTGTTATGAAGTGACGGATCGGAACGGCAGGGATGAAATGCTGGCCGGGATAGAGGAAAACCGCCGATTCGCGGAGGCATTGGACAAAGAGAAGGCATCGGGTCAGTGGCAGGGATTGTTTGAGGCGCACATAGGCGGTCATGCTCCATTTACACTGAACGATGAGGCATTGAGACTCCTTGGCGATTTGGTTGAAAACAGTGGCCGGGGATTTCACATTCATGTCGCTGAGGACCGCTACGATGTTTCCTTCTCTCATGCCCACTACGGCAAGGATTTAATTGCGCGGCTGGATGAGTTTGGATTGGTCAACGAAAAGAGTCTGATGGTGCATGGTGTCTATCTCAATTCTACTGAGATAGAACTTCTCAATGAGAGGAATGCTTTTCTGGTGCACAATGCCCGGTCAAACATGAATAACAATGTTGGTTACAACCAGCATCTTCCAGAACTTGATAATCTGGCCATTGGAACAGACGGCATTGGAGCTGACATGTTTGAAGAAGTGAAGTTTGCTTATTTCAACCATAAGAATAATGGCGGTCCCTGGTGGCCTGGTGACTACCTCAAGGCTTTGATGGCCGGTAATACGATTCTGGAACGAAATTTTGGGGCTTCATTCGGCAAACTGAGACCCGGTTACAAGGCTGATCTGGTTATTGCTGATTATTCGGCTCCCACAGCCCTGCTGCCGGAGAATGTCGCTGGGCATCTTGTTTTCGGTATGGGTTCTGCCATTGTTGAATCCGTGATAATCAATGGACAGTTTGTATACAGGGATGGAGTTTTTCCTTTCGAGACAGATGACATCTACAGAAATGCAGCGAACCAGAGTCTGGCGCTCTGGGACACAATGAATCAAGTAAAGGCATAGGATGAAAATGAAAATCAGTGGTGAAATTCTGTCAAAAACGGCTCAGTACAGGGATGATACAGCCCGTGTACTGAGTGATATCGTAAAGATTAAATCTTACTCCTGTGAGGAAAATGATGTTATCTATAAACTGAAGGAAATGTGTGAGGGTTACGGATTTGATGAAGTGAGAATCGATGGATTGGGGAACCTGGTTACCCGGGTGGGTAATGGGCCGAAGAAAATCGCCATCGATGCCCATATCGATACGGTGGAGGTTGGAGACCCTTCCCAGTGGAACAAGGATCCTTTTTCCGGTGAAATATCCGGCGGTCTTGTCCATGGCCGGGGCACCAGCGATCAGAAAGGCGGTGCGGCCAGTATGGTAACGGCTGGCCGAGTATTGAAGGAACTGGGCTACAATGGACAGTACAGTGTTTATTTTGTCTTCACCGTGATGGAGGAAGACTGTGACGGAATGTGCTGGAAATACCTGATAGAAGAAGAAAAGCTCAGGCCGGACTATGTGGTTTCCACAGAACCAACCAGTTGCCGGCTATACCGGGGACATCGGGGAAGAATGGAAATGGTGTTGAGACTGAAGGGCCTTTCTGCTCACGGCAGTGCTCCCGAACGCGGTGACAGTGCGGCCTATAAGGCGGCACGGGCTGCCCTGGCCCTGGAAAATCTGAACACTCAGCTCCAGCCAGATGATGATAATTTCCTCGGTAAGGGAACCATTGTTGTCTCACAAATTCATGTAAAGGGTCCTTCTCAATGCGCGGTGCCGGATCAGGCCATGCTGTACCTGGACAGGAGACTCACCTGGGGTGAGGATGCTGATCTGGCCATCTCCCAGGTAAAAAAGGCCGTTTCCGAAGCTCTGGGTGAGGATGAGTCCGCAGTGGATGTGATCATGCCGGACTATGAAAAACGGGGATGGAAAAATGCCGATTACAGCCAGGAACTCTATTTCCCAACATGGAAGATTCCTGAATCCCACGATCTGGTACAGGCCGGTGTGAGAGGATACAGGGCTCTCTGGAACGGGACTCCAGAAATCGACAAGTGGACATTTTCCACCAATCTCGTGGCCACCACTGGCCGGCACAAAATTCCCGCTATCGGATTCGGTCCTGGAGATGAAAACCAGGCCCATGCTCCGAATGAAATAACCCGTGTCGATGATCTTGAAAAGTGCAGTGCTTTCTATGCCATGCTGCCCTATGCCCTGGAAGACGGCTCCTGATTCCAATGTTTGGTTTACGGTGTATCGAATGCGGGAAGTCCTATGAAATAACCCCTGACAGAATGCTGTGCGATTCCTGCTCCACCCGGCAGAAACCCGACGAACCTCTGAGAGGGCTGCTGGAGTTTGAACTTGACGCGAAGGTCCCTGAAACGTGGGATATTTACGATTTCCTGCCGGTAGAGCAGAATTATTTTCCGCCCATACCCGTGGGAAACACCCCATTGTGGACGGGAGAAAACCTCCGGCAGAAAACCGGTTTCCCGGATCTCTACCTTAAGGACGATGGAATGAATCCCACCGGATCATTCAAGGACAGGGCCAGTTATCTGGTGGCGGCATTTGCCCGAAAATTTGGCATAAGGGATATCGTGGTGGCCTCGACAGGCAATGCCGGTTCCTCCATGGCCGGTGTGGGAGCAGCCGCTTCCCTCAATATTCGCCTCTATCTCCCTGAGTCCGCACCGGAGGCGAAAATTGTTCAATCCTGCCAGTACGGAGCAACCCTGATACGGGTTGAGGGCAATTATGATCAGGCCTATGAACAGTCTATGAAATATGCTACCCAGCATGGTGGTCTCTCCCGAAATACCGCTCACAATCCTCTCACCATAGAGGGGAAGAAAACCGTATCCCTGGAATTATTCAAGCAGCTTGGGAACCGTGTTCCAGATTACATCTTTGTCTCCGTTGGAGATGGTGTTATTCTCAGCGGTGTGTACAGGGGTTTGGAAGACCTTCTTGCCCAGGGGAAAATTGATAAGATACCGACTGTTATGGCTGTCCAGGCGGAGGGCTCCGCGGCCATTGCCAGAGCAATACAGAAGGGTGCATTCACGAAGCCTGTCCGGGCAGAAACAATCGCCGATTCCATATCGGTGGATGTTCCCAAAGGGGGGTATTTTGCTCTTCAACGGCTGCAGAGGCATAGCGGTGAAGTCCTAACCGTCAGCGATGATGAAATTCTTCATGCCCAGAACACAGTTGCCCGCAGCACCGGACTTTTCTCAGAACCGGCCGGAGCCACTGCCGCCGCAGGATTCATCAAACTCATGGACCATCTGCCCAAAAAGGCAACGTATGTTTTACTGCTTACCGGCAATGGTCTGAAGGACATAGCATCAGCCCGGAAAGGAGTCAAACTATGAGTATCAGCGCCAGTATTCCCCGTGTGGATGGTCAGGAAAAGTGTTCGGGAGAGGCGATGTACATCGCTGATTTTCCAGGGAAGGACTTCCTGACGGCACGTTTCTACAGATCGGCATTTTCAAGAGGATATATCAAGCAGATTCATCTGCCTGATCTCCCGGATGGTTATTATGTAACGGACTACAGGGATGTTCCCGCCCATAATCACGTTGCAATGATTACCACAGACTGGCCTGCTTTTGCAGAAAAGGAAATTCGATATAAGGGACAGATCATCCTGGTACTGGCCGGACCGGATCCTGTTGTTGTTGACCGGTTGATTGCTCAAATTAAGGTTGATTACGACAAAGTAGAAACTGCCGTGACGCTGGAGGATGCCCTGGCCCTGAAAGGTGGACCCATCCACGGAACAGACAATGTCTACGCGGATCATCACCTGGAAAAAGGGGATGTGGAATCTGTCTTTTCCAGGGCATCCCATGTGGTGGAAGGGGTGTATGAAACTGGTTTTCAGGAACAGCTCTACATGGAACCTCAGGGACTCTGTGCCTGGTTGGAAGATGAGGGAAGCAAGGTAGTGATCCATGGAACCCTGCAATGTCCGTTCTATGTAAAACATTCCCTTGAGGAAGCTCTTGGCAAAGCATATAAAGTGCGGGTGATTCAGTCTGTTACCGGCGGGGGATTTGGTGGCAAGGAGGATTATCCTGAGATTATGGGCGTTCCTCTTGCTGTGGCAGCCCTCAAGAGCGGCAAACCCCTGAGGATGATTTTTGACCGTACCGAAGACATGGCATGGACTTCGAAACGTCATCCATCACAAACCCGTATCCGCACAGCCCACAAAGATGATGGATCGGTAATGGCCATGGATTATGAAATTACACTCAATGGCGGCGCCTATGAAAGCTATTCCAATATAGTTCTACAGCGGGCCATTTTCACTTCCAACGGTGTGTATAATTTCCCCAATGTCCGTGTTCATGGGCTGGCACTGGCCACCAACACTGTTCCATCCGGGGCATTTCGGGGTTTCGGAGCTCCCCAGGCCATATTCGCGCTGGAAAAACATATGGAGAAGGCGGCCCGGGCATTCGATATGGAACCTCTTGAGCTGAAGCAGAAACACCTGCTCCGCAAGGGTGATTCTACAATTACCGGGGGGACTGTCCGGGAATCGGTGATACTGGATCAACTCATTCTCAAGGCAAGGGGAATTTCCGGCTATGATGAAAAACGAGCAAGGTATGCCACTGAACCGTATCGGGGCATCGGCATGTCCATGTTCAATCACGGCTGCGGTTTCACTGGTGATGGGGAGCAGAAGATCATCAAGGGGCAGGTGAAACTGTTGAAAGATGAGCAGGACAGGGTGGAAATTCTGGTAGCCAGTATAGACATGGGTCAGGGACCTTCCACGACACTGAGAAAAGTTGTGGGAGCAATTCTTGATATTCCTCCCCACGAAATCATTTATGAGAATCCGGATACCGACCGTGTTCCTGACTCAGGGCCAACGGTGGCCAGCCGGACAATGATGGTTGTGGGTTATCTCCTGCAGACAGCGGCTTCAAAACTCAAAAAGATATGGAAAGATGGGGAAAGGCAGGAAACTGAAGCCCACTACACCCTACCCCCCGGCATTCAATGGAACCAGGAAGAATTGAAGGGCGATGCTTATGGAGCCTTTGGCTGGGGAGTGAATGTTGTTGAAGTTTCGGTGGATCCGGTAAGCTGGGAAGTCACAGTTGAGGGGGTCTGGGCTGCGTATGATGTCGGAGTCCCCATTGACCACCGGGTGGTTTATGGTCAGATTCAGGGCGGCATGAGTCAGGCGTTGGGCTATGCCTACCTGGAGAAACTTGAAACGGATGAAGATGGAGCTTTCAAACAGACCACTATGGCCGATTACATCATTCCCACTGCTCTGGATAATCCTCGAACCCATGCGGTCACTATAAACAATCCCTATGAATTTGGTCCCTTTGGAGCAAAGGGTATGGGCGAAATGGTACATGATGGCGGACATGCCGCCTTTGCTTCGGCCGTGGAACAGGCCACAGGGCGGGATTGCCCGAGAATTCCTGTAACACCTGAATACCTGATGGAGGTAATGACGAATGGATCTTAGCTTTGAGGTGAATGGAGAGAATCATACACTTGCTGTACAGCCTATGCGGCGACTGCTGGATATACTCCGGGATGATCTGGGGTTGACCGGCAGCAAGGAAGGTTGTGGAGAAGGAGAATGTGGCGCCTGTAGTGTTTTTTTGAATAACAAACTGGTGAATAGCTGTCTGGTTCCAGCTCATCAGTGTGATGGGGGCAGGATAATGACCATTGATGGCTTGAAGAACCAACCCTCCGGTCAACTGATTATCCAGTCCTTTACAGAAGCCCATTCGGCTCAATGCGGTTTCTGCACACCGGGAATGGTGATGGCCGCTGTGGATCTACTCAAGAAAAATTCTCAGCCCTCGGAAGCCTTTATACGGGAAGGGCTTTCCGGCAATATCTGCCGTTGTACAGGCTATGACATGATTGTGGATGGCATTCAGATTGCCGCCGAAAGAGCTGTGAAAGAGGAGGTAAAATGGTAAAAAGCCTGCGGCCAGTCTCATTGGATGAAGCCCTGAGTTACCGTGAGGAAACAGGGGCACTGCTCTTTGCCGGCGGAACAGACTTGATGGTGAAACGGCGGGGGTACACCGGTACTGGGCCTTCCTTTGAGGAACCTGTTTTATTTCTGGATGCCATTGAGAGTATGAAGAGCATTTCCCTGTCCGGCGCTTATTTGTGCATTGGTGGATCAGCAACCCTGGCGGAAATCATTGACTTCCAGCTACTGCCAGCCCTGCTTCGAAGTTCAATTATGGATATCGCGGCCCCGGGTCTCCGCAACCGGGCAACTCTGGGCGGAAACATCTGCAATGCCTCACCGGCCGGTGACAGTTTACCTGCCCTCTTCGTCCATGAGGCCGGTTTCGTTTTGAAGTCCACCCAGGGGGAACGCATTGTTCCAGCCGGGGAATTCTTCACCGGACCGGGTTCCACTGTGCTGGCTGACAATGAGATTCTTACAGAAATTCAAATCCCGATACTGGGAAGGGGGTCAACATACTACAGGAAAGTGGGAACCCGCAAGGCCAACGCCCTTTCAAAACTCTCGGCGGCTGGTTATGCGCGGAAAGAGAATGACCAGCAGGTGGATTTCCGCTTTGCCCTTGGAGCCGTTGCTCCAACAGTGATACGACTCAGTAAGGCTGAGCAGATGGTACTCGGAGGTGAGGGTAGAGAATCAATTATGAAGGCCGCCTCTGAAGCTATCAGACCTATAGATGACCAGAGGTCTACGGCCGCGTATAGAAAGCAGGCCGCATTGAATACTCTGGACGAGTTTTTGAAAATCATCGAGGAGGAATAATGATAGATTTGACTTTGGATGAAGAACAGATTGAGAAGAATGCGAAATATTGTGCTGAACAGGGTATTGTACTGCCAACCTACAGGCAGATGGCTGATCCAGCCCTGATTCCAGATGATATCAAGACTTCCCTGATGAAAATCGGACGTGATGACGTACATAGCCATAATCTTTTCAGGGTTTCCTGGGAAAATGAACAGAAGGAAACCGGCGGCAATTACAGCGGTGTGAATCATGTTGAACTTCCATCCGATCTGACCGGTGTGAAGGCCAGAATTGTTGGTTTGGAAGGCAAGTGGTTTCCCACTGGTTCTCACAAGGTGGGAGCCGCTTACAGCTGTCTGGCTCCTGCTCTGGTTACAGGACAGTTTGATCCAGACAAGAATATGGCGGTGTGGCCGAGTACAGGTAATTACTGCCGTGGAGGAGCCTATATCTCCCGGCTTCTTGGATGCAAATCAATCGCGATACTGCCGGAGGAGATGTCCAGGGAACGCTTTGAATGGCTGGAAAAGATGGCGGATGAAACCATTGCCACACCGGGCTGTGAAAGCAATGTAAAAGAAATCTTTGATAAATGCCATGAACTGGATGCTGAACGGGGTGAATATCTCTATATTTTCAATCAATTTGATCAGTTGGGCAACCATCTGTGGCACCATGAAGTGACAGGCCGGGCCATGGAGAAAGTATTGAGGGAGTTGATGGGCCCCCGCGACCGTTTCGCGGCCACCTGTGTTTCATCGGGTTCTGCCGGAACCACGGCCAGCGGTGAGTACTTGAAGAAGGCCTTCCCAGGAGCCAGACTGGCGGTGAGCGAAGCCCTGCAATGTCCTACATTGCTCAATAATGGATTTGGCGGTCATCGAATTGAGGGCATCGGCGACAAACATGTCCCCTGGATTCACAATGTCAAAAATACAGACATGGTGGTTGCTGTTGATGATGAACACACAATGAGGCTTCTCCGTTTGTTCAACGAAAAAACAGGCCGGGATTATCTATTGGAGAAAGGCTTACCCGGAGATTTTGTATCGCGTCTGGATATAATGGGTATAAGCGGAATCTGCAACATGATCACCGCCATCAAGCTGGCCAGATACTACGAACTCACCGAGGAAGACTTCGTCATAACTGTCTTCACCGATTCCGAAGGCCTGTACACTTCCAGACTCAAAGAGTTAAGGGCGGAAAACGGTGCCTATACCAGGGACAACGCAATAGCAGATTTTGAAATGCTCCAGCGAATCGGCACAGATGCCCTGCTGGAACTACGGTATGAAGATCGGAAACGCATCCACAATTTGAAGTACTATACCTGGGTGGAACAGCAGGGAAAAACTTACGAAGAGATTAACAGGCAATGGTATGACAGGGATTACTGGGAAAGTGTTTATGCCGTTCGGGACAAACTGGATTTCCTGATCGAATCTTTCAATAAAAGAATTGAATATTATACAAAGGATTAAAAATGGTTCACCTCAAGGATTGTTATGCTTTAGTAACTGACGCCGACAGTCAGGCCCTCAGTGATGTTGATGTGCTGATGGACGACGGCGGTGTGATTCGGCGAATTGCCCGGAACATACCCCGGCCAGATGGCGATGTCCGGGAGATCGATGCTTCCCGGCATCTGGTCATTCCAGGTCTTGTGAATACGCATCACCATTTCTATCAGACACTGACCCGAAATCTCCCGGCTGTGCAGAATGCCAAACTGTTCAAGTGGCTTGTGTATCTCTATGAGATCTGGAAATATCTGGATGAAGACGGGATTTACTGGTCAACAGCCCTGGCCACAGCGGAACTCCTCAAAACAGGTTGCACGCTGAGTACGGATCATCATTACCTCTATCCGCAAAGTGTTACAGCCGACATCATGGGCACTCAGTTTTCTGCTGCTGAAGCCACAGGCATACGGTTTTCCCCGACCAGGGGCTCCATGAGTCTATCAAAAAAGGATGGCGGTTTGCCGCCGGATACCGTTGTGCAGTCTGAAGAGGATATTCTCAAAGACTCCCTGAGAGTTATCCAACAGTTCCACGATCCATCGGATTTATCCATGAGGAAAATTGTTCTGGCTCCCTGCAGTCCTTTTTCTGTCTCCGAGCAGTCCATGAGGGACACAGCGGCCCTGGCCCGGGAGAACGGAGTGCTTCTCCACACCCATCTGGCAGAAACTCTTGATGAGAACAGTTATTGCGAACGGGAAATGGGGGGACGGCGGCCATTGCGTGTCATGCAGGACTGTGATTTTACCGGACCCGATGTGTGGTTTGCCCACGGCATTCACTTCAACGACGAGGAGTTGACCATCCTCAAGGAAACCGGCTGCCAGATATGTCACTGTCCCACCTCCAATATGCGTCTTGGATCGGGAATATGCCGGGTAACAGAGATGAAGGAAATGGGAATCAATGTGGCTCTGGGTGTGGATGGCAGCGCCTCCAACGATTCCTCGGACATGCTGGGCGAATTGCGGAACGCATTGCTTCTTCAGCGGGTAACAAAGGGATCCGATGCCCTCTCTGCCCGGGATGTCTTTCGGATGGGAACTGAAAATGGAGCCAGACTGCTGAACTTCCCCTCCTGCGGCAGACTGGAGGAAGGAATGGCTGCTGATATTGCCATGTTTGATCTTTTCAAAATGGAATATGCCGGATCTCACAGTGATCCCGCGGCCGCGTTTCTCTTCTCCGGTTACAATCATGGAACAGATTACACGATAGTGAATGGCAAAGTTGTTGTAGATCATGGCCGATTGACAGGATTGGATGAAGATGAACTATTCAGCAAAGCACAGGCCGCGGCAGGGAGACTGCTCAAGGGGGCGGGAATATGATAAAGGAATTCATACGGGCTGAATCATTCAAACACGCAGCGAAAATGGGTCGATCGGGCTATGTTTTTCTTGCCGGGGGTACACAGGTCAACAGTGCTCCATTCCGTAAATGGGGAAAACCTGTTGAGAAAGTTATTTCCCTTGATTCTTTGAAGCTCAGTCATATCGGACAAAAGGATGGACACACCCGTATCAGAGCAACGACCACACTCCAGGACATTGCCGACAGTTCTGTTGTGCCTGCGGCACTGCGCCAAGCCGCTCAATTCATCCCAGGCAGGCCCATTAGAAATATGGCTACCATTGGCGGAAATGTTGGGGCCAATAGACGGGATTCCTGTATCATTCCGGTCCTTCTGGCTCTGGGAGCCACACTGAGAACAGGTGATGGGGTGGAAGTCAGTGTTGAAACCTGGGTGGCTGAAGACAGGGAGGATTTAATCCTTGAGTTTGACATCCCACCGGTTCAGGGCTATTGTACTGTAGTAAAAGAGTCGCGATCCCATCAGGCTTTACCGGTTGTATCAGCCGCTGTACACCTTGTTGGCCGTGATGGAAGAATCGTAGAGGCGGCTGTTTATGCCGGCTGTATCGGATCAAAGGTTCTGAAGCTTACAGAGGTGGAAGAAGCTGTTATGAAAGGTGCCGATGTGGAGCAGGCTGTAATGGAATCCATCCAGCCGGAAGATGATATTCTGGGAAGCGCTGACTTCAAACAGTATCTGAACGCCGTAAAAATTGCTGATGCAGTTGAGCTTTGCGGAAAGGAGGTTTTTGCGTGAAAGTGGAATTCATACTGAATGGCAGGGCGGTCTCCAGGGAAGCAGAGCCAGGGGAGAGCGCGCAGAAATTCCTTCAGCGAATCGGCATCTCATCTGTCCGTAATTCCGATGATGGGTATGGCTTTGCCGGTTCCGACAGCATCCTCTATGATGGCCGTATTGTATGTGCCGGACTTCTTCTGGCCCCCCAGCTCGCTGGCCGGGATGTACGAACAATTGAATCCCTGAGGGATGGTCGTTCCCTCAGCATTGTTCAACAGGCCATGCTGGAATGCGGGTGTATTCAGTCCGGCTACAATTCACCCGCAGCAGCTCTGATGATATGGGAACTTCTTCAACGAAAACCGGATCCATCCAGGGAAGACATCAAGGATGCTCTTTCCGGACTCTATAATCGGGCCACTGGCTACAAACAGTTTTTTGACGCCATATCTCTGGCTGCGGAAAGAATGAAAAACCCGGACAAAGGATCCGTTGACATACCTCATTTCGGTGAGGATTACAATATTGTCGGGAAACCATCCCCAAAGAAGGATTCAGCCCGTATGGCCGCTGGTGAGAAGGTTTTTGTTGAAGACAGGGTGGAGAATGATGCCTGCTTTCTGAAAGTACTGCGTTCCCCCCACGCTCATGCCAGAATTATCGCTGTCAATACTGAAAAAGCTGAATCACTGGATGGAGTTGTTGCTGTTTTTACCTATAAGGATGTACCCAGGAAAACCTATAGTCAGGCAGGTCAGGGATTCCCTGAACCCTCTCCCTACGACCGCATGCTCCTGTCCAGAAAGGTACGCCATGTGGGCGACAGAGTGGCCGCCGTTGTTGCTGAAAGCGAAGAAACAGCCGAGGAGGCCCTGGGTCTTATCGATGTCAAGTACGAAAAATTGCCTGTCTTCCTGGACTGGGATGCCGCCATCGCTGCCGAAACACCGCTGATCCACGGAGGAAAAATCCACTATGAAGTCGGTGCTCCTGAAGATCTCGATAACCTGAACCAGGAGGCTGATGCTGACGAAGAACCTGTGCTTTATCAGTTTCCCATTGGGGGTAATCCCCGAAAAAACATTGCAGCCTCCATTTCCGATGGCATTGGCGACCTGGAGAAAGGACTGGCCCAGGCCGATGTTATTGTTGAGAAAACCTATACAACAACTCAGATACAATGCACACCACTGGAGAAACATACCTGCTATGCCCGGCTGGAAGGAGATCGTCTCATCGTCCATGCCTCCACCCAGGTGCCCTACCATGTACGCCGCATAATTTCCACCCTTCTCGACCTGCCGGAGAACCGTATCCGGGTTATCAAAGAAAGGGTGGGAGGTGGATATGGCAGCAAGCAGGATATCTTATTGGAAGACCTTGTTGCTTTCTGTGCCTGGAAGACGGGGCGACCTGTGTTTCAGCAGTACAGTCGGGAAGAGGAATTTATCGGGTGTTCTACCCGAAAACCCATGCGTATCACGGTGAAACTTGGGGCCGGGAAGGATGGTAAACTCACCGCGATGTATATGAATGTGGAATCAAATCAGGGAGCATACGGAGCTCATGCCCTCACCGTCCCAATGAATGGAGTATCAAAATCACTGCCATTATTTCTCTGCGATAACGCCAGGTTTGATGTAACGGCTTATTATAGCAACCGCCCGCCGACAGGGGCCTACCAGGGATATGGGGCTCCAAAGGCCAATTATGCCTTACAGGTAGCCATCAAGGAACTGGCCGAGGAACTCGGCATGGACCATCTGGAATTTATTGAGCTGAATCGTGTGAAAGAGGGTGCCATGCTGGAAATTCTTAAGTCTCTGGGTGAAGGAAGAGAGGGCAAGGCCGTACCCGCGGTGAGTTGCGGACTGGGACCAGCATTGAAGCAAGGGGCCAGAATGATAAGATGGGGAATCCAGGAGGATTCAAACGACCCTGATGTGAGAATTGGCAAGGGAGTCGTTACGATTCAACAGGGCTCCGGACTACCCGGTCTGGACATGGCCAATGCCACCGTCAAAATGCTGGGTGATGGAACCCTCCTTGTGCAGTCCGGTGGGGCCGACATTGGTACGGGTCTTGATCTCGTTACAGCGAAAATGACTGCCGAAGTCCTGAAAACAGACATGGACAACATCACAGTGCAATCTGGAGATACGGATATGGCTCCTTTCGATACAGGTGCTTACGCGTCATCCGGCACTTATTTTTCTGGTGGAGCGGCAAGAAATGCCGCAATGAAAATGGCTGAAATGATCAAGATGGAAGCAGCCCGGCTGATGGATGAAGATCCCGAAGATCTCCAGATAGAGCATCCCTCAAAAGTGGTGGGCAAAAAAGGGGAAATGACGTTTAAGAAGCTTGCCTGGCATACTCAGGGAGGGGAAGGTAGCGGACAGTTAATTGCCAGTGCCAGCTTCACCACCGAGTATTTCTCCTTTCCCTATGGCGCCCATTTTGCTCAGGTCGCTGTCAATACCAGAACAGGAAAAGTAACGGTACAGAAATACTATGCCTTACAGGATGCCGGTGTTCCCATTAACCCCGAATATGCTCTAGGACAGATCTATGGCGGAGTGCTGAAGTCCATCGGTCATGCCTTGTACGAGGAATTGATACTGGATGAAGAAGGTCGTTGTTTGAATGCTGACCTTCGCGGTTATGGTGTTCCAATGATAGGGGATGTTCCTGAAGATTTCCAGGCCATTCTGGTGGAAACCGATGATCCCTATGGACCTTTCGGAGCGAAATCCATCGCGGAAGTATCGGTTAACGGGGCAGCACCCGTTCTGGCAAACGCAATTCATGATGCTGTTGGTGTCTGGATGCGTTCATGGCCGTTTTCTCCTGAGAAGATACTCAGGGAGTTGGGAAGAATTAATTGACAATCGGAGAATCTCCGGCAACAGTTTAATCACCGCAATTTAATGCTTACCGTGGTATTTTGTGATTCGTCGGAAGATCAATAAAAAGGAAGTAAAATGAACGTACAAAAAATGATTGAAGATCTCAGAAGTAAAAAAACAAACATGTATCAAAAGGACTTTTTACTCACCTGGGATAAAACTCAGGATGAAATCGAAGCGGTTTTTCTGGTCGCGGACATCCTGCGTGGACTGAGGGAGAAAAATATATCGTCCAGGGTGTTTGATTCGGGACTGGGCATCAGTCTTTTTCGGGACAATTCCACCCGCACACGGTTCAGCTACGCCAGTGCGTGTAACATGCTGGGGTTAGAGGTTCAGGATATGGATGAGGGAAAAAGCCAGATTGCTCATGGTGAAACGGTGAGGGAAACGGCCAATATGATTTCGTTTATGGCCGATGTTATCGGTATTCGAGATGATATGTATATCGGAAAAGGTCATACGTATATGAAAGATGTGGCCGCGGCAGTTGAAGAGGGTCATAAGGATGGTGTCCTTGAGCAGCGTCCAACTCTGGTCAATCTCCAGTGTGACATTGATCATCCCACTCAGAGCATGGCCGATGCCCTGCACCTGATCAATCACTTCGGCGGTAACATCAATAATCTGAAAGGTCGGAAGATAGCCATGACATGGGCATACAGCCCCTCCTACGGTAAACCCCTGTCCGTTCCCCAGGGAATCATTGGTTTGATGAGCCGCCTGGGCATGGACGTTGTTCTGGCCCATCCAGAGGGCTACGAAGTGATGCCCGAAGTGGAAGAAATTGCCCGGAAACAGGCTGGGGAAAACGGCGGCAGCTTCAAGAAAACTCATAGCATGGCCGATGCTTTCGAAGACGCGGACATTGTCTATCCCAAAAGCTGGGCTCCCTTCGCCGCCATGGAAGAACGAACCATTCTCTATGGAAATGGCGATTCGGCTGGTATCAAGACTCTGGAAAAGAAGTTGCTGGAGCAGAATGGAAATCACAGGGCCTGGGAATGCACCGAAGACTTGATGGCAGCAACGAAGAATTCCAGGGCTCTTTACATGCATTGTCTGCCGGCGGATATTACTGGTGTCAGTTGCAAAAAAGGTGAAGTGGAAGCGTCCGTTTTTGATCGTTATCGCATACCGCTGTACAAGGAAGCCAGTTACAAGCCCTATATCATTGCCGGTATGATTTTCATGAGTCAGTTCAAAGAGCCGGCTGAAAAACTGGGCAGATTGCTGAAGGATGGTTTGGCCAGGATTCGTTGATTTCGGAGTGAGTTATATCAAATACACGCAGACCGGAACTGTACCGATCTGCGTGTATTATCAAGAATTATTCGAGGATAGTGAAATTTGCTTCTATTATGTGTCCATTTCCATGTTCATATTTAAATCCTATGAATTCTTCGTTATAAGGTCTAAATTCTTTAGATACAACTGAAACACTCTTAGGTTCAGAGGTCATCAATGATGCAAAAGAATAAACAAGATTCGCACCTAGGCTTGTAAGGTGAACAGAATCACTTGTGTAAGAAAGCTTTGTAATTAGAATTAGAGTTCCAGTAGAAGCCTTTTCACTTACTCCTATGCTTCCAACGAGAATACCCCGCAGCAAAGCTTGCAGCAAGAATGGCTCCCCTGTTTTAAGTGTATAGGTGTGTTCTGTAGGAAAGTTATAAAAAAACACACCCCCTATTGTTGGGCTGGGTGGCGCATCTGTTGTAAAACTAAGAAGTTCATACACGGTATCGGCATTCGCCTCCTCCTTTACTGCAAAGAGTTTGTAGGCGGTCTCTGCCTGGAGGGCCGCCCCATCGACAACTGTTTGCGTTAGTGATTTATCCGATGCTCCTTTGTAGGATGCGCTCGTCCAATCGGTAGACGCATCAAATAGCTTCGTATCCATATGAAACCCCATGAAAACATTTATAGGCGTAGAGGTAAGGGAGCGTACGATGGTAGCACTGGCGCCTTTAATTTCGCTGACGGTTGGCTTATCCTCTGATGCTGCACGAAGAGCCAGGCGGTAATCTCCCGCAGATGCGGCTTCAATACTAAAGGCTACGTAGTTTACGCGGTACTTATCCGGCGCTATATTGTTGTTTAATGTCTCGGTACTTTCTGATCTGGCCAGCTCCGAAGCGTCTATAGCAAATGTCAGTGATACGGTGTAAGGCACTGTCGTACCATCCTCGGCGGTAACGGTGATGCTAATCTGGTTGTTACTTACCTTCAGCTCATCCTCTGTGGCTAGGCCGCTGGCCCCGGCAGAGAGGGTAACACTGGCAACCGTTACCGTCTGCGGAATGTTTCCTCTGGAAGGCAGTTCAATCATGGCGGTAGTGCCGCCGGAAAAATCGGCCTGATACTCCTTGCCTCCGATTGTGAGGGTCAGCTCGCTTATGTTCGCCTCCGAGGATTTCGATTCCGCTGGGGAGCCGCATCCCGTCAATAAAATCGTACCAACGTATAGTATGAATGCCGTTTTCAGAAGATTGTATCCAATAATCCTGGTCATGATTTACCTCCATGAAGTGTTAAATCTAAAAAAACCGGTGAACCCGGTTTTTCATTTTCGAGATGTGAATAGGGATGAAAGGACAGATCGCTCCCGGAGAAGATATCGGGGCTGCCTGAAATGTAATTTTTTGTACTATTAGAAATTAAGTGCTGAGTGCTGAGTGCTGAGTGCTGAGTGCTGAGTGCTGAGTGCTGAGTGCTGAGTGCTGAGTGCTGAGTGCTGAGTGCTGAGTGCTGAGTGCTGAGTGCTGAGTGCTGAGTGCTGAGTGCTGAGTGCTGAGTGCTGAGTGCTGAGTGCTGAGTGCTGAGTGCTGAGTGCTGAGTGCTGAGTGCTGAGTGCTGAGTGCTGAGTGCTGAGTGCTGAGTGCTGAGTGCTGAGTGCTGAGTGCTTGCATATATTCAGTATACCGTGATTATGCCGGGATGTCAAGGGGCGGGAGCGAATTTTTTGTTATTTTTGACCCCTGGTTCTTGAGTTGTTCCTGTTTCCGGAGGGGTCAAGACATAGGTAACACCCGAGGTTCAGGACAGAGGAAAACAAAAAATTCGTATCTTCGTTAAGCCCAAAATCTCCATGTTCCGAAGTCCCTATCTGGTTAAAAAAATCATCTCAACCCCACAATCCATTGCTTTTGGGCGGATCTTCGGGTACAGTAATAAAATTCCACTCACCTTGAGAAGCCAGTCAAGAAATACAGGAGGATCCCTATGAAAATTGTCAGGCCATACGGTCGTTCGGTTACAGAAAAAAATGGCAGGTCCGAACGTAGGCTAATTAAAACCGGGGAAGATTCTTCCATTTCCCTGTCTTCCCTAAATGCCGCGCCTAATTTCATCATTGCCCAATGGATATCCACAATAGATAAAATTATTGCCAAGCCCAGGAACAAGGCTAAGCCAACTAATATGCAATCATCTATCAGGGAAAAGTTAGGCATGAAGGCATGGGAGTATATCAAGAAGGAAAAACTACTTGGTTCAGGGGAAGATTATACGGATAGTGGCAGTCACTATAAAAACTGGCGCTGGAAACTGCACCCATATTGGACAGATAATGGCAAAAAAACAAAAGAAGACGATAAAGCCCGCCTTAAAGGCCGCTGGTATGACATCTTCGCTGAAAAAGCAGAGCCTGAAAAGCTTTGTGATGCCAACCTGGATAGAGTCGTTGAAAAAATCCATGAACACCTCCACTGTCGGGCGTATTCCTTGAGCCCGAAGGAAATAACACAGGGAAAACGGTCCGGCAAGATAGATTTCCAACTCCGATCCGTAGAAAAATCGGTGTTTCCCAGGAATGATTCCGCCTCGCTGTGGACAGGAAAAAACCTGAAGGCCCAGTTTGACGAATACATGCCTGCAAGAGACGACGATCCTGTAAAGCGTATTTATGAGGAGGCCAACAAAACAAAATCTCCTTCTAAAATCAAAACATATATTTTCAGGACTCTGTATGCCCACTATGAAACCATCTTTGGTCAACTATCTATTGAGGAGGCAAAAGAAAGGCATCCCGATGTGTTCGCCGTACATGAGATGGTGAAATCCGCCTATAAGGGTATGCTGCAGCACAAAAAGTTCAAACTGCCTCAATGCAGGAATGAACTGTACAGGCTTATCCACAACCGCCAAAAAAACCAGAATATAGCCCAACTCATCCGGCTGGGAAAAGTCATCCATTACACACCGAAGGGAGAAGACATCTCCAACAGCAAGTACTGGCTGTCCGACGGCCAGGCCGAAATCAAACGCAACGAGGCACTTGTGAGGGTGTGGAAGCAGGCTGTCAGCCTGGCCAACCACAGCCTTTGCCTTTGGGCCGACAAACACGACGGCAAGGATATTTTTACGATGAAAACGAATTCGCATATTCAGGCGAAGGATGAACACCTGGAAGCGCAGGCAAAGAAACTCTTTGGCAACAGAGAGGGTATTGCGAACCCCAGGGAATTGCTGAAATATTCCATTACAGCATGGAAAAAATTACGCAATAACAGCTTTCACTTCAAGAACCAGAACGAATTTTGCGAAGCCATAAAGAAGATTCAAATCTCCACTGAAAACCTCCAAAATGTCAAAAACTTCATCGACAATCTCTGGAAAAAAGACCGTGAAAACCAGGCCAAACGAGTAAGAGACAGCCTGGAAGCCCTGCAATGTCATCACTACATAGAGCCGGCTGATCTTCAACGTCTCTACAATGCTGTTTGGGACCCGGCGGACACCTCATTGCCCTTGTCGCGCTTTAACCGGGTTTTGGAGAACAATAAGAACAACAGACTGGGAATGAAGCTACCCCCCCCGGCAAGGGAAAGGAACTTGCAGAAAAATCCCGCCCTGGGCTGTCGATACGGCACCCTGAAACTGCTCTATGAGAGGAGTTTCCCTGGCTGGATTACTGATGACGCAAGATGTGAAAAAATTAAATGTTGCATAAAAAGGTCTAAAGACCGAAGCAATAGGGAAACACTCAAAATCAACAAACAAGAGATGACTGAATCCAGGGCCGCTAAGAGAATAGCCTCCTTCGACCAGTACAATAACAGCAAGGAACTGCTTAGCCGATTCATTGAGGAGACCTATGCGGAAAAGGCAACGGAATTTCGTGTTCAGCGCGGCTATGACCATGATACCGAACAGGCAAAAAAACTTGCCGACTATGTTGAGAAGCTGAAAATGGATGTTTTTGCCTTTGCCTTCGATGATTTTCTGAAAGATGAAGGGTGGGGATTTCTGCAGAGGAATTTGCATGAGCAGGAGAATAAAGAATTTCCCGCCCTGGATGAGCCAGAGATATCAGACGATGCCAAATGCTGGCAAAAGCGGCTTTACTTCATGCTGTTCATGGTTCCCGTAGGAGCCGTGTCTACCCTGCGGCATCAGCTTGAAAAATGGCAGGTACTGACAGAGAAGGCCAATTCCAACCAGCCGGATGAGGAAGGGCTTGTGGCTGGATGCCAAACCGTGATGCGCCTGTATCTGGACATGCACGATGCCCGCTTCGACGGCGGCGGCAAAACCATGTCGGTTCCAAAGGAAATGAAAGAACTGTTTGAAGATGATGAGTTGTTTGAATCGGAATACGGGCGTTCCTTATCGGACTCCCAAAACCAGGAGTTCGTCCTGCCCCTCCGCGGCCTCCGTGAGATGCTACGCTTTGGCTTGCACGACAGGCTGTTTCCTATTTACAAAAGACAAAAGATTTCCCAACGTCACAAAAATACCCTTGAAGAAATGGAAAAGAAATCTTCCGAAACTGGAAAATCCATCATTGACGAAGCGCATCGTACAAAAGATGAACTGCATAAAAAATGGGAAAAAAGAAGAAAGCTCAATGATGATGATTACAAAGAATACAGGCATGTGGTTGATACAATCTACAAACACCGGGAAGCGGCGGCACAGTTCCGCTTTGTCAATCACATCCGCCTTTACCAGTTGGCCATGGCGGTGCTGGCCAGGCTTATCGACTATGCCGGCCTATGGGAACGCGATCTGTACTTCGTTGTCCGTGCGCTAACGCACCAGTACCAGCCTGATCCAGAAGACTGCTTCTCCAGGGACGGCTTGAAATTCTTGAAAAACGGGCAGATTGTCTGGGCGTTGCGAGAAATAGAATACCAGATCCTTAAAGAAACTATGGAGGATTACTTTGGTAGAGGGTATTTGCAGGATGATGGTCTGTGTGAAATCAGAAACAAACTGTCCCATCTGAACATGCTAAGAAACAAGACCTGTGATCTCAATCTTACTTATTGGGTAAACAAAACCCGTGAATTGATGTCCTACGACCGCAAATTGAAGAACGCAGTAAGCCTGTCCATCAAAGAACTGCTGCTTCGCGAAGGTCTGCACATAAATTGGAAGATGGAGAATCACAGATTGACCAACGCTGAAATAAGTCCAAAACAAATAAAGCATCTTGGACATAATCGCATGAAGGAAAACCTACACGGCAACGACTACTGCAAAATGGCGGCAGAATTGATGGGAGGCATGCTCAAACAGGAGCAGAAAAATCAAAATCAAGCAAAAAATTGTCAGAAAAAAGCCAATGGGTCAACGAAAACAAGGTGAAATTATTCAGATTTTTAAGGAAAAATATACTGTTACCCTTTGTACCACAAGAAAAAAGCGTGCTACTGTTGAATATCACCCCCAAATGAAGGGGGACTGCACCCCCGCTGCGTCACTGGGGTGGTTTTTATAAGTTGAATATCACCCCCAAATGAAGGGGGACTGCACCCTTTCAGCCATTTCGCATTACCTCCTATGGTTGAATATCACCCCCAAATGAAGGGGGACTGCACCGGGAGACTGTGAATGACCTCTTGAGGAGTGTTGAATATCACCCCCAAATGAAGGGGGACTGCACCATCAAAACTTCTTTCCCTCAAAACCAAGGTTGAATATCACCCCCAAATGAAGGGGGACTGCACCAAAGAAATCTCATTGATCAACCGGTTTTCAGTTGAATATCACCCCCAAATGAAGGGGGACTGCACCTCCCCAGCTTTAACTCCTTCCTTAGCTGCGTTGAATATCACCCCCAAATGAAGGGGGACTGCACCTATTTGATTTTTTATTTGTTTCCCCATGTCGTTGAATATCACCCCCAAATGAAGGGGGACTGCGCCAGAGCAGCAAGATACCCGTCCCCCGGTGTTGACCATGGCGGTGCTGGCCAGGCTTATCGACTATGCCGGCCTATGGGAACGCGATCTGTACTTCGTTGTCCGTGCGCTAACGCACCAGCTAAAACCAGAAGATTGCTTTTCCAGGGACGGCTTGAAATTCATGCAAAACGGGCAGATTGTCCGGGCGTTGCGAGAAATAGAATGCCAGACCCTTAAAGAAACCATGGAGGATTACTGTGAATTGATGTCCTACGACCGCAAATTGAAGAACGCAGTAAGCCTGTCCATCAAAGAACTGCTGGTTCGCGAAGGTCTGCACATAAATTGGAAGATGGAGAATCACAGATTGACTAACGCTGAAATAAGTCCAGAACAATAAAGCATCCTGGAGATAAGCGCACGAAGGAAAACCTACACGGCAACGACTACTGCAAAATGGCGGCAGAATTGATGGGAGGCATGCTCAAACTGGAGCAGAAAAATCAAAATCATGCGAAAAATTGTCAGAAAAAAGCCTATGGGTCAACGAAAACAAGGTGAAAATATTCAGGTTTTTAAGGAAATATATACTGTTGCCCATTGTACCAAAAGATAAAAGCGTGCTACTGTTAAATATCACCCCCAATTAAAGGGGGACTTCCCGAGTCTGTGAGTTTCGGATATTGAGCCTTTGTTAAGGGCACCTCTAAAAAACCCATTTAGTTATTGACTCGATCTTTTCTGCCGCTACTGCGTTGTCAAAATGCTTACGTAAGCAGGTGCGTACCGCTACCAGGTGTGTACCGCAGGGCGTAGCCCGAGGAACACACCGCCACAGGAGCAAAGCTCCGAGGAACGCGCCGCCATTTCGTCAATTTCCTAAAGCTGTTTTTGAGGTACCCTTAAACTGACTTCACCGAAAACTGAATAAAGGTAGTGAAGCCCCAATAATTATATGAGGAGGCTTTGAACGAGAAGAGAAGAAACTATTTGTTCAGAGTCGTGAAGAGGGGCGAAGTATTGAATGCAAGCCTCGGTAGTGCCTGCCTGTGGTGGGGAACTCCAATTGAAAAGAAGGAAACAAGCCGATTACTCCAACCATCGAAAGGATTTCGGAAAGAACGAATGCCCGGCCCCCGCGATGCCCTGTTCTTTATCCACGGGGAAACCAGGTCATTGTTCACTCCGACTGGGAGGCCGGTGCAGAAGTAATGAGGTTCATCGTCTGCTCCAAACTCATGGTGCAAGTGGTCTTTCGGATTCAGTCTCTTCCTGGATGAAAAGAAGAATCTACAGAATTCATTAACCTCTTCCTCAAAGTAAACATTGAATCCTTTGAGTTTGTTTTGGAGTTCGTATAGTTTTCCGTATTCAGATCGTTCCCCAACAATGGTCTTTTCATAATAGGGTTGAAAGGCACTCTGGATCTCTTCCGGTTCATTTACAAAATCCAGAACGAAGGTATCATTCTTTCCTCTGGTGGTTCGGTTCAGACGGGAAAGGGTCTGGATGGCCTGTATACCTCCGAGACTTCTATCCACATACATACTATGAAGGAGAGGTTGATCGAATCTGGTTTGATATTTATTCGCCTCGATGAGGAATGAGAAATCATCAGTTCCAAACTTCTCGGGAAGTTCCTTTTCCTTGATCCCCTCATTCATTCCGACTTCGGTATAGGGGACACCTTCATCATCCACAGTCCCGGAAAATGCCACGAGGGTTCCAATATCATTGTAGTTCTTCTCTTTCAGATATTTATCAATAGATTATTTGTAACGGACGGCATGGAGACGACTTCGAGTGACAACCATTGCCTTCGCCTGTCCTTCCAGTTTATGTTTCGTATGGGTTCGGAAGTGTTCTACAATGACTTCGACTTTCTGAGAGATGTTATGGGGATGAAGACTCATAAACCGAAACCTGATCCCCAAGAACACCTTTCATCTCAGAGGCCGTTTGACCTCCCATGGAAGAATGGGCCTCATCGACGATAACGGCATAGGTTCTATCTTTCAGGTCTCCAACTTTTTGAATAATGAATGGAAACTTTTGGAGAGTAGTGATAATGATCGGAGTTCCAGATGTGAGAGAGTCGGCCAACTGAGTGGAGTTCTGATCGATCTTCTTCACAACTCCATCTTTGTGTTCAAACTGATAAATCGTATTCTGCAACTGTTGATCGAGAACTCGTCTGTCAGTAACAACAATTACCGAACTGAACACCTTTTTATCATCCTGGGTATGAAGAGAGGCGAGGCGATGGGCGACCCACGCGATACTGTTTGACTTCCCCGATCCTGCCGAGTGTTGGATACGATAGTTGTTTCCCGGTCCTTCTTCTCGGGAAGTGGAGATTAGTTTCCTTACAACATTGAGTTGATGATACCTGGGGAATATCATGGTTTCTGTTTTGACCTTCTTAGTTCCCTTCTTATTCAGTCTGGTAGTCATGAACGCTTCATCCGTATCCACGGCAAAGTTGACGAGGGATCGTTTCTTGAACTGGAATATCTTGTCTTGAGGATCACGGTCAATCTTATACTGATGTTTGGCATGGGAGACATTCTGACCGGTCATCTGGTTCTTCAGTTCCATTGTAACAACAGGGATTCCATTTACTGTGAGAACTACATCGATACTGTTGTTGTGGGATTCAGAATATCGGATCTGTCGGACGATGGTGAGTTTATTACTTTCATACAACGCTTTAGTATCTGGATTCATTCCTGTAACAGGTTTGAAGTAGGCCCCTTTAATAGTTTTTCCGTAACATTTGAAACCATGACGGAGTACGTTGAGACAACCTTCCTGATCGGAGTCCAATGAACGAGTGAGGTCGTTAATAATATATTGAGAGGTTTTATCCTTGTGAATCTGTTCCAGGTAATCCCATTCCCTGGGTTGGGATTCCTTTACGAAGTTACAGAAGATTTCCGTATCGATACACAGTTTCCGGTCAAACTGAGTATGATCCCGTTTGATGTATTTATCGTGTTCTGATAGATAAATCTCTATGGCCGATTCAAAGGTGGCCTCATCGTAATTACTCATTCTGAAACCTCGTATTGGGTGATATTGATTTGGCCGGAAACGGCATGGGTGATTAGGGAGGAACGGTGTTTCAGATTCCCAGCCATAAGCCAAGTTGTTTTTTCGCGTTGGAAATCGCCTCGTCCTGGTCTTTGCCTTTCCCGGCCTTTCCACTCATCATCGAAACAATCCAGACTTTTTCGTCCTTCAGTGCAAAGAACACCCGCAAAGAGACTGGGCGGAACACCTTCAATTCATAAAGCGGCTGATTTCCAGCCGCTCCGACATGTTTCATCCCTTCGCCGCTGTCTTTAGCCTGGTAACCCTTCTCTTTTACACTCAGGAAAACCCGACAGATAGCTTTTTGATGATCCTCACATAACTTTTCAAAACAACGTTGATTGAAAGCGAAAATTCCTGCTCCACCAGGGACTTGAAGTTGCGGATATGGATACGGGTAATCATGGATATTCCCCTTTGATCAATTCCGTAACGCATTCACGCAGTTTTTCATACCGGAGACGTACATAGTGGGGTTTATGGCTTCCCACTGAAATGGATCGGTAAAATTCTTTATCGCCGTAGAGTTCGTGCAATTTGTTAAATAACCGGTCTTTATTGTTTTTTAATCCTTCAAATTCTCCTTCGTTCATCTCTCCCAGAATGACTGACCAGACTTCAAACAAGCCCTTGTTAATCGGTGAACGTCTGTCGGTCGAAGGAAGGGTTTTTCTAAAGGCATATTCCTTGAAAATAACATACGCCCTGTCCATGGCCCGAAAGAAAAATTCCTTGATTGTATCAATCTTTGTGAATTGTATTTCAGGCAGGTTGAAATCAGCTCTATTGTTTTCATTGAGAATGTCCCTCAATTTATCTCTGGGCAATGTCGGCATAAGATTGATAATTTGCATGGTATGGCTGAGCCATTCGTCCATGGTTCCTCTATAGTCCCCGGGCTTGCGAATTAGAAAGGAGAGGAAGCGCAGAACAAGTTCCCGGCCCGCCATGCGGGAATCTTTGATTCTGTCGTCCGTTACGCGCTTGAATACACAACTGTTGACCAATACTTTTAACAGCTCGGTAACCGGGCCGGTGTACAGGGCATGGCGTATTTCCTGATCGGTCAGGGGCAGTCCGCCGGTATTAATCCTTTTAAAGACATCTCTCTTCACTCTATCGGGCGTGCCTGGATCGATGATGGTAAAACTGAAGTTGGCCTCCGTTATTCTGTTCTGGAGATGCGGGGGCAGTTCGTCAAAACCACGCTCGTTGTGTTCGTCCCAAAACTCCAGTTTTTTCAGCTTCATGGATTTGTCTGACGCAAAGGCCCTAAGGGTGGAAAGACGTTGCAGGCCATCGACTACCTGGTAGTTTTCCTTTTCATCGGAGGCAACATAAAACATGGGAAGAGGAATCTTGAGCATAAGCGATTCAATCAAACGGCTTTTTCGCACGTCGTCCCAAACTTCGTTTCTTTGGAAGTCCGGGGACAGGTTTATGGTTCCCTGCTCCATTCTTTTGATGCAGTCAGAAGCGGTGAGTGATTTTGTATATAGGGAGACTTTCAAGGGATCAAAGGGATGAACTTCCTCTTCGGGGTTATCCAGTTCCACACCACTGCTCTCTCCCAGAGAGGTGGCCAATTCTTCCCGTGTGTCTTGTTCAAGATGATCGTTCATGCAGCCTCCAGTTCAATGCTCTGTTTTCCCGTCTCTGATCGATAATGGGCACCTCTGAAAAACCTTTTAGAGGTGCCCATTATGAAGACCCGGCCCCGGCGAAGGGGTTCCAGACCGCTTATGACAGAGCCACGACAGGTACTGTTTCCCGTATTATCTCCCCAATTAGGTGAGAAATCAAGCCCAAAAATTTGCGGTGCTGATTTTTGACATTCGTAATTACGGCAAATATCATTTTGAACCTTCGTTTTGGGTGATATCGATTTGACCTGTCTGCCCTGCCAAACCCGGCACAGGCTGGCCGGAAACGGCGTGGGTTATTAGGGAGGAGCGGTATTCTTTGAGGAGGGTGATGGATTTTTTGATTTTATCCGAAATCTGATCAATTCTCAAACACTCTGAATTCAATAATTTTGAAATCAAATCTTGTTCTTCTTTTGGAGGCAATGAGATTTTCATCCATCCAAATTTCTCATAAGTGAAGTGGGCAATTGTGGCCTTATTACAAAGGATATTTAGCCAATCAGAACTTACGGCATGATGCATAAAATAATAAAGAAATTTGTTAATCGATTTTTTGGTTTCCCTAACTCTATGAAGGGCATTTTGCATAATACATTTTTCAGGTATATCTTCGATTATTCCAGCTCTGCCAACCTCACCACCTTCACATACTAGTAGATCTCCTATTTGAACACTGAAATCTTTAATTTGTTTTGGGGTGGCCCACATCTTATTATCAGTTTCAGAATCTACTTTCATCCAATTAACATTCACGGCCTTTAAGTAGGTAACATATTCATCTTTATCACTTATAGGATTATTCTGAATCATTTTCCCAAGTTTTATATCAAATCCGTATTTGCACTCTAATACCTCCCAATGTTCAGGAATCTCCCCAATCCACTCCACACCGGAATCTTTCGAGATATAGTCAAAAGTTGTGGATGGGGTAAAAAAAGAGCAAATCCTTCTGTAAAATAATTGGTGAAAAAGCCAAACAGAAAGGAGATGCTCTATGGAAGAGTTTACAACAAACGGAAATGATTCGGAAGTGCTGAAAAGCGAAACAGAATCGGTTTTGGATCAGGTTTTGCGAGAGGGAGCCAGAAAGATGCTTATTCATGCCCTGGAGTTAGAAGTGGAAGACTACATCAATGCCCATAAACATGAGCGTGATCAGAATAATCAGCGCAAGGTTGTACGCAATGGTTACCACGCCCAACGAAAAATTGTGACAGGGGTTGGTCAAATGCAAATCAAGGTTCCAGGAGTGGATGACAGGAAATTAAAGAGCAAGCGAGAGGATCGCTTCACCAGTGCCATACTGCCAACCTATATGCGCAGAACTCCCAGTATCGACAACCTTGTTCCGGCGCTGTACCTCAGTGGTGTGTCCACATCTGCTTTCCAGACAGCTCTTGCCTCGATTCTGGGTGAAGGTATTGCCGGACTGTCGGCGACGAACATAGTCCGCTTGAAAAGGTTCTGGGAAGATGAGTTTCTTCAGTGGGAGAAACGTGATTTGAAAGCTAAGGAATACGCCTACATCTGGGTGGACGGCATCTACTTCAATGTAAGGCTTGATGATCAAAGGAGCTGCATTCTTGTAATCATGGGAGCTGACAAGGATGGGAAGAAGGAACTTCTAGCCGTCAGTGACGGATACAGGGAAAGCTCACAAAGCTGGAGGGAGATACTGCTCCAACTGAAAGCCCGGGGTCTCACCACCGCCCCCAGGCTGGCCATTGGGGATGGTGCGCTGGGTTTCTGGAATGCCCTGGATGAAATCTTTCCCGAAACAAAAAAACAGCGTTGCTGGGCGCACAAGACAGCGAATGTGTTAAACAAAATGCCCAGGAATATCCAGGGCAAGGCCAAGTCAATGATTCATGAAATGTATATGGCAGATACCGAGCAGAATGCTCTTAAAGCCTATGACTTATTCATTGATTCCTTTCAGGCTAAATACCCCAGGGCCACCCAGTGTCTGGAAAAGGACAGGGAGAAGCTGTTCACGTTCTACAAATTTCCGGCGATGCACTGGACTCACATCAGGACGACCAACCCGATTGAGTCAACCTTTGCTACTGTCCGCCTTAGAACGAAGAGAACCAGGGGCTGTGGTTCAAGGGCGGCAACATTAAGTATGGTTTGGAAGCTCTGCCTGGAGGCTGAAAAGAACTGGCGAAAGCTACGTGGATACAAGCTAATCCCCAGGGTTATTGAGGGTGTGTTTTGTAAAGATGGAGTCTTCAAGGAAGAGGCCGCGTGAAAAAAATGAAGGATTTGAAATTTTCTCATCCACAACTATTGACAATAACTCCGGCACTACTTACACGAGTGTAGATATGAAGAATGTCTTTCATGATGATATCTTACCACCTAACAAGTTCTAACGAACTAGAATTTTGATAACAAATCTGATTTAACTAGTGAATATCATCTTGTTTGTATGAAGTGTTTTCAAGCAAGCAAAAAACTGACTTAGGGATGGTAAAATTATTTCTTTAATATGGTGATGAAAGATGAATAAAACTACTCATTCAGTGATGTTCCATCACTTTCATGATGACAAACATTTGCCTAATCAGGGGAGTTTGAGTTCTTCTGATTTCATCCAAATGATTGATTGGTTAAACAAGCACTACTCCATTCTAAATGCCAGTCAATACAAGGAAAACTTTGAGAGGGGGACCCTAAAAGATACTGATATTTGTCTGTCTTTTGATGACGCATTGAAATGCCAATATGACATTGCTGTTCCAGTTATGGAGAGATTAGGTATTCAGGCATTCTTCTTCGTTTACAGCAGTGCTTTCGGTCAAAACCCCGACCCATTGGAAGTCTACAGGTATTTTAGAACTGCTTGCTATTCGGATATTGACAAGTTTTACGAAGATTTCTTTGATTCAGTTGAACAAATGGATGCGGCAGAGTTTTCTCGGCATCATGCGAAATACTCAGAACTAAACTATTTGGCAGCATTTCCCTTTTATACCGAAAACGACAAATGGTTCCGATATCTCAGAGACCAATATCTAGTTGGAAATCAATACGATGAACTCATGAATGATTTGATGATTCAAAATGATTTTGATGTGAATACTGCAAAGCAAGACCTATGGATGTCAGAGGAAGACTTGGTTGCCACCGAATCTAAGGGTCATTTGATTGGTTTGCACTCATATTCACACCCAACCCAGATGAGCAAATTGACCAGAGAAGAGCAAGAATTAGAGTATAAAAATAACTATGACCATTTGGCAGGATTAATTGGCAAACCTATCAGAGTCATGTCACACCCATGTGGTGACTATAACGAAACCACTCTAGAAATTCTTAAAAGTATGAAAATAGATATCGGATTTAGGTCTAGTATGTCGGTGAAAGAAATTCGTTCCCCTCTTGAGATTCCCCGGGAAGACCATGCCAATGTCTTCAAGGAGATGCGTTTATGAAAGTTACAATTTTTAGCAGTAACCAACCACGACATCTAAATCTAGCAAAAGAATTTTCAAAAATTTGTGATGCGGTCTTTTTGGTTAGTGAAGTAAATACGGTTTTTCCTGGTCAAGTTAATGACTTTTTCAAAAAGTCTGAAATCATGCAGACCTACTTCCAAAATGTAATTCAATCAGAAAGAAACATATTTGGAGACATCAGTTTCCTGCCAAACAATGTTAGAACTCTCTCAATTAAATCAGGGGACTTAAATAAACTTGATAGAAATCAACTATCTGATGCACTTCAATCCGATGTCTATGTTGTCTTTGGTGCGAGTTACATCAAGGGGTGGTTAATCGATTTTCTTGTGGAACATCGTGCAATTAACATTCATATGGGTCTTTCCCCTTATTACAGAGGTTCTTCATGCAATTTTTGGGCACTTTACGACAGCAATCCCAGTTATGTCGGAGCAACAATACATCTTTTGAGTAAAGGATTAGATAGTGGGGATATGCTTTTCCACTGTGTCCCTAAACTTCAGTCAAAAGACACCCCATTTGACTTTACTATGCGTTCAGTTTTGGTGGCACAGCAAGGTTTGGTCTCTGCGGTTAACTCCGGACTAGTTTTCTCTACCCCGACAGTAAAACAAGATAAATCACAAGAAGTGCGATACACAAAGAACCAAGACTTTACTGATGTCGTTGCAAAAGAGTTCTTGGATAGAAATCTTCAATTAAATCCGGATTCATTTTCATACCCCCATTTATTGAGTCCTATTTTTGGTTAGTTTTATATACCCACATATCAATAATCTAGTGTTTGCATACAATCACATCACACCTCTAACCGGTGAGGTGTCTCTATTGCATCTATATATTGGAAGTGTTGAGCAGTTTTTGGGGGGAGTTAATCAGTTGAATAAAACCCCACCAAAATCCAACATCAAAAACCGCATAAAATAAGGATTTCTGCACCTCAAATTCGGGGGAGTTAAAACCCCCCCTAATTTTCAAGATTTCAGTTTGATATTTCTATCCAACTGAGCAATCTGTTCTCCAATCAGGGTGTTCTGTTGTGCAACTTCCAGAAACATCTTCACGAGGACTTTTCTCGCAGTTATCTCATCGGACTTCGGTTTGGAGTATTCATTACCAAGTGTCACCAGTTTCTTACTGGATGCGTCAATTCGTTTTGAGTGAAGGGTTATATCCATCACTTAGACATTTCGTATCGTGATTGTAGGGTGGTTCTGGTTTTCCTATCTTGGGCAACCTGTTCTACATATTTGTTACGAACCAATCTGGCACCTTCTTGAAGTAGAGAATTGATGGAACGGTTATCCAAATCTTTAATCTTCATTAGGTCATCATAAATTTGTGCGTCTATACGGGCAGGGTATGTGTGTAAGTAGTTCATCTTTTCTGTTTCTCCATTCGTTGAAGTATCTTGGTTGATTTATCTACACCCACACCAGTTGCGGCAGCAGTTAGTGCGGTATACATCCCCATCTTTCTTTGTAACCAGAATAGTTTCCCCATCGTTTCTAGTGCATCAGCAAGTTTTTGAGGTGCATCTTCTGGTGTAGATTTTCTGAGGTCTGACAAATCTCTTCTGAGTGAACCAATCTCTTGGTCTAGTTTTGATGCGTATTGTTTGACTTTTCCGAGTCCAACTACGATTGCACCAGTTCTCAGTCCGATGAACTCATTCAAGAGTTCTATATCGTCACTGTCTGGTGTCTCGTTTAGGTGAAGTCTTGTTAGTTCTACTAGGTCTTTCATAGAACTATTTAGGTGGTTTCATCACTCCAATATCTTTCTTTTGGGTATACGAAACCGATGCAGTTAAACGGCAGTTCAACTGTCATTGAATATATAAAAAGACAAACACCAACTCAGATAGATATTTGGACTAACAATGTCTTTCCTACTCTTTAATCCCAATCACAAAGAGGTCATCACCGTCTAGATTAGGTTTGAGTAGTCGTGTGTTGTATTTGATTGAACCAGTTTGGTTTTTGACTGATTCAACATTTATTAGGCACTTTGTGTCTAATTCATCAGCACCGTTATGGTTCTTATCTCTGTAGTTTTTCCATAAGGGTCTTCTTTTTCCATTTGAGGGATTCACACCAGCATATTTTGCAAATCCCCAATACAAATCTGTAAATACACTCAATTGATGGTCATCTGGTGTATGCAGAAGCAAGTGATAATGTTTCTCACTACCCTGTCCATCACCACCTTGTCGGCAACCAACTATCCAGAACTTTCTATCTGGACTCCACTTTGAGAAATATTTGGAACGAAGATGTGTTTTGTTGATGTTGAAAAGTATCGTGCGAAAAATTTGCGTGAGTTCTTCCTGGCAGATTGGATATTGAGGTGTCGGTTCAACATCAATGCGGTGGGAGAACTGGAACTCAGAAATTAGATGGTTTCTCAGTATCTCTTTTTTACTTAATTCAACTTTTTCTATCTTCATTTGACAACTGATACACAGCAGTTAAAGAACACCACGGCATACCCTTCTTTTTCATATTTCTCGTTTCATCATATTTATACAAATCAAGGTTTCATCAGTGTGCGTATCTTTTACGCAACTTGTGGTAAATCTGCGGTAGATAAAAATTCTCGTATCGTTTTCACCGCAACCTTAGTCTCTGAAGCAATCTTCTTGAGTCCAACATTTCTAGATTTCATTTCTAAAATTGTCTTTTTGGTTTGTGAGTTCAGATTGGTTTTCCGTCCAAGAGTTTTACCCTTGCGTTTCGCATTTTCTAAACCACTTACGATGCGTTCTCTGGTGAGTTGTAACTCGTATTGTGCGATGGAGTTGATGATGTTGAAAAACAATTCTCCAACTATCGTGGTCGTATCAATATTCTGATTTTTGACGAACAAGTTAATGTTCTTCTGTTTCAACAAATCTGCAATCTCGCACATATTCTTCACACTTCTGCCAAGTCGTGAGAGTTCCAGTGTCGCAACTAAATCAAATTTACGAGACATTGCATCTTGAACGAGTCTATCCAACTCTGGTCGTGATTTTTTAGAACCAGACACACCTTCATCTACATACTCATCAACGATTGCCCAACCGTGATTTTCTGCAACTTCACGAAGTTCAACTAACTGTCGTTCACAACTTTGGTCTTTAGTTGTGGATGTTCTAGCATAAATCGCAACCTTCATTTTCAACTCCTTACTCACCCCCTAACCAATATAAACATCATATCAAGATGATATGGTTTTGTCGATAGATTTTTGGAATTAAGTTATTGATTTAGAATTGTTTTATCAACAAATCTAAGTTGAAAATCAGTTAGTTCTGGTTCATAGAATTTTGTTATTCTAACTTCTCTAATTTTCTTCTTTTTGACGATGGAGTGCGTGTGAGCATTACCAAATCTTTTACCTCTTGGTGTTGTATAACCGTTGTCATTCAACCAATCGGCACTTTGTTGGTAATTCCATCCCATCTCTAAATGTTTAGAGATGGTTTGATAGAGAAATTCTTGATAATCAGAATAGGGTGCAACCAGTAGATGGGATGCACGAAGTTTGAGATGAAAGCAGAGATAAGCATCTACATCGTTAGGGGATGACTCACCCCCTAACAAGGTTATTCCACCGTAACAGACTTCGCCAGATTCCTTGGCTGATCCACATCCCTGTTCAGTTCCAGGGCACAGTAATACGCAAAAAGTTGCAGGGGAACCACCATCAGGAAGGGCGAAAACTCCTCACTTACTCTTGGAACAAAAAACACATCATCAGCAATGGACGCAGTTTCGGAATCGTCATCCATACAGAGAGCAATCACAGGGCCTCCCCGTGCCTTAATCTCCTTCATGTTGGATATGATTTTTCTATGGAGATGGTCATCAGGAACGATAAAAAAACTGGGTGTCTGTTCATTGATCAGAGCAATAGGACCATGTTTTATCTCAGACGCACTGTACCCTTCAGCGTGAATATAGGCGATTTCCTTGAGTTTCAGAGCCCCTTCCATGGCCACAGCATAATTGATTCCCCGACCAAGGAATAAGAAGTTTTCCACTTTATGATATTTCTTTGCCAGGTCTTGAATTTCCTCTGTCTGTCCAAGGATGCGGCTCAGGTGTCTGGGCAGAGCCTGTAAGCCTTTGATAAACTGACTTCCTTCGGGCCAGGCCATGTGCCGCATGCGTGCCATTTTCAGTGTAAACAGATAGAGGGCTGTTAATTGACTGGTAAATGCCTTGGTGGAAGCAACAGCGATTTCCGGTCCTGAGTGAATGTACACACCGCCATCGGATTCCCTGGCTATTGTTGACCCCACCACGTTGCAGATGCCAAGAACTCTGGCCCCCTTGCGCTGAATCTCCCGAACAGCCATGAGAGTATCCAGAGTTTCCCCGGACTGACTCACAGCCAGATATAGAGTACTCTCTTCCACCAGAGGATTGCGGTATCGAAGTTCTGATGCCAGTTCGGTAACAGCCGGAATGCGGGCCAGGGATTCCAGAAGCCAGGCTGCTACCTGACCGGCATAATAGCTGGTTCCAGCCGCAATTATCACAACACGTTTTACACCCAGTAAATCCTGCTGATTCATATTCAAACCGCCAAGAACAGCAGAAGCCTGATCTTCGTCAATACGTCCCTTCATGGCGCTGGGAATGGAGCCTGTCTGCTCAAATATTTCCTTGAGCATAAAGTGTGGAAAATCTCCCTTTTCCATCTCCTCAAGTTTCCACGAGATACTGTTAACCTTCTTGTTCACTGGACGGTTACGGAGATCTGTAATCATGTAATCCGATGAATTTATTCTGACCACTTCTCCATCTTCGAAATATACCACCTGTTTTGTATGAGCAATCATGGCTCCCACATCACTGGCCACGAACTTCTCATTATCGCCGATTCCCAATACCATGGGCGATCCATTTCGGGCTCCAATGATTTCTCCAGGATGATCAGCATGCATCACGAGTATTCCATAGGTTCCTTTGATTAGAGTCAGTACATCCTTAACCGCTTTTTCCAGATCACCGTCATATAAAGATTCAATGAGATGGGCAATAACCTCTGAATCAGTATCCGAGTGAAATTCATGTCCCTCATCCAGCAGTTTCTCCATGAGTCCAGTGTAGTTCTCGATAATTCCATTATGGCATATCGCGATCTTACCGCTACAATCCAGGTGGGGATGGGCATTGATATCGCTGACCGAGCCATGTGTGGCCCATCGGGTATGGCCTATACCCCAGCTCCCCTGAGTTGCATCTGGTATAATGCCCGTCAAATTGTGTAGTTTTCCTTCTTTCTTATAGGTTGTTAATGAGTTGTTGTGTCCCAGGCATATTCCCGATGAGTCGTATCCCCGGTATTCCAGCCGTTTCAAGCCTGAAATAAGGACTTCTGAAACCTTTCTTGGACCACAATATCCAATAATACCACACATTTTTTCATCCTTTTCAATTAAAAAACCTGTTTCAACTCGTCATATACTATATGAACATTTTAGAATTATTAAAGCGAAGTCCATTGCTTTTTCACAGAACCAGTATTTTTGCCACGGTTCTGCCACTTCTCATTGTGCTTGCGACCTGTACACCAAGTGCTCATCTTGATGGTCCCCCATATAACCTGGACATCCTTCCACCGGTAATCCAGACGGCTGGAGTGCTTGATGAACAAAGGCTGGCATTCGAGTTTGATGAACAGGTTCGAGTTGTTCTTGAGGATGCTCATGTTGACCCCGAATTGGAAATCGCATCGGTAGAATCCATAGGAAAACAGATCATTGTTCATTTCGCCACAAATCAGGTAATCGGGTTGGCTTATACGATCAGATTGAAAGTAGAAGACAGTCAGGGGAATTCTCTCTCCTTCCTCTACAAATTTACAGGATGGAACCCCCGTGTGCCGAATCTAATCATTAATGAATTCAATCCCAAAGGCTCAAAGTCCACTCCCGACTGTGTGGAATTGTACGCCCTCAGCGATGGAAACCTTGGCGGGGTGGAACTTGTTATTGGTACAGAAGAAGAATACATTGATTCTTTCATTTTCCCGGCAATTGAAATCCTGTCGAGGAGTTATATCGTCATCCACGCGAAACCGGAAGGAACAGACGATGAAATTGATGAGCTGGAAGAGTTGAATAGATCCGGTGGACGATTAGCAACGGAGAATGCACGGGATTTCTGGATGAGAAAAGCTCCAGGGCTGCCAGGTAGCAATGGAGCCCTTACTTTGTACAAACAAAGAGGCGGAGATATCATTGATGCTGTTATCTGGTCAAACAGAGAAGATAAACCCAATGATGAAAACCTGGGATGGACCTCCGCGTCATTTCCATGGGCTGAGAAACTTGGTATGCAGGGTGAATGGCAGTCAGCGAACGGGATTCCTCTGCCATCGGAAGCCCTGTCCGTTACTAAGTCAACCGCTACCCGGTCCCTGTGCCGGAGCTCCGTTCCGATAGACAGTAATTCTCCTCAGGACTGGCACATCGTACCAACAAGCGGACAAACATTTGGAACGATTAACAACGATAAAGTCTACTCTAAATAGTAATCAGATGAGTTCTCTCTCATTTCCAAATCCGACATGCAAAACTCTTTCATGGTTGGTTTCTTCTCAAAGCCTGCAACCTGAAATCTTCAATGACATTCTGAATATATTTCTGAGCTTCCTTTATTTTATTTTCAGGCTTACATTGCTGGCTTGCCCGTTCAATAACAGACAGTAGGTCATGGAGGAAAAAAGCAAGCAGCTTTATAGCTTCGCGGGCACTTTCCCGTCTTTCGGTTTTCGCTGAGAATTCATCTTCAAGAACTCTCCTGTAACGGGCTAACGCATCAGGTATCTTCTCTTCGTTGGAGGATACAAAGGTCCAAAAACGCAATTCAATACTCATACGGTCAAGTTGACCGGGTTGAGGGAAAGCACGCCGTAAATATGTTTCCATATCATCCCAGTAGTAAATATCGAAAAATCGGATTGCTCCATAGAGTTTGCATACTTCAGGATCTGCACCTTGATAAATCTCCATCGCTTCGTATTTCTCAATCTGATCTTTGTATCTGTTGAGAACTTTGTCAGCAGTTGTATTTCCTTCAATAACACGTTTCAGAGCTTCCTGCTTTTCGATTACATCCTGGTACTTCGTAATAATCATTTTTTCAATACGTTGATATTCCGTTGTTTCTTCTTCAAGAAACTGCTCCGCATTGCGTTTGCCGGCTTTGGCTGAGCTCAATCGAGAATTGAATGCATCCAGGAAAGATGAATTCATATTATACGTATCAATTAAAGTACCATATCGACTTTGTATCAACTCAATTTCATTGATAGATACTGGATCATAAAATGATTTATTCCTGTTATTCAGACCTCTTCTAAACACGCTGTTATTTTATTACACTACCTCAATCAATAACAAGATGTAAAACGACTCAGATTAACTCAAGGGCACCTCAAAAAATAAGTTAAGGGTGCCCTTAAGAACTCTGGAAGCTTTCAGAGGATAGATCATGCAGTGAATCCCGTGGAAGTAACTCTCCAATACTGGAAACAATGTGCCCTCCTCTACCATCATCATAATAGACAGGAGTTTCCGCCGGGCAGAATTCACTGATTACCTGGCGACATGCTCCACAGGGGGGAAGAGGCGTTTGTGTGTCAAGCCCGGCAATGGCGATGGCCCTGATTCGGACGTCCCCCTGGCTTAAAGCACTGAATACAGCTGAACGTTCCGCACAGTTTGTCAGTCCAAAGGAGCGGTTCTCTACATTGATGCCGGTAACTATTTCTTCATTTTCCAGTTCCAGAGCGGCTCCAACACGAAAACGAGAATACGGAGCATAGGCGTTTTGGGCTGCTTTGCGGGCAATTGTCATCAGTTTATTACTATTCATGATTGATTCATACAATCATTTATATATTCAGGCAATGGCTGAAGGATTGAAACAGGTTAATTGACTTCAGGCAACCTCTAAAAAACCGTTTTTGGAATTTGGCGCAATAGCGGCGCGTTCCTCGGGCTACGCCCTGCGGTACGCACCTGCTTAAATTTTTTCTTGATGCAAGGCGGCCTGTCTGCGTGCGGACACGCACCTGCTTACGAGAGCATTTTGACAACGCAGCAGCGAGGAAAAAGATCAAGCCAAAAACGAAATAAGGTTTTTTAGAGGTGCCCTTTACCTGATTGAACACGATAGTTACCATAGGGCAGAGATTGAGTTGTTGATGAAAAGAGTAATATTGCCAGCTATAGTATTCTTTGCCGTTGTCAGTCTGGCAGCTCGTACATGGCCGGATGATTCGGAAAGAATCAAAACCATGTTTGGCCAGCCTGAATCTGGACATTTCAGTCGTGGACTGGAGTTCCATGCTGAGGGGCAGCGGGTAACAGCGTGGAATGACGGAGAGGTTATATGGAACAATGTTCCAGTACCGGGAATTACACTGCCTGGCAAGCCAAGTCTGGTTATTGAACATAATGGAGGCTTCAGGTCATCCAGTCAGAATCTGGAAAGCCGTCCCGATCTTGAGCACCATATCACTCAGGGTGATTGGACAGGCTATGCGGATGATGGTTCCTGGTTGTTTCAATTGACTGATACCATACGATCCAGGATTGTCAATCCAGCCTTTTTGTTGCCAGTTTGGGATAATAGCAATATTCCGAGCAGAACCGTTTTTTTAGTGAAGGGCCGCGATTTTTTAGAGATAAAGAATCAAATGGTTCTTGAGCCGGGCAACTGGTCTCTTGTTCTGGAAGGTATAATACCTGTGGAATTATCCCTGTCCTGGGTTGGTCAGAGTATAATTTCCATGAGGCTTGATTCCCTTGTGGAGCAGGATGGTGTTCTTGTTTTGGAAACTCCATCCGTGGTTACTTATGATGATGTGTATGATGAAGAAGGCAGGGTTGTTTTACGGGATATCCTCCTTAGTACTGGCGTGGGGATTATGGAACTGAGGATGAGTGATAGAGAAAATCAGGTTGATTCTCAGTATTGGAACCTGATCATCCAGGCTGAATAGTTTGAAGACATTCTCTAAAACACCTTCTGATAGTGAATCGTTAAAAACCGTATCCTGCCCGGTTTGTGGCGGTGAGAGTTTTATTCACCGCTGGTTAATTGACGGGGCAAGATTTGTTCAATGCAAGGCCTGCCGTCTTGTGCTCCAAAACCCACAACCCATCTCCCAGGATCTGGGCGCCCGGTACGATGATGAATACTTCCGGTATGAAGTAGAAAATGAAGAGGCATTCTTTCGACTCATGATGCTTGGACTGAACGATGCTTCTTTTTTTGATAAAATCGTACCAACTTTACCCTCAGTTAACAGAATTCTGGACATAGGATGTGCTACCGGTCGTTTATTGAGTCATTTCAAATCTCTGGGATGGGAAACAGGCGGTGTGGATTTGTGTGCGGAATCAGCGAATTATGGAAATAAGAAATACGATGTTGGTATTCAGGTGGGTGATTTGCTGCAACTGGGTTTAAAGGAGGGATATTATTCGGTAATACATGCTTCCCACCTCATTGAACATGTTGATAATCCGGGCATATTTGTGAATGAGATTGCACGATTGTTGATAAAGGGGGGTGTTTTTATCTGTGTTACCCCTTCCATAGATGGATTTCAAGCTCTTCTTCATGGAGGGAAATGGCGTTCATTAATACCGGATCATATTACATTGTTCAGCAGAAAAACGCTGAAAAGGTTATTAAGAAATGCAGGTCTTTCGGTTGAAATTGTAAGGACCTGGGGAGGACTGGCGGTGGGTACTGCTCCTACCTGGTTGAAAAAAAGAGTGGATCGATGGGTGAAGGTTCTGGGCGCAGGTGATGTTGTTTTGATGGCAGCAAGGAAGAAATGAGGTGGGATTCAAGGAGGCTTGCAAGTGTCAGCAAGCTTGTTAGATTAGAAAAACACTTCTTTTACAGTGTGTTCCTGTGAATTATTGACCTCCGGATTCCCTTCATGTATATTGCTCATAGAAAGGGCGATTAACTCAGGGGCTAGAGTGCTACCTTCACACGGTAGAAGTCACTGGTTCAAATCCAGTATCGCCCATATTACTAATCTTTTTTATGCAAGTACTTTAAAGGGAGAAATCCTTACCCAGATAGTTTTCACGAGCCTGTTCATCATTGATGAGTTCTTCAGCCGTTCCACCAGTGAGGATTTCCCCATGGTTGATGATATAGGCATGATGAGTGATGGCCAGGGTATCCCGTACATTGTGATCGGTAATAAGAATCCCTATTTGTTTCCTGGATAAACGGGCGATTATCTCCTTTAAGTCTCCTACGGCGATGGGATCTATTCCGCTGAAAGGTTCATCCAACAGCAGGAAACGGGGATTGATGGCCAGTGCCCTGCACACCTCAGTCCGTCGTCGTTCACCGCCGGATAATGTGTCCGCCCTTCGTTTTGCCAGTTCCATTATTCCCAGATCAAGTAGCAAACTATCCAGTAAATCTTTTCTTTCTGCTCTGGTAATATCCCTCCGTGCCTCCAGAGCCGCCTGCACATTCTGGGCAACGGTGAGTTTACGAAAGACAGAAGGTTCCTGTGGGAGGTAGTTAATTCCAAGACGGGCACGGTAGTACATTGGCTTTGATGTTATCTCCTGGGAATTGAGCCAAACCTTTCCAGCAGTTGTTTTAATGAATCCGGCAATCATATAAAATGTTGTAGTTTTACCGGCACCATTGGGCCCAAGCAGACCCACAACCTGACCTTGTTCCATATCGAATGAAACATCAGCAACAGCCAGTGTTGAGCGATATTGCTTACGCAAACTTTCGGCTCGAAGAACTGAAACGGGATTCACTTCCATAACGACTTATCTTCAGCAGGTTCTGTTTCATCGATGGTTGTCTCTTCGTCAACACCTTTTATGGGATCTTCATCAGGAATCTCTTCAGGTTCATCTTCCTCATCCCCTTTTATTGTCAGTAAGCCCTGAACGGTACCCTCCATACTGATCTCATCTGTATCTAAATTGACTGTTATCCGATCGGCCTGATATCTGTCATCATCCTGCCAGACAACCGGACGGCCGGACAACTCCAGAATTTTATCCTCCCTACGGTAGGTGGCGAATTCTCCACGGCCAATCGTTTTATCATTGACCAGTCTCACGGCAGCCTGCAGGATTACCAACTCTTTCTCCTGATAGAACTCCAGGGACTCACAACGTATAACAATGTCATCTTTTTCATCAACCAGTGTTACAAAACCCCGCAATCGGATGAGTTTCTTGTTCTTATCATAGTCCATACTGTTTGCTTCAATCGTGAGCTCTTTATCCAGTTCTTTCAGGAGAATATTGCCTTTACCTGTCAGGATGTCATAATCTGGCCCGGATAATTCAATATGATCGGCAGATATTTCGAGATCTTTGGAATTAACCTGAACATTCCCCTCAAGGACTGTATTGGACTGATCACCACGTTGTACACTCGTTACATTGATTGCACTGAACGTCCAGGTCTCAGCAATTAGCGGTATGGAGAAAAAGAAGAAGAAACAGGCAACAATATTTCTATTCATCATCACTGAATTCTATCGTTCCCTTAACATCATTTGTGAAGGAATAGGTCATTTTCGCGAGATCTGCAGTAAAGGAGTTTCCTGTCATTCTCAATCCATCCCCAAGGTCAACCTCAATATTTCCATTACCATTCAGTATCCGTTCCTCATCATTGAACTGCATTGAATCGGCCTTGATTATGGATCCTTCTTCTATATCATTGATATAGACATTTCCAGAGGCCATACCTTCTTCTGTACCATGCACCTCTACGTAGTCTGCTCCTCCTTCAAGGACTAATTCTCCCTCAGGATTCGTTTCAGACAAAACTGTACTGTAGAAGTGACTTGTATCTTCTTCATTGAATTTTTCCACTTTGTCAGCAGTAATTTCAATTCTACCATTCTCGCTGATTGTAACCTGATGTACACCCCAGGCTGTTGTATCGGGTTGTTTGTTACTTATATCATCATTCTTCTCTAATTGACAGGAATTTAGAGCTGTGAGGAGGAGAATGAAAGCAACTATAATGATATTGAAACGTAAAATGGAATTCATCGGCAGCTCATATTTGTACACTGATTGACATTCTACGTCAATCAGGTAATAAATTTTCGGTATTTAGGGCACCTCTAAAGTCCGATAGACTCTCAGGATAGATTTTCCGGGTTCAAGCCTTGAAGCTCTCGAAGTGTAAATCGGCCATCCTTCCGAATCAGAACATCATCGAAGAATATTTCCCCTCCGCCATTTTGTTTTTCCTGGAGTAAAACAATATCCCAGTGAAGGATGGATTTATTGCCGTTATCGGCATTTTCATAGCTGTTCCCTGGAGTAAAATGAATGCTGCCCCGAATTTTCTCATCGAAGAGAGTATTGTTTATCGGGGTGTCCACATAGGGGTTGACTCCCATTGCAAACTCACCGATATAACGAGCTCCCTCATCAATGTCAAGAGTAGTATTGATCCTCTCATTGTCATTGGAAGTTGCTTCCACTATCCTGCCATTTTCAAATCGAAATCGAATATCCGTATACTGGAATCCATTATAAATGGATGTCGTATTGTATGCTATTATGCCATTGACTGAGTCTTTTACAGGTGCTGTGTAGATTTCTCCATCAGGGATGTTAAAATGACCAGCACAGACAACAACAGGTATATCCCGAATACTGAATGTAATATCCGTTTCTCCCGGTCCAAGGATTCGAACCCTGTCTGTTTTCTCAAGCAGGGTTTTCAGTGGTTCCATGGCTACCCCCATCTTCCCGTAGTCAACGGAACAAACACGATAGTACCAGTCTTCAAAGCCTTCCGTACTCATTCCCGCCGATTGAGCGAGGGCCTGAGTAGGATATCGAAGCACGACCCAGCGGGTCTCTGGAACACGGATCTGCATATGGACTGGATTGACATATAATGAATCGTAGAGTTTCAGGGAGTCTGCCGTAATATCGGTTAGTTCCAGGGCATTATCAGGAGCAGTAATTCCAATGAAGGCATCCATCATCTTCATCTGGTAAGAATCGACATCAGCAGCGGTCTTCAGCATTTCATCATTGGCGTTTTGAAGCCATTCCCTTAGAATCTTCTGATCATCTATTCTGTAGACCGGATGGGCTCCAACAGCTTTGACAGCTCTGATAAAGGCTCGAACCAGAGACTCTGTAACAAATCCGCTTCCACGGATAAGAACTTTTTCGCCTGATTGAAGTTTTAGCGAATGATTAACAACTATATTGGCGAGTTTATCCTGTCGTAAATCTTTCATGGTGAGATAATACTTCTTGATGGGAAAATGGGGAAGAGGGCAATGCCTGCTGCGATTTCACCAGCCAGATAGAACGAACCAGTCACCAGTATTCCTCTGCTGCTGCCAGCATACTCTCGGGCTTTAATCCAGGCATCCAGCGGATTAAGAATAAGCTCAATATGAGCCCTGGTCTGTTGAAATGATTTTGCCGTATTTACCGGATCGCCGGGTTTATACATTCCAGGTGTGCTGATGATAACGCGATGAAAATGAGGATGGGAGCCGCTGCAAAGTATTTCGGCCATGGCTCGATGATCTTTGTCCCTGGCGCACCCAAACAATAGAATTGATTCTTCATCATTTTCTGGCATGCTGAAAAAAGCCCTCATAACACTGCTGATGGATGCAGGTGTATGAGCTCCGTCCAATACTACGGCAGGATGGCGGTGGAGAATTTGAAAACGTCCCGGCAAGCATACTGTCTGTAATGTTCCTGGAGTATTTCCGTCATGCCGGGGCCTTAAGAAACGTACAACGGCCAGAGCTAAAGCACTATTGTCCGCCTGTTCCCGCGTTCCCATACCCAGCTTTATTACCTCGGTTAACCCATCCTTCCAGTTCAGCTGCCATTGAAATCCACGGGATGGAATTTCTTGAATATTCATAAGATACCTGTCGAGTTCATGGAGAGGAATCTGGAGTTCCAGGGATTTTTTTCGAAAAACTTCTCGAACTTCTGGTAACTGACGAGAGGTCCAGGCCACTGATCCAGCCTTCATTATGCCGGCTTTTTCACCTGCTATATCACTCAACTTCGGTCCGAGTATCTCTATATGCTCCATTTCTACCGGTGTAAGAACGACCATCAGAGGCCGTTCTACAACGTTTGTAGCATCCAGTCGACCACCAAGTCCGCATTCCAGAACAACTGTATCGCAGCCAAGATCTCGAAAAAGCATAAATCCGAATAAGGTAAGGAGTTCAAAAGTTGTTGCCCGGCTTTCCCCAACGAGCTGTGATTCCACTTCCGGGAGCCGCCGAATGAGATTCATAGCAGTTTTAAATGCCTGTTTCTCAGGGAAATCCTCCCCTTCCACTCTGAATCGTTCCCGGTAATCCAGCAGATGGGGGGAAGTGTAAACACCAACCCGAGAACCGGATTCCTTCAATAAAGCGGCAATGTACGCCGCTGTGGATCCCTTCCCCTTGGATCCGGCGATGTGAATTACATCATATTTGTTCTGCGGATTACCCCATGCCTTGCAAAGAGCCCTCATACGATCGAGTCTGTATTCCCGCTTTAAGAGCTGATCTGTTACGTTCTTTTCAAAGTTGGTACGGGTTTCGAAACAGTGAAAAACATCGTTGAGGTCAGTGGGGTTTTCCTGGAAACTCATGTCCGTGGTGGAATAAGCGCGTTACGATGGGCAGGGAATCCTTCATACTCAGCCAGAGCAGCGGCATGGGGTTTAAGGTCATTCAAACCGTCTTCGCTGAGGTAGATAACACTCGAACGCTTTTTGAAATCTCCCACCGAAACACCAGACCATGTCCGGACTCTTCCCCCTGTCGGTAATACGGCATTGGCTCCAACGGAATAATTAGCTGCTGAGAATGGGCAGTTGTCTCCCAGAATAATTTCACCTGCGTTGGTTATCATACCCAGAGTCGCAAAAGGGTCAACAGTACGTATTTGAAGATGTTCCGTTGCGAACTGGTTCACCAGATCAGCCCCTTCTGCGATGGAGTCAACAAGAATGATGCCACCATAGTTCGAAAACACATCAGAAACAAAGCGGCGGCGGGGTTCTGGAAGCTCATCCCCAAGGCATTCCAGTGCGGTTCCTGCTGCATTCGCCAGTTCCTGTGAATCAGTTATCAACAGGGCAGCGGAGTCAGATCCATGCTCGGCTTCCACAAGAAGATTTCTGGCAATATCAAGAGGGTCAGGGGATGAATCAGCCAGGATAATGGATTCGGAAGGCCCAGCCGACAAACCGCAGTCCAGGGTATCAGAGAGTATTCTTCTGGCAGCAGCAACATATTTGCTTCCAGGCCCCAGACATTTATCTACTTTATTCACTGATTCTGTACCAAAAGCAAAAGCGGCCCAGGCCTGGGCTCCTCCCATGGCATACACCTCATTTATTCCACACAATCTGGCCGTATAGAGGCAGGCCGCATCCACTTTTCCATCTTTATCCGGTGGGCTGGCCATGACTATTCGTTTTACACCGGCAATTTTTGCCGGTACGGCCATCATGTACAGCATGGAAGGAAAACTTCCTCTTGCCCCTGGAATGTAAAATGCTGCGGAATCGATGGGACTTGTGCGATCCCCGGCAAGTATGCCTGGCCGAATCTCCTTCCATTCGATTCCGTTGGGGCATTGATCCCGGTGATAGCGATGTACGTTTTCAATTGAGTATTCAACAGCAGACTTCAATTCTGTTGATAACAATGAATCGGCTTCAATGAAATCGGATTCCGGTACAGGAATGGGCATCCCGGCAGGGGCACCGTCATATCGAGTATTCAATTCGGATAAAGCCTTATCTCCATGTGACTTGACATAGTTCACTATATCAAGAACAGATGATAGAACTTCCTGAATATCGGTTTCCGCACGGAGTAGAAGAGTGTGCCTGGCTTCATCTTTGAGATCAGACCAATGATATTGATTTACATTCATTTTGTTACTTCCGTGTTGATTTCTTCAGTCTCCAACGTCCTGAAGGTATTCAAGGAGTCTGTCGGACTTTGAGACTTCGAGGCGATTTCTGATGATTTTTCCTGATTCAAGGCGACAAAAGCGGAGCGTAGCTGGGCTACATGAGCATTTTGACAACGCAACAGCAGGGAAAAAGGGCAGAAATCGAGCCGTGAGGCGTACGTCCGACAGGCTCCAGGGTTAAGGTGAATAAAACCTCCCAGTATAAATAGATGCTTTCATACACCCCATTGACCGAATACTATAGGTGCCCATTATGTACTTATCTGTTCCGAACCTCCAATATCTTCTATAATATTAATAAATTCATCAACATTCTCAAACTGTCTGTAGACTGATGCAAAACGTACATAGGCAACCTTATCCAGCCTGAATAGACTTTTTAGAACGATTTCACCAATGTTTTTACTTCGAATCTCATTGGCCGATCGACTTACCAGCAGAACCCTGTCTTCAACATCATGGAGCATCTCTTCAATCGTACTGCTGGGCACCGGCCTCTTTACCAGGGATCGAAGTACTCCATGTTCAATTTTTTTCAAATCAAAGCTTTCTCTATGCCCTGATTTCTTGATTACCATTATTGGTACTTCTTCAATCTGTTCATACGAAGTGAACCGATATCCACATTTAACGCACTCACGACGACGGCGAATTCTTGTCGCACTATCATTTTCCCTTGATTCTATCACCCTGTCTTCAGACTGACCACATAAGGGACACTTCACGTATGATTGTCTCCTGTAAAACCCTATATGTAGGTGTTTAACGATTTAATACTAGAATAAAACGCTATATCTGAGATCGTCAAGTCAGCATGAACATTTTTTGAAAAAAAATCAAGCTAAAAACGAAATAAGATTTTTTAGAGGTGCCCCAAATAAGAATTATATGGAATCTGCAGGAGTCCTACAGTATGTGAGTTATCCGGGCTATCCGCTGTGTTTGAAGTTGAAGGTCTGACTGCTGTAGCAATGCAGGCGGATCCTGGGGATTATTCCATATAGCTGTTACTGAGAAGGAGACGTCGGTACTATGACTGATAGTCAGATTAAAAGAAAATGGAAACGGAGGGTTGTCTCCAATGAAAATTGTGGCAGTCTGTCCCGATGGAGCCATTTCAAATGGCATGGATGCTGAATGCAGGGTGAAAGGGGTATCTGAATTCAATTCCAGCTGGAGTCGGCTAGGATTCATCTCTCCCTCAAGGTTGATGTTGATTGTTCGACGTCCCGGAAAGGAGAAGGCATTGGAATTGATTTCCAAAGGGATCCGATTCATTTGTGTACTAACCCTTACTTCTCTACCAGGATTTTCTATGGAGTAATATTGACTGTCAATTATGGCTTCAGTGATTTCAATGGTTCCCGGACTTTTCAACTCCAGCCATCTTTCATTGTTGACAAGATCTATGTTGTCAATGAGTTTAACTGGCTGGGGATTTTCGCTTTTAAATGGCGCAAGTTTCGACAGCCAGATCAGAGTGAAGATGGCGGCAAGATTTATAATCAATGCAACAGGGGAAACAATGGTACTCTGCCGTAAGCCTCTGTAATAAGACTTCCAATAGTTGAGACTTGCCAATGCAAGAATCAGGGGTAATAGTGCAAGCGTGTTCAGCAGATTTCCTGAAATCCGATTCAGCAATAAGAACTCCAGTACAGCCATGTACGGGTGATTAAGAACAACGGTAAGAACAGCTATGTATGGAGAAGAAGCAAGAATGAGAAAGAATATTTTGACTTTGAAGTTTTTGACAGCAGCAAATAACAGTAATGCTCCTGTTATCCATGTTGAATAAACAGCCAGTGTTATATCCAGAAGCATGAGAATCAGAGTAAGCAGAAATGACGATGATACTGCTGTGTAGGAATAGAAATGTGGTGCTCCAGGGAAGGGTATACCATGTGTAAGCAAAATGAGATTGAGTGACAGGGCTGCAATTACGGTGAACTTGAAGAACAGAAACGACCCTGCTGAGTAGGTCCATAGAGTAGGAAAATCTGTGAAATGAAGAATTTCCTCAATAATCAGAGTTGTAAGAAAAAGGAATAAAAATACAAGGAAGTACAGCAGAACCAAAGTCCACCAGTATCGTGAAAATCGTTTAAAATTTACCAGAACCATCCGAAATCTGAGAAGAATGAGTGCTGATAAAAGGGAAACAAAACCTGAAACCATAATGACGAATGGAAGCTCTCGAATGTATCGAGGTCTCATTTCTGCGAAATTCCGTAAAAAAAGATATGTACTCTCCTGTTTTTCAGGATCCCTGGTTATCAGATGATCAAAATCAAGCAGGGTTCGCACAAATCTGCTGATTTCAGCATTCGCTGATTGCTTACCTGTACTTCCCCTACCCTGGAAGTACACAGAAGGAATACCAGCTTCCAGCCATGGAGAATAACTTCCAAGCTTTCCCTGCAATCCCAGGTTGGCAACATGGATATCAGTTCCTCGAAGGCGGTGATTAATGGAATCCGTGTACAGGGAATCCGTTAGCGGTTTTGTTAGCCAGTATGGTGCAACAACCCCATCTCCTCCAATTTTGACATCCCATGTTTCTGGTACAGTTTCTGCATCAATGTAGAGGGTAAATACCCCTGATTCTGGCTGTATCGTATCAATGAGATATCGGCTCCCATAAGGGTGGTAGGGAGTATCTCCACGTTCTCCGCCAAGAAAACACAAGCTTATAGTATGCTGCGGAGTGGTTATCGCAAGGTTTTCAGCGACCTCCAGTAACAGGGCTGTGGAAAAGGCTCCCTGTTCCATGGGAGATGCCAGGATGAAGCGTTCAGAAGAATGACCCGGAACAGTTGCTTCAAGTATTTCAGAAAATGAATGGCCCCGACTATTCTCATCCAGTGTCCGGCGTTCATATGCGAGACCAAGATAGTTCAATCTCTCAGCAACGGCATCAAATGCCATGACTTCTTCTTCCGTTCCCTCCAGCCGCGCACCATACTCCCTTAGCTGCTTATGAAAAGAGAGTAGATCTGCTGTATCCGCATGAAGTTCTGTTGCTAACATTGGGAGAAACAGAATTACCATGTAATGAATCAGCCGTTTTAGTTCTGGGAAAGGGTTATGAGTAATCATGGATTTTCATTTGAATTGATCATTGTATTTAGAGTTTTCGAATGTTCAAGGCCTTTGGATTCATTACACAATCCCTCCAGGGTAAAGATTATACAGTGTCGGAACGCTTGTTATAACCTGGCTCCAATAAATGGTGAATTGTAACATTAACTGTCCGCGATAAAGAGGGCAAAAGAAGCCCCATGAAACTCATGTATACTATTTATATTGTATACGAATTATATGAAAAGAGAGGAGTTAACATGGGGCAAGAACACAATAGCACAAGCTATAGAAAGGGACAACACTTCAATTGGAAGAATGGCTCAAATGGCCATAAGAGGCATAACAGAGCGAAATCAGCAATGAAAAGTATTTCGACCAGACCGGCGTATATTAGAGAACGACTACCCACGGCGGTTACTGGGTGGTAAGTCGGCCAATGAGGCTATCGGAATTCATCTGATAGCTTGAGGTATAAGAGAGCATGAGTTTCATGAAAAAGTGGACTGTTAACTTGACAAGTTACCAGGTCGGTCATGGTATGCCGCCAGCCTTTGACCAATCATCAGATTCTGGTTATGGTCAATTATGGATGTAGACAAAATTGCCCGACTGATTCGAGAACTGCTGATTGAAATTGGTGAAGAGCCCAACCGCGAGGGATTACTCGGTACACCAGAACGAGTTGCATCTTCCTGGAAATTTCTGAGTTCCGGCTACCGGAGTAGCCTAAAATCCATAATCAATAATGCTGTTTTTGAATCCGAAGCCAATAATATGATACTCTCCCGGAATATTGAGTTGTATAGTCTTTGTGAACATCATTTGCTTCCCTTTTTTGGAACCTGTACCATTGGATACATAGCAGGAAAACAAGTTATCGGAGTGAGCAAACTGGCTCGAATAGTGGATCATTTTTCCCGTCGTCTTCAATTGCAGGAACGCCTTACTTACCAAATTGCCAATGCTGTAAAGGAAAGCGTGGGTGCAATTGGCGTAGGAGTTATCATTGAAGCTAAACACATGTGCATGAGTATGCGTGGAGTGGAGAAACAGCATTCTTCCATGACGACCAGTTCGGTTCTTGGCTGTTTTCAAACAGATCCAGCTTCCCGGAATGAGTTTTTAACACTTGCAGGGAAGGTGTAACCTCACAGGAGGTGAAAGAAGAGTGACTGGTTCAATGACAGGTCTTCAATCGATATGATGCAGAAGAAGTCGAGTCGAGTTTTCTCATAGCCAGTTATTTTTTTTATACCAGTGGAATGTTGTCTTCAATCCTTCTTCCAAATTTGTTTCAGGTGTCCAGTTCAGCATTTTCTGTCCTTCTTTGCTGTCTGTAACAAATTGTTCGTATAGTTCATTCATTTTATCGCGGGAGAGTATAAAAGCTTTGCGGGATATTTTGCTGTAAACGTCCAATGCCAGGGCCGCGATATAGATCAGGAAGCGGGGAACAGGGAATCGTATAAGTGCTTTTTTGCCAATTATGGATTCGGTCAAAGTCAGTAATTCCTTCCATGTATACACTTTGCCATTATCGATAATATAGGATGAACCGCTGGGAACATTGGCCTGCAATGCCAGTATACAGGCACGGGCGAAATCAGCACCGTAGAGAAACATCAGTTGTGTATCTGGCGATCCGCAATAGGGCAGAACACGGTTATTGATACTTTTAAACAGAATAAAAGTGGCTTTATCCCGTGGGCCATACAGACTTACAGGCCGCAGTATTGTAATCGGAAGTTCATTGGCCTTGTCCTGAACGACCTGTTCTGCTGCCAGCTTACTTCTGCCATAGCAGGTAACAGGTGTTGGAGACTTGCCGTCTTGAATGATATCTCCATCAGTGTTTGGCCCTACAGCCGCAATACTGGATACAAATACAAATCGTTTTAATGTCTCTCTGGTTCCTGCAGCCGCTTCAAGAAGATATCGAGTGTAGTCAATATTAACTTTCTTGAATTCCTTTTCATTTACAGCTTTTATTAGAGCTGCCGAGTGTATGATTCCATCCACACCCTGGACCGCATTGTTCAAAACATTTTTGTCTGCCAGGGATGTTTTGATTATCTCAACATTGTCCAGCGTTTCCAGGAAACTAATATCACTTGTTGGCCGCACAAGCGCTCGAACGGTTTCTCCATTCTGGTTCAATTGTTCGGCGATGTGGGATCCAAGGAAACCGGATCCTCCTGTGAGCAGTACTGTCATGAATTTATTTGACTTCCTTTCATCAATCTGTCTCCATTTTACACTTTTTCACCAACTACCTGAACTCCTGTACAATATCCCCAGTGACCGAAAGCTTGTAGAACTTTGCTCGCATTGTACCTGGAGTCTGAGGGTAGAAAATTCATGCCAATTAAAAATCATTGTAATTACTTTTTTCATAAGGCAACCTCTAAAAAACCGTTTTTGGAATTTGGCGCAATGGCGGTGCGTTCCTCGGAGCTTTGCTCCTGCGGTACGCACCTGATTAAATTCTTTCTTGATGCAAGGCGGCAAAAGTGGAGCTAGCTTAAGCGGTTGGCGGCGCGTTCCTCGGAGCTTTGCTCCTGCGGTACGCACCTGATAATGGCGGCGCGTTCCTCGGAGCTTTGCTCCTGCGGTACGCACCTGATAATGGCGGTGCGTTCCTCGGAGCTTTGCTCCTGCGGTACGCACCTGATTACGTGAGAATTTTGACAACGCAGTAGCGAGGAAAAAGATCAAGCCAGAAACGAAATAAGGTTTTTTAGAGGTGCCCATAATGTATTATCCTGGTAGAGACAGTCTCCATATCATCTTTACAAGCTTCCTGACACCGGGGATGTTACCCCTCACCAAGTCTTTTCATAATATCTCTGCCTGTTTTCTCGACAATGGGAAGATCCTTCTTAAAGCTGGATTCCAGTTTCAGACGCAGCTGTCTGTATTCATTCTCGCGGATGAGAATACTCTCAAATGACAGGGGGTTGTTCTTCCTATTTCTATTGTACAATCTGGCAATGATTTCAGGTGTAAGGACCAGCCAACTGTGAACGGCGATACTCATTGCGTAAACAGTTTCATCATCACTGTCATCCGGGATCTGTGTTCGCTCCGAAAGAAGCTTTTCACCCAGTTTGATTATAAATTCTCTCAGCGTCTTATCATCATTGTTTTCCTCGTATGCCAGTCGGAGCTGGTATAGACTTTTCGCAACGGGGAGAGAGAATCGCTCAACAAATAAAACAACGCTTCCCAGGTCGTCCTGCTCATAGCTGTCCAGCATATATGTATCGTACTTACTGAGCAAATATCCCTCTGGCAGTAGGTACTTCTGTATTAATTCCGCCTGGGCGGTATATCCTCCTACCTTGAGAAAGAGTTGTTCCATACGATCAAAGCGTGCTGCTCCCCAGGTTGGTGGATCCTGGAAGAAAGTGGCACATTCATGGAATGCTCCCGTTAGTACGGCATATACTGTAGATGGATAACTGGGCCAGATATCAAGCAATCCCTTTAATACCACGATGTGTGCGACCTGCTGCCCTGGAGGAGCAACAAATCTTGCACCGGACAGTACTCCCCCTCTGGAATCAGGATCTATAGTGAAACGCAGGTAACCCTGTTGAATGGCTTTGGAAACAACATACCAGATCGGTGGTATGTCATCTGGGTCAAATAGATCTTGATATCCGTCCAGAACATCAACGAGTCTGGCATCATAGTCCACTTTTTCTTCCTGTGCAAAGATTCTTCCATCAGTGAAAATGATGAGTGTGAGAACAAGGAATATGCGAATGGATTTCAAGTTTCTTGCCATGAATACCTCAATTCTGTTTTGGCTCCTCTGAAAAACGCTTTTATATTCAATAAGTATGACGGGTTGCTAGCCATTCATCCCGGAGCGATATGGGTATACAGCTAATGCTGCAGTGATGGCAGGTCTGAACCGGAATGGATATTTTCCAGAGTACTTCCTAGAATGGCAATTCAGGAGAATTCTTTCAAGTGCCGAAGATATCTTTTTTGCTCTTGACCCCCAATCCATTGCCCTTTAGTGTTAAGCTGGTGATGCGAAGAATGGGAGAGATTTTTTTCTCCAGGCAGCATTTATTGACTTATGGCAACCTCTAAAAACCGTTTTTGGAAATTGACGCAATGGCGGTGCGTTCCTCGGAGCTTTGCTCCTGCGGTACGCACCTGATTAAATTTTTTCTTGATGCAAGGCGGCCTGTCTGCGTGCGGACACGCGCAGGCAGGCAAAAGCGGAGCTAGCTTAAGCGGTTGGCGGTGCGTTCCTCGGAGCTTTGCTCCTGCGGTACACACCTGATTAAATTTTTTCTTGATGCAAGGCGGCAAAAGAGGTGCCCTTATATCAATAGGACTGTCTCTCTTTTGCATGAAAATCTCTCAAACTTTGAATCACCCGTTAGTTGAGTGAACATGAATATATCAGCCTGATAGATGGATTCTGAAATGGTATTTATGATTGAAGAGGTGAAGATTGGAAGAGAAACTTGAAGTACTGGAAAAATCCTTTTCCAAAGCCCTGGAAGGCATCGGCACAGCGGCTGGACTTGCTGATTTAAGGGCTTCATATCTTGGGAAAAAAGGGGAACTGAGTCTTATTCTCAAGTCCTTGAGTTCTGTGCCTCCCGAAGAGAGGAAACAACTGGGGAAGGCTGCCAATGAGGTAAAACGCCGTCTCACAGAACAACTGGGAAGGAAAAAATCTGCCATTGAACGAAGCGGGATAGATGCCAGACTGACCGCTGAATGGACCGATCTTTCCTATAGGAGATCAATCAGAGCTGAACCTGTCAAAGAGGCTGGATTACATCCTGTCTCGATTGTGCAGCGTAAACTGGAGGATATTTTTCTTTCCATGGGTTTCGACATTCTTGATGGACCACACATTGAGAACGACTGGTATAATTTCACAGCATTGAACATACCGGAGTCACATCCGGCTCGGGATATGCAGGATACTTTCTGGTTCAATGACTTAAAGCATTTACTTCGCACCCATACGTCCACGATTCAAATAAGAGGTATGGAGAAGAATACTCCTCCCTTTAAATTTGTTGCTCCTGGCAAAGTATTCCGCTGTGAAACCACGGATGCCTCCCATGAGGCTGTTTTTCATCAAATGGAAGGAATGCTGGTTGGGAAAGGGATCTCAGTCGCTCATCTCATCTACTTCGAGAAAACCCTGCTCAGTGAAATTTTTAATCGGGATATTGAAATCCGTTTACGGCCTGGTTTTTTTCCCTTTGTGGAACCAGGCTTTGAGCTTGATATTAACTGTCAGATCTGCAGCGGCTCTGGGTGCAGTGTCTGCAAAAAAACTGGCTGGATAGAACTTCTCCCCTGTGGCATGACACACCCCAATGTATTGAGGCAGGGAGGCATAGACCCCGATCAGTACAATGGTTTTGCCTTTGGGCTTGGATTGGATAGATTGGTGATGATGAATTATGGTATAGATGATATTCGTCATTTTCACAGTGGCAACCTTGAGTTCAGCAAACAGTTTGCTTCCTTCCAGTAGCAGAAAAAGGATTGTACAGATAGATGAAGATTTCCATCGATTGGATCAGTGATTTTGTTGACCTTCCCACGGGCCTGAGTGATAAGGATCTTGCAGAACGCATTACTCTTTCTGTGTGCGAGGTGGAAGGTGTGGAACGTATTGGTGCGATTCTCGAAGAGGTTGTTATTGCGGAAATAATTTCTGTGATTCCCCATCCTGACGCGGAAAAGCTTAAACTTGCCACGGTGAATACTGGTGGGAATGAAGTGACTGTTGTCTGTGGGGCTGAAAACTGCCGTGCCGGTATAAAGGTTCCTTATGCGGCAATCGGAGTTACATTACCTTCAGGTGTTACCCTGCAGAAGAAGAGAATCAGAGGGATTGAATCCTGTGGAATGCTCTGTGCGGAGGATGAACTGGGGTTGTCTGATAATCATGAAGGTCTCATGGAAATAGATGGAGATATACAAACAGGAACGACTCTTTCCCGGGTATTGGGAGATGCCGCTGTCAGGGATCTCCTTCTGGATATTGATAACAAATCCCTTACTCATCGACCTGATTGTTGGGGACATTATGGGTTGGCCCGCGAATTTGCGGCTGTTTTTAATAAACCGTTCAAGGATAAATTCAACAAGTCATGGGCAGACTCTGTAAGGAATAAGATTGAAGTCAGTGAACCTCCTGTCACCATTCATGTTGATAAGGATTCTGCGAACCAGGGATTTGTGGGTCTGTCTGTTGACGGTGTTAGAAACGGTATAAGCCCTGACTGGATGCAGAGACGGCTTATCGCTGCCGGAATGCGGCCCGTTAATACCATTGTAGATATTTCGAATTATGTCATGCTGGAAATGGGAATCCCCAATCATATCTTTGATAGAAATGCAATCAACGGAGGAAAAATAATTGTCCGTAGAGCAGGCAGGGACATGAATTTCACAACGCTGGATGGTCAGGTGAGAATGTTGAAGGCTTCGGATACCATGGTATGTGATGCCCGGCATGAACTGGCGATTGCAGGAATAATGGGTGGTCTGGAGAGTTCTATCACCGAAGAAACAACACAAATCATGATTGAGGCAGCGAACTGGACCGATGCGGAAATACGCCGAACCGGAACGAGGCTGGGCTTGAGAACTGATGCGTCCATTCGATATGAAAAAAGTCTTGACAGTCAGCAGCTGGAAAAGAGCATTCTGAGAATCTATGAACTCATTTTGCAATTCAATCCTGATGCCAGGGCTTCAGGAGGAATTCAGATTGATAACATGCCTGAACAGCTGGATCTGGTTATTAAGATTTGCCTGCCGAGGATATCTGAGTTGCTGGGAATCACCATTGAAAAAGAGACGATGCATGGCATTCTTGAAAGCCTGGATTTCAGAGTCAGCGAAATTCCTGGTTCATCAACTGAATTCATGATCCATGTTCCATCATGGAGATCAACGAAGGATATAGAATGTGAGGTTGATATCGCGGAAGAAATTGGCCGGATAATTGGCTATGAAAAGATCACTCCAGTCAGCCCCAGACATGATATACAGCCCCTCCAACTCTCTCCCGGGAAGAAACTTTTTCGGAAGATTCAAGATTTCATGGTTCTTCGCGGACATGCTCTTGAAATAATGACCTATCCTCTCATCGGACCATCCCTGCTTCATAAAGCATCATGGCCGATAATGAATGAAAATCTCTGTCTGGCCAATGCGCTGAACCCTGAGCAGGATAGGATGCGGCCAAGTTTGATACCTGGTTTGCTCCAGGCAACAGCGGACAATCGTAAAAGATATGATACCTTCCGCTTGTTTGAATGCGGGAGAGCCTATATCAACCCTGAACATAAAAACGAATTTCCGGATATCCATCAGGTTGGAATCGTTTTTCAGGCAGAAAATAAAACTCCTATCATAGAATTAATTGATACGGTAGAAGAACTTCTGAAGTATCTTGATCTGCCGGGGAATGTGATTCAGGGAGATCCACAGAAACCCCATAAGCTGATACCGGAGGCATGGCCTGGAAGTCATCCACATGAATTTCTCGATGTTCTGTTCAACGGAGAGTCCCGGGGAGCTCTTTTATCAGTTCATCCTCAGATAACTGAAACCTTCAAGATTAAAGGCCGAACAAGTATAGCTGTCCTGGATTTTACAGATAGCATGGATCAGTCGATCATCAGCAAAACGACATTTAAGGCCCTGGACAGATTTCCCGGAGCCGTATTTGATGTTACAGTTGTTATGCAGAAAAATGCTTATGTTTCTAATGCCGTCAATGCTGTTAAAAACCTTAAAATCAGGGAAATACGTTCTGTTCGCGTCCTGGATATTTTTAATCTGGAAGAAATGAGCAAAGCGGTAACACTGCGAATTGAAATGAGGGACGCGGATAAAACACTTGACACAGGTTTCCTGCAAAAAACCGAAAGAAAGATTATTGAATGGCTCGATAAAAAAGGATTCCCTCTGAGAGTTTAACTGAAGTGAAGAATTTATCTCAGCCAGGCAGAATTATTCAAGGGCACCTCAATACATTGACTGAAACGGTTTCTCATCCTACAATATCATTGTAATTTGCCGGCGTGGTGAAATTGGTAGACACGATAGACTCAAAATCTATTGTTCGTAAGAACGTGTCGGTTCGAGTCCGACCGCCGGTAGCCGCATAACTGGAAACATCAAAAACAGTTGACAATTTACAGCTGTTACCATTATATTGCCATTAAGACGATTCAATTGCATAAAAAACTGACGATGTGGTTGAAGTGGAGTGATTTGTGATGTTGTTTAGAAAAAAAAACAGGCTGAGATTTCGGACAATGCTGAAAAATGCTGTTATTGTGTTGTCGATGGTTGGGGTTGCAGGATCATGCTCCAGTAACTCAAGTGACATTCATCCTGATTTGAAGGAACAGATAAGAATTGGAGGAAATAGAATAGCTTATACCCGTCCGGGAGAGCAGTTATACTATTCTGATATCACAGTCGATTCAGATTCGAAATCCATTATTTCTTTTATGCCAAGTGGTGCATCGAATGGAGAATGGCCAAGAATTACATTTGAAATGGAAAAAGACAAACTCATCCTGAGAGGTGGAATAATCTCTGACGCAAGACCTGTCGATGAGTTCGGTCAGAATAAAGCTTTTTATAGTAAATTGAAGGATTTGTTAAAAAATGACAATATCGATATGCCGACACCTAATTTTAAACAAGAGCAGTATATCTATAATATCAATGGATTAGTCCGAGAAATAATCTCTAATCCAACTAATATTCTATACAAGAAGGAATTCTGGATTCTTGCGAATGACACTGATGATGGTGTTGCTGTTTATCTGCATAACCGTAAAGGTGAAATACAGGAAAGCTTTATACCCGGGCAGGGGTATCTGGTTATTCCGGGGAAAGTCGTGGGATCTATCCTGCGCATTGATTTTGGATTCTCAACAATTTTTCCTGAACAACGGGAACAGGCTGGGGTGCAAACTGCTCTTGACAGGTTTTCTACGGTTAGACTGAAGTATAAGGATTTCACACAATCCAACATAGTAGTCAAAGTTTTCAGAACATTGGATAATGGCGGTACTATCACAATTACGCAGAAGAAGGATACAATGAAATTTCATCTTTCACCCAATCAGATGATTATTTATCCGGAACGGGCAACCACAGCAACATCAATAGAACTTGAGAATGTGGTAGAATACATAAATTCTGTTCTACTAATGTAAAGCATCCGTTTCAGGAACTGGTTTTTTCGATATATCCGGGGAATCCTGGAATGTATTCATGGCAAAATTTATCAATGTCATCATAACTATAAACCGCAGGATGCTTTGAGCAGCCAGGAGGAATATATTACTGGCAGTGGAACTGGCTTCAATCCCTACAATAGCAACAAGGAGTACTGATATTACCAGGAATGGTATAAATATCAGTACAAGAAAAAGAGTTGTTATCACCTTTCGGTTTTCGTAATAGTATGCATGACTAACCATGCAGGCATGCTTCCCATTTTTACCTGTACTGAGATGAATGAATGGGGCCAGTCCATATCGGTATAATCCTGAAAAGGTAAGAACAATACCGAGAAAAGATCCCAATGTATACAGAAATCCTATGGAGAGAACGATGCTTAACACACTGCCTGCCAGTAATGCTGCTGCGGGTTTCCAGAAGATCTTCCAGATTGCAATCAAAACTGATATAAAAAAATTCCTGTAAAGGGATACTCCTGTTGATAATACCTTTGCAAACTGGGGAGTCTGATATTGTCGAAAAACTGTGATAGTACTGGAAAGAACTGCCCCGTAATAGATAGTACAGAGTAATCTCAGCACCCCTGTCGCTCCGTAATAACCGATGAGACGAAGGGATAATAAAACCATTTCAGAAGGGTCTTCCTGATCAAAGTCTTGAAAGTGTTTCAGGAATTCTGTGATGGCCTGTTCAATGGGCTGCGAAAATATCTGGTTTAAGAATAAGACCGGTATTAAGACCAGGGTTGCCCAGATAAGAAGGTACAGCATTGGTTTCGCCTTTACCTGCAGCCATGTGTCTGATAGAGCAGTTATGATAGGTTGAAAAAACATAGACTAAAAACTATCATGTCTGCATTAGACTGACGACCCCCCAAAAAGTGTGGATGTCAACTAGCCGATGAGATATCCGTGGATGAGTTGTATAAAATCGGCGGGCAGGGCTATAGTGGCTAATCATGATTAGAGCCAACTACCATACCCATAACTGTCTCTGCGATGGGAGAGGCGAAATCGAAGAGTATATTGACGCTGCTCTGGCAAAAGGGATGACGGCCCTTGGTTTTTCATCGCATGCTCCAATTCCCCTGGCGAACGACTGGACTCTCTCCAATGAAAATCTCGCTGTATATTTAACCCGCTTAGAGAAACTTCAAAACCAGGAGGAGGCAAACCGTATTCAGCTCTATAAGGGACTGGAGATTGATTATATCCCAGGAAATCAGGCTCCAGGTGATGCCAGATGGCTGGCATTGAATCTGGATTTCTCAATAGGATCCGTTCACAGTACTACAGGCCTGGAAAGAAATCCTCTCTACCACTGCGTTGATGGGCCTCCTGAAGGACTTCTCTGGCTGCTTGACAATATTCACAATGCTTCATTTGAAACCCTGTGTGAAGCATATTTTACACGAATTGCAGAATTAATCCGTCTTGGAGGGTTTGATTTTTTAGGACATATTGATCTGGTGAAGAAACGAAATGCAAACAGTGATTTCTTCAGGGAGTCTGACCCATGGTACCACAGGCAGGTGTGTCATGCCCTGGATATTCTTATGGACAGTGGAATAATTATGGAGATTAATTCAGGGGGTATCTCACGAAATGTTCTTGAAGAAGTTTATCCTTCACCATGGATTCTTGCGGAATCACTAAAGCGGAGCATCCCGGTAGTCATTAACTCAGATGCTCACCGCCCCCAGGATGTCGATTTTTATTTTAACGAATCCAGACTGCTCCTGAAAGATATTGGCTACCGGGAATCATGGTTCCTGCTGGATGGTCAATGGACGGCCCTACCGCTGTGACACTGAGTGTTATCCGGTCTGTAGAACCTGTCCCCTATTCCATCGCATACAGTTGTCAGAGGGTACTGCATGCCCGTCGGGTTGCAGGGGATATCTCTGACACATTATGGCTTCTGGAACATCCTCCAGTTCTTACAACTGGAATCCGGCGGAATCAGTCAGCCAATATTTTGATTAACCCTGCGGATCACGATATAGAAGTCTTTGAAACCGAACGTGGTGGTGAAGTCACTTATCATGGTCCTGGACAGTTGGTGGGGTATCTTTTTGTGGACATGGAAGGGCATGGATTTCGAGTAAAGGAATTTGTGAAGAAGCTTGAGGCCGGATTCATTGTCTGGCTCAGGGAGCGGTACAGAATTGATGCCCGGCATGATGCTGAACATACAGGGGTGTGGGTGGGTATGAATAAAATAACGGCTGTTGGTATTGCCTTGCGGCAGAAGGTATCATTTCACGGATTTGCTTTCAATATAAATACCCATTTGACCCATTTTAACTGGATTGTTCCCTGTGGAATCAACGATTCGGCCAGAGGTATAACTTCATTGGAGAAATTGTTGGGGAAGAGTCTGGATGTGAATGAAATTGCCCTGGATCTTTCCCGTAGAATCAGAGAATCCCTTGGCTACGATGCAGGTGATTTTAGTATTTATACCTTACCGGATGAACTTATAAGCGAATTAGGTGGAAATGACTGATCTTTGATTGCCTGCATCAGGATAGTTGCCAATGGCACAGTGGCTGTTACCAGGATAGAATTCCAAACATTGACCAGCCAGTCATCCATACGTAAGATGTCATTATATGAAAAAGCGCCTCATTACCTCTGCACTACCCTATGTCAACAACATTCCTCATCTGGGGAACCTCATCCAGGTACTGTCTGCTGATGTATTTGCCCGGTTCTGTCGGCAATATGGTTATGAAACACTGTATGTCTGCGGTACGGATGAGTATGGTACTGCGACGGAGACCAGAGCCCTGGAAGAAGGGATTAGTCCTCAAGAACTCTGTGACCGTTTTCACAGGATTCATGTGGATATTTACAAGTGGTTTGGAATTGATTTCGATCATTTTGGAAGAACAAGTCGAGCCATACAAACGGAAATTGTACAGAATCTTTTCTCCAGGGTGGATGAGGCCGGCTACATCAAGGCAATAACCATTGAGCAGTTATACTGTGAAAATGATCAGCGGTTTCTCGCTGACCGCTATGTTCAAGGTAGCTGTCCTCATTGTGACTATGAGGAAGCCCGAGGTGATCAATGTGAAAACTGTGGAAAACTCCTTGATCCCACTGAGCTGAAGAATCCCCGTTGTGGAACATGCGGCAGCACACCTGTCATTAAGAATACCAGTCATTTATATATTGACCTACCGGGTATCAAACCCATGCTGGAAGAGTGGATGAATGAAGCAAAGATAAAAGGATTCTGGTCGTATAATGCCATCCGCATGACCGAAAGCTGGATACGCGATGGTCTGAAAGAAAGAGCTATCACCCGGGATTTGAAATGGGGAATCCCTGTTCCCAAAGCTGGATTTACGGATAAGGTTTTCTATGTATGGTTTGATGCTCCTATAGGATATATTTCTATCACAGCTGATTATACAGATAAATGGGAAGACTGGTGGCGCGATCCGGACAATACCGAACTCTTCCAATTTATGGGTAAAGACAACATTCCTTTTCATACAGTCATTTTTCCTGGATCTCAACTCGCCTCCGGGGAAATCTGGACGAAACTGCATCACATGAGTTCCACTGAGTATTTCAACTATGAAACGGGTAAATTCTCGAAAAGTAAAGGAATTGGAGTCTTTGGCAATGACTGTCAGGATACTGGAATACCAGCTGATGTATGGCGTTTCTACATTTACTATAACAGACCGGAGAATTCTGATTTTCTTTTTACCTGGGCAGACTTCCAAAAGAAAGTGAATGGCGAGCTGATCGGTAATTTCGCCAATCTGGTGAATCGCACCCTTTCATTTGTGCACCGTTTCTACGATGGAAGAATTCCGAAAGCTGCCATTGATGAAAGCTTGTGGAACAGGGTGAAAGAATGGGAAGAAATCATCACCAGACGACTTGATCATGCTGAGTTAAGAGGTGCTCTTCGGGATATTTTCACTCTTTCGGATCTTGGGAATAAAGCTTTCCAGGCCGGAGAACCATGGAAAACTCGGAAGGATAATCCCGAAGCGACTGGAACTCTTTTGAAAACACTTCTTTACCTTATTCACGACCTGGCCATTCTAATCAAACCTTTTTTGCCTTCAAGCTCAAAACAGATATTGACCTGGCTTGGCGTTAAAAATGTTAGCTGGAATCAACTTGGTAGGGCTGAAGGTCTCTCAATGGTCGGTGAGTATCAGATACTTTTTGAAAAGCTTGAAGATGACAGGATTCAGACCCTGAGAGAGCGGTACAGCGGTTCACAGAATCAACGAGAGGGTAATGATTCTCCATCAAAGCCTGAAAAATCATTCAATGATTTAGATTTAAGAGCAGCCAGGATAATTGATGTTATCCGGCATCCTGATGCTGATAGACTCTATGTGATCACCCTGGATGATGGAGGAGAGGAAACCCGAACTATATGCTCCGGCCTGGTCGGCAACTACAATCCAGAGGATTTGCAGGATCAGACCATCATTCTTGTTTATAATCTCAAGCCGGCAAAATTCAGAGGAATCAGGAGTCATGGGATGCTGCTTGCTGCTGAGGATGAGAATGAAGCACTGGAAGTGATAATGCCTGAAGCTCATCCTGGAGATCGTGTTTGTCTGGCAGGGGCTGACCCATCCCCCCCGCCAGTGAAGAGCATCAATATTGACCGGTTTTTTGAAACCCCGATTCATGTTGTCGATGGTGAAGTGAAAGTGGGTGAGAAAAGTCTGATCCTTTCCGGGAAGCCTATTAAAACAACCAGGGTACTCAGCGGCAAGGTCGGTTAGGGTGGATGGAGAGAAAAGTACATTCTCTTTCAATATAGAGTCGATCCCTCTTGAAAGCTTAAACAACGGAAACAATCTTCTACAAACTGGTTTCTGGGGACGATTCAAGTCACGGTATGGCTGGAAGCCCCGAGGTTTTACCTGGGCTTATGATGGAGGAACTGGATCACTGCTGGTATTGGAAAAAAAACTCCCTGGAGGTTTGATCCTGGGCTACATCCCCTATGGTCCTGAACTTCTGGAAAACCATTCTTACGCAGAGATTTCAACTCTTCTTGTTCACCTTGCCATGGGGCTGGCAGAGCATTTTCCTCCTTCCTGCTTCATGCTACGCTTTGACCTTGCCGGCGGCACCCAGGGGGCTGTCGGAACCAGTATCAATCGGCCTGACGGACTGGAAAAACCTTTTCGCAAAGCTCCTTATCGCATACAACCCCAGGATACAGTGATACTGTCTCTGACAGGTGAAAAGGATGAAATCCTGTCGAAGATGCATAAGAAAACCCGGTATAATATTCGACTCGCAGCCAGAAAAGGGGTTGAGATTCGACTCTTTGAGGGTCGCCGAGCTCTTGAAAAATTACCAGGATGGTATTCCCTGTATCAGGAAACTGGACGTCGAGATGCCATCTCCCTGCATGGTGAGGCATACTATCGCCAGTTGTTTGAAGAATCTACCCATGACGAATATCCTGGTCTTAAACTGTACATGGCTGAGCACGAAGGAAGTTATCTTGCAGGAATCATTGTATCTCATTGCGGTAATAGAGCGACTTATATGTACGGTGCTTCCGCTTCCATAAAAAGAGATTTGATGCCCAACTATCTTCTTCAATGGCAGGCCATTCAGGATGCCGTTGATGCCGGGTTGGAGGAGTATGACTTTTTCGGCATTCCACCTTCGTCTGACGCGAACCATCCAATGCATGGCCTCTGGCGATTTAAAACTGGATTTGGAGGGAGTGTTCATCACTATATTGGGGCATGGGATTATCCTTACCGCCCAACAGTCTACAAGCTCTACACCTGGGCCGAAAGAATTCGTGGTCGATTAAGTCTCATACGAAAACGAAAAAGATCACTTAAAGGTACCTCTAAAAAACAGCCTTAGGAAATAGTCGCGTGTGTTCTCAATTAGATTGTCATGGGGGAAAGTTGTCTGGTCTGTGTAAAAAAGGGCTGCCCGCTATGCTGGTGCCCGAGCTGGTATCGGCATAACCCTCAGGATGTCGTTTTTTATATTTTTGCAGTGTCAGAAAGCCTGTTGAATAAAATAATCGTTTCTACCAAAAGAATTAATATTTTATTAACCAGATTAAAATGAAACCAGGTTCCAACAAGATTTCTGACACAGCATTCGGGGATTATAAAATTGATCTGGAAACGGCTGGTGGCTAGCCATCGATTTCATGACACAATATACTGATCAACAGAAGTGGAGTCATCAATGAGTAATAATGAAATTCTCCTGAAAGCAGAAGAGTATCTCACCCTTGAAGAGAATGCCGTGTTTCAGAAAGAAATACGAGATCTCCTGGAAGCCCGGGATATGGATGAATTAACTGATCGATTCTGGCAGGAATTGGACTTTGGCACTGGTGGCCTTCGTGGGATTGTTGGTGGTGGTGATAACAGGATAAATACATATACTATCAGCAAGGCCACACAGGGATTGGCCAACTACATAATCTCTCATGTACCAGCAGGGGAACACAGTGTGGTTATTGCCTATGACAGCCGTCACTATTCTGAAGTGTTTGCCGAAAAAGCAGCATGCGTCATGGCGGCCAATGGCATCATAGCGAGGTTGTTTACTTCTTTACGCCCCACCCCGGTACTATCCTACGCCATAAGACAGCTTGGCGCCTGTGCTGGAATCATGGTGACAGCAAGCCATAACCCGGCAAAGTACAACGGCTACAAGGTATTCTGGTCGGATGGAGCTCAGGTTGTCCCTCCCCATGATACAGGGATTATCGCAGAAGTACGCAAAGTAACCAGCAAGGTCCCGGCCATGGGTATTGATGAAGCAAAGAAAGAAGGCATGATCATTCCCATCGATTCAGCCATTGACGACTCGTATCGGAAAATGGTTGTACAACAATCACTGAACCCCGAATTGGTTAAGACACGGGGTTCAACTCTGAAAGTTGCCTACTCCCCACTCCATGGTACTGGCACTATTCCTGTTGAAAGCATTCTGGGTGACCTTGGAATCTCAGTTATGACTGTTCCTGAGCAGAGGGAACCGGATGGAGATTTTCCTACTGTGGACTTTCCCAATCCTGAAATTGCTCCGGCACTGGAAATGGCATTGAATCTGGCTGAAAAAGAAAATGCTGATCTTGTTATGGCAACTGATCCGGATGCGGATAGACTGGGTATTGCAATCCCCGATAGAGGAAAATGGTGTCTGTTGTCCGGAAACCGTTTGGGCGCATTGCTGGCTGATTATATTTTTCGAACCTGCAGGGAAAAGGGCTGTCTGCCTACCAATCCAGCCTTTGTGAATACCATTGTTACCAGTGAAATTCAGAATCGAATTGCTGATTTCTACGGAGTAACAAGTTTCAGAGTACTCACGGGATTCAAGTACATTGGCGAAAAAATCAGACAGTTTGAAGCAGATAATCTTCATACCTATGTCTTTGGTGGTGAGGAGAGTTATGGCTATCTGGCAGGAACCTCCGTGAGGGATAAGGATGCTGTATCCACTACTGCCATGACGGCTGAAATGGTACTCTGGAATCAGGAACGGGGTATGAGTGTTATGAATCATCTGGAAGAGCTGTGGAAGAGATTTGGGTACTATGACGAAATTTTGATCAGCCGGGATTTTGAGAGTCAGAAGGGCCAGAAATTGATGAATAATCTTATGACGATGCTCAGGACGGAGCCACCAGAAACAATCGCTTCCATCCGTGTCAGTGAGATGAGGGATTTCAGAGATGGAACCACATGGTCTTCCAGCAGTGATAAGACAGTAAAAGACATCTCACTGCCCTCATCCAATGTTCTCCAGTTTGTGTTGGAGGATGGGAGTTTGGTAACAGCCAGACCCTCGGGCACCGAACCGAAAATCAAGTTTTATGCCTCCTGTCGATCGGATTCGGGAGACAATATCAAGTTAGCTCGTGATGAGCTGGAGGCTGAATTCTCCGGAATCAAGGAATGGGTAAATGCGTCGATTATCAGGGTGACGGGATAGTATAATCCATGGGGATTCACATCTATACTGACGGAGGCTGTACCGGGAATCCGGGTCCTGGCGGCTGGTCTGCTGTTATACTCATGGATGGAACGGAACCTGTCGAAATCTCAGGGGGCGAGGTCAACACAACCAATAACAGGATGGAACTGGCAGCTGTGATTCATGCATTGAAAAAAGTCATCGAATTAAATACAGCTCATGGAGATATTGAAGTTCATACTGATTCCCAATATGTTCAAAAAGGTATTTCTGAATGGCTACCGAAATGGATACGCAAAGGTTGGAAAACCGCCTCGAAAAAACCTGTCAAAAATAGAGATTTATGGATACAGCTCAATGAACTCAATGATGTTCTAAACACGAAGTGGACATGGATTCAGGGTCATGCCGGTGATAAGTGGAATGAACGGTGTGACGAAATTGTTGCCCGTGAACGAATGCATTTCCAGAATATGAAATGAGTCGTTATCAGGCGGACCGGTTACTGGTGCTGTCTGGTAAAACCTCTTTGGGACTCGAGAGATGGAGGATAACTCATTCCCAGATGCTGAAACTCAATACACAATGAAGTATGTTCAGTAAAACCGTTCAGAAAAAGCATACAACCCAGCCCATAAGCCTGGCTCCCATGGTGGATAAAACGAACCGCGACTGGCGGCGGGTAATGAGGTTTATTACCAGACACTGTTTATTATACACAGAAATGATTACTGCCCCGGCTGTAATCAGGGGAAACAGGGAGAAGTTGCTGGCTTTTGATCCATCGGAAAAGCCATTAGTGTTACAGTTGGGGTGGGATGAAGGCCCCCTGCTTGCCGAGGCCTGCCGGATCGCCGAAGACTATGGCTATGATGAGATAAACCTGAACTGTGGCTGCCCCAGCGAAAGGGTACAACGTCATGAATTTGGTGCCTGTCTCATGGCAGACCCGGTTAAAACCGCCTTCCTGATTGAATCCATGACCAAAGCGACATCTTTGCCAATTACAGTGAAACACCGCACAGGGATTCATTCCCGGAGGGATAATCTGATCCTTGAGAACTATGATACTCTCCACAGTTTTGTTCGTATCATTTCCAATTCCGGCTGTCTTAAATTCATTGTTCATGCCCGCATTGCCATCCTTGAAGGCTTTAGTCCTGACGAGAATAGAAACATCCCCCCTCTTCAACCTGAACTGGTATATCAGTTGAAAAAGGATTTTCCTCACCTGTTCATTGAGATCAACGGCGGATATAAAACTCCAGAAAGCATTGATGAAACACTCAGGCACACCGATGCGGTGATGCTGGGCCGTCTCGCTCTGGATGATCCCTGGATGCTTGCCGATGCTGACAGGCGATGGTTTGGTGTTGAAGGAAACGGTCCCTCACGGCGGGAAATACTGGAAGCGTCTATTCCGTACCTTATAAGGCGTGCGGAACAGGGAGCTTCACGGGGACTTCTTATTCAGGTTTTCATGAATCTTTTTGCTGGAAGACATGGGGCCAGAGCCTGGAGACAGGCGATAACAAAGCTTCCTGCGGCCGATCCTGAGGGCTTTGCTCATGGTTTGGAAAAGGCAGTATCCCTTATGAATCCTGCTCTCCTGGATGAAAAACCGTATATGAATGGCATTTGACCCATCAGGTATTCTCCTGCTTTTCATGTCCTTCGCAGTGTGGATGAATACAGCCCTGAAGCTACAGCAACCAGGGCGAAAGCAATCCCTTTGAGTAGACTGAATGGTTCACCGTATATCAGAGTTCCAATGAGCAGCATCATAGTGGGGGCAACATATTGTAGAAAACCAATAACTCCCAGGGGAAGACGCCTTGCTCCAACACCAAACAACCAGAGAGGAATAAATGTCACAAATCCGGCGAAGATCAGCAAAATACTGGTAGAAATACCGTAACCGATGAAATGCAGTTCCCCGCTGAATCCCTTCATACCAAGAAAAATCCCGGCAACAGGGCCCAGGAGCACTAGCACCCAGACAAGAATTTCAATATTGTCGAATTCATCAGGAAGTTGTTTAATCATAAGACCATAGAAGCCGAAAGAAATGGCCAGAATTATACTGATCCAGGGGAACACTCCACTGGCCACAGCCATAATCGTTACTCCTCCTGAGGCAAGAAACAAAGCTACAACGCGGATTCTACCCAGTTTCTCTGAGAAAAACAACACACCAAGAATAACGTTTATCAAAGGATTGATGTAGTAGCCCAGGCCGGCTTCAAGTATCTTCTCAGATGTCACTGCCCAGATGAAGAGACCCCAGTTAAGAGCTATGAATATCGATGCTCCGAACAGAAGACTGATAACTTTCAGATTGTAAACACTTCCGGGAAGCAGACGTCTTCGGATCAGTATAATGAACCAGACCAATAGACTGCATCCACCCACCCTCCAGGCAAGGATCTCCAAAGAGGGTACCGCACTGAGAAATTTCCAGTAAATGGGTAAAATCCCCCAAATTACATAGGAGGATGCAGCTGAAATGAATCCGACTCTGGTTTTTCTATTCATACATTTTCCTTGAGTTATCCCCGCGGATTATCGACTATACTGAGACTTGTGAATAGCTTGAAGGATCAACTTGTTGAAACGGTCAATCCTGACTATAATTTATGTATGTGGAATGCCTCGACATCACGAAAACTTCTGGCCGATCCAGCACAGAGCCGCATCCATCTCATTGGCGCCAAGGGCACGGGTATGTGTGCTCTGGCAGAGATACTGGTTGCCCGGGGTGCCCATGTCAGCGGTTCCGATACTTCGGAAACATTCTATACGGATAGAATTCTGGATGAACTAGGAGTGAAGGTCAGTACCTTTGACCAATCAAGATTGCCTGCCGATATCGATCTGGTTATATGCTCAGCCGCTTACGATGAGAGCAATACTCATGTGGCTGCCGCAGGAAATCACGGATTGCCCATCCTCACTTATCCGGAAGCCCTGGGCTGTTTATCCGACTCCTACATGGCTATAGCTATAGCAGGAGTGCATGGTAAAACAACCACAACAGCTATGGCTGGCACCCTGGTTAAGGAACTGCATTTACCAGCCACAGTCGTGGTGGGCAGTGCTGTAGCAGGTTTTGGCAACCGCTCCACCTGGCAGGAAGGAAATGAGGTTCTCATCGCTGAAACCTGTGAGTATCGCCGGCATTTTCTGCACTATCACCCGCAACGTATCATTCTCACCAATGTTGAGAGTGATCATCAAGACTATTACCCGGACTATTCATCAATCAAAACCGCATTCATGGAATTTACAGAATCTCTTCCACAGAATGGAGAACTTATTTACTGTCAGGATGATGGTGGGGCCCGGGAAGTTGCCGAAACCCTTTCCATTAAGCGTCCCGATGTTACCTTGACATCTTACGGTGAAACCGCTGTCGGCCTCTGGGCTGTGAAATTCCTTGAATCTACACCCGGTAGGAATAGATTTCGTCTGGCGGCCTTTGATATTGACTTTGATCTGGCCATCCCTGGAAAGCACATTGCTCTTGATGCCGCTGCTGCTCTGGCCCTGGTGTCGTCACTCACTCCAGATCTTGATGTCTCAACGGCTGCCGATGCCCTCACTGGTTTTCAAGGGAGTCGTCGCCGTAGTGAAATCATTGGAGAATCCAATGGCATATTGGTGATGGATGACTATGCTCACCATCCAACGGCCATCAGGGCCACATTGAAAGGTCTGAAGGAGTTTTATCCGGATCGTCGTCTTGTGGTGGATTTCATGCCCCATACGTATAGCAGGACGGCTGCATTGATGGATGACTTTGCCAATTGTTTCCAGCACGCGGATATTCTTTGCCTTCACCCCATATATGCATCAGCCCGGGAATCAAATACGGGCAATGTCTCTGGAAAGGAATTAGCACGAAGAACGGCTGAACGGCGTGGCAATAAAACAACGGTCTATCATTCTGATTTTGATCAATCCTGTCTTTTCTTCAAGAATCAGCTTTGTCCAGGAGATCTTTTCATCACCCTCGGTGCTGGCAATAACTGGACCATAGGAAGACAGTTGTTTGAAGCGATAAACCGATGAACAGTATGACTGGCTTTGGCTATGCCGAAGATGTGGACTCTGGAGTGCATATTTCAGTTGAATTGAAGTCCGTCAACACACGGTATCTGGATATTGCTGTTACCCTGCCCCAGAATCTTTCGATATTTGAAAGCCGCATACGCGGTATCCTTCAGGAGAAATTCCAGAGAGGACGACTGGAACTTACCGTTCGAGTTCGAGATAGAGAGAATGCTCAGTCTGTCCAGATTGATGAAAGTGCTGTCATGGAGTGGAAGTCCGCTTTGGAAAAACTTGCATTGCTTCTGGGCAAGGATTCAGAGATTACTCTGGATATGCTGATCGGCCAGGACGGGATTTTCAAAGTGGAAAGAGAGTGGAAATCCAGGTCATGTTGGCCTTTGCTGGAATCTTTGTTAGAATCAGCAGGAAAGCAGGTACTTGCAGACCGTAAGCGTGAGGGATACCGATTGGCAGAGGATATTGAATGTCAACTTGTGGTAATTGAGAGTGCTCTGACTCAGATTACCCAACGTGCTCCTCAAATAAAAGAAGAGGTAGAGTCGATGTTGCGAAATCAATTCCAGGACTTTGCCGGAAACTGCACTGATGATGCGCGTATCCTTTCTGAAATTGCTGCCTGGATTATAAAACTCGACATCAACGAAGAGATAGTGCGGTTGGGTTCTCATATCGATGCCTTTCGGAGTATTTCTCTTGTTCAGGGTGCTTATGGGAAAAAACTGGATTTCCTGAGTCAGGAAATAAGCCGTGAAGTAAACACTATAGGGTCAAAGTCACAGCGTGCGGATGTTAGTCATCTGGTGGTCGGTATGAAAGATGCCGTGGAAAAAATACGGGAACAGTTGCGTAATGTTGAATGATATCCGCATAGCTATATCTGGTCGAAGTGGGTGTGGGAATACAACGGTGAGCCGTGCTCTCGCGGATTATTTTGGTCTTCGTTTTATCAATTACACATTCAGAAGTATTGCTGAGGAGGATGGTCTAACCTTTGAGGAAATAACTCGCAGAGCAGAACTCAGTGATGATGATGATCTTCGAGTTGATACAACACAGATTGAATTAGCCCGTCAGTCACCCTCAGTGCTTGGCTCCCGTCTGGCAATCTGGATGTTGAAGGAGGCAGATCTCAAAGTATTCCTTACAGCTCCTCTGGAAACACGAGCGGGACGAATTCAAAAAAGAGAAGGGGGTACTCTGGAACATGCTGTCACCGCCACGATGGCAAGAGATGAGCGGGATCACTCCCGATACCTGAAACTCTATGGTATTGATAACTACGATTTCAATATAGCGGATCTGGTGGTGAATACGGACAGATTCAATGTTAATCAGGTTGTAGATATCATCAAATCAGCCGCAAATGGCATAATCTATAACAAAACCTCAGGGCACCTCTAAAACAATTCAGGCTGCTTCAGTATCTCTGGATCAAGTTTCGCCTTCTCAGCCAGCCGAAATGGCTCAACCCTGTCATGAATGGCAAAAAGCTCTGCCATTATTCTATCCACCACGTATTGCTTGGGATCTATACCGTCTGGAGTGCAGGATTCTGCTTCTTTTTTGAACTGCCTGCCATTGAAAATCTCGGAGCAGGTGAGAATCATGAGATCACATTTTGGTAAATCCTCTTCCATGTTCTCAGATTCATCTGGTGGCAGGGTATTCCCATTAATACCCATTAGCATAACATTGTCAAAAGTTTTCAAATAAGAATGAATCTCTCTAACACCCTTCCGAGTATTTTCGTTCCAGGGTCTGTATCGAGTACCGGATGGAAAAACGACGATAACCCGTCCATTATTCTTATGGTGAATCATTTCTCGCATGGCTGCATGGTTAATTGGGACACTGGTTTTACGAATTTCTTTAAGCTCCTGCGGATCCGTTATACTGTCAAGAGTTCGACTGGGGTAGATGATGACTGCATCATAAGAACGGGTGAAATTGGCTGTAAGGAAATTCGTTTCACTTAGTTTCATGCCCCGCATTGGAAGAAGTCTTTCCGCGCATTCCAAACCAAGCTCTTCCATCTTCTCCGTCAGTCGGAAAAGCATGGGAAAATCGAAATTACTGTAATGCTCGGCGAGAATCAGGCAGGATTCCCCAGCCCTGCATCGGCGAAAAAGCTCTACAAGCACTTGAATATTGTCTATTCGGCTTCCTGGTAGAAGAAATAGATCCAGTATACTGCCAATAATGGCTCGATTATTCGCACTTCCAATTTGGAATACGTTCTCCGGGGTTAATTCGTAGTTCCCTTTGGCAGAACTTATTTCCAGTAACTTTGTTTTTATTTCTTTCAATGTCATGAATTAATTAGTACTCTCTTTTTAGAGTTTCATGTAAGGGGGAATCTTTCAGGAATTTTATACCATTCACTATGGCAGAATAGATGCTGATTCGCCCCATCTATTTCTTTGTACCCTTTTATTTGCCGGATCGATGATTTCTTTTCCATCAACAACATAGCGATAATAACGGGCAGTCTCTGGAATATCAACTACTGTAGAATAATAACCAGGTTGGATCAAGGACTCCTCCAATGGAATAAGAAATGGATCCCAGCGATTGAAATCTCCGATTACGGAGACACGGGAACCAGTATTCCCTTCATAAGCAAATCGAAAAGCTCTATCAGAGAGACGACTCACTCCGGTGGGCTGTGTAATTGAAATCTCCGGGAGACTCAGCACAGAGATTTGAATTCCATGATTATCAGATTCAATATCAGCATTTGGGTCAATCGTCCATAGACCATCGACTATGAACCGGTAACGCAAAACTGTCATTCCTTCCGGTCTGGGAAAGAACAAAACAAATACATTATGTGGATTCTTTTGACAGGTGTATAACTGTCGGAACTGGTCATGCTCAAAAGCTATTGACACGGTGCGTGTCTTTTTTGCTCCCAAATAGCTGAAAATAATGGTATCCTGAGTTAGAATCGGTTTATAAGACTTCTCTGTATGAAGAAATCTATAGTTCAATTCAGCATTGAAGGGAGCAGAATAACCCAACTCTATGAATGAGACGAGTATCACAGCAATGAGAACATTAATTCTGAATCTGTTTCTTCTCATGCCCTACCTATCTAATTACATTTTCGGTCGAAACAGAATTGGCTTTAATCCTCCAATACAGAGAATACTAGCCGATACTATATGGGAATAGGACAAATCATTCATGCCAACTCTTGACGTATTGAAGAAATTCAAAACTCAAATCGACCAGCTCGGTAATGAGCCTGAAATCCTTGCCAGTCGTGGTGAAAGAATTGCAGATCTGGAAGATATTGCACCTCCTGCAGTAACTGAAGCACCAACAGCTGAGACATCAACGGATGAAACAGACAGTGACATCGAAGATATGGATACTCTTCTCAGTTCCTATACTGACGATTTGGCAGAATTTGATAAGACTGATACTTTTGAAGATTTCGATAAGCCTGATGAAGGACTGGCAGAAGAACCGCCGGTAATTGATAACGCTCAAAAAAAGACTTCCCTTGTTTCTTCCATTCAATCATATTCATTAGATATCGAGGAGTCATCTGCTGATAATGTACCGTTTTCACTCGAAGACTTTGGAGATGAATTTAGCTCCATTGATGAGGATATAAGTTTTGATGAAGTTATCAGCAAAGATGACATTACTCTTCCAATGGATGATTCCTTTGACTCAAGTAGTGAAGAGTCTTCATTCTCTCTTGAAGAAGATGAATTTCAAAGATTACAGAATGCTATTAGCAACTTCCCGCAAAATCTAAAATTGGTTATTGAGAGCTTTCTGGGTGATGATCGCTGGGAAGTCGATACGGTTAAAGAATTCATTGATGCAATACTCAAAGGTGAAAGTCTCAAGGCTCTTGTTCATCGTTATTACATCATAACGAAAAGAAAAATAATTCTTCCAAGAAGATATAAAAAACAATCAGGTGAATTTTTTGAGAAACGCCATGCTCTTTATATCTACCAGTTGTTTAATAAGCATTGGCCCCTGCTACAAAAAACACTCCTGGTTGTGGGCACTGTCTGGATAATGGGATTATCACTGTTTACGTGGGTGTATCGTCCTTTAATGGCAGAAATCCTGTATACAAGAGGATTGAATTCTATCGCAATGGACGAAAAAACTATGGCTGTAGAATCCTTCAATGATGCGTGGAATGGATGGCCATTATTTCCTTCATCCGATGATGATATCAGAGAATCTCCAATAGTTGTAAAGGGTTGGAAAAACAAAAATCGATGGCTGGATTATGCACGTGCATTTCGGAAGCGAAAATACTGGGATGAAGCGACAGATTTCTACTCTGGTTATCTTGCTGTGAAACCAGACGCCGTGGATGAACGGATTGAGTTTGTGCGATTTCTTTACAATGTCCTTGGGAAGTATGAGTCTGCGATACAGGTACTTGAAACTTCTTCAAAGCTATTCCAGAGACATCCTGAATTAATCCTTTCTGCCGGGGATGTCTATCTCGATTGGGCCGATACTGATCCATCCAAATACGAAAATGCCCGACTGAACTATGCCAGAGCTCTTGAACGATCTCGAAAGAATGAACGGGCAATACTATCCATGATGCGTTACCATCTGAAACTGAAAAACCGTAAAGAAGTCTACACACTTCTACCCATCTTCAATGATGAAGTTCCAGGAGATTCATCAGAACCAGAGCTGGCGGCCAGGGTATTCTCCAACCTTGCTGAATTTCATCTGGAAGAGGAAAATATGGATGAGGCTTATCGTTTCATTACGCTGGCTGAACATGCGGATCCCACCGCCCCGGAACCATTTTACACCAACGCTCTGTATTGGCAACTCCAGGGTAATGAGCAGGCAGAGCTGAGCAGTTTGCAGCAAACTCTGATCAATCTCGACGGAATGGAATCATTGAAACGCAGCCACCTGGAAATGCAGGTTTTAACTCTGGGCCGTGTAGGTATTCTTTACTCTGAACAGGCTTCCCGTCTCAATCCAGATTCAAAAGATGCAGGAGAAGTTCGTGGCATGGCATTGGATAATCTCAATAAAGCAGTAAACCTTTACAATGATGCTCATTCCCGGAAGATCTTAGCCGCCTCTCCAGAATATGGCAGTATTTTTCTTGGATTTGGGGATTTCTTATATCAAACAAATAAAGGTGAATCAAAATTTTCCCTTGAAACAAATCAGGAATCATCCAGAATTTCTGATGACAGCATTAGTAATCTATGGTTGGCTGAGCGTTACTACAATCAGGCAGAAGAGCTGTATGACAGGGGAAATGGAAGTTCCAATCTGCCTGACAGAGCGTTATACCGACGAGCCTATGTGAGACATCTTCTGGGAATGGATGGGGCTGTTGTTGACTTTCATCGCATCTCCAGACGTCGTCCTGATGATTACAATTCTCGGCTTGCCCTGGGAGCAGTTCTTCTGGAATCTGGAGATTATGAGGCATCCCGAATTCAATATCAGCGTTCTATCGAACTTCTGGATGAGGAACTCAATTCATCAATGGGTATTCTGGACTTTGAGAACAGAAGTGTTCATAGAGAACTTTTCATTCGATATGTCGCCGCCTGGAACAATCTTGGTGTCAGCCGAGCTCGGTCGGCCGCGGGTAGAGGTGGCCGCAATGATGACTATGCTGCTGCTCTGAGTGCATTTACCACAGCTTCCGATTTTCTTGACAGAGTTACAACAGATCAGACAGCCCTGAACTCTCGAGGTGTGACCAGTCTGCGGGATGATAACAGTCGCAGGATAGTTGAAAGAATTGACGGCTTGAATTTCTTAAAAGAGAAAGCAACCCTGCCTCATCACAACAGACTCATCCTGCTTGGAAAATATGAAACAAATTTTGAAGAAACTGACTACCTTGCTTATTCGGGAATACCATCTGATCTTGGTTCCTGACAATTTCCTAAATCGTCACCATCCAGCCATGATGATCTTCAATTGCCCCAAATTGAATACTCTTGAGTTCCCTGAGTAACCGATACGCTGTTGAATCATCGTTCATGCTTGAGAATTGCTTTGTTTCTCCCTTATGAGTAAGAGATTTCAAAGGGGTAACACCAACTGCAGTCCCTGTGAAAAAGAATTCTATTGCACTGTCAAAAACCTCTGATATGGATAAATCCCTTTCTAAAACATCCATCCCCATTTCCCGGGCCAGTATCATGACAGATTCCCGGGTTATTCCAGGAAGTATGGTGTCTTTCAACGCTGGTGTGACCAGTGTTCCGTTAGAGAACAGGGCGAAACAGTTGCAGGATGATCCTTCTTCGATGTTCTTTCCGGTCGTGGCATCCATAAAAACAGATTCCATATAGCCTGCATCTATTGCTTCAGCTTTGGCCAGGGTGGAAGTGACATAGTTCGCGGCGGTTTTCATCCATCCAGTTCCGCCGGGAGTAGCACGAATACGTGCTGAAGTTACCGCTTTGTTCGTACCAAGCTGGAAATATGCCGAAACCGTTGTACAAATAGTGATAACCCAGGGTTTTTTAGAAAGGTTAACCCCAATACCAGGTTCGGAAACAGCAAAGGGCCGAATATAAACAGTATCAGCATTCTGCCAGATATCATTTTCCCATGAAGCATCATATTCTGGAGTAAAACCCAGGTCGTAGTTTCGGCGTACGATCCCAAGGATTGCTTTGAGCATGAGATCTTCAGGCACAGGCGGCATTCTAAGACCTCGCATGGAGGCTGCCATCCTCTGGCTGTTCTTCTCAGGTCTGAATAATTTGAGAGTACCGTTCTTTTGAGGATATGCTTTAAGGCCTTCAAAGCAGCCAAGCCCGTACTGGCTTGTATAATTCACCATAGGAAAACCGGGTATGTTGTTCCTTCTGGACATCATCTTATTGTAAGATTCTGGATCCATCCGGGATTCTTCCACAGGCGTGAGGTGCTCATGCTCAATGTACTGGTTATCCCAACTCTCCCCATTAAAATTAGCAAAATGGACACATGGGTAAATTGAGAGTTTGAAATGCATCTTTCTATCCTTGCAATCTGTAAACTGAGTATTTATTATATTCAATTACTATAGTAGAGTCGAGTCAGTTTTACAGGAGTTTTTCATAACAGAATGGTAAACAATGTCATTATAATGGCTGGGGGTGCAGGAAAACGGCTGTGGCCAGCATCACTTGGAAAACGTCCCAAGCAATTCATGAAGGTTGGGGATAGTGCCAGTTTGTTCAGGAATACTCTGGAAAGAGCCTTCAAACTTGGAATCGACGGCTCAGTGTATGTGATTACCCATAAGGATCATGCTACCACTGCTTTGGAAGATTGCATGGGTATTGAGAAAGAGTTGAAATCCCGCATAGTAATAATGGCAGAACCTGTCGCACGCAATACGGCTCCAGCTCTGGCTCTGGCCGCGGTCGGTATGAATTTAGCCGGGAAATTGAGTGAAACAAGTCTTGTTATGGCTGCGGATCACATCATTTCCCCGATAGAAGCTTTTATCTCATCGGTGGAGATCGCCTCTATCGAAGCCGAAAAAGGGTTCATTGTTCCATACGGCGTTGTTCCTGATCATCCTTCGACTGGATACGGTTATATTGAAGCAGGGAAGTCTGTCGGCGGAGGATTTGAGGTCAATTCATTCCATGAAAAACCAGACAGGAGATTAGCAGAGAACTATCTGGAATCGGGAAAGCATTTCTGGAATGCCGGGCTTTTTACATACAGGAACAATGTTTTTCTTGATGAATTGAATCAATGGAGCCCGGAGATTGCCAGGGTATTTGCCTCTCCAGTGGAAGAATGGTTTAATCACCGCATTGATAGCGATATCACGGTTTTAGAGCCCACAGAATCATTGGTTAATCGTTACCTGCAATGCCAGTCAATCTCTGTTGATTACGCTGTGATGGAGAAAACGGACAAAATTCGGATGGTGAAGGCTGAATTTGAATGGAATGATGTTGGAAGCTGGGATACCGTTTCAGTAATAGGCTCTCCATCTCAAGCATCTGTCTATTCATATCAATCAAAGGGTAATTTTGTTTATTCTGATCTTCCTGTCGCTCTTTGTGGAGTTGACAACCTCATTGTAGCTGTTGCCAATGGCAGAGTGATGATATGCCGCAAGGGTCAAAGTCAACTTGTAAAAGAGGCCGCCGAAGAAGATTTAACGAATTCCTGAATTCTTTTTCAGATTCACGATGAAAAGTGGTTTGCAGCCAGTCATATAAGGTGACGCTTAACAACGACAGGAGGCAAGCGATGAACAATTTAAATTCCATTATTCTTGAGGGAAATCTTACAAAAGATCCTGAGCTCAAACAAACCCCCAGGGGAACCCCGGTATGCCATTTTACGGTGGCCTCGAATCGGTTCTATAAGACCGAGGAAGAACGCAGGGAGGAGGTTAGTTTCTTCGAAGTGGAGGTATGGTCTCGACTGGCGGAAACATGCGGTGAGTATCTTTCCAAGGGCCGAGGGGTGAGAGTTGTTGGACGACTCAAACAGGATCGTTGGGCCGCTACTGACGGCTCCCTGAGATCCCGTATCCATATTGTAGGTGAGCACGTAGAGTTCCAGAGCAAAGCATGGTCTGCCCAGTCTCCCGCTTCCGAAGCAACAGCAAGTGAAGCCGATGTGAAAAAAGAAGCTGTGCCAGCTTTCTAGTGGGTACCTCTTATTGATAATGGGGCTGTGTCTGTGATTCAACGTGATGCGTGGGAGATTGAATGCGCAGGGTCGCGTCACGGATAGAGAACGATTGCTGATACAGCCGACCATTAGAAAGATGTCAAAAGTACCAACACAATGCATTCACCATATCGATAATACCATCCTGGCTTATACCACCTTCCATTTCCAACTGGTGTATCCAGTAGTTTCTCTTGACTTTCAGAATGGACAGTACTATAATTCAGGAATGGGTTTATATCGCAAGTTATCAATCCTGTCAGCAATTATGACGCTCTTGAGCTTTTCTGCTGTAGCAGAAACTGTTGGCATGATCACTTTTCTTGAGGGAGCTGTTGAAATCGATCGAGATGGACAGTCTATTCCGGATCAAGAGATTCAAACAGGCTATACAGTACAGATGTTCGACACGTTGAGAACCGGAAAAGATGGATTTGTAGAAGTGAACATGTCCGCACCCTCTGACGAAACCCGGATCAAAATCAAACCTGAAACTTCATTTTACTTTGAAGGCCCATCGATGAAATCCTCTACCCAGAGAACAATCTTTCAGCTTCTTCGAGGTTCATTGGAAATCTTTGTCAAAAGACTGACACGAAGTGAGTCCAGCGTCGTTCAAACGGATTCCGCTATATTTGCAGTAAGAGGGACAGAATTCTCTGTTGATATTGCTGTAGATCGATCATCTCTGGTTACCGTTTCAGAAGGTTTAGTAGAAATTCAGGTTAATTCTCAGACAAGTCACGCGAACCCCGGAGATGTCGCTTTCATTGATACAAACAATGCGGTAACTTTTTCACAAGTCGATATTGAGGAACTTCCAGTGTATCGGAAAAGATGGAGAGAGTCCCGACTGGAAGCTATGCGGATCAATCTCGATATGGCCATTAATCACCACATCAGATTGTGGAAAAATCATTTCCCGGAATTGGAGAAAGCACAGCGTGAATTAGAATCTCATAACAGGATTTTCAGGTATTGGAATGCAGTTATCGATGGGAGCATGAAAAAGCCCTCCATGAGCAGGACGATAATGGATAAACAGGCTGTCAGTTCTGGTATGATGAAATTGCGGTCTGCGCTACCCCTTACTGAAAGACTCTATTATACTCTGGTAGATCTGGAGAAAGTCTATGACGATGGTAACTCTCCAGACATTGACCGATTTTATAGATTTTTTGAGCAGGATGGGGTAACGATAAGAAGAATGCTCAGCAGAATCCGGTATATGATCCGCATTTTCCAATTCATGGACGAATCTATCGGAAGTTACTTCAACTCAGGTTCTAGCCCCATGGATTCAATTCCAGTTTTTTAGATTCGTTAATATTCGCTCTTCCTGCTTACATTAATCATATAAATATCAATATAATGTTGCAATCTCCATTCTTTTTCTATATTATTCAGCGAATCAGGGTGGAATCTCCAGTTTTATACTTCAGTTTTGAGTCAGGGGAGTAGTGTGGTCAAAAAAGAATTTCCTCAAATTCACTATTATAATCAGGATTTCGTTGGTATCTATGAACGTTCATGGGCATGGATGCCTGAATTCTGGCACAAGGCCATTCCTTCAATTGGGTTGAAAAATCCATTTTATATCCACAAGGGGGATGAGACTCTCAATCTGTTGGACAGTTGTCTGGCTTCACATCTTCTTGTTTACCTCAACAGGAAGTACCCGGTCAATTTGATGTTAGACAATTTTTATTCACTTCAAGAGGAGTCAGGTGCTATTCGAGGGAATTACAGTATCAAAACTGGTCAACCCATCTTCACGGAATCCAATCCGGAAAGCTTATCACCTCCACTGTTAGCCTGGGTTGAATTCAATCTCTACCATAAAGTTGGAGCCAAAATACGGGTTCGGAATGTGATGCCCATGCTGATGGCCTATCATGACTGGTTAGCATCGAATTTCAAAGATGAAAATGGACTCTATGTCGTACCTCCAGAGGTATCGATATTGCCTGCTGTACACAGCGAAAGAATAAAATACCCTCTGGAATTCAATACTCAGATGGCCATAAATGCCATGTACCTGGCGGCCCTGGCGGATATTCTCAATGACAAGGAATTGGGATTTCGTTACAAACAGCAGTATTTCTCTCTGAAGACCCGGATAAATTCCCAGATGTGGGATCCCGCCGACAAAATATACTATGACCTTGATGCAAACAGAAAAAGGATCAAAGTGAAGACAATCAATGCATTCTGGTCACTGCTTGCAGAATTTCCCAATGAAGAAAAGGCTGACGGATTGTTTGCGCACTTGAAGGATCCTCAATCGTTTGGAACGGATAACCCCTTTCCTATCCTGGCCGTCAGTGAAAAAAACTTCGACGAGAATGGAGAAGGAGCTTCTGGCTCTGTTGTTCCTGCTTTAACGTACATGGTTATAAAAGGGCTTGAAAAGTACCAGAAGTATGAATTTGCCCGCGAAGTTGCCATTAGTCATATGCATTTCATTATCGATACTTTTTATCCCCCGAATAATCAGAAAGGAACGCTCTGGAAAGCTTATAAGCCGTTCAGCGATGGTCCTGCTGAGTGGGAGCAGAACAAAGAATGGAATAAACCTTTGAGTATGGCCTATGTGGGACTCTCCACAATTGCGATGATTATTGAAAACATCGTTGGTCTCTATGTGAGTTTGCCCAGGAAAACGGTAGAATGGTATGTCCCGACACTTGAATTAATGGGAATTGAAGATCTTCCACTGAAACGCAACCGGATCACCATCATAAGCAACAAGTCCAGCCGCGGCTGGGAAATTAATCTGGAATCGGAAAAACTCTATTATTTTTCCATACATTTGCTGAATGAGGGGAAGAGTAAAACACTTCCTATTCCATCAGGAAAGTGTTCTATGCTTATATCCAAATTATAAGGGCACCTGATAGACCAGGAGTCTGTCGGACTTACGCCTCACGGCTCGATTTTCACCTTTTTTCTTGTTGCTACATTGCCAAATTACTCACGTAGCCCGGTTATGCTCCGTTTTTGTCGCCTCGCATCAGGAAAAAATCATTAAAGTCCGACAGACTCCTCGTGGTTTGTACAGCAAAAAGATTCGCTTCCAGGCAAGACGGATAAAGGCTCTTAAACCGGAGTGTGCCTGAGAGACATGAGGATATTTAAGGTTCTATATCCAACGCCGCATGGATGCGAAGATTGAAGGGCGCCTCTAAAAAACCTTATTTAGTTTTTTAGCTTGATCTTTTTCCTCGCTGCTGCGTTGTCAAAATGCTCACGTAAGCAGGTGCGTACCGCAGGAGCAAAGCTCCGAGGAACGCACCGCCAACCGCTTAAGCTAGCTCCGCTTTTGCCGCCTTGCATCAAGAAAAAATTTAATCAGGTGTGTACCGCAGGGCGTAGCCCGAGGAACACACCGCCACTGCGCCAAATTCCAAAAACGGTTTTTTAGAGGTTGCCTGAAGCTGTACAAAGCACTAGTTGTCTACTCCTGCAATGAGCAAGGATTTCGGATCAAGTATGAGTGGTAAATCTGAGGCATCAATCCTGTCGTGATCTTTAACAAGTTGAAGATGTAGATAATCCCTGTCTGCCTTCAATGTAATGATGACATCTATCATTTTGAGAAAAGGCACCAGGTTTGTTGGAATACCATCTTCATTGAGCACAGGTCCATCAATATCTTGCCTGTGATAGTCATCTGAAAACCAGAGTTCCACTTTTTTTTCGGCAGCGAAATTTCTGAATGCATTGATATCGGTTTCAGAAGCTTTTGTGAAATCAAAACCATCGATGACTACAACATCTGTTTCAGCCTGACCATATTCTATCATGGCGGTTACGCTGGCAATAACCTGTGTAACTCTCGTCCCAATCTGACTGAAATTCATGATTACCCGGTTATGAATGATATCATCATGAACATCCATGACATTTTCCAGGTTACGCTTCTGACTGATTTCTTTGAAGATATCTTCATACCAGTTGATGATATGATCCGTTCGTTTGGCATAGGAGACATGAATAACATGTTTGCCAGCCATGAGTTTGTCGGTAGCAATATGAACAAGACAGGCTGTTTTTCCAATACCCCGGCGAGAGGCGATAATACCAATACAGCCAGCACCAACACCACCATGAATGGATTGATCCAGTTTTCTCAGCGGACTTTTACTTATCAATTCTTGTCTGACCATTGGTCTCTCCTTACTTTGCAGCTTTCTTGTTTTCCTCAGCTTTTTTTATCATCTCCTCACTTATTGAGCGGGGAAGTTTTGAGAATTTCGCGAATTCCATGGTGAATTCAGCTTTTCCCTGGGTAGCGGATCTCAGAACCGTTGAATAGCCAAACATTTCACTCAGCGGCACCTCGGCTTCAATCACACAGTAAGCGCCCTCTTCCTGGGAGGAAATTATCATGCCTCTCCGCTGATTTATACCGGAAAAAATATTTCCCTGGAATTCTGTAGGTCCTTCAACTGCAACCTTCATTATGGGTTCCAGTATGATGGGAGAGGCTTTTTTATAGGCTTCACGGAATCCCATCAATGCCGCAGTCTGGAAGGCTAGATCGGAGGAATCCACAGCATGCGACGCACCATCAACAATGGTCATTTTAACATTGACAATGGGAAACCCCAGGAGAGTTCCTTTAACCATAGCTGCCTGGAAACCTTTATCACAGGATGGAATATACTCGGTTGGTATGTTACCCCCCTTAATTAAGCTGACAAATTCATAGTTTTCATCACCCTGTAATGGTTCCATGATACCGTTGATTTTGGCATATTGACCGGACCCACCGGTTTGTTTTTTGTGGACATAATCCCATTCCACCTTCTTTGTGATGGCTTCCCGGTAAGCAACCTGTGGTGCTCCGGTTTCCACTTCGGCCTTGTACTCCCGGCGCATGCGTTCAATGTAGACATCAAGGTGGAGTTCTCCCATCCCCTGAATGATTGTATCGTTCGTTTCATTGTCCACATAGGATTGAAAGGTGGGATCTTCCTTGGTGAATCGGTTAAGAGCTTTGGCCATCTTGTCTGAGGCAGATTTATCCTTTGGTTTAACCGAAAGAGATATGACTGGATTGGGAACGAACATGGAAGTCATGGAGTAATTCAGACCCCCGCCGCAGAAGGTATCTCCAGAGGCACATTCTATCCCAAATAGAGCAACAATATCACCTGTACCGGCTTCGCTGATATCTTCCATGGAGTTGGAGTGCATTCGCACCAGGCGACCCACCTTGAATTTCCGCTTATTGCGAACATTGTAGAGCTCTGAACCTTTTTTCAGAATTCCCTGGTATATTCGGATGTAGGTAAGCTGACCATACTGGCCATCTTCCAGTTTAAATGCAAGAGCAATTGGGGGCAATGTGGGATCAGGAGAAAGTATAACCTCAGATTCATCATTATCAAGATCCAGGGCCTTATTCTCAACCTCCGATGGGGAGGGCAGATAATTCATAATAGCATCCAGTAGCGGTTGTACACCTTTGTTTTTGTACGCACTACCAATAAAAACAGGCACCAGTTCATTGGAGATTGTACCAGTCTGAACAGCCTGATGAATGAGTTCCACTGAAGGACTCTCTCCTTCCATCAGCTTTTCCATGAGTTCATCATTGAACATGGAAACGGCATCCAGCATAATGGAGCGTTTCTCCTCAGCCTCATCTCTCAACTCAGTGGGAATTTCATCCTCTCGGACAGAATGATTCTCATCCTTGTCAAAGTACAGGGCTTTCATGGTGATCAGGTCGATGACACCCTTATGCTTATCTTCCAGGCCTATGGGAACCTGCATTATAACAGCATTAAGACTCAGTTTTTCCTCAAGCTGATCCCGCACTTTGTATGGATTCGCGCCTGTGCGGTCAGTTTTATTGATAAACGCTATTCTGGGAACATTGTAACGTTTAAGTTGTCTGTCAACAGTGATGGATTGGCTTTGCACACCGCCCACAGAACAGAGCACCAGAATCGCTCCGTCGAGAACACGCAATGCCCTCTCCACTTCTATCGTAAAATCCACATGTCCTGGAGTGTCGATAATGTTGATGGAATAGCCTTTCCAGTCAACATTGGTAGCCGCGGATGCAATGGTGATGCCCCGTTCTCTCTCCAACTCCATGGAATCCATGGTTGCGCCAACACCGTCTTTACCGCGCACTTCATGTATGGCATGAATCTTCTGGCAAAAAAATAGAATTCGCTCGGACAGTGTTGTTTTACCCGAGTCGATATGGGCACTGATACCGATGTTACGCATCTTGTCGATGTCAAAAATCATGAGTTACTATCCTCATAGTGATTCCCGTTTCACTCAACGGGAGTAGATAAACTGCATGTGCAGGGGATAAAAAAGTCAAAGTAGTATAACGATGCCCGAATAACAGGTCTATACCTAAAATCCTGTTATTTGAGGTAATTCCAGCGCAACACCCTCCCACCCGGTTTTTTTCTCAATTCAGGATCATGCTCCCTTCTTATATCGGAACCGCAGATTACGGTACACAGTGAAGTGGAAAGAAGCTTATTCCTGGAAATCCGATGCAATTTCAATGATGTTTCCATCCGGATCTGCAACCATGGCAGAGCGTATTTTCCAGGGTTCATTCCTCGGTCGGTAAATAACTTTTGCCCCCTCCCGCGTAACCTTATCAAAGAATTCATCGACATTTTTGAGACTTCCTACATTGATGGATAACTCGAAAGTGCCATTCAATCGCTTCGGGAAATTCGGTTTCTGTCCAAGTAATTCAGGAAGTTTTGAGCGTTCATACATGGAAAATCGAATGCCGTCATGTTTGAATTCCGCATAAGGTCCATCACCATTCCAGTCCGTTTCCATGCCAATAACATCCCTGTAGAAAGCAACCATCTTACTCAAGTCATTCGCAAATATACCAATCATATCGAATTTCATTCCCATCAATTTAGCTCCTCTTCCACGAAAATCAATTCTATAGATGGGAAGGATTCCATACAACCTGTGTATTCAGGATTTACTCGTAAGCCAGAGCCTCTATTGGATCAAGACGTCCAGCCCAGTGTTTTTATTGCCGCGGCACTGATGTCCAAACCGCTGTATCATTCATCAGTATTATGGCGGGTATATGTAAATGCTTTATGTTTGGTTGTACACATGCAATGACAATTACTCTGCTGTCATGATTGCTTGAGAATAAACTCATCCCAGGCAGATTCAATATACTCTACGTAATCAGGAGAAATCTCAGGTACGGCATTATTGGTAAGCGTTTCTATTGACAATGTCGCCGGCCCAACATCTAAATCGAGAAACTTCGCTGCTTCATCAGTGGGGAGCAATTGAATGTCCAGAACCGACATATCTCCCCAATTCTCAGGATTGGCTTTGGAGAGCTGCATCTCTGGTGAGAGTAGAAAATTTGAAAGAACCAGAGCTGCTTCCTTATTGGGAGAATTGAATGGAATCGCTGTAAAATGATGATTGAACAAAGTCAGTCCCTCAAGTACAAATGTGCGTACAGTCTCAGGATATTCACCAGCTGCAATTTTCCTGGAAGCATGACCTACATTGTAGTTCATGGAGAAATCAATCTCTCCCTGTAGAAAAAGTGAATCCATCTCCACCTCGTTTGTGGGATAGGTTTTCCCCTCCTGCCACAGGTAGGGTGAAATCTCCTTGAGCCAGGCCATCAGGGACTGAACACCTGATTCGGCCCGTGACTTATCAAAGCCCTCAAGGTATTTATCCGGTCCACTGCTCAGGTGATATAATGCCAGGCGAAGAAATGCCGAACCCACAAAATCCGGCGGTTGTGGATAGGTAAACCGTCCGGGATGTTCCAGTATCCATTTATTCAATTCATCGAAATTAGCTGGTGGAATGGAGATTCTGGCTGTATCATATTCAAGAATAAACCAGGCCTTACCAAAGGGGGCTTCATAACCTTCTGTCGGATAGCCAAAATCTGTGGCAACTGATTTTTGATCCACAAAGTTATTGAAGTTTGGCAGCTTGTCCACATAGGGTCCCCAGAGTAGCCCGGCTTCCTTTGCATTTTTGAAATTCTCACCGTTAATCCACAATAAATCAATGGAACCCCTGCTATGGTTGGCCTGTTTCTCCATCAGGAGTTTGTCGATAAAAACCTCAGGATTCATGGACACTCGATTGAGCTTGATCTGGTATTTTTTCAGCAGTTCCTTCGCGACAATTCCATCGATCCATGCATTGACTTCGGATGAGCCGCCCCACATGTAGAAATTGACTTCGCTGTTCCTGGCATTCCGGACAACTCTGTCCCAGCTTAATGAAATCGGGTTGGAGATATCCTTATTGCCTCCTGCGGTAAGATGTGGAATCAAAGCCATACTGAACATCATGATAATGGCCAGTCTGGTCAGTGAAATCAATCGTTTTTTATGCATGAAAACTCCTTCTAATTCTCTGGTCCCCGGTGTCGCGCGGGAGCGGTTAGCAACTCTCCGACAGAGCTGAGATTCACTGTTTGCACACCCATTTTGCTTTTAACTCAAAGCCCCTGACGATGACATACGCGATTAACGCGAATATAATTGCTGTAGGATACATCCAGACATGGCTTTGGAGAGACCTGCATTCAATCAGTCAAAACAACACCTGAGACGTACTCCAGTATCGCAACGTCCTCTTCACTAATCAACTCATAATCAGTCTTTTTCGGCCATTCTCTGTGTATCAAGCCAACAGCATTTTCTATGCTTCCTTTCTCCCAGGAGCTATAGGGAAGAATCCCGCGTTCAATGAGTCAAAGCAACACCGGCGACATATTCATAAGGCCTGCTTTCCGCCTCCAGGGCGTTACCATGCTCGGCTAAAAGTGTTACCTATGTCCTGAACCCGCACCATTATAGTGCCCAGAAGCTTAGTGGCGAGGTATAGCCTGTTGAAAAAACGAGTTATGCGAATGCTCTAAAACCTTCTCTGCCCGGGATTGCGCCAACTTTGGCTTAATCGGGCTGGATAACTGGAAACTGTATAAATTCCATTCCCGACGGTCTTCGATGCGATTTGGTGCGATCATTCGGTTAATTCTTTTCCTGACTGTGTATTAGGTGGATTCAAGAAGTCCCGGACCGCAGCGAATTCAGGGTGCCCTTTATTATACTGAAACAACCACATTCTTCGGGGCATTATACTCTATTTACCCGAAAGCCATCACACCGCTAAAAAATCGGATATTTTGACCGCATTCGCGGTCAAAATATTCACACCCTCCCCCGCCGTTCCAGTCTCTCCAGCCGTTTCGGCTGGAACGGCATCCTCCTTCTCCGACTGTCGTGCTGCCGGATGCTTTCAAAACTCACGCCGAACAAGCCGGAAACCCAGGTTGTAGTTGCTAATGCCCGGGCTATTGTAGTCGCGGTCGGCCGAACGCAGGTACCTGGCGCTAATGATCCAACCGCCGCCGCGAGCAACACGGTACGAGCCCGAAGCAGGCCCCCTGGGATCGCTCTGACTCCCCGAAGAATAAGAACCTTTCCAGTCCCAGCACCATTCCCATACGTTCCCGCTCATATCATAGAGGCCCAGCTCATTGGGTGCCTTCCCGCCCACAGGATGGGTCTTGTCGCCGCTGTTATCACTATACCACGCCACATCGCCTGCTGTGTTGCTACCGGAATATTTATAGCCCTTAGACTTATTGCCCCCACGGGCCGCATACTCCCATTCGGCCTCCGTCGGCAAGCACCAGCCATTGGCTGTATCATCCCAGCTTACCGTTGTTCCGCTGATGCTGTAGGCCGGGGTGAGGCCAGCCTCCCCACTGTCGTCAACAGCCCTCACCCGCCAGTAGTGGATCCGGTCTTTCGTTACTGCCGCCGGTGTGTGGCTTGTGCCGTAGACATAGGCATTGTCGATGAATTGCCCAACGGTGTCCCTGTGGTTGTATAATTCATGAAGTTCATATATGGATGGCAGGAACCAGTCGCCATACCCACCCCACTCCAGATCATAGCAGAGCCCGGCCGCGTATTCGCCTTTCATTCCGGTCACGATGAGTTCCGTGTTGGATTTGCCCAAGCCTATGGCCTTGTAGCTGTTAAATTCTTCCTCGCCTATGCCTGCGCTGGTAAAGACGCTGTTATATCCTGCTTTAACGCTTGCACTCTGATCGAAGGGGGCCGCCTCCAGCCATCGCCAGCCGTTTGAGTAGTCGCCCTTGTCATAGAAGATGATGCCCCCGGCCGGGCCTTTCGTGCCGACATGATAGCCAACCCGCAGGGATGTCGATTCACTCCACGCACCGGTTGCTCCGAAGCTATCCACGGCCCTCGTCTGCCAATAATAGTTCTGATTTTCGGAAAGAGCCTTGGTAGGCCTGTATTCCGCTTCTTTTACAGATACCGGAGATGCATCGTCAAGGGCTTCCTCGCTGTCGGCTATCCGCAGTTCATACCCCTCGGCGCCTTCAACCGCATCCCAAATAAAGGACCCTATAGAACCTCTTAGACTGTGATGTACATTGAATATAGGCGGTCGCTCCTTGCTGTGCGTTTTGTAGTTATTACACACGAACAATGGATGCCACCTTTTTCTATCCCCCTCCGGGGAGTACCCCACGGAGGGGGCCGGGTGTTGCTTCTCGGACTTGAACGCGGGATTCAAAATCCAATTCCAGTCCCTTATCAATTAACTCCTGGAAGGGATTGCCCCTACTAACAGTATTAGTTAGTATGGGGCATGGCCAGGATCGCCATTCAGATCAAAGTCAGAGCTCTGTTGAAAAGGTCTGGGAGTTTTACACCGAGCCGAAGCGACAGTCGTCGTCAAAGTTGATCCCGACAAACAGGTATCGGAGAACATTCAGAAAGTCGGCTGGCAGGCGATTCTGGGCAACTTCAAAAAGTATACTGAACAAGGAGGGTAATTTATGAAGGTTAATCCCTATCTCAATTTCCCCGGCAATGCCGAAGAGGCTTTTACCTTTTATCGGTACATCTTTGGCGGCGAGCCATCTGTGACAAGGTATAAGGATATGCCGCCCATGGAAGGCGTTGAGATATCAAAGGAGGATGCGGAGAAGATTATGCATATTTCCTTGCCATTGGGCAAGGACAGTCTTTTGATGGCCTCCGACGCCCTGGAATCCTTTGGCCAAAGCTGCAAAGTGGGCAATAACACCTATATCTCCCTGCGCCCGGATTCGAAAGAAGAAGCCGACCGAATCTTTCAGAAACTCTCTGAAGGGGCGGAGATTGAGATGCCTCTAGAGGATCAGTTCTGGGGCGATTACTTCGGCGCCCTTAAGGACAAATTCGGCATTCAGTGGATGATCAATTATAACGCCGAGTTTTAAGGGTAATAAAAAAGCACCTGGGCAAGGGGGGAGACCTTCTAGCAAGCACAGCGGCCACAGCATGAGAATTTTATAGTGTCTTGAAGAATGGGGAACTTACTCCAGCACCATAAGCTGTTTTTTAGAGGTACCCTTGATTTTAGATGCGATTATCCCGGTTGTTTGGGGAATCTCTATTGACAAAAAAATTTAAGAAAATATAGAATAGCAACAGATGGCAAAGTATTATATAGTCAAATCGCCGCATCGCCTTAGATTTCTGATCTGTGGAGTCGGCGGTTCCAGCTCATCCATCCATCATTTTATGCGACATTAAGCTTTGGGTACAGGTCTATTAATACTTCTAAAAAGGGAATTTAGAAACAGTTCATAAAGAGGCAACTAGAAAATCCAAACCAATGGATTTTCTAGTTGCCCTCAGGAAAAGGAGGAAGTAAATGAAAAAGGGCAAGAATGTAATGTTTATAGCCTTAGTGGTGGTAGTTCTGCTTGCTACAAGCTGCGAGCCTCTGCAATCCGTTAATGTTGGTGGCATCAAACCAATCCAGGTCCAGGGCGGAATCTTCCAGATGGGGAGCACGGATGACGATAGTGATGATAATGAAAAACCGGTGCACAGCGTGACGGTGTATTCGTTTTACATAGCCGAAACGGAGGTGACCTTTGATCAGTACGACGCGTACTGCGAAGATACGGACATCAATAAACCCGGTGATAAGGAGGGCTGGGGCCGGGGGAGCCGTCCAGTGATAAATGTGAGCTGGTATGACGCGGTGAAGTATTGTAACTGGCTGAGCGAAAAAAACAACCTAACCTCGGTCTACACGATAAGCGATACAAGTGTAACCTGGAACCAGAGTGCCAACGGCTGGCGTTTACCGACGGAGGCCGAGTGGGAGTACGCAGCACGTGGGGGGAATAAGACCAGGAACTATAAGTATTCAGGAAGCAACACGGTTGATGATGTGGGGTGGTATTCTGGTATTTCAGAAAGTAAGACCCATCCGGTGAAGGGCAAGGATGCTAATGAGCTGGGATTGTATGATATGAGCGGTAATGTGTATGAGTGGTGCTGGGACTGGCTTGGCAGTTATAGTTCTGGTGACCAGACCAATCCCACGGGGGGGGCGTCCAGCGAGTCTTTCCGCGTGCTTCGTGGCGGCAGTTGGCTCACCGACGCCCGTCCCCTGCGGTCAGCGAATCGGAGCGGCCACCTGCCTGGCGATAGCGGCAGCAACATTGGGTTTCGCCCTGTTCGGAGGATGTAAATTTTTGGTTTTTTACCTTTTGAGATAAGTGCGCAGCACTTATCCGGGGCTGTGTCAGTAATAAAAAATCTGGTAAACTAAAGGGCACCTCTAAAGTATGAAGTTCCGCCCTTATGACATGAATGAACAAATGCTGCTGCCACCGAACCTGAGCGAATTGATTGACCAGGACGATACCGTCAGAGTTGTCAGCCGGGTTATTGACCAGCAAAGAAATCATATTTCATAAACCGAGACATCCAGTTTAAAACAAATAATTTCAAAAACTCTCGATGTGATGGATTTGTATTTGTTTGGGAAAATCCCAGCATGCCGAAACTATATATTGCTGAAATGGAACTCAGTCATCATAGTGTGAACAGGCATATACTACCCCAACTTGGTAACTTTATTTCATTCATTCAAACCAATATTTCTTCAGAAATTACCAAAGTCCGGGCAGTTATCTATGACGATCTTAAAGCGAACAAAGATCTCTTTAAGCAGATTCAGACCGATACCAGGATGGAAGTGTATGAATTAATTCAGACCGCTCTCGAAGACTTACAGATATTACTTGTAATTGACCGGATCCCGACTGACTTAATGATTGGACTTTCACAGATTGAGAAGGCCATCAACGTTAAAATCAGGAAAATTGAACTGGTAAGATATAAAGAAAGTGCTGATTCATCGGATGAGCTAATATCGTATTTTGATAATGAATCCATCTATGAGGACGATACGACGACAGATAACGAGGTTTCCATCAGTGAAAGCGGAGAGATTCAATACACACTGGACTATCATCTAAACGGAAAATCAGAAGACATCGTTCAGCTTTTCAATAATTTTGTTGCGCTGCTAAAAGATAAGCTGCTCATTACTCCGAAAAAATTATATATAAGCCTGGCAAACCAGAATATTATTTTGTCTCTTGTCGTTATGACAAAAAAGATTATTGTTTACAGTAAAGAGCCATTAGAAGAAATCGGAGTCGATTACCAATCACTTACATTAAGAGATGTTACGAATATCGGACATTATTGTTCCCACCTTCCAACAGAGATAAAAGTTGACGGAAGCACTGATTTTGAATTGTTGAAGAAGTATGTTCTTGCTGTTATTGAGAAATATGGTGGTGAGTTGAAGGGTGTGGATAACTCGGGGGTATTGGATGGGGAGTGAAGGGCAACAAATAAGAAATACTTCTGACAACAATCGGGCCCATGCTTTCTTGTAAGCGTGTGTATCTGGTGAGTCATCTGAAAAATCCGTATCTTTGTTAAGCCCAAAATCTCCATGACCCGAAGTCCCTCGTAATGGCTATTCTTCAAAGATACCGGAGGCCGGGCCAGATACTGAGCAAGGTTCTCCCGGGATCTCTCATCGAGAATACGAACGCTGTTGTCTATACTGAAGCCTGAGTGCTTTCATGAGAGTAGATTTTGGGAAAATTGCTCGGTAAAAGTATCCTAACTTATTAATCGCTTGACAAAAATATAACCCCACGGGTTACATTTGTATAGGAAATATGATTAAATCATTCAAACATAAGGGGCTTGAGATTTTTTAGAGGTGCCCACCACCGGCAAGAAAAAAAGGAATTCAGCCAGAACATGCTGATAAGATAGCCAGAATTTTAGACCGCCTAAATGCTACGAATGACATTGAGGTAAAAACATGTGGACAAAAATCACCACAAGCAAAGAAAATAAGGTAAGATTCAAAATTGATGAAAACCCTGACTTTACCAGGAGAATTGAGGTACCATTTAGAGCAGAAGTGGATACGAGACTGACCTACCAAACCATGATGGGATTTGGCGGTGCTTTCACAGAAGCAGCGGCGATAACACTGAATAAAATGAGCCGAGAGAACCGGAAAAAAGTATTGAAGGCCTATTTCGATCAGCAAGAAGGCCTCGGCTATAACATCGGCAGGGTTCATATTCACAGTTGTGATTTTGCCCTGGGAAATTATACCTATGTTGAAGATGGGGATGATGGCCTTGAAAGCTTCAATATTGATCATGACCGTGAGTTGATCATACCATTCATTGAAGAAGCCAGGGCCCTTCGTGGGGAAAACATTCGGCTTCTTGCATCGCCCTGGAGCCCGCCGGCCTGGATGAAAACCACTGGGGAAATGAACCATGGAGGCAAGCTATTGGATCGGTATAGACAAAGCTGGGCCAACTACTATGTAAAGTTCATTGAAGCCTACGAAGATGCCGGTATACCCATCTGGGGCATGACGGTGCAGAATGAACCAGAAGCAGTGCAGACATGGGAGTCCTGCCTTTACACCGCAGAAGAAGAAAGGGACTTTGTTAGGGATTATCTTGGACCAACCCTTTGGAAGGCAGGTCTTCAGGATAAGAAGCTGTTGATCTGGGACCATAACAGAGACGTGATGGTGAATAGAGTAAAGACGGTTCTAGATGATCCAGTAGCGGCAAAGTATATATGGGGAACGGGTTTCCACTGGTACATGTGTGAAGATTTTGAGAATGCGGGGAAGGTTCATGAACTCTTTCCTGATAAACACCTGCTTTTTACCGAAGGTTGTCAGGAAGGCGGGGTACACCTCGGCAAATGGCATACGGGTGAGCGTTATGCCAGAAACATGATTGGCGACTTCAATAACTGGTGCGAAGGCCATTTGGATTGGAACCTTGTGCTGGATGAAACAGGTGGTCCTAGCCATGTGAACAACTTATGTGATGCACCCATCATCTGTGATACCACTGCAGATACAGTCATCTTTAATAGCTCCTACTATTACATTGGTCATTTTAGCAAGTATGTAAAGCCAGGGGCAAAACGAGTCTTCGCCGACTGTCCCGGAAAGGATCTGTGGATGACAGCCTTTGTGAATCCAGATGGTTCACTTGTGATTGTCCTCATGAACGAAGGGGACGAAAGGAAAGATCTAAGCCTGAATCTTGATGGAGAAAAAATGGATTTAACCATCGATAGACACAGCATTGAAACCTATCTTCGAAGTAACGGATGAAACCAGGGCTCTTTCAAAAATCGGTTTGTGAAAGAGCCGGGGAAATTCCTCCCACGATCAATTCATATAAGGAAACCGCCATGGGCTACAAATTCATTGACGAAACTGGCAAATTTACCGTGGACAAACCTGAGATGTCCAGCTACCTGTATTTTCCCTTGTGTAACGACGAAGGCATTAAAAGCGCCATAACACCAGAATTAGCTGGTGACATGAAGGTGGATCAGAACACCTTCGCCTTACAGCCTGTCTCCAGTGAGGAACTGCACAACTCAAGGGCTACCAGGAATTTCTGGGTGAAGATAAATGGCAAAGACCTATGGTCATTGACAGGGCAATCAGCCAAGCAGCAAATGCTAAAAGGTACGGCAGATAAAGAGACCACAAGTCTGGAAGCCGGTTTTCTCTATCATAAGCTAACCAGGGCGTCCAAAGATCTGCCGCTGAAAGCTGAAATCACCAGTTTTGTCCCCAGCAACAATGATCCCCTGGAGCTGACGGCTTTCAAATTGGTCAATACAGGTGATACAACCATGACTGTGGAAGGAACCTCGGCCATTCCTTTGTATGGCCGATCCGCCGATAACTACAGAGACCATCGGCAGGTAACATCCCTTCTCGGCAGAAGCGGCCTTAACGAATCCGGTCTCTGGCTCAAACCTGCCTTGTCCTTTGATGAACGGGGCCATCAGATAAATGAGACAACCTATGGGGTTTTTGGCCGTGGGCAGACAAACAGCGGCAATGCCGTCACTATGATTGGAGCCATTCCCACTGTAGAGGAATTCATCGGTGAAGGCGGAAGTCTTGATTGGCCTTTAAGTCTGAATAACAGGGAAGAAGTCATGGTGCCGATTGGCACAAAGGTGGATGGGTTTGAAGCAATGGCTGGTCTTTGCTTTGAGAAAGCGTCCTTAAAACCGGGGGAATCAATAACCTTCTACATCGGCATTTTTATCGATAAAAATGATGAAACAGATAAGACAATGGCCCACTGGGTTCGGAAGTATGGCTCGGAAACAGGTTTCAATGATGCCCTTGAAGCCACCAAAGCCCATTGGCAAAAAAAGGTGGATGTCATTGGCATAAGAACCAAAGACGAGAATTTTGACCATTGGATGCGATGGGTGAACCTCCAGCCGATCCTGCGCCGTATCTATGGCTGTTCCTTCCTGCCGCATCATGATTATGGCCGCGGCGGCCGCGGCTGGCGTGATCTTTGGCAAGACTGTCTCGCCCTGCTTCTAATGGAGCCTGGGGATGTCAGATTCCTATTGTTGAACAACTTTGCCGGTGTACGTATCGATGGATCCAATGCCACCATCATTGGTTCAGAGCCAGGCGAATTCATTGCTGATCGTAACAACATCAGCAGAATTTGGATGGATCATGGGGCATGGCCATGGTTGACGACCAAAGAGTACATTCATCAGTCCGGTGATTTGGGCTTTCTTCTTGAAGAGCAAACTTATTTCAAAGATGCTCTGACGGCAAGGGCCAAGGGCAGAGATTTGCACTGGGAAAACAGCTATGGTCAACAGCTTAAAACGGATGACGATCAGGTGTACAAAGGCTCCCTCATCGAACATCTGCTTATTCAGAACCTATCCATTGTCTATCACGTGGGACAACACAACATCTTGAAACTTGAAGATGCGGACTGGAACGATGCTCTTGATATGGCAGGCGATCTGGGTGAAAGTGTTGCCTTTACAGCCCTTTATGCCGGTAACTTAAGAGACCTTAGCCTAATGCTTAAAGATCTTGCCGAGAAAAAATCCATCAGTCATATTCCGCTTTGCAAAGAGCTGGTGATGCTTTTAGAAGATGTTGATTGGATGGATGTAGAAGGAAAAAATGCTCACCTGGCCAGGTACTTTGATTCAGTTGCCCATAAGATTTCCGGTGAAAAAGTTTCCGTGCCCATTGTGGAAATTTGCAAAAGCATTGATAAAAAGGCAGTAGCTATGACCGAGCATCTGCAGAGACAGGAATTCATTGCCAGTGAAGAGGGTTATCGGTGGTTTAACAGCTACTATGATAACCACGGAAAAGCCGTTGAAGGAGATCATAATCCTGGTATCAGGGTTATGTTGACGGGCCAGGTATTTACTTTAATGGGGAATATAGCCACAGATGAACAGGCGGCCTCTGTTGTAAAGACCTGTAAACACTACCTTCAAGATGCCGGTGTTGGCGGTTATCGGCTGAACACGGATTTCAAAGAAATAAAGCATGATCTCGGACGTTGTTTTGGCTTTTCCTATGGTCATAAAGAGAACGGCGCCATGTTTAGCCATATGGCCATCATGTATGGCAATGCCCTCTACAAAAGAGGTTTTCTGGAAGAGGGCTTTGGGCTGATCAAAAACATTTTCAGCCACTGTTCTGATTTTGAAAAGGCTAGAATATATCCTTCTATTCCTGAGTACGTCAACAACCGGGGCAGAGGGATGTATACCTACCTAACAGGTTCCGCTAGCTGGCTTCTCTATACCGTTGTTACAGAAATGTTCGGCTGCCAATGTTACTACGGCGATCTGAAGTTAGAGCCTAAGCTTCATCCAGGCCAATTCAAAGATGGCGTAGCAACCATCAATTTCCTTTATGGCAAAAAGCCCCTAACAGTCCAGTACCATCTTGATGGCAAGGAGACGGCAAAACAAACATTTAAGGGGTATCAATTGCTGTCAGCGTCATCGGATGCCGTTGATATGGATGTTGATAATTTTGGCAGTCATGTCATCCTGCCAAGTGTTGCCGTACGCAAAGCCCAAGAAGCCGGTGTCCCCCTGCATGTGACCGTCAAAGCCATTGTTGACTAACCTGCGCTATTCCCACCTAAACAGAATGCTGGCGACGAGAAGGAATATCAGAGTTATGCCGCCCAGAAAGGCCAGGTTCGGCATGATATCGAAGAGCCCGGCCCCTTCAAGCATGATACTCCGGACTCGATGGGAAAATTCATTGCCAGCGCCAATCCGTTGAGCATCCCGGATATTTTTTGCCAAAGCCCTCAGGCATCACCGCTATACCCCATTCAATCTTCACTTCCGTCAATCCTTTTGACACCGAAATAATCTGTTTACATAAATGACATTTATTCTGCCTGTGCAGCAGAAAAAGCAGAATGTAGGCTGAAATCACTAAACAAGATCGGAATTCACAGAAAAATGCGAAAAAAGAAGATTTTTTTCAATCCTGGTGTTGACAAAACGTTTTTTAGTATTATCTTAAATGAAATGGCATTAATACACATGCAAATTCCAAAAAAAAACCAGGGAGAAAAAGAAGAGAAATGGAGAGTATTGCTGATCAGCTTAAGGAAATTTTTACGGATAAAGAGAATACTAAGCCTCTTACAGACGACGAATTCGAGCGGGTCAATCGATTCCGCAATTCCGATCATAAATTAGACGATTTAGAAATAGTCATAGCGGAAGAATTCAATTATGACACATTGAGCAAAGTCAATACCCCCGAAGCATAAATGACAAGGGATAAATTCCACGAGATTTGGACTAAATCTGTGACACCACGCAGCGAACTGCTCTGCAAAGTGATTGGCGATGACAGCATTTCCTTCCATCCCGAATCCGAAACACACATCCGGATTCATTATCAAAAAACTAGACAGACATCAAAGGGACTGCTAATTAAGGCTGTAGGAAAAACCGCTGCGAAAAATTTATTGGACAGACATAAGGTGGCTTCTATGATTATGTACTCCATCGTGGTATTGAGGCCGCTTAGGCTTCGGCGAGGACAATCCTCGTTTTGCGCACGGTATGCAAACGAATTCTTAGGTTTTCTTTGCGGGTCTGGATATTATTAAAACATTTATGCATAAAGATGGAATAAATCCCCCTCTCTTGAAGACCCCGTCAGCAAGCCCAGAAAGCTATATCATGCAGACCCTCCGTTGCATCTGGTTTGCCAAAGTGCGGAATTGTTTTGACATCTTTTCTTTTGCAAATATTTTTTTCTTCATCGAGAAATACTCATTCATAGCACAGAGCAAAGAAAATAGCAGCGAAATCGGCTATAAGAGGGCTTAATCCTCTTTATACCATTCAGCTCGGCGGACATGCACCCGGAACAGAGCAGGGCTGTTATTAATAACAATGCGGGCCGGAGAGTTTTTTCCCATGACATATTATGGGCAACCTCTATAAAACCGTTTTTGGAATTTGGCGCAATGGCGGTGTGTTCCTCGGGCTACGCCCTGCGGTACACACCTGATTAAATTTTTTCTTGATGCAAGGCGGCAAAAGCGGAGCGTAGCTTAAGCGGTTGGCGGTGCGTTCCTCGGAGCTTTGCTCCTGCGGTACGCACCTGATTACGTGAGCATTTTGACAACGTAGCAGCGAGGAAAAAGATCAAGCCAAATTCCAAAAACAGTTTTTTAGATGTTGCCATGAACAATTAGATCATAGATCCGCTCCAGGTCATCCTGGCTATACCAGGATATTTCAATTTTTCCCTTAGATAAAGCTCCCTTCAATCTCACCTTCGTTCCCAGCGAAGAAATAAACTGTTCTTCCAATCTTGAGATTTCCGGATCCTTACTAATTCCTGTTGATTCCGTCTTGCGCTTACCTGTGCTTCTATGACCACGATTCATATCAACCGCAGCAACTTCGGCATCTCTAACCGATAAGGAATCTGTCATTATCCTTGAATAGAGGGTTTCCTGATCCGCCGGGTTGGTTACGGCCAGAATGGCTCGTGCATGGCCAGCACTCAGTTTCCCATTTTCCATGGCATTCTTCATACTCCCAGGAAGTTTGAGTAACCGCAAAAGGTTGGCTACTGTCGACCTTTTCTTACCGACTTTGTCTGCAACATCCTGCTGGGATAAATTGAGTGAATCCATCAGGTGATAGTACGCCTTCGCCTCTTCCAGCGGAGTAAGATCTTCTCTCTGAACATTTTCAACAAGTGTAATTTCAAGCTTCTGCTCCGGGCTAAATACCTGGACGATAACTGGAACTTCGGTTAAACCAGCTTCTCGACTGGCTCTCCATCGACGCTCTCCAGCAATAATCATATATGTATCATTCAGACTTTTTTCTGCCAGAATGGGCTGTATAACGCCTTGTTGTCTGATTGACTCTGCAAGCTCCTTCATTGTTTCCGGATTAAATCTCTGCCTGGGTTGTTCGGGGTTAGGAACAAGTCTGTCAATTGAGATGCTCATTACATCCTGTATTGGCATATTGAATTCATCACCTAATAGAGCATCCAATCCCTGACCAAGAGCTTTTTTTTTAGACACGATCCATAACCTCTTTTGCTAATGCTAAATAACTTCTGGCACCAATGCAGCTTGAATCATATAAATTTATTGGTTTTCCATGGCTTGGTGCTTCTGAAAGTCGTACATTTCGTGGAATAATCGTTTTAAATAGGTATTCCGGCTGTCGTTTGAATGCATTCTTCACCTGTTGAATTACCTCATGTGATAATCTTGTTCTGGCATCAAACATTGTGAAAACTATTCCACCAATTTTCAGCTTCGGGTTTAAGTTTTGTTGAATACGCTTAATCGTTTTGAACAGCATGTTAAGAAAACCCACCAGTGAGAAATACTCACATTGAAGTGGTACAATCACTGAATGAGCTGCCACAAAACCATTAATTGTAAGGATTCCAAGTGAAGGTGGGCAATCTATAATAATATAGTCATATTGATCCAGAACAGGTTGTAAAGCACTTCTCAGATATTGTTCCCTCTGTTCTGCATTCGCAAGCTCAACTGTTATTCCTGATAAACTCATATCTGCTGGCAGAAGATCCAAATTCGGTTGTGGAGTGGAAACGATAGCTGAAAAAATTTCTGCTTCCTTAATCAACACTTGATAAACTCCGATCAGAGGGTTATGAACTCCAACATTGCTGCTGAGATTTCCTTGAGGATCAAAATCAACCAACAGGACTTTCTTACCAAATTCCGCTATGTAGGCGGCAATATTAACCGCTGATGTTGTCTTACCAACACCTCCCTTCTGGTTCGCAAAGACAACCACATGACCCATCATTCTATAATAACATCTGTCTGCTGATTGACCAACCCAAATTACACTTTCAGACCTGTTCTCATAGGTATTTTCACCAGGATTATTCAATTAGTACAAAATTGACATTTTTTTTCATATTGGGTATCGCTTATGGTAGCCTAAACCGATTATACTATTATAACCTGTTTGAGGAAATTAAATCTGTCTTCTATTCAATAACAGGTTTTCAATTGGACAAACTAGTATTATGAAATCAGAAAGTATGAAACTAAATCGTGCAAACCTCTTGAAAATGCCAAAGATTGAGGTACATCGCCATTTGGAAGGAACATATCCAATCCAGTCATTATTCAAAATGGCTAAAAAAAACAAGCTTGATGTCCCTGGTGATATTGAATCCTTTAAGAAAGCGTTTCAATTCCCAAAAAACCATAAGCCCGATTTTCTTCTGTTCCTCAGTAAATTCAAAAAATTCTGGTACAAAAGTATGGAGGACATCTCATCTATAACTCATGATTCGGTATTATCACTGGCAGATGAGAACTTATTCTACATTGAACTTCGCTTCAATCCACTTCATTTCACAGAACTTACAGGACTGGATCCTTCTGAAGTAACCCAGACAATAATCAACTCCAGCAACAATGCTGCCAGTAGAACCGGTCTTCAAATACGGTTCATTCTAACGTTTAACAGGGGTGTACAAACGGCCAAAGAGATGATTCAAACTTATCGTGAGCTTCAAAAAGTTGACCTGTCCAATGTCGTCGGTATTGATCTTGCCGGAGATGAAATAAACTATCCTCCTGAGTTATTCATAGAATTCTTTGATGTCATCAAAAAAGATGGACATTTCAAAATTGATATACATGCGGGAGAGGTTACGGCTTCAGATAGCATCTGGGTATCAATTGATCAACTACATGCTGATCGCATAGGTCATGGCATTTCTGCAATTCATGATCCGAAAATACAGAAAGTACTGAAAGATAAAAGAATATTTCTTGCACAATGCATCTCAAGTAACTACCAGACAGGTTCATGGGTAGATGAAACTACGCATCCCATGAAAAGGCTTTACGAATCAGGGATCCCAATAACAATGGCATCTGATGATCCAACAATACAGGATACTGATTTAACCGATGACTACTTGAAAGCTGTTACTAATTTTGGATGGACAACTGATACACTGGTTCAACTGAACCTGGATGCAATTGAATCTTCATTTCTAACAGATGCAGAAAAGGCATCCATCAGTAACGAATACCTTATGGCTGCTAATTCATACCGGAGCACTTTTCATTTATAGAGCTTACTGGGGATGTCTTTGATAGTGTCAGAAAGCCTGTAAAACCCATTTCAACCCATCCTGTGACTCCAATACCCTCCTCAACCTTCACATACAACGGATCAGGGGGTTGTTCCGTTCATTTTAACCAGGATAGACAAAAGAGCTTGCAGGTCGCAACCGCAGTTTTACCGGGGGACCTTACCTACTGTGGTGATGGAAAGTATCGCTTCTCCCACTCGTTCGTCGGTCTGTCCGGCCCGTTGCTTCTTTTTCAATCCTCGGCTCCGGGCGATTACCGCTCCCATCCCTTTGTATACGTGATACCGTTCTCCGCCGATCATGGTGGTTTCGGTGAGGGCCTCTCCGGGTTCTTCCGAATAGGCGGTAACAACCAACTGCTCCACCCCCAGGGGAGGAACCACCTCGAATAAGGTGGGAAACCTGACCGCCCGGGCCACCCGTTCTATTCCGATGTAGTAGGAGGGTTCCAGGAGGACATACTCCCCGGTGGCAAGCCGGTAGGTTATTCGTAAAAAGGCGGGCTGATTCACCCGCAGGTAGAACTGAAACTCCTCGTCCTCTTCAAAGACCAGGTTTTCTCCAGCCCGACCCTTTTGGCTCCACACCTCCACATTGATGCCGCCATCGGCAATGGCCTCTTCGGAAAACTCTCTCAGGGCCGCCACCGCCTGGTCGTATCCCCGGGGTTCCAGGTTAAACCGGCTCTTTACGGCGGTCGCCGGGAAGGTTACGGTGGTCATACCCATGATTTTATCATCCCCAAGGGCGATGATATTGAGCCGGACCTCTGGTAATTCTTCCCAGTATACTCCCTTTATCCGAAGTTCTCCCTTCTTCCGGGGAAGGAAGGACACCAACTTCTCCCGCAAGGCTTCGGCGGCATATACTCCGAACTCGCTGGAGAGCATACTTTCCCCGTAGGTGAAGGGAGGGTTGATTGCTGGGGGACCCTCCACTCCCTGGCTTTTGAGAGCGATGGCAATTTTCTCCAGAGCTTTTTCAAAGGTGGTTGCTCTGGTACCGCCGGTCATTTCAAGAGCCCTTTCGATCCTTGTTTTTAAGGCGTCAAAGGCGGATTCAGTAATACCGATCCGGGTATAATAATCCTTCCGTCCTCCCACTGTCCGATAGTGGTTGGCCGTCTTTTCGATAGAACCGATTACAGGAAGTCCCTGGATGACAATATCATATAGACGGGTCAGATTGCTGCCACTCCGGTTCATTTCCCCTGCAATTTTTTGGAGTTTTGCCAGTGATTCTTGCCCCTTTTGAACATAGAATTTCAACAGATCAGACCGCTTGATAACGGCCAGGACATAAAGGTTTTCTTTCTCCATTTCGGTGACGTAGTCTATCCCGGCCACATCCATATCGGTGGTGGTTACGGTCTCCGTGTCAACTTCTGTGAAAGAGTCACTTCCCCCATGAGAAGAGCCTTTTTCTCGAATAATGGTCTGGCTTCTTATATGAACCATTATCCGTTGGACCAAGTCGGTCAACGCCGCTTCTCTGGCACGAGTGAGGGCTTCCGTTTCTTGAACTTCGCCCGTCCTTCCCGTATTGCCTTCAGTCTGTTGAACCATGGCAAACCCGGTCAGGTATAGGGTGTCTGGATATTGAGGATGTCGTAACCCATACGTTCGGGACCATTCAGAGAGGGCAGTAAGAGGATTCAGGGATATCAGAGCCAGAATAGTAACGCCCATGGATCTTCGCATAGGGATCATGCTATTAAACTTGGCAGGTTTAGTCAACTCAGCCACTTGCATTATAAATACTTTAGGGTACCTCGCGGCCTGTCTGCGTGCGGACACGCACAGGCAGGCAAAAGCTCAAGCGTATCCTAAGCGGTTGGCGGTGCGTTCCTCGGAGCTTTGCTCCTGCGGTACGCACCTGCTTACGTGAGTATTTTAACAACGCAGTAGCGGCGGAAAAGATCGAGTCAAGAACTCAATGGGGTTTTTTGAGGTGCCCATAATATATCCAGGACCAGAGAAGATAAGCACGACCAATTCCTCCTTCCCGTTGATCTGTCAGTCCTGCTTGCTGAGTGGGATGTTGGCCGTGAGGTAATCGTGTATTCTGCGGTGAACCCGGGCCTCATTGAGTTGATACCCGAGTGACCGTATTTCCTGGTCGTCCTTTCTGTGGCGTGCGAGAATAACGGACAACTGAGCTTCCAGGGCAGTTCGTCTCCACATAGGATCGTCCATCCGTGCCTCCAGCTCCACGGCCCGGTTTTTTTCGTTTTCAATGTCTTCCACGGTTACATAATCGGTGTATGGGTATGCACTGAAGTTTTCTCTATAGTGGACTGTCTCCAGAACCACATCGATTTTTGGTATGACTGCTTTGCTGTTTTTCGCTACCTGGAGTTTCAACGTGAAAATCTCTTTGGATTTCACTTGAAATCCTACGAATCCATTGTTAATAGGCAGGGCGACGAGATCTTTTTCCATGAAGTCAGTCAGGGAGGCCTTCTCGGCGGTATAAGAGGTATGGAACTCGACTTTCGTTGCTTTGTCGGAAAGATTCACGCCCCGAACGATCAGCCCACTGCCATCTTCGCTGCGTTTGATGCCGGTGACTTTGACACAGCCGGTGCTATCTTCCATGTTAAACCAGGATTGATCGCTGCCGAGAGGCCCATCGTGGGCACTGGAGGATATCACTATCACATCGTTGTTGAACTCATCCGCCTGGGCCGTAACCCCTGAGTAGGCGTCCCCGGTATGGGGACAGACGGCGTATTCGAAGGTCATTTCCCGCAGACACTGAGCATCGGGGGTGTAAATCTCGGGGCCGGCATCTCCAATTCTCGTGTTGATTTCTTTGGCGATCCAACCAACGGAACGGAAGAGGGTAAGAGCGACTGTGCCGCCGTCAACAATCTGATACTCCGGCAGACCTTTGCTGAATACAGCCATCCCTTCCCGTCCATCGTTCAAGTCCAGGAATTCCCTCGTGTGGAAATAGGTTGACGGTTCGGACTCCCGGGCCCCCACAATCACCCTGGCCACATGTTCCGGAACCTCTTCGCTGTATCTGTTTCTGTGAATCGGCCGCTCGGTGATATCGAATGGGCTGGCGGCAAAGGCTGTTTCCGCCTTGAATCCCGTTGGAAAGAGAGTCCTCACCCGATGATCTTTCACGGTATTCTTGAGACAGGTGCGGCATTTCACCACCGGAGAATTTGCTTCAACGGTGTAGTAGCTAACCACGGGCATTGCCGCGGTTTCGCGGCTCCGTTCCGTGTGGCTGTTGATATCCGAGACGGGAAGATCCATCTGGTAGGAAACCCTGAAACAAGCTTCCCATGGGGTATCCCTTATCAGCGAAATCTGAGCTTTTATGCCTTCTGTGGTAATCACCTGGTCCTTGTCGGGATAGGAGTAATTATATTCGTCCCCGGAATCACCCATGTCCTCCAGAATGCCAAGATTTAGATAATTTCGGTGAGTCTCCTTGAAATAGATGTTGAATGAGCCGTTGTCGTTCAAATCAAAGCAAATCCTGTTATTTTCCGAGTATCGAGCGCCGGTTTTCAGCGGTTCATTGACTGAATCCTGTTCGGTCACCACCTTGAAGCCCATGGCTGGAATATTTCGGACAAAGCGCGACTCTCCCTTCCACTGGACAACGGTGCTGCGCTGCCGAAGCATGGTGTTGAAGACGATCATGGCTTCATGCCCAGGGGCTGATGAAGTATCCGCCAGGGCGGCAATGGTGGAGAGCTTGTCCTCCAGCAATGATTGAGCAAGTTGGTGAACCTGCCGGCTTCGCTGCTCCATGTCGAGGTGAACATCGTCAATACTAACCCCGCAGATGCTGTCATGGGGATGGTTTTTCAACAGGAGTTTCCAGGCCTGATCAATCTGGTTCTTTCCGTAGTCGTCTCCCAGCTGACTGGCCAGCAGAGCCATGGGTTCCACCCGCTGTTCAAGCAATTTCTGCATCTGATCGTTTTGGATTTTCAGGTACATCCGGGAGGACATGACACCGGGAAACACCGATATGAACCGGCCATCGTAGAGAGCCCCCGTAAGAACCGGTAGATCCGGCTTCTCGGCGTCAACGGCGCGAATGTAACTGTCGGGGTCGTTCTGAATGGTCTCGTAGTTCTCGCCGTTGAGTTTGCCGGTTCGGATATAGGGCTGAATATCATCGGGAATCATTTCCTGATCGTATCCGTTCATCATCAGAAGATTGGAGGTGGTGGCAAAAGGTTGGAGTTTTTTCACCTCCATCTCCATTCGCTTCTGCATGATGTCGCCGTACTCTGCCAGTCTCATGACATTTCGATAGCTGTTCAACAGGTAGATTGCAAGTATTCGGGTGCCGTCCGGGGATTCCCAAACGAATTCCGAAGTTACCCGCTGGGGATCCATGGCCACGCCTCTCCAGACGAAGAGTCCTTCGAGACCGGCCAGCTTATGGATTTGCGCCGTTTGGGAAATCTGGCCGAAGTTATCCAACAACCATCCCGATTTCATGCCTCCGCCGAGGGAGTCGGCAAGCCTTCCACCGATCAGGAGATTGCGTACCAGAGACTCCTCACTGAGAAGCTGCCAGTCGGGCTGCAGGTAGTAGGGACCGATGAATAGAGCTTTCCGCTCAACATGGGTTCTGATTGTCCGTTTGGCGTTGGAAACCGACATACCGTTTTTTGAGAGTTCCTCGAAGTAGTCTTCAACCATGGACAATTGACCATCGAGGACAAACTTGTAATCCGGTTCCTTCTTGAGCATGGAAAACAGACCGTCGAAGAATGGGATCAGCCATTCATTCGTATAGGGGCTGTTAAGATACCACTCCCGGTCCCAATGAGTGTGGGAAAGAATATGAGCTGTGTATTTCATGTATTTTAGCCTTTAACTCCACCTTCGGATAGCCCGGAGACCATGTTCTTCGCCAGCATGAAGAAGAAGAGGATGATTGGTGCGAGGGTCATGGTGGATGCCGCCATGATGCGGTCCCAGATGCTGTTCTTCGAGTGAAAAAGGGCCTGAATGGCGACTGAAAGAGTCCGCATGTCGCTAAAGGGCTTGAGGAAGACCGATGCGTAGAGGTACTCATTCCACGCAATGATGAAGCAGTAGACAAATACAGTTATCAACACCGGCCTGGAGAGGGGGACGATAATCTTCACGATGATCTGCAATCTCCCGTATCCGTCGATCAGCGCCGCCTCTTCGATGGACTTTGAAATACCACGGAAGTAGTTACCCAGCATATACAGTGCTAGAGGGAGAGTTTGCATGATGTAGATAAGAATCATGTAGGTGAAGACCCCCACAGGACTTTTTGTGAATCCCAGAGACGTTCCCATTTGATAGAGGGGAACCATAAGGATCACTCCTCCAAGGAGATAGACGAACAAGGTTCCCCGCCTGAGCAGAATTCGACCCCGGAACTCCAGTCGGGCCAACGCATAGGCTGCGAATACCGCAAGAGTCATGGAGAACATGGTCGCGGCGATAGACAGGATGAAGGAGTTCAGCATGTAGCGGGGAAAGGGAAATGGATTCTTGTCCTGGTATTTCTCCATAAGGAGTTGCCGCTGTTCCTGCGTCAGCCTGGGATTGTCCAGTATTGCCTCGATCGCCTCGTTCTGAGCCGCGTCGATGGGTTGAAATCCCAGAATTTCCCTGTATGAATCCCATCTGACTTCTGAGGGTATCAGCGAGGGATTGGCCATGTCCTGAACATCTTTCAGGGAAACCGAGATAATCTGCAGGAATGGAAAAAGGCAGAAAATGACGATGGCGATGATGGCCACTCCTACCAGTGTGTTATTGACAATTTTCTTCATCATGCGACCTACCACTTCAGAATTTTTTTGATGTAATAAACGATGCCGATACCAACCAGCGCCAATTGAATGAATGCGGCCGCAGCGGCCAATCCCTGATCGATCATACCTGCGAATGCCTGCTCATAGATGAATACCGATAGAGTCTTGATTTGGGGCGAAAGGAGGTAGATATCCTCGAAGCGATTCAGATTCCAGATTATTCTTAAGAGAATGGTTGTTCCCAGAACGAATTCGATTTCCGGCAGGGTGATTTTCCAAAAGCACTGCCACGAGTTGGCCCCATCGATTCTCGCTGCTTCGTACATACTCTTGTCGATGATTTGCAGTCGGGAGAGGACGAGCAGGTAGGTGATGGGGAAGTATTTCCACGTGGTAAATGCGATCAGAACCCAGAGAACCGATTCGGGATCTCCGATCAGATTCGTATCCGGGCTGATCAGGCGCAGCTTGTCGGCAAAAATGAAATTGAAAATTCCATTGACGGGGTCGAAAATAAACTGCCAGCCAAATACCATGGAGATTACCGGCGCGAAATAGGGCAGTATAATGAGGGTTCGGGCCAGGGAGCGTAGGGGAAACGTCCTGTTCATCAGAAGTGCCGTCCCCAGCCCAAGGAGTGTCGATCCCGCCACCGATCCAAGGAGGAACAGAAGTGTCGTCCAGAGCGAACTGTAGTATCTGGGGTTTGACAAAAGGTTTTTGTAGTTGCTCAGCCCGACGTAGGTTCGAGTTCCATCGAGCTTGACATCGAAAAAACTCAAGATGAAGTTAAGAACTGTCGGGTAGGCGATGAGAATACTGACGACCAGAACGGCTGGAGCAACCAGCCCCCAGGCCATTCTTTCGTCTTTTCTTCCTGCTGTCCCGACAGACATCTTCCTGCTCCTATTGTTCAAGCAGCCTTGCCATTTCTTTCGTGGCGGCGGTGATTTCAGCGTCGATGTCTTTGTTCTCAATAGTAATATTGTAAAGCATCTGAGCCAGAATATTCTTGGAGAGAATGGTTGCAGCTTCGGGTAAGACGATTCCATCTTTTTCCAGGAAGTCCTGGATGTTTCCGAGGCCACTGGCAATCTCCATGATTTTGTCTCTTCCATAGCGAGAGTACACTCCCCTGGGATCGTCCAGGAACGCATCCGATTTCAATACGGCGTTTGTCGTCGGCAGGAGTCCGCCGGGCTGAATGTGAACATAGGGGATGTAGTTCTCCTCGGTCATGAAGTACTCGGCAAGTCTTTTGGCCGCGGCGGTTTTCGCTTCGTCCCCGTTTTTCAGCACACTCAGCGACATTATCTCGCCGTATCCTGTGCTGTCGGAATTGGAAATGGTGGAAACGAATCCGGTGTTATTCACGAGATCCTCATCGAACTCGCCGCCTTCGAGGTCGGAAAAATTCTCGGAAGAGAGGGACGAAGCAGCGACTTCGGCGATGGACAGATCGTCCATAATGTAGGTGGAGTAGTAGAACATTGCCATCTTACCCTGGAGGTAGTAGTCCCGGGCTCTCCAGGTTTGGGGACCCGGTGGGGTATACTGAGAGAGTTCTTTGTAGTATTCGACAGTTTCCCGAAATTCCGGTGAAGAGAGGGCAAGATTGCCGTCAGAATCGAACAGATGAGCACCGTTGGCGGTGGCCAGGTGGGTGAACACCTGCTGCGTGTAGTTTTCGGGTTTTGTACCGATGAGGATGCCGTACTGTTTTTTAGCTGGATCGGTGAAGTATTTCGCGGCTTTGAGGATGGCATCCCAGGTGGTGGGCGGTTCAAGGCCGGCATCTTCGAACCAGTCGGTTCGGTACCAGAAACCCTGGGCCGTGAAATGGAAGGGGATGCCGAAGAGGCGTCCGTCACCCATCCGCATCTTATCCACTGAACCGGGATAGAACGCGTTCTGACCAACGCTCTCGACAACTTCAGCGTTTGCCCCGGCATCGACAAGGCCCTCTTCCAGGAAACTCATCGCATAGAAACTCTGGATTTCAACCAGATCGGGGCGATTGGCTTCACCGGCGGCAGCCAGTTGGGCGGTAAATTCATTCTCTTCAACCGGCAGCATGATGACTTTGATGTCAGGATTGAGAGTCTCGAATACATCCAGGATCAGTTGAATTTGTTCCTGGCGTTCACTTTGGGTTTGTCGGGTCCAGAACTGGATCTCCACGGGCCCTTGAGCTTTCCCCGCACCTTCCGATGTGCCATTGCCAAACACCATGCTTTGGATGGTGAGCATGATAAGAGTCCATAGGAAAGTGACTTTCATAAAACGTTTCATTAGAACCTCCTCTAATTTATGCAAATTGCATTTATATTATGCAACTAATATACTAGCGGACAAATTTCACAATGTCATACAAGAAGGTAGAAATTTGTTGCAAAATCTTCTAAAATATATTAGCATTGCATGCAATTTGCATAAAATAACCATGTCGAGGAGTTCTTTTGATAACCATATCCGATGTTGCCCGTCACTGCGGTGTCAATGAATCAACCGTTTCCCGAGTTCTCAACAACAATCCAACGATCAGCAGGGAAACCGCGCAAAAAGTCCGCCGCGCTGTGGAGGAGCTTGGCTATACCCCAATCAGGAAGCACAAGAATAGGCAGAAATCCGATGAAATCATGTTGGCAATGCCGAACACATCCCTCTATACGCTGGGATCCACCGTGAAGGAAATGGCCCTCACCCTCAATGAGCTGAACTACGATATCCGCATTGTCAATCTCCACCAAAAGCGCCAAATTGATCCCGAAACGGCCAGGGAACTCTGCTCAAAGGGTACAGCCGGTATCATTCTCTATGGATGCATTGTTCCCGAGGAGACGGCCCGGGTTTTCTACAACAGGAATATGCCGGTGGTTGTCCAGCAGGGTCAGACAAAGCATCTGGTTTCGGTGTGCGTGAACAACTACAACGGAATGAGGGATGCGGTAAGTTATGTCCTGTCCCGGGGGTATGAAGAAGTCGGATTCATTGCCTGGGAGCCATCGGATTACAATGTCAAAACCCGATTTGACAGTTACCGGAATGTTCTTGAGGAGAGTGGTTTGAACAGCAGCATGAATGCGTTTGGTCAATTGAATCTGGACGGGGGATACCAGGCGACGATGGATCTCCTGGATGCTCATCGAGTGGATGCCATTGTCTATGCCACGGACATCATGGCATTCGGCGGTATCAAATATCTGAATGAAGAAGGGATCCATTATCCCAGGGACATAGGCCTGGTGGGGTTCGACGATTCCTACATGTCCGAGATTCTCGGGCTGTCATCCATGTATCAGCTTCTGGATGAAAATGCCGACCTGGTTATCGAAAATCTGCTCTGGATGATAACAAATCAAACCGTCAGTCCGGCGAAGGAAATACTTCTGACACCAAAGCTGGCAGTGAGGGATTCGCTACGGTGATAATCTATCAGTGAACACAAACAGTAGGGCACCTCTAAAAAACCTTATTTCGTTTTTGGCTTGATCTTTTCCTCGCTGCTACGTTGTCAAAATGCTCACGTAAGCAGATGCGTACCGCAGGAGCAACGCTCCGAATGTTGTCAGAACCAGATCATAGGCTTCCTCCTGTGTCGAAAGAATTTGTTTCCATCAAACTTCAAAGACGGTTCGCCTGTTTCCGGTAGATATCATGGGCCTCCTTCAGGCTGATCTCTTCAAAACAGATTCTGGTATCAGGAATACTCTGAGCCAGACCCGGAATAACCGCGGAAATCACTGTGGCAATTTTGGCGTATCCTCCGACTGTCTGCTCGGAAAAAAGGACGATGGGCTGTTCATCTTCAGGAATCTGGATTACTCCTGGAAGTACGGATTCGGAGATGTTGCTCTGAGCCCTCCCTCGCTTACGGTGGATGGAAGGGCCCTGGAGGCGGCATCCCATGGACTCAGGGCCATTCGGCGGCGGCCAAAGCCCATGAGATCGGGGTATCCCGGATGAGCCCCTACCGCGACACCGTGAGATTTAGCCGCCTGCACCGCGGCATCCATGACAGGAGGATCTCCGGCATGCTAACCACAGGCGATGTATTCCGAGCTGATATAGGTATGACCTGACTATCCATACCCTGCGTGTATCTCCCTAAGCTTTCACCCATATCACAGTTCAAGTCGATGGTTCTCACATATTCCTCCTCTGGATTCTACGTTACCATGAAATTGATGATGCGATCCCGGAATGTTAGGAAATTGACGAAGTGGCGGTGTGTTCCTCGGGCTACGCCCTGCGGTACAAACCTGATTATAGTTTTTGTCGATACAAGGCGGCCTGTCTGTCACAGGCAGGCAAAAGCTAAGGGCTTAGCTGGGCTTAGTTGAGTATTTTGACAACACAGTAGCGGCGGAAAAGACCTGCCAGCGCCGTGCCCTGCGCGGCAGGCAGGTCGAGTCAAGAACTCAATAGGTTTTTTAGAGGTGCCCGTAAGTTCAGGCTGTGTAAGAAATGCGGCATTCAGCGTTGGCTGACCAACGCTGAATGCAATAGTTAAATGGGCAAATAGTTAAAAAGCCCTCACCGCACGGACATGTATGGCGCTGTTCTTGGTGTAGTTGGTCTGGTTGCCATAGTAGAAGTTCTGTCCCCACGCGTTGCCGGCACTGTTCTCCGACGAGGACCAGTAGAAGTCAGACGCGAAACCACCTACTGAATCTTTCTGCTCATACAACTCATACAACTCATCCTTGGACGGCAAAAACCAGTCATCATAGCCGTCCAGCACTAAATCGTTACAGATTTTCGCCGCGTAAGCCGTTCCTTCGTTATCACCAAGTGCGGTCACTATCATTGCTGTGTTGGATTCTCCGGTTCCTATGGCTGTGCCCGTGCTAACCGTTACAGCAGCACCCCATGGAACAGTAACATCGTGATCCTGCGAGGCCGCCTCCAGGTAAGTCCATCCATCGCTGGCGGCATTAGTATTCACATAGAAGATTGTCCCTCCGGCAGGGCCGGTATCGCCTACGATGAACACTTTTACCGTCAGGCTGAATTCGGCTGTTTTCACTCCAGTGTAGTTGCCCGTTCCGGCAGCCTTCACGGTGTATCTTCCGCCGGGTCTGTGTCAGAAACACCTTGCCAACCGAACAGATAGTGTCACTTGATTTTTCTCGAATCCGTCACGATTTTCAGTATCGGCCCGATGAATCGCCCATCTGGCCAATATCCGGCCAAAACAAGCCGCAAATAAGGCAAAAAGTGAATACAGACTGAAAATAAGAGAACTCAGGGGCCTTAAAACTCCCACAGTTCCCATCTTACGCAGGTTATATGCCAGCATATACAGATAAGATTCAGCCTGCACACTCTCCAGCCCCCGCAGGCTGAAATGAGTGAAGTGCTGATTATGTTTCATGTCTCCAAAAACGCTCTCAACCTCATTGCTCCGGCGTGAATATAATCTCCGGCCTGTATCCGTCTGCAATCGGGTTTTTGCCCTTTGCTGCTGATAGCGATAATGCCGATTGACTTCCAGTCTTTTGTAATCTTTATCTTCACCTATACAGGATGATTTGTGGGGACAAATGCCGCAGAAATCACAAATATAAACACTGGAAGCAAAGTATAAAAGCTCATCTTCTTTCCGCATCTTATAGCCGGCGGGACAATGAATCTCGCCGGCATCATTCATTTTGAACTTGAAATGCTTATACCGGGTTTGGGCCGAATTTTTATTTTCAGCCCAATACCCCGGATATTTTATATAGGCTCCCATACCGTGATGTTCAAGATAATCATAATTGTTTCTATAACCGTAACCTGCATCGGCTATGACATTTTGAGGGCCGCCAATTCCCAGCGCCTCTCGTTTCGCCATATGTTCTATAAACACCTTGCCGTCATTGGCATTCTGATGAACTGTTACACCGGTTACAAATCCATCCTGTGTGCCGATTTGAAGATTATAAGCCGGAAGAGTTTCGTCATTCTTCATCCTCATGAAAGTCGCGTCTTCGTCTGTTTTGCTGTAAGAGTTGCGCTCTCCCAAAGTTTCCTGCTGTTTTTCATATTCTGCTATTCTGGATGATTCCTCTTTTAATTTTTTAGACAGACTTTTCTTTTTCCTTCGGGTTGACTTTGAATCTGTATCTTCATCAATACTCTCTTCAACCTTCTCTGCCGCAGCGTTCAAACCTTCAGGGTCGGTATCCTGTGGTATTTCCACATCGTTTAACCGGTTGGCTTCATCAATTATTTCCGATGCCCGCTGACGAGCCATGTCTTTGTATCGCTCACTGTTCTTTTTCCAAATCACTTTGTGTTTGTTCGCGTCAGCTTTTACCTTCGTGCCGTCTACAAAATAATCTTCTCCTTTGATGTATCCTTCGTTCAAAAGAACCAGCACGACTTCGGCGAAAACTTCTTCCAGAATCTCTTTGAAATACTTTCCCCGAAACCGATTGATCGTAATAAAATCAGGACGCTGGTATGCACAAATCCACATAAAGTTGATATCTCTTTTAACTGCTTTCTCCAGCTTGCGACAGGAGTATATCCCTTGTGTATAACCGTAGAGCAACAGTTTCATCATCATAGATGGATTATATGGAGGATAACCGCGCTCTCCCTTAAAAGGTTTGCACAGTAACTCGCTATTTAGCTGGTCAATAACCCGGCTGACAACTCTGACGGTATCGTCCTGGTCAATCAATTCGCTCAGGTTCGGTGGCAGCAGCATTTGTTCATTCATGTCATAAGGGCGGAACTTCATACTTTAGTTTACCAGATTTTTTATTACTGACACAGCCCCCGAGCTTGCTATAGAGACTAGACCGACGTCATTTATGGAGACGCCATTTACGGGGGCTCCATTTTTCTCTATGCTCAGGCCGTAATCAGTTCCTGCGGTCAGACCGTCTTTGTTGATTGTGACAGAGAAAGTTGATGCTTTCGAGGGGGGGACAGTTTTGTCATCAACGGAAATAGAGAAGCCCGTCACTGTATTAATATCTTTGGCCGTTACTGTTATCGTGATCGTTGCCGTGTACGTTGAGTCTCCAACGGCGGCCTTCACGGTCCAGACCTCAGTCGCGGCATGGGCTTCTTGCGGGACGGTCACAACTCCGTCACTTCCTACGGTGGGTGTAACGTTAAGCTTCGAGCCGCCCGTCGGCGCTTCGATGCTGTAGGTGACGGTGCCCGTCGGCAGGTTTGTCCACGTCGGCGCAGAACTCGCCGCGTCCTGAGCCATGCCAAATGCTGCGGTGATTCCGCTGCTGTACGTGAATGACGGCTCATCATCCGTCGTTCCCGTGCACGATGCCAGAAACGCCAACAGTCCGATTGAGAGCAGGGCTCCCCTGCGCATTCGCCAGGAAAACTTTTTCATTCTCATCCTCCTTCAAAAAATGGTAGCTGATCTGATATATCAGCCTTATAAATATCATTGCTAGTATAATAACAGTTCAAAGAACAGTAAAGGGCTGTATCAGAAACGCATTAACAACCGAAAAAACTGTGATTCAATTGGGGGTACCTCTAAAAAACCTTAATTCGTTGTGACAGACACCTTTTCTGATATCGACCTGGTGTCGTAAAACTCATCACTATCAGATGTATATTGCAATCCATCGGCAAGGACTATATGAAGCGAGTAAATATCACTCATTTTTTATCGTCATTGAATTTAATATCGGATTCCAATAGTATTAGAGTATTCACTATTCCATCAATATGTAATGCTCCTCCACTGTTCAGCGTTGAAGAGATCGAAGCGGTTTCAAAACTTCGAAGCCAATCAGTTGTGCCGATATAAGCTCCTTTAGAATCATAAAACCATACAACGCTGTTGTAGATTTTGTCGTCAGTGACCGAGAATTTTATAGTCAGTTTAGATGACGTACTGTTATAATTCGCAGAAATACTGTCAGCTCGACGAGGGAGTGCCGCATAACCAGATGGAGGATTCGAGGCGTTCCTATATTCTTCGGTGTAAACGTATGAGGTTGAGCCAACCTCAATTGACCCTGGAGAAGGTACCAGAAGAGAAGATTTCGCGACGCTGCCATTACTGTAAGTTACAGTGAAGTTGTAAGTACCTACAGGCAATACGCTCCCATCGTCACTTGGTTCAGTAGCATAAAGCGACAGAACTAAGTTGTTATTCTCGGTTAATACACTTGGAAACGGTAATTACACCTACACTAGTGTTGTGGAGTTAAATGGTAATTACGCGGCGAAAATCTGTGATGATTTAGTGCTGGGCGGCCATGATGACTGGTTATTACCGTCCAAGGATGAACTGAATGAGTTGTATAAGAAGAGGAATACCGTTGGAGGTTTCGCGTCATTTTACTACTGGTCCTCGTCGGAGTACAGTGCCTTCTACGCGTGGATACAGAACTTCTACAGTGGCAGCCAGCACGACTCCACCAAGTTCAGCGATATATATGTCCGTGCGGTGAGGGCTTTTTAACTATTTAACAATTTAACAATTGCTTTAGCGGCAGCGCAGGCTGCCGCTAAAGCGCGAATTTTTTTTGAAATATGGCCTTATATTACCGTTTACCGGTGTATCAGGACACCTACAAATTGGTATTGAAAATATTCGAAGTTACAAAGGATTTTCCCCGGGAATACAAATATACTCTGGGTCGGGATATGAAGAGGGATGGAATAGAGTTGGTACGGAGCGGCGGAGTATGCCAACTGGCTGAGCGCGGAGTCCGGCCGGACGAAGGTCTACACGATAAACGGAACCAGCGTAACGGCAAACTGGAGCGCAAACGGGTACAGGCTGCCCACGGAGGCCGAATGGGAGTATGCTGCCCGTGGAGGCAATGCCTCTAAAGGATACCTTTGCGCAGGAAGCGATAATGCGGATGAAGTGGGCTGGTATTCGAGTAACAGCGGGCAGAGTACCCATCCTGTGGGCGGGAAGGCTCCCAATGAGCTGGGCCTCTATGACATGAGCGGGAACGTGTGGGAGTGGTGCTGGGACTGGTATGGCACTTATTCTTCGGAGAACCAGAGCGATCCCAGGGGGCCTGATTCGGGCTCGAACCGGTTTAGTCGCGGCGGCAGTTTGCACAGTAGCGCCAGGTCCCTGCGTTCGGCCAACCGCTACTACTTTAGCCCGGGCGATGGCAGCTACGACCTGGGTTTCCGGCTTGTTCGGCGTGAGTTTTGAAAGCATCCTCCAGCAGGGGCATTGGGGCCACAGGCTCCAATGATCAGCCAGGGGATGAGTTTCGGCTGCCGTCCGCTAAGGAGGGCTGAGGGACGAAGCCCGGGGGGCGGACTGCCGCCGAAACGAGAGGGGGCTTACGGAAAAGTGGTTCCAGAGAAATTTGGAAGGTACCGTCAGGTGTTTTTTCGATATTGGGGATGATGGTTACAAGATCAAATTTTTTGAGGCCGAATGGTGTGTCAGAAATCTTGTAGATGTCTGCTTGCATTGTACCTGGAGGCTGTCGGACTTTGAGACTTCGAGGCGATTTCTGATGATTTTTCCTGATTCAAGGCGACAGAAGCTGAGCGTCATTGGGCTACGTGCGCATTTTGACGACACAGAAGCAGGGGAGGCGAGTCGTAGACTTGGCTCCCGAAGAAAAGCCGCCTTGGAGGGCGGCGAAAGCGAACGAAGGTAGCAAAGTCTTCCTGATTGCGGAGTGGAAGTATGCGGCGGTGGGGCAAGTTGTTTAGGGACATATTCTGGGAGCGATACGGTTGGCGATGTGGGATGGCATAGTGGTAATTCCGAGGATAAGACCCATCCGGTGAAGGGGAAAGGCTCTTCTTCAAAAGCTCACCGGAGGCAGGAAAAGGCTTACCGGGTGTCAGCAAGCTTATTAAATGAGAAGAATACTTCTCTGATACAGTCGTTTTAGTGACTTAAAACCATGCGATTAATAGAAATAGTGAGAAATTAACAAGATTGCTGACACACCACGCCCACCATCGGCAGACCGAAATTTTCTTTGATTTTTTGACCTGCCTGCCAAAGCCCCGGCTTGAGACAGGTGCCTCCGTGAGAAGCACACCCCATTCATACCACCCAAAGCCCCTATGCGAAAGCCCCCCTGCCATTTGAACCCCCACCTCCGTGATCTCCGTGCCTCCGTGAGAAACACACCCCCTCCACCCCGTATAGATAAAGCGGCCAAACCATGCTATGCTAAAAAGCATCATGAAAAAGAAACTGACTCAAGGTATCACTGATTTCAAAGAATTCATCGACAACGACTGCTATTTTGTCGATAAAACCCAACTTATCGCGCACCTTATCGATGACCCCAGCAAGGTACACCTTATCACCCGCCCCCGACGCTTTGGAAAAACCCTGAACCTGAGCATGATTCGCCACTTCCTGGAGGCCCCCCTGCCCACCCATCAGGGCCAGGATTCCCACACTTCATCAACAACGCCCAATGCCTGTCTTTTTGAGGATCTTGCCATCGCCTCCCATCCGCGCTGTGCCGAGTTCATGGGGCAGTATCCGGTTATTCATTTGAGCTTCAAGAATGTGAAGAGTGCAGGCAAAGAAGAAAGCATGAATTTAATGAAGTCCGTCATCGCGGATGAATTCGAGAGGCATAGCTATCTTCTTGATAGAGAATTTCTCGATGAATTGAAGATACAATACTATACGAACATCCAAAACAGAAGTGGTACGGACGGCGACTATGCCCAGTCCATCAAATACCTTTCCGCCTGGCTCCACCGTGCCTACGGCAAACCGCCATACATCCTTCTGGACGAATACGACACCCCCCTGCATTCGGCCTATGTGGACAGTTACTACGATCAGATGATCACCTTCATCCGAGGCTTCATGGTGCAGACCTTCAAGGACAATCCCCACCTGAAACAGGCCGTGGTGATCGGCATATTGAAAGTTGCCCAGGAGAGTATATTCAGCGACTTTAACAATCCCAGGGTGTCCACCCTCCTATCCTCGGCCATGAAGAACTGCTTTGGTTTCACCGAAGAGGAGGTGGAAGCCATGGCCGTCTACTTCGGGCTGGAAGACGAAATGGAGGGCATAAAAGAATGGTACAACGGCTACCTCTTCGGCGGGGACACCGTCATCTACAATCCCTGGAGCATAGTCAACTATCTGCGCTCACCCGAGGAAGGGTTGATGCCCCACTGGATAGGTACCAGCGATAACAGACTGATCAAGGATGTCATCAATTTAGACCGCCGGGAAGCCAAAACGACAATAGAAAAACTCCTGCGGAAAGAAGAAGTCCGCAAACCCCTGTTGACCAACATTCCCTACCCTCAGATAGAAAGCGATCCCGATGTGGTGTGGAGCTTCCTGCTCCACAGCGGCTATCTGAAGGCCTCCGAAAGGCAGCAGGAACACACTCTCATAACCTGGAAGCTCGCCATTCCCAATCTGGAAGTGGAAACCGCCTGGATTACCGTTATTTCCCGCTGGCTTAAGGAAGATATCAAAATAAACGAACACTTCACGGACTTCGTCATTGGCATACAGGAAGCCAGTCCCAGGCACATAGAACGGGGACTGGCCCGCATCCTTCGCGGTTTGGCCAGCTATCACGATACAGCCAGGCGCAAAGTAGTGGGGGAAGACGAGGAATCCAAACGGGAAAACTTCTACCACGGCCTGGTCCTGGGTCTTCTGGCCTGCCTGAGCCCGGCCTACGCCGTTGAGAGCAACCGGGAATACGGTGAAGGCCGTCCGGATATCGTGGTGGTCAGGAAAGGAAACAATCCGGTTAAGGCCGAGGAAGCGGTTCTGCTGGAGTTCAAACATGGAGATGTGAAGGACGGCAAAGCCCTGGAAGATTTGGCCCGTGAAGCTCACACCCAGGCGACAGAAAAATACCTGGACGGGATCAAGGAAAAATGGCATCCGAAACGGCTGCTTGTTCTGGGCGTGGGATTCAAGGGCAAGGAACTGGCGGTATTTTGTAATTGATAATTTACCTTTCACTGTTTACCCTTACCCCATCCTCTCAAACCCGTTAAGAATCTCCCCATAAAAGCCCTCACCTCCGTGCCTCCGTGAGAAACACACCCCCTCCACCCCGTATAGATAAAGCGGCCAAACCATGCTATGCTAAAAAGCATCATGAAAAAGAAACTGACTCAAGGTATCACTGATTTCAAAGAATTCATCGACAACGACTGCTATTTTGTCGATAAAACCCAACTTATCGCGCACCTTATCGATGACCCCAGCAAGGTACACCTTATCACCCGCCCCCGACGCTTTGGAAAAACCCTGAACCTGAGCATGATTCGCCACTTCCTGGAGGCCCCCCTGCCCACCCATCAGGGCCAGGATTCCCACACTTCATCAACAACGCCCAATGCCTGTCTTTTTGAGGATCTTGCCATCGCCTCCCATCCGCGCTGTGCCGAGTTCATGGGGCAGTATCCGGTTATTCATTTGAGCTTCAAGAATGTGAAGAGTGCAGGCAAAGAAGAAAGCATGAATTTAATGAAGTCCGTCATCGCGGATGAATTCGAGAGGCATAGCTATCTTCTTGATAGAGAATTTCTCGATGAATTGAAGATACAATACTATACGAACATCCAAAACAGAAGTGGTACGGACGGCGACTATGCCCAGTCCATCAAATACCTTTCCGCCTGGCTCCACCGAGCCTACGGCAAACCGCCATACATCCTTCTGGACGAATACGACACCCCCCTACATTCGGCCTATGTGGACAGTTACTACGATCAGATGATCACCTTCATCCGAGGCTTCATGGTGCAGACCTTCAAGGACAATCCCCACCTGAAACAGGCCGTGGTGATCGGCATATTGAAAGTTGCCCAGGAGAGTATATTCAGCGACTTTAACAATCCCAGAGTCAGTACATTGCTGGATCCGGAAATAGAAGACAGCTTCGGGTTCACCGAGTCCGAGGTAGAGGCCATGACCGCCTACTTCGGACTGGAAGACGAAATGGAGGGCATAAAAGAATGGTACAACGGCTACCTCTTCGGTGGGGAGACCGTCATTTACAATCCCTGGAGCATCGTCAGTTTTCTTAGCCGCCCCAAAGCCGGGCTGAAACCCCACTGGATAGGTACCAGCGATAACAGACTGATCAAGGATGTCATCAATTTAGACCGCCGGGAAGCCAAGACGACAATAGAAAAACTCCTGCGGAAAGAAGAAGTCCGCAAACCCCTGTTGACCAACATTCCCTACCCTCAGATAGAAAGCGATCCCGATGTGGTGTGGAGCTTCCTGCTCCACAGCGGCTACCTGAAGGCCTCCGAAAGGCAGCAGGAACACACTCTCATAACCTGGAAGCTCGCCATTCCCAACCTGGAAGTGGAAACCGCCTGGATTACCGTTATTTCCCGCTGGCTTAAGGAAGATATCAAAATAAACGAACACTTCACGGACTTCGTCATTGGCATACAGGAAGCCAGTCCCAGGCACATAGAACGGGGACTGGCCCGCATCCTTCGCGGTTTGGCCAGCTATCACGATACAGCCAGGCGCAAAGTAGTGGGGGAAGACGAGGAATCCAAACGGGAAAACTTCTACCACGGCCTGGTCCTGGGTCTTCTGGCCTGCCTGAGCCCGGCCTACGCCGTTGAGAGCAACCGGGAATACGGTGAAGGCCGTCCGGATATCGTGGTGGTCAGGAAAGGAAACAATCCGGTTAAGGCCGAGGAAGCGGTTCTGCTGGAGTTCAAACATGGAGATGTGAAGGACGGCAAAGCCCTGGAAGATTTGGCCCGTGAAGCTCACACCCAGGCGACAGAAAAATACCTGGACGGGATCAAGGAAAAATGGCATCCGAAACGGCTGCTTGTTCTGGGCGTGGGATTCAAGGGCAAGGAACTGGCGGTATTTTGTAATTGATAATTTACCTTTCACAGTTTACCCTTACCCCATCCTCCCAAACCCGTTAAGAATCTCCCCATAAAAGCCCCCCTGCCATTTGAACCCCCACCTCCGTGACCTCCGTGCCTCCGTGAGAAACACACCCCCTCCACCCCGTATAGATAAAGCAGCCAAACCATGCTATGCTGAAAAGCATCATGAAAAAGCTGGAACAGGGCATCACCGATTTCAAGAAATTCATCGACGAAGATTGTTACTTCGTCGATAAAACCCATCTTATCGGCTATCTCATCGACCACCCCAGCGAGGTGCATTTAATCACCCGCCCCCGACGCTTTGGAAAAACCCTGAACCTGAGCATGATTCGCCACTTCCTGGAGGCCCCCCTGCCCACCCATCAGGACCAGGATTCCCACACATTATCAACAACGCCCAATGCCTGTCTTTTTGAGGATCTTGCCATCGCCTCCCATCCGCGCTGTGCCGAGTTCATGGGCCTGTATCCGGTTATTCATTTGAGTTTCAAGGATGTGAAAAACAACGCATACAGAAAAACAATCAACCTTGTCAAAGAAGTCATTGCCATTGAGTTCGACAGGCACGGGTATCTGGCCAAACAGAGTTTTCTAAACAGCAGGGAAGAAGCTTTTTTTACAAGCATAGTCAATCAGGAAGCTGGGGACGATGACTTTGCAAAATCCATTAAGTGGCTTTCCTCATGGCTCCACCGAGCCTACGGCAAACCGCCATACATCCTTCTGGACGAATACGACACCCCCCTGCACTCGGCCTATGTGGACAGTTACTACGACCAGATGATCACCTTCATCCGAGGCTTCATGGTGCAGACCTTCAAGGACAACCCCCACCTGAAACAGGCCGTGGTGATCGGCATATTGAAAGTTGCCCAGGAGAGTATCTTCAGCGACTTTAATAATCCCAGGGTGTCCACCCTCCTTTCCTCGGCCATGAAGAACTGCTTTGGTTTCACCGAAGAGGAGGTGGAAGCCATGGCCGTCTACTTCGGGCTGGAAGACGAAATGGAGGGCATAAAAGAATGGTACAACGGCTACCTCTTCGGCGGGGACACCGTCATCTACAATCCCTGGAGCATAGTCAACTATCTGCGCTCACCCGAGGAAGGGTTGATGCCCCACTGGATAGGTACCAGCGATAACAGACTGATCAAGGATGTCATCAATTTAGACCGCCGGGAAGCCAAAACGACAATAGAAAAACTCCTGCGGAAAGAAGAAGTCCGCAAACCCCTGTTGACCAACATTCCCTACCCTCAGATAGAAAGCGATCCCGATGTGGTGTGGAGCTTCCTGCTCCACAGCGGCTATCTGAAGGCCTCCGAAAGGCAGCAGGAACACACTCTCATAACCTGGAAGCTCGCCATTCCCAATATGGAAGTGGAAACCGCCTGGATTACCGTTATTTCCCGCTGGCTTAAGGAAGATATCAAAATAAACGAACACTTCACGGACTTCGTCATTGGCATACAGGAAGCCAGTCCCAGGCACATAGAACGGGGACTGGCCCGCATCCTTCGCGGTTTGGCCAGCTATCACGATACAGCCAGGCGCAAAGTAGTGGGGGAAGACGAGGAATCCAAACGGGAAAACTTCTACCACGGCCTGGTCCTGGGTCTTCTGGCCTGCCTGAGCCCGGCCTACGCCGTTGAGAGCAACCGGGAATACGGTGAAGGCCGTCCGGATATCGTGGTGGTCAGGAAAGGAAACAATCCGGTTAAGGCCGAGGAAGCGGTTCTGCTGGAGTTTAAACATGGAGATGTGAAGGACGGCAAAGCCCTGGAAGATTTGGCCCGTGAAGCTCACACCCAGGCGACAGAAAAATACCTGGACGGGATCAAGGAAAAATGGCATCCGAAACGGCTGCTTGTTCTGGGCGTGGGATTCAAGGGCAAGGAACTGGCGGTATTTTATGATTCATAATTCCCTTCCATCGTCTTGATATAAGACTCGAGAATTCTGACACAGCCCCAGTCCGAATACAACCTGGAACCATAAAGAGGAGTCGATTATTACCGTGTTCGTTCAATTTGCATACTATCTTATTTGACAATAGAGCGGATGGGGATAATAGTTGATGAGAATCTTTGAACGTCAGGCATTCTCGAATAGTTTCTGCTGCATAGTTATCTGCTCATTGATTGATAGAATCTTTTTAATTTTGCCTGGCTGTGCCCAGTTGCACTTACCTTCTCCATTCATCAAACAAAGAGCTTTTTCTACCATTGGATTTTTCAGCCCTGTTAGTATTCGATCAGCATCACTACTTATCCAACATGGTATAAGAGCATTCATCGCCTGGTTGCCCTGCCAGGGCATGCCATCATAGGGAGTCAAAACTAAAGGTGCAAAAGAATTCTTTCCGTAAGATTGCCATATTACTTTATATGGAGCGAATGAGTATGGACCAACTCCCAGCAATGACCACCAAAAGCCCTTTTCGATTGATGATCTAATGAGCGTGCCCTTCCTGCCTGTAAGTCTACTTTCATGGTGGAGTAAATATTCAGCGAGCCCTGGATATTCTTCTATGCGAGACCAGGGCAGTGGCTTTGCGGTTTCCATGTCATATGGAAGCAACACCCATTTAACGGGAGACGCATTCTCTTCAGTGAATACCTCCTTCGTTGCCAGAGGGAAAAAATATTCGGCTGGAAGGTAAGATGGGCGTTCATTGAAAATGTAGATGCCATTTGCCCCACAAGTATTGACCCCTTGCCTGGGCATCTGATTCTTATGAATTGTCACCTGTATTGACGATGGGTCAAAGCCAGAATCATGCTCCACCCACTGATCGCTCGATTTTTTGAGCGGACTGAGATCCGTTGTCTCCCATTTCAAAGGGTTACACCCCTCCTTGAAGCACCTAACCGGAAACTTTTGCGTCTTATCGATTTCAAAGGCTGTAGCACAATATGATGTGCCGGCCCCATCAAAGACTTTCGTCTTGCTGAATTCATAGATCCAATCGGTTGCGAAACACCGTCCACCTGCTTTGAATGAACGCCAACCCTTATGAGCGTTATCGCCATAATACAAACTGGTCGGCAGATAAAAATAGGCCCTGCCCGATGACGAAAGCAATCTTCCCATTACAGTATTTACTACAAGCGCTGCCAAATCTGTTCTTGATGAACCAAGAAGAACTGATCTCCCATCCTGAACTAAACCCTGCTCTATAAATTTCTCTTTGAGCATCTCCTTGTAATCGCTGGACAAATCGCAAAAGTTGATCCATGGTGGATTGCCGACTAAAATGTCGAACTCAGCCTCAGGGGTCTCTAATACGACATCGGCATTGTAATACTGAATGTGCTGTGATAAATCACCGACAGCCTGATTGGCCGCATGACAAAAGACATCACAAGCTTTAGGATTGATCTCAATATATCCTAAGCTGAACATCAGCTCCCTGCTCAGAGTCACTCCATCACGAATGGCTCGATTTACCAATTGAAGTATGAAAACACCTTCTCCCCCAGTCGGATCACAGACCCTACTACCGGACAGCCACTTCTCATACACGTTTCCTTGATCAAGTAGCCAGTTCGCCCAATAATGGGGGGTGTAGATAGCACCAATTTCACGACAGTCTGAAGATGAATTTTTCATTACTACTTTCCCTGAATGCCTCCAGAGAGGCAATTCTGTTCATCGCATCTTTACTGAATCGATTTCTTCCTCTGCTGGAAGTGGTCTGGACGAAGTAGAGATCGTTCTCTGAATCAAGCAGGTTATTACCACTCAATATCTTCTGGATAATCCAGTCCTTTGAAGCAGACGTTATGTTTCACGTGAAACAATATCTGTTTCTACTGCTCCCTCATCACCTGGTTGCCGTACAATTCCGATCAATGAATCATCATCATTGATATTCAGGATACGGACACCAAAAGCAGCTCGTCCCATAACAGAGACCTGATCAACTGCAAATCGCAGGGCTTTCCCCTGTGCTGTTATACCAATACAGCTGTCAATTTCTTTCACTGGAAGCAGGGCAACAACTTTTCCTGTGCGTTTATTTGGCGTATAGGCTTTTTGGCCTCCAGTTCCTCTCCCATGAGAAAGAAATTCATCATTTCTCGTCCTCTTGCCATATCCCATTTCTGTTACAAGGAGCATCATTTCATTTTCCCGGACTGGATAAACACCGATAATCTCGTCTTCTTTTGCGCATCGTATTCCCCTTACGCCCCTGGAAGCCCTTCCCATACAACGTACAGACGAGACGGGAAATCTTAACCCCTTCCCCAGGCGAGTTGCCAGAAAGAAGTCTTCCTCTCCTTTAACAAGCACGGCCTCAACAAGTCGGTCTCCCTCATCCAGATTGATAGCAATAATTCCCCTTGTACGAGCATTTCTAAAGTCGTATGTTGCAACTCTTTTAATCACACCTCTCCGCGTTGCCATAATAAGTGTTGTCTCTTCATCAAAGCTTTCCAATGGAACCATTGCTGTAATATCTTCCTCAGGAGCAAACTCAAAAATGGTTTTCAGGTGCTTTCCTCTACTGTTCCGAGATCCTTCAGGTATTTCAAAAACTTTGATCCAGTATGCCTTACCTTCAGAAGTAACAAAAAGAATATGCCTGTGCGTTGATGAAAGAAAAACATGCTTTATAAAATCATCTTCTTTAAGATCACTGGTACGTGCCCCTTTTCCACCACGCCCCTGCTCCTTATATTCAGTTGCTGCAATCCTTTTGATAAAGCCTCGGTTGGAGATAACAACAACAACATCTTCTTCTTCAATTAAATCTTCGATATTCATCTGCAGAACTTCTTCGTGAACTATTTCTGTTTGTCTTGGTACTCCATACTTCTCCGCGATTTCCAATGTTTCATCTTTTATTACTTTGAGAATTTTCTCCTCACTGGCGAGGAGATCCTCCAGATAAGATATGGTCTTCCGTATCTCCTCCAGTTCATCCAGGATTTTCTGCGCCTCAAGACTGGTCAACTTCTGTAGGCGAAGATCAAGAATAGCCTGAGCCTGTTTCTCTGAAAACTGGTAGCTGCCCATAAGATTAGCGCGTGCCATAACAACGCTTTCAGACTTCTTTATTATTTCAACAATTGCATCGATGTTCTCAAGAGCTCTTTTCAAGCCGGATAAAATATGCTCCTTTTCCCTGGCTTTTGCCAGATCAAAAACACTTCGTCTTCGGATCACTTCCTGCCGATGTTTGACGAATTCGGAAAGCATCATTTTGAGATTCAGCAGCTTTGGCCTGCCATCGACAAGAGCAAGGTTATTGATACTGAAATTGACCTGGAGTGAAGTCTGAGAAAAAAGCTGGTTCATTACAACTTTGGGACTTGCATTTCGTTTTAACTCGATAACAATCCTAATTCCCTCGCGATCAGATTCGTCCCGTAAATCAGATATTCCATCAATTTTCTTATCTCTGACAAGTGCTGCTATCCGCACCATCAAAGAAACCTTGTTTACCTGGTAAGGAAGCTCTGTAACAATGATGGCAAATCGGTCATTCTTCATCTCTTCAAGTTCATAACGAGCCCGAAGAACAACCTTGCCCCTGCCTGTATGGGCGGCCAGTTTGTACCCCATCTCCCCATAGATCAAGCCTTCTGTCGGAAAGTCCGGGCCTTTTACAAATCCAAGTAATTCGTTAATTGAAAGATCCGGGTTCTCAATCAAGGCCGCTACAGCTGATGAAATCTCCTTTACATTGTGAGGAGGCATATTTGTTGCCATTCCAACAGCAATGCCGCTGGCACCATTGATAAGCAGATTAGGAACGGCTGCTGGCAACACAAGTGGTTCTGTCATGGAGTCATCATAGTTTGGACCGAAATCAACTGTTTCTTTCTTAATGTCTCGAAGCATGGGTTCTGCGATACTTGCCAGACGAGCTTCGGTATATCGCATGGCAGCTGGCGGATCACCATCAATGGATCCAAAATTTCCCTGCCCCTGAACCATTGGCACTCCAAGGGAGAAATCCTGCGCCAGTCGAACCAGTGCATCGTATATCGATTGATCTCCGTGAGGATGAAACTTTCCCAGTACATCGCCAACAATGCGTCCACATTTCTTGTACGGTCTATCATGACGTAGACCCATTTCACTCATGGAGTAGAGGATCCGTCGATGTACTGGTTTCAGTCCATCACGAACATCGGGTAACGCCCGGCTGACAATGACCGACATGGCATAATTCAAATACGATTCTTTTACTTCATCCTCAATAGCAATGGGTATAACCCGGTTTTGTCCTTGTTCATTCATTGAGTAGCTCCTATACGTCCAGGTTCACAACGGTAAGGGCATTTTCTTCAATAAACTTCCGCCGTGGAGAAACCTCTTCTCCCATGAGGGTAGCGAACATTTCATCTGCTGCAACAAAATCCTCAAGTGTCACTTTTTTTATACTTCGAGTTTCAGGATTCATTGTTGTTTCCCATAATTGCTCCGGGTTCATTTCTCCAAGTCCCTTGTATCGCTGCATATTGATTTTATCTTCATTTCCCCATTCAGATATAACCTGATCCCGTTCCCTTTCATTATAGACATAAGCGGTTTTCCTGCTTGCTGTAAGCTTAAAAAGTGGCGGCATTGCCAGATAGATATGGCCATTATCAAAAAGAGGCTGCATATAACGAAAAAAGAAAGTCAGTAACAGTGTACGAATATGGGATCCATCGACATCCGCGTCTGCCATAATAATAATTTTATGATAGCGAAGCTTTTCTATATCAAACTCATTTCCAAGGGAGGCTCCCAGGGCCTGAATTATTGGCTGCATCTTCTCATTCGTCAGGACTTTCTCCAGACGTGTTTTCTCTACATTGAGCATTTTTCCCCAAAGTGGGAGAATGGCCTGAAACCGTCGGTCTCTTCCCATTTTGGCGCTACCCCCGGCGGAATCACCCTCAACAATGTATATCTCACAATTTTCGGGATTTTTATCCGCGCAGTCAGCAAGTTTCCCCGGTAATCCTCCCCCCTCAAGAAAGCCTTTTCGCCGAGTCAGATCTCTTGCCTTGCGAGCTGCCAGACGAGCTCTTGCCGCTGTTACAGCTTTATCAAGTATGACATCAACAACACGGGGATTCTCTTCAAACCATGAGGAAAGATTCTCACCAACAACCTTTTCAACGATTCCACGAACTTCCGAATTACCGAGCTTACTCTTCGTCTGTCCTTCAAACTGTGGTTCTGGCACTTTGATCGATAAAACACATGTCAAACCCTCTCGAACATCCTCACCGGACAAAGCTTCATCGCCCTTTTTACCATATTTTGAATCTTTCATTAAATCATTAATTGTTCGAGTAAGAGCCGCTCGAAAACCAGTAAGATGAGTACCTCCTTCCTGCGTGTTAATATTGTTTACAAAGCTGAAAAGCGTTTCATTAAACCCTTCATTGTATTGAAGTGATAATTCCACCATCACATCATCTTTAATTGCTTCAAACCAGATAGGATCTTTATGAAGAGGTGTCTTATTCCTGTTCAAATGCCTGACAAATGACTCTAATCCTCCATCAAACTTAAATGTTCGTATTTGCTGACATTCAGGCCTTTCATCAGTGAGAATTATATTTATACCTTTGTTCAGAAAAGCCAGTTCTCTGAGTCGTCGGGAGAGGGTGTCGTAAATGAATTCCGTATTTTCAATTATTGTTGTATCAGGAAAAAATCTTGTTTGAGTTCCTGTAAGTTCTGTATTACCCTGTTGTTCAATAGAATCTGTTGGTATTCCACGCTCATAGCGTTGAAAATACTTACAGCCGTTCTTGTATACAATGACCTCACACCATTCAGATAAGGCATTCACAACCGCCGCTCCAACACCATGCAGGCCGCCGGAAACCTTGTAGCTGTCCTTATCAAATTTTCCACCGGCATGTAACCGGGTCATAACAACTTCCAGGGCACTTATCTTTTCAACCGGATGAATATCAACCGGGATACCTCTTCCATCATCCTTAATTTTTACCGATCCTTCAGACTCAATAGTTACCTCTATATTCTTACAGTAACCTGCCAGGGCTTCATCAATCGAGTTATCGACTATTTCATAAACCATGTGATGAAGTCCATCGGTACCTGTTGATCCGATGTACATTCCCGGACGTTTCCGCACCGGGTCAAGTCCCTCCAGCACCTGAATATGCTGGGCATCATAGTTGTGCATATAATTTCCTGTTTATCCTAAAAAGAAGACTTACAATGCTACCATTTATTTTTTTCAAAGTCTACTATTCATATTCTATGGAGAGTTAAGATGGACAATGATTACAAAGTTTTTTGGGATGAAGCGGCTCGTCAACTGTTGAAAGAGAATAGAATTAATCAACAGGAATATGAAATGTGGTTTCTCAAAATGCTTTATACAGGTCAGGAGGGACATTCTCTTATTTTCAGCGTACCATCAAAGTTTTATCGCGATCAGGTAATATCCCGCTATCTCGTGCTGGTGGAAGAAAGATTGTCAGAACTATCCGGAACAAACTTATCCTTGAAATTAGAAGTAAGAAATTCAAAAGATGAAAATTTGAAAAGCGATACTACAGAGAACAGAGAAGTAAACACTGTGTCCGTCAGCGAATCGGCTGATACTGATTCAAAACAGTTGCGTAAACCACACAGTCAACTCCGGGAAGATTATACATTTGATCAATATGTTATTGGAAACAATAATTCATTTGCTGTCAGTGCCGCTCATGCAATCAGTTCTGCTCCTGGAAAGAAATACAATCCTTTCCTGATTTATGGTGGAGTTGGTTTGGGTAAAACTCATCTCATGCAGGCTATCGGTTGTTATATCCACTACTCAATGGTCAAAAAAAAGGTTGTTTATATCACAGCTGAAACATTCATCAATGAATTTATTCAATCAATACAAACAAATACTCAACGAATCTTCAAGAATAAATATAGAAAAGTTGATGTTCTCCTCATTGATGATATCCACGATCTTCATGGTAAAAAAGAAACCCAGGAAGAACTGTTTCACACATTCAATGCATTGTACGATGCCAGAAAACAACTGGTATTCACCTGTGATAGACCTCCATCTGAACTCAAAAACTTCACAAGCCGCTTACAAAGCAGGTTTGATCTGGGATTGAATGTTGATCTCCAGCCGCCAAACTTTGAAACTCGATATGCAATACTGAATAAAAAACTGGAATCCATACAGGTTGATATTCCTGAAAAAATAATTGATCTCATTGCCCGCAATGTTACATCCAATGTTCGAGACCTTGAGGCTTCACTTACAAAAATGGTCGCTTACAGTGATTTGGTGGGCAAAAAAATTACCATCGAGATAGCAAAGCATCAACTAAAAGGTGTCTTCTCGGGGCCCTTAAGTCCAAAGATTACCATTGATAGAGTACAAAGAGCTGTTTCTGAGTATTTCAACATTACACCTGCGGATTTGAAATCAAAGAAACGAACAAAACATGTAACTTTCCCCAGACAAATTGCCATGTATATAATCAGAGAAATAACTGACTTCTCAACAACTGAAATCGGATTAGAATTCGGTGGAAGAGATCATACGACTGTTATGCATTCCTGCCAGAGAATTGAAAATCAAATGAAGATTGATCCGACTATTGAACCTTCAATCGCAAACCTTATACGTACCATAAAAGAAAGTGGATAATCAGGGTATAACTTTCCATCCTGGGGATAACCAGGATAAATTTACCGTTTATACTTTAATTATCCCCACAGTATCAACAGATGTTTTTCTATATGGTATAATATCTTACATTTGTTTTCCATTTTTCCACAGCCCCTATTACTACTACTACTGATTATAAAGATATATGAGTAATGCCTGTCAATTCCTGTATCAGGATGCATACGCCCTTATTATCTATGGGGCACCTCTAAAAAACCTTATTTCGTTTTTGGCTTGATCTTTTTCCTCGCTGCTACGTTGTCAAAATGCTCATGTAATCAGGTGCGTTCCTCGGAGCTTTGCTCCTGCGGTACGCACCACCACTGCGCCAAATTCCAAAAACGGTTTTTTAGAGGTTGCCTATGAAAATTGACAATTTGATTTTCATCAATTATTATAAAACCCATGTTCAATATTAGAAATCTGAATTTACCATTACTGGTGCTGGCAATCGTTTCAATATCCTGTTCACGTAAACCCGACAGCAATACAAATGCAACCTGGGAACCTCCTGAAGAGGGAACTCAAAATCTTGCTGTAGAAGGTATTATGGTTAAACACGGATCTCTAGTGGAAGAGATTCGAAGTTCTGGTGTCGTTAAAGGCATAAGAGAAGCCTGGGTTGTGTCAGAAACAGAAGGTTTAATAAGAGAATTGCATTTCAAACTTGGTGATTATGTAAGAAGTAATGAAGTGCTATTGGTAATTGAAAATGATATTGCTGCACAAAACCGTGATCTGGCCCAGGGACAATACAGAACAGCACAGTTGGAATTCCAGGCATCTGAGCAATCGAGAGAGAATGGAAGTATATCTGAACTTCAATTCAGTCAAGTAACAGATCGGCTTCTTGCCGCAAAATCTGCTATGGTGGCAGCTTTCGATGCGTATGAAAATACTTTTCTTAAAGCGCCTTTTTCCGGAGCAGTGGCCACCAGAGGCAATGGACTTGATGTTGGAAACTATCTTTCCCGTGGAATGAGAGTTGCCCGTATTGTTGATTATTCTTCTTTTCGATCTGAAATCAGTGTTGGAGAAGGACATATTCTGTTGATCCGGGAGGGATCAGTTGTAGAGGTAACAGGAAGTGATGGATTAACTCGAAATGGAAGAGTCCGTGCTGTATCAGCAGGCAGTGATGGCAGTACGGGGAGTTTTACGGTTGTGGTGGAATGGGCACCGCTGGAGAACGATAAACTAAAATCAGGTATGTCAGTGGATATTGCTATAAAGGTAAGCGGAAGAGTAGAACACATCATTGCTCCGGTTACAGCCATCCTTTACCGTGGCGGAGAGAGTTTTGTTTATGTTGATTCCAATGGTCAGGCTGAACCTCGTCTTATTGATATTGGCAACAGGCTGGGTGAAAGGATTGAAGTCTTGTCTGGTCTGGATGCTGGAGAAGTTGTTATAACCAGTAGACTGGCTTCTATATCACCGGGATTTCCTGTTATAGCTACTGTTATAAACGGAGATGAAGGTACTGAATGAAGATAGGTCATTTTTCAGTCAATAATCCAGTGCTCATCAATATTATCATGTTCGCATTACTTGTTATGGGAGCTATTACCCTCAGTAGAATTCCCAGGGAATTGTTTGCTGAGGTACCATTCTATTTTGTTGTGATACAAGTTCCCTGGCCAGGAGTATCAGCCCGGGAAGTGGAACAACAACTAACGATTCCCATAGAAGATGAAATGCAGGGTCTCGATGATCTGGATTCTGTTACTTCCTTCAGTTCGGAAGGCATTTCCATCGTCAGTATTCGATTCAATGATGGCATAAGCAGGAATCGTTTCGATAAGCTTACAATAGATGTGAATACTCGATTTTCCAGGGTTTCCCTGCCGGATGATACAGTCGATCCTTCTGTGAGTACATTTTCTTCCAATGACTTTGCTCCCGTTATTGAGATAATTCTATCTGGAAATGTCGGTTATGAAGAATTAGTTAAAACAGCAAAAATGCTTGAAAGTCCATTGCTACGAATATCGGAAGTAGATGACATTGATCTTATCGGTATTAGAGATAGACAAATTGTCCTTTCCACTGATCGGGCAGCTCTTGAATCACGAGAGATCTCTCTGAATGAAATGCTTCAGGCCATCAAGTCGCGCAATGTCAATGTTCCAGGCGGAACATTGAAAACAAATACCCGAAATTATCTTGTGCGTACCATGGGTGAAATAGATGAAATTGAAGACTTCGGAGAAGTCGTTATTCGGCGAACAGCGGAAATCAATGGTTCAGTCAGGGTCAGGGATGTTGCAGAAGTTATGGATGAGTATGATCCTGATGGATCTCAGGTCCGTTTCGATGGCGACACAGCCATAATGCTCAGAGTAATAAAGGTTCCCAGTGGGGGTTCTATAAGAATTATTGAATCTGTGAAAGAAGTGATGAATGACTGGAATGACAGGATTCCCAACGATATAAAAGTGAATTATCTCAATGATTCATCTGTTTATATTCAAACCAATATGAGAATACTTCTGACTAATGCCTTGATTGGATTAGTCTTTCTTATTGTAATACTGTTCATTTTCGTTGGATTCAGGAATGCGCTAATCACAGCGCTGGGTATTCCAGTCACATTTGCCATTACATTGATCATCCTGGAACTGACAGGTCAAACTTTTAATACAAATACGCTTTTCGGCATGATTCTTGTTTTAGGACTTGTTGTGGATCATGCCATTGTCATCATCGAAAACAGTTTTCGTTTTCGTCAATTGAATCTCAATCGGCATGATGCGGCAATAAGAGGAACCAACCAGGTAGCCATACCGGTTATTGCGGCCACAGCAACCACTGTGGCTGCTTTTCTTCCATTGATGATACTACCGGGAGTAATGGGAAAGTTTTTAAGGGTAATTCCATTCACTGTAACCATAGCACTTGTCGCTTCTACCGCGGAAGCGTTACTGTTTTTGCCATCGCATTATGCTGATTGGCCCGAAGGCCGGAAAACAAAACTGGAAGGAAAGATATTCAAAAGATTCCGTTCCAGATTTCGCCGCCTTTCAGCCAGGACGTATAAATGGAAAAAACTGACGGTGCTGCTTACCATTCTTTTCATGTTCGCATCCTTTGGATTGATTCCTCTACTTCAGCAGGATTTATTCAGCGATGAAGATATTGCCAGGTTTTATATTGATTGCACAATGTCTCCGGGTACACCCATCCATAAAACCAATCAGGTTATCAGCAGGTTTGAGGATAAACTTCTCCCTCTGGTTGGGAATGGAGAAGTAACGGCCATCACAACATCCGTGGGTTTCATGGCGGGAGAAACAGGAAACTCAGAGGGAGCTTCAGTTGCTCAGATTTCAGTGTTCCTTGTTGAAAAAGACCAGGGTAGAGAACGTTCCGTTTCCACGATTCTTGCCGAGGTAGAAAAATTAACGAGCAATATATTGGGAACGGACAAAGTTCTCTATAGAAAGGTAAATAATGGTCCACCAACAGATCCTCCCGTGTCATTCAGAATTTTTGGTAACAGTTATGATGATCTTCTGATTGTCGCTGATCGCATACGGAGTGAACTGGCTGCAGATGATGATATTTTTAACATCCAGGACAATTATGAACTGGGTTCCCAGGAACTGGTAATCCAGGTGAATGAGGAAAGGGCCACATCATTTGGATTATCAGTTTCATCAGTAGGGCAATACATCCGCTCCTCAGTGGAAGAAATTAAGGCAACGACTTTCTTCAAAGACAACGAAACGATAGATGTAATTGTCAGATTTTCTGATGCAGGAAGCTTTGATCCCAGTTTCTTAAGCCAGTCGAAAATCATCTCCCCAACGGGTAAAGCGGTTCCTCTATCTGCGGTTGCAAAAGTGATAAGCGGGGATTCGCTTGCTTCAATCAAACGTTTCGATGGCCGTCGTGAAATAACTGTTACAGCGGATGCGTATTCTAAAAGAAACGTTCCCTCCATCAACGAACGGATAAAAGATATCTGGACAGAGGAGTATTCCAGCCGTTATCCAGATGTAGAAATAACCGTTGGTGGAGAATTTGCAGAATTCAATAATCTTCTGATAAAAATCGCCCGCTTATTTCTGGTTGGTATCTTCCTGATATATATTATCCTTGGTGCCCAGTTCAGGAGCTATTTACAACCATTCCTTATTATGTTCTCTGTTCCTCTGGCGTTATCAGGTGTTGTAATCTATCTCACAGCAACAGGCACTTTGTTCAGTATTCCGGTTCTCTATGCAGGTGTAGCACTGGCTGGAATTGCTGTCAATGATGCCATTGTATTGATCAGCTTCATCAATGAAAAACGCCGGGAAGGTTTATCGATTAAGGATGCGGTACTCGATGCTGCGGAAACCCGTTTTCGCCCGATTCTGTTGACCAGTCTCACAACAATTGCCGGACTGGCTCCAACAGCATTTGGAATCGGCGGAAAATCCATCTCATGGGGTCCCATGGCAGGAACAATCGTGTTCGGACTGATTTTTTCGACTCTGGCAACCCTGGTTTTTATACCGGCATTTTATGGTATGCTGTTTGATCGAAGTTCAAAGAAAGAGGTAAAACCAGTTGAAACAGCAACATAACAGCCGGCATTTTCTAATATGGGTAGTATTTCTGATTTTCTTCCCCATTTCTTTAGCCTTTGCCTTTGATACTCCTGTAGTGGATTTATCAGAGATTGATAAGGTAACAGTTGAAACCGGCGTGTCTATTTTTAAGCGGGCCAGTAATGAAGTCTGGGCAAGCAATACCCCTTTTGAAAGCACGATGACTCTTCTTGATCATGCGGAGGATAGCTTTTCAGCGGTAACGGACAGTGCCACGAAAAAGTACTTTCTTGCTCAGGTGGAAATCTATCGTGGAAGAATCACCTATATAACGTCGACAAAGTCCAGGGCCCGCCCATACTTCTCGAAAGCTATGGAACTGGCCAGAGAATCTGTCAATGAGCGGGAAAGTTCTGACGGCTACAGAGTTCTTGCAGCGGCCGGAGCTTCCTGGATGTCAACAAAAGGTTTGGCCGGTATAATGGAGATGAGTCAAAAAGTAAAGGAATGGTCGGATACAGCCTTGGAACTTAATCCTCATAACGCTCTGGCTGTGGTAATCAATGCCCAGGGACTTATCCATGCGCCCAGATTTGCGGGTGGGGATCCAGAAGAAGCTATACACCGATTGTCCATTCAAATCAAACGGCAGGATCTCTCTGATATTGAACGGTTTCAAACCATTCTGGGACTGGCCCAGGCTCACAAAAAACTTCGGCAGAAAGATGAGTTTGTTTTACGATGTAATGATGCAAGACGGATTTTTCCTGAAAATCGTATGCTGAAAGGTTGTAAGTAGAATCCGATTATGAAGACCTTATCACGAGTCTTTCAGATTCAGGGGTGAGATTACGGGCATCTTTTTGTCTGAAATGTATTGATGTAAGGGTACCTCTAAAAAACCGTTTACAACACCTCTCAATTCTCTAATAGCGTATTATCAAAATGCTGTTGGATTGTGGCTGAATTTATGGAATTATCCCAATATTGATATATGCAGGGTTCACAGATTCTAGAAATACTGGCAGCGAATGTAAAACGTGTCCGTATTGAAATGGGTTATTCTCAATTGAAACTTTCTGAGCTTGCAAATATCAGCCCAGGTTACATGTGTGACATTGAAAATTGCCGAAAATGGCCTGGTTCAAATAGTCTGGCAGCATTGGCTCAGGCATTGAAACTGGATCCATATCAACTTCTCCTTCCCTCAGATGATTCGCCTTACTTTGAGAGGCACAGCACATTGACATCCTATACAAGGAATCTTAAAAAAGTGCTGGCTGAAAGTGTTGACAATGCCTATGAACAATTTTTACAGCCTTATGGGCCGAGGCGTGATGAAGATGGATAGAGAGACTTAATCCGGCAGTCTATCACTCTCTTCAGTAATATCTCTTAAATTCATTGCCGCTTTTTCACTTAATTCTTTTTTTGATATCCGCCAGGTCCAGTTTCCATGAGATGTCCCAGGTGTATTGAACCGCGCTTCACTTCCTAAACCCGAAATGTCCTGTATGGGTATTACAGCCAGGTTCGCAACAGATTTCATTGCTGCGTGTACAATGGCTCTTGCGAATTCTCTGCCATTGATATCAGGAGACAGTTTCAAGTAGTTTTGTGCGGTTAATCTATCGGACTCTGAAGTGGAATCGTACCATCCGGCACAGGTGTCATTGTCATGAGTTCCTGTATACACAATACAGTTCGGGGTGTAGAGATGGGGAAGATAGTTGTTCTCCTCGGATGAATCAAAGGCGAATTGGAGAACTTTCATGCCGGGAAAGTCAAATTCCTTCATCAGTGCAACAACATCTTCGGTAATTATGCCCAGGTCTTCAGCGATGATGGGAGGAGTCCCAAGAACATTTCTTACATGCTGAAAGAGTTTTTGTCCCGGTGATGGAATCCACTTACCATTAACAGCCGTTTCTTCTCCGCAGGGGATAGCCCAACAGGCTGCAAAACCCCGAAAATGGTCAATCCTTAAAACATCGTATTGTTCCAGTTTGTTTTTTAAGACTGATATCCACCAGGAAAAATTGTTTTTTTCCATAGTTTCCCAATTGTACAGGGGATTACCCCACCGCTGACCTGTTGCACTAAAATAGTCTGGAGGTACTCCAGAGACAAGGGTTGGACTTCTGTTTTGATCAAGGAGGAAAAGTTCTGGCTGGGACCAGCAGTCTGAAGAATCACTGGATACAAAGATGGGTTGGTCACCAATGATTCTTATTCCCCTGCTGGAAGCTGCTTCTTTAGTTGTCTTCCACTGTTTATCGAAGATGTACTGTGTGAAGGAATGATATTCCACAGAGTCGGAAAGCTTTTCTCTTATGGAATCAATGGCAGATGGCTCTTTGAACTTAAGTGGTTTTGGCCATTGATCCCATGGCTTTCCGTCCTGGTTTGTTTTGATGGCCATAAACAAGCAGTAGTCGTCGAGCCAGTAGGCATTTTTCTCTCGGAAGCATTTGAATTCAGTTGACTCTACTACTTCTCTGGATTGCTCCCATGCCTTGTAGAGAATCGCTGTTTTCAGAGGGATGAGTTTTCCATAGTCAACCCTCCCCGGTGGAAATCTGGAAATAGAAGCCACTTCATTTTTTTCCAGAAGTCCAAGCTCAATGAGATTTTCAAGGTCGATGAGATTGGGATTCCCGGCAAAGGCACTGAAACCCTGATATGGAGAGTCTCCATATCCTGTTGGAACAAGAGGACATATTTGCCAGTAGCTTTGTCCGGCTTCCTTGAGCCAATCCAGGAAGCTATGGGTTTGTTTGCCAAGTGTTCCTATACCAAACTGGCCCGGAATAGCTGTAGGATGAAGAAGAATACCACTTCTGCGGGGGAAATTGCTCATAGTGTCTATTTCTCCAACCTGGATACAGTATCAAGAAAGGCCGTATAATTCGATGCGGAGAAGAATACTAACGTAATCTTGTCAGGTATAGGATGCCTGGGAATCCAATCGTTTAGAACTGACCAGACGACTGTTGCAGCTTTGTCATGGGGGTAGCCATACACACCTGTGGAAATTGAAGGAAAGGCCAGCGTTTTCATACCTGTTTCGGCTGCTTTTTCCAGAGAGTTGCGATAGGCATCGGCCAGAAGTTCATTCTCGCCTTTCTTTCCTCCAGACCATACAGGCCCAACAGTATGAATGACATATCGACAGGGTAAGTTACCGGAACCAGTTACAACGGCCTGACCGACAGGAAGTCCCGCACGCAGTATTGAGTTTCTTAGTTGACGACATTCTTCCAGTATCGCTGAACCACCTGTGCGATGAATGGCGCCATCCACCCCTCCTCCCCCCATAAGGGAGGAATTGGCAGCATTAACAATGCCATCCCCCTGAAAAACAGTTATATCATTTATTGAAGCTTCCAACCGCCCATCATACCATTCCATAAGATATTACTCCTGAAACGATACTGACATGAAAATGGATATTGATCCATTCAGAGATTCATGATAAATTGCTTTTATTTCTGGGGGGTTAGCTCAGTTGGCTAGAGCGGTTGGTTCGCAATCAACAGGTCGTCGGTTCGAATCCGATATCCTCCAATTTGGAAAAAGTTGTCCATGACAGCAAGTCATCCCGTCTGCCTGCGTGCAATGTACAGACAGGTAAAAGCAGAGTATTGACAATTTATTGTTCGACAGGTATGCTGTAAGCATAAAATAAAACCCTTAGAAGGGAGGTATGCTTATGGCAGAAGTGAATTTAAAGGATATCACCAAAATCTATGATGGTGGAATCAAAGCAGTCGACAAAGCTAACATTGATATTAAAGATCAGGAATTTGTCGTTTTAGTAGGACCCTCAGGTTGTGGTAAATCTACAACTCTTCGGATGATTGCCGGTTTGGAAGATATTTCCGAAGGCGAATTACTCATAGACGGTAAATTAATGAATGATGAGGCCCCGAAAGACAGGGATATCGCCATGGTTTTCCAGAATTACGCGCTTTACCCTCACATGTCCGTCTATGAAAACATGGCATTTGGTTTGCGAATCCGCAAATTTCCAAAAGCAGAAATTGATGCCCGTGTAAAAGAAGCAGCTCAGATCCTTGACATTGAAGAACTCCTTGATCGTAAGCCAAAAGCTCTCTCTGGCGGTCAGAGACAACGTGTCGCGGTTGGACGGGCCATTGTTCGAAAACCCAAGGTTTTTCTCTTTGATGAACCTCTTTCCAATCTGGATGCCAAGCTTCGAGTGCAGATGAGGGCCGAGATTTCTTCATTGCATACACGACTGGAAGCAACCATGGTATATGTAACCCATGATCAAATTGAAGCTATGACGATGGGAGACAAAATTGTTGTGATGAAAAGTGGACTGATTCAGCAGATTGGGTCGCCATTAGAGCTGTACAATAAGCCTGTCAATCGATTTGTTGCAGGATTCATGGGAACTCCTCCGATGAATATAGGAGTTGCAGACATCGTTGAAGAAAATGGAAAGATCATGGCCAAAGAAGATGGAATGGATCTGGTCTTCCCAGAGAGCAGGTATGAATTGCTCAAACCCTATGCTGGAAAAAGAATTCTGTTGGGCGTCCGGTCAGAAGATCTCACTTTCACCAGGGAACCGACGGAAAACAATCTACGGGCATCAGTCTCCGTTATTGAACCTCTTGGAAATGAAACTCATCTTTACCTGAATACAAAAGAGAATCAGTATATTGCCCGGGCTCTTCCAGAGAATGAGTTCAATGTTGGAGATGAAGTAAATTTCACTCCCAGCATAGACAAGGTCCATCTGTTTGATTACGAATCAGAGTTGTCACTTCTTTACTCTGAGTAGAGATTTTCAAGTGACCTGAAGACTGTGAAACCGGTTGTCATTCATTCCTCCGACAGCCGGTTTTCATCATCATCGTGGTACCTAAAAAACAGCTTTAGGAAATTGACGAAGTGGCGGTGTGTTCCTCGGGCTACGCCCTGCGGTACACACCTGATAGTGGAACACAGTGTTTAGATGAAACCAGGCTCTTACAGGCTTTCGGACACCTCATTTATTACGCCCAAGAGGATTCGAACCTCTGACCCTCGGCTTAGAAGGCCGATGCTCTATCCAGCTGAGCTATGGGCGCTCAAAGTAGTAATTCTATAAAAATACCTGCAAAATGTTAAGATCCGTTGAAGATGGAAACAGGATATCCTGCCAACTTATTCAATGAGCTATCAACAAACTTGCTTCGTTTATCCATTTCAGCGGCAATTTTTTTCATCCCGGATCGTGCAATGTCCAAACGAGGATTTCCCGGCGTACCAGTACTTGTTCTTTCGGCAATGGCTGCTGCCGGATTCTTCCCTGCAAATTTTTCGGGGTGTGTTCCTACTTCCAGGTAAGCTTCACGAAAGCTCGTTCCCTTTGCAACCAGGGCTATCGCCGCATCAGTGGCAAAAATACTGTTGTCAAACGATTCCAATAATCGGCTGGAATTTACCAGAAGATTTCTTATTGTTAAACCAGACACTTCCAACATATTCAGAACTGTATCAACGGAGCTCAATGTGGGACCTTTTGTTTCCTGATAGTCACGGTTATACCCTGAAGGAAGGGATCGAATGATGTTTTTTACCTGGGCTGACCATGCTCCTATCGTAGCAGCTTTAGCACGCATAATTTCTAATCCATCGGGATTACGCTTTTGAGGCATGATGGATGACCCTGTGCAAAGATCGGGGGGAAGAGTAAACCAGCCGAATTCAGGCATGGAGAAGAGAATGATATCGACAGCCAGTTTTGAAAGTGTAAGGGCAATCTGTTCTGTGCCATCAATCAATCGGGATTCAAATTTTCCCCGACAAAGACCACCATATACCGCATTGTTCTGCACTCTGGCAAAGCCCAGCAATGAAGCAGTCATCTCCCGATTCAGGGGTAGTGGAACACCGTAACCTGCTCCTGAACCCAGTGGACACTGGTTGAAATAATTGTAGCTGGCGGCAATTCCCCAAACATCATCCAGAAGTTGTTCCGCAAATCCTCCTGCCCAGAGGCCCATAGTAGAGGGCATAGCCGGCTGCATATGTGTGCGGCCGGGCATCGGTACATCTTTATTCTTCTCGGCAAAGTCTAATAGGTCTGTTACAATCTGGTTCCCTGTTTCCACGAGCTGAAAGATGGCCGAACGCATCCAGATCCGCATAGCAGTGAGTGCCTGGTCATTGCGGCTTCGTCCAAGGTGAATACGTTTTCCAGGATCGCCAACAAGTCTGACTAATCGATTTTCCAGGGCCGTATGGCCATCCTCATCGGAAGCCTTGATATCAAATCGATTTTCCTTGTTTTCTTTTAGTATATGCCGCAAACCCTTCCTGAGTGCCATGGCTTCTGAGGCTGTGAGAAGGTCAATAGATTCCAGCATAATGACATGAGCTAAACTGCCCATTATATCTGCTGGGATAAGCCGTGCATCAAGGATGTAATCATTACCAACGGTGAATTTTTCCAGCAGGGGATTCAATCCATCTCCTTTTGACCATAGTTTGCTCATTGAGTTCCTCCTGGAGACAGTATAGACATCTTAGGAGCACCGGTATCAAGGCCAGTTTCTTCATTAATCTCTCAAAATACAGCTCTTTCAGAAGGTTCTGCCTGTGTGAAATGGTGAATAACCACCTGGAATGAAAGAATGTCATCGGAATTCGTCAACATCCTTCTTTTTTACCATATTTGCTTTATTCTACTATTGCATAAAACCGAAAAGAGAAGTATCACCTGGAAACCAGAAAAATGCATACTATCACGGATGACGAATTCAGGCCATTAATCAAACCTTATCTCAAGGATTTCATATCCCTCTATTCAGCAATAACTCAGATGAAACCCAGAGATATACCCAGACCTCTAATAGGCCGACTGTTGCTTGAAGCATCAAAATGTGAAGAAATGCTAGATGCTTATGGAGCAACAAGAAACAAAAAATGGTCACCGATTCGTACAGCTGTAGCAACAGCAAAATCTTTCAGTCGGGTTATCTACAATCTTTTTCATCTTCTTAGAACCTTGCCTCAGTATAAGCTTATCAACATTGGAAATTCATTTACAGCATCCACAGAAAAAACGCTGGAGACTCTGCTCTGTTCCATTGCTGTCAATGCTGAGTGCTTCATGAGAGTGGCCAGTAAACTACAACTCACAGAGGATCTCTGGCCTATTGAGCATTATGGATTTCAGGATGTGGCAATCCATGGGCGGTTGAAAGCAAATCAACAAAGAAAAATTGTACAGAATCCAAAAGAAACAGCAATGTATCTGGCAACAAATATGCTCAATCTCGTTGAAAAAAGCAGCTGGCTGAATGTCTATAAGACGATGGAATCCAACAAGTATCATGCCAGTATACCGGATGTGATAAGTGAGGAAAAACTCCGTCTGCTGGCCAATAATTTTCACAGCCTGCAATCTCTCTATGATACATATCTTTCAGGTTCTGATATTGCAGAAAAAGATGAGAAACTTCCTGGGATTCGAGGGAATATTTCAGTTGTGTTTCACTTGCTGGATACGGCAGTAACTCTTATTCATTTCTATGAACGGCATGCATTAAGAAATTGGAACAGAAAACTGCGTACTCCACTTTCCAATTCAGAGCTACTGGAAATTATTATCAGCTACTTTGTAAAAAATGCTGTTCAGTTCATTTCTTCAGAGCAAAGTCTTTGTCAGGATATCTTGAGAACATATTCCACTCAAAGCGAAATCAAGACCCCAATTCCCAACTACCGAGGGTTTCATGTTCGACCATCTACTCTCATTTCAAAAATTGTTACTCACTATGGCAGTGATGTTAAAATGATTCTGGATAACAAGGAGTATGATGCCTCAATGCCACTGGAATTATTCCGGGCAAATGAAGTACTCAACAAACGTAAGCGGGATACCATTGTTCGGTATGTTATGGAACATACACTTCTTGAAGATGAAGAGGATGCAGTATTTGATAAAACTCAAATGAAGCACTCTTTGAGAATGATTTTCTTTGATATGTTGAAGAAGCAGAGAATCATGAATTATACGAGTACTTTCGCCTTTGAGGATATAGATCCCTATGAGGATGAAACACTCGCTGAGTTTGTCAAACGTGTAATCACCCGTTATTTAGCTGCTGGCAATATTGACATAATCAGCAATGATAAGGTCGTTTTTCAGGGTGATATGCGCGTATTGGAAGACATCAGGATTTTCGCTGAAAGTGGATATGGTGAAGACAAGTTTGGAAACAATACCGTTTTGCCGGAACAGCTGTCCTACTTGAAACGGTAGCAGGATAACAAAATATAATTTAATCTTATAGATACTTTTCGGAGGAGATATGGAAGCAATATGCCTGGATCTTGAAGGAGTGCTTATTCCAGAAATCTGGATAGCTGTAGCCTGTAAAACACAACTGGATGAGCTCAAACTTACAACGAGAGATATTGACAACTATGATGACTTGATGAATCACAGGTTGAACATACTACACAGGGAAGGAATACTTCTTGATGACATTCTGGAAGTTATCAACGGCCTTGATCCATTGGATGGGGCACTGGAATTCACAGCAGAACTGCGATCCGAAACCCAACTCATTATACTTTCGGATACATTTGTGCAATTTGCTGCCCCGCTGATGAAGAAGCTTGACAGGCCCAGCCTGTTCTGCAATACACTTGAAATTGATAAAAATGGTAGGATCATCGGATACAAGCTCCGGCAACATGATGGTAAACGCAGGGCTGTTGAGGCTTTCCGGAGCATGGGGCTTCGTGTTTTTGCCGCTGGCGATTCCTACAACGATGTATCCATGCTTCAATCCGCTCATACCGGTATGTTTTTTCGAGCACCGAAATCAATCAGAGAGCAGTACCCTCAATTCCACGGTACCGATAGTTATGGGGAACTTCTGGCAGGAATCCGGGAATTTTGTCTGTCAAAGCCCGAAACGGAATGAATCAGAGCCATAGAAAAAACTAGAGGTGCCCATAAGCATTACACTCGTTGTCGTTTTTTAATATAACCTCTCTGTAACCTGGCAATGACAACGCAGATGAGAAACATTATAGACAGAGACAGAACAATGGTTGGCCCGGACGCCATATTAGCATAATAGGACGCATAAAAACCGGTCAGTGTAGCCAGAACAGCCATCAATAATGCCAGACCAATGATTGTTTTCAATCTCCGTGAGATCAATGATGCTGCTGCTCCCGGGGTTACCAGAAGGGCAAGAACAAGAACCACTCCCACTGTTTGAATGGCCGCTACAGTTGTAAGAGCCAGTAAACCGAGAATGAGATAACGTACCAGTTCAGGTGATAAACCGATTGACATCGCATAAGCCGGGTCGAAGGAGGCCGCTGTGATTTCCTTATGGCACAATAACAGTGTTCCGGACACAGTTATTGTTACAACTCCCATAAGAAGGAGATCCCTTGCTGATATACCAAGGATGTTGCCGAATAAAATGTGACGGAGATCGCTGAAAGTGGCAATATGTCCCAACAGGAGCAAGCCAAGAGCAAAGAAACCTGCAAAAACCACTCCGATTGCAGCATCCTCATTCAGTTTCCCCTGCCGGGCGATGAATCCAATGCCGGACACAGCCAGAGCCGCCGCTGCTAATGCTCCCCAGAACAAACTGATTCCCAGTACATAAGCAAGAACGATGCCTGGAAGCACGGCATGAGAAAGAGCATCCCCCATATATGACATGCCTCTCCAAACGACAAATGCACTGAGAGAGGCACAAGCAAGGGCCACCAGTAAGCCACCAGTCAGACCACGCAGGAGAAGGGTTCCCTTCAAGGGTTCGATTAAGAATTCCATGGATGATAGTTCTTGTGGAATTCAAAGCCATAGGCTTTGGCTATGGTTTCGGGTGTGAGTACCTGGCTGGGTGTACCATCGGCAATAATACGTTTATCCAGAAAAACAGCCCGGGAGAAATGGTTCGGAAGAACTCCCAGGTCGTGAGTAGAAACAATTACGGCTTTGCCTTGAGTGGTAAGCCGTTCCAGAGTGTGGTAGATGAGCTCCTGTGTGGAGATGTCCACGTGGTTCAGCGGCTCATCCAGGAGAAGAAGATCGGCATCATGGGCCAGTGTTCGGGCCAGCATAACTCTCTGCTGCTCCCCCCCCGACAATTGACCAACCTGTCTGTCAACCAGATGCATGATGTTCATGGCCTCAAGAGCAGAATCAACAGCAGTCTCATCCTCAGGGCGGGGTTTTTTGAACCAGCCAAGATGGACATAGCGGCCCATCATAACAACCTGCCTGACACTGACTGGAAATTTCCAGTCCACTTTGGATCGCTGAGGAACCATCGCCACTCTGTGGAGACAATCCGCTGCAGGATGACCATAGACGCTGATCAGGCCCTTGAATTGTTTCTCAATCCCTGGGATAAGATTCAAAATTGTTGACTTGCCCGCACCATTCGGCCCCACAAGAGCAACTCTTTCACCAGGCTGGACAACAAAGTCAATTTGCTCCAGGGCATCTTTATCGGCTGCAGGGTAGCGGAAGCTTACACCTCTGCATTCCAGGGCTGGTCTATGGGGTTGTGTGGGTAGATCACACTGACCGCCATAGAAAAATCGGGGGTAGTACCTCTTCAAGAACCATCTCCAGGATCAGATACTCCAGGGGTTAGTGCTTCAACAATGAGTTCAGTATTGTAGAGTATCATATCCAGGTAATCATCTCCCCTCTCTCCCTCATGGGCCAGGGCACCAGTGTTCAGGATAACGACAGAAAGATCTCGTGTATCATTTGCCAGTGTTTCTGCTATCTGCCTGGTACTGCGGTTGCTTGTCTCTCCAACGAAAAGAGCTCGAATACCTTCTTTCTCAATGGTTGCCTGAAGCTCCACCAGATGCCGTGCGGATGATTCGACCTGGTCAATTGTATGAGGAATGATGTTGCCAATCACTGTGAAACCGTAATCCCTGGCAAAATAAGCGAAGGAGTTATGATCCATAACCAGTTTCCTCTGATCCACTGGAATGCTCTCTATAAGCCTCAGAATCTGATCATCAAGGTTAGAGAGCAAGTCGATGTATTTCTCTCCGGCACGGGCATAAGTATCGGCATTTTCCGGATCTTCGGTAGAGAGAACATTGACTATGGACCGTGACCAGATCATCACATTACGAGGAGAAATCCAAACATGAGGATCAGCGGCTTCATCGTCATGGTCGTCATAGTCGCCATGGTCGTCATGGTCATCATGGTCATCATGGTCGTCATGGCCGTCATGGTCGTCATGGTCGTCATGGTCGTCATGGTCATCATGGTCATCATGGTCGTCATGGCCGTCATGGTCGTCATGGTCGTCATGGTCGTCATGGTCATGGTCGCCATAGATAAGGTCGAGTTCCAGAGACAGGTCTACAATGACAGGTTCACGGAGGGAATCAAGTATGGGCTGAAGCGGAGTTTCAAGGCCGAGGCCATTGATGAAGATAATGTCGGCGGATTCCAGGTGGATCAGATCACCAGGGGTAGGTTCCCACGAGTGGGGATTTTGTCCTGGAGGTATAAGAGTTTCCAGGGCGGCATTACTTCCCAGAAATTGAGAAACGATGTTACCAATGATACTTGTTGTTGCAACAACTTTCAGAGAGAGATTTTCCTCAATAGCAGGTTTCTTTTTTGTACAGCCCATAAGAATAGCAATAGCCAATAGAAGAACAGTTATTTTTTTTGATGCTTTCATCAGGTACTCCTTTCATGTTCACAGGTAAGATGGATCTCAAGGCAATTGTCACAGGTTTGAACCTGGTGATGCCGGGTGAATTCATCCCAGTGCTGACGCTGAGATATACTCAGGGCGCCGGTTCCACTGCAAAGGGGACAGGAGTTTCCCAATGCCGCTAAAACAGCCATACGAATGAAATCGGATCTGTTTGTGATTCCAGCCATTGCTTCGGCCAGGGACTCATCCACTTTGAAAGTGATCATTTCTGCCTTGTTCCGTCCAGTAGACATGTTAACTGAAAGGTATTACATTGTATTACTCTGGTCAAGAGATTTTTTCTTTTTTTCGTTAGTTTCCATAGGCAACCTCAAACTGTTTTCTGCTGAAATCTGATGAGTTAAAATCTGTGCCGGTGAGACACGACCTGAATATGAAGTCCTGTAATTATATTCTTTACATTAAATTATCTTACGAGATTGAGAGGCATCTATTTTAACATTCTTCCGGACACACGGGAAAGGTTTCCAGTAAATGTCAATTTTGCATTGACACCACTGACTCCAGGAGGTTAAAATCGACAACGACAATTGTATGACATATCCTTTCAGGATATGCTTCAGTGTCAATATATTTATTACAGCCCTCGTGGCTGAAAGGAGTAAAGAATATGAAAAAGACAGGTTTAGTTGCTCTGGTATTAGTACTTGCTGCATTTAGTGCTTTTGCCGGAGGAGGATCAGAAGATTCTCCCGCATCTGAGGGCAAGGTCGTTACCATGGCTGGTCCCTTTACAGATAATGATGAGATTAAATTCAATGAATCTGTGAAAGCATTTGAAGAGATGACGGGCATTGACATTCAGTATGAAGGTTCAAAGGAATTTGAAGCCTCCATCGGAATTTCCATTGAAGGCGGCAATGCGCCGGATATCGTGGATTTCCCCCAGCCGGGACTCCTGAAAAACTTTGTCGCGAAGGGTTATGTTATTGACCTTAACAAGGTTTTGGATATGGATAAGGTTAAATCCAACTACATCCAGAGTTGGCTGGACATGGCTACCATGGATTCCCCTGATGGGAAAATCATGGCTGGTCTCTGGGGCCGGGTCAATGGGAAATCACTCGTCTGGTACAATAAGAAAGAGTTTGATGCTGCGGGATATCAAGTTCCTGAGACCTGGGAAGAATTAGTGGATCTTCAGAATATGATTCTGGCTGATGGAGACAGCCCCTGGGCCGTCGGTATTGAGTCTGGTGCGGCGACAGGTTGGGCTGCTACAGACTGGATTGAAGAAATGATGCTCCGAACCACCAGTCTTGAAAACTATGATCGCTGGGTTGCAGGAGATTTGAAGTTCAATAGCCCTGAAGTGAAGAAAGCCATCGATGCCATGACGGGAATATGGTTTGCTGACAGCATGGTTTATGGTGGACGTCAGGCAATCGCAACAACAAGTTTTGGCGATGCACCCAAAGTTATGTTTGAAAGTCCTCCCAAAGCCTGGCTGCATAAACAGGGAAACTTCATCACTTCTTTCTTTCCTGAGAATGTTCAGGCAGGAGTTGACTATGACTTCTTTTATCTGCCCAGTGTAGATCCTGCGTATGGACGTCCAGTCCTTGTGGGTGGAGACATCTATGCGATGTTCAACGATCGTCCAGAAGTCCGTCAGGTTATGGAATTTTTTGCGACAGGAGCTTCTGTTGAAGCCTGGATAAGAGCAGGCGGAGCAATTTCCCCACACAAAGATTCCAATCTTGACTGGTACACCAATGAAGTTGACAGGAAAGTTGCGGCAATTATTCAGGACGCAACAAGTGTCCGGTTTGATGGCTCTGATCTCATGCCGGGAGCCGTGGGAGCTGGGTCTTTCTGGAAAGAAATGACCGATTATGTTTCCGGTGCAAAATCTCTTGATGAAGCTCTGGATGCCATAGACGCTTCATGGCCAAAATGAGAAATGCCATAGAGTAGTTACAAAAACTGTGTCAGTAATCGCTTCGGTTTGAACCAAAGACTTTGACTGACACAGTCCTTATCCCTGAATTTTTTGACAAAGCCCCTTGTTTTCTAAATACGGAGGTATTGATGAGTCAAAGGCAGTCTTCTTCAACGAAATATTTGTCCTTATCGGTGTTAATCATTGCATCTGTCATTGTCCTGGTTGGCGGATTTGTCGTGCTGCAAAGGCTCCAGGGAGTTAAAATTCTCATGACACTATTTGCCGTTATCTGGGGAATTGGATCGGCAGTGTTGTTGTATTATGTTCTCAATGCCGCGGCTGAATCATTTCCACGCAGAATTCGTTCCATCTCCATTCCCATTGTATTTGCAGGACCAGCCATTTTTATTCTGATCTGGGCCCTGGTTCTTCCCACTTTACGTACATTCAGACTGAGCTTTTCTGATGCTCATGGCAGGGGTTTTGTTTTTCTGGACAATTACATCTTTGCATTTACCGATCCCATCATGCTGGAGAGCTTCCGCAACAACCTTCTATGGCTTATCTTTGGAACATCTTTCTGCGTTATCATGGGATTGGTTATTGCTGTACTTGCTGATAGGAACCGTTTTGAAAAGACCGTTAAATCGCTGATATTCATGCCCATGGCCATCTCCTTTGTTGGAGCTGGAGTGATATGGAAATTTGTCTATGCCTATAAGGGCGAGGGAGCCAACATTGCGGAGATAGGTCTTCTAAATGCCATAGTCACTGCTTTTGGAGGACAGGCTCAAGCCTGGCTGCTGACTCCTTTCTGGAATAATTTCTTCCTGATTATCATCATGGTCTGGCTGCAGACCGGTTATGCCATGGTTATACTGTCCTCAGCCATCAAAGCCATTCCCGAAGAGATCAACGAAGCGGCTCGGGTGGATGGTGCCAATGCTTTTACCATCTTTTTTAAGGTGACCATTCCCTCCATCATGCCCACACTGGTGACTGTAACAACGACAATTCTTATCTTTAGCCTCAAGCTCTTTGACATTGTAAGGGTGATGACCGGAGGCAATTTTGGCACGAATGTTATTGCCAATGAGTTTTACCTTCGTCAATTTACCTTTGGAAACTCTGGACAGGCCTCAGCTCTGGCCATTGTTCTGCTGATCGCCATAATACCTGTCCTTGCCTATAATCTGAAACAGTTCCATGAAAGGAGGGTATTGAAATGAGACCGTCTTTAAAAGGAGAAAAGTCTCCTCTTGCCAGAGTTCTGATCGGCTTTGTACTTGCTGTTATCGTCATTGGATGGTGCATCCCCTCTCTTGGAATACTGGTGACATCATTCAGGGATTCCCGGGACATCTACGCTACGGGCTGGTGGACAGTCCTTCCCCATAAAGCACTGTCAAAAGTGGGGGAGTTTGAAGTCTCTCAGGATCTGGATTTAGATGCTCCTATTGAAATGGAAGGTCATACGGCCAGTTTTGATGAGTGGCGAATCGGTATTGAGGTAGAAGAGGGGCGAACACTCCGATGGTATGGCAATAAACGTTCCCGACTGGTAGAAGTCTTTGAGGAAAAATGGGTTGGGTTTGGTGTCAATCTCACTTTGCAAAACTATCGGGATGTTTTATCTGCCGGTCAGTCTGAATATACCGATGCCGCCGGGAATACAATTCTCCGACAGGGAAATGATTTTGGCGATGCCGTACTCAACTCAATAGCGGTTACCCTACCGGCAACCATCATACCCATTCTTATTGCTGCTTTTGCTGCCTATGCCTTTGCCTGGATGGAATTTCCCGGTCGACGGCCCCTCTTCATCATTGTGGTTGCCCTGCTGGTTGTACCCCTGCAGATAGCCCTGATCCCAATATTAAGAGATTTTTCCCGCTGGGGATTAACGGGTACCTTCGTTGGGATGTGGCTGGCCCACACAGGCTTCGGGTTACCATTGGCTGTTTATCTGCTGTACAATTATATCAGTACACTGCCCCGCGACATATTTGAATCGGCCTATCTGGATGGGGCGACTCCTTTTGTGACTTTTATTCGGCTTGTTCTACCCCTCTCTGTTCCAGCCCTGGCCAGCTTTGCCATATTCCAGTTTCTCTGGGTATGGAATGATTACCTTGTTGCCCTGGTATTCCTTGGAGACAAAAATCGGGTAGTGACCAGTGCTCTGGCCGCTATGGTGGGAGAAAAAGGCCAGGACTGGCATCTGCTGACATCGGGCGCATTTCTCAGCATGCTGCTGCCTCTCATTGTGTTCTTCGGCCTGCAAAGGTTCTTTGTTCGAGGACTGACAGCCGGATCTGTCAAAGGGTGATTATCAGAACAATAAAATAGTGGGCACCTCTAAAAAACCCATTTAGTTCTTGACCATCCGCTCCATACCCTGGAATAATGAAACCCCATGAGGAAGTATGTATTTGTTACAGGCGGGGTGTGTTCCAGTTTAGGGAAAGGCATTGCCGCCTCTTCCCTTGGGTGTCTTCTGGAAAGCCGCGGTTTATCGGTGTGTATGATAAAAATTGATCCCTATCTCAATGTTGATGCCGGCACAATGAGTCCCTTTCAACACGGAGAAGTCTTTGTTACGGACGATGGCGCTGAAACAGATCTGGATCTCGGCAATTATGCCCGATTCACCAATTCACCCCTTAGTGCTGCCAATTCCATTACTACGGGTCAGGTTTACCAGGAAGTGATACGGAAGGAACGCAAGGGAGATTACCTGGGCAAATGTGTGCAGGTTGTCCCTCATATTACGGATGAAATAAAACGCAGAATTTACGCACAGGAAGAAAAATCTTCCATTGAAGTTACTATTGTTGAGATAGGCGGCACCGTTGGAGACATAGAATCCATTCCCTTTCTTGAAGCTGTTCGGCAGATCATACATGAAGAAAATCGCCAAAACACCCTGAGTGTTCATGTCTCCCTTATCCCAACATTATCCACTGGTGAGTTAAAAACCAAACCAACACAACATTCGGTGAAGATTTTGAGGGAAATTGGCATACAGCCGGATGTCCTCCTTTGTCGTATCGCAAAAGAAATGGAAACATCTATGAAACGCAAGATTGCCAATTTTACAAATATTGATTATGAATGTGTTCTCTCAGCCCATGATGTGCACACTTCAATTTACGAGATACCCATTGCGTACAAAAAACAGGGGCTGGATGTTATTGTCTGCGATCGGCTGGATCTTCAATGTAGCGTCGATAAGTTTCACCCCTGGGAGGTGGTAAATGAGACCTGGCACAACGCTACTGAAACCGTTGAAATTGCAATGGTTGGGAAATACATAGAACTTGAAGATTCATATAAATCCATCGACGAGGCCCTTGTGCATGGAGCTATTGCCAATGGAGTAAAACTCAAAATCAAGAAAATTGATTCTGAAAAAATTTCCTCGTTTGAACATGCAAAGGAGGTATTGAGAGAGGTTCAGGGAGTGCTTATTCCTGGCGGATTTGGCGGACGTGGTATCCCGGGCATGATTGAAGCGGTTCGAGTTGTAAGAGAAAACAACATCCCCTTCCTTGGAATATGCCTGGGTATGCAGATTCAAATTATTGAATGGGCCAGAAATGTCCTTGGTATTTCTGATGCCAACAGTGTTGAATTCACACCCGATGGTCCTTCCAATGTTATCGCATTGCTGGAGGAGCAGGTTGATATTACTCAATATGGTGGAACGATGAGAGTGGGATTGTGTGAATCTACAGTCATAGAGAGTACGTTCATCCACACGGCCTATGGCACAAGTACTATTAAGGAACGTCATCGGCATCGGTATGAAGTGAGTAATGAGTACAGAGAGGTATTAGCAGAGTCTGGATTGATTTTTTCCGCCTTTACTCCTGATAAACTTCTGGTAGAGTCAACAGAATGGCCGAATCATACCTGGTCGGTTGGTGTGCAGTTCCATCCTGAGTTTACATCCAGTCCGCTCAAGCCTGGCCCCCTATTCAGGGCTTTCCTGGCGGCAGCGATCCAATGTGAGCCTTATGCACGGGGCCAGAAAACGTGTAAAATGAAGTGATTGCTCCTGTGAGTCGAAAAAAGTCTGATAACGGGTTGAAAGCGCTAAGAAAGGTCGAAATTTTCAGAAAAAAAATGAAAAAAAGGACGTTTTTCCCGAATCAAGGGTTGCAAAACTATTCATTCTGGATTCGATCTCTCTGGCGACACTAAGGATGACGGTTAAGCCTTCGGGCAATGGCACGCAGGCTTAACCCCATTCTATGCCCTGTCATAATAACTTCTCTCTCTTGAGAAGACAGAACTCTGTACGTACGAGTCTAAGGAGTTCTTCGAGGAAGTCCGTCCCGGCCACTTCATCGGCAACTATGGAATGTATCAAATTCATATCATCAACATAGAGGCATTGAGAAAGGCATTGAGAAAGAGAAGCTACAAACTGCCAAAAGGATGAAGTCTGCCGGAGCCAATATGGAACTCATCAGTAAATCGACGGGATTGAGTAAGCAGGAAATCGAAAAGCTCTGACCGAATGGACAGGAAGCATGAATGAGGTTTTTCCAGGACGCGGTTATTCCTGGAAGAGTCTCGGAGTATCTGCCTCTTTTATGTGGAAAAGACGGAACTTTGTCACCGTTGCTGACAATCTACTCCCCGGCACGGATAAATTGTCTTTTTAACCACGAAAAGCACGAAAGCCGCGAAAATTTAATGGATCCGGACCGAGGAATTGCCACCCTGGCCCGTCAAGAATCCGTGTCCATCTGTGGTTTCGATTCTTCAACTCCGAAAGGATGTTCTTAAAACTGTTTCAGACAAACAGGGCGAAAGCCAACGTCGCTGTAGCTTGCGCCAGGCGTGAGGCCGCTCCGCTTCGCTGACCGCAGGTCAGGGGCTTCGTTGGTCCAACTGCCGCCACGTCTCACTCTCGCGCCGGTCAGTGCTCTTAACGGCCCTCTGGGATCGCTCTGGCTGACATTGGAATAATTCCCATACCAGTCCCAGCACCACTCAGAAACGTTCCCGCTCATGTCGTACAGACCCAGCTCGTTGGCCGCCTTCTCGCCTACAAAATGGGTTCTCGAAGTGGAATTACCAGAATACCAGCCAACATCCTCCACCGTGTCGCTCCCGGAATACATGTACCCCTCCGACACCTTCCCTCCACGGGAAGCATACTCCCACTCGGCTTCCGTCGGCAGGCGCCAGCCATTCTTATTAAAGTCCGCCGTTACAGCCGTCTTATTTATCGTGTACACCTTATCCAGTCCTTCCTTCGCACTCAATGCATTGCAGTACGCCACCGCCTCATACCAGGTTACACTCTCCACAGGCAGATCATCCCCCTTGAAATACGAAGGGTTGCTTCCCATCACCGCCTTCCACAGGCCCTGGGTTACCTCCGTCTTTGCCATGGAAAACGAACTCACCGTTACATCATGCACAGGTCTCTCATCCGAATCACCCTCGGTGCTGCCCATCTGGAAACTGCCGCCTTCCACGTAAACGGTTTCCAGCAGCAATGAGATGATGACCTCCAGACTCTGGATCCCACTCCAGGCCCCGTACTGCCCGTCGCCGTCCTTCGCCCGCACTCGCCAGTAGTGGGTCTGATTGTTCGTCAAGGCCGTTGAAGGCGTGTAACTGGCTGCGCTCGCTACCACCGCCTGAGCTCTGTCCAGCCCCTCTTCGCTGCCTGCTATCTGCACCTCGTAACCCGTCGCTCCAGACACCGCATTCCAACTGAAGGTAGGCATGGTGTCCGTGGTGGCACTACCGTTGGCAGGACTCAGGCCGCTTACTGCTCCCCAGTTTACCAGTAGACTGTTGATTGTGCTCCAGGTTCCATGTTGCCCGACCCCATCCTTCGCCCGCACACGCCAGTAGTGGGTCTGCAAGTTTGTCAGCGCCGTTGTCGGCGTGTAACTGGCTGCGCTCGCTTCCACCGGCACTGCATTTTCCACCCCTGCCTGGCTCTCGGCTATCTGCACCTCGTAACCCGTCGCTCCAGACACCGCATTCCAACTGAAGGTAGGCATGGTGTCCGACTTGCTGCTGCCATCCGCGGGAATCAGGCCACTGACTGCACCAATATTTACAAATGGGGGGGTAATTACGTTTATTTCGAAGCTTATCAGTTTGTTTGGGTTACTATATTGATCTTTTATCACCTTATTTTCTATAACGACACTCAACGTACCAGGATCCAATGGCCTATCAAGTTCAAACACCAATGTATTATTATTTATAGGAGTACCTAGTCTCTCTTGTATTGACACCCATTTGATTTTCAACGGGGTATTGTCTAGTGTGAGAGTCACGTATTCATCAATTTTATCTTTAATCGGAACTGAATAAAACTTTATAGATTCCTTGAAGATTACTACCACTTCTTCCATATTTTGTTTCAGTGGGATGTCAATGATATAAGGAACCACTTCAGGGCCAGTTGTATCTTCAACAGCTTCTTTCGTAATCGTCAGTGATGCAACAGAACTCCCATTCTCAAGCTGCAGTATGCCTTCTTGGATTTCAATCTTGACAGTATCACCTCTCTGAATACCTGCATTGGTATACATTATGTATATTTTCAATTTATCAGAGGAAATCACAGCATCCAGGTCCGGGTTCGAGAGAGATGAAATCGGCACTGAGTTACCTATAGTCAGCGTAAATGTTTTGGTTTCATCATCTACCCAGCCTACCTTGTGATTGAATTTCATCGTATAGAATCTGCTTCCTGCTTCAATATCATCCTGATGTAAAGAAAGCAAAGAGTCTTTGAATAAGATATTCAACCCTAACTGTGAACAGGAAATAAACAAACCGAACAATACTGCCAGAGCAAACAGGATATGTATTCTGTGTCGCATAAATATTCTCCTTCCGGGATTCCTCAGTAGAATTCTCCAGGAAGGTATTACCTGCCTCATGCACCTGGAGATGGAACTTTGAATTGATTAGATCCGGTTTAGTCCATTACTGAGTTTTCTTAACCTCATTTTAAATTTATAGGATTATTTGCTCCTTGTCAAGTTTATTGTGTTAATAATACTATAATTGACTTTTTTACCAGGTATATCAAGGGAAAGCCGGCCTGCTATCTGCTCAGGACTCCACCCCTCTTCAAGCTTTTCCGTCAGGTATTTTCTAACTGTAACATCCTGGATTCGATTTCTCTGGCGACACTAAGGATGACGGTTAAGCCTTCGGGCAATGGTACGCAGGCCTAACCCCATTCTAAGCCCTGTCATAATAACTTCTCTCTCTTGAGAAGACAGAACTCTGTATGTACGAGTCTAAGGAGTTCTTTGAGGAAGTCCGTCCCGGCCACTTCACCGGCAACTATGGAATGTATCAAATTCATATCATCAATATAGAGGCCATTCAACTTGGCGGGCCTGACGGCGTGTTTCTCTCCGAGTTCTGCCGGGACATTGGGCGGTTGGCCGACAGGAGGGAGATCGAAAAATGTAATCTCTCATCACACATTATTGACAAACTTATTAGGGGCGTTAAAATGAGGATGACAGTCTTTGAGGGGAAGGAGGAAGACATGGTACCCGTTGCCGATGTAACCGAGATAGTCAGGCCGCAGCTTGAGAAAGCGTGGAATGATGGCATTGAGAAAGGCATTGAGAAAGGCATAACTCAAACTGCCAAACGGATGAAGGCCGCCGGAGTCGATAGGAAACTCATCAGTAAATCGACGGGATTGAGTAAGCAGGAAATCGAAAAGCTCTGACTGAATGGACAGGAAGCATGAATGGGGTTTTTCCATTATGGACGGCTAAAAAACAGGTATAACTTCCTTGAACTCGTAAAAGGTTTTTCTTTTATATGCTTCTCTGGTGTCAGGGACAACAGTAGCATATAATTCCCACTGCTGTATTGGCGTTAATCCCTTTCTTAATCTGAGTATTCCAGAAGTCTTTTTGCCGCTATCAAAGGAAAAAGCAGGCCCATGAAAAGTCATAACATATTTTCCCTGAGGATCCAGAGCTTTGAGTGTAATGACGGGTTTGGATTCATGCCATTCTGGAAGATCCTGCTGGAGGAGTCCCCGGGACTGATAAAGACCTAATTCCAGCTCATAATCAACGGATGCGTCCATGAGGACTACATTGGCATTCTTACCTTCTCCACGTATTCTGGGTCTGGACTCTTGAGTTTTAGACGGGACATAAAACGTCCATGGGTTTGCCTGCCTCTGACCGTTTATACCTCGAATTGCCAGAAACTCCGCGCCTTTTGCGGAGCTCAAACTCACAGTAGCAGTTGCTTCCCCAATGGGTGTCCAGGTAATACTTGCCGTCATACATGACCCGGGAAGGAACATCGCAGATATCAGCACAATAACAATAAATCCCTTTTTCACAATTATCTCCTTACAGTGTAATATGAACTATCTCTGGCATGAAGACATATCTTTCAAGGCAACCTCTAAAAAACCGTTTTTGGAATTTGGCGCAGTGGCGGTGTGTTCCTCATGCTACGCCCTGCGGTACATACCGGATTAAATTTTTTCATCATGTCAGGCTGTTCCCGGGCACTGAGGAAACGAGAACCTCAGCGTTACCAACTATTTCAATAAGGAGGATCTGTTTTTCATTTGAATTGGTATCATACCAGGAGATGCGGACAATAGGTAATTGACTGAACAGTTTCAATATTGTTTTCTTTGGACGAGTAATCTCTGCTTGAATGAGAGATGAAGCAGGGATTTCAATAGTTTTGTCTTCAGTTTTTTTCCGGGCATTCTTTCTTGAGATCAGGGAAGATATCCAGCTCTCAGACTCGAATGTTTGAAAATAGACAGCATTGACAGTTGTGTAAAGAACACCCCAGATAGGAATCCTGCTGTTTGATTGAATCATTCTGCCCAGCGTTTTATATAGAATCGCTGTCCCCAGTTCCTCTTCACGGGATTTCCAGAATTCATCGACAGAGTTCAATGTTTTCTACCGGATTTAAACATCGAGGTCAGGTAACGCTCCAAATTCCATTTTTTAGTTGCCCATTTCATAATTCTGGAATAGAGTAGGAACGAACCACCAATGGAGCCGGAGAGAATGACTATGATGGCCAGCAGTGACAGTCCTTGAGATACCTCGTCGATATTTTTAAACGTCAGTTCAAAAAAAAGCAGGAGAATAGCTGCAAGGACTACAAGTATGACGAGATTGAGAGCTGTTGCAATTACTAAAAAACAAAATGTATTAAGCTTTTTGTTCATGATTCCTTTTTAATCTTACTTCCTGGATGACCTGGAACAGAAGCAACAGAATCATTGAAATTACAAGGCTTGAATCGGCTATATTGAAAGTAGGCCATCTTTCCATACCCAGTAGACCATAGAACTTGAAATCAAGAAAATCAACAACACCCTCCCTTCTGAAAATGCGATCAATTTGATTCCCCAGACCTCCTCCAAGTATTACCGCAAATATCCAGCGCTGATCGTTAGTCAGATTACTATTGCGAACAATTTGCACACCGATTACCGACAGCACACCAAGGGGAAGTATGATCATTACGACTGTCTTGAGTAAGGGGGGAAAGCTGTTCCCAAGGCTGAATGCCATTCCCAGATTTCTCACATGTATAAGGCGAAAAAAATCACCAGAGAAACTCCAGCCAATACCGTGCAGAGGGATGTATTTAACAATCAGAATTTTGGTGATCTGATCTGCAACCAGAATAATGGCCGCAAGCAAAAAATATTTATACTTCTTCAAATGGTTCTCTCCATCAGTATCCGGTTGGAACATCAACGAAATGAGTTTCCAGTCCCAATTCCGTTCTTACCAATTCCGACATGGCACGGACTCCAAACAGTTCGGTAAGATAATGGCCGGCAAAAAGCACATTGATTCCAGCTTCCTTGCATTCATGGTAAACATTATGGGATGAATCGCCGGTTATATAAAGATCCAGGTCCTCATCAATGGCCTGGCTTACCTCATAAACAGCCCCTCCTGAGATAATTCCAACATTGAAAATCTCCTTTGGTCCAAATCTCAAGGCATTGATTCTATTATCCCATGAGCCGAACAGACGAATTACAACAGATTCTAAGTCCATACCAGTCTTTAAACGACCTTTACAGCCAATTTTCTGTCCTTTATAGCGCCCAAATTCTTCCAGATGAGTCAATTCCAGAACTTTGGCCATCTGTGCATTGTTTCCCAGTTCTGGATGACGATCCAGAGGTAGATGACAGGCGTATAGAGCTATGTCATTTTTCATGAGGAAACGAATACGGTTGCCGCGTACACCAGTGAGAGCATAAACCGATCCCCAGAACAGGCCGTGATGAACAAAAAGAGCTTGAGCTCCACTTTCCTTTGTCTGTATAAAAGAGTCCTCACAGGCATCGACTGCAAAAGCGATCCTGGTGATTTCAGCATTGACATCTCCAACCTGTATCCCATTTATGGCTGAGTCAAGAGAATCAATACTATGAAATTCCAGAACGGATCTTGCCCATTCATCAAATTTTGCTAATTTCATCGTTCCATTATAGTCCAGAGAATAATTTACCGCTATATTCAAATGATGCTGAAACTGCCAGTTGAACTGAAATACAAGGATATTGTCCTGGATATAAACAGACCAATGAATTCCAGCCCCGTAGCACCCAACAGCATAAGAACCTGGTCGGTTGTTGGTCAGGAAAGGGCTGTAAAAGCCCTTGAGATGGGCATGGCTATCAATGCGAAGGGGTATAACATACTTGTCGTGGGCGAATCCGGAATCGGTAAGTATACAGCTATACTTGATATTCTTAATCATAATAACCGAAAAAAAGGAAATCTGCGGGACATTGTTTACGTCCAGGATTTCAGTGAGCCTGATAAACCCAGGTCCCTGATTCTTCCTGAGGGGACGGCTGGAAAACTGAAAAAAGACATAATTCTTCTTATCAAACGGATTCAAAACAGAATCACCCACGATCTTGACTCGGAAACGTACAAAACAGAAAAGGTTGCCCTGATTCATGGTGTTGAAAGGAAGGAAAATGAAATCCTGGCGGAATTTGAGAGTCAGCTCAATGCGGAGGGATTCCGTATGATACAAACCGAGGATGTGCAGGAAGGATTGTCCATGGATATTGCTCCGGTTATCGATGGCAAAACAGTACGCTTTGAGGAACTGCAAAATCAGGTCCCCTCAGGGTTTGTCTCTAAAGAAACATGGAAGGAAACCCGAGAACGTTATTTTGCTCTCATGAACAATATGAACTCAATACATAGAGATTTGAAAATGGCCCGGGAGTCACTTGAAAAAAAGCTGAAAGAACTGAGAACGGGAACGATACAACCTGGGATTAGGGAAGAATGCACTGCAATACTGGAGCAGTGGAAGAGTGAGGATGTCCGAAATCACCTTGAAGCCATAGCGACTGATGTTATTGAAAATGCGCACTGGTTCATTGGAGAAGAGAATGAGGAAGGAACGGAAGAGATCGACCTTGAAGTTCACTATGGGGTGAATATTGTGCTGGACAGATATGGAGTGGACAGGCGGCCCGTTATTCATGAAACTAACCCAACAAGATTGAATCTTTTCGGTTCCATTGAAGCCAGATATGATGTTTCGGGAGAAATCCGGACAAACATGATGATGATAAAGGCTGGTTCCCTTTTAAAGGCTGATGGCGGTTTTCTCATCCTTCAAGCAGAAGATATTTTCTCCAGGGAGAATCTCTGGCCAGAACTTAAAAAAGCTTTTCAAACCAGGCATGTTGTACCGGAAGCACAGTCAACACCCCTCGGCCCTCTTCCAATTCTCATGAAACCTGAACCAATCATTACGGAAACGACGGTAATTCTAATCGGCTCTGAAAGGATCTATCAATCCATTAGTGAGATTGATAACGATTTTTTCAAACTGTTTAAGATTACCGCTGAGTTCAGCGCGGATATGCCGCGACAGGCAGAAACCGAGAATGAATATGCTGCCTTCATCAATGGTTTTGTCAGTAAGGAGAATCTCAAACCTGTTAATCCGGATGGCATCAGGGAAATCATTGCCTATGGTATTCAGCTGGCAGAAAGACGCAACAAGCTCAGCGCACAGTTCAGCTTGATCGGAGATCTTATCCGGGAATCGAATTATGTTGCCACTCAAGAAAACAAATCTTGTATTGACAGAGAAATGATTCAAAAGGCAATTGACTACAGGGAATACATGAATAATCTACCAGAACAAGTTCTCATGGAACAGATTGAAAATGGGATGATTATACTCTCTGTTGAAGGGATGAGAATTGGTACAGTTAACGGATTGGCTGTACTGGAAAGGGGCGCATATTCATTCGGTATCCCTCTTAGGGTTACAGCAGCAGTCAGCCCGGGGAAGGATGGTCTTATCAACATAGAGAGGGAATCCGGACTTTCAGGAGAACTTCATGACAAGGGTGTTTTCCTTATGGAAGGATATATAAGACAGCGGTATGCGCATCGTCATAATATCTCATTGACAGCCAGTCTTGCCGTTGAACAGTCCTATTACGAAATTGATGGCGATTCAGCATCTGCCGCGGAACTGGCTACCCTTCTTTCTGCGATCGCGAATTTGCCGATTCGGCAGGATGTGGCGGTTACGGGAGCTGTAAACCAACTGGGAGAGATTCAGCCTGTAGGCAGCATACAAAAAAAGATTCAAGGTTTTTTCAAAGTATGTAGAGCCAGGGGATTAACCGGACAGCAGGGAGTCATTATACCTGCTGGCAATGTGAACAATGTTATCCTCTCTGACAGAGTGATTACAGCAATCAAAGCAGGAGCGTTTCATATCTGGACGGCAAGGAATATGGATGATGTCATGACCCTTCTCGCTGATATGAATGCTGGTAAGGAATGGAAAAAAGGACACTTTGAATCCAACAGCATAAATTACAAAGTCAGGAAGGGATTAATGAAACTTACTGCGTTATCCCGGTTGTCTGGATGACAGGAATTCATCTTTCAAATAAAATAGCAGAGAGGTCAATATGAATCCACAAGCCATGGAATTGAACAGTATTCTGGAAGCCGAGGGAAAAGCGGCGCTGAGACTTCTGTCCAAACGGGGAAGAAGTATTTTTTTCCCTCGAAAGGGTCTTGTTGCTCAAGGTCTGGACGCCAGGGACAAGGCCATCAATGCCTCAATAGGAGAGGCCAGGGATGACGACGGGACTCCCCTGCGGCTGGCCTCCCTGGCAAAACTGATAAAACTCAAACCCACAGACGTATTCAGTTATGCTCCCAGCTATGGAAAACCAGCTCTTCGGGACGTGTGGAAAGAAATGATTAGAGAAAAAAATCCTCTGCTGGGAGAAACGGAGATATCTCGACCAGTCGTTACTAATGCCCTTACTCATGGGCTTGCAGTTGCCGGTTACCTTTTCTTTGATGAGGGCGATGAAGTAATCCTGCCGGAGCATTACTGGGGAAATTACAGGCTTCTTTTTTCAGAAGCCTACCAAACAGTGTTGAAAACCTATCCGACCTTTAAGGGCAGGAATTCAACTGGTGATTTCAATGTTGAGGGATTACAACAGGCATTGATGATGCCGGGAGATAAAAAGATTGTTTTATTTAATTTCCCTAATAATCCTACGGGATATACACTCACAGAGAAAGAGGCGGAAGCCGTTGTACTGGCTCTGAAATCGGCGGCAGATGCGGGGAAAACGATTCTTCTAATAACCGATGATGCTTACTTTGGTCTGGTTTACCGGGAAGGAGTTTTCAAAGAATCGCTATTTGCCCGATGCGCCAGTCTGCACGAGAGTATTGTCGCATGCAAAGTTGATGGCGCAACTAAAGAGGATTATGTATGGGGATTACGGGTTGGTTTTATTACTTTTGCCGGCAGGGGATTAAGTGGTAGGGCTCTTGGTGCTTTAGAGGATAAAGCTGCTGGCCGGGTCAGAGGAAGCATTTCCAATGACTCTCATCTCTCTCAGTCCCTGCTTCTCACCGCATATAACGATGCAGCTTATAAGAAGGAAAAGAAGCGCGCATACAATCTGTTGAAACAGCGGCATGATCTTTTAGTGGATACTTTGAAGTCTCACCCAGAGTATTCAGAGGAGTTTGAAGCTCTACCCTTCAATTCAGGCTACTTCATGTGTGTCCGTGTAAAGAAAGGTGATGGTGAAGCTGTTAGGCAAAAGCTTTTGACAAAGTATGATACAGGTGTGATCGCATTGGATGATTTAATTCGAGTGGCTTACTCATCCCTGCCTGAAAATCAGATCCAAACCTTATTTTCCAACCTGTATCAGGCCTGCAAAGAAGTCTAGTGCTTTGTACAGCTTCAATCTTCGCATCATGGAAGCACACCATGCTATTTCCTGAATAATCATGGTGTCAATTAACAATATGCAGGTTCTGTTGTTTATGAATTACTGAGTAAAAGCATTTTCTTCCCGATAGGTAAGGCCCTTTACTCCATCAGTATAACTATGGCAACATGGTAGGTCTCTTATAAAGCAGTATTGATGAAAACTCTAAAACCTCGACCTGAAATTATCGACTCACTGACTCCCCGATCTGCTGAATGGATTCTGCTGCTGGTGGCAATTATCCGGAAGAGTGGGTTCAAGGGTCTGATCCATGTTGTGTATCCGGTATTGTTCAGTATTTCGATTGCATTGGATTCGAAAGATGAAACCTCCTGAACTTCTAGCTCCCGCTGGTGATGCCACTTGTCTGACAGCGGCCCTCAAGGCCGGAGCTGATGCGGTGTACTTTGGCGCGGGTACACTGAACATGCGGCATAAAGCACGGAATTTTTCTCTTACGGAATTGCCGGGAGTAATGCGGCAGTGCAGGAATTATGGGGCGCGGGGCTACCTCACTCTTAACACCATTATATTTGAAAACGAATTAACAGCTCTTGAAACTGTTGTCGATACAGCCCGGACCGCTGGGGTGGATGCTGTTATTGGCTGGGATCCGGCTGTTATTCGAGTGGCAAGGAACCACGGTCTGGACATACATCTATCCACCCAGGCTTCGGTAAGTAATTCAGCAGGCATAGCGGAATATTATAAAATGTATGGTATCCGCCGCTTTGTTATGGCAAGGGAATGCTCCCTTAATGATTTCTCACGTATTCGTCAAAATCTTACAACCAGACTGGGAAAGGATGAAGCGGACCTCATGGAACTGGAGGTTTTCATCCATGGAGCCATGTGTATCTCTGTCAGTGGTCGATGCTTCTTATCGGAATCTGTCAGCGGGGACTCAGGAAACAGGGGAAAATGTCTTCAGCCCTGTCGCCGGGAGTACAGAATTATTGATACTGAAGGACAATATGAGTTTGAAATAGGCCGAAATTATGTGATGAGTCCAAAGGACCTTTGTACAATGCCGTTTATCGATAAAATTCTGACATCAGGGATAGCATCTCTCAAGATTGAAGGGCGGATGCGCAATCCTGAATATGTATCAACTGTTACCAAAGCCTACCGTAAGGCAATAGATGCATGGTGGAAAATGCCAGAAGAGACTCGTTCCCCCTTCTTTTCTCGTCCTGGTTTTGACAGACTCAAAAAGGAACTCACCCAGGAGCTTGAATCTGTATTCAATCGGGGTTTTCACAGTGGACACTATCTTGGGAAACCAGTTGGTGAGTGGGCAGAGAAACCCAACAGTCAGGCAGACTATAAGAAGGAAACCGTTGGTACAGTGGTCAATTATTTCAGTAAGCCTGGGGTGGCAGAAATTCGAATTCAAAGCGCAAGCATGGTAATCGGTGATACATTACTCATCCAGGGTTCTGCTACTGGAACACTTCAGGTAGAAGTCAACAAAATATTGAAGGATGGCATTTCAGTTGATAATGCTGGTAAAGATAGCAATGTTACAGTTATTGTTGGCGAACGGGTACGAAGGGGTGATGCTGTTTTTCGACGGTACAAGGTTAACCTGCCCGGAATTATTGATTCTGAAGAGACAGGAGTGAAAGCACAATGAAATATGAAAACATAGTTATACTCACCCCGGAGATTGAAGAGCGGATTCATACCAATCCCCTGCTCAATATTGATACCTTCATTATTCCATCACCTTTTATAAAAGATGCCTCCGCACAGAAAGACAGTGAACACAGTTTTGCCTGGATTGAGGAGGGTGAAATCCTTGGGTACATTCTTACCTATGTTTCATCCGATGAATCGGAGTATTTGATCTACAAGCTTGTAACCAGCCCTTATGGCAGGGGCAGGGGTATTGGAACTTCCTTTATTGAATATCTGGCTGAAAAGATTCCAGAAAAATCCCAGATATATCTCTATGTTTGGGAGAAACAACACGAGACGTTGGAATTTTTCCAGCATAAGGGTTTCGATCCTGAAGACAACATCGTTTACCGAAATATGGTTTACTACCGACTCACTGCATCCCGGGAAGCCATCCTCGAGAATATTGGTTCTGAATCCCGCAAGGCGCCAGCTGCCGATGAAATTGGACGAACCCGACATGATGCCCGCAAGGTGTTGAGTTCTCTCAATGCCATGGTAAATGCTCTGGCACCGGAAAATGCCGGTCGAATTATTGAAGATATCAACCGTGAAACCACCACTTTGGTGAATATGCTCAATACATATCGAGATTCCATGGCCATGGCCCATGAAGTCAATATTCAGGAGTTGATTCTGGAGCGCCTTGTTCCCTACATTGAAGCATGTGGGTCGAAAATTGAGCTGGTGATTACTCTCTCGGCCCCGAAACCCATTGTACTGGGTCACTGGTTGAATATAAGCCGGGCATTGGTAAATCTTGCTTCCAACTCGATAGATGCCATGGAGGGGGGGAGGAGACCCGGGCGATTATCAATTTCTCTAACTGATGAGGGAAGTGATGCCGTGCTGCTGAGAATTTCAGATAATGGCCATGGGATACCTGAAGCATTACTTAAATGTGACGAGAAAGGAATGCCGGCATTCATTGGGAAATCGACCAAAACGGCCGGTAAGGGTGAAGGATTCGGTACAGTTCAGGTGTGGAGCATCTTTGGTCCTGACCGCCTGAAAGTAGAGAGTAAAACAGGTGAGGGAACCTCCTGGGTCATTCGATTTGAGCGATCTGCCCTTGGATTGACGAAGAAATTCTCTTCGCTGCTGCGGAGATTTCACGAGCTCCAGGGCCTTGCTGAGGAAATTGTTATTGACCGTGATTCCTCCCGGACAGATATTGTTACGGCAATATGGCGGTTACGCAAGAAGGAAATCTTTCTATATGAACTCCTGGAACGCTTCAGCCGTCAGCACAATCTTCGAGATCTTTTTAGAGTTATCCTTTCCTATTGGCAGAAAAGCATCGATGAAAAACAGTTTGAATCCCGAGTGAGCGAATGGAAGGGAGAACATCCAGCGTTGAATACCTGGTTGTCAACAACGGCACGTCAGGTGGCAAATCAGCGCGCAGAATTTGAAAAATATGTGAACCTTGCCGAATACAGAGATGTTCAGCTGAAAAGCTATGGACAATCACTGGACAAAGTTATCATTTTTACCTTGAATCCTTCGACAGGGGATTTCCTGGCCACCGACAGAAAGCTGGCTGAGCATCTGGACTTTGTAGGATATCTCGGCGGTGATCGGAATTCCGTTTTACGGGGGGAATTTGTTGGAGATATGACGATTAACAACAATCCGATTTACCTGGGAGTCTGGTCGGTTGATTCGGATGATGATCTGCTGATCAAGCTGAGTCTACTTCAGGATGGCGCCCGGACGATTTTGAATTATGGTATTAATCCGGAGAAAAAACTGGCATTTTATCAATCCACCTATGCACGGCACAGCCGGGATATTGATTCAGATGTATCAAGTACGCTGGGTGAATTCACAGCGTATTCTCAGGATGAACTATTGGATAAATTTGTCCGGGAAGCAGATGATGAAATGCAGGGATTTCTTACCGCATTGGATTAGCTTAAGGGTACCTTAAAATAAAGCATAAGGAGTAAACTCATGCTTACAGTTTCAGATGTCAGTCTTTCTTTCGGGAAACGGCTGTTATTCAAAAATGTGAATATCAAATTTACACCCGGGAACTGCTATGGTCTAATTGGTGCCAATGGTTCCGGGAAGTCAACTTTTCTCAACATCCTTTCAGGAGAGCAGGAATATGATTCCGGGCAGGTTCATATTCCGGACAATTTGCGTATGGCTGTTTTGGCTCAGCGAAGAGATGCTTTTAATGATTATTCGATTATTTATGCTGTAATTTCAGGCTATAAAAGGCTTTATTCGGTAATGAAAGAGAGGGAGGAGATCTATTCCAAAACCAGCATGACCGATGAAGAGGGCATGAGAGTCGCAGAACTTGAGGGTGAATTTGCTGAGATGGGAGGGTATGAAGCTGAAAGTGAAGCCGCTATTCTACTTGCAGGACTGGGGATTGATGACAGTTTTCACGATAACCTGATGGGTTCAGTGGATGAAAGCATCAAGGTGCGAGTTCTTATCGCCCAGGCTTTGTTTGGTAATCCAGACATTCTTCTCCTCGATGAGCCAACGAATCACCTGGACATAGAATCAATTCGATGGCTGGAAGAATTCCTGATGAAATTCAATAACACTGTCATCGTTGTAAGCCATGACAGACATTTTCTTAACAAGGTTTGTACTCATATCGCTGATATTGACTTCAATAAGATCAGCCTCTACATGGGGAATTACTCATTCTGGCAGCAGGCAAGTCAACTTATAGCACAGCAGCAGAAAGATCAGCGTAAAAAAGCGGAAGTCCGTGCAGCAGAACTCAAGGCATTTATTCAACGATTTGCAGCGAATGTGGCAAAAAGCCGTCAAGCCACAAGTCGAATGAAAGAACTGGAAAAACTTGATCTTGACAGCTTGCCGAAAAGCTCTCGCCGATTCCCCTATTGCGGATTTTCTCCAGAGCGGGCATTGGGAAAGGTTGTATTGGAAACAGAAAAACTCACTAAATCCCTGAATGGGGAAGTTCTTTTCAAGGATTGGGATCTGAATCTTCAGGGCGGTGACAAAGTCGGGTTTGTCGGGCCGAATAATCTGGCTAAAACCACTTTTATGGATATTATTGCTGGTGATTCAAAGCCGGATTCCGGTCGTTATAAATGGGGTGTTACGGCCACTGTTGATTACTTTCCAAAAGAGAATCAGTTCTTTTTTAATAGCGGCATGAATCTCATAGACTGGCTTCGTCAGTATTCAGAGGAACAGGATGAAACTTATATTCGAAGCTTCCTTGGGCGCATGCTCTTTACACAGGACGAGTCTTTGAAGAAGGTAAAAGTACTTTCGGGAGGAGAGAAAGTCCGTTGTCTACTGTCGAAAATGATGCTCAGCAAAGCCAATGTCCTTGTTCTCGATGATCCTACCGGTCACCTGGATCTGGAAACCATTACCAGTTTGAACAATGGTCTCATTGAGTTCTCCGGTACGATTGTTTTTGCCAGCCACGATCACCAGTTCATCAATACCATCGCGAATCGTATTATTGAATTCACACCTGATGGCATTATTGATCGCCGAATGAAATTTGAAGAGTATCTGGAAAATCAGGATATTGCATTACTCAGGGATAAGATGTATGGCGGACACCATGAGAGATTGCAGATTTGACACAGAGGTGCCCACAGGTATTAAATCATTTAAGATAAATTTCACCTGATTCCTCCACGATGAGGGTTGAATTACATTCAGTGCATTGAAATTCTCCCATCTCAATGGCCTTTTGTTTTCGTGAGCAACCCGGACAGCGGAAAATCACAGGGAATACATCGTCGCCAACTAGATTCATAACTTCTTTGTAGTGTTTCTCGATTGCTTCGCCAATGTTGTTACAGTAGGTAAAGTACTCATTGAACCCAAGAAGATTGAACAGATGAGAGACTTTATGGGTCAGCCCACAAAGAATCATTCTCCCATCTTTTTCGTTTACCATATCCTGAATATAAGTAAATGCTCCAATTCCTGAGCTGGAAATCAATGATAGTTTCCTGCAGTCAAAAAACAGATAAATGAAGTCAAACCCCATTGCTTCGATCACTCTTTTCTGAAATTGAAGGGAGTTGGATGAGCTGATTTGACCCTCGATCTTTAACACCAGGCCATTAGGAATAGTATCTGTTTGCCTCATATGAATATCTATTTTGACATCCTTCATAATATTGATTGTAACTTGTCTTCTGTATGAATGTCAATTTATCAGGTATCCCTGTGCCTCAAGGAGTTGATATTTCTTTTTTTTTCTATTACTATAGAAATCTAAATGCCTGTGAAAGCCCTTTTTGCGACAGTCCTTTTTTCCTTACCTCTTTTTTCCTGGGGACAATCATTCAGTGAAATTGTAGATTTTGATTTTGTGTTATCTTCATTGGATGATCCAGCACGGGTAGAAGAAGCCGTTCAATCTCAGCGATTGGTTATCCTGGAAGGTGTTGTAGGTGATTCATCTATTGAAAAAACCTCTACTGGTATCAATGTATGGGTTACACTTCTGGGGGGGGCCTGGATTGGCACCCGGGAGGTTCGTTCCTATGCATGCCAGATCCTGTTCAGGGGAGAATCCTGGCTGGATGTATTTCTCACGATACGGCCCGGAAAACCAACGAAGGATTACATCCCTCCAGGAAGTCAACTACTCATTGTATGCCGACTTATGGGCGATACGGATGTGGATGGTACTCCACAAGCTGAAATGGTGGATTATCGAATTCTTGATTAGTCCTCCCCCAGGATAATATGGAATCGCTGCTTCCACACTACCCGTATGAACTTGTTAATCAGGACGCACTGGCCAATGCTCTGGGAAATGACCAACTATGCGGAGCGGGAATCAATGTTTGTGAGGTGGAACCCATTGAAGAGGATAGTCCACATAAAAAGTTACCGCATGTTATATTGACCCCACACGTAGTCTGGTATTCGGAAGAATCCAAAACCGATCTGAAGCGGCGGGCCGCCGAGGACGTCGTCAGAGTTTTGAGGGGAGAGTGCGTTAAATTCAATAATTTGAGTATTGAACAGTGGAGAAACAAGTCATGAATAAATTGAAAATCCGTCCGTCATCCGAATGCCGTTGGGATGCCGCCGCCATGGGTGAAGTCATGCTCCGCTTCGATCCGGGCGAGGGAAGGGTGAAGACGGCCCGTTCTTTCAGAGTCTGGGAAGGAGGCGGAGAATACAATGTGGTGCGTGGACTGAAACGCTGTTTTGGTCAGAGAACTATGGTGATTACTGGAATTCCTGAAAACGAATTGGGGCATCTTTTAGAAGACCTCCTCTTCCAGGGGGGAGTGGATATTTCCCGGGCAAAATGGTTTCCCTACGATGGGATGGGACTCTCTGCCAGGCAGGGATTGAATTTTGTGGAGAGGGGATTCGGTCTGAGGGGGGCAATAGGGGTATCTGATCGTGGATATACAGCCGCCTCAGCCCTGAAACCCGGTGATGTGGATTGGAAAACTCTCTTTGAGGATGAAGGTGTACGCTGGTTCCACTGCGGCGGAATTTTTGCAGCTCTTTCAGATAGTACTGCTGATATTACCATTGAGGCGATGAAGGCTGCCAGGGCGGCGGGAACCGTGGTCAGTTACGATCTCAATTACCGACCTTCTCTGTGGCAGTTTAGAGGGGGACAGTCCTGTGCCCAGGAGGTCAATCGCCGGATAGCCCCTTTGGTGGATGTGATGCTGGGCAATGAGGAGGATTTTTCCGCCGCACTGGGTATACCCATTGATGATGGCGATGTGAACAATCTGAAAATTGCAAGCTATCGCCGAATGATGAGGCGTGTTATTGATCTCTATCCCAATTTCAAGGCGGTGGCTGCCACCCTGCGGGAGGTGAAGAGTGCCACTCTGAATGACTGGGAAGCACTGCTGTATTTTGATGGGGAATTCCATGAATCCATGGGATGGAAGAATCTTGAAATCCTTGACCGGGTAGGCGGAGGCGATTCCTTTGCATCAGGATTGATCTATGGTTTTTTGATGGAAAAGCCCTCCCGTGACTGTGTGAATTATGGAGCTGCCCATGGTGCTCTGGCCATGACAACCGCCGGGGACACATCGACCGCTTCTTTGGCGGAAGTAGAAAAAATTGTGAACGGCGAAGATGCACGGGTAATCCGGTGATAAAAGCATGACTTTCCGGAAGGGGAACACAAGCTGCTTTTTCTAAATAGAGGTGCCCTGAAGGTATAAAAGGGATTTTGAATCCCAGGATGGGTTGAGGGGGTTTTACAGGTATTCTGACACACTCTATAGGGAAGTCCGCTGTGTCTGAGAATCCTTTGTATTTCCTACCTTGTATAGTCTTCCTTGTATAATTCCTCAGATATAAACGATAATTAAGAAGTTATGAATAAAAATGAAGTTTTTAAGCTATTAGATGATAATAAAAATCAGCGGGGTATTGAAAACTGGAATAAAATGAACCGGAGCAATTTGAATAGTTTTGGAATTGGTTTAACAGTTCTTCGGAAACTTGCGAAGAAAATCGGTCGGGATGCTGAATTAGCAGCCGAACTCTGGAAAACTGATAATCATGATGCAAAAATTATTTCAATGTTGATTGATGACCCCAGAAAAATGACAAGAGATCAGATTGAGGCACAGGTTGAACAATTGGAAGGAGGGTCTTTGAGTCATGTATTCTCGTCCTGTGATGCTACTCTTGGTAAAACTGATTTTGTTTTGGACCTGATAAAGGACTGGATTCCAGGTAATGATGAGGTTCGAAAACGCTGTGGATATGGTCTTCTATATGAATTGTCAAAATCAAAGAAAAAAAATGCCCCAGACGATCAATACTTCACAGATTACCTTCGTTACATTGAGCAGCATTATGCTGAAGCTGACAAGCAACTCTTGCTGGCAATGGGAGTTGCTGTACAGGGAATTGGGCATCGAAACAAATATCTTCATGGGCATGCACTTGCCTTAGCCCGAAAAATTGGCCCCATAGACTTCAACGAAGAAGGACAGCATTGTGACCCGTATGATGTAGCAAAAAATCTTTCAAGTATGCATTCAATTAAGGGTACCACTAAAGCTGTTTCTTAGAGGTGCCCTATCAAGTGCTTGAAGAGAAGGGATTGATAGCCGAAAAGGGGATAATCGTGGATGCCAGTTTCAAAGAAGAGAATGCCTCCAACAAAGAAAAATCGAAGGTTCGTGTCCGTGTGGAGCACGTATTTGGATTTATGAAAACGACCATGAAAGTGGACAAGTTGCGTACTATAGGCAAAGAAAGAATAGAAGGGGTCATTGGACTACTGAACCTGAGCTATAACATCTGTCGTTATGTGTATTTGAGACAATCCCTGGGATAAGTGGGGACTGAATGTGCTCCGTAAGCCAAAAAAAGCCTGATAACGGGTTGAAATCGCTAAGAAGGGTCGAAATTTTCAGAAAAAAAATGAAAAAAGGACGTTTTTCCCGATTCAAAGGTTGCAAAACTATTTTTTTAGAGGTACCCTTTAGGAAATTGACGAAGTGGCGGTGCGTTCCTCGGAGCTTTGCTCCTGCGGTACGCACCTGTTTATGTGAGCATTTTGACAACATTAAATTTTTTGTCGGTACAAGGCGGCAAAAACGGAGTGTAGCCTAAGCGATTGGCGGTGCGTTCCTCGGAGCTTTGCTCCTGCGGTACGCACCTGTTTACATGAGCATTTTGACAACGCAGTAGTGACGGAAAAGATCGAGTCAAGAACTCAATGGGGTTTTTTAGAGGTGCCCATAAGGCTGATATATCTGATAAGCTATCAATTATCTTATCGAAGGAGAAAGAAAATGAAGAAGTTTACATGGCTAATGATCAGGGGAGCCCTGCTCTCAATCGGACTCCTGGCGTTTCTGGCATCGTGCACGGGAACGACGGATGATGAGCCGTCATTCACGTACAGCAGCGGAATCACCGCAGCATTTGGCATGGCTCAGGATGCGGCGAGTTCTGCGCCGACGTGGACAAATCTGCCGGCGGGCACCGTCACCTACATCATCGAAGCGCCGCTGGAAGGCTCGATTCTTAACGTTACACCCACCGTAGGAAGTGACGGAGTTGTGACCGTCCCGCAAGAAGCCCATGCCGCGACTGAGGTCTGGACCGTGAAGGCCGCCGTTGGAGGCTCGACGTACACGGCAACGATCACGATAACAGTAACGGCCAAAAATATTGCAGATGTGCAGGACTTCTCTATTTCCGTTGGAGACAAAACTGCAACGGCGAAATCAACGGATTCAACACACAGAGCTGTGATAGGAGGCTCACTGACGGCGACAACTGACTACACGCTCAAAATTACCGACAGTAGCGACAATGTTCCGGGGTTCATGTCGATAGACGACAACGGTGGCATCACCATAAACGACAGTATAGCGGTGAGTGATAGAGGAACCTACACCGTTACAGTCGCCGGAGCGGGCAACTACAGTGGTACGACAAGTGCCACCTTCACTCTGACAGTCGAACCTATAGATATTACAAAAGTGACAGGCTTCTCTATTACCGCTGGTAACCAAACTGTCCCCCCCTTGCAGGCATCAGATTTCCCTGTCATAATCGACAATGCCGGTCTGACCGCAGGAACTGATTACGACCTGAGCATAGAGAAAGGTGAAGCCCCCGTAAATGGCGTCACCATAGATAACAGCGGTCTAGTCTCTATAGCAGCCACGATCGATGCAGACAATGGCGGAACATACACCGTGAAGGCTACCGGTAAAAACAACTACTTTGCAGTGAAAACAGCCGAATTCGTACTGACGGTAGCGTACAGCATAGGCGACCCCGGCCCTGCCGGAGGGAGAATCTTCTATGTGAATCCTAATGCCGCCAGCGATGGATGGACTTACCTGGAGGCGGCCCCCAGTGATCTTCCTGGTGATATTAAATGGGGTAATACTACGACAGAAGTAGGAAAAACAGGTACAGGCATAGGAACCGGAGAATCCAACACACAGGAGATAGTGACCAAACTTGGTAGTAACGGAGGAACGGATTATGCGGCGAAAATCTGTAGCGAGTATACAGTAACCAATAACAATGCTGTTTATAGCGACTGGTTTATGCCGTCCAAAGATGAGTTGAATGAGTTATATAAACAGAAGAATACCGTTGGAGGTGTTGCGAATAGTGTCTACTGGTCTTCTTCAGAGTACAGTTCCACACATGCGTGGGTACAGAGCCTCGGCGTTGGCGACCAGTTCGAAAGCAGCAAGGACAGTAAATTTTCTCGATTTGTTCGTGCGGTGAGGGCTTTTTAACAATTTGCCCATTTAACTATTGCATTCAGCGTTGGTCAGCCAACGCTGAATGCAACATTTCTTACACAGCCTGAACTTACGGGCACCTCATCATACTACATTTTTATGCTTTCCACAAGAATGTCCGAAGAGCTCTTTTTTTGAGGTTCCCTCAAGGTATTGGTGAGAAATAAGGGCTAATTACTGGACTGCTGCCTGAGTAATCATTGAACTCAAGGCAGCAGTTTGCTAGATTTAAACAGTGAAAATACTATTCATTGTCATTCGGCCGGGGATCTTCCTTGATATCGGAAACACTGTCTCCATCCATCCGGGATTCTTCACGCATGCAGTTTTTAATTGCCTTTTTGCGCTTCTTCTCCCGTCGACGGCTTTCACCGGAATTACCAAAATCCTTGAAAAAGATACAGGAAAGGAGAAGTAATCCCCAGGCTTGCCAGTATCTGATTCGTCCCAATCCAAAGATTTCGGGCATGAGTGCATTCCACAGCATCATCGTTACCCAGCCAATAAAAAAAACGAATGCGATTCCAAGAATACCGAAGCCAATCCCGATCAGGATTTTTTCGGCTATCCCCCTGTCCTCCCACCAGTCATTTCCACCGGTATCTCTGCATCTTCCCCTGCCGGGATGCCCATGATGATGTCCATGGAACCCGTTTCTGTCATTGTGTTCTTGTTCCGTCATATTACGCTCCTTATAACTAATGGGCACCTCTAAAAAACCCATTGAGTTCTTGACTCGATCTTTTCTGCCGCTACTGAGTTGTCAAAATGCTCACGTAAACAGGCGCGTACCGCAGGAGCAAAGCTCCGAGGAACGCACCGCCATTTCGTCAATTTCCTAAAGCTGTTTTTTAGAGGTACCCTAATCTTCATCGATCCAATGTCTCAGTGCCCGGGCAAGTTTGCCCAATGCGTACCGTTTCCGAGCCTTGAGTGTATCAATGTTTTCACCTGTGACTTCCGAGATCTCCCGGAAGGTTAAACCGCCGAATACCTGAAATTCCACCACCTGCCGCTGAAGCGCGGGCAAAGCCTTTATGGCTGTGTTCAAAGCATCAACCAGGATGTCCTGAACATAAGCTTCTACAGGATCCAATCCAGCAGTATATACAATACTCTGTAGTGTTTCCTTGGAAACATTGGTTTTACCGCGTTCCACCCGATACCTGTCACGTCGCCATGCGTCAATGATTCGACTTTTGAATATGGTATTGATCCAGGCCGGGAGGTTGCTTATCTGCGACAGCAGGGGCAGCTTTTCCAGGGTTTCGGTATAAACATCGTGAATAAGATCTTCCGCTTCTTCCAGCGTTCGTCCCATAGCCTTCAAGCGAGACAAGAATCGCGGTTTCTCACTCCTGTAGGCATTTTCCAAACGCCGATGATTGTCTTTTTCTATTAGTTTCAGATCTTTTTTCATAACGTTGCCCCTATCGACGAATGGGCCGGGATTCGGGTGTAATTATTTTCAGGGCACCTCTAAAAGTTTTGTTCACGGTTTTACTGGTTGAGAATTGTCTGATCACTGTCAATTAATCAATGGCTTTTCAGTCTGCCTTTGAACTGCCAGATTACCACACCGGGGTTTCCAACGCAGAGAACGGATTTTTCCAATCTGCATAAGAGTGCTTACAGCAGCCTCGGCATCCTCCAATTCCCACCCATTCAGATGACCAAAACCCCATGTGTAATCAAGTCCCAGACGCAGTATTTCTGATGAACGCCGTCCAATGAGAATGCGAGCAGCATGACCTGCTTTGAAACGGCCCCTGTTCCTCTGGAAGAATTTCATTATAATAGCCTCTTCTGGTGGAGCATCCCAGAATTCTCCACTACAAACATCACAGCCGTTACAATCCTGCGCCTCGATTCCCAGTGACGCCAGCAGCATTACCCTTCGGCATTGGTGATTATTAGACGCATAATTCATCATGGCGGCCTGTCTGCCAGTTGAGTTTTTCATGTCCTCCGGCGTCCAGATCAACCATGAGTTTGCCCCCTTTCCATCCCTTGATGCTCTACCGGATTCCTGGAGGTAAGCTGCAGTGGAACCAGGTGGAGCGAGATGGATTACCGTACGAACATCGGACTTGTCCACCCCCATTCCGTAGGCACACGTGGCGCATAAAACACCATCTTTACTGTTCAGATACCATTTCTCCAGGCGGTGTTTCTCCTCGGCGGACATGCCGGCATGGTAATATCGAATCTGATCATCCTGTAACCGGAAACGCAGAACCATTGCGGCAAGTTGAACGGATGATCGAGTGGAACCAAATACAATGGCGGGTCTCGGCTCATTTCGAATCAACTTCTCAAGAGAATGAAATCGACTCAAGGAAGGTAGAACACCGTAGCGGATGGTTGGTCTATCAGGATTGGCAAGAGCTTCTCGCGGCGATTCTCCATTGAACAGTAGTTCTGTGATTCGACCACGAGTATAATCACCTGCTGTGGCTGTGAGAGCTAAAACAGCCTGAGGATTCCATGCCTTTACCAGGCTTCCCAATCCAGCGCAGGCAGGCCTAAAGGTGTCTCCCCACTGACTCACCGTATGAGTTTCATCCACAACTAGAAATGCTGGTTCAAGAGCTGCCAGACGCCTGGCAACGGCTGGTGACTGCAGAATCTCAGGGTTGGCCAGTACAATTCCTGTCTTTTGTTTTTCCAGGGCATCCCAGATCTTTTGCCGTTCACCTTTGCTCTGTCCTCCCCGCAGACAAACCGATGAAATACTGGAATCCCTGAGTCGGCGTTCCTGATCGGCCATGAGCGACAGGAGGGGGAAAACCGCAATGGTCAATCCTGGTATCATCACAGCCGGAAGCATCCAGCACAGACTCTTGCCGGCTCCAGTAGGGAGGACAGCAATTTCTCTCAGCGGTTCAGGATCCTCATCGGTGTTCGCCAGTGGATGGAAGGCATCCAGAACAGCAGCGATAATCAGTCTCTGCCATGGATAAGGGTACTTGATTCCAAAGACTTCCTGTGCAGTTTGAACCACGGGGTCAACTGCTGCTGTACATGGGGATTCATCTTCCACATAGGTGAAGACGAACTTGAGTCGTATTTCTGGTCAATCAATGGATGATAAATCCTGATTCTTAACATGCAGACCGCATTCCCGACGGGTTTCTACCTCCCACCACCAGCGGGCCATCCTCTCATGTTCACCTGGACGCGATGCCCGAGTGCATGGGGCACAGCCAATAGAGATATATCCCATATCATGCAGATTGTTGTACGGCACATCATTGTTTCGGATGTAAGACCAGACACGATCCGATGTCCAGTTCAATAATGGGTTGATTTTAATCAGCGGTTCCCCTGTTTCAGTTGTATGACCTGTATCCAATTCAGCGTGGGCCATATTCCCGCGGGTCGCCGGGCTTTGATCTTCACGAAGGCCAGTAACCCAGGCCAGACATCCTGTGAGAGCCCGCGCCAGGGGCTCAAGTTTCCTTATTCCACAGCATTCTTCATGACCGTTCCTGTAAAAACTATTCATCCCTTTCTCACGAACAAAGTACTCCAGGAGATGCGGGGAGGGGGTGAACACTTCCACTGTAATATTGTATTTCTCACGGACGAGGTCAATAAAATCATAGGTTTCCGGATGCAGACGACCAGTATCCAGGCAAAAGACTCTGAAAGGAGCGTTGTTCCTAACAGCCATATCAATGAGAACCACATCCTCGGCGCCACTGAATGCAATGGAGAGTTTATGGCCGAAAATAGCTTGAACTTCAGCCAGTATATCCCATGGGTCAAGATTAGCATAATACTTCACGGCATTGGAGATATCAAAATCGGTCGGGGAGTTAGCAGGAGTTTGGCTGATATCTACCGTCTCAAGTTCCTTCTTTATGAATTCAAAAGTTTTTGTATACACCCGTTTATTATTTTCATCGTCAACAATAAAAAAAGGAGCCAGCTTCACATTGTACTCAGCAGCCAGCCTCATCCCTTCTGACGATGCATCATCTTCCTCTGCAATAATGACATTATTGATCCGTTCCCAGAGTCCTCGTTTTTTCAGGATGTTTTCAGCTTGAATACATTTGGCACAGGGAGATCCATCGGCAAGGATTTTTTTTACCATGGTGATAAGCATTTTTCAATGATATCAATCAAGTGTGATTGATCATAGGGTTCGTGTAAAAACCTCTTGAACCTCAGGATTCTCTATTCTTGCAAAGTAGCTACTCCAGAAGTTGTTGTCTGGCTGGAGATCTGACCGTAACTCTCAATTAATATTAACTTCTGCCAGAGTCGTGGGAACCGATTTTATTTCGTTATTGGTTAAGGGCACCTCAAAAAACCCATTGAGTTCTTGACTCGATCTTTTTCCTCGCTGCTGCGTTGTTAAAATGCTCATGTAATCAGGTGCGTACCGCAGGAGCAAAGCTCCGAGGAACGCACCGCCAACCACTTAAGCTAGCTCCGCTTTTGTCGCCTTGCATCAAGAAAAAATTTAATCAGGTGCGTACCGCAGGAGCAAAGCTCCGAGGAACGCACCGCCACTTCGTCAATTTCCTAAAGCTGTTTTTTAGAGGTACCCTTATACTTTTTCTTCCATAGCGATAAAATCATTTCTGTTCTATACTCTTTCATAACCCTTCAGGAGGAATGCAAAATGCCCCGGAAATTACGAAGTGCAACCAGCTGCCATGGTCGGCTTATGGCTGGAGCAAGGTCATTGTGGAAGGCGAATGGTATGACAGACGATCAAATGAACAAGCCCCTGATTGCCATTGCCAACTCCTTCACTCAGTTCGTCCCCGGTCATGTCCATCTGCACAATGTGGGACAGCGGGTAAAAAAACGCATCCAGGAATCAGGCTGTTTTGCTGCCGAATTTAACACAATAGCGGTCGATGACGGCATTGCCATGGGACATGGTGGCATGCTCTACTCCTTACCCTCCAGGGAAATAATTGCCGACAGTGTCGAATACATGGTCAACGCTCACTGTGCTGATGCCCTTGTATGCATTTCCAACTGTGACAAGATAACTCCGGGAATGCTGATGGCAGCCCTGCGTATCAACATCCCAACAGTATTCGTTTCAGGCGGTCCCATGGAAGCCGGACGCTCAGATACAAAGAATCTGGATCTCATCGATGCAATGATAATGGCTGGAGATGAATCAGTGGATGATGAAGAACTCAATCGGGTAGAAAACCTGGCCTGCCCTACCTGTGGATCATGTAGCGGTATGTTCACAGCTAATTCCATGAACTGCCTGGTCGAGGCCCTGGGATTGGGATTGCCTGGCAATGGAACAGTTCTGGCCACCCATTCTGAGAGAGCTGGACTGTTTGACAGAGCCGCCGATCTCATCGTTCATTTGGCTAACCGTTACTATGTTGAAGATGACCAGAGCATCCTGCCCCGTTCCATTGCTACCAGAGCCGCCTTTGAAAACGCCATGGCCCTGGACATTGCCATGGGGGGATCCACAAACACAATACTGCATATTCTGGCGGCTGCACGTTCAGCTGATGTGGATTTCAATCTGACAGACATCGACCATTTAAGCCGCAGGGTGCCCTGTCTTTGCAAAGTCGCTCCCAGCAGTGAGAAATATCACATTGAAGATGTACATCGTGCCGGAGGTATAATGGGAATTCTCGGGGAACTGGCCCGGGCCAATCGGCTGGATACAGGTGTCGGTCGGATTGATGCAAAGAATCTGGCCCAGGCACTGAAGCAATGGGATGTCGCTGATGCACCATCGGACAGGGCCGTGGAGTTTTATAGGGCCGCCCCCGGCGGTGGAAGAAATCTTGTAATGGGCAGCCAGTCTACCCGGTACAGAGAACTTGATACGGATAGAACAGCCGGTTGTATCCGCGCGATGTCCCATGCCTGTTCACAGGACGGAGGATTGGCCGTTCTTTTTGGGAATATTGCTCCCGAGGGGGCTGTCGTCAAAACAGCGGGCGTTGATGAATCCATACTGACCTTCTCCGGTACGGCCAGAGTTTTCGATTCCCAGGAGGCCTCAGTAGAAGCCATTCTCGGCGGAAAAATTACTGCCGGCGATGTCATCGTTATTCGATATGAAGGGCCTAAAGGCGGTCCTGGAATGCAGGAAATGCTCTACCCGACAAGCTATCTGAAATCCATGAAACTTGGTAAGACCTGTGCCCTGCTCACCGATGGCCGTTTTTCTGGAGGCACATCGGGTCTGTCCATCGGCCATGCCTCACCGGAGGCTGCTTCGGGTGGTGGAATAGCTCTGGTACAAAATGGCGATACGATCGATATTGATATCCCTGATCGAAAAATAAATGTAAGACTGACAGAGGCCGAACTGAAACAGAGGCGGTCTGAGGAAGAATCAAAGGGATCTTCGGCCTGGAAGCCGCAGCGGGAGCGTCATGTCCCCGATTCCTTAAGGGCCTATGCCCTTCTGGCATCCAGCGCTGACAAGGGTGCCGTCAGGGTTCTTCCCCGCCCAGACACACCGTAGCTTTTTCAAGCCATTCCACCTCATCAGCCTCCAGCAGTGGGACGAGCTTCTCCCGCACAGAGGCATGGTATTCATCAATCCAATGAATTTCCTCTGAATCCAGGAGATCTGTATCGATGAGGGTTCTTTGATACGGGGCAAGGCTCAGGGTTTCAAAAGAAAGAAACTGTCCGAATTCAGTTTCCTCATCCTTGCGGCATGCCATGAGATTCTCAATCCGTATGCCATAACATCCTTCCCTGTAGATACCCGGTTCATTGGAAACGATCATTCCCGGTTCCAGTTTCACATCCAGAGGTTTAGGGCTGATGCTCTGAGGTCCCTCATGGACGCCAAGACGAAAGCCAACCCCATGACCTGTTCCATGACCAAAATCGATTCCGTGCTCCCAGAGTCCGGCCCTGGCAATGGCATCGATCTGGTAGCCGCGGGTTCCAGCAGGAAATCGTATCCGTGAAAGAGCGATGTGGGACTTGAGTACCCTGGTATAATCCTGTCTTTCTTTCTGCGAAGGCTGATTGAAAGAGACGGTACGGGTGATATCCGTTGTTCCTTCCCTCCACTGACAGCCACAATCCAGAAGAAACATGTTTCCTGTTGAATGGAGATAGCCCTGATTTTCCGGTTTTGCTTCGTAATGGCAGAGGGCCGCATTGGCTCCCACCGCGGCGATGGTCGAAAAGCTTTCGCCAAGAAAACCTGGCAGGGATTCCCGGTATTTTCTCAGTAATTCAATGGCGTGAGTTTCCCCAACTTCCTCCCCCCGGTTCAGCCGTTGTTCCAGGTCGATGAACAACCTCAGCAGGGGCACTCCATCCTTCTTCATTGCATTCCGTATGAACTCCAATTCCACTGGATTTTTTTTAGCCTTCATCAATTCTACTGGATCGGGGGCATGGATAGATTTCGCTGACAGATCATTCACCACCGACCATGAAAGCAATTCCGGGTCAACAAGAATACGGTTGTTCTCCGGTATGGAGACCGCTTCGTGCATGAAATTGTCGTATGGAACGATTTGAATACCATCCGATTCAAGGGAAAGTGTGAGCTCAGAAGACAACCGTTCAGGATTGGTGAACCACCGAATTGAATCCGGCTGGACTATGATGTACCCGTATACCACTGGTGTATGAGGAATATCGCTGCCCCGGATGTTGAGAAGCCATGCCTGCAGGTTCAGAGCCGCGGCTATCCAGGTATTGGCACCGGCCTCCTGAAGTTTTAAGTGCAATCGTTTTATCCGCTGCCGACGGGACTCTCCGCTTTCATTCTCACTCAACTCAATAACTGGATTCCCAGGGATGGGTGGTCTATCCGGCCAGATATCTTCAAGAAAGTCCTTAGAACAATCGAATGAAATATCGGCATTCCTGAATGCCGTAACCCACTTACCTGCATCCACATAACTGACTGTCTGCCCATCGAAAGCAACATGAGAACCTGGTTTGAGATTCTGAACCAGCCATTCCTCAGGTGTGGGAACACCTGGTTCACAGGAGTGGAAAAGCTTTATCTCCGTACCTGAAAGCTCCTGCTCGGCCTGAATCCAGTAGCGGAAATCTGTCCACAGTCCTGCAAAGTCCTTTGTTACAACAACAGTGCCAGAGCTACCCGTGAATCCACTTATCCATTCCCGGGTCTGCCACCGTTTCGCTGGGATTTCATTTCCGTGAGGATCCGAACCAGCAATGATGCAGGCATCAACACCAGAATCGGCCATGATCTGGCGCAGCTTGCCTGATCGATGAAGAATTGACACCTGACACCTCCTCTTCAAGAGTACCATAGAATGGATTCTTCAGAAAGAACCTCAAGATTGCCGCACTCATGGCAACCTTTAAAAACCGTTTTTGGAATTTGACGCAGCAGCGAGGAAAAAGATCAAGCCAAAAACGAAATAAGGTTATTGAGAGGTGCCCTCATGCCGAAAATAAGAGTAATAAGGTCTCTCGTGGTTGAAATAATACTCCTCCCAGGATAACCACTGACCTCCTTTTTAGACCGTCCCTCCCCGGACGGTCTTTTTTATGCTTCATAACTGGCTATTAATGGATAGATAAGGAATAATGAACCAAAGTATATTCGAGGTATTCATGAATCAAACTAAAATTGGTATTGGAGATATCGGCCTCTACCTGCCATCCCCCCGAATGCGCATGGACACCCTGGTGAAATCCCGTGCCGTTTCCCACCCTGAGCTTGTGAACCACCTTTCCAGAGCCATAGATAAAACCGGTCTGACAGCTTTCCGCTTTCCTGAACCCTGGGAGGATACAGCATCCCTGGCAGGAAATGCCGCCGTTGTTGTTCTGGATAAAATGACCCCAGCCCAGGTGCGGGAAATACGATGTATTGTTACGGGAACAGAAACGGCCGTTGATCATTCAAAACCTGTTTCAGCCTATGTTCAAGGTATGCTGCAAAACGCCAATTATAACATTGTCAATAATCTCTCTACCTTTGAGGTGAAACATGCCTGTGCAGGAGGAACAGCGGCACTTCTCAGTAGCAGTTCAATGCTTGGGTTCTCCGGAAATCCGGATGACAGAGCCATGGTTTTATGCAGTGATATCTCCCGTTACGAAGCTCCAAGCGCGGCTGAAATGACCCAGGGTGCTGGTTCTGCCGCTCTTCTGATCGAGAAAAACCCCAGACTTCTGGAAATTGACCTCAAGAACCAGGGATATTTCTCGTCGGATGTGGATGATTTCTTCCGGCCTCCCGGGTCAGTTACAGCCAGAGTAAAGGGAGGCTATTCCATGAAATGCTACAAGGATGCCCTCATAGCGGCGTACAGTGATTATTGTAACAGGCTGCGAAAAAGCCCTCAGAAGGTACTGGACGATACCGACTACATTGCTCTTCATGTTCCCTTTCCAACAATGCCGGAAGTTGCTGTAACCCAGCTTCTAAGCAGTGTTTATGGAAAGAACACCTCCAGAATGGAAGAATTCATCAAAAAAACATGCTTTATGGATGCCATGTACCTGAATCGTGAAACCGGCAATCTCTACACTGTTTCCCTCTATGCCTATCTGGCCGCCCTTCTTGAGCAGGAATGGAAAAAACACAAAGAAGCCATAACAGGGAAATCGATTCTGGTTGCATCCTATGGATCAGGAAATACAATGTTTGTGTTCTCAATGACCATTGCAGAAGGGGCTCCGGAAGTGATATCACACTGGCGAATCAAAGAGGCATTACAGACATACCATGAGGCTGATTTTCACGAGTATCTCAACTGGTTGGCCCGGCCAGAGGATTTTACTGTCTGGAAGAATCTCCTTGAAGGGGCCATACCTGAAAAAGGGATGTTCTATTTGAAGGATTTCACAGCGACAGGTTTCCGATTATACGACAGGGCATAACATGGATACCAGTACATCCGGGAGAAAGCAACGCCATCTCAACCTCTGCCTGGATACTTCGTATTCGGTAGAATCAGGCGATACGGAACTGAGTCGGATACATCTACCCCATTCTTCCATGCCGGAAACTGATGCCAGCGCCATATCCCTTGAAACTGATTTCATCGGCTGTTCCCTTTCCATGCCGGTATTGATTTCCTGCATGACAGGGGGCTCCAGGGAAGGCCTTGCTCTCAACAATCTGCTGGCAGGCATAGCCGAAGAACGCGGAATTGCCATTGGCACTGGTTCCATTCGTGTCATGCTGGAAAATCCGGATACAATCTCCCATTTTCAAATTAAACCCCTGGCGCCAAGCATACCAGTTCTCGCCAATATCGGGGCAGCTCAGCTTGCGAAATACTCTCCGCACACGATTTCAGAAGCAGTAAAAAGGATTCAAGCCGATGGGCTTTTCATACACTTGAATCCAGGACAGGAATTCTTTCAACGTCATGGGGATAGAAATTATACCGGATGGTTCGAAAACATCTGTCACTTGATTGATGAGGTTGATTTCCCGGTACTTGTAAAAGAAACTGGTAATGGACTTCCCCCCGGGGAAGGTTTGAAACTCCTCAACGCCGGAGCTGCTTATATAGATATTTCAGGTATGGGAGGTACAGACTGGATTGCTGTGGAAACATACAGAAAAGAAGAAAAAGCTCCAATTGCCGGTGAATCATTTCGGAACTGGGGGTATCCAACGGGTGTACTGCTTCTTGCATACCGCTTGATTGCCATGAACGGAGGAATGGCCGGAGATTTGGTATCCGATAGAATCATTGCATCCGGCGGATTGCGGACACCCCGTGAATTTGCAGGAGCACTGGCCTGTGGCGCTTCTATTGCAGCCGCTGCCCTCCCATTCATTCGGAAGGCCCATAACGGTTCTGAGGAAGTTTTTTCCTATCTAACTTCCATTGAAGAAGGGCTTCAGGCCGCCATTGCTCTCACAGGGTCAGGCACTCTTAAAGAGCTGAAATCCCTCAGCCTGCACATCCCAGCAGATCTGGAACATCGGGCCGCCAATCTTGCCGAAGAAGCCCTGAAAACAGGATGGTCATCCTCATGAAAAAACATCATCTTGCTGGAAAAAAGTTCCGCCTCGGACCCATCCAGAAGAGACGGAAGATGATAGAAGAGCACTACCCTGAATCCAGTCAGGATTTTTATGCCAGCAGCCAGGATGCTGAGATGCTCAACCTCTCAGAGGTGATGGTGGAACAGGCTGCAGGTTACATTGCCGTGCCAATGGGACTGGCTGGTCCTCTTTTAATAGACGGCAGGGAGTACATGATTCCATTGGCTACAGAAGAACCATCGGTTCTTGCGGCCTGTTCCTACATAGGTCATCTATGTTCCAAAAATGGGAAGCTTTCCACATCGGCCAGTGATCCTGTGATGGTGACACAGATTTTCGTCGATGACACAGAAGGACTGCGTGAGAGTGGGGTCTATAAAATTCGGGACGCAGAAGGACAGCTGCGGCGGCATCTGGAACCTTTGTTAACTTCCATGGAAAACCGTGGAGGGGGATGGAGGGGGATGGATGTCCGCTGGCTTGCATCCTCCCGGACATTGACTGTAAACCTCAGGATTGATGTTCGAGATGCCCTGGGAGCGAATCTGCTCAACAGTGCTGCTGAAAAAGTAAAGCCCCTCCTTGAAGACATCACAGGCGGGAAGATTCTGATGGCCATTTTGTCCAACCGATCCAGGGATAGAACAGCCAGAGCCCAGCTCAGTATACCAGTGAAGAGTTTACAGCGATCTGGTTTTGATGGTCATCAAACTGCCGCACGCATTGTAAAAGCGGCAAATATAACCCTGGAAGATGAAGATAGAGCTATTACCCACAACAAGGGAATCATGAATGGAATCAGTGCCCTGGCTCTGGCCACCTGCAATGATACGCGAGCCATAGAAGCCGCCATTCATGCCTGGGCCAGTCGAAGCGGCACTTATCGCGGGCTGAGCGAGTATTGGATTGAAGGGGATATTCTGCATGGGGCGCTGGAATTACCTCTCCCATTTGCTGTCACAGGAGGCGCTGTGGGCTTCCATCCTGCATCACGCTGGGCTCTGGATATACTTGAGAATCCTGACGCTCAGAAATTGAGTCGTGTTGCCGCAGCAGTAGGTCTTGTTCAAAACCTTGCCGCTTTGCGGGCATTAGTGTGTGAGGGCATACAAGCTGGACACATGGAACTCCACGCACGACGCCTGGCCTTCAGTTCCGGGGCCAGGACAGAAGAGATTGCCGCCTATACACAGGTCATTCGATCCGAAACGATTCGATCCCGAAGCAAAGCAGTTCTTCGATTCCGGAAGTGGAAACAGGAACATGTCACTGGCTGACAGGGACAGGGTTCTCGGTAAAGCATTGGCCATCACCCATCCCAGTATAGCACTCACAAAATACTGGGGTAAAACTGATGCGCAGAGAAATATCCCTGCCACTCCATCCCTGGCGCTCTGCCTTTCAGAACTCAACTGTACGACAAAGGTTGAAATAATTTCAACCTATGGAAATTCATCCATTTCCGACCAGGTGTTTATCGGGGGAAAACTCCAGAATCCGGAACGGTTCGAAGAATTTTTCAGTGAGCTCAGAGGATTGCTCGGAAGGATGGGAAAAGAAATTGCTGTTCATGCGCGAAGTGAGTTGAATTTTCCACTGGCCGCCGGGATTGCCAGTTCCTCCGCAGGATTTGCTGCTCTGGCACTGGCCTGTAACCAGGCCCTTTCATTGGGACTGAACTGCATGGAGATTTCGTCTCTGGCCCGCGTCGGTTCAGCATCGGCTGCCCGATCTGTCTTTGGTGGCTTCACCCTCCTCCCCGCCGGAGGAGAATCGGCCCATGAAGTTGCTGGAGCATCTCACTGGCCTGATCTGTGTGTAATCGTTGTGGAGACTGAACCTGGTCCCAAGAAAATATCATCAAGAGAGGCCATGGAACAGTGCCGGCTCAGTTCCCCGTTCTATAGTGAGTGGGTCAAGAACGCGAAAATACTCACTGAGAAAGCCATACAGGCTCTCAACTCCCGCAGCCTTGAACGTCTGGGTCCCATCATTCGCCGCAGCTATATGAGAATGTTTTCCACCATGTTCGCCACCGAGTTCCCAATTCGGTACTGGTCGCCCAGAAGCCTGCAGGTTCTGGATCTGGTTGACAAACTCAGGCAGGAAGGTTATCAACTCTGGGAAACCATGGATGCTGGCCCGCAAGTAAAAATATTCTGTGAGAAACAGAACGTGCGATTCTTAATCGAACAGATCACGGAGCACGTCCATGGAGTTCGTACCAGAAAGTGTTCGGTAGCCCGGGAACCGCAGGTACAGAATCTGTGACACGATGGACAGCCCCCGGCAGTATTCTGCTGGCTGGTGAATACCATGTCACAGAAGAAGGAGGATTGGGAATAGCCCTTGCTGCTGGAGGCAGGGCCCGCCTCGTTCGTGAAGATTGTATTTCTTCCAGAAATCCATACAGCAGGAAACTTCTCAATTCGGTATACACCATATTATCAAAGCATCCGGAAGACAACAGCATTTCTGTAGACACTTCGATGTTTTTCTCTAAAAATGGTTCAAAATGGGGATTGGGATCCAGTGCCGCTGCTGCTCTGTTAATGACCCGCGCCCTGATGGACTCCTCCTCTGCTAAGGAAGTTCTTCAGAATGCATTGATGGCGCATCGGCACTTCCAGGGAGGCCGCGGAAGCGGTTATGATGTCTACACCTCGGCTCATGGCGGAGCAGGCCTGTTCAAAGGAGGAATCTCTCCGAAATGGGAGAAAATCAGATGGCCGGAGGAAATCAGCGGCTACCTTCTCCGGGGAGCTACACCAGTTAGCAGCACAGGGGCTGTGGATCTCTATGCCCGATGGGCCAGTCAATTCAAGGAGCAGGCAGACAAATTGCGTACCCGTATGGCACACACACTCATGGAAATCCTTCATTATCTGGACACTCAGGGGAGCAGCGACAGGGTATTCACCCTGCTGGGAGAATATGGCCGGCTGGGAATTCTTCTGGGCGAAGCCATTGGCGTACCGGCACGGCCACATCTGCCCGAGTTGGGACGGGATATTCTGAAGGGAACCCGTACAGGAGCAGCAGTGAAATGTGTCGGGGCAGGGAATGAACTCACCCTTCTTCTCTACCGGAAAGGATCAATCCTGAAACAGGAAAAGGCGGTGCTGGATATCCTTGTCGATCAGGAAAAGGCTGGATTTTTTCGTCTGGAAGAAGTAGGATTAAGCTGTGGAAAATCCATCTGACATAACCTATATAGCGTCCGCGACCGGTAAACTCATCCTTTTTGGAGAACATGCCGCCGTGTATGGCTGCCCGGCCATCGGTTTTGGACTACCCTGCCGGACAAGGGTTATTTTCCAGCCGGATGATTCCGGTTCCCCATCCTTTCCAGGAATGGATGAGAAAGATGCTGCTGTTATGCTTGAATTACTGAAGGCTACAGAGAAAGAAAAATTTCCATTAAAAAACACAAATGGACGGTGGACAGTGCAGAGCAATATTCCTCGGGTAGGAGGATTTGGTTCTTCGGGAGCACTTTGTGTGGCCGTTGCCCGGATTCTCATGAGGATCAAATCAACAGGATATTATCGAAGTATTCACCGACTGGCAAACAGACTGGAACGGAGATTTCACGGCAATCCATCCGGTATCGATACTGGAATGTCCTCCATGCCGGGACTCAGTACCTGGTATCCAAAGAAAAGGGATATTCCTGTCGGCAAAAAAATAAAGATACCGGTTCTTCACTTGATTTACGGTGCGCTTCCCCGTGAACAGGAAACAGCTTCTTCTGTTGAAGAATTACATCGAAGCCTTGTTTCAGGAGACAACAAAAAAGCTTCCATCATTCAGGAAATGCATACAATCATAACCTCATTTATCAAACAGACCAGACGGACAGAAATCAATTCCAATGATTTTCTCCAACTCACTGCGGACACAATCAGTCGGATACAGTCTCAACTCAGCGAATCAAGTCTTTCAAACAAGGATCTGGATCAAGCATTATCCATAGCACAATCCAATGGAGCATTGGCCGGGAAATTGAGTGGAGGAGGAATGGGAGGAGCGTTCGTCCTGCTTGTGCAGGATCAATCCATGCAGGAACATCTCATAAAAACCCTGCCTGCTTTATTGGCAGGAGATGGTATATCCCTCACAGAACCCCTAAAGGCAATAAACGTGGGCGGTTTGTGAATCGGATCTACAGTAAACACTTCAATCTGATAAGGGGGGAATCTTTCTTCAAGTTTCCCAATACGATATAAAAGACCCTGGATATGGAAGTCTTGATTGTCTATGGTAGCAACAATGGAAAAACCGCGCGAATTGCGGATGTTCTTGAAACAACGCTGGAGGAAGCGGATATATCCACAGTCGTCAAAAATGTTTTTAAGGCGGCCAGCCTGAGTATTCTGGGGGCAAGGCTCCTCATTTCAGGACTCAAACAGGATTTGATGACGCAACTTCCGGAGGGAGAAGAAGTCCAACATTGGGCCAGAGAACTGGCCGCCACTATATTGAAGGATCAAGAGAAGCAAAAGGGGCAGAGTCGATAGTCTCTGTTTCGGGATCGCGGAACCAGGTCACCATGTCTTCAAATGTTTTTTCGATGGGACGGGCCGCGAAACCCAATTCCTCTCTGGCCTTATTTGAATCTATGTGGACATTTTTTCCCAGTAATTTCAACGCTCCCGGAGTAAGAGGTGTTGTCCTGTTAAAAGCATTGGCCCAGATTTCCATGCTTCTGGCCACGATGCGGCAAAGAGAGTAGGGAAGCGTATACTTTGGAGACTTGATACCGCTGAGTTTTTCCAGAATCATAAAGAGATGAGGAAGCTCTAAATAGTTACCAGAAGTAAGATAGTATTCTCCTGAACGACCTTTTTCAATGGAACTGATAACAGCACCAGCCACGTCACGGACATCCACAAAATCCATGCCCCCTGGAATTGAAAAAGAAGGCATTTTCCTCCTGAGAAACACTCCTATCATCTTTGTAAAGAAACCCATCCGATAGTCCCAGGGACCAACCAGACCGGATGGACAGATAATCACAGTTTCCATGTGACCACTCAGTCCAGCTGCCATAACCATTCGGCTTGCTTCTGCCTTGCTTTCTCCATAATCCATGATGGCTGTTCCATTGGAAAAACCAAAATCTTCCCGTATGGGGCGACGATTGGAAGTAAGATCAAAGGCCTCAATGCTGCTGAGATAAATCAACCGCTTCACCCCTGTCTGGCGGCATGCCTTCATAACATTTTTCGTCCCTTCGTAATTAACTTTGCGAAGGAGAGACCGATGCCCGGCCCGAATGTCTACAAGAGCCGCTGAGTGAATAACAACATCACTTCCGCTGAATACTTCAATCAGGGATCCAACATTGTCCAGTGATGCCTCTGCCGTCCATTTACAGTAGGATTTTATTCGAGATGTATCCGATGTATTGAGAAGTACAGCACCAACTGGCTGATTGGCCGTTTTAAGCTGACGGAGAATTGAGTGGCCAAGAAATCCTGTGGCTCCGGTAAGGGCTATCATTTTTGCATTCTGACATCTTACGGCTTAAGATTCAAGACCCTCCTGAAACCGATTGATTTCGTTCAAAAATAATTCTCCCCAGGACTGCAATTTACTCTCACCTACCCCCGGACAGGCTAGAAGCTCCTGACTGTTTCGCGGACGATGAACAGCCATGGCTCTCAATGTCGCATTCGGGAATATCATATAGGGCGCCTTCCCAATTGCCTTTGCCTGGGCAAACCGGAGAGCTCTCAATACCTCATACAGTCTGCCATCCTCCTCGGAAAGCTCTGTCTCTACTCCATCTTCGCGGGATGCGGGAAGGTCCAGGGAGAGGACATGAAGTGTCTCTTTCTTATCCACTACCCTTCGGACAGTACGGAATTCTATTCTGCCAAAGAGCAGGTCCTTCCCTTTCTCTGTGAGGGTGAGGGCTTTGTGCCTGTTTTCATCCCGGAAAACAAAACCGCCAGTCTCCAGATCACCTGCAATGGCCAGCCAATACTTTCTTGAAAAATCAGCCCCCACACCGAAAGTAGGTAAGAGCTGATGACCCCGACTGGAAATTTTATCTGTCAGGGTTCCTCTCACTATATCAACAAGGTGGTGGGCTCCAAAGAATTGTTTCGTCCTGCAGGCCGCAGAGAGAATTTTTCGGGCATCTTCTGTAGCATCCACACTTTCTACCTCTCCTGTGCAAACATCACACCCCCCGCATTTCCCAGGATGCTCCTCATCAAAATGAGCCAGGAGAATCTGACGCCGACAGGCAAATGTATCGGCAAAACGAAGCATCTTTCGGAGAGCAGCACCTGCTCTTTCCCGCTCAACCGGGTTTTTCATCCGGTCGATATGCCATTGTGTTTTTGCCATATCCCCAAAGTTCCATAAAAGCAGAGTTTCCGCGTTGTCTCCATCTCTACCCGATCGTCCAGTTTCCTGGTAGTAGGATTCCAGATTTTTGGGGAGATCGCCATGTATGACAAATCGGATATCCGGTTTGTCTATACCCATACCGAATGCAACAGTGGCAACTATAACTGCTACTCGATCCGCCTTGAAATCATCTTGATTCTGCCGGCGTATCTCATCGGGGAGCCCAGCATGGTAGGGAGCGGCATTTATGCCTCTTTTCTGAAGGTGTGCCGCAGTTTTTTCTACATCAGCTCTTGTTGACCTGTAAATGATACCGGAGAGGTCATGGCGTGATTTCAGAAAACTGGTGATGCGAGGCAGAAGATCTCTTTTAGGCTCCACACGATAAAAAATCTCCGGACGATTGAAGCTGGCCCGAACAATGTAGGGGTCTTGAAGTCCAAGTTGACCGATGATATCAGTTTGAACCCGGTGAGTGGCTGTCGCGGTGAGAGCCATCAGCGGGATTTCCGGAAAATGCTCCCGTATGCTGCTCAGCTGACGGTATTCCGGACGGAAGTCATGGCCCCATTCGGAGATACAATGCGCCTCATCCACTGCAATGGCTGAACAGCCCCAGTTTGCCAGATTTTCAAAACTTCCCTCCATTCCCAGCCGTTCAGGAGCAATGTAAAGGATTTTCAAGGAACCGGAATTAAGCGACTGGTAAACAGCATGCCGCTCTGTAGAATCCATGGAACTATTCAAACATCCAGCCTCAACACCAGAGGCTCGGGCCGCATCAACCTGATCCTTCATCAGAGCTATTAATGGACTGACAACAACAGTAAGACCATCTCTTACCATGGCTGGTAATTGGTAACAGAGACTCTTGCCCCCCCCTGTGGGAAGGGCCGCGAAGATGTCCCGGTTTGCCAGAGATTCTGTAATAATCGCTTCCTGACAGGGGCGAAATTCAGTGAAGCCAAAAACATGCTTGAGAAGAGAAAGAAGATGGGGTAGGGAGTTCTTATCCATTGTGCTGAATCTGATTCGATAAAGGGTGTCGCGATGCAAGATATACCAACTCAACGGCAAAGGCGAGGGAATGTGAAACGGCCACGATGCTGATTGCTGGATAGGGAAAAATGGCGATACCAGCCAGCATAATACTGATAAGAACTGTGATATTGATGGCAATACTACAAGTAACTTCCCTGGTACGTCTTTGACGAATCAGTGCCCCGTGACAAAGAGAAATGAATACAGAAAGGGGTATCATAGGAGAAATCAGGATTGTTGGAAAATGGGAGAGTGATGTCAGTGAGTCTTCCAATCCTGATATTCCTGAGTACCATATCTTCCAGAATGGAGTAGAAAACGCCAGAATACTTGCTATTGAAAGCACTGAAGCCAGAATGATACTGAAACGGATAATCTGCCGCTGGGATTCCGGGCTGTCAAGGCGTGCAATCACCACTTCCTGTGATGCAAGTGCAAGCGAGTGGAACAGAAACATATAGCCTGCGAAAACTGGCCAGACAGCCATTGATTCCAGGGGTAATACTCCACGAGCAAGACCCATCTGCAACACGGGCCGCACACCCAGATTGATAACACTGGTAAGGGCTAACGGTATGTAGAATCCAAGGATATCCTTCCAGGACATGATGGATTTGTCCGATTGATCCATGGCGGAAGGCAAGTTTTTGACCACGGGTCGAACGCAGAGCCACGTGACCAGAAAGCTAACGGCTATACCGACAGACAGGCTTAAACCGCCGGCAACAGAACCGCTTATCCGCTGAGATTTAATTGCCCACAATGAAGTGATAACGATAAACAGAATACGAAGAACCATTGCTACAGGAATCATTTTTGTTCGACTGTAACGGATAAGAACTCCCTGCCAGAGGCGTCGATAGCCTATGCCAATGGTCCAGGGAAGCAGAACGAGAAAAGTCATTCGGGAAGGGATGATAAGTTCCCGGGGAATTCCAAGCACCATGGTTGCAAATGCATTGAAAACGACTGGAATACAAAGAGTGGCGTGGATAATTGTTGCTCCGCCACCAATTATATGCATCATCATCAAAAGACGTTTGTAGTTCTCACGATTATCGGCGACAGCTGTGCCGGTAGCCAGCATTTGAACGACAAGGCTTTCGATGAGAAGAGCCATGGAGAAGGCTATACCAAAGGCCGCCAGTTGGCCGGTGGCGTTGCTCATTCGGGCTATCGCTGCGGTAATCACCGGTTGTTCTATGGCCATTAGATTCCACATAACAGCAAGGGGCAGCCACGTGATAAAAATTCCTGGTTTTCGATCCAGAGGACCTCTAAAAAACAGCTTCAGGTAATTGGCCGTGAAATTCCTGGACACTGATGTAACGGCGGAAAAGATAAATCCAGGAACTGAACGGGGTCTCTTAGAGATTCTCTTTACTGATTCAGTCATGATTCATCCTATCAAGGTTGACACCAAAATGCTTTTGAAACCAGACAATCAGTCTTCGTTCATAGTCTTCCCGATGATCCTGGATGCTTTGAGCATGCCTTGATTCGGAATACAGGAAAAGCTCTGTCGGGGCAATATCTTTCCGAGCCTCATACATCCGGCGGGAATGGACTGTAGGAACATAATCATCTGCTTCACCATGAACTAAAAGGATGGGTATTCCTGTCTCCAGTATATCGATATCAGGGCGAATACTATTAATGTCATAATCCGCGAGAAACCTGACAGAATGGATAACGAGTTTCAATATCACATTTCTCAGAAAATCAGGCAGGGGAATTTCCCTGGCCCTGTACCGAAGTTCTGAGTGCAGGTTATCAAAAGAACAATCGGATATAACAAAGGAAACCCGTGAATCTCCGGGTGCGTACTGTAGGGCGATGGCGGCTCCCATGCTTTCACCATAAAGCCCGAACAGTTGAGTATCAGGAAAACACTGAAATGCCTCTTCAACAACAATGCCCATATCTGCTTTTTCAAATACACCGTAGGAAATTGTTTCTCCACCAGATTGCCCATGTTTTCTGTGGTCCATTAGAACTATATTCCAGCCAGAATTAATAAACACAGGCGCATATTTCAGCATACTCCATCGACTGTGGGTCAATCCATGACTGAAGAGAATGGTATTGTCAGTTGTGCCAGGCATGTAGCTTCCGGCAATAACATATCCATGAGGTGAACCTATTTGAAAATCCTCCCATGGCAGGTTCAGCAATTCCTGGTCAATGAAACCCTTATCCAAACCGATCCTGATAGCATCTTCATTGGAGAAGGTTTCCCGAGCATATATACGCCGGGCACTGATTAAAACGATGAGAAAAATTGCGACAGTGCATAAAACAATTATAGAGGTCATGACGGTGAGTACCAGTTTATGAGAATATTTCATTATAGCTCCAATATCGGGTTGGTGGATTTGAACGATCAAGTATCTGACTGGTTTATGTCCTTTTTCCCCATTTTGAATAAAATTCTTTTTCTTTTCAGTAATTTGTGATGCAAAGCCCGGTCAACCTTGCCCGAACCCATCATCACCGCGATAGGACGAAGTCCCTCAATGTGATTCAGAATAATCCTTAACGCGACAGTAAGGGGAACGGCTAAAAACATACCTGTCAGACCTAGAATCCAGCCCCAGAGAACCAGAGAGACAAGAATCACCAGGGGACTGAGATCCAGCTGATCACCTTGAATCATGGGATCCAGAATGTTTCCCATCAAGAGTTGTATCCCCGGCATCAACAGCCATACAATGATTATTTTATCCCATGCCGGATAGAATTGGGCAAGTCCCAGGAGCATGGTAGCAGCCATTATAATTGTACTGCCAAGGTTGGGAATATAATTGAGCAGAAAGGCTAATAGCCCCCAGAGCGCTGCAAGATCCTGCCCCACCAGACTCAATGAAAGCCATACGGCGAGACCGGTGACAGCGCTGATAATGGTCTTTACTGTAAGATAACGAGCAACCTGCCGAAACACATCATCAATAGCATTGCCTAACTGATTATTTATTCGGCGGGGGAATGCTCGTCGGAACTTAAACCATGAGAGTGGCGTTTCGGCAAGCATGAAGATGAGGAAGAAGAAAACTAATCCCAGATGGGTTCCAAAGCTCACAAAACTACCTGATATCTGAACGATTCCATCAATCATACTGCGAGTCCAACCCAGCCTTGGGAAGTATTCCTGTGGTATTTTGAACCGTATCCAGAGTTCATTAAGAATACTGACAAAACGCTGTTGATAGTCTCCAAAAACCTGAGTAAAAGTCTGAAGACTTGAGTAGAATAGCCTTCCTACGATAAACAGAACAACAAACAGGGCACCTATCACACAGATTATACCGATGAAACGAGGTATCCTGATCAACGCCATCTGATTGACAAGGGGAGTAAGCATGAGAGAAAGGAGTCCAGAGATTATCAGAGGTATAAACAATCTTTGCATGAAGTGAATCGTTGTTCCTACAGCAAGAATTGTCAGAATAGTGAGACAAATAGTTTCTACACTTCGTATTTTCACCTGCATCATTTTACAGCAATTGAAGATTTGATGCACTCACTCTATTATGGCTATGGAGTACAAAACTTGAAAAAACTGGAAAACATAAGTTTCCTTACATCATCACCATCATTTGATTCACTGTCGGAGAATGATGGAGTGGAAGTTGCTCTGGTTGGCCGATCAAATTCAGGCAAGTCTTCCATCCTGAATACGTTGACAGGTCAGAAGGCTCTTGCCCGAACATCTTCTAAACCTGGAAAAACCAGACATATCAATCTATTCTCTCTTAATGAAACAGGAGATCATCGACTGGTCGATCTTCCAGGATATGGATATGCCAGAGTTGGTGGAGCAGAAATGAAGCACTGGAGCAGAGAGCTAACCTCATATATTACAAGACGGGAATGTCTCAGGGGTGTTATCATCGTAATGGACATAAGGCATCCGCTGTCAGAACTGGACGCGCAGATGCTTGAACTCTGCAATTCCGGGAATAGAGCCGTTCATCTCCTGCTGAACAAATCTGATAAAATTAGAAAGAGTCAAAAAACTTCCATTCTACATAAGGTACAGCAGGATTTGAATGTAATAGCTCCCCATGCAAGTCTGGGAACCTTTTCATCATTGAAGAAAGAAGGAGTCGATGGACTCCAGAATGTTGTTAATGGCTGGTTTGACATGGGATCCTCTGTTATAGTTGATTAGAATCTGTATGGTCAGGGATGCGAAATTTTATATTGTTGGTGGATTGAAACACAGCGGTAAATCCTCAATTGGAAAAGCTTTAGCAAAGCATTATGGTTACCATTTCTTCGATCTTGACAGTTTAATTCTTGAGGCAGTACAGGGCCCCTGGACCACTATACGTGAAGTCTGGAACTCTCTGGGTAAAAATGAGTTCATTGTACTTGAGGGAGAAGTCTTACGGGATTTCATGACATGGACATTACCATCCCTTCGAGAAAAGGGAGTTGTAATTTCTCTGGGTGGTGGAACGATAGAAAATAAAACGGCTATGAGATGCCTTGGAATTGATGGTTTCATGGTTTATCTTCGTGCTGATGCCAGATTGCTGTTCAGAAGAATATTGGCTGGAGGAATACCACCTTTTCTCTCAGAAGAAAACCCATGGGAGGATTTTATGAAGCTCTATCATAGACGTGATTCATTGTACTGCAGGTTTGCTCAATTCATTCATGATATAAAAGATGTTACTATCAATATGAATGCTCAGCGTTTGATTGTATCACTGGAAAACCACAATGGCCGGTAGTATCTTTGGACGATATGTAACCATCAGTACTTTCGGAGAATCTCATGGAGTAGCCGTTGGTGTTGTTGTCGATGGCTTACCTCCTGGTTTTGAGATATCTGAAGCTGATGTTCAAATAGAATTGAACAGGAGGCGGCCTGGCCAGTCGGAACTCAGCACTCCACGCGATGAAGCTGACAGGATATCCTTCCTGTCGGGAGTTTTTGAAGGACGAACCACTGGTGTGCCTCTGGCAATGATGCTGCAGAATACCAATGTACGCTCATCCGATTATAGTGAAATCGCGGATAAGTTCAGACCAGGCCACGCAGATTATACTTATTTGAAAAAATATGGTCTGAGGGATTGGCGAGGGAGCGGCAGGGCTTCCGGGCGTGAGACGGCAGCTCGTGTGGCCGCAGGAGCCATTGCGCGCAAATGGATGAAATCCAAAGGTGTAGAAATAATGGCCTGGACAAAAGCTGCCGCCGGAATTACCTGTCAGAGCTTTGATGCCTCTGTGATCGAAAAAAATCCCCTGAGAGCATGCGATCTTGATGCTGCCGGTAAAATGTCTGAACAAATACGTAAATTGATGGAACTTGGGGATAGCGCTGGGGGAATCATTGAGTGCAGAGTAACAGGAGTGCCTCCGGGTCTGGGGAATCCAGTGTTCGACAAGCTTGAAGCCGATCTTGGAAAGGCCATTCTTTCCATTGGGGCCATACGTGGATTTGAAATTGGGGCTGGATTCTCCGCGGCAAACATGAGAGGGAGCGAACATAACGACGGTATGGATGAATCTGGATTCACATCCAATAACGCAGGGGGGGTAATCGGAGGCATCAGCACTGGTCAGCCTCTAATATTCAGAGCAGCGGTGAAACCTACCAGTTCCATAAGTCTCAGACAGAGTACAGTTAACCTTGCCGGACAGACCGTGGAAATCCAAACAGAAGGCCGACATGATCCAATTATTTGCCCACGAATAGTTCCAGTTGTTGAGGCAATGACAGCATTGGTCCTTATGGATGCATGGCTGGCCCAGCAGGCTCAACACGGATCGTAACAGGGAAAGTATTCAGCCGTCCTGAATTTCAGAACGGCTGAAAGACACCTGAGAGACACCCATTTCATTCCGGTTTGACAGATCCTCCTCTGCGACATTGGCGGATACTCTAAACCAGGATCAAAAGGTGAATTCTTCGGTGGTGCTCTGGTTGATTTGATTCAGGACTATTCGTCTACTGGTGAAAATTCTGATTTATCAGCTCCACACAGTGGGCAGACCCAATCTTCAGGTAAGCTGTCAAAATCAGTTCCGGCAGGGATATTGCTGTCTTCATCACCTTCTTCCGGATCGTAGATGTAGCCACAAACCTCACAAACATATTTTTTCATTTGATACCTCCGTCATATCTCCTGTATAGATTATGCTTCCAGCTGTCGAGTGGAAACTTCTTTATCAAGTTGATATAAACCGTACTGATTGTCTCCAATCATTACAAGTTTGTCGATAAGCTCCTGAGCAGAAGCTTCCTCTTCTACTTGTTCTGTAACAAACCACCCGAGGAAAACTTCCGTTGGAATATCATCCTCTTTTCGGGCGATGTGAACAAGTTTATGTATACACCTGGAAATATACTTTTCATGATCTAACGCTGCTTTCAGCGTCTCAATGGGACTGGCCCATTCTGCCTGAGGCTCAGGAATGGCAGCATAAAAGACTCTTTCACCATTCTCATCCAGGTAACGGTGGATCTTTTCCGCATGAAGCCGCTCTTCACTGGCTTGAATAGTCATCCATGACGCAAAACCCGGAAGTTGTTTATAATGGAAATCCGCGGCCATGGATTCATAGATATATGCTGAGTTCAGTTCTTCATTGAATTGCTTTACAAGAGCAGTCGTCATTGTTTCTGGTATTGCCATATTTTAAAGGTTTCCTTTCCACAACCCGTGGAGATTGCAGTATTCTCGAGCTGTAACCATTGCGCCACTTTCATGCTTACAGTTGAAAGACGCTGATGGATCATCACCAGGATTTAACTCTGTTATCATTCTATTGCCATTGATAACAAGCTCAATCCACTGAATCCAATGGTTCTCCAGCATGGGATGCGGGGTACTGCCCACTGTTACCCTGTATCCAGCATCAGTTTTCTCAATGACAGGAACATGTTTCTCTTTTGTTGAATCTGCGGTTTGTTCCGGCATATGAATCATGTTGAGACCACAACAAGACATCGTACAGTCATCAGTTTTCATTTTCATGACAACATTGCTGCACTTGTTACACTTATATACATTATATAGATTTGCCATATTATCCTCCTGTTAGGATCAGCAATTATTTTGAATCAAGAACAGTCTGTTCAATTGATTTTATTCTTTTATATAGTGTAATAATGATTGTGGCAACACTTGAATAGATTTATTTATATTTTTGGGTACCTCTAAAAACTCCACCAGAATTCCTGACTTGATCTTTTCCGCTGTTATGCATTGTTGGTTAAAGGCAAGACACTATGACCGTAGATTGGCTGTAATGGGACTTATTGTTGTCAGTAAAGGATTTGCCCAATCATGGATCAGGCCTATGCACGCCACCCCAATACAGCGGGAAATACAGTCATATCACCTGGGTCGCCGCAAACCCGATAACAATAACCGAATGCAGGTGAATTAGCAGGGCCATGGATACAGTGAGCTTTCACCGGTGATCAGCATTAACCTGTTGGATTTCGTTTTGTGGCCCGGACTAAAACAGGTGCACAGTTGTTTCATGCTCAGGGAACAGAGGAATCCAGACTGCGTTTTTTCGAATGACATCATTGTTCATTGTCTGGAAGCTCCCAAGCTGGATGATCATCCGCAGGGCTTAAGCGCGGGTCTGAATGGCTGGTTAACCTATTTGAAATTAGAGGGCAAAGTACCGGAGTCGGAATTGTTAGAAATAATAAAGGAGGATCCAGTTTTGAAGGAGGTCCATAAAACGTACAATAAGTTTTTGAGCAATCCTGAATTGATGGAGGCCTATGAGGGCAGGCAGAGATGGCTATACGATCAGGCGACAATCAGGGAAGAGAGCTTTAAAGAAGGTGAAAAAGAAGGCATAACCCAAACAGCCAAACGCTTGAAGGCCGCCGGAGCCGACATGGAACTCATCGTCAAGGCCACAGGTCTGAGCGAAGAGGAGATTCAAAACTTTTAAGAAAAACGAATCGCTCCCAGAGCCTCCCTCATGGCATGCAGTAAGTATGGCAGGCTCGTTGAACGGCCCATCGGGATTGGTATGAGCATCAGAACTATTAGGTAACTTGTCAAGTTAACTGTCCACTTTTTCATGAAACTCATGCTCTCTTATACCTCAAGCTATCCGATGAATTCCAATAGCCTCATTGGCCGACTTACCACCCAGTATCCGCCGTGGGTAGTCGTTCTCTAATATACGCCGGTCTGGTCGAAATACTTTTCATTGCTGATTTCGCTCTGTTATGCCTCTTATGGCCATTTGAGCCATTCTTATAGGTCATATATGCAGATAAATCACTATTCTGAAGTGTAACCGATCCTCGTTTGAGCTCTCTCCGTATACTTCTTTCATGGCGATCCAGGATGATTGCTATCTGTTTGATTGTCAGCATGTCCTTTTCCAGAATAAGCCGTTCCTCCCAATTGAAGTGTTGTCCCTTTCTATAGCTTGTGCTATTGTGTTCTTGTCCCATGTTAACTCCTCTCTTTTCATATAAGTCGTATACAATATAAATAGTATACATGAGTTTCATGGGGCTACTTTTGCCCTCTTTATCGCGGACAGTTAATGTTACAATTCACCACTCAAGAGCCAGGGGTCAAAAAAAACAAAAAATTCGCTCCTGCCCCTTGAAATCCCGGCATAATCACGGTATACTGCATATATGCCAGCACTCAGCACTCAGCACTCAGCACTCAGCACTCAGCACTCAGCACTCAGCACTCAGCACTCAGCACTCAGCACTCAGCACTCAGCACTCAGCACTTAATTTCTAATAGTACAAAAAATTACATTTCAGGCAGCCCCGATATCTTCTCCGGGAGCGATCTGTCCTTTCATCCGTATTCACATCTCGAAAATGAAAAACCGGGTTCACCGGTTTTTTTTAATTTAACTTTTCATGGAGGTAAATCATGACCAGGATTGTTGGATACAATCTTCTGAAAACGGCATTCGTACTATACGTTGGTACGATTTTATTGACGGGATGCGGCTCCCCAGCGGAATCGAAATCCTCGGAGGCGAACATAAGCGAGCTGACCCTCGCAATCGGCGACACGGAGTATTCGGTTGATTTTGCAGACGGCAATACCGCCATGATTGAACTGCCTTCCAGCGGAAACACTCAGGAGACGGTAAGGGTTGCCAGTGTTACCCTCTCCGCGGGGGCTACTGGGGTGGCGCAAGGAGATACTTTGCAGGTAAGTAACAACGACCCGATTAGCATAACCGTTACCGCCGAGGATGGTACGACAACAAAAAGTTATACTATCTCTGTTACACTACTTGACGTAGACGAGATTCCCAAAGAAGCTACTTCCGATATACGAGACTCCTATGTGCTTTTTAGTATCTCAGCCAGTCAATCACTAAGTGCTTATCATCTGGCAGTTAAAAAAACAGAAGAAGACCCTCCCTCCGCCGCTGAGATGACCGCGGGAGCATTAAAACGTAACTTAGGAACGAATGCAATAAATGTTCTTATAGCCCAACGGCTGGATGCTCCAATAGTAACATTTGCTAAAGACTTTTTTGATGGTAATACAAGTGATGTGCCTACAGGTATGACCGCTACCAAAAGCGGAACCACCACCCATGCTTTGGTCTATGATGCCACATACGACACCGAAACGAGCACATGGACAGCGGCTAGTGATGAGAATGAATGGGTGGCGCAATCTGTCCTGGAGCCGAACTCGCAGTATGTACTCTACGGCATGGCGGACAGCGGTACGGAAGTATTAAAGCTTAAAACATTTATGACAGATGCCTCGGCGACACATCCGGCGGATACCAACATTGGTTTTTTAATTGACACCACACTGGCAAAAGGTCATATTGAACTTAGTCTTAACGCCCATGAATATTACATACTTCCGTTTCAGACCAATAGCAGATTTCCAGAAGATTTCCAATTCTGTGAGTACTTCTATTCTGGTGGAGTTACTGGACCTACTGGTGGAATTACTGGTGCGCTACTCATAGATCATGCTTCGCCATCATCATATTCTGGAGGTACAAATTCTGAATACAAGTATCAACTACTTCTATTTCGCTCTGAAGCCTCAACTGAAGCAATATTGTCTAGAAGCGCGTATGTGCTTATGGACACATCAAGGATGGGGTTAAAAAATATCAACGAATCTCATCCAATCCACTTTGGTAAACGAATTACCTATGCTGGCTTTAATACATCAGCAAGGCTTGATACTTCCGTATTGAAAATACAGCAATAGCCTAACAGCCAGTCAGAAGCCTGCCTACAGCATCAAAAGTCGCTGATGTTTTGGTGTTGCAGTTTGACTGGCCAGGCGTTTTCCCTTGCGGTGTATGTTTCGATGCCGCAAGTACAAACCGATGTGGGTGTCATTCATGGTTGAGCCATTCCGTTAGAACACCCCTGTCTTTCTGAGCCTTGATTCTCTGCTCAAGCCCGGCGGGAATGGGGCCATGGGATTTTGGTGCGGGTTCAGGACATAGGTAACAGATTTCAAGGTTCAGAAGAGGCATCACACCCCACTTTTTATTGACAGCACACCCTGACAGGGATACCATTGACTTATCGTGAGCAAGTATATCAACCCAATGAACGACTTCTTCATGCGCTACCTGCTGGGGAGTAAGGGCAGCGAGAACAACTGCCGTGGCTTCGTCAATGCCGTTCTTCAGGACATTGATTTCCCGGCAGTGAGTAGTCTGACGATTCTCAATCCCTTCAACCTGAAGGAATACCTCGGGCACAAGGAAAGCGTCATAGACTGCCGGGCGCAATCAGATGATGGCAGAGTCTTCAACATAGAGATTCAGACAGGCGAGTTAAAGAATTTCGACAAGAAGGCTTTGTTTTACTGGGGCAAGGCGTACACGTCAGACCTGGAGCAGGGCCATGGATACAGTGAGCTTTCACCGGTGATCAGCATTAACCTGTTGGATTTCGTTTTGTGGCCCGGACTAAAACAGGTGCACAGTTGTTTCATGCTCAGGGAACAGAGGAATCCAGACTGCGTTTTTTCGAATGACATCATTGTTCATTGTCTGGAAGCTCCCAAGCTGGATGATCATCCGCAGGGCTTAAGCGCGGGCCTGAACGGCTGGTTAACCTATTTGAAATTAGAGGGCAAAGTACCGGAGTCGGAATTGTTAGAAATAATAAAGGAGGATCCAGTTTTGAAGGAGGTCCATAAAACGTACAATAAGTTTTTGAGCAATCCTGAATTGATGGAGGCCTATGAGGGCAGGCAGAGATGGCTACACGATCAGGCGACAATCAGGGAAGAGAGCTTTAAAGAAGGTGAAAAAAGAGGGAGAGAAGAAGGTGAAAAAGAAGGTAAAAAAGAAGGCCGAGATGAGGAAAAAGCCCAAACAGCCAAACGCTTGAAGGCCGCCGGAGCCGACATGGAACTCATCGTCAAGGCCACAGGCTTGAGCGAAGAGGAGATTCAAAACTTTTAAGAAAAACGAATCGCTCCCAGAGCCTCCCTCATGGCAGGCAGTAAGTATGGCAGGCCCACTGAACGGCCCCTTCGGGCTTTCACCCGCTAATGTTGCCTAAAGGCTCCTTTTTATAAATAGATGGGGCTGTGTCAGAAACACCTTGCCAACCGAACAGATAGAGGTGCCCTGGTGTTTCACTTGATTTTTTCTCGAATCCATCACGATTTTCAGTATCGGCCCGATGAATCGCCCCTCTGGCCAATATCCGGCATGTATCCGTCTGCAATCGGGTTTTTGCCCTTTGCTGCTGATAGCGATAATGCTCCCATACCGTGATGTTCAAGATAATCATAATTGTTTCTATAACCGTAACCTACATCGGCTATGACATTTTGAGGGCCGCTAATTCCTGGCGCCTCTCGTTTCGCCATATGTTCCAGGGCACTTCTAAAAAACAAGATTGGTAACCCCTGATTCAGGGCAAAGGCATATCATGGGCACGAAGTGGAGTCGTAAGAGATACATGGATATCACTTTACGGCGATCACCTCTGTTTACTGTTCGAACTGGTACAACAACAAGTTCTCATATATCATGATATCATTGGAGGATTCATTGTATATAGCCATAGATCTGGGATCTGGAGAAGGAACTAAAATCACTGTTTTTCCAAACTTGACGGAGTGTTATCCGGAAACAGTTCTTCATATTCAAGACTATGGTCCGGATTTTGATTCATACTGCTGTATTCTGGATTCATCGATAAACAAATACCTTAACAGCATTGGGGTAAAATTCAGTTCAATCAGGTCAATTGGAATAGCAGCGGCAGGAATCCTGAAGAGCGATGGAACTTTTCAGTTAATTCAAAATCTTTCCCAATTCAACAATCACAATTTGTGCCAGACTGTATTGGACTTGTACGGAAAACCAACCGCTATCGACAACGATGCCAATGCTGGGGCCCTGGCAGAATGGAGTGTCCTGCGAATGGAATTACTCTATTGGGTATTCGGTGGTGGTTGGGGGGGGGCCTGGGTTGGCAGAGATGGAGAAGTGCGTTTTCCTTCAACAGACTGGGACGGCCATGATGAAAGCCTGCACATCAGTAATGAACCAGGATATGCCATTTCCTTTAATAAACTTGACCTTAAAACCCTGTTCTCAGAAATACATGCCTCGTATGAACGGTTTGAACAAATTCTGCTGGAGGAATCAGGCGAAAAGGCTCTAATCGGGCCAGGTGGAAATCCTGATACCCTGCGTGCGGAAACAATTCTATCCGGACCGGGCCGATGCCGTTTGTTTCGAGCTATTGTAGGGGATGACGATTTCTTCGAACGGTTCTTAGATCCTGGTGAGTCAAAACAAATGGACAATACATCAATTGCCGGGAAGCATATAAGCAAACTATCCAGCATGCGAGTGGAAGCGGCGATAAATACAGATAGGCTTTTTGGTAAAATCCTTGCCCGTGCAACCCGGGAAATTCTGCGTCAGGGTATAAAAGATAACATGTCTGAGAGCATTCCTGTCTGCCTGGGTGGTAAATCAAGCTATGCTCTGCCTTATTTCGGGCCATCAACCCAGCGGCTGTTAGGAAAAATGGGCTACATGACCTATCTGAGACCATCAGTCATTGATGAAAGGGGGATAAATGCCAATCTGCTGGGAGCGGCTGTTCTTGCTGCCAGGGCCAATGGAGATATTTAGAATCTATGATCAATACAATCATTAAGAGCCTGATTTTGCTGACACTGATATCATTCACTGTAACATCACTCAGTGCGGATAGCCCGAGAACGGTAGCCGCCACGGAATGGACGGCGGCCTTCTGCCGGGCGGCTGGAATCACCGATGTCGCGGTACTCGCACCATCTGGTATGATTCATCCGCCAGATTATGAACTGCGACCATCAGACATTCCAACATTGATGAATGCGGAACTCATTGTATACGGCGGGTATGAAATCATGATTGAAAGAATTCATTCCCATATTGCTGGAACCAGCACACAACTATTGAGAATCGAAACAAGCTACGATACTACAATTCTCAAGAAATCAATCAACCGTATTGCAATGGAAGCAGGAACAACACCAATTGGACTTAAAGAGATAAATAAAGCCTGGGAAGAGGCCCGATACATGCTGTTGGAAGCAGGTATTGCAGGCATGGGAGTGATCGTCCATCATTTTCAAGTCCCTTTTGCAGAAGAAGTGGGTTTTATCATCAAGGGCGTTTTCGGTCCCATGCCGCCAGGACCAAAACTCATTGCCGGATCCTCTATAGTTTCAGCTTCATTTGTACTGGACAATGCCCATAACCCAATAGGGTCACCCATTGTGGAAGTGCAGAAAGATGCCGTTTTGGTACAGCTTATCAATTTTCCAGGTCAGCATGGCACGAGAGAATTGGCCGATGTGATACTTTACAATGCGGAAACATTGGTCAATTCTATACCAGGGCACCTCTAAAACCCCATTGAGTTCTTGACTCGATCTTTTCTGCCGCTACTGCGTTGTGAAAGTGCTCACGTAAGCAGGCGCATACCGCAGGAGCAAGGCTCCGAGGAACGCACCGCCACTTCGTCAATTTCCTGAAGCTGTTTTTTAGAGGTACCCATCACTAAGATACCAGACTCAGTTTCAATGAGGCTGTTCCAGCATCTGGACAGAAATAGCCACGATACAGGTATGAACATCAATTCCACATCGGTGAATGTCCCGGTGGTAGCGGAAGGGATTGCTGTTTGCTGAAACTCTTAAATCCAGGAGCCTTGACCAAATCAACAATTCGTTATATACTCATCCCTCAACACAAGGAGAGATGATATGTCCAAAGCCCACCGTGGCCAACCCCTCAAACAGGAACTACCAGGCTCCGGCCGCGGAAACTGTCCAATCTGTAAACGATCCGGAATAAAACTGCTCTATGAACATGAAGTGGAAGAAAAAAAAATAAACATCTGCAAGCAGTGTCATGCTACTGAAAAAGCGAGAAATCTCAAAAGCATCGTTTAAGAAAACCTCTACCAATGCTCGTAGCTGATAACACGGTCTCTTGAAAGTCGATCCACCTTGAGCTTCTTATCATTTGTATGGCCGATAGCCAGCAGAAGCATAATCTGTATAGAATATGGTAAATTGAGAATGCTCTTTGCCATTTGCTCATCATAGGAGCCAAGAACAATGGATCCAAGTCCTTCATGTGTTGCCTGCAGGGACATGTGGGAAACAGCAAATGCAATGTCCAATGGATGACTTGGCTGACCATTCGGCATTGTGTATTGGATATTAGTCGTGCATGCGGCGATGATACACCCTGCCTGAAGGATACGTTTTTCACCAAAACAAGCTTTGGCCAGAGCCTCCTTTTTTTCAAGTTGTGTAATTGCGATGAATCGCCATGTTTGCCGGTTTTTGGCTGATGGGGCCAATCGACCAACTTCAAGAATTCTGCTAAGAACCTCCGGATCAATAGTACGACCGTCAAAGGATTTAGCCGTAGATCTTTGTTGAAGAACTTCAAGAATACCCATTAAAACAGTATAACAAAGAAGTTTCAAGTTTGGAAGATCCCTGATGAAAGATGTTTTCAGTCCTTGATTGATTCAACAGGGCCGTCTCCAAAGACATGCCCCGGTGATCCATATATAATACGGTATGAAATCAAAGAACCCCTTCACCGTTGTTACCAGCGATTATGTTGCCCCTGATCTGAAATGGGAAGTGGAGCAATACAATGAAGCCGGTGTAACATTTAGATATCATCAACTTCGTCAGGCCACACCAGTAGAATTGCTTGAAGAAATCTCTGATGCTGATGTACTGGTGGTCGATCAGGCGAAAATCACCGAGGAGGTGATGCAGGGCCTCTCACGGTGCCGACTCATTGTACGGCATGGGGAAGGTTTTGATAACCTTGACCTGAATGCGGCTGCTCGGGCAGGTATTGTGTGTATCAACCAACCTGGATTTTTCAGCCAGAATGTAGCCGAACAAACTCTTGCCATGATCATGGCCATCGCCCTGCGTATTCCCATGCAGCGGAAGGTTGCCACCCTTCCAATACCCGGACGAGGTTGGAATAATCATCACGCCATGCCATACAATGGATTAAAAACCCTCTCAGTCGGCATCCTTGGATATGGAAAGACAGGAAGAATGACTGCCCGCTTGCTTAAACCTCTCGTTAGAGAAGTCATCGTACACGACCATCATGCCAGTAAGAGCGAAATTGAAAGTTCTGGTTATATGCCAGTGAATCTGGAGAATCTCCTTTCTCAGTCGGATATCATCAGCCTTCACGTACCAGCCACCGTAACAACAGCAGGAATGTTCAACAGCGGCTTAATTGCAAAAATGAAAAAGGGCGCCATTCTCATCAACACTTCCAGGGGTTCCATTGTTGATACAGAAGCCCTGATTCAAGCCTTGAAGGAAGGACATCTGGTAGGGGCTGCGCTGGACACAACCCAGCCAGAGCCATTGGAAAAAGATCATCCCCTGCTTTATATGGACAATGTAATTATAACACCGCATATGTGTTGGTACAGCGAAAATGCCATGTGGGATATTCGCCGTTCCATTGTCAATGATGTTCTGGGTATTCTGAAGGGGAGAATGCCCAAAACTGTGATTAATCCTGAAGTGCTTGATAGTTCAAATTGTCGATTGCTGGTATAATGACTGTGAGCAGTAGATCTGGATTTCCTCAAGTCTTCAAAGTATGATGATGACCAAATTGGAAGAAACAGTAATATTGCCGGCATTTCATTTCGATAAATGGTTATACACAACATTTTTCTGTACGTTCTTCGCATGCAGGAACCCGGAGGTTTAACATGAACCCAGATTTGTTTTTCGATGCTCTTGGTTTCTACCGGTGGACGATCATACCTTTTGGTTTGTTTCTTGGTTTACTTGGTTATCGAATGTACAAAGTTTCCTTGTATATTATCGGCCTTTTCCTTGGAATTGCCATCAGTCCCTGGCTCGGAGAGATCCTTGGCAATGAGACTCTGGGGCTGATATTGGGAGTTCTTCTCGGAGTGATTGTGGGAGTCGTGACACATATATTGTTTCGACTCGGTCTTTTCATTGCAGGGATGACAGGTGGCTACATCGTTGCCAGTCTTGTCATACTGGAATTGAATGCTGATCTCAGTTCCATGCAGGAATTGGGCTGGTATGCCATAGCTGTTATTAGCGGCGGGCTACTGACGAACTTTCTATACAAATTTTTTATTATTCTGATTATCACAATAATCGGGACTTATATGATATATATGACGACGAATCATTTTCTTCCACCAGAAACAGAAAGCTGGTCATGGGCTCTCTATGTCATTCTTCTTTTTGTTTTTTTCATCGTTCAGACTTCAGCTCGTAATGGGCATCCAGATCCCATGACAAGGATTCGACGACAACGCCGTTGGCGCTGATCATCGTTGTTTATTCCTCCCCGACCTGACCTCCCGCCCAATTTCACGGCTTTCAAGGGTCTTCCCAAGGAATTCCCTGACGGTTTCAGCAACTTCATCTCCAACACCGGCTGTTCGTGCAATTTCAACGGCACTTTTATCATAGATACCTTCCAGAGTTTTGAATGATTTTATAAGCCTGGCACTTCTTGCCGGACCAATTCCCGGTACTCCTTCCAGTGTTGACAGAGTAATATCTTTCGAGCGAAGAAGTTGATTTCGGGCAGTTGCGGTTCGATGAGCTTCATCCCGAACATGCTGCAGTATGCGTAAACCAGGATCACCAGACGGCAGCCATACTGGATCAGCGCGATGAGGCAGCCATATTTCTTCATTCTTCTTTGCCAGCCCCAGAAGAGCAGTTTTTTTGTCGATTTCCAATGCTTCCAGTATACGTAATGCCGCAGAAACCTGGCCACGGCCTCCATCAACCAGAATTAAATCCGGTAGAGGTGATTCTTCATTAAGCAGATGCTGGCATCGCCTGCCCACGACTTCCGCTATCGATTTATAGTCGTCAATGGTTCCGTCCGTGCTTTTGATCCCATATAGTCTGTAGCCGCTTTTATCTGGCCGGCCATCCAGAAAGGACACTTGTGAGGCAACTGTATGCTTCCCATGAAGATGAGCGATGTCGAAGCCTTCAATTCTATGAGGAATTTCAGGTAGGGACAGGATGCGTTTGAGTTCTTCCAGAGCAGGCAGATCTCCTTCTTTCCGAATAATGCGATCCAGTTCGGCCTCCGCGTTCTGCCTGGCCATGGCCAGAATGGCCATATCTTTTTTTTTCTCAGGGATCTGAATCCGTAAGAGGTTGTTATTATCTTCCTTAAAAAACTGTTCAACAAGTGGACTGGGAGCCTCTGGGATAAACAGAATACCAGGACGCGGACGGTTATTCTTTGCATAATACTGAAGAAGAAATTCCGGCAGGGCTTCTCCTGAATCTCCAGCATACTCATTGAAATATAGTTGACGGTCTGCAACCAGTCCCTCCCTTGTCTGAAGAACAGCAAAAACGATGTGCCGTCCTGAAACCGCATAATCCATATAGTCCCGTGCGTCCTCATTGAAATCCATCACGGTATGCTCCGCATCCAGAATATCCAGTGTTCCAAGGGCATCCCTGAGTTCAGCGGCTTTTTCAAAATTGAGTTCTGTTGCAGCAGATTTCATATTCTTTTCCAGTTCTTTTCGGAAACCAATGGTTTGTCCTGCCAGCAAAGTGCGTATTTTTTTTACATTTTTACCGTATTCGTTCTCATCTACGTTGCCAATGCACGGGGCTGAGCAGCGTTTTATATGGTAGTACAGACAGGGTTTGTCTCTTCTTTTCAGGGATTTACATCGTCTCATGGGATAAAGCTTATGTATAAGTTCAATATAGATATCCACTGCTTTGGCATGAGGATAGGGGCCATAGTAATCTGATCCATCCTGGAAAACTCGCCGGGTACGAAATATCCTGGGGAACTTTTCATTTGTAATTCGTATTACCGGATAAGTCTTTCCATCTTTAAGAGTGATGTTGTATTGAGGAGTGTATTTTTTTATCAGGGTATTTTCCAATACCAATGCTTCATATTCCGTTGAGGTAAGAATAGTATCAATGTTCTCAGTATTTCTCATAAGAAGACTGGTTTTGAGGGTAAGGCTTCCTGAAAAATAGGAGGAAACGCGGGATTTGAGATTTCTTGCCTTTCCTACGTAGATAACTTCTTTATTTTTGTTTCGCATTACATAGACCCCCGGAGTTACAGGGAATGCCGCGATTTCAGTTTTGATTCTATTCGTATTCACCCTTGAATCACTCGTCTTTTAATCTGGTGGGGGAGTTCTTTTGAGATGCCCCTGGATCCTTCTTATTTCTCATTTCAATATACCGATACTAACGTTAAACTGGAAAAATGAAAATGAAAAAAATCATACTGATAATCTCTGGATACATCATCCTGACATCCCATTTTCTCCATGCTGAATCCATACGCTATGGAGGAGAATCCGGATGGAACAATACCCTCTCTCACAGTTTGCGTCAAACTGAAGGATGGATGGGTAAAAGTGCTTTGACACTGGCCCCATCTGGCAGAAATCCTTTTTTAGACAGAAACTCTGATATCGAACCCATTGATATGCTTTTACTGTCAGAGCCTGGAGGATTAACCAATCCACCTTCACTGTATGATATTGAAGGTAATTATAGAATTTCACAAAGTGTTCCCGGAAGGAGCAATACGTCCATTCGTCCCGGCAGAGATGGCCTGAGACTCTTCCCTTCCCCGGACGCGATGTGGTCGCCTGGTCGAATATGGGGGGATTTTACTCTGGAATTCAGATTGAAACCATCCAAACTCAGAGAGGGAGAGGTCTTTTTTTCATGGGAAGGCCGAGATAAATCCGGGAGAACTCAGTCTGTTACAGCTCAAGTAAAAAAACGACGGCTTGTATGGAAGTTTGAGCACTTCTTTCAGAAAAGATTTCCAGGATCTCTCACATTTTCACTTTCCAGTACACCCCTTGTTCCAGATGTATGGAATCATCACAGGATCCGATTCAAATTCGATGATTCTTCGCCGGATAATACCGGTTCCTCTTCAGGCTATCTTGAATACCTCATTGATGGTATACCAGTCGATTCAATGTTTACAACTCATGATGGTCGGGAGGGACGGGATATTTTTGTACCCCGGATTGGTGAGTTATCAGATCAGCCCATACACCTTGCTCCTGATTTTATTGGCTACTTTGATGAATTTCAACTTAACTCTACAACCTTAACTGATCATCCAGCGGGCTTCTATGTTAACCAGAATGCATCCGTCAATGGGAAAGGACGTACCACAACCATTTCTGCCGGTTATCCAGGCTCCTCTCTGACAGGGATTACGGCCCGATTTGATGCTCCGGGTCTCTCTCAGATACGATTTTTTGCCCAGGCATTTGAATCTGAATCAACCGCGTTAGTGGCAGGATTTCCAGATCCAGGTAATCCTGACTGGGTTGAATTGAAAATGAAAGCAAAATCTGAAGATCCAATGGGTTTTGGCAATTGGTACAATGGAGAACCGGAGGCAGTCGTTGTTGGTCGGTACTTCATCGTTGGATATGTATTCCGACCGGATCCTGCCAGGGATAAAGCGCCAGTTCTTTCCGTACTTGACGTTGTCTATGCTCCACGATTTCCCCCCAGTCCACCGAGGGGGCTCGTCGTTGAAAAAAACGCAATGAATAACACAGGAATTTCCTGGAGTTCAGTCGTGGAGGCCGAAGTTGCTGGCTGGTGGGTTCTTTGGGGTCCTCGGCCTGATGATCTATTACACGGAATGGCATGGATTCCCAGGATTCCCGGAAATACTGACAGACCGCATTTATTCTGGACAGAAAAACAAAATGACTCCATCATCTATGTTACGGTACGAGCATCCTGGGATACAGGTAAACCAATCAATTCAAATCAAATGGAACCATCCAGCCAGGATGCGTTGAGCGCGCCATCCCAGGTGATCCATTTCCGGCCATAGAATGAGTTTCGCTGAATAGTCTCTATTTCATTATAATTTCTGGAGAAAGAAAAAGTCCGGACATTGGAAACGTTTCATTCTGATAGGCTGTCAGGCTGTTCCAGGTATCTGCGGAGCTTGACAGTGCGGTGCTGGCCACAGCAGGATATGAACCATTCTTAATATAGTGAAGAGCTGCCGCAACCAGTGGATCATCTTCCGAACCAAAAGGCTCTAAAACATACACAGTTTTATCTGTACCTGTGGATGTTATAATCTTTTTTCTGAACTCAGAAATTTCATAATCAGGGATTATTCCATTGAAGAACAACCGTGATTCACTGAAATCATTATTCATATACGCGTCCTGATTGAAATAACTGAATGTTACAAGCCTGAAATAATAACCATAATTTTCATGGCTCGAGAATAAGCTCTGCCCAACAGGTTTTCCATATGTTGTTGTGCCAATATGATGGACATCCATATATGGCTCAAGACCTTTGATCAGTAATTCACTTGCTGACGCAGATGATCTAGTCGTTAAAACAAATACTCTTTCCAGGTCCAGATTTATAAGCTTATTATTGTCGATCTGAGTTTCTGTAAAAAAGTTGTATACACTACTATCCGCAGTTGTATTGGTACTGCTGAATTTGAGGTAGATTGCAGGTTTTCCCAGATTTTCTTTCTCAGTCAAAGCACTCATCGTTGCTATTGCGGAGTTTATAAATCCTCCGCCATTATACCTCAGATCCAATATCAATTCGGTTATCCCTTGATTATTGAAATACTCTAATGCCTCAATCAATTCATCATAAGGTTCATGTAGAAATGATGAGTACAGCATGTATCCCACCACATCAGCAGTATTTGCAGTATTTAAGATCTTTCCCTTGTTACTGGAGCCAGAGCCAGTCCCATCATCAAATGAGTGAATGAATGGGGTTGTTGTCACAGACTTTTTTAAATCAGTAACTGTTATTTCATTGCCATCAGTATTTTCAAATGTAAAGGTATTGCTTTTTGCCTTCTGGATTTCTTTGAATGTATCAATGAGATTGTCCGGTACAGCATTATTATTTATTGTAACAAGTCGATATCCTCTCTCGATCTGACCGGATTCTGCCGCTTTGGAATCTGGTATCACCGTCTTGATATATAATTTGCCATCCCTTTCAATAAGATGGAACCCATGTTCGGTAGAAGACGAAGATCCAACAAGTGATGAATAATAGCTGGAGACTTTGGTGAAATAGGTATAGCCCTTCTCCAGATCAATTTCATTGAGTAGAGGTTTAATAAATGCATTTGGATCAGCTGTTGTTACTTCAATATTTTCAGGAAGGTTTTCATTCCAATAGTATTTAGATGTCATAACAAATTTGGTGGCTGAATTGAAACCATAATTCCATGACTTGTCTAAATCAGAGTAATCAGGAACTGAACATCCGAAGACATATATTACGAAGGAAACAGGAAGCAGCAATCTGAGTTGTTTTTTTGTCATTAACATAAGGTCCTGGTTCTCATTACAAAGTATTAGAATCAGACAATAAAATTATTGGTGTAAGTCAAGATTGTCAGAACACTGTTGTTCATGAACTTACGGTCAACTTCATATTATAAGATTCAATATTTAAAGTATATATAATTAAAATGAAGGGATCAAGTATCCATTGTGTCTTCTCTGGATTTTAGTGGCTATAATCATTTTTTCCTCCATATTGTGAGATTGTTTCTGGTATAATGTCTGTTCAAAGGAACTACAATATCCTCTGCCGACAAGTTCTCCTTTCATAATAAAGCAAAATTTACCGTGTCACAACGATATTAGGGCACCTCTAAAATTCATACAACTCCAAACTGTGAGAAAGGAAATTCGTAAAAGCTAAATACTGACCATCAGGGCTTACATCAAGTCCTGTCGGTTGATCTCGACCCCAAATCCATGACACAACTTCCCCGATATCCAAATTGATGAAGTAAATTTTCCCATATTCATAACTTCTTGTTAAATAGCCAGTATCGGGGTTATTAGGACCCCGGCAGGACACAATAAGCCATTGTCCATCGGGAGAAATATCACAGGTATTGGGCTTATCTCCCACTTCCCAGTGTCCCATCCATTGACCAGTTTCCGAAAGTCTGTAAACACGGTTTACCCCCATGGCTGTGATGTAGTATTCTTCCCTGGAATCATCGTAGACAATATGACGCATGGCATAAGGTTTTTTCGGCCCTGCGTCATGGACTATATGTGTTATCCCGGTACTGAGATTTATCCTGTCTACAGCCGAATCTGAAAATCGAGTTACTAGAATTTCCGAAGCATCCCGGCTCAAACTTAACCCTCGTGGAATGGGTCCCGTTTTGAAACTGCTTACTTCCCTGTATGATTCTGTATTGATCACAGAAATAGAATTGCTAATCCAGCAGGAAACATACATCATTCTTTCATCAGGTGAAGCAACGAGCAGCTTGGGCCATGAGCCGCTCAGCTCCACCTGCGCTATATAGGCTCCAGTTTCCAGATTGAAGATATGAATGCTGTTTGTTGTCATTTGAGAAATCCATAATTCTCCCCGTTTCTCAAGGATGAAGGATTCAACAAAACCCTTATGGTGGGCAGCCTCATCGGGAACATTGAAGCTGCGAACCCATTCGAAAGGACTCACCCTATATTGGTTGATGGCAATTTCATCTCCCAGGTGAATAGTAAAAAGATAGCGTCCGTCAGGGCTGAATCGTACGCTCTTGGGTTGGAAGCCGGTTGTGAGTTCTCCGATCCGTCGAACAATGGAATCTGTTCGTTCAAGTTTGACCTCGGTAATTTTTCCGTCAATCAGCGGTACAACCTGGGTGATGTAGCCATCCGCCTGGAGTCCAATTGCTCCCGCGTTTGTGGTGAACCACTGAGTATCATGTTCTCTGTGGTTGGGGGTAAGTGTCACAAGTTCCATGTTCGAGATTGAAACGATTTCAGTATCCTGGGGGAAAACCCGTATACCAATATTCCGCTGATCGATTCGGTCTGGATACACGGAAAGACGTTCATGCAGAGTTGGAATTGCAATGTCTGCTGATGGAATGACTTCTGGTACGGAAAGTGATTCTTCTATCGCAGGTTCTTGACCGGGCTGCATCAGAGCAGAATATGTTCCCGCACAGGAGGTCAGCAGTATTAGGAGGGTGGAAAGCAATCCCTGATATGAAAATTTCATGTTGTGTTCATCATGGTATAATCTGTATTTTTTCACAATGAAAACAGCTATTGAATATATTGAAAACCTTGTATACTCTGGGGAAGGGAAACTCGCAAGAGGAACAATTTCAAGTTGTAGCAATCCAATTAGTTGTTCCAACAGGAATTAGATTTTACAAAACTGGAAGGTAAACATGATTATAGCCATACCAAAGGAGGCTGAAGACAGCCGAGCGGCTCTTATTCCCGATGCCGTAAAAAAACTCATAGCACTTGAAGGCACTGAAGTTGTTGTGGAAACAAATTTATCGGATCATTGGGACGATGAGGCATACCTGGCTGCCGGGGCAAAAGTTGAGAAAAAACAGAGCACTCTTCTCGAATCAGCCGATGTTGTGATGCGAATCAATCCCACGCCGAAAAAGAGTGTTTCCAGGATGAAGAAGGGCGCCATCCATATCAGCCTTCTGGATCCCTACAATAACAGGAAACTTGTTGAATCCTATGCCGCTGCTGGGATCAATGTCATCAGTCTTGAAATGATTCCCCGAACAACTTTGGCCCAGAAGATGGATGTCCTGAGTTCTCAGGCATCTCTGGCGGGTTATGTGGCTGTTATCAAAGCAACTGAACGGCTGGATAAGATTCTACCTATGATGATGACCCCGGCCGGAACTCTTGCACCAGCCAGAGTCTTTGTTATTGGGGCAGGAGTTGCTGGCTTACAGGCCATTGCCACAGCTAAGCGGCTTGGTGCCCGTGTTGAGGCTTTCGATACCCGTCCTGTTGTGGAAGAACAGGTTCAATCACTGGGTGCAAAATTCATCAAGGTTGAACTTGGGGAAACAGGTCAGACTAAAGATGGATATGCCAAAGCCCTTACAGACGAACAGTTGGTCATGCAGCGTGATGCTATGGCCAAAGCTGTTGCTCAGGCGGATATAACCATTACAACGGCCAAGCTCTTCGGTCGAAAAGCACCGGTTATCATCACGGCGGAAATGCTCAAGGGAGTGAAGAAAGGTTCCGTTATTGTTGATTTGGCTGCTGGCAGCGGGGGCAATGTAGAAGGAGTTGAGGTTGACAAAGAGGTCTCCATTGATGGTGTCAGGATTATTGGTATTGACAATCTCCCCGGTGAGGTTGCCATCCATGCCAGTCAGATGCTTGCCGCCAACATGGTGAATCTCATCACTCACCTGAGGGATGCTGACTCTGGAAGACTCAAGCTCGGCACTGGAGAAAATCCTGACGAGATCGCCGTCGGTTGTGTTATCGTCCGTGATGGCCAGATTGTCCATCCAGGCATACTCGACCATTACAATAAATAGGAGAAAATCATGGGAATAATGCTCATTTTCGTTCTGGTACTTGCAACTTTTCTGGGTTTTGAACTCATTTCCAAAGTCCCAAGTCAATTACACACGCCATTGATGTCTGGTTCCAATGCTATCAGCGGCATCACCATCGTGGGTGCACTGATCAGCCTTCTGGGAACCTGGAATGTTGAAGATGACATGTTGCGTACCATCCTGGGAACACTGGCTGTCATGTTTGCAACGATCAATGTTGTCGGTGGTTATTTCGTTACCGACAGAATGCTTGGTATGTTTGCCGGGGAGAAAAAATAGATGCCTGAGACTTTGACCAATTTACTTTACATTGTCTCAGCCATGCTCTTTGTGTTTGGACTCAAGATGCTTGGTAAGGCGGATAAGGCCCGCAAGGGGAATCTAATTTCAGCCATCGGCATGCTGTTGGCCATCGTTACCGCACTGGTATCGGATTCAATCATTCACTGGCCATGGATTGCAGCGGGACTGACAGCTGGTTCGGTTATTGGTTTGCTTGCTGCCCGTCTTGTTGCCATGACTTCGATGCCAGAGATGGTTGCCCTGTTTAATGGCTTTGGCGGTATTGCCAGTCTTCTGGTTGGCTGGGTGGAATTTCAACGTCTGAACACTGCAGGACTTATCGGATCGACACCATGGAATTCCCTGGTGATAATAGGGGTAACCATATTGATCGGCGGGGTAACCTTCACTGGTTCCATTATTGCATGGGGAAAATTGTCTGAAAAAATGACCTCCAGACCCATTCTTTACGGCGGTCAGCAGGTGGTGAACGGTTTGGTGGTTTTGCTGATACTGGTGGCCATTTTTCTCATCTCCATTGGCAGGCCCATGATGGCTGCTGAAAGCTATCTGTCGTTCCTAACCCCCTATACAGTACTGATCCTCCTTGGAGGCTTGAGTCTCATACTGGGGGTAATGGTTGTTATTCCAATCGGTGGTGGAGATATGCCGGTTGTCATATCCCTACTCAATTCCTACAGCGGAATGGCCGCATGTGCGGCAGGTTTCGTGATCAGGAACAATGTTCTTATTGTTTCCGGTGCATTGGTAGGATCGAGTGGAATCATTCTCACCAACATTATGTGCAAGGCTATGAACCGATCTCTGTCCAATGTGCTTTTTAGTGGTTTCGGTGCAGGCGACAGTGCGAAGAAGAGTGCTGGTTTCACCGGCGAGGCTAATCCAATTACGGTGGAAGACGCCTATCCCATACTGGAAGCAGCTCAAAACGTGCTCATTGTTCCAGGTTACGGCATGGCCGTTGCCCAGGCCCAACATGCGGTTCAAGAGCTGGCTTCCCTTATGGAAGAAAATGGTGCCGATGTTAATTTTGGCATCCATCCGGTAGCCGGACGAATGCCCGGCCACATGAATGTCCTTCTTGCTGAGGCCAATGTTCCTTATGAGCAACTCCGTGAGATGGATGATGTGAATCCAACGATTGAAATGGTGGAAGTTGTACTTGTAATTGGTGCTAATGATGTGGTAAACCCGGCGGCACGAAGTGATGAGGGTTCACCTTTGTACGGTATGCCGGTTATCAATGTTGATCAGGCCCGGACGGTCATTGTGTTCAAGCGGTCTTTGAATCCCGGATTCGCCGGAGTCGATAATCCTCTGTTCTTCTGCGACAATACAAGGATGCTGTTTGGGGACGCAAAATCTTCATTGCAGGGATTGGTGGCAGAGTTTAAGAGCTAGATTTTTGAAGTTCTGAGGATACTGGTTGTGACGGCTGGAAGTATCATGGAGAGAAGGAATTGAATCATCTCTAACTTTCACAAAAGTGCTTATTAATCATCTTCCGTCAGTATACGCATTCAGAATTCTGATGCCCTCGGCAGCCTTCATCTCTCCCGATAAAACCAATCGTCCAATTCGGGAGTATGCTTTCAGGTATCGCGATAAACGGGGCTTGATGGGTATGGGCGCGGACTGACTGTTGATAACTAAGCGACTGAAGCGGAGAGCATCATTAAGAGCAAGGCTGGAAATCTGGGCATCATGGGGTAAAAGACCTCTGGGAATGGCAACATAGTGACTTCTCAATACTTTTATAGAGTTTCCTGGAGCTGGTAACGATGTGTATGAACGGTTGTCCTTCGATGCTGTATTGCCAGACCATGGAGTAATAACCGCGGCTACAGCCTCACCTGAGTCAAGAGATTTCATTGGCGTTGTGGTATCGATAACGCTGTCCGCATAGGTGATTGTGATTTTCAATATATCGGAAATGACATCCGGAATTGGGTGTCCCGGGTCGAATAAGTCAGGATTTTCTGCGAGTAGCCATTGCAAACTGGTTATACCATCCCGAAGATTCAGTGATAACGGATAGGGATATTCCCCCTCAGTAAAACTATCAGAAGCAGTTGTTAACCACTGCGACGATGCATCAATTATACGGCTGTAGGATGCAAGATCCGGCAGCAGGTCAATAAGATCCACATCATCCAGAAAAACCAGATGGGGAAGGGAGTTCTGAGGAATGTTATGAAGCAGATAGGGTAATCGTTGGAACTCATGCCATTCAATTTCCAGATGACGAAATGCCAGGGCGGATTTGAGATCGCCGATATACTCTTCATCATGTATGGAAGACCAGATCCGCAGTGAAGGGACATCAAGAATGGTTCCATGGACAGAAATCCGATCGGGGGAAGTAAAAACATCCTGCTCCACGTTCACTTCCCACCGATCCAGGTTCCATACCAGTTTTATACTGCTCCAGTCTTCTTTTTTCAGGCGGTCAGATTCCCATCGCTGTAGATCTGTATCAGATGCTATCACCATGTAGGCAATCTCAGTCAGCCAGGGGAAGAGTGTCTCCAGCTTGATTGCAGGCAGGCCATTGCTGGTTGAATCGGGAATCGTCTGGGAGATGAGCATCTCAGAGTGTAAAACTGCAATTTGCTGTTGGTTCAGGGTTAATTCAATGGCTGAAATGGGATATGTAAATAAATAAGACAATGTGAAAATAAGCGCATGAAATCGACGAGGAAACATGGTTGATTATCGGCTGATCACCATGTCCGATCCAGTGCTATTGCATCATGTTTTCCACACGTCTGTACATGCGGCTGAGAATTTGAGTTGTTTCGGTATCGGAATCTTTCCCTGAATAGTCTGCCAGGGATTCCAGGCTCGCAAGACTCACAGCGACAGCTCCATTGAAGTTTCGAATAGCCTTGAACCAGTAGTGGCCTGCCCCGTCCGAGTACAGGGTAACAAATCCCATGGCCTTTTTCTTTTTGTGTCTGTTCCCTTTGATTACCATAAGAAGACTTTCCAGTTCAGCTACTAAATTCTCCCGGTGATCTTTCTTGTGAATATGATAATTTCCCCTGGGAACATGATGTCGAATATCCTTTTTCGGGTTTAATGACCTTGCAATTCTGATGATTGTGTTGATCTTGGAATCCGGCAGGATTTCATCTTTCTCCAGGAAGAGGGTGCCTCTCATGGAACCGAAATCCGGCAGAGCTTCATTGTTCTCAGCAAGCATTTTATGGAGTTTTTTCCATTCAAGATTGACCCGCCTCTTTCCACCTCTGCCCGGAGTGCGTGTAACAGCGAAAGGTTCACCGAAAATCCAGATACGATCCATGGTATCCTTCTGCTTTTCAATTCTTTCTTTGCCCTTGAAAGCTCTCTTACTGTCGAGAAGCATTTCAGGTAGTCTGGGATGAATCGCTGATAACCAGGATTTCTGTATGGGTGAAACTGACCGGGCATAGGTTTGACTTGTCTGGACAATTTCTCCAGCAACGATGAATTCTGGATTCTCCCGGAAAAGAACAGAACCGGGATGTATGACGATGCGGTCTGCGGCAACACTTCGGTAGGTAAATCGACCATCCTTGACACAGACAAAGGGAATTAATCCCCGTGCACAGGCTTTGATGAAATCTTCGGTTGTTCCTCCTTCCGAAACGGGGGTGCCCGTTTTTCCGGTTATCTCTTCAAGTTGCTGAACAATTGCCAGAATTTCATCAAGAATTTTTTTATCCAGATAATAACGTCTTGCAAACTCTACTTTATTTTTTGCCTCTTTATAATCCCAATACAGATTGAGATAGCTGGCAAAATCACCAAAGAATTCGGATCGGAAAGTATGATGCGCTTTTCTCGCCTCCAATTCTTCTCCTTGAGGTAAAAGGTATGGAGCATTGGTGGAAAGAAACGCAGCAGCGATAATGGTTTCCTTGAGCACATCCGGGTATCGGGATATTGATTCTACTATCATTCGGGCATGTCGGGGCATAAGGGGATAGAGCACCATGCTCTTTCCCACATTGGTAAGATTGTTGTCCTGGTCAATAGCATCCAGAAGTCGGAGTGTTTCAACAGCACCATGAATACCTTTGTCTGAGGGTTTGCTGATGAAAGGAAAGGACTCAAAATCATGAATTCCAATCTCAGCCATTCTTAATACCACTTCGGCGAGGTCGGTACGGTATATCTCTTCAGGAGTGAATTCCGGTCGTTTCAGATAATTCTTCTCTGAGTAGAGGCGATAACATACCCCCGGTCCAGTCCGTCCAGCTCTGCCTTTCCGCTGATCTGCTGATGCCCGGGAAATCTCTGTTTCCACCAGGGCACTTGTAAAGGTTCGGGGATTGTAGAAATTTAGCTTGGCCAGTCCTGTATCCAGAACAGCACTTATACCATTAATTGTAATGCTGGTTTCAGCTACATTGGTGGCCACAACAACTTTTTTTAAGCCATTGGGCGCCTGATCAAAAACTTTTTCCTGTTCCTCACTGCCCAGTCGTCCATAAAGAGGCATTATGTGGAGTTTTCGGCGAACCTTACATCCTGTGAGGCTTATTACAGTTTCCTTGATGAGTTTCTCGCCTGTACAGAAGATCAAAATGTCACCTTCCTCCAGCTGACCGGATGACATCTTTTGCACAATTGTTTCCACAGTGGATGTCATTGTATTCAGCAGTATATCATCCTTACCTGTCAGGGGCAGGGGAGTATATTTGACTGTCACGGGATACACCGGTGTATCAATGGAGACGATTGGGCAGTGATCAAAATACCTGCTGAAAACTCTGGGATTCAATGTTGCGGATGAAATTATAACTTTCAGATTAGTTCTCAAGGGCAATATTTCTTTCAACAGTCCAAGAATGAAGTCAATGTTCAATGTCCGTTCATGGGCCTCATCCAGCATTAGTACATCATAGTGGGAGAGCAGAGGATCACCTTTCATCTCCTGGAGAAGGGTTCCATCGGTAAGAATCTTCACACGTGTTTTCCGGCTTGTGATGTCTTCAAACCTCATCTTGTAGCCGACATAATCCCCTACAACAGTATCCAACTGCCTTGCGATGTAGCGGCTCACGCCAACAGCAGCGATACGTCTCGGTTGAGTTACGCCGATAATACCTTTTTCCGCGTACCCAGCTTCATGCAGTAAAATGGGCAGCTGAGTTGTTTTTCCCGAACCAGCAGGACTTTCAACGACGATAACTTGATTTTCCTTCAGAGATTCAAGAATACGGTTTCTCTGGGTGTAGACCGGGAGGTCGTGAGGATTCAATGGCATATAGTTTCATGATAATTCATTAAAGGTTCAATGACAATCATGAGTAGCCATTTACAGTGTTAGAAAGCTTGTTCGATGAAGCAATTGCTTCCAATATAGAATTAGAGGTGCCCTTAATACCTGATAAAGTAACAATTTACAACACCCCTCCCCGGCAGAGAGCTTCATTGCCCCAACGAGCAATTCGCTGAATCACAACTCTCGGTCGAGTTATTGTCAATAGTTGTGGATGAGAAAATTTCAAATCCTTCATTTTTTTCACGCGGCCTCTTCCTTGAAGACTCCATCTTTACAAAACACACCCTCAATAACACTGGGGATCAGCTTGTATCCACGTAGCTTTCGCCAGTTCTTTTCATCCTCCAGGCAGAGCTTCCAAACCATAGGCAACCTCTAAAAAACCGTTTTTGGAATTTGGCGCATTGGCGGTGCGTTCCTCGGAGCTTTGCTCCTGTGGTACGCACCTGCTTACGTGAGCATTTTGACAACGCAGCAGAGAGGAAAAAGATCAAGCCAAAAACGAAATAAGGTTTTTTAGAGGTGCCCTTAACACATTCGCTGTTTTGTGCACCCAGCAACGCTGTTTTTTTGTTTCTGGAAAGATTTCATCCAGGGCATTCCAGAAACCCAGCGCACCATCCCCAATGGCCAGCCTGGGGGCGGCGGTGAGACCCCGGGCTTTCCGTTGGAGCAGTATCTCCCTCCAGCTTTGTGAGCTTTCCCTGTATCCATCACTGACTGCTAGAAGTTCCTTCTTCCCATCCCTGTCAGTTCCCATGATTACAAGAATGCAGCTCCTTTGATCATCAAGTCTCACATTGAAGTAGATGCTGTCCACCCAGATGCAGGCTATTCCTTAGCTTTCAAATCACGTTTCTCCCACTGAAGAAACTCATCTTCCCAGAACCTTTTCAAGCGGACTATGTTCGTCGCCGACAGTCCGGCAATCTTCGCCCAGAATCGAGGCAAGAGTCGTCTGGAAAGCGGATGTGGACACACCACTGAGGTACAGCGCCGGACCCAGTACACGTAGGATTTTTCCGTGCGGTAGGCATAGTGCTTCACTCGTAGCGCAGCGCGAAGCTGATCCAGCAATTTGGGGCTTTGAAGAGTGGCTCGGTCATTCATATGTAATAGTAAACGAGGAGAATCCGGCAATTGATTCAATATATCGACAGAAATGGAGTATTTTCGCCAATAAACTTGCAGATTAGCGGCAATCGGTGTACTATACTGGCAGATTTGCAGGATAGTAGGGAGAATCACCGGAATTCTACAGGATAGCACCGCTTATTTACATGCTATATTCGGATATGGAGTATTGAAGGAAGCTATATTCGATATTGCAGTACACTCAGTAGTTCGGCATCTTACATGTAAAGACATCGCAAATGTAATGAAAGGTTTCTCTATGGAATTAACAAATCTTATATCAAAGCTCACCGAATATTATAGATTAAACGGAATTTCTGCAAGTGGTGATTTTACGTGCATACATAAGAAGAAATGTATGGATGCCAGCATTAAATTTGAATTTCCAAGAGAACCTGATTTAGGTCCACATTATGGAAAGAATATTCCGAAGTTATTATTCCTGTCTTTGGATAGAGGATGGTCGGCTGGCGATAAAACTATTCAGCGAAGACTAAATTGGAAACCTGGTGAATGGATCGCTAAGGGAAAAGTAAAAAGTGCGCACTGGTACAGAACTTGTGAAATAGCTTACTATATTCTTTGCAGATTTGATCATTCCTTAAAAGAGTTGACAGTTGAAGATATGGTCGGTTATTTTGCACACGTTAATAGTGCCAAATGTTGTCAATTAAAGGATAAGGGGGCGCAAGCGGATAGTACCCTTTTTCATAATTGTAAAGAATATCTAAAAGAAGAAATAATTATATTTGAACCTGATATCGTTATTACCCAAGGAGATAAAGCGAAGGTATCGATAATTGAGCATTATTGTAAAGACAATAAATTAATTGAAGAGAAAAATTTAATAATATTGAAGATAGGCTTGGAAAGTATTGGATAATCACTATTGGCAGTAAAAGAGTGTTATGGATTCATACTTATCATCCAAGTCGCTTTGGAGATTTTAATGAACAAAGAAGAAAATTGATTATTACAGGCGCCATGGGTGATGCCGCTTTAGAGTTTTGCAAAGAATATGAAGCAAAAAATGCCGAACCAATCGCTTGAGTCGGACCGGGCTTGCGCTTCGCTTCAGCCCGGCCGCTCAGCTTCACGTTAAAAACACATTTTTTTGTGCTATTAGGAAAAAAATTGAAATGAGAGTTATCAAAGATTGTATAGTAATCATAACAATATAAATATTTATTTTAAGAGGAATGTGGAATGAAGAAAAAAATTGTAATTGGTTTAATGGTATTTCAATTGCTATCGTGTGTATCTTTTGAGGTCCAAAATTATTATACTAGGATCAAAACAGGAATGCAGGTTGTTGAATTCTTAGCATATTCACCAGATGGTAAATATATAGCTGCTGATATTGATGGAATAACAATATGGGATGTTGCTACAGGAGAAAAAGTTCAGCAATTAAAAACAGGAATACAGGTTGTTGAATTCTTAGCATATTCACCAGATGGCAAATATATAGCTGCTGATATTGATGGAATAACAATATGGGATGTTGCTACAGGAGAAAAAGTTCAGCAATTAAAAACAGGAATACAGGTTGTTGAATTCTTAGCATATTCACCAGATGGCAAATATATAGCTGCTGATATTGATGGAATAACAATATGGGATGTTGTTACAGGAGAAAAAGTTCAGCAACTAAAAACAGGAATGCAGGTTGTTGAATTCTTAGCATATTCACCAGATGGTAATTATATAGCTGCTGATATTGATGGTATCACTATATTTGAAATTATTATTCAATAATTGATTGCTATAGCTCTGTGTGAATCCTTATCACGGTTTTTAACAAATCCATGAACCTGACCGCTTCTAGCTTCGCTGCGAGGCGGCAGGTTATGGAGACGTTAGGTCGCTCTGGTGGAATGCTCAAGCGTAGCAGGAACGCAATTGAAAGTTCAGATTTTTTCCACTATAATTAGATAGGGGGCAGAATGCCAGTAATAACGAGATTCTTTGGAATAGTCATAAAGATGTACTTCAGCGAACATGGCGTCCCACATTTTCACGCAGTTTACAATGAATACAACGGTGTTTTCGACATCAAAACGCTGGAGATGATTGAGGGAGATCTGACATCGAAAGCTCAATCTCTTGTTAGAGAGTGGGCGAAAATGTACAAGGATGATCTGCTTTCGATGTGGAACTCCCGGGAATTCCGCAAACTGCCAGGTCTCGAATAGAATGAAATACCCGAAGATCACACGTGTCGTCCCCCTTCGCAACAATGAACTAGAAGTCCTTTTCGAAAATGGCACAACTAAAATCTATGACTGCACGCCCCTCCTCAAGGAAAGCGTTTTTGAGCCCCTAAAAAACAGCTACCTATTCAAACAAGTTCACGTCGACACCGGAGGATATGGTATCATCTGGAATGATGACATCGACCTAGCCGAATCTGAACTTTGGGTCAACGGAAAGACAACCTGACCACGCATCAGAACATTCTGAGTACAAACCAGAGCGGCCTAACAAGGCGCTTAACACGGACGCGGCTATGCCACGCCGGTTAGTTTACCGTTCGGCAAGAGAGATGAAATACAAGAATATCAAGTCCATGCTCCACAACTTCGGACATTCGTTCTTCAGCCTGATGAACTATGTCGATGGTGAGTACATTGTGGACATCTTGCCAGACCTCATTCGGAAAGCCGATGGACATGAATTCCACATCCTCTTCCCCAGCGGCAAGCTTGTTCCTCCCATTCGTTATCCTCGGCGACTTCGCAAGTCGATCGGCTACTATACCGACTGGTTGCCAAAGCACGTCGCATCACATGATTTGGAACTGGAGCGTATCTCCGACATCCAACTCACGGCCACGGGAACAAGTGTCGGAGCCAGATACTCAGTGCAGGCAAAGGATGATCGTGGTGTCGAGTACGACATCCCAATCCAAAACACCATATGAAGGACTGCCGAACAACCGCTTCCACAAGTATTTCTCATTCCGCGCGCGGAATGAGAAAACTGTGAAGCGAGGCGTTAAGGAATAAAATATGGGGCACCTCTAAAAAACAGCTTCAGGAAATTGACGAAGAAATTAAGGCAACCTCCCCTGGCATGAGCCTGAATCAGAATACACCAATCATTTTTCTTCAGGAGAGGGAGCCCCGCGAAATCAGAGTCTAATTTATCCGCAGATTACGCAGATTTTCGCAGATTAAAACTGAGTCTTTTGTGTTGGAGTGATTTTTACCCAAAGTTGATAAGTAGACCTTTGTGTAGGCTGGATGGCTTAAGGAAATTCAACACCTGAGCCTCCTCGGTTCCTGTTACGGCCATCGTGATGAATTTGGCTAAATAAGGACACCATAAACCCCATAGGAAGTATATCCGGGCTAATTCAAAAACTCTCTAAATGGGGGTTCTTTCAAAAATCGGTTGTGTTTTTGACAACCATCTACGTTAAATAGGGAATTCCAAAAGCCGGTGCTCCTGGAATTCCCTCTTAATTCTAAAAATCGCGCTTTAGCGGCAACCTGCGCTGCCGCTAAAGCAATTGTTAAATAGATAAATAGTTAAAAAGCCCTCACCGCACGGACATGGTTGTCGGTGAGCTTGTAGCTGTAGTCCTGGTAGCCATTGTAGAAGCTCTGCCTCCACGCGTTGCCGGCACTGAACTCCGACGAGGACCAGTAGATATTAGACGCGACACCAACTGTATTCTTCTGCTTATACAACTCATTCAATTCATCTTTGGATGGCAAAAACCAGTCATCCTTCCCTCCAGATGAATAGTCAGCACATGCCTTTGCCGCATAGTCTTCTGTGAAACCGGCGCCATCCAAGGCTTCAACGATAGCCGCTGTGTTGGATTTTCCGGTTCCTATGGCTGTACCTGTTGTCACACTTGTCGCAGTATCACCCCATTTATAAGTAACAGAAAGATCACTGGGGGCCGCCTCCAGATAGCGCCAGCCGTCGGTAACATAGTTAGCATTTTCATAGAAGATTTTCCCTCCGGCAGGGCCGGTGTCGCCTACGCTGTACACGACCTCGACTGTCAGAGTGAAGTTGGCCGTTTTCTCGCCATTGTAGTTACCTTTACCGGTGGCCTTTACGGTGTAGAGTCCTCCATCACTCACCACGATACTGTCGGCTATGGTGATGGTGCCGTCATTGGCGATGCTGACAGCGCCGGAGCTTACGCCAGTTCCGGTAATGCTCAGGTCGTAGTCGGTACCCGCCGTTAGGGATAGGCTGCCGCCGACCATCGCGGTGTGGGTTGCCCCTGTCAGTGCCGGTACAGTTGTATTGGCAACAGTGAGGGAGAATGCGGCGGAATCCAGGTTAGTGATATCTACCTGATCTTTCTTAATCACCGTCAGGGTGAAGGTCTTTGTGTCGCTTGCACTATTCTTTGTTATCGTCGCGGTGAGAGTGACAGACGTATCGGCACCAATAAAATCCGGGCGGGTAACCGCTCCGTCATTGGCGTTGACGGCGGTATCGCTACTGGTCCACGATATGGTGGTTCCGCTGGCTCCGGTAGTCGGCAGGGTCATATCCTGGGTTACCGAAGTTGCGCTGTCTGTACCCGCATAGCCAATGTCTAGCGCGGCCTTATCAGCAGCTACCGACTCGGCATCGCTCAGAGTTTTTTTAACCGTCAGGGTGAAGGTCTTTGTGTCGCTTGCCTCATTCTTTGTTATCGTCGCGGTGAGAGTGACTGTCGCATCGGCAGCCGGGCGGGTAACCGCTCCGTCATTGGCGATGACGGTGGTATCGCTACTGACCCACGTTATGGTGGTTCCGTTGTCTCCGGTAGTCGGTAGGGTCAATGCCTGGGTTACTGAAGTTACGCTGTCTGTACCCGCATAGCTAATGTCTAGCGCGTCCTTATCAGCAGCTACCGAATCCAGATCACTCAATCCCTCACTTGTTGCGAGACAGCCTCCCAATCCAATGAGAACGAGAAATCCGACAAGCGCCACCAGGGGTACCGCTCTTGTTAATAGTTTCATAGTATTTGAACCTCCTAAAGAAATTATGCAGGAGTTTATCAAACTTCACTGATAATGTCAAGGCAATCTCTAAACTGAAGTTTTAAGGGAATTTCGGGCTAAATACTTATATAGAAAAAAGTTGAGATAGTTTTGCCTTCAAAACGTCCCCATGTAATATTACAATTTTATTATATTTATGTATTGACAATTATGTAGATATATTTCATAATATACCCATGTATATTCAAATAGTACCAAACAGAAATTCGCCTCCCTGCATTCTGCTGCGGGAAGACCACCGAGAGAATGGCCGCGTTGTCAAAAAGACTCTGGCTAATTTAACCAAACTGCCAGGTCATGCCGTTGAAGGCCTTCGACGGTTGCTTAAAGAAGGACCAGAAGCCCTATCTGGAAATGATTTCAAAATCACTCGAACTCTACCGCATGGTCATGCCGTTGCCATCCTCAAGGTTATGAAAGATCTTGATATCCCTCGGTTAATTTCCTCCCGCCGAACTCCCGAACGTAATTTGATTATCGCCCTTATTGCCCAACGTATTCTTCATCCACAATCGAAACTGGCCACTTTTAGGGAACTTATCGGACCATCAAAGACCACGACTTTATCAGAACAGATTGGTCTGGATGAAACCATTGGAGAATATGACATTGACAAATCGCTTGATTGGCTCTTAAAACGTCAGCATACGATTGAAACGAAGCTAGCCGACAGACACCTCAAAAACGGTTCGTTAGTTTTTTACGACCTAACATCTGCATGGTATGAGGGAAAACACTGTCCCCTCGCTAAACGGGGATACTCTCGAGATGGTAAGAGGGGCAAGCTACAAATTGAAGTGGGTCTTCTTTGTGACTCAGAAGGACGTCCTGTGGGGGTTGAAGTCTTTGAAGGCAACACAGCCGATCCGATGACGGTTTCCAGCCAGATTGAAAAACTCCGAAATCGCTTCGGTCTTGAACGGATCACTGTGGTCGGTGACCGAGGAATGCTAACTGAAGCGAGCATTGACAGGGAAATACAGGAAGAACTCTCTGACGAAAAGGTTGTATTTGCGTACAAACGGCTCTCCAACGTTGAACAGGCATTTCGCTACATAAAGTTGGTGGACTTGAAGCTACGGCCCGTTTATCACCGCCTGGAGGACAGGGTTCGGGCGCATGTATTGGTTTGTATGCTTGCCTACTATGTTGAATGGGAAATGCGGAAACGGATGGCTCCCATTCTCTTTAAAGATGAAGCTTCTGCCATTGAAAGGGAGAAGAAAAAGAAATCCATCGTTTCTCCTGCGGAAAAATCTGGTAAAGCCCTGGCGAAAGCATCAACAAAACAAACAGACGATGGAGAACTCGTCCATAGCTTCCGAACGGCGTTAAATTGTCTTGCGACTATTTGCCAAAACACAATTGAATTTGATTGTAAAGAATCCGCATCCTTCACGCGGGTTACAGAACCAGTAAACCATCAAAGAGTAATCCTGAATCTTTTGGGGGTCAGTATGTAGTCGCTATATATCCCCAGTAACGTAACATTGGGAAATTGTCTAATTGCTTTCTCTGTATGGAAATATGGTGGTCTTGCGATAAAAACTTCAGTTTAGAGGTTGCCCACAGTAAATTTTCTATAGAATCAATGCCTGCTGACCTGTTCTCAACCTGCAACAGGACTTAAATGTATCACCTCTCCTGAACTCATGCTGAAACATGCCAAAACTTGCAGCTCCAGGAGAGAGAAGCACAGCGTCTCCATTCTCGGCATGAGACAGTGCTTCATCGACAGCAGAATCCATACTGTCGAATGGACCATCGACTGAAGCCCCCAGTTTTTTCAATCTTGGCATCCATTTATCAGTCGCACTCCCGGACAGCATAAGAATTTTCTTCGGCTTACACGCAACTTCATCAAATGATGAAAAATCCAGCGCTTTGTCCGTACCTCCGGCGATTAGAATTACAGGGCATGACAGAGCATTGAGACCCGCAGCGGCTGCGTCTGGAATAGTGGCAGTGGTATCATCGTAGAAACTCACTCCGTCAGCTTCCAGAAATTTCTCCATCCGGTAGGGCACACCCTGAAATCCTGCCAGAGCTGTCCGTATCAACCCGGTTTCACAGCCCCATAATCGGGCTATTACACCAGCAAAAAGCATGTTTTGTTTAAATGCCTGACCTGGAACCTTCAGTCTGGATGGCAACAATTCCTCCACCTCGTCGTCCATACGCAAATATCCATTCCCCCTGTTATCCAGCCAGGCAATAGAATTCCTTTCTGTTTTCGTCTCTTGATCAAGGCCAATCAATATGGATTTGCCCCTGGAAGATTTTGCCCATTTTCGCCCATATTCATTATCAGGGAACACAGTCCAGTCTTCGGAACCTGAATTCTTGAAGATCTCAGTTTTATCTCTTTCATAGTGAGAAAAAGAGGTGTAACGATTTTGATGATCCCGCATAAGATTTGTTATACAGGCAATCTTTGGCCGTAACAAAGTATGGGAATGTAAATCTCCCAGCTGCCAGGATGAGAGTTCCAGTATCACAGGCTCATTGCCGGTCAATTCATGGACAAATGAGAGAGGATTCACTGCAATATTGCCACCGATGCGAGTGTCAGGGTTGTGTCGTATGAGGATGCTGTGGAGGGCTGAAACAACTGTTGACTTGCCTTTGCTCCCTGTCACAGCGATTACAGGTGAGTGTGAAATCCTTAAAAACAATGAGATATCCGTTTCCAGATTCTCACGGCCAGCGAGGAGAGGAGAGTTCCATGGAATCGCAGGATTTTTAACGATGATATCCGCCTCATCAAAGTCTTCCACATTGTGCTGGCCTAAAACGAATCGGATACCAAGACCGGAGAGCTTGTTCACAGAATTCTGAAGCACTTCCCTGCTTTGAAGGTCGGTGCATACAACTCTGGCACCATGCATGGCCAGATAACGGGCTGTTTCTACGCCACCTCCATGAAGGCCTAAACCCATAACGAGAAATTTTTTATTCTTGAGCTCCATGTCTGTCATCCTGCATGATTTCTTGATTTTAGCTGCAAGTATCATCATCTGTCCATTACATCTTTTTCTCAATACGATATACTCTGTTTCATGAATAGTTTTACCCACTGGTGGCAGTATCTTCCGGAAAAGATGAATCCAGTGTTCCTGAAAATTGGCAGTTTTGCCATTCATTACTATGGCTTGATGTATGTTGTTGCGTTTCTTACAGTATACCTGCTGTGTCGTTACAGATTGAAAAAAGAATCTCTTCAATCAGTTCTGAGTATCGACTCTCTGCAAGGCACTGTATCGGCGAGCATATTGGGTCTTGTGATTGGAGCACGGCTTGGATATGTTATCTTTTATAATCTCAGCTACTATATACAGCATCCATTGGAAATCATCCTGCCCTTTGACATAGCCAATGGCTGGAAGTTTGTTGGTATAGCTGGTATGTCCTTCCATGGAGGCTTAATAGGCTTACTTTTCGCTTCGGTGCGTTATATGAAGAAGCGAAAACTGGATTTTGATCGAGTATCTGATATTATCGTTCCCTGTACTCCATTGGGATATACTTTCGGGCGCCTTGGAAATTTCATTAACAGTGAATTGTGGGGGCGAACAACAGAAAAATCAATCGGCATGTATTTCCCCGGCGCTCTGGGCGAAGAACTCCGGCATCCTTCTCAGTTATACGAGGCATTCTTTGAAGGAATCGTACTTTTTGGAATCCTGTGGATACTTCGCAAAAGGATGAAATTTCCAGGTACAATGCTGGCATTTTATCTTATCGGGTATGGATTATTCCGATTCTTCATTGAGTTTGTCCGTGAGCCGGATGCTCATCTTGGATTCATTTTCTTTCAACTGTCGATGGGACAACTCCTCTGTCTTGGCATGATTCTTGTTGGAGGAGTTCTCTTCTGGACGAAATATCGGAGACACAGGTTGTCATGAACCTCAAGAAGCACATTACCCTGGATACTGTTCGAGTCAATCTACCTGGAAACACCAAGCAGGAAGTAATTGAAGAACTGGTGGATATCATCGTGGCAAATGGACAGAATATGGACAGAGAGGTGATATTGAAAGCGATTCTTGACCGTGAGAGTCAAATGTCAACCGGTATGAATAACGGTGTTGCCATTCCCCATGGAAAAACAAACACTGTTTCTGAACTTCATGTTGCTGTTGCTGTGAGCCGTAATCCCGTGGAATTTGACACATTGGACAAGCAGCCTGCCAGAATTCTACTGATGACAATTTCCCCTGAGTCACAAACAGGGCCCCATCTTGAATTCCTTGCAGAAATCAGCCGCATACTTTCCCGGGAAGACATTCGTCAAAGTATTCTTGCCGCTGAGACAGAAACCGAGCTTCTGGAAATCATATATAAAGGATGAACTCATTGCATGATGATGTTTCCTTGATTCACTTAATGACCAGATTGGTTTTACAGCTTTCTGTCATCATCATAGTCGTCAGGATCTTTGGCTACATTGTTACACGATATTTAAAGCAGTCTTCTGTTCTTGGGGAATTGGTTGCAGGTATGGTTATCGGTCCTTATGCCCTTGGAGGCATACCTCTGCCCTTTCTGGGGGGAGAGCCATTCTTCATTATTCCCGGTGGAGCCGATATACCGGTAACACCAGAGTTGTATGGGTTTGCTGTTGTAGCCTCCATAGTCCTTCTTTTTCTTTCCGGATTGGAAACGGATCTGAAAACATTCCTTCGCTTTGCAGGAACAGGAGCATTAGCTGGGCTGGGAGGCATAATCACTACATTTTTTTTTGGTGCAGGCTCCGCTGTTGTATTCCTGCCAGATGTCAGTCACATTATGGATCCTACCGCTTCATTCATGGGTATTATTGCAACGGCCACAAGTGTGGGCATCTCAGCCCGTATTCTGTCAGAACGCCGTCAATTATCCAGCCCCGAAGGGGTTACGATTCTATCTGCCGCTGTACTGGATGATGTCCTGGGCATAGTGCTGCTGGCTGTTGTTGCAGGTTTAGTCCGCAGCAGCGGTGATTCTTCAAGTGGAGTTAATTGGAACCTTGTGGGCCGGATTGCCCTCAAAGCTCTTGGATTCTGGTTGAGCAGTACCATCATCGGCATTTTACTTGCCCCTCGCCTTACGAAGGGTTTAAAGGGTCTCAAGAACATGGAATTTCTTACTATGGTTTCATTTGGACTTGCATTGTTGCTGGCAGGATTGTCCGAGATGGCCGGATTGGCCATGATTATTGGCGCTTATGTGATGGGTCTTGCTCTCTCAAGCACAGATGTCGCGGAAGATATTCGTCATCGTCTTGAGGGTATCTACAGCTTTTTTGTTCCAATTTTTTTCTGTGTTATGGGAATGCTGGTGGATTTTTCTACTATGCCCAAATTTATCGTTTACGGGATTATCTATACTGTTCTTGGCATTGTGGGGAAAATTATAGGTTCCGGCGGACTTTCCCTCTTCGGCGGCTTCAATTTACGGGGCGCTTTTCGCATTGGCGCAGGAATGTTGCCGCGGGGAGAAGTCACCTTGATTATGGCAGGACTTGGACTATCCCTCGGTGTGTTGGAGCCGGGACTTTTTGGCGTTGCGGTGATGTCCATGTTTCTGTCGAGTCTGGTCGCTCCACCGACATTGCTCAAAGCATTCCAGGGAGGAAGCGGCTTCAAAGGTTCATTGGCTGAGGAAAAGAAGAAAGTGCTTCAGACCATTTCATTTGAATTGCCAAGTAGATCATTGGCTGATTTTGTGCTGCAGCGTCTGTTGGAAGCTTTTCGACAGGCAGAGTTTTTTCCCCGCCGGGTTGATCAGCGCAGACCCGTTTATGCTCTTCTCAAGGATGCCGCTCAATTCACTCTATTCCGTGATGACTGTGTTATTGTTGTCAATGTTTCGCCAGATCAGGAATCCTTTGTCCGATTGCTCCTTACCGAGGAAATTCTTGCTCTCAAGGAGCTTTTCCGAAGCGTGGAAAAGGTGGCCGATACCGATTCCATGGAACGCGATATTATTGGAGGTCTTTTTGGATCACAGCACTCAACCAGGGAGGAAGATCCCTGATTTGTGGAACTATGAAGTAGTTTTAAGAGAAACTTCCGAGAGGCTTCTCAATCGATTTCTCCGCTATGCCCGCATACATACAACGAGTAATGAAGAAGCTGCAATGGAGAGAACTCCTTCAACAGACTGTCAGTGGGATTTAATTTATCTCCTGGAGAAGGAACTCAGGGAATTGGGAATTGATGATGTCAGGGTGGATGAACATGGCTATGTAATTGCCCGGGTCCCACATAATCTGACCGGTCGTCATCAGGTGAAAACTATAGGATTAATGGCCCATGTGGATACCAATGCTGATGCCCCTGGTGAAAATATCACGCCTGTTGTCCATTCTCCCTACGATGGCGGTATCATAAATCTCAAGGATGGTATTGTCCTGAATCCAGAAGAGTTTCCCCTCCTGTCACAGTATAAGGGGGACACTCTCATTACCACCGATGGAACGACACTTCTTGGAGCGGATGACAAGGCTGGTATCGCTGAGATAATGACAGCTGTCGAGCTGCTTCAATCACACCCTGAGATTCCGCATGGTGATCTTGAAATAATATTTACACCCGATGAAGAAACCGGTACCGGTATGAATCTTTTCCCCATAAAAAGTCTGACATCCCGGTATTGCTTCACATTGGATGGTGGGGAAGAAGGGGAATTGGAAACCGAGTGTTACTTTGCCAGCAGGGCTGATATCATTTTTAGCGGCCGGGCTATCCATCCTGGTACAGCACGTGGAAAACTCGTCAATGCCCTCACAATGGCAGGAGAGTACATCGCCATGCTTCCCAGAAATGAGAGTCCAGAAGCAACGGATGGACGATACGGAAACTATTGGCCGCATACATTGAAAGGCGGGCTTGAGCATGCGGAATTGATGGTATTGATCCGCAGTTTTGAGAAGGATGACAGAAGAAGACGTAAAGAGGCATTGAAAGCTTTCGCACAGGCTGTAGAAGCTGCTTTTCCCGGTGGGAAAGTGAGTATTAAATTTACAGATCAGTATGAGAATATGAGGGAAGAAATTGAAAAACACCCTCAATTGCTCCAATGCCTCAGGATGGCTTATCTCCGGGCAGGAATTAAGCCTGTTGAAAAACCAATTCGAGGTGGAACAGATGGTTCAAAACTGACGGAAATGGGCATCCCCACACCTAATATTTTTGCCGGAGGGCAGAATTTTCATAGTCGGTACGAATGGGTTGCTCTTTCAGCGATGGTGCGTGCAGTTACAGTGATTTTGAATCTTGCTGTTATTTGGTCAGAATCATAAAAAAGTTGAAAATATAGCCGACAAATATTCTTAAGTATGATATAAAAGTATGACCTCTCAAGATACCCATCCTCACAGGAGTCCGAGCTCAGGAATGAAGATAAACCTTCCAGTACTTATAGCTGTTGCAGTTATTCTAATTGTTTCATGTGCTGGTGGACCTGAAATCACAGAGGAACCACCTGAGTGGGTTTACAATCAAATAGAGGACTCTTCAACCCACTATATGTTTCGTGGAATTGGTATTGCCGACGAACTTTCACCTGCCATAGATGAAGCGGTAATAGAAATTACTGGTTCAGCCCTGGTGAAAATGACTTTTGATGTTCCTTCCCGCTGGAAAATGGGTGCACGTTATGTAATTGAGTCATTTCAGGATGATTTGAGATCCGCTTTGAAACAACCGGGTTACCACACAATGTCTGGATTGAAAATTCTCCGTGAAGCAGCCTGGGTTGAAGATGGTGAAATCATTTATGTCATAGATACTTCATGGGAGAAGCAGGCATTTTCGAAGAGAGCTGATAGATTGACTGTTTTTACAGGGATTGCAATACCTGAAAAGGGGACTTTTCCCTCAAGAGCTCAGACGGCTGAGATGGATGGGAATGCTTATGAAGCCGCACTTATCTGGGCAACGACAACCGGTTCCCTGGATTCTGACAGTTATGAGCAGAGGATGCAGGAGTCCATGTCAGAGATCATTCGGTTATTAAGTCAATTGAGCTACAAGATCCTCTCCGCGCCTGATGATATCTCTGCCGGCAATGAATCAGATATACCGTTTACTATTGGTGTTCTTTACGATGGCAAAGCTGTAGAAAACGCAGAATTTGTGATTTCCTACCCGATCAACCTTCAAAATGGTTCACTGAGTCGTGGTTCAACACGCTTATTGACCGATTCTCAGGGACGGATAGTTTTTCTCCCCCCTGCTGTTTTCGCGGTAGGAACTCAACGAATATCCTTAGCGCCTAGTGCAGATCCATTCATTAAACACTTCAAAGCTACATCGAATAATGATATTACAACCTTTATTCACATTGTTGAGAATTCTCGAATAGATATAGAATATGAATCCGTAACTCAGGATAAAGCAATTCCCATTGGAGTTTTTATTCTTGAAACAGATCTTGCCGGGAATCCGTTAAAATCAAGCTCTGTTGCCGGCGGTGTTCTGGACAATCTCAAGGCGAATGAGTTCAGTGCAGCTCTGATACCACTGGATTCTCGAGAATTGCTTTCCCGGAATGAGAGGGAATTACTGAGAGATCTTAAGGCTGACAAACAGATTCCTGATCAATTTCCAAGAGTGATTCATGGCATTATTTCCCTGGAAAGCTTTGAACAGGAAGGTGAATTCTACATCGTCAAAGTTGGGGGGACACTCTATTATTCTGATATACAAAGCCAGGTTACCGTTTATCAATCCCGGATTTCCAAAACCAGCAGGGTTGGAGACAGTCAACAGGCGATGAATGCGGCTTTTCGTCAACTGGGGAGAACGTTTGCCTCTGAAATCATTAATCGGACAAAATGACCATTCCCTTCTATGAAACGAATGATCTCATTGTTGCCCCTGCAACTCCTCGCGGCAGAGGGGCATTAGCCATTATCCGAAGCTCTGGCCCAAAGTGTATTGAAACATTTGCCCGAGTCTTTTCACACCCGGACAGACTTCTAAAAAGTGAAGGAAATAAAATCCTGCACGGATGGTTTCAGGACACAGAAGGGAATCCCATCGACGAAGTTCTGATTTCATTGTTCCGCATGCCTTTCAGTTATACTGGCCAGGACTCAATAGAAGTGAGCTGTCATGGAAATCCAGTCGTTGTCGATCGTATCATTGAAATCCTTCGAAGTATCGGTTTCAGGGATTCAGAACCGGGCGAGTTTACATTCAGGGCTTTTTCCTCTGGTAAAATGGATCTTACCAGGGCAGAAGCCGTCAATGAAATGATCAATGCCCGGACTGACAAAGGAAGAGCTTTAGCGGCTTCTCGTCTGGCAGGTTCTGTAGAGACTGTGATTGATGAAGCAAAAAATCTTGTCAGCCGTCAGGCAGCCATAGCGGCATTAGCTCTGGATTATCCTGATGACGAGATGGAGACAGTTCCTTTCGATTATGATTCACTCAGGAAGATGAGGATTCAATTGGAGTATATGGTAGACAGCTGGAAAACTGGACGTCTATACCAGGATGGTCTCAGAGTTGCGCTTGCAGGTCCAGCCAATGCAGGGAAGTCTTCTCTTTTTAATCTTTTTCTCAAAGAAGAAAGATCCATTGTTACTGAAACTCCAGGTACCACTCGAGATTGGGTGGAAGCCTGGATCAATCTTGATGGCATACCTGTGTGCCTTGTTGATACCGCTGGATTACGAAAGCAAACGATTGACCCCATTGAAACAGAAGGAATTCGTCGTACACAGGAACTCATCTCGGCGTCGGATCTTGTTATCGTTGTTGTTGATGGATGCTCAAGTTTCGACGCGAATGAATCATTTTACAGAGAAGAGATCCCCGGCTGTTGGAAAGAGCAGGACAGGGAATTTCTTCACAGCAGAATTATTCGAGTATGGAACAAAGCAGATAAAGCACCGATTTCGCCTGATGGATGGCTGGCGGTGAGTGCCCTGAAGGGAACAGGTTTCAATAGTCTGGTTGAAGCTGTTCGGTCGAAAATCCTTGAGAGTGGTACGTTTCTTGATGGAGGAATTCCAGTTATTGATTCAAATCGACAAAAAAAGCTTCTACAGCGTGCAGTTACAGCACTTAAACAGTTTGAAGAGATATCCCCGGCACCCATAGACTTAAAAGCGGAAGATCTTCGAGATGCCCTTGACGCTCTAGGGGAACTAACAGGAGAAGTGAGTCGAGTGGATATTCTGAATATCATGTTCAGTGAGTTTTGTGTTGGGAAGTAGAATCGATCAGAAAGCCATACTCCGACAGGGACTTGCTTCTCTGGATCTGGAAAATAATGGAATCCGCATAGACAAACTGGAAAACTATATCGCGGAAATCAAATACTGGAATACCTATTACAAATTAATTGCAACAGGTGAAGATATTGTCGTCCGACATATTCTTGACAGCCTGGCAGGTTTGAAAACAATACAGTTCTATAATCCTGAAAAAATGGCAGACATAGGTTCTGGCGCTGGAATTCCTGGAATTCCTCTATCCCTCTGGCTTCAAAATTCCAGAATCTACTTGATAGAACGTTCTGCACGACGAGCTGGATTCCTGAAGAATGCAGTCTATAATCTGAATCTTGACAATGTTATGGTTATCGATAAACCTGTTGAACAAGCGGTCGATATCGGTCTGTGTGATATTGTGACGTTTCGCGCATGGACCCGTATAAACAGAAAATCATTGAAAAAAGTTCTCCCAATTCTGAAACCAGATGGGGTAATCATAGCCTATAAAGGTCAGATAATCAAAACGAGAAATGAATTCAAGGAATTGAACTCACAAATGAATATGGAAATTTTACCAATTAATGTTCCCGGACTGAGTGCGGAAAGATGCCTTGTGATAATGAAGCCTTCCAGTTCACTGCGGCAGAACTCTGATACTAACTGATTGACTTGAGTATATTCAACAACTCCTCTTTACCGTACAATTCAATCAGTCTTGCTTCTACGAAACGGGTAGCTTCTACAGAAAAACTTGTATGTCCAATACAAATTCCACGATCAGAATGAACTTCTTTTATCTGACCGTGGAATTCCCGTATGAATAATTCCCCGACAGGGTTTTCAGTACGCAGAAATCGCAACAGGACGATCTCCTCTCCTCTTTTAGAAGTTATCGTTGCCTGAAAATCCATATAGTCAGTCTTGGCAAAATTCACATCATTGATTTCAATTTTTGTGTGGGGAAACAGCGAGGAGATAATTTTTCTGGCTAATTGAATGAAATCATTGGTAGATGCAAAAAGATATGTTTGTAGATTTTTATTCGAATTGAGCAGGGAGCATTGTGTGATGCGGAATTCTGTATCCTTGTAATATGGATTCATGGAGTAAATCTCTTTATAAAGCTCCAGAGCCTTATCAATACTAAGAAGTTTATAATGTGTCTCTGCCAGACGATATCTTAACTCCAGAGCCAGTTCATTGCTGATATTTGTGTGCTTCAATCCAATAGAGTAAGCGGCCTCCGCTCCGTCCCAATCCTGTTTTTTCGCATATATAGTACCCGAGTATAGAGCTGAATTCGGACCCCATTCCGGGTCGTTCAGAATTTGAGTGAACGCACTCTGCGCGGAATCCATGTGGGAGGATTCATATTCACATCGGGCAAAGGCGTACAGAAGTTCCGGGGATGTTCCAAAAGTTTCGAGAGCTTTTTTCAGGTGTGGTATCGCTTCGCCATACCGTTTGGCTTTGAAATAGCTTTGCCCGATATATTTTAGAGCATTCGGGTCGAGTGGTTTGTATTGAAGAGCTGTCCTGAGAAAATTAATGGAACGAGAATAATTCCCTCGATGGAATTCAATCTGTCCCAGGCCGAGATTTACTTCATAGTCATCAGGTGTTATACCACGGGAAATCATAAGTGCCTGATAAGCTTCAGTCCAGTTCTTACAATGCATGGCTGAAAGACCGTATTTGAGATTTATCTGGCCCTGTTCAATTGAACCGAAAACCTCACCATGCTCAATAAGGAGTTGGTATGAACGCATGGCTTTATTGTATTCTTCACTATCGAAATACAATTCTGCGAGAGTTTTCAAAGCTCCTGTGTCTTTAGGGTTGGCTGCAAGGCGGCGGTTAATATCCTTTATAATATTTTTCCGCTCTTTTTCGCTTATTACTGAGTCACCTGAATAATCTTTACTCATTTTGCCGGAATTGAACTTCAGCAGAACGATTATTGTTGTGATTAGAGAGATAAATATTATTGTTGCAACTATAGCTACTAGCATAATTCTTAGTTATAATGAGGATATTTAATAATTCCGTCAAGATAGTAATTGTTGACAGAGAAATTTCTATAATTTAGGATATTGTGTCATGAATGACAACTTTGATGATACTTACAGAGTGAGTTTCCGTCTTGCTGATGGTCAGTTCCATCCCTTGTTGCGCTATGGGCATGCTGATACGGACAGTCTTACATTGATTCCTGCCGGAAGGGCACAAAAAAAAGTTGTACTGCAGTTTTACTACCATTTTCAAGGAAGATCTCATCCAGTCTACATGGGAATGCTGAACTTCTCTGGTTTATCTGATATTGAACCCCGGGAGCTGAAACTTGAAGCCAGTATTGTTACCACAAACTCTCTCAAAATAAGCATCGCCCATGAAAACAGTGGAATTTCAAAGAAGGTTGAGTTCAAAATTGCTCAAAACAGGAAAGCATCAGTATCGAGTTTGCCGGAATCTTTTATCTGGCATAGTAAAGGTTTATATTGGTTTCTTGGATTTCTATTTATTACTATCTGTCTAGCGTTAATCGCCTGGGGAGCTTTTTCTGTGAGCAGAGGGAAACTAATACTGCCACAGACTAAACAGAAATCAATAATCTATTCCACTCTTACAGAAAATATATCTGACAGTGTTTTCTCGTAAACCACTGTTAATTAATATCGTAATCATCATTGCTGTATTCTCATCATACCAGCCGTTGTTGGGGTTGCAGGCTCAAATGAGTGAATCAGTCATCAAGGTATTACAGTCCGCAGAAACAGGCTCAACGAAAGAACTTTTTGCAATGGCTGATCAAGGAGGTTCTGGCGCCTGGTTTGCATTGGCTGAAACAGCATTATATTACGAATACCCGGATCTTGCCCGTTTACTCAGAAAAAGATCCTGGAAGAAAGACCCCGCACCATTTGCACAATATTCATTATCATCTCTGATTATTGAAAACCCTGACAGCTTAAGGAATCCTGTGGTAAAAATACGACGAGCTGTTAGAAAGCATGGTTCCAGTGAAATTCTCCGGCAGGCAGAGATTGCAGCACTTGTATCACAAGGAAAACAAGAGGCTCTTTCCAGTAAGATCGACAGTTTCACAGGGAAGCCATGGGAAACTCCAGTTCTCGCTGCTGCAATTCAGTTTAACAGCAACAGAGAGAGGATCGCAGGTCTACTAGATCGTTTCATATTGTATGTAGAAGATCCAGGTGTACTGAAGCAGCTTCCCCATGATATCGCCAGCCATGCCAATCATGCGACTCAAATTCTGAGGATGGCAAGGATGAGTTATGCTGAGGAGGATTACAACTCCGCCCTGGCAGGTTTCGGTCAGTGGCTGAATATAATTACGGACAATGCAGAGGCTTGTATCTGTGAAACGCCATCCCCAGTTTTTGAAGAGATATCCAATGCAGCCAGGGTTCTGAACCGGGAATCATACTGGGCAGAATTGCTCTTTGAGTTGGCAGATTCCTCCTCAAATGCTCATCGCTATGCCATGCTATTCCAATCCGGGAAGCTGTACCTGTCACAAAAAGAATTTCAACAGTCTTCCACTTCCTTTTTCAGGGCATCACAATCAATATCGAAGGGATTGGAAATGGATAGAGCGATTTGGTACCGATTGAAAACCATTGGATATGATTCAGACATTTCAATCGCAAAAGATTTGGAGGCCATTTCCCAGGCTGCGGCATCCTGGGATGATGCGAGTCGTTTTGTCGATGTACTGGATGAGTATATACATCGGCAAGTAGACCGAAGAGCATGGAACAATCTGGAATCCTGGTATCAAATGTGGAGTTCAGCTTTACCAGGGTATTCAAAAGCACAAACAGCTCTAATACTTGCTTTTGCAACCGAAGAAGGTTATGTCAGCGGGGTGTCATCAAGGCAGTATCTTGAGGATGCTTTCGATGCGGCGCCATTGAGCTGGTGGGGAGTGCGGGCGGCTGGAATCCTGGGTCGGAGGATAGTCATTGAAGCCGGTACCACATACCGGAAAAACAGTGATGAAGATGTTGTGGCAGATCTTCTTCTTCACTGGGGACTGGAGGAAATGGTGGCTGCTAATATTTTGAAGGATTCCGATAGATACTCTGCTTATACGATAAGAAATACTTCAAAGAAATTGTCAGAAAAAAAACCAAGGCTATCCATTCGAGTAATATGGAAGCTCTGGTTTCGGGATGGTTTTATTCCAGGCCGGGAAGACTGGCTTCTGAGATATCCTCATCCCTATCACACTTCCGCAAAGAAAGCCGCCCAGCACTACGGCATTCCTCATGAAGTTTATTTTGGCCTGATCCGAACTGAAAGTGCCTGGGATTCTACAGCTGTCAGTCGGTCTGGAGCTATGGGATTGACACAATTCATGCCGGCAACCTGGGACGAATGGGTAACCCGTTTGAAATACCCCGAGGATTCCAATCCTATGGATCCAGAAACAAGTCTCCTCTTTGGAGCCGCATATCTTTCATGGCTTCAGGAACAGGACTGGACCAATGGCTGGATGGAAATTCTGGCTTCCTATAATGCGGGTGGTGGCCGCATCCGCAGATGGCGTCAGAAACAGCCGGATTATGGAGAGGACCTGTTCTCCATGAGCATGCCCGTTGAGGAAACACGATCCTATGTGCCCAAAGTATTGTTTGCCGCTACACTATACGGATACCTTTATGACAATCAATCTCCTGAAAATCTCCATAAGTCCTGGGGTCTTTCACAAATTCCTGGTCATAACAGGCCATGAGTATTCTTCAAGCAGTTTTATTGGGTGCATTGCAGGGGTTTACAGAGTTTCTGCCAGTGTCTTCCTCAGGGCATCTTGTACTGGCCCGGGCTGTAATGGGACTCGAAAAAAGCCCTGTACTCTTTGATGTCATTCTACACATGGCAACTTTAATTGTAGTGATTTGGACATTCAGATATCGCCTGGGTAGTATTCTTCAGGCCCTTTATCATCTTTTATCATCGCGAGCCAACCCTGGAGAGAGAATGCATCTGACTTATATGCTGAGAGTGATAGAAGCATCAGCCCTTACAGCACTTGTTGGTGTGGGTGTTTACCAACTGGATATTCATGATGATCCTTTTATCACAGGGATCTTTTTCATAGTAACCGCTCTCATCCTGCTAACGGCCGGATTCATTAAAGGGAAGGGTCACCTTAATCTTCCAGGAAGGGCACAGTCTTTTATTACAGGTATTGCTCAGGGATTTGGTGTGTTGCCGGGAATCAGTCGATCTGGAATTACAATAAGTACGGGTTTAATTCTGGGTTTGAACAGAAAAGCTGCCGGCGAGTTTTCTTTTCTCCTTTCGATTCCAGCGATCCTGGGAGCACTGCTTCTGAGTCTCAAGGATATTGGTGAACTAACTTCAGTTGTACCTCCATTTGCTCTGATTGCGGGCTTTCTCACAGCCGTGCTAACAGGATATGTATTTTTGCGTCTTTTGCTGTGGCTGATCAATAATGGAAAATTGTGGATTTTCGCGATTTATCTAATACCTGCTGGTTCCTGGGTTATTCTATATTTCAGAGAACTTTAGGTACTGGAAGGAAGAGTGCGACTTCCTGCACCCTGATACAGGATGTACCAGACTGGTTTCATTCCCGGATTCCTTATCAGGGTGCATGGTAGTGAAAACTATGCTCAATGGGCGACACATCGCACCAGAACAGCATTTGTAGAAAAGGTAAAACCGTAATGTTGAACACCGATAATCGAAAAGAGGAGGCTTCTTCTAATGCGGTCACGTTTACACTATCTTTTTTTCATCCTGGCATTGTATTCTACTCTGGTTATACTCATGGCAGCATTGGGAGCTGTAACTTTTTTCACAGGACCAGGAAAATTCCTGTTTAGCAGATTCCATTTAGCTTCACTGTACATACCCTCAATACTGTTTATTGGGGGTATATTGCTGAAATCTGGTCGATTACCTGGAAAAACCATGGAAACTCTCTGGCTGTCTCCGATTGCATTTCTTACATTAACCCTTGCACTCCAGATTTCCTCCGGGAAAACAGAGTTTCTTGTTGTTGAAATACTTACGAATGCCCCGGGAGCTATCCCTGCAGCCGTATTCTTTTTCCTTCTGTTCTCTTTGGAAATCATTGGAATTGTCAAGCTGGCATCAATCAACCGGAATCCCGGCAATGTACTACTCAATTTTGAGGAATTAAAGGTTAAACTTCATACTTTCCTGGCTTTTCTCGGATTAGAGAACCCTGAGATCTCACCGGATGAGTCTACCAGGGTCTTGAATCCAAACCATGGAAATCAGTTATCGCCGCCAGTAACAGTCTTTCCTGAAAAATCCAATTCCTCAGCCATCGGGGCAATTCTTAGAAATGTATTCATTGCAGATGCAGATGCAGGTGAAGAAACAATCAGTCACTCTCCGCAAGACAGTAATACTGAGCTCGAAATCCCGCCAGTTCTGCCCGGGGAAGAATATCCCGCATTCGAATATCCTGTCGGCTCACTTGATGATGCACAGGAAGAAAAATCGATTCTTTTTCCCGAAGATATCCATGATGCTGAAGAATACAATGATATTTCAGCGAAACTTGATCCTCATGGTACAGCTCCAGAGGGTGTTGTCATTGAACCTCGCAATGAAGTTGATGTTTTTACAGGAAATCACACTGAAAACCCTATGAGGTACTTTGTTCCTGTTGAAGGATTATTAGCCGAGTATCCCAATGCTGATTTCTCAGATATTGATGAACACATCCGTCATGGAGCTGAAATCCTGGAACAAACACTCAGCGAATTCAAAATAGAAGCCAGAGTAACTGGTATCAGTGCGGGTCCTGTAATAACAATGTATGAATTACTGCCATCACCAGGAGTAAAAATAAGCAGCATTGTAAACCTCCAGGACAATATCGCATTGAGACTCGCAGCCAGTCAGGTAAGAATTGTAGCACCAATACCTGGGAAACATGCCATTGGTATCGAAGTTCCGAACAAAAACCGTGCAATTGTATCCTACAGCGCTCTGGTGAAATCCAATGAGTTTCAAAAAGAGGACATAAGAATTCCTGTGGTTCTTGGTAAGGATATCAATGGTGGAAATCATGTTATTGACCTGACCAGGACACCCCACCTCCTCATAGCCGGCGCAACCGGATCGGGTAAATCTGTTTGTGTGAATTCTCTTATCTGTTCAATCCTGTATTCCCGAAATCCTCAGGAAGTTAAAATGATCATGGTTGATCCAAAAATTGTAGAACTCAAACTTTATAATGACATTCCTCATCTCCTCACACAGGTTATTACGGAACCAAAGAAAGCATTACAATCGCTTCAATGGTGTCTCTACGAGATGGAACGCCGCTACTCCCTGCTGGATTCTCAGGGTGTCCGGGATATAACTTCCTTCAATAGAAGAGTTCACGACAGAAATCTGGCAACGGTACCCCTGCCCTACATCGTTGTTATCATCGATGAATTTGCAGATCTTATGGCCACAAGCGGAAAAGAGCTGGAAGGGATTGTTGCCCGATTGGCTGCAATGAGCAGGGCTGTTGGTATTCATCTTGCACTGGCAACTCAGAGACCGTCAGTTGATGTTATTACAGGTTTGATTAAAGCGAATTTTCCCAGTCGTATTGCTTTTATGGTGGCCGGTAAAACTGACAGCAGAATAATTATCGATACAATTGGTGCTGAAAAATTACTTGGCAAAGGAGATATGCTGTTCACATCCGCCTGGAATCCTTTTCCATCACGCATACAGGGAGCCTTTCTGGCTGAAGAGGAAGTGGAACGTGTAGTCGCTTACGTGAAAACTCTCGGAGAGCCGGATTACATTGATGAAGAGATGTTTTTTGATGATGATGAGAATGAGAGTTTCCAATCACAGGCAGAATACGGTGATGATCCATTATACAATAAGGCTCTTGACATTGTAATGAGTACAAGGAAGACATCCGCATCCTGGTTACAGCGACAATTAAAAATAGGTTATAATCGGGCGGCCAGTCTTGTAGAAGAAATGGAACGCCGAGGTATTCTGGGACCGCCAAGTGGTTCTAAACCCCGAGAAATCCTTCATATTCCTGAATCGGCCTGAGAAATTACTTCCCTTCGGGATTCTTCTCTTCATTGATTTGATCCAATTTGCGTCGGTTCTCTTCTGCCTGTGCAGCTATATCTTTGGCAAAATCAGGATAACGCTGAAGAATCTTGTCAAAAGTCTCCTTGGCTAATACATAGATATCACAGTAAGCCCTGGCTTTTACCGTTGCTGTACGAGGAGAACTCAGAAGTAAAGCCATTTCTCCAAAAAAACGACCAGAGGTTAATGTTGCGTAAACGATGCTACACTCTTCATTCAAAACATCAACTTCACCCCGGTTAATGAAATACATCTCGTACCCAACCTCACCGTATCGGATGATTATATCATCTGGAGTGTAAATCACAGGTTTGAGATTCAGAACTATGTCGCGAATTAACTCACGGGAAGCATTTTTAAACATTGGTACTTTTTCAATGATATCCTGATTTAGAAAAAAGGAAACCTGTGCTTTCAATGAGACAGGCAGGTCGCTCAACAAGTTCGATTCTTCATATCCTCGACGACTTTCCCAGAGGTAGTCGTAGTAGTTTTTTATGCGGGTCTGTAAATTGCCCGGGATACTTCTATGCTGGAGAAAGATGGAAACATTTTCAACTTTGTCACGGAACTGACTCTTTGCAATGTCAATATTGGAAATAATATTAGCGATATTACCAATAATAAAACCATAGAGAGCTGCTCCTATAAGCATAACAATTATGACATAGAAATATTGAACAGGATAAATCGGTGTAATATCACCATAACCTATTGTTGTCAGTGTTGTCACAGTCCAATAGAAAGCTTCCAGATAGACAATATCAGGGGAAGTGGAACTAATTGAACTCTTCCCGGGACCTTCTATAAAGACCCAGCCGCACGTAATAAGATGAGCTGCGATAAGAATCCAGAATACCAGAAGTATCAGACGTATAAAGGCCGGTTTAATGAATCTGAGTTTGTGTGCTCTATTGAGTGTCTTCGTGATACTTACAAGTTTGAATAATCTGAATAGTAGAAAATAGCTCAGGAGTTTTTCAATGAGAACCCCATGACTATGTGCAAGTATCCACACGAATGGCAACGCGGCGATAACATCAAACACGAATAAACCCTTTAAATAATGCATTGCTATCTTTTTCTGATCGGTAACCAGTATTTGACGTCTTATCAGTCCAGTATTGAATTTGATCACAATATCTGAAAAAAAAGTGAATGATCCTATAGAATCAATGAATACTGTAAAAGAAGAATTAATCGAAGGAAAAACAATCTGCAATGGAGAGATGATGGTAAGAACAACGGTAATAATGAGGATATAGATTTCCCAGTAGATCTTGAACTTGCTCTCTGGATGAAGAGGGAATGATATCATGGTATCTGCACTGTTGAAGTATTGATACATGGAGTTTCTACTTGTTCTATCATCGGAAAGGGTCTTCTGAAACTCAAGAGCCGTGGAATTATTGTGGTACAGTGCAGGGCAAAATCATCTGGTTGTAGATCAAGGCGTTTTCACCTCTTCAGGTGTGAATGACATCTGCTGTTACCTGGAGGTTTCTTCCGAGACTGTACCGAATCGATGTGAAAGACTGGCCCGTTCCACTAAGGGCACCTCTAAGGCAATCCATGCCCGGCTGTTGAAAAAACTTCCCATGAGAGAATCTGTTTTGAGCAAGATCAATAGCCGATTCAGGGAACTCAAGGCGGAAAAAATATATGAACGATTGAACCCCCTGCATCTGGCCATGCCACTCCTCATCTCTGGATCCTGGTATTATGAAGGTGTGGCAAATGAATGGCTGACACATAGTTTTATGGGATGAGTTTTACTTTGGGAGTGCAGTACAGCGATTAACACGGCAGGAATCATTGACAACTTGACGTGCACAAATATCCGCCGTTACTATCCTGTCAATGAGCCCCGGTAGCTCAGCAGGATAGAGCAACTGCCTCCTAAGCAGTAGGTCAGCCGTTCGAATCGGCTCCGGGGTATAATCAGGGAGTGTCAGTAAGCTTGTTGTAACCTGGTTTCATTTTGATCAGGCGAGAGAAGGATCTTTGCCAGATACGATAGTTCAATGTTGATTGATACCTGTGATTTCGCGGATCCTGCATTCAAAACGCCGATGTGGACGACATCACATTGGTGGGACCGGAGGTGGGTGCATCCGTGTCGGTGGGCCGCCACAGAATTACCCTGATTGCCCGTGCCGGAGAGGTGTATGCCTCTAAGTCGTATACAATATTAATAGTATACATGAGTTTCATGGGGCTTCTTTTGCCCTCTTTATCGCGGACAGTTAATGTTACAATTCACCTATCGTAAAAAAAAGGTAAAATACTTGACATTTTATTGTATAATGGCTTTGTTTGGTGTATGTCAAGATTGTAAAGGGGTGCTGAAAGGGTTTTTAGAGGTTCCCCATAGATTATGGAGACGAGCCGTTTTTTGAGGTACCCTTAGGGAATTGACGAAGTGGCGGTGCGTTCCTCGGAGCTTTGCTCCTGCGGTACGCACCTGCTTACGTGGGCATTTTGACAACGCCATAGCAACGGAAAAGACCTACCTGCGCCGTGCCCTGCGCGGCAGGCAGATTGAGTCAGGAACTGAATGGTGTTCTTTAGAGGTCCCCAGAGATGACAAAGGAGTATATTGTATGAGTCGTATTTCAATTGTCGCTGTCGGTATATTGATAATCAGCGCATTGTTGACAGTAAGTTGTGTCGAGCCGACCCAGGCGGGTATTCCTCCCTTGAGCTGGCCGGAGGGGAGCGAACCGGAAGTTATTCCCGGTATTGGCGAGTTCCAATTGAAAGCTGGACAACCAGAGGGAGATGCCACTCTTTTACTATATTATTATGGGTTGGAAGGAACACTGACACCTCCGGAGGGAGAAAACTCAGAAACCAGCTGGGAAAACTGGACCAGGCTGACGGGGCCGGGGGTTTTCACGGCCAGTGAAGGTTCCTATAACCTCTATGCGGTAGCAAGAAATGCGTATGGCGATGCCGTGCGCACCAGCAAGATTTCCTTCGTGGTTCATTCTGTTCCGAAGTGGACGGTTAACCCTGGTGTGACCGTGAACGACGCTAAACCCAATGAATTCACCCTGGATATGCCAGGGAAGGCCGAAGGTGTACCGGAACCGACTCTGAAGTATTACTATGCATTATCTGGTACGGAGGCTCCGGGTGATGGCAACGACTGGAAAGACTTCACGGAAATCTCTCCTGGAGCCGTTGAAACCGGAGTGTCGGGTGGAGGTTATATCCTGTATGGCCTAGCGGTTACAGAAGATTTCAGCATAAAATCCGACGAAGTCACCTTCACTGTGAATGGGGCACCCGTTTGGGGTAGTGAACCGACTGTGGATACTTCCAGGGGCGGGCAGTTCATTGTGAGCCCAGGTGTGGTGCAGGGCGGACCTGCCCCAACGGTCAAGTACTATTACGCTTCCAGCGGTACAGAGGCTCCAGCGGATGAAAATTGGGCTGCAGCCGGATTCACGGAAGTCACGAAAGTCGATGGAAAGACAGAAATCATCGTGGATCCCGGCGACTACGCTCTGTACGGGGCGGCGGATAATACCAACGGTAACAGTCCTGCTGTTCGAACCGCGAAGATAGAATTCACGGTGGTTACGGCTACTCTCGATGCCCCGCCCGCGCCGACAGTCCATACCGGAACGGCGGGGGAGTTCACGGTAACGGCGGTTACCGCTACTGGCGAGCCGACACCGGAATTGAAGTATTACTATGCGGCAGAAGGCACGGATCCTCCCGCCGCTGCTGATGGCGACTGGACTACTGCATTTACTGACATCACAGAGGAAGTAGAGGATGGCAAGGCCATCAAGACCGGTGATGCAAACTACGTGCTTTACGCCGTAGCGAAAAACAGCGGGGGTAGCAAAATGTCGCCTGTAGCGTCTTTCACCGTAACCGCCGCTGATTCCCCTGTCTGGAGTACACTGGCGACTGTCACGACAGGTGAAAATGAGTTCACCATAACGGCTGGTGACGTTGAAGGTAATCCGATACCGGTAGTGAAGTACTACTTTGGTGTCAAAGGTGAGACTTCTTTGGGACCCAGCGGGGATTGGGCGAACAGCTTATACTTCGATGAAGTTGTCCCCGGTGAGGCGAAGCAGGTGCTTGACGGTGAATACGATCTTTATGGTGTGGCCGTTAACAATGCGGACACCGTGGTATCCGATGTAGTAACGTTCACAGTGGAAGCGGCACTGAAATGGAGTTCCGCTCCCCTGGTTGAAACAACCCTGGACGAGGCCACGGTGATCGGCCCGAACCCTAAAGGGAGTTTCAAAGTAACAGAATCAAGGGTGCAGAATGACAGCGGGGCAACGATAAAATACTATTATGCCGCTGATACCGTCCCGCCTCCTGAGGACGTGGACGGAGATTGGCAGCAGTTTACAGACGTCAGTACCGATATACTGGCTGGAAACCCCGTAACCTCCATTGATCCCGGAAATTATCGTCTCTATGGTACCGCGAAAAACAATCTGGGACACAAGGTTGTTTCACCGCCCGCAACGTTCACGATAGACAGACCAGTGGCTCCCGGGTGGACAACTGAACATAGTATAACGACTCCAGCCATTGCCAATACTGCCAGTTACCGGATTACTCCAGCGGTGGTTAGCGGCATGCCAGCTCCAGCGGTAACCTACTACCGGGGGGGACATACTGATAATCCTCCCTGGCAGGAGGGCTGGACGGAAACCGATTGGACAAATAACGGCTATTCAAAAGTTGTTGCGAATACGGATATCGAGGAATTTCCTGGAAACTATGGTATCGTCGCCGTGGCGAAGAATGCTCTGGGTATCCTTATCAACAGCAAAGAAGTAACGATAACAAGCGGTAGTAGATTGACCATGATAAAGGCACCAATAATCAACACAGATATTGCTGGTCAGTTTACCATCGCTGACGTTGCAGTGGTGAACAGTGATTTGCAGACAACTGAATTTGCCTACTATTATATTGAGAAGTCCCTGGCCGAAAAAAATTGGTATATAAACGTATCCACTAATCCGCATTGGAGAAAGTTTGAAGAGACGTTTTGGACAGATCGCCAGTTTGTTGTTGCCGCTATCAGCACTGCTAACACTGTTAAGCCGGGAACATATCTTTTGTATGCTGTAGTCAAGTCGGGTGACGTGGTAATGGTATCGGACGAGGTGGAATTTAATGTCAATTAATAATGTAAACTTAAAGGAGGCAATGAGTATGGCTACACTGTTTAGGGGTATTTCTCTATTCATAACGCTTCTGTTATTGATGGGCTGTATCCAGCCGGAAAACGGAGGAGAGAATGGCACGGATCCTGTTCCCACCGGGAAAGAACCGGAATGGACTCTTCAGCCCCAAACAAAATCAGAAGAGAAGGGGCAATTCACTCTTCAAGAGGGTTCTGCAACGGAATCCTCCGTGCTGAGGTACTACTATGCCCTATCTGACTCAACCCCCCCAGAGAAGAATCTCCACTCCAGTTGGGAAGGGGCAAATTGGCGGCAGGTGGAAAATCCTCAAGAACCGGTACGCTATCTGTCCGCTGGTGAGTACACAATTTATGGAGTGGCGGTAAGCGGTAACTACAGAATAAGAAGTAAACCTTCAACTGTTACAGTAGAGGGTGCCACGCCACCCCTCGTATGGGTTGATAACCCACAGATCGATATTACTACGGCAACAGGTACGGTAAACATAACCGTCAGTGGCAAGGCCGCGAATGCCGTTGATGAACAGGGTGCCGTGACACTAGAGGCCGACCCCGTCCCGGAGTATAGATTTTACTATGCCAGGTACACCAACGACGAGGTTACCGGCGCGGAGATCGTGCCGATTATTCCAACCGGCAACTTAGGGGAGGACTGGCAAAACTCTGGATGGACTGAGATTTCCATATCTTCAGCGGAGACCCTTCTATATGGGAAATATGAGTTTTACGGCATAGCTTCGAACAATGGGGGACATCTGAGATATAAATTTGAACCTGTTGTGTTGGGCGGTGCACCGCAATGGCCCGTCGCGCCGGAGGTTCAACCTGGAGAGGAAGGCTCATTCAAAATGACAAGCGGCGGCACTCCCGGCGGTTATCCTGCGGCGAATCCCGACGATACAGTTTATTATTATGGGGACGGAACTCTGACACCGCCTGTTGAAGATGACCAGAATGAGCCCAACAAATGGGCCAACGCGGGCTGGAAGATCGTCATGGAAAACGTCCCAGAAACAGACATTGTCCCCGCCGCGAGAGATTATCAACTCTATGGCGTAGCAACGAATACTCTGGGAACCGGCATAAAGAAAGTGGAGTTCACCGTGAATGGGTTGTCAGAGTTTAAGTCTGTAGGAGGACACTATTTTATGACTGATCTCATGCATCCTCCCTCTTCTGACCATATTCCTTTTACCTTTTATGATGATGAGATTATTGTTGAATGGGGGACAGGGGCGATATTCAACGATGCGTTTGTTTATGGTTCATTATTTTTTAAGAATGACTCCTACAAATTTGTTGGTGATCTTTATCAGAAGGGAGTAGGGTGGAAATCTAAAGGCAATCCTCCTGGGGATTGGTCACCCCGTGACCAATCTTATACGTCTCTGAGCTATACAGGAGCTGTTGCTGTCTATTTTGACAAGCGATTGTATCTCTTAGGCGGTATTGATAACAAACAGCACGTTAATTCAGTATCATATTTGACAAAATTTACTGAAAGAATAGCAGCCAGTCAGGGGGACACTTGGGCAATACACGCATACTTGAGTGGTAACTCTGGACCGATTTCTGACAGTCCCGGTTGGTTTCATGGGCGGTGGGAGGCACGGGCTCATGCCTCTGCGGTAGTGCATGATGGTGCCATTTACCTGTTTGCGGGCGAGGATGCCAATGGCAATACGTTCAACGATATATGGAAGTCGGAAGCCGGCGGCCGGAACTGGAAAAAGATTGCCGATGCGGCGCCCTGGCCCTCCCGCAGTCATGCCGCTGCCGTGTCTTTTAATGGAAGATTATGGATAGCGGGCGGGAAGGATGGCTCTACACACCTGGGTGATGTGTGGTCTTCCCTCGATGGTGAAAATTGGATTCCGGAGCCGAAGGTTGGGGAAATATGGCAAGCCCGATCCCAGCATGCCATGTTCGTTTTTCAGGACAGGCTCTGGGTTGTGGGAGGACAGCGCAATGGCTTCTTCCTGAAGGATATTTGGTATTCCTTTAATGGCAGGGAGTGGACTCGATTTGGGGAGTATTCTGGAGAGTATGTTAAACCTGTGGTTCATCCTCTGGGACACCATATTCTCATCAAGGATGTGTCGACTTTCTCGACTCTTGAAGCTGAATGGATAAGTGAATAAGGAAGAAGTGATGAAAATGAATAGAGTAGTGTGGATGATATCGGCCCTCCTGTCTCTTATTGCGGTGGCCTGTGTGGAGGAAGACGATGTAGTGAATTACGGCCTGTTCCCCCCCCAATGGATTCAGAGTCCTGAACTTGATGTTTCTGTGAGAGGAGAGTTCAGGGTTATACAGGGCAAGGTGGATGCCAGCCCAGAGGCGCAGATATCCTATTATTACGCTTCAGCGGGAACCAACGCTCCGGTCGATGGAGAAAACGGGGAATCCGCGTGGACGGATGTCGGCTGGATGCCTATTGCGGATATCAATGAGCCTGTACGGGGGTTGTCGAAGGGAACCTATCTGGTTTGTGCCGTAGCTGAAAACACTCAAGGCATGATTCGCAGTCCGATAGTTCAAGCAGCCGTTGTCGATGCTTTCCCGCCAACCCAATGGCTAGAGGATCCTCAGGTGGACGCCTCTAACGAGGTGAAAGGCAAATTCACCATCATACCCGGGAAGGCCGATGGCGATCCGTCTCCTGAATACAGCTATTACCTTGCCAGAGTTGATTCAAACTTGTCGCCGCCGGAGGATGGAAAAGACAAACAGCAGGATTGGATATCTCAGGGGTGGACCTACATCGATCAGCAGAACGGTTTGATAGGAATAGAGGCTGAAGCGTTTGATTACAACCTGTACGTCGTAGCAATGAATAATTCCAATAAGGGCATTAGAACTGAAAGCATCAACTTCGAGGTGTCTGGATATGCACCGGTGTGGGAATTGGATAACACGCTTACCCCTGACCCCGTCATCTTCGGTCGCTTTAGGATTGAGCCCGGCAGAGTATCGGCAAACCCAAGTCCGACAATCATGTATTATTTCATGAAAAGAGGCGCGGTACCACCAGCCGAGAACAGCATTAAGAACTGGCAACAGAACGTTGACTTGGCCTATTCCTATTCAAGCATCGATATTGAGAATAACGACTGGAAACTCACTGTGAAACCTGGATTCTACGATGTCTACGTTGTGGCTACCAACAGGCTTGAACCACCCGCCAGACAAGGTCCCATAGAACTGTCATTGCCGTATTTAGATAAAACGTTTGTAGCGGTGCAGGCTGGTACTCCAACCGATTGGCAGAATGCTACCAACGATACACCATCCCCTTTTGGCACGGCAATTCATCTCGAAAATGGCAATACTGTCTTAACCGGAGGGGTGTACGAGAATAGCTATATTTCCTCCGATGGAGGGACAACCTGGATAAAGCAGAGCAAGATCTCAAATTTACAGAATATATACTGGGGAACTCTTGTGGAGCATAATGACCGAATATATCACCTCGGCGGTGCTGTAGGGGATGATGCTGACAGTGAGAACTACAGCAATGCGGTGTATGAATCCACGGATGGTGGGATAACTTTCTCGAAGCTCTACGATGCGTCATGGCCGGGGCGGGGGTCACTTACCGCTCTCTCCTATGACGGTAAGATATGGGTGATGGGTGGATATAGTGATCAGAGAACTGATACAATGAAAGCGACACGTGTCGGTATGGCTGATGTCTGGTATACTGATAACATAGATGAAAATGTATGGACGGAAGCTCCGTCGCCTCCTTGGGATGATATTCCCGAAGAGGTAGAGGAATCTGCCCGTAACCGCTATGGAGCATACGGTGCTTCCGGGGTGGTATACGATGGCAAGATGTACTTTGGCGGAGGTTCTCAAACAAATGAAAACAACCAGAAGTTGTGGACAAGTACTGATGGGGTGAATTGGGAGCTTGTACCAATACTCCTAACAATGGTACCATACGAATCAACAGCTACACTTTCTATGTTTGTCTATAAAAATCGTCTTTTTTTATGGAGTCTGAATAATAATAGAAATGTTATAAAAAACAGTGATGGAGTCATCCTTTCTGAACCTGGCGCAGAATTACACTATCTTGATTTTGAGAATTCCCGTGCAATAAATGTATTTGGTGTAGAAAGAGTGAGCCATTTGGGAACGTTCTGTGCCCCTTCACAAGGCAGCGCTTCGGCGATTCCGCATTACCTCAGCAGGTGGAATAGGATTTATGCGTATGGATGGGGAGATGGTCCGCAGGGGGGAATAGATGGCATTCGGATTGTAACTTTGAGTTATCAGCATGGCTATATACCGCCAAATCCTTTACATGTCGGTTTTACTGATGATACTCCTTATCTTGCTTTTGGCATAAAATGGATCGATCAACCTGAGAATTAAACTTTGATGTACATGATTCAGGAAAAAATTATGAAAATATATCAAGAATGCTTCAAATCGGCAGGAATATTCTGCTTCGGAGTGGGCATTCTGGGGCTGTTGACGGGATGCCCTCCATCAGAATCTTCACCAACAACAGTCACAGCCCCCACATGGAGCCAGAACCTAACTGTCTCCAGCGGTGCAAAGGGTCAGTTCAAGGTTATTGAAGGTACGGCGGCCGGCGCAGATCCTTTGATAATCGAGTATTACTGGGCGGGGCCGGGAGTGGATCCACCACCCTCCGGTGAACAGGCCGCTTCCTCGGATGACTGGTTAGAAGCGGGCTGGAGAAAGATTGAGAGCTTCGGAGAACCGGTCGTAGGATTAAAAACTGGCGGTGAATACACCGTATATGCGGTGGCCAAAAACAGTGCGGGATTCAAGCGGACTTATGCCAAAGTAACAGTTGGCAAGCCGGTTGGACCGGAGAAATGGAGTACTGAGCCTGCTGTCGATCAGGCTGCCTTGGGCCGAGGCCAGCTTCTGGTAACAGCGGGAGCGGTAGAAGGAAAGGGAGGGGAGCAATTGGACCCAGCGGCGGATATCCGTTACTACTACGCTCCTTCTCCTGCCAATCCGCCCGCTGAGGACAAAGATCAGGAAACGGACTGGACGAATTCTGGCTGGACATCCTTCACTGGCGGTGTGCAATTGACACTCCCAGCGAAGGATTATGTTGTCTATGCCACGGTTTCCAACAATGGAGGCTTCCTACGCTTCAACTTCAAGGATACTGCCGTAACAGTGCCCGTCAGACAGCCGGAATGGGTAACGGATCCTGTAGTGGAAACGGATGCAAACCCCGGTGCCTTCACCCTGATCGATGGTGGTATGCTGGGCGGGAATCCCTTCCCGCAGGAAGTGAAATACTATTATGCCCTCGAGGAAACTCGCCCTATAGATAAAGATATTGGTGATTCTGACAAATGGACAACAAGTCCCAAAAGGTGGAAGGAGATTACACCTGAAAACACGGTAACAAACGTTTCTCCTGCCAGCATGAATTATCACCTCTACGGAGTGGCGAGGAACAGTGAAGGGACTGTTTTATCGAACAAAGTCACATTCACGGTTAAGGGCTTTTCGGGATGGGAAAATGTGAATAGTGATAACGATAGCAAGGACCCCAGCCTAAGTGATGCCGCTGTCCTGGAGTACGATGGAGATATTCTGATTGTCGGAGGAACTGCAGGCAATACGAAACAGGACACGATATGGCGAGGAAAGTTTGAGACGACAAGTAGCAAATGGAAGTGGTCAGCTCTTACTAACAAGATGCCTCATGGCATAAGCAACCACTCAGCGGTAAAAGACGAGAATAGTAACATATTCATTATTGGCGGTCAGTTAAACTCCAACACGAGTTCAAACCAAGTATGGAAAGGAACGCCAGAAAACGATGATTTTACTTGGACTACAGAGAATGATGATCTGGAGTGGACAGAAGATCGCTGGCCTGGACGATGGGGGGCCAATGTGGTCTATCATGAGGGATCAATGTACCTCATGGGTGGAGCGGATACAACTATCGCATACAATGATGTATGGAAATCCGCGAATGGCCGGAACTGGACAAACCTGACTCTGGCCGCCAACTGGACAACACGCCGTGATGCGGCAACAGTATCATACGATGGAAGGCTCTGGTTGCTGGGAGGTTTGTCTAACAACACGGAGAGAGTTAATGATGTTTGGCACTCTGCTGGAAGTGATGCGGATGAGACGGGCATTGTATGGGAAAGAGCCACGAACAGGGCAGCATGGGACGATAGAGATAAACTCATCGCCATTTCCTTCAAAGACAGAATCTGGTTGATGGGCGGCAGAGAAAGCAGCGCAAACAATTATTTGGATGTTTGGTATTCAGCGGATGGAGTAACCTGGGAAGAATCGACGAAGATTAAAAGAGGTAGTTTTGCTCAGATCGATGGAGCAGTTGTTTTAGACGATACACGTGTGATATTGCGTGATAACAAATCGAGAAAAATGGTTCAAGCAAGCTGGATTGAGTGAAATTATGTACTCATTCACTGATCCACCAAGTCGGCAGAATTGTGATGATTCAACTTTCACTCTATTATATAGTGATCTTTGTATCTGTTTTTTGAAACAATCTCATCGCTTATGATGCAGGAAAGTCAAGCGACAAAAAAAACCGGAGTGAAAATACTTCTATTGCTCCTTGCAGGCTGTAACGTTTCATCCCCCCCTACTCCCACCGCCTCGCCTCCCTCATGGAAGCACTATCCCCAGGCTAACAGTAGCATTCCCGGGCAGTTTTCGATAGTAAAAGGTGAAGTGGAGGGCGATTCGCCTCTGACTGAGGATTATTATTGGGCGAAAGAGATGGAACCGCCGTTACTAGGCGATCAGGCGGCATCCGCCGAGGCATGGATTCAGGCGGGATGGACACGGCTTGTTACCCTCGATGAACCGATTACAGGATTGAAATCGGGTGGAAAATTTATCCTTTATGGTGTGGCAAGAAATACTTCGGGTTTCAGTCGCACACCCCCTGTTATAGTAGAAGTCGTCAGTCCGATTGGGCCAACAGCCTGGAAAACCGAACCGGTCGTGGATATGGATGCTCTGAGCAGTGGCCAGTTGCTGGTGGAGGCAGGAGAGGCAGAAGGAGAAAACCATCAGACACTGAATCCGATGCCGGAATACCGTTACTACTATGCTCCGACCGACACAGAGGCACCTGAATCCGATCTTGACCAGGACTGGACTGCATTTACCGCTGATGAACGCATCACACCGGTTGCGGGGGAGTATCAGGTTTATATTGTGGCATCCAACAATGGAGGCTCCCTCCGCTTCAACTTCAACGGTATATCCATTTCTGCCATGGCTCCAGTATGGATGGAGAAACCCCAGGTGCAAACAAGTGAAAAACATGGGGAATTCACCCTGCTCGCAGGCGGTGTTCTGGGTGGCAATCCCGTCCCTGAAGAAGTGAGGTATTACTATGCCGTTGGCTATAGTCCTCCCGGAGATGCAGGTGATTTTAACGCATGGACAGAATCACCTAAAATATGGCAGGAAATCAGAGTTGGTGAAACGAAAACCTCAGTTATACCCGCCAGCAATGAGTATCACCTCTACGGAGTGGCCGTGAACAGTGAGGGATTCACCCTTTCTGATAAGATTATTGTAACCGTCAAAGGCCTTGCGGAATGGAAAGAAGAGATTAGCAATACGGAAATTTTACAACTCAATGGCGCCACATTCCTGGGGTGGAATGACAGTGTCATAATTACCGGGGGCATCAATGGCGTGAGCATGCAATCCGATGTTTGGAGAGGGAGTGTTAATCCCGCGTTAAATACCTGGGAATGGGTGGAACTCACGGATTTGCCCACCAGTATTCAAGACCATACAGCATTGATAGATGGTCAAAATAACCTGTATATCGTAGGTGGCCGTAATTCGCTTATCTCATATAACAATACGGTATGGAAAGGAACGCTGGTAGATAACCAAACAGATATTCAATGGATTGAGATGGAAGATGACATCGATTGGGTGGATGGCCGCTGGCACGGCAGGATTGGACACAGTACTGTCTATCATGAGGGTGCAATGTACTTGATGGGCGGTGTTAATGATGAAGCTTTCACCTACAACGATGTATGGAAGTCTATTGATGGGCGGAACTGGACAAGGTTAAGGGAGTCTGCTGCTTGGTCCGCGCGCTGTTATGCAGCACTGGTATCATACAATGGTAAGTTGTGGTTACTGGGAGGGTTGAAACCTGGAGGAGATAGACTCAATGATATCTGGGTTTCCACACCAAGTGATACGGTGGAAGCTGGTGTGGAATGGACCAAAGTACAGGATCAAGCACCATGGAAGGGCAGGGAAAGACACATCGCTAGTACATATCACAATAGAATTTGGATAATGGGTGGTTATGACGGAAATGCTCAACTTTTTGATATCTGGCATTCGGAAGATGGGGAAAACTGGTATGAGGCCAAAGCCGTTGATGTCAAAGGATTCACGAAAATTGATGGAGCGGCAATTCTCAATGATACCATAATCCTGAGAGATAACTTACATCGAAAACTGGCTAGCTCATCATGGGTGGAATAGGAAAATGAATGGAGAGATTGTAACGGTCAATAAAGGAAAGATTCAAGACTATTTGGGAGGACAAAAATTCTAGATAATGTGCGAAAAATACTTGACGTTATCATTTTTTAATGAATAATGGCTTTGTTTGGTGTTGTATATCAAGATTGTAAAGGGATGATGAAAGGGTTTTTTAGAGGTTCCCCATAGATTATGGAGACGAGCCGTTTTTAGAGGTACACCTAATCTTATGTTATGCGAACACAGAGAAATTGAATTCAGAACTATTGCAAGGAGAATGACATGAGAATCAACCTTGTGTCTCTATGTGTTTTTACATTGGTGTGTTTTTCAGTCATGACTGTTGCAGCTCATGATGATCATGAAGGTCTGCATCATTGGGAGATACCCAGCAAGGATCCGGATCGAATAATCCTTACATTCCATGGCGATCCGGCCACAAACCGGGCTGTGACCTGGCGTACTGATACAAGCATTACCTCAGCAGTCGCTCAAATCGCAGAAGCGACAGTAAATTCAAAGTTCACAGATCATGCCATTACAATTAACGCCGCGACCGAGCCATTTGATCTAGGTTTATACAAAGGCAACGCATCCCACACCGTCCATTACCACAGTGTGATGTTTGAAGGTTTGAAACCTGATAAGTTATATGCCTATCGAGTCGGAAATGGCGACAAGTATTGGTCTGAGTGGATTCAGTTTCGCACAGCAAAGACTGCCTATGCCCCGACTCGGTTCGTTTACTTTGGTGATGCCCAGAACGATGTTCTTGCACATTGGTCACGCGTCATTCGTATGGCCTATCAAACAGCCCCCAATGCATCCTTTGTTATCCATGCCGGAGATCTCATCAATACAGCGCACCGTGATTATGAATGGGCTCAGTGGTATAAAGCCGGTGGCTTCATTCATAGCCAATGGACAGCAATACCTGTTGTTGGAAATCATGAATTTATGTCGTTAGTCGAAGAGGAGCCAAGGAAGCTCTCTATTCAATGGCGACCACAATTCACTCTACCGGTTGAAAATGACTTGGTTCCAGAGTTGCACGAGACCGTGTATACCGTGGATTATCAGGACATACGAATCATCATCCTCAACTCTAATGACGAGCTGGAAGCACAGACCCAATATATCGAAAACCAACTGAAGAACTGCACAGCCAAATGGAAGATTATTACCTGTCACCATTCCGTGTTTGCACCAGCCATGGGTCGCAACTTCCAGTTTGCTCGCGACCATTGGAAACCACTCCTTGATAAATATAGTGTAGATCTAGTTCTCAATGGCCATGATCACACTTACGCACGTGGACATGTACCCGTTCGCACTACCGATGGGCAAAATACTTGTAACCTCGGGACCGTCTATATCACCTCTATCAGTGGCCCCAAGATGTACGAACTTGACACTGAACAAATGGAAACTTATATAGATGATGGCTACCAACCGGATAAGACTGCAGAGCAAACCCAGTTCTTCCAGGTCATCACTGTCGAGGAAGATACGCTGACTTATGTGGCCTATACTGCGCTGGGTGAAGAATTCGACAGGGCCGTGATCACCAAAGACTTTAAGAGTGGCAAGAAAAGACTTATAGAGAAGGGCAATAATGGCCTCCGGTGATATCTATCAACTAGCGCATAACAAGCAAATACACCCGACGCGGAACCGCGTCCTTGCGGGTGATTTAATTGTTAGAAATCACTTGAATATCATCAATCGAAGTAGGGTAGGAAATCTTCCTAAAGCAATTAAAAGTTATTATGAATATCAAACAATCTTGAATTCTTTCGAAAAAATACCATTTGATGAGAAGGCATATTTAGAGTCCGAATCAAGTGTTTAATTTTGGACTAGACTCAGGGGATTCCTTGGTGACCTTAGAGTTGAATTTCGATTTATGAAAATGGGAGTAAATTGGATTGAAAGAGTAAAATATTTGTATGATATAATTAAAGACTTTGAGGAAGATAATGCAACAACAGATTGACAAGCTCGTTTATACTAATCAAAGTGAATCAACCCACACAGCCAGGCACATTTGCAATTCACACAAGCCAACGCTGAAACCAAAAATTGCAAAAGAGATTGTCTGTTTGCCAACGCTTTTTGGCCGACCCTAAAACTAATTTTTTCGGGAACAGCAGTGCTTTGATTGGGCGGATTATTGAATGTAGAAGACTGATAATTAACTGATAATGAACGAACACCATCAGCTAACAAAGTATATAAAACATTTGGCGGATAGTGCTAATTTCAAGGAAAAGCATGCTACATTATCATCTGGCTTTAATGCAAAACTGCCAAGAGAGTATTTTATCGGCGGAACTAAAGGGCATATAAAAATAAATGACATATTTTTTAGACCTCATCAATTTGAATTACACAAAGGTGGAAATGAATCTAAAAAATTCAATTTACCGTTTGAAAGTAATGGGTATGTACATATGGTGAGGCATGTTAACCGAGGTTGGTGATTTTTTACATCTACCAGCCCCGCATCAACAAAGCCATACTTTTTCATTGGAAACCTTATCAAAACTTGGAATAGATAATCCTATGCCAGGGGAAATTTCAGTAGACGATGCCATGTTCATTGCTTCAATAAGCATCGCATTGCAAGCAATACATGATGCCAAAATAAAAGTAGGTGATTCCATTACCATATATGGTATGGGAGTATTAGGACAAATTGCTTTGCAGTTGGCTGTCTTAAACGGAGCTTCTCGTATTGATGTAATTGATCCAATCGAAAAAAGAAGGATGCTTGCACTCAAACATGGTGCTACAAATGCTTACGACCCTACCGTAATGGATGTAGAACTGGCTCTCAAGTCCGAAGATAAGTATCAAGGGGCTGATACTGCCATTGAATTCTCAGGGAATCATCTTGCATTGCACAATGCAATAAGGAGCGTAAGAATGGGCGGGTTTGTAGTTGCTGCTGGGTTCTATCAAAAAGGGGCAACTAAGTTATGCTTAGGCGAAGAATGGCTTCATAACAAAGTATCTATGGTTGCAAGCATGCGAAGATGGGGAAATACTCATAGGGATTTCCCACTTTGGGATAGAACAAGATTGAGAGAAACTTCAATCAGTCTGCTTAGAGATAATAAACTAAATGTCAAAGATATGATTAGTCATCGGTTTAATTATTTTGATGCTGATAAAGCATACGAGTTACTATTGAATCCATCAAATGATTTAATGAGAATCGTGCTGGATTATTGAAAATTAATAATGAACTCGTTTAAGCTATTGCGATTGAAGCGAACCCGCCTGCGGAACGGACAGGAAATAGGGTTTTTGCCACTTGTTATGGAACCGCTAGTATATACAAGGTAGATTGATTGACAGGAAACTTCGTGCCAGTATGTTAGGGATTCGGAGGATGGCCGCCAGGCCAGACTCGCCGCAGGAGGCGAGGCCGGAGCGATTGCGTCGCCCGTAGTAGCCCGACCGCCGTTCTCCAATCCAAATACAGTGCAAGCAGACATCTACAAGCTTCCTGACACTGCGTAAAGAATACTACTTTATCTATTCAATTCTTCAATCACATAATTGGAAATCTTCTTCACCAAGCCTGTATTATCAGGATCGGGGATGCCTTCAATTTCCCATTTCTGAACATGTTGTGCCAATCCCTTTCTGAGTTCCAATACCCCTACTATACGTTTACCAGCATTATTGCCAGGAAGTGGTTGGTACCCTTTCTTAAGTATCATAGTGTAATTCTTTCCAGGTTCCAGAGCTTTGAGCGTTATCTTCAAACGATCCTCATGCCAATCTGGTCCTTTTTGCAATAAACCTTTGCTCTGAAATATACCAAGTTCAATTTCGTAATCTTTTGATGCTGCGATATTTACCACATTTGCATCCTTACCACTGCCAGGGATTCCTGGTTTTATTCCCTTTCTTTTTGGTGCAGTGTAAAATGTCCAGGGATTAGCTTGTTCACTACCATTGGTCTGTTCTGACTGCTGCAAAAATCCTTCCGAAAGTATCGTGTGATGGTATTTCATCCTGGTTAGGAAACCATTCAATATTGACAGATACAACAAAATTCCCTATACTTAGGATGGAGCGTTTAGCATTTTCAATATGCAAGTCCCTGGTTTCGGTGGCATAATGCCATTCCCGGGAGAATTGCAAGCAAACATGGAGGCTGCAAATAATGAAAAAAAACACTTTTATAAAAACTCTATCAGGAGTCACTCTCGTATACCTTTTCACCTCTTTATGGGCATGCCCAAGCCCCGTGGGAACTGAGAAGGTCGATCTTGGAACAGCAAATGTTTCATTCAGCTATGCCAACCTGGCCGAAAATGTTGGGACTGAGAAAACTTCGCCAGCGCCGGCATGGAGCGGAGAGGCTCCCACAGATGTTTCCTATGCCATAGCGAAACCAGCAGGGGCAACAGACGGCAAAGTCACCATAGACGCTTCAACCGGCAAGGTGACCATAACAACCAACGCCGAATCGGCCGATAGCGGTACTTACACGGTTACGGCGACCGTCGGAGACAATGATCCGAACTATAAAAAAGACTCAACCAGGACGGCCACCATCACAGTGACGGTTTACGAGGCAATGTCGGTGACATTTAGCTATGTTGACCTGACCGAAACAGCCGGAACAGAGAAAACCTCATCAGCACCCACATGGAAAGGGACGGCTCCCACAGATGTTTCCTATTCCATAACAAAACCGGAAGGGGCGACAGAAGGCAATATCACCATAGACGCTTCAAGCGGCGAGGTGACCATAACAGCCAGCGCCATACCGACCGATAGCGGCGGCTACACGGTTATGGCGATCATTGGAGACAATGATTCGAACTACACGAAAGGCTCCGCTCAGACAGCCACCATCACGGTGACGGTGAACAAGGTAGCCCTGGACTCAACAAGCGCTTCCTTCAGTTATGCCAACCTGATCGAAAATGTTGGGACTGAGAAAACTTCGCCAGCGCCGGCATGGAGCGGAAGGACTCCCACAGATGTTTCCTATTCCATAGCGAAACCGGCAGGGGCGACAGACGACAATGTCGCCATAGAGGCTTCAACCGGCGAGGTGACCATAACAACCAGCGCCATATCGACCGATAGCGGTGCTTACACGGTTACGGCGACCGTCGGAGACAATGACCCGATCTATCTAAAGGACTCCACTCAGACGGCCACCATCAAGGTGACGGTGAACAGAATTAATCTCGGTTCATTCAGTTATGCTGCCAGTTTGATTACAATAGTCGGGAAAAGCGCGCCCTCATCCTCCCCCATGTGGGATGGGGGGCGGTCCCCTACAGTTGTCTCCTATACTATAACGGGACCAGCAAATTCGACAAGCGATAATGTCACCGTCGACGCTTCCGGTGTGGTCACCGCAACAGACAACACCGTTCTGGCCGATAGTGGCATCTACACGGTTACGGCGACTGTTGGAGACAATGACCCGATCTATCTAAAGGACTCCACTCAGACGGCCACCATCACGGTGACGGTTTACGAGGGAATGTCGGTGACATTTAGCTATGTTGACCTGACCGAAACAGCCGGAACGGAGAAAACCTCATCAGCACCCACATGGAGCGGGACGGCTCCAACATCTGTCACCTATTCCATCGTTGCAAGACCGGATGACGCGGACTCCGCTCATGTCACCATAGACGCTTCAAGCGGCGAGGTGACCATAACAGCCAGCGCCATATCGACCGATAGCGGCGACTACAAGGTTATGGCGTTAGTGGGTGACGGAGACCCGAAATATGCCAAAGGCTCCGCTCAGACAGCCACCATCAAGGTAGAATTGCTTAAGCAAGTTCTACAAACCCTGGGGGCTACATTCAGCTATACCGATCTGATCGAATCGACCGGGGTTGAAAAAACCTCACCTGATCCTGTATGGGATGTGCCGGGGACAACGCTCACGGCACCTACGGATATTTCCTATTCTATGAGAAACCCGTTAGGGGTGACAGATGGTCATGTCACCATAGACGCTTCAAACGGCAAGGTAACCATAACAACCAGTGCGACATCGGCCGATAGTGGGAGTTATACGGTTACAGCGACAGTAGGTGGCAATGATCCAGTATATCAGGAAAATGCTACCCTGCAGGCCACCATCATTGTTACAGTGAACAAGGTCAGTCTAATTACAAATTCATTGAGTTATAGAGCTCTGACTGTACTGCCCAGGCAGCCAATTGATCATCCAACTCCTCAGTGGACTGGAAGACCCCCCACAGATGCTGTCTATTCCATAGCGAAACCGGCGGGGGCAACAGACGGTCGTGTCATCATAGACCCTTCAAGCGGCAGGGTAGACGTAACACCCGATATCACCTCGGTTGATAGCGGCAGCTATACAGTTACAACAACAATCGGGAATAACGATCCAATATACACAGCGAACTCAAGTCAGACAACCAGCTTCACAATTACGGTGGAAAAGATTAGTTTAGGTGAAAATTCCTTTAGCTATGATAACTTGAGTGTTAAATCAGGGGAGACAAAGACTTCTACTCCCCAATGGCAATCGAGTTTCCCCGCTGTCACGGATGTTTCCTATTCCATAGCGAAACCGGCGGGGGCAACAGACGGTCATGTTACCATAGACGCTTCAAGCGGCGAGGTGGCCATAACAAGCAGCGCCACATCGGCCGATAGCGGCAGCTACACGGTTACAGCGACGGCGGGGAGCAATGACCCTGTCTATACATTGGGTTCGACCAAGACGGCGAACATCATGATAGAATTGGGAAAATACAAAATGAGCTTTAATGTGAATGGAGGGGACGGAAGTATTTCAGAGCAAGTCGTTGATGATGGGGCAAAGGCCACTGAGCCGGCGGAAGGTCTTACCAGTCGAACAGGATATACTTTTGCCGAGTGGACAAACCAGCAAACCGGTGGTACTTCGTTTGACTTCGAGAACACGCCAATAACAACAGACACCACACTTTTTGCTCAATGGACCGCGAATACATATACAGTGGTGTTTAATGGGAATAATGGACAGGATAGCGATAAAAATGGAAAAGATACAACTCATGGCGAGATAACCCCGACATTCGACAGCGCTATGCCCCTGACCTCAGCAGTGGCGCCTACAAGATCCAATTATGAGTATGCTCACGTTTATAATCCCGAAAGCCTTGATGGCCTCCCAAGGTCTAGCCCCTATGTTTTTATGGGTTATTACGAGAACAGAGATGGAAGTGGAGCGCAGTACTACGATGAGAACATGAATCCGACGATGGCTTCATGGGATCAAGCAGAGGATACCGAGATCTACGCGCGATGGGAGAAAAAAAAGTACACAGCAACGTTTAACTACCATGGTGGAACCCCGGCCTCGGGGATGCCTACCTCGGTAGAGGTTCAGTTAGGAGAACCACTCCCGGAATTTCCAGATCTTTTAGCCCCAACTTCTCCCGATAGCGGTAAGATTTTTGCTGGATTTACTTATCTTGAGAATCAGGATCAAACTGGAGGAGTCTACCCCAGCGAAAGATACTATACAGCGGCAGGAGTTGGCTTACCACTAAAAGCCGGCCAACTCCTCTGGTTGGTAGGGGCTGATGCAGAAATACATGCCAGTTATGGCGCTTCAAACTATGCGAGAGAAGTCATAGTATACTCATCCCACAATCCGGGAACCAAGTATGGTGAGGTCCTCATGCAAGCCGATGGAAACCCGACTTTTGTAAGAACTACCGACCCCGAACGAACGGGATATGATTATGATTCGGACAGAGGGTATGCAAGAGAAGACGGAACAGGTGAAGACACATACAGTAGTAAATGGGATTGGACCATCGATACTGTCGGATATCTGAAGTGGACTCCTAAAACATATACAGTGACGTTAGATACTCAGGGCGGTAGCGGAGGGCCGGGCAGTGTAACTGCAACCTACGATGCCGAAATGCCTGAAGGTAATTCAGCCCCAACTCAACAAGGGAAGCGGTTCGTCGGATACTTTACTGGGACAGACGGCGGAGGGACGCAATACTATACCAATACGATGGGTTCCGCTAATTTCTGGAAGGAAGATGTCAGTTCTCCAACACTCTACGCGAAATGGACAGAGGGAAACCACGTTCTTGTAACATTCCAATATGGCCCAATTACGAAAACAGTCTCCGGAGCGGTTGGCGCCCCATTGACAGAACCGCAATTTTCCCCAAGAGAAGGGTACACATTTACAACCTGGGATAAAGCAATACCCTCAACGATACCAGATAGTGATACAACCTATGCAGCACTGCTAAACGCGGGAGTTTATACAGTAACCCTGGATCCGAAGGGAGGCAGTGGCGGAACTCAACTATCTGCGACGATGGGAGAAGCATTGCCGGTAGTTGGCCTGTCGAAGCCAACACGAGCAGGATATGATTTCCATGGTTACGGAAGATATTCTGATGGCAGCGGAACAAAATACTTCAACGCTGATATGAACGTTCAGGAGCCCTGGGATCAGGCGAAAGATGCAACCATTTATGCGGACTGGGCTGCACAAAGGGTTCAAATAACTTTGGACCTGGATGGTGGTTCCGGAACAACCCACACAATCACGGCGAAATACGATGCTCAACTGCCCAATGCGGGTTTAACCGTACCGGAAAAAACTGGGTATGTTTTTGAAGGATATTACTCCGAGCGAAATGGCCAGGGAACTCAGTATTTCGATAAATACTTTTACCAGAAGGCACTCTGGCAGGAAACAGGCACGACAACAATATACGCGAAGTGGTCCTCTAATTAACCTTCGCGTCCGTTGTTTCCAGGCGGATTACGGGCTGTGTCACAATGTAAAATCTGACACAGCCCCATCTGGTGATAGTCCGAAGGTTGTTAACACAAGGATCAAACCAATATAAGTATTGGGCAACTTCAGGTTGATAAAGGTGTGGTGTGTCCACATCCGCTTTCCAGACGGCTCTTGCCCCGATTCTGGGTGAAGATTGCCGGACTGTCGGCGACGAACATAGTCCGCTTGAAAAGGTTCTGGGAAGATGAGTTTCTTCAGTGGGAGAAACGTGATTTGAAAGCTAAGGAATACGCCTGCATCTGGGTGGACGGTATCTACTTCAATGTGAGGCTTGATGATCAAAGGAGCTGCATTCTTGTAATCATGGGAGCTGACAGGGATGGGAAGAAGGAACTTCTAGCGGTCAGTGACGGATACAGGGAAAGCTCACAAAGTTGGAGGGAGATACTGCTCCAACTGAAAGCCCAGGGGCTCACCACCGCCCCCAAGCTGGCCATTGGGGATGGTGTGCTGGGTTTCTGGAATGCCCTGGATGAAATCTTTTCCAGAAACAAAAAACAGCGTTGCTGGGTGCACAAAACAGCGAATGTGTTAAGGGCACTTCTAAAGCTGTTTTTTAGACTGAAGTTTTTATCGCAAGACCACCATATTTCCATACAGGGAAAGCAATTAGCCAATTCCCCAATGTTACGATACTGGGAACCTGGCGACTACATACTGACCCCCAAAAGATTCAGGATTACTCTTTGATGGTTTACTGGTTCTGTAATCCGCGTGAAGGATGCGGATTCTTTACAATCAAATTCAATTGTGTTTTGGCAAATAGTCGCAAGACAATTTAACGCCGTTCGGAAACTATGGACGAGTTCTCCATCGTCTGTTTGTTTTGTTGATGCTTTCGCCAGGGCTTTACCAGATTTTTCCGCAGGAGAAACGATGGATTTCTTTTTCTTCTCCCTTTCAATGGCAGAAGCTTCATCTTCAAAGAGAATGGGAGCCATCCGTTTCCGCATTTCCCATTCAACATAGTAGGCAAGCATACAAACCAATACATGCGCCCGAACCCTGTCCTCCAGGCGGTGATAAACGGGCCGTAGCTTCAAGTCCACCAACTTTATGTAGCGAAATGCCTGTTCAACGTTGGAGAGCCGTTTGTACGCAAATACAACCTTTTCGTCAGAGAGTTCTTTCCGGATTTCCCTGTCAATGCTCGCTTCAGTTAGCATTCCTCGGTCACCGACCACAGTGATCCGTTCAAGACCGAAGCGATTTCGGAGTTTTTCAATCTGGCTGGAAACCGTCATCGGATCGGCTGTGTTGCCTTCAAAGACTTCAACCCCCACAGGACGTCCTTCTGAGTCACAAAGAAGACCCACTTCAATTTGTAGCTTGCCCCTCTTACCGTCTCGAGAGTATCCCCGTTTAGCGAGGGGACAGTGTTTTCCCTCATACCATGCAGATGTTAGGTCGTAAAAAACTAACGAACCGTTTTTGAGGTGTCTGTCGGCTAGCTTCGTTTCAATCGTATGCTGACGTTTTAAGAGCCAATCAAGCGATTTGTCAATGTCATATTCTCCAATGGTTTCATCCAAACCGATCTGTTCTGATAAAGTCGTGGTCTTTGATGGTCCGATAAGTTCCCTAAAAGTGGCCAGTTTCGATTGTGGATTAAGAATACGTTGGGCGATAAGGGCGATAATCAAATTACGTTCGGGAGTTCGGCGGGAGGAAATTAACCGAGGGATATCAAGATCTTTCATAACCTTGAGGATGGCAACGGCATGACCATGTGGCAGAGTTCGAGTGATTTTGAAATCATTTCCAGATAGGGCTTCTGGTCCTTCTTTAAGCAACCGTCGAAGGCCTTCAACGGCATGACCTGGCAGTTTGGTTAAATTAGCCAGAGTCTTTTTGACAACGCGGCCATTCTCTCGGTGGTCTTCCCGCAGCAGAATGCAGGGAGGCGAATTTCTGTTTGGTACTATTTGAATATACATGGGTATATTATGAAATATATCTACATAATTATCAATACATAAATATAATAAAATTGCAATATTACATGGGGGCGTTTTGAAGGCAAAACTAGCTCAACTTTTTTCTATATAAGTATTTAGCCCGAAATTCCCTTAAAACTTCAGTTTAGAGGTGCCCTTCAAAATACACCGGTAAACGGTAATATAAGGCCATATTTCAAAAAAAATTTTCGCGCTTTAGCGGCAGCCTGCGCTGCCGCTAAAGCAATTGTTAAATTGTTAAATAGTTAAAAAGCCCTCACCGCACGAACACATTCATCGAGGCCCTTGGCGTAGTAGTTGAACTGGCCGCCACTGGAGAAGCTCTGTAACCACGCGGAGGAACTGGCCTCTGAAGAAGACCAGTAGTAGTCAGACGCGAAACCTCCAACGGTAGTCCTCTGCTTATACAACTCATTCAGTTCATCTTTGGAAGGTAGAAACCAGTCATCATGGCCGCCCAGCACTAAATCATAACAGATTTTCGCCGCATAGTTTCCTGAACCGAGTTTATTGACTATCTTCTCCGTATTGGCCTTGCCGCTCCCTATAGCCGTGGATGTTCCCCCCACTGTAGCTCTCTTTCCTCCCCATTGAACTTTACCCTGATCCGATGGGGCCCATTGAACTTTACCCTGATCCGATGGGGCCGCTTCCAGAAAACGCCAGCCGCCGGAATAACTCCCCTTGTCGTAGAACACTATCCCTCCGGCGGGGCCGGTGTCGCCTACAGCATACTCAATTATAATAGAAGCAACCTCACTCCAGACCCCAAAATGCCCGTTTCCATCCACGGCCCTCACCCGCCAGTAGTGGGTTTGTCCACTTTTCAACGGCTTTGCGGGAGAGTAGGCGCCGCGGTTTCCTCGGCGGGAGACAACCCCAACAGGAGAAGCCTTTCTCACCCCTCCCCGGCTGCTTGCCATCTGCACCTGGTAACCCGCCGCCCCGGAGGCGGCTTTCCAGCTCAAGGTTGGCGTGGTATCATCGGTTCTACTTTTGTCTGCCGGGGAGAGGCCCTCTACGGCCAGTCCCAGTCGGTCAGTGTCGGCCCTGCCCCACCGCCGCTCCAGCCCCTGGGGAGAGGCGGCGGCAGAGGCGTTCACCCCGGAGCGCAGGGCGATGGAGAACACGCGTTTCTCTCCCCCGGGCCAGCGGAATTCCGCCCGCAAAGCCCCGGACGCGCTGCCCGCGGGCAGGGGATACACCAGGGGCGTGGAGCCGATGAGCTTGCCCCCGACCCAAACCTCCGCTTTTTCCGTGTCCGATTCCAGCCTCACCACGGCGGCCAAAGGCTCCGCCCTGCCTGCCGTGCTTACCACCATTCCCTCTTCGATTCGGGAGGATCGGGCCAGCTCCCTGTCATTCTCCAACAGGTTCACCACCCTTACTTTGGTGGGCTTCAGCGTCCATATATCGGGATAGATCTGCTCAACGGTGTAGGTAATCTCCCCGGCCAGGCCCCCGGACTGGTCGGCGCTGTAGATGCGGAAGTACTCCTCCCCCAGGGCCTTGCGCTCCCGGCTCTTCAGCTTAAGGGACACCGGCGCGGCGAAGGTGAACCGCTCGTCCTTGCCTTGCACCTTCAGGGGAAAAACCTTGGTTTCGGCATCGAAGCGGGCCATCTTAACCTCGACGGCGTTCATATCCAGGGTGAACTGGCTGCCGTTAAGCTCTCTTTTCTGTTGACCCAGTTCCTTTCTCAGGTCTGCCAGTTCCTCCCGCCGGGCCTTGCTTTGCTCGGCCTTCCTGGCCTTGAGATCCGCCTGCCACTCGGTTCTGGCTTCGGCCTTCAGCCCCGCGATGTGGGCCTCGTATTCCTTCTGGGTCTCAAAGGGCTGTTTGGGATTGTCCTTCTCGATGGCCGCCTCCCTCTCGGCGATGATGCCGTTCATCTTCTCTTCCAGGCTCACCGCCATGGCGTCGAAGCGGCCGTTGATGTCGGCAATGGTCTTGCTGAGGCTGACGATGGCCTCGAATTGGTCCCACACACCCTGGCTCTCTCCGTCCCGGCGGCGCAGTTCTTCCAGTTCCTTGCGCCGCTTTTCGGCCTGCTGGCTTAAGTTGACCCGCTGGGCGGCCAGTTGGGTTTCCATCTGACGGCGCAGGGCATCGTCGGCCCGGCTCCGTTCCAGGGCCTGGCGGGCCTTGGCCTCGATTTCCGATAGCTGCTCGGCCTGCAGGCGCTTGGCGGCCTCCGCCGCCCTGGCCCGCCGCTCTTCGGCCTTAAGCCGCTTCTTCTCGGCCTCGGAATCGGCGGCGGCCAATTGCTTCTGGATGCGGGCAATATCCGCCTCCAGGGCGGACAGTTCCTGGCCCACCGCTCCGGCGCGGGCGCTCAGGTCGCTCAAAGCTTCGGCATCCCCGAGATACACCTCCCCTGTATAGGAAACATTGAACCAGGGAATCTGCTTGCCGCCGGTCAGTTCCTGCACCGTGCCGTTCACCTGCCGCATCATAGCGCTCACCTCCAGCCCCGGCGTGGCCGCGTGCTGGATGAAGGCCCTGGTAAACGGGCTGTTCCGCTCCCGCCCGTCGGCGGCCACCTCTCCCGGACTGGTGGCAAAGACAATCATGCTCCGGCCGCCGCCGCTCATCGCCGCCAGTCCCCGTCCTCCGGAACTGCGGCTCTTGAAGAAGGGATTGTCCCGGCAGGCATCCAGCACCACCATGTTGAAGGCCGCCCGGCTCTTCTCCAGTCCCAGAGTCACCCTCTCCAGGCTCACCCCCTGGTCCAGAAGCTGGTATTCGTCCTCGATTCTTGCATTCACCGGAATGATGTAGTTGATTCCCTCGTGCTCCACCCCGTGGCCGGCGTAATAAAAGAGGGCCACTTCTGTCCCTTTCTGGGCAGCCCTGGCCTGAAACTCGTCCACCGCCTGCCGTATCCTTCCTTTGTTGGCATCCAAAACCCTGGTTACAGCGAAGCCCAGATTCTCCAGCGTCGCCCCGATGTCCTGGGCGTCGTTGATAGGATTCACCAATCCCTGAACATGCTCATACGCGCTGTTGCCTATCACCAGGGCCACCCGCTCCTGCCCAAAGACGGGCATTGCCAAAATTGTCAAAAACGCCGCCATCGCGGCCCAAATCTTTCGGGTGCCGCCCGCTATTTTCACATCAGCCATGTAAAATCTCCTATGGTTTAATACGTCTGAATTGTAATAAAATCCCTCACAATTCGCAAGATTTGTATTTTTTTGTTTTTTGGGGCATTACCCTGCACCCGCCGATAGGCGGGCTCAGGGTCGGGCTGTTCGGGGGTTCCGAGTTTGATGCATTGAAACGGCGGGCCGTTGCCTGGGATGACGGTGAGGTCATTTGGGCCGGACCGGCGCCGTTTGACTCGAATATATCCGGTGAGCAGGTGATTGCTGTCGAGCACGAGAATGGTTTTCGCACCTTCTACAAAGGAGTGCAAGGCCGTCCGAATCTTGAGAGAACTGTTATCCAGGGTGATTGGCTGGGCTATGCGAATGATGTGCACTGGGCGTTTCATATTGTCGACACACGGCGCTCACGCATCGTCAATCCTGTGTATCTGCTTCCATCCTGGGAAGACGATGAGGTTATTTCAGGGTTCAAGGTATTTTTCATGCAAGACAACAGGAGGGTGGAACTTGTCAAGGACCTTACCCTTATAGCCGGTCAATGGTCCTTGGCTATTGAAGGCAGAATTCCTATGGAAATATCGCTCTACTGGGCGGGTGAGAATCTCGTTTCCATACGGTTTGAATCTCTTTCGGAAAAAGATGACATTGTCGTCATGAAAACCCCGACACCGGTCACATACAATCAGGTCTATGATGAAAAAGGGAGGCTGGTACTGAGGAATATCACATTCAGCCCCGGTACTGGGACACTGGAACTGAGAACGGGCAATGCCAGGAACAAGATCAGGTCGTGGAATCTTACCATCCAGGCCGAATGACAGGCACCTTATGAAAACCTATTCAAAGGCCCCTTCCATTCACGAAACACAGGAAACAGCCCATTGCCCTCTATGCGGGAGGAATCAATTCTCCGAACGGTGGAGAGAGCAAGGCACCCGGTTTGTTACCTGCCCCTGCGGGCTGGTCTTGCAGAATCCCCGTCCAATATCCAGGGACTTAGCGGCCAGATATGATGAGGAATACTTCCAGTACGAGATAGCGAATGAGGAGAATTTCTTCCATCTCATGCTGCTGGGACTAAAAGACGCGTCCTTTTTTCAAACCATAGTTCCATCTCTGCCGTCTATCAACAGAATCCTGGACATCGGCTGCGCCACAGGCCGTCTACTGAGCCATTTCAAGTCCTTGGGATGGGAAACCGGCGGTGTCGAACTCTGCGCCGAGTCCGCCGCATACGGCAATGAGAAATATGGTGTGGGGATACTGAAGGGAGACTTATGCGATATGAGTTTCCCTGACGGCCATTTCTCAGTCGTGCATGCCTCTCACCTCATTGAACATGTTGATAACCCGGCAGCCTTCACACTGGAGGTTGCCCGGATAACCGCTAACGGCGGTGTATTTATCTGCATTACTCCGGCGATCGACGGTTTTCAGGCGCGGCTCTTTGGCTGCAAATGGCGCTCTGCAATACCAGACCATGTCACATTGTTCAGCAAGAAGACTCTCAGACGCCTACTGCACAATGCCGGTTTCACAGTTGAAACCGCCAGAACCTGGGGCGGTCTTGCGGCGGGGACGGCGCCGCCATGGCTGAAAAACCTCATCGATCGGTGGGTGAAGGTTCTCGGTTGGGGAGATGTCATGCTGATGGTCGCACGAAAATAACCGCGTCGGCTTCATTTCATGCAGGCTGATGGATGGATCTTCTGATTAACTAAAAAATGTGAACCACAAATACCGCCCCAATGCTTTTCAACCACAGATGAACACGGGCGGAATTCTTACGGTGGATTGCACCTGGGGCTCTCGTGTGCTGTACACAACAGATTACTAAATAGGGCTTGCTTAAAAAGTCATAATCTATAGATTTTCAAGGAAAAAGCCTGTTACAAATGCTTTAGAGCAGCCTTGCTATCTATTCTTGAAAAAACAGGTGCAAGGGAAATGCGGAAAATGGCTCAAAACCCTTGCACCTGGGTAATAGCAGAAATCGAAATTCCCCCGAAGTTTCTCAAATCATTGCATTCTGGCTCACTTATAATCCAGTTTTGATTCATTATACTGGTATTCAGAGTCAAAATACTTTTTCAGCAAGCCCTAGATACAGAAACATTTATTATAATATACATCGACAGATACCGTTTGTCCACTGCCTGCAGGAAATTTGTGCGGGGGAGTTTTGAGTTCAGGGATAAACAACAGCGGCATATAGCACCGGAATCCTGTCTGTGCTGCGTTCACCGCACAGGCTGATAATCCACAACTCACAACTTAATGATGCGCTGCCTGAAGAAGCGCCAGCAATTCTATGTAGGGCTTGCTGAAAAAGTAGTAACTATTGATTTACAAAAGAATTAACTGCTAGTAGAATAGTATCAGGTGCAAGCATAATCTTTAGATTGTACTGAAACCCTTGCACTTGGGAGAGAACAATGTATAAGTATATGGAGTCAAATCAACAGAAACTGTTCGATTTCTATCTTCCGTTTGGAGGACACCTTAACGCCGATAATCGATGGGCGGTGTTAAGTAACAAAATCCCCTGGCATGAGCTTGAATCAGAATACGACAAGCATTTTTCTCCGGATGAGGGAGCCCCTGCGAAAAATATAAGGGAATCTTTAGGGGCCCTTCTGATAAAAGAAAAACTTCAAGTTTCTGACAGGAAATTAGTTGAACAGGTAAGGGAGAATCCTTACCTGCAGTATTTTCCCGGTTACGAAAGATACTCTGATGAGGCGCCTTTTTCCGCTTCTCTGCTTCCTTCCTTTCGTGCTCGCTGCAGCGGTGTTTTTCTTGGTAAACTAAATGAAATTCTCTTTCGGGAATATCAGGATTATCTTAAAAAAAACGCCGCAAGACAGCAAGAAAACAGAAGAAAATGAAGTAGAGAACAGAGGGAAGCTCATTATTGACGCCACATGCTGTCCCGCAGATATTCGTTATCCGACTGATGTCTCACTGCTCAATGAAGGCCGAGAAAAATGCGGGAAGATCATTGACAAACTGTATATAGCCGTAAAAGCACAAGGGATTAAGAAACCTCGGGACTGCCGCCAGAATGGTCATCGGGATTTTCTTGAATATGTCAAGAAACGGAAACCTGGGATGAAGGCAGGACGAAGTGCCGTCAGGAAGCAGCTACAGTACCTTAAGCGAGATCTGAAGTACATCAAATGTCTTCTGGGTTATGCTGGACACGATAAAATCAGTCCCGACGTATGGCGTCAGATCCATGTTATTGAAGAACTCTATAACCAACAGCACGAAATGTGGAACAACCATCTTCAAAGGTGTGATAATCGTATAGTCAGCATAAATCAGCCTCATGTGAGGCCAATTGTAAGAGGCAAAGCGGGAACTCCCGTAGAATTCGGCGCTAAGATTTCTGTAAGTCTGATTGATGGATTCTGCTTCATAGATCGACTCTCATGGGACAATTACAATGAATCGTCGGAACTTAAGACTCAGATAGAATTGTATAAGAAAAGATATGGCTGTTATCCCGAGTCGGTTCATGCGGACAAGATTTATCTTACAAGGGATAACCGGAACTTATGTCGTGATACATACCATTGCCTGTTATCGGGAAAATCACTTGGACGCCCCAAAAAGGAAACCGACAAAAATCGTAAGGAGCTGTTGCGGGAAAAGAAAATAAGAAATCAGGATTATGTTGATCGAATTGCATTAGAAGGACGATTCGGTGTTGGTAAAAGACGATATGGGATGGGTAAAATAAAAGCGAAGTTGGCAGTTACCAGTGAATGTGAGATACAAATCACGGCCATCGTTATGAACTTGGATCAAATGGTAGAAGATGAGATAAGAGCGATTAAGGAAACCTATAAAAGCCGTAGGAAGAAGGTGGCGTGATGACTTTTTAAGCAAGCCCTAATTATGAGACAATGCGCTAACTTTACATAATCCGAAGCTATTGATAAGATAAAAATCCAGTTGAAGAATTTTTTTAGCTAAAAGGAGTAGATATGATAAAAGAAGAACATAAACAATTGCTCTTATTCCTCCAATATGGCAGTATAAGAACAATAAATATACACGGTTGCCGGGCTTGTAATTGCCCGCAGAAAAACAAGGAGAAACCATGAAAAAATTATTAGTTATTGCTGTTGTGTCATTTTTTCTATCTGGTTGTTTAACTCTCTCAAATAACAAGAGGGAGGAACCATGAAGAACTTATGAATTGGTAAATACAGAAGGTAAAATAATGAAAGATTTTTTTATTGTAAATTCTGATTATCAAAAATCTGATTTTGAACCTTCAAGATATTCTATGATTATAGCTGCGGCCTCACTAATGAGTGAATTGCAAATAATAAATGATCTGGATAATGAAAGTAAAATATCTTTTCTGGAAATGTTTGTCACAAATCTCCCTGATACAGATAGCATGAAAGAAATTATTATTCCCAATTTAAAAAAGGATCAGGATGCATATTTTTTTATAGCACCTTATACAAGTAAGGATGGTACTTTCATGTATCAAATTGAGACAAACATTCCAATTTCCAGCATTACAGATGAAGATTTGAGAAGTTATTATAAGCTAGAATTGGATAGAAATTATTTTATAAGAGAAATTCCAGCCCGTTGGGTGGGTGTAATGTTTTTAGAAATCAATAAAGACAAAATATTTTATCAAGGTGTATCATATCCAAATTTTTGTAGTCCATTAGTCGTTCATGGAGATGGAATTGGACCGGATAAATATTTGCAAAAACTATTGGATCAAAATACAGATATTGACAAAATAACAGATGAATTAATTGATGTAACGAATCAGCTTTTTGAAGCCCATGCCAATGAAACGGATGAAAAAAAAGTTGAGTCAATGAATAGGTTGCGAATAATACGCTAATATATCGTTTGCGTATTATTCGTTTTTACAAGGTAAGATTGAAGAATCAAAGAAATATTTAGATAAATCTAATGAAGTTAAATTAAATACTGATGCTGGTCCAAGAATAATAAATTTAACGGAAGTTGAAACTAATGCCATTGAAATTGATGGAGTGTTCAAAAAGTAAAGTTAAAGTATTTGCGAGCAACAGCGCACAGCAGCAGGGGAAAAGAGCAGGCCGGAAACGGAATGGGTTTTTAGAGGTGCCCTTAATTGAGATCAGATCAAATTAAATTAAGGCAATGAGTACAGACAAAAACAACAAATTTAAGCGAATTGGCATCTTTCATGATGGAGACTATTTTCTGAAAGTTAGTAACTACTATGCATATGGGCACATGCGCAAGTAATGAATAACTGAGCCCGGAATAGTATAAAAAATATTTTGTCATTAGAACAATGCAGGAATTATTAGGACATAAAAATGTGGAGACTACAATGATTTATACTCATGTAATCAATCAAAAGGGGAAAGGTGTTAGAAGCCCGGCAGATTTTTAGTTTAGGTTGCCAATATGAGCAACATATACAAGTCTATAAACAAGGAGAAATGATGATTAAATTCAATAATAGTAAACAAATAATATTTAACAAACAACATAGTTTAGGTAGTCATAAAGAGCAACCTTTGCTTTTTTCATTAGTACACCTAATCTTATGTTATGTGTAGAAAAACAATATAAGGAATAGAATGGCAAAGAATTTTCAAGACGATGACAGAGAAGAAGCTATGATTGCCCTGTTTGATCTGTATAAAGATGAGACAGAGGGACGTTCAGGTGTAGATGCTTTTTTAAAAAAATTGATGGAAAGATTATTCCATTTGAATTGAAAACGACATCGCAAGGTTCTGTTACCACGGTAAGAGACTTTGGGCCAGAACATGTCCGAAAATGGAATAACAAACATTGGCTCATAGGTTTTTTTGTAAAAGGTAGAGAATATTATAAGTATGGCTCTCCCTCCATGATGGCAGACTGGATTAATAACAAAGAAAAATACATTGCACCAGATTTCAAATTGGCAGAGCTTGTGCCGGCAAAAATAAAACTTGAAGATATGTATCAAATTATAGGTAAAAAAACTATTTACACATATGATGATGCCAAGGCTATTCAAAAAATGCAGTACAAAAAAGAAAAATATTCGCAGTTACAAGATTTGGATCAAGGATATAGCCCCATAAGAATGCTTGAAATAGTCAAAAATCGGGCGCAGTATTTAATAGAAAGAGGAAGCACCTTAAATAATCCGCATATTCCTTTTAGTTATTTTGAAGGATGGACAGAAATCACGGCTAATCATGCTGAACAATTACGTAATATGGTTCGAGATTATCTGAAGGAATTATAAAATGCCAATAAAACAACCCCAAAATAATACATCTGTTTATAAAAATAGCGCTCAAAAAATGTACGATATTACTGATGAAAAGAGAGCATGGTATAGGAAGATATCTCACGAATCACGCCTCTCTAAACTTTCTGCAGAAGAAGGACTTATAGATAGTATCCATGAAGTAAATATACCCCGATTTGATCCTGATTCATTAATGCCTCAATTAGAATGCAATGGTCTAACTGCGATCAGTCTGTTTAGTGGAGGTGGTGGTTTAGATTTGGGGTTTCTTAAGGCAGGATATAAACACATAGCGTCCTATGAGCTTATACCTATATGCAAGGATACCCTAACCACAAATCTTAAATCTACAAATATATATTGTGGCCCAGACGAAGGGGATGTAAGGAAAATAAATTGGAATATTTATAAAGATCAAATAGATATTGTTCATGGCGGGCCGCCATGTCAACCATTTTCAATAGCAGGAGCGCAAAAAGGCGCAGATGATGAAAGAAACATGTGGGGAGAGTTTAGTAGAGCAGTTAATGCAATAAAACCTCGTGTGTTCATAGCAGAAAATGTACCAGGAATACTTAACCCAAAGTTCAATGATTTTGTAAAAAAATATATATTGGACGAACTGGCAAATTATTCAATAACGACATTTAAAATGCATACTGCTGATTATGGAGTCCCACAGATTAGAGAAAGAGTTTTTTTTGTTGGCTTTAGAAGCAAAGCCCGATTAAAAAAATTCACCCTTCCTTGCCCCACGCATACTTGGGATCATTTAGGGAAAAAGGGTTCTTACTATACTTGTTCTTTATTTGACATGGGCCTTGAAAAAACAAATGGGGTTAGGGACTGTTTGGGATTACAAAACATTGGATTTGATAATTTAGCTCCAACGATTAGAAGTGCTTTTACGGGGAAGAGAAATACAACTTCTATCTTAAATAGCACAGCAGGTCAAAAAGCTTGGGGTGACATGCAAATATGGCCTAACGGAGTTCAGGAAAGTAGGGAAAAAGCATCAGCCTTTCCCGCCAAAAATAAGCACTTTAGAATGTCGGTTCAAGATGTTGGGTTAATTCAAGGATTTCCAGAGTCATGGAAGTTCGCAGGAGCGGTATATCAAGTGCTCGGCCAAATTGGCAATTCAGTTTCACCTCCTGTTGCTTATCATGTTGCGTTAAGCGTTGTAAATGCATTGAAAAACACATAACAAGTCGCTGCACCGGACGGCAATTCCGCTGCGCTCCATTGCCGCCGGTGAGCTAATCGTTCGATGCAGGAATGGGAAAGCGCTTGCACCCTACGACTGTGGTGTGCTACGGTAGAGAGTAAGAGCCGCGAGATTCAAAGGAAAGGACATGCCAATGGGGAGAATCAGGCAAAACATCAATGTCAATGGCCGCGATAGTTGGACGCTGTTTGATACCGGTGCGAGGAATACGTACGTTACGCAGGCTGTCGCCTCCGTGCTTACCAGGAGTAAGGCCCACAAGCCATACCGCACAGCACTCGGGGGCGGTGTGAAGGTGGCGAACGAGACAACCGTGCTCGAGGCAGATATTCAGGGCCACGCCATTTCAACACACGCAATGGTCATCGACAGCATCGGTAAGGATGATGACGGGAAGGACATCGAAGTCCTGTTCGGCGCGATTGCCATGCAGCAATGGGGTATTCGTCCGATTCCGGATGAAGAGAAGCTCGATATGTCTCACTATCCCGACGAGTTCGTAGAGTTCTGAGACGCAGCATCGAACAAATTGCTGAAGACGGATTTCGCCAGGTGATTACCACAAAAAGATGGTTCTTGCGATTCAGTAGTTATCTGGTAAAATGGCGGTTATTCAGAAGTTGGCGAAACCGCTTAGCATAGCGTTATCTTCATAAAAATTTATACTTCAAATTGAAATAAAATTGTTTAAATGTTAAAATCTATTAGTGAGGTAAAAAATGACCGATAATTTAAAATTCATTGACTTATTTTGTGGAATAGGTGGATTTAGATTAGCATTAGAATCATTAAATAATAATTGTGTTTTTTCATCTGATATAGATAATGAAGCAAAAAAGATATACTTAAGAAATTTTAATGAAAACCCTGAAGGTGACATTTCAAAAATTCCAAATGCAACAATACCTAAACATGATGTAATATGTGCTGGATTTCCATGTCAACCATTTAGTATTTCTGGGAAACAAAAAGGTTTTAAAGATATTCGTGGTACTTTATTTTATGAAATTGTAAGAATTGCAGAATATCATCAACCAAAATATTTATTCCTTGAAAATGTTGGAAATTTTTTGGGTCATAATAATGGAGAGACATTAAAAACAGTTGTTAAAAATTTAGATAAAATTAACTATTATACATACTATAGTGTTATGAATGCTTCAGATTATGGAATTCCACAATCAAGAAAAAGAATTTATTTTATTGCTGTAAGAAAAGATTTAATAAAGAATCATTACGCTTTTCCTAAACCGACATATAAACAATGTTCTCTTAACGATATTTTATTAGATGATGAAATGACGAGTCATTTAGTAATCAATCGAAAAGATATTCAAATTAAAAAAAATAAAGATGAGAATTATCTTTTTAAAATTAATTTATTAAAACCAAATAGAATTGGTACTGTAAATAAAGGCGGACAGGGAGAAAGAATTTATTCGGTTGATGGTCATGCAATTACACTTTCAGCGTATGGTGGTGGTGTTGGAGCAAAAACAGGTTTATACTTAGTAAATGAAAAGATTAGAAAATTGCATCCCATTGAATGTAAAAGACTTATGACATTTCCAGAAGATTATTCTATACATGAGAATGACAATCAAGCTTATAAACAATTTGGAAATTCCGTTGTAGTCGAAATTATTAAAATAATATTTGAAAAATTATTAAAGGATTTTGAATGGCAGAAAAAAAACAAAATGCAGAAATTGGAAATGAAGTTGAAAGATTATTCGCTAATACATTAAAAAAAGATAAAAAATCGATAGAAATAATAAAAAATCATTTTAGTATAAATGGGGATTTGTTAGAATTGCATCCAACTGGAACTAATCAAAAGAAGAGTGATGTTTTAGCTTTGTTTTCTGGTAACTTTATGATTGGAATAAATATAAAAGCTGGAAAAAATGATTTTAATCAAATTACAAGAATGTGGTTAGATAATTTTTCAGAAAAAATAAATATCTCCCAGAACACAAAAAATGCAATTCAAAATGGAATAGATAATCATAGATTAAAAAGAAGTAAAATATTTATTGAAGATAAATTTAAAAATGAATTAAAAAAAGATTTTTCTAATAATTTAAAAAATATATTGGAGTTAATTTTTAAAGGTTTTAACAATGATATTGTAAAAATTTTAACCCTTTATGATAGAATGAGAAAAATGTTTTATTTATATGATATGGATAAAGTTATAAATAGTTTTTCGAATGATGTGATAAATTTTTCAAATAATGGAGTAATTGGGATTGGAAAATATATTACAATGCAAAGAAAAGGAGGTAATGGAGTAAAAAAGAATATTCCAAAATCAGATATAAAACATCCTGGGAACCAAATACAATTTAAGTTAAAAATTTTAACTTTTATGAACGAAAATGAGCCTTTATTAAAATTTTAGTTATGGATGATATTTCGAATAAAAAAAGATCTGAAGTAATGTCTAAAGTTAAATCTAATAAAAATAAATCTACTGAATTAAAAACAATAGAAATATTTAAAAAATTTAAAATTAAAGGGTGGAAAAGAAATTATAAATTATAGAGAGCATGATGTTTTCATATCGCACGCATCAGAAGATAAAGAAGAAATTGTCAGACCTTTGGCAAATGCTTTAATAAATGAGGGTCTTGATGTTTGGTATGATGAGTTTGCACTCCGAATTGGTGATAGTCTAAAGGGCACCTCTAAAAAACCCCCTGAATCTTCCAAGACCTGTGTTCCGAAAGAAACCTGGAACTGTTATACTGATTAGCATGAAACGACGAGAAAAAACCTTATTCGATGAAGATTTTCGCCTGCTAGACTTGAGTAACAAGGGTGACTATCTTGAAAAGCTCGATCAGGTGATCGATTGGAAGGTTTTTTGCGGTCCCGTGGAAAAAGCCATGTGAAAGAATCTACGAGAGGATGGCAAGGGACACCCTCCAAACGACGCAGTGTTGATGTTCAAGACACTGATTCTTAGCGAGTTGTACCAGCTTTCCGACGACAGTATGGAGTACTGTATAATAGATCGCTTGAGTTTCCAGAGATTTTTTGGCTTGAATCTCTGTGATGAGGAACACACCGCCACTATCAGGTGCGTACCGCAGGAGCAAAGCTCCGAGGAACGCACCGCCATTTCGTCAATTTCCTAAAGCTGTTTTCTGGAGGTACCCCATAGTCTTTTCCATAGGTGACTACCTCAACCTGGATACCCTCGTTCGTTGTGTTGAAGTCATCAACCAGGGTGCGATAAGCTTCGAGAGTAGGTCCACTTTCTTTGATTGCAAACTCAAGGTCTACAACATCCGTCTGGCCCTTAGCAAAGACTGAAAACGGTATTGCGAGCACAAATACCATCACAATCAGTACTGTTCTTTTCATAGAATCCCTCATTTGTTTGATTCCAGCGCTTCAACTGCGCTTTCTTCCGTTATATAGCTTTTCGTGTAGCTACAAGCACCTAAACAAAATGACACCGGTGTCTTTTATTGTTTTACAGAGAAATGTAAGCACAATTGACACCAGTGCCAATTGATGATATAAAGGGAGAGCACAAGATAATGAATGATCTGGAGCAATACATCACAGTAATGGAGCAGCGGCTGAATGCCCAGAAGGAAAGGATTGTAGGCAGCGGATACACTCACCACGTAGGGCGAAAATTCAACAAAGACGGTACATGTAAGGAGTTCATGGGTGGTACAATAATCAGTTTTCTTGATAAATCCAATGCCATTTACGACTTGGTTCTTCAAATCAGGGATGAGTATAGAAGATGCACATTTGGCAGGAAACTCTCTTTTCTTCCACCTTACTCCTATCACGTTACTGTGTTCATTGTTTTTAATGACCCGAATAGAGATAGCGATCATTGGTCGGAATACCTTCCTGGTGACACCTCTGTTGATGATACTCATAGATTTATGATTCCAAGGGTCAATAGAGTCGTGCCCCCCGGACCGTTAGATTTTCATCCAACCTATGTCGATGGAGACACTGTACGTCTTAGGCCGAAGACTAAGAACGTAGCGAACTCACTGCAGGATTACCGAAACCAACTTTCAAAAGAATGTGGAGTGAGATTCAAAGATCATGATACCTACAGTTATCATATCACTTTCTCATATCTCATCGAGAAACTGACTGAATCAGAGTTTTCTGACCTATTGGAAATAAACAGGAAATGTACAGAAACTATCTCAGGTTTTACAGATGAGATTGCACTGCCTTCTCCTGTCTATACCAAAGTCTTTGATATGTGTGATTTCAGAATTCCCACACAGCATTCATCAATAGAAGCCACATCATAGGCGGCTTAATGAACGGAACGACTCAACCTACGACTGAGCTTCTTCCACAGAGTAAAAAACGGATTGAGTTTAGAAGTGACATACCAATCTCCAATAGGAAGAGAAGCCGCTATCATCTGGATATCTGGTTCTTCATACCCATTTCACTTGGAATCAATCGCTGGAGCTACGGGCATAAAGGATTCTTCTCAGATTTCAGGTCCTTCACCAGAATAGGTGATTCGGTTCTCTCTCTTTCTGCAATAATTGAGAAGGAACAGGAAGCCAGTCCTCTGACCAGACTTCGTCAGTATTTTGATTCCGATACTAGATGGAATAAATCAAAGAAGAAGAAAGCTCTTTTTGAATTTCGAAATTTGGCATGTTTATACAGCTTCGAATCTTATTCTTTAACTTCTTATCAAGGTTCAGATATCGGCAGGAAAGCGATTAAAACCTGGCTCAATGATGCGACTGAATTTCTGGAACAATGGCATGCTTTGAATCACCTGGTTTTGAAGAAGACTACTCCAAAGAAGATCAGAGCGGCATACGAGTGGGCCGATGAATCGATTAGCATGTCAACAGAAAGATCTCTAGCATCACTCTATAGGGATCTGGATACTGATGACGATCATAGGCCAATGCTGAAAAAGATCAGAAAACTTCTTTTACGAGAGAAAGGATATAGAGAAGAAGCTGAATATTGTTTTCTTTCCCCTGAGGCTACTGAGAAAGAACTTGAACAAAGAATATACAGAGAAAGCATTCTCAAGAAATGGAGAGAATCGGTTCTTTACTTATCTCAGGAAAAGAGTTCTCTCAAGCAAAGGATGGACCACATTCTCGCCGGGACATCTGCCGCTTTGGCTATGATGTTTGCTGTCGCTGCATCTCTATTTGCTGACAGACTTTTCCCGGGGAACAGCTTACTCTGGGCTACTACGCTGGTAGTGGCGTATATATTCAAAGACAGAATAAAAGAAGTTCTTCGCACTGTCCTTATTCACACATTTCCTGCATTAGTCTCAGATAAAGAAATTAAATTAAGAGATCCGGAATCAAACACACGGATTGGAACTATCCACAACAGAGTAAGATTTCTGCGCTACTCAGATATCCCGTCTGAAATAATGTCTGTTTCAAAGGTTAAAGCTTCTCGATTCTCATCTCTACTACCAGAAAAAGACATCATCCATTTTCAACATCAGGTTTCTGTACATACCGACAGGATAAGATCGAATCACACAACTATCGTGGGCTTAACTGATATATTCAGACACAATCTGGATAAGTTCTTTACCAACATGGACGATCCGATCAAAGAAGTTCCCATTTTTTCAGAAGGCAGGCCAGTATATGCCGAAGGCTACCGAATCTATTCAGTGAATGTTGTAATGAGAATGAGAGAAGAGAAGGACTCTGCCGGTACGATACGGTCGTACCACCTGGTGTTGACCCAGGAGGGGTTACGAAGAATCGAAGAGATAGAGTGATATCTAACTTAGAAGTCTTCAGTGATATTGCCAGATTAGGCTAAGGAGGGATTTTTAGAGCTTCCCTTAAGAGACTGTGTCAGAATTATCGGAGCCTAAGTCAGGACGAAGGATTTGGTTCACAAGGCAGAAAACCCGCTTAATAACACGCATTCTTTTTGAATACAAGGAATGCAGACACGGTAATGATGACCATGTGATCAGTTTTTTAGAGGTGCCCTATGCTAAAACTATTGTCAATGGCGAAATTCTCAATTCAACCTTTTGGGGATGCTTCATTCAATTCCGGTTGTGCTGGATGGATGTAACGATGCTTCAATCCTTCAAGCGTGGATCCAGTATGTCCCGCAGACCGTCACCCAGGAGATTGAATCCCAGAACAGTCAGGAGTATGGCGATACCGGGAAGAGTAACAATCCACCAACCACTTGTCATGAACTGTTTGCTGGATGCAATCATCAGACCCCATTCCGGGGCAGGAGGTTGGGCACCCAGACCCAGAAAACTCAAGCCCGCAGAGCTCAGAATAGCCTCGCCCACGCCCAATGTCGCCTGGACAATAGTAGGGGCCATGGCATTGGGTAGAATTGTCCGGAACATCAGTTCAAGATTACCTGCTCCCAGGGATTTTTCGGCAAGAACATAGTTCTGTTCCCTCTCGGCCATAACGGAAGCCCTTACCACCCGGGCATAGCGTGGCATCTGGCTGATACCGATGGCCACCATGGCATTGAGCAGGGATGGTCCCAGTATGGCCACAATAACAATGGTGAGCAGAATGTAAGGGAAAGCCAGCATAATATCGATTATGCGCATAATCAGCTTATCGACCCAGTTGCCAAAATAGCCCGCGACAATACCAAGAAGAATGCCCAACAGCAGGCTGATACTCACGGATACACCGCCGATTATCAGGGAGATGCGTCCACCGTAGAGAATACGCGAGAGTAAATCCCTGCCCAAATCATCGGTACCGAGAATATAACCGTCATGGAAAGGAGGAGTCATGCGAGCGGATATGTTCTGCTCAAGGGGATCAGCGGGAGCGAAGAGCGGGGCAAATACAGCTAGAATGGCAAAGACAAGAATAATAATCAGTCCGAACAGCGCGGCCCGGTTGCGCATCAATTGATGCCAGGTGTCGTTCCAGAATCCCGGATCATGGGTGCTGACTGGTGGAGATGCCTGTGTTGTATCGACTGATTTATTCACTGCAGGCGTATCCTGGGATTGATAACGGAATACAGCAGGTCTACAATGAGGTTAATTGCAACAAAAAAGAAACTGACAAACAAAATACCTCCCTGGACGGCGGGAAAATCCCGGGCACTGATGGAATGATATATCCACTTGCCTATACCCGGCCATGCAAAAATAGTTTCGGTAAGTATAGCCCCGGATAACAATGCCCCGAACTGTATACCGATGACGGTTATGACCGGCAGTAGGGCATTTTTGAGGGCATACCGGTATATAACATTGAATTCTGCCACACCGGCGGCCCGGGCTGTTTTAATGTAGTCCTGCTTAAGGACTTCCAGCATGGAACTCCGGGTGGTACGGGCAATTATAGCCAGGGGGATGGTTCCCAGGGCCACAGTAGGAAGCAGTAGATGCTTTACGGAATTGACGAAAACCTCTGCGCCTTCGCCGCGTAGCAGCAGTACAACCCCGTCTATCAGGAAGAAATTGGTAATGGGCCTGAAATAGATGCGTACATCAATTCGTCCGCCCGTAGGTAACCAATCCAGGCTTACTGAAAAAATCATAATAAGTACCAGGGCTAGCCAGAAAACTGGCATGGAAACACCCACTAGTGCCCCGGTCATGGTACTGTAGTCCACCCAGGTATTCCGTTTACAGGCCGCGGCCACACCCAGAATAATACCCACAATGGATGCAAACAGAGTGGCCGATACAGCTAACTCAATGGTAGCGGGGAGCCGCTGGCGTAATTCTTCGGTAATCTTCTGCTGAGTTAGTATGGATTTCCCTAAATCACCTCTGAGTACCCGACCCATATATATTAGATATTGTCTGCCCAATGGTTGATCCAGACCAAGCTCCATCCGTAATTTCTCCAGTTGCTCGGCACTGGCCCTCTCACCCAGCATGACACGGGCAGGATCGCCCGGGGAGAGAGCTATCATGAAGAAGACCAGTGTAACAACACCCAGCAGGGTGGGAATGAGTAGCAACACTCGATTAAAGATGAATTTCAGCATTCTGCTTTCACTGTCTGAGCATCAGATTGCCAGCAGGTTGTTGGTAGTCAGCTTTGTGCATGTTCCATCTGCCTTCAACAGACCGCTTCGGCATCGTTTCAATCGGTCTGTGCCTGCAATCAGACATATTCGCGTGCAAAAGGGTTTCTAATGCACCATTGCAAACAGTTTGAATCGGCTCGTATCGAGGTATGAATCATTACTTCTCAAGCCAGACATGCTTGAATACACGCAGGCCGGTGGGGTAAATTAAGAAATCCTTTACCTTATTCTTTGCGGGAACAGTCACCACCGAATGGGCTATAGGAACCCATGGGGCCTCCTCATGGAAAATTTCCTGGGCCTCGCGATAGAGTTGAGTGCGTTTGTCCTGCCCGGCGGTTTCCTTGGCTTGAACAATGAGGTCGTTAAATGCCTCGTTTTTCCAGAAGGCAATATTCCCGGCAGGCACTTCTGCGGCAGGAATGGAGAGCAGGACGAACAAGAAGTTGTCTGGATCGCCGTTATCGCCAGTCCAGCCCAGCATGGCGGCCTGGTGCTCACCGGAGTCGGTCTTGTCCAGGTATGTACCCCACTCATAGGTTATGATTTCCACTTCCACATTGATTTTGGCCAGTTGGGCCTGCATTATTTCGGCAATTTTGCGGGCATCGGGGTTGTAGGGTCTGGCTACGGGCATGGCCCAGATTTCAGTTTTGAATCCGTCCTGATACCCGGCTTCGGTGAGAAGAGCTTTCGCCTTTTCCACGTCATAGGAGTATGATTCAATATCATCGTTGTAAGACCACATTGTGGGAGGGATGGGGTTCTTGGCAGGCTGACCTGCGCTCCCGTAAACTGCCTTGATAATCTCGTCCCGGTTGATGGCATGGTTCATAGCCTGCCGGACACGCTTGTCATCATAGGGTTTCTTCTGGGTATTCATGGCCAGGTAACCCACATTGAGTCCGGCCTGCTGAATGAGCTGAATGTCAGGGTTGGATTGCATGGCAGGTAAATCATCGGCGGCGGGGAAATCGATGATATCCACTTCTCCCTTCTGAAGAGCCAGCCAGCGGGCGGTGGCATCGGGGATAACCTTCAATATAACACGATCAAGATAGACTGGTTCCCAGTAGTCGGGATTGCGATCCAGAACAATGTCGGAATCCTTTGTCCAGCTGACGAACTTGAAGGGGCCGGTTCCCACAGGATTACTGGCGAATCCTTCGGGGTTGGCCTTGTAGGCGGTTGGTGAAACGATGGCGGCAAAGTCCATGGCCAGATTGGCAATGAAGGGGGCTTCAACCTTTTTCAGATTGAATTGCACAGTATATTTATCAACGGCCTCTATAGTATCAATTATTGCACTCATATCCATATAACCCCAGTATTTCCAGGGACCGTACTTGTGAAATGGGTGATTTTCATCAAGTTGCCGCATATAGGAAAAGACAACGGCATCAGAATTGAATGGGGTATCATCGTGGAACTTGATACCTTTGCGAAGGTGGAATGTATAGGTCAGCCCATCAGAGGACACATCCCAACTGGTGGCCAGGGCGGGAATAATTTCCGTGGTACCGGGTTTGAATTCCACCAGGGTATCGAATATCTGGTGGGAACCATAGAAAGACTCCCCGTCTGTTTCCCGTGCGGGATCCAGACCCACAGAATCGCCGGAACGGGCGAAAACTATTATGCCCCCACTCTTGCCATCCTCTACAGTGGATTCCGCTCCATCTTCATCGGTACCTTTCTGGCATGACACCATTGATCCGATTATGATAGCGAGTAGAACTAAACCGATTTTTTTCATAGTATGCTCCTTTTATATTATGAAACAGGCTCTCATATCCTGGATAAAAATGCAAGACAAATTTGAGATTCCCAGAACACCTCCGACATTCCTCTTACTCCAACAGAAAGGTTGCTATGGAGCGTATCCTTGAAATTGAGATGGATGAACATCCTGGTGAAAAGAAAATGGGTAGCGGCCTTCTGATTATTCCAGAAACGGTTATCCCAGAAAATTCAAAAAAACCGATACTTCAGTAATTGATCTGGAGATTCCCAGAGATAGGGATTCATCATTTGAACCGAAGCTGGTCAAGAAAAATCAATGGAGAACAGGTGATCTGAATAGCAAAATCTTCACTCTCTATGCCAGAAATATCCCTCTATCCAGGTTAGAATCTATAAGGCAACCTCTAAAAAATCGTTTTTGGAATTTGGCGCAAAGATTTTTTCTTGATGCAAGGCGGCAAAAGCGGAGCGTAGCTGGGCTACGTGAGCATTTTGACAACGTAGCAGCGAGGAAAAAGATCAAGCCAAAAACGAAATAAGGTTTTTTAGAGGTGCCCATAAGTAAAACGACCTGGGAGGGTGTATGAAGAACATCATCAGACTGTTCAATAGCAAGGTTAATCTGCCCGGAAGAATCGGCTCCTGCTTCACCGATATCCGCCACAAACCTTACAGAAAAGCTCTCCCGAACTGTTCCTGATGGATTCATTGTATTTCTACCAGGGACTCTTTGAGAATATCGTTAAAGGATTGGGGCTCATGTCATCATAAAAAGCTGTGATGGGGACTTTAGAGAGGTTTTAGAGGACGCCAAACTGATATTTGATCAGTCTGATGAATCTCTTGAATCCAGAGGTTTTGATGAATCAAGGATGTACTCTTATTGGATTGACAGTGAGAAGGGAGAGTACAGGGGAATTTCCATTGAAGATTATCAGAGTTGATGGGCAACAAACGGGCTGAAGGTAGAAGAGATGAGAGCTTCTTAGCTGTTTGCAGTGATCTGAATATGGAAGCCGATGAGTTAAGTGAAGCAGCCTACCTATTAGCGATGGCAGATCGAGAACAATGTTTTCAAATGACGGTGTGAGCACTGTGGAAGCGAACATGAAAGGACATCGGATTTGAATAGCTTTATCAACTGGATGCAAATCATCTGTATGGGTTTGACCCTCTTTGATTTTTCGATGCTCCTTGTAGGGACAGCTCGGTCCACCTTTTTACTCTTCCTGGAGAAGAAGATGCATCTCTGCTGGAGTAAGGGGGATGTCAAAGGTATTTGGGAAATCTCTAAGACAAATCATACTCCATTGACTTTCCAGCATGCCACTGAATGTCCTGGTGCCGCCTCTTTGAGCAGGGGATAGGACTCACGGCATATTTTCTCTGCCAGAGGACAGCGTGGATGAAAATGGCAGCCTGCTGGCGGATTTAATGGTGATGGAACATCGCCCATTGCCAGCCGCGACTTTGTTTGCCTTGCTGCCGGGTCCGCGACCGGGAAAGCATCCAGTAACACCCTTGTGTAGGGATGCTGAGGATTCTTCATAAGCTCAGATTTGGACCCCGACTCGACAATCCGTCCAAGATACATAACAAGTATTCGTTCGGAAAGAAATTCCACAACTGAAAGATCGTGGGAAATGAAGAGGCTGGCAAATCCATGCTTCTCTCTCAAGTCCAGTAAGAGGTTGAGAATCTGAGCCTGGATGGATACATCCAGAGCACTCACAGCCTCGTCGCAGACGATGAATTCCGGATTAAGAACCAACGCACGGGCAATACCTATTCTCTGCCGTTGGCCACCGGAAAACTGATGCGGATATCGTCTTCTATAAACGTGATTGATGCCCACCTCCAGCATGACAGTTTCAATCCGGTCGTTGATTTCCCGGGGATCACCTATGTGGTGTATTCGCAGCGGCTGAGCAATAATATCCTGAATTCTCTTGCGGGGGTTAAGCGAAGAAAATGGATCCTGGAAAATCATCTGCATTGACCGCCGCATAGCCTTCAAACCATCGCCAGAGAGTTTCAGCATATCTTCTCCCTTCCACTCAAGTTCACCTCGACTGGGATACTGAAGTCGCATAACTGTCCGGCCAAGGGTGGATTTGCCGCAACCGGATTCACCCACCACCCCAACCAGTTCACCAGAAGCAATTTCAAGTGAAACACCGTCCACAGCTTTCAGGAGTTGTGCCGATCCCCAGTCTTTTTTTACAATAAATGACTTCTGGATATCTTTGGCGGCCAATAGCGGATTTTGCAATGCACTCATGCTTTTTTTCCTTCAAGTGGATGATGGCACCAGACGGAATGACCCTGTCCGGCTTCCATCCCGTCTGGAAAAGTTTCATTGCAGCGCGGTGAGGCATAACCGCATCTGTTCATAAAAGGACAGCCTTCTCCCAATTCGGCCAGATCAGGAACCGAACCCGCAATGGATGAAAGCCGCTGTACATTATGATTTGTCGGAGCGGATGGCAGGCAGCCGAGCAGACCCACCGTGTAAGGATGCCGGGGACGTGCAAACATCTCCTCTACAGGAGCCTCTTCCACCTTACGGCCTGCATACATGACGGCGACACGATCGGCGGATTCGGCCACAACTCCCATATCGTGTGTAATGAGCAGCAGTCCCATGCCCACACGGTCTTTCAGCTCTTCCAGGAGATAGAGAATCTGTGCCTGAATCGTTACATCCAGCGCGGTTGTCGGTTCGTCAGCAATCATCAAACCCGGTTCGGGAGAGGCCAGAGCCATCGCAATCATGGCCCGCTGACGCATTCCACCGGAAAGCTGGTGAGGATAAGAACGAGCCCGTTTGACGGCATCGGGAATCTTTACAAGATTCAAAAGATCTGCTGCCTTCTCCATTCCTTCCTTACGGGTTATGTTCTCGTGAGCGCAGAATACAGAAGTAATCTGTTCTCCGATTGTAAAAACTGGATTCAGACTGGTCATAGGTTCCTGGAAAATCATGCTGATCCTGGAACCTCGCAGGGAACGCATTTCTTTTTCTGAAAGAGATAAAAGATTGGTTCCACGGAACAGGATTTCCCCGCCATCAATACGGCCTGGTGGCATGGGAATCAGTCGTGTAATAGCATGGGCTGTAACTGATTTACCACAACCTGATTCACCAACCAGGGCAAGGGTTTCACCCTCCACAATAGACATATCCATATTGCGTACAGCCTGGACTATTCCCCGCCGGGTTTGAAAACTGACATTGAGTTTTTCAATACCAAGCAATTTGTCTTTCGGGATTGCCATGGTCAGTCTATCCTGGGAATGCAATGTCCAGTATGTAAACAATTGAAATCCATTTGTAGCCATTGTCCCGGAAAATCTATTAAACATCAATGGAAGTATTCATTTAACCGTGATAATAGAAGCACTATAAATCAAGAGCACCTCTAAAAACAGCTTTAGGAAATTGACGAAGTGGCGGTACGTTCCTCGGAGCTTTGCTCCTGCGGTACGCACCTGCTTACGTGAGCACTTTGACAACGCAGTAGTGACGGAAAAGATCAAGTCAAAAACTAAATGGGTTTTTGAGAGGTGCCCGTAAGTTCACCCTGTGTAAGAAATGCGGCATTCAGCGTTGGCTTAACCAACGCTGAATGCCATAGTTAAATGGGCAAATAATTAAAAAGCCCGCACCGCGCGAACACGACTGCCGCTGGTCTTGGAGTTGGAGTTCTGGTAGCCACTGCCGAAGTACTGGTCCCACGCGTAGCCGGCACTGTACTCCGACGAGGACCAGTAGAAGCTATGCATAAAGCCACCTACTGAACCTTTCTGCCTATACAACTCATTCAACTCATCCTGGGACGGCAGAAACCAGTCGTCATAGCCGTCCAGCACTAAATCGTTACAGATTTTCGCCGCGTAAGCCGTTCCTCCGTTATCACCAAGTGCGGTCACTATCATTGCTGTGTTAGCCTCACCCGATCCTATGCCTGTGCCCGTGTTGTTAACAGATGTTCCATTATCACCCCATTGAACACCAGGAAGATCACTGGGGGCCGCCTCCAAGTAAGTCCATTCACCGATGGCGGGATCAGTATTCACATAGAAGATTATCCCTCCGGCGGGGCCGGCATCGCCTACGCTGTACACCAACTCCTCTATAACTTTGAGAGTCACCTGGATAACTTTGTTTCCTGCATAGCTGCCCGTGCCATTTACGGTTATATTGTGCACCGTATCATGATTGTCCGTATTATTCTGCACGGGTATCGTCAGAACACCGTCCGCAGCCACCCGGACAGTGCCGGTTGTAATCGGAACAAAACTCAAGGCCTCCGCCATTGTGTCGCTGCCGATCAAGCCGCTCACCACCGTTATAGCACCGCTGAATTCAATGCCTACATACACCGTCAGGTCACCAAAGGTTAGGTTTGTGAGGGCGTTTATATCTTTTTGAGCGATAGTGAGAGTCTGTTCGCCTTTAACCGAAGTGTCAAAGGTTGATGTCGCCGTTATGGTGACTTCTCCTGCCGCTGCTATCGTCAATTTTCCTGTCCCGGCGTCCACGTCCGCAACATCGGCATCCGATGTGCTATATGTCACAGCGGTTCCGGCGCCGTTCGCCGCATCCACCTGAGCTGTCAATGTCCGGGGTGCATCACCGTAGGTCAGCGTTGGAGGCGCGCCGAATGTAATGCTTTTTACTTTCTGCAATTTTACTGTAACCGTCTCCTGGAAGGCGGCATAGGCGCCGCCGCTGTCGATTACCTTTACATTGAAGGTGAAGTCATTCCCGGCAATGTCCGAGAGATCCGTTCCGGCTGAGATGGTGATCGCTCCAGTGCTGCTGACGACAACAACTCTGTTTTCCACGCTGGAATACTCTGCTGGTATGGAAGATGTAACTTCGGCCTTCTTTGTGAGGGTGGGCGAGGCAATGGTTACTGCACTGGCGACTTTGCCGGCCTTCACTTCAACGAAGACAGAGGCGGTATCATAAACCAGAGATTCCACCCAGGGGGCCCTGGTGTCAACGGTGACTGTTATTGATGCTGTCGCCGTTCCCGAATAGTTCCCCGTCAGGGTGAGGGTAACGGTGCGCTCCGTCGCTACCTGCTCCGCGGAGGGGGTCCCGGTAATTTCTCCCGTGTCAGGGTCGAGCTTCAGGCCGGCGGGAAGAGCGGGGGCCACCGTGTATTCAGCCGTTGCGCCATCTGGCAGTGCGATTGTAAAGCTCGGGCTCACCGACGTAATCGCAACATCTTTGCTGGCGGTTATCGCCGTATAGGACACCGTTCCTATCGTGTGTTCTTTCGGATTAACTGCTATCGTGATCGTTGCCGTGTACGTTGAGTCTCCAACGGCAGCCTTCACGGTCCAGTCCTCAGTCGCGGCATAGGCTTCTTTCGGGACGGTCACAACTCCGTCACTTCCTACGGTGGGTGTAACGTTAAGCTTCGAGCCGCCCGGCGGCCCTGCGATGCTGTAGGTGACGGTGCCCGCCGGCAGGTTTGTCCACGTCGGCGCAGAACTTACCGCGTCCTGAGCCATGCCAAATGCTGCGGTGATTCCGCTGCTGTACGTGAATGACGGCTCATCATCCGTCGTTCCCGTGCACGATGCCAGAAACGCCAACAGTCCGATTGAGAGCAGGGCTCCCCTGCTCATTAGCCATATAAACTTCTTCATTTTCTTTCTCCTTCGATAAGATAATTGATAGCTTATCAGATATATCAGCCTTATGGGCACCTCTAATAAACCCATTGAGTTCTTGACTCGATCTTTTCTGCCGCTACTGCGTTGTCAAAATGCTCACGTAAACAGGTGCGTACCGCAGGAGCAAAGCTCCGAGGAACGCACCGCCAATCGCTTAAGATAGCTCCGCTTTTGCCTGCCTGTGCGTGTCTGCACGTAGACAGGCCGCCTTGCATCAAGAAAAAATTTAAACAGATGCGTACCGCAGGAGCAAAGCTCCGAGGAACGCACCGCCACTTCGTCAATTTCCTGAAGCTGTTTTTAGAGGTACCCTTATTTCTGTACTGCTTTCAAGTTCCATCTTTTCAGCTATCCAAACCGATTTTTTGAAAATCGTATTACTTTTCCAGCGGCCTTCCCATTTTCTCAGAACATTCATTACTGCATTGTCAGAGAGTTTGTGTGCATTTAATTGATCTATACCACTTGTGAAAAGGGTCATTGCAAATAGAATTACACCGAGTGTTTTCATATTTGTAAGCATAGCGGCCCAAAACATAATAGCAAAGAGTATGAGGTCGATAAACTGAGATCAAACGGCATCATCAAAGAATATCTGTGTCCTGAACCCGTACCTCAGAGCAGCAAGGACTTCAGATCACTCAATCCTGGATAATCGGGATTTTGCTTCTCAAGATCAGAAATAACTTTTCCTGCTTCAACGGTCTTCCCTGTAGAGAAGTACACTCTCGCTAATTTATCATAGGCAATACTGTTGGAAGGCTCCAGGATAAGGACTTTTTTATACGCACGGATTGCCTCATCGGTATTATTGTTCTCCGTTAAAACAAGGGCAAGGTTCATCTGTAATTCTGGATCATTCGGTTCCTGGGCAACAGCCTTTTGAAAAAATATTAGACTGTCTGTGTAGTTTTTCTTATGGAGGTACACTTTTCCAAGATTATTCCAAATCGTTACCGCAGTGGGTTCGATGCGGAATGCATTGAGTAAAGTTTCAAGAGCTTGATCATATTCACCTGATTCATTAAGAAGAACTCCAAGATTGATGAGGGGTTTTGAGTACTGAGCATCCAATCCGGCAGCTTTCCTGTAACTGTCAATTGCATCATCCCTGAGACCAGCTTCCTGGGCAGCCAAACCCAGAGTGAAATAGTAAACTGGATTGCTTCTATCAGATTTCACAGCCTTAGTAGCATGTTCAAGTGCACTGTTGATATCCTTGAGTTTGATGCTGATCAAAGCCAGATTGTAATGAGTATCCCCATGGCCGGGTGTAAGACTCACTGCTTTTTCATAGGCATTCCTCGCATTTTCAAACGACTCACCCCTGAAATAGGCAACACCCAATCCACGCCAATAGGAAGCGTTTCGTGGAACAAGATTTGTAGCCATGGTGAATGAATCGGCTGCTTCCTGCCACCTGTCTCTTCCAAGTTGAATATGACCAAGTTCGTAGTAGCTGGCTGCATGATCCGGCCGAATCTGGATGCTTTCCTTGAATGCCCGTTCTGCATCAGCCACCTGTTCAATCTTTAAGAAACTCAATCCCAGATTGAACCAGTTACTCTTCAATTCAGGCTCTAAACTTGAAACTCTTTCAAAGGATTTGCTTGCATCACGATAGCGTTTATCCCGATATTGGGTCTTACCCAGATCATATAGTATTTCCGTGGCTGATTGGTTCAGACTGACGGCTTTTTCATAGTGTTCTATAGCTTCATCAAGATCACCTTCCGATGCAGCAATTTGACCAAGCCGATAGTGAGGAATCCAGTCAGCAGGATCCAGGTCATGCGCCTTTTCATATGAGTCTCTGGCCAGTTGTCTGTTTTTCTGATTGTCAGGTTTCTCCTGGAACCATGCATCACCTTCTAATACCCATGGCTTATTGGAGTCAGGATCAATTTCTTTCGCCAAAACCGCGAAACTGCGTGCTCCGGAATAATTTCCGGATTCCAGAGCGTCCTGAGCATCACTGAGGATTCTTGCCAGTTTTTTTTCTTTTTCCTCACGTATCCGACGCTCTTCCGCACTCTCAGCATCTCGTTTTGCCTGTTCCGCTTCTTTTTTTACCTGAGCGGCATCTGAGGAATCGGGGATAATACGGAGTGCATTATCAGCTTCGGCTACAGCATCATCAAATCGACCTCTGGCAAGTGCCTTCCTGGCATTTTGAATATGTTTATCAGCCTCTTTCTTCCTGATTTCCTTTTCCTTACGACGTTGTTCTTCTGCTTTCAGCCTTGCTGTCCGTTCTTCCGGATCTTCATGAACTTGAGAACTCGCCTGACTAATCAGCTGTTTATCGGAATTCTCATTCTGTTCTTCGAGTGCACTGAGTTCTGAACTATTCGAAGCTTCATTGCTGTCTTTTCGGGCAGTAAGGATTTCATTCAGCAGATTTTCTGCCTCTTCATCACTGGAATCTGTTATCAATAATTCATTCAACAGCTCCAATGCCATCTGGTATTCACCCCGCTCATAGTAGTTCTGCACGAGAGTCAGTAAATTATCTCTTTCCACTGTACTCAAAGTCGAACTTGTTTCGCTCCCATTTCTACCATCGCCCCTGTTCAGAGCGATAAAAAAGAGACTGAATAGAACAATCACCAGTGTGGCACCTGCGATGACTGTCAACATGGTCTTCCTGCTCCTCATTAGTCCTCCAGATCCGATTCTTCAAATTCTTCTCGTAGATTTTCGGAACCAGCGCTAATACTCTTAGTGTATTCTCCACTATCTCCAAGCGAGTCTCTCACTTCTTCCAGTAAAGCCTGTCGACGAGCTTCCTCCTGAATACGTCGAGCTTCGGCTATCATGGCCTCCTGGATTTTTTCATTCATCAGGGCAATCACTTTTTCAATCTTTTTCCGGTCCGGGGAATCAGGTTCCCTTTTCAAATACAATGAATAATCCCTGACAGATTCATCATAATTCTCCTGATTGAGCTCCAGGTTGGCTCTGTTCAGCAAGGCAGATGATACACTCTTTCCTCCGCCCTCAATAATTGTTGTGTAATCCTCCAATGCTCCCTGAATGTTTCCTCTCTTCCACCTGAGATTGCCACGATTAAGCAAAATATCGTCCGTATCGCCACCAAGAGACAGACTTCTTTCATACGCAGCTTCTGCATCGGTAAATCGACCACTTTGATGATAACAAAGGCCAGCATAGAAAGGATAAACTGGAGAAGACGGGTTCTCCTCTTCTGCTTTGATGAAACAAGCCGCGGCATCATCAATCCTGCGCCACTTGAAAGACTCAACTCCCTTTTCAAACCATTCATCAGCAGAAAGAGCTCCCAGAGAAATATCAGCACAGAACAGCAGAATTATCCATAGACAACCTCTAAAAAACCGTTTTTGAAATTTGGCGCAATGGCGGTGTGTTCCTCGGAGCTTTGCTCCTGCGGTACGCTCCTGCTTACGTGAGCATTTTGACAACGCAGCAGCGAGGAAAAAGATCAAGCCAAAAACGAAATAAGGTTTTTTAGAGGTGCCCCATAATAGATTCCCTGTAGCTCGTTTGACATCACTTCCTGAATTTGACATACTGGCTTCGGTAATGGATATTGGTATTGTTGTTTTCCTGATCATTCTCGCTACTACCATATTAGGACTCCTGGTTCGTATAATCGTAATCAATCTGTCTCCAATGAGAATAACAGCATTACAGGATATCATCTCAAATGGTCGATATCCTCAAGCAATCAGCTATGCAAAGAAGCTCCTGGGAAAAGATCCTCAGAACTATGATGCTCATTACCTCCTGGGCAAATCCTATGAACTGGCAGGCGAGAAAAAAATGGCATTACTGGAATACAAGATTGTCAACAAGTATTCCATTTTTTCCAATATCTGCCGAGAGCAGGATTTCAGAGAAGCGATTGCTTCTCTATATATAGAATTCGGCGAAGAAGTGGAGGCTCTCAAGGAATACCTTTTACTTATAAAACTCGCCCCTGTCGAAGCCAGATACTACTATCAAGCTGGTCAGTTGTTCGCAAAGCAAAATGAATCCAATAAAGCAGCACATTACTACAAACAGACAATCAAATACAACCCTATGCATAGAGATGTTTACAGGGCTTATGGTCAATTGATGTATAATGCACAAAACCCCGCTGAAGCAAAACCGGCCCTGGAAAAAGCTATTGAACTTTTACCAAATGACTACAAAGCTCACTTTTATCTTGGATGTCTTTACAAAGACTACAGAAATTACAAACAGGCTATTTCATCATTTGATATTTCACTTCATGATCATGAAATGAGACAAGCTTCCCTCATCGAAAGAGGATTATGCTATATGTCTCTTGGCAATACCGAAAAAGCTCAGATGAATTTTGAACACGCGATTGAATATTCAGATGATGACCAGGAATCAAACAGAACATTGTTCGCAAGATATTTTCTATCACAATGCCATGAGAAATTGAATAATCTGGAAGAAGCGCTTGATCAGTGGGAAATGATTCATCTGAAAAATAAGAATTTTCGAGATGTTCCTGCAAAATTAGATCAATACAAAGATCTGAAAAAACACGATTCATTATTAGACTTCATAACGGCTTCTCCTGAGGAATTTGAAAGGATTTGCCATCAGATTATTGACTTATCAGGTTATAGTGTAATCAAGTATAAACCAGTAAGTGATGGCGCGCAAATACTTGCTGAAACAAAAAAAACCAAGCGATGGCTCAATGAAATGCAATCCGAGAGTTGCTTTAGAATTCTCAGAAGTATGGAAGATATAAATATGAATTATTTACGTGCATTCCAGGATTATTTGCAGAAAAAAGGCATAAAAAATGGCTATATTTTTACCAGTTCTAATGTTACATACTCCGCGAAGGATTACGCGAAAAATCGTACAATAGAAGTGATTGACAAAATAAAACTGATATCGTATCTTAATAGAATAACTTTAAGTCCAAAGAGCAGGAAATGAGGGTATTAGCTGTCGCGGACCATGTGGATCCGCTTGTATATTCTCATAATATCAAATCAAGATTTAATGCCGTCGACTTTGTTATTGGAGCCGGTGATCTTGATATTTCCTACTATGAATACATAGTTTCCTGTTTGAATAAGCCGCTGTATTTTGTGTTCGGAAATCACAATCTGACGGAATTTTCCATGTTTCATCCATCTCAAGGAGCATTTCCTCCAGACCATACAAAGAATTCAATCGCAATGCATTATGGGTCATGTTGTGTGGATGGTACTATCAAGAGAGATAAAAAAACCGGGATTATAATTGCAGGACTGGGTGGGAGTCAAAGATACAATAATGAGAAACACCAGTACACTGAGTTACAGATGTTTCTCAGAATACTGAAGCTTATCCCACATATGATGATATACCGGATTAAGTATGGACGATGGGCCGATTTACTCGTTACACATGCTACTCCAAAAGGAATTCACGATCGCGAAGACCTATGTCATCAGGGATTTAAATGCTTTCTGTGGTTTATAAAAGTATTCAAGCCGCGCTACCTGATACATGGACACGTGCATTTATATGATATCAATGCTCAGAGGCAGTCTGAGTTGTATAATACAAGAATTATTAATGCATATAATCATATCATCTTCGATTGGGAGAAGGGGATGGAAAACAAACCATACTTGAATAACCTGGTAGAGCAGGATTTCAACAAAGCAAAACTACTGGCCTGGATGGAATCTTTACGCAGTATTGTCAATCCTCAGGCAGGACAGCTACTGGCATTCCATGATATTAAGGAACTGGTTAAAACAAGTGGGGAAAAATACCTTGGGATGCAGACTGTACCAATAAAATCCATAGCGGGAAGTGAAGATCGATACCGGGATTTCAGTCGTCATTTCTTTCCAAGGAAGGAGCATCTACGCTACCGTTGGATGAGCATAGACAGTGCATACCTCACAAATGTTATTCTGCCTCCCATAAAGCTGCTGAAAATCGGCGATGTGTATTTTGTAAGGGATGGAAATCATCGCGTTTCTGTTGCACTAACTCAGGGTGTCCTTTCCATTGATGCGGAGGTAATAGAACTCACATCAGAACTGTCCATCAGTGCAAATGCCACAAGAGATGAAATACTCAAAGCTGTCATTGAGTGGGAACGGCAATGTGTGCTTGGACAAACTGGTATTGATCAAATGATTCCCGTAGAAACGATTACATTTACAACCCCTGGCCGCTGGTATGAAGTATTGAATCATCTGGAAGGACACAAATACTATAGGAGCCTTGAACAAAATGGTGAAATCTCTTTTCAAGAGGCTGTCCATTCCTGGCACAGCAATCTCTACATTCCCATTGTGGAAATAGTGCGCAAGGAGAAGATCCTCTCTCGTTTCCCGGGTAGAACCGAGGCCGATCTGTATATATGGATAATCAAGCACTGGCACAGTCTCAAAGAGCAGTGTGGTTCATTGTATCCATTGAATAAAGCGGCTTCCGATTATGCTGATACTCATGGTAGAAAACCATTCCAGAAGTGGTTTCGATGGATCCGTTTCTTATGGAATCGATAAACGCTGGGGACCAATACGGATGCCGCTACCTTTATCGTCAAGACTGATCCAGATCTCCCACCATACGGCTCTGAGACCTGCAGGGATTGTATACCCATTAATTGCACGAGTTTTGTGAATCATCTCCAGATCACCAGAACGCAGTATTAATACCGGTTTATTATATCTCCCGGAGTATCTGAGCACGCCATTAGAGATATTCGCGACAGGCCAGTCGATCTCAGAGATTAAAACCCTGTTTGATATCAGCCGGAATTTCGTTTCATCTGTCTGACCAGCTAAGTCTGTCAGTCGAACCGTATACAACACGTTCGGCAGGCTTTTTCCAGAGTACGGAATCATTCCCGGCATACCCCAGAAATCCCCTCCATCCGTTTGAATGAGCACCCACTCGCTGCGAGAAAAACTCCACTGATATCCTGTACCTTCGGCAATTACGGTTATCTCGTTTGGATCATCATCATCATCGGGATCTGACATACGAACAAAAAGGTATAGCTCTTCTCGTAGAAAGTCCTGGTTGCGGTGTATTACCCGCCAATCCACCTGCTCGATCACTGGAGATGATTCGCTGCAGCCAATCATGATGTACAGCAAAATCAATAATCCAATATATAACAAACTTCTCACATCACGACCCTCGTTACCCCATCCTTCCGCACTCTGAGTTTTCCACTTAATTCAAGAATTTTCAGTATTTCCAACGAAACAGTGCGACTACCTCCCAGTTTTTTCCTGACATCAGCAATGACCAGATTCTCACCTTTTTCAAAATTAGACAACAAGGATTCACACATCTGTTCAGCAACTTCTGAACAGAACCAGAGAAATGTTCCTCCCACAGCCAGACCAGATCGTCCAAGAACAGCCACTGCTTCGATATCCGATGAAGATTTTATACTCTGTGTACGTAAACCTTTCTTTCCAGTCTGCCTGATTTTTTCCAGCCAGGAGCGATGAAAAGGTGCAAGAGGAGGAGGGCCGGGAATAAACAGCCAGCCATCACGCCGTAACAATTTGTTGCGGCGGCAAAGTTCATCCGCAATATGAACCAGAAAATCATGAGGGTATGCTGATAGATTCAAACTGGAAATCTCAGCCCCTCCTGGTTTCATTGTGAGTTTCATAAGAGATTTCTCCACGCCACTGAATTCATTCTCCATAACAACCCATTTTCCTGTTTTCACACTTCCCGGGAATGGATACTCATTCAGGATGGGGGGTATGAATTGAAAGCCACGGCTGTACAGCAGGCATTCATAGATCTCTCCCAGGTCAGGATGGGGGTTTGACCGACGTCTGATTTCAGCATTAAACCGCCTCATCATCAGTCGGTCTACTGATCCGGGGTAAAATAGCCTGAAATACCTTATTTTATCGTTGGAGTCTGAAAGACTCACCTGCATCCCGGGAATCATGGGATAAGGACGAGGTAATTGTATACGAAAAAAAGCACCGTCGCTATAACCATGAATTCGTCCAACAAGCTTCTCCTTATTGAACCCCTGAGTAATGCCGCCCATAAGCCGATACTCCCCTCCAGGTAATACCGGCCCATCAGTAAGCAGCAAGGCTTCACAATGCTGGTGAACAGGCCATTCGGTACCAAGAATAACCGCACCTGGTATGATTAAACTCCGTATCGCTCCTTTCAGTATAAAAGAGACATTTCCATCAGGCAAAGTTAAGATGTTTTTTAAACGAACCCCGCGTTCACCAGGGAAAAGAATACCCTCTTCTCTGTTTACAATTTTTCCGGGAAGTAAACGGCATATAACCTTCGTATGTTTGCCTGCATATTGTTCATCAATTCTGAGAATACTGTATCCAGGAAGAACCATGCAGGTATCATAATGCAGTGACTTCATCTTTGTCCCCTGCCTGGTATATAGTGTTCTATCCAGGAATTCCAGTGAATCATGACAGACTGAGATTAATCCAGACGGCCTCATGGGTAAGTATCCTCAGTAATTTCCTGCTTGCCGGGATTAAGATCTCTGTAGGACTGCTTTCCGGTTCCTATGCCGTAATTGGAGATGGAATAGAGAGTCTCAGCGATGTCATTACATCCATCGTTATATTATACAGTGCGACTGTGGGAGCAACCCCGCCCGATCCAGAACACCCCTGGGGACATGGCCGGTTAGAAATTATTACTACAAAAACCCTGTCAATAATAATGATAATGGCTGGAGTACAAATTTTTTACATCACACTTCGCCGATTGATCAATACTGATATCCCCGAGATACCAGATTCAGCAGCTCTGTATGCGGCCGGCATATCCATAGCCTGGAAAACGGGCCTTGCAATCTATAAAAACAAGGTGGGTAAGACTACTGGAAGCAGTATGATGATTGCTGATACCCGGAATATGATAAATGACATTGTTCTGTCCATTTTAGTTCTTACAGGAGTTCTCTTCACCCGTATATTTCAACTCCCCATCATTGATCTTATGGCAGGATTCGGAGTGAGTATCTGGATTGTATTCTCAGGGGTCAAACTTTATAGATTTACGAATTCCGAACTGATGGACAGTATTGGAAATATGCAGATTTACCAGGAAGTCTTTGCCGCAGTCGATACAATCAAAGAAGTATCAAACCCCCATCGAGTTCGAATCCGCAGAATAAATTCTTCTTATGTCGTTGATCTGGATGTGGAAGTTGATGGAAACGTGTCCGTCAATGCTGCCCATGATTCAGCATGTAAACTGGAGAATGAAATTCGAAACCGCCTGAAGAATGTCTTTGACATCATGGTTCATATAGAACCTGCCGGCTGCCAGCATCACAAGGAGGGCTACGGTTTGATTCCTTCTGATATCCAGGATAAGATTCAGACCTGATCAGAGACTTGATACACTTTTAATTATCCAGTAAATTGATTTCAGAAACAACTCATTGGAGAAGAATGTGGCTTACACTATTACAAAAAACGACTGTATCAATTGCGGTGCCTGTGAACCTGAATGTCCTGTTAGCGCCATCAGTGAACAAGATAACGCCCGAATTATTGAAGAGGATTCCTGCATCAGTTGCGGTGCCTGTGTTGATGTTTGTCCAACTGATTGTATAAACAGCGACTGACACTCTGCTGATCAAAGACTCCTGGAGATCCCCCTAAAATTGTAACATGTTGCCTTCATGGTCTGCCCTGCGGCAAAAATCAGTCCTGTACAGAAGGATACGCCAATACTTTGATCAGGCTGGATTCCTGGAAGTAGAAACTCCAACTCTCACCCCATCGCCCATCCCCGAAAGCCAGATTGAGCTCTTCGAAACAAATGCTGTCAGATCCAGAGGAGATACTCACCGGCTCTTTCTCATTCCTTCACCGGAAGTGTGGATGAAAAAACTGCTTTCCAGAGGCTCTCCCTCCCTGTATCAAATCAGTAAGTGTTTCCGTAATAATGAGCCGATTGATACGTGGCACCGAATGGAATTCTCCATGCTGGAATGGTATGAACTCGATGCAGATACCACAGCGAACATAGCAAGAATGCAGGAACTATTCACCCTTGCTTACCGGACAATGAGAGATAAGAATGACGTATCCCATACACTGAATTTTCGTATCATGACAATGAATCAGGCGTTTGAGGAGTTGGCCGGTTTTTCCCTGGAAAATGACCTCCAGAACGCCGGCTGCGATACTCTGAATCCCTCTCTTGAGGAAATCAGAGCCATATTCACGCAGCGTCTGTCCGAGAGGGATCTCCCTTCCGGGGATGGAAATGACACTCCTGATGATCTTTTCCACCGGCTGTTCATCTCCCTGGTGGAAGAAAAACTCCCCGCGGACAGGCCCCTGATCCTGAAAGACTGGCCATCTTTGATTCCCACCCTTGCCTGTTCCATACCAGAAACACCATGGGCCGATCGCTGGGAATTATACTATCGTGGTGTGGAAATTGCTAATTGCTTCACCGAAGAAAATGACATGGAAGCCCTGCAGCGATACTGGGATGATCAAGCACCGAAAAAAGCAAATGCCATCATACCAGTGAAAATTGACAATAACTGGCTTCATTCTGTAGCAGGCAAAATGCCCCGATGCTCCGGAGTGGCTCTTGGATTAGACAGACTTATTGCCCTGATCCGGGGCGATAAGAACCTGTATGGGCTGGATCTTTTCTCCATCCATGATATGATGCCTGATACATGGGAATAATAAAGGCTGGTGCAATCGCCAAGGGGTTTTACCTTAAGGAAAAGGGAGAACCGTTTATAGTACAGGAAAGAGAATTTGTCAATCCGGGAAAAGGTTCGGCCTTTGTACGACTCAAGCTCAAAAACCTTCGCAATGGATCGATCCAGAAGATTACTCATAAAAGCCAGGATAATTGTGAGGAAATCGATGTTGAGGAAGTGGAATCCCAGTTTCTTTACTCCGACGGCAATGCCTATCATTTCATGAACTCCACTACTTTTGAACAATTCGAGGTACCAATCAGTGCCCACGAAGATGCCCAATACTTCATGCTTGAAGGAGAAACGTTCAAGCTCACACAATGGAATGAAGAAACTCTGGACATACGTCTACCGCCGAAAAAAGATCTCATCGTCGCAGAAGCAGATGAGGCTATTAAGGGTGATACGGTAACAGGAGCATCAAAATTTGTCGTGACAGAAACTGGTCTCACGGTGAAAGTCCCCATATTCATCAAACAGGGTGAAAGAATCCGCATCAATGTTGAAACAAAAGAATATCAGGAGCGTATCAACGTCTAAAAGCTCCCTACATGCGGATTTGATTAACCGCCGCATAAGTTTTCGTTTTGCAGGCAGAAATCTCAAACTTGATTTATCCCTCGGGCTATTCAGCAGTGCCGGTGTGGATTCAGGATCCATGTGTCTTCTTAAAAGCATTGCACGGGAATGTGATCTGGAGAACATGAAGCAGGTTCTTGATATAGGCTGCGGAACAGGAACTCTGGGACTGGCCATTGCATCACGGTGTTCAGATGCCGCAGTCAGACTTATTGATAGAGACAGGCTGGCCGTGGACATAACCCGGCACAATGCAGAACTCAATTCGTTGAGAAACGTTGAAACTGCTCAGCGGCTTATGCTGGAAGGCCCCCATTCTTCCAACTACAATCTTATAGTCTCCAATTTTCCCGCCAAAGCCGGAAAACCAGTACTGGCTGATTTCCTCCATCACGCGGCAGGGTATCTTACACCAGATGGACGAGTTGCTCTTGTTATCATCAAAGCCCTGGGCAATTCCTGCCGGGAACTCATTCTCTCCGGCGGCAATACCATTTTGTATGAGGATTCCTCGAAGCAGCACACAGTTTTTCACTTCAGAGGGGCGGGACATTCCAGTTTGAAGCAGAGCAGGGAAGAACGACTTGCACCCTATCTCCGGGACACAGTAACATTTGTATTTAAGCGGATACAATACACTCTGCAAACAGTGTGGAACATTGGCGACTTTGATACTCACTCCTGGCGAATAACTCTGCTGGCAGAACTTCTGGAAAAAAAAAGCTACAGAGGAACAATTGTATTCTGGTCTCCAGGGCAGGGTCATTTTCCCCTGCTCTGCTTAAGGCGACGTGGCACAAAACCTGCGCGGTTGATACTGGCTGGACGGGATCGATTAGCACTGTTGATCAGTGCTAAAAACCTTGAGAATTACACAAGTCCTCGAGAAGTGGAAATTGCTCAACTTGCCGAACCCAATTCATTGCGGACTTATTTAGAAGTAAATTCAGTGGATTTTTTGCTGACGGACCTGAATCCCATCCCATACTCGGACTGGAGTACCCGGTTATTAGAAATGGCATCAGCAACCATTAAGCCTCACGGTGAGTGGGCCATTGTTGGCCGAAGTACCGACCTTGCACGATTACTGAAGAATACAAAGGGCTGGATAATTATTGAAGACAAGAGGCACCGGGGGTGGCGTGCCACCATACTGCAGGCACACTGAAGAGTACACCTACAGTCTCAAGTTATGATTCTTTTGAATTCACAACCGCCTGGGCCGCCGCCAGTCTGGCAATGGGTACCCTGTAAGGAGAACAGGAAACATAGTTTAATCCAGCACCATAGCAGAAAGCAATGGAATCAGGATCGCCGCCATGCTCACCGCAAATACCGGCTTTCAAATCACTTTTTACACTTCGTCCCCTGGAAACACCCATCTCTACCAACTGTCCCACTCCCACTGTATCCAGAGACTGGAAGGGGTCAGTTTTCAGGATTTTCTTCTCTACATACTCAGGAAGGAAGCTGCCCACATCGTCCCGACTGTAACCAAAGGTCATCTGAGTGAGATCGTTGGTTCCAAAAGAGTAAAAATCTGCATGAGGAGCAATGAGTTCTGAGGTGAGAGCTGCTCGGGGGATCTCAATCATGGTTCCGATAAGGTATTCCACATCCACTCCTGTTCTTGCCAGCACCCTGTCTACAACTTTCTGAGCGTTTGCCCTTAGAATTTCCAATTCGGCCGTGGTTCCCACCAGTGGGATCATAATTTCCGGCAGTACTTTAACCCCATTTCCAGCGACAGTGGTGGCGGCACTCATGATGGCCTCCACCTGAATATCATACACTTCCGGGTATGTTACTCCCAAACGACATCCTCTGTGTCCCAGCATGGGATTGAGTTCTTTGAGTGCATCCACCCGCTTCACCAGTGTATCCCCATCCTTGCCTAATTCCTTTGCAAGTTCCCGCACTTCAGCCTCACTGTGAGGCACAAATTCATGCAGAGGAGGATCTAAAAGACGCACAGTAACCGGATGACCATCCATGGCTTTGAATATGCCGATAAAATCCTCAATCTGGAGTTCCAGGATGGGTTGGAGAGCTTTTTTACGCTCTTCAAGGCTGTCCGCAACAATCATACGTCTGAAAGGAATGAGTTTCTCTTCCGCGAAAAACATATGCTCGGTTCGGCAAAGCCCAATACCTTCCGCACCAAATTCAATACCCTTACGGGCATCTTCCGGCAAATCGGCATTGGCACGTACAAAGAAACCATCGGCAATACCCTTCCGTCTGGCACCATGTCGAATCTCATCGGCCCATTCTAAAAGCTGATTCAGTTCTCCGCTGATTTCCGGCTGTACCAGTTCAACCTGTCCGGAGTACACCTCACCATCACTGCCGTCAAGGGAGAAAAAGCTTCCTTCCCTGTAATCCACTCCATTGATGGTAACCTTTTTTTCTTTTTCGTCGACAATGGCATCCTTGCAGCCGGCGACACAGGGAGTACCCATACCGCGGGCCACAACAGCCGCATGACTGGTCATTCCGCCTGTGGAAGTCAGTATCCCTTCAGCAACATGCATGCCGCCGATGTCTTCGGGACTTGTTTCCTTTCTCACCAGGATTATTTTCTCGCCTCTGGCTACCCATTCTTCAGCCTCATCCGCATTGAAAACAATTTTCCCAACAGCGGCTCCGGGGGAGGCCTCCAGCCCCCTGGCAATGGCTTTCAGTTTTTTCTTGGAGGAAGGGGGTATCATGGGATGGAGTAATTGGTCCATCTGATCACCAGTGACCCTGGTAACAGCAGTTTCCCTGCTTATCAAGCCTTCCTTAACCAGATCGACAGCCACCTTCAAGGCAGCCTGACCAGTCCGCTTACCATTCCGGGTCTGTAAAAGGAAGAGTCTCCCATCCTGAATGGTGAATTCCATGTCCTGCATGTCTGTGTAATGCTTTTCTAACCGTTCTTTTACACTGACCAGCTGTTCATATACTTCGGCATTGGTGTCCTTCAGGGTCGAAAGAGGTTCAGGTGTGCGAATACCGGCCACAACATCTTCGCCCTGAGCGTTCATCAGGTATTCTCCATAGAAATAGTTCTCTCCCGTGGAAGGATCCCGGCTGAAACAGACTCCTGTTCCCGATGTATCAGACCAGTTTCCATAGACCATGGACTGAACATTGACCGCTGTACCCAGGAGGTCACCAATTTTATTGATATTGCGATACTTAATAGCTCTGTCGTTATTCCAGGAGCCGAAAACTGCATCAATGGCTGCCCAAAGCTGCTGTCGCGGATCCTGTGGAAAATCCGAACCAACATTGTTCTTGTAGACAGTCATGTAACTGTCCACAACTTTTTTCAAATCTTCCGCTTCCAGGTCAACATCATTTTCCACACCCCTGGATTGTTTGATTGCATCAAGAGCTTCCTCAAAAACATGATGGGGAACTCCCTTCACCACATTTCCAAACATCTGAATAAACCGTCTGTAGGAATCCCACGCAAACCGGCTGTTGCCAGTATTTCTCTCTATGCCTGCCACAGCTTCAGCATTGAGTCCAAGATTGAGGACTGTGTCCATCATTCCCGGCATGGAGACAGCAGCTCCAGAACGGACAGAAACGAGAAGAGGGTCTTCAGAACTCCCCAGAGTTTTCCCCATTTCTTTTTCCAATCTTTCCAGATTGGCGGCAACTTGAGCTTTTACCTCATCGCTGTGGGACTTGTTATTCCTGTAATAGAGATCACAAGTCTCTGTGGAAATCGTGAAACCAGGGGGTACGGGTATATTCAAGTTAGTCATTTCTGCCAGATTGGCCCCTTTACCGCCCAGCAATTCTTTCATCTGGGCTCGGCCTTCGGCTTTACCTCCGCCGAAGTAAAAAACATACTGATTACTCATCGTTTCTATCGCATCCTTATCCTTACATAGTATATTACTCAAAACTAGATTATGTAATGAAGGTTGTCAATCAAGCAGCCATGGAAAGTCTGCATATACTTTGTCTTCGCTGCATAAATTTAATAATTACATAAAAGGAGTATTGGGTGAAAAGCTGAAAGGGACTCAATCACTGTTACCTTTGCTCTCCCGATTCCATGATGGGTAATCAAGTACTGCCGTGATGAATCAGTCTGATGAATTCTCCCCTTTCTTCACCGCAGAAGAAGTGATCAGGGGTTTGGTAACAACTTCTCTAAGCCGGGAGGACGATTCTGCTGTGCCTGTTCCATCAGGGATTGCCCCTCTGTCGCTTGCTTCTTCAGTTGTTCGGCGGCTTGACTTGCCGCCTCTGTTGTTGCGTCACGGATTTGCTCCGCTGTTTTTTGAGCTTCCTCTATTGCTTCATCGGCTTCTTCTTGAGTTCCCAAATCAATGATGGCTTCTGGATGAGCCGATTTCTGTCGGGTATCCGCGACGGGAACATCCTCTTTTTTCCGCACATCAGATGAGGAAGAAGGAGGGTTTTCAGGGAGTGGAGGAGCAGATTCTACTACTGGCTGTTCCGGTGTGTGCCCTGCTGCCGGTACCCTGGTTATTTCCATGGGAGGGTCTTCATTTACCGTTTGCTCTGGTGTAACTTCTGCTGTTGGTGTAACTTCTGCTGTTGGTGTAACTTCTGCTGTTGGTGTTTCGGTTGCTTTCTCTACTTTCTTCTCCTGACACGATATCAAGAAAATCATTATCAGGGCGATCAAAAGTCTTATCATTTTTTTCATACGTCGTTTCCTCTACATGAGAATTTTGTCTGGAAGGCCCGGAAGAACTGTTTTTAAGTATTGCTGTTTTTTCATTGAGGGTCAATCTCACCCTATTGCATTGGACGTGTGTATTGCGATTCAAACTGATTTGAGGTACCCACTATGAAATACCCACCTTCTTTCCCACCAGAAATCAGGCAGTTACTTGCTGAATGATTCTTGAAAGAGACCACGTTGCTATCTTTTTATTGGAACATGAATTTCTGTTAAGACTTCTTCGTCAGGTACCTCATCCGGATTGTTCGAATATATTTCATACATTGACAGAGATTTATCAGCTTTGTGCTTTGAACGTACATATCCCATAGCCGTTGTCCATGCATTCCCCAAATGACGATAAGGACCTAAATGGTCTACACGCAAAGCTTTATGAGCAGGGATCTGGCCATTTTCCAACCCATCGTTGGATGCGGTTTGTCTGGACTCATACGTAAAGCCTGATGTGTATTCACATGTTCCCTTAAGCATTTCAAAAGAGTGGTATATCGAAATAGAACCTTTTGGCTGTGGCAAGGTGGAGTTTTCCACCAATTTATGCAACTCGGCAAAATCTTCCGCCATTTCTGGTCCTACATCCGATATCCTGCAGGATTTCCGTTTCCCGATATAATAACACTCTTCTTGTTTTACAACTCCCTTTACAGTCGTTTTACTCAGAACTCTTCCAGTTTCAATATACTCCTTAAGCATTAAAAGGCCCCGTTTGTAGTCTTCGCCAACGAAAACAGACATCATTTTTTTCATATAGAACAGAAACACAGGTAGAGTACCAGTCATCCACCAGGAAATCAGAGTTTTCTCCCCCTGAGAAGAAATCTGGAAACCCGTTTTACTCTTACTTTTCCACGGTTTGAGAAACTGCAGGTCATACTCAAGGATTTCATTCGGAACAACTTTGCTGATACGCATCTCACCAGCACCAATTAAGTTACCATCCCAAATTTGACGATGACCTGCTGTACCACTGTCTCCTTCAACACGGACAGAGCAGTCTGGTTCCTGGCAAATCCAGGGAGACCATTCTCCCCAGGTAGAGAAGTTGGAAACCGACTTGTAGACAATCTCTGCACTGGAGTCAATAGAAATACTCTCTTCAACACTGAATGGAATCTTAAACATAAAAACCTTCCCTTAATTGAACTTTAATATCTTCCCGGAGACTTTCTGCAATCCTGATATCCGGCAACTCTTACCTGTTTCATACCTGCCCAACCGATTCAGGAGATGGCAGATCCCCCGAGTACTGGTTTCTCCCAGCAAACTATTTGAACAGCCTGTTCAGATCAAAAGGATCCAATCGTTTTTGTTCCCCAATTATTTCAAAAATAGGTGAATTGTTAACTTTAAGCCTGGAAATCAAAAAGACCACATGCTGTTTTGAATGAACTTTTGTAGTCTCTGAAAATGGATTACTCCAGGTGATCATCAGCGGTTCCTTATAGTCCCTCAAGGAAACAGGCACATTTAACTTGAATGACTCGCAAGACTCTTTATAATAAGATTTGAAGGATAGAATACGATGTTGTCGCTCTGGATGTCCTTATATCCAAATTCAATAAACATCTTTGTAAAATCAGCCATGGAAAGAGCATTCCTCGAAAAGTGTTGCATAAATCTCAAGATCTTCATACCTGTCTTATTTCAAGACTGTTAAATCTCCTGGCTGATAATAGGATTAACCAGTACAGGCCGTCAAGTATAAAATTCAATCCACTCAGGAAAAGTGATCGCCTCAGAACTGAAATTAACCTGAGGGCACCTCTAAAAAACCTTATTTGTTTTTGGCTTGATCTTTTTCCTCTTAAGCTACGCTCCGCTTTTGCCGCCTTGCAAAGAAAAAATTTAAGCAGGTGCGTACCGCAAGCTGTTTTTAGAGGTACCCTTGAGACAATCCCTGGGATAAGTGGGCACTGAATGTGCTCCGTAAGCCGAAAAAGCCTGATAACGGGTTGAAATCGCTAAGAAAGGTCGAAATTTACAGAAAAAAATATGTAAAAAGGACGTTATTCCCGAGTCAAAGGTTGCAAAACTATTTTTTTTGAGGTATTCATATATATAAGGAGGACCATAATGCAGAAGAATTTTTTTGAGTTGATTAGTACGTCAGTATTTAGGACAAGCCGCATAGATGCGGTGAACACAAGGAGTCGTTCATGAAGTTTGAGACCATAACAATTAGTATTCTGACCGCCCTCATTCTGCTCGCCGGCTGTCCATCTGCCGATACAGTCGATATTGCAACAGTGCAGGGCTTCTCTATTTCCATTGGTGACCAAACTGTCACCGTCTCGCAAGCATCAACTTTCACCGTAACGATCAACAATGCCGATCTGACCGCAGGAACTGATTACGGCCTGAGCATAGAGAAAAAAGATGGAACCGCCGTAGAAGCCGTCACCATAGATAACAGCGGTCTAGTCTCTATAGCAGACACGATCGGCACAGACGATACCGGAACCTACACCGTTACAGCCGCCGGAACGGGCAAGTACACTGGAGAGACAACAGTCGATTTCGTACTGACGGTAGTGTACAACATAGGCGACACCGGCCCCGCCGGAGGGAAAATCTTCTATGTGAATCCTACTGCCGCCAGCGATGGATGGACTTACCTGGAGGCGGCCCCCAGTGATCTTCCTGGTACTGTATAAATGGGGTAATACTACGACAGTAGTAGGGACAGGTACAGACATAGGAACCGGAAAATCCAACACAGATGCTATCGTTACAGCTATGGAGGATGCCAATTTCACAGAAGACTATGCGGCAAAGGCATGCGCTGACTCCACATTGGGAGGGAAGGACGACTGGTTTTTGCCTTCCAAGGATGAATTGAATGAGTTGTATAAACAGAAAGGTTTAGTAAGTGCGAACTACTGGTCCTCGTCGGAGATCAGTTCGGGCGAAGCGTGGGGTCAGATCCTCTCCGGTTCTAACGAATCCCAGATAAACTACTCCAAGGACGTCCGCGGTTTAATCTCTACTCGTGCGGTGCGGGCTTTTTAACTATTTGCCCATTTAACTATTGCATTCAGCGTTGGTTAAGCCAACGCTGAATGCCGCATTTCTTACACAGCCTGAACTTACGGGCACCTCTAAAACCCCATTGAGTTCTTGACTCAGATCTTTTCCGCCGCTACTGCGTTGTCAAAATACTCAACTAAGCTTAAGCTACGCCCTTAGCTTTTGCCTGCCTGTGCGTGTCCGCACGCAGACAGGCCGCCTTGTATCGACAAAAAATTTAATCAGGTGCGTACCGCTACCAGGTGTGTACCGCTATCAGGTGTGTACCGCTATCAGGTGTGTACCACTATCAGGTGTGTACCGCTATCAGGTGTGTACCGCTATCAGGTGTGTACCGCTATCAGGTGTGTACCGCAGGGCGTAGCCCGAGGAACACACCGCCACAGGGCGTAGCCCGAGGAACACACCGCCACAGGGCGTAGCCCGAGGAACACACCGCCACAGGGCGTAGCCCGAGGAACACACCGCCATTGCGCCAAATTCCAAAAGCGGTTTTTTTGAGGTTGCCCCAATGATGATCACTGAAAATCAAATGCAATTCTCTGTGCCATTGAGTAAGGAAAGTTGTTATTATACAATGCCAACCGGATGCCCTGGACAAATATATTCCGCTTCCAGGTATGACCCTTTCCGCCACTGTGGCATTGTCAGGATTTCGAGGTATCCCCTGGGAAACGAGTAATGTGATGAGGTCCTGCTCCATCTTCAACCGGATTATCAATATACGCGAGGTGAATTATGAGTCCTGTTCCTGTAAGAAAAGATGTTCTAACTCCTGATACATGGGATCTTTCCTCCCTGTATGCCAATGATGAAGCATGGCAATCTGGCCTGACCGAATTGGAAGAGATGATCCCGGAGATAATAAAATTCCAGGGCACTTTGGGAAACTCAGCCGAATGCCTTGCCAGAGCTCTGGAATTCATTGTGAGTACTCTGGGAGAGCTTGAAGAACGACTTGGCTACTATGTGATGCTGAGACATTCCGAAGATATTGGGAACGGAACAGTCCAGGGTCTCCATGCCCAATATGTGAGTGTCGCAACCAGAATTGAAGCAACAGCTAGCTGGATGAAACCGGAAATCATGACGATCAGCAATGAGGTGATGAATGATTTTTTGAAAAATGACCTCCTTGCTGACTTCCGCGTCTTTCTTTCCAAAATACGGAGACTCAAGCCGCATGTACTGAGCGAAAAAGAAGAAACCCTCCTTGCCAAACAAATTGAATTCGCCCAGACAGCTTCCAATGCCTTTTCCTCTCTAACTAATGCCGACATGGAATTCGGTACGGTCAAAACCTCAGATGAAGAAGAAATCACCATAACACACAGCACCTATGGTTCCCTTATGCTCAATACGGACAGGAGTATCCGTGAGGAAGCCTACCGTAAATTCTATCGAGTTTTTGATGGGCACAAAAACACACTGGCCAATCTCTATGCCGGGAGTGTTCACCGGGATAAATACATTGCTGAAATCCGCGGCTATTCTTCTTCCAGAGAACAGGCCCTCTACAGAGACAATGTTCCGGTTGCCTTATATGACAACCTGGTGAGTACGGTTCGAGACAATCTGCCAGCTCTTCATGATTACTACGAATTGCGTGCTGAACGATCAGGTGTTTCCGGAGACCTCCGTCATTGGGATACGGCAGTTTCTCTGGTGGATGGAGGAGTCAAAGTAACTCACAGCTGGAATGAGGCGGTGGAAGTCATAACGGCGGCCTTGAAACCTCTGGGAACCCAATATGTGGACACCCTCCGTTCCGGCCTTTCAGGCCGCTGGGCTGATCGCTATGAGAATAAAGGGAAACGCTCCGGGGCATTCAGTGCAGGGTCTTATACGGGTGATCCCTATATTCTCATGAACTTCAAAGAAGATGTATTGAGGGATGTCTTTACACTGGCCCATGAAGGAGGCCACTCCATGCACTCGTGGTACAGTGTAAGGAATAATCCCTTTCCCCACTATGATTATACTATATTCGAGGCCGAAGTGGCCTCTACCTTTAATGAACAGCTTCTGGCTCATGCGATGCTGAAGGATACCAGTAACAATAAACTCAAGGCATTTTTAATTGGCAAGCAGATTGACGATGTTGTCGCAACCATCTACAGGCAGACCATGTTTGCCGAGTTTGAAAGGGATACACATGCCATGGCCGAATCTGGAAAGCCGCTCACAGTGGATACATTGAGATCCCTGTACCGCGGTCTTCAAGAGGATTACTTTGGGACGGCCATGAACCTCGAAGACATCAGTGACCTGGAATGCCTGAGAATCCCACATTTCTACAATGCGTTTTACGTATACAAATACGCGACTGGTCTCTCGGCCTCGATGAGTCTGGCCCAGCGTGTACTCAATGGTGGTGAATCTGAGCGGAACGATTACTTGAATTTTCTCAAATCAGGGGGTTCTCAGTTCCCGCTGGACTCATTGAGACTTGCCGGGGTGGATATGGCTGGGCCTGATGCTGTTAATACCGCTCTTGGCCAATTCAAGAAAATGGTTGATCAGTTCAGGAGTCTTTGATCCTGCCTATTTTTCTCAAGATGGCAACACTATGACAAAAAATATCGTAATGGGAATCTACATCGTTCTTATGCTCTGTCTCATATCCTGCCAGCCTGAAGTCGATGTCATCCACATCCTGACGGATAAAACGGAGCTGGCAATCGCAGTAGAAATCTTTGCAGGTCTCAATGATGATGTTCAGATCACTCTACGGCATGTCCCCTTCATTGACGCGGATACTCTCAGGGAAAACAAGCCTGATTTAGTGATAGGCGATGATATTAACACGGCAGCAATCAGTTCTTTACTGGCTCCAGTCACGTTACAGGCTTCAATATACCCGGCTCTGACCGGCCCTGTAAACTCCAGGGATAAACAAATTCTCTTCCCCTTTTCCTTTAATTTACCTGTTATTATGGGACGGAAAGAAGTGATGAATTTATTACCCGATCCGGTTGTTATTCGGGAATTGGATATACGTGAGTTGGAAAAATCCTTTGTCCGACACGATAAACATGGGCGCCTGACCCGGCTTGGATTCTCTCCAAGCTGGAATCATGCCAGTTATATTGATATGATCTGGCTGGAATTGGGCGATTCTGAAATAACTCTTGAAAAACCGACAGATATAAATGACGATTTTCTTCAGGTTGTGACGAATTTGAGTAACTGGATAGCTGGATCGGCTGGGAGTCTTGAGTTAGAGATTGAGTTCTCAGAACGATATCACTACCTCCCGGATGAAATACTGCTCAACAAGAGATGGATCAACTTTGCAAGAACAGACTTTTCTACATGGGTAACCATTCCAGGCAATATCATCCGTGATTTTGACATTCGTTATTTTTCTGGAGATCGTTTCATCCCTGTTCAGTCTGTAACATGGGGCGGCATTCTCAAAGGGAGCCAATCGTCAGAGAGGGCGGAAGATTTTTTAGACTGGCTTCTTTTGTCTTCAACACAAAAAGAACTGATTGAACGATGGGAGCTGGAAGGACTGGCGGTTTTCGGATTCCTCAATGGTTTGTCGTCAATTCCTGAAGTTAATCAGAGAATTCTACTGGACAGGTTTCCAATACTCCGGGGGATGCTGCCTGAAAACCACTATCTGACAGTGCGAAAAAGACTCCCGGACCGATGGGCCAGGATCCGAGATGAAGTTATTCTTCCCTGGATGCATTCTTCCATATATACATACGACACTGTCCAGACTCTTTCTGAAGCTTACACGGCCTGGGATCTGTCATCCCTTGACCACAGTGAATAGGCATTGCAGAATCAGGTATTGATTTCCATGGGCTGTGAACAGTGCCGAAACTATGCTATCATTGTCCCTGTTCTGAATTGAACGGAGTATGGATCGGGAGGTTTTCTTTCTGTCACAACCCCAGCGTCTCTCAATGTCGCATAAACTAACTCAAAAGCAGATCATTTCCCAGCAGATTATTCAATCGATCAAATTGATGTCCCTGTCGCTTGTGGAATTGCAGGAAGCTATCCATGAGGAAGTGGAAAAAAATCCGGCATTGGAAGTTGCTCAGGAAGCAGGTGAAACTGATATGCCTGTCATAACTGAGTCCATGACGGATGAAGATCCGGATATGGACTCTGAGTTTTATTCCAGTGTTTCCGATCCGGGTTCTCAGCAGTTTTCTGAAACTGATTCCAACAGCAATCAGAGTTTCCTTGAAGGGACTGTTTCCCGGAATGAAACCCTCTACGACCATCTCATAAATCAGTTGTGTCTTATAAATATTGATGCAGAAACAATGAACCTGGCAGAGCAGATAATCTGTAATCTTGATAAGGATGGATTCCATCGGGAACCACCTTCTCTTTTTCTCGAAAAAACTGAGAAGGATAAACTCAAATATACCCTGAATCTGGTGCAGAATCTGGATCCTGTCGGATGTGCCTGCAAAGACTGGAGCGAATCTCTGCTTGTACAGGCCCGTATTCGTGGTGACAGTCCCCGATTATTTGAGGTGTTTATCAATAAAGCTTTGCCAGCGATGGAAATACAACGATTTGAAGATGTCCGTTCCTCTTTGGGAATATCGCTTGATGACTGGGAAGATCTTGAAGAATACATTCGCATACTGAATCCATTTCCGGGTCGTCTGTACAGTACCGATTCGATACAGTATTTGATTCCGGATTTAATTGTACGATGTGAGGAAGGAGAGCATGTACTTGTGCTCAATGATGAAGCATTACCGGTTCTGAGGTTGGATCATGATTTTGAGAAGTTCAAGAATGAAAAAACTGTTGACAAGAATGCGGAGCGGTACATCAATGAGCATTTTCAGAAGGCCCACCACTTCATTGGAAGTCTGGCCCAACGGGACAAAACATTGCTCAAGACGGCTCAGGCCATAGTTGAGTATCAACAGGAATTCTTTACAGATGGCCCCAGAGGTCTCAAACCATTAACCCTGAAGGATGTTGCGGAGAGGATTGGAGTCCACGAAGCCACTGTTTCCCGTATCACATCCAATAAATGTATTCAGACTGAGTGGGGACTTTTTGAACTCAAGTTCTTTTTTACAAACTCCATATCCGGGGCAGGATCTTCAGGTTCCAGTATATCCAAAGTCGCGGCCAAGGAAATGATTAAGGAAATACTGGAGGAAATTGACAGTGAGAAAAAGATTTCCGATCAGAAGATCAGCAACCTTCTTGCACGGAGAGGTATAAAGCTTGCACGGAGAACGGTTGCCAAATATCGAAAAGAGCTTGATTTTCCATCTTCTTATGTAAGATAATGAAATAATTACGATCAGGAGGTTGCAGTGACGGTAGAAATTAGAAGCATCCATGGATATACACAGGATGAAGATACAAAAGTGTATATAGACAAAAGAATGAAGCGTTTGAACAATGTCAAAGAACACATAGCTGATTTGCATATAACTCTGGACAGAGAAAGGAATGGTGAATACAAGACTGAATCCACCATTCATTTTCGCTGGGGGGTTATGGGTCATATAAAGGTATCCAACCATGATATATACAGGGCTCTTGACTTGCTTTTCGAAAAAATTGAAGCAAAAGCAACCAAAGAAAAAGAAAAAATCCAGGATCATTGATAAATGACATAAAAATGGGTAAATTTACAGTACTGGATTTAATCGACCTTGAACCTGAACGTCCTAATGCAATGGATCTTCAGTGTTGCAGCGGTCGTCGAGGATTGTCCAGGGAGGTATACTCGACAGAGATTAACAGGCCCGGCATGCCCCTTACGGGATTTTTTGATCAATTTGTAAGTGAAAGAATTCAAATTATTGGCCGGGGGGAATCAACTTATATTGATTCTGTTCCGGTGGAGAAACTCATGCCCCATCTTAAACGCCTGTTCTCATACAATATCCCATGTTTCATTTTCTGTTATAATATTGAGCCGCCGGATTTCTTCAAAGAAGCATCAGAAGAATCTGGAATCCCCATTTTAATGTCACCTCTGGATTCTTCTTCTCTCATTATTCGTCTTCTGAGAGCTCTGGATGATGTCTTTGCACCAAGACTAACGGTCCATGCTGTACTCGTGGCCGTTGAGGGAATGGGTGTGCTTATTCAAGGAGAGAGTGGAATTGGTAAAAGTGAAACAGCACTTGAACTTCTCGATAGAGGACACCGGCTTATTGCCGATGATGCGGTACTGCTGAAATGTCTGAATGGTAACAGCATCTGGGGATATGGAACCAGCAGGGAATTCAATCATCATATGGAAATAAGAGGTATGGGTATAATTGATGTTGCTAAGGTTTACGGGGTGAATGCCGTAAGTGACCGGAAACTTGTCGAGATGGTTTTTCAGCTTGTCACATGGGACAGCACAGCTCTTTATAACCGCCTTGGTCTTTTAGACGTGACGACAATGCTGCTTGATGTTAGTATACCAATGATCACTATACCAGTGAAACCGGGCCGGAATATCCCCATTATAATCGAGGCTGCAGTTCGAAACCAGCGGCTTAAGTCACAGGGAGTTTATACCGCTCAAGAGTTTAATAAAACCTATATGCACTACCTGGAGAGTGAGAATGCCAGGAAACAGCGTTTTGGAAGACTGGAAACCAGATGGGGGAAGAATGAAGTCACGTAGTGTAACTATTCTCAACAGGGCCGGTATGCATGCCCGTCCAGCTTCTATCCTTGTACAGGCCGCACAAATGTATGAGAGCTCAATCTGGATAGAAAAGGAAAACGTCAGAGTCAACGCGAAATCAATTATGAACATACTCACCCTGGGTGCCACCTACAAAACGAAACTCATTATAAGTGCAGAAGGGAAGGATGAAGAAAGTGCTGTCGATGAAATCGCGGCCCTTTTTGAGAACAAGTTCAAGAGCATGAAGGAATGAAACAGTGAGCCAAATCCTTGTCGTTGATGACGATCCAGCCATTCAGAATGCTTTGAAGAAGATACGGCAGAACGCAGGTTATGAAGTTTTTGTCGCTGAGGAAAATTTCGTCGTTATGAATTGTGCGGCGATACCTGACAATTTGATAGAAAGCGAACTGTTTGGTCACGAAAAAGGGGCCTTACAGGCTCCTGGTTTTTACACAAGCAACCTGCACAAAAAGATCAAAAAATATGGAATTGAGATCGTTAAATGAGAAAACCTACAACAAGACAGATGGAGTTATTCGATTACATTAAGAACTTTCTTAGAAGAAAACAGTATTCTCCAAGCATCAGAGAGATTGCGGATCATTTTAATATTTCCGTCAAAGGTGCGTATGACCATGTGCAGGCGCTCAAGAAGAAGGAGCTCATTACCCATCAGAAGAATTGTCCTCGATCTATAGGAATAGTCAATCACTCAATGGAATCAGGCGATGATAACATCTACATTCCTGTCCTTGGTCATGTGGCCGCTGGTACCCCACTATTTGCAGAAGAGAACTATGATGGCGAGATTTCGTTGTCCACCAGTCTTGTGGGTTCATATAGAAATGTCTTTGCCCTCCATGTGGAGGGCGACAGTATGATTGGCGCTGCTATACATGACGGCGATCTGGCAATCATCGCAAAGCAGGAGACAGCAGAGAATGGTCAGATTATTGTTGCAAGGATGGATGAAGCTGTAACACTGAAACGATATTACAAAGAGAAAAACCAGATATGTCTTAAGGCTGAAAATCCTGCTTACAGACCAATGTATAAGAGGGATGTTCAGATCCTTGGACGTATTATTATGGTAATCCGGAAGTTTTAGCCATGGCAGCAGCCATTCAGCCAGTTTATTTTTTCCCCGGCCCGGAAACTGGAAAAAAAAGAGAGCGTATCAATTCAATTCTAAGTACTGTGACTGCTCAGGACAGGGAAGAACCAGAATTGCATAGATTTTATCCCTATGACACTCCCATCGATGATGTTATCTCAGTTATACAAAATGGTTCACTTTTTGCATCCCGACGAGTAGTTGTGCTTTCGGATGTTCATGCCTTGAAATCAGATGGTATAAAAGCAATTATTGCGTACATCAAATCTCCAACTCCAGATGCGATTCTGATACTTACAACCGATCAATCTCCAGGTTCCAGGGAGTATCCGGAAAAACTGGCAGGAACCTTACCCAGATACAGTATTGAGGTGTTCTGGGAGGCATTCGCAGGAGATAAACGAGGCTGGGTAATGCACTTTTTCAGGGAAAAGAGCATTAGAATTGAGAGCAGTGCAGTCGATGTCCTCCTTGATATAACCGAAGGAACGACCGATGCATTGAAAGAAGCGTGTCATCAGTTATGCTTTTCAATTGATCCAGAGGAATTAATACTTGAAGAGGATATCAACAGGGTGTTGGAACATGGCCGTGAAGAAACCGTTTACAGCCTTTTTGACCGTTTTTGCCGGAGGGACTTAAATGGAGTTCTGGATGCTTATCATAAACTGATGTATTCCTCCCCTGCCGTAATGGATAGATTTCTCATGCTGTTTGCAGACCCGGTTGTACACCTCATGAATTTCAAGCAAAAGGTTTCCGAGGGACTGGATGAAGGTTTTGCTGCAAAAGAATTGAGACTTAGAGGGGGGAAGCGTGCCCTTAGCAGCTATAAAGACGGTGTCCATCGGTACAGCAATACGGAACTCCGTCATGCGGTAAAAAGCCTGGTGGAACTGGAGGCATGGCTGCGAGATGCGCCAGGGGAATTGCGTAATCGTAAAACCGAACTCTGGCTATGCCGGGTAATTGGCTCTCATAATCCAGATCCATAGAGAAGACGGATGGTTTCTGTTCGCGTTCTGTGAGATATTTTGATATAACAGGTTTTTGTCGCATCTTCATAATACCACCCCGCATAATTGCGTTGAAATTGCGGATCCTGGAACCACTCTATTCCTTGCATATACAGGGACTCGATTTTTTTTATCCCCCTGATTGCCATATGGTGTGTACCACCTGGAGGAAATTTCAGTAATATCCTTATTTCCTGATTCAATTTCGTTACTATGAAATCTTCCGCACCTGTGATGGCCCATACTCCCGGATTTAATTCTTCAGCCAATGATACATGCCTTGGATATGCCTGGAAACCAATGACCGTGGGATAGAAGTCTTCTGGAGGAATTGATCCTGATTGTATAAAACTCTCATTGCCCTCTACTTTCAAGGTTCCGGGCACATTACCATCTTCATCAGCCATGGCCAGAGCTGATATAATCAATTGTTGACCTGCTCTCTGGCTGACATCATTGTTAAGAAGTAGCGCTCCTGCCATAAGACTGAGCTTTACATTGATGAAACCATCACTTTTTACTAACCACAAACCATTATTTATCCAGTAAATTCGAGGTAAGAGGTAGACATTGATCAATTGATCTATTACATCCTGACGTGATTCCCTTAAACCCAGTTCTCCGGCTTCATGAAGAAGTGCCAGTCGGGCAATAACCTCTTCATTGGATAATGATGAACCCTGTATTTCCTGAGCAAGGAGTACAATCTTATTGGCCTGACTCAGATTATTTGTATCAACAAGATTTATCAGGCTGGCCTGTGGTGTCGGTAACATGTTCATTGAAGAGATTTCTTTCCCTGCCGCATTGGCGCCTCTTTTGATTTCCAGTTCATGAGCATGACTGTGAGTGACAATATCACCCAGAAAGGGGCTTGTTAGCCAGTTGATTTGACGAGGAAATCTTTCTGCCGTATTAAGGGCCGTAACAAGACTGGCCGAGTAATGTCCCTGTTGTACGGAGTCTGCTAATACAGCCGCAACCATGGGAGCATCCCATTGGGTCATACGAGCATTGAAACGTGTACTCCAGTTGCTCCGAGCCCTTTGAATCCATTGATCTACGGCCTGCTGGTAAGCATCCTGTGAAGGGAATGAATTCTGCTGTAACCATTGAATAGCAGTCAAATAATCTCTCTTTTTCCACCCTGTATTTTCAAGAGTGGAAGAGTTAATCCCGTTAACAACAAACTGAATTTTTTCCGATGAAGCATCCCAGGATGAACTTTCCGGTAGTTTAATAGAATAAGCCAGTTCATCAGTTGTAAGGCTGAAGACTCCGGGCTGTTCGGGGGAACGTGTTACGAGCACATTATTGTTGAGTTCAAATGGAATCTCAAGGGAACGGACAGGCGGAATGGTCTCTGGTATGATGGTGTCTAAACGGAATCCCGGCTCATCACCATTAGTCTGGATGGAGATACCTGCACCATGACTGAATTCAATATGAACAATGCTCTCTTCCTGCTTCCAATCAACGATGTCCAATGAATGACGAATGCCGTCAGTCGTGATTAACACGGCTTTATTTCTTTGTGAGATATCAATTCTTACCATAGCTTCACTGAGAGTTATACGCCTGATTTCCGGTGAATAGAAGCCTGTACCACGACTGGTATAACCCTCTATTGATACAGTACCGGAACTTGCACTGAAATGCTTCACTTGAGTTAAGTGAATGATAAAAAATCCTGCTGCCAGTAATAGATAAGCTGACGCAAAAGGGAGATAACCTGTAAGTACCCGTTTCATTATAAGTTATGATACTGATGTCTATTCCACTGGGCAAGGTTGCCCGGTTGTGGAATCGTCGGCTATCATGATTCATAAGGAGAAAATATGCATAGATTATTCATATCTAACAAGAAGCCCATACTTATTTCAGTCAGTATTTATCTGCTGATAACCATGTCCTGTACATCTATACCCGAGAAATCTGAAACGATAAACCATATAAGTCCTGGAGTCTCTTCATCCGGAGAAAAGCCCCCGAAAGATACTTATGAAGAAATAACGAATTCTGATGATCTGCTGGAAACTCTGAACAAACAGGATTGGGAAGAAATGGATCCTGAAACACAGCTGATCTATGCAATACTTCTTTCCAGTCAAGGGCAATTGGATGATTCTAAAATGATTCTGAAAGCATTGATCAGAAATGATCCTTCAATGGGGACTGCATTGCTTCATTTAGCGCTTGTCGAAGATGCTGGAGGTAATGAGGATGCCAGAGATAAAGCACTGGATTCCGCGATCCAGGCCGATTCAGATCTGGTTGAAGCCCTGGTTTTCCGGGCGGACCTGGCGGTAGAACGTTCACAGTTCACCAAAGCTGAAAAAGATTACAGTCATGCATTGAAACTGGAGCCAGAAAATGTGGAATCACTGGTAGGACTGGCGTGGGTATACGCGAAAAATGACAAGAAAGAAAGAGCATTGACACTCTTAAGTGAAGCTCTGGAAATAGATTCAACTTATATATATGCCAGGGTCGATAGAGCCAGAGTGAATGTCAGTTTAAGTAATTATGAAGATGCCGAAGATGATTTAGATGAAGTCATTGCTCTTGAACCGAATGTGGAGTGGCATTATCTGGACAGGGCAAGATTAAGGCTGGCATATATCAAAGACTTCGAAGGGGCCTTATCGGATCTGACAATTGTAGAAGAAATGAATCCGGATAATTTCCTTGCGATGATATACCTTGCAGGATTACATGAAGAACAGCGCCGATTTGCAAGTTCTTACCGCTACTACAAGAAAGTTTTAGAGAGGCATCCTGACTATATTGATGCTTATGCTTCGATGGGAAAACTCTCCTGGATGGCAGGCAATTATTCTGAAGCGGCCAGGTGGTTCGAGAAAGCTTCAGCAGACAATCCTGACGAATTCTCCCTGCAATTAATGGGTGCCCTGTCACTGCTTCGGTCTGACAGAAGAACAGAGGCGAGAGTAATGTTCGCAGAGACTCTGCGTCGATTCAAGTCGGATGAAACAGCTTATTCCGTAGTCCGATTTTGTAGTGAACGTTCATCAGATGTTTTTGCTGTCAATGCATTGAATAGAGAGGGTAATAAAGTACTTCGAAACAGATTGTGGTATTATATGGGTGCAATCTATGAATATGAGAACAATCATATTGGTTCTAAGGCTGTATTTGAAAAAATCAGTGAATTAAAGGGTCGGATGGAATATGACCTGGCATGGGCTGCTCTTAATGGCATGGGAGATTGAATATGAATTCCTTCGTATTAGACAAAATTTCCGATACACGGATGAAGATAGAAATTGGGAGTAGAAAAATTATTCTGATTGGTACAGCCCATGTTTCAGCGGAAAGTCTGGAAGAAGTAAAAACTTCAATACTTGCGGAATCACCTGATCATGTTTGTGTTGAATTGGATGATGCACGATTGAAGAATCTTGAAAAGAGCCGTCAGTGGTCAAGTATGGATATTAAGAATGTTCTCCGTAAAAAACAGGGCTTCATGATGATGGCCAACCTGGCTCTCACATCATTTCAGCGGCGTATGAGCTTTGATACTGGAGTACTGCCAGGTGAGGAGATGAAAGCTGCTGTCGATATCTGCCGGGAAAACGGCATTCCATTTACCTGTGCCGATCGTTCAGTCCAGATCACGTTGAACAGAGCCTGGCGAAGAAGTGGTTTCTTTTCAAAGTTAAAGCTTATCTCATCCCTTATTGCATCCGTTCTGTCTCGTGAGAAGGCTTCAGCAGAAGAAATTGAGCAACTGAAAGAAACGGATGTCATGCAGGGAATGATGAGTGAACTGGCTGCCTATTTACCATCGATTAAAACAGTCTTGATAGATGAAAGGGATTACTTCCTTGCAGCTAAAATTTTTGATGCTCCCGGTGAAAAAGTTCTCGCCGTTGTTGGAGCAGCCCATATCCAGGGCATCTGCAAACTTCTTGATAAAATGTTCAGCAGGCAGATATCCAATGATACCTCTGATATTGAAATGATACCTCCGAAAGGATGGTGGGGTAAGGCTCTCCCCTGGATTTTACCGGCTATTATCATTGGTCTATTTGTAACTGGCATTGTACGATCCGGATTGGAAAGGGGACTGGAAATGAGTGCGATCTGGATCCTTTCCAATGGAATCCCCGCCTCTCTGGGAGCACTGGCCGCACTAGCCCATCCTCTAACAATTTTAGCCAGCTTCATTGGTGCCCCTGTTACTTCCCTGAACCCGACTATTGGCGTAGGAATGGTTTCAGGACTTTTAGAATACCTACTCAGAAATCCTCGAATCAGGGATATTGAAAACCTGAATTCAGATATAATCTCTCTGAAAGGCTGGTATCGCAACAGGATTACACGGATACTGCTGGTTTTTTTTCTCAGCTCTCTGGGAAGCAGCATTGGTACCATGGTGGCCATTCCATGGCTTACTCAGGTCATGGGGAAATAGTCTTCGATCCGGGTTGTTAAGGCGGTTGAATTAGTGTCTCCCTGTAAGAACTATGCGGTGTCAGAATAACAGATTGAGTAATCTGACGAAGAAATGAATTAAAAACTCGATGGGAGGGCAGGTATTCTGAGGATGAACAAGCAAAGTATCTATAGGGCACCTCTAAAAACACCTTTAGCCTCTATCTGGCGATCAGTGGAAAATCGTCGCAGAACACATAGAGTGGAAGGTCGCAGTCGTGATTGTAATATCCGTGAAAAATCCGATCCTGCTGCTCACCGTGGATGGGAATGTCGGTGGCATCAAAATCCAGAACCAGGATTTCCGGCGGCTCCTCGAAACTGTCAAGAAACAGTTGAGGTGCCCTTGACAGAGCAGATCTTCAATCCCCCGGGCATTCCAGGGAATTTTGCTGTACCGGTCTTTGAGGGCACCTCTAAAAAACCTTATTTCGTTTCTGGTTTGATCTTTTTCCTCGCTGCTGCGTTGTCAAAATGCTCACGTAAGCAGGTGCGTACCGCAGGAGCAAAGCTCCGAGGAACGCACCGCCAACCGCTTAGGCTACGCTCCGCTTTTGCCGCCTTGCATCAAGAAAAAATTTAATCAGGTGTGTACCGCTACCAGGTGTGTACGGCAGGGTGTAGCCCGAGGAACACACCGCCACAGGGCGTAGCCCGAGGAACACACCGCCACTGCGCCAAATTCCAAAAACGGTTTTTTAGAGGTTGCCTCAAGAATATAAGGCTCATATAATAATGGCTCATAACTTTGTTTAAGATGTTTACTCATCCAGAAGTGGGTGGCTTCAGGGTCTAATTTCAATAGATTACGTCTTAACCCAAGTTCACCACTAAAAAACGTAATCCCTTATAATAAATGGAGTTACTATTTTTTATTTACACTACGTATTTGGTGAGCCGTCATCCGCCGGTTCAACGCCTTTCCCGATAGCCCAAGCATCGCATAAATCTTCTGATGTTCTTGTTCCTGTCGAGAGTCGAGTCTCACTTCATTATTCATCAGCACTCCCTCTTTAGTCTTGGAAATGTACTCTATGGTTATCCTCTGGTGGGTAGAAAGAACTGCTTTTATGGTCTTCCAACTCCGTGTATCCCCTCCTTTTCGTAATTTACATTCAGTCGCATGCATCAGGTGATACGCAAGGACTGATATGAGCATATGCGACTGAACTCTCTCCTCCAGTTGGTGAAAGTTAGGCCGAAAGCCAAGATGAGACTTCATGTCTCTAAATGAGTTCTTAGGTACGACCAAGCATTTTGTAGAGCTCCCAAATATTTTTGTCATTCAAATCTTTTCGATTGGTTCTAAGGGTATAAGTTCCTTCACTGTTTCCTGTCTGAGTTTTCTTCTCCCATTTAATGTCAATCGCATTCATCTTTCCTGTCCGCTTAATAGGCTCCCCAGGAATAACTGATATTTCATAAAGTTTTGCAGCCCTTGGATATTTTTCCTTAAGCCTGCCAATGTTCTGAAGAACCGAAGGATACAGTTTCATGCGGTTTTTCTTGTTTAATCCGTCACGAAGATATTGAAGTCTTTCAAGGAGGATGGTTTCGGTACGCATAGCCATGGCCTCTTCTTTAAGACGTTTGTGCTCGCTCTTCACCAGAACCCAATGCTCATCCGAGATTGTTTTTCCGAATACTTCAATCCTGGCACCTGTTTTCTTGTCCTCCATGACCAGATTCATCTCTTGCGATGGCTCAAGCTCCAAAGGACTTTTCCCTCTGTGAACCACAAGGTAGGAGCATTTCCGCTCTTTAAGCCAGTCGATATTCTCTTTTGTGGCAATCCCGGCATCCATTACGATAGTTGCCCCGACTTTTAGGCCCGCGTTGGCTTCCAAATCTAAAATCGTGGCCTGAAAAGTCCTGGATTCGCACTGGTTCCCCGGATGAAACTTGCTATACTTGGGAAATCCATCCGCATCGACAACCAACCCCAGGGTAGCCAATTTGCAGTCACTGCGCTTTTCTTTCGAGCGACCATAAGATACCTTTGGGTTCTTTTTGCACTGACCCTCAAAGTAGGTGTTCGTTAAATCGTAAAGTATAATGCTTTCGTCGAGGGAGAATAAATCTTGTTCTTTACAAGCCAAATGCTTCTCCAGCTCGTCCTTACAGCGGTAGAGAACATCGGTAGCCCTGTAGTACGCATTCAGGGAGGACGAATGGGGTAAGCCACACAGCTCAAAAAGAGCAGAATGTTTTTCCGCCCACTGCCTGGTAAATCGCTCGCTGGCTGGTTTGATCATTCTACCGACGATTAGAGCTTCAAGTAAGGGGAGCGTTCCCTTAGGCACACCGCATTTCCTTAGAACTCTGTCCATTTCCAACTCTTTCCATTGCTGATGACAGACGTACTCAGGGCCTAGGCTTCTGACTTTCTTTGTTTCAAGGCTGTTAACATCGACCGCTACAAAATTGGCTTGCGCTTGAGCTTTTATTTGTGCGTCATTTGCCCGCTTAGTGAAAATACGGTCTGATACCTGCTGTGCGATTTTCTCAATGTCTTCATCCAAGTCGAATAATTCTCTGTTTCCTGAAAGAATATTTTCAATTCTTTTTGCCAGAGCTTTGTATTGAGAAGAATCAATATCCAGTTTCCCAAGGTTGAGAATAATCCGCTGTCGGGGGCCTTTATCAGTGCGGATATTTTCCACAAGATTGAGGTAGGTGTACTGTTTTTTCGTTTTACCGTTGGTAACTTTTACTGGTCTTATATACATACTACGAAGATACACCAAAGCCACAAAGGAGCCAAGCGAAAAAATAAAGTGTTAGGCACTACATTTTGATTTGAGGTGATTTGAGGTCCCCAAAAAGCGGAATCCCTAAATATTCTATGGTATTTATGAGGTTTTCGGAAATATTTAAGCCTCTTTTTGAGGTAATTCGTTTTCTTGGTCGTTAAAAAAATATTTAGCAGGTGTATTTTGGTGAACTTGGGTTAAGAATCAAGAGGAAGTAAAAAAATCGGGAGTACTGGGCCGGCTCGACCGTTTGCTCGCCGAGATGGGGGATGAAAACACCTCGCTGGGGCGTATCGTCAAGGACATCAAACACGGAACCCGCATCGCCCAGGATATAGCCAAGAGCTACAATGACATCGCTCAGTGGGTCGGCCTTCCTCAGGTGCCGAAGCCATTATTGTAAAGACCGATGGAAGGGGCGGCTGAAAGTACTGTCCTGTGCAGGACTAGGCAGGTTAATTTAAGCCATACCGCTCAAACCGCTAACCCCATTGAATAGCCAAGGGGCCCGGTTTGTTCGAGCCCCTTTGGTTCGGCTATTCTGCAGGGCACCTCTAAAAAACAGCTTCAGGAAATTGACGAAGAAATTTTTTGTCGATACAAGGCGGCAAAAGCTCAAGCGTAGCTTAAGCTGCGTGAGTATTTTGACAACGCAGTAGCGGCGGAAAAGATCGAGTCAAGAACTAAATGGGTTTTTTAGAGGCACCCTGTACTAAGAGACGAAATTAATACCTCCTAGGATCATAAATTATCATCGCAGCATCAGCAAGACCTGTTATACTTCATCCCATCAATCCATTTTATTTTTTCGATCATATACTCCTGTTTTTTCATTCGGAGAATAGACTTAAAAACTCCGAATATCCCTCTTCTTCCAATTTCTCCAGGGGAATAAATCGAAGGGATGCCGAATTGATGCAGTAGCGCATTCCTGTTGGTGCGGGTCCATCGTTGAAGAGGTGGCCTAAGTGAGAATCGCCGTAAAGACTTCTCACCTCAGTGCGCAGCATTCCATACGATGAATCCTGTATGTTGACGATATTTCCTTCCGCGATTGTTCTTGTGAAACTGGGCAATCCTGTTCCCGACTTATACTTATCGGTGGAACTGAAGAGCGGTTCACCTGATACAACATCAACATAAATGCCATCCTCTTTATTATCCCAAAACTCATTTTGAAAGGGTGTTTCTGTTCCATCCTTCTGGGTTACATAGTACTGTAGCGGGGTAAGGTTCTGTTTCAATTCCCCGTTGCTCGGTTTTTGATACTCTCCTACGGTCCCGGGTGGGATTCTTGTATCGGATGATAACTCCATATCCATCTTGTCCCTATCTTTGGTTTCCTCTTCCTGCTGCCCCCTTGCTATCAAGGGGGAAATCGACAAACCTGCTATAAAAAGAAAACTCAAGACTGTAATATGCTTTTTCATAATTCACTCCTAAATTATCCGAAGGTAAACGCATAGAACCTCAGTTTACCTTCTGCATTCAGCTTCAGAACATGGGCCCCCACAGCGGAGAAATCAACTAGCTGATATAAGCGGCTTGAGGCAGGAATCAGCTCTCCCTCTTTGACATCCTCCGTGTCGGCTACCTCAATTCCATCCACTTTAACATCAACCTTACTTCCCATCTCTATAGGTTCGATCACCAGAAAAACATGCTTCGCCTTAAACCCTAACTCTAACGCACCGGCCCCATCAACCTCGATGAATTCTTTGGCGACTGTCCAGGTCCCTTCCAAATTCCACTCCCCGTTTTTCGGTGTATTCTCCAGGGAGTACTCGACCTTTTGATCCTTGATGCGTTTACTCTCTGACAGGAATCCCTTGGAACGCTGGTATCCAAGGTATATTTCCGGTGTTTGACTTTCCAGCCCCTCCCAGACCTTTGTAACCATCGGTATTTTTACTTCTGTTCCCGCTTCTTCAAGAAGTTTACGAATTACCTTCTCCGAGTTCTTATACTCCCCTTCACCGAAATGGTAATATCGGATACTCCCTTCGGAGTCAATGAAGTAATGAGCAGGCCAATAGCGGTTATTGTAAGCTCTCCATTGCCGATAGCGATTATCTAAAACCACCGGCCAGGTAATCCCCAGCTCTTTCATGGCTTTTTGGACATTATCAGCGTCCCGTTCAAATGCAAACTCAGGAGAGTGCACTCCAATAATTACAAACCCCCTATCCTTATAGCGTTCATACCAGGATTTCAGATAGGGGATGGTGCGAACACAGTTAACACAGCTATACGTCCAGAAATCTAACAATACAACCTTCCCTTTCAGATCTGCCATGGTGGGTCTCTCTCCCACAAAATCCAAGCCATCTATATTGAACCACTGACCATTGGTAACCAGTTCGGGAGCAGTACCATACTGACCCTGTTCAGCATCATGAGGCGGGTTATTCCAAACAAGTCGATTCAGGGACTGCTCCTCTCTTCCATTTTCTTGGATGGAGCGTTTATCAAGAGCTTTCTGAATAACCGAATTGTTTTCGAAGGCGGTTAAACCGGTTCCGTATTTAGGAAACGCTTTTAGGACGATGGTCTGAAAGCGCCGATCCATGCCGACACCGATGGAAAGCCCGACAATAATCATGAGGATGCCGAAAACCCTTTGAATGTTTCTGGTATTAGCTGAAAGTTTTGGAAAACGTTGAATCAACTGGCGCCCGCCCGCCATAATACCCAGCATAGGCAGCGACGTTCCCAACGAATAGGCGACGACGATCAACACCGCACCGCCGTCGACCTGCTGGGTTACCGCCAGTCCGATAACCGATGCCATAATTGGCCCCACACAGGGGGTCCAGATCATTCCTAAACTGGCTCCTACCATTACACCGCCGAAGAAACCGTTTTTATCGCTGGATTTACGGATTTTAATGATCCGTGATGCCATCATCTCAAACTTGAGTTGTAATTGAGGGATAACCAAGACCAAACCGAATCCGGTAATCACAATAAGGGCCACTACACGAAGGGTATCCGGTGGAATTTGGAGGGTTTGCACTATCGTTGACAGAATGAGGGTAAACAGGCTGAAGCTGGCTATAAACCCTGTTACAACACCCAGAGGCCTCCCCTTCCCGCCAACACTGCCGGAGAGAACAATGGGAAGTACGGGAAGAATGCATGGCGACAGAATAGTAACCATACCCGACAAAAAAGCGAAAAAGGAGAGGACAATCATCGATTCATTCCTCCTAGTTCACTAACTCATCTAGGAGTTTCATTGTCCCGCCGCCATTCCATTTGGCCAAAGGATTTCCCGCCGAGTCAATTTGAACAAATGTGTGCTGATAAGTAATGCCGTACTTCTGTTGAAGGTCCTGGGAGTCGTCGTAATTCACCACTAGAAGAGAAACCTCATCCAGGTCCATGCTGTTGGCTTCAAAATCAGCTCGAGCGGATTGACAGGTGGGGCACCAGTCGGCGTAAAAGAATAACACTGTAGGCCCGAGTTCCGCAAACTTCTGTGCGTCAGCCATGTCAACGAAATCCATAAGAGGACCCATGGCCTCTCCTGACATCATCGCTCCATCCATGGCGTCTTTGGATTTCATATCCCCGTCCATGGCGCCTTCCATCATCCCGTTGTTCATTTCATCTTGTTTCGATGAAGTGTCTCCCTGACCTTGCGCAAAGGCAGAGAATGCCGCAATTGTTACGACCATAATAATTGTAAACAGTTTCATACGTTTACCTCCTGAAGAAGAAGATAGTGTATAAATATCACAAAACTATCTCAGAAAGGAAAACAATCAATAAACTAGGTTTTTTTTGACTATTGCCGTAAGTGGGCTTCATTGCCCAGTGGGGAGGAGAACGCGAAAGGAAGCACCTCCTCCGGAGATATTCTCTGCATGTATTTGACCATTATGCAATTCGACAATCTCCCTGGCAATGGCTAAGCCTAATCCTGTGCCGGAGTTATCCCTGTTTCGGCTCTTGTCCGCCCGGTAGAAGCGGTCGAATATGTGCGGCAGATACTCCGGTTCAATACCCGGGCCCGTATCGTTTATTGTTACTTCCTGAAAATGGTCCGTAAGCCCAATACTGATATCAATGTATCCACCGGCTGGCGTAATGGACAGGGCATTTTCAATAATGTTGGATAGGACCCGCTCAATCATACCGATATCCCCCAAAATGGGATGAAGGCCCCGATCCGGCCGGTAGTTAATCTGTATTTGAGAAGCTTCGGATTGAGGTTTTAGTTTAAGAACCACATCCTGAACTAACTCTGCAATTGAAAAGGAGAGCCGCTGGGGTTCAACTTGGCGGGCTTCCAATTTTGCCAGGTCGAACAGCTCTTCCACAAGATTTTGAAATCCCGATACATTTTTTAAGCAAATCTCGATGAACTCCCGTTTCTCCTGATCGCTGAGGAAGCTATCTTTCATGATTATTGTTTCCAAATAACCGCGAATGGAAGTTAGGGGGCTTCTTAAATCGTGGGAAATATTGGCGATAAGTTCCCCCCGCTGTTCTTCTGCATGATGGAGCTGGGAGATACCATCTTCAATGGATTCGGCCATTTCATTGAATGCACGTCCCAATACAGCCAATTCATCATTCCCGCTAATGACGACGCGATGATCAAATTGTCCCTGTTCGAATGCCTTTACGCCCAAACTCAGCATCTTCAACCGCCTGGTTAGGAGAAAAAAGAGTGCAAAACCCGCAAAGAGGGTGGCGGTGAGGGCGATGAGAAAAGTGGATAATCCGGATTGGAAATAATAGTTGTTCTTGATTCTGTCCAGGGACTGGTCAAAGCTCTGTCCCCGTAATATGACGTAGACATATCCTGCATTTTTCCCCATCTGCAAAGGCGCTGCAGAAAAGGGCTTAACCTGTTTTTCTGTTCGCGGATCGTCCCCCAAAATCGGCTCCCAGCCCTGGTTTTCAATAAACTGACTGAGCGGTTCAATCCCAATTTTTTGGCGGATAAGTTTTTCATTGGGATGGGTAAAATAGGAGAGGATTTTTCCCCGTGCATCCAACAGATAGATTTCCACCATGGGATTCAATACCATCATATAGTGTATCGCATCCTCAATGCTGGCTTCTGAAAATCCATCCCCCACAAGAGGTTTTAACTCTTCGGCGATACTGGCGGCATACTCCCTGTTTAAGAGTTGCTCCACCTCGTCAAATAGATGGGTTGAGGCATTAAACGCGATGGCCAGACTGACGGCTCCTAAAAGTACAATCATCAAGAGGAAAAGCAGGGAAAGCCGGGAGTAGAACGAACGCAGGATCATGGGCTAACCTCCACCGTTTCGGCAAATCGATAGCCCATGCCCCAAACAGTCAGCAAGTATCGAGGATGAGAGGGATCGGCTTCAATCTTATTTCTTAATCGGTTTATGTGAGTATTGACGGTGTGCTCGTAGCCTTGAAACTGATAACCCCAGACGATGTTCAGCAGATCGCATCGGCTATAGGCTCTTCCTGGATTCTTGGCAAACACCGCCAATAGATCAAATTCTTTCACCGTAAGTTCAACAGTATTGCCATCTAGGGTAACCTTTCTTTTATTGAAATCCATCATCAATCCGCCGATATTCACAAGATCCAGGGCAGGATCGGCGGAAGGATCCATTCCGGCTTGAGACCGCCGAAGCAGGGCTTTAATCCGGGCTATTAATTCCCGAAGGCTGAAAGGTTTGGGCATGTAATCATCGGCACCCAGCTCCAAGCCCAAAACTCGATCGATCTCTTCCGACTTAGCTGTGAGCATTAGGATCGGAGTGTAGGGATCCTTCTCTCTGATAGCAGTACAGACGGAGATTCCGTCCAATTGAGGCAGCATGATATCCAATACAATGAGATCAAAGTCCCCCGTCCGGGCTTTGTTCAACCCGGATTTCCCGTCAAACACTTGCTCCGTCTCTATTCCGAGATCTGCCACAGCCATAGCAATGACGCTGCTAATTTCACGGTCGTCCTCGACGATCAGTACTCTTATTAACTTATCCTTGCTACTCATCAACAACCCCGATATGATTTACTGAAATTTTCAATTGAAATATAGGCTGCCCTGAAAAAAAATGCAAAGGAACTATTATTGGATTCGAATATGTGCAGCAATGATTTCGACGGTCTTACACAACCGTTCATAGCTAATAACACATAGCCCCCCCCTAAAAGGGTTTGTAGGGGGTTCTCTCAATTCAATTAACAACTACCGTTCCTCGCCTCGCTCCAATAACTGAATCGCTTGCTCCAATTCATTTTGCTGTTAGATTGGGATACCTCTCATAAAGATCCTCCAATTTGGGTAGGTCCCAATACACGATATAACCATGTTCCGGGTTAAGCCGGAGAAAATCCTGATGATAGTCTTCAGCAGGGTAGAAGCCTTCCAGGGGTGTAATCTCGGTCACAATTTCATCGGCATAGACCTGGTCATTATTCAATCTCGCAATAACCTCTTTGGTAATCCTCTCCTGCTCCTCGTCCGCATAGAAAACGACCGACCGATACTCTTCTCCCCTATCTGGACCTTGATAATTGAGTTGAGTAGGATCGTGGGCTACTTTGAAAAATATCTCCAGCAAGGTCTCGTAGCTAATCTGCTTGGGGTCATAAATTATCTCCACAGCCTCGGCGTGTCCTGTTTTCCCGGTTCCCACCATTCTATATTGAGCAGTGCTTTGGGCTCCTCCAGAGTACCCTGAAACCACATCAAGCACCCCCTGAAGCTGTTCAAACACCGCTTCGACTCCCCAGAAACACCCTCCCGCCAGGACTGCATTTTCCACCTCGGATGGCAGATAATCGGCTTCCCAAGCGGGGAGAGCACTCCGAATCGGCACACCCATGTCACCTTTCTCTACTCCGCGATTGACTTCGCCGTGTTCCAATGAAGATTCATTCTGACCACCAGCAAAGGAAGGGAAGACAGTCGTAATAATGATCGCAATAACCGTAAACAGTTTCATGATGTTTACCTCCTGAAGGGAAAATAATGTATTCATATCACAAAACTATCTCGGAAAGGAAAACAATCAATAAACTTGACATAAGGTCTCCAATTTAACGAAGATGATTTTTCATCCAATAAATTCCAGCGAAAACCCCAGTAAATTCCTCCTTTCGTCCAATTTCTCCTTGAAACCTCATTTAGGGGTGCCCTTTATAATGATTTTCTGCACGATTATCATCTATTGACTTTGCGTCTGCCCTATCTCATACTTGCTCATACTTGTTTCCATGTTCATTAGAAGCCAAGAACCGCTGGCGGGAATGGAATTGTTTATGCCGCTTCAGCCACTCTTTACAAGGGCAGGAAAGCATTTGGATAATCTAGTTACTGTTGATTATGTATCGGAGAGGAGGGAAATGGCAACCCAGCAAAAACCCTGTTACAGCAATGATGACTGGACTATTGAGTTTGGAGATCTGGGCTTTCTGAACGCCGGTGAAGAACTCTATGAGATGGCAGTTCAGGCCCCCGCCCCTTTTGTCATAGGGGTTTGCGGTGGATGGGGCAGCGGCAAAACGAGTTTGCTCCGTTACTGCATGGCATCCCTCGGCGGCCTGCCCCTCAGTTGCGGCGAGGGCATCGGCGTTCCCAAAGAGACGGAAATATTCTCTGATACTGTTCGGGGAAAATGGGACGCCCTGGGTGGTAAAAAGCGTGAGCATTCCGCCCTAACGGTTTGGTTCAACCCCTGGCAGTATCAAAATGAACCAAACCTGATGATTCCCCTACTCCACGAGATCCGCAAACAGATACCCAAATGGGCAGAGGCCAAATTCACCAGGAAGAAGTTACGATCGGCCGGCGGCCAATTGCTGAACCTTGGTTTCAAAAAGCTGACGGAAGTCATCGATACCGTAATCGAAAAGAACATCGGGTTTAAGCCGATGGGCTCCTTGTATGAGAAGGGAAAGGAACTCTACAAGGGAAGCCAACCGGCTGTTGCCTACCGTGAAGTAACCGATGCCCAGCAATTATTTCTTGCCTTTAACGGGGCTGTCCGCCAGGTACTCAATTCAATTAAAGAACTGAGCCGGAATTCCGGGCCCGATAAATTGGTCATCTTCATCGATGATCTTGATCGCTGTGAAGATAGAAAAATTCTCGAGGTTCTGGAGACCATAAAACTCTATCTCAACACCAACTCCTGCATTTTTATCCTGGGAATTGATCCTGAGGCGGTAGAAAAAACGATTATCCGCTACAGAAAGAACTGCGAGGCGGCTGAGGCCCGCCAATATATGGCAAAACTGGTCCAGGGGAACATTCATGTTCCGGTTTGCAGCGACTTTCGCCCCTTCATAAAAAGAATTATCGATCAATGGCCCAAAGATGAAGTTCCAGAGGGTGAAAAAGAAAAATTAGCCGAGGTTGTGAATGAAATATGGGAGCACAACCCCAGAAAGGTGAAGAATTTTCTCAACGCCCTTTTGTTTCGCTGGAAGCTGATCAATAAACAAAAGCCCGTTCCAACCCTGCACCAATCGGCCCTCCTCCTGTCCCTGCAATTTCGTTTTCCGGTAATCTATAAAAGCATCGCCTTTCACCCGGAGAACTTTGGGCATTTTTGTACGGCCCTGGTTCAAGTTATACAAAGCGAATCAACCGGTTCGCCCCATACCGAACAGACAGTATCCGCTGGATCGGAAATGACGCATCGATACATTGAAGAAATGGCAACTGTGTTCCGCAGGGGTGTGGCCGATACCACCTCTTTGGATGCCTACCAGGGGCGTTTGTTTGAGTACACCTATGATAGGCGGTTATTCATGGATATACATAAAAAAATCGTCGGCGATTGGCCAAAGCTTTCCCGAGAGAAAAAAACTCGACGCACAAAGGCTGTTAAAGCCTTTTTCACCACAGAAGCCGGTGGCAATGTATTACACTAGCCGTTTTGATTTGTGGAGGAATGCCGCATGACACTGGAAGAAATTCAGAGAATGGCCGCCAAACTCGGCTTGGACGACAAGAACATAAAAGCCCGCAACATCTATGTCAACTGGCTCTATAAAAATTTCGGCCTCATCACCATGGCCGGGCTGGTCGACGACGATGCCCCTGTCCAGGTAGAAGCGATGTATGTCTCCCGTTTTTTTTCCGAAGCAGAGGTTCCCGAGGAGGAGGGTAGTAGAACAATAAAAAAAGCAGGAGAGGATGGTGGAAAAAAACTTGACATCCTCTACTGGCTCGACAAAGAGCATTTTATTACGATTGCCGGACTTCCCGGCGCAGGGAAAACCTGGCTTGTTCATGAGCTGACCCTTGAGACGGGTATCAGAAAGGGAACGGCCTTTAACAATACCTATCCCTGGATTATTCCCATTCCCCTGATCTTGAGGGAGTACGATACAAAGAAGTTAAGCTCCCTTGAGGAACTTCTCTCCGCTTTTTTTGATCGTGTAATAAAGAAGAATCCTCGGTTTAGCCCGAAGGATCTGGATGCATACCGCCGGAAGGGTCAGTTCCTCATCCTGCTTGACGGGATAGACGAAGTCGGGCCAGCGCATCGCAAAAAGATTATGGCATGGGCCCGGGAAACTTATTCCAAAGAGGAGATTCCTAACCGTTACATCGTTACCGGCCGCCCCCCCGGTTTTAAGGGATTAAACACCGACATGCCGGCCGCCCAGGGGAGAAATGTCAAACTCCACCTCCTTCCGTTTACGGATGAACAGAAGGAAGAATACATCAAGAAGTGGCATAAACTGCGCCCCGGGGCAAGCGAGGTGGAAAGAGAGACAAAACAAAAAAGCCTGATCGGGGCCTTGGCCGACCGGGATTATTTAAGTACCATGGCGCGGCGGCCCGGTTTCCTGGCGCTGATCTGTTTTGTCCATAACAACCTTGGGGAACTTCCTCACAGCCGCGCGACCCTCTATGATAAGATTATGGATGCCTACATCATGCAGCTTGAAAAGGTGCGGAATCTATCGAAAAGCCGCCCCTGGGATAAGGGTGATCTCGTTTTTCTCCTGAGCCGACTGGCCTTAGACTGGCAGCGTGGAGCCGACAGGGACAATGACGAAGAACGAATCCTGAGCGAGCCCATAGATGCCGTAAGAAACCGCTTTGTCGGATATCTTAGGGAAAAAAACCGTTACCGCACCATTGAGGAGGGGGATGCCGAAAACCTCCTGCCCTTCTACCTGGCCCGAACCGGTATCCTCTCGGAGCCCCAGGCCGGGACCGTCCGGTTTGCCCATAACTCCTTCCAGGAATATCTGGTCGCCTACTACCTCAATGTCCGCCACCAGGGGGGGACAGCTAATAGTTTTGAATTTTTACTAAAACGCATTGAATCTGAATTCTGGCGGGAAAGCGCCCACCTCTACCTTTCCCTGCGGCAAAAGGATTCGCAGAATCTCGCCTACCGCACCCTCCTGCGAAAACTCGATCTCAATGAGGCGGGTCAGCGGCTTTTCCTGGCGGAGATACTGGGAAGCGAGGAAATCGCCTTCTCGGAAGAAGAGCGGAAGCGGTGGATCGAACTCCTCCTCCTTTCCGCGATGGGCGGAAAAGGGGAACGCAGCCTATGGGGGGCTCTTCTTAAGAGAAAAAATAATTCGGAGACAGTACATGCCCTTTGCGATGATTGGCTGAAAAAAGGGCCTGCATCGGTGAGGGATGATTTTAAGAAACAGTGGGAAACGATCAATCGCCTTAGCTATCTCGGTGTTGACGGGGGAAATAGGGATGATCCATTAGAGGTCTCTCAGGCAGATCAGGATGAGCCGTACTTGGAAGAAGCGTACAAACCCAAGGAGGATGCCGACCTCTTCCTCAATAGCTGGGGCATAAAGGCGATCCTGTGTTCCTTTAGTTATGATGGTAAGACCGATGATGCCATTGAGAAAAATCTGAAAGATTTAGATCGTTCCTTATTGTATGAAGACGATGCGTACACGGGGCTTTATTGGCTGATCCAGCAAACACCGTATTATTGCGCCCCGCCCACGCCCTCGGCATCCCTATTTTGGAGGGATGTTTTTCTTATAAGTCCGCAGAATATCGCTGAACTCGGCCGACACGAATGGCTGAAAAAGATGCGGGCATTCCAGCTCCTTGTTTTGGGAGAAAATGCAAACTTGGATATTCTCCAGGCTCTGGCTCGGGCTCTGGATCTGGCTCTGGCTCTGGATCTGGCTCTGGCTCTGGATCTGGCTCTGGCTCTGGCTCTGGATATGGCTCGGGCTCTGGATCGGGATCTGGCTCGAGAAGGTCTTATGCTTTATCTCTCTGCTATATTTTATATGTCTGCCTGTTGCCTGCTTGGAAAAGAGGAAATGCCGTCTTTTAGGAAAGAGGAATTACCCTCGGAGGAGCGTCCAGGGAAAGAGGAAATAAGAGGGCTTCTGAAAGATAACACCAAAGAGCTACAGCTAGAAGGCTGGGACGATGAGCAATACGAATCGGCGCAGAAAGAAACTGTCTGGCCTGGAAATCTTGCCCGGCACCTGAGGAAACAGATGGAGGAACAGGATATCGGAACGATTGATTTTTCCCCTGAGGCATTTACCCGGCACTTCAATGCGCGGGTAGCAGAATTTAGGGCAAAGGTTGAGGCTGGGGAAAAAAATCGTAAAGGGTAATCCGGAATATAATTATGCTGAGCGGCCTTGGATTGCTGACAGGAAACCCAAGGACACTCGTATGGTTTCTTCCGAAGAAGCAAATTAGTTCTGGTGCCAAAGTAGGTTTGCTCATAGACAATATTGTTCACTGTCCATTTCAAACACCAATCAAGGAAATCATTAGGCAATACAGGTAGATGTTGTATTCTATACATTCCGATTGGAGCTACTGCGTTCTGGAGAAATGCCTTGACATCTTGAGTGAAGTCTGATAAACACCTGCATAATTTTTTAACCCAAGTTCACCACTATAAAACGTAATCCCTTATAATAAATGGAGTTACTATTTTTTATTTACACTACGTATTTGGTGAGCCGTCATCCGCCGGTTCAACGCCTTTCCCGATAGCCCAAGCATCGCATAAATCTTCTGATGTTCTTGTTCTTGTCGAGAGTCGAGTCTCACTTCATTATTCATCAGCACTCCCTCTTTAGTCTTGGAAATGTACTCTATGGTTATCCTCTGGTGGGTAGAAAGAACTGCTTTTATGGTCTTCCAACTCCGTGTATCCCCTCCTTTTCGTAATTTACATTCAGTCGCATGCATCAGGTGATACGCAAGGACTGATATGAGCATATGCGACTGAACTCTCTCCTCCAGTTGGTGAAAGTTAGGCCGAAAGCCAAGATGAGACTTCATGTCTCTAAATGAGTTCTTAGGTACGACCAAGCATTTTGTAGAGCTCCCAAATATTTTTGTCATTCAAATCTTTTCGATTGGTTCTAAGGGTATAAGTTCCTTCACTGTTTCCTGTCTGAGTTTTCTTCTCCCATTTAATGTCAATCGCATTCATCTTTCCTGTCCGCTTAATAGGCTCCCCAGGAATAACTGATATTTCATAAAGTTTTGCAGCCCTTGGATATTTTTCCTTAAGCCTGCCAATGTTCTGAAGAACCGAAGGATACAGTTTCATGCGGTTTTTCTTGTTTAATCCGTCACGAAGATATTGAAGTCTTTCAAGGAGGATGGTTTCGGTACGCATAGCCATGGCCTCTTCTTTAAGACGTTTGTGCTCGCTCTTCACCAGAACCCAATGCTCATCCGAGATCGTTTTTCCGAATACTTCAATCCTGGCACCTGTTTTCTTGTCCTCCATGATCAGATTCATGTCTTCCCTGGGCTCAAGCTCCAAAGGACTTTTCCCTCTGTGAACCACAAGGTAGGAGCATTTCCGCTCTTTAAGCCAGTCGATATTCTCTTTTGTGGCAATCCCGGCATCCATTACGATAGTTGCCCCGACTTTCAAGCCCGCGTTGGCTTCCAAATCTAAAATCGTAGCCTGAAAAGTCCTGGATTCGCACTGGTTCCCCGGATGAAACTTGCTATACTTGGGAAATCCATCCGCATCGACAACCAACCCCAGGGTAGCCAATTTGCAGTCACTGCGCTTTTCTTTCGAGCGACCATAAGATACCTTTGGGTTCTTTTTGCACTGACCCTCAAAGTAGGTGTTCGTTAAATCGTAAAGTATAATGCTTTCGTCGAGGGAGAATAAATCTTGTTCTTTACAAGCCAAATGCTTCTCCAGCTCGTCCTTACAGCGGTAGAGAACATCGGTAGCCCTGTAGTACGCATTCAGGGAGGACGAATGGGGTAAGCCACACAGCTCAAAAAGAGCAGAATGTTTTTCCGCCCACTGCCTGGTAAATCGCTCGCTGGCTGGTTTGATCATTCTACCGACGATTAGAGCTTCAAGTAAGGGGAGCGTTCCCTTAGGCACACCGCATTTCCTTAGAACTCTGTCCATTTCCAACTCTTTCCATTGCTGATGACAGACGTACTCAGGGCCTAGGCTTCTGACTTTCTTTGTTTCAAGGCTGTTAACATCGACCGCTACAAAATTGGCTTGCGCTTGAGCTTTTATTTGTGCGTCTTTTGCTCGCTTGGTGAAAATGCGGTCTGATACCTGCTGTGCGATTTTCTCAATGTCTTCATCCAAGTCGAATAATTCTCTGTTTCCTGAAAGAATATTTTCAATTCTTCTTGCCAGAGCTTTGTATTGAGAAGAATCAATATCCAGTTTCCCAGGGTTGAGAATAATCCGCTGTCGGGGGCCTTTATCAGTGCGGATATTTTCCACAAGATTGAGGTAGGTGTACTGTTTTTTCGTTTTACCGTTGGTAACTTTTACTGGTCTTATATACATACTACGAAGATACACCAAAGCCACAAAGGAGCCAAGCGAAAAAATAAAGTGTTAGGCACTACATTTTGATTTGAGGTGATTTGAGGTCCCCAAAAAGCGGAATCCCTAAATATTCTATGGTATTTATGAGGTTTTCGGAAATATTTAAGCCTCTTTTTGAGGTAATTCGTTTTCTTGGTCGTTAAAAAAATATTTAGCAGGTGTATTTTGGTGAACTTGGGTTAATGCTCTATCCAGGTTGATATCATTGCCGTCTTTTGTGTTATTAATCAGCAGTTGGGTTTGGTCAGCTGTGAGCGTGTTGAACTTATGACCAACGACCGCAGAAGAACCTGCTTCGATGTCATCGTCAGTGAAGTATGCAGTTTCACCTGCAAATCCTTCTACTTTATAAACGAATCCTTCAGGCAACCTCTAAACTGAAGCTTTTATCGCAAGACCACCATATTTCCATACAGGGAAAGCAATTAGCCAATTTCCCAATGTTACGTTACTGGGGATATATAGCGACTACATACTGACCCCCAAAAGATTCAGGATTACTCTTTGATGTTTTACTGGTTCTGTAACCCGCGTGAAGGATGCGGATTCTTTACAATCAAATTCAATTGTGTTTTGGCAAATAGTCGCAAGACAATTTAACGCCGTTCGGAAACTATGGACGAGTTCTCCATCGTCTGTTTGTTTTGTTGATGCTTTCGCCAGGGCTTTACCAGATTTTTTCGCAGGAGAAACGATGGATTTCTTTTTCTTCTCCCTTTCAATGGCAGAAGCTTCATCTTCAAAGAGAATGGGAGCCATCCGTTTCCGCATTTCCCATTCAACATAGTAGGCAAGCATACAAACCAATACATGCGCCCGAACCCTGTCCTCCAGGCGGTGATAAACGGGCCGTAGCTTCAAGTCCACCAACTTTATGTAGCGAAATGCCTGTTCAACGTTGGAGAGCCGTTTGTACGCAAATACAACCTTTTCGTCAGAGAGTTCTTCCGGATTTCCCTGTCAATGCTCGCTTCAGTTAGCATTCCTCGGTCACCGACCACAGTGATCCGTTCAAGACCGAAGCGATTTCGGAGTTTTTCAATCTGGCTGGAAACCGTCATCGGATCGGCTGTGTTGCCTTCAAAGACTTCAACCCCCACAGGACGTCCTTCTGAGTCACAAAGAAGACCCACTTCAATTTGTAGCTTGCCCCTCTTACCGTCTCGAGAGTATCCCCGTTTAGCGAGGGGACAGTGTTTTCCCTCATACCATGCAGATGTCAGGTCGTAAAAAACTAACGAACCGTTTTTGAGGTGTCTGTCAGCTAGCTTCGTTTCAATCGTATGCTGACGTTTTAAGAGCCAATCAAGCGATTTGTCAATGTCATATTCTCCAATGGTTTCATCCAAACCGATCTGTTCTGATAAAGTCGTGGTCTTTGATGGTCCGATAAGTTCCCTAAAAGTGGCCAGTTTCGATTGTGGATGAAGAATACGTTGGGCAATAAGGGCGATAATCAAATTACGTTCGGGAGTTCGGCGGGAGGAAATTAACCGAGGGATATCAAGATCTTTCATAACCTTGAGGATGGCAACGGCATGACCATGCGGTAGAGTTCGAGTGATTTTGAAATCATTTCCAGATAGGGCTTCTGGTCCTTCTTTAAGCAACCGTCGAAGGCCTTCAACGGCATGACCTGGCAGTTTGGTTAAATTAGCCAGAGTCTTTTTGACAACGCGGCCATTCTCTCGGTGGTCTTCCCGCAGCAGAATGCAGGGAGGCGAATTTCTGTTTGGTACTATTTGAATATACATGGGTATATTATGAAATATATCTACATAATTGTCAATACATAAATATAATAAAATTGTAATATTACATGGGGGCGTTTTGAAGGCAAAACTAGCTCAACTTTTTTCTATATAAGTATTTAGCCCGAAATTCCCTTAAAACTTCAGTCTAAAAAACCGTTTTTGGAATTTGGCGCAGTGGCGGTGTGTTCCTCGGGCTACGCCCTGTGGTACACACCTGATTAAATTTTTTTCTTGATGCAAGGCGGCCTGTCTGCGTGCGGACACGCACAGGCAGGCAAAAGCTAAGGGCGTAGCTGGGCTTAGTTGAGTATTTTGACAACGCAGTAGCGGCGGAAAAGATCTGAGTCAAGAACTCAATGGGTTTTTTAGAGGTGCCCGTAAGTTTAGGCTGTGTAAGAGAAATGCGGCATTCAGCGTTGGCTTAACCAACGCTGAATGCAATAGTTAAATGGGCAAATAGTTAAAAAGCTCGCACCGCACGGACATGCAGATCGCTGTTCTTGGTGGTGCCGAGCTGGAGGTCGTCACTGTCAAAGTCCTTTCCCCACGCGAGGTTGGGAATGGACTGCGACGAGGACCAGTAGTAGTTAGCTTTAAAGCTGCCAATGGCTATCCTCTGTTTATACAACTCATCCAGTTCAGCCTTGGACGGCAGAAACCAGTCGTCCTTCCCTCCCAATGTGTAGTTAGCGCATGCCTTTGCCGCATAGTCTTCTGTGAAATTGGCAGCCTCCATAGCTGCAACGATAGCCTCTGTGTTGGATTCTCCGGTTCCTATGGCTGTACCTGTTGTCACACTTGTCACAGTATCACCCCATTTATAATCACTAAGATCACTGGGGGCCGCCTCCAGATAGCGCCAGCCGTCAGAGATTGAGCCCTTATCGTAGAACACTATGCCTCCGGCAGGACCGAGGCCGCCTATGCTGTACACTACCGTCAGTACGAAATCGACTGTTGTCTCTCCAGTGTAGTTGGTTTTACCGGCAGCCTTCACGGTGTATGTTCCGGTATCGACTGTATCGATCGTGGCTGCTATAGAGACTAGACCGCTGTTATCTATGGTGACGCCATTTACGGCGGCTCCATCTTTCTCTATGCTCAGGCCGTAATCAGTTCCTGCGATCAGACCGGCATTGTTGATCGTTACGGAGAAAGTTGATGCTTGCAAGGGGGGGAGAGTTTGGTCACCAACGGAAATAGAGAAGCTCTGCACATCTGCAATATTTTTAGGATCGACTGTCAGAGTGAAGGTGACCGTTTTCTCGCCCTTGTAGTTACCTTTACCGGTGGCCTTTACGATGTAGTTGCCTCCATCGCTTAAGATAATGGCGTTGGTTATGGTAATGGTGCCGTTATTGGCGATGCTGACAGCGCCGGAGTTTACGCCAGTTCCAGTAATGCTCAGGTCGTAGTCGGTACCCGCCGTTAGGGTTAGGCTGCCGCCGACCGTCGCGGTGTGGGTTCCCCCTGCCAGTGCCGTTACATTTGTATTGGTAACAGTGAGGGAGAATTCGGCGGAATCCAGGTTAGTGATATCTACCTGTTCTTTTTTAACCGTCAGGGCGAAGGTCTTTGTGTCGCTTTCACTATTCTTTGTTATCGTCGCGGTGAGAGTGACAGACGCATCATTAGCAGCATTAACATCCGGGCGGGTAACCGTTCCGTCATTGGCGATGACGCCGGGTACATCGCTGGCCCACGATATGGTGGTTCCGCTGGCTCCGGTAGTCGGCAGGGTCATATCCTGGGTTACCGAAGTTGCGCTGTCTGTACCCGCATAGTCAATGTCTAGCACGGCCTTATCAGCAGCTACCGACTCGGCATCGCTTAGGTCTTTTTTAACCGTCAGGGTGAAGGTCTTTGTGTCGCTTACACCATTCTTTTCTATTGTAGCGGTGAGAGTGACAGTCGCATCGGCAGCCGGGCGGATAACCGTTCCGTCACTGGCGATGACGGTGGTATCGCTACTGGTCCACGTTATGGTGGTTCCGCTGGCTCCGGTAGTCGGCAGGGTCATATCCTGGGTTACCGAAGTTTCGCTGTCTCCTTGCGCATAAGTAATGACTAGCGCGGTCTTAGCAGCAGCTACCGACTCGGTATCGCTTAGGCCGGCATCTTTTAGAACCGTCAGGGTGAATTCCTTTGTGTCGCTTTCAGTATTCTTTGTTATCGTCGCGGTGAGAGTGACAGTCGCATCGGCAGCATTAGCAGCCGGGCGGGTAACCTCTCCGGTATCGGCGATGACGGTGGTATCGCTACTGGTCCACGATATGGTGGTTCCGCTGTCTCCGGTAGTCGGCAGGGTCATATCCTGGGTTACCGAAGTTGCGCTGTCTGTACCCGCATAGCCAATGTCTAGCGCGGCCTTATCAGCAGCTACCGATTCCTGATCACTCAATCCCTCACTTGTTGCGAGACAGCCTCCCAATCCAATGAGAACGAGAAATCCGACAAGTGCCACCAGGGGTATCGCTCTTGTTGATTGTTTCATATCTATGAACCTCCTAAAGAAATTATGCAGGAGTTTATCAGACTTCACTGATAACGTCAAGGCAACCTCTAAAAAACCGTTTTCGGAATTTGGCGCATTGGCGGTGCGTTCCTCGGGCTACGCCCTGCGGTACGCACCTGTTTAAGCGTTTGGCGGTGCGTTCCTCGGGCTACGCCCTGCGGTACGCACCTGTTTAAGCGTTTGGCGGTGCGTTCCTCGGGCTACGCCCTGCGGTACGCACCTGTTTAAGCGTTTGGCGGTGCGTTCCTCGGGCTACGCCCTGCGGTACGCACCTGTTTAAGCGTTTGGCGGTGCGTTCCTCGGGCTACGCCCTGCGGTACGCACCTGTTTACGTGAGCATTTTGACAACGTAGCAGTAGGGAAAAAGATCAAGCCAAAAACGAAATAAGGTTTTTTAGAGGTGCCCTTAAGCGAAACTTCAGTGTTCCCCACCTTGTCACAAAATATCCCTTTGGAAAATCCCTTATCTCGCAGCACAGGATGGTTCACTGGCATTGAGTACGCTATTTCATAAAGGCATTGGCCAATACGGGGCAATTCCGGCAGCGCCAGGCATCTCTGTGCCTGCTGTGAGAAGGTGCCCCGTGATTCCAGGCATAACAATCCTGGGAACACTTAAAAGCACTTCTACGGCTTGCCATTTGTCCAATTGCATGAAAAACAGGAAAAGGGCATTATGTAACAAAGGAGATGAAGAATATGAAATGCAAGAAGAAAATGATACTATTGACAATGCTTCTCCTGGGAGGAATGACGGTCATGAATGCAGAAGGCTTCTATGATTTGAGGGCTCGGGAAATTGACGGCTCCATGCTTGATTTCAGCACCTTGCGGGGGCGCAAAGTGATGATTGTCAACACCGCCTCGAGATGCGGATTCACGCCGCAGTATGCCGGTCTCCAGGAGCTGCACGAAAAATACGGTGATACGGGATTTGCCATCATTGGATTCCCCTCCAATGATTTTCTGGGCCAGGAGCCGGGCAGCAATGAGGGTATTCAGGCTTTTTGTTCACAGAACTATGGTATTTTTCAGCAACACATTCAAAACTTAAACCCATAATAAAAGTTGCAAAAATGCTAAAAAAGCATATTGCAAACATTCTTACATTTGTCCAACACAGGGTAACCAACGCATTCTCGGAAGGAATAAACAGTGTGATCCAGCATATAAAAGCAACCGCCAGAGGGTTTAGGAATTTTGAAAATTTCAGAACAGCGATACTTTTTCACTGCGGAAAATTGGATATGTATCCATAGGAAAGTTGGAAGAGCCAATTTTGTTGTAGATACAGAACAAGGATCTTTAATGAGGCTATCGGAATTCATCTGATAGCTTGAGGTATAAGAGCGCGCACAAGGTTCATCCCTCATCCTGCAGTGTTGTCTGTTCTCCTGGCCATTATCAAAGGTGATCGATTTTCTTATTGATGCGGGCAGCACCGACAGTTTGTGAACAACAGCCTTTTGCATCTTACAAGAAAGCATGGGCCCGATTGTTGTCAAAGGTTTACGAGATAGATCCTATGGTCTGCCCAAAATGCGGATCGGAAATGAAGGTGATAACTATCAGCCTAAAAAAAGCAGTTAACCCTCAAATTCTACTGAAGGACAAACTCCTGTGGAACTTTGAGCGGACGATTTTCAAGAAAATACTGAAAGGCTATACTCAAAATCATTCGGTACAATCCAAACTCTTTCAACTGCTCCGCATTCTCGCTTATCCATTGGAGAATACGGTTTACTTGAGTCATTAAATGTCGGATTTTTTTGTAATGACCATGAATGCTCGTTAGCTTAAGAAACAAATTCCTTCCATGACGAATCAGGCGGCCTGGACCCTTCAAGAATAGTGATCGGCTGGTTCTGGCTTCATAATGTTTGTGCGGCATCACAAGGCGAATGAAGATACTCCGCCAGTTATAACAAAGGGCTATTATACGAGCCATAACACGACAACGTGTTATATCTTGAGTCGTAAAGCCTGCCCATCCCCATTGGTTCTTCATTTCATCAAAAGTGTTCTCTGCATCTGCACGATCACGATAGTGTGCCGCTATTGTCAGTAATTCATCATCCAAATCTGTCGCCAATACAGCATACTCATAGACATCTCTTTTACTCTCACCAATATCGAAAAGATAATCTTCCTTCGCAAATGGCGGTGTAGACTTTATCGTTCTGATATGCCTTCTTAAGACGATAACCCGATGACTTCGACTCCAGCCTGAAAGGTAAAGTCGGCTTTCTACACCCTCCCAGCCTTGCCCCGCACAGTACCAGAGCGTTTTAACCGTTACATCTATATCAAGGGCACCTCTAAAATATAAGGCTCATAACTGTGTTCAAGATGTTTGCTCATCCAGCAGTGGGCGGCTTCAGGGTCTAATTTCAATAGATTACGTCTTAATGAATCCTCGCTTACAATCTTCTTGATTCCAAAACATTCTCTTAACACCGCATCCCCACGTATTGATGCTATGTGGGCGTAACGATTCTGTCCGGTAAGTGCGGCCAGAAAAGCCGTGCCCGCTGCGTCTTCTTTTCGCGGAGCATTGTTGCTCTTAAAGGATAACGGCATTTCTTCACGCCAGGATTCATACAAACCGGACAATTGCAAAAAACGGGCAAAATATACCGCCTGGCCGTAGTCTGAATGACTTCGACTCTCGTCCCAGAGAAGTTCTACTGTTCTTCCCAGGGTCTCCAAGCTCTCTGTTTTTTTCGATTCACCCATTGGGTGCGTGTCGACTGCTGTGCTTTTAGTTTCCATATGCTTATATTAAAAGACTTTAGCCGGAAATTTCTATACTTCTAGGTTTTTAACTGCTTTTTTTAGGATGATAGGAAAAATGATAGGAAAAATAATCGAAGAGGGCAAGGCTGGAACCGGAAAAATTGGAAAACACCGCTCTTCCGTATCGGGACAGCGTGATTTATATGGCACTACATGAAAAACATGGGCGATACGAGGTGCATTATACCCAACTTCAGCATTTTCCTGATGACCATAGAGCGTTTTAACCGTTACATTCAACGATGCACCTTGCGTAGACAATGCCCCAGAACCATGCTAAACTAGAAACATGGTGAAAAAGAAGCTGGAACAGGGCATTTCCGACTTTAAGAAATTCATCGACAAGGACTGCTACTTTGTCGATAAAACCCACCTCATCGGGCACCTTATCGACCATCCCAGCAAGGTACAACTGATAACCCGCCCCCGACGCTTCGGCAAAACCCTGAACTTAAGCATGATCCGCTACTTTTTTGAGGCCCCGCCTCCCGGTGATAGCGGCACGCCCAATGCCTCGTTATTCGACGGACTATCCATAGCAAGCCATGCCGAATGCCTTGAATACATGGGAAGATACCCGGTGATACATTTGAGTTTCAAGGATGCCAAGGGGTCTTCTTTTGATGAGTGTATGGGTATCATCAGGGATATGCTCTCTGCAGAATACCAGCGGCATGAATATTTACATAATTACGGCTGCTTGAACGAAGAAGAGCAAGGGTTATTCACAAAAATAATACATAAGAAAGGCATGGTTCAGGACTACGCCTCATCGATAAAGTACCTGTCGTCCTGGCTGAAACGGGCCTACAACAAGCCGGTCTACATCTTGCTGGACGAATACGATACCCCCCTCCACGTCGCCTACACGGGAAAATTCTACGATGAGATGATCGCCTTTATCCGCAGCTTCATGGTCCAGACCTTCAAGGATAATCCTAATCTTATGCAGGCGGTGGTCATCGGAATACTGAAGGTAGCCCAGGAGAGCATCTTCAGCGACTTTAATAATCCCAGGGTATCCACCGTGATCGACTCGGCCATGGCTGACTGCTTTGGTTTCACCGGGAATGAAGTCAAACAGATGACCAGCTATTTTGATCTGGAAGGAGAGATGGAGGTCATCCAGGATTGGTATGACGGTTACATCTTCGGCGATACGGTCATCTATAATCCCTGGAGTATTGTCAACTACTTAAGCTCTCCCGAAAACGGATTACGACCCTACTGGGTAAACACCAGCGACAATCGGTTAGTTCGCGAAGTCCTTCAGATGGAGAATCAGGAATCTGTCGAAACCATATCTCGTCTACTGCGGGGTAAGGAGGTCAGAAAGGAGCTGCACCTTAACATTATCTATCCGGAGATCACCAGAAATCCCGAAGTAGCCTGGAGTTTTTTGCTGCACGGGGGGTATCTTAAAGCCACCGACAGACGACAAATTCGCACGAATATTACCTATAATCTTTCAATCCCCAACATGGAAGTGGAGTATATCTACAACAAGATTATCCAATCATGGTTGAACGACGAGTTAAGGATAAGGTCGGATTTTTTGGCCTTTATCCGGGGAGTAAGGGAAAGGGATTCCCGGCTACTCGAACTGAGTCTTGGGGAAATGCTCAAGAATCTGGCGAGCTTCCACGACATGTCCCCCGCAGGGAAGGGGGAGGAAAAATCCGGCGAGATGTTTTATCATGGCCTGGTACTGGGCCTGCTTGCCTATCTTGGCGGGGAGTACATGGTGGATAGCAACCGGGAATACGGCACGGGCCGGGCGGATATCCTGCTGCTAAAACGTGCGGGCCAAGGGATTCGGACAGAAGATGCCCTACTATTCGAGTTCAAACATGAATCCGCCGACAAAAACACTCCCCTGGAGAAGCTGGCACAGGAAGCCCATGCCCAGGCGGTGGAAAAGTATTTGGAAGGGGTTAAAAGCAGGTGGAACCCGGTGAATTACCTCACCCTGGGCCTGGGTTTTCGGGGTAAGGAATTGGCCGTGGAAGTAAGCTCCGGCAGCCCCAAAGAGTAGAAGAAGCGAGGGACAAATGTTAGAAGCCAAGTCTACCGGATAACGCACCTTGCGTAGACAATGCCCCAGAACCATGCTAAACTAGAAAACATGGTGAAAAAGAAGCTGGAACAGGGCATCTCCGACTTTAAGGAATTCATCGACAAGAACTGCTACTTTGTTGATAAAACCCATCTTATAAAGCATCTTATCGAGCACCCAAGCGAAGTACAACTGATAACCCGCCCCCGACGCTTCGGCAAAACCCTGAACTTAAGCATGATCCGCTACTTTTTTGAGGCCCCGCCTCCCGGTGATAGCGGCACCCCCAATGCCTCGTTATTCGACGGACTATCTATATCAAGCCATGCCGAATGCCTTGAATACATGGGAAGATACCCGGTGATACATTTAAGCTTCAAGGATGCCAAGGGGTCTTCCTTTGATGAGTGTATGGGTATCATCAGGGATATGCTCTCTGCAGAATACCAGCGGCATGAATATTTACATAATTACGGCTGCTTGAACGAAGAAGAGCAAGGGTTGTTCACAGAAATAATACATAAGAAAGGCACGGTCCAGAACTACGCCTCATCGATAAAGTACCTGTCGTCCTGGCTAAAACGGATCTACAACAAGCCGGTCTACATCTTGCTGGACGAATACGATACCCCCCTCCACGTCGCCTACACGGGAAAATTCTACGATGAGATGATCGCCTTTATCCGCAGCTTCATGGTCCAGACCTTCAAGGATAATCCTAATCTTATGCAGGCGGTGGTCATCGGAATACTGAAGGTAGCCCAGGAGAGCATCTTCAGCGACTTTAATAATCCCAGGGTATCCACCGTGATCGACTCGGCCATGGCTGACTGCTTTGGTTTCACCGGGAATGAAGTCAAACAGATGACCAGCTATTTTGATCTGGAAGGAGAGATGGAGGACATCCAGGATTGGTATGACGGTTACATCTTCGGCGATACGGTCATCTATAATCCCTGGAGTATTGTCAACTACTTAAGCTCTCCCGAAAACGGATTACGACCCTACTGGGTAAACACCAGCGACAATCGGTTAGTTCGCGAAGTCCTTCAGATGGAGAATCAGGAATCTGTCGAAACCATATCTCGTCTACTGCGGGGTAAGGAGGTCAGAAAGGAGCTGCACCTTAACATTATCTATCCGGAGATCACCAGAAACCCCGAAGTAGCCTGGAGTTTTTTGCTGCACGGGGGGTATCTTAAAGCCACCGACAGACGACAAATTCGCACGAATATTACCTATAATCTTTCAATCCCCAACATGGAAGTGGAGTATATCTACAACAAGATTATCCAATCATGGTTGAACGACGAGTTAAAGATAAGGCCGGATTTTTTGGCCTTCATCCGGGGAGTAAGGGAAAGGGATTCCCGGCTACTCGAACTGAGTCTTGGGGAAATGCTCAAGAATCTGGCGAGCTTCCACGACATGTCCCCCGCAGGGAAGGGGGAGGAAAAATCCGGCGAGATGTTTTATCATGGCCTGGTACTGGGCCTGCTTGCCTATCTTGGCGGGGAGTACATGGTGGATAGCAACCGGGAATACGGCACGGGCCGGGCGGATATCCTGCTGCTAAAACGTGCGGGCCAAGGCATTCGGACAGAAGATGCCCTACTATTCGAGTTCAAACATGAATCCGCCGACAAAAACACTCCCCTGGAGAAGCTGGCACAGGAAGCCCATGCCCAGGCGGTGGAAAAGTATTTGGAAGGGGTTAAAAGCAGGTGGAACCCGGTGAATTACCTCACCCTGGGCCTGGGTTTTCGGGGTAAGGAATTGGCCGTGGAAGTAAGCTCCGGCAGCCCCAAAGAGTAGAAGAAGCGAGGGACAAATGTTAGAAGCCAAGTCTACCGGATAACGCACCTTGCGTAGACAATGCCCCAGAACCATGCTAAACTAGAAAACATGGTGAAAAAGAAGCTGGAACAGGGCATTTCCGATTTTAAGAAATTCATCGACAAGAACTGCTACTTTGTTGATAAAACCCATCTTATAAAGCATCTTATCGAGCACCCAAGCGAAGTACAACTGATAACCCGCCCCCGACGCTTCGGCAAAACCCTGAACTTAAGCATGATCCGCTACTTTTTTGAGGCCCCGCCTCCCGGTGATAGCGGCACCCCCAATGCCTCGTTATTCGACGGACTATCTATATCAAGCCATGCCGAATGCCTTGAATACATGGGAAGATACCCGGTGATACATTTGAGTTTCAAGGATGCCAAGGGGTCTTCCTTTGATGAGTGTATGGGTATCATCAGGAAAATGCTCTCCAATGAATTCCGCAGGCATCAATACTTGCAAAATTGTGACTGTCTTGACGAGGAAGCGCAGGTTTTTTACACAAAGGTATTGCATAAGAACGGCACGGATCAGGAATGTGCCCAATCCATCGAATACCTGTCGTCCTGGCTGAAACGGGCCTACAACAAGCCGGTCTACATCTTGCTGGACGAGTACGATACCCCCCTCCACGTCGCCTACACGGGAAAATTCTACGATGAGATGATCGCCTTTATCCGCAGCTTCATGGTCCAGACCTTCAAGGATAATCCTAATCTTATGCAGGCGGTGGTCATCGGAATACTGAAGGTAGCCCAGGAGAGCATCTTCAGCGACTTTAATAATCCGGCGGTGTCCACCCTGTTGAATGATTCCATGAAGGATTGTTTTGGGTTCACCGAGGCGGAGGTGGAGTCCATGGCCAAGTATTTTGGGCAGGAATCGGCAATGGACGATATTCGGCGATGGTACAACGGTTACATCTTCGGTGGCGATACGGTTATATACAATCCCTGGAGTCTCGTGAGCTATTTAAGGAATATCAGGGACGGTCTTCAGCCTTACTGGGTAAACACCAGCGACAATCGGTTAGTTCGCGAAGTCCTTCAGATGGAGAATCAGGAATCTGTCGAAACCATATCTCGTCTACTGCGGGGTAAGGAGGTCAGAAAGGAGCTGCACCTTAACATTATCTATCCGGAGATCACCAGAAATCCCGAAGTAGCCTGGAGTTTTTTGCTGCACGGGGGGTATCTTAAAGCCACCGACAGACGACAAATTCGCACGAATATTACCTATAATCTTTCAATCCCCAACATGGAAGTGGAGTATATCTACAACAAGATTATCCAATCATGGTTGAACGACGAGTTAAGGATAAGGTCGGATTTTTTGGCCTTTATCCGGGGAGTAAGGGAAAGGGATTCCCGGCTACTCGAACTGAGTCTTGGGGAAATGCTCAAGAATCTGGCGAGCTTCCACGACATGTCCCCCGCAGGGAAGGGGGAGGAAAAATCCGGCGAGATGTTTTATCATGGCCTGGTACTGGGCCTGCTTGCCTATCTTGGCGGGGAGTACATGGTGGATAGCAACCGGGAATACGGCACGGGCCGGGCGGATATCCTGCTGCTAAAACGTGCGGGCCAAGGGATTCGGACAGAAGATGCCCTACTATTCGAGTTCAAACATGAATCCGCCGACAAAAACACTCCCCTGGAGAAGCTGGCACAGGAAGCCCATGCCCAGGCGGTGGAAAAGTATTTGGAAGGGGTTAAAAGCAGGTGGAACCCGGTGAATTACCTCACCCTGGGCCTGGGTTTTCGGGGTAAGGAATTGGCCGTGGAAGTAAGCTCCGGCAGCCCCAAAGAGTAGAAGAAGCGAGGGACAAATGTTAGAAGCCAAGTCTACCGGATAACGCACCTTGCGTAGACAATGCCCCAGAACCATGCTAAACTAGAAAACATGGTGAAAAAGAAGCTGGAACAGGGCATCTCCGACTTTAAGGAATTCATCGACAAGAACTGCTACTTTGTTGATAAAACCCATCTTATAAAGCATCTTATCGAGCACCCAAGCGAAGTACAACTGATAACCCGCCCCCGACGCTTCGGCAAAACCCTGAACTTAAGCATGATCCGCTACTTTTTTGAGGCCCCGCCTCCCGGTGATAGCGGCACCCCCAATGCCTCGTTATTCGACGGACTATCTATATCAAGCCATGCCGAATGCCTTGAATACATGGGAAGATACCCGGTGATACATTTAAGCTTCAAGGATGCCAAGGGGTCTTCCTTTGATGAGTGTATGGGTATCATCAGGGATATGCTCTCTGCAGAATACCAGCGGCATGAATATTTACATAATTACGGCTGCTTGAACGAAGAAGAGCAAGGGTTGTTCACAGAAATAATACATAAGAAAGGCACGGTCCAGAACTACGCCTCATCGATAAAGTACCTGTCGTCCTGGCTAAAACGGATCTACAACAAGCCGGTCTACATCTTGCTGGACGAATACGATACCCCCCTCCACGTCGCCTACACGGGAAAATTCTACGATGAGATGATCGCCTTTATCCGCAGCTTCATGGTCCAGACCTTCAAGGATAATCCTAATCTTATGCAGGCGGTGGTCATCGGAATACTGAAGGTAGCCCAGGAGAGCATCTTCAGCGACTTTAATAATCCCAGGGTATCCACCGTGATCGACTCGGCCATGGCTGACTGCTTTGGTTTCACCGGGAATGAAGTCAAACAGATGACCAGCTATTTTGATCTGGAAGGAGAGATGGAGGACATCCAGGATTGGTATGACGGTTACATCTTCGGCGATACGGTCATCTATAATCCCTGGAGTATTGTCAACTACTTAAGCTCTCCCGAAAACGGATTACGACCCTACTGGGTAAACACCAGCGACAATCGGTTAGTTCGCGAAGTCCTTCAGATGGAGAATCAGGAATCTGTCGAAACCATATCTCGTCTACTGCGGGGTAAGGAGGTCAGAAAGGAGCTGCACCTTAACATTATCTATCCGGAGATCACCAGAAACCCCGAAGTAGCCTGGAGTTTTTTGCTGCACGGGGGGTATCTTAAAGCCACCGACAGACGACAAATTCGCACGAATATTACCTATAATCTTTCAATCCCCAACATGGAAGTGGAGTATATCTACAACAAGATTATCCAATCATGGTTGAACGACGAGTTAAAGATAAGGCCGGATTTTTTGGCCTTCATCCGGGGAGTAAGGGAAAGGGATTCCCGGCTACTCGAACTGAGTCTTGGGGAAATGCTCAAGAATCTGGCGAGCTTCCACGACATGTCCCCCGCAGGGAAGGGGGAGGAAAAATCCGGCGAGATGTTTTATCATGGCCTGGTACTGGGCCTGCTTGCCTATCTTGGCGGGGAGTACATGGTGGATAGCAACCGGGAATACGGCACGGGCCGGGCGGATATCCTGCTGCTAAAACGTGCGGGCCAAGGCATTCGGACAGAAGATGCCCTACTATTCGAGTTCAAACATGAATCCGCCGACAAAAACACTCCCCTGGAGAAGCTGGCACAGGAAGCCCATGCCCAGGCGGTGGAAAAGTATTTGGAAGGGGTTAAAAGCAGGTGGAACCCGGTGAATTACCTCACCCTGGGCCTGGGTTTTCGGGGTAAGGAATTGGCCGTGGAAGTAAGCTCCGGCAGCCCCAAAGAGTAGAAGAAGCGAGGGACAAATGTTAGAAGCCAAGTCTACCGGATAACGCACCTTGCGTAGACAATGCCCCAGAACCATGCTAAACTAGAAAACATGGTGAAAAAGAAGCTGGAACAGGGCATTTCCGATTTTAAGAAATTCATCGACAAGAACTGCTACTTTGTTGATAAAACCCATCTTATAAAGCATCTTATCGAGCACCCAAGCGAAGTACAACTGATAACCCGCCCCCGACGCTTCGGCAAAACCCTGAACTTAAGCATGATCCGCTACTTTTTTGAGGCCCCGCCTCCCGGTGATAGCGGCACCCCCAATGCCTCGTTATTCGACGGACTATCTATATCAAGCCATGCCGAATGCCTTGAATACATGGGAAGATACCCGGTGATACATTTGAGTTTCAAGGATGCCAAGGGGTCTTCCTTTGATGAGTGTATGGGTATCATCAGGAAAATGCTCTCCAATGAATTCCGCAGGCATCAATACTTGCAAAATTGTGACTGTCTTGACGAGGAAGCGCAGGTTTTTTACACAAAGGTATTGCATAAGAACGGCACGGATCAGGAATGTGCCCAATCCATCGAATACCTGTCGTCCTGGCTGAAACGGGCCTACAACAAGCCGGTCTACATCTTGCTGGACGAGTACGATACCCCCCTCCACGTCGCCTACACGGGAAAATTCTACGATGAGATGATCGCCTTTATCCGCAGCTTCATGGTCCAGACCTTCAAGGATAATCCTAATCTTATGCAGGCGGTGGTCATCGGAATACTGAAGGTAGCCCAGGAGAGCATCTTCAGCGACTTTAATAATCCGGCGGTGTCCACCCTGTTGAATGATTCCATGAAGGATTGTTTTGGGTTCACCGAGGCGGAGGTGGAGTCCATGGCCAAGTATTTTGGGCAGGAATCGGCAATGGACGATATTCGGCGATGGTACAACGGTTACATCTTCGGTGGCGATACGGTTATATACAATCCCTGGAGTCTCGTGAGCTATTTAAGGAATATCAGGGACGGTCTTCAGCCTTACTGGGTAAACACCAGCGACAATCGGTTAGTTCGCGAAGTCCTTCAGATGGAGAATCAGGAATCTGTCGAAACCATATCTCGTCTACTGCGGGGTAAGGAGGTCAGAAAGGAGCTGCACCTTAACATTATCTATCCGGAGATCACCAGAAATCCCGAAGTAGCCTGGAGTTTTTTGCTGCACGGGGGGTATCTTAAAGCCACCGACAGACGACAAATTCGCACGAATATTACCTATAATCTTTCAATCCCCAACATGGAAGTGGAGTATATCTACAACAAGATTATCCAATCATGGTTGAACGACGAGTTAAGGATAAGGTCGGATTTTTTGGCCTTTATCCGGGGAGTAAGGGAAAGGGATTCCCGGCTACTCGAACTGAGTCTTGGGGAAATGCTCAAGAATCTGGCGAGCTTCCACGACATGTCCCCCGCAGGGAAGGGGGAGGAAAAATCCGGCGAGATGTTTTATCATGGCCTGGTACTGGGCCTGCTTGCCTATCTTGGCGGGGAGTACATGGTGGATAGCAACCGGGAATACGGCACGGGCCGGGCGGATATCCTGCTGCTAAAACGTGCGGGCCAAGGGATTCGGACAGAAGATGCCCTACTATTTGAGTTCAAACATGAATCCGCCGACAAAAACACTCCCCTGGAGAAGCTGGCACAGGAAGCCCATGCCCAGGCGGTGGAAAAGTATTTGGAAGGGGTTAAAAGCAGGTGGAACCCGGTGAATTACCTCACCCTGGGCCTGGGTTTTCGGGGTAAGGAATTGGCCGTGGAAGTAAGCTCCGGCAGCCCCAAAGAGTAGAAGAAGCGAGGGACAAATGTTAGAAGCCAAGTCTACCGGATAACGCACCTTGCGTAGACAATGCCCCAGAACCATGCTAAACTAGAAAACATGGTGAAAAAGAAGCTGGAACAGGGCATTTCCGATTTTAAGAAATTCATCGACAAGAACTGCTACTTTGTTGATAAAACCCATCTTATAAAGCATCTTATCGAGCACCCAAGCGAAGTACAACTGATAACCCGCCCCCGACGCTTCGGCAAAACCCTGAACTTAAGCATGATCCGCTACTTTTTTGAGGCCCCGCCTCCCGGTGATAGCGGCACCCCCAATGCCTCGTTATTCGACGGACTATCTATATCAAGCCATGCCGAATGCCTTGAATACATGGGAAGATACCCGGTGATACATTTAAGCTTCAAGGATGCCAAGGGGTCTTCCTTTGATGAGTGTATGGGTATCATCAGGGATATGCTCTCTGCAGAATACCAGCGGCATGAATATTTACATAATTACGGCTGCTTGAACGAAGAAGAGCAAGGGTTGTTCACAGAAATAATACATAAGAAAGGCACGGTCCAGAACTACGCCTCATCGATAAAGTACCTGTCGTCCTGGCTAAAACGGATCTACAACAAGCCGGTCTACATCTTGCTGGACGAATACGATACCCCCCTCCACGTCGCCTACACGGGAAAATTCTACGATGAGATGATCGCCTTTATCCGCAGCTTCATGGTCCAGACCTTCAAGGATAATCCTAATCTTATGCAGGCGGTGGTCATCGGAATACTGAAGGTAGCCCAGGAGAGCATCTTCAGCGACTTTAATAATCCGGCGGTGTCCACCCTGTTGAATGATTCCATGAAGGATTGTTTTGGGTTCACCGAGGCGGAGGTGGAGTCCATGGCCAAGTATTTTGGGCAGGAATCGGCAATGGACGATATTCGGCGATGGTACAACGGTTACATCTTCGGTGGCGATACGGTTATATATAATCCCTGGAGTCTCGTGAGCTATTTAAGGAATATCAGGGACGGTCTTCAGCCTTACTGGGTAAACACCAGCGACAATCGGTTAGTTCGCGAAGTCCTTCAGATGGAGAATCAGGAATCTGTCGAAACCATATCTTGTCTACTGCGGGGTAAGGAGGTCAGAAAGGAGCTGCACTTTAACATTATCTATCCGGAGATCACCAGAAATCCCGAAGTAGCCTGGAGTTTTTTGCTGCACGGGGGGTATCTTAAAGCCACCGACAGACGACAAATTCGCACGAATATTACCTATAATCTTTCAATCCCCAACATGGAAGTGGAGTATATCTACAACAAGATTATCCAATCATGGTTGAACGACGAGTTAAAGATAAGGCCGGATTTTTTGGCCTTCATCCGGGGAGTCAGGGAAAGGGATTCCCGGCTACTCGAACTGAGTCTTGGGGAAATGCTCAAGAATCTGGCGAGCTTCCACGACATGTCCTCCGCAGGGAAGGGGGAGGAAAAATCCGGCGAGATGTTTTATCATGGCCTGGTACTGGGCCTGCTTGCCTATCTTGGCGGGGAGTACATGGTGGATAGCAACCGGGAATACGGCACGGGCCGGGCGGATATCCTGCTGCTAAAACGTGCGGGCCAAGGCATTCGGACAGAAGATGCCCTACTATTCGAGTTCAAACATGAATCCGCCGACAAAAACACTCCCCTGGAGAAGCTGGCACAGGAAGCCCATGCCCAGGCGGTGGAAAAGTATTTGGAAGGGGTTAAAAGCAGGTGGAACCCGGTGAATTACCTCACCCTGGGCCTGGGTTTCCGGGGTAAGGAATTGGCCGTGGAAGTAAGCTCCGGCAGCCCCAAAGAGTAGAAGAAGCGAGGGACAAATGCTAAGTTTTTCACGGAAATGCGAAGGTGTATACCGGACAGTCGTTAGACTTTCCGGTACACACCTGTGGGGGCTTGGTAAACTGTGTCGCTTGCAACGGCTTCCGGTTGGCTTGACCTGCTTTTTATGAAAGCCCCTCCTAGGACGGTTACACAAGCCGTGCAGGTAAGGGGGGTATCTTCAGGGCGCGTGTTCCACCATGGCGGGGGTATTGTTTTCCTGGAGCATTGAGACGGCATAGAGTGGAAGGTAGCAGTCGTGATTGTAATATCCGTGAAAAAACCGATCCTGCTGCTCACCGTGGATGGGAATGTCGGTGGCATCAAAATCCAGAACCAGGATTTCCGGCGGCTCCTCGAAACTGTCAAGAAACAGTTGAGGTGCCCTTGACAGAGCAGATCTTCAATCCCCCTGGCATCCCAGGGAATTTTGCTGTACCGGTCTTTGAGTTTTTCATCCAGCTCATGATCGAGTTCCAATCTGTTCAGGGTGCTCTTCCCTGCAACGGGAGTTTTATTATCCCGCCCGCATATATATATTGAAGCAGGGGATCATCGCGCAATCGTTCATGATCGTTGAGATCTTCATAGCCCTGACAGATTCTGAAGATTCTCTGCTTGAGAAGAGCACCCAGGCTATGTGTAATTTTTTCCTGATCTCTATTATCGGTGAAGAAAACTGATAGCTTCTCAATAATCCTGTGCTTCTATTCAACCTGCTGGAGAAGAAGAAATCCGGCATCGGAACTGTTGACCTTACCGTCATTCTTGACAATGATTTTGCGGGATTTTCCGATTTCAAGCCCTTGCAATTCGAGTTGATTGACTTTACACTCTGTATTATCAAAGCGGGTTTCTTTTTGTTTTTTATTTCGTTTCATGTAAATATTTTAACATGAGAAACCTGCTTTGTGTCAAATTATGGAAATTAAACACGATTTATATCTTGGGGACTGCGAAGAAGTAATGCGAAAAATCCCTGAGAATTCAGTTGATTTGATTTTTACCTCTCCACCATATGCCGACCAACGAAAAAATACATACGGAGGAATCTGTCCTGACGATTATGTTGATTGGTTTTTACCAAAGGCAGAACAAATGTTAAGAGTTCTCAAACCAACAGGAACTTTCATCCTTAATATTAAAGAAAAAGTAGTGAAAGGCGAGAGAAGCACCTATATTATGGAGCTAATTCTTGCCATGAGAAAACAGGGATGGCTGTGGACGGAAGAGTTTATATGGCACAAAAAAAACTGTTATCCTGGAAAATGGCCCAATAGATTTAGAGATTCATGGGAAAGGCTCTTACAGTTTAATAAAAATAAGAAGTTTAATATGTATCAAGAAGAGGTGATGGTGCCAATGGGGGATTGGGCCAAAGCAAGGTTAAAAAATCTTAGCGAAACAGATAAAACAAGAGATGAATCCAAAGTTGGTAGTGGCTTTGGAAAGAATATATCCAACTGGCTTGCCAGAGATAAAGTATATCCAACAAATGTTCTGCATTTAGCTACCGAATGTAATAACAAAAATCACAGTGCGGCATTCCCTGAAGGTCTGCCGGAGTGGTTTATGAAATTATTTACTAAAACTGGAGATACGGTGTTAGACCCTTTTATGGGATCCGGCACTACAAATATTGTTGCCAATAGAATGAGAAGAAATTCGATTGGAATAGAAATACTCCAAGAGTATTACGAAATGGTTAAATCTCAGATTTCACCTGTTGAATTATACTTATTTGAACCAAAGGCTGAATATGGAACTGATTGATTTAAATGATGTAGTTAAATATGTCGAACAGAACATAGGAACTTTTCACAAAAAGAGGATATCCAGTCTCGACTCATTAAGCCTTAATAAAGTTCTAAAACGGAAGAATCCATATTTGTTTAAAGCAAAGCATGTTTTGACAGCGGAGGAAATAGTTAAAGGCCTTGTCGATGCTCATATTTCATCCAATGAAGAAACAATATTTGGTGACTGGCTGGAAGGGCTTGCAATATTTATCAATAGTAAGGTTTATGGAGGATGGAAATCGGGAATCCAGGGCGTAGATTTGGAATTTGATAGTGATAGTATTCGATACATCGTCAACATCAAATCTGGCCCTAATTGGGGAAACAGCAGCCAGATATCTAAAATGAAATCTGATTTTAAGACAGCACAGAGAACATTGAGAACGAGTAATTCAAAATTGAACATTGTATGCGTAAATGGCTGTTGTTATGGGTATGACACAAAACCGGACAAAGGAGATTATTACAAATATTGTGGACAAAAGTTCTGGGATTTTATATCAGGAAATTCAAAACTTTATACAGATATAATTGAATCAATAGGTCATAAGGCAAAAGAAAGAAATAACGAATTTGTTGAAGCCTATTCAAGTAGAATCAATAAATTTACTTTGGAATTTGGAAAGTTGTTCTGTGTGAAGAGTGGAGCAATTGACTGGAAAAAACTTGTTAAGTTCAATTCGTCAGTCTCTTCACCAAAAAATAGAAAGAAAACATAACAATCGCTTGAAGATCGGACAGCAATAAGCCGCCCCTTCTGGGGCGACTATTTCTGGCGGCATATGCGTGTCGTTTTGCTCTAAAAAGGAGAAATGAACATTACAATTTATCCATAATGATTTAGGGAACCGAAAAAGAGGAGAGATTGTCGAAATCACCCTGACAAGTGGTGCCAATGTTCGATTAATGGATAGCTTTAACTTCTCGAATTATAAAAATGGTAGGAAACATCGGTATACGGGTGGTTTGGCAAAACAATCTCCGATTAGGTTACAAATCCCTAGCCTCTATTTCTCACCAACATAAAACTACATAAAAAATCCTGGAGAATTTCTGTTCTCTTCGGTAATATATCAAACAAAACGTTTCCAGTTGATTGATCCCTGCTATTTCCGTCCGAATTAAGTCGATCTTTTCTGATTTCTTTTCATTTATTCACCCCTCGGCGCACAGCTCTCCCAGGGAATTCAGATGAGAATTATCAACTGTTTTTATTACCGCTCAGATAGCACAGGATGTTCGTATCCAGATGTCCCACCAGGGAAAACTCTCCGGCAGACTGATCCAGACTCGGCGAACCGTAATCTTTACAGCGGCCGAAACTTTAAGCATCCTTAATCGGATTGTAGAGGACATGTTTCGGGTTTCATCGCCGCTGACCTGCTGAATTGTTCTTCGAAGATGGACAAAGAAAATATAGGCGATTGTCGAAAAGTACAATCGGAGCTGATTCGAACTCATCCACCACGAAGAGGTGCGGTCGGCAAACAGATAAAGGGCACCTCTAAAGCTGCTGCTCTTTGATGCGATTCTCCATGTCGCCGCGAGCACAGTAGACCTCTTCATACAGCGATCTGGCTTCCCAGGGAATTTTGCTGTACCGGTCTTTGAGGGCACCTCTAAAAAACCTTATTTCGTTTCTGGCTTGATCTTTTTCCTCGCTGCTACGTTGTCAAAATGCTCACGTAAGCAGGTGCGTACCGCAGGAGCAAAGCTCCGAGGAACGCACCGCCAACCAGCCCAGCTACGCTCCGCTTTTGCCGCCTTGCATCAAGAAAAAATTTAATCAGGTGTGTACCACAGGGCGTAGCCCGAGGAACACACCGCCATTGCGCCAAATTCCAAAAACGGTTATTTAAAGGTTGCCTTGAGTTTTTCATCTAACTCATGACCGAGTTCCAATCTGTTCAGGGTGCTCTTCCCTGCAACGGGAGTTTTATTATCCCGCCCGCATATATATTGAAGCAGGGGATCATCGCGCAATCGTTCATGATCGTTGAGATCTTCATAGCCCTGACAGATTCCGAAGATTCTCTGCTTGAGAAGAGCAACCAGGCTATGTGTAGTTTTTTCCTGATCTCTATTATCGGTGAAGAAAACTGACAGTTTTTCAATAATCCTGTGATTCTGTTCAACCTGCTGGAGCAGAAAAAATCCGGCATCGGAACTGTTGACCTTACCGTCATTCTTGACAATGATTTTGCGGGATTTTCCGCTTTCCAGCCCTTGCAGTTCGAGTTGATTGACTTTACACTCTGTATTATTAAAGCGGGTTTCTTTTTGTTTTGTATTTCGTTTCATGTAATATTTTAACATGAGAAACCTGCTTTGTGTCAAATTATTGGTGAGTAATAGGGGCTAGGGGTTAGGCATTCCTCCTCTAATGATACTCATAGAGAGTTTTTACAATGATTCTAGATAAAATTCAGATTAAGGAGAATTTGATGAATAGCAAGAATGATTTTTTATATCTATGCGTAATAGCGTTTCTCGTTGTCGCAACGGGTGTTTTTCTGGCAAGTTGCTCAGGCAATGGCAATGACGCGGCGGGAGTACCCAGTAGCGAGGCTGCCATTACCGAACTCACAGTAGGTTTTGATGGTAAGAGTTACCCCATAACTTTTGATGGCAACAACACATTTGTGCTTAACATAGTTTTAGCACCAAACGAAGTAGCACCTACTCAATTCAATGTTAACAGTGTAACACTTTCAGATAAGGCAACAGGTTTGACTGTAGGCGTTCCCCTTTTAGTAGATAACAATGCTGTAGCCATCACCATAACAGCCGAAGATGGTACACAGGCCTCCTACACTATAGCCATCACCATAACAGCCGAAGATGGTACACAGGCCTCCTACACTATTTCAGTTTCACATCTTACTATACCAAGCGCCACCCAGATACAAATAACCGACGGCACCAAAAGTGATGACACTAAAAAATTGCCCAGCAATTTTATGGTCTTTGACATTACCAACAACATGACCACCCAAATCAATGTTGAATTCCTGCTGGTGAAGGCAGGCAATACTGCCCCCACCGACCTGACGAGCTTTCGCAAAACCGCCTCGATTGAGTTCAGGAATCCTTCAGGTGGTGCGGGGACTGTTAATAAAGATGTGGTGATGGCACACAAGAGTATTCTTACCAACACTGGAACCACTTCTCTCTATTTAGCTCATGATTCGGAGGGCAACTATCCCCTGGATACCAAGACTACCTACGCTTTATATGCCCTCTTTCCCGATTCTGCCGATCAAACCATAGCCAAGCTTGGCGACTATACCACAGGAGAATATGTTGATCCGAAAGATTATACCGATACCGCTCTTTTTATCGAACAACTAAGTACTGCCGATAATAGTGGAAATTTTTATATAAAGCGGGAGCAGTTTATGGTTTTTACTGGGTTGGTTGGACAAATCCCATCTGCGACACCGGCACTAAGTGGCCCTCCCTCCGGTTATGGAATAATAACGAATAATGCCTATACAACGATTCCTTCTGCTTTCAATGGTAATACGAAACAATCAACAACCAAGCCAGGAGTTACATCTATCTCCTTTTTGCCGGAGCCTACCTATTCTTCATGGTCTGATGGTCAGGATCAGAGCTTTCGTCTACATGTAGATTTTTCTGAGATATATTTTAACTTTAAGCTCGTTGATTAATCCCCAGAGTATTGTAGGAAATTGACAAAGTGGCGGTGCGTTCCTCGGGCTACGCCCTGCGGTACACACCTGCTTAAATTTTTTCTTGATGCAAGGCGGCAAAAGCGGAGCTAGCTTAAGCGGTTGGCGGTGCGTTCCTCGGAGCTTTGCTCCTGCGGTACGCACCTGCTTAAATTTTTTCTTGATGCAAGGCAGCAAAAGCGGAGCTAGCTTAAGCGGTTGGCGGTGTGTTCCTCGGGCTACGCCCTGCGGTACACACCTGCTTAAATTTTTTCTTGATGCAAGGCAGTAAAAGCGGAGCTAGCTTAAGCCTGCGGTACGCACCTGCTTACGTGAGCATTTTGACAACGCAGTAGCGGCAGAAAAGATCGAGTTAAGAACTAAATGGGTTTTTTAGAGGTTGCCTATATGGGGAACTTGCCGGATTTTACCCGGCCCAGGCCCAATGCCTTGAGAATGAGTCTCGGGAGAGGTTTGCCATATGGACGTCTGGAAAGATTGATATACCACCCCCACTTCTTCATAACAGGAACTTTCCAGGTTTCCACAAACTCTATGAGCGTTCCGTCATTATCTTCAATGTAGGTGAATCGACCAGCGGCCTCTCCCATATCAAACGGCGTATTGGAATCGACGGTGAAAGCCAATCCATTAGAAGACAGTTTCTCTCCAAGTGCATCCATGCCGTGAACATCAAAGCAAAGATGAATGAAACCTCCATCACCCCAATACCGGTTCTGAAATATCTTATCGGGCTGACGATCCAGAGACTGGACAAGCTCAATGCTGCATGATCCCAGAATTGGTCCAAATGGTCCTGTTGATTGCTGATCCCGGGAAAGCCGCATACGGCGAAATCGTCCACCTCCTCCATTCAATGGACTCCAGTCAGGAAAAAATCCCTCCTCATCGTAGTCGACAACATCGAAACCCAATGTATCCCGGTATAGCAATAAGGATTTCTCCATGGAAGAAACTCCTATCACCGCCCCGACTGGCCCGCCAGTGAGATGGCCTTTCTTCTGGAACCATTCCTCCGACTGTATGATTTGAAATATGTTCCCCCAGGGGTCTTTCAGAAAGAATGTCAGTTGACCATCCGGTCCGTCAGCAAGGTCGCCCAGAACATTGCAGCCCTTGTGGAGAAAGTAACGATGAGTAGATTGAATGCTTTCACATTTGATAATGACTGCATAGATGCCTGTGTCGCCCACAATTGGTGGTTTCTCCGGGAAAACCGTATTCCGGGAGGTATATTGCCATATTTCAAATCCGGAGCCACCCTTGATATTGATGGCAAGTATTGCGTCTCTTGCCTGTACCTCACCTCCTGTATAAGGGGTCATTAATGGGGCTTCGGCGGCTTCCCTGAAGATGGGAATATCCATTCCAAACATACCACTGTACCAGTGCCAGGCTTCATTGGCATTGGGAATACCAATACCGATTTGCTGTATCCCGTTGATAAGATATGACATAGGGACTCCTGTCGGCAAGATGTCTTATTAATAGCTATATGTCAATGAGGATACTATAGGGGCACCCCCATTTAATTCAAGGGTACCTCTAAAAACCGTTTTTGGAATCTGGCGAATTGGCGGTGTGTTCCTCGGAGCTTTGCTCCTGAGGAAAAAGATCAAGCCAAAAAGAAATAAGGTTTTCTGAGGTGCCCTCAATATTTCTGATTTCCGGTTGCATGGTCAAAAATGCAGAACAACTGTTGAGTGATTTAGTCATCATTGAAAATAGCATGGATTACATGGACACAACCCTTATGGAAAGTCCTGGTGCTAATTTTTCTTCAGGTGATAATTTGTCAAGTTGACAGATTCACTCACTTCCTGTACAATAAAGAGGTATGTCATATATCGTCTGAAGCAATTCCATACAATGATTTCCTGGGGACTCAAAATGCGTATTTCCGAAATATCACTATTCTCCTTTTACTGGAACCCTGATATTGGTGCTTACGAGTACAATCGTACGGCTCCGTAATTGCCGATGGATTATGATGCTCTGGTCGTTGGTGGCGGTCATGCGGGAATAGAAGCCTCCCTTGCCCTCTCACGGATTGGATTCCGTACTATAATGGTCACTCAAAACCTTGATACTATTGGTCAATTGTCCTGTAACCCGGCTGTCGGAGGTTTGGCCAAGGGTAATATGGTGAGAGAAATTGATGCTCTGGGAGGGGAGATGGGGCGGCTCATTGATAAAACAATGATACAGTTTCGGGTTCTTAATCGCAGCCGGGGACCAGCCGTACAGGCCCCCCGAGCCCAGGCAGATAAACCAGCCTACAGACAGAAGGCCAAGCATACCCTGGAACTTCAATCCAATCTGGATCTATTTCAGGATACGGTTGTTGACCTCCTGACCGGCCCTGCTGACATATCATCCCAATCCGGTCGTTTCCAGACCATTGGCGTACTCACCGAACGGGGCCACCGTATTACGGCAAAGGTTGTTGTCCTCACAACAGGCACTTTCATGAGCGGAAAAATATTCATCGGTGAATACGAAGGTCAAAATGGCCGTATCGGTGAACCGGCGGCCATGGGCCTGGGAGACGCGTTAAGAAAAAAAGGGTTTCAAGTTGGCCGCTTAAAGACTGGTACTCCTGCACGAATTCACCGCCGCAGTCTCAATCTGGACAGGATGGAAATACAATTCGGTGATGATGAAGTCTTCCCATTCAGCTTTGGCGATAATACACTCAATCGGCCAGCCCTGCCTTGCTACATTACCTATACCAATGAGCATACCCACAAGATTATACGAACCCACCTGGGTCGCTCCCCATTATTCTCTGGGCGGATAGAAGGAAATGGGCCACGGTACTGCCCATCCATCGAGGACAAGGTTGTGAAATTTCCTGACAGGATAAGACATCATGTTTTTATTGAACCTGAAGGACTGGAAACCGAAGAGATGTATCTCAACGGACTTTCTACCAGCCTGCCGGAAGATGCTCAGGTAGAGTATATTCACAGCATTCCGGGTCTGGAAGAAGCGGAAATCCTGCGCCCGGGTTATGCAGTGGAATACGACTATCTCAATCCCATAGAACTCACACCGGCACTGGAATCCAGGCATCTGCACAACCTTTACATTGCAGGTCAAACCAATGGAACAAGCGGCTATGAGGAGGCCGCCGCCCAGGGTTTAATGGCTGGAATTAATGCGGCACGGCAACTCCAGGGCATGGGACCCATTATTCTTGATAGAAGTGAAGCCTACATCGGTGTACTTATTGACGACCTTGTAACTCAGGGGACTGAAGAGCCTTACCGGATGTTTACAAGCCGGGCCGAGCACCGCATCGCTCTGCGTCATGATAATGCTGACCGGCGTTTGTTTCTCAAAGGGGAGATGGCAGGACTTAACTCTTCACAGGCTGCCGAGCGGTTTGCTGTCAAATGTGATCGTATCGATGAAATCAGGGAGCTTCTTCGTAAACGAACCCTGAGAGAAGAAGAAGTTACTCAAGGTTCATTGGAATTACGGAAGACAGGAGAAAGCTTTGAGCATCTCCTTCGGGATCCCCGGATTACCCTATCACATCTCATATCACTGGAGCCCGATATTGCCGTCAATGCTCAAACGGACTGGCTGCATCAGATTGAATTGGATGTGAAGTACGAAGGCTATCTCAAAAGGGAAGAGCGGCATGCCAGGCGATTTCGCAAGTTGGAACATGTAACAATCCCCGACAACATAGACTGGAATACCATAACGGGTCTTTCATCAGAAGCCCGTGAAAAGCTCAAGATTATTCAGCCAGTGAGTGTGGGACAAGCCTCCCGTGTTCCGGGAGTTCGTTCATCGGATATTGCTATAATACTGGTGCAGATTAGCCGGTAGCAGAGATGAGAATTAATGTAGGGCACCTCTAAAAACCCCATTTAGTTCTTGACTCGAACTTTTCCGCCGCTACTGCGTTGTCAAAATGCTCAAGTAAACAGGTGCGTACCGCAGGAGCAAAGCTCCGAGGAACGCACCGCCATTTCGTCAATTTCCTAAAGCTGTTTTTTAGAGGTACCCATAAATTGTTTTCTTACTATGTTATAACGATCTTGACTTGAGTTTTTGTTGCATTAACAAGCTTTCTAACATTAAGAATTCACATCCTCTTTAAGAGAATAATATATTCTCTTGCAGGATATATATATAAATTCATTGTCAAAACCTGAATACAACTCTTACCTTATAAATAAATTCCATGAAGTATGATGTGTTTCGAATTTTGTATAATGGCTGTGATGAAGAAGCATTTTCTCATCTGAGCGATGGATTACCTGATACAATGGAACTCATCTTCACTCCGAGGGATAATAATTTTGATGAGTTACTGAAAAGATATTCCCCACAGGCGATTGTGTTGCCTTTTGAAAAATCCTATCCAGAACCTGACGATTTGATATACCTGAGGATGATGATAAATAAATCCAATGCCTACAGTGTTATTGTAATTGCCCGCCAGTTAACAGTCTCACAGGCGGTTTGTCTGATGAGAGTCGGGGCCTATGACTGTTTGTTGGGGGAAGTTTCAGGCACAGTATTGGAAATGATCATTTCTCGTCTGATGCACGAGACTCATTCAGAAGATTACTCAGATGGCCAGATTCTCGGAGATAGTCAGGTCATGAGAAATCTTCGCAAGAAGATATGCCAATATGCCAGGTTCAACTACCCATGCTTAATAACGGGAGAAACAGGCAGCGGCAAAGAACTGGTCGCAAAAACTCTTCATTCTCACAGTGACCATAAAGACGGTCCATTTATATCTGTCAATTGTTCGGCATACCCTGATGGTCTGCTGGGGACGGAGTTGTTTGGATCTTGCAAAGGTGCATTTACTGATTCAATTGACAGAAAGGGACTATTTGAAAGTGCGGAAGGTGGAACGATCTTCCTTGATGAGATAGGGGAATTAAGCCTTCAGGGACAGGTAAAATTCCTCCGGGTTCTTGAGGAAAAAACAATTCGCCGTATTGGCTCCAGTCTACTCCGGCCAATAAACGCCAGAATAATATCAGCGACGAATCAAGACCTTAAAAAGCTTATCACAGCGGGACGATTTCGTTCCGACCTGCTATTCCGTCTCAACACCCTGCATCTGACGGTTCCTCCCCTTAGAGAGCATCGTGAGGACATACCACTACTTGCCCGGCATTTCCTGGGCAGAATTTCCTCTGCCACCAGAAGAATTGACTATTCAGCAATAATGAATCTGGTGAACTATGATTGGCCTGGCAATGTGAGAGAACTTCAAGCTGTTGTAATCAGATCTTTCGTCGGTACCGATTCCACGACTATCAGAGCTGCGAACATAGTTTTTGATTAGTGGGGCAGAAGACGGTAGAAGAGAAAACAGGATCTTGATGCAACCTCTAAAAACCGTTTTTCGCACCTGATTGGTTTGCGGTGCGTTCCTCGGGCTACGCCCTGCGGTACGCACCTGATTGGTTTGCGGTGCGTTCCTCGGGCTACGCCCTGCGGTACGCACCTGATTGGTTTGCGGTGCGTTCCTCGGGCTACGCCCTGCGGTACGCACCTGATTGGTTTGCGGTGCGTTCCTCGGGCTACGCCCTGCGGTACGCACCTGATTGGTTTGCGGTGCGTTCCTCGGGCTACGCCCTGCGGTACGCACCTGATTACGTGAGCATTTTGACAACGTAGCAACGAGGAAAAGATCAAGCCATAAGCGAAATAAGGTTTTTTAGAGGTGCCCTTGAGCATTCAGGAGCAGTTTCATTCCTGAAGCAGTACCTGTTCTTGATAACACACAACCCTCCATAGTACAGTAGGAACTCATGTATAACAAAGTTGACCCCCGGAACGACTTCCCTCGAATGGAGGAAAGGATCCTTCAATACTGGAAGGAAAACCAGATTTTTAAAAAATCCATTGCAAATCGTTCACCTCAGGATGAATTTGTATTCTATGACGGTCCTCCGTTTGCAACTGGGTTGCCGCATTTCGGTCACTTTGTACCCGGAGCCATAAAAGACATCATCCCCCGTTACGCTACGATGAAGGGTAAAAGAGTTGAACGTCGATTTGGATGGGATTGCCATGGATTGCCGGTTGAATATGAGGTGGAGAAGGAAATCGGCATTTCCGGTAAAGCTGCGATAGAGAAATTTGGTGTGGCAAAATTCAATGAAGTCTGTCAATCTATTGTCCTGCGCTATACAAGTGAATGGCGGAAAATAATGACCCGTTCCGGACGCTGGGTAGATTTTGATAATGACTATAAAACCATGGATCCAGACTACATGGAGTCGATTTGGTGGGTGGTGAAATCTCTCTGGGATAAGAAACTTATATACCAGGGACATTACATCCTGCCCAGCTGTCCTCGCTGCTCAACACCTCTGTCCAATCATGAGCTCAATCTGGGCGGGTATAAAGAAGTTCACGATCCAGCCATAACTGTCCGGTTCCAAACCAGTGAAGACAGGAACACCTGGTTTTTGGCCTGGACAACAACCCCTTGGACCCTCATCAGTAATCTGGGACTGTGTCTTGGTTCTGACATTGATTATATCAAGGTTGAGAAACTTTCCAGTGCTGAATTCTACATACTTGCTGAAGCCCGAGTTGAGGACTATTTCAAGTCGGAAGACGATTACAGGATTATCTGGCAGAAAAAGGGCCATGAGCTCAATAATATAGGCTACGAACCCCTCTTCCCTTACTTTGCAGAATTACAGGCCAGGGGAGCATTTAAAACCTTTACAGGTAATCATGTCTCAACAGACGATGGTACGGGTATCGTCCATACAGCTCCTGGATTTGGCGAAGATGATTATGAAGTTATGAAGGGGACGGGGCTCCCCATGGTTTGCCCGGTGAATGATGAGGGATTGTATACTGACGAAGTCAGTGACTATGCGGGTCGATTTGTGAAAGACTGTGACAGGGATATCATTAAAAGACTGAAAGACAGTGGTGCCCTTGTTAAGCGTGATCAGATTCTCCATGCCTACCCTCATTGCTGGCGCTGTGAGAGTCCTCTCATCTATAAAGCAGTCAGTTCATGGTTTGTAAATGTTCAGAAGATCAAGGCAATCATGCTGGAGTCCAATGATAAGGTGGACTGGATACCAGGTCACTTAAAAAAAGGACGATTTGGCAAGTGGTTGGATAATGCCCGGGATTGGGCCATTAGCAGGAACCGTTATTGGGGAAATCCCATTCCAATCTGGATATGCAGTACCTGTGGTGAGCAGAAATGCATTGGCAGTCTGGACGAATTATACAGGAATTGCAGCCAGAACGCCAGAAAGAAGCATGTCGCTGATGGCGGCGATCTCCACAAACACCACATCGATGAGCTCTCATGGCCCTGTTCCTGTGGTGGGAAGATGATACGTGTCCCGGAAGTACTGGACTGCTGGTTTGAATCCGGGGCTATGCCCTACGCCCAGGTTCATTATCCCTTTGAGAACAAACAATGGTTTGAGGAACATTTTCCAGCAGACTTCATTTCTGAAGGTTTGGATCAAACCAGGGGCTGGTTCTACACTCTCACTGTCCTGGCAGCAGCATTATTCGGATCTCCGGCATTCCAGCATGTTATTGTGAATGGATTAGTGCTGGCAGAAGACGGCAGGAAAATGTCCAAGAAACTGAGGAATTATACAGACCCGGGAATTATTATTGACATGTTCGGGGCTGATGCTCTCAGGCTTTTCTTAATGAATTCAGCAGCAGTGAAGGCAGAAAGTCTCCGTTATTCAGATGATGGTGTCCGTGATGTACTCAAGGGTGTTCTTATACCTCTATGGAATGCCTATAGTTTCTATGTAACCTATGCGAACATTGATAATGTCCGGCCAGAGGGCTTCACCGATGACGTACAGAATCCCCTCGATCAATGGATCCTTTCGGAGACAGCCTCCCTGGTGGAGACTGTTGGCCGAATGCTGGATGCCTATGACATACAAAAAGCTATTGAACCTATTCTTCTCTATATAGATGCTCTCAACAACTGGTATATTCGCCGATCACGCCGACGGTTCTGGAAGAGCACTCAGGATGGCGATAAATTGGATGCCTACTCCACTTTACGGACAGCTCTTGTCACCCTGACCAAAGTCATCGCCCCTTTTACTCCCTTCATTGCCGATGAAATTTACTTGAATCTGAGAAGCAGGAACGACCCTGAATCTGTCCATCTGTGCGACTGGCCGGATGCCGGGGATTTTTCCAGGGATGAGATTCTGGAACAGAAAATGGAAGTAACCCGCCGTACCATTGGTTTGGGTCGATCACTTCGCAATACCCATGATCTAAAAATCCGCCAACCGCTGAAGAGCCTGTTCATTGTTACACGGGATTCAGTAGAAAAGACTATACTTCTTGAAATGGTTGACCTTCTCAAAGAGGAACTCAATATTAAAAATGTTCTATTCCGGGAAAATGAAGAGGATCTGGTGGAATACATGGCAAAGGCTAATTTCAAGGTACTCGGTAAAATCCTCGGTAAGGATATGAAGGCCGCTGCCGCCCGCATCGCGAATCTCACCCCTGGAGAAATACGTAGCTTGATTGATGGAGCAGTACTGTCCATTGATTTTGATGGCTCTGAAAACACTGTTCTGGAGCTCACCTCCGAATCAATTGAAGTAAGACGCAACGAAAAATCCGGTCTCAGGGTTGTCAATGAAGGTTCTCTTACCCTTGCCCTGGACCCGGAAATTACTCCGGAACTTCTCTCTGAAGGTCTGGCACGGGATCTGGTACGGGGTATACAAAATCTACGAAAAGAAAATGGTTTTCAGGTAGCCGACCACATTACTCTTGGACTGAGCAGTACAAATGAGATACATGATGCCTGTCAAACCTTCAAGGACTACATAACCGGAGAAGTTCTGGCCGATAGTCTGATTCTGTCTGAGTCTCCTCTCAAAGGCAGCCAGGAACTCACTGTGGGAGAGGTTTCCGTTTTTGTTAGCCTGAATCGAGTATGAAACCAGGGCAACTGACCATAGTATTGATTCTCTTTATTTCCTGTCGGACAATGCCGGTAGCCCCCTACCCGGATGTTGTCCATTGGATTCCTGTAGAATCGGATATGATTGTTCATTTTGTTGTAAGTGGAAATGAAGATCTTGCGGAAATTATTGTACGCTTGACTGGATTTCAACCAGAAGCGGTTAACCCCATACTGGAACGGACTGCTGTGTTTGCAGCCGGATTGGAGATGAATGATGGGCAGATTGACTTCTCTACAATTCCCATCCATGTCGCGGCCGTGGGGATGTGGCCCCGAGGCGTCCTTGGCCGTGTGCTGGGAAATGATTGGACACGGAGGAAAAGGAATGAATTCGTGTGGGATGGACCTGAGGGCCTTGGCATTGCAGCCCCGACGAATGAGTTAATACTCCTTTCCCGTGGTCGACTGGATTTCCTTGTCACTCAGCGATCCCGGTCTCCACTGATGAATAATCAACGTAATGAATTGTTTACTGATGCTGATTTTTCTCTGTTAGTCAACAATCCTGATCTGGCATCCAGTATCATACCCCAGGTGGCAGGAAAGATTGACAGTTTTCTTCTGACCATCAACAAGGATGTCAATCAAGACTATTTAATTTATTTCCAATTGACAGCAGCCAGGGAAGAACTGGTTCCTTCTCTTGCTCTGGCACTGCGTATAGCTCTGTCCGCACGCCTTGGAAAATCATCCATTGCTGAGGAGAAAGAACTCCTTGGATCGTTGGAACTTGAGGTAACCGATGGAAGTATCCACCTAAGATTCCCACCGGTGAATTTCACCCTGCTTCGCTCACTCAGTGTTGGATTAAATCCCTTTGAGAGGTGAAATAATGCTGGCCGTCATTGACTACAATGCAGGAAATCTCACCAGTGTCGTAACAGCCCTTCGTCATATCGGAGTTCAGTATGTGGTCACTTCAAATCCTGGAACTGTTCAAGCAGCCGATAAGGTGATCTTTCCGGGTGTGGGAGAAGCCCAACAGGCTATGACAGAACTCCGTTCCAGGGGTCTCGACGAGACTCTCAAGGCTTATGCTGAAAGCAATAAGCCGTTACTGGGCATCTGCTTAGGAGCTCAAATTCTCCAGGAGTTCTCTGTTGAAAGCAATACAGATCTTCTGGGCTTGATTCCCGGCAGTGTGAAACTCTTCCCAGGGGGGAAGGGGTTGAAAGTTCCTCAAATCGGGTGGAACACAATCACCCATGATAATTCTGCTCTTTTCAAAGATATTCGTCAGGAGAGCTCATTTTATTTTGTACACTCATATTACCTTTCACCGTTCCTATCGACCGGTGAACCCTCGCCCTGGGTGTGTGCAACATCGAATTATGGAATTGAATTTGCAGCAGCCTTACATCGGGGAAATATCTGGGGAACTCAATTCCATCCGGAAAAAAGTGGCCCCAACGGTTTGACTGTATTGAAGAATTTCATTGACTGGTAGGAAAACATGTTTCAGAAAAGGATTGTTATCTGTCTTGATGTACGAAATGGAAAAACAACAAAAGGTATACGCTTCAAGAGCAATGTCGATATTGGCGATCCGGTGGAAATGGCCTTCAATTACTATCGTCAGGGTGTTGATGAATTGGTGTTCTATGATATTACAGCATCGGCTGAAGGCCGAGGGATTATGATCGACGTGGTAAAGGCTGTAGCAGAAACAATATTCATCCCTTTTTGTGTTGGCGGTGGGATACGAAACCTTGACGATATGAGGGAAGTTATAATGGCTGGCGCGGAGAAGGTCAGCATCAATTCAGCGGCTGTTCGCAAACCTGATATCATTACCGATGGCGCAAAACACTATGGTTCTCAGTGCATCGTACTTGGAATGGATGTTGAAGCCGATACGGCCATGCCTTCAGGTTACGGAGTTGTTATCGATGGGGGTCGAGTGAAGACTGGACGGGATATGCTGGAGTGGGTCCGTGAGGCCGAGGACAGAGGAGCCGGAGAGATAGTTCTCAACTCGATTGATGCCGATGGAACCCGGGATGGGTATGAGATCAGGGCTACTCGTCTGGTGAGTGAACATGTGGGCTTACCAGTGGTTGCCTCTGGCGGCGGCGGGGTTCCCGATCACTTGATTCAGGTTCTCACCGAGGGTAAGGCGGATGCAGCATTGGTAGCGAGTATGGTTCACTATGGTGATTTTTCTGTACAGGACATCAAAGAGGAGCTGAATGCGGCAGGAATATCTGTTCGGATTGATTGATCAGCCCACTCGTTACAATCATCTGCGTCGTAAAAATTACGAAGTGTCAGCAAGCTTGCTGACACAGGGATTACCTTAGAGGTGCCCTTAAATATTTCCGCGGCGTGGGATATTTGTGTTCCTGTTCTGACTGGTGGTTGCCTTCCCAGACGGATAGGGCTTTCCCCGGTTCCTTTTAATTTCACTCGTTTTGACAGTATTATCAGAACTGGTTTCTTCTGATGCTGATGCAGCTTCTCTCTCTCTGGCGGCTTCTGCCAATTCGATGTGTTTTTCCTTTTCATCACCATCTAAATGGCATTTTTTGTATTTCTTTCCCGACCCACAAGGGCATGGATCGTTTCGTCTTGTTGTCTTCAAGCGTTCATTGTATGCTGGAATATCCATGTGTTCAGTATACATACTGGTCATAGTAATGTGAATACAATAAGACCTCATTTCGATCTGGCTGCGGGACTGATATCAATATTCATTATGATGAGCACCTCTAAAAAACCCATTGAGTTCTTGACTCATCTTTTCTGCCGCCACTGCGCCAAATTCCAAAAACGGTTTTTAATGGTAACCGTAAACGATTACCGTAAACAAGCCAACCCCGGATTGTCTCTCCTCATCTGGAAACGGCAGGCTCCGGATTATGACAGGTGTGTCTGCATCGGAATCTTACTTCTCAGACTCATACGCCAGGAAAGAACCAAGCCATGTTTCGGCCTCAGATTGAGTCATATTCCTGCGGACGGCATAATCTGACACTTGTTCTTTGGTCAGTCTTCCCACACTGAAATACTCAATACCCGGCCGGCCAAATAGATAGGCACACACCGAGGGGGGGGGAGTCATCATGGAGCTTTCCGTCAGTCTTACCCCGATGAATTCTTCGACATTGAGTAGTTTGAATATATCTCTTTTAATTGTATGATCCGGGCATGGGGGGTAGCCTGGGGCAGGACGGATGCCATCATAGGCACCTGAAAGTATCCGCTGAGGATCATTGTCTTCATCCGGTGAATAACCCCAGAGATCAACTCGAATATGGTGATGAAGCCATTCCGCCACCGCTTCACCAATGCGGTCTGCCAGAGTCTTAATCAGAAAGGATCCATAATCATCCATGGCGGCTTTCCTGGCAGCTAGAGCTTCCTCTTCGCCAATACCTCCAGTTGCAACGAAAAGTCCCACCCAATCCTTTACACCACTTCCCTCAGGGGCAATCCAGTCGGCCTGCGAAAGATAGTACTTCGTCTCTTCCTTCAAACCGGTTTGTCGCATCTGCGGCAGTGTCAATACTGGCTGCGCATCGTCATGTTCTCGGTAGATTAGAATGTCATCCCCTCTGGACTGGGCAGGAAATATACCTGCCACAGCCGCTGCTTCAAGCAGGTTCCCAACCTGAATCCTGTCCAGCCAGCTTCTGGCATCATCCATCAAGCGGCGAGCTTCCACCCCTTTCTCAGGATGATCCAGGATGGCAGGATACTTCCCATCAATCTCCCATGCTCTGAAGAAAAAACTCCAGTCGATCAAGGGAATCACTTCGCTGAGAGGGATGTTTCTAAACGATTTTACACCTGTGAAACGAGGTTCAGGCAGTTGGTTTTCTATGATCCAGCCGCCTGTCGGCTGCCATGGCTTTGCCCTCACTTCCTCCAGAGTAAGATGAATCCTTTCAGCAATTCGATCCGTTTTTTTCAGACGGATTTCTTCCTGCCTTTTTTTCAGACGGACAATGTACTCCGGAAGGGATTTGGAATCGGTCAAAGTATTCACGACCGTTGGTGCCAGTGAGGCATCTTTAATATGAACGACAGTTCCTGAGTACGCAGGAGCAATTTTCAAGGCTGTATGAACTTCGCTGGTGGTTGCCCCCCCAATGAGCAGAGGCTTTTTCCAGCCGCGATCCTCCATGGCTTTTGCCACTCGAACCATCTCATCCAGACTGGGAGTAATTAGACCGGACAGTCCGATAATGTCGGCCGAGATATTCTCGGCATGGTCAAGTAAGTCTTCGGCAGGAACCATTACACCCATGTCGATGATTTCATAGCCATTACACTGAAGAACAACGGCGACAATGTTCTTCCCAATGTCATGGACATCTCCCTTAACCGTTGCCAGAAGAATGCAACCCCGTGATTTACTGCTGTTTTTGCTGGCTTCGAGACTGGGCTGAAGTACGCCCACGGCCCTTTTCATCACCCGGGCACTTTTTACAACCTGGGGCAGAAACATTTTCCCCGACCCGAAGAGCTCTCCCACCTTATTCATACCGTCCATCAGGGGGCCCTCGATAACGCTCAATGGATCACCCATGGAAATCCGGGCATCTTCCACATCCTCGGCAATCCATCCGGTAATCCCCTTTACCAGGGCATGTGTCAGTCGGCTCTCAACAGCTTCCTCCCGCCAGGTAAGGTTTTCAACAGAGATCTTTCCCTCCCCGGTAAAGGATTCGGCAATATCCAGAAGACGATCTCCAGCATCTTCCCGTCGAGCCAGAATCACATCCTCAACTCTTTCTCTCAGTTCACTGTCAATCTCATCGTAAATTTCCAACTGGCCGGCATTGACTATTCCCATCGTCAATCCGGCAGCAATGCCATGATAGAGGAAAACCGAATGCATGGCTTCCCGAATGACATTGTTACCCCGGAAGGAAAATGAAACGTTGCTGATACCACCGGAAAAGCACACTCCCGGCAATTCCTTTTTTAGATATCTCACGGCCTCAATATAGTCTCTGGCGTAGTTTGAATGCTTCGGTATCCCGGTGGCTACGGCAAAGACATTGAGATCGAGGATGATGTCCCCCGGTATGATTCCGGCCTTATTAATCAGGATATCCACGGCCCTTCGGCCAATGTCCACTTTTCTCTGGAATGTATCAGCCTGACCATCTTCATCGAAGGCCATGACAATGATGGCCGCTCCAAAACGTTTAATCTCCCCAACCTGTTTGAGGAAGGCTTCCTCTCCTTCCTTGAGACTCACCGAGTTGACAATTCCCTTTCCCTGCAGGCATTTCAAACCGGCAATCAGTGCTTCTGGCCTGGAGGAATCTATCATAACTGGAACCCTGGACACATCAGGTTCGGCCATTATCAGGTTTAGAAACCGCGTCATTTCTTCCGGAGCATCCAGCAATGCGTCATCCACATTCACATCAATGATTTGTGCGCCGTTTTCTACCTGTCTGCGGGCAATCTCCACGGCTTCTTCACCATTTTTTTCTCGAATTAGCCGTGCGAATTTTCGAGAACCCGAAACATTAGTCCTTTCCCCGACATTGATGAAAAGGCTTTCATCATTGATGATAAGAGGATCTAATCCACTGAGCCGTGTACAATAAACAGACTTCTGTACCTGTTCCAGCCGCCGTGGTTTTGCTTGAATGACCCTGGACCGTATCGCGGTAATATGCTCCGCCCGGGTTCCGCAACAGCCGCCGGCAATGTTGATCAGTCCTTCATCGGCCATGGAACCAATCACCTCTGCCATGTATTCTGGTGTATCGTTATAACAACCCTCTTCATCCGGGAGACCTGCGTTGGGATGCACGGAAATTGGAACTTCTGCCACCTCTGCCAGGGATCGGATGTGTGGAAGTAATTCTCCTGCTCCAAGAGCACAGTTCAATCCAATCGACAGGGGGTTGGCATGGGCCACCGAGTACCAGAATGCTTCGGGAGTTTGACCGGTCAGTGTCCGGCCGGATATGTCTGTTATGGTACCGGAAATCATTATGGGCCACCGTCTTCTGTAGAGGTCAAACAGATCAAGAAGAGCGTATATTGCGGCCTTGGCATTCAAAGCATCGATAATCGTTTCCACAAGGATGAGGTCAGCACCACCCTCAATAAGACCCCGGGTAGCTTCTCTGTATGCATTGGTCATTTGATCGAAGGTAATCTCCCTGTATCCAGGATCTTCCACCCGGGGAGACAGGGAAAGGATCTTGCTCGTTGGTCCAAGCGATCCGGCAACATAGCACGGGCCGCTGCCATCTTTCTCCAGGAAAGTTTCAATGGCTGAGCGGGCAATTTGAGCTCCTCTATAGTTGATTTCGTAAGCCAGATTTCCGGTTTCATACTCCGCCTGAGAAATCTCTGTACCGCTGAATGTATTGGTTTCAATGATATCGGCTCCAGCATGAAGAAATTCGAGATGAAACTCCTTCACCAGTTCCGGTCTTACCAGGTTGAGCATTTCATGATTGCCGAAAAGATTTTTAGGGTGCCTGGCAAACCGTTCTCCATGGTAGTCATTTTCAGTCAGTTTCTTTGATTGAAACCAGGTCCCGGTTGCCCCGTCCAGCATGAGTATCCTGTTTTTGAGCAGTGCTTTTATCTCTGCCGAGCAATCTTCCTGCATTCTGTCTACAACTTACTTCCTGTCATGAATTATCCCTGGACTATATGCCAAGGTATGCTTCTTTGACCTTGTCGTCAGCCATAAGGGCTTCTGAAGTATCTGTTTTCACAATGATGCCATTTTGAAGAACATAACCCCGGTGTGCTATTCTGAGGGCCATGTTGGCATTTTGCTCTACCAGAAAAATGGTTGTGCCCTGTTCCATGTTAATTCGTGTTATTATCTCGAATATCTGCTGGACAATGAGAGGGGCCAATCCAAGGGATGGTTCATCGAGAAGAAGTATTCTGGGTTTCGCCATAAGGGCACGGCTGATGGCGAGCATCTGCTGTTCGCCTCCAGAAAGTGTTCCTCCAGTTTGATGCCGCCGTTCTGAAAGAATTGGAAATAATTCGAATACATATTCCAGGTCGATTTTGATTTCATCCCTGTCCCTTCTCAGGTAGGCACCCATATCGAGGTTTTCAAAAACTGTAAGCTGGGGGAAAATTCTCCGACCTTCCGGTACCTGGCTCATTCCGAATTTCACGATTTCATGGGATGACAACGGGGTAATATCCCTGCCTTCCAGAAAAATAGATCCGGTTGATGGCTTCACAATTCCGCAGATGGACATGAGTGTGGTGGATTTCCCGGCACCATTGGCTCCGATCAGGGTAATAATCTCACCTTTTTCCACTTCAAGGCTTATTCCCTTAAGAGCTTGAATACCACCATAGCAGGTGTGGATATTATCAACTTTCAGCATCTCACTCTCCCAAATATGCTTTGATTACAGCCGGATTAACCTTCACTTCTTCAGGTCCTCCTTCTGCAATCAGTTTTCCGTAATCCAGCACATAGATTCTTTCAGAAAGACTCATCACCAGACTCATATCATGCTCAATGAGGAGAATTGTTGTTTTCTCACTATCACGAATCCGTGTAATGGTTTCATCCAGTTCCCTGGTTTCCTGGGGATTCATTCCTGCCGCTGGTTCATCCAGGAGTAAAAGCTGTGGTTCAGTGGCCAGAGCTCTGGCGATCTCTAAAAGACGCTGTGCTCCGTACGGCAGGCAGGATGCTATTTTGTTTGCATACTTCTCCAGACCAAGCTTTTTAAGTATCTCAACAGAATCATCAATAACCTGTTTTTCTTCTTCCCGAGTGGCCTTGTTGCGTAATATTGCTCCTAAAAGACCAGCTCTGAGTTTTGAATGCCGACCAATCATTACGTTTTCAAGAGCTGTCATTGATGAGAAAAGTCTGATATTTTGAAACGTACGGGCAAGTCCCAGTTCCGCTATCTTATTCGGTTTCATGCCATTGATTTTCTTCTTATCACCATCACCTGAGGAAACAGTTATTTGTCCATTCGATGGGGTATACACGCCAGTGACACAATTGAACAGAGTTGTTTTTCCTGCCCCATTTGGGCCGATGAGAGCGACTATTTCCCCATCGTCAATGTGCATATTCACATGGTCAACAGCTCTCAGACCTCCAAACACCATGGAGAAATCATTGATGTTCAATATGGTGCGGCTCACAGTGATTCCTTAACTATATATCGCTTTCGGACGCGGGGAATTATTCCCTGAGGTCTGAATACAGACATCACAACCAGGGCCACACCAAACATCATCATCCGGTAATCAGCAAGAAACCGAAAATACTCAGGTATCAGGGTTACAATGAGGGCTCCAAGGAAAACTCCTGGTATGGAACCTGTTCCCCCAAGAACGACGGCAACGAGTATCATCACAGATTCCATGAGAGTGAAACTCCCAGGGTTGATATACGTTGTTTTACTCGCAAGAATAACACCTATAAGTCCAGCCCATATCGCACCCAGTGCAAATGTAACTAGCTTGGTACGCGCAAGATCAATCCCGATGGACTGAGCTGCGATATCATCTTCCTTCATCGCTTCAAGTGCCCTCCCGATGCGGGAATCCTCAAGGCGCCGTATTACAAATATGGTCAGAATCACCATAAGGATGGAAATGTAATAGAGATATGCGGTAGCTCCCTGAAGTGAGAGTTTGACAAAGAATCCTGGCCGTGGAATCCTGGCAATGCCCTCAGGGCCTTTGGTAAATCCAGATAGGTTTTCCAGGAATAACCGGACAATTTCCCCAAACGCAAGGGTAACAATGGCAAGATAATCCCCTCGAAGCCGCAGGACAGGGATACCGATAAGTAAACCGAACACCATACCTGACACAGCCCCCAGAGGCAGGGCGCCCCAGAACGGAAATCCCCAATAGAGGTATAGAAGTCCGTAATTATAAGCACCAACAGCATAGAATGCGGCATAGCCCAAATGCAAAAGTCCCCCATACCCAATAACTATATTCAGACCCAGGCCAAGGATTACAAACATCAGGGCACTGGTCATTATACCTACCTGATAAAAACTCACCATGAATGGAAAGAGAATAACCAATAGACCCAGTGTAACGAAGGAGAACATGGACACCTTTTTCCGGGCGAACAATTTCCTCAGTCCAGTATTTGCCAGACTGGAATCAATATCATTATTGTGAGTTCCTCCCCTCTCTTTCCGGTCAAGGAAGAAATCCCATATCAGAGAAAAAACAAATGTTCCTGTACCAACATAGAGTAGGTTCATCCATCGCCATTTTATGGTCGAATTCACAGTATTAACTTTGATCACCATGATGGGAAAGGTGAGAACCATCAGCCAGACTGCACTGAGAATCGATTTTCGGAAGTTCTTCATTATTTTTTCCACAATGCTCAAACCTTCTCCATTTTATCCCGACCGACTAATCCGGATGGTTTGAAGACCAAAATGAGGATGAGTATAATGAAGGCGAAGGCATTCTCATACGCGCTGGATATGTAACCGGCACCAAAACTTTCTGTCATCCCAAGCACGAAGCTGCCCAGTACGGCTCCCGGGATACTACCGATTCCACCGAGCACAGCAGCAACAAAAGCCTTGATTCCTGCCAGAAAACCTATGTAAAAATTGATTTGTCCCATGTGGTTGGCAACAAGTACCCCACCAATAGCCGCCGTAGCTGAGCCGATGGCGAAGGTAACAGTGATGACTTTGTTAATATCAATACCCACGAGTTGGGCCATTACCTTGTCCTGGGATGTGGCTCTCATGGCCTTCCCAATGCGTGTAAATCTTATCAGGACAGTAAGAAGAACCATGACAACAACGGTGGAAACCAGTATAACCAGTTGGGTTGTTGATATCAGGGATTTCCCCCTGACGAGGAAGGAGAGATCAGGAATCAAAGACCGAAAGGGCAGAAAATCTGAAGTTTGGGCCATTCTGACATAGTTCTGGAGGATGAGAGACATACCGATGGCACTGATCAGAGCGGAGAGTCTTGGAGCATTTCTCAGGGGCTTGTAGGCAATTCTTTCCATAGTTATCCCATAGCCAACTGAAAAAAACACGGCTGCCAGAAGGGAAATTGCCAAAATGAGAAGCGGAGACAACGTTGTCATGATTTGTAGAACAGCATTTATGATCAGAGCTGTGAATGCTCCAATCATGTAGATTTCTCCATGAGCAAAGTTAATCAATTTAATGATGCCATATACCATGGTATAGCCTAAGGCAATCAAGGCGTAAATACTGCCTTTGGTTAGTCCTGCCAATGCAAGCTGCAGGAAATACTTCAAGAAAATCTCCTTAATAGAACAGGTTTTATGCTCTAGATGTTGTTAGAGTCTGTACCAGTATGATAGATGTAGTATTCAAGTTCAAGTCTCCTGAAGGGCACCTCTAAAAAACGGTAACTTGTCAAGTTAACTGTCCACTTTTTCATGAAACTCATGCTCTCTTATACCTCAAGCTATCCGATGAATTCCGATAGCCTCATTGGCCGACTTACCACCCAGTATCCGCCGTGGGTAGTTGTTCACCCAATCCTGTATCATTTTTATATCCTTCTTGCTGTAACGGCCAATATCACAACTTTTAGGTATGAATCGCCGTATTTGGCGGTTGGGTATTTCCGCTCAAGCGGATATGGTAACTCAACTTCTCCATACCCCCTCCTAGAAAACTCTTTATGTAGCGCGTTGATTTTTCTCAGATGATTCGTCAGTTCCGGTATCACCGATTCCGGCAATACCGTTATCCGGTCCTTGAAGCCTTTACCGTCACGGACAATAATCTGATGCTGCTCAAAATCGATGTCTTTGACGCGAAGTCGGTGACATTCCATTAGTCGTAGACCGCTTCCGTATAGAAGCGTTGCCATGATTGCCGGAGTACCTGAAAGGAAGGCTAGGATTTTCTCCACCTCTGATCGAGTAAGTACCACCGGCAGTCTTTTGGGTCTTCTGGCTCTGACCGCATCAATTGAGCCAGGTTCTTTTTGTATTACCTGCTTATACAGAAACACAAGCGCATTCAGCGCCTGGTTTTGCGTGGATGCACTGACATGTTCCTGTTGGGCAAGATGACTTAAAAAAGCACGTACTTCGCTTGTTCCCATAGTTCCAGGATGCTTTTTCTGGTGGAAGTAGATGAAGCGCCGGACCCAGTACACGTAGGATTTTTCCGTGCGGTAGGCATAGTGCTTCACTCGTAGCGCAGCGCGAAGCTGATCCAGCAATTTGGGGCTTTGAAGAGTGGCTCGGTCATTCATATGTAATAGTAAACGAGGAGAATCCGGCAATTGATTCAATATACCGACAGAAATGGAGTATTTTCGCCAATAAACTTGCAGATGAGCGGCAATCGGTGTACTATACCGGCAGATTTGCAGGATAGTAGGGAGAATCACCGGAATTCTACAGGATAGCACCGCTGATTTACATGCTATATTCGGATATGGAGTATTGAAGGAAGCTATATTCGATATTGCAGTACACGCAGTCGTTCGACATGACGAGAAGGGAGGAGACATGAATCCAATTATTATCGCCGCTGTGGCCCAAGTGGTCTCTGCGATCATTCTCGTGGCCACCGCTTTCATCCTGTGGGTCCAGATTAGAGAGACTCGTAGGGCAACATACGCCTCAACCTTCAAGGCAGTGTATGACATGCTGCAGGACGAGAGTAAGCGGGAGGACCGCGGATTCGTTTTGGGGGAGCTCGGAGTAAAGGATTTCAGTAGCTGGACACCGGATGAGAAGAAGCGAGCGGAGAAGGTCTGTCACAGTTACGATGCCCTGGGGATCATCTGCAAAAATCGCTTGCTCCCCGCACACCTCGTTACCGACAGTTGGGGCGACTCGCTCCGTCGTTGCTGGATAATTCTGGCGCCACTAGTAAGCGAATACAGGACATCTCGGAATGCCAAGGAGTTCTGGGACGATTTTGAGTGGCTTGCAAGAGAGGCAGAGAAGTACCAGCAGAAAGTCCACAGTTAAAATGTCGAACCAATGGATGCACTTGACGGCTATTCCGCTGGGCTCCATAGCCGCAAGTGATCCTGTCGTTAGGGAGATAGGAAGGACACCATGAATGTTCATCGCTTCATTATCAATGCGTACCCAACAGAAGATCATCCCAAATTTCACGTTTGGCAGAAGGCCACTATAGTGATATTTGCAGCAAACTCTGATCCATATATAGCTGAACAAAATGCTCTCGATGAACTGAAACACCGAAATTGGGTTCCAGAAGAAATTGCGCATAGAGACACATTAATTCGAGAATTAGTTCAAGAACAAGGAGGCGGAGTATGGGATGCTTATGTACAAGCTGAGCAAGGAGAACTGTTCTGGCTTGAGGATTTTGAAAGCTTGCCTTTGTGCAAAAAAGGAGAGGAACTATGGGGAACCGGCCCGAAACTCACCGAAGCGTTTGTAGACAAATTAATAACAGACTATTACTATTACTTAAAAGGACTTGATGAAAAGATTAAGAGTTTTAAAACATTATCAACAAAGGATTGGCATTGGTATTCTTGGAAAGGTTTTTTTGCAACTGTTCAAAATGAAATAGGCGGAGAATGGGATTACGTGCCTAATGCTTCCGGAGGATTCTTAGGTTTATGGTGGCACTGGAACTATAAAAATTTGGATGGCAAAAAATTTAAATTTTATCTGCAACTGGAATACAGCAAACTGATTTTTAAGTTGTATGCATACAAACCTGATTTCCGCAGTGAAATAAGGGATTACTACAGAAGCAGGCTGTATCCTATTGCAAAAGCACAAGGTATTGATATCCATCAGTATGGCAGAATTGGACAAAACATGGGGGTAGCCAAATTGAAGGACGACTACAGAATCAAAAATGAGAACGGTTTGATAGACATATCTTCAACCATTGAAAATCTGAGAAAAATGGAAAAACTTATCAGCTTAGTGGCAAGTGATATTGACAAACAATGAGCGCCATAACCCGGCAGTCCAGCGGACAAATGGGGGCTTCCGCTAGCGCTCCAGCCCCCATTTGCCGCTGACTTTTACGTTGTGCCTCCAGAAACTGACGCTTTTGCATACATCCTTAATCTATATTAGCACTTGACGATACGTATTGCTTAGCATAATATATATACGTACAATGAGGTGGCAAGAGATGAATAAAAAGCTAACGCTACTACTTGATGAGAAGATAATAAATCGCGCAAAGGTTTATGTCAATAAAAACCATGAGTCATTGTCCGGAATGGTAGCTAAATATTTCACCTATCTATCAAGTAAAGACTCGCTATCTGAAGAAAGGACGACATTTCCAGAGGATATCGAGCAGCTCATTGGCATTGTAAATGTACCGCCTGCGCTTGATGTAAAATCAGCGTACCGTGAACATCGAGCAGAAAAAGGTCTTCATGATTAAGGTCTTTATCGACTCCGATATTATCATCGATCTCCTCGCAAAACGGGAGCATTATCTGGCAGCCGCGGCATTGCTAGCGGTCGTACGAGAAAAAAAGTAAAAGCATATACCACACCCATTGTTTTGGCAAACGTAGATTACATAATCACAAAATATTCTAGACTGAAATTTTTTTATCGCAAGACCACCATATCTCCATACAGAGAAAGCATTTAGTCGATTTCCCAATGTTACGATACTGGGGACCTGGCGACTACATACTGACCCCCAAAAGATTCAGGATTACTCTTTGATGGCTTACTGGTTCTGTAATCCGCGTGAAGGATGCGGATTCTTTACAATCAAATTCAATTGTGTTTTGGCAAATAGTCGCAAGACAATTTAACGCCGTTCGGAAACTATGGACGAGTTCTCCATCGTCTGTTTGTTTTGTTGATGCTTTCGCCAGGGCTTTACCAGATTTTTCCGCAGGAGAAACGATGGATTTCTTTTTCTTCTCCCTTTCAATGGCAGAAGCTTCATCTTTAAAGAGAATGGGAGCCATCCGTTTCCGCATTTCCCATTCAACATAGTAGGCAAGCATACAAACCAATATATGCGCCCGAACCCTGTCCTTCAGGCGGTGATAAACGGGCCGTAGCTTCAAGTCCACCAACTTCATGTAGCGAAATGCCTGTTCAACGTTGGAGAGCCGTTTGTACGCAAATACAACCTTTTCGTCAGAGAGTTCTTCCGGATTTCCCTGTCAATTCTCGCTTCAGTTAGCATTCCTCGGTCACCGACCACAGTGATCCGTTCAAGACTGAAGCGATTTCGGAGTTTTTCAATCTGGCTGGAAACCGTCATCGGATCGGCTGTGTTGCCTTCAAAGACTTTAACCCCCACAGGACGTCCTTCTGAGTCACAAAAGAAGACCCACTTCAATTTGTAGCTTGCCCCTCTTAAAAAGTGGCCAGTTTCGATTGTGGATTAAGAATACGTTGGGCAATAAGGGCGATAATCAAATTACGTTCGGGAGTTCGGCGGGAGGAAATTAACCGAGGGATATCAAGATCTTTCATAACCTTGAGGATGGCAACGGCATGACTTGGCAGTTTGGTTATATTAGCCAGAGTCTTTTTGACAACGCGGCCATTCTCTCGGTGGTCTTCCCGTAGCAGAATGCAGGGAGGCGAATTTCTGTTTGGTACTATTTGAATATACATGGGTATACTATGAATTATATCTATATAATTGTCAGTACAAAAATATAGAAAAGTGGCGATATTACATGGGGCCGTTTTGAAGGAAAAACTAGCTCAACTTTTTTCTATATAAGTATTTATCCCGAAATTCCCTTAAAACTTCAGGCTAGAGGTTGCCAATAGACAAAATAACTCTCATTACTTAGAGTCCATACCATGTCAATATCAAACCAAATCATAAAAAAGCTGGTTGTTGGAACTCTCGCTGGTTTATTCATATTATATGGAACGCAGGAGAGTATCGCCCGGGACTTCGGATTAAGAACTGTTGATGTTAGAAAGTTCGTTCAGCTCTGGGAGGAGAAGAATGTCAGAAACCAGGCAATTCTTCTGGATGTAAGAACACAGAATGAATTCAGAGAAGGGCATGCCCCTGGAGCCCTCCAGATAGATTATTACAGGAAGAATTTCCAACAGCGTCTTGATAAGCTGAATAAGAATAAAACCTATTTCATTTACTGCAAGTCAGGCCGTAGAAGCGGTCATACTCTGAGAATTATGGAATCTCTTGGATTCAGGGAAGTTTATAATCTTGCTGGTGGATGGTCCAGGCATCATGCCGTACTAAAAACGCTGAGGCCCCGGAATAATCAAGGCTGAACCTCGGATAACATGAGGGCACCTCTAAAAAACCCATTGAGTTCTTGACTCGATCTTTTCTGCCGCTACTGCGTTGTCAAAATGCTCACGTAAACAGGTGCGTACCGCAGGAGCAAAGCTCCGAGGAACGCACCGCCAACCGCTTAAGCTACGCTTAAACAGGTGCGTACCGCAGCAGGTGCGTACCGCAGCAGGTGCGTACCGCAGGAGCAAAGCTCCGAGGAACGCACCGCCAAACGCTTAAGCTAGTTCCGCTTTTGTCGCCTTGCAGCAGGAAAAAATTATTTAAAATCGTCTCGAAGTCTTGAAGTCCGACAGACTCCTAGAGTTCTACATAGGTTCCATTTTGAACCTGGTAGACTGCAAAACCAACTCCTATGGCATCTCCCCTTTCATCAAAGCTGATGCTTCCAAGAGGTGTCTCAAAATAGTTTGTTCGCAGAGCATCCATTATTGCCATCCCATCAGTACTGCCGGCCGTTTCAATGGCCTCAAACAGTGCAATGGCCGCTGCATAGGCATTGATAAAAAACGCACCAGGTTCTTCTTCCCACTTGTCCATGTGGGCAGCCACAGCTGCTTTGTTCATTGGGTTGGACGAAGTGTCCATGGGGCCTGAGGCATAAACACCTTCGGCAAATTCACCAGCTACCTTGATGAAGGTATCATCTTTCACTCCATCGTCTGAAATAAAGGGTATATCCAGACCCATCTGATCCATTTGCTGAACTAACTTGGAAGCTTCCGGGTGATATCCACCGTAAACAATGCCTTCGGCACTGGAATTGGCCACTTTAGTAAGAATAGCAGAATAATCGACAGATTCAGCTGTTATACCTTCGTAAAGCACGATTTCTACCCCAAGTTTTTCCAGGGACAGTACTGAGAAATCGGCAAAACCCTTCCCGTAGTCCTGTTTGTCATGGAGTACGGCTACTTTTTTCAGACCCAGTTTGTTTGCGATGAACTTTGCATCAGTCTCTGCCTGGGCATCATCAGAAGCAATCGTTCTGAAAAAGTACGGATAATCACCACTCTGGGTTAAACCAGGATTTGTAGCTGAAGAACTGATGGCCGGTATACCCGCTTCTGTATATACGCCAAGGGCACTCTTTGTGGCACCAGAGCAGATATGGCCGATAACAGCAACAACGCCATCTCCAACAACTTTGAAGGCTGTGTTGGCAGCAACTTCCGGTTTGCAGACATCGTCTTCAATCACCAGCTCAATTTGTCTACCCAGAAGTCCACCTTTCGCGTTGTAGTCTGCGGCAACAAGTTCCGCAGCTCTCGCGGTGGGGATGCCATAGGAAGCAAGATCCCCGGAATGCGGTCCAATAACGGCAATTTTGATAGCTTCGTCCTTCTTACGATCACAACCAGCAAAAAGAATGGCGCATGCCATCAGTACAAATAGAAACTTTTTCATATGTTTCTCTCCTTTTTAATCAAATGATGCACTGATATGTATCATTTCCTGGTATTCTTGTCAATTCCAGTGGAATTCTGTCAGTATAAGCTGAAACTGATAAAATCTGATTTTTTCTATTTTTCTGGCTACATTTTCAGAATTCTCTTCTCAATGCCTGGACTACTCTATCTTTTCTGTATAAAATCACCTCTGATTCCTATGGTGAGTTCTATCAGGTCATTGTTTTTGGAGTATGAAAGAAAAACGGATAAAATGACCATTATTCGAACAACTCAGGGAAGTTATTCGTAGACTATCAGGACAAGCATGAACTTTTTATGACATTGCTGTAATCTTGAGTCGAAATGGTAGGACCAATAGTATTAATCATCCGGATGGGGGGGCTGTATCAAAGTTCTGGTTCAAGTTCGGGAGTGAAATTCTCTCAACCAACAGGAAGTTGAACTGAAATGAGAATTGGCACAGTTTCTGGCAGACAACATCAAACAGGAGGTTTTATGCCCCATACATTCATTGATCCTGATCCCGAAGAAACCAGTGACTGGCTTGATTCCCTTGAAGGTGTTATTAACACTGAAGGCAATGAGAAAGCGATATTTCTTATGAACACACTCAATAACCATCTTAGAACACGTGGAATCCGTCCTCCTGACACTTCTATTTCACCCTATTCCAACACCATCCCTCCGGAATTGGCTGAAAAAATTCCTGGCGACAGTTTAACGGCCAGAGATGTCGCAGCCTATGTGCGTTGGAATGCAATGGCCATGGTGGTCAAGGCAAATCTTTCTCCTGATAGTCTGGGTGGACATATTGCCAGCTTTGCTTCGTCATCATCCATATATGAAGTTGGTTTTAACTGGTTTTTCAAGGGATATGATGCTCCATACGGCCCTGATTTGATATTCTTCCAGGGCCACTGTGCTCCCGGTATGTATGCCCGAGCCTTCGTGGAAGGTCGTCTTGATGAAGAACACCTGTTGAACTTTCGCCGTGAGGTGGGAGGCAAGGGGCTGTCATCCTATCCCCACCCATTTTTGATGCCTGACTTCTGGCAGTTTCCAACAGTTTCAATGGGCCTTGGGCCTTTAACGGCCATATACCAGGCCCGTTTCATGAAATACATGGAAGCTCAGGGTTTAATAGAGGTTGGTGATAGAAAAGTTTGGGTCTTTATGGGGGATGGTGAATCCGATGAGCCGGAAAGCAGGGGTGCTCTGAGCCTTGCTGCCAGGGAAAAACTGGACAATCTCATTTTTGTTGTGAATTGCAATCTTCAACGTCTCGATGGTCCTGTCCGGGGTAATGGCAAAATTGTTGATGAACTGGAAGGAGCATTTAATGGGGCCGGATGGAACGTTATCAAGGTGATCTGGGGATCTGAATGGGACAAATTGATGCAGAAAGATACCAAAGGTGTTCTCCTCAATAAATTTGCTTCCATGGTGGATGGTGAGTTTCAAGACCTCCGATCCAAGGGGCCTGAATATCTTCGAAAAGCATTCTTTGATTCTGATCCGGCTGTTTCTGAACTCGTTAAAAATATGAGTGATAAAGACTTGTGGCAAATGACCCGTGGAGGCCATGATCCCAGGAAGATATATGCGTCTTTTGCCGCAGCCAGTAAGGCTCAGGGTGTTCCCACTGTCATTCTGGTCAAAACAATTAAGGGCTATGGTATGGGTAAGGCCGGTGAATCTTCCATGAAGACGCACAGTCAGAAGAAAATGGATATTGCCTCATTAAAGGAATTCAGAGACAGATTCCATGTGCGTATTGCCGATGAGGATCTGGAAAAGCTTCCGTTCATAAGACCATCCGAAGATTCCAAAGAGATGGAATTCATTCGGCGTCAACGGAAGAAACTGGGAGGTGATGTTCCCTCCAGACGATTTGATGTACCGAAGCTGAATATTCCTCCCCTTAACGATAAGCTTTTCAAGGCGGTTTTGGAGTCTTCAGGAGAAAGAAAAATTTCTACAACCAATGCATTTGTAAGACTGATCTCCGGACTGGCCCGGCATCCTGAACTGGGTAAGTATATCGTTCCCATTGTTCCTGATGAAGCCCGTACTTTCGGTATGGAGGGGATGTTTCGCCAATTGGCCATTTATGCCCCATTCGGGCAACTCTACACGCCTCAGGATGCCGATTCCATGATGTGGTATAAAGAATCCGAGAAGGGTAGAATCCTTGAAGAAGGCATAACAGAAGCTGGAGGATTTGCCTCCTGGCTGGCTGCTGGAACTGCTGGTTCCACTTATGGGATACCGATGATTCCCTTCTATACATTTTATTCTATGTTTGGTTTTCAGCGTATTGGAGACCTCGCATGGATGGCGGGCGATGTGCATGCCAGAGGGTTCCTCATGGGAGCAACAGCGGGCCGAACCACTCTCAACGGAGAAGGTCTTCAACACCAGGATGGACAGGGCCTCCTTCTGGCAGCCACCCATCCGACCTGCAGAGCCTACGATCCTGCCTTTGCCTGTGAAATGGCCGTTATAGTCCAGGATGGTTTGAGAAGAATGTATGCCGACCAGGAAAACCTGTTTTATTACATTACCGTGATGAATGAAAACTACATTCAGCCAGCCCTTCCGACAGGAGTAGAAGACGGTATTATCAAAGGAATATATCTTTTTCAGAAGGCCGGTAAAGGCAAGGGACACAAGGTTCAACTCATGGGTTCGGGAACGATTCTCAGAGAAGTGATCGCTGCTTCTGATCTCTTGAAAGAAGACTGGAAGGTAGCGTCGGATATATGGAGTGTCCCGGGTGTCAAACAATTACACCAGGATGGAATGGAGTGTGATCGGCATAATCTCATCAACCCTGCTTCCCCGAAAATACCATATCTCACCAGAGTACTGCAGGGATTTGAGGGACCTGCTGTATTTTCCTCTGATTATATGAGGGGATATCCGGAATTGATCCGGCGATTGATACCCAATAAACTGACAATTCTTGGTACAGATGGTTTTGGCCGGTCAGACAGCCGGGAAAAGCTCAGGGACTTCTTTGAGATAGATCGATATTGGATTGTTCTGGCATCATTGAAAGGACTGGTTGACCAAAAAAGCCTGGAGGTTTCAGTTCTCAAGACGGCCATCAAAAAATATGGAATCGATATAAAGAAACCCAATCCCCTGACAAGTTAAATAGGAGACAGCAATGGTAATAAAGGAAATCAGGGTTCCCTCACTGGATGGTGCAGAGAATGTTGGTGTTATAGAAGTGTATATAGGTGTTGGTGATTCTATAGAAATTGAATCGCCGCTTATTTCGCTGGAAAGCGACAAGGCTGTTATGGATATACCTTCTCCGGTCAGCGGCAGGGTCAAGGAAGTAAAGATTTCAGAGGGTGATACAGTCAATGCCGGAGACCTTATTGCCATGGCGGAAGTTGATGAAGCGCAGGTTTCACCGGAGAAATCTGAATCCCCAGCAGAAAATAAGCAGACACCTGCTGATAAAAGTGAAGAAGTCGAAACAAAACCTGGAGTATCAACAGGGAAAGAGGGAAAGCCTTCTCCTGGCACAACCAAAACGGTCAATTTGCCCGTCAATGCTCAAACCATGGGTTCCGTGTCTCATGCAAGCCCATCTGTACGGGGCCTGGCAAGGGAACTTGGCTTAGATCTCTCCAATGTAACCGGCACTGGCCCCAGGGGCCGTATCCAGAGGGATGATGTTACAGATCTGGTGAAATCAGTGATGAAGGGCAGTACATCCACGACACAGGGAGGAGCCTTTGGTCTGCCACCCATTCCTGAGGAGAATTACGCGGCGTTCGGAGAAGTTGAAAGCATAGCCTTGAGTCGAATTAAAAGGATTTCCGGTTCCCACCTTCACAGGAATTGGCTGGGAGTACCTCATGTTACCCAATTCGAAGACGCAGACATAACGGAATTGGAGAATTTCCGTCAGTCATTGAACAGAGAGGGTGCTCAACAGGGAAAAACGAAGCTGAGTCCACTCATTTTTATTCTCAAAGCCGCGATTCAAACCCTCAAGGAATTCCCGGATTTCAATAGCTCATTGAATTCTGATGGTGCTTCCATTACTCATAAGAAGTACATGAACATCGGCATAGCCGTTGATACGGAAAGTGGCCTGGTTGTACCCGTCATAAAAAATGCGGATACCAAAGGTATTCGCAATCTTGCCGATGAATTGGCAGACCTCAGCACCCGGGCACGAACGGGTACTCTCAAGCCTGACGAAATGAAGGGATCCTCATTTACCATCTCCAGTCTGGGAGGAATCGGAGGCACTTACTTCACACCCATTGTGAATGCTCCTGAGGTGGCCATACTTGGAATCTCCAGGAGTGCCATGAAACCTGTGTGGAATGGCGCAGAATTCACTCCCCGATTGATACTACCATTTTCTGTTTCCTACGATCACAGGGTTATTGATGGAGCTCAGGGTGCAAAGTTTGCTGCATATTTTGCTTCCATTATCGGGGATATTCGGCGAGCTCTGCTATAAAAGGATGTAATGATGTCAAAATTTGTAGATTGTGAAGTTGCCGTCCTTGGCGGTGGTCCGGGAGGGTATACAGCGGCTTTTAGAGCAGCCGATCTCGGTAAGAATGTTGTGATTATCGAACAAAATGACTGTCTGGGAGGTGTATGCCTCAATGTTGGCTGCATTCCGTCTAAAACACTTTTACATGCGGCCGAGATTCTTGAGGAAGCTGACGAAGCCAAACCTTATGGGATAACATTTCCGAAGCCTGCTATTGATATCAATGTGTTGCGAAGCAAAAAAGACAGTGTTATTGAGAAACTCACCGGAGGTTTATCTCATTTAGCCACGGCCCGGAAGGTTCGGATTGTCAACGGCAGTGGAAAATTCACAGGTGACAGGGAAATAACTGTTTCACAAGGAAAAGGGACAACGACTGTCACTTTTGAGAATGCTGTTATTGCAACAGGTTCCCTACCGACTGAATTACCTTTTCTCCCGGACAATGAAGACAGAATATGGAATTCAACGGCAGCTCTTGCCCTGCCCTTTATTCCAGAGCGGCTGGCCGTTCTGGGTGGAGGCATTATCGGTTTGGAAATGGCGCAGATCTACTCAGCATTGGGTGCTAAGATCACGATTATTGAGATGCTGGATCAAATCATTCCTCCGGCTGATGCCAGTCTCATTCGCCCCCTGGCCATAAAACTGAAGAAAAGGTATGAAGCAATTTACACATCCGTAAAACTCACGGAGGTAAGGGCTGGAAAGAAGAGTTTGACCCTCAGTTTGGAGGGAAGAAAAGCACCGGAAAGCATTGAGGCTGATGCCCTTCTGGTGGCGGTGGGCCGCAGGCCGAACAGTGGCGGCATTGGAGCCGATACTCCTGGAATTCATGTTGATGATAAGGGATTTATCAAGGTCAACAAAAGGATGGAAACCAGTGCCCCGGGTATTTATGCCGTTGGTGATGTTATCGGCAACCCCATGCTGGCCCACAAGGCTGTTCACGAGGGAAAAGTTGCCGCTGAGGTTATTGCCGGATTAAAAAGTGCCTTTACTCCTATGTGCATCCCTTCAGTTGCTTATACCAATCCGGAGATAGCCTGGGTTGGGTACACCGTAAAACAGGCCAGGGAGGAGGGGATTCTTTTCGAGGAGGCCGCTTTTAATTGGGCTGCCAGCGGCCGGGCTTTATCGGTAGACAAGGCTGATGGGATAAGCAAGGCTCTTTTTGATTCGAAAACAGGCCGTATCATAGGGGCAGGCATCACAGGTGCCCGTGCTGGAGATCTTATCGCCGAAGCTGCTCTGGCTATTGAAATGGGTGCAGATGCGGCAGATATTGGTGCTACTATACATGCTCATCCCACATTTTCTGAAACACTGGCTTTTGTCGCTGAAACAGCGGAAGGTAGTATTACCGATGCCCTACCAGTCAGGAAAAAAAGTCACGTTTGAAGAATTATCACAGTGTCCGAAAGCCTGTTAGATGAAGCAAGTTCTTCCATCAGAAAAATAATATCACTCGGGGAAAGCGTTTACAATAATATAAACGGTCATAAAATCTCTCATCATTTCAGTCAGTAATCCGCTGATTCGCAGAATAGTCCCAATCACCACGTCACAGAGTATAAATGTTAAAAATTTAACATTTTCCTTGACAGTCTTCCAGAAACGAGGAATAATAACACTGATTCGACAATTGGAGGATATCATGAAGGATAAGAATACTGAAGCCCTGGGTATGATTGAGACACGGGGATTTGTGGGGATGGTGGAAGCAGCAGACGCCATGGTCAAAGCAGCTCAGGTTGACCTGGTCTCTTATGAAAAGATAGGCGGCGGATTTGTCACGGCCATCGTACGGGGAGATGTTGCGGCTGTCAGGGCGGCTATAGATGCCGGTAGTCGTGCTGCTCAAAAAGTTGGTGAAGTCGTATCCGTACACGTTATACCTCGACCTCACGATGCGGTGGACAGCGCACTGCCTCTTGGAAGAGGTGAGTAGGGACGGCAGAATATGAGTACTGACCTCCGAACCTATGTCTTTTTAGATTCTATTCAACCCCAGATGGCTTCCTTTATCTCAACTGTTTCCAAAGGCTATTTTCCTATCGCCTGGCAGGCCGCCTGTGTTATAGAAATTGCTCCGGGTATTGAGATAAATCGTCTGACAGATATTGCACTCAAAGCAACCAATGTTACTCCGGGTCTGCAGGTGGTTGAACGGTCATTTGGTATGCTGGAAGTGCATTCGGATAATCAAGGGGATACTCGAATGGCTGGAGAAGCTGTTCTCAAAGCTCTTAAAATGACTGAAGCCAATGCGATGAAGCCGAGGATTCTGACGAGTCAGCTTATTAAGAACATTGCCGATCACCAGGCTCAGCTCATCAATAAAGTTCGGTATGGAAATATGATTGTCCGAGGCGACACCCTCTATGTTCTTGAGATGGAACCTGCCGGATACGCGTACTACGCGGCCAATGAAGCAGAAAAAACCGCCAGAATCAACATCATCAATGTCTCTGGATTCGGTAAATATGGTCGTGTATACATAGCCGGTGACGAAGGTGAAATTGTTGAAGCACGAAAAGCTGTCGAAGAACGGCTGGCTGTGCTTCCGGGGCGTGAGGTGAAGTAGAATCCATGGAACTGGCTAGAGTTACCGGGACAGTCGTATCGACACACAAAGCCAGAGATATGGAGGGTTTGAGATTGCTTCTTGTTGAAAAAATTGACCCGTTGACGATGCAGGGGGCAGGTACTTATACCGTTGTGCTGGATGCGGTTGGAGCCAATATCGGGGAAATTATTTTCTATGTGACCGGCAGTAGTGCCCGCTACACCTCTGAAAGTCAGGGGAAACCGTCCGATGCTACCATTATTGCCATTGTTGATTCGGTGGAGATTGAGGGTCAGCAAACCTACACATCTTCTGGAGATGATTCATGATACTGGCCCGTGTCATTGGTACGGTGGTGGCATCCAAAAGTGCCGCCGACATCCCCGGAGCAGTATGGCGTGTCGTAGAGATCTGTGACCACCATGGGAGAAAAAAAAACATCCGATTGATTGCCCTTGATTTGGTAGGTTCAAGAAATGAGGACCTTGTCATGCTTGCTCAGGGCAGCAGTGTCCGCTGGACAAAAAGAACAGCCGACAAACCGGTGGATACTCTCATCACAGCACTGGTTGAGATCATTGATGAAAAAGGTAAATTGACCTACAGGCGGTAAAAGGAATTGACATTGGAAAAGGATGAATTAAAACAGATTATCTCTGATGTCCTCAGTGAATTAAACCTTTCAGAATCAGGTGATGACAGCATCCCTGCTGCTGAAAAATCTTCTTCGGCAGAGTCGCTTGACAGTCGTCTGTTTCATGAAATGGATTCAGCGGTAGAGGCGGCCAGGCAGGCCCAGATAGAACTTGTTTCCTGCGGTCTGGACAAGAGGCATGAAATCATAGCTTCCATGCGGTCAGCGGCTCTGGAAAATGCTGCTCTGCTGGCCGAAAAAGCAGCTGGTGAGACCAGCATGGGAAATATTGGCGACAAAACCATCAAGAATGAACTGGCGGCAGAGAAGACTCCGGGCGTTGAAGATGTTCAACCTGGTGTTTTTACGGATGAACATGGCCTGACCCTGGTTGAACGGGCTCCCCATGGAGTAATAGGAGCCATCATCCCCTCGACTAATCCCACGGCAACGGTTATCTGCAACAGCATAGGTATGATAGCCGCCGGGAATGCTGTAGTGTTTAATCCCCATCCATCCGCCAGAGAGTGCTCCTCTCTGGCTGTTTCACTTTTAGCCAAAGCCGTGGTCAGGGCTGGCGGGCCGGAGAACATCATTACATCCATAGCCAATCCCACTATTGAGACGGCCAGTGCAATGATGAAGCATCCGGGAATTGCCCTCATGGTTGTGACCGGTGGCCCTGGAGTTGTAAAAGCCGCCATGCGAAGTGATAAGAAAGTCATTGCCGCCGGACCAGGAAATCCTCCCTGTGTGGTTGATGAAAGTGCTGATATAGAAAAGGCCGGGGCTGATATAGTGAAAGGGGCCGGATTCGATCACAATATAATCTGCATCTGTGAAAAAGAAGTGATTGTTGTCGAAAGTGTTGCTGATTCCTTGAAAGAATCCATGAAAGCCGGTGGAGCGTATGAGCTTTCCCCCGAAGAGATAAAAAAGGTGACCGATCTTACCATCTCCAAACCGGGAGGGCCAGGTGTGGAAGGACTGGCCAATAAGAAGTATGTAGGGAAATCTCCCCAGCTTATCGCGTCTCATATAGGGGTTTATGTCCCTGAAAATACCAGGATTCTCCTTTGCGAAGTTCCTGTTCATCATCCTCTTCTATGGACTGAACAGCTCATGCCGGTACTTCCATTGGTGCGAGTTAAGAATGTTGATGCAGCAATCAAACTGGCTTTTGACCTGGAGCATGGTTACCGGCATACGGCAATCATGCATTCAAGGAACATTGACAAGCTTTCCGATATGGCCCGTGTAATGAATTGCTCTCTATTTATTAAAAATGGGCCTAGTTATGCCGGACTCGGCAAAGGTGGAGCGGGATTCACTTCGTTTACCATTGCCAGTCCCACAGGGGAAGGTTTAACCCGGGCCCATACCTTTACCAGGGAACGCCGTTGTACTCTGGTGGATAGATTCAGGATTGTATAGATATGAAAGCAGGACGAGTAATTGGCCGGGTCGTTTGTGAAAAGAAGGTGGAAAGCTTTCAGGGTAAAACATTTCTTCTTGTTCAGCCCATCAACGAATCAGGGAAGAAAACAGGTTCTCCTCTAATAACCATTGATACGGTTAGAGCCGGGGAGGGGGACACTGTTCTGTACGAGAGCGGCAAGGAAGCGGCAATGAGTATGCCGGATTGGTTCAATCCCTGTGACGCAGCCATTATCGGCATTATCGATACCTTGAGTCTGGGGAAATCAACATGAAGCTGGCAGAAGTTATTGGTCAGGCAGTTTGTTCGGTGAAGCATCCCATGTATGAAGGGGAGAAACTCTTGCTGCTGCGAGCGATGATGCCTGATGGTCGATTATTGGGTGATCCCTTTCTGGCCGTTGATTCTGCTCAGGCAGGTGTGGGAGACCGAGTGCTGGTTATTGATGAAGGCGGATCGGCTAGACAGATTCTCGGTAAACCTGCCATGGGTCCTATCAGGATGGTCATTGTCGGTATTATTGATGCTGTATCGGAGAATGATTGAGATGGAAGTGAATGCCAGAGACAGTGTGAAGAGAGTTGCTGTTGGTTGTGACCATGGGGCCCTCGATGAGAAGAATTCAATTATTCGCTATCTTGAAGCTCTGGGATATGTTGTGAAAGATGCTGGATGCTTCACCAGGGACAAAGTGGACTATCCCGACATTGCAGAAACAGTGTGCCGCAAGGTGGTATCAGGGGATTGTGAACGGGGTATTATGCTGGATGGGGCAGGCATCGGTTCATCCATGGCCTGCAACAAAATCAGGGGGATACGGGCGGCCCTGTGTTACAATCTGCAAACTATAATCAACAGCAGAGATCATAATAATGCCAACGTACTAACCCTTGGAGGCCCCCTTCACGATGCAGGGGAACTCTGTACCATGGTAAAAACCTGGCTGGAGACACGGTTCTCCGGCGGTAGACATCTTGTAAGGGTCAATAAGATTATGGCCCTGGAGAGGGGAGATCTTTGATGGATCAGAACTTATTAATTGAACGGATCGCTGAGGAGGTTATACAACGCCTCAAGACTGCTCCCAGTCAGAATACCAGCACCATCAGCCATGCTGAAATGGCTCGTTATATCGATCATACATTACTGAAACCGGAGGCTGTCCCTGCTCAGTTCGACCAGACGGTGTTGGAATGCAGGCAGTATAACTTCAAGTCAATCTGTGTCAATTCACACTGGGTGAGTTATGTGGCCAGGCAGCTACAGGATATGGATATTGGTGTTTGTGCTGTTGTCGGTTTCCCCCTGGGAGCCATGACTTCCAGAACAAAGGCTTTTGAAGCTCGGGAGTCCATTGCCGATGGTGCCACTGAAATCGATATGGTTATCAACGTGGGTGCCCTGCGCGCCAGGAACTATGCCAGGGTGGAAGAGGATATCCGTGCTGTGCGGAGAGCGACTCGTGAAGGAACCATTCTCAAGGTAATCCTGGAAACCTGTATGCTTACTCAGGAGGAAAAGGTTATTGCCTGTGAATTGTCGAAGAAAGCAGAGGCTGATTTCGTGAAAACAAGTACAGGATTTGCCAGTGGAGGGGCAACAGTTGAGGATGTAAAGCTTATGCGGAGAATTGTGGGTTCGGACATGGGTGTCAAGGCCTCCGGTGGTATCCGTAACTGGGATAGTGCCGTGGCGATGATTGAAGCCGGGGCAAATCGCCTGGGCATTGGGTCAAGCCTCAAAGTTATGACCGGTGGAATGGCCGAGGGTAATTATTAAGGGCACCTCAAAAAACCCATTGAGTTCTTGACTCGATCTTTTCTGCCGCCACTTCGTCAATTTCCTGAAGCTGTTTTTTAGAGGTACCCTTAAGCTGTGAGATAGTGGGATCAACGGCCAGTGATTAATTCCCGTGCCACGATACGGTCTGATTCGACTAGATTAACAGTGTCCAGTTTTTCCGGATCAATCCAGCGATATTCGTCATGCTCCAATAGTCTGGGAATCACTTCATTATCCGGAAGCAGAACTTTGTAGGCATGGAGATGATACATCTGATCTTTGTTTTCAAAGGTTCCCTGCACAAGATGCCTGTCAACACGTATGCTGATTCCAAGTTCCTCCTGCCACTCCCGCACAAGGGCTTCTTCCCGACTCTCATTCTGCTCTACTTTGCCTCCAGGGAACTCCCACAAACCACCGGAAGATCCGCCTGGAAGACGGTGCATGATGAGGACATGCCCATCGATGTTGTAGGCTACACCAGCGACAGATTGGCGGTCAGGACTCAAAAAAGTGTCATAGACGGGATTACAGCATGCAGAATCCCTATCCCCACTGCAACCAAACCAATGATGGTAAGATAAGGCTTGGAAAAGCTTTGAATCCTCTCAACCATTGTTTTGCCTTTGCCTGAACTCTTCCCTGAGTGCACATTCCAGAATTCTGCGATTAAAATGACGCCGACAGCAATACCTGTCAAACTTGGAAAAAGATCTCCAATGAATGCTGTATCTCCCGGGTGAGTATTAATAAGATTGAAGATGGCAATGAAGAGACTTAATCCTCCCAGGATTACCCGGTAGATGGGGTTCATCATGAAATCGGAATAGTCAGAAAATCGGGCTATCTTCCGGGAGAGAAAGCCACTGGCCAATGTTAGACCCGCCAACACATTGGTGAGAACTGTTAAAAGATATAATTGCAAAACACCTTCCTCCTATATTTCAGTGTACACTATTCATCATCAGTCGTCAACTCAAGAACAGTGGTGTAGCTGCCGGCAAAAACCTTAAGGGTCGCAGCCTGTCCTTCTGTATCTCGATAGATGAATTCCCTTACTTGTCCGCTGTCGGGAGGGATATCCCAGGATTCATGTATAACGAGGCCGGATCTATTGAATACCTTAATACCGATTTGAGTTATATCCTCTTCAACTGACGCGTTCTCATCCAGACTGATTTTTGCAATGTAGTGAGAAATCTCATCGATTTTCTGCTCATCCATGTCAAGATTGTAGGGTCCAAGAGTCTGTTGCTTACCTATATGAAACACCCAGGGAACAAGAACACCCATCAATATGACCAATAATACCAGATCCAGAAGAGTGATACGACGAGAGTGGCGTATAGATTCATTCTGATCTGCTCCACCATGATGTCTGATATGCCGCCAGGATAGAGAATGGCGTTCTTCCCGATTATATTCCTGGGGACTAATGTTCATTGTCGATCAGCTTATCACTTCTCCACCATGAAACTACGGCTTCCCTGTCATCGAAGAATATCCCTGTGAGCATGCCATTGTTATGCAGGCGAAACCGACGGTAAATGGTAGAGGACTCATTTACTTTCAGGCCTCTATTATGAATGAGCCGACCTTCATCATCAATGAACATCATGCGATATCGGCCCGGTCCTTCCGGAGAAAGCATAAGATGCAGACCATTCTGTGTGGTTCCAAGATAATCAGGCGGAATGGATGGAATCCCATCTTCGGGACTTCCTTCGATGTAGTTGAGAATGATGGGGTCGCCATAATGCATGGTCTTGAGATCCCATGTGTAGAGCCTTGCTTCCGGCTTATCTCCAGTCTTTGTATCAGGATAGAAATCCAGACGGAGATGCATGGTCCATTCTGTTGGATCGGGATGAATGGAATAAACGGCCACATTGCCGCCTTCTCCCAGTCCCGGAAGCTGATCCTCCTCGATTCGGGCCGTGGCGATATGATCTCCATCTCGACTAAACCAGTAACTTTCCCAGACTCCAGGAATCCGACAGCTCACAACCAGACTGCCATCAATTCTTACATCCACCGACGAGATGTATGGGAAAGGATTACTGTTAAATCCTTCCCGGCCAAGATACCCGAGGTATTGTCCATTAATATTGAAACGAAGCACAACCCGGTCATAAAAAACTCCAGTTTGAGAGTCTTCCACCCGACGTTCAGATTCCACACCATCTTCAACCAGAAAACCGCCATCATAAGCCGCAACAGCTCTGGGATTCCGGAATGACCAGGTGGAGACTGAAATGGACTCTTCCTCATCTTCCAATGTTACAGGACCGGGATTCTTCTTTGGATCATAGACATAAGTGATAAGATCTCCATAAGAATTGAACACCATCACCTTACCTGCTTCACCTCCAGAGATAAAGACCAGTCCGTCCCTGAAATCAATATCAGCAGTACCGGCCATGCGGAAACTATCCCGGTAAAACCAGTCAATTTCACCGGGGAGGGTTCCCAGGGGAATACTGAAGAGATCATGGCGTTTAAAACCGGAAATTCCTTTGAAAAAGCAACCTGCCGAGGAAATGATCAAACCTATCAGGATGAGATTGATCAGTAAGGTCTTGTCTCTATTGGACACCTCTAAAAAACCCATTGAGTTCTTGACTCGATCTTTTCTGCCGCTACTGCGTTGTCAAAATGCTCACGTAGCCCAGCTACGCTCCGCTTTTGCCTGCCTGTGCGTGTCCGCACGCAGACAGGCCGCCTTGTATCGACAAAAAATTTAATCCGGTGTGTACCGCAGGGCGTAGCCCGAGGAACACACCGCCACTTCGTCAATTTCCTAAAGCTGTTTTTTAGAGGTACCCTATTGATAATCACTTCAGCTGGATACTATCCATCTAATGGAGAGATGTCAACTTGACTGGATAATCATCAGAAAGGTATCTTGGTTATTATGAGTAAAGGACTCTTTTCAACATTAATTGCTTCAAAAAACGAGAGAGATCTAAAAGCTCTCATGCCGCTGCTTCATGCCGTGAATGCAAAGGAGACATGGGCTCTATCCCTGCAGGATTCAGATTTCGCGGCTCAGACAGCGATGTTCAAAGAACGTCTCCGCAATGGAGAAAGCCTTGACAGCCTGCTTCCGGAAGCTTTTGCCCTGGTACGGGAAGCTTCAAGACGAACCCTTGGAGAACGGCCTTATGATGTACAGATTCTTGGCGCCATTGTTCTCCACCAGGGAAAGATTACTGAAATGAAAACAGGGGAAGGTAAAACCCTGGGTAGTATTGCAGCCGCTTACCTGAACAGCCTTACCGGCAGGGGTGTCCACTTTGTTACGGTGAATGATTACCTTGCGGAGAGAGACACGAACTGGATGCGGCCTGTGTATTCCCTTTTGGGAGTGAGTGTTGGTTCTATTCTATCCAATATGTCCCTCGAACAACGCTGTGACGAATATGCAAAGGATATCACCTACGGAACCAATAATGAGTTTGGTTTTGATTTTTTACGGGATAATATGAAGTGGGATAAGGAACAGAAGACTCAGAAAGATCACCATTTCGCCATTATTGATGAAATCGACTCGATTCTTATAGATGAGGCACGGACTCCTCTAATTATTTCCGGTCCTGTAGAAGAAGATGTAGAAAAATACATCCGCGCCAACAGACTTGTCCAGCAACTCCATGAATGTGAGAAAGACCCCGAAACAGGAGAATATCCTCCCGATGATCCCATTCTGGGAACTCAGGCCAAAGGAGATTACAAGCTGGAAGAAAAGGGTAAACGTGTTTTATTTACCAACGAGGGAATGAACAGCATCGAGAAAATCCTCCAGAAAGAAGGCTTAATCAGTGATGACGGCCTTTTCGATGAGGATAATTTTGAATTCATTCATTATTTCTCTCAAGCCCTGCGGGCCAGACAGCTTTTTGGCAGAGACAAGGACTATGTTGTTCAGGAGGGACAGGTTCAAATAGTCGATGAATTTACTGGCCGTATACTTCATGGCCGCCGTTACTCCGATGGCCTTCATCAAGCTATCGAAGCAAAGGAAAGAATTCGCCCCGCTAGAAAAAGTCGTACTTTGGCGACCATTACATTTCAAAACTATTTCCGCATGTATGATAAACTGGCCGGAATGACCGGTACAGCTGATACCGAGGCCAAGGAATTCAGTAAGATTTATGGACTTGACGTTGTGGTTATTCCCACCAACAGACCGGTAAACCGCATTGATGCCGATGATATAATCTTCCTGAATGAGGATTATAAGTTCAAAGCGATTTGTGACGAAATTGTCAAAGTACATGAGAAAGGGCAGCCGATTCTGGTTGGTACGGTGAGTGTTGAAAAGTCCGAACTGCTGGCAAGATATCTCATGAAAAGAGGGGTGCCGTTTGAGATCCTCAATGCCAAGAATCATCACCGGGAAGCCCTGATTATTGCAGAAGCCGGTTCAAAAGGAGCCATCACCATTGCCACGAACATGGCCGGTCGCGGGACAGATATCAAGCTTGGCGGAAACCCGGAATACAGAGCCAGAAGAAAGGTGGGTAGTGATGCGGATGATGAAATCTATCAGACTGTGTACAAAAGGGAGTTTGAAAAATGGCTGCCTCAGAATAATGAGGTTGTTGAACTGGGCGGTCTCTATGTCATTGGTACTGAACGTCATGAATCCAGACGTATAGATAATCAACTCCGAGGCCGTTCGGGTCGGCAGGGTGATCCAGGTTACTCACAGTTCTACATATCTCTGGACGACGATTTAATGCGTCTGTTTGGGGGAGAAGGGTTTCGAAACACTATGGGGAGACTTGGTATGGCTGGTGGTGAACCACTTCATCATCCTCTTATCAATAAATCTCTGCAACGGGCTCAAAACCGGGTTGAAGACAGAAACTATGAAATACGCAAGCACCTTCTGGAATACGATGATGTTGTCAGTAAACAACGGAACTCTATTTACAGGATGCGGAACAGTGTACTTTCCGGGAATGACCTCAGTAAAATGGTTCTGGAGACAGGTCGACAGATACTTGAGGTATTGATTGAGGATTATCAGACGGATATGAATGCCAATCCTGAACATGCCCTTTCTCGTCTGGGTGAACGCCTGATGCAGAATTTCAATTATCGGGAGCAGGGGCAGATTACAGTGGACACCAGCCCGGAAGACGTTAAGAAAATTCTTTCTGCATTCCTCGAATCGGATATTGAAAACAAGTCCTCTATGATTGGCAAGGATCAACTGGAACTGTTCATTCGTTATGAATATCTCCGCCAGGTTGATAATCGATGGCAGGAGCATCTGGAAGTCCTGACGGCTCTGGGAGAATCAGTCCGATTGAGAAGCTACGCGCAGAAGAATCCTCTGGTGGAATACAAGAACGAGGGCTTTGAACTGTTCGAGAACATGCTTGATGACCTGAGGATTGCCATTGCCCGTACAGTTTTCAAGGTGAAGATAAAAAACCGGGATAACAGACAATCCGGCGAAATTTCACTGGCAAGAACATCCCACGCCTCCATATCCTCCCTGCACCGATCCGGTGAGGCAAAACAGGCGTCCCCTGATGCTCAAGTTATCCGCCGGACAACACCGAAAGTTGGCCGTAACGACCCCTGCCCCTGTGGCAGCGGAAAGAAATACAAACGGTGTCATGGAGCTTGAGTCATCCTGTCAGTAAAGGTAATCCAGGGGATTCACCGTTTCCCCATTCCGAATAAGGACAAAGTGAAGTCTGGGGGTACGTGCCATGCCGGACTTGCCCGCGATACCCAGCACCATTCCAGCATCCAGTAAATCGCCGGGAGCTACATCAATGCGGCCAAGATATCCATAAAAACTCTTCCAACCGTCCTTGTGTTCCATGATTACATAGAGACCATAGGAGGCATGATGTCCTGTGAGTACAACTTTCCCATTCTGTGAGGCCACCACCGGCGTTCCGGATTTGACAGCAAGATCAATGCCATCAGATTTGTAGGGAATGTCTGTCAATTCATCAACACCCTCTCCAAATGGGGTGATGACTCGCCCGGTAACGGGATATCGAAACATATTACTGGCAAAGGATGCAGGAATCTCATTTGCGATTGATTTTCCAGAAACGAAATAATCCCCATCAGGCAGTATCTGTATCGAATCAGATTCAACACCATAATGCTCTGCCGCATCACCAGTACTCTCTCCGTTTCGTGCCGCGTGCCGAATACCATCCCGGTAAGGTACTATCAACACAGTGTCCGTCTTCAGGTCTTCAGGCCTCTGGAGTTGGTTCACACTGATCAATGTCGCAGGAGACAGTCCATATTGCCAGGCAATATGAGAAAGAGTCTCATTCGGTACGACACGATGCTCCGTAAAAACAGCATTCTGAATCGTCCTGTCAAGAGGTTTGATTTCATAGGAGGCTTTCTGCACTGGTATGTCCAATAAGTCAATTTCATGGAATTTGACAACGGCCGCAGGATTCAATTCCAGAATCAAACTATCCAGACAGCCGAATCCAAGAAGTGACAGAAAAAGCAACGCTGCTAAAAATGATGGAAGTTTTGATGGACTTTCAGAATGTGTTCTGACGGAAGAAATTGTTGAATACTTATATGTTCTTAACTGAGGGCTGATTACAACAGGTTCGTATGGTGTTTTCTCTCTTAAGTTGATGTTCATCCTTCCCCCCTCCCTTCATATCGACAAAAGAGAACCCCCGTATTACTCTGTAATCAAGATGTTGTTCCGCCACAGGCTGTTACTTGGCATGATTTTTATCACAGTTGTATCTGTCATTATCTCCAGGAATTTTGTTCTGGTCCGGATCAGGGAGAATTCCATGTTTCCGACACTCGCCGATGGACAGTGGGTACTGGTATGGAAGGGGGCAGACAGGGTAAGGAATGGAGATATTGCTCTGTTCATCAATCCGGATGATGAACAATTTACAGTTAAACGCTGCGTTTTGAATGGAATTGAAAAACCGCAGATCAAACATGGATGGCTGATTACCTCCTGGGGGACGTGGTATCTGACTGGAGATGAATGGAAGAATCTAATTGAGATGCCAAAACCAGCACCGGATTCCGTTTTCATGATTGGAGACAATCAGTTCAATTCATGGGACAGTCGACAATATGGTTATATCAAGAGAAATAAGCTGCTGGGGCGTGTCTTATACTGGAAGCGTCATGGCTGAAAGACCGGATATTTTTCGGATGCGTATTCTCATAACAGTTTCTCTTATAGCGACATGCCTTATTCTGGTCAGGTTTGCCACGATCATGCTCAGCTCTGATCGAAGTGATTCCGTATCTGTCAAAGTGCCCATTCCGGCTGAACGTGGGCCTGTTATCGATAGAAAAGGACGTTTGATTGCTCTTCAGACTCGACTTTGGTCGGTAACGGCCTGGAAACCGAATATTGAAGATCCAAAAACCGCCGCTGATAAACTGGGAGAGATACTCAAAGAAGATCCCAACCATATCTTCCGCTTATTGACCAACTCGAATTCCTCCCGATTTGTTTTCGTCAAACGTCAGATAACTCCTACAGAATCCGATGCCATCCGCGTTCTTATTGAAAATGGGAAGCTGCCCGGTATAGGACTGCAGGAGGAATTAAGCCGACACTATCCAATGAAATCCCTGGCAGCCCCCCTGATCGGCTATGTTGGTACAGATAATGTTGGTCTGGATGGAATTGAATATGCCTTCGATCGGGTATTGGCTCCAGGGGGTATGAGTGATTCCACAGAACGGGTTTACGGGCACACAGTTCAACTGACCCTGGATATGAACATACAATATCTGGTGGAGAATATTGCCTCTGAGGCATGGGAAGAGCATAATCCTGAATCCATGATGGTTTTAGTTATGGATGCCGATACAGGTGAAATCATTGCCTGGGTGTCTCTGCCATCCTTTGATCCTAATACTTTCACCAATTCCGAAAGAAACCAGCGTATCAATAGACCACTTGTAGAGGCATATGAGCCAGGATCTGTTTTCAAAGTGTTCACCTGGTCCATACTCCAGGAATCAGGAATGCTGAAGGAGAATGATGTTTACAATACCAGTGGAGGATACCAGCCGGAACTGTTCCAGAACTATGGTATTCCCCCTATTACTGATTTATCAGATTATGGGACATTGAATTTACGAGAATCTTTTATCCATTCAAGCAATGTTGCCGTGGCCATGGCGTCAGAGCGAATTACTAATACCGCTTTTTACACTGGGTTGAAAAACTTTGGGTTCGGTGCGCCTACAGGGCTTCCACTCCCGGGCGAATCGCACGGAATCCTCACAGCCCCGAATCAGTGGTCGGTTCGGAGTAAACCGACTATTGCCATTGGTCAGGAGGTTGGTGTCTCAGCAGTTCAAATTGTGGCAGCGGCAACTATTCTGGCCAATGGCGGTGTTCTTCTCCAACCCCGCATCGTCAGTAAAGTTACAGCAACCGATGGAACCATGGTCAAGGAATACCCACGCGTTGCAGTTCGGGAAGTAATATCCCCCAGAACAGCTCGTACTATTCTGGAAATGATGGAGCAAACCGTGGTGGATCCAGAAGGAACCGCCAGACGTACTGCCGTACCAAGTCTGCGGATTTCTGCTAAATCAGGAACCGCCCAGATAACGGATACCAACACCGGGCGTTATAGCACCGATAGATTCCTGAGCTCTGTATTGTCAATTTTTCCGACAAATGACCCCGAACTCATTGTGTATGTTGTTCTTGAAAATCCCCGGGGCGCAAGTATTTACGGAGCCCAGACAGCAGCTCCCGTTGTACGCAGAATTGCATCCACCCTTGCCCCTCTGTGGGGGATTCCTCTGGAAGGAAACACTGTTGTAGAACACAAGGGCCAAGTAAGAGTTACCAATCCTGTGCCAGCTCCACTGGGTGATACTCTCCATGATTTGACTGGTTATTCAAAACGCATGCTTATACCGTATTTCTCCCGGCAGGATATCAAGTGGTCAATAAAGGGAAACGGCTGGGTCGTGTTTCAATTTCCACCACCAGGTACTCCCATTGAAGAAGGAATGCAGATCTTTCTGGAGCTTGATTGATGGATGCAGACAAGCAGCCTGAGTGGGTTTTTGAGAAATCCCGAAGCGGTGAATATACCGCCTATGTTGATGGAATTGCTCTCCACTCAACATTCAACCCGGTAAAAGAGGCCGGAAAAGCAGCCGCCGGCATTCCCGATTCTGCGGGAATTGTGGTATTGGCAGGATTCGGTCTTGGCTATGTCGCGGAAGCCATTCTCAGAGCGGCTCCGGAACGACCTCTTATCATTGCCGAAGCAGATGAAACGACACTGGAAAAAGTCAACACAATTCGAAGCATTACATCCATTTTTAATCATCCTGAAGTTTGCCTGCTGGCTGGAGGTAATCCAGATCAGATCAAATCCTTTCTGGTCAGGGGACCTGCTGGTTCTTCCATTCATTATCTTCCATGGCTACCGGCGGTCAAATTGAATCCTGAATGGTATAGGAAACTGGAGAAGGTGGTCGTTGAAACTTCACGCCGTACAAAGGTGAATGCCAACACTCTGGAACGATTCGGTAAACTCTGGGTCAGGAATCTTGCGGCAAACTGCTCTTTATTGCCCGATGCTATCTCTGTGGATGCTGGAAAAGACTCTTTTATAGGAATACCCGCACTGATCCTGGCTGGTGGTCCATCTCTTGAAAAAGTTCTCCCCCGACTCAAGGAGATTTCCCGGAGATTCATAATAATATCCGTTGATACGGCTCTCAAGGCCGTACTCCGAACCGGAGTGATACCGGATATAATTGCGGCGGTGGATCCTCAATACTGGAACACCCGGCATCTTGACTGGTGTGAAACAGAGGGAAGCAAGCCGCTGATACTTGCTGAAACTTCCACTCATCCGGCTGTGTTCCGGAAGCTCACCGGAAGATGTATCATGATGCGGACCAGATTTCCCCTGGGTACTGTGCTGGAGGATGCGGTGGGCTTGCGGGGAGAGCTCAATGCTGGAGGATCAGTGGCTACAGCCGCCTGGGATCTGGCCAGACATTTTGGCTGTCAGCCCATAGTATCTGCCGGTCTGGATCTGGGATATCCCGGCCGTCGCACCCACTACTCCGGCAGCTTTTCCAGGGAACGGCCTCACTTCTATTCCAATCGCCTGTTTCCAGCTCAGACCAGTTTTTTTCACAGTCTTTGTGATGGCAATCTTCATGCAGTCAGGGATATGGCCGGCCGCTTCATTCTCACCGATCAGCGTATGGATATTTACCATGCATGGTTTACTGAAAAAGCATTGGAACACAGGGACAAGGATCCAGGCATTCTTGGTGATGAAAGCCGTTTTATCAAGGGTATGACAATGGTGAGCATTGACAATCTTCTCAACATGAGCGATAAGCGTTACATCATTGATGAAAACCTGGCTGAACTACGGACTTCAACTCCAATTCCATCAGCCCGAAATGAACTGAAGAGCGTTCTCTTTGAACTGATCTCTGCCCTGAAACACTTCAAAGAACTGGCAGATAAAGGACTGAAGGCTGCGATCAAAGCCTCCGCTAGACTCCAAAACGGCAGGAATCCCGATAAGCAGCTGGCCACTATGGCAAAAGTGGATGAAGCTCTCATGTCGAGCAAGGATCTACAGGTAACATCCTTTTTGATGCAGCCGTTAATTCTGGAATTAACAACTTCCTCCGGGCGTGATACTGATCCTCTGGATGCCTCAAAACACCTCTACGATGAGATTGAGAAATCAACCTCCTATCATTTAGAGGTTCTGGAAAAGGTGAAGCTTTCTACTTTTTCATGAAACTCATGCTCTCTTAACTCCTCTCTTTTCATATAAGTCGTATACAATATAAATAGTATACATGAGTTTCATGGGGCTTCTTTTGCCCTCTTTATCGCGGACAGTGAATGATAAAATTCACCAAAAACGATTTTTATTTAGAGATTGCCTTGACATTATCAGTGAAGTTTGATAAACTCTTTCATAATTTCTTTAGCCCAAGTTCACCAAAATACACCTGCTAAATATTTTTTTAACGACCAAGAAAACGAATTACCTCAAAAAGAGGCTTAAATATTTCCGAAAACCTCATAAATACCATAGAATATTTAGGGATTCCGCTTTTTGGGGACCTCAAATCACCTCAAATCAAAATGTAGTGCCTAACACTTTATTTTTTCGCTTGGCTCCTTTGTGGCTTTGGTGTATCTTCGTAGTATGTATATAAGACCAGTAAAAGTTACCAACGGTAAAACGAAAAAAACAGTACACCTACCTCAATCTTGTGGAAAATATCCGCACTGATAAAGGCCCCCGACAGCGGATTATTCTCAACCTTGGGAAACTGGATATTGATTCTTCTCAATACAAAGCTCTGGCAAGAAGAATTGAAAATATTCTTTCAGGAAACAGAGAATTATTCGACTTGGATGAAGACATTGAGAAAATCGCACAGCAGGTATCAGACCGCATTTTCACCAAGCGAGCAAAAGACGCACAAATAAAAGCTCAAGCGCAAGCCAATTTTGTAGCGGTCGATGTTAACAGCCTTGAAACAAAGAAAGTCAGAAGCCTAGGCCCTGAGTACGTCTGTCATCAGCAATGGAAAGAGTTGGAAATGGACAGAGTTCTAAGGAAATGCGGTGTGCCTAAGGGAACGCTCCCCTTACTTGAAGCTCTAATCGTCGGTAGAATGATCAAACCAGCCAGCGAGCGATTTACCAGGCAGTGGGCGGAAAAACATTCTGCTCTTTTTGAGCTGTGTGGCTTACCCCATTCGTCCTCCCTGAATGCGTACTACAGAGCTACCGATGTTCTCTACCGCTGTAAGGACGAGCTGGAGAAGCATTTGGCTTGTAAAGAACAAGATTTATTCTCCCTCGACGAAAGCATTGTACTTTACGATTTAACGAACACCTACTTTGAGGGTCTGTGCAAAAAGAACCCAAAGGCATCTTATGGTCGCTCGAAAGAAAAGCGCAGTGACTGCAAATTGGCTACCCTGGGGTTGGTTGTCGATGCGGATGGATTTCCCAAGTATAGCAAGTTCCATCCGGGGAACCAGTGCGAATCCAGGACTTTTCAGGCCACGATTTTAGATTTGGAAGCCAACGCAGGCTTGAAAGTCGGGGCAACTGTCGTAATGGATGCCGGGATTGCCACAAAAGAGAATATCGACTGGCTTAAAGAGCGGAAATGCTCCTACCTTGTGGTTCACAGAGGGAAAAGTCCTTTGGAGCTTGAGCCCAGGGAAGACATGAATCTGATCATGGAGGACAAGAAAACAGGTGCCAGGATTGAAGTATTCGGAAAAACGATCTCGGATGAGCATTGGGTTCTGGTGAAGAGCGAGCACAAACGTCTTAAAGAAGAGGCCATGGCTATGCGTACCGAAACCATCCTCCTTGAAAGACTTCAATATCTTCGTGACGGATTAAACAAGAAAAACCGCATAAAACTGTATTCTTCGGTTCTTCAGAACATTGGCAGGCTTAAGGAAAAATATCCAAGGGCTGCAAAACTTTATGAAATATCAGTTATTCCTGGGGAGCCTATTAAGCGGACAGGAAAGATGAATGCGATTGACATTAAATGGGAGAAGAAAACTCAGACAGGAAACAGTGAAGGAACTTATACCCTTAGAACCAATCGAAAAGATTTGAATGACAAAAATATTTGGGAGCTCTACAAAATGCTTGGTCGTACCTAAGAACTCATTTAGAGACATGAAGTCTCATCTTGGCTTTCGGCCTAACTTTCACCAACTGGAGGAGAGAGTTCAGTCGCATATGCTCATATCAGTCCTTGCGTATCACCTGATGCATGCGACTGAATGTAAATTACGAAAAGGAGGGGATACACGGAGTTGGAAGACCATAAAAGCAGTTCTTTCTACCCACCAGAGGATAACCATAGAGTACATTTCCAAGACTGAAGAGGGAGTGCTGATGAATAATGAAGTGAGACTCGACTCCCGACAGGAACTAGAACATCAGAAGATTTATGCGATGCTTGGGTTGTCGGGAAAGGCGTTGAACCGTCGGATGACGACTCACCAAATCCGTAGTGTAAATAAAAAATAGTAACTCCTTTTATTATAAGGATTTACGTTTTTTAGTGGTGAACTTGGGTTAGAGATTGCCTTGACATTATCAGTGAAGTTTGATAAACTCTTTCATAATTTCTTTAGGAGGTTCAAATACTATGAAACTATTAACAAGAGCGGTACCCCTGGTGGCGCTCGTCGGATTTCTCGTCCTCATTGGATTGGGAGGCTGTTCCGCAACAAGTGAGGGATTGAGTGATCTGGATTCGGTAGCTGCTGATAAGGACGCGCTAGACATTAGCTATGCGGGTACAGACAGCGTAACTTCAGTAACCCAGGCATTGACCCTACCGACTACCGGAGACAACGGAACCACCATAACGTGGGTCAGTAGCGATACCACCGTCATCGCCAATGACGGAGCGGTTACCCGCCCGGATTTTATTGGTGCCGATACGTCTGTCACTCTCACCGCGACGATAACAAAGAATAGTGCAAGCGACACAAAGACCTTCACCCTGACGGTGATTAAGAAAGATCAGGTAGATATCACTAACCTGGATTCCGCCGCATTCTCCCTCACTGTTGCCAATACAACTGTACCGGCACTGACAGGGGCAACCCACACCGCGATGGTCGGCGGCAGCCTATCCCTAACGGCGGGTACCGACTACGACCTGAGCATTACCGGAACTGGCGTAAGCTCCGGCGCTGTCAGCATCGCCAATGACGGCACCATCACCATAGCCGACAGTATCGTGGTGAGTGATGGAGGACTCTACACCGTAAAGGCCACCGGTAAAGGTAACTACAATGGCGAGAAAACGGCCAACTTCACCCTGACGGTTAAAAAGGTAGTGTACAACATAGGCGACACCGGCCCCGCCGGAGGGAAAATCTTCTATGAAAATGCTAACTATGTTACCGACGGCTGGCGCTATCTGGAGGCGGCCCCCAGTGATCTTTCTGTTACTTATAAATGGGGTGATACTGCGACAAGTGTGACAACAGGTACAGCCATAGGAACCGGAAAATCCAACACAGCGGCTATCGTTGAAGCCTTGGATGGCGCCGGTTTCACAGAAGACTATGCGGCAAAGGCATGTGCTGACTATTCATCTGGAGGGAAGGATGACTGGTTTTTGCCATCCAAAGATGAATTGAATGAGTTGTATAAGCAGAAGAATACAGTTGGTGTCGCGTCTAATGTCTACTGGTCCTCGTCGGAGGGCAGTGCCGACGACGCGTGGGTACAGTACTTCAGCAGTGGCGGCCAGGACGACGACTACAAGGGCAACGGCAGGCGTGTCCGTGCGGTGAGGGCTTTTTAACTATTTATCTATTTAACAATTGCTTTAGCGGCAGCGCAGGTTGCCGCTAAAGCGCGATTTTTAGAATTAAGAGGGAATTCCAGGAGCACCGGCTTTTGGAATTCCCTATTTAACGTAGATGGTTGTCAAAAACACAACCGATTTTTGAAAGAACCCCCATTTAGAGAGTTTTTGAATTAGCCCGGATATACTTCCTATGGGGTTTATGGTGTCCTTATTTAGCCAAATTCATCACGATGGCCGTAACAGGAACCGAGGAGGCTCAGGTGTTGAATTTCCTTAAGCCATCCAGCCTACACAAAGGTCTACTTATCAACTTTGGGTAAAAATCACTCCAACACAAAAGACTCAGTTTTAATCTGCGAAAATCTGCGTAAGTTTCATGGGGCTTCTTTTGCCCTCTTTATCGCGGACAGTGAATGATAAAATTCACCAAAAACGATTTTTATTTAGACTGAAGTTTTTATCGCAAGACCACCATATTTCCATACAGAGAAAGCAATTAGCCAATTTCCCAATGTTACGTTACTGGGGATATATAGCGACTACATACTGACCCCCAAAAGATTCAGGATTACTCTTTGATGGTTTACTGGTTCTGTAACCCGCGTGAAGGATGCGGATTCTTTACAATCAAATTCAATTGTGTTTTGGCAAATAGTCGCAAGACAATTTAACGCCGTTCGGAAACTATGGACGAGTTCTCCATCGTCTGTTTGTTTTGTTGATGCTTTCGCCAGGGCTTTACCAGATTTTTCCGCAGGAGAAACGATGGATTTCTTTTTCTTCTCCCTTTCAATGGCAGAAGCTTCATCTTTAAAGAGAATGGGAGCCATCCGTTTCCGCATTTCCCATTCAACATAGTAGGCAAGCATACAAACCAATACATGCGCCCGAACCCTGTCCTCCAGGCGGTGATAAACGGGCCGTAGCTTCAAGTCCACCAACTTTATGTAGCGAAATGCCTGTTCAACGTTGGAGAGCCGTTTGTACGCAAATACAACCTTTTCGTCAGAGAGTTCTTCCTGTATTTCCCTGTCAATGCTCGCTTCAGTTAGCATTCCTCGGTCACCGACCACAGTGATCCGTTCAAGACCGAAGCGATTTCGGAGTTTTTCAATCTGGCTGGAAACCGTCATCGGATCGGCTGTGTTGCCTTCAAAGACTTCAACCCCCACAGGACGTCCTTCTGAGTCACAAAGAAGACCCACTTCAATTTGTAGCTTGCCCCTCTTACCGTCTCGAGAGTATCCCCGTTTAGCGAGGGGACAGTGTTTTCCCTCATACCATGCAGATGTTAGGTCGTAAAAAACTAACGAACCGTTTTTGAGGTGTCTGTCAGCTAGCTTCGTTTCAATCGTATGCTGACGTTTTAAGAGCCAATCAAGCGATTTGTCAATGTCATATTCTCCAATGGTTTCATCCAAACCGATCTGTTCTGATAAAGTCGTGGTCTTTGATGGTCCGATAAGTTCCCTAAAAGTGGCCAGTTTCGATTGTGGATGAAGAATACGTTGGGCAATAAGGGCGATAATCAAATTACGTTCGGGAGTTCGGCGGGAGGAAATTAACCGAGGAATATCAAGATCTTTCATAACCTTGAGGATGGCAACGGCATGACCATGCGGTAGAGTTCGAGTGATTTTGAAATCATTTCCAGATAGGGCTTCTGGTCCTTCTTTAAGCAAGCGTCGAAGGCCTTCAACGGCATGACCTGGCAGTTTGGTTAAATTAGCCAGAGTCTTTTTGACAACGCGGCCATTCTCTCGGTGGTCTTCCCGCAGCAGAATGCAGGGAGGCGAATTTCTGTTTGGTACTATTTGAATATACATGGGTATATTATGAAATATATCTACATAATTGTCAATACATAAATAAAATAAAATTGTAATATTACATGGGGACGTTTTGAAGGCAAAACTATCTCAACTTTTTTCTATATAAGTATTTAGCCCGAAATTCCCTTAAAACTTCAGTCTAAAAAACCCATTGAGTTCTTGACTCGATCTTTTCTGCCGCTACTGTGTTGTCAAAATGCTCACGTAAGCAGGTGCGTACCGCAGGAGCAAAGCTCCGAGGAACACACCGCCACTTCGCCAATTTCCTAAAGCTGTTTTTTAGAAGTACCCTTTTCATTGCTGATTTCGCTCTGTTAAGCCTCTTACGATATCTGGACTGTTGACTTCAAGGGTCGGTGGTACTCCAAAGATCGTTCACGGTGTGAGCCGCTAACCATCCGTGACGAGTTCAGCTGTTTCGTTTTGGAGGCGGGAATACTCGGCTCAACCCGCACAACTATCACTGCCGTGGTCAGCAATGCCCCCAGAACACCAATAACTCAATCGCCAGGACCTGAGAAGGTTCAGAAAATAATCCAGGGGAGGTATCCAACAAGAACCTTCAACATGAGTTCACTCCTTATATGACATGGAGAATCAATTTGTCAGGATGCGAAAAACCGCTTTGTTTCAATACCCGAATGGCATCTTAGATTTCGCCACGAAGCATCCGGCATTACTGGACACATACAACCGGCCGATGTCACCAATCCATGTCCAGTTCCTTGGTGTAGGGCAAGCTACTGAATCCAAACGTAAACGTCAGCCTTTTTTCACTGATGTTGTATACAAAACGCGGGGCAAAGAACACCGAGGCGGGAAATCCCACCTGTAAGATCGGCGCAAAGGAAATCCCGATTTCGGGGTTGGAAAAATCGAAGTTGTCCGTTCCGCCTTTACCGACGATGACACCGGGTTCCAGGCCGATGTAGAAATTCGCACCGCCGGATATCTTGATGAGATGTACCGGCACGAAGAATTCCAAATCCCAGGCGGCCCTTCCACTGTTTTTTGACAGGGAGATTTTCTCGCGGTCTATCAAGTCGTTGCTAGCCCAATTTATGTGAGTGCCGAGATTGAAGGTCACCCTGTTTGTATTGAAGGGGCGGAAAATCGTTTTACCGCGAATGCGAATACTATGAGCCTTATTGAGGTTGCCATGATGATGGTAGAGATAATCCGCCTTGAGACTGAAGCCAAATTTGATGATATCAAGCAGGTAATAGTAATTTGCCTCCAAGCTTCCGCCGATGGCATTAGTCTGGCGCTTTTGGGCGTCTTCCCAGCCGCCGAGAGTGAAGTTGAACTTATCTAGCAGCCCCAGCTTAATATGCGGCCCCAGCCAGAAATACAATCGGGCGGTATTGGAGTATGAAGAAGTCATGTACTCTGATTCGAAGGGATTGAAAATCTGATGTCCTGAAAGGAGGTAAAATCCTACCGGCAGCCCGCCTATGCGCTTCCAGTCCATGAATAGCATCTGCCGTGAGTAGCCCATATGGGTGCCCACATCAAACCCCTCGGTTAGCAAATTACGGTACTTCACGATGGGTCCTGTGGAAAAGGCGCTAAATGAGAAACCCATCGTGGCATCATACACCATCAGTTCGACATACACTTCAGAACCTTTCTTCTCATACTCAAATTCAGCCAGATAGATATTGCTATCGTTTTGCAGCACAACCCTTGATGTGTATATTTTTTTTTCCAGAGTATCCTCAGTGAAGCTGTCCCCCTCCTGGAAAGTCAGAAGACGCCGAATAGACTTCTCTGACCATTGTGTTCCTACGATATTGATTTCCTTGATGGTTAAGATAACCTCATCGGATTTCGTCTGCGCCCAGGCCATATTGGCAGCGAGGGTGAATGCCGCGGCTAAAAAAACGAATTGCCGTCTCATTTTCTACTCCTTTCCTGAATTTACTCTGTTAAAGATAGGAAAAATAATCGAAGAGGTCAAGGCTGGAACCGAAAAAAAATGGGTGATACGAGGTGCATTATACACAAAAAGAGCGTAAAAAGAGCGTAGTTTGACGATAGCGTGGAAGCGAGAAAGTGAAAAATCAGTTGAGCGATGCGGGATACAACCCCGGGGGAGGGCATCCTTGTTTTATAAGATGCCTGAGAATGCGGTCTATTTCTGCTGGTTGCTGAATGATAGCTAATATTAACAGTATTAAGGGCACCTCTAAAAATGTTGCTAATCTCATCAATTTAATTTTGCCTAACGGTTAGTATATAAAAAGTAGGCGATTTCGAAGCACCAACCTTTCGGTTAAGCACAAAGTTTGATACGAGTCACAACCCTTGAATTTACTCATGTTTCGCCTATTTTTTATATACATTGTTATGCACTTTTATTCTTTATCTCAATCCATTTATGTCATACCGTGATACAAAATTCCAAACCAATTCAGAAGCATTTTGACCTTGAAAGGTTGAATTAAACCAAACGTGGTCTCCTCCGATATACTTGTAATGTTCCACAGAAACTAAGCTGTCTCCTTGGTCATATACATAATGCTCAATTGTCATTCCTCCACTATTGTCGCTGCTTACAGTTGTGGTTGTTGTCGTGTTATTGAATTTTGTCCAATGGTCCAAGGTGTTTTGTGCAGAGCTGAAATAACTGTTCCCGTTATAAGGGAGAACACCATCAGAAGTTCCGTGAAGATGCACTACTGGCATAGGATGATTTGTAGTTCCCGTACAATCTAACATAACTCCCGAAACAGATGCTACCGAAGCAATTAAATCACTTTTGTAGTTTGCAAGTCCATAAGCCATCATACCACCGTTTGAGTATCCAGCAGCATAAATTCTTTCCATATCTATATTGTATTTCGATGAAATTTCATTAATCATTGATTCAACAAAACCAAAATCATCAACATCACTTTTATTGTCTCCACCATTTGGACAAGCATTCCAATGAGATGAACCATCCAGGCAGCTACCCTGCGGATAGGCTAAAATAAATGTATCAGTTTCTGCCAATGAGCGCATATCAGCATAGCTCATAAATTCACTTGCGCTACCACCAAACCCGTGAAAATTCAGTATAAGTGGAACAGAAGATGTCCCATCATATGAATTAGGTACATATAATACATACTCTCTATTGATACCGTCATGAACTATGGTCTGTGCATTAGTATTTAAATAGCAATTCCCCGAATTATTTTTATCATCTTTTCTACAACTACTCAGGGTTATTAATAGAATGGTAAAAAACAAAATTGATTTTTTCATAGTAAATGATAGGAAAAATAATCGAAGAAGGCAAGGATGGAACCGGAAAACACCGCTCTTTCCGTATCGGGACAGCGTGATTTATATGGCACTCCATGAAAAACATGGGCGATCCGAGGTGCATTATACACAAAACGACGCAACAAGAGCGTAAAAAGAGCGTAGTTTGACGATAACGTGGAAGCGAGAAAGTGAAAAATCAGTTGAGCGATGCCGGATCCAACCCCGGGGGAGGGCATCCTTGTTTTACAAGATGCCTGAGAATGCGGTCTATTTCTGCTGGTTGCTGGATGATAGCTATTACCTTCATTTCCGATCCGCATTTTGACAACGTAGCAGCGAGGAAAAAGATCAAGCCAAAAACGAAATAAGGTTTTTTAGAGGTGCCCAAAAGTACCATCATCATCAAAACCACCCTCAAGCAGAATGGCATGAAAATGGGGATTCCACCCGAGCATATCCCCAAAAGTCTGGTGGGTTATGACCATACCCGTGTTTATTTCTTTACCGGAAACTTCCCTGTAGAAATCGCTTATCATGGAGAATATCATCTTTTTAGATTTCTGCGAATAGCTTGCTGTCGTGGCGGAAAAATACCCGCAGGGCCTTCGGAAAGGTGAAGACGAACTGTCGATGTGGAAGACGCAGCAGGACTTCCTCATTTAAAAGGAGGAAGGGTTCAACTGATAATTCCCGGCAGGGCAGGGGCCCTCCTGTCCCGCGATCTCGAATGGACCCAAGCCTAAGCTCATCACGGCTTTCCTATTACGGGGCGGAAGGTGACAGAGCCGTGACAGAGCCGTCAGTCATTATAGCACTTGAGCTACTTCCTCTGGTCAGTGGAACAGCTTTAACGGAACCGTCAATATCAATATCAGCGTAAAAATATGCGGTCTCGACATTTTCTGCGCAAACATTTACATGAATTCGATATTTTCCATTTTGAACCTGATTGGATGAAAGATCAGTATAGTCCCATGCATCGCTGATAAAAGTATATTGTTCGTTTCCACTCAATTTCTGTGATGCCCGTGAGATTCCATCGATAGTTCCTCCCTTTCTTGCGCCGCTGTCGCTTTTCCATTTAGATGGTGTATCATTTTTAGTCCCTCCATCATCATGCTTAAGAAGGTTACCACTACGATAATAATTTATAGTGCGTATATAGCCATTTGCATCAGTAACCCAAACATACATACCTACAGACCTGCTATTAGAATTATAGAGATTACAGGTCACATACAGACCGTTATCCAGAACGGTACCTGAGTTGCCTCCATCAGAAGGGGAACAATTTGAAATAAGCAGAGACAATCCTACAATGGACATGATACCTATAATTTGTCTAATATTCTTCATTCTTTTCCTCCTTTAGAATATATACTAAAACCTCTGGCTACGGATAAGGTATTCCGCTTTTTCCAGAGAGGTAACAAATAATTCTGATGACATTGTCGCACCACTAACAGTATCGACTGTATCACCAATCACGCATTCAGATGCCTTTTTACCGGCGAACTGATCAAGAAAAAGTGCTGAACTCATCCCGAAGGTATATTCGTCTGTCAATTCAAGTATTACAACCTTCTGAATGGTGAGGCTTGCGTCAAAGACAATGACCCAGGTATGGTAGGCGGCATACTTCTCCAGAATTTCCAGCATTGTTACCGCGTAGAGTTCTACTTTGCCGCTCCTGTCTCTTGTATAATAAATGCTGAACTTTTCCCCTTTGCGATGACCGCCGCCGAATTTTGTATTTATCATATCTGCATCATCTTGAGTCAGTTTTACATCCTTTTTCATTACCTTACCATAGGAGTTGAATATCCGTTTCAGCGCATCCTTATTTGACTCATAACGTAAGGCATTTGCGGAAACAAGTACATAAGACAGCAGTATAAGTAATGTGGCAAATTTTTTCATTATCTATCTCCTTATGATTCCTCTTTGGTTTTATAGCTGTATTATAGTATTAATTCTTAATGTGTTTTTATAGTTTTCGTCTTCATATGAAGTATCGGGATACAAATGCATCATAACATTGTATTCACTTATAATCTGAATTACACCAAAGTTCAGAATCAATCCTATATTGGCATTCATGCGGTCATCCTTGCTCCGCTGTTCTGAGTTGGGGTCTATATGACCAAAGCGCAGTCTTATGGCAGTATTTTTAGTGAAGTCATATCTTGCCTCCGCGTAGCTTCCTGTGCGCAAATAAGATGCCGGAAACAGGAATCGGGTTATTTCACCCAATGATTTCAGGTATGCTTCATGTAGCGTAAATCCAGTGCTAAATGTAAATGCCTTCAGTTTCAGGATCGCATCCAATCCGTATAAGATCTGATGGTCCCTCCAGTTATTATCATCTGCTGGAAAATCTGCCAGAACACTAGCCGTTATATTCAGTCCGCTTAATATCTGGTGCTGATAGCGCAGGCCAAATGCTTTAAGATTGTTTGAGTCAGGTGATGCCATATCGGTGAAATTCATCTGCGTCCCCGGTGCACTGAATCCGTTTAGTACATACAGGGCCAGATTGGCATTACGATTAAAAAGAAGACGTCGGTATCCGGCTCCCAGGTTACTCCAGGTTGTGGGCAGGAATATAGAAGACTCATCTACTGTGCCGCCGTATATGTGGTGATATTCAATATTGCCAAAGGGAACAAGTATTTTACCAAAAAATAGAAAGTTATCAGGTTTCAATTGAATTGTAACCTGGTTAAAGCTGTTTGTCAGATCAAGATTAGCGGTTATATAGTCTTTATAACTGGCACGGACCAGGAAATGATGATGATCCTGGTTGAAAGTCAGGGCGAGGTTATCATTTGCCTTGATCGGTTGATAATTTGTTTGTAGTGACAAATCAATATAAAGATTGAATTTCAACCCGTCTACAGCTATAAGAGGTTCTCTCCTTAATCCTTCTTCTTCTTCTTCAAAATCGTCAAAGTTTACTTCTTGGTCCTCTTCTGAGGCATCAAATGTATCCGCCGATTCCGCTGGATAGCTTGAAATGGCCAGGCAGAAAAGAAGGCTAATCAGTATTAGATGTTTCAATATGTTTCTCCGTCAATTTCCTAAGGCTGTTTCTTAGAGGTACCCTTAAATATTTTTCCGGTCATACGTCCCATCCAATTTAAATGCAGTATTATATGCGATAAACCGGATATAAGCATTGCTAATCCTGCAATATCATGGATCAGTGATATTCCCCTGACAACTTCGACGGGAATTGCCCTCATATTTACATTCAGGAGGCTTAATAGCCCGGGGAATTTAAACAAACCTGTAAAAAACAGGATTATAAAGGCAATCAGCATGATTATGTCTATCGTGTAATTGACCCACTGTTTTTTCATATCAGAACACCTTTATACTAAAACACCCACAAAATGTCAACACTTATCCCGCATTTAATGATAGGAAAAATAATCGAAGAGGGCAAGGCTGGAACCGGAAAAATTCCGGCTCAAAATCGAAAAACATGGGCGATACGAGGTGCATTATACACAAAACGACGCAAAAAGAGCGTAAAAAGAGCGTAGTTTGACGATAGCATGGAAGCGAGAAAGTGAAAAATCAGTTTAACCCAAGTTCACCACTAAAAACGTAATTCCTTATAATAAATGGAGTTACTATTTTTTATTTACACTACGGATTTTGTGAGTCGTCATCCGCCGGTTCAACGCCTTTCCCGATAGCCCAAGCATCGCATAAATCTTCTGATGTTCTTGTTCTTATCGAGAGTCGAGACTCACTTCATTATTCATCAGCACTCCCTCTTTAAAAGACCCGCTAACCAAGCACATAGACAAAAATAGAACAGGGGAAAACTGATCTCGAATCGGTTTTCCCCTGTTTTGTTTTACACCTTCTACAAATCCAATGGGCTCTTGCGGGAGCGTTGTCGACAATCGCGCTATGGTATTAGGGGGGGCCGCGTCGGCGGGAGGGGATAATCTGTCCGAGAACGGGATTGTCGTTATCAGTAAAACGTGGCGCTGAAGGAAGTGGTTCTGGTGCAGCCGGAAGCCGCGCAGGCAGCGGCTTTTGACGGCGACACGGGGAAAATCACCGCGGCCGGGTTGTGGCCGTGGAGACGGTCAGGTATTCCACTCCGGCGTAACGGAGCAGTTTCCCAATGTCGACGGTTATGCTGCGCTTGCATACACTGCGGCGATTCCGCCAGCTTTTTATAAATTCTTGGACCTCTTTTATGGGTGTCCCTATACCTTCTTGAGATGGCCCATGGTTCCTTCTGAATTCTGTTTTATAAAGGCATCGTAGAATATCTTTGCTGCGAAGTGCTGCATAGATGTGACTTTCTGCTGCCTACTTCGCGGGGCGGTAAATTGCATCGGCAACCCGCGTGCCTGAGGCGATCACCGCTTCGACTCCGGGGCCTGGAAAGGTTCCCGCACCGGTCAGATACAAGTTTTGGACGGGTGATTTCATGGGCGGTCGGGCTGAATCCAGGACGGGGCCATAGATGCTGCCGGCATCGGTCCATACGAAGCGTTCGACAGTGGACGGCGATGCCGACTGCCGGTAGATGATGCGGCTGCGGAGGTTGGGGATCAATTTTCCGACTTTGTCAATGAGCGCATCGGCGTAGGCTGTTTTGCGGGCTTTGTAATCCTGCGCCCCGCGATCCCAGCTCCCGGCTTCGGTTTGGGGGATGAATTTTATCAGAGTCATGGCCGAATGCCCAGGAGGCGCTAAGGACGGGTCTACTTTGGAGGGAATCATGATGCCAAAATCATTGTACATGGTTACCGGTTCGAGGTTTGGGATGCAGTCAAGTCCCAGAAATACCATGAAGACTGATGTGGATGGTCGGCAATTTGAGATTTGTTCATGAAATTGCCTGGGGAGGTGTTCGGCTCCAACTAATTCGGTGAAGGTGTGTTTCAGGTCGGCGTTTGAGATGACGGCACTGGCGTGGTGGATGTGACCGGTTTTTGCCAGTTCGACACCGATGGCGCGGTTGTTTTCAATCACGATCCGCTTGACGGGACTGCTGACGCTGACTTGTCCTTTGTTCTGCGCTATCACCCCTGCCAGGGCATCGGCAATTCTCCCCGACCCCCCGCATGGGTAGTATCCGCCATCGAAATAGTACTGGAAGACGGGCGCCATTGCACCGGCAGTCAGTTGTCTGGGATCGTCGGACAGGTAGGCCGTCAATGTAGAGAGAAGGCGTTTCAGGCGGTCATCCTGAATATGGGCATCAAGGAAGCTGGTGAAGGGGCGATTGAGCCAGTAATAAGCGTGCGGGCGTTTTAATGGATAATCCAGCATGGCTTCTGCCGTTTTGGGGGGACCGGGAACACCGCCGTTTTCCTTTGTGCTGCCATACATTTCCCGGACAACCAAGCGCATCTCCTCAAAGAAGGCGTGAATGCCCTCTTCTTCCGAGGGGAAGATTTCTCCCAGTTTCGCGGCAAGCGCCTTGTAATCCCGCGGTACGCGCAGGTGAAAGTCGTCGAATATGTATTCGTGATCCATGCGCTTCCAGTCAATGGATTCCCCGATATCCAACAGATGCATCAGATTGTGGGTTGCTCCAGGGGGGGCTATCCCTACAACATCATGCACGGCCGCATCGAAAATGTATTTGTACTGCTTCCCGTTGACACGTGCGCTTGATTCCCAGGAGGTGCAGAACCCCCCGTGCATGAAATGCTGCTCGAAGACTGCCGTTTTGAGTCCCCGTTTCGCCAGCAGGGCCGCGGCGGTCAGGCCCCCTATGCCTGAACCGACAACGATGACATCATGTTCATTCTCGGCTTCTGTAGGGCTCCCGAACTGAGGAGCAGGCCATTTGTAAGGTTCTAGGGCGTCTATCTGCCGCTGAATCGCGAATTTCGGAAACCACCGGGGGAATAGGAAAGAAAAGGCTATTCCTGCCAGGTTAAGGGTGTTGATGACAATGACATTAAGCAGGAATTGCCAGTTTGAATAGACCATGCCGAAGACTCCCAGACCGGCGTTAAGCAGGAAAATGCCGCCCCAAACTCCGGAAATGATTTTGTTGGCGCGGAGGAAAATCGGCTCGCTCCAAAGCGCTTTTGGCTGGTCTTCACGGATATATTGATACGTGTACGGCGTTCCGGCGAGTATAGTGCCCCAAGCCATTCCGGCCAGCACCAGATGGCTGAGTATCAGTCCGGCTTCAATGAGGAAGGATGCATTCAGCACCAGAGAAATCAGGGCATGAACGGTGAAGAATCCAAGTGCCGCCAATTCTATTGCCTTTACATTCTTCCGTTTAAGCCAGCGCCAGGAAACTATCACTGCCGTGGTCAGCAATGCCCCCAGAACACCAATAACCCAATCGCCAAGACCTGAGAAGGTCCAGAAAATAATCCAGGGGAAGTATCCAACAAGAACTTTCAACATGAGTTTACTCCTTATATGACATGGAGAATCAATTTGTCAGGATGCACAAAGCCGCTTTGCTTTAATACCCGACTGGCATCTTAGAGTTCGCCACAAAGCATCCGGCATTAAATGATAGGAAAAATAATCGAAGGGGGCAAGGTTGGAACCGGAAAACATGGGCGATACGAGGTGCATTATACACAAAAAGAGCGTAGTTTGACGATAGCGTGGAAGCGAGAAAGTAAAAATCAGTTGAGCGATGCGGGATACAACCCCGGGGGAGGGCATCCTTGTTTTACAAGATGCCTGAGAATGCAGTCTATTTCTGCTGGTTGCTGAATGATAGCTATTACCTTCATTTCCGATCCGCATTTTGGGCAAATTGCTCGGTAAGCAGCTTCTTATCGGTGAAGAACTCCAGGACAGTGCGTCTGAAGTATTCGGTCATTTTCTCGAGACCTGAAAAGGGAAGATATATAAAAGTACCATCATCATCAAAACCACCCTCAAGCAGAATGGCATGAAAATGGGGATTCCACCGGAGCATATCCCTAAAAAGTCTGGTGGGTTATGACCATACCCGTGCTTATTTCTTTACCGGAAACTTCCCTGTAGAAATCGCTTATCATGGAGAATATCATCTTTTTAGATTTCTGCGAATAGCTTGCTGTCGTGGCGGAAAAATACCCGCAGGGCCTTGGGAAAGGTGAAGACGAACTGTCGATGTGGAAGACGCAGCAGGACTTCCTCATAACATGGCGCATGCACCAGACGCCTTCCCGTCACTCCACTCCTGCGAGGGCGCAGGTGATGCGGTTGTTAGTGAAACAGAAGGTTGATCGTTCTCTGATCGACATCGTAGATCATAAGATATCAGCTAGCGTAACGACTTCTGCAATTTTCTGAATGCTCGCAAGTGACGGCACATGGTCTTCATCAGACGCAGCTGCGCAACAATGGTAGTGTCTGATTAACTGTGTTTTTCTCCTGATTATGATAATTTACATATCAGGAGGAAGACATTGATCTTCAATAAGGACGAGCTCCAAAAGCTCATTAAGGACAAGGGAATCAAATCAACAGATGACCTTAATTCTTTCATGAGGGATGTTACCAAAGAGGTAATAGAGGCCCTCTATGATGGTGAAATAACCGATCACCCTGGTCATCAGAAACACCAAAAATCAGAAAATGGTAATATTCGCAATGGGCATACTCGAAAGAAAGTCCGTTCTAAATCTGGTGAAATTGAGCTGGAAGTTCCACGAGATAGAGAGGGCTCTTTTGAACCTGAAGTTGTCAAGAAACGCCAGAAGGATATTACAGGGATCGAAGACAAAGTAATATCCATGTTTGGCCTGGGGATGAGTACCCGTGACATACAAAGTGATATCGATGAAATTTATGGCTATAATCTCTCACCAGAAACGATAAGCACCATCACAGATTCAGTGATCGAGAGAGCCAAAGAATGGCAGAACCGTCCACTGAATTCAGTGTATCCGATTGTTTTTATGGATGCCCTTGTTATCAAGATGAAGATAGATAGGACAGTTAAAAATGTGGTTCTCTATGGTGTCATTGGAATCGATCTTGAGGGCCGTAAGGAATGCCTCGGTCTATATCTTTCCAGGGAACCAGAATCAGCCCGTTTCTGGCTTTCTGTAATGAATGAGCTCAAAAACAGAGGGATTCAGGATGTTCTTATTTTCTCGGTCGATAATTTATCTGGGATTTCAGAGGCAATCGAAGCTGCTTTTCCCTTGGCCGATGTCTGAAAATGTGTTGTTCATCAAATCAGGAATTCATTGAAGCATGTTCCCTGGAAAGAACGGAAATCTGTTGCTGCTGATCTGAGGAAAATCTATACCGCACCGACAGAAGAAATTGCTCTTTTAAATCTCAATGATTTCAAGGAGCAATGGGATTCTCGATTTCCCCATATTCATCGCTCCTGGGAGAAGAACAGGAGCGAACTTTCAACATTCTTCAAATATTCTCAGGAGATCAGGAAGCTAATTTATACGACAAACCCTATCGAGAGTTTTAACCGCTCTCTGAGGAAGGTGTCAAAAAATCGGCCAGTTTTTCCGAATGAAGATTCTGCAATCAAGCTATTTTATCTGGCAACGATGAATGTTCAGGAAAAATGGACTCAGAAAACTAGAGACTGGGGTTCTATCTTCTCTCAGCTTATGATTCAATTTAGCGAGAGGCTGAAACCATATATATAGATCAAAATTCAGGAGAAACACAGTTTTTCTGACACTCTCGAAGGATTTGAAATTTTCTCATCCACAACTATTGACAATAACTCATAAATACTTTGAATATATTACTTTGTATTTTCTGTTTAATCACATAGTCTTCATAATTTTTTCAATTCCCTTCTCATTACAGTGCATTCCATCATAAAAGTAATTTTCATCCAATTCAAATTCAAGAGGACTAAACGAACCATAAATCTTTATCTTTTTTAGTTGAGCATAATCACGTATTACTTTTTCTGTTTTTTTAAAACCATAGGATATTCTTTTTTTATAGTTTCATATACTAATGGAGCATAAGGACATAAGAATACTTCAACTGTTATTTCTTCCTTTGTCAATTCCGAAATTAAATCATGAAACTCCTGCCAAATTCTATCTGAAATTTCATTAAAGTTTTCAATGCTATAAATATCTCCAATTATATATTTTTGAATCTTTGAATTAATCACTTCTTGTGAAGCGTTCCGATAACTATTTCCGTAAATCAACGACCCATCATTTAATTTAGTATTTGTTTCGTTATACCTTTCCTTTGTAGAAACTGGCATTGATTTCCCTAAAAGGATATCAGGTATATTCTTAACTGAGGATTGAAAGTATGACAATGAAAATAGTTCTGAATATTTGAACACTAAAGTTAAAATTTTTACATGTTTTATATCATTACCATGATATCTTTTGTAATAATTCTCTATTGATTTCCACCTTATTTGTCCATTATTTTCGTTAAATGTCCAGGGATCTATTCCAATTATTATTTTCTTAGGAATTAAATTGCGTTCTTTATAAACTTGATATAGCGCAATTAAATCTTCAATACTCGCTCCACTTACTGAATTGTTGAAGAATAATTTATCAGAAAAAAACGAGAGTTAATTAGCATTGTTCTGCTGGAACCAATAACCAGTACTTCTGGTGAATTATTCATCCCATTTATTAATTCCTTTTGAAAAATACGCTCGTCATAGTCGGTTATATTTGTAACATAGTTACCGTTTAACACAATAGCAGCCATCATTTTTTCATATTCACTATCAAATAGCTTTGCAGCATCTCCAAAATAGTTTACCCCAATTAATATTATTACAATAGGAAATGAAGTAATAACTACTTTACGAATAAACTTTTTCATTTAACATCCTAAAATTGAAAATATATAAATTGGTTCTCATTGAAGTTACCAAAAAACATGATTGAAAAAACTATCAAATAATAAAATACATATCGAAAGATTCTTTTACTTTTCACTCCTATATTCTGAATTGCATAATGTCCTTCTCTGCCTATCCATTCAATTATTATGAATAAAGTAATAAAAAACACCGTTGTTAATGCACTTGCTCTGCCATTGAATTTGTCAACTATTAATATTGAAGGCGATAACATTTCAACAATATAAGAAAGTGCATGTCCCACATTTTCTGCTCTAAAAAATATCCATGCAAAAACAGTTAGTCCAAATGTCGATATAATTGAGAACACCTCTTTCAATGTTGGCCAGACCTTTCCTTTTGCAACTATTTCAAAATTACTTCTATTGCTATTTGTTAGCAATAACGGAATAAAATAAATAGCATTTAAGACACCCCAAACAACAAACGTCCAATTAGCTCCATGCCAAAAGCCACTTACAATAAAAATAATAAAGGTATTTCTAACCTTCATCCAAGTTCCCCCACGACTACCGCCTAAGGGTATATATAAATAGTCTCTAAACCAGGTAGAAAGTGAAATATGCCAGCGTCTCCAAAACTCAGCAATATCTCTTGAAAAATAAGGAAATGCAAAATTTTTTATAAGGTTAAATCCAAAAAGCCGGGAAGTCCCAATTGCAATATCTGAATAGCCCGAAAAGTCACCATAAATTTGAAATGTGAAAAATAGTGCCCCTAAGGCCAGCGTGCTTCCAGAATAGTCTCCTGAGTTATTAAAAATCATATTAGCTGTTTCTGCACAATTATCAGCAATTACAATTTTCTTGAATAGGCCCCAAAGGATTTGTCGCAAACCATCAATTGACTTATTATAACTAAACGTCCTTCGATTTAAAAACTGAGGCAGAAGATTGGTTGCTCGCTCAATCGGACCGTCAACTAATTGAGGAAAATAACTTACAAATGCTGAAAATGCAACAAAGTCTTTTGTTGGTTTAAGCCTGCGTTTGTAAACATCAATGGTGTAACTCAATGTTTGGAATGTGTAGAAGCTGATACCTACAGGTAAAATAATGTTTAATGTATTTGCTTTTATCTCAGTTCCAAAGAATGAAAAGGCTGTTATAAAGTTATCTAAGAAAAAATTGTAATATTTAAGAATCCAAGAAAGCCAAGGTTCCCCAAAATACTAGTCCATAAAAATATTTTCCTTTTTGTTTGGTTGTTTTCATTTTCCAGTTTCAAACCAATCGTATAGTCAACTATAGTACTAAAAAGAATTAAAGATAAAAATCTCCAGTCCCACCAACAATAATAAAAATAGCTTGAATCAACAATTAATTAATTTTGTAATTTTAAACTCTTGTTTGTTACGAACCAATACAAAAGGAATACAATAGGTAAATAAATAGCAAAGTCAATTGAATTAAAAAACATTATCCGTGTACATCCTTCATTGTTGGTTTTAATACTATATCAAGTAGATATATCCATGATATTAAAAACAACCTACTACCAAACCTATAGCTACTCATATTCATACATCATTGTGTTCAGTTTAAAAATATTTATGAAATTTCCAGGCATCACTAATAATGGAATCAATATCTTTATGCTTGGGATACCACCCCAATCCATTATTAGCCTTTGCCGCATTTGCAATTAAAACAGGTGGATCGCCAGGACGTTTATCAACATACCTAACCGTCACCTTACGAGAGGATATTTTTTCGACTGCAGATATAACCTGTTTTATGGAAAATCCATTCCCTGTTCCGAGATTAAAAACATCACATAGAATGCTCTCAAATAACAGCTTTCCAGTGCCGCACAATGAGCAGATGCAAGGTCTTCTACATATATAATCACGGATACACGTACCATCAATAGTAGGATAGTCATTTCCGTATACTTCCAGATAATCTCTTATACCTGATGCAGTTTGAATCACAAGTGGTATAAGATGCGTTTCAGGTTCATGTATTTCGCCAATTTCACCCTCGTGATCTGCGCCGGCAACAATGAAATAACGCAAACAAATAGATCTGACATTATAGGCTGAAGCGTAATCAGATAGAATCCGTTCAACAAAAAGCTTACTTGCACCATACGGATTTATCGGCTTTTGTAATTCATTCTCAGTAATGGGCACCGTCGAAGGAATGCCGTAGGTGGCACACGTACTTGAAAAAAACAATTTTATTGACATTACATTTTCTCATTGCATCCAATAACATTAACGTACCGACAACATTGTTATTATAATACTTTGCCGGGTTCTCAACAGACTCACCAACATACGCAAACGCAGCCAAATGGATTACTGCTACTGGCTTATATTCTTCAAGTGCTGATACCGTTGCATTATAATCAAGAATATCGCCTTTTAGAAACGGACCCCATTTTACTGCCCATTCATGTCCGTATGAAAGATTATCATAGGTGACAGGAATGTACCCATCGGACTTAAGCTTCTTACAGATATGACTACCAATATATCCGGCACCTCCGACAACAAAAAATATTTTTCTTTTCCATTAGAAATAACCTTCACAATTTAATAAATTTAACCACACTGAGTATCAGTTTAGCGCTTGTGAATTTTACTAAACAACCTTGGAATACAATGTAATAATACATACATTACCGATATTTTAGAAAAAAGATAGCCCCTCCGATAAAATATCTCCCAAAAAGGCACCTTGGCTCCAGCAAAAACCTATAAAACCACTCCATTCCAATCTTCTGAAGTACCTTTGGTGCCCGAGGATACCGCTTTGCCCCGGTATAAAAATCAATACAGCCTCCACAGGGTATTAAAACTTTTGCAGACAAGCGATCCAGGTTATCATATATCCAGCGTTCCTGTTTGGGATTTCCGAAGCCTACAAGCAATATATTGCATTACTTTTTCTGATTTTCTTAATCACAAGATCAGTTTCTTTCTCTGAAAAGTATCCATCATGAGCACCAACCAATTTTGCAATGATTCTGTCCCTGTACATAATGCTAAGATTATTAATTGTTTGCTTTGCAACATCAGGTTTTCCTCCAAGCAAAAACACTCTTCCATCTTCGCACGTAAATAGCATTTCCAGGAATAGATCTGTCAATCAATTAGAGGGCACCTCTAAAAAACCCCATTTAGTTCTTGACTCGAACTTTTCCGCCGCTACTGCGTTGTCAAAATACTCAACTAAGCCCAGCTACGCTCCGCTTTTGCCGCCTTGTATCGACAAAAATATTTCTTCGTCAATTTCCTAAAGCCGTTTCTTAGAGGTGCCCTAGAGCGGCTGAATCGAGAAATCCGCCGGAGGTCCCGGGTCGTTGGAATATTTCCCAGTATTGAATCATATCTCAGATTAATCTGTTGCTATTTGATAGAATACTCTGAAGACTGGGCTTCTGGGAAACGGTATATTAGTGAAAAAGCGATAGATGAACAAAGACTTAAATTGGAACAGGCTGCCTGATGGAAGAATTCGATGGCTTCTTGAAAGAAAATTGCGAACTATACTGGACACTATCTTATTCAGGAATAATTTATATTTCAATCGAATGAAATAATATATTCATAGCTATATAAATGCTATAAGTCTTATATGGTATAACATTTGAAATAACCGGCTTTGGAAGTGGCGAAGCCGCTGGAAAAGTCCGGTTGATTGAATTGTTATAGGTTTTTATTTTTTTTGTCTATGTTTTTTATTTTAACTTCTTCTATTAATAGTTTCATCTGCTGAATCGCAATTTTATTTAGTTTTACTAATCGTTTTTCTTGGGGAGTGTCTTCAGAGATAAATAAAGCATTTAAATTTTCCAGGTTCGATAAGCAGATAAGCTGTGAGATGTTGGCATAGTCTCTAATATTTCCTTTTTTATCGGGATTTTTACTACGCCATTCTTGCGCAGTCATTCCAAACAGTGCCATATTTAGGATATCTGCTTCAGACGCATAGATATGATTGATTTGACTTTTGGATAATTCTTGGGGGATGAGGTTTTTTTTAATAGCGTCTGTGTGGATACGATAATTTATCTTTGCAAGATTTCTTTTTATGTCCCAGCCAAGTAATCTTTGCTCTTCATTCTTCAGCCTTTGAAATTCCTTTATGAGGTATAATTTAAACTCTACAGAAATCCATGAAGCAAATTCAAAAGCGATGTCTTCATGAGCGTATGTTCCGCCATATCTTCCTGCTTTAGAAATCAGCCCAATGGCGTTCGTTGATGTAATCCATTGTTTAGGGGTTAGGGTGAAGCTATTAAGACCGGCTTGTTTTCTAAACCCGTCGAATTCGACGGGTTTAAAGCCAGGATTGTTTAAATGTTCCCATACTCCTAGAAATTCAATAGTATTTCTGTTTCGTAACCAATTTCTTGATTAGGTCATCGGTTCTTTCTGGATTTTTATATCGTGCTATGTCTGTAATGCAAATATAATCTTCTTTTTCTTGCTTGAATACGGTAATTTCTTTGCCTTTTACTTTTATTGTTGCCATATTTTATTTCTTTCGAGGTTAAAGATATCTTTTGCTAACAAGGTGATTTTGAAAGTAATTCACCTAGAATCTCTGAAGCTGCCCATTCCTCAACAATTTTGTTATCCTTGAAATGTGAGACAACCATTTCTACCCATTTCACTTTCTGATTTGTAGATGGGATACCCATAAAATCTTCTTTATGTATTCCCCGTAATGTGCGTTGCCAGACAATAATATTTTTTGCCTGATTTAAAAATTCAATTTTAACAATCTTAATGTTTGGTATAGCGGAACGAAGTTTCTTTGTCCATCATTTTATAAATTCATGTCCTTTATAATTCTTGTCTCCAACGTGAACAACGTAATTGTTTGAGAAAATTTCTTTTATGATATCTAAATTACCTTTTTCAAAAAGTTCAATATTTCCGGATTTAATTATTCCTTCTTTGTTTTTTTTCTTCATAATTTTTCCTTCTTGTTTATCCATCTAACGATTGAGTTCGTCTGCATTTTGGAGCAGAGCGGAAAAATGTCAGGTGCAACGATTTGTTATTTCTTAACCTCTTCACTATCAATTATTATTTCGTCCCCCGCAATATTTCTTATTTTCATCTTGAACTTATCTGTATCGAGAGTATAAGTACCTTTTATCTTTTCCTTGATACCAGCCTTATCTTCCAATTCAGGATTGCTTTTCCATACTTTTTTCAGACTAGTATCAAATTGCACCGTTTCAATCAGTTCAAGTCCGTTACTGCTGATTTTTACTGCTTTTGATAAGTCCTGTTCAAGTGTTCCTTTTTTTGTTTTTTTGGCATTATAATCATCAATTTTGTTTTTAAGGTAAGGGCTGAAAAACTTTTTGATTTCAACTTTAGATTTACTGCCTTGTTTTGTGACTTTTATATCTGCATTATCAGGTGTAAACAGTGCATCTCTTTTTTCACTAAGTAAACTGTCAAGTGAAACCAGTTTCACCTCTAATTCTGTTTTAGCAGTTTTATTAAGCTGTTTATTCAAATACTCCTGGTCAATTTCAAAGTCTTTATGGGCGTATATGATAATAACTTCATTGGCTTTATTGGATGTATCTTCCAGTTTATAGATTTCTTCAAGGTAAACATCGAGAAGCTCTTTTGTCAGTTTGTCGTGAATGCCCGAAAACTTAACAAGTGAATATATGCCTTTGGATTGTGCAATACCGCCGTCCCAGAACTCGTTCAAATTTAATTCTGTTCGTGATTTGAAGCCATCAATGATGCCGAATATCTTTGCGGTTGTCTGTGCGGGATTACGAAAAAGACGTAAACCATCCTGTATTTTTAGAATATCAAAATTTGCCCCAGCTTTTAAAAGGCGGTCTCTTGTAGTTTGAAGAGCGTTTATACCAATGTCGCAGGCAATGAATTTTCTGTTTAGGTCGTTTGCAACTTTGGCAGTTGGACCGCTACCACTAAAAAAATCTGCAACTACTTGATTCTCTTTTGATGCGCATTTTATAATTCTTTCTAAAAGTGCTTCAGGCTTCTGTGTAGTATAATTTTGATATTCACTGTTGGAAATAGTTCTACCTAAATCCCATACATCATCAGCCTTTTTTTCAGAATATTCTACCCATATCTTATTCCCATTTTCATCAAGGACATCGGTAGTTTTACCATTAATTTTCTTTCTTAATGCTCTTTTAGTAATTTCATTTTTTGGAATGGCAATAGGCTCAAAGATTGATTCATCTGATAGTGAATAATAAAATATAGTGTCGTGATTCTTATCAAGAGATTTTCCGCCAGTAGCAAACTTATCTTCATAATGCCATATAATTTCATTTTTTAAATTTGATTCCCCAAAAATCTCATCAAGCAATATTTTCACATAATGACCAATCTTCCAATCAAGATGAACGAAGATATTTGCATCTTCACTGACAATTTCTTTGATTTCCAATAACCTTTCATAAAGCCAGTTCAGATAATCCTCTTTCTGCCAGATGTCGCCATACATCACTTCTTCACCGATGGTATTATCTTCCGCTTCAATTGCAGACTTACCACCATTTCGCAAATAAATCTTCTTGGCATAATTTGCACCGCTGGCAAAAGGTGGGTCAATATACACAAGGTCAACCTTTATGTTCTGTTGTTTCAGATAAGCACAAGCTGAAAGGCAATCACCTTGAATAAGCAGGTTTCTAAAATCAGAATTTAGGTCTGTTTCTTTATCAAACAAAGACTGCTCTTTAGCTTTCGTGTTTCTCACTTCTTCAATCAGTTCTGTTTCAAAAACATCAATCTTATCAGGAAAGCGTCTCCCCTGAAAATTGAGAAGTGCCTGTCCTTTGGCCGGGGTTATATTGTACTGTTTCGGTGTTTTCATAATTAAAATTCCTCTAATAACTGCTTGAATGTATCAAGGTGTTTAGTAAAATCATTTTTTCCCTCATCTAAAAAGCAGTGATAGCTGAAATGATTGTTATGTTTTAAAAACTCATCTTTCACAAATTTTTCCTTTGCCCTGAACTCATCGTTGTAATAGGGCTTACCTTTGGTCTCTATGATGATGGCTTTTTCAATAGGTATTGTCTGCCCCATTTTGTATTTCTTATTCTCTTTTCTTCGCAAAATCAAAAAGTCCGGTGTGTATCTACCTCTTGGTGTCTGTATCCAGAAGGATTGCAGTCGTTCATCCTTGTAACCGTTGAAATAGACTTCAAGGTCTTTCAATTCGCTTAATTTTAGCATTTCGGCAAGGGCGTTCTGCTCAAATTCGCTGTCCATTTTATAGGGAATGTAGTTATAGCTTATGTCCTGTGGGTCGCAGTTAGTATCTTCGCCAAAAAAATCTTCCTCAATATACTCAGGGTGATTAGCATAACCTCGTCTGCCAAGCAGGTCTCTTTCGGGAATTATCGGCATAATCTTATACACCCGTCCTTCCGGTGATACAAGGCTCATTTCATTGCGAGAGCCTTCCCATTCCAACAGTTCAATCTCGGTTTCCTGTTCAATAACTTCTTTTGTGTATTCAACCCTATCCATAAAGGAAGAAGCAATCATCCGGTTTATATCGCTTATATCAAGATTGGGGTTTAATACCACCCACTCAAGTTCTTTCTCAATGCTCTTATGAATAGCGGATAGTCCATCCGTAAAACCATCATATAATTCCGTTTCAGTAAACAATCCATAAGTGGCGGAAGTGAGTTTGTATATAAAATCTTCAAATGAGAAAAGTGCCGTGCTGTCTGCCTTTACATCGGCAACCGCCACTTCTCCTGTCAGTCCGCTTTTTCCGATACTGCCGGATACAATACTTTTATCATATCCAAATGACTTCTTAATGCTCTCAAAATTAAAAGCGGATAGTTCTTTTTTGATTTCAGGGGAAGTCTTTTTGACAATCTTGTATTTGGTTTCAATCTGCTTATATTTCAGCCTGCCGAGTTTCGGCTTTCTGACCTGCACTTCAATGGTCTGTTCTTTTTTCTCTGTCAGGTCGGTAATTGAAAGCTGGTAGTTCTCTTTGAGTTCTTTATCAAGCGTTTCATAATTATCGCCTGAAAGGTAAATCAAAGCGTTTTCCTGTGTTGCGTCAATTACTTCTCGCAGGCATCGGCAGGTGGTTTGAAGTACAAAGTTCTTGGTCGTTTTTTGGCGGGGCAATACAACAGATGTTAGGCTTCTGCAATCCCACCCCTCTGTTCCTACGGCCACAAGCAGGATGACACGCTTTTTTGAATATGGCTTGTCAAGATTGTTGAAAATGGCAAGGTTTTCTTTTGGCAGTTCGTATTGATTATTTTTTTTATCTACGCCAGAATAGTATCTGAAAATCTCGTCTTCTTTGCCTTTGCGGTTTTTCTGATACCATTTCTGGATTACAGGAAGAATATCGTCGTTTAATTTTTTAATTGATGGGCAGTAAAAAGCGACTTTACTTTTAGTTCCATTTTTGTAGTCTATGTCATAGTTTGAAAAAAAGTCCGAAAGTGCTTGTTCAATAAATACGCTTTCTTTTACGCTTGCTTTTCTTATGTCCGGTTTTTTTAAGAACCTGCCAATGCCGATATTAAGCGGATAGTTGTAAACAATATCCTGTATCTGGTTCAAGGTGATATTCTTGTCTTCGATTTCGATTTTTGTTTTGACATACGGTGTGCCTGACAAACCGATAACAGAATTAATATTGCCACGCTGGTTTAAAATGTTTACTGCTTGTCTCAGTTTTTTCTCGCCGTTTCCTGCCCCGCCGTAGGTGTGATGCACTTCATCAAGAATAACGGTCAAATGCGGGATTTGTGATAAGGCTTCCCGCAGTTCATTGGTCTTTTGAATATCGTCAATGGTTCGCTCATCCAGTAAATCAGGCTGTCCTTTTTTCAGATTATCAACTAAAACCTTGTCTTTATCATCATACCGCTCAAGTAGGACTTTCTCGGCGTTTGTAATAAAAACCATCCCGAATTCTTTTGTTTGTTTTATCCTGTTTACTTTTTCAAGATTAGGGTTGTTTCCATGAAGCTTATCTTTTCTTTTAGAACTCAGGCTGTCAAGAATTTCGATAGTGATTATCTGCTTTAATTTAACCGCTTCTTCCTTTGGCAGTATCCATTCAGGATTAAATTCTTTTATTGTGCGTAGTGACGGGAGAATTGCAGTTTTTGATGCCTGTGGTGCAAAAACAACAAAATTATGAGCAAAGCGTTTATCATTTTTAAATAGGGTAGAAAAGTACAAGTCCAAATAGATAAAACAAGCCATCAGAAAAGTTTTACCTGCCCCCATTGGTAGACTGTACAGATAATTTGGGTAATCAAAATTATGAAGAAGTTCATCAAGAAAAGTGTTCCAGTTAATAGTGCTTCCTGTCGGGTCATTAACCAGTTTTTTATGAAATGTTTTTAATTCATTGTCTTGAAAAAACTGATTGAGAAATTGAGTTACATAATTGTTTTTGAATGTATGGTAATTATCATAATCCTGTGCGACAACATCATCATACAAAAGACCTTCCTTTACCATTTCAGAAAGCCTTTTATTGTCTCCGGCAAATTTAATCCACAGATATGTTTCGATTGATTCTCTTTGCGGGGGACGAAGTTTATTTGTTTTTTTGGTGTGTTTTAAGGTACTGCTGATTAGAGATTGGTTGTTCTCTTTCTCTAATTTTATCCATGTTTCAGTTTTACTTCTTATTAAACTGTAGATTGTATTCATTAATGATTATTTTCTCCGTATTTTATAAACACATAACGCCACGCATCACCGGCAGCAAAAAGCAGAGCGACCAGGAACGAGGAGCGGCGCTTTTTGCTGTCCGAGTGCATGCGATTGTTATGCAATCATATGTTTAGACAATTATTGTCACGATACAATATGGTCGTTCTATCAACCCTGTACCCGCTTGGCTTCAAGCCTTCTATGTTCAATACACGAAACCCTTTATTCTTTGCGTAATCAATAGCCTCAGAGTATCTCTCCCGACTAGAGTCGTCTAAAATAATAACGCCGATTTCCGATAATCTCTCAATGCCCTACTTCACGCAATTAACCCTATCTCTGCCATCAACGATAACGACATCGAATTTTTTATCAAATTCACCAATGGCTCGACAATAAATACCGTCTATATCTTTCTCTCTATGCAATAATGAGACATTTTCTGATGTCTTCTCTTTTATGAGGTAGAACCAGTCTCTATCATATTCAACAGAGGTTACGTCACGAACCAATTTTTCATAGAATAATGTGGAATAACCGCTGCCAAACTCAAATAGACTCAAATTCTTATTAAGACGTTCCTTGAGAATGTTGATCACTGGGTAGTTCATCCAAGGAATTTCAGATCCTTCAAAGTCACATGGGTATCCACGCTTGAGAGATTCAACCCATCCTGTTGTATGCAGGTATGATTTTTTCCTCAAAACAAGCCTCAGAAATGCAATTAAACTCCATGGAAATCTCTTTAAGAATATTTTGACTTTCTTTTTCACTTATTGCTCCTTTGTTCCATAACAATTAATTACTCGTGGGTCAGCCACGGAGATAACGTACAATCAAGTTCGCAATTTACATAATTGAAAGAAGCCATCGAATTCTCTAGAATGGTATCAAACCATCAAAACCACAAGGAGGAAGACGATGGCTAAGAAAAATGATAATGGGAATCTGGAAAATATGCTACTCCAATTCATTACGGAACCGGATCCCCTTTTCAGTTTATTGAAATGGCTGCCGGAGAAGCTTATGGAAATCGAAGCGGCGAACAAAGTCCGTGCAAAAAAGGGTTCTCATTCAACAGGAAGGACCACACATTTCTTAAGGATATAGACCTCGCCGTTTCGATACCCGGTTAGGAACGTTGTATTGACTGGTCCCTAAGCTGAGAAAAGGCGGGTATATTCCTTTCTTTGTCACTGAAAAGAAGAGATCCGAACAGGCTCTGATTCAGGCAGTTCAAGAAGCGTTCATCAACGGGGTTTCGACCAGGAAGATTGAAAAGCTCGCCATGAGTCTGGGGATCGAAAATATATCAGCCAGTCAGGTATCCGAAATTAACAAAGGGCTTGATGAACAGGCGGATGAATTCCGCTGCCGTACACTTGATTCCGAATATCCTGTCATCTGGGTAGACGCACTGTATGAAAAGATACGCAAAACCGGGAGAGTTCGGAATATGGCAGTCATGGTCGTTTCCGGTGTTAATTCACAAGGACATAAAGAGATCCTTGCAGTAGAACCTATGCCGGAAGAGGCTGAATCTACTTATGTTGGGCTATTCAGGTCTCTAAAGGCGAGAGGATTCAGGAAAGCCTGGTTATGCGTCTCTGATGCTCATCCTGGTCTTCAGGAAGCTATTCGTAAAGAACTCATCGGATGTTCCTGGCAGCGGTGCAAGATCCATTTCATGAGGAATATCCTCTCCCATGTACCGGCTCGTGATAAGAAGTATCCAGCAGGCCGCATTAAACAGATATGGAATCAGCCGGATTCACATTCAGCCCGTGAATATGCCAATAGAATTATAGACGAATTTGAGGAGCAGTTTCCCAAATTGATGAACTGCCTGGAGGAGGGACTTGAAGACTCTATCCAATTCTTTGAATTCTCGGAAATAGACAGTAGAAAGACATCATCAACCAATCAATTAGAGCGGCTGAATCGAGAAATCCGCCGGAGGTCCCGGGTCGTTGGAATATTTCCCAGTATTGAATCATATCTCAGATTAATCTGTTGCTATTTGATAGAATACTCTGAAGACTGGGCTTCTGGGAAACGGTATATTAGCGAAAAAGCGATAGATGAACAAAGACTGAAATTGGAACAGGCTGCCTGATGGAAGAATTCGATGGCTTCTTGAAAGAAAATTGCGAACTATACTGGACACTATCAATCGCCGTATTAAGCCATTGGCATTTTCATTACTTCCCCGTTCCCACGATGAGTATGGGTGCGCGTAGTAAATAGTCGTTCTCTTGCGCTGGGTTAAACAGGAGCGTTCCATATTCTCGCTATCCATAAATTCACCGCCGTTGTCGCATGTGATTGACTTAAACACCCTCCAAAACTGCCGACTGCCCAGTTTTCTCTCCAATTTGTCCAGAGTTTTTACAAGGCTACCCGATATTCCATCGGGCAACTTTTCCATGATGACCACCCGTCCTGAGCGTTCTACAGGTGTCATGAGAGTTTGCTTGCCCTTGCCTTTAGCACCCACAACGCTGTCTATTTCCCAATGACCAAATTCATCTCGATCCTCAATATACGCGGGTGGTCGAAATACTTTTCATTGCTGATTTCGCTCTGTTATGCCTCTTATGGCCATTTGAGCCCTTCTTGCGCCTCCTTTTGCCCCTAAGTAGATAATCCTGGCATTCCCCAGTAGGCCTTCATAGATATACCGGTAGAGGGTTTTCGTACTGATTCTTGTACCCGTTGGCCATGAGTACTTCTTATAATGCATTATGACTGAGTCAGGGCTGTATTTCTTTTTAAGGAGCTTCTGGGTCTCCTTGACAAACTTGTAATCGGCACCAAGCTTCAATGCTGGTCCCTTTGCTTCAAGCTCCCTACGGGCTTTTCTCTGGCCAATGTCCGCGCTATAGGTCATATATGCAGATAAATCACTATTCTGAAGTGTAACCGATCCTCGTTTGAGTTCTCTCCGTATACTTCTTTCATGGCGATCCAGGATGATTGCCATCTGTATGATTGTCAGCATGTCCTTTTCCAGAATAAGCCGTTCCTCCCAATTGAAGTGTTTTCCCCTTCTATAGCTTGTGCTATTGTGTTCTTGTCCCATGTTAACTCCTCTCTTTTCATATAAGTAGTATACATGAGTTTCATGGGGCTTCTTTTGCCCTCTTTATCGCGGACAGTTAATGTTACAATTCACCTCAGATGCACTCCCCTGGACGTTTTCCTTGAAATACTCGTTGTAATGGGTATGAAATAGCACCCGTTCTTTAAAACCTTCGTAATGGATATTCTTCGAAGATACCGGAGACCGGGACAGATACTGAGCAAGGTTCTCCCGGGATCTCTCATCGAGAATACGAACACTGTTGTCTATACTGAAGCCTGAGTGCTTTCATGAGAGTAGATTTTGGGCAAATTGCTCGGTAAGCAGCTTCTTAATGTTCTCCGTAAGCCGAAAAAAGCCTGATAACGGGTTGAAATCGCTAAGAAAGGTCGAAATTTTCAGAAAAAAAATGAAAATAATGGATATTTTTTCCGAATCGAGGGTTGCCAAACTTGTTTTTTAGAGATACCCTATAGATTAAAATACAAGGAAGACTTTTAGTTTTAGTGTGGGCGGCCGGATAGCGATGGCCTTGGGGAAAGGCCCGTGGAACTCACCATGGGCTCTTGGCGAACCGATGATGTTGCCCAGATCAATGCCCTTCTAAAAATCGGCGCATGGACTGAGAGTGCCGGTCTTGCTTGAGATGGGCTATATATGCGAGAAAGTTGCGAAGCGTTGTTTGTCAATGAGAAAACAGTGTGCCGCTGGAGGGCTGGATACATCCAGGAAGAATAAAAGCGAGAAGCGCAAAGTGGACTGCTTAACGACATAAAGATTCCACATATTCTCATACCCGAAATTTCTAAAGGGCACCTCTAAAGTGTAATTTGAAAAAGAGAGGGTATGTGGATATTTTGTGGATGCTTCAGTATCTGCCATTCGGCTAATAGAAAAGGAAGAAAAAATGATTCGTTCAACATTAATAAAAAATGTTTCCAAACTGGCATTTATAAGTTTTATTTTTCTTTTTGGTTTTTTGTTTACAGAATGTAAAACTATGGGAAACTTACAAAATGAAGTAAGTAAAAAAGAAGCGGCTATTCCAAGTCCGTATTTTGTGGAAATTGGGGCAAAATGTTATAAGGTTGAAACAAAGGCATCGCCAAATGATTTAGGGGATGATAGTATATTTGAAATATTATATACGGTTATTCCGGCCAAAAATCAGGCAGACAAAAAAGAACCGGTTTTTTTACTACAGGGAGGTCCGGCTCTTAGCGGGCAACATTATTTTGGAAGTCATATGATTCATGGCATTCTTTTGGATGAAACTTCCTATTTTAACAAACTTAATGAAAATAGGGATGTTTTGCTTATGGATTATCGGGGAACCGGATACAGTGAACCGTTTATTGAATGTATTTTAGATCCCGAAATTAGCGCTGAGGAGTATGGGAATATCCTCGCGAAAAGCCATGAAACAGCAAAAGAAATAGGAATAAAATTAAGTGATTATGATGCTAAAAACATTGCTTATGATTTGAATGAAATACTAAAAGCAGAGAAAATTGATAAAATAAATATTTATGGTTTTTCATTTGGAACAACTGTTGCTTCTTATTTTATTCAGGATTATCCCCAAAAAGTTAATAAGGTGATTTTAGATGGGGTTGCGCCAAAAGATGCCATGTTTTTTGTATCGGGAGAGGGAGTCTTAAATAAATTAAGGATTTTATCGGAGAAATATGATTCTAAATATGAGGATGATTTCAGGATTAGACTTGAAAAAATATTTGACCATTCTCTGGACGACGAAACAATTGAACACATAGTTTATACCCAGCTTCCATTTTTGGCGTATAAAAATAGAGCGGAAGATAAAGCAAGAGAAATTTTAGATTCTATTGATTCAAACACCTACAAGATGCCAGAGGTTGAAGAAGAATATTCCGAAGAAGAAATGGAAGATTTTAGGGAAAAGTACGAAAAATATGTTTTTGATGAAAATAGAATTATATCATTTTTAACTCTTTTTGGAGTTGAAGCAGAGAGTTATTTACGAAGTGATTATTCAATATTGGACAGATTTGGTTTTGGCCCGAAAACAACCCAATTGGCAAAAGCCTATAAGGGTTCACTTGGGTTTTTGGGAAATTCCATGGATGATGTCTTTGGAGCTTTGGACATAGAGCAATATAGAGATGATTTATACTTTGATAATAAGCCGCTAAAAAGTTCAGTTCCAATTTTGATTTTTTCTGGTGGAGAAGACTTTGCAACTCCACCTGGCTGGATTATAAAATCCTTAGACCTACTGGATAATCACAGGCATCTATTATTTGCACATGAAGGACATACTTTTAGCCGGGAAAATAAATTGGCGGCGGAAATTCTTATGGCCTTTTTGGATAATCCAGGTTTTTCAGAAGTAGACAAAATTCAAGATGATAGTTTTGTTTTATATGAACCCATAAGCAAATGATAATAGCCCCCTAAAAGTTGCTCTTTGGGGCGTCCCCTTTTAAATGATAGGAAAAAATGATAGGAAAAATAATCGAAGAGGGCAAGGCTGGAACCGGAAAACATGGGCGATACGCGAGGTACATTGTACACAAAACGACGCAAAAAGAGCGTAGTTTGACGATAGCGTGGAAGCGAGAAAGTTAAAAATCAGTTTAGCGATGCCGGATCCAACCCCGGGGGAGGGCGTCGTTGTTTTACAGGATGCCTGAGAAGGCAGTCTATTTCTGCTGGTTGCTGAATGATAGCTATAACTTCCCGAATGTATCGGCATACTTCTCATCATACCGGCTGCAGAAATCGGTGAAATGATGCTCTAAGACCTGTTGGAGGGTGTTTCTTCCCCGCGGAAGGTATTCGGCCTTTTGCTTTTTCAGTGCGGAAGTATTTTGTATCCTCACATACTGTATTACTGCGAAAAGGGTACTGATGCTTCAGAAAAGGTAAAATAAAATTCAACATAATATGGCACATGCACAAGACGCCTTATATACCCTCGTGCGGCACCGGCGAAGGAGCCCACATTGCCGGGCAAGCCGACCTATCGCCACTTGGCGCCTGCCTGAGGCATGGTGTCTTCCTGGAGGCTGAAGGTGAGATCCAACTCTTTCAGTATCGTTTGCTCTTCCGCCCCGAGGGAGACGCAAGGATCAAGTGCATAAAAAGTATCGCCAAGCGTTTCATTTTCTTTCCAATCATCGTCATTTTTCCCATCCCGTCAATCCCATTGCACTCGGAGAAGCGGCTAAGTATCGAATCTTCGGCCATTGGGTCTCCGTAGCCGTGATGATAAGAACCACCGATTACGGACTCTCTATACATAAGATCGATATTTTTCCCTTCCGAGAAGACAGGAAATCTCATTTTTTGAGTCAAATTTATTAAACTTCAAATCGGCTTGACGGTATTTGGGCAAAATAACGCAGGATTTATAAGAAATTTTCGCTTTTTGTGCTTTTCATCATGCATGATTTGAGCAATTAGGCCATACTGGATAAGGAGGATGAAGTAGTTGAAGACATAGCAATGATTACTTCGGTATTAGGGCTTGGTTTCAAAGCAATTAATGCTTCTTCTATAGGTGCCATGATTGGCGCACTCTCTATACTCGTTCCAGCTTTTGATGGATCATCATCAAGAAAAATCACTATGCTATATGGAAATTTACTCTTTATATCATGGAAAAGAGAAATTCCAGCACTATTCGCACCAATAATATAGAAGGCTTTTTGTGACTTTCTTGCCATAGTTTGATTGTTGTATATACATGAGAAATCTGCAATCTTTTTATATACCCATGATTCAAAATCGGTATTTATATTTCATTGTATCAAGCATTTTGTTATACCCATATTCTAATCTCAATACGAAACTATCGAAGTCTTTCTTTTCTTCTGCAAGCCACGCTGTTTCTGCGAGCGCAGCGAGGCGAGGAAATATCATATAATCAACCAATGCTTTATCAGCAAAATATTCCCCCCAAAAGTTTGCTTGTACTCCTATAATATTATCCGAGTATTCAAAATTTAAAGGGATAGGATTGTACTTATAGGTATGATATACATGGGTGTGCCCAGCCCATGAACTTCCCACTTCATACGGGGAAGTCCCTTGGCGTATATCAAAATAGTAATATTGTGCGGGACACAGCACCACTGAATACCCGTGCATTGCGGCGTCTATTCCTGCTTTGTCTTCTTTCCATGAGAATACTAATGTATTTTCATGTAATTTTGTATCAACATATGCTTCTTCCCACACGGCAGGAATTTTTCCTTGTGTATTTAGCTTTTGTATTATCCGTGTGTAAAAATACCCCAGTAAATCTTTTCTATCAGCAAGAGATTTTTCTGCAAGCAAGTTCTGTATGCGGGGTGATTTTATCCATGCAGTGTCAGGAATTTCATCACCACCAAAATGAAAATATCGACTGGATTTAAACATGCTACATAACTCATCTATAATATTTTCAACTATTTCATAAGTGCTTTCTAAGGCCGGATTAAGCACATTAGAAGAATATCCTTGTACACTTTGAAAAATACTCTCATCATCTTGTTCTTGTAGTTCTTTGAATGCGTGGTTCAGGGAGTATGAATGTCCCGGCATGTCAAATTCTGGCATAATCTCTATACCAAAAGTTTGTGCATAGGTAATAATTTCTTTTACTTCTCTTTGAGAGTATGAGCCACCGTATGCACTGTATCCCGAACCAAATAATGGTGGAATGAGTTTCCCATATCCTCTATAAGAATATTTCTCTACAAGGTGTGGATATGATTGTATTTCTATGCGCCACGCCTCATCATCCGTAAGATGCCAATGAAATGTATTGAGCTTATGCACTACCATAATTCGTATAATTCTTTTTATTTCTTCTATGGAATAATATTGTCGTACAGTATCAAGCATAAACCCACGCCATGCAAACCTCGGATAATCTTGAATATGAACACAAGGAAATACTCCCTCCTTTGCCATCCAAAGTTGTTGCAGGGTAATAAGAGCATATAACACACCAATGTTACTGGTGGTTTGTATTTGTATGCCATTATCCAAAGAAATTGTAATTTCATAATATGGCCCATGATTTTTTGGGGAGAGAGGATTTTCTATATGCGAAATGACAAGATTCATTGTATTGGTAGTCGTGTGAGACGATGATTTTTGATCCAGGTATGTCTCTATATCCATATCTTGAATGAGCTTTATAAAAGCGTCCACTCCTTCTTGTAAATCGTATGCATTTGATTGGACAATATAACACATATATTTTTGGAGAAAATCTGTGTGTGTATTGACCATTTCTACACTGGTAGGTGCTGGTATAATAGGTAGTATTTTGGATATAGTTTGCTTGCTCGCCTGTGCAATAATCAAAGAAACTTCTTCATCATATTTATTTGTTTCTTGAGAAAAATCTTCTATATCAGGAGTTTGGTTTTCTATTTCAATAATGTGTTCTGCGCCACCATTCTCCTTAATGTTTTGTACTATAAATGGATTTTGTGGGGTATCAGAAATATTATTAAGTCCAGGAACATTGAATGAAAAGATCCATTCGCTATATGGTTCAAGTGTGTGCAAAGAAGAAAACTCTACATAGCTCCCCAGTGAATATATTAATGTTGCATTTTGAACATTTGTCGCCACTCCAATCGGTATAGTAAAACAAAGTTTAAAATCACTCAGTGGGGTATTGTGTTTATTTGTTACTCGTATAGTTATATTTTTTTTTTTATAGACAACAGTGTGTGCATCGTGTATCGCATATTTCTTCTGCTCCTTAATGTATTATCATTATTCTTTTACCGCTCCCGCCACTACCCCCTTAGTAATGTATCGATTAAATATTATATAAAATAATAATATCGGAAGGAACCCTATTACTAATGCAGCAAATTGAAGTCCATATTTTGTGCTTGTAGGATTGGAAAAAGAAAGGATTCCCACAGGGAGGCTCCTGGTCGTCTCAGACGAAGTTAAGACAAACACTAATAAAAACTCATTCCATGCCCCTAATATAGATAAGATAGAAACAGTAAATATAATTGGTTTCACAAGAGGCATAATGATTTGAAAAAATACTCGTAGATAACTCGCCCCATCTATTAAGCTTGATTCAATAAGAGAATCGGGAATGCTTTTCATGTATTCTGTTCCCAAATAGATTGCCATGGGTAACCCCAATGCCGTATATGTGATGATTATAGATATCCTTGTGTCAATAATACCCAGGTTTCTAAATAATATGATAAGAGGAATCAGTAACGATTGAACAGTAATAAGTAAGCCAAGAGCAATTATTCCATATAGTACTTTGTTCAATGCGGCAAAATCAGGAAGTTTTGTAAATGCAAACGATATCATCATAGAGAATAATATAATGAGTACAGTAGAACTAATAGTATAAATAAATGAATTGATAAAATACCTTCCAAGATTTGCGGCATTCCATGCAGTAGCATAATTTTGAAACTGTAGACTATCTAATCGTGGAAACGCAAGTGCGTTGGTTAATATTTCAGGATCTGTTTTTAGAGAAGAATAGATGACCCATACTAAAGGAAAAATAGTAAAGATAGTCCATCCACCGAATACTACATATGAAATAATTCTAGAGATGCTATTTTTTTTCATACTTCCCCTCGCTTTCTCTCCATATATGATCCTATTGCTCTTGCACCAAGAATAAACACCACAGATACAATCATAATAATAGTCGCTACTGCACTACCATAACTGTATGCATCTATTTCATTTGTTTTGAACGCATATTTATACATATAAATTGGTAATACTATGGTATAATCTGCAGGACCACCTTGCGTCATAGCCCATATCAAATCAAAGCCCTTTAATGATCCCGCAATAGATAAAATAGAACTGACTACTATAGAACCAGTTTGTAAAGGCAATATAATGTGTCTAAAAATATGCCACTCATTGGCACCATCTATTTCAGCCGCCTCTACAATAGAACCGCTGATCTTTTGAAGGTTTGCGGAAAATATTAACACATAGAACCCAGTGTACATCCAGATGAGAACGAGTCCGATAGGAATCATAGCCGTAGAAAGTTGTAATCCCCAGGTAAGCATCGCATCAGGATTATTGGTAATTATTTGTAGGAGTTGAGCCACTAGTCCATTGGGATTGATAACAAGCCAACGCCATAAAATCCCTATGATGATAGTAGAAATAGTTTGTGGGAGAAACACCATTGCCAAAAAGAAATTTTGAAACCGAACAAACTTTCTAAATAAGATATAAGAGAGAATCAATGCAATAGGTATCTGTCCCAACAGTGAAATTCCCACGACAAACATATTATTACTAAATGCTCGCCAAAACAATGGATCAGAAAATATCCTTATGTAGTTTTCCAATCCAACCCATTCGTTTTCAGAAGGAATAAATACATTAAACTTTGTGAACCCAAGATACACAGTTCTCAGCACTGGGAATACAATGAGCAACGCAAAGAGGCACACGGCAGGAAATATCATGAATATATATACACCAGCCTGTTGCTTTCTTGATGCTACCATTATGAATGACCCTCCTGTTAAATTGATTCAAGTAGTCATACAAATTATAAGGCGACCTCAAAAAACCGTTTTTGGAATTTGGCGCAGTGGCGGTGTGTTACTCGGGCTACGCCCTGCGGTACACACCTGATTAAATTTTTTCTTGATGCAAGGCGGCAAAAGCGGAGCGTAGCTGGGCTACGTGAGCATTTTGACAACGCAACAGCGAGGAAAAAGATCAAGCCAGAAACGAAATAAGGTTTTTTAGAGGTGCCCATAAACTAGTCAAACGAATAATGAGTAGAACTTCTACAAATAACTCTTCTCACTGCACTCCGCAGAAGGAAGAAGTTATCCTTAAGGTATGTCACATTGCATCTTGTAACGCTTTTGCAACTTCTTTGGGAGTTTTTGCTCCGATCCCAATTTCTTGTAACCCATTATTTAATACTTCATTCACCTTAGAAGGCAGAACCTGATCTGGGGTATTTGCAAGTATTTTTACATCGTTGTACAGTTGCTTTTTCAACTGAAAGTCTTTTTTGTCTATAGAACTCACATCCATTGATTTCAATACTGGAATAAATGATGCTTTCTCTGCCCAGATAAATCCACCTTCTTTACCTACGAGAAAAGAAATAAATGCCAATGCAGCTTCTTTGGTCGCCTTGTCTTTTAGTGCGTTTTGAGTAACAGTATATCCTGGTGAAGGTTCTCCTGCTGAAGCAGTAGCAATATTTCCCGATTCGTTCGGAAGTACAGGAAAGGGTAACATTTCTACATCACTCAAAAATGCAGAGTTTTCTGCCATTGCACCTACTCGCCAATGCCCATCAATCATAAAAGGAGTTTTTCCATCTAAAAACAATCCAAGTGCGGCACCATAATCCACTTGTAAAGATTTTTTCTCCAGTACTCCATCATTGTACATTTGTTGTACAAATTCAAGTGATTTTATAAAATCGGGATCAGTAAAAGAATGCTTGCCCAACGCTGCTTCTTGAAGCCAGTTTGGATTTCCCGTAATTCTCGCAACAATTGTACCAAACAGAGTTGAGTTCATCACCCAGGGAGCTGCATTTGCCATTGCTACAGGAGTCATTCCCGCTGCCTTAATCCTGGGAGTCATAGCTTTTAATTCAGAATATGTTTTGGGAACACTGAGTCCTAATGTATTAAGAACTTCCTTATTTACATAAAATACACTATTTACTCCAAGCGTAATTGGCAGAACATATATTCCTTCCTTTACTCCCTTCATGGGTGATTTAGGAATTACTACTACATCTAAATACTGACTTGTATCAATATATCCACTCAAATCGACTGCTTGCTGACTCTGAAATAATGAACTACTTCGTGCAGAAGCCCACGCATATACGATATCTGGAACATTCCCACTTTGAAGACGAGCTTGTAACTTCTGATGATATGCTTCATCATATAATCGTTCTTCTTTAATAGTGATGTTAGGGTATTTCTTGCTAAACTCTTCAAGCAACACATCAAATGCAGCACTGTCCGCAGAGCTGTTGTCTCCATAAGATAAAACATCAAGAGTCACTGGACCATCAGATACACTATTTTCAGTATCACCATTTGCAAAGACCACGCCGATACTTACACATACTATTACCCCTAATAATAAAATTTTTTTCATAAAACCTCCTAATAGTTTCAATATACTTACAATAGGGTACCTCCAAAAAAATAGTTTTGCAACTTTTGAATCGGGAAAAACGTTCTTTTTATTTCATTTTGGTCTGAAAATTTCGACCTTTCTTAGCGATTTCAACTCGTTATCAGGCTTTTTTCGGCTTCCGGAGCACATTCAGTGCCCACTTATCCCAGGGATTGTCTCAAATACACATAACGACACATGTTATAGCTAAGGTTCAGTAGTCCAATGATCCCTTCTATTCTCTCTTTGCCTATAGTGAGCAACTTGTCCACTTTCATGGTCGTTTTCATAAATCCAAATACGTGCTCCACACGGACGCGAACCTTCGATTTTTCTTTGTTGGAGGCATTCTCTTCATCGCTTAACGGTTTGTTTCTGTAGGCTCTGTGGTGAACCTTGCTCTTCAATTTCTTGTCCTTTATCATTTCTTCCATCTCCTCTGATCGGTATGCTGAATCTGCATAGAGTTGTTGTCCTTCGTCTGATTCATCAAGCAACCCCTCAAACTCTTTATCCTCTATTTCTCACCAACATGAAACTACAGGGCACCTCAAAAAACCCATTTAGTTCTTGACTCGATCTTTTCTGCCGCTACTGCGTTGTCAAAATGCTCACGTAAACAGGTGTGTACCGCAGGGCGTAGCCCGAGGAACACACCGCCACTGTCAGGTGCGTACCGCAGGAGCAAAGCTCCGAGGAACGCACCGCCAACCACTTAGGCTACGCTCCACTTTTGCCGCCTTGTATCGACAAAAAATTTAATCAGGTGTGTACCGCAGGACGTAGCCCGAGGAACACACCGCCACTTCGTCAATTTCCTAAAGCTGTTTTTTAGAGGTACCCTTTACACTCTGTATCATCAAAGTGGGTTCATTTTTGTTTGGTATTTCGTTTCATGTAAATATTTTAACATGAGAAACCTGCTTTGTGTCAAATTATTGGTGAGAAATAGGGGTTAAGCTCATTATTTTTCCTATGAATCAAGATTATCAAATCTCTCAGTCATACAATGAAGGATCAGTATTATCCACAAGCTCAATATTATCCAGAACAACATCGGCGGTTTCCAATCCGCATAAGAAAAAGACACCACCGTTATATATGGTATCCGAAGCGGTAAATGTATACTCAAAAGTTTTCATTGCCGTCGATAACTGAAGGCTTTCGTGCAAGTACATATCCCCCCCCACGATATCCCGTTCCGTGGGACCACATTGCACAATTATGTTTCTGGAGGTTCCTATTGATCGGGCATCGAACCTGAGGGTATATGAGTGCTGTCCGAAAAGAGTCAATCCGATCTGCCGGATCTTGGGATTCCAGTCCTCAGCAGGATAAATCAGGTCACAAACATATTCATTATTGACTATGTCATAGCTGGCTCTTGTTTGATCCCAGCCACCGGGATAACCAAATTCCCAGTTGAAACCAATTGGCTGCCAGAAAGCCGGAGTGCCGTCAAACGTCCCGTTTCTCAGGGGGACCACGGGTCGGGAAGGAGGATTGAGCTCATCCTTTTTATAGACCCTCACCCAATCCACATACATATGCACATCCTGCTGTAGCGTAGGATTTCCCGGCCATTCTCCGCCACAGGCGATATTGAACAAAAGGAAAAAATCTTCATGGAACTCACTCTTATTCGCACCTTCAATTGATGCGGAAAAAAAGACCTTTCCGTCCAGTAAAGTGGTGATGTATTTCTCATCCCAGATGACTTCATAGATATGATAGGCATCACCGTGAACAGGTTCATCAAGAACCAGCATCCCGTTTTCGTATTTCCTCCCATCATGATCATTTATAGGATTACGAACAGGATTTCTCCAGTGAATAGTCGTCCAGGCTTCCCTTTCCCTATCCTTTTGTGAAGTAGCATCCGTTCCTCCTATAACTTCCAGAATATCTATTTCGCCACAATCGGGCCATCCAACAGGTCCACCATATTCATCACAGGAGGATCCCAGCATCCAGAAAGCGGGCCAAACGCCCTGCTCCATATAGTCAATACGTATTCTCGCCTGGATTTTTCCGTAAGTAAAATCAAATTTACCGGAGGAATTGATTCTAGCTGAGGTATAATTGCCCTGAGCCAGGGTTGGCCCGTCGTACGATAGCTTCAATACCATATTTCCATCGGCTTCCCAGGAATGAGTTGATTCGGCTGTGTATTCCTGCCATTCCTTATTGACAGTACCGGGAGCCATCACTTCTCGGGTCCATTTTGAATCATCAAACACTCCGTCATCAAATTCATCTGACCAGTGTAAATTCCATCCCAATTCTGTATTATTGGAATCATCTGTATTTGGTATTGTACATGATGAGGACACAAGCAGAGATAAAATAATGGATAAAAGCAGGAAAGGTTTCATTTCAATTCTCCTCAGTTTCTGAATGATAAATCCAACCTTCGTGAGCTAATTTCTAAGAATTCCATTTAAATTCTTATAGGTGCACCAAATAAAACTTCTATCTCATTAAGTTTGTATGGCATAATCCTGATCAGGAGGGGATTACGTCCAATAACACGTCAAAATTGCTTCAACACCCTGGAATTGTGGCCGGAGTTTGTGATGAATGATAGGAAGAATAATCGAAGAGGGCAAGGGCAAGGCTGGAACCGGAAAAATTGGAAAAATTCCGGCTCAAAATCGGAAAACACCGCTTATCCTGATTACAGGCATTTTTGTTATGAACACGCATCCGCCACGAGCAATTTGTGCAGAATTCATGACCAGCTTGACCGCCTGCTCTATACTCATGATAAAGCGAGTCATTTTCGGGTCGGTCAGCGTAACCGGACCGCCGTTTTTAATCTGCTCCTTGAATATCGGTATTACTGACCCTTTTGAACCGAGCACATTGTCGAATCGTGTAGATGCAAATAACGTTTTCCCATCACTCTATTAGATACTCAATCGATATCCCCTTTTCCGACCCATCTCCAGAATAATCCATTATTTGTTCACATCAAACTTTTCACAAATCGTATGGAATTCTCAGGAGGAAAATTCCAGTGTTTTATCTTGCTGGGTTAATCCGGATAAAAAGCCGCGCTGGATATCACCATCCGTTAATGTACCAACCGATTCCTGATAACTGTTAACAACAAAAAGTGTAAATGCGTGACCAGTTTGGTTTAACTGATCAATTGCTTCCAGTATCGAGGCCTAATCCCTGACCAGGTGCCTATCTATGTTATGCATTCTGTAAATATTAATGGCATCTTGTTGTTAGGGGAAACATTCGTCAATGCTCTCCCTGATGTTTCAGGCTAAGTCATAAAACTCTTTAACCGTATTCAACTCATCAAATTCCAGTTGATTTAAAATACGGTATATCCTTTCTGCTGCTTTACCATCACCAAATGGATTCTTAACCTTTTTAAGTCGTTTTTTGAATGCATTAGAATACAATTTCTCAAAAGCAGCGTGTATTGACTTTTTATCAGTATCGCAATCGATAATGCTTTCAGCCCTCAAACGTCCTTGTTGTCTATTTCCGATATTGATCGTTCCAATTCTAAATGACGGTGCTTCGACAATGCCGCTAGAAGAGTTTCCAACGACAGCATCAACATATTTCATTGCAGACAAATAACGTTTATACCCTAAAGAGTTGTACGCCTTTGCTGACGATTCATTGTTTTTTACAAACTCATTTATAATCCGGATTATTTCAAAACCACCGTCATCAGAATTTGGATAGGTGAATACTATATTTGTATTTTTCAATTTTCCCAGTTCATCTGTCAGATTCTTGAACGACCTCAAACTGTTCCCACTATCACCTGTGGTTTCAGGATGATATGTCACCAGAAGATTTTTCTTTCCAAATGTAAAGCCCAGCGATTTTTCCAACTCACCTTTTGACATCAGCGGTGTATTCAATATATTATCTATGGATAACGACCCCACATTAAAACAATATTCGGGATTTTCTCCAAGTTGGATAACCCTTTTCCTGTATGTCTCATGTTGTGTAAAATGTATATTGCTCATCTTGGTAACCGCATGTCGGATGGCATCATCGTAGGCACCCTGTGTTACTTCTCCTCCGGAAATATGAGCGATCGGAATCCTGAACAGGAGCGCTGATGCCGCGGCGGCAAGAATTTCATATCTGTCGCCCAGAACAATCAACAATTCCGGTTTTAGTTCTTCGAGTGCATCAGCAAATCCGATGAATCCCAGCCCTGTAGACTTGACAACGCCGGCAGGCGTATCACTGGACAGCAGAATCTCAATTTTCTTATCAATACCTATGCCCTCCCTTTCCAATTCGCGAACTGTACTTCCATGGATAGGGGAGAGATGCATATTGGTGACAATAACCTGAAGTTCATAGGCATTGTCGATGCTTAACTTTTTTATCAGGCCGGACAGCAATCCGTATTCGGCCCTGGTCCCGGTGACAACGCAGATTTTATTCATAATTCTATCAACTCGTCTATGACAAAATCCCGTGGTGCCGTTTTTCCAATGATGTCATGCCACAACATTGGTGACACGCCATTACCGGGCCTCTTGACCGTTAAATTGGTTTCGTTGAAGATGTCACCTTTTTTTATTCTTTTTGCAGCGACAATACTTTTTCTGGCAATTGCTATGTTAGGCTTTTCAGACTCGGTAACGCTTTTAATTCTGGAACCCAAAGCGATTTCCGTATGCCTGATGGCCTTGACCATTTCTTTCAACTCATGAGGCTCGAGTGACGCCTTGTGGTCCGGTCCGGGCAGATTGTGGTCCAATGTAAAATGCTTTTCAATTACTTTTGCACCAAGCGCTGTCGCCGCCACTGGTATTTCTATGCCCTTTGTATGGTCTGAATAGCCAATATTTACACCAAAAGCTCTTCTTATCGTTATCATCGCTCTCAAGTTCACATCTTCATACGGTGTTGGATATTCCGTGTTACAATGCAATATCGTAATTTTCTTCCTGGACAGACCTCCTCTTTCCAGAACCGTAATAGCAGACTCAATTTCACCGATACCGCACATTCCAGTCGATAGTATTACGGGACGCTTCTTTTCCGTAATCTTTTCCAAATATGGTAAGTTTGTAATTTCTCCAGACGGTATTTTGTAAAAGTCCATATTTAATTTTTCTAATACATCTATGGATTCGAGATCAAACGGTGTTGAAACAAATTTAATTCCAACTTTTTCACAATATTGGTTGAGGTCAGCATAGTATTCTACCGGTAAGTGTATTTTTTTACACATCTCCAGTTGTGACGCTTCTTCACCGATATTATTGATCTGATATTCAGCCATAGACGCAAATCGGGAGATCACCTTTTCAGGTATAGCCGTTTGGAATTTGACATAGTCTGCGCCACTTTCTTTGGCCTTCTCAATCAGAGTCTTTGCCAAACCCATGTCGCCATTATGATTTACACCAGCTTCGGCAATGATAATGACATTTTCAATGTCCATCAGGGAATAGATCCTCAATTTTCGCAATCGTTTTTTGCCAGTCGCCATCAAACCTGACAGCACGGTCATCTATCCAGACATCACCGATCGGTTTGCCCATGACCAGTTGATGATACCTGACCATATTTTTTTCCAGCCAGTCTGTTGTCATTTCATATTCCATCCAGGTTCTTGCGGTATAGATAATGATGGTATTTCCATTTTCATAAAGCTTATTTACTGCCTCTACCGCACCAGGTTTAGGCCTGGCAAGTGACCGGCTGAATGTTCTTTCCTCAGTACAGATGGTACCATCTAAATCAATTATTAACTGCATCAAATATCACTTCCTTAAAATATCGGGTCATTAATGTATTTTCTCTCCAATCCCAGCATTCCGCATTTGATACATTTAAGTATTCATTAATTATCATTTTCGGGGTATTCGCACCTGCCATAATACTTAAAATAGCACCTCCTCCAAACCTGGGATTGATCTCCATAACATAAATATTACCATCGTTGAGATCTTTCAGAAATTGGATAGTAATGGGACCAATAAATTTACCCTTTGCAAGAATTGATTTAGAAAACTGAATAATTTTTCCACACTTAACTGTTCGGGACCTAACGACTTCACCACCAGCGGTTTCCAGGCGTATTCTTGGAACTACAGATATGATTTCACCCATATTGGACACAAAACAATCCACTGTATATTCTTCATTTTTCTCTATATATTTCTGAATCAGATAATTTTCAGGATTTTTTATAAAACTCAATTCATCTGGAGAATGCACAACAATGATGCCCTTTGAGGCTGAACCGGTTACTGGTTTAAAAATTACCGGGTATACTATCTTATTGATATCGTAAATTTCAGGCACAGGTAATGACTGCTCATCCAGCCAGCAGGCTGCCTTACTTTTGTTGAACATGAGGCTGCACATATCTTTGTTACTTACAGGGATATGGACATTATCCAGTTCATCATTGAGTATGGCAGCTATTCTAACTGCTGGATCAACAAAAGGTAGCACGATATTAATGGCATGTGTTTTAACAATGTGCTTCAAGTGTTTAATAAGATTAGTGTCATTCCACTTAAGTCCCTTGATGACTTTTCCTTCAGATGATATCGGGACATATTTATCCAGTTCATATGACAGGATGTTGATTTCTCTTCCGACATCACTTGATACCTTTTTAAAGAGTTTTGCCAGTGATACCCGTTTCCCCCCCCCTAAAAAAAGGATGTTAATCGTTTTCATTTCGCACACTGCCTGGCAAATATACTGCCCGCCTTTCAATATTAGTCGCATTAGACAGATCGCCCACCTGACAACCTTTATACATATTTAACCGATGATTTAACCGCCAGACCGGCCGGGTCATCACATTGCTTTCATTCGTATATTCAAGAAATTTGTTTCTTTCCTTCACATCTGAAAAAAGAACTGTGTTTAACCAATAATTTGAACATGCATTTGAAGGCTCAGAAAAAAACTGTATTGGGAAATGATTGGAAGAACATAGCTTCTTAAAAAAATGATCATACTTGAGGGCGGTATCTCTTTTATCTGCCACAATTTCTTCAATTCTTTCCATCTGAGCCAGCCCCAATGCGGCATTAATGTTGGGCATTCTAAGATTGTAGCCGACATGGTCGTGAATATAAATGATAAATGATAGGAAAAATAATCGAAGAGGGCAAGGCTGGAACCGGAAAAATTGGAAAATACCGGCTCAAAATCGGAAAACAAGAAATCCGTATCTTCGTTAAGCCCAAAATCTCCATGATCCGAAGTCTCTCGTAATGGATATTCTTCAAAGATACCGGAGGCCGGGCCAGATACTGAGCAAGGTTCTCCCGGGATCTCTTATTGAGAATACGAATGCTGTTGTCTATACTGAAGCCTGAGTGCTTCCATGTGAGTAGATTTTGGGCAAATTGCTCGGTAAGCAGCTTCTTATCGGTGAAGAACTCCAGGACAGTGCGTCTGAAGTATTCGGTCATTTTCTCGAGACCTGAAAAAGGAAGATATACAAAAGGCAACCTCTAAAAAACCGTTTTTGGAATTTGGCACAGTGGCGGTGTGTTCCTCGGGCTACGCCCTGCGGTACACACCTGATTAAATTTTTTCTTGATGCAAGGCGGCCTGTCTGCGCGCGAACACGCACGGGCAGGCAAAAGCGGAGCTAGCTTAAGCGGTTGGCGGTGCGTTCCTCGGAGCTTTGCTCCTGCGGTACGCACCTGCTTACGTGAGCATTTTGACAACGTAGCAGCGAGGAAAAAGATCAAGCCAAAAACGAAATAAGGTTTTTAGAGGTGCCCTTAAGGTGGACGCGAGAAGCAAGTTGATAAAAAAATACAGGGTCAGCAGTGTTGAAGTACATGATTCTAAGCCTACAGAAACAAACCGTTAAGCGATGAAGAGAATGCCTCCAACAAAGAAAAATCGAAGGTTCGCGTCCGTGTGGAGCACGTATTTGGATTTATGAAAACGACCATGAAAGTGGACAAGTTGCGTACTATAGGCAAAGAGAGAATAGAAGGGATCATTGGACTACTGAACCTTAGCTATAACATCTGTCGTTATGTGTATTTGAGACAATCCCTGGGATAAGTGGGCACTGAATGTGCTCCGGAAGCCGAAAAAAGCCTGATAACGGGTTGAAATCCTGCTTTCGTGAGTTAATTTTGACAAATTCCCTTTAAGTTTCTCAGAGATTTTTAAATAGAACGGGTATGGTTTATCGCTTGAAATTACAGATTGAACCAGAAACTTTTTATCCGCAGATGAGCGCAGATGAACACAGATTTCCGGAATTGCCAGCAGTAACTGTTCAGATTAGCAATTCTTTGTAAAAAATGATGGGAATTCTGTCATATCAGTGGGAACGGTTGATACTTAAATTATGAATACTGGAATAGAATCAGAAGAGCATTATAATCGGTTAATGAAGGAGCTGGGAATCAAAGCTGTAATTCCAAAATGGTCTAAACTGGGGAAACGGTATAGGAAATATCCCTATACCGACTCGGTGCCCGATCATTCGATGGGTATTCATGATATTTGAGGATGTTCTCTTGTTGTATTATGGTAACAAAACGATAGAGGCCATGAATATCCGAGAAGAACATATCAGAGTGCTAAGCTGTCTAGGCCCATCCTACAAGAAAATGTTCTTTTTGTGAATTTAGCTCACGAATGTAGGTGAAATCGCTAAGAAAGGTCGAAATTTTCAGACCAAAATGTAAAAAAAGGACATTTTTCCCGAATCAAGGGTTGCAAAACTATTTTTTAGAGGTACCCTATCGTTAAAATAAACTCAATGTTTGTATTGAGGCGATTGTTACTCTGCTTGCCTCCTCGGTACTTTGTATATCCATTAGTTACAATAGATATTTTCCCTTTTTGGGCACAAATGTCCTTCATCACATCGAATGGGATAATTCCATCTGTACTATAACTAATAAGAATATGTCTTGCGTCCAGATTCTCAATCAAATCCTGAAAAGACGATACGGCGGAATCCTGATAGCAATAATTAGATTTTGTTTTTACCCAATCTTTTCTAATAGCAGCTTTTTCTTTCAACACACCTTGTTCATCTAAATCTAAAGACGCCGGAATTTTATTCCATAGAGCAATTGTATTTAACATGTGATAATTACTGCCGTATTGATGTTGGTTATAAGAGGGATCAAGATAGGCAATATCAATATCTTTTATTTTTTTAATCAATTTATTCGAATCCTCTTGATAAACATGGACTGGGAAATCCGAATCAATCAAAATCGGTTTTGACATACGAATCGGTGATAGGATTCTTTTTATTGCATCACGATTATGACCTCCAAATCCTTTGTGAAATGCCTTGAATACTCCTGATGTATTTGTATGTGTTGCTACTTCATAGATCAAAAGACTAAGAAGTATATTTCTTGCTTCTGGCCGATCTTCATTGGGGTAATTTTTTTCGATATAATTTCTGATCTTGTCAATTGTAAGTGCGTTATCTCTGGTATAGAAGAGCCGTTCCTTCCTGAAATCTACATCATCAACATTAAAACTTTTTGGTGCAAAATATTTAGAGATGTAACAATCTGAAGCCTTCGGATCTGGAAGATTGTTTAATTCTTCCATAAGATTCATTAAGTCATTCTCACTTCCAAATACTCTTGGGATATCTCTATTGTTTGTTCTTATGAAACCGTTATTAAGAATAAAGGAGTATTCTTCCCAATCATTAGTAAATATTTCAAAATTCAACTCTTTCCCTAATCTCGAAACTATACCACTTCCGGCAAAAACATCAAAGAACCTTAAACCAGGTTTTACGTCCTTTATAATAGTTTGAATGGCTTTGTAGATGAGATCGAGTAATCTTCTTTTGTTTCCAATATAAGCGATAATTTGTTTAGTAAGAAAATCCGAATTGCAATTCAATTGAATTCCTAAAGAATATACTTGCATTACAAGTTCATATAGGAAGGGCCAGTGCTCAGGGACCTTCCTGCTCATTCGGCCAGAGTTTCTCGATTTCCTGCTTGCTTAATCCGGTATTATAAGGTACCCTTTAGCATCCTGACAACTCTAATAGCAGGGAAAAGGGGCATCCCGCCCTTATTTATTCCCCTTTTGAATTTACATAATACTGGGCTTGCCAATGCTTGATAGAGTATACTTCGAGTAGAAAGAATATATTCGATAAGAAAAAGAAATATGGCCGTAGCGATTCAAAACGACCATCCATCAAGTCCTGCATTAAAAATTCATTTTCAATAATTTCACGATATACGAGGCGGGTAAAATGTTTGGCATATGTCCCCTCTGAGCATTCCGGTAAAGTGAACTTTTGAATGTTCGCAAATTGTTCCCATGGTTATGCAGAATCTTTCCTCGTTCGCAGGAAACTCTTGATGATGTAGATACCAAATACGAAACCCAAATATCCATTGCGAATTCGCTCTATATAACCGGGATTAGAATCCGCACCTCCTTTTATGGACAGGGGTTTACAGAACACGATGGACAGAAGAAAGGCGGCGGCTAATTTGTGGGAATCCATTCGAATTTCTTATAAAACTGCGGTAAATTTGTCAAACCCCTTAACTAAACATTATAATTGAGGCTCTTCCAAAACTCGGTTATTTTTGGAAGAGCCTCTGGAGTGTTTTGGCAACGATAGGTAAACCCTTATAGCACAAGAAGATATCAAAAACTCCTCCCGTATTTGAATTCCCTCAATTGCCTTTCAAATTCACCGATTTAAGTCGGAATTCCCTCGGGGTATATGTCAGGACGCAGGCTCAAGCGAGAACTGTGCCGCCAAGGGGCGGCCGACTTCCTGTGCACTTTGCCCTAAAGGGCGGCGGCAGTTAAGTCCCCTACCTCGCTGGTGGAATAGCCCATCTTCCCTGCTGCTAGGCTCTTGAGCTTAGTGCCGGTAACATGCATTACCGCATTTTCCACCGCCAGAGCGGCATCGTATTCGCCCAGGGTGTCGAGCATCATCGCTCCCGCGGCAATGGCCGCCAAGGGGTTGATGATACCCATGCCGGTGTATTTCGGCGCCGAACCGCCGATGGGTTCAAACATCGAGACACCTTGGGGATTAATGTTTCCTCTGGCCGCGATGCCCATACCCCCCCTGGGTAATGGCTCCAAGGTCGGTGATAATATCCCCGAACATGTTGCTGGTTACCAGCACATCAAACCATTCGGGATTTTTTACCATCCACATGCAAGCCGCGTCTATGTGGTAATAATCGCGGCGAATTTCGGCATAATCCGTTTGGCCAATTTCGTGGAAGGCCCGCTCCCAGAGGTCGAAAACGTAGGTAAGAACGTTGGTTTTGCCCACCAGTCCCAGGGTGTTTTCTTCTCCCCTACCCTGGGCCTTCTTGCCCCGCCGTGCGGCGTAATCAAAGGCATAGCGTAGGCAACGCTCAACCGGGCGCAAGTTGATGTACTGATCCAGTTCAAAACGTAGCCGTAGCAGTATGCCCTTTTCCAAAATCCCCGGCTTCACATCTGGATGACCAATCGCCCCTGGGTAGATGGCATCGAACTGGCGCAGATCACCCACTGCGCTCTTCGGCAGCACCTCGCCCGTTCTCAGATAATAGTCGCCTCCAAAGTCGAACTGCTGGGAATCGAGCTTGAACCCGAATTTTCCCGCCGCCGCCTCTAACACCTTCATCCCCTCGGTAACCACTTCACCGCCGGTTCCATCACCGGATAATACCGCAACTTAATAGGTTTTAGCCATAGGTTATTCCTTTCTGTCTTAATTTATTGCAGATTAGCATGGAATCGTGGGCAGGGTAAACTTGCCGGACATAAAAGCATCCAACCTTCCTCGCCGAACCGTCCAAGCCCTCGGCAAGTCGAGGATGCCCTTCAAAAAGGAAATATATTTACAAATGTAAAATAAATGCTTGACTTGGCCTGGAATTTATAGTATACTTTTCCTATGTTCAAGGCTCTTCCAAAACCCGGTTATTTTTGGAATTCCCTATTATCTATGGAGGTAATGATATGAGCAGGATTATCGAAGCGGTAGACCGGTTACTCGCCCGTAATGAGCTGGGCAAAACGGATGCGCAGAACCTGTACAAACTCGTCAGGATGCTCGACGAAGAGGACTGCGTGGAAAGAAAACAGGCCATCGAGGCCCTCTATCCGAGAGCCAAGGATGCGGAGGGCAGCCTGCGCAACTTTATCAAACGGGTGCGGATGGCCATTGGGGATATTGCGAATGGACTGGCCCCTGAGGATCGGCAGTTCAAGACTCTGCTGGAATCGATGGAAATCCTCACAATGCGCAAGACCAAACATCTGCCGCCACGCCTGAAATTCACGGCGGATTTTCCCGCCGTCAGCATCCTGCCGCCGGTTAATCGCCTCTACGATCTAAGCAATTATGTCGGTTCCGACGGATTGGATATGACGGCAGATAAAATTCCAGAGAACGCCGTTCGGCTGCTCTTGAGTTTTTCACAGACCAACACCAGTGATGCCTTCCATTTCAAGGACCTTTTATCCAAGGAACTTGAAACCATCTCTTCAAGGGTGGGACGGCCAGTTTACATTTGGACAATGAAAGAACTGTCCCCGGGCACTTCATTTGTTGACCAGATCAGCGAGGAGTTGAAGAAGGCCGATTACGGGCTGGCCGCCCTGTCCGAGGCCTACCTGAATAGCAAGTTCATTACCAAAGTGGAGCTACCCCATCTCTTGAATGAGGGTAACCTCCTGCTGTTCGGACTTGATTCGCGTATCAATGGTAAAGAAGCCTATCCCTCAGATTTTTTTAAGGCTTGGCGCGGGATGCTACCGGACAATCAGACTAAGCTCAACGAAGAATTCTGGAAACAGCAGGTGTATTATCTTAATGACCCCCGTCCCGGAGCCTTCTTTCAGGCCTGTTGGACTCCAAAAACACAGCGGAACTTTGTTAAGGGCTTCACGGAGAAAATTGCCGGACTAGTCCAAGCTGCCGCTCAAGAATCTGCGAACCGGGGCGCCAATAGCGCCAAGGACGAACAAAGTCCTTCGGATGGGCCCGCCCACCACAAAGCCGCCCAATTATATCGGGAGGTGGACGGCAGGCCCTCTAAGGATGAACAATATGATTCTAAGCATTTTGTGTCCCCCGATTTTCGATCCACCTCTAGCAAAAGTCCCATGGAGAAGTTGGGGAAAGACACCACTCCGAGGGAAGCGGATGATAGGCCATCGACCATCCTGATACCCGACATGCTGAATTGGGGAAAGTCGGACCGTCAACCCATCTACGCCCTGCTCGGCGACTACGGCATGGGGAAGACCTTCGGCTGCCGGATATTCGCCGAGAAGCTGGCCGAAAACCATAAGGAAGATCCTATCTGGCGCCTCCCCCTCTACATGGACCTGCGGCACATCTCCACCTTCGTCGATGCCGGGGGTATTAAGAGGCTACCAGTTCTTGAGGAGATGCTGGAACAGGCACTCTGTCTCCACAGGGCTAAGCTCAGCCCCGACGACCTTCTGGCCGAGGCACAGAGCGGGAAGAGGGTCATCATCTTCGATGGCTTAGACGAGAAGATGGTCTACTACACCGACGAGATGCGCAACCATTTCCTGGGCGAATTGATGCGGGTGTTCCCGGAGGGCATGAGCAGGATAGAATCCAAGGTGAAGGTGGTTGTGTCCTGCCGCACCCATCACTTTGAATCCCTGAAAAGCCAAACCGCCTTCCTGCGGGGGCTGTGGCGCACCGATGCCGGAAAGGATGATTACCGGGCGGTGGAAATACTTCCCCTGTCGCCTGAGAAGATGCGCCAGTTGCTTCAGAAACTGCTTGGAGACGGCGAGGCGGCGCGGGTGCTGGAGGTGGTCAACAGCCAGCGCTATCTGGCCGAACTGTTCAGCCGTCCCCTCCTGCTGAGCAAGCTGCCTCCCGCCATTCCCCGGTTGAGGGCAATGAACAAGAGGCACCTTCCCCTGAATGCCGCCGCCGTGTACGGGGCATTGATAGAGGAATCTCTTAGCCGCGACGAGGGTAAACATATCCTGAAACGCCGCCATAAAATGCGCCTGCTCCAGGACCTTGCCGGATTCTTCTGGGAGGAAAACGAGCAGAGGCTGAACATCGATGACTTGAACGACTGGTACCAGAAGTGGCTACGCCAGGACGCGGACTTGTTTGCCCAGTACGAACACGAAGGCAGTCAGCAACTGGAGCAGGATCTGCGCAATTCCACCCTTCTTCTGCGCTTTGGCGAGGATGAGTTCGGCTTTACCCACAGCTCCATGCAGGAATACTTTCTGGCCCGATACCTCCTGGCCCGATGGGCATCTCCAGCCGCCGGCGGCTTCCGGCTGCAAAAGCCGCTTTCCGAACTGACAGAACGATTCATCACCGAGGGCTTGGCATTGCTCCGGCGGCGGGAACGAGAGGGACTGGGAAAGATGCTGGTAGCCTATGCGGGGAATCCGCGGCAGGAGGAGCACGATTCCCTTCGGGATTCCCTTTTCCTGCGGATGGCGAGTGCTCTGGCAGACGCGGGAATGGCATTGCCCGAACTGAAGGAATGCTTCTTCTTTGATCTTCCCCCGTCCAAGGCACGGATTCGGGGCCTGAAAGCAAAGCGTCTGGTACTGACCAACTGCAATCTGCACCTGTCCCGCTGGCAGGAATGTAAACTGGATCGGCTTGAACTGACCGGGTCCTACATCAACCAGACGGTTTGGGAAGCCTGCCTTGTGGGGGCAGTCGATGCCGAATCGGCCCCTCGGAGACTCACCCTTATTGATTCAAAGATAACCCTCCCCCCAAGCGGTGAATCCGTCCATGAGTACCATCGACGCCATGCGCGGCCCAAGGCCCAGACCTCCCTCCCTTCCGCTCCAAGCTACCATGTGCGATGCTGGAACTGGGGGCATCAAGGCCCTGTTCAAGCGCTGGCCTTCAGCCCCGATGGGGAACTCCTGGCCTCCGCTTCCAATGACCATACCGTGAGGCTCTGGAGCCCCCAAGGTGAAGCCTTAAGTACCCTAAAAGGACACTCTTGGCCAGTGAATTGCGTGGCCTTCAGCCCCGGCGGGGAACTCCTGGCCTCCGCTTCCTTTGACAATACCGTGAGGCTGTGGGGCCCCCAGGGCAAAGCCTTAAGAACCCTGGAAGGACACTCCAGGCCAGTGAATTGCGTGGCCTTCAGCCCCGATGGGAAACTCCTGGCCTCCGCTTCCAATGACCATACCGTGAGGCTCTGGAGCCCCCAGGGCAAAGCCTTAAGAACCCTGGAAGGACACTCCAGGCCAGTGAATTGCGTGGCCTTCAGCCCCGATGGGAAACTCCTGGCCTCCGCTTCCAATGACCATACCGTGAGGCTCTGGAGCACAAAGGGCAAAGCCTTAAGGACCCTGGTTGGACACTCTGGGGAGGTGCTTAGTGTGGCCTTCAGCCCCGATGGGAAACTCCTGGCCTCCGCTTCCGATGACAAGACCGTGAGGCTCTGGAGCACAGAGGGCGAAGCCTTAAGAACCCTAAAAGGACACTCAAACTGGGTGAATAGCGTGGCCTTCAGCCCCGGCGGGGAACTCCTGGCCTCCGCTTCCAATGACTCTACCATGAGGCTCTGGAGCTCCCAGGGCGAAGCCTTAAGAATTCTAAAAGGACACTCTAATATGGTGCGTAGCGTGGCCTTCAGCCCCGGCGGAGAACTCCTGGCCTCCGCTTCCGATGACAAGACCGTGAGGCTGTGGAGCCCCCAGGGCGAAGCCTTAAAAATTCTAAAAGGACACTCTAATATGGTGCGTAGCGTGGCCTTCAGCCCCGGCGAGGAACTCCTGGCCTCCGCTTCCGATGACAATACCGTGAGGCTGTGGGGCCCCCAGGGCGAAGCCTTAAGAACCCTGGAAGGACACTCTGACTGGGTGAATAGCGTGGCCTTCAGCCCCGGTGGGGAACTCCTGGCCTCCGCTTCCGATGACAATACCGTGAGGCTCTGGAGCATAGAGGGCGAAGCCTTAAGAACCCTGGAAGGACACTCAGGTACGGTGCGTAGCGTGGCCTTCAGCCCCGATGGGAAACTCCTGGCCTCCGCTTCCGATAACAATACCGTGAGGCTCTGGAGCCCCCAGGGCGAAGCCTTAAGAACCCTGGAAGGACACTCCTGGCCAGTGAATTGCGTGGCCTTCAGCCCCGGCGGGAAACTCCTAACCTCCGCTTCCTCTGACCATACCGTGAGGCTCTGGAGCATAGAGGGCAAAGCCTTAAGAATCCTAAAAGGACATTCTGATGCGGTGCGTAGCGTGGCCTTCAGCCCCGGCGGGGAACTCCTGGCCTCCGCTTCCTTTGACAAAACCGTGAGGCTCTGGAGCATAGAGGGCAAAGCCTTAAGAATCCTAAAAGGACATTCTGATGCGGTGCGTAGCGTGGCCTTCAGCCCCGGCGGGAAACTCCTGGCCTCCGCTTCCGATGACCATACCGTGAAGCTGTGGAGCACAGAGGGCAAAGCCTTAAGAACCCTGTTTGGACACTCTGATACGGTGTGTAGCGTGGCCTTCAGCCCCGATGGCCGGCATCTTGTTTCTTCCGGCTTGGATGGCCTCATCATCCTATGGGCGATAGATCGGGACTTCCCCCTAAGGGTAATGAGTGCCGCAGAGGATGGACAATGGTGGTCCACGGATATAGACAGCGACAAACGCATCGTTCGCATTCGCGGCACAGAACTGGCATGGCAGCGGGTGTTCCTGGACCACGCAGAGAGGTTTATCGATGCCTTCGGGGAATTCGAATTTGTCCCATCGCAAGATTGCCTGGCCTTGGACGATCGGGCCGGACTTGAAACCTGGGAATTCACCAAATATCAATGTCAGAACAGACTATGAGAAAATTCCATCAGCTAAGATACAGCCCTGAGAAAATATTACTTCCACGGCAAATCAGGTGATAGGGGAATGCTTTTAACTTGGAAAATCTCTATTTTCCATGCCATTTCCTATGCAAATTGTGGCGATCTCCTGTATTCCTGTATAGTAGGATAAATTCGTTTTACCTCATGTCCGCCCGTGTGAGGCCTGTGGCATGCGGATTTGTAGGGGATATCCAAAATAGGAAATCAAAACATGACGGATGATATAGTTTCCCTTAATTTAGTTTATACATATCCTGTACGCTGGTCAAAATATAAAGTTTTGCGGGATTTGATTCAAAACTTCTACGATGCCGTTGGGCCGGATGAATGGAAAAATCGATTCATCCATAGAAGGGATGACAACAAACTGATCATGGAAGTTACCGATGTATCATTCAGCTATGACTGGTTAATTCATATTGGAGCTTCCACCAAAAGAGACAGTGATGGGTTATATGCTGGATATTTCGGTGAAGGATTTAAAATCGCCTCCCTCTGTGCCTTAAGGGATCACAGTTGGGGCATATCCATGACCTCAAAAGATTGGGACTTAGAAGTCACAACCACGAACATCAATATTGATAATTCCACGCTGAAATCGCTGGCTTACAGAATTAAAAAATATAGTAAACAGCATACTTGTACCACTTTAACAATCTCCTCGTTTCGTGAATATGAAATGAAAATATTTGAATGTGCCAGATTAAGTTTTTATTATAGGGACAACCCATTATTTGGAAGAGAAATATGGTCATCCAGATTGGCTGCCATCTATCTCCGATCAAAGGTCCCAAAACCTTATGATTATCCTTCAACTTACCAATATACAGGTCAAGGAATAATATTTTCAGGATTTCAAGCCCTTGGTTCACTACCAAATCCCCTAATTTTCTGTATCCATAACCAACCTCCCATGGATAGGGAACGAAACAGTTTTTATCAAATGGATGTCATTTCTATAATTAAAAAAATAGTAAAAACAATCCCCTCAAAGCCCGCCTATGAGCTACTGATCCTCTTAAAGAATCAATGGTACAGATATCCGAAGAAAAAATATGATTTTAACTCTTGGTATAAGATAATTAGAAATTTGGCGGAGATTACAGCAGAATCCGAAGAATATGTAAAAAAGTTTAGGGAGGAATTCCCCAATTTGCTCGTAGCAAGAAAAATTGCATCTAACAATATAGCACAGAAAAACAAGCGGACCCAGGCTTTGGCATGGCTGAGGCAACAGGATATTAAGTATAAATTGGTCCAGAATGGATTCTTGAAATTAGGCTATCCCGAACTGGAGCTAGTATGTGAAGAAAATGATGGGTTCAATGTCACAAGATTGCCGATGGAAAAAGAAAAAAGGTATATTGAATTACTGGAAATCGTTACTAAAGTACTATTTGAAGATTATATGGAATCGGATCGGCTGCCTCCGGCGCGGATTATAAAAAATGAAAATGGCGTCTGGCAAGGCATGACAAGCTGCATCAAACTTACAAAAACCATTGCCACCTCTTCGGGTCGTCATATAAGATTTAAACTGCCCTATATTGCCCTTAAAGGCAGTCTCTTTTGCAAAAATAACTTCTCCAAATCAATGACTACTTACCTCCATGAATTTGCTCATTCATTTGGCGGTGACCATTCGGCAAATTACAGTTATGTTATTTCGGACTTTTTGGAAATAATTCTTACGAATTATAAAATAGTTGATAAATTCAGCGCTCTCTGGGATTTGCTGGAATCCTCCTAATATGGATAAGGCCATACTGTCTGAATAAAATATGGGTCTTCGCTGTATTGCCATTAAGGAATGGCGGCAAGTGAAACATTTAACACTGCCACCGATGACGGTACGATTAGTCCTTATATCTCTATTGCCCTATCTTTTCGGCAAAGCCCTCTATACTTTCGGCCCGCATCGCCAGGGCCAGCCATTTGCGCAGGGTATCCAGGTTGTTTTCCTCGGTAATCTTCTGTTCAAGGGCGGCTGGGACGGGGACGGATTCCCTTAATACGGCAAGAATGGCATAGGATATGCCTTCGGCCTTGCCTTTGGCTTCACCTATGGCCACACCTTTGGCCTCGCCTATGGCCTCGCCTATGGCTTCGCCTTCAGCCTTGGCCGTCTCTATGGCATCCCGTTCCGATACCAGGTTGATCACGTATTTCTCGTAGGCCCGGCGTTCCTCTTGGCTCATCTTAAGCAATTTGAGCTTTTCCCTGGTCTTCTGGATGTTCTTGGATCGAAAGCTTTCTTTTATCTCTTCATTCTTGAAAAAGTACACCCATTCATCGACCTCTTCCCGTATGACATCTTCAAAGCGCTCCACTTCAATAAGGTAGTACTCCGGGTACATGTCGGGCCTGGGTTCCAGCACCCGGACGGCCCGGTTGTTTTCGTCGGTTATCTTTCTTATATGCCGGACTTCCAGTATGTCGCCGGTATGGACGCCTTTGAACTCGGTTCTGCCGTGATACAGGTAGTCCTTACCCGTGCCCAGGTTGAAGTACATGATGCTGATGGATATAACCTTTTTTATCTCCTTGAAGGATGCCCCCAGCGGCAGGTTTTCCACCACGGTTTTGCAGGTTCCAAACAGAAGCCTTTCCAGGTAGTCCGATTCCGTTTCGGCCTGAACTTCTATGATGAAGTGATTATCTTCCTTATCGCATACCAGTATATCGACCCGGTTGAACTTCTGCCGCTCATGCTCCTGGTTGGATTCGCTCTCCAGCACTCTTTCGACCCTGATGTCCTTTTTCAGGAGGGCAGAGAGGAAGCCTTCCAGTATGTCGAAGTTGGCCTTGTCGCGGAGGATGGATTTCATGGCCCAGTCAAAGCGGATGAGCCGTTCGGGGTTGATGGTCATATCTTTCTGATTATACATGTATTTGCGTGAAAGGGGCAAACGATCCCGCTTGTCCACAGGCGCAATTCCAGTCAATTGAGTGCTACACCAGTTTGACGGCGACGCGATTAGTCCTCAAGCCTCTATTGCCCCATCTTTTCGGCAAAGCCCTCTATACTTTCGGCCCGCATCGCCAGGGCCAGCCATTTGCGCAGGGTATCCAGGTTGTTTTCCTCGGTAATCTTCTGTTCAAGGGCGGCTGGGACGGGGCCGGATTCCCTTAATACGGCAAGAATGGCATAGGATATGCCTTCGGCCACACCTTTGGCCACACCTTTGGCCTCACCTATGGCCTCGCCTATGGCCTCGCCTTCAGCCTTGGCCGTCTCTATGGCATCCCGTTCCGATACCAGGTTGATCACGTATTTCTCGTAGGCCCGGCGTTCCTCTTGGCTCATCTTAAGCAATTTGAGCTTTTCCCTGGTCTTCTGGATGTTCTTGGATCGAAAGCTATCTTTTATCTCTTCATTCTTGAAAAAGTACACCCATTCATCGACCTCTTCCCGTATGACATCTTCAAAGCGCTCCACTTCAATAAGGTAGTACTCCGGGTACATGTCGGGTCTGGGTTCCAGCACCCGGACGGCCCGGTTGTTTTCGTCGGTTATCTTTCTTATATGCCGGACTTCCAGTATGTCGCCGGTATGGACGCCTTTGAACTCGGTTCTGCCGTGATACAGGTAGTCCTTACCCGTGCCCAGGTTGAAGTACATGATGCTGATGGATATAACCTTTTTTATCTCCTTGAAGGATGCCCCCAGCGGCAGGTTTTCCACCACGGTTTTGCAGGTTCCAAACAGAAGCCTTTCCAGGTAGTCCGATTCCGTTTCGGCCTGAACTTCTATGATGAAGTGATTATCTTCCTTATCGCATACCAGTATATCGACCCGGTTGAACTTCTGCCGCTCATGCTCCTGGTTGGATTCGCTCTCCAGCACTCTTTCGACCCTGATGTCCTTTTTCAGGAGGGCAGAGAGGAAGCCTTCCAGTATGTCGAAGTTGGCCTTGTCGCGGAGGATGGATTTCATGGCCCAGTCAAAGCGGATGAGCCGTTCGGGGTTGATGGTCATATCTTTCTGATTATACATGTATTTGCGTGAAAGGGGCAAACGATCCCGCTTGTCCACTGGCGCAATTCCAGTCAATTGAGTGCTACACCAGTTTGACGGCGACGCGATTAGTCTTCAAGCCTCTATTGCCCCATCTTTTCGGCAAAGCCCTCTATACTTTCGGCCCGCATCGCCAGGGCCAGCCATTTGCGCAGGGTATCCAGGTTGTTTTCCTCGGTAATCTTCTGTTCAAGGGCGGCTGGGACGGGGCCGGATTCCCTTAATACGGCAAGAATGGCATAAGATATGCCTTCGGCCTTGCCTTTGGCTTCACCTATGGCCACACCTTTGGCTTCACCTATGGCCACACCTTTGGCTTCACCTATGGCTTCGCCTTCAGCCTTGGCCGTCTCTATGGCATCCCGTTCCGATACCAGGTTGATCACGTATTTCTCGTAGGCCCGGCGTTCCTCTTGGCTCATCTTAAGCAATTTGAGCTTTTCCCTGGTCTTCTGGATGTTCTTGGATCGAAAGCTTTCTTTTATCTCTTCATTCTTGAAAAAGTACACCCATTCATCGACCTCTTCCCGTATGACATCTTCAAAGCGCTCCACTTCAATAAGGTAGTACTCCGGGTACATGTCGGGCCTGGGTTCCAGCACCCGGACGGCCCGGTTGTTTTCGTCGGTTATCTTTCTTATATGCCGGACTTCCAGTATGTCGCCGGTATGGACGCCTTTGAACTCGGTTCTGCCGTGATACAGGTAGTCCTTGCCCGTGCCCAGGTTGAAGTACATGATGCTGATGGATATAACCTTTTTTATCTCCTTGAAGGATGCCCCCAGCGGCAGGTTTTCCACCACGGTTTTGCAGGTTCCAAACAGAAGCCTTTCCAGGTAGTCCGATTCCGTTTCGGCCTGAACTTCTATGATGAAGTGATTATCTTCCTTATCGCATACCAGTATATCGACCCGGTTGAACTTCTGCCGCTCATGCTCCTGGTTGGATTCGCTCTCCAGCACTCTTTCGACCCTGATGTCCTTTTTCAGGAGGGCAGAGAGGAAGCCTTCCAGTATGTCGAAGTTGGCCTTGTCGCGGAGGATGGATTTCATGGCCCAGTCAAAGCGGATGAGCCGTTCGGGGTTGATGGTCATATCTTTCTGATTATACATGTATTTGCGTGAAAGGGGCAAACGATCCCGCTTGTCCACTGGCGCAATTCCAGTCAATTGAGTGCTACACCAGTTTGACGGCGATGCGATTAGTCTTCAAGCCTCTATTGCCCCATCTTTTCGGCAAAGCCCTCTATACTTTCGGCCCGCATCGCCAGGGCCAGCCATTTGCGCAGGGTATCCAGGTTGTTTTCCTCGGTAATCTTCTGTTCAAGGGCGGCTGGGACGGGGACGGATTCCCTTAATACGGCAAGAATGGCATAGGATATGCCTTCGGCCTTGCCTTTGGCTTCACCTATGGCCACACCTTTGGCTTCACCTATGGCCACACCTTTGGCCACACCTTTGGCCTCGCCTATGGCCTCGCCTTCAGCCTTGGCCGTCTCTATGGCATCCCGTTCCGATACCAGGTTGATCACGTATTTCTCGTAGGCCCGGCGTTCCTCTTGGCTCATCTTAAGCAATTTGAGCTTTTCCCTGGTCTTCTGGATGTTCTTGGATCGAAAGCTTTCTTTTATCTCTTCATTCTTGAAAAAGTACACCCATTCATCGACCTCTTCCCGTATGACATCTTCAAAGCGCTCCACTTCAATAAGGTAGTACTCCGGGTACATGTCGGGCCTGGGTTCCAGCACCCGGACGGCCCGGTTGTTTTCGTCGGTTATCTTTCTTATATGCCGGACTTCCAGTATGTCGCCGGTATGGACGCCTTTGAACTCGGTTCTGCCGTGATACAGGTAGTCCTTGCCCGTGCCCAGGTTGAAGTACATGATGCTGATGGATATAACCTTTTTTATCTCCTTGAAGGATGCCCCCAGCGGCAGGTTTTCCACCACGGTTTTGCAGGTTCCAAACAGAAGCCTTTCCAGGTAGTCCGATTCCGTTTCGGCCTGAACTTCTATGATGAAGTGATTATCTTCCTTATCGCATACCAGTATATCGACCCGGTTGAACTTCTGCCGCTCATGCTCCTGGTTGGATTCGCTCTCCAGCACTCTTTCGACCCTGATGTCCTTTTTCAGGAGGGCAGAGAGGAAGCCTTCCAGTATGTCGAAGTTGGCCTTGTCGCGGAGGATGGATTTCATGGCCCAGTCAAAGCGGATGAGCCGTTCGGGGTTGATGATCATATCTTTCTGATTATACATGTATTTGCGTGAAAGGGGCAAACGATCCCGCTTGTCCACTGGCGCAATTCCAGTCAATTGAGTGCTACACCAGTTTGACGGCGATGCGATTAGTCTTCAAGCCTCTATTGCCCCATCTTTTCGGCAAAGCCCTCTATACTTTCGGCCCGCATCGCCAAATCTCCTTGAAGGATGCCCCCAGCGACAGGTTTTCCACCACGGTTTTGCAGGTTCCAAACAGAAGCCTTTCCAGGTAGTCCGATTCCGTTTCGGCCTGAACTTCTATGATGAAGTGATTATCTTCCTTATCGCATACCAGTATATCGACCCGGTTGAACTTCTGCCGCTCATGCTCCTGGTTGGATTCGCTCTCCAGCACTCTTTCGACCCTGAAAAACCGGGGAGAATGGATGAGACGATGAACATTACATCATCAGAATTTTCGCCATTAATGAATGGATTCCATTAATTTTCAAAAACAGGCTTGAACTTCCTCTTGTGTTAAAACCGTGGGAGGATGCACCTTCTTTTTTGAGCGTATGGGTATCATTTTCCTCTCAATCGGTATATCTAATACCTCCCGATAAAGGAAAACCAGCGCTCTTAAAGCCTGACGCTGTGTAGATGCCGCAACATTTTTGTACGAACCAGGTAAGGAGGAGAAACGCTTCAATGTGTTCCCTTCCTATTTCTCGTGGGTAAGTTTTTCCTCCATGATGATGAATATACCGCAATACCCATTGACAGTACGTAATTTCTGCGCAATAAGCATAATGGTGATAACGTAAAACTTCCTGCACCTGTTCCATTAATCTCGTTTCTGGATTAGGACGGAATTTGATTTCAGTTTTCATATTATGTACTTTTTACACTTATTGCTCGGTTATATGCAGAAAGAGCCACGAGGATTGGAAATAACGTGAATAAAGTTTTCACAGTCATTGACTTTTTGAAAAAAAACTGGGTCTCGACAAGTAAAGAAGAAGCGAAATATGGTTGAAAAAGACAATGCTCCTTTTTGGACATGGCCCGCTCTACCTGCTGCCATAAACAAAAGCCGGAAACAGAAGAGAACCTGCGGATAATGAGACGTATGGACGAACTTCACACGAATCACCCCGCCTGGGGCAGTCGTATGCTTAGGGACAAACTCAGGCTGGAGGGATACAAGGTCAACCGTAAGAGGATACAGCGTCTGATGGGAGTGACGGGACTGCGAACTATCTATCAGAAGCCCAATTTGAGCCGAAAGGAGACCGGTTCACAGGCTTTTCCTTATCTTTTACGAGGGGTGAAGGTAGAGCGTCCCGATCAGGTATGGAGTACCGACATCACCTATATCAGAATGTCCGGCGGCTTCGTTTACCTGACGGCGGTCATAGATTGGTAATCCCGGAAGATCCTTAGCTGAGAACTCTCCTCTTCGTTGGATAATTCCTTCTGTATTGACGTAGTGGAAAGAAATCTCCGTCTGAACGGCTCACCTGAAATCTTCAACACCGATCAAGGGGTTCAGTACACGAGCAAGGAGTTTCAGGACATCTTTAAGGAAACATTGGTTAAGTTGAGCATGGACGGCAAAGGCCGGGCCATAGATAACGTGTATATGGAGCGGTTCTGGCGAACCATCAAGTATGAGGAGGTTTATCTAAAAGACTATGAAATCATGGAGGATGCCAGAAGAGAGATAGGACAGTTAATGTTACAATTCACCCAACCCCAGTTACCCCAAGAATAGTAATGGCATCAAATGGCTTCAATATGATACAATGCCTGCACAATGAGTATTCAAATGAATTTAAGTGAGATTAGGCGAAGGTGTAGTTCTAAGCCCCTGGAGGGGGAATCGCTGGACAAATATTACTGCGAAACCGATGAGTCCCGGGATCCTCGGCAGAATACACGGCAGCGTTTGTGGAATACCCTGAATGAGGGTGAAGACCTTCGGCTACTCTTTAGCGGATATATAGGTTCCGGCAAGTCCACCGAACTCAACAAATTTCTATCCGAGCACAAGGACGATTTTTTTACGGTAAAGTTTTCAGCCCAAACGGAAATGTTCCTGGTAAACATTTACGCCGAAGACCTGCTTCTGGTTATGGCGGAACAAACCCTGAAGGCATCAGTAGAGGCGGGACTGGCGGTGGATGAAGGGCTTCTGACCCCGGTTGAGAAATATTTTAGTACCGAAGAAATAAGGAAAACCAGCACATTTGAAGCCGGGGCGCATGCGGCAGTGGGTGCGGACACCGGTATTCTGGAGAGACTCGTCGGGCTGTTTGCTAGAATATCGGCCGAAGCGAAGTTCAATACCCGCGCTGAGCGAACGGCCATTGCCAGCCTGCGCAAACGTCCCTCCGACCTCTTAGCCCAGGTCAACATCCTCTTCGGTGCCGTCCGCAAAGCACTTGAACCGAAGAAGAAACGATTGCTCATCATTGTGGAAGACCTGGATAAGCTGGGCATTGCCCAGGCTCAAGATCTATTTGTGAACTACCATCTGTTGCTAACGGGGGTGGAATGCAATGTTGTCTACACCATCCCGATCTTCCTGTTTTACTCACCCGATGCCGATTCATTTCTGCCACAGTTCAATAGTGTTGTAAACCTGCGCATGATCCAGACGATGACTCCGTCGGGCACGAAAACTGAAGGCTTTGGGGCGGTTAAAAGAATTGTTCAAGCCAGGCTGGGAGAGGGCATGGTATCAGATGAGGCACTGGATTTGCTGGTGGAAAATACCGCCGGGGTACTGCGCCATGTCTTCGAGGTGCTCAGCACTGCGGCCAACACGGTGGATGCCTCCATCCCGCTTAATAAGCAGGATATCCAATACGGCCTTGATCAGTTGACCCACAGCCTGCAGGCCCAGATAAATCTGCCGGGGGTACCCCTGGAAGACGGCCCGCGGTCGCGCGACGAGCTTCTTGAACGATTGTCCAGGTATGCAAGGCTACAGGCCGAGGGAAAGAAGCCTCCACCGGATCCCGATCCGACTGCCCAGCTTTTGCTCAAATCCTGCGCCTTGGTGGAGTACAACGGGGAGGGCTGGTTCGGAGTCCACCCGCTGGCGAAACGCTACCTCGATCGACTGGATAAACTGTCCGGGGATTCCTCGAGGTGACTGCCGGGTATTGGGGTGCCCTACGCAATGCCGTGGATCAGAGGGTGTCTGCGCTGAGTGCCGTAGAGATAGACACCGACTATGGCGCCCGTCAAGTCATAGATTCGCTAATTACCGAATTGGGAGGCAGACCCACGCCCTGGTGGAGATGAAAAGTAAATCCGAAGGGGACGCCCCGCGACTTTTTGAGCAAGCCAAAGAGGCCTGTACCGATTGGCCCGCCGAACAAGGGGTGCTGTTCATCCTTGAATTGCCGGATCATGGTTCCATGGGAGACCTTATTGAGCAGCGGACGGCCTTCTGGAGCGCCATGAACCTGCAGCGCGAGCATTGGGGCAGTCTTGCCTGCCATGTCATTTTCTTTCTATACACTGGAAAACAGGGCGGTTTCAGGATGTTCCTTACCGTGGCGGATCATCTGGCAAGCTGGACCCCGCTGAAATTCCATCTCCCCGAACCGAGAGCCGATAGGGCGGGCTTGCCTCAATCGGATATGCCCGCCTCCTTTTCCGGTACTCTGTCGCCCAAGGTAGCCCGAAGCAGACTGGAATCCCTGGGGAAGGAACTTGAAGTCGAGCATGCCGCAGGCCGCTTGAATCCTCCAAACCTGACACGCCGTTATTACATACCGATGTTAGAAGCAGCCTTATCCACAGGAGACCTCAACCGTGCTCAGGCACTGAGGGCAAGAGTGGGAGACAACAGCGATCAAACAGTCCTGGACAGCGATCTGCCTAGATGGTGGAATGCGGTGATAGATTTGGACCTTAGACTGTGGCAACTTGATGCAGCCAGGAAAACAGCCGAAACCATGCTGGCTAGATCCGTTGAGAACACGGCCATGCAGGCCAATGCGATGAAATGGCTGGGTAGAATCGCCGCTGAACAGCGGGATTTCCCCACGGCGGAGGGCTGGTACAGGAAATCCCTGGCGATAGAAGAAAAACAGGGCAACGAGCACGGTGCGGCCTTTACCTACCACCATTTGGGCATAATCGCCCAGGAGCAACGGGATTTCACCACGGCGGAGGGCTGGTACAGGAAATCCCTGGCCATAAAAGAAGAACAGGACGACGAGCACGGTGCGGCATCGACCTACCACCAGTTGGGCATGCTCGCCCAGTTGGGCATGCTCGCCCAGGCGCAGCGGGATTTCACCACGGCGGAGGACTGGTACAGGAAAGCCCTAGCCATAAAAGAAAAACAAGGCAATGAGCACGGTACTGCGTTGACCCTTTCCCAACCAGGTCTTCTGAATAGAGGGATGGGCAACTTGGAGCAGTCCGGGGAATACCTGTTAATGGGAGCCCGGAAGTTTACCGCAACCGAGGATGCCCCCATGGCTGGTGTTGCCATTAAGGAGTACCTGCAAACCCTAGCGCAATCACCCGCGGATGTTCAGGCGGAACTACGGCGGCTCTGCCGGGAATACGGTTTGGAGGAACTCGTAGAATTGGCTAAAAAAGGTACTAAGGAATACTGAATGATAATGATAAATGATAGGAAAAATAATCGAAGAGGGCAAGGTTGGAACCGGAAAACACCGCTCTTCCGTATCGGGACAGCGTGATTTATATGGCACTGCATGAAAAACATGGGCGATACGAGGTGCATTATACACAAAAACGACGCAAAAAGAGCGTAAAAAAGCGTAGTTTGACGATAGCGTGGAAGCGAGAAAGTGAAAAATCAGTTTAGCGATGCTGGATCCAACCCCGGGGGAGGCCGTCCTTGTTTTACAAGATGCCTGAAAATGCGGTCTATTTCTGCTGGTTGCTGAATGATAGCTATTACCTTCATTTCCGATCCGCATTTTGGGCAAATTGCTCGGTAAGCAGCTTCTTATCGGTGAAGAACTCCAGGACAGTGCGTCTGAAGTATTCGGTCATTTTCTCGAGACCTGAAAAGGGAAGGTATACAAAAGTACCATCATCATTAAAAACCACCCTCAAGCAGAATGGCATGAAAATGGGAATCCCACCGGAGCATATCCCCAAAAGTCTGGTGGGTTATGACCATACCCGTGCTTATTTCTTTACCGGAAACTTCCCTGTAGAAATCGCTTATCATGGAGAATATCATCTTTTTAGATTTCTGCGAAAAGCTTTCTGTCGTAGCGGAAGAATACCCGCAGGGCCTTCGGAAAGGTGAAGACGAACTGTCGATGTGGAAGACGCAGCAGGACTTCCTCATTGAGGTTTTTGGCAAAGAGGAGCGTTCTTTTCTGGCTGCAGGAGGGACACAGATAAAACCCCTTGCAGGAGAAAGGGCGGAAGTAGTCGTGACCGCAGTCCGGATTGCTGCAGCAGATGTGGGCTATACCTTAAATTCACCGCCGTTGTCGCATGTATTTCATTATTTTTTCATAAATGAAGTTTGAGAGAAAATAACCACTAAAAAAAATGAAAGTAATAATTATTATCAAAATTATAACTCCAAAAAAACCATAACCCCATGAAGCTGTGAAAAGGGAACCAACAAATCCTGATATAGGATTAAAAGTTCTTTTATTAAAAGGAGAAGCTCTAAAATCTACATAACCGAACAATAGAGTTAAGAGTAATAGTCCAAAACTAGAACCCAATATAATATTAAACTTTTTTGTTAAATATTTTTTAATTCCATACACATTTTATTTACCCTATTTTTTATAAATATATCTTTTTCAAATTAATTTTATGATAGGGGAAATAATCGAAGAGGGCAAGGCTGGAACCGGAAAAATTGGAAAAATCAAAGAGCCCCGGTTTGACCCAGAGCCCCTTGGTACGGCTAATCGGCGGTTATTGTCATGAATAATATAGTTCTTTGTCATTTCCGTTTGTTGTAAACTCTTCCATAGAGCATCTCCTTTCTGTTTGGCTTTATCACCAATTATATTACAGAAGGATTTGCTCTTTTTTTTACCCCATCCACAACTTTTGATTATATCTCCTGTGTAAGACTACAATGAGCTATCATTCTATCGGCCTTCAGCTTGTCAAAACACCAGTGTTGAATACAATAGATCGAATCATGAATCAACAACTGGATAGACAAACTTCTCTGAGCCAGATATTGGACCGTCTTCATGCCGAATTTCCCGATCGGAAACCATTACTCAGTTATAAAAATGCTTTTCAGCTACTCATCGCTGTGGCCCTGTCGGCTCAAACCACCGATGCGGCTGTTGAAAAAGTTACTCCAGAACTGTTTGGTCAATGGGCTACCCCGGCCAGCCTTGCCAACGCCGACAGGAAAAAACTGGAAGACATGATTCATCCCCTTGGTTTCTACCGCCAGAAGGCAAAAAATCTTATGGCAGCCGCAAGACTTCTGGTAGATAAATACAACTCGGAAGTCCCGAAAGAGATGGAAGAACTCACCGAACTCCCCGGCATAGGACGGAAAAGTGCCAATGTTATTCGCTGTCATATATGGAATCTTCCAGGCATCATTGTGGACACGCATTTTGGACGAGTCTGCCGCCGGCTTGGTCTGACCCGTCATACCGACCCTGTCAAGGTGGAACGGGAACTTTCCAGTATTATTCCTGTTGAACGGCAAATGGAATTCTCCATGACCGCCAATTACCATGGCCGGAAATACTGCATGTCCCGCAAGCCGGACTGCACAATCTGCCCGCTCAATGATCTTTGTGAGTTCAGACAGCTGGACTCTTAATCAGCGCCATGCAGTAGAATCACAGGCACATTTCTTTCATTGATCCAAACTTCAGCAACAGTTCCGTCAGATGGTCGTATGAACTGGTGTAATCCATTCACCATGGATCCGATCCATTCTGAATCATCGACAATGAGGGGGGGATCTGGAGGATAGGAGGAATACCAGATTCCTGCTGGTAGAGGAAGGCTGATGTCCATGGATTCCTGTAGTGTTATGCTATACACCCAGAGAGATTTGTCTCGAATATCTGCAGCCAGTTTTTGCCTGTCAAGTTTCCATGGCTGAGCATGGCTTCTCGCTGATATCGTATCTCTGAAGCGGTCAATGTTGAGCCTCCGCATATTCATTCCGCCCTGGGCAAGCTCTAACAGGAACTCCGCTGCAAAGCCATCCAGCCAATTTAGTTCAATTTTTTCATGGACATGGGCAGTTCCCTGTACGAAACCTGCCGGTTTACAGTGCCAGAACTGGAAATTGTCAGAAAAATGCGGCCATGCAGCCACAATGAGAGGAATTTCCCGAGGAATGGAGAGTGATAATTCTTCATTCCCACTCACCTGTGAACTCTTTACTTTACCGGATTCAGTAAGCCAATGAATTGTCCATGAAGTCTGTTTTGATAGTTCTGATGCAGCAGGACACTCCTCTGGCCATTTAACCGGAATATCATCGCTGAAGGAGAACAGAGCACAGGTGGAAAACAGAATGGAGAATACCCCAATGATTGATAATACCTGCTTCAATGTCATACTGTTTATAACTGCTTCAAACCGTAGAATAGTTGAGGGACCTCTAAAAAACCCATTGAGTTCTTGACTCGACCTGCCTGCCGCACAGGGCACGGCGCAGGCAGGCCGCCTTGCATCAAGAAAAAATTCAAGCAGGTGCGTACCGCAGGAGCAAAGCTCCGAGGAACGCACCGCCATTTCGTCAATTTCCTAAAGCTGTTTTTTAGAGGTACCCTTGAGAAATTGGATAGTTTTCCATCAGAAGATTTCAGAGTCCCCTTATTCAGACTTGACCTCGCCTCCAGATCTTCCTAGTCTCAATGAATGGTAAAGTCCATTATCGGCAGGCAGCCTGGACAGAATCCCCCCATTGCATCCGGCAGAATAACAATACCGGCATCGAAATCACATACAATCAGAGCATTGCTGATTGCTGCATTTGCAGAAGGAGAAAGCCGCCTGCAAAAACCATTGCACTGCAGTGATACATTGAGCTGCCGTGAGGCTATTGAGACTCTTGGTGCAGAAGTAAGAGAGGAGGGAGAAGACTGGTTTGTCCGGGGCTTCGGCAGTAGGCCGAAAACTGTCCATCCTCACATAGATGTCGGGAACTCGGGTACGACACTCTACCTGACAGCGGCTTTGGCTGCCTTGTCGGAAACCAGAATCAGTTTTGATGGGGATCATCAGATCCGCAGACGCTCAGCCGCACCCCTTCTGGATGCCTTGAGAAATCTGGGGGCTGATATTGACTCGGAGCAGGCAGGCTGTGCCCCATTTTCAGTTACAGGTCCCCTGTCGCCTGGCAACACAGAAGTTGATTGTCCAGTCAGTCAATATCTGTCCGGTCTCCTTCTGGCGGCTCCCCTGATTCAGACTCCTGATAGAAACGAGTCTACTCACATCAAGGTCAGCAGTCTTAACGAAGCTCCCTATGTGGACATAACACTGGACTGGCTTGATTTTCAGGGGATTGAGTATAAAAGACAGGATTGGGCATGGTTTCAGATACCTGCAGGTCAGCAGTATCGAAGCTTTGACAGAATAATTCCTGGAGACTGGTCGTCGGCGACCTTTTTTCTTGCCGCTGCGGCGATCAGTGGAGGTACACTCATCCTGGACGGCGTTGATGTGCATGACTCTCAGGGAGACAGGGCTGTTCTGGATATGTTAAAATCGATGGGATGTGAATGGGAAGAAGTTCAAGGTGGTGTGATGCTGAAAGGTCAACCCCTCACGGGATGTACGATTGACCTGAACTCGACTCCGGATGCCCTGCCGGCCATGGCCGTTACAGCCTTATTCGCAAAAGGGGAAACCCGGCTGATCAATGTTCCCCAGGCTCGTATGAAGGAAACCGACCGCATTGCCATTATGACAACCGAACTGCGCAAACTTGGTATAGCAGTCGAAGAACTTGCCGATGGGATGGTTATTCAAGGGACTCGAAATCCATCCTTTGCATCCTGTGTGTTAAATGGACATGGGGATCACAGAGTTGTAATGGCTCTGGCCCTTGCGTCTTCTGGATGTGTTGGAGACTTATTGATTGAAGGGGCAGAAGCTGTGAATGCTACTTTCCCGGATTTTTTCAGCCTGATGGAACAGGCACTGGAGTAGTATTCTGCGGAAGTGCATAGCGTTGCTCATACTGCTGGCAGGAATGATGCTCAGAGCTCAAGAGGCTCTCATGGATGTACTCCCTTCCCTGACCGATGCGGATATAAGGACATTGCTGGAGAGGGGACAGCTGCTCCGTTTCCATGGAGAGGGGGTCTCCCCCAACCTGCTTCCAGACACTCAGCTCTCGGCCAGTATTGCAAGGCAACTGAGTAGAGGTGATCTGAACCTGGGAATAGAAGGACTTTTTTACATCAATTCGGATGTGATGCCCCCCGGGTATACATCCCTCCCCTGGGAAGAAAGAACTCTGAGACTGTACAATATACTGCGGTCAGTCAGCACACTAACCGGTTTGGAGTACTACTCTGCATCCCGGAAAAAGATGCGTCTACTCTTTGAGGAATCCTGGGTGATTCCCCAATTAACTTCTCCCCGGACCTCCCTTCCCGATCCCCTGGTTCAAACTGTTCCTGCACAGGAAAGCATTTTCATTCACCAGAAGGATAAAAGCTTTGCGACACATGAATCCATCATCACATACCTTGCTTATGAGGGAGTATTCTCGGCTGCTATCATTAATCAAACGCCTCTGAGATACAAAGGACTTATCCGGGTTGTGGACCCGGGGAATATGCAAACCCACCTCATCATTATTCCTGTAGAAGAAGGCTTGCTCATATATGGTACTATTTCAGCAAAAACAAAGGATGTGAAGTTGTTTCTCAGCAGGGCAGAAGCCTCGTTTACCAACAGAGTTATAGCTCTGACCGGATGGTACAAGACACGCTTGCAGGAAGAATTCAATGGGCAATAGTGTGCTGCATCATGAATGGACTGTTTGCTCCTCAGATCCATTGAAACTACTTCCATTTACTGCAATAATACTGGAGGATACCTCTAAAAAACAGCTTTAGGAAATTGACGAAAAGGCGGTGTGTTCCTCGGGCTACTCCCTGCGGTACACACCTGATTAAATTTTTTGTCGATACAAGGCGGCAAATGTTGGAATTTGAGAAGTTAGAATTTTCAAGATGGAAGCTTGTAATAGTTTTTTTGATATGATATAATCAATACTCAGATGAGTTACTGCCCATCAAACAAGCTTCCTAACACTAAGAAGTATTCTTTCAGGAGAGAATCATTTTGAATTTAACAATAACATTGCAAGAGAGAAATTCCCGAGGAGAACTCCTTCTGCGAACACTATTTGGATGGATTTACATCATGGTGCCTCATCTCTTTCTTCTAACTTTTATTTCGATATGGAACTCCATTTTGGATTTCGTAAAGTTCTGGGTTGTGTTGTTTACTGGCGTGATCCCCCAGAGTATTTATGAATTTCAGAAGAAACTATTTCGGTGGAAAATTCGCCTCATAGCTTCAGAATTGAATATGCGTGATGGTTATCCGGCCATTGGCATAGACGCAAATAACCCGGATGCCACTATAGAGTTTGAGAATCCGGAAAAGGTGAGCCGCAGCCTTGTGTTGATTAGAATCCTGTTCGGTACAATCTATGTTGGATTACCTCATTGGATTCTTTTGAGCATCATTGGAATTGCTGTCAATTTCGTCGCTTTTATTTCCTGGTGGGTTATTCTTTTTACGGGTGTATTTCCCTCGAATATGCATGATTTCCTGAAGTACTATATCCGATGGAGTATCAGAGTGGATCTCTACATGTCTTACTACTGTGATAACTACCCTCCATTCAATGGCCGTGAGTAGCCAACAGAGTGCCAACCATGAATGAAAGAACAACGATTACATTGCCACAGCCCGAGGAAATAAACCGCCGAGAGAAAGAAGATGCCATGGGTGCCTATTTCATGATGTTTGCGGCTTGGGGTATTGGTTTACCCTTTCCGTTTCTTAATCTGATTGCCGCGATTATTTATTATGGATTACACAGAGGAAAATCCCAATTTGTAGCCTTCCATGCCCTTCAGTCACTAACTTCCCAGTTTCCGGTTACGGTTGTCAACGCTGGACTCCTCTTCTGGATACTTCGAACCATTGTTAAAGAACTTTCCTACAGCCAGGAGTTTTGGGCATACACAGCATTCGCCATTGTGCTGAATCTGGCCTATATCATCACTTCCCTGGTGGCTCTGACCAGAGCATACAAAGGTAATTTCTTTTATTTCCCCATCTTCGGGCGGTGGGCATTCAATCGGTGGTACGGGCCAAACTCCTCACCCAGGGAAGATGTGCCCACCAAACCAAATCTTCCGCCGCGCTGATGATGGGATTTCGTCCGTCTGTTCTCTGGCTCAAAGATGCTGCTATATTAGCGGCATCTTTGCTTCTTATGGCAGCAGTAGGTTTGGGCTTCTCTCACATAATGGAGAGAGGGCAGGTTCCTGGAAAAAACTTCATAGATAAAACTATACAATCCTTCCTTGACTCTATAGAGACTTCCATCCGTGCTGGGTCGGGTATACGCAATGATTGGGAAATCAGACATCTTGTGACAGTATTACAAAACCGCCTTGGAACTGGCCTTGCAGAGGTGGAGCCTGATGTGAAAATATCGGATATCCGGATTCTGGTAGTGGAATCCGATGCGATTAATGCTCTGGCCTTACCCGGAAATCTGATAATTCTCTTTACTGGTCTTATAAGGCATATGGACAATCCTGAAAATCTTGCCAGTGTACTGGCCCATGAGATAGGACACTGTGTCAATAATGATTCTCGCAATGCCCTGCTGCGAGATCTGGGGGTCTCGTTATTAGCCGGAGTTACCGGAATGGGAAATGTTGATAGAGTAACCGAAAGACTTGTTCGTGGTGCTGTTCGTTTGAACTATGGTCGAAAAGCCGAGAAGAAGGCCGATCATTTCGCTGTCGATCTCCTTGTTGCCTCAAGAATAGATCCTTTTTCTTTTGCTGACGCTCTAAGAAGCCTGGAAAATCTTTCAAATGCCCCGGAATGGTTTCAATATATAGACGATCATCCACGGATGGAGAAGCGTATAAGAGACGCACAGCGTCGTGGTGAAATGGCCTCCTTGTACCAGAAAGATTTTACCCCCATTGCCATCGACTGGCTTGCCATCCAGGAAGCCCTTGATTATTTGGAATGAAATCCGGGGTCTTGAATCAATGTCGTCAAACCCGTATAGTACAATTTAGGAAATCTCCTATTTTCAATGAAGGGTACCTCTAAAAAACAGCTTTAGGAAATTGACGAAGTGGCGGTGCGTTCCTCGGAGCTTTGCTCCTGCGGTACGCACCTGCTTAGATTTTTTATCGATACAAGGCGGTCTGTCTGCATACGGACACGCACAGGCAGGCAAAAGCGGAGCGTAGCTTAAGTGTTTGGCGGTGCGTTCCTCGGAGCTTTGCTCCTGTGGTACGCACCTGCTTACGTGAGCATTTTGACAACGCAGTAGCGGCAGAAAAGATCGAGTCAAGAACTAAATGGGTTTTTTAGAGGTGCCCTGAACAAAAACAATATTCCAAGGAGGCCTTCAATGGCTAAAGTTAGAGTTGCCTTTAATGGCATGGGCCGCATAGGTAAAAATGTTATGCGCATCATTACTTCCCAATACAACGATGAAATTGAAATCGTTGCAGGAAACGATCTGGTATCCGCATCTGAAATTGCAGCAGGTTTGCCGAAAGATTCTATTCATGGCAGATTCCCTGTCGATGTGAAGCTGATCAGTGATAATGTCATTCAAATTGGTACTCACAAGGTAACCGTTTACGCCGAGAAGGATGCGGGAAACATCCCATGGGCAAAACACAATGTTGATGTGGTTCTGGAATGCACCGGATTCTATCTCAGTACGGACAAAGCTCAGGCTCATATCAAGGCGGGAGCCAGGAAAGTAATCATATCTGCTCCATGTAAGGATGATACCAAAACCGTTGTTATTGGTGTGAATCACGATTCACTTACTTCCAGCGACAGGATTATTTCCAATGCATCATGCACAACCAACTGCCTTGCACCGCTTACCAAGGCTGTTGATGACAGTTTCAAAGTTATAACAGGTCTGATGTGCACCACACATGCAGCTACAGCAACGCAGCGTGTACAGGATTTCTTTGGCGGAGGCAAGAACCGGGCGACAATGAACAACATTATCCCGGCCTCTACAGGTGCAGCAATCGCAGTGGGTAAGGTTCTTCCTCACCTTAACGGCAAACTCAATGGAACAGCTCTTAGAGTGCCCACTGACACTGGTTCGGTTACTGAAGTTGTTTACCTTGTTGAAGGAAAATACAGCGCTGATGAAATAAACAAAGCCGTGACTGAAAATGCTAAAAAAATCAATGCTATGTCTCTTTCAGGAAAAATTCTGGATGTGAGTGATTACTATGAATGCTCCCGTGACTGTGTCGGAGAGGCATGGAGTTCCATGGCAATTCCCGGAAATACCCGTGTGACTGAGGCTGGAGCAAACACCATGGTGAAGATGACCAGTTTCTATGACAATGAAATGGGGTACTCAACCAGAATGGCCGAGTTGGCTCAAATCTTTGCTGCGGTCTAACTGTTTCCGAACAACTCCGGGTATGGTGTAGCCGGGGATGGAAGTCAGGTTCTTAAATGGATGTATATTCAAGACATTGGAGAACCATCCATCAAAGAAACGAAGGTCGATGAGATTGATCGCCGGATTATGCGCGATGGGCATAACCTGCCCGGAATGGAGCAGAATCTCTTCGGCCTCGCTCAGTTTTTCCAATCGGTCCCTGTAGGGGAGAAGTGCTGCCTCTCTGAGAAGGGAATCGTATCGAGTATTGGAAAAACCTGATTCATTGAAACTGCTGTCTGTCAGCCACATCCCAAGGAATGTCCAGGGATCCGCGTAATCCCCTGTCCATGTAAGAGTGGCAATATCGTACCCGCCACGTTTTATGGAATCATAGTAATTGGGGTGGGGGATGCTTTCGATAAAAACTTCCAACCCCAGCTCTTTCTGCCAGATGGGCATCATATAATTGACAGCAATATCCTCTGATGGAATCCTGATTGTAAGGGATGGCAGTCCCTGTCCGTCAGGATAACCTGCTTCATCCAGAAGTTTCATTGCCTGCATTCTACGTTCATCAACCGGGGGGTAACCGGCGTCAGCAGGAGGGTAGTCCGGGATGGGGGGAACAAGACTTGCCCCTGGAATGAGCTGCTGACCGCGGATTTCTTCCCAGGGGAGGAGTAGTGACAGGGCACGGCGGACTTTTTCATTCGACCAGGCTTCATTCCTGTTTGAAAAATAATAATAAGTAGTAGAAAACGAGGGTGAAGTCACAAGAGATTCCTGTTTCCCGAGGGCCAATAAATTGATACCGGATATTACCCAGTCTATTTCAAACCGGTTAAATTCAGCCATTATTTTATCAGAATCATCGTTGAATAAAAGTTGCAATTCATCAATTCCAATGTTTTCGGCATCCCAGTAATATGGGTTTTTTGTCAGGATGACTTCCTCAGAATTTCGAGTCTTAATTATATACGGACCATTAACCGGTACTGAGGTAACTTTCGACCAGTCGACTGTATTTCGATAAACTTTGTGTACGGGAACGAAACTGAAATGACATAGAATGGACAGAAATTGAGGTGATGGGTGCTTGAGTCTGACGACCAGTGTCCGACTGTCAGGTGTTTCAATTCCAAGCCCATCAGGCCCGGCAATACCGGTCCGGTATTCATAAGCTCCTGCAAGGTCGTCCAACAATGATGCATACTCAGCCCTGGTGTCAGGCGATAATAAGTGAATCCATGATTCTTTAAAATCATTAGAGGTGATTATCTCACCATGACTCCAATGCAATCCATTTCTCAAGTGGAATGTGATGGTTAAGCCATCTTCAGAAATTGACCACGACTCGGCAGCACCCGGGACAGGCTTCAAAGTCGCTGGATGGAAAATTGTTAAACCTTCATACAGAGCCGTAAAGATCTGTGCCTCAGAAGTGGTATAGGCATGATGGGGATTCCAACTGATCCGGTGAGTGCCGAACTGCACAGAAAAACTCGTTGAGTCCGACCAGATGCTGTGAGAAATGCACCAAAACACTGAAAGTATGAAAAAATATCTTTTCATTGGAAGAACAATGTTGCCATGAAGAGTTATTTCTGGCAACAGGTATGACACGACACCAGAAAATTTGTTAGCATAGGTCCATGATTATTGTACTAAAAAAAAATACTACTGACAAAGAAAAAGAATTCCTTATTCACTTCCTTAATGAGAATGGTTTTCGGGTCCGAGAGATTACAGAGGAAAATGGAACAATTCTAGGTGCCGTTGGGAATTTGAATATTGATCATCAGGCTGTGGCAAATATTCCAGGTGTTGCCCAGGTTATCCCTATAAGTAAACCATATAAAATGGCTTCCCGGCAATTTCATCCCCAGGATTCCATCATCAGTGTGAAATCCTTGAAGATTGGCGGCTCCCGTATAGTCATCACAGCAGGGCCATGTGCTGTGGAATCCAGGGAACAGATATTGGAATCAGCATGGGCAGTAAAAAAAGCCGGTGGTGTGATGCTTCGGGGGGGAGCATATAAACCGCGTACCTCACCATATTCATTTCAGGGTCTTGGAGTTGAAGGATTGGAGTATTTGCAGGAAGCTGGTGAAGTAACAGGTTTACCAACTGTTTCTGAAGTTGTGTCTCCCAACGATGTTGAACGAATGAGCAGGTTCATTGATGTTTTTCAAATTGGCACCCGGAATATGCAGAATTTTGAATTGCTCAAGACGGTGGGATCTGCTGGAATGCCAGTGATCCTGAAGCGTGGTTTGGCCTCAACCATTGAAGAATGGCTTATGGCGGCTGAATACCTACTGGCATCGGGAACAGATGATGTGATTCTCTGCGAACGGGGTATACGAACCTTTGGGCGGAGTACCCGCAACACTCTGGATATTTCCGCCATACCCGTTATTCGTGAACTCACTCATCTGCCAATCATTGTCGACCCCTCCCATGCTACAGGGATAAGGGACAAAGTTCCTTCCATGGCCCTGGCCAGTATTGCTGCCGGAGCACATGGCCTTATAGTGGAAGTTCATCCCGATCCGGATAAGGCAATAAGTGATGGAGCACAAACTCTCTGGCCGCAACAATTTGATAAGCTATTAAGAGATGTGGAAGCTCTGTGCCCTACAGTGGGAAAGGAACTCGCCCGGTTGCCGGAACGACATCAAAGAGATCTTTTTCAATCTCATGAGGATAGAAAAGGCCGAGGTAATCTGCCTGAAGTTGTTTTTCAGGGTGAACGGGGAGCCCACAGCGAACGGGCCATCATGAATTACTTTCCGGAGGGAGATGTGCAGCCAGTGGCCCTGCACACATTTGAAGAAGTCTTCAACTCCGTTCTGTCCAGAAAAGCTTCCTGGGGAATGATACCTGTCGAGAACTCCCTGGCAGGCAGTGTCCTGGAGAATTACGATTTGCTGACCCGATACCCGGATGTAAAAATTGTTGGGGAAATAAAAATCAGGATTCAGCACAACCTCATTGCTCTGCCCGAAGGCAATGAATCACAGATTAAAAAAGTCTACTCCCACCCCCAGGCTCTTTCCCAGTGCGAAAAATTTCTCCGTGAGAAAAAATGGGATGTCATTCCCTACTTTGACACGGCCGGGGCTGCTGCCATGGTGCACCGTGAGCAGGATGCCTCACTGGCGGCCATCGCCAGCAGGGAAGCTGCGGACTACCACAAATTGAAAATTCTTGCCGAAAATATTGAAGCTAATCCACGTAATTACACTCGTTTCGCCATTATTGCTCATCTGGATACTCCTGTACCGGAACATACGGACAAAGTATCTTTTATATTCACATTGAAGAGTCATGTCGGTTCTCTAATAGACGGCCTTGACATCCTCAAGGAATATGGGGTCAACATGACCAGGCTGGAATCCAGACCCATTGCCGGCCAGCCCTGGAACTACATGTTCTATATTGATGCCATGCTCCCGGAAAATCCGTTAGATTTTGAAAAAGTTGAGAAAGCACTCCAGGAAGTAACAGAGGATTATCGTTGCCTTGGGACATACCGGGCCGTTTAGGATCAAATCAATGGCATTACTGAAAAACAGTCTGGTTCTCTACAAGCAAGCCCCCGCACTTATCATTGAAACTGGGGAAAAACTGGAGCTGGCCCTTAATGGGGGCAAAAGCCGGAGTGTTCGGATAAAAGATGTTGTGCTGCTTCATCCAGGACCTGTTCCTGCATTTCCTGATCTGGAAAAAGAAGCACCTGAAGGACAACCCGAGGAGGCATGGAAACTGCTTCAAGATGAATCTCCCAGCCTGAGTGAGTTGGCGGAACTTGTCTACGGAGAGTTTACACCATCCACTGCCTGGCTGTCGTTCAAACTTCTCAATCGGACTCCCTGGTTCAAAGGAACACCGGAGTCCATTGAAGTTGTTGATGCAGAAAGTGTCGCACAACGTATTCGAATGGAGGAAGAAAAAAAAGCAGCAGAACAGCAGTGGATGGACTTCATTGAACGGTTCAAGCAAAAGAAGATCAATCCTGAAACGGATGAATTCTTCCTGAGAGATTTAGAAATGTTTGCCCTGGGCCGAAGCAAGGGATCTCGCATTCTTAAAGCTCTTAATAAAAATCAAACCCCTGAAAATGCCCATAGAGTTATGATCGACTACCATGTCAAGACTGATATCTGGAATCCTCATCCCCTGCGGCTTGAATTACCCATGGATGTTCCCAATTATTCTCTTGCAGAGTTTCCCTTTGATGAACGAATGGATCTTACCAATGTGGAAGCTTTTGCTATTGACGATGAAGAAACTGAGGACCCAGACGATGCCTTAGCCTGGGATGGAACAAAACTATGGGTCCATGTTGCTGATGTTGCTGCATTATTCCCCCCCAACTCCTCGGTCGATCAAGCTGCCCGGGAAAGGGGAAGCAGTCTCTACCTGCCGGAAGTTACGATTCCCATGCTTCCACCGGTTGCTGCAAAACTTCTCGGGTTGGGACAGAATGAGACATCACCTGCAATGTCTTATGCTTTTTCTTTTGACAGCAGCTTCAATGTTACTGAATTTTCTGTCCATCTTACTACCATACGGGTTACCAGACTTTCATATGCTGAGGCGGATGATCGCATATCCACAGAGCCTTTTAGAATGATGAAGAAGATTACCGATGCGGCTGCCAGACGCCGGTCTGATTCAGGTGCAGTATCCATCAACATGCCGGAAGTCAAGGTCAGGGTTGACAGCAATGGCGAGATTAGCATAATCCCCATTCCTGAACTGGCCAGCAGTCAAATGGTAGCAGAAGCAATGATACTTGCAGGTTCGCATGCGGCTAAACTGTGCCTGGAGCATGATATCCCCATCCCCTTTGCAGTTCAGGTTAAAGGTGATTTCTCAGATGATGAAAATTCCCATCCTGAAAATCAATATGGGGGAAACAACGATTCGAAACATATTGATTACCTTACTGAATTCAACCGACGCCGTGGTATGAAACGAAGCCGAATGACTTTGAAATGTGCTCCCCATGCTGGTCTGGGTCTGGAGGCGTATACTCGGGTCACCAGCCCTCTACGTCGCTACCCCGACCTGGTCGCTTCCAGGCAGATTCGTCAGTTCATTCTGGATCGAGAGATTGAATCGGAAGAATCAGTTCTTGAAGGTTTGGCTGCTTTTGAGTCCCGCATTGGCAGTCTGGTTCAAGGAGAACGGCGATCAAACTTCTTCTGGAAACTTCTCTGGCTGAAAAGGCAGAATAAATTCAGCACCGATGCATGGCTGCTTGATAAACGGGAACGGCAGGGTTATTTCCTGATTCCAGAAATTGCCCTGGAAACACGTGTACCGATGAAGGAAGAGATGAAGCTTGGCAGTCGTGTAAAATTGAGTCTTCACAAGGTGGATATACCAGAATCTTCTGTGCTGTTCAGGATTGAGGAATCTCAAATCAAGGGATGAAAGACCGCTCCCAGGGGAACGGTCAATGTCTGCCACCGAAGAGATTTGAACTCTTGACACATGGATTTTCAGTCCACTGCTCTACCAACTGAGCTACAGTGGCACATCGGATGTGAAACTACTACAATGAACTGGTTTTGTCAAGGCAACCTCCAAAAATGGTTTTTTTGAGGTGCCCAACAGTAAATCCGTGGAGCTGCTTTGCCAGTTCGCTCACTTCATGGAATCTATAATCTGGTTGAACATGGAGCAGGGTCTCATCACCAAATCGGTTTTTATCCTGTCCAGTTTATAATAGCCGCCGATGTCAACAGGTTTTCCCTGAACAGCATTGAGTTCGGCTATAATCGCTTCTTCACTCTCGGTCAGAACCCTGGCCGGTTCAGCAAAAATCCTTCTCAGTTCGTCATCCTCATCCTGGCTCGCCAGCCTTTGAGTCCAGTACATGGCAAGGTAAAAGTGACTGCCCCGGTTATCAAGTTCACCACATTTCCTGGAAGGAGATTTCCGATTGTTCAGAAGCATGCCAGTGGCTTCATTCAGTGTTTTTCCCAGCAGGGCAGCCCGTTTATTGCTGAAAACATCGGCCAGATGTTCGTACGAAACAGCCAGAGCCAGAAATTCTCCCAGAGAATCCCAGCGTAAATGGTTTTCCTCCAGAAACTGCTGAACATGTTTCGGAGCAGAACCGCCGGCGCCGGTTTCAAAAAGACCACCGCCCTTCATCAATGGTATGATGGAAAGCATCTTTGCGCTTGTCCCCAGTTCCAATATGGGAAACAGATCGGTGAGATAGTCACGGAGAACATTGCCGGTTACGGAAATTGTATCTTTTCCGGCCCTGGTACGTTCCAAAGTGTATCGGCAGGCTTCGGCAGGAGGCATGATGATGATTTCAAGATTGTCTGTATCAAGGTCTGTCAGAAAACTCTTTACTCTTTCAATCAATATGGCATCATGTGGACGGTTCTCATCCAGCCAGAACACGGCTGGTACACCTATTGCTCTAGCCCGGCTTACAGCTAATTTTACCCAGTTCTGTATCGGTGCATTCTTCACCTGACACATACGGAAAATATCACCTTTTTCCACTTTTTGTTCCAGAAGAACATGTCCGTCTATATCAATGGCTTTGATTGTACCATGGCCTTTGGCAATGAAGGTTTTATCATGTGAGCCATATTCTTCGGCCTTTTGGGCCATCAGACCAACATTGGATACACTGCCCATAGTTGCGGGATTGAATGCACCATGTTCCCTGCAAGAATCTATAACAGCCTGGTAAACACCTGCATAGCTTCGGTCGGGAATAACGGCCTTCATGTCTTGTTCCTGACCATCCGGCCCCCACATCGTTCCCCCATTTCTGATTGCTGCCGGCATGGATGCATCAATGATGATATCGCTGGGAACATGGAGATTGGTAATTCCTCTGTCCGAGTTCACCATGGCCAGTTTCGGACCTGATTCCATACATTTGGCTATATCGGCCTTCACAGAGGATTGTTCGCTGGGAGTCAAACTGGCAATTTTGGTCTCCAGATCCTGCAATCCATGGTCGGGATCAATATCGAGAGAGGAAAACAGTTTGCAATGCTTTTCGAAGACTTCCTGGAAGAAGACTGAAACGGCATGACCAAAAATCACAGGATCGGAAACCTTCATCATCGTTGCTTTCAAATGGAGGGAGAAGAGGATCTTCTTCTTCCTGGCATCGTCCATCTGGTTTTTGAGGAATGTCCGAAGTTCACGGCATCTCATCACAGCTGCATCCAGGATTTCATTCTGCTCAAGGGGTGCATTTTCACGAAGTATGGTCTTCCTGCCACTATCCTCCGTGTATTCAATCCGGAAACTGGTCTCCTTTTCAATACGAAGGGATCTTTCGCTTCCAAAGAAATCCCCCTTGTTCATACTGGCAACATGGGTGAGGGAATCAGGATTCCATTTCCCCATGAAGTGGGGGTTGGCCTTTGCGTATTCCTTAACGGCCGATGGTGACCGGCGGTCTGAATTTCCCTCGCGGAGGATGGGATTTACAGCACTTCCTTTTATCCTGTCGTAGCGGTTTTTTACTTCTCTGTCCTCATCGTTCAGACTATTCTCCGGGTAGTCTGGAACCGCATATCCCTTCTCCTGCAATTCTTTTATAGCGGCCTGTATTTGAGGGATGGAAGCCGATATGTTAGGGAGTTTAATTACATTGGCATCCGGTTTCTTAACTAATTCGCCCAGTTCTTTCAATGCATCACAGGTTTTCTGGTCCTCATTCAAATAGTCTGGAAAAAGTGCCAGAATACGGCCGGCCAGGGAGATGTCTTTGGTTTCAACGGATACTCCTGTCACTCTACTAAAAGCTTTTATAATGGGAAGGAAGGAATGGGTGGCCAGCAGTGGGGCTTCATCTGTGTACGTGTAAATGATTCCTGGTTGCATATGGGTCTCCTTTTATTTAACCGGATGATTATTGAATTCCGAGGACGGCATCAAGGTCTTTTTCAGGAACCTTCTGGATAACTGGTTTTCCCGGTCCTTCCATCAGAATGAACTGGAGCTGTCCATCTTTCTTCTTCTTATCATGAATCATGGCGGCCTTCAGATCTTCCATCATTACCTGATGTGTCAGGTCATCAAAATTGTATTCAACAATCATCTGCCTGCATTCGGCAGCCCAGTTTTTATCGGTAATGGACAGCCTTTCTCCAAGTTCCAGGGCCTTGAGAATACCCCAGGCAACAGCCTCTCCATGACTGACACGGCAGAAATCAGTGGCTGATTCCATAGCGTGGGCAAAAGTATGGCCAAGATTTAGAAAAGCTCTTTGACCTTCTTCCTGCAAATCAGTCGTTACTATCCTGACTTTCACTTTTACAGCTTTGAGTATCATTTCGTTCAGAACAGAATCCTGTCGGGTCAGTATGTCATTACGCCTGTTTACCAGAATATCCCAGAGTCCATCTTGTTCTCCCGGATCGAGCATGGCATGTTTAATCACTTCCGCGAGCCCTGCCCTGTACTCGCCATCTGGAAGTGTCTGGAGCAGTTCTGGACATATATATACCTCATGAGCAGGATAGAAGGTTCCAACCAGATTCTTTGCACCCCCGAAATCGATTCCTGTTTTGCCTCCGATAGCAGCATCAACCATGGCAAGCAGGGAGGTGGGAATCAGTAGCAGTCGGCAGCCTCTCATGTAAATCGATGCCGCAAAAGCTGCAATATCAGTAACAACCCCACCGCCGACAGCCGTTATGAGACTATCTCTGCCAAGGGATACGGCCAGTGCCCTTTTAAGAATTCTATCGACTGAACTCCAGCTTTTTGCGGCTTCTCCTGGAGGTAGAACCAGGGAAAACTCAGGATTCCGGTTTTTGAACAGGAGCGATGTATTACCATCAAAAACAGTCAGAGCTGAGTTTTTTAGCAGCAATTCTTCTCTTTCAGTCAGCAGAATGCGGGAAAACCCATTATTGTATTCAAAACTGGCGATTTCAACCATAATCAGCACACTATAATGAGTAGCATGGAAATATGTCCAGAGAGTATGCTCCCTGCCAGAGGATCTTCACTCTATATAGTCGTCTGAAGATTCTATATAGTAGTCTTATATCGGGATAAGATGTTGAGGTGAAAAAATATGAACAATAAGAAATTGACAAAAACACTTTTAATAGTCCTGATGATTACAGATATTGTCGTGACGATTACAGCCTGGGAGATTGCCTACTTCATACGGTTTGGATTAATGAGTAATCACCAGACAGGCTTATTCGACAATTTTCTTTACTATTCATTTATACTGGCAACTCTCGTTGCCCTATTCTCCACTGCCAATAATCTATATAAATCCAACCAGTATTACTCATGGTACAAAGAATTCCTTCTTGTTGTCAAATCACAGCTTCAGTCAATCGCAACCTTTATAATAATTCTCTACTTTACCAAGCCGAATCGGCTTTCCCGTATCACGATAGGGTTATATATTGGAATTGGAATCATTATAGCTCTTATCGTGAGAGGAATCATCCGATCTCTGTTAAGAAAATCAAGATTAATGGGGAAAAGCCTTCAACATGTACTCATTATAGGCCGTGGCTCATCGCTGGAGTACTATGTGGATCTTTTAATCAAACATCCGGAAAAAGGCGTTTGTTTTACAGGTTGGATTGGAGCGGAAGATTGTGCGAAGCGGCACGGTATCCCCATCAAATCAATGGAAGAAATATCTCTTGAAGATCAGGATGAACCTGATGCTGTCATAATTGGATACAATACCAGTAGTGATCATGCCGAACTTGACGGAACCCTCAACATTTTGAATAAAACATCGATTCAGACCCTTGTAATCCCTGATATTGAGAATGCGTTTATTGGTTACGCCATCGAAGAGTTTCACGCGGTTCCCATGATTGCCATTAATTCAGTCAAATTGACTTTGCTCCAGTCATTTGTGAAAAGACTGATCGATGTTGTTCTTTCGCTGTTTGGCATTATTATTCTGTTCCCATTTTTTTGCATTATTGCTCTCTTGATAAAACTCACCTCCAGAGGACCCGTGCTGTATGGCCAGACGAGAATGTCTCAGGGTGGTGAGGAGTTCACGATGTTCAAATTTCGATCCATGTATCCGGATGCTGAGAGGAATGGTGCTCAATGGACAAAGAAGGACGATGATCGATGTACTCCGATAGGCCGATTTCTCAGAAAAACCAGTATTGATGAATTTCCTCAACTGTGGAATGTGTTGAAAGGTGAAATGAGTCTTGTGGGCCCTCGGCCTGAGCGTCCTGAATTGATTGAGACGTTCAAGCATACGATTCCGTCTTATATGTTGAGACACCGGATGAAAAGCGGGATTACAGGCTGGGCACAGGTCAATGGCTGGCGTGGAGATACAGATCTGCCCAGTCGAATAGAATTCGATCTCTACTACATTCGAAACTGGTCTTTATTGCTGGATGTAAAAATACTGTTTCTTACAATATTGAAGGGATTTGTTAATGAGAATGCTTATTAATCGTCCTTGGCTAAAACTGCACAATGATTCATTATGATTGTCAATGGTTACTTCTTTGGATAATACCCGGGTAGCTCTGGTTCATGACTGGCTGGTGACATTCGGTGGTGCGGAACGTGTTCTTTTTAACTGGAAGAGTGTTTTCCCCAATGCACCCGTTTATACACTTATTTACAATGAGAAGGTTCTGGGATCTCAATTCCCGGAGACCGAAGTCCATACAAGTCACTTGCAGAACCTTCCCGGAGTGACGCGTTACTACCGTAAACTCCTGCCATTCATGCCGCGGGCTTTTGAAGAATTTGATTTCAGCCAGTTTGATCTTGTGTTATCAAGCTCGTCATCATGTGCCAAAGGTATTCTTACCAGTTCGTCCACATACCATGCCTCATACATCCATTCTCCAATGAGATATGCCTGGGATTTGTATCCGGAGTATCTCTCACATTCGGGTTTCCTAACCCGGTTTGGCATGAGGTGTTTAATGCCGTCTATCAGACTCTGGGATGTGATAAGTGCGAACCGGGTTGATACGTTTATCTGTAACAGTCATGAAGTTGCCCGCCGAATAAAAAAAGTCTATCGACGAAACGCAATTGTTGTTCACCCACCTGTTGAAACTCAATTGTTCAAACCGGCTGTCCCGGATGAAAAGGTAAACAAAGGTACTGAATTAGGGGAGGCCTATCTTATTGTAGGGCGACTCATGCCCTATAAGAGGATAGATATCGCAGTAAAAGCATGTACGGAAACTAATCGTCGACTGGATATCATTGGTTCAGGTCCACAGATTAACAAGCTTAAGGCAATCGCTGGCCCAACAATTCGATTTTTGGGGTTTTGTCCGGATGATGTTATTCTTCAAGCATATAGAGAATGCCGGGCATTTCTATTTCCAGGGCTGGAGGATTTTGGAATAACTCCCCTTGAAGCCCAATCCTGCGGCCGGCCTGTACTGGCCTATGGCCGGGGTGGAGCACTGGAAACAATTGTAAATGGTACAACTGGTTTATTCTTCCCGGAGCAAAACTCTGAATCACTGCTGAATGCTATTGAAGAATTTGAAGCAATGAGCTGGAATCCTGTTTCAATCAGAAAACATGCCGAAAAATTTGATAAAGAAACCCATAATACCCGATTACTGGAGGTATTAAGGAGGGGCTTGAATGACTTTTTTTCACCAGTCGTGGAAACATGAAGCTGGAATGATACTGTTCAGAAGGTTTTGTTTCTGTTTCATAATAATGGTTCTATCATTCCCAGCATACTCAGAACCTCCAGATAAGACACATGTACTGAAGAAGATCATTATCAATGTGGATGGTAAAACCCATCTTTCCGCACTCAGAGCCGTAATAAATATCAAAGAGAATGACTTGTTTTCCTCTGGAGAAGAATTGCTTAATGCGGCAGAACGGGAACGGCAGGATCTTGTTAATTACCGGGTCTTTAAATATGTGACAATGAGCCTGGATATTATTTCTGAAGATGAAAACACAGTGGAATGGAGTATTACCTACGGTGTCAAAGATGCTTTTACTTTTTTCCCCTTTATATATCCAAAATATGATTCAAACACGGGGTTCAGGTTGGGTCTAAAAGCCTACTACGATAATGCCTTCAGTACCATGAGCAGCTTATATCTTGGACTTGGAATAAATCTTGGCCCGAACAAAACCACTGGCGATTGGAGCGTTGGAGCATGGAATATCAATCCCAAATGGGAAAAAATTCGTCTGGGATCCTTGCTTGTTACGGTCAGTTTTCTCCAATCCTATGAAGAAAATCAATTCGATTCAGGAGAAAGTTCCACTGAGTATCATTATGGATATTACAGGTCAGAAATCGTAGGCGGTTCTTCAATCGCAATTCCTGGAACTCTGCTGACATATGATTTCTCTTTATCTTTCAAGTTGAAGTATGCCTATAAAAACTATCTTCCTACTTCAAATTATAGAGAAGAACGTATGGGTTTTGGCTGGGATCACTCATTATCCCTTGGAAGCATTGATTGGATGGATAACTTTCGACATGGACAGAGTTTAGAACTCAACCATACAGTGACTCCCCTTTTAAACCCGTCAACGGAAAAATGGTATGTAGCAAATAGCGTACTATTAAAAGGAAATTTTTATCGAGTTTTCGGTAAAATATTTAATTACTACATTCGAGGTGGTGCATTCGTTTCTTTCAGCAGTCAAAATGCTGGTTTTGCTGAAAACCTGCGAGGTGTTGCAGACAATGCCATGAGTGGTGACTGGGGTATTTACATCAACAATTCCATTGGAATACAGTTCTGGCGTTTACAAGGTGTTTGGGATGCTCAAGTCCATCCATTTTTTGATATTGGTATAGCCGTCCCTTTCGATGGTGGTGACCTGGCGCAAGATTTAAGGTACAGTGCTGGATTGGATTTCATCCTCTTCCTGGATGCCATTCCCAACCTTATCGCACGTGGTATGATCGGTGTGGATCTGAGTCAGTATAGCTGGGATGATATACGAAAATATGAATTTACCATAACAAGTTCTTTGTATTACTGATCCCCTGGTCTCTACAATGGATTATTGGGCACCTCCATAACGGCGGAAAGAATTGGGTCAAGTACTCAATGGGTTACTGGAGGTCCCATCTAATATGGGACGGGGAGCAAATATACAGTGACAGAAAGCCTGTAAACCCCCTTCAACCCATCCCGGGATTCAAATTCCCTCTTGCCAGTCATTGCAGATGTAACGTTGGACTGTTCAAATGCTTCTGTGTGGTACGAACTGTGTATCGAAAACCATTTTTTTTGCTTTGGGACAGTGAAGGAATAGCATAGTCGGTCTCCATATAAATTGTTTTCTTACTATGTTATAACGAGCTTGATATGGGTTTTTATTTTATTAACAAGCTTTCTGACACTGTATACCGGTCCTTACGAAATACTCCTGAATTTCTGTTAGTGTTCCCAGCTGTGAAATCTCTTCAGCATCTTTGCAGGCTTGTTTCACACTCATTTTACCTATCGATGTCAGCAGATCAGGAATTCTTCCAGGAACCAGTGAAAACTCTCTGATACCCAGGCCCAGCATGTAATAGACAGATCGGGGATCAGAAGCCATGATACCACAAATTGATACTGGACAATCAGATCGTAGAGCCGCTACGGCCACAGTTTTTATTGCTCTCAGAACTGATGGATGGCAGGTATCAAAAAGATTGGCCACTTTTTCATTGGTTCTATCAGCCCCCAGGGTGTACTGTATAAGGTCGTTCGTCCCTATTGAAAGAAAATCCGCTTCATTGGCAAGTTCCTGAGCCAGTATAACAGCAGAAGGCAACTCTATCATCGCACCGCAATCAGGCATGGAGAAAGTTCCATAACCATCTTTTTCCAACTCATTGAGGCATTTCTTAACAATATTTCTTGCATTTCTGAAATCATCCAGAGAGGAAATTAGAGGAAATAGAATTCGAATCGTTCCATTCTGTCCGCCAGCACGTATCATGGCTCTAACTTGCCGAACAAATATTGGTTCATTCTTCAAAAGGAAACGGATACCCCGAAGACCAAGGAAGGGATTAGGTTCATCCTTTGAAGGCAAATAGCTCAGCATCTTATCCCCGCCAACATCCAGAGTTCGTAAAGTAGCTGGAGAATCCTTCATCGCATCGACAACCTGTCTGTAGATCTGGTATTGCTCTTCTTCGGAAGGGAAATCATTGCGAATCAGGAAGGGGAATTCACTTCGGTATAATCCTATCCCTTCAACATTGAGTTTCCTTGCAAGTTTCAAATCTGACAACAGATTCACAGTAGCTTTCAGATGGATGCTTATCCCATCAGAGGTGCAGGGCTGTCTGTCCGTTATTGCCTTAATCTTGTTCAAACGGTCGGTTCCAATCTTGAGCTGATATACACGCTTGCGAACAGCCTCGTCCGGTTGGATGAAAAGGAGACCTTGAATAGCATCAAGGGCCAGGTTTGTATTTGGTGGTATGTTGAACAGACTGTCATCTTCTGTAAACATCATTGGAACCTGCAGTGATGAGGCCAGGACTGTAATGTGAGCTGTCATACTGCCGCCAAACAAAACGATTCCTTCCACCTTCTGGGCGGCCAGTTTCAATAATTCCGATGGTAGCAGTTCATTTGTGAGTATTAACTGGCCGGTATAATCTCCCTTGTCCGTATCATTTTGAATTAGATTTTTAAGGATACGATGACCAAGGTCCTTTATATCCAGAATTTTTTCCTTCATACGGGGATTATCGCTGTCTCCAAATATTTCAATGTATTCATTGGCGATTCTTTCAACAGCTTGACAGGGCAGAACCCCTTCCTCAATCAGTGCCTCCATAGCTCCAAAGAAACCAGCATCGCGCAGTATAAGCAGGTGGGCACTGAAAATGAGGGACGCAACATCGGCCAATTCTATTTCGAGTTGAGCCTGCAGAGTTTTGAGCTGTTCCTCCGTTCGAGAGATAGCCTGTCGAAAACCCTCCAGTGTTTCCGAATAACCAGTATCACATGCCTTTACCAGATGATTTTCGGCCCTGGGGCCTTCTACATGGTATGCCTCACCCAGAGCCACTCCCTCCACCAATGGTGTTCCACGAAGTATACGCATGGAACTCTGATCAAAACTATCTGATCTGCTGATCCTGGATTTCTCGATAATGAGCTGTGCATTCTCAAGCGTTGCCGCCAGCTGGGAAGCGATCGTCATCAGTGTCAGAACATTTCTCCTGGAAAAATGCCGGGGTTCTTCATCCTGGAGAACCAGGACACCCACCTTCTGAATTCCCCGAACTATGGGAACTGCCAGGTAGGAAGCAAGACGATCTTCCCCACTGTGGGAGACAACCTTAAAGTTTGGATTGTCCTGTCCACGTTCCTCCAGAATCGGCCGCAGTTCCTTCAGTGCAAGGCCAGCCAGACCTTCATTGCTACCAATGGTCAGTTTTCCGATTAATTCAGGGTTCAAGCCATCGGTCGCCCGAAGTACCAACTCCTCTGTTTTCTCATTGTACAGGAAAATAGTGCAGGCATCAGTGTCCATGTGCTGGCCGATTATGGAGACAACCTGGGATAGGAAGCCCTGAATGCCCTGTCCCTGCTTGAATAGAGCTTTCAGTTCATCAATTGAACAGATCATGTCAATATTTGATTTTCGTTCCTTTTTCATCTGTTCACCAATTCCCTGCACTTGCGAGTGCAGTCTTCTACAGCCTGTATGATGGCAGAGCGGAATCCAGTTTTTTCCAGAGTTGCTACCGCTTCAATTGTCGTTCCACCAGGAGAACAGACACGGTCCTTCAATTCACCTGGATGAATACCACTTTCCAAAACCATTTCTGCTGACCCCAGAACAGCCTGGGCCGCAACCGTATAAGCGGTTGCCCTGGGAATACCTTCCTTCACAGCACCATCAGCCAATGCTTCGATAAACATGAAAACCCAGGCGGGTGAAGATCCAGCCAGAGCAGTATAGGCATCCATTAAATTCTCTGGCATTACGACAGTACGGCCGACAACTGTAAAAATCTGCCGGACGGTTTCCATGTCCTGTTCAGTTGCTCTAAATCCAGGACACAGACCTGTCATTCCCTTTGAAATCAAAGCGGGAATATTGGGCATAACTCTTATTATCTTTGCAGGTTCGTTTATAAACCGTTCCAGCCATCCATTGAGCATTTCCAGCGTTATTCCCGCTGCAATACTGACTATGATTACATCTCTTTTGAGATTGCGGCCTGTTTCGGAAATAACATCGGGGTAGTCAAGCGGTTTAACAGCCAGTATTAAAACATCTGCGTCTGTAGTATTCTGGTTTGATGTGCTGGTATCAATTTCGGGATATTTTCCCTTGAGAGTATCCAGTACATCCTGACGGGGATCTGATACCAGAATTCTGGTATCCATGTATTTCCTGCTGGAAATCAGGCCATGAATTATAGCTCCACCCATATTGCCAGCTCCGATAACACCAATAATTTTATTCATAACAACTCGCAATACCAAAAGATAGTGACGTTGAAGGCAGCACTCCAACCAGAGAGGATGGGAATAATCCCAATCGTTTGCAAGTATTCTAGCACATGGATGAGAATAAGTCTCATCCCCTGCGACAAAAACTTCCAGCTTACGGAATTGTCATTTCAATTCCACCATTTTTTCTGTATCTTATTCAGGTATGGAGTATTGTTTATGAAAGTTTTATTTGTTGAGGACGATCCTGATATTGCCTCCTTTGTATCCAAAGGACTTCGGGAAGCTGGTTATAGTGTTGATGTGAACCTGGATGGGAATGTCGGTATGACACTGGCCATGTCAGGACTGTATGATATCGTTATCCTTGATCTTATGCTTCCGGGCAAGGATGGGCTATCCATCCTGTCTGAAATGCGGAATGCGGATATTCACACTCCTGTTCTCATACTCAGTGCTCGGAGAAGTGTCGATGACAGAGTTAAAGGGCTGAAAGCCGGTGGTGATGACTATCTTGTGAAACCCTTTGTTTTTGCTGAACTTCTGGTTCGTGTTGAAGCCCTTATACGCCGGGGAGGGCGTTCCGTTGCGGCACAGGAGTTACGCATTGCTGACCTGACACTGGATCCCCTTACCCGGAAGGTAACACGATCTGGAGAACTGATTGAACTTCAGCCCAGAGAATATACCCTTCTGGAATTCCTGATGAGAAGTGCCGGTGTGGTTGTTACAAAAACTCTCATTCTGGAAAAAGTCTGGGGATATGATTTTGACCCTCAGACCAATGTTGTCGATGTATTGGTTTCGCGTTTACGCAGTCGTATAGACAAAGGATTTCCCAAAAAAATGATCCGGACAGTGCGCGGAATGGGATATGTCCTGGAAAAACCTTGAGAACCCCTTTCAACGTCTCAGTGTCAAACTTGTTTTAATTGTTACACTGGCTGCCGCTTTCGTTTCATTAATTGTTTTTGGTATACTTCTTGGCTCCCTTGCAATGAGCTTCAGGGATCAGAATGAGTCATTGTTGGACTCACGTCTCCTCTCATATTGGGCAGAATGGCAGTATGGAGGCTATGAAGCAATTCTGGAGAGAGCTGAAATGGATATGAAAGAGCAGGGAGGACGGCCCTTTCTGCTTTTGTTAAAAGATGTCAATGGGGAAGTTGTGGGAGGCGTGATTCCAGGTGGATGGGACCAGTTTGACTTAGAGAATCCAGCACTGGAGATGCTCAATCCTGGTGCATATCTTACCCTTCGATATGAGGATAATGCCTTCTCACTCCTGCTAACCGGAACCGAGATGGAAGATGGTACCCGGATGATCGTTGGCATAAGCTCCGAAAACAGGGAATTACTGATTCGATTGTATCAAAACTACTATCCTGTGGCATTACTGGGAATTGCCCTGGCTGGAATCATTGTTGGAATTATCGCCTCCCGGCGATTGCTTCATCCAATTCGGAAACTGAATCAGGAGATAGACCGCATCATTGTAACAGGGGAGTTGAGCCGTCGACTGGAAAGATCGGGAGCTGGGGATCAGTTTGACGGAGTCATCGTCCGATATAACCGTCTTCTTGACAGAGTCGAATCGCTCATTGGCGGAATGAAGGAAACTCTGGATGCTGTAGCCCACGATCTTCGGACTCCCCTGACACGTCTGAGAGGTCATGCTGAAATTGCATTGTCAAAAGGCAAAACAGAGGAATATGAAGAGGCTCTGGCTGTTATTGTGGAGCAAACAGATCAAGTGGGACAGCTCCTGTCCGCAATAATGGATATTGCTGAAGCTGAGCAGGGTATGCTGGAGCTCAATAAAAAACCCTGCGACCTCCGTATTCTGGCCGCGGAAGTCATTGAGATGTACAGTTTCATCTCGGAGGATAAAGGTCAGACCATGAAGCTTCATGCTTCAAATTCTGTACTGATGACGGGAGATCCAATCCGGATCAGACAGATTCTTGGAAATCTTGTAGACAATGCCATCAAGTACAGCCCTGAAGGAGGTCGGATAGATATTTATTGCTACAGTGAGAAAGACACAAGTATTCTGGAGGTTGCTGATGACGGCCCGGGAATTCCTGAAGATGAGGAATACCGAATATTCGAGCGCCTTTACAGGGGAGATAGAAGCCGTGGTTCACGTGGTCTGGGTTTGGGACTGAGCATGGTGAGAGCTCTACTGGAAGCTCACCGCGGCAGCATCTCAATTCTTAGAAGGAAGGGAAGAGGAGCTGTCTTTCACATAGAATTTCCAAACATTTCACAAACGTAAGACTCCGGCAAGAATGTAGCAAGGTTACAACGTTATGATGAAAGCATGAATATAACACTACCATGCCGGTACAGGCAAAGAATTACATCAGGATTCCTGATTCTCATAATCAGTTTTATATCTGTAGCACAGGCTTCTGCTCAATCTACAAATGCTGCCCGTGAACTTCAAAACACTTTTAGAAAAATTGCAAGAGACGTACTGCCTGTTGTTGTACAAATTGATACGGTGAACAACCCCGAAGAGGATACTGTTAATCCATTTGAGTTCTTCTTCAGATTTCCCGGTAGACCGAATTATGAGAACCCCTTTGGTAACGGACAATTTCGTCGCGAGGGATTAGGTTCCGGAGTTATTGTTGAACGCCGTGACAACAAAATCTATGTCCTTACAAACAATCATGTTGTCGATAATGCGGATGAAATAAAAATAACCCTCAGTGATGAAAGAGTCTTCATTGGTGAACTGGTTGGGGGTGACCAGCTCAGAGATCTGGCTCTGGTATCATTCAAAACCGATGAAAGAATACCTATCGCCAAACTGGGTGACTCCGATGATGTGTGGGTTGGTGACTGGGTATTGGCTATGGGAAGCCCAATGGGATTGGATTCAACTGTTACAGTGGGAATTATCAGTGCCAAGGAACGAACTGTAGGAGTTGGTCCCGGACAGAGATACACCGATTATCTCCAGACTGATGCCTCGATAAATAGAGGAAATTCCGGTGGCCCCCTGGTTAATCTTGATGGGGAGGTTATTGGTATCAATACACTCATAAAGTCCAACTCCGGCGGGAGCATGGGACTTGGATTTTCCATCCCCATTAATAATGCTCGGAAAGACATAAATGACTTCATTGATAAAGGATCCGTTGAATATGCCTGGCTGGGGGTTAATACGGGGGATGTTACCAGGATGATTTCTGATGAACTTGATTTTGATGATCAAACAGGTGCGTTCATTCATAGTGTGTACGGGAAGTCGCCAGCCATGGCAAGCGGAATTCAACCTGGTGACTTGATTATCAGGCTTGACGGGCAGAAAGTATCCGGTGCCGATGATCTTACCCGTGCAGTGACCACACGATCTCCTGGTGACAAGGTTCCTGTAACGCTGATCAGAGATGGGAGAACCATCAATCTTGAGCTGAATCTGGCTGTTCGAACAATAGAAAAAGATGGACCGAAACTCAATGTCTGGCCGGGATTCACCGCTGTTCCCATCACAAGTGAGTTTAGAGAACAAATGAACATCTCCCGGTCTGCTGGTAAGATTCTTGTTGGAAGTACAATCAAAGATAGCCCTGCCTCCATATTGGGGATTAGGAGCGGCGATATCGTAAAATCAATCAATGGGCGAAATGTTAAGAGCTTAAAGCACTTTTTCAGTCTTGTTAACAGCAGGAGTAAACTGGAAGTAAAAATAGTTCGAAAAAACCAGGAACTGGAGTTCATTCTCAGCAAGTAATGATACTGTTTCCCATTTAATCTCTCCTTCAAGGGTAAACACTTTGTGGTTACCCTTTTTTATTCTTCTGGAGTGTCCGAAAGCTTGTAGAGGGCACCTCTACAAAGTTAATATATTTTGAATAAAGTAATTACAATATTTTTTGATTGGCATGGATTTTCAACTTTCAAAAAGATTTTCCATCAATTCATGGCCATAAACAGTATAAGAACAACTGTATCAAGCAGAAAACTTCACCTGACCCAGGTACAAAGCAAGCAGACATTTACAAGCTTTCGGACACAACATTTTTCATCAATTGATCATGGTACAGGGTCTTCAAGGCAGGAACATTGGTCAGTGCTTTGCAGCCAGCCGGATGAAGTCGATAAATTCCCCGATTAACCCGTTCAAACCAACCATAAGCATTCCGGGAAAGAATTCTACCTGCGTCCTTGCGTGCACCCAGCTTCACTAATTGTGATGGGGAGGCTGTTCCAAGCTGTTGAAGCCAGACGGCCAGACGAATACTCTGCTGTCTGTACGATGTTATCCTGGTTTTCCCTCCGACAAGACCTCCGGGAGTGAGATCAAGATCCCGGCCTTCAATTTCCCGGAGGAGGATTGCCTTTTTCCTGGTCCGTCGTAACGGTGGTCTGTCTTCGGGTGAAGGATGAAATTCTACCTCAACCCTGATTTTATTGTGGAGAAATACAACAAAAACAAGTCCTATGCCCAGACGTTTCAAAATTTGCCGAATGCCTCTGGCAACATGTGTTTGAGGGAGCGCAATGTAAACGGCATCGGAATATTCCTGTCTCCTTACGGCCTGGGAAAGCAGGGTAAGAGATGGACGGAGTTTGATCTCTACAGCAATAAGCTCTCCTTCCTTTTCCGCGGCCAGGTCGCAGTGCCCAACTTCCCCCCGTACCCGGTAGCCTTGATGTTCCAGCCAGTATTTCAGCGGAGGGTAAAGATTTGTTTCTCGACTGGGATGAAGATGCTCCAGCGGCCTTCTGGAGGTCAACTCAATAACTCCAGGGCCAGTGCGTTCCATTCCTCCTCCAGCGTACCGCTGAATGGTAGACGTCCAGCTCTGCGATACCAGTATCACAGGAGGCGATGAATTCTTGAATATTCATGGAGGATATTATATATATTATGCAGATTTTGAATACTTATGAATACCTCTGAAGAAAAAAATCAGTTCCTGCCCCGGTCTTTTTTGCTGTTACGGTGTTGTAAAAATGTTCACACAGTTCCGTTAAATTCCGCTTTCTGCCTCCCTGTGCACTGCAAGCGCACAGGCAGAATCTCTTCGTTAATTTCCTGGATCCGTTTTTCAGAAGTTCTTTTACATGAATAAGTCTCTGATTACCAATCTTGCCGCTATTGCCTGTATTGTGGTGGGTTGTTTCAGTCCATGGTTATCTCAGCAGATAATCTCTGCCGGGGTATTTGCACTGTCCGGTGCAATAACAAACTGGCTGGCTGTCTACATGCTTTTTGAGAAAGTTCCCCTAATATATGGTTCTGGAGTCATTCCTTTGAATTTTGAGAATCTCAAGCAGAGCATAAGAGATCTTGTTATTGAGCAGTTTTTTCAGGACGAAATCATTGCCCGATTCCTGCAGAAAAACTCATCTGTCATTATCTCCGAATCCAGGATGAGCCGCTTCCTCAATCTTATAGACTATGATGCTGTTTTCAACACAGTTAAGTCCATGGTGCTCGACAATGGTATCGGTGGATTCCTCAAGATGCTGGGAGGTGGATCAATATTGGAAGGTTATCGTGATGAATTCCGGGAGAAGGGAAAAATTGTTCTTAATGCACAGATTTCCCGACCAGAATTCCAGGATAAGTTTCAATCCCTGATGAAAGATCCTGAACTGATAAGGGAACTGTCAACTTCGCTGGAAGAACTCATTGAGGACAGACTGAGGGAACTCACACCGGAGTTGGTGAAAGAACTGATGCAGAAAATAATGCGGAGACATCTTGGCTGGCTGGTTGTTTGGGGAGGTGTATCTGGAGGTCTGATTGGTGTGGGAATAAGTTTGTTTAGAGGGTACCTCCAGGGCATTGTTTGACAGATGTGGGATTCGAGTGCATGCTTCCACCTTAACAAATCTCCATCCTTCCACTAAAGTTCTTCTTCATGGAAAGCTATATTCTAGGAACCGGAGGCATGATGCCTCTCCCTTACCGCAATCTTACATCCATGCTTCTGCGTCGTGAGGGAGAAATTTTTTTGTTTGATAGTGGAGAGGCAACCCAGATAAGTCTACGGCAGTTGAATCTCAGTTGGAAAAAAATATCAGTTATCCTCATCAGTCATACTCACGCGGACCATGTGACTGGCCTGCCGGGTATCCTTATGCTCAATTCCCAGGTAGAGCGCACCGAGCCTCTGGTAATCATCGGCCCTTCGAAGGTGAAGGAATATGTGGAAACAAACCAGAAGATACTGAATATGTATATCAACTATCCCATAGAGATTCAGGAAATAACCCAGCCAGACATCCCCCAGGAGGTCTATAGAGGCAAGGGTTACTCTATTCGGTCATTTCCTCTGCGACATACCAGAGTATGTGTTGGGTACACATTTCAGGAAGAACCCCGACCTGGAATTTTCTACCCTGAAAAAGCTCGTTCCATCGGAATTCCTGAGGGACCATTGTGGGGAAAACTCCAGAAAGGCAATCCTGTCAGGCTTGAGAACGGTCAGATTATTCAACCTTCCCAGGTAATGGGAGATTCCCGGTCAGGACGTAAGGTTTGCTATGTGACGGATACAGCCTGGCGTGATAGTATTCTTCCTGAAGTTTCTGGTGCTGACTTATTGATTTGTGAAGCCATGTTCAGTGAGGAATTCTCCGCATCCGCAAGAGAAAAGAAACACCTGACAGCCAGACAGGCCGGACGAATAGCCCGTGAAGCGGGAAGAGTGCATCGCATGGGTCTGATTCACTACAGCCCGCGCTATACAGACCGAGAATTGAAAATCCTCCGTGATGAATGCCGGGAGATCTTTCCCGAAGCATTTCTGTGTCGGGATCGAATGATGATTCCCCTGCCTTTCCTTGAATAGAAGCCCGACTGATCCAATCAGTTATTTCATTCAATCTCTGAAAATGAGTCTCGATTTGAACTTGATCGCCTTATCGGGAAATGGGGTTCTCAGTGTCCATTCATAGTAAAATCCGGTATAATGACTGGAAAATCTGAGGATACCATGGTAATTCGGTGTTTATGATTATTGGGCACCTCTAAAAAACCTTATTTCGTTTTTAGCTTGATCTTTTTCCTCGCTGCTACGTTGTCAAAATACTCAACTAAGCATGTGCGTCAATTTCCTAAAGCTGTTTTTTAGAGGTACCCTTGAGACAATCCCTGGGATAAGTGGGCACTGAATGTGCTCCGTAAGCCGAAAAAGCCTGATAACGGGTTGAAATCGCTAAGAAAGGTCGAAATTTACAGAAAAAAAATGAAAAAAGGACGTTATTCCCGAGTCAAAGGTTGCAAAACTATTTTTTTTGAGGTATCCATATATATAAGGAGGACCATAATGAAGAAGAATTTATTTGAGTTGATTAGTACGTCAGTATTTAAGACAAGCCGCATAGATGTGGTGAACACAAGGAGTCGTTCATGAAGTTTGAGACCATAACAATTAGTATTCTGACCGCCCTCATTCTGCTCGCCGGCTGTCCATCTGCCGATACAGTCGATATTGCAACAGTGCAGGGCTTCTCTATTTCCATTGGTGACCAAACTGTCACCGTCTCGCAAGCATCAACTTTCACCGTAACGATCAACAATGCCGATCTGACCGCAGGAACTGATTACGGCCTGAGCATAGAGAAAAAAGATGGAACCGCCGTAGAAGCCGTCACCATAGATAACAGCGGTCTAGTCTCTATAGCAGACACGATCGGCACAGACGATACCGGAACCTACACCGTTACAGCCGCCGGAACGGGCAAGTACACTGGAGAGACAACAGTCGATTTCGTACTGACGGTAGTGTACAACATAGGCGACACCGGCCCCGCCGGAGGGATAATCTTCTATGTGAATACTAATGCCGCCAGCGATGGATGGACTTACCTGGAGGCGGCCTCGCAGGATCACGATGTTACTGTTCCATGGGGTGCTGCTGTAACGGTTAACACGGGCACAGCCATAGGAACCGGAGAATCCAACACAGCAATGATAGTGACCGCACTTGGTGATAACGGAGGAACGGCTTACGCGGCGAAAATCTGTAACGATTTAGTGCTGGACGGCTATGATGACTGGTTTTTGCCGTCCAAGGATGAGTTGAATGAGTTGTATGAGCAGAAAGATTCAGTAGGAGTTTTCGCGTCTTATCACTACTGGTCCTCGTCGGAGTACAGTGCCAACGACGCGTGGGCTCAGTACTTCAACGATGGCTTCCAGTACAACAGCAGCAACGAGTACGACGGCATCCATGTCCGTGCGGTGAGGGCTTTTTAACTATTTGCCCATTTAACTATGGCATTCAGCGTTGGTTAGCCAACGCTGAATGCCGCATTTCTTACACAGCCTGAACTTACGGGCACCTCTAAAACCCCATTGAGTTCTTGACTCAGATCTTTTCCGCCGCTACTGCGTTGTCAAAATACTCAACTAAGCTTGAGTTTTTGCCTGCCTGTGCGTGTCCGCACGCAGACAGGCCGCCTTGCATCAAGAAAAAATTTAATCATGTGTGTACCGCTATCAGGTGTGTACCACTATCAGGTGTGTACCGCTATCAGGTGTGTACCGCTATCAGGTGTGTACCGCTATCAGGTGTGTACCGCTATCAGGTGTGTACCGCAGGGCGTAGCCCGAGGAACACACCGCCACAGGGCGTAGCCCGAGGAACACACCGCCAGTGCGCCAAATTCTAAAAATGGTTTTTTAGAATTTGCCTGAAGCATTGGTAACAGAGATTGATCTTTCACCATCTTTCATCATTTCAATATTGACTTGTATCGTCCGATCCGGCAGTTCATTGATCACATGATCACCCCATTCGATAAGGCACACTCCAGACCCGTTAAGCATTTCCTCAATGCCAAGCCAAAAAAATTCTTCTACCGAATTCAATCGGTAGAGGTCCATGTGATAAAGCTTCATTGTACCACTGTATTCGTTGATCAGTATGAATGATGGACTGGTTACTGGTTCAATTACTCCAAGAGCTTCAGCGATCCCTTGAGCAAACACGGTTTTCCCGACTCCAAGGACACCTGACAGGGTGACTATATCTCCCGGAACAAGGTGTTTTCCGAACTGAAATCCTGCCTTTTTCGTTCCAGCAGTATCAAAGGTTTTAATCTCCATGACCTGAGTAGGCCGTCTTTTTCCATAATAAGGATTTTTTAGAGGTGCCCTTACGATAGTGAAGAGGAACATCTTTCTTTACGAGTTGTTCCATACTTTGAACTAACATTGTGTTCAAGGATAGTAATCCATTGCACTCAGGTCAAGCGTTCTTTTCGAGCGCCTTGATACTGATAAATCGGGCGGATGTAAACTCCCTGGGTTTCAGCCGCACCCCTCTGGCCCTTACACCTTTTACAAGGTATTCACTCACGGGAAAGGCGTCAGCATTTTTAATGAGACTTTTCTGCTTAAAATCTACAACAGCAGCAACATCTTCCTTCGTAGTGAAGCGGATCATTTCACCTTCTTCCGGAATCAGTGAATATGATCGATTGAGGATGAACTGAGTTATCTGACAACGTTTGATGTAGGGGAAATTGTTCTCAGTATTTCTGTAAATAAGGGAAAAGATCACGGAATCACAGGTGTCCTTATCGGCCAGATTCGCGTAGAGCATACCCTTGCCCACGAAAATCTTGTCCGGTACATCTGTTACCAGATACGTACCATCTTTTTTTATGTAGATGACCCTGTCGTACACTGATGCGGAAAAAAGAATCCGACCGCCAGAGGTCTCATACCCCAGGTATCCTGTGTTCGGATTGTATTTCACTTTCAGATTCTTTTGGGCCACATCCCGGATATCCACTTTCTGCAGCGAAACAATCTCACTGTGTCTGGGATATTTCGACCGGTATTTCTCAACAATCCCGTCAAGGTAGCGGAGGGCACAGGCCACCAGATGAGTCAGATGATGATCAATTTCAGTGACCCTTTCCTGTAATTGCTGGATTTCATCCACCATCCGCTTGATGTCAAATTGACTTATACGCCTTATGGGTATTTTGAGAAGGCGTTCGATATCGTCATCACTGACTTCGCGTTCAATCTCCTTCTCAAATGCTTTAAATTCCCTGTGTACGGTTCGAAATATGCCCGATACGGTTTTAATTGGTTCAATTTGCTTGTAGATTTTCTCAACAATGAAGATTTTCTCCAGGTTTCGTGCATGAATTTTATCCAGCAAGTGACCTTTTTCGATGAGAAGTTCCTTCTCCAGCAGCTTGAGCAGTCTGTCAGCATGATACTGTATAACGTCAGGAACATTCATCACCGAGGGCTTATCTTCGTTGATAAGGAGCATGTTTACCGGGATGCTCACTTCACAATCGGTAAAGGCATACAGGGCATCCAGTACATCCTCAGTATGCACTCCCCGGGACAGTCTTATTTCTATCTCAACAGACTCTGTGGTGTAATCATTGATGACTCCAACTTTGATCTTATTAGACCTGGCAGCACTCTCAATCGATGCGATGAGACTTTCTGTTGTAACCCCGTAGGGGAGCTGACGTATCACAATGCTTTTAGGATCGGATGAATCCAGTAGCGCTCTGCTGAGGATCTTTCCATTTCCTTCATTGTAATTCGTAACATCAATGATGCCCCCGGAAGGAATATCAGGATAAATTGTAAAATCTTCCCCTCTCAAACAGGCCTGCTCAGCTTCAATAACCTCAATGAGATTATGGGGTAGCAATCGTGTGGACATACCAACGGCAATTCCTTCAGCACCCAGAATTAAAGGTAGGGGAATCTTTGCTGGAAGAGTGACAGGTTCCTGTCTGCGTCCATCATAGGACTCGGTAAACAAAGTTATTTCCGGTCCGAAGAGCACCTCTTTGGCCATGGGCAATAGGCGACATTCAATGTACCGAGCTGCGGCAGCTGGATCTCCAGTGAAGGTATTGCCGAAATTTCCCTGCCTGTCGATGAAGAAATCCTTGTTGGCCAGGTTGACCAGTGCCTCATAGATGGAGGCATCCCCGTGAGGGTGATACTGCATCGCATGACCAATAACATTGGCCACCTTGTGAAATTTCCCATCGTCAATATCAAACAAAGACTGGAGAATCCGCCGCTGGACTGGCTTGAGACCATCTTCCAGATGGGGGATGGCCCTCTCTTTGATAACATACGAGGCATATTCAAGAAAATTTGTGTTAAAGATTTTACTTATATACGCCATTAAACCAGATTATCCATGATGTATTCACGCCGCTGAGGGGTATTTTTACCCATATAGAACGCAAGAGTCTCCGGCACGGTTTTCATCGATTTGATACCAATCGGCACAATGCGCATGTCCTCTCCAATAAACTGACCAAATTCCCCGGGGCTGATCTCTCCCAGTCCCTTGAATCTCGTCACTTCACGTCCCTTGATGGTTGTCATGGCGGAGTTCTTCTCTCTTTCGGAATAGCAATACTGTGTTTCCTTTTTATTTCGTACCCGGAACAGCGGTGTCTCAAGGATGTAGATATGCCCGCCGATTACCAACTCCTCGAAGTAATTCAAAAAGAACGTCAGTATCAGATTCCGGATGTGAAATCCATCTGTATCGGCATCTGTGGCTATTACAACACGTTCGTAGCGCAGGTTGTCAATATCGTTCTCAATTCCAAGAGCCATCATCAGATTGAACAATTCTTCATTCCTGTAAATGGCTGTACGGCCTTTCCCGTAACTGTTCCAGGGCTTCCCCCGGAGAGAATAGACTGCTTGAGTGTGCACGTCTCTGCAACTGACAATTGAACCTGCAGCGGACATACCCTCTGTGATGAATATGGTGGTTTCATCACCACGCTTATCTCCCCGGTGATACTTGCAGTCTTTCAGTTTGGGAATGTTCAGAGATATTTTTTTTGCCGCAGCTTTAGCTTCTTTTTTTACCGACGCAAGTTCCTTCCGGAGTTTCTCATTATTGACAATCTTCTCCTCAAGAATTCTGGCTGTTTCGGGGTTCTTATGCAGGTAGTCCACTACAGCTGCCTTGACCTCCCTGACAATCCATGCGCGCACCTCAGTATTTCCAAGCTTGTTTTTAGTCTGACTTTCAAATACGGGATCCTTCACCTTCACCGCAATGCAGCCGGCAATACCTTCCCGAACATCGGTACCGGAGTAGTTTTTTTTCGTGAATTCGTTCACTCCTTTGAGCAAGCCCTCCCGGAATGCACTGAGATGAGTTCCCCCATCGGCAGTAAACTGTCCGTTTACAAATGAGAAATGATTTTCTCCATAATTTGCCGTATGCGTAAAAGCTATCTCCAGTTTATCTCCAGTGTGATAAACTATGGGATAGAGAGCCGTATCACCAACTTCCTGATCCAATAAATCATGTAACCCCTTTTTTGATTCAAATCTGGTACCGTTGTAATACAGACTTAGATTTCGGTTCAGACAGGCATACACCCACATGCGCCGTTCAATATACTCATCCATAAATTCATAGTCAGGAAATATATCCCTATCCGGTATGAACTCGGCGTAAGTACCATCAGCATATCCTTCACAGTTGCCCTTTCTTTCTTTATTGAGAACACCTTTCTCGAACAGAGCTTCCCTGAATTTCCCATCCCTGTAGGAACGAATGAGAAAAAAACTGGACAAGGCATTCACGGCCTTCGTTCCCACTCCATTGAGGCCCACTGAAAACTGAAATACATCATCGTTATATTTTGCGCCTGTGTTGATAACACTCACACATTCAATGAGCTTGCCATGAGGGATCCCCCTGCCATAGTCGCGGCAGGCGATCCTCCCGTTCTTGTGTTTGATTTCAATCTTCTTACCGAAGCCCATGATGTATTCATCAATGGCATTGTCCACTACTTCCTTGAGAAGGATGTAGATACCGTCCTCGGAATTTGAGCCATCACCAAGACGGCCAATATACATACCGGAACGAAGGCGAATATGTTCAAGAGAACTGATCGTTTTTATTTTACTTTCATCATAGATCTGAGATGGAGGTGACATGCATCCTATCTTAAAGATTTTCAATCGACAGTAAAGACCAGGGATGACTCAGATGGAAAACAAACCTGAAGTGCCAGTGTTATGGCTGTCTCCCACTAACGGAAAACTCCAGGAACAGCATGGGAACAATTCGGGCACAAACTGTCGTCCATAATGCTGCACTCGGTTTTGTATCCCTGCCGTCTGATGAGTATGTTCTGGCATTCTGGACAGTGAGTATGATTTTCAATCCCAATATTTCCAATGTAGACATAGTTGAGATATTGTCTGGCAATATCCGTCAGGTTTTTCAGAGTTTTCCCGGAAGTAGCTGGCCTTGAATAGTGGTGAGCGGGATAGTAAGCGGTAAGATGGAAGGGAATGTCTGGCGATATACCGGCAATCCATGAACACTGTTCATGCATCATCTTATCACTGTCATTGTCATCCGGGACAATCAGAGTGGTTAATTCTATCCATGAAAACTGTTGAGCCAGCTTAATGAATTCCTTGACAGTTTCAAGACGACCTTTCAGGGTATTTTTGTAATACTGATGGTTCCATGATTTCAGATCAATGTTTACCCCATCCATGTATGAAAGAATTTCCGCTGCAGGATTCGGATTGACGCAGCCATTAGTCACCATGACTGTAGAAATCTTCTGTTCTTGAGCCAGTTGAGCTGCTTCAATGAGATATTCGGCATGTATGCCGGGTTCTGAATAAGTAAAGGCAACTATCCTGGCATGTGATTCCATTGCCCTGTGAATAGATTCCTCTGGTTTCACCAGATAGCCTTTTCCATCCGGGAAACTGGAAATATTATGATTCTGGCAAAAGGGACAGTCCATATTACATCCAGCAAAACCCATGGACCAGACAGGATGGCCGGGATAGAAATGGTAAAGAGGCTTCTTCTCCACAGGATCAAGGCTTTCAGCAGTGAGCATGCCCCATGACAGAAGAACAATTCCATCAGGTGATCCCTGCCTCACTCCACAGAGACCAGTGGCCCCATCTTCAAGGGAACACTGATGAGGACAGAGCAAACAGGTGGTTTTGCCTTCATTTTTTCTCCACCAGCGCCCCTTCCGCATCAGGACAGGGCATCCTTCAAATCGTCTACCCTGTCAGTTTTTTCCCAGGGGAAACCATCCCTGCCGAAATGACCATAGGCGGCTGTGGGGTAGTAAATGGGACGCTTAAGATTCAATGCTGAGATGATGCCCGATGGGGTTAGGTCAAATAGCCTGGGAATAATGGATTCAATTTTTTCCGCTTCTATCCTGCCGGAATTGAAAGTGTTGATATATACCGAAACGGGTTCTGCTATGCCGATGGCATAGGCCAGTTGAACTTCCACTTCGTCAATCAATTCTGTTGCAACAAGATTCTTAGCCAGATACCGTGCCATGTAAGCAGCCGATCTGTCCACTTTGGAGGGGTCTTTTCCAGAGAAGGCCCCTCCTCCATGTCTGGCATACCCTCCATAAGTGTCAACGACTATTTTACGGCCTGTAAGACCAACATCCCCTTTGGGGCCGCCAATCACAAATCGGCCTGTCGGGTTTATATGGAACACAGTTTTATTCGTCAGTAAATTTCGTGGCAGTGCAGGACGTATTACTTCTTCAATGAGTCCCTCTCTCACTTGTTTATGGGTTACACTTTCCAGGTGTTGATGCGATAACACAACAGTTTCAATGGATACAGGTTTGTGGGATTCATAGCGAACGGTTACCTGGCATTTCCCATCGGGACGAAGAAAATCAAGCTTCCGGGATTTTCTCACTTCTGCGGCTTTTTTCATAATGCGGTGAGAAAACTCAATGGGAGCAGGCATGAATGAATCAGTCTGCCGACAGGCGTAACCAAACATCAGGCCTTGATCACCAGCACCCTGATCCTTGTGTAATCCTTCGCCGAAAGTAACACCCTGGGAGATGTCGGTGGACTGGGGCTTAATCATGGTCAATATAGAACAGGATTTTCGGTCAATTCCATCTTCAGGTTTGTCATACCCGATATCCCTCAAAACTTCCTGGGCTGTTTGAATGATATCGATATAGTGACCAGTCGTTATTTCACCACCCACCAGGACGATGCCGGTCGATGTATAGCATTCGCAGGCCACCCGGGATTCGGGATCCTTTTGCAATACCCTGTCAAGGACTGCATCGGATATTAAATCGCATATTTTGTCTGGATGACCTTCTCCAACACTTTCAGATGTGAATATATAATCTGAACGTTTCTGCATATTAGGGTATCTTATACTGAATGTGCCGCTGAAGTCAATCAGTTTACAGTCCTGTGTATATCGACACTTCCAGGCTTCCTGGAGGTGCCCCGAAGCATTTTCCAGTGTCAGAAAGCTCTCATCAACCAATGTACCCATGGCGTTCCTCTCTCTGTGTGAGGTAGATTTTCCTGAATACTTACAGTATGATGCTTCCATGGATTAGGAAGAATTCACCCTGGAATATAGTTTCTTCAACAGGTGATGTTCCTGATGATCTACTCAAAGAATGGATTGAAGCTTCCTGTCACCTGGTCGTGGGTGGATTGCCTGCGGAGTGACAGGCTGAAACTCATTCAATCACTGAACATCCGGGAGGTCGTTTCATGTATACGACTACAACGTTACCTGTACCGCCGGGATTCAAGAGAAACCGCCTCCGATGATTCCCCGAATGAATCCCAGGTGTAAACCGGCAACAGCTAACCGTAGATTATTCTGGGTGATTCTCTCATCTCTGACAGTCCTGGCGGTATGGACCATTGTTTCCAGGATCCTGGCAAGGGAAATCATTCTACCGACACCGGGAGCCACTGTTGTTTACCTTATTGAAATGCTCAGAAAGAAAGAAACATGGCTGGCCCTTGGAGCAACGGTCGGCCGGATGCTTTTCTCCTTTCTTTTGAACATCATATCGGCACTGATCACAGGAGTGATCTCAGGATTTGTCAGCCGAATCGCCTTCATTTTTGAACCGATTATTGCAGTAATGAAATCCTTACCGACCATGGGAGTCATTCTTCTATCCCTTATCTGGTTCAAATCCAATACGGCTGTTATCTTTGTGTGTACTCTCATTGTTTTTCCGGTGCTGTATGCTGCTGTATTAACAGGTATTCGTCATCTGGATTCCAGGCTGATGGAGATGCATCAGATCTTTCGAATCTCCTGGATCAGGACTCTGCGGCATTTCATTCTTCCCTCCCTGCGTCCCCACCTTATCTCAGGAATGATGGCTGGTACCGGTTTGACAATGAAGGTCGTTGTTGCAGCTGAAGTTCTCAGTCAACCTGCGACAGGTATTGGAACGATACTTCAAATTGAACGGGCCCGATTGAATACGACAGGCGTTTTTTCCTGGTCTCTATTAGTTATCCTGTTAACGGTGGGGATTGATTTATTTTTCTCTATTTTACGCAAGCGCATGGACAGTCAACATGATCAGACTTAAAAATATCAACAAATCCTTCGGGGAGAATCTTCTGTTCCGGAGTCTGAGTTTATCTGTATCCGATGGGGAGATTATCAGTCTTGCCGGTCCTTCAGGGTGTGGAAAAACGACTCTGTTGAATATCATCGCGGGTCTTATCCTTCCTGATGATGGAAAGATTAGTTGTACCAAACCTGTTTCCTGTGTTTTTCAGGATGACCGTCTGCTCCCCTGGAGGTCCATCATTGAAAATGCCATGTATGCTATGGATAACCGCTTATCCAGGAAGACCAGGAGGGAAGAGGCCATGGTTCTTCTGGAAGACCTGGAACTTGGTGATGCCATCAGGAAACTGCCCGGGCAGATCAGTGGTGGTATGGCTCGCCGTGCTGCCCTGGCCCGTGCGCTTCTGGCTCCAGGTGAAACACTTCTCCTTGATGAGCCATTCTCTTCTCTGGACCCCTCTCTGAAAAACCGCATTCTGGAGCGTGTCGCCAGACATTTAACTGGAAAAACTGTTGTTCTCGTAACCCATGATCACAGTACAGCGATAGCCCTGTCTCATCAGATCTACAGTCTATCCCCTCCTCCTGTCCAGATAAAGGCCATCGAAAAGCGGTGATTTCTTGACTCGAGCTGTTCCGCCATTACGATGCGGCTGGAATGCCCGCACGACCTGACAGTGCTCTTTGAGGAATGGGGTGGAGGAGGATTATTTACAATCCTTCTCAATACCTGTATATTCTTTGAACAGGAGATTTCCGACGATGGAAGCACTTATTATTGTGGATGTCCAGAATGATTTTTGTTCGGGAGGAGCGCTGGCGGTTCCCGGAGGTGAGGATGTTGTACCCCGGATTAACGCCCTGCATGATCGATTCCCTGTCACAGTGGCCACTCAGGACTGGCATCCCAGGGGCCATATTTCTTTCGCATCCAGTCATGATCGAAATCCTGGTGAATCAATTGAACTTGCTTCCGGCAGACAGATGCTATGGCCTGATCACTGTATACAGGGCAGTAAAGGGGCTGAGTTCCATCCCGATCTCAATCTCAATACAGCCAGTATAATCATTCGAAAAGGTAACTCCAGGGATCTTGATTCCTATTCTGCTTTTCTTGAAAACGACCATCGCACATCGACAGGGCTCACGGCATATTTGAGGGACAGAGGAGTGAACAAGGTGTACCTTTGTGGATTAGCTACAGATTTCTGTGTTTTCTACAGTGCTCTGGATGCACACAGCGCAGGTTTTGAAACAGTCGTTCTCATTGATGCCACACGGGGTGTGGATTTGCCTGAAGGCAATCTTGAACAGACTATCAAAACCATGGAACACAGGGGAATAATCCTTACCGAATCGTGCTGATGTATCCCGAAAAGAATCGTCAAATCCTGGAACTGATGCTAAAATGCAGTAATTATGAGTAGGATCTATATTTCCGGACATAGAAATCCCGACTTCGACTCAATAGCTTCGGCTTATGTATACGCCCATTTGAAGAATAGAGTGGATCCGAACAACAGCTACATTCCTGTTCGCTGTGGTAATATCAACGCCCAGACCAGGTCAGTTTTTACAAAATTGGGCATTGAACCACCGCAGTATATGAAGGATGTAAGGGCAAAAGTTGCCGATGTGGTGGATAGAGATGTACCTCGTCTTGAATTAAAAGACCCTCTACAATCGGCCATAGGAGTACTTGATGAAACAGGAGTGAGTCTGCTGCCGGTCTTTGATGAGGATGGCAGCTACCAGGGCATTGTCAGCAGTGTTGAAGTGAGCCATTTTCTTATGAGAGAAACTTTTGGTGCCAGACCTGCATACCATTTCCGCATCGATAATCTTGCCAAGGTGGTACCAGGTTGTATGATGCATAAGGGAATAGCAGAAGATTTCACAGTTCCCATTATGATTGGAGCCATGCCTTTTGAACGAAGCGTTGAGTGTATAACAGCTTTGAATACAAATCAGGCATTGCTTATTGTCGGTATGCGCCGTGATCTTGTTGATTATGCCATAAGTAATGACTTTCCGGCCGTCATACTCACAGGTGCTACCAGGGAGGAAGTTGCGAAGCTTGATTTGTCCCGGTATACGGGTTCTGTTTATCTCTCCGATGTTGATACAGCGGAGACAGTCCGGCTTTTGCGTTTCAGCACCCCTCTGGAGAAAATTATTGAAACTGATATAGAACTTCTTGAAGCCAGTACAAGTTTTGATCAGGCAAAGTCAATTCTATCCTCATCGGGCCTGAGGGGATTACCAGTCTTCGATAATGGGCAATTTGTGGGCATTGTGTCTCGAGGTTCTTTCCTCAATAGGCCCCGGAATAAACTAATCCTGGTCGATCACAATGAACTGGATCAAAGTATACCTGGAGCCAGGGATGCTGACATCCTTGAGATTATCGATCATCATCGTGTTGGGTCAATCATGTCTCGAAACCCCTTCAGTCTGTATACTCGACCTGTGGGCTGTACCTGCACCATCCTCCGTCAATTATACAGACAACACGGTGTGGCCATATCGACAGAAATCGCCCTCCTTATGCTTTCTGCAATCCTTTCGGATACGGTATTACTCAAATCTCCCACCACCACGGATGAGGACAGACAGACCGCAGAAGGCCTTGCCCGTCATGCCGATGTTGACTGGACGGTATGGGGTCAGGAGATTTTCGCTTCAGGTGCCCGCCTGGCAGAAATTGAACCCATGAATGCTATCAATGAAGATTTCAAAATTTACGAATCAGGTTCAATTCGTTTCGGTATTGGTCAGGTGGAAGTTCAAACTCTGTCAGGGTTGGAGGATGTCTCCGAAAGTCTGCAGAAGGCCCTCACCCGAACGAAGGAATCTCAGACTCTGGATGGTGTAATGCTCCTTATCACCGATATAATGAAGGAAGACAGTGTCCTTTTAACCAGGGGTTTGAATAAAGTTGTCCGTTCTCTTCCTTATGAGGTGATGCCTGACGGTATCCTCAGCCTTCCCGGTATTCTTTCCCGGAAAAAGCAGCTTCTCCCTGAGATAATTCGAGCTGTTGAAGAAACCAGGGTCTCTCTGGAGGATGAAGGGCACCTCTAAAAAACCCATTGAGTTCTTGACTCGACCTGCCTGCCTGTGCGTGTCCGCACGCAGACAGGCCGCCTTGCATCAAGAGAAAATTTAAGCAGAGGTGCGTACCGCAGGAGCAAAGCTCCGAGGAACGCACCGCCACTATCAGGTGCGTACCGCAGGAGCAAAGCTCCGAGGAACACACCGCCATTTCGTCAATTTCCTGAAGCTGTTTTTTAGAGGTACCCTGAAGACAAACTCAATCCGACGAAAAATCTGTAGCATCAGGAAATTGTAGGCGAAAAGTCTCAGAAAAAATCAAGGTAGAAAAAAAATCAAAAAAAAATGATAAAGGATTAATAGTGTTATAGTCGATATTTAGAGTAATCTAAACGCTATATATAGCGTTTATCAGAGTTTTATTGACTTGTCAAACTTGATTGTTTCAAGTCATTATATGCGTCTGGGATCAAAAACAATGAGACCCCAATGAATAATGGGAGGAAGCTATGACAGACACCAAAAAAGAAGTATTTGAGTTCAAACAGGCTATTTGCAGGGAAATATTCTCAAGAAAATACATGCTGCACGGAGAGCAGACTCCACAGGAAGTATTTCGCGAAGTGGCCATTGAAATATCCAGCCCGGAGCCGAAAGATCTTCAGGATGAGTTCACTGAAAAGTTCTATAACGAGATTATCTCAGGCCGATTGATACCCGCGGGACGAATACTTGCTAATGCCCGCTCTTACAGTCCAATGAAGAACTATAACAATTGTTTCACAATTGACGTGGAAGACTCGCTCGAATCAATTTACGCTTCCCTCGCCGAAGATGCCAGAATCAGTAAAATGGGCGGAGGAGTTGGTTTTGATATTTCTAAACTTCGTCCCAAAGGAGATCCCCTTTCCCAGGGTGGAGAGTCCTCCGGTGTGGTGAGTTTCCTGAGAATCTTCAATCAAAGTGCAAAAACGATTATGACAGGCGGGCAGAGGCGCAGTGCTCATATTGCACTTCTGGACATCAGTCATCCTGATGTCGAAGAGTTTATCACTGTCAAGCAGGGTGATAAGAATAAGGAACTCACTCAGTTCAATATTTCAGTAAAGGTTACGGATGAGTTTATTCGTGCTGTTGAAGAGGATGGAAATTTCAATCTTCAGTTTAATGGAAAGGTGTATAAAACTCTTAAAGCCCGGGATCTCTACAATAAGCTTTCTCAGAATGCCTATATTCACAACGAACCTGGTATTTTCAATTTCGATACGGTACAAAAGTTTAATAACGGTTACTGGGCCTTTCAGATGGATAGAGTTAATCCTTGCGGAGAGCTTGTTATGCCCGCCTATTCCCTCTGTTGCCTGGCGGCCATGAACCTGTCCGCATTCGTGGTAAACCCATTTACTGAAGAGGCGAAATTTGACTATGACCGTTTCTCTGAGTCTGTGAGTCTGGGGATCCGATTCCTGGATAACGTACTGGATGTCACCGATTATCCGCTGGATAAAATAGAATCTTTTTCCAAACAATGGCGCCGCGTAGGCCTGGGTTTCACTGCTCTGGGAACGGCAATGAGTTTGCTTCGAATCAAATATGGTTCCCCTCAGTCCATTGCGTTCGCATCGGAGATGTCGCGTACCCTTCGAGATGCGTCTTATCGGGCATCTTCTGATCTGGCGAGGGAAAAAGGGACCTTCCCTGCCTTTGATGCCAGGAAAATCCTTAACGCCAATTTCGTCAGGAAACTTCCTGTTGATATACGGGATCAAATCGCAGAGTATGGTCTTCGCAACATACAGATGAACACCGTTGCCCCCACTGGAACTATCAGTTTATCTGTTGGACAAAACTGCTCAAGCGGTATAGAACCGGCCTTTGCCCTTCAATACGACCGAAACATCCGCATCGGCCGGGGTGATGAAATTAAAACCGAAACGGTCTACGACCTGGCATGGCTGCAATGGAAAGAACTCACTGGTGAAGACAACCCTCCCGACTGGATGGTTACGACAGCTGATATTGATCCCTTTGCATCAATTGACTTACAGGCCGCTATTCAGGAAAACATAGATCATTCCATCTCCAAGACTTTGAATTTACCGCCGGGAACCACCTTCGATCAGTATCAGAAACTCTTTCTCTACGCCTATAAAAAAGGTCTGAAAGGATTTACCACATTTAATCCCGAAGGGAGCATGAAAGGTATTCTGGAGTATTCTGACAAGCCTGAAGAAGCAACCATTGCCCGTCATCAAACCCCTGCTCGCCCCCACGAATTACCCTGTGAAATTCACCGTATAAAAGTGAGGGGCAAGAGCTATATCATCATTACAGGTCACTTGAACGGCAGCCTTTATGAAGTCTTCTGGATTGATGTTCCAGACCATGAAGGGGTTAAAATCAATGGATATACCAGGGGTGTCGTCCGTAAAATGAAAAAAAACCGATACGATCTCGTGATGGGTGATACGAATCCGCGAATGGTTCTGGAGAACTTTACCGCTGTATACGATTCTCCCAATGCCTCCCTGGCTCGATTTGTCTCCATGGCGCTGCGACATGGTGCCCCCCTGCAGTTCATTGTGAAACAGCTCCAGAAGGACACTCAATTCATGGATTTTGAACGTGTTATCAGCCGTGTGCTTAAAACCTACATACGTGATGGAGAAGAAGTAATTGCCGGGGAGAAACGCTGCCCTGAGTGTGAAACAGGTCTGGTGTTTCGGGAGGGATGTGCCACATGTCCGGCCTGTGGATGGTCAAAGTGCAAGTAAAGGGCACCTCTAAAAACCTTATTTCGTTTCTGGCAGAAGTCATTGGAAAACTATCTGACTCTGTGCAGGGCGGGGGGAAGCCTGTCATTTATTGAATTGGTAAAATTGGCTGATCTTCACAATCCTTTTGAAAGTGGGACTATTGAAAAGATTATAACCCCTGTCTCTCAATGGTTGGATCAGGTTGATGACAGGGCATTGCAGTTGGAACACAGATTGTTATCCATGAAGTAAATGGTTTGAATATCGAGTCTTGTGGCACATTCAGCACAGGTAAGCTGGTAGGGGAATGCCTTCTTTCTAAGGATGATGAGTACTCCAAGAACAATGAGAACGCCGATGGCAAGGATGGTATCGTTGAGTCCCTTCTGGACAATGAAGGCGGCCATTGCCGTTACAGCAAACACAGAAAGAGTATGATACAGAGATGCCATTCTTTTTTTGATGGCAGCCTTGCCGTATCGACGAAACATAAGATTGAGGACAAGAGCCACGATGAGGGGCCACATTCCAAGGTTGAATATCCATGAAGATACACTGTTCATACTGGATTATATGTCCTGTCCAGTGTTAGATCAAGCTTTGAAAAACTGGAAAGCCTTTGAATCGGTGCTGGCCTCAATGGGAGTGCTTCCAAAATTCTCTCCATCGGGAGTAAGGGCCATGGGACGTTCAGACTCCAGTTTTATATGATGACCACGGAATACTTCAAATTCGGGTGTCTCCAGATGGGCTCCAGTGAAAATTGTCGGCAACAGTTTCAATGCTCTAAACCTCGTGGTTTCTTTCATTACAACCACATCAAGTAAGCCATCATCGATCTTTGCTGATGGAGCTATGAGCATATTTCCGCCTGTATACCGGGAGTTGCAGATTTCTACAAAGATGGCACGTCGTTCAATTATTTCATCGTCCACCTGGAGCCGAATTGGAACAGGATCAAGATGGATAATTTCTTCAATAATACCGAAGACATAGCTCCTGGTGCCAAATAGCTTATACCTTGCTGATCGACGCGCGACATTAGAAACAAACCCCACCCCAAGGAGGTTGATGAAGTGGTAGTGGACAGAATCACAGGTAAACCACCCAAGGTCTACCAGACGGCATTCGCCCGCTATAATTGACTGAACAGCTACGTCCACAGAGGATATTCCCAAATCCCTGATATAGGAGTTGCCGGTTCCCACAGGAATTTGACCAATGGGAATGGAAATTACAGATTTATCAGAGCACAGGCCGTTGAGAACCTCAAAAAGGGAACCATCTCCGCCCACAACAATGACACCAGACCAATCTGTCTGTTCGAGAGATTGGGCGATGGAAAGAGTATCACCTGGTTTTTCTGATATGAACATCTGTACGGACAAACCAGCATCATTCAACCGGGCAGCAGCGTTTTTAGCTGTTTGACGGCCAATTTTTCTACCAGCATTTGGATTGACAATCATTGCCAGTGGAACTTTCGATTTCATTGGGAATACCACCTGGAGTTTTCAGAAAGCATAGTCAATGATAGGCTTCCTGACACTCCATACAGATATAGTTCCTGAATATGATTCTTATCCTACCCCTTAAAATCACCCGGTTTAATCTCATCACCATACTTGTTTCTGGCGGCTTCAATCTCACCAATGGCCTTGTCCCATGAGTCATAGATGTGCTGTGGAACATTGGCGTCCATTCTGGCAAAAAAGGATTTCGTGCGTTCCAGCTTTTCCACCCATTTTGTACAGCGGAAAGTGAAGAGATACTGGTAGTCAGCTTCCGAAAAATCTTCATCCAGGAGCTCTTTGAAGAGTTTTTTCAGATCGGCATACAATGGGATGGTTCCAGTGGGGGTGGCAAAGCCTTCATACTCACCATGCACCCGGCCCTCTGCCCAGTGCAGCCATACTCTTTTTGCCAGTTTACTGGTCATGAATTTACCCTCTGGATTGAGCATGAAATAGTTCGTGCTGAACACTCTGGGTTCTGCCTTCATCCCTTTGGTGAACTTAAGGTTGTTTTCCGTATACTCTCCCAGGGGATAGGATACAAAGTCCATGTTGGCCATGGGACTGGCCACCCGTACACCTTCGGCGCCCAAAGTTGCAGCGGTTGTTTCCGATTCCAGTGTGGCGGCCTTCAGAAGGATGCCGCTGGCATAGGAAGGGGATTCTTCAACAGGAACGGTGGTGTCCGAGTCGCGGCCTCCGTAAAGCAGTCCTTCAATTACAACTCCATTTTTGGCATCGAAGCCTTTTTGATCAAAGTTGGAGAGGTAATCCAAACGCATGGTGTAACGGCTGTTGGGATGGGCAATGCCCACTTCTTTGCCTTTTGAATCCCTGTCACCTTTCTTCCAGGGACCATGATGGTTTTTGCCGCTGTCGGGGGTATCCTCACCCATGCCCATCCAGTAGGGATTATTATCCGCGCCCTGGAGAACATTGGAGAAGATGAGTTCCTGAGGCTTCTTGAGATTCTCGAAAATGACAGGGTCATCCTCTGCATTCACGTCCTTGATAATTCCAAAGATCCCCTGTTCAACATTGACGGCCCGGAACTCGTTATCAATGTTGCGGAAATAAGCGATATCGTCACCTACAACTTCTTCTCCCGGTACCATGGCGGTGGAGGTTTTGCCACAGGCTGATGGATAGGCACCGGCAAAATATGTTTTACGTTTGGATTTGTTGACAATGGCCATGATGAACATGTGTTCGCAAAGCCAATTCTCCTGGCCTGATTTATTGATGGCCAACCGCATGGCATGTTTTTTGAGACCGACTGAGTTACCGGCATACTGGGCATTCATGGAGTACACCATGTTGTTCTGAAGATCCATATAGATACGGCGTTTATCCAGATTGACAACGCAGCCTCTTTCATCAAGTTGACCGGCGGAATGGATGAAGCGGAAGAAGTCATCTTTTTCATCTTCCTTCATGTTCAAAAAATGATTATACCCGGGACGGTACAGGATGGACTCGGAGTGAGCAACATACCAGGAGTCAGTGAACTGTACACAGGGAATGGTGAAGGGGCTTTCTGTCGGTCCTTCGGCGAAGAATTTAACGATACAGTCCTTTCCTTTCATGTTCCCTCTGGCAATGTCCATGATTTCTTTGTAGCCATCATCGTAGGGCAGGGCGTTGAGAGATTTCATTCGTTCCATGTTTTCTGGATAAACAATGTACTTGGTGTTTCCTTTGTCTCGCGCCTGATCCCCATAACCATCCCAATGGATGGTGCGTCCATCAAGGGCAAGCTTGTGTTCTTCTCCCTTGGCCAGAGCCTGTTCTCTGATGTATTGTTCATCTTCCAGGCTGTCATTGGCAACATAGATGGTGGCTGGTTCACAATGCTCCGCAAATTTCCCAATGAAATCATAAACTTTCTGATTTTTGAGTACAGCCAGTCGCTGATAACTCTCATCAGACATCTTACCCTTCAACAGGGCATCGTACTTGGGGTTCATATTAACTCCTTAGTTTGTAACCACGGTGCAATCCTGAAATTCAGGTAATTGAGATTGAGTGCACCGAACTGAATTGGATGTATTGTAAAGAGTTCTCCATAATTTCTTCCACCCCCTGGAGTCTCCAATGTGTAGAATACTTGTTATTTATCTGGATAATGACCTCCCGGACAGGGTTTTTTACTGTATCAGTGGAGTCTGGACACACTGACGATTGCCACTACATGAAACCTTCTCAGCATGCCGGTGGATTTCCAGTTCGCCGTAGAGAGAACCGTTATCGTCATGTGCTATCATAGTTTTTACGTAGAACACGGCGCATGATTTTGTTCGAAGCGGTACGCGGCAGTTCTGCTGTTATTACCACATCATATATCCTGAAGAGGGGATTCAACTGTTCCTTGATTATTTTCTGCATCAACTTTTTGAGTGCATTGGCAGTAACAGGTTCATCAGTTACCGCATAAATCACCAGACGGCTGGGACCGCCGCTGGAGTCAGACACCGCAATGGCCGCAGTCTGCTGAACCTCATCCATTTTATTCAGTATTCGTTCAATTTCTATCGAGCTTACTTTAATGCCGCCAAGATTCATTGTATCATCAACTCGGCCATGCATACGGAAATATCCCCCTCCCAGATGTTCACACTGATCTCCATGGCGGCGAAGCCGTACTGTGTATTCCTGTCCATCTTCCCGGAGGATACCAGCCAGCCGTGATGGTGGGGCAGGAGTGTCAGCATAATAGATTTTATGGTGATTACGGTTGATCAGATTGATTGAAAGCCCTATGGATGGAGCGATTAAAAAGACTTCTCCGCTTTCCGCTTCATATCCATCCTCATCCAGAATAACAAACTCCATACCGAGTGAGGGTGTTGAAAAGATTCCGGGAACGGACGGCCTTACTACTGTCCCGGAAATATAACCGCCTCCTATTTCGGTGCCGCCACAGTACTCTATGACAGGCCGGTATCCTGCGAGGGTCATGAGATAGAACATATCATCGGCGTTGGAGCACTCCCCGGTTGAACTGAACACCCGCACGGAACTCCAGTCGAGTCCGAGCATGCAGTCCGTGCTCCGCCAGGAGCGGATCATACTCGGCACAAGTCCCAGAATATTGACACCAGCATTCTGAACAAATCTACCGAATTGTCTGTCAGTTGGGGCCTCACTGTAAAGGGCGATAGTTCCCTGATTGATCAGAGTAGCAAAAATGATCCAGGGGCCCATCATCCAGCCGAGATTAGTTGGCCATGCCGCAACATCGCCAGGACGAATGTCATGATGGAGATGACCGTCAGCGGCACATTTGACGGGTGTTGTCTGGGTCCAGGGTATGGCTTTCGTGTCGCCCGTTGTTCCTGAAGAGAAGAGGATGTTGATAATCGCATCCGGAGTACATTTAACAGAGTCGAAATTCGTATCATTGCAGAGGAAGTCTTTCCATGTTAAGTCGCCGTTGCGAAGTGTTATTCTCCGCGACTCATCATCGGCGCTCACGGAGGAGGTCAGTACAATAGTCAATGGGGAGTCCGCAGCAGTAACTTTTTCGTACAAGGGTAAAACCTTGTCCCCTCTTGTCAGGTAATCCTGGGTAAAAACAGCTCTGGCATTGCTAATTCTGATGCGTTTGGCAATTTCCTCCGGAGCGAAACTGTCCGCTATCGATACCGCTGTACATCCGGCCTTGATGATGCCAAGGTAGATAAAACATGATTCTGCTGTCATAGGCATGTCAATGGCAATGGCGGTACCAGGAGGTAGTCCCACGCGGCACAGGCTGTTAGCGACACGGTTTACCTGACAGAGGAGTTCATGGCGGCTGATCGTTTTCAACGAACCTGATTCCTCGGATAGTAATATGGCTGGAGCATTAACGTCTGTATCAATGCATGAATCGACGATGTTGAGTGTTGCTCCTGGAAACCACTCTGGATGCTCAATACCCTGGGATAAGTCCATCGTTCTGGAGGGAAGATCAGAAAAACGAATATTGAGTGTTGAGGTCATGCTTTTCCAGAATTCACTGCGATTCCCGGCAGTCCACGCATGGAATTGATTGTATGATTCAAATCCCATGCTCTTCATCATTCGGCCAACATTGGTTTGGTCAATGAATGCTTCGGTTGGGAACCATGCTGGGGGTGGTCCTTCGGAGTGGTCCCAATCCTTAAACACTGCTTCATGCAGTTTCTGGTGCATTTCGAATGGGTGGTTTTGTGTCAGAACAGAAGTACAAAGCTCAATCCAGCATTCCTTCGGCGGCTTCATTGTGAGTAATTCATTGATACGCGGTAATACAGCTTTGGCCTCTTCTGATTTGAGTCCTGCATCTATCAACAGGTTAATGGTGATCTTTTCTGGCATGAGAGAATTCCTTTTAGAGGTGCCCTTATGAAGATTATACTGTTATCAGTCATTTTAATGAACTCTTAGATTGAAACTCTGAGGGAATGCTTCCCCATTGAAGACCCAGGGCAATCGCAAGGGAGCTATTCTTTGCAAAAGTTGTTAAATATAATAAGGGCAGCTCTAAAAAACAGCTTTAGAGGTGCCCTCAGATAAAAACTGCTCTGTGTAAGGCCCTGAGAGTGCTCCTGTGCTATTCTGTATTTCCCCTCCAGCAACAAAGGTGTGGCACCCGATTTGGTACAACTCCGATGCAATACGAAGATCGCTTGTTATAGCAGTGATATTCTTCTTCGTACCAAGAAGACGGGCAACCTCTGCATCTGAAGGTTCAGGAGAGAACTGAAATCTCTGGATGGGTTGAATGAGGTTTTACAGACTTTCTGACACGATGAAATTACTACCAATTTCCTGATATCTGCCAGACTTACGCCTCCCGGCTCGATTTTTGCCCTTTTTCCTGCTAATGCGTTGCCAAATACTCACATAGCCCAGCTACACTCCGTTTTTTGCCTTGCATCAGGATGAAATCATTAATAATCGCCTTAAAGTCTTAAAGCCCGACAGATCCCGTGGAAAAAGTGATAATAAATACTCAGAAATCAATAAAACACTGCCTGGGGATCGTCTTGGGAATCAAAGAGGTGAATGAACATGGAAATCTATGCGTATGCAGCTTCCGGTTACGCAGGCCAGCTTGTTTCGGTGGAAGTAGACATCCGAAGAGGGATTCCTGGTCTGGACATCGTTGGTCTGCCCGATGGAGCTGTTCGAGAATCCCGCGAAAGGGTTCGCATCGCAGTTAATCGAAGCGGATTCAATTTCCCAATGGACAGGATTCTCGTCAATCTTTCACCTGCTGACCTGAAGAAAGAAGGGGCTTCTTATGATTTGCCCATAGCTTTGGGTATTCTGATCGTGTCAAATCAACTGCATTACACAAGTAAGCAACCCATCCTCTGCATTGGGGAATTAATGCTTGATGGTTCAGTTCGTCCTGTGCATGGAATTCTGCCGGCAGTGGCCGCGGGCAGAAGCAACGGTATCAAGCGATTCATTGTTCCAAAAACTAATCTTCCAGAAGCCAGTACATTGGCCAATCAGTATTCCTCAGGGATAGCTCATCTTACTGAACTCCAGCAAGTACTGATGGAATCCCGGAAGACTGTTTCCAGTCAACAATACACAACTGAGCCAGCCGATTCCACACTGTGCCGGGACATTTCGGAATTACATGGTCAACCTATACTAAAAAGAGTTCTGGAACTATGTGCCTCAGGAGGTCATCACCTCATCGTTTTTGGACCTCCGGGGAGCGGTAAGACGATGGGCATGCGAACACTACCTGGATTACTTCCCAACCTTGATGTCAAAAAATCAATCGAAGTAACACGAATCTGGTCTCAAGCCGGAAACCTGAATGAGAAACAGGGACTCATCCTCCGCCCCCCTTTTCGGGAGCCTCATCATACTTCCACCAGTGAAGGACTGGTGGGTGGAGCAGCCGGGAAACCCGGCGAAGCATCCCTTGCCCATGGAGGGATTCTTTTTCTGGATGAAGCTCCTGAATTTGGCAGCCGGGTTCTGCAATCCCTGAGGGAACCGCTTGAATCAGGCCGTGTGGACATGGCACGGGCTGGAAGGCAGTGGTGGTATCCGGCAGAATTCCAACTCGTCATGGCCATGAATCCCTGTCCATGCGGCAATCTTGGTCGTGAGGAAGTATCCTGCTGCATCTGCACCCCTCCCGAAATAAGCCGCTACTGGCGAAGGATAGGCGGAGCCCTGATGGATAGGATTGATCTCCGGGTGCCTGTTTCACCTGTTGACCCCCAAACCCTTCTCGATCCACCTGGAGAGGATTCTCAAACGGTGAGAGCCAGGGTGGAAGGGGCCAGAAGTAGACAGTATCACCGATACAGAAACTGCCAGTGGAGAATAAATGCCGACATTCCTCCGGGAGAATTTAAAAATTTTGTACAATTGGATGAGTCAACATCCCTATTATTCACCGAAGCGGTACGGAAACTTGGTTTTTCTTCAAGGGCCGCCCATGGTGTCTTACGGATTGCCCGAACCATGGCAGATCTGGAAGGACGTCAAGATGTCAACACAGAGGATATTCTGGAGGCAGTGCAACATCGGCGTTTTGGTAATCGGGATCTCTTCTGGACAACCATTTGAGTCAATAGTTCCAATTTTAGTCCACTCTATCCCGGACTTTCAATCCTGATTACAAGTCGAATAGAATCTTCTGGTTATTTCAAAACGTTTTTCAGTTGAACGATCACAATTTCATTCTCAAACGCTTGACCACAAAATAGATTCACCTATACTGAATGATGAGCGTCTCTCTCAAAAGTCACTCCTGGAATCTGTTAAGAGGATTATTCTTTAATGTAAGAGTTTTGAGATGTGCTCACAAAAATAAAAGGAGAAGTGATATATGAAAAGAACATGGGTTTTTATTATCGGTATTGCCATCCTTACAGCAGCTTTCTTAATGAGCTGTAGCAGGGAACCTGAAGTACAGGCGGTTGTGATGAACTGGAATCTCAGCAGCTCCGGGCCGAAAACCATTGATCCCGGACTTAACGGTGCCAGTGATGGTGGCCATGTGGGGAATCAACTCTTTGAAGGTCTGGTTCGAGAGCAGGATGGTGTTGTGGTTCCCGGTATTGCCGAAGACTGGGAATTCTCCAGCGACAACAAAACTCTTACCTTCCATCTCAGAGAGTCCAAATGGTCCGATGGCTCCAAACTCACAGCCAATGACTTCGTCTACTCATGGAAAAGAGGCATGAACCCCGAAACCGGATCGGAGTATTCCTGGATTTGGGAATATACCAACATCGTTGGCGCTCAGGATGCGGCCGAAGGGAATGGAAGTCTGGATGCTGTCGGTGTATCGGCCATTGATGATCAAACTCTTGAGATCAAACTGAAAAACCCAACGAACTACCTGGTATCCCTTTTGTCCTTTTACCACTTCCATCCGGTGAAAAAATCTGCTGTTGAAGCTGGACCTGATGGAACATGGGCATCTAATCCTGAAATCTTTGTGGGAAATGGTCCATTCAAGGTGACCGCGTACAACATTGGTGATGGTATGGTTATAGAAAAGAATCCCCATTACTGGAATACCGGCAATGTACAAATTGATGTTATAAACATTGGGTTTATCAACGATCACTCAACAGCATACCAGGCATACCTTAATGGCGAGTTTGATTTTCTTAACGAAGTACCTCCAGCAGAAGTCCCGCGGCTGGTTGCCGAAGAACCAGAATTTTACATATTCCCGCAATTGGGAACCTATTACTACAACTTCAACATGGATCTGGATATGTGGCAGGATGTGCGTGTCCGTAAAGCTCTCACTCTTGCAATAGACCGCAATAAAATTGTCGAAGTTATGGCTAAGGGCAACATACCAGCTTCTGGATTTGTACCTCCCGGATTCCCGGACCATGAAGGCAATGATTTTTTCGAGAAAGCAGGAACATATGGTATTGTCAACGATGGCAGCAAGATTGATGAAGCGAAAGTGCTTATTGCTGAAGCTGGCTATCCTGACGGTGAAGGATTCCCAAAATTCACCCTGATGTACAATACATCCGAAGGTCATCAACTTGTTGCTGAAATGGTACAGGAGATGTGGAAAACCAATCTGGGCATTGAGTGTGATCTGGAGAACCAGGAATGGGCTGTATTTCAAGACACAAGGAAGGAAGGTGACTATGAAGTGGCTCGGGGTGGTTGGATAACGGACTTCCTGGATCCCATGGGTTTACTGGCAATTTTCCAGTCCAACAATGATTATAATGATCCCAATTATTACAATAGTACTTATGATGAACTTGTATCGGCTGCCAATGAATCTGTGGGAGCTGATCATTTTGAGAAGCTGTACGAGGCTCAGGAAATTCTTATGACAGATCTTCCCATTGTGCCAGTTTATCATTATACAAGGATGTTCCTTTCTTCTCCTCAGGTGAAAAACTGGACACGCTCCAAGTTGGGAACACTGGATTTCTCGTCGGCTTATATTGAAAGGGAATAATTAGAGCAGGGCTGCTTATCCGAGCATGCCCTGTTTTTCCCCGAAGAAGATGAAATAGCTGAATGAGAAACTACTTTATAAAACGTTTCATACAATCTCTATTAACAGTCATTCTTATTGCTTCCGTAACATTTTTCATGATGCACTCCATCCCTGGAGGTCCATTTACAAGAGAACGCCCTGTCCCTGATGAAATCATGCGTGCTCTGAACGCCAAGTATAATCTGGATGCTCCTCTCATCATTCAGTATTACGATTATATGAAGAGTCTGGTAACTTTCGACCTGGGTCCTTCCTTCTCAAAGATTGGTGTATCAGTTAATGAGCTGATTGCCACTGGTTTTCCTGTTACAGCTCGAATCGGTCTCCTTGCTGCTCTTTTCATCATTGTCATTGGAGTTCCTGTTGGCATAGTTTCCGCCATCAGACAGAACAAGCCGATTGATTACTTTGTGATGTTTATGGCCACTCTTGGAGTAACGATACCAAGTTTTGTTCTGGCAACACTTTATATATTTGTATTCGCGGGAAAACTTGGATGGGTTCCAACCTATGGTGTGAAAACACCGGCATCATACATCGGTCCGATGATTGCCCTGAGTGGTTATTCATTGTCCTTTGCTGCCAGACTTACCCGGTCTTCCATGCTTGAAGTCCTACGTCAGGATTACATAAGAACCGCGAAGGCCAATGGGCTTTCCAGACTTTCCGTTATCGGCAAGCACGCGTTAAAGAATGCTCTCATTCCAGTTGTAACTTATCTTGGACCAACTATAGCCGCAATCATGACGGGTTCTTTCGTTGTGGAACGCATTTTTGCCATCCCGGGGATTGGTCAATATTTTGTAGAAAGTGTCTCCAACAGGGATTATACCATGATCATTGGTATAACTGTATTCTACGCCATATTCTATGTTATGATGGTTTACTTTGTCGATATATTGTATGCCATTATCGACCCTCGAATAAAATTTGAACGGAAAAACCACTGATGAGTACCAATGATTTTAGCTTCGTGCCCCGGGAGGAGTGTTCCAATCAGGAAGTGTTAAGAAAATCGCATACATACTGGCAGGATGCGTGGCGAAGATTGTGCTGTCACAAACTCGCCATGACAGGACTGGTGGGCGTGGTTTTCATAATACTGACGGCTGTATTCGGCCCATTATTCTTCCAGCGCTCCTATTCCGATCAAAATCTAGATTTCTCCAATGTTCCTCCCCGAATGGATATCTACAAAATCGCTGATAACTATTATGTTTATCTTACTCACGACTACAAACTTCTGCGGATCAGTGAAAAAGGCGAAATTCTTCATCGTCTGGAACTAAAAGACAAGGATGTTGTCAATAAGATATACACCTATGTCGACGGTGAACAATCCGTTGAGCTGGATTTCTCCTATAATCTGCTGCCGGGGAAAGCCGCTGACTATGACTATACCTTTTCAGCCAATGGCGGCCCGATAATCTCAGAGAAGTATAAAAAGGTTCGGAATAAAACGTATCCCTTCGGCAGCGATATTGTTGGACGCGGTCTTCTCATACGGGTGATTTACGGCGCCAGAATATCCCTCACCATAGCCTTTGTCGCCACCATTGCCAATCTTCTTATAGGAGTAACATGGGGAAGTCTAGCCGCCTGGGAAGGGGGGCGGGTTGATACTCTGATGATGCGTTTTGTTGATATTCTCACCACCATTCCATTGGTAATCTACGTCATACTCATCATGGTTCTCATCGGTAATCGTGGACTCTGGACTATGACTATCGCTCTGGGATCTATTTATTGGGTTGTGATGGCACGGCTGGTCCGTGGTCAGGTACTCACCCTTAAAGAGCAGGAATTTGTTTTCGCAGCCATCGCCCTTGGCGTGAGCCGAAGACAGATCATCGTCCGGCATCTTATTCCCAATGCCATAGGACCCATCATTGTTACCATGACGATGATGATCCCCCGGGCAGTTTTTACCGAAGCCTTTATTGGATTCATAGGATTAGGTGTTTCAGCACCCATGGCTTCCTGGGGAACCCTGGCAAGCGATGCTCTTTCCGGACTGCTGTCCTACCCCTACCAGTTGTTCTTTCCAGCACTGGCCATCGCGTTCACCATGCTTTCATTCAACTTCCTGGGAGATGGCCTGCGGGATGCTCTTGATCCCCGATTGAGGAAGGGTTAGGGGCATAGAATCATGGATCAAACTGTGTTGAAAGTAGAAAACCTTCGAACTTCTTTTTATTCTCATCTTGGTGAGATACAGGCTGTGCGCGGTTCATCATTTACATTGAAGCGAGGCGATGTTCTGGGCATCGCAGGCGAATCGGGTTCAGGGAAAAGTGTAACGGCCCTGTCCATCATGGGACTTATTGAACATCCAGGGGAAATCAAGTCAGGAAGTATCCATTTCAACGGGAAGGATCTCACCAGGTTGTCCGGGAATGAACTTCGTGCAATCAGGGGTAAGGAGATCTCAATGATATTCCAGGATCCCATGACTTCGCTCAATCCTGTGTATACCATTGAAAACCTGATGATGGAAGTTCTGAGAAAACACAACAGGGGCATGACCAGGAAACAGGCTGCCGCTCGGGCTGTCGAAATGTTGGAACTTGTTGGTATTCCAGAACCCCATATTCGGATAAAAAGCTATGCTCATGAGTTTTCAGGAGGAATGAGACAGCGTGTGATGATAGCAACGGCCCTGTCCTGTGGGCCTCAACTACTCATTGCCGATGAACCAACCACGGCATTGGATGTTACAATTCAGGCCCAGATTCTGGAGCTGATGAACAATCTCAAAGAGCAGATTAATACCTCAATCATCCTCATCACTCATGATCTTGGAGTAATTGCCGAGATATGCGACCAGATTATTGTTATGTATGGGGGAACCATTATGGAAAAAGGTACGGTGGATGAAATCTTCTATAACCCCCAGAATCCCTACACAGTGGGCCTTCATCAATCGGTCCCGAAGATGGCAGACTCAGGCAGCAAAAAGCGTCTGATTCCCATTAAAGGCTCTCCTCCCGATCTACTCAACCCTCCCGGAGGATGTCCATTCTTCCCGCGCTGCCCCCATACAATGCGGGTCTGTATGGAGAAACCACCACCCTGTACTCAGCTCAGTGATACCCATACCTCATTTTGCTGGCTCTTTGACCGGAATGCTCCTGGAGTGGAAAATTACAGGAAGGAAGAGGTTATCAATGCCTGAGACGGACGCTCTGTTAATAGTCAACAACCTCAGAAAACACTTTCCGATAGGCAACAGAGGTATTTTGAGCAGGCAAAAATCCCTGGTCAAATCTGTAGACGGAGTATCTTTTTCCATCACCCGGGGAAAAACTCTGGGACTGGTAGGAGAATCCGGATGTGGAAAATCCACAACGGGCCGTACAATCCTTCGGCTGTATAAACCCACAGATGGAGATGTCCTGTTCGATGGTAAAAACATCTCCCATACTCCCCAGAAGGACCTTTTTCCCTACCGCAAAAGAATGCAGATGATTTTTCAGGATCCTTATGCCTCCCTGAATTCCCGCATGACAGTAACAGACATAATTGGAGAAGGCATCACGACTCACAATATTTATAAAGGAAATGAAAAGCAGGAACGAATATTTGATTTACTTCATCGAGTCGGATTGAAAAGAGAACACGCGAACCGATACCCCCACGAGTTTTCCGGCGGGCAAAGGCAGCGAGTTGGTATCGCCCGTGCCCTGGCGGTAGAACCTGAACTGATTATTTGTGATGAGCCCATATCGGCCCTTGATGTATCCATTCAGGCTCAAGTCGTCAACATGCTGGAAGATCTGCAGGATGAGATGAATCTGACCTACCTGTTTATCGCTCACGACCTTTCCATGGTGAAGCATATCTCAGACCATATCGCGGTGATGTATCTGGGTATGCTGACAGAAACAGCAGACAGCGATGAACTCTATAAGAATCCCCAGCACCCCTATACACAGGCTCTCCTCTCCGCCATACCCTATCCGGATCCAGAGATTACCCGTCAAAAGAAACGGATTGTACTTGAAGGGGATGTTCCTTCCCCTGTTGATCCTCCGGGAGGATGCCGATTTGCATCCCGTTGTCCTCTGAACAAGGATGGGATAAGTGAGATCTGTCAGACTGTTACACCGGAATTGGTGGAAAGAGATTCGGGGCACTTTGTTGCCTGCCACAAAGTCTGAACCCGTTGCTTCATTGTAGCCACTACTGTTTCAATCCGTTCAATCAGAAGAACTTGCCCCCTCAAACACCACGCGCAGTGGCGCGTTGATTGTATGAAAAAAAATACAAAAATTTCCCGAGAAACCCTTGACGGAAAATTGCACTATAGTCATATTGTATTAAAGAATTGGTACAATAGGAGATGAGACAGGTAATGGCGTCGGATCGGTTTTCAAACGGCCTGGAATTTGCCCTCGACCAATCAAGCGGGGTGCCGTACTACAGGCAAATCATCAAACAGGTCGAGATGGCAATCGTCGATGGCCGACTGCGGCAGGGAGGACAGCTCCCAACAGTGCGAAGTCTGGCGGTGGTTTTGCAGATCAACCCCAACACGGTAGCCCGGGCGTACAACGAGCTTGAGATTCGAGGCATCGTCAACACCCAACAGGGGACCGGCACCTTCATCAGCGATAAAACCATTGAACTGACCGAGGAGGAACGGTCCAGGATACTGGATTCTCTCATACGGACCTTCCTGTCTAACGCGTCATCCTATGGTTTCGGTCTCAAAGAAATCGTTGAACAATTCAATGCTCTGAAGAAGGAGGAAAGGGATAAATGAAGGTATTCAAAAAATTAAAAGAAGGGCCCCCGGTTTCTGCCACTCACAGCCGCAGGCATTTTCACTACAACGCAATATCCGCTCTGATGATCTTTGCGTCTCTGATTCTGGGACTTAGTCTGGAGTATGCCCTGTCGGCGAACATCAGTCAGGCGGAGGTGGGCTACATTGTCGCCGGGGTTATTTCGGCCATCGCGTTACTGTTTTTCCTGCCCTGGTGGCCAGTTGTGCTCACCATCGTGGCCGGGCTCTGGGCCGCTTCCATGGCATTGGGAACCGGCCTGATCGTATTTCCGGCCGTTGTGTCTTTGGGTTTTCTTATCACGCCGGGTTTCATGGTGGTGTCCCAGTGGGACAAGATTGTCGTTTTAAGACTTGGCCGCTTCCACGGGGTGAAGGGACCGGGTCTCATTTTTCTCGTTCCATTCATCGATACCGCTGCCGGAACCATTGATACCCGGATTCGTGTCACAGACTTTTCCGCCGAGAAAAGCCTGACTCTGGATACTGTTCCGGTTCACATCGACGCGCTGGCGTTCTGGATGATATGGGATGCCGGAAAAGCAGTTCTTGAGGTTCAGCACTTCGAAGACGCGGTGGTGCTCAGCGCTCAAACGGCCCTGCGCTCTACGATAGGCTCAAACAGTCTCACGGCACTTCTCAGCGAGAGAGAGCGTCTGGGGCGGGAGATACAGAGTATCGTTGACGCGAAAACCAACCCCTGGGGGATTACCATAATTTCTGTCGAGTTCAAGGAAATCCTTGTGCCCAGGGAGCTTGAGGACGTACTGAGCCGGGAGGCACAGGCCGAGCGGGAGCAGAAGGCACGGACTATTCTCAGTAAAACCGAGTCTGAAATATCCTCGCTGTACGAAAAGGCCGCCGAAGCCTATAAGAACAATCCGACAGCCCTGAGACTCAGGGCCATGAACATGATCTACGAAAGTATGAGGAACAAGGGCGGCCTGATTCTCACTCCGGCGTCCGCTCTTGAAACGATGAATCTGGGCTCTGTACTCGGCGCGGCAGCTTACGGTGCCAGTACCGGCCTTACCCCGGAGATTTTGCCGGCGATTGACTCTGAAGAAGATGGCAATTCGCCGGATGCAATACCGCAAGAAGAAGGAGAGAAAAAATGATTTCAGTTAAAGACCTCTACAAGACTTATGCAACAGGAGACATGAAGGTACAGGCGCTTCAGGGCGTTTCGTTGGAGATCGACAGGGGGGAATTTATCGCTTTGGCCGGACCTTCCGGCTCGGGAAAGACGACGATGCTCAACATCATCGGCTGTATAGATTCGGCTGATTCCGGCGAAGTCACCATTGCCGGACAATCGGTGATGAAACTCAAGAAGAACGAGCAGGCGATGTTTCGCCGGGACAACCTCGGATTTGTTTTTCAGAGTTACAACCTGATTCCGGTACTCACCGCGTTTGAAAACGTCGCTTTCAGCCTGAACCTGATGAATGTCGATGACAGAGAAGTGCAGGAGAGAACCATGGCGATTCTCAAAGAAGTCGGCCTGGAGGGTATGGAAAATCGTCGGCCTGGAAAACTCTCCGGGGGTCAGCAGCAGAGAGTGGCGATAGCCCGGGCCATTGTCAAGGACCCGGAAATCCTTTTGGCGGATGAGCCCACAGCGAACCTCGATTCCAACACCGGACAGGAGATTCTGGAATTGATGAAGGCACTCAACGAAAGGCATAAAAGCACCTTTATCTTCTCAACCCACGATCCCATGGTGATGGATTTTTCCAGTCGGCTCGTGCGGCTTCATGACGGCGTTATTCAGCACGATGAACGGAGGTGAAAGATGTTTTTCATTCCTAAAATGGCTTTTTTGAATCTGGCCCGTTACAAGAAGCGAACCATGATTACCGCCGGGGCCATCGCCTACGGGCTGTTGATGCTTATCATCATGCGGTCTCTTCTTACCGGAATAGACTCCGAGTCAATTACGAATTTGCGGCTCTATGAAACCGCGACTGGACGCATCATGGTTCCAGGGTATTGGGAGGACAGGGAAACTTTTCCCCTGGAAAAATCCTTCGATCCCGCCATGATCGAGCCCCTCCTCTCTGCATCCGGCGCCGGTTATTCCCCCAGGGTGAGTTTCGGCGGCGATTTAATCTTCTACAAAGATCCCTTCCCGGAGGACGGAAGCATTCCGGGACTGTTCACTGCGATCGACCCCGTACAGGATGCCAACGTGTTCAAAATACAGGACAGCCTCGTCGAGGGTGAATGGCTGGTGGACGGTGAGCAGGGCCTGGTTCTTGGACATTGGCTTGCCGAAGATATCGGCGGCAGCATCGGCAGCACGGTGCTCGTCGAAACTCAAACCCGGGACGGTTACGCACAGGTGTTTGAACTGGAAATTGTGGGCATCATAAACTGCCCCAATCCCGAAATTACGCGCTCTGGTATGTTTCTTCCCCTGTCAATCGCCAACGAGTTCCTGGAAATGGACGGTAAGGTAACGGAAATGAATGTGAATTACGGTGAAGATTCCTCCGCCGATACACGTTTCAGCGCCTTAAGCCGGGATATCGAGGCCCTCGGCCTGGAGGCTGTCGATTGGCGGGTTCTGGGGGAGGATTTTATTGCCATCTCCCAGACGAAAGCCGGCAGTTCATTCGTTCTCATTCTGCTTATTCTCATTATTGCCGGCGTTGGGATATCCAATACCATGCTGATGGCTGTGTATGAACGCGTGAGGGAGCTGGGGATGATGAGAGCTCTCGGTATGAAAAATAATCAGATTCGCAGCCTGTTTCTCTGGGAGTCGGCGGGGATAGGCCTTCTCGGCGGCGTATACGGAGTTGGACTTGGTGCCCTGATAAACTGGCCGCTGGTGAAGTTCGGGATTGACTACTCCTTTCTTCTCCGGGAGTCCAACTTCGGTTACAGGATCCAGGGACAGATGTACGGGGCATGGGAGATTCCAACGATGATAGCCGCATTCTTAATGGGGGTGGGAATGGCCGTCCTGGTGGCCGCATTCTCCACGCATAGAATCCTGCGCCTGAACATCCCGGCCAGTCTGAGGTTTCAATAGGAGGTGAATGATGAAGCTTTATAAAATCGCTCTACGGAACATCCGCAGAAACAAACGGCGGAGTCTACTGTCCGCAACGGCTATTACCATTGCGGCATTTGCCATCGTTTTCCTTTTCGGCTTCCTTGCCGGAATGCTGAATGACATGGAGTCCAACCTCTGGACCTACATGACCGGCGCCGTCCGGGTGCGGCATTCGGAATTCGACAAGTACGAACGCCTGAACCCCCTGCACCTGGCCATCCCCAACTACGAAGACTTACTGAAGGAGATTCAGGCCGACCCGGCAGTAACCGCGGTCAGTCCCAGGATCAATTTCCCTGGAAGGCTTCCTGTAGGAGGAATCGGCAGTGACAAAAAGGTTAATGTCATGGGTCTGGGGGTGGACTTCACCACCGAAGCGTCCTATCAGGATTACCGGCAAACCCTCGCCCTTGGGCGCTTGCCCCGGATGGGGACGCGCGAGGCATTGGTGGGACGCGTGCTGGCCGATAAGATTGACGTGAGTCCTGGAGACAAGTTTACAGTGCTCTCTCAATCAGGCTCCCGGGGCAGCAACGCCTACACCTTTACCGTTGTGGGCATACTCGCGCTGCCCCTTTCCGGCCTTGAAGCCGTCATGGTCCAGGCGCCCCTGGACACGGTACAGCGCTTCCTCTGGCTGCCGGATCAGGTACAAGAGATTCTGATCAAGATCGACCCAAAGATTGATTCACCAAAGAAACTCGCCGCACGGCTGGGCAATGCACTGGAATCTAAGGTTCCGCTGAATGTCCGGGATTACAAGGAGGTGAACGGGATGGCATCGATGATGGACCTGGCGTCCAGGATGTATGATATCATCGCGATTATCTTCTTCCTGCTGGCCAGCACAGTCATCATCAACACCACCATCATGGTGATTTTCGAGAGGATGAAGGAAATCGGGACTCTTGGTGCCATGGGTATGACAGGGAAGCAGTTGATGCGGCTCTTCTTCTTCGAGGCCCTGTTTATCAGCATGGCCGGGGCCATTGTCGGCATCCTTGGAGGTATCGCCCTTACCGGTTACCTCGGGAAGGTGGGCTTCTCCGCGATGGCGGACGCGATGAGAGGCATGGACACTGTGATGGGGCTAGGTTCGACCATCTACCCTGTTCTGAATTTCAAGTCAACCATAGGGGTGTTCCTGTACTCTCTGGCCGTTACCGGAGTGGCGACGTGGTGGCCGTCCAGGCGGGCGGCAAAGATAACGCCGGTTGAGGCGTTAAGGCATGTTTAAGGAGATAGGAGGAAAAAAATGTTAAGAACTATTATGACCGGCCTGATCACTATGGCTGCAGCATCGTCGCTTTTCGCGCAAAGCGCCGAAGAAATCATTCGGAAGATGGACGAGATGCAGACATTTGAGACCCTTTACAGCGAAGGAACGATGATCAGCGTTGACCGGTTCGGCGAAAAAAGAAGTACCTATAACGCGTGGTCGCGGGGGAGCACGGACTTCCTCATCGAATTTACCAACGTGGAAGAACGAGGGCAGAAGCTACTCCGGGTGGAGGACGAACTCTACCTCTTCTATCCGGATGCTGAAGACATCATTCCCATGCATGGAGCGGCGCTGAAACAATCCTTGTTCGGGGATGTTTCCTATGAAGACATTACCGAGGGAAAGAACACCCTGGATAAATACAAAGTTTCGATAAAGGGGAGCCGGAATGTCGATGGTGTAGATTGTTGGGTTATAGAGATGATCGCGACCAGCCGGGATGTTCCCTATCCCAAACAAATTATACAGGTGGGAAAGGTCGATAACGTTCTCCGTGCCGCGGAGTACTATGCCAGGTCCGGGCGGCTACTCAAAATTGCCGATGTAAAGTCTTTTCGAGAATTCGACGATGGGCACGTCTTAATCACCGAAATGGAGCTGGCGGATCAACTTCGCCGAGGCTCCAGCACAAGAATGCGCATCGATACGGTGGAGGTCAATCCTGATCTTGACGACGATGTGTTTTCCCTGAGGTCTCTGTACTAATATGAAGACCTTAAGACGCCGCTTTGCGTGTCTGTTTCTCCTGGGAAGTCTACTTACTTCCTACCTGGCGGCTGAGAGCGAAACCCGGGCCAATCTTCAGCTCTATAACACCGTATATCGCGGCAAAGGGACCAACTGGTACTATGGCGCCACCGGCCTGGCCGATCTCCGTTTCGCCTCCACGGGAAACAAAAACATGAAGGCCCAGGTCGCGGTGGAATTCATGCCCAGGGACATCGCCGGCGGCGGTGGGTCGTCGGCTCCGGCGGTATCGCTGAAAAGGCTGTGGATAAAGGCGAACTTTCCCTCATGGCGACTCACCGCCGGCAAAACCAGGGTGACCTGGGGAAATGGTTTCGTTTTCAATTCCGGTGATATTCTCTTCGGCAGTCTGTCCCCCTATCTGAATTTCACCCAGTCGACGGTGAGAGATGATACGGCATTTCTCACCTCCCTGAACTTTCCCCTCGGGCAATTCAGCTATCTGGAAGCCATCGTACTGCCCCCGGACCTGGTGCAAGACAGCCTGACAGGAAATTTTGCTTTCCAATCCATCGACCATATTTCGGGGGGAGTACGCTTCTTCTTTCGAATCAAAGGTTTCCGCCTGGAAGGCGGCTACCTTTACAAGGGTGATAAGAAGGTTACGAATGACATGCTGGGCCATCGGCCTTACCTGTCATTTCACGGCCACGCGGGGGTGGATTTCTATGGCGCGGTTTCCCTGGCGGCCGGTTACGATTCGAGCCTGAGGGGGGATCAGCACAGGGATACCTGGGACGAAATTTCCCGAACGGTGAATATCAGCCTTGGTGCCTTCCACCAGTTTCAGGTCGGCTATGACGGCACCCTCTCGTTTCGTCTGGAAGCCCTCATCATGCCCTGGCAGAACTGGAATTCCCAGGATTTCACGGAAATCCTGGCCGGTTCGGCCTACGGTATCATGATTTATCCCATGATGAGCTGGAATTTCCGGTCCTCCTGGACCATTACGCTCCAGTCGGTTATCTCACCAGTGGATGCCTCCGCCCAGGTGACCGGCAGTGTGGGCTGGCAGGTGTTCCAGGGCTTCACTCTCCTTGGATATGTCAGCGCCAGCATTGGTGGTGAACAGTCCCTGTTCGCCTGGGACCGAACAGGCGCATGGCCGGAATCATGGCCGGAAGACCGTCCCAATGGGATGAGTTTTACTCTGGGAGGACGGTATAGTTATTAGGCAGAATCAATGGGGCAGGCTTCGTCCATTGACCTTAGATTAGCATTCAGAGTAACGGTTTGTACTTGAAGGGAATGATCCTTTCCCCTGTTGATCCGTCGAGAGGATGCCGAATTGCATCCCGTTGTCCTCTGAACGTGGAAAGAGATTCGGGGCACTTTGTTGCCTACCGCGAAGTCTGAACCCATTGCTTCATGGAAAACAGTTATCCCATGCCTAACAGCTTGAAAATAGTACTTAACACCTTATCCGCTTCAAAGGGTTTAACAATGAAATCCTTTGCCCCTAAGGAAAGTGCTTCAAAAACCTGCTTCTTCTGACCGACGGCACTCACAATAACTATACGAGCTTCAGAATTATGCTGTATCATCTTTTTAAGAGTTTCAATTCCATCCATTTTCGGCATGGCAATGTCAAGTGTTACAAAGTCAGGGTTGTGAATTTTGAAATTTGCAAGACCATCCACACCATTGACAGCTTCGCTTACGATCTCAAAATGTGGTCCCAGAATATCCCTCAACCTCATCCTCATCACTGCCGCGTCATCAACAATCATCCCCTTATACATGCTCAACCTCTGAAACCTGACTCTGTAGTGCCAGATTCAACTCCAATTCACCAATAATGGAATTAAAAGATAGAAAAACTGCCGGAATACCATCAATATCAAGGTTTCTTCCTGGATGAGTAATAATGGAAGGAGTCGTGATTTTAATCAGCTTATCATCTCCAGCCAAACCGATGCTGGCCTGACCTGTTATCATATTGGCAAGCTCACAGACCGCACTCTGGACCATCTCCTGTACCTCATGGGGCTGTTTTTTACCTGTCATGGCAGTGGCAACAGAATATGCAAAATCCCAATCCATTGAATAGATCACCTGTCCGTATATGGGACCTTTTATACCAATGAGAATTGAAACCGGCATGGAAGATTGAGTATTTTTTTTTCTGCCAATACCACTTCTCTCCAAATTGATATGTATTTCCTTGTCAAATATCAATTTTGCACTATTAACAAAGAAATTGATATACTCGTATCTCATCCAGTCACCATATCCTTACTGAAATGGTACAAACATACTGATCGAGGTTCCCTTGTCTATGGCTGTTTCTATTGATAATCTGCCTTTCAATCTATCGATCTCAGTCTTTACAGCCCAGAGCCCAAGCCCCCTGCCTGAAATTTCTGTCAGGTTTTCTGCTGTCGAAAAATCTCTTAAAAAAAGTAATCCCAACACCTCATCGGAGTTATAGATTTTATCATCGGAAAGAATCCCTTTACGCCTGCCAATGGCTTCAATATCCTGTACAGAAATACCTCTGCCGTCATCAATGAAGCTGATTTCCATGCCATCATGATGCACTTTAATATCGATAAAAACCTCCCCCTGATCGGGTTTATTCTTCTTCTTTCTCTCCAGAGGAGTTTCAATACCATGATCAATCATGTTTCTCACCAGATGCGCAAAAGTACATAGCAAATCATCGTAGATTTCAGGCAGAATCTGGATATCGTCCCCTCTAATCTCAAGAGGTTTAACTTCCTTGCCCAGAGACTTCGCCAGTCTCTGGCTCATGGGAGGGTATGGAGCCAGCAAGGCATGTAGAGAAATTCTTCTGAACTGTTGAACAGATCCAAAAATCTCATTATCACTACCATATTTTTTCGCGATAGACTCCTCTAACTGGAGGTAATGGTGGTATGGAATAGAGACCTGGTCAATTCTGTTCAGCCATTGTTCGCCAAACAAATTCAGTACAATACCTGACTCATCCTTATATGCTTTCTTCAAGGAACTGGCCTGGGAAGGGATGTCGATTGTTTCATTACAGGCAATTTTACCGGATATATAGTTCTCAAAATCATTCGCGGCAGTATGTGTTGCTTCAAATGCGAAAAAAGAAGCGCTCCCCTTAAATGTATGAATCATTCTCTGAAGGGTTTCGTAATCCTTATTCTCCACTTTTTCCAACCTGCTGAAAGTTTGAAAGACTTCCTCGGCCTCCTTCAGGAAAGAGGAGAAAAATTTCTGGTGAGACAATATCTGAAAGACCATATTTCTGAGTTTCTCTTCTTTTTCCTCTTTTTCCTTCAACAGTAACTGGAGGGTAATATCTGTCATAATACCAAGAACTTGAATCCTGTCGATCATCCTGTATTCAATCTCTATGGTTCTATTGTTAATAATGATTTCCCTGTCCATCAGCTTAAAAACAACATCGGCCTTACTGATATCAGTGAAGAGAAGTGAAAACCCATCGATGAACTCTTCCTGTTTCCTCTTAGTGCTGAATAGAAGCTCTGGAAGAAAGAGTCCAACAGGTTTTTTATTGAAGATTTCCTCGCATTTTCGTGAATAATTCTCCTTAACAACAAAGTCTGCTCCAAACAGAAAAAATCCCTGACCAGTAACATCAAGCATGTTCTTGATTTTACTGGTCCGTTCCTGAACCAGTTTTTCAAGGTTTACGTTTATCTCCTGCAAATTATCCTGCCGTACTCCGATCATCCGGGCAAACCAGCCCAGAAAAAATGGTGCCGAGCTTATAATGGAAAAAAGAATCCAGGGATTGTTCGGGAAAAATGAAATAACAAAGAGTGCGATAAGGGGAAAAAGAAATCCAAAGGATATTCCATAAATCAAGTATTTTTTCGTGTAATTTGACAGCATTCTCAGTATATTGAAGCGTATTATCCTATTTAAATCAAGGTCTGTGATCCTGACAATAAAGATCCCTGTCCAGTATAGGAGACGACACCAGAAAATATGGCAATTCCATGTATTTGAAATCAACAACAGCGCCTATGATTGACACTTGCACAGGCATTAAACAAGATACAATTCAATGAATGAAAAAATCAATGTGGGGATACTCTGTGGAGGACGTTCCTGCGAACACGAAGTCTCGGTTGCTTCCACCCGTTCCGTTCTGGACGCTATCAACCGAGACAAATACAACATTACTCTTATTGGAATATCAAAAAAAGGCCAGTGGCTGACCCCTTCCGGAGATGCCTTGAAACTTCTCCAGGGTGGTACAGTTGAGAAAGAAGATAATCATTCAGTCATATTAGATTATTCCGGTTCCAGAAAATTGTTGACCCCTGAAACATTGCAATCACTCAGCCAGCCCATTGATGTGCTTTTCCCCCTGCTCCATGGTCCATTTGGCGAAGATGGCACTGTTCAAGGTTTACTTGAACTATCCGGCATACCCTATGTAGGATCCGGTGTGACAGGATCTGCTGTTGGCATGGACAAGGAAATGATGAGGCGCGTGTTTCGATCGGAAAACCTGCCCCAGGTGAATTACACAGTTGTTACCCGCAAAAGGTGGGAAGCCTGCCCGGAAGAAGTTCAGCATGACACAGAAAAACAACTCACCTATCCACTTTTTATAAAACCTGTCAATTCGGGTTCATCGGTGGGTGTCAGCAAAGTACACAATTCCAGTGAGTTCACCGGGGGAATGGATGAAGCCTGCAGCTTTGACTACAAGGTGATGATAGAAGAAGAAGCAGCCAACTGCCGTGAAATTGAAGCCGCAGTTCTTGGAAATGAAACTCCGGAATCAGCATCAACCATAGGCGAGATTGTTCCCCATAACGATTTTTATGACTACGAAGCCAAGTATACCGAAGGCAGCACAGAGTTAATAATTCCAGCTCGAATTTCCCCGGAAACCATGGCTGAGATACGAAAAATAGCCATCACGGCATTCAAAACCATAGGTGCGGCTGGTCTGGCCCGTGTGGATTTCTTCGTCCGCAAAGATGATGAGGCCATTTTCCTCAACGAGATAAACACTATGCCAGGCTTCACACCGGTTAGCATGTATCCCCAACTCTGGACTGAATCAGGTGTGTCCTACACAGAACTCATCGACCGCCTGATTCAATACGCCCTTGAGTATCATAGCACCAGACAAAACATACGTGTCGTTCTTTAACCAGTACTATGGCAGTTCGTTCTATAAAAAAGCACATGGTAACCCAGATGACACACTACCTGTTTCTTCTTCCCTTCCTGCCAGGAATTCGTTCACTGATCACAAGGCACAGTACCTCTGATATCATGATTTACTTCTCTGGTTTGTTTCTCGTGCTTATGTTGATTATTTTCAGCAATCATAAACCTTTATTGAAAATGGAAGAAACCCGGATTTCCCTCTACCTCAACCACCGTCGTACAGTCACATATCTTCCCTACAAAGAAATATATGCCTACAGGAAGCTGTCATCAGACCGTATCAGAGTTCTTTCTCAATACCATCATCCCGTCAATCTTTACATTGGCAGAAAAGATATGAAACATCTTGTAGACAAACTCCAGGAGATGAACATTGCGATGCAGTAGAACTGTATTCTTCTCAGGAATGATCATCATTGCGTCGGCATTGTTAACCTCCTGTAAGGAAGAAAAGGTGCTGCTAACGGAGCACCAGATATCTCTGCTGAATAAGTGGCTTGATTCATCTTATCAGACTCCGGCAGAGCGCATAATTCAGGAATTCCAGCAAGGCCGCTCCGTTATACTTGCCCAGGATATGATTCTCCGTGGAGATACCGTAGATCTTGTCCGCTCCCTGGTACCTCTATTCTACAGTCTTGGAATAAGAAACATCGGACTGTATCAATTTAACACAACCAGCCAGAAAGAACTGGACTGGTATTGCCGTGATGCCAATCCCGGCCAGAATGATGCTATCAGCTCACCCATGCCATTTCTGGCATACATCGAATACAGAGAGTTCCTGGATTATATTAAAGACTTGAACAACCATAAGAAGCTTGGGGAAGAAGCCATCAATATCATAGCTCTGGGTGAACGGGGAAGCATCTCTTCCCCCAGAGTCAATCAACTTCTGGAGGAAGAAAACTGCTTTTTATGGCTGAAATCTACCGATCTTGCATCAATACCACATACAGAAACTGATGAAGTGAAACCCCTTGTTCTTTTACATCACGGTCCTGGACCTGATGGTTTGATCTGGAATGAACTGATACTGCATACAAGAAATCAGCGGCCATTAAGAGATGCCACTTTTGCCTTCAACCCGGATACTCCGCCATTTCACCTCTGGAAATACAATCATCCTGCAAAACCGGACATTGTTATCGTCACAGTTTTTCCATATCGTGCTGTTACCACAGTACCTGGTTACTTAACCAGAGATATTACTGATGAAGTGTTGGCAAATTTCCCTGAGATCCAAATTCGCAACCCTCAGAATCTGCTACCATCTCGATTGAACAGGATTGTATACCGGCAGGTGAAGCGGTATGCTCGATCCCTGAGAAACTTTTAAATACGGCTCTAATGAATTCTGAAATTCTCCAGCCCCAGCAATTCAAAAATCCGCAATACCGCGAGGGAATTGTTCAAGGTGTAAAGATGGATACCGGGAACACTGCTATCCAATAAATCCCTTACCTGTTCGGCTGCCCAGTGTATACCTGCCTTGCATACACCCTCATCGGATTCTGCCCATTTGACAGCCCGAAGCAATCCGGCCGGGAATCGGGATCGTGGCGCCAGTTTCGCCATTCTTTCCATGTTATGAATTCCGGAAATCGGCATTATTCCTGCAATGACAGGTATGTTAATACCTGCGATTGCACACCTTGAGACATAATCAAAATAATCCCTGTTATCAAAAAAAAGTTGAGTAACCATATAATCGGCTCCGGCATCAACTTTGCTCTTTAGATGCGTCATCTCATCAAGACGGTTTAACGAATCAGGATGCCCTTCCGGAAAACCGGCCACACCAACTCCCATCTCCGGATGCTGATTGCGGATGAAGGACACCAGTTCAGCGGCATGGGAAAAGTCCCCCTGTATGGAAGTGGTATCAGCAGGCATATCACCTTTGAGAGCCAGGATATTTCTCACGCCACTTTCGGCATATTCATCAAGGATTTCCCTGATTTCATCCTGTGTATGGCTGACACAGGTGAGATGGGCCACGACATCAACACCTGTCAATTGTTGTATTTTTGTAACGAGTTGGTGAGTGAGAGACCGTGTAGATCCGCCTGCACCATATGTAACACTCACATAGGTTGGTTTGAGATGGGTCAGATCTTCTATAGTCCGGAATAGCTTTTCTTCTCCCTTTGGGGACTTAGGCGGAAAGAATTCAAAACTTACCGCTGTTTTCTGTGAGGTTAACAGGTCAATAATCGGCATATGCTGCTACTTCTGAAGATTGATCAATGCATGGATTGCCAGAATGTAGCTGTGTTTTCCAAAACCAAAGATCCCCCCCTCACAAACTGGAGCTATTACTGAAGAATGACGGAATTCTTCCCGTTTATATAAATTGGAAAGATGCACTTCTATAACAGGGATCCGGACTGCGGCAACGGCATCACGAATGGCATGTGAATAGTGGGAGTATGCAGCAGCATTGAGTATAATACCATCAAGTCGATCATTTCCCTTCTGTATCAAAGTGATGAGTTCCCCTTCGGAGTTTGACTGATGAAACTCCAGCTCTATGCCGAGCTTATCACCTTCAGCAGCAACTTCTTTGTTGATTTCGTCTAGAGTCTGGTTGCCGTAAATGTGTATTTCCCTTTGACCAAGCATGTTAAGATTCGGACCATTGATAACCGATATTCGCTTCATAACAGAATTACAATAGAAAGATGACAGGTTAAAGTCAAGCAGGTTTTCAATCAGGGCAATCGCATCTAATTCTATCCCAAAGGGGAATTCCAGGAGTCTGTCGGACTCCTGGAATCCTTCACGGGAGACCAGAAAGTTATTATAGGCAACCTCTAAAAAACAGCTTTAGGAAATTGACGCATTGGCGGTGTGTTCCTCGGGTTACGCTCTGCGGTACACACCTGGTAGCGGTACACACCGGATTAAATTTTTGTCGATACAAGGCAGGCAAAATCTAAGGGCGTAGCTGGGCTTAGTTGAGTATTTTGACAACGCAGTAGCGGCGGAAAAGACCTGAGTCAAGAACTCAATGGGTTTTTTAGACTGAAGTTTTAAGGGAATTTCGGTCTAAATACTTATATAGAAAGAAGTTGAGCTAGTTTTGCCCTCAAAACGCCCCCATGTAATATTGCAATTTTATTATATTATTGTATTGACAATTATGTAGATATAATTCATAATGCACCCATGTATATTCAAATAGTACCAAACAGAAATTCGCCTCCCTGCATTCTGCTGCGGGAAGACCACCGAGAGAATGGCCGCGTTATCAAAAAGACTCTGGCTAATTATAACCAAACTGCCAGGTCATGCCGTTGAAGGCCTTCGACGGTTGCTTAAAGAAGGACCAGAAGCCCTATCTGGAAATGATTTCAAAATCACTCGAACTCTACCGCATGGTCATGCCGTTGCCATCCTCAAGGTTATGAAAGATCTTGATATTCCTCGGTTAATTTCCTCCCGCCGAACTCCCGAACGTAATTTGATTATCGCCCTTATTGCCCAACGTATTCTTCATCCACAATCGAAACTGGCCACTTTTTAAGAGGGGCAAGCTACAAATTGAAGTGGGTCTTCTTTGTGACTCAGAAGGACGTCCTGTGGGGGTTGAAGTCTTTGAAGGCAACACAGCCGATCCGATGACGGTTTCCAGCCAGATTGAAAAACTCCGAAATCGCTTCGGTCTTGAACGGATCACAGTGGTCGGTGACCGAGGAATGCTAACTGAAGCGAGCATTGACAGGGAAATCCGGAAGAACTCTCTGACGAAAAGGTTGTATTTGCGTACAAACGGCTCTCCAGCGTTGAACAGGCATTTCGCTACATAAAGTTGGTGGACTTGAAGCTACGGCCCGTTTATCACCGCCTGGAGGACAGGGTTCGGGCGCATGTATTGGTTTGTATGCTTGCCTACTATGTTGAATGGGAAATGCGGAAACGGATGGCTCCCATTCTCTTTGAAGATGAAGCTTCTGCCATTGAAAGGGAGAAGAAAAAGAAATCCATCGTTTCTCCTGCGGAAAAATCTGGTAAAGCCCTGGCGAAAGCATCAACAAAACAAACAGACGATGGAGAACTCGTCCATAGTTTCCGAACGGCGTTAAATTGTCTTGCGACTATTTGCCAAAACACAATTGAATTCGATTGTAAAGAATCCGCATCCTTCACGCGGATTACAGAACCAGTAAACCATCAAAGAGTAATCCTGAATCTTTTGGGGGTCAGTATGTAGTCGCCAGGTCCCCAGTATCGTAACATTGGGGAATTGGCTAAATGCTTTCTCTGTATGGAAATATGGTGGTCTTGCGATAAAAACTTCAGTCTAAAAACCTCATTGTGTTCTTGACTCGATCTTTTCTGCCGCTACTGCGTTTTCAAAATGCTCACGTAATCAGGTGTGTACCGCAGGGCGTAGCCCGAGGAACACACCGCCACTATCAGGTGTGTACCGCAGGGCGTAGCCCGAGGAACACACCGCCACTATCAGGTGTGTACCGCAGGGCGTAGCCCGAGGAACACACCGCCACTATCAGGTGTGTACCGCAGGGCGTAGCCCGAGGAACACACCGCCACTATCAGGTGCGTACCGCAGGAGCAAAGCTCCGAGGAACACACCGCCACTATCAGGTGTGTACCGCAGGGCGTAGCCCGAGGAACACACCGCTACTGCGCCAAATTCCAAAAACGATTTTTTAGAGGTTGCCTGGAGAAATCCAAATCTCAGATTTTTCCCAAACAGTGAACGGACGTGAGTTCGACTCATTCAGTCATGCCCAGCGTATCACATCAAAACCACAGCTGATCAGCGTGGTAGCTCGGTGCCTTCATTCATAATTCGGATGTATTCTACATAGGAATAGAGACGGTTTCGCTTCTGGCCGGACACCTCCTTGACAATGCCAATCTGCTCCAATTTACGCAGGCACGCGTTGACGGTTGCTGGTGAAAGTTGGGCCTTTTCCTGAATCCAATTGGGAGAGGCCATCGGTCGTTCCAGCATCGCTTTGTGAATCAGGTGTGCCGAGCCGGAAATACGCTTCAGTCCATTAATCCGCTGGCCATCCTTAGCTGAAAGCCTCATCAATTGTTGAGCTGTATCCACCGCCTGAGTTGCGGTGTGAATAACCGCATCGGCAAAGAAATGCAGCCATGCCTCCCAGTTACCAGTCAAGCGGACCTCATTCAGCAGCTCATAGTACTGCTGCCGATGAGTCTTGAAATATAAACTCAGGTAGAGCATGGGTTCCTTCAATACCTTCTCAGAACAAAGCAATAAGGTAATTATCAGACGGCCAAGACGCCCGTTACCATCGAGAAACGGGTGGATTGTTTCAAACTGAACATGCGCCAATGCCGCTTTGATTAGAACCGAGGTCTTTTCCGGCTGGTTGTGTAAAAACAGCTCCAGCTTATCCATGCACTCCTGAACATATTCCGGAGGCGGAGGAACGAACGCCGCTGTACCGGGGAGACTGCCACCAATCCAGTTCTGGCTTCTGCGAAACTCCCCCGGATCGCACTCCTTACCACGCCCCTTTGACAGAAGGACGCTGTGAATCTCTTTCAGCAATCGGAGTGAGATTGGGAAATCATCATACAACCGCTTCAAGCCATGGTTCAACGCCGCCACATAATTACTGACCTCCTGCACGTCATCAAGCGGCACACCGGGTTGATGTTCAAATTCAAATAGCAGCAAATCTGAAAGGGAGGACTGAGTTCCCTCGATCATTGAGGAAAGCACCGCTTCTTTGCGCACATATATGTAAAGGAAGAGCGAAGTGTCCGGCAGCAATACCGAAACGCTGTCCAGACGACCAAGAGCCAGCAGGGCCTTATCAAATTTATCCCGGAGCTCTGATGACCACTCAATCAGTGGCGTTGGGGGCAACGGAGCCGGAACAAAGGCTTGTGCTTTTTCCCCAACGGTCGAAATGGTTATGTAATGGCCTTGTAGATCACGGTTCATGCTCTTATTTCACTTATCGAATTAATGAATTCTTTATTTTAATTTACACTGTAATGTAAAATAATAACCTGACCGTCGATTGTCAAGGGATTGTCAGGAATGTCTCTCAGACCTGGGTTGAGAAATGATGTACATCCTACAGGCGGAGCAGACTTGACATGGGTTATATTCCATTAACAGGCTTTCTGACACTGGATAAATGCCCCCAGAGCTTTTTCAATTCAAGGGTAGTAGAACTCCTCGCCAGGTAGTTTCCCTCCGATGGATGCAGGATCAAAGGACTCAAGAACTCGGAAATAGTCTTCAAATGAAGTTAGAGCAGCAGTTGCCGGTACAAATCTCAAATTCATCCGGGGGATGGCAGCAGCAAAGGTGTCGGAATTCAGCTGTGGAGACAGGACAACGGCAGCCAGACCAGCCTTTTCCGGTTGGTTTCTGGCATCTTCGACAGCGGTCGCATAGGCATGGATGAACAGTCTGGTAAATTCCCTATTGGCATTTGCGAACTCCCTGTCGACAACCAGAGAAGCTTGGGGATATGATGATCCATAGTGGTCAGTCCATTCCGCCTGAATATCTATCAGTATGCGGGTGTCTGGTTTCTTTGTCAGGACGGTTGTCAACATGGGTTCAGGCATCAATGATACAGTACTCCTGCTGGTGAGAAATGCCGGGGCTAACTCAGCAGCCGACGATGCGTATTGAATAGTCAAATCCTGCTCTGGATCAATGCCGTTCAGATTCAATAGATGACGGAATGTGATGTCAGGGGTAAGCCCTCGTCCGAATGTATGCACAGTTTGTCCTTTCAAGTCTTCCCAACTCTCTATGTCCAGAGATGTTACGATGTAGAGAATGCCCCATATAACAGGACCGATAGCTTGAGTATTGGTATTCTTGTTTGAGAGGATTGCGGCCAGATTACTGGGAATAACAGCAAAATCGGCCTCACCGGAAATAATCTTCGCAGCCAGAAGATCGGCGGCAGTGATAATGGATATTTGAACGTCGTATCCGGTGGTGATGGAATCAAGGTCAAGGAGGGCTACGGTGGCTATCGTGGCCCCATTGGGAACAATAAGACGAACCTGAGTGTTCTTTTCAGAGATCGGTTCCTTTACTCCCTGGGAGTAAAGGAATGCTGGAAGAGCCAGTGATAGAATCAGAAAGAATCCAATTATGTGATTTCTGCCAGGTTCCTTCTGTGACTGTGAATCAGTAAATATATCCATAAATATCTCCTGGGCACCTCTAAAAACCTTATTTCGTTTTTGGCTTGATCTTTTTCCTCGCTGCTACGTTGTCAAAATGCTCACGTAATCAGGTGCGTACCGCATGAGCAAAGCTCCGAGGAACGCACCGCCACTTCGTCAATTTCCTAAAGCTGTTTTTAGAGGTACCCTGTAGGGTCATACCATTAATCATATATTTTGTATACTTGAGAATTGGTTTTCAAAAAAGCTCAATATACGGGTTGTGAACTGGAGTGATCAGGAGTATACAGGTATCTTTATGGAAGGAATTTCATGAGTCGTCAAATCAAAGCACCAGCCCTTATACTGAAAATGAATCCTGTTGGTGAAAATCACCGAGGGCTGTTCATGCTTGTAGCTGGTGAGGGTCTTTTAAGAGTTCTGGCATTTGGTGCTCAAGGGAGACGAAACTCATTACGAGCCACGGCAGTTCCTTATAATACAGGTCTTGCGAATCTTCACTTTGATGGAGCCAGAGACAGATGGCGTTTGACTACCTTTGATCCAGAGGGGAGTACAGATGGTCTCAGAGAAGACCTTGACAGGTTTTACACGGCAACAGCATGGGCTGAAATACTGCTTAAAAGTCATGGAAGTGGGGGCGACTCAGTTCAATTGTATCATTTGGCTGCCAATAGTTTTTCACTTTTATCAAGTATTTCCGGGAAGGATGTAAGGAAACTCAATACAGGATTTCTATGGCACTTCCTATCGATTGAAGGAGTTAAACCGGATGTAATGAGATGTGGCCGCTGCGGCAGAATTCTTCCTGTCGATATGAATGGTGATTCAGCCCTGTTCTGGCCAAATGGTTTGCTTGTTGGGCCGGAATGTGCTGAATCGAAGGGACGGGAGATTTCTGACGGAGCTCGGGTCTGGCTTCAGCGTATATCGGGCAGCATTGAAGATTCGTTAAGTATTGATTTGGAGAACGACAATCTTCCAGTGGTTGAGGAGTGGGTTATCTCTATTATTCAAGGACTTCTTGACTATCAGCTCAAGGTGATTTCTCAATACCCCCGAGGGTTTCGTTCCCTGATTGGATGAACAATGAAAAAGAATGAGACTGGCTTTCTGTTCTGAATTAGGATGTGAAACAGTTCCTACAGTTTAGAGAATGATTTACACCATTGCTTTTCACATCGTCCGGCAGGTATACAATAATGCTCTTCAGAGGTACCCTGTGTAATCATGAATATCAAATTCCGGAGGAATATGGATGTATGATTCTTTGCGAACAGTTGATATCATTGCGGCAAAGCGGAATGGAAAAGCTCTCAAATCAGAACAAATTGCTTCATTTATTTCCGGCTATGCCAGGGGTGATATACCCGATTATCAGGCTGCAGCCTGGTGCATGGCTGTTTTTCTCAAGGGGATGACACCTGAAGAAACAGGATATCTTACCCAGGCCATGATAGACTCAGGTGAGGTTATCAACTTTTCTTCACTCAGAGGACCATTGGTCGATAAGCATTCCACAGGCGGTGTGGGCGATAAAATCTCTCTGGTTCTTGCGCCTGTTGCTGCGGCGTGTGGTGTTAAAGTTCCCATGATGAGCGGCCGTGCTCTTGGACACACTGGCGGAACACTGGACAAACTTGATTCTATTCCCGGCTATTCAACAGTACTTTCTCCTCAACAGTTTGTGGAATGTGTTGACAAAGTTGGCTACGCCATGACAGGACAAAGTGAAAAAATCGTTCCGGCCGATAGAAAACTGTATGCCCTTCGGGATGTCATTGCGGCTGTGGAATCAATTCCTTTGATTACAGGAAGCATTCTCTCCAAGAAATTTGCAGAGGGCGCTGATGCTCTGGTTATGGATGTGAAGTGTGGTAAGGGAGCATTTATGAAAACGAGAGAAGATGCCAGAGCTTTAGCACAATCCCTGGTTCATACCGGCAGGAAGCTTAATCGCCAGGTAATTGCAGTACTCACCGATATGTCAGAACCTCTTGGCCGGAAAGTTGGCAACTTCCTGGAGGTAGAAGAAGCAGTTGATTGCCTCAGAGGTAATGGTCCGGTAGATGTAATGGAAGTCACTTACAGACTGACAGCATGGATGCTAGTTGCTGCCGGATTGCGGAAGAGTATTCCAGAAGCTGAAAACCTCTGTAGAAATGTGATTTCTGATGGATCAGCGATGAAGAAATTCCGTGAAAACATAAAACGACAGGGAGGAAGACTGGATGAACTGGACGCCATGCTGGGAAGTGCCAGGGCAAGGTTTTCACGGGATATTAACGCAAAGAAATCCGGGTACATATCCGGTATGGATGCCCTTGCAGTTGGATCAGCCAGTGTCGCATTGGGAGTTGGTCGGGATACGGCTGCCGATTCTGTGGACCCTTTGGCTGGAATCGAAATTATTAAGAAAGCAGGAGAGATCGTCCAGACTGGTGAGACCGTATTACGTCTATGGACCAATGAAGAAAAACGGCTGGATACGGCAGAAGATCATCTGAGAACTTTTATGCAGATAGATTCAAAGACTCATATTCTGCGAGGCACTCTTATCATCGAGGAGATATCTCATTGAAAAAATGGATAAAACCGCCTGTTGATTCTGACAGGGTGCGGGCTGTGGCAGAATTATACAATCTGGATCTTCTTACTGCAACCATTCTTACTCGCCGAAACATGTCTGAACCCGAACAAATCGGTTTTTTTCTGGAGGATGATGAGCGATTCCTTCACAACCCCTTTTTATTTCCCCAGATGGAGAGAGCAGTTGAACGAGTATTATCCGCCGTGGAAGAAGGTGAGAAGGTTCTGGTTTGTGGGGATAAGGATGCCGATGGCATCACAAGTACAGTCCTCATGATCCAGGCACTTTGTTCGGTGGGTATTGAACCGGAATGGCGTGTGCCTGTTGGAGAAGAAACATATGGTTTAAGTGTTGAAGTCCTGGAGGCAAAGGCCGCAGAGAATATTACACTTGTGATAACGGTGGACTGTGGCATCACTGAGTTTGCGGAAATTGAACTGGCGAATCGTCTTGGTATGGATGTATTAGTATTTGATCACCACATGCCCAGAGGAAATGAGATTCCCGGGGCATATGCCATAGTCAACCCCAGGATGCCAGGAGATTATCCCTTCAATGGACTGTGTGCCGCTGGTGTTGTTTCCAAGTTTCAGTGGGCACTGTGTTTTGCAGGAACAGAGCTTTGGTGTGAAGAATTCTGTCTCATTCATGTCAGTATTGATAACAGAACGAACCCTGAAAACAACAGTCGTGAGTCATTACTTATTTTCGAAGCCCTTAGAATGCGCAACCTGGTCGAGATCCAGCGCCTTCATGTCTCTCAGGATGAAGGTGAAACTGGAAGGAACATAGCACTGCGTTTCATCGATGGACAGCTGTTGTTTACTTATGGAAAATCTGACCAGGTCCCATTGATTTCAAGTTTTTTTGGGACAAGTGATGTTCATGTCATTGATATTGAACCCGATTTAACTTCTACATTTCCCGGCCTCAAAGGTCATTCAGTAGAGAAACTGGAAGGACAAAGTCGCTTAGCTCAATACTTCCCAGGTCAAAAAGGCATACTGTCCACCCTGGGTAATCTCCTTATAACTTTGTATATCAGAAAATTTTCTAATTCTTTCAATATGTGGCGTAGAGACCTGGATCTGGTTGCCATCGCCACTCTTGCCGATCTTATGCCCCTGCTTGATGAAAATCGTATTCTTGTTGGCCTGGGAATTAATCGCCTCAATGCCATAGATGGAATTAAAGAGCGAAGAACCGCATTGCGGGAGCTGTTGATTCAGCAGGAGTTTCATGAAGGACAACTTGACAGTGTTGAAATAGCCTGGCAGTTGTGTCCTATCATCAATGCTTCCGGCCGGATGGGACGGGCTGATGTGGCTGTTGAATTCCTGCTCTCCAATGATACCTCGAGAATCACCGCGTTATCCAGTGAGTTAATCGGTTTCAATAAGAAAAGACGTACTCTTGGAAACCAGATCTGGGAGAGAATTCTCCCAGCAGCATATCAATCCAGGGATGAATTCAGTGGGCGAATGGCCATTGTTGCCGATAATGAGATACCCAGAGGGATAACGGGCATTTTAGCCAGCCGTCTCCAGAAGACTCTTGGTGTTACATCGGTCGTTATTTCTCAGAGAACGGAAAATTCTTCAGGATCAATTCGTAGCAATGCTGGTATTAATGCACTCATCTGGCTGGAAGCCATGTCATCTTTGTTTGACAGTTATGGAGGTCATCCCCAGGCTGGTGGATTCCAGATCGACAGAAATAAAGTGGATGAGTTAATCACAAAATGCAGGGAATGGATAGCTGAAACACCTATATCATCGGTGCAGGAGGAACCCGTTATCATTGATGCAGAGCTGTCTCATGGAGAATTCATTAAAATGGGTTCTCAGGGACTTGAATCCCTGTTGGATCGTCTTGAGCCCTACGGGAAAGAATTCCAACCCCTTACTTTTCTTACTCGATCTGTGCCTGTTCAAAGCGCGAACCTTGTTGGGAAAGAAAAAAGCAATCATCTCAAGCTTGTCGTCTCTTTGGGAAAGGAGAAATGGCCTGCCCTCTGGTGGGATGGAGCTGACCACTATGGTAAAGATATCCATATTGGTAAGGATATAGATCTTGTCTATACAATTGACAAAGACCGCTGGCGAGGAGAAATCTCCCGTCGATTAACCATATTGGAGGCAATGCCTTGCTTAAAAAGTTGAATATCACCGCTCTTCTCTTCATTACCACAGGGTTTTCGCTGGGTGCAGTCGATCCCGTACTTATTGCACCAGACTATGCTGATCCAGGGAATGCGGTACAGGTTTCGGTGTATGGAATACTACTCGACGATGTGTCTGTGTCACTGTTTAATGGGCAGGGGAAGGCTGTCAGCAGGGCTTCAGGATTTGTGTGGACAAGACCTGATGGCTCAGGGATAAATATCGCCTTGCTCGGAATTCCTTCGGATCTACCTCAGGGACGTTACACAATTGCCCTTTATGCCAGGGATGGTCTGGCTCAGTGGAACCTGGAGAACACCATTACAGTTCGCCGTTCTTCATATCCTGAGAATGTCATTCATTTGAATGAAACGATGAATACTCTGTATACTGAAAACTCAGATCGGAAAAAGAAGGAAGCCAGAGCTTTGTGGGGAGTGCTGAATCAGTTTAACTCCAATGAGATTTATCATACTGGAGTATTTCTGAAGCCAGTAATCAAAGGAATAGTCACTTCTGATTTTGGTGAACGGCGTCTGTATCAAAAGTTGGATGGTTCTGGGAATTCTTCTATCCACCTGGGTCAGGATCTTTGGGAAAAACCTGGAACCAGCATCCTTGCCGCTGGTAAGGGGCGTGTTGTGATGGCTGTCGAACGGTATCTTACGGGTAATACGGTCATCCTTGAACATCTTCCCGGAGTATATACCCTGTATTACCACCTGGATACGATCAAAGCAAGTTTGGGACAGATTGTTGAGGCGGGGGATGAAATTGGGACTCTGGGCGCAACCGGGTTCGCGACAGGTGAGCATCTGCATTGGGAGCTCAGGACAAGTACGACAGCAATCCAGCCGTCTCAATATCTTGATCGTCCCCTTCTTGACATTGAATCCCTGTATCCCTAGACTGTTCTAGCATTTTTAATTCAGACTATTGAATTGAAATCCATAGAAAGGGGGGTGATTCAAATCGCCTATATAAGAGTTAATGAGGATGAGCCCTTGGAAAAAGCTGTCAAGCGATTCAAGCGCATGGTGGAAAAAGAAGGGATAATCAGGGAATTCAAACGACGAGAGTATTTTGAGAAACCATCGACAATCAAAAATCGAAAGAAGAAGGCTTTGGTAAGAAAGCAAATGAAAAAACTCCGAAAAGTAACACCGCAGGGCCGATAGGTTTCTTTTGAAGAATGATTGTCTTTTTGGTGTACTCGTTACTGTTGCGGTATTCACTTTAATAGGAGCGAGACACCTTAAACAGCACTTACACCGTTTACATGTTGAACAGGAACTCATAAGACTTCTTGAAAAGAATGAATATCAGTTTACCATTATTGATGTTCGGAATCCAATGGACTTCAAGACTGAACATGTTCCAGCTTCCTTAAACAATCCCTACCCACTTCCTCAGAGGTTTTTTCCGGTTGAAAACCTATTTGAAAAAATCTTTGTATTCGGTCCAAACCAACGAACAGTGCAGAAATCTGCGAAACAACTGAGAGAAAATGGATATTATAATGTAACATACTACGGTGCTTATCATCACTGGAGAGGTCCAATTATCAAGGATACGCTATGAAAAAAGACGTCAGTTTCCCGGGATTTGAAACGATTTCCATAGATTCACTTGCTGAATATCAAGCTGATGGTATTCATCTCCGGCATATCCAGACAGGCGCAGAGATATACAAAGTCAACACCAGCGATGAAGAAAATCTTTTTGCATTCATTTTCCGCACTCCACCTTCTGACCATACAGGTGTCCCCCATATAATGGAACATACCGTCCTGTGTGGATCGCAGCGATACCCGTTAAAAGACCCCTTCCTGGTTCTTCTCAAGGGCAGTACTCATACTTTCCTCAATGCCATGACTTATCCGGATAAAACTGTTTACCCTGCATCAAGTACTGTCAAGGCTGATTTTTTTAATCTCTTACGTGTCTATGGAGATGCTGTTTTCTTTCCGAATCTTAAAAAGGAAGCCTTTGAGCAGGAAGGGCATAGACTGGAAATTGAAAAAGATGGCTGGTTGGTACGTTCCGGCATTGTTCTTAATGAAATGAAGGGCAACTACTCATCCCCTGAATCTGTAGCGGAGGATTTAACTGTGAGGTCAATTCTTCCTGATACACCTTATCGATGGGATTCTGGTGGTGCTCCGGAACACATCCCTGAACTCACTTATGAAAGCTTTATTAACTTCCATAAAACTTATTACCAACCCTCGAATACACGGATATTCCTGTATGGAAATCACAATCTGGAAGAGGTGTTGACCGTACTGGATTCAGAATACCTCAATAAATTTCAGCATCGGAAGATTGTGTCACAGATTTCCATGCAGAGCCCCTGGTCTGAACCTAAGCGTATGACGGGGTACTGGCCCTGTCGTCCCGATGAGAGAGTTCAAGGTAAGTCCATCGTCAGCCTGAATTGGCTCTGGGGTGATACAACCGATTTGAAACAGTTTCTTGACGCACAGGTTCTTTCGTATATCCTGCTGGGTCACAGTGGTTCTCCTCTACAACAAGCCCTGATTGACAGTGCCCTTGGAGAGGACCTTTCTCCCATCAGTGGTTTAGATACCAATCTTCGACAGATGATTTTCACAGCCGCTCTCAGGGGAACCGATCCAGGGAAGGATGTCGAGATAGAGAAAGTTATCTTTGACTCCCTGGAGAAATCCTCGCGTAAACTGGATGATGATCTTGTCGAAGGAGCTTTGAGGAGTGTCGAATTCCGTTCTCGGGAAATCAGTGGCAGTATCCCTTTCGGACTTCGTTTAATGCAGAGGGCTGTCAGGGGCTGGCTGCATGATAAACCTCCCGGGGAAAGTATGTCCTTCGAGCGACCAATGAAGAATCTCCGAGAAAATCGGGGTAAAAACTATTTTGAAGACTTGATAAGAAGATCTCTTATCAATAATTCGCATCGTACTACTGTTGTGCTCAGTCCAACTCCGGGTTTGAATGAACGGCGTGAAGAGGAAGATAGAATCCACCTGAGGGAAGTCTATGGAAAGCTCAGTCCTGAAGATTTGGTGGCTCTGGAACTATCCAATGAGAACCTTAAATCTTTTCAGGAAACTCCAGACAAACCTGAAGATCTTGCTCGAATCCCTTTCCTCTCTCCGGAAGACCTCCCCTCGAAAGTGACTGAAATCCCTTTAGAATCCGGAACACACAGTTTGATAAACTGGTACAGTCATGAAACCCTGACTAATGGTATTTCCTACCTGGAAATGGCCTTTGATCTTGAGGGCTTGAGCCCGGAGCTGCAAATCTGGATGCCTTTATTCGGGTTTGCTCTGACTGATGTCGGGTTACCGGGTTTGCGGCACAGCGAAGTGTCACGCATGCTGGCAATGCAGATTGGTGGCCTGAATTGCTCCCTGGAAGCCTCACCAATCCACAAGAGCAGAGGAAACAGGATCAGTCTCCGATTGTTTCTTCATCTGAAAGCTCTTACCAGCCAGTGGGATAAGGCCCTTGGTATCACGATGGAAATCCTTCATTCTGCAGATTTTGATAATTTGAAGAGAGTTGATGATCTGTTAGTAGAACTCCGTAACGATTATCGTGCCGCCATCGTTCCTTCTGGCAGTGCATTTGCATCTATGCGTGCAAGTGCAAAGCATTCTATAAGCTCTTCATGGGAAGATTTATGGTATGGCATCAGTCAATATCAGTTTCTTCAATCAATTACTCAGAATAAGAAACGAGCCAGAATCGCTTCCAGGGCCTTGAAGAGAATTAGAGAATCCATTCTGCAGCAGACCAATCTTTCCCTCGCCGTTACATCTGATTTTGACGACAATTCAACAGTTCTAAACAGGACACTGGAAAGAGTATCCTCCCTGCCTGTTGGATCAATCGTGCCTTCCAGAAAGCCGACACTTTTTCGCCATGAGACTGTTGCCGAATCGATATCGATCAGCACGGCAGTTTCATATTCAGCCCTGAGCCTGCCAGCTCCCCACACTGGATCTCCAGAACATGCCATGGCTGTTCTCCTGGCCCATATTTTAAGGACTGGCTACCTCTGGGAGAATATACGGATGAAAGGAGGGGCTTATGGCACTTCTGCTTCTGTTTCGGGACTTGAGGGAACTTTTACTTTTTCCACCTACAGGGATCCCCTTATTATACCCAGTCTCACAGCCTTCCGTGAATCATTGGAATGGGCCGCAGGGAACCTCGACAATGATACAGTAAAAATGGCAATAATTGGTTCAACAGGCCGGGAACTTAAACCTCTTAAGCCAAAAGAGAGAGGGGCGATAGCCTTTAAGCGTAAACTCTATGGTATAACGGATGAAATGAGACAGTTGGGCAGGGATACACAATTAAATGCAACGGCAGAAGATGTGAGAAAAGCCGCAGAAACCCTCCTTGATTCGTGGGACAGCCGTTCAATTTCTGTTATAGCTGGAGATGTGGATTTACAGGAAGCCAGTAAGGTCAATCAGGCATTGAACGAATCAAAGATTACTCTGGAAATATCCTCACCAGCCTAAACGTCTTTTAAGAAGAAGGCCGGGATATGATGCGGCTAGAGTGATGGGACCATACAGTGCCCAGAATGCACTGACATCTTGATAAACCTCACCGCTCAGTCGCAAATAAATGGATGAAATCAGTCCGATTGCATTGATTGTCCAAATCCAGGCTATAACAGATTCCTGGTATTTCCACCTTGAAGCAAAGAGGGGTATCGTGCATAAGAGGACTGTGGGTAGGGTTGACCAGAAATTGATGTTTCCATAGCCGGCATTATGATTGGTGAAGAACATAAAAAAACCGATCGTTGCTCCTGGCAAGCCAACGATTAACACAATGGGCAGCTGTATGAGCCCCCCCCATTTCAAATTTGAGGCCTGGAACCAGACGATTGACATGAACAAACTTAAGCACAATAACAACGGCCATAGTTTCGTGGGTTTATCAGGTACTGGTGGACGAATTGCTTTTTTGAGAATTGTTTTTTCATCGGACAATGTTCGGATTACTCCATCCCGACCTGTATATTCCAGTTTTGTTGCATAGTCTGCGACTGCATAAGGCAGGAACATCAATTCCCATCCATTGATGGTTTTATCGGTATAAGGACCAAGTAGATAATGAAGCATAATCTCTGCTGGTAATGATTGATAAGACATAGTTCGTGCATAAAATCGGAAGCTTTTGTCTTTGAGAGAGAGCGTTTGATTTTTCAGTTGATTGTCAAGAACTTCGTTCAGTATATCCCGTATGATTGTCGAACAGTTATTTGTGAAGTAATTATAGAGATATACCCGGTTTTCCGGTAATACCCACCATCGAAGTTTTTTATCAAGTATTTCCAGTTCTTCATTACCCAGATTGAGGTTATACATTGTTAAATCCATGTTATTCAGCATGGATTGGGCAATGAATCTGTCCGTCGGTGAAACAACGGCCAGGTACGGCATGTATCCTTTCATGAAGTCTTCGTAAAAATTTTCCGAATAAAAGGAAAAATTTCCAAAGTCATAGAATAAATCTTCACCTGTATCGTTATTCTTCAATGCTAATCCTATGTGTCCCCAATAGGTGTATAGAAGATCGCCAGGCCCGGCAATTATCATTCTTGCACTTATATTTCCTGCCCATCCTGAGGTGATGGAGAATCCCAGTAGAACAGCTGAAAGCATTATTCGTACATGTTTTTTCATCAATCATCCTGAATTTCAATAAAGTTAGTTCAATTCCAGTACAATAAGGAGGACATAATCAACTATAGCAAGTATACTATAATCAAATACACAATAAAAGGAGTCATTATGGCTGAAAATGAAAATCTGGTTGTTGCTTCCAAGGTAAAGGCTTATATCAAAACGACAGCTGATATGAAGTGTTCTGCAACCGTCATAGACGCACTCTCCAATGCCGTTCGTGAAATGTGTGACAAAGCGATTGACAATGCAAAAAGTGCAAGACGGAAAACTGTTCAGGACAAAGATTTCTAATTTACGGTACCTCCTCTGGAAACTTGTTTTCGGAATCTGATGAGATGAAGTATTCAAGACGAAACTGAAATGAATACTTCCTGGGGTAACCATCATTCGATAATCCGGGATTGGAAAGCAGTCCCGGATTGTTTTCCAATATAATACCATACTTGAGCTCTATCTTAAGGCAACCTCTAAAAACCGTTTTTGGAATTTGGTGCAGTGACGGTGCGTTCCTCGGAGCTTTGCTCCTGCGGTACGCACCTGCTTAAATTTTTTCTTGATGCAAGGCGGTAAAAGCGGAGCTAGCCTGAGCGGTTGGCGGTGCGTTCCTCGGAGCTTTGCTCCTGCGGTACGCACCTGTTTAAATTTTTTCTTGATGCAAGGCGGTAAAAGCGGAGCTAGCCTGAGCGGTTGGCGGTGCGTTCCTCGGAGCTTTGCTCCTGCGGTACGCACCTGTTTAAATTTTTTCTTGATGCAAGGCGGTAAAAGCGGAGCTAGCCTGAGCGGTTGGCGGTGCGTTCCTCGGAGCTTTGCTCCTGCGGTACGCACCTGTTTACGTGAACATTTTGACAACGTAGCAGGGAGGAAAAAGATCAAGCCAAAAACGAAATAAGGTTTTTTAGAGGTGCCCTTATAGATGACCTCACAAGATCGCGCAGTTTCATTCATGATTAGTTTTCCATTTTCACCGATTCCAAATGGGGGAGATTCCTGTGGATATTAGTGTTAAGGCACCGAATCTGTTTTCTTATTCCCACTTCAAAGAGATTCTGATCCGAATAAGTGCAATTTCCTGTCGCAGGTTTTCAGGCAGATCCATTTCTGAAAGACGATCAAGAATTTTGTTTCGCTCTTCATCTTTCCCTGAGTCTCTGAAACTATAGTTCAATGCAAAAAGTGTTCTATAATCACCTGGATTGATACGCATGGATTTCTGAAGGAAGGCAAGTCCTTCTTCATGAGATCCCTCCATACTCTTCAGTATTCCCAGATTACGGAAAGCTGAAAAATTTTCAGGTTTCATTTCAATTGCCTTCATCAGACTTTTTCGAGCTTGTTCCAGATTCCCAGTTCTCAGCTGAGCACAACCCATGGCTTCCCAGGCATAGGTATTTGTTTCATCATTCTTAATATAGAATTCTAATGCTTTAATAGCTTTGTGATTTTCCCCAGTTTCAGTATATGCAATCCCAATATCGCATATTGCCCGTAAATCATCAGGGTATTCGGAGATTATTTCTGAAAGGATTGCTTTGGCCGATTGAAAGGCTCCTTCCCTCATCAGGTGTTCAGCGTGTTCAAGTGTGGGCATGTCTCCTCCTGATTCAATATCGGTTAGAGGTAGCTCATCATAAAATCAATTCTCAGTGTCAGAAAGCCTATAAAATCTCCTTCAAGCCATTCCAGAATTTCAATTCCCCCCTGGACCATCATATATAACGGAGCATAACGATCAGATCCCACCTCCGGATTTCGCCACTCGTACACCAGGTTTATTCTCATCCACACATGGATTGACCTTGCTAGACTGAGTGTATGCCCCATTCATATCTGGAAAGAGCAAATTATATATAACTCGTTCTGCCAATGGTTTCCAGTATTCTGTGTATCGAAAACCAGTTTTTTGCTTCTGGGCACTGAAATTGATATATCTCGGGTTGGAGCAGTGAGGGAATGACAAAGTAAATCTCCTGATAAATTGTTTTCTTACTACGCTATAACGAGTTTGATATGGGTTTTGATTTCGCTAACAAGCTTTCTGGCTCTGATATTTTCATAATAAGTTGAGGAAGATTGGATTTCTGGATATGACGTATTCCCAGGTTAGACGAATCGGACAAAATCAGGATATCAGTCGTCAATGTGAGTGATTAAAAGACAGATAGTGGATGTATCGCTCATTCAAGCATAATTAAGGGCACCTCTAAAAAACAGCTTTCAAAAATTGACGAAATGGCGGTGTGTTCCTCAGGCTATGCCCTGCGGTACACACCTGTTAGTGGCGGTATGTTCCTCAGGCTACGCCCTGTGGTACACACCTGGTTAAATTTTTGTCGATACAAGGCGGCAGAAGCTCAAGCGTAGCTGGGCTTAGATGAGTATTTTGACAATGCAGTAGCGGCGGAAAAGATCGAGTCAAGAACTAAAGGGGTTTTTAGAGGTGCCCTTAAGTCAATTCAGTTTCGAGCAGATTTCAATATATGAAGCAATTTGAATAGTTGACCCAGGATGCCGTTGAGTATAGGATAAGCTGTACGGAATGTAGCCCAGCGGCCAGGGCACCTGCTTTGGGAGCAGGAGATCGGAGGTTCGAGTCCTCTCATTCCGAGTAATGAACTTTAGTTTGTCAATGCTGCTGCCGCAGCTCCAATCAGTGGGGCATCGTTAACCCGTACTGTTTCATAGTACTTATTCTTATTTGAGAGGTAGGGTCGGAGATAGCTTTCCACCCGCTGCTGAAACCTGTAATACCAATAATACGTTGTTCCATCGATAGTGAGACAATTTGCTTCCAGTGGACCACTTCCGCTGGGTCCTTTCAGGATGGATGCTGCTATGTTTGCTGCTGATAGTTTTGCGGCACGCTCCAGCAGGGCATCAAAAAGAAACCACAACCGTTGCCGGTCGGATTCATTGGCATGAGTTTTCATTACTCTGGCAATAGCATTGTCCCTGGTATCTGCAGGATTATGGCAGTAATTATCAGCATCTTTTGTTGAAAACATACCGAGTTCAGTCAGTGAATGAACAGTTCTGGGAGAGAATAGTCCTTTACTGCCAGCGAGCATTGCACTTTGAGTTGCAAGAGCTCCAAAGTAGCCACCAGATAGCATTTTTTCCAGCAGATATGCATTGGCATCAGATGTTATTCTACCCAGCATTAAATCGGCTTCACCCCTGTTTGGGTATGCGTAATTTCCAGTTTCACAATTTATAATCTGCTTCCCGGAAGGGTTAAGATCAGGGACTTTCCCTATGGCGGAGTTTGATTCCACATAGCAGGTATTGGTTCCTGTTCCAAGGATGAATCCTGCGTATCCTCCCCAGGGGCGGGTTGGATTGGAGAGTTTACCGGTCAGTAGAGTCGCTACGGCATCATTAAGAATAACAATATCTGGTACATCCTGTATTCCTCTGTTGCGGAGAGCATCTTTGAAATCTGAGCCAATCATACGACCAACAACATCAGGAGCTTTTATTTCTTTTGACCAATGAAGCAGTCGACCATCCCTGTCTGGAAATATTTCTGTTGGATAGGAAAAACAGAATCCTATGCCTGAATCCCGTGAGATGAGAGGTTCTACCAATGCTGCTAGAGTATCAAAGAATTCCTCCCTGCCCACTGTGGAATCCCTGGAACCAGGCATGGGATGCTTTGAATAATTGTCGATAACTGGTTTCTTCCCATCTTTGAATGTTACAAGTGCTACACGCAGGTTCGTTCCACCAGCATCCAGAACTACGGTTGGTTTTTCCATGGGAATATCGGTATCAGTTTCAATATATGTGGGGAGCATTTTCAGAGAGGATGGTTGTCCATTGAGACCAAGAGTCATCTCTTCCAGCATATGGTCAACAGTGTTCTCCATATTCACCATATCAGGATGCATATGGACTTCCAGGAGAAATTTTTCGACAGTGTTTCTATGTTTATTCATCTTTTCAGTATGACCATCGAACGCTGTGAATGCAAGCTGAATCCAGCATTACAATGGTAAAATTCTATCTGATTAAATCTCTAACTCAGGAGATTCTCATTCAAGGGTACCTCTAAAAAACAGCTTTAGGAAATTGACGAAATGGCGGTGTGTTCCTCGGAGCTTTGCTCCTGCGGTACGCACCTGCTTAAATTTTTTGTCGATACAGGGTGGCAAAAGCTCAAGCGTAGCCTAAGCGGTTGGCGGTGCGTTCCTCGGAGCTTTGCTCCTGCGGTACGCACCTGCTTAAATTTTTGTCGATACAGGGTGGCAAAAGTTCAAGCGTAGCCTAAGCGGTTGGCGGTGCGTTCCTCGGAGCTTTGCTCCTGCGGTACGCACCTGCTTAAATTTTTGTCGATACAGGGTGGCAAAAGTTCAAGCGTAGCCTAAGCGGTTGGCGGTGCGTTCCTCGGAGCTTTGCTCCTGCGGTACGCACCTGCTTAAATTTTTGTCGATACAGGGTGGCAAAAGTTCAAGCGTAGCCTAAGCGGTTGGCGGTGCGTTCCTCGGAGCTTTGCTCCTGCGGTACGCACCTGCTTACGTGAGCATTTTGACAACGCAGTAGCGGCAGAAAAGATCGAGTCAAGAACTAAATGGGTTTTTAGAGGTGCCCTCAATTTATATAGTGTCAGGAAGCTTGTTGTAACCTGGTTTCATTAAAATTCTGCTATGTGAGGATCCTTGTCAGATAGAGTAATTTGATGTTGAATAACAGCTGTTATTCGGCAAATCACTCTCTGGAACGATAAGAATTCTCATCGGTAAGGTGAGTAGTAAATACTGACTCCGTCAGATATTGATTTTCTATCTGGAGAAATCAATCCATTTAACAAGCTTTCTGACACTGCATTCAATCGATAAAAAGATCCTGTGTGCCTGACAAAATAATGTCCTGAATATAGGATGTCTGCATGCGCATCAGCATTCTTGCCGTTGGAAAGATCAAAGATAAATGGCTCATTGAAGGCGTAAATGAATACTGGAAGCGACTTCAACGCTTTGGACGTGTTGATATCATTGAGATATCCATGGAGAGAATTCCGGCGAACTACTCACCACGGGAACTCAATCAGGCTCTTGTAAAGGAAGGACATCGTCTTCTGGCGAATTGGCCTGAAAAAACTCAGGGTATCGCCCTCTCACCACATGGGAAATCCATGAAATCTGAAGAATTGGCTGCTTTCATGGATACAAAAGCCAATCAAGGTCAACATCACATAACCTTTTTCATTGGTGGTTCCAATGGACTCTCCCCGGAGGTTTATGACCGGTGCCATCAGATCGTTTCTTTTGGTTCAGTAACGTTTCCCCATCAACTCTTCAGGGTTATCTTACTGGAACAGATATACAGAGCTGAAAAAATAAGGTCCGGAGAAATCTATCATAAGTAGGTAGAATCAATATGTCCAATGCCCTGTTTAAGGTACTCATCTTTTCTATGCAGATAATGCATGGAGTTTTCAAGGATGCTGTCGGTGTCTCTTTTACCCAGAGCTTTTATCACTTTCGCTGGTGAACCCAGCACAAGCATTCCATCGGGAATATTCATTGATCCGGTTACCAGGGCTCCAGCTCCAATCAGGCAGTTATGGCCTATCTTTGCCCCTGTGAGGATAACGGTACCCATGCCAATCATTGTTCCGTTACCAATTTCACAGCCATGAATCACAGAGTTATGACCTATTGTCACGTTTTCTCCAATGATTACAGGGAATCCCTTATCAGTATGTACAGTGCAACAGTCCTGTACATTGCTTCCTCTTCCCACTCTAACAGGTTCCAGGTCACCCCTTAAGGTGGCATTGAACCATATGCTTGTGTTCTCGGCCAAAATCACATGCCCAATAATATCAGCACTGGGAGCAACGAAAATTTTTTCGCTGTCAAATTCTGGAGTATGGTTGTTAAAAGTATAAATCACATAAGCATACTAACGTAAAATCTGTTGTATTGTCTTGTCGGCAGCAAGGCTGCCAGGTGTTTGTCCGGCCTTGTCCAGAAGCTCTGTATTCGCTCTGGCATGGAGTAGAGCCTGAACAGCCTCGATACTGCCGGCAAAAGCTGCATAATGAAGGGCACTTCGCCCTGTGTTGTCGATGGTATCAGGATATGCTCCAGCTTGAAGAAGGTCAACAAGAATCTGCCAATAACCCAATCGCGCGGCTATTAGAACAACCGAATACCCCCGATTATCCTTGATATCTGGATCCGCTCCAGATTTTAGCCGTGATTTAACAAGATATGCCTGGCCGTTATACACAGCAGTGAGCAGATTTCCGGGTGGAGTTTTCGAGACAGGGGTGGTTTTACTCTGTGTACTGGCAAATCCCAGAGTAAGGTGAGCACCGATGAAGCGGTAACTGAGCTCTTTTCCAGATTTATTTTGCTCGATAAGTACGGCCAGGGCCCGTTCCTCAAAAGGACTTAAAACTGCTGCAGCAAGTCTGGTGCGTTCAGGTGGGGTTTTATCCCGACTGGAGTAGACTGCTTTTTTATCTCCTCTTGAAGAAGAAATCTCCACAGTATAATGACCACTGGCTGGAGATGATGGTTTCAGTTCGAACGCGTACTTCACACCGCCGGTAATAAACTCTGCTTCCCTGATATCTGTTATCCGGCTGGACTCAATGCCGTAAGAATTCAAGATTGTCCAGATTTCAGACGAACGGGCTTTCCAGAATTGGTTGATAGTTTTCGGCCCTGACCATGATACTGACCGGGATTCAAGAAGGATATCATCTGTTACGGTATCAATTACTACAACTTGAATTTTTTCTTCTCGGCCAATAAGAGCTCCCCAGCGACCTTCAGAAGACCATCCCAGAGGATACAGGTGCAGGCCGGTACTGGCAGCCCCCAACACTTCTGTTGGTACAGGTGATACTGCAGGGGTTTGTGCATTTACAACCGCTGAAATAGAGACCCAAATCCAGAGTAGTGAATTGATACGGCTGTATCGGAGCCATTTCCCTGTTGCCGTAATCATGCAGTTATTGTCCACAATTTTCATGTCTTTTTCCAGTAGCAGAATGAGCTGAAATAAGATGTCCCAGGGAAACTATACCCGGATTCACAGGGAGTCTGGAATTTTTCATGCAATGATGTTCATATAAGAGTGAAAACAACATCAAAACATGGGAATGCCTGTACAGCCCCATCTTAAATCAGATCTCTGATGATATATCTCTCCACGGTCCAGTTATCAGTGTGATAGTTTTAATAGTTGTGATACTCTGGAGTGCGGGTTGAATCGTCAACAGTTATACATAAGGGCACCTCTAAAAAATCGTTTTTGGAATTTGGCGCAGTGGTGGTGTGTTCCTCGGGCTACGCCCTGCGGTACACACCTGATAGTGGCGGTGTGTTCCTCGGGCTACGCCCTGCGGTACACACCTGATTACGTGAGCATTTTGACAACGTAGCAGCGAGGAAAAAGATCAAGCCAAAAACGAAATAAGGTTTTTTTGAGGTTGCCATAAGAAGATTATAAGGATAGATATTGTGCAAACCCCATTACTGAACATGGATCAAATTTTACTGGTTCGGAGCGGTCAAATAATTCTCAACAAACTCAGTCTTACTGTAGCAAAACAGGAACTGGTGGAGATACATGGTGCAAACGGTACAGGTAAATCCTCTCTCCTCCTGGCTGTCCTTGGTCTCTTACCCATTGCATCCGGCAGTATTGAAATTAACGGATACAGGGTTGGCAGCCCGGACTGGCGAAAAATCCGTAGAACTGTTGCATGGGTACCACAGGAGGGAGTACTTCACCGATTTCCAATTTCTGCACGGGAAGTCGTCGCAACAGGATTAGCCAGCCGCCATATGAACTGTCAGCAGAAGAAAACAACTATTGAACAAGCCCTGTCCATATCCGGTACAGTTCATCTCGACACACATTGTTTTCACCACCTCTCGGCTGGGCAGAGGCAAAAAGTTCTCATAGCCAGATGTCTGGTACAGGGAGCAAGCCTGCTTCTTCTGGATGAGCCGACAGCTTTTCTGGATAAAGAATCTCGAATCCAGTTTGTGGAATTGTTACAGAGTTTAGTGAAATCTGGTCTTTCCATCGTCATTGCTACTCATTCCGAGAATATGTTCCCGGACAGGATGTGGAGGGAATACCACCTTGAGGGAGGAAGACTATGCTACACCTGCTGAGCTATCCGCCAATTATCAGGGGTTTTATAGTTTTATTGTCCCTGTCAGCCCTTCTTCCTATCACAGGGGTCTGGGTTTTGCGTTTGAATCTCCTGCCTTACAGGTTCATGCTCATGCATGGCAGTCTGCTGGGCGGAGCCATTGCCCTTGCCTTCAATCTGTCACAGCTTCCGGTATTGATAATTACTCTTTTCATTCTCATCATTCTTGCCGATTCAATGGCCAATCAAAGTCGCCTTGATGCAGGTCAGGTTACCATCTTCCTGATGACAGCCAGTCTGGGAGGAGCCATGGCTCTCCTCTACGGTGCACAGGTATCCGCTCAGAATACCCTGGGCCTTCTATGGGGCAGTCTCTTTGTGATTTCTTCAATTGAGGTTGTTTCTATCATTTTATTCTGCACTGGACTGGCCATTTTTGCCCGTGTTTATCACCTGAAAATACAAGCCGTTATCTTTGACAGGGATGCCGCCTTCACCGCTGGAGTCAATGATACATGGATGATGAGGATTCTTCTTATTCTGATTGGCTTAATCGTAGCCTTTGCCATGAGGATTATTGGCGCATTGCTCCTGGATGCCCTGCTTTTAGTTCCAGTGATTATCGGTTCCACAGGAACTCGGAGTCTTGCAGGACTCTATAAGCGTTCTGTTATTACAGGAATTGGTTTGGGATTATCAGGGTTTGCCACTTCACTGGCTACTGATTTACCGGTAGGAGCAACAACTGCCCTTGCGGGAGCTCTGGTTCTTGGAATTACCCTGATCATCAAGCATTAGGATCAAATCTGTCTTCAGGGTACCTCTAAAAAACAGCTTTAGGAAATTGACGAAATGGCGGTGTGTTCCTCGGAGCTTTGCTCCTGCGGTACGCACCTGCTTAAATTCTTTGTCGATACAAGGCGGCCTGTCTGCGTGTGGACACGCACAGGCAGGCAAAAGCGGAGCGTAGCCTAAGCGGTTGGCGGTGCGTTCCTCGGAGCTTTGCTCCTGCGGTACGCACCTGCTTACGTGAGCATTTTGACAACGCAGTAGCGGCAGAAAAGATCGAGTCAAGAACTAAATGGGTTTTTTAGAGGTGCCCTTCATATGGAATCAGCCCGTATTGGAATCTCAGTTTTTTTAATGACTTTACGCAGGACAAATGAAGATAGAATCTTATTAACACCAGGTAAACTGGTTAGTATATGGTGTATCCGCTTATAATCGTCACTGTCTGTGCACAGGACTTTCAAAATATAGTCGTATTGTCCAGACATTAAATAGCATTCCATCACTTCTTCAATTTTTTTAACAGCATTCTCAAAGGCCTGGAGTCTTTCCTGTTGCTGACTTTCCAGTGTTATGCGTACAAAAACTGTGTCATGAATACCTGCTGTAGCAGGTTCAAGCAATAGGGCGAACTGGTCAATTATACCACTTGCCTCAATGAGTTTTACCCTTCGAAGACATGCTGATTCTGACAGGTGTACTTTTCGAGCGAGCTCAACATTTGATAAGTGACAATTCTGCTGAAGTGCAGATAATATAGCCTTATCTATTTCATCCAAATGATACTTGTGTGTTTTCTGCATGGATTTCCCTGGAGATTGAAATTATCTTTCAAAATGATAGTTCCTCCTGGCAAAAAATGCAATATTATATTATATAAAAATGGTTAGATTTATGGTATAAATAGTATCAGTGGTAGTTAGAGACCACAAAGAGAGGTTGATACATGATTGTTGGTATTTTGAAGGAAATCAAGTCTGAAGAGAACAGAGTCAGTATGACCCCGATCGGCACTGAGATAATGGCGCATAATGGTCATCAAGTACTGGTTGAGAAATCTGCCGGTAAGGGTAGTGGTTTCCCTGATGAGATGTACACTGCTACAGGAGCAGAAATCATTGATACTCCTGCAGAGATTTATGCAAAGTCTGACATGGTTATGCATGTTAAAGAGCCACAGCCCGGGGAATATGAATGGATCCGTGAAAATCAAATGGTATTTACTTTTTTTCACTTTGCTGCCGCTGAGAAGTTAACCAGGGCTATGATGGATCGCAGAGCTGTATGCATTGCCTACGAAACCATTGTGGACAAAGAAGGGTCTTTGCCTCTACTGACTCCCATGAGTGAAGTCGCGGGTAGAATGGCTGTCCAACAGGCAGCTAAGTATCTGGAAAGAGCTCAAGGCGGACGGGGTCTGCTTCTTGGAGGAGTACCGGGAGTGGATAGTGCTACAGTTCTTGTGCTTGGAGGTGGCGCCGTTGGTTCACATGCCGCTCAAATGGCTTGTGGTTTAGGGGCAAAAGTCTATTTGTTGGACACATCGTTACCAAGATTAAGATATCTATCCAATGTAATGCCGAAGAATTGCTTCCCTGTGATGTCTTCTCCATCAAAGATAAGGGAACTGGCGAAGAAAGCTGATGCGGTTATCGGGGCTGTTCTGCTCCACGGAGCAAAGGCACCGAAACTCATTACCCGGCCAATTCTACGAACAATGAAACCCGGAGCGGTTATTGTCGATGTTGCTATTGACCAGGGAGGTTGTTTTGAAACATCCCGGCCAACCACTCACCTTGATCCAGTTTTTGAAGAAGAAGGAGTTATCCACTACTGTGTCGCCAACATGCCTGGTGCGGTTCCGCTCACATCTACCATGGCGCTCACCAATGCTACATTGCCGTATGCTGTGGCATTGGCCAATAAGGGCTGGAAACAATGTGCCAAAGATGATCCTGGTGTTCTCGAGGGTCTCAATGTGATACAGGGGAAAGTGACGTATTCAGGTGTCGCGGATGCATTCGGGCTTGAATACACACCAGCAGTCGAGTTGATATAGTGTACTTCTATACTGTTGTGAATACATTACATTTTATATATTATTAGGTATTAAGTAAGCTTGTAGCTTACAAATGGAGGATTAAGTATGGATAAATTGGTTGCGATTATTGGGAAGATTGGTTCCTTCGCATGGGGTCCGCCCATGTTGATTTTACTGGTCGGAACTGGTGTTTGGCTCACCTTCGCTTTACGAGGCCTGCAGTTCACAAAACTGGGGTATTCACTGAAACTTGCCCTTTTCAAGCGCAAGAAGGACAGTGACAAAGAAGGTGATATTACTCACTTTCAGGCATTGATGACAGCTCTTGCAGCAACTGTTGGTACTGGTAACATAGCTGGAGTTGCCACGGCAATAGCAATAGGGGGACCAGGAGCCATGTTCTGGATGTGGATGACTGGTCTTGTTGGTATGGCTACAAAATATGGGGAAGCAGTTCTCGCCGTTAAATACCGGGTAACTGATGAGCATGGAGAAATGAGTGGTGGCCCCATGTATTACATCTCAAAGGGCCTTAACATGCCGTGGCTGGGAGCTGTATTTGCTGTGTTTGCTGCAGTGGCTGCATTTGGAATTGGCAATATGGTTCAATCCAATTCAGTCGCGGATGCTATTGAAGCAACATTCGGTATCCAACCATTAATTACAGGCATAGTTTTAACGATTTTTACTGCTCTGGTAATTCTGGGTGGTATCAAATCTATCGGAAGAGTGACGGGATTCTTTGTACCAATCATGATTGTTTTCTACATGGGTGCAGCTCTTTTCATTATATTCAGCAATATTGGTGGATTACCTGCCGCATTCGGTCTTATATTTAGAAGTGCATTTACTCCCACATCGGCAGCAGGTGGTTTTATAGGTGCCACAGTGATGATGACCATTCGCATGGGTGTTGCTCGTGGTGTTTTCTCCAACGAGTCAGGTCTTGGTAGTTCTCCTATAGCCGCCGCCGCCGCTAAGACAAAATCACCCATCACTCAGGCATTGGTATCCATGACTCAAACTTTTATTGATACCCTGATTGTTTGTACCATGACAGGATTGGTTCTTATTCTTACTGGGGCCTGGTCCAATGGTCAGAATGGCGCGGAGCTTACAACAACCGCATTCAATTTAGGGATGAAAGGTGGTGGATACATTGTCACTATTGGTATAGCTCTTTTTGCCTCTTCCACCTTAATCGGCTGGTGCTATTATGGTGAGAAATCAATAGGCTATCTCTTTGGCATCAAGGCCGTTATCCCCTACAGAGTCGTTTTCATCCTCTTTGTTGGTGTTGGTGCTATTTCAGAACTCAGTCTGGTATGGAATATTTCTGATACTCTTAACGGGTTGATGGCAGTTCCAAACCTCATAGCTTTGCTTATTCTGACGCCGGTTATTGTCAAGGAAACAAAAGCATATCTGGACAACCGGAATGAACTTTAATTCAACAAAGTAGTTATAGTACCTGTAACTGCCTGGATAAGAAGAAGCCCATCGCGCATTGGGCTTCTTCTTGCACAAATCAGGAAAAATCATGCGATCATTTACAAAACGCATTATTACCCGGAATCTTGTTAATAATTACAATCTATTGAAAGAAAAGGCTGGTGGAGCCCTGACAGTACCGGTTGTGAAAGCTGACGCCTATGGTCATTCCACAACGATCGCGGTACAGACACTGGTGGATGAAGGAGTTGATTACTTTGCGGTAGCCTATTCAGGTGAAGCTCTCGAACTTGGAGAGGAGTTTCCGAACATTCAAATATTGATGATGGGAATCCCTGAGATATTTCACATCAAGGAATTAATTCAGACCGGAATAACAATGGCTGTGAGCGACTGGCAAACATTGAAATTGATTGTTGAAATGTCCAGACAACTCAACATGAGTCCAAAGATTCATCTGAAAATTGATACAGGAATGATTCGACTTGGATTTCGGCATGAACTTTGTCAGGAGATAGCTGAAAAATGTCTCAGTGTACAGCATGTTCAGTTTGAAGGCATCATGACTCATTTTGCCTGTGCGGATTCCCCTGAACATCCTCTTAACGCTTTGCAGATACAGCGTTTCAAGAAATGTCTTGACACATTCAAGCAGAATGGAATCACATTCAAATACCAGCACATGTGCAATTCAGCCGGTGTTCTGAATTTCCCTGAGGTTCATTATAACATGGTCCGTATTGGAATTTCTCTTTACGGATACACGCCTGGTCCGGATACAGAATTTGACAGCCGATTCAAACCTGTTATGGAAATCGACGGAAAAGTAAGTCTTGTCAAACCTGTGAAAAAAGGTGAGGGGGTGAGCTATGGCTCCACGTGGAATGCCCCAGATGATGGTTATGTAATTGTTATACCTATAGGGTATGGAGATGGTTATCCTCGCCTGCTGTCTAATGGTGTTGGAAAAATGATTATTGGAGGGAGACGTTACCCAATATGTGGAAGGGTCTGCATGGATCAGTTGATGGTTTTCAGTCCGGAGAATGCTGTCAAGGCAGGCGACAGGGTTTTAGTTCTAAACTCAGACCGGAATCTGCAAATCACAGCGGATGATTATGCTGATGCAACAGGAACTATTTCTTACGAGATCCTATGTGATTTTCTGCCCCGTTTGCCAACAGTCAAAGTCTAGAATCACCACCAAAACTGGTTCTGGAAAAAGAATGTGGGCAACCTCTAAAAACCGTTTTTGGAATTTGGCGCAGTGGCGGTGTGTTCCTCGGGCTACGCCCTGCGGTACACACCTGATAGTGGCGGTGCGTTCCTCGGAGCTTTGCTCCTGCGGTACACACCTGATAGTGGCGGTGCGTTCCTCGGAGCTTTGCTCCTGCGGTACACACCTGATAGTGGCGGTGCGTTCCTCGGAGCTTTGCTCCTGCGGTACGCACCTGCTTACGTGAGCATTTTGACAACGTAGTAGCGAGGAAAAAGATCAAGCCAAAAACGAAATAAGGTTTTTTAGAGGTGCCCTGTGGTAATTATTGCGACATTAACAGGCTTTCTGACATAGGGTATTGCATGGCTTATCGAAAACTATTGCTTCCAGGATTATTCATTCCACTAATTCTGGCTTCACCAAACTTCAGCCTGTGGCGACTCACTGTAATCCACACAAGAATACTCATCTTATTACCTGTTTCTGGACTCCTTGTCTGGATGACTTTGACCGGAAATCGGAGCAGTCGCCGAAATATGGGCTGGCGAGTCCCGGAATTGCAGGATATTATTGCTATACCAGTATTCACCTTACTGACACTGTCCCTTGGAGTTCTATTCCCCGGGATAGAAAGTGATGATCCATCAGAATTCATCTCTAACAGCTTTGTGTTGATGATGTTTCTCTCCATCCTTTCTGCTGTCATTGAGGAACTTTATTTTCGTTCATGGCTCATTGTAGCACTTATTGAGTCTGGATTGAACAAAATATTTACGGTTGGTTTTTCGGTGTTGCTATTTGCCTCTCTACATTTATGGCAGGGATGGTTGTCTGTGTTATTCGCCTGTATTGCAGGTGCTCTTTACTCTTCCTACTTCTATCATAGACGTTGCATTACAACAGTGATAATGGCTCATGTGATACATAATACATTTTCATTAATACTTGTCTGGTATATCATGTGATGGTTAACCGTTGTGAAAAATCAGTTGAAAGGGTTCATATCTATTCTCTTTCTTGCTGCCTGCTTTAATGAGGGATCAGTTGTTCCTGGAGAGGAGGAGTTAATAAGTCTGGGCTTTCGTCCTATCGAAAACAAGTCTCAGGTTCCGGATATTCTACTGGCGGATATGGACGGTAATACTCAATTAATGAGTGAACACCGGGGTCGAGTCGTCCTTCTCAATTTCTGGGCGAGTTGGTGTCCACCCTGTCGTGCAGAAATTCCTGACTTCAATATCCTGGTAAACAAGTTGAAGGGGAATGAATTCTCCATGATAGCGGTCAGTGTCGGTGAGGATCTTCAGACTGTTACATCTTTTGTGGAAACATATAATGTAGAATTTCCGGTTTTTATGGACGAGAGCAGTGAGATCGCTCAAGAGATGGGTGTGATGAATCTGCCGACTACAGTACTTATTGACCGATATGGTCAGGGTATTGCATTTGTTGTTGGTGCATTGGAATGGGGTTCCGATGAAATACTGCAAATGATGGAAAAATGGACCCGCAGGTGATGTTCAAATATTTGAATACCTGATGGATTGAAGAGGCAAGAAGAGGTTAAAAGAAAACTCATGCAGAGCAGGGCTGATCCGATCACTGAAAGGGCAGATTCTCCAGATCAATATTACCACCGGAGATGATTATTCCAACCTTTTTACCATGAAAAAATTGTGGACTTTTCAATACTGCTGCCGGAGCTACAGCCGAAGAAGGTTCAACAACAATTTTCATTCTTTCCCAGATAAACCGCATGGCAGCGATTATTTCCTCTTCTTCAACAAGAATGATCTCATCCACCAGGTTTTGAATGATGGGGAAATTTGACTTGCCGAGTTGGGTTTTTAGTCCATCAGCAATAGTCACTGGGTTGATCGATGGGAGAATTCTGCCAGCCTTCAATGACTTGAAAGCATCGTCGGCTCCGGATGGTTCCCCGGCAAATACAGTAATTCGGGGATTTATACCTTTGGCTGCCAGGGCTGTTCCGGCCAGTAAACCTCCACCGCCCACAGGAGTTATGACAATTTCCAGAGTTGGATTCTCCTGAAGTAGTTCCAGACAGGCGGTACTGTTTCCATCAATGACATCTTTTTGATCTGAAGGATGAAGGAACACCATTCCTGTTTTTTTCTGTTCCTTTTCTGTAGTTGAAATTCGAGCCTCCATCGTTGGTTCACACTCAATGATTGTGGCTCCGTAACTGGTTACAGCAGATTTTTTTGTGGCCGAGGCATTTTTCGGCATTACCACAGTGGCAGGAATTCCCATGTCCCGGGAAGACAGAGCAACGGCCTGGGCAAAGTTTCCAGAAGAATGGGTAATGACTCCCCTTCTTTTTTCGTCATCTGTGAGAGAAAGAATAGCATTCATGGCCCCCCTCATCTTGAAAGCACCCATTCGCTGGAAATTCTCACACTTGAAATAGGTCGCGCAGCCTGCCGCCTCATTAAAAGATGAAGATGTGAGAACAGGCGTGTTGTGGACAAAGGGTGTAAGTCGTCTCTGAACAGCTTTCAGTTCTTCAAAATCAGTAAACATTGGTATTCCTTTTTTGGGCTTTTCCAACTTTCCTATGGATACATATCCAGGGGCACCTCTAATAAACCCATTTAGTTCTTGACTCGATCTTTTCTGCCGCTACTGCGTTGTCATAATGCTCACGTAAGCAGGTGCGTACCGCAGGAGCAAAGCTCCGAGGAACGCACCGTCATTTCGTCAATTTCCTAAAGCTGTTTTTAGAGGTACCCCCAATTTTCCGCAGTGAAAAAGTATCGCTGTTCCGAAATTTTCAAAATTCCTAAACCCTCTGGCGGTTGCTTTTATATGCTGGTTCACACAGTTGATGTTCACTTCTACGCACTTTGTCAACAGCCTCATTCATATATTTCTTGAGGTCTACAGCAACATCAAGCACCCTTCTTTCATCAATATCAACCATAACGCTGATATAACGATGTCCCTTTAAGAAACTCTTCTCGTCCATACCAATATGTTTGATTGTCTCATTTTTCCTTCTGGCAAGTCCCTGGCGAACAGCTCTTTTCATGATTGTATTCATCTCACTCCAGCTTATTCGCAAACCCAGGGACGTCTTGCTTATGTTTTTACTGCCTTCGAGAAATAATATCGCCATTGATTCAAACAGACTTGTGAACCTAAGAGCCTCAATAAAAAACATCTTATTATCATCACTGCTTCCTATAAAAATAATACCCTATGCATACTATACCTCATGGAACAGATAGAGTCAGTAGGATTTCCCTGGCAGGGCAGGGTAATCACATCTAATTCTATCCCAAAGAAGTGAGGTATCCCTCAGGGACTGGATAACATTACAATTCACCTCTGGGCCTTACATGCTAAATTCCTGAATCCGAATTCCAGTCCCTAAAAAGCCAACTAAATTCTACCCAAAGATTTCATAGTCCAAACATTGTAATAGAGACATTATAACGTGGCTAATGCAGTCATTGCTATGACGAAGAGTCATGGAGATTCCCTTCGCAAGTTACTCTTTACCAAATAGAAATGACCGATTTTCATCAAAGGTTTATAGTGTGTCTCAAAGAATGTGGAATTTCCGCCACCACCATTAAATCGCAGATTTTTCCTGCTGGGGTGCATCTCATCCAGGATTCGGATAGGCTATAACTCCTCAATAATTCCCATGTCCAAACCTGTATATTGCTGTATCTGTTCCAATGGCATTCCATTAGTTTTCATATTCTTTGCAATCTGATTTATGCCTTCCTGGATACCTTCCTGGACACCTTTGTCTCGGCCTGCTTTTTCACCCTCCTTCCAGCCTTCTTCCCTGGCCGTCATGAAGGCATCCCGCTCCGATGCCAGATCCATCAGGTATTTTTCGTAAGCGCGTCTCTCCGTTTCGCTCATTTTCAATAGATTGAGTTTCTCTTTGGCCTTATGGATATTTCGGGAATTGAATTCATCCTTTATCTCCTCGTTCTTCAGAAAGTAAATCCATTCGTCTATGGCTTCTTTGACTGTATTCCCAAACCGTTCCACCTCTATAAGATAGTATTCGGGATACAGCCCCACTCCGCCTTCCACCATGCGCACTATGCTGCTGTTACTGTCCAATATGGCCTTCTTTTGTTTTACTTCAAGTATTTCCCCGGTATGCATTCCCATAAATTCGGTTTTACCGTGGTACAGGTAATCCTGGCCGCTGCCCAGGTTGAAATACATAATGCTTATGGATATAACCTTTTTGATGTTCCGGTACGCTTCCCCCAGTTTCAGGTTTTCCACCACGGTTTTACAGGTGCCGAACAGCAGCCGCTCCATATAATCCGATTCGGTTTCGGCCTGTACTTCAATAATGAAACGTCTGTCATCGGCATCTTTGACCAGCAAATCCACACGGTTGAATTTCTGTTTATCTTCCTCCCGGTTGGACTCGCTTTCCAGGATTTCCTGAACGCGAATATCAGCTTTAAGGAGAGCGGAAAGAAAACCTTCCAGGATGTCGAAGTTGGCCTTGTCGCGGAGAATTGTTTTTATAGCCCAGTCGAAACGGATGAGTCTGTTATCATTGTTCATGTAGGATGCTCCGCCTGGTGCTCGGCCAGGTAGGCCGCGAAGGCCTTGTCCTCGATCAGAATGTGATCGACGAGCCAGGTCTCTAAAAACTTCCAGATCTTGTCTGAAAAGATAGACTCCCTGTCCTTGCTGATCTCCATCACTCTCTGGGTGAGCCTTCTATGAAGCTCATGGTGCTCATCCAGACGGGGGTAGTGATACTTCTTCATCAAAACCTCCTCCTTAGCAAAGTGGGTTTCCGTGTACCGGATCAGGTGTCCCATCAGTCGGTCGATCTTTTCTGCCGCTACTGCGTTGTCAAAATGCTCATGTAAGCAGGTGCGTACCGCAGGAGCAAAGCTCCGAGGAACGCACCGTCATTTCGTCAATTTCCTAAAGCTGTTTTTTAGAGGTACCCTCCAATTTATGAGTGACCACCGCCATTGCTTCTAACAAAAATAATAGCTATTCGCTGTTTTTTCAAGGAATTTTTCCGAATACTGCAAATTTCCAGTGATTCCTTGCCCTTTCTGGTGTAATTGAATGGATTAAAACAGTCGGGCACCTCTAATAAACCCATTTAGTTCTTGACTCGATCTTTTCTGCCGCTACTGCGTTGTCATAATGCTCACGTAAGCAGGTGCGTACCGCAGGAGCAAAGCTCCGAGGAACGCACCGTCAACCGCTTAAACTACGCTCCGTTTTTGTCGCCTTGAATCAGGAAACAATCATCAAAAATCGCCTCGAAGTCTTAAAGTCCGACAGACTCCTGGGTAAGCTTTAAAACAGACATATTACAAACAGTCGGTTTTGTTGCATTCAGTCCTGAAAAATGACGATCCGGGACCCCTGATCCTCTTCCCGAACATCTGTTGAATGGAAGTCGAGAGATCGGAAAAACTATCCCGTATCCCCAGAGAATTTTCGTCGGCCAGTTGAGGTGGAGAAGCAATTCTATTCACCAGTACCGGTACATGTTCCCGAGTATGATCAGTTCCTTTGAACGTGGGATCACAGCCATGATCGGCTGTGATGATGATGAAATCATCTCTGTCCAGTTTCTGGGTAATAAGGGGTAGAGCACTGTCGATGGCGGCCACAGCATCATGGTAGCCCTGGGGATCACGGCGATGACCATATATCATATCGGTATCCACCAGGTTGACGAACACAAATTGATCTTGCGAGGGTTTTTCTCCAGCGATGGAGATGACCCGTTCCAGACAGGCCGGATTTCCCGCATCGTGATATGATATCTCAATCCCCTGTTCATTGAAAATCGAGCCGATTTTCCCAACCCCAACGGTCTGAATGTCCGCTTCGTGGAGAAAATCAAGTAGGGATTTACCCGGAAGATCTATAGACCAGTCATGTCTGTCTTTCGTTCTTGAAAAACTTCCTGGTTTGCCTTCAAATGGACGGGCGATTGTTCTACCCACCTGATATGGATTGCACAGGCGGCGGGCAATCTCACACAAACGGTACAATTCATCTTTGGAGAATACATCAACATGAGCAGCAATCTGAAAAACTGAGTCGGCTGATGTATAGCATATTGGCTTGCCAGTGCTTAAATGTTCCTCTCCCAATTCTTCGATAATGACTGTTCCTGAAGCGGCCTTGTTGCCCAGTATGCCCGGCACACACGTTTCGGCCATGAAATTCTGAATCAATGCATCGGGGAAGGAGGGAAACTCCTCCGGGAAGCTGTGAAAGGGTTTCTTCAATTCGATTCCAGCCAGTTCCCAATGACCTGTTGTGGTATCCTTTCCTGGTGACCTCTCGCGCATCCCTCCGAACTGGCTGCTTGTATAGAGAACAGGGGGACATCCAGCGATAGGCCGGTCTACGAGGCTGGCTGCATTGCCCAATCCCCAGGATTGGAGATTCGGCCAGTTAACTCCTCCAACAGCCTTACCAATTCCCACGGCCGTATTGGACCCGGTATCACCATACTTAGCCGCATCAGGCAGAGCTCCAATGCCGAAGCTGTCAATAACCAGTACAAAAACTCTCATGCTGCAATCACTCCATAAAAGGATGGTGTAGTGTCAGGATTCAATAACCATGCTGACTTCTGCGATTTCATTTTTTTGAGTTAGAAATGAAACGATGACAATGGTCAGGAAGCTCAAGGGAATTGAGATTATCCCGGGATTGTCAAAAGGGATGGGGGCCATTGCAGCGTCCAATCCATAGCGTTCGAACATACTCGGTGAAAGCAGGATGAGGAGCATGGAGGAGGTCATGCCGACGAGTACGGATGCTGTAATGCCCCTGGCGGTCGTTCTTGTCCAGAATAGCATCATCATAATCGAGGGAAGATTGGCGGAAGCGGCTACTGCAAAAGCCCAGCCGACAAGGAAACTGACATTCATCCCTTTGAACAGAATTCCAAGAATTATAGCGATAATTCCAACAATGACAGCTGCAATCTTTCCGGCACGAACTTTACCCTGATCGGAGAATTGCACATTCGCATACCGGGACATCAAGTCATGGGCTACAGCACCGGAGGATGCGACTATGAGTCCACTTACAGTACCAAGTACAGTGGCAAAGGCAATGGCAGAGATTATTGCGAACAGAAGAGTCCCAAAGCTTTTGGCCAGCAGTGGAGCGGCCATATTGCTGGATTCTACATCAAGGACACCATTGGTTGCGGCACCCAGACCTAAGTACAGTGTTAATATATAGAAAAAACCAATGGTAGCGATGGCTATTATTGTCGAACGGCGGGCATCTCTGGGACTGGGAACTGTGTAGTATCTAATAAGGATGTGCGGAAGGGCTGCTGTTCCAAAGAACAGGGCAAGCATCAGAGAAACAAAATCCAGCTTTGTGAAGATACTCGAACCTTTCCCCATTTTGTACTTCAGCCCTGGTTTCATGAACTCTTCGCCACTGGTTGGATTCTGTACCCAGACAGTGATATTGTCCCCATTGAGTTTAAGGGATTTCTTTGCATAACGGATCACATGACCATTCTGTATGGCTCTTAAATAAGTAACCACATTCAGTCGTCCTGTATTACTAGTTTCACGGCCATCAATCCAGATTCGACTCATTCTACCCACAGAGTAGAACTTCTCATCTGTTTTTGGGGCACCGTTGTAGAGCATGGAACCAGCGGATTTTTTTGTCCTGGACAGTGCTTCTTTGAGTATGGGCACCGATGATTCTGTATCAAGGCTCCACCATGTTTGTTTATTATCCTTTTCCAGGGCAACAAGGGTGTACTCCTCTGACTCGATCTGATCAATGAGAGTGAAACCTCCGCTGACACTGCTGACAAGGCGACCGTTCATTTCAACACGTAATTCTTCAGGTTTTCTGAATCGATCATAATCCGGGTCAGTATCCAGTCCATTGACCAGTAAAATGATGGTGAGTACAAATGAGAATATGATAAGCAGGGAACCTTTGATGAACTGGACGTAGGTTGTGGACTGCATTCCGGCTGTAGCTACAATGAAGGTGACTATGCTTCCCACGATTACAACGCCAGCCCAGTGAGGTAGTCCCAACAGAGGAGTAACAAGAGCTCCGGCTCCAACCATCTGGGGGATGAGATAGAAAATAGAGACGACGAGAGTGCTGATACCGGCCGTCAGTTGAATACCCTTCGATTGGAATTTAGCATCCAGAGCATCGGCAAAGGTATATCGGCCCAATTTTTTTATGGGTTCGGCAACCACGAATAATGCCACTACCCAGCCGGCCAGATAGCCAATGGAATAGAGAAAACCATCAAATCCTACTGTGGCAATCAATCCGCAGATTCCCAGGAAACTTGCCGCTGATAGATAATCTCCGGCAAAGGCAATTCCATTCACTGTCCAGGGAATAGTTTCTCCTGCAGCGAAATATCCTTTAGAGGTACTTGTTTTTCGTGAGAAGTAGATGGAAATAAGTAAGACAATGGCTACAATGGCTAGAAACAGGATAACCGCAAGAGGGAGGGGGGTATAAATCATTCGTTGAGTTCTCTTTCTTTTGCCGAACAGAGGATATTATATATTAAGCCAAGGATAACGGCCAGGATGATGAGAACGAATCCAAAAACTATAGCCAGATTCAAACCAAATAGAAGTTTGATTCCCATGATTTCTGGTGCAAAAGTATTCGTTAAGACGAACACTCCAAACGCTATGGAGTAAGCAATGAACAGTTTGATACCGGTTTTCGATTTGTACTCGGCCGCATGGTCTTCAAACGTGTCCTGTGGGGCGGGTTCGTGCAGCATATAGACTCCTGTGAATATTAAACTGTTACATTGTACCGCATGGAGTTTTTTGTCAAGGTAACAGATTACAGACACAGCCCTGTGGAGTGTTAACCTTGTCATCAGGATACAGGTTTCCTAACGCTGAAAGACAGGATATCCGTCATAAACTCTGGGCATGAGTGTCGCAGAGGTATTATCCTTATGAGAGGATGAAAAAAAGTCACAATTTCTGGTCATCGGATCGCACAGTTCTCTATGGTTATTTTCTGCTTCTCATTACAATAGGGAGTCTGCTTCTTGCCCTTCCTGTTAGTTGGAGTGGGACATCCGGTCAGAGTTCTGTACCCATCATTGATGCTGTTTTTACAGCGGTATCGGCGACATGTGTAACAGGTTTAATCACCATTGATACATCCCTTTGGAGCCTCTTTGGTCAGTTCGTTATTTTAATTCTCATTCAAACCGGAGGATTGGGTATTATTACTTTTAGCATGTTTTATCTGGTTTTACCCAGGATGCGTATTTCCCTTAAGAGTACCCGATTTATCAAGGATTCTTTTGCTTCAGATGATACTGCTAACAGCCGGTCGATAATAAGAAGCATAGTAATGACAACACTGTTTATTGAGGGACTGGGATTCATCATACTTGCGTGTTATTTCTATCGATCAGGTGTTCCCCTGCCAGTGTTTACAGGACTGTTTCATGCGGTATCAGCATTTTGCAATGCGGGTTTTTCCTTATTCAGTGCTGGTCTTGTGCCGTTTCGCGGCAGCTTTGTATTGAATCTCACCATTATACTCCTTGTTATTATGGGAGGTATAGGATTCATGGTTATTCGGGATATCCGGCAGAAAATCATGCACTGGAACCGACCACTTCTCTTTCATAGCAAACTGATGCTCATAGCGACTCCAGTATTCATCTTCATTGGATTTCTCGGTTATCTTCTATTTGATTCTACGGGAGTTTTTTTCAATCTCCCTCCTGGAGAACGTGTATTAGCGGCCTTTTTCCAGTCCGTCACTACTCGGACGGCGGGGTTTAACACAGTTGATCAATCTTTATTGTCACCTGTATCCCGCTGGCTGACTCTGGTGCTTATGCTCATTGGAGGTGGATCGGGGTCCACTGCTGGCGGTCTCAAAGTGTCTACAGCCTTTATTCTTTTTCTTCTGCTTTTTCGTGGAGTGAATGAGAGGGGCGATATCAGGTTTTTGAGGCGACGAATTACGGCTGTGGATGTCAGTCGTGCCGCAATGTTTTTTCTAAAGGCCATTGCCATACTTCTTATCTCCGTATTCGCTCTTGGCATAATTGAGTTCTCGGCGAAAACAGAATTTACTTCCTCAGATTTGATATTTGAATGTGTTTCTGCTCTGGCTACGGTGGGATTATCCACCGGACTGACTCCTGATCTTTCCATTGGAGGCAAAGTTGTTATTGCAGTCACTATGTTTACAGGCCGAGTTGGTTTATTCTCTCTGATAATGCGTTCATTTCGTAATCGTGCAGATCGATTGATAGATTTCCCCAGGGGAGAGGTATTGACAGGATGAAACAGTATGCAGTGATTGGAGCCAGTAGTTTTGGCCAGAGAATTCTGGAGGAATTAATTCTTCTTGACTGTGAGATTGTTCTCATTGATAAGGATCCCGAGATCATTGAGTATTTCAAGAATGAAGTGACAGCGGCCTATATTGCCAATGTGATCAATAAGGAAATTGTAACGAAACTCATTCCAGCTGATATTGACGCAGTTGTTGTGGATCTGGGGGATAAAATAGAAGCATCGATTCTGGTAACACAGTATCTGAGTAAAATTGGAGTCCCGAGAATAATTGTCAAGGCTGAGACTGATCAGCATGGGGAAATTCTTTCACTTGTTGGAGCTCATCATGTAGTTTTCCCCAATATTGAAGCTGCAAAAAGGCTGACTCCGCTGCTGATATCGGATCTTATGTTCAGTCATATGACCATTTCAGGTGGCCTGGTTTTTGCAGAGATTGGTATACCGGAGGAATTGATTAACCACACACTGCTGGAGAAGAATATCCGTCAAAAGGGAATCAATGTGGTCGCTTTTCAAAAAGGAGGGGATGAAAGCTTTCAGCTACCAGTTCCTGATTATCGATTTCAAAAAAATGACATTCTGCTTGTTATTGGCCGTGAGGAAGATGTTATGCTGTTTGCCGGGGATAATAGTCCCAGACCGCATCGTGGTGTCAGTGCCCTGTTTTCATGGTTTTTTGGTGGTCGGCAACCTGTGTAATCCTGTCATGTAAATTTCCATGGACTGTTTCCTGACAGCTTCTGGTTTGAGTAATTTGACTTCTTTGAAGAGTTTTTTCAGACAGTCCTGAATGATCTTCTCATCCCCTCCTTGAAACACCTTGACAACAAGATTCCCTCCTGGAGAAAGATACTCCCGGGCCAGATCAATAACACGTGTCACCAAATGGAATGATTGACTGGTATCGATCAGACGGTTCCCGGATGTTGATGGAGCCGCATCACTGAGTATGCAGCCGTATGGCCCTCCGTTTTGTAGGAAATCAGCAGCCTCAGGGGAAAATATATCACCTTGCAGGAAGCGGAAATTTGTATTCTCAGGGGGAGTTATGTCGAGGGCTTTGAGATCCACGGCACTGATACGGGTATTTGCCCCCATTAATCTCAGAACAAAGAGAGTCCAGCTTCCAGGACTTGCTCCTATATCAAGAACTGGTTTGTTTTTCTGAATCGGATGCCATTTCGTTTGTATTTCTTCCAGTTTGAAAATGGATCGGGCAGGATATCCCAGTTTTCTGGCTTTCATTGTCCAGTAATCCGAGTGTTTATTTGTGCGCATCATCCATATCCTACACCTTAACATTTTGTTATGCTATAATGACCTTATGGAGACTTTACCTAAAAATGTCTGGAAACAGCTTGCAGATTTTTTCCCAGCGGATAAGGAATCTGCCGGGATTGCAGCCCAACTCTTCCGGGATTATGAGGCTCATGGATGCCTGAATAAGCCGGGTAGTGAATTACTCCAGTACAAACTCCCGGTTATCGCTGATTTCTTCTGTCGAATTGCACTTATGCATTCATTTGAGTCTCCTATACTGCGGCGCCGTGATACACGCTGGATGAGTGAGTTTGATTATACCCTGGTCAATATTCGGAGTGCTGGTACGGACGGAAGAATGGGGAATTTTCTCAGCGCTTCCTTCTACCTTGCCACTTTGAGAACTCATGGAATTATTATCAGCCCGGTTACACAGGGACCATCAGAAGATCTGGAACTCATGGAGAGTCATGCGGTGATCAGAAGGGAACTGGCAGATACCGATGCATTGAATGCGGGTGTGGGACCCGAAGTTCAGATGTCAGCTTTTTGCGAAGCAGCGCACCTTCTCGGCCTGGTCACTGGGTATGAACTGGATTACCGTGTTGACCCCCTGGCTGCTGTGGTTCTCCATAAACCTGAGCTTTTTCTCTGGACTCAACATGGTCAATTCATTCCTGATGAGGAGAAACAGGAGGAATGGAGGAGGATTGTTAGAGAACAAATTGCATCGGTCAAAAAATCTGGAATGGGACTGAACAGGAATGATATTCAAAAGACTCTCACTAATATCTCCATTGAACCAAAGCTTTCCAGTGATGGGAGCAAGCGAGTTCCTCTTGCCTTTAAGAAGGTCAACAGGAATGATCTCCAGGAAACAAGGGATGAAGCGGTGGCCTATTGGTGCCGGGTATTTGATCTTTGGCGGGATCGCTATGGCTTTGATTTTCTGGTTCTCTGTGGCACCAGGAGTGATGAGGAGGGACAAAACGAAATCCCGGACCTGGCTTTGATGAGCAGGGCAGCTGAAAGTGCCCGGAGATCTGGAGTCCGCCGGAATATTGGTGTAGTCGCAGAAGGACACCCTGAAGAGGTAGAGGATTACGGACTTCGGGGGATCGATCTGGTTCTTATTAAAGATGCTGAATGCAAGGCTGACAAGGAATGGTTTCAAAGGGTTTTTATCCTGAATGACTCCCTCCATCAGTTAAACTTGGGCCGCAAGCTGAAGTTTTCGATTCCACTGGAATTAAATCCCGGTGAAGAGGACAGTCCGACAGGAAGGAGAAGAGCTCTGATTAAGAGATTTGTGGCCCGTTTCCTTGGAAACGGTCCCTCACGAAGACCTTTGCTGGAAACCATGGGTGCCCTGGAAGGGGCATGGGGATTTCATTCGGCTGTTAAGCAGGCCGTGACACTGGGATGGATGCCGGATCACAGCTATGCCAGACGGGTTCATTGTCTCGAAGATACCGCGCTGTTATTTCGGAACATATTGAATTCTGGAGAACTGGTCGATAGTTTTATAAACGACCAGCTTGTCTGGTGGATTATATCATCTAAGCGGGGACTGCTGATTGCCGCAGTCTCTTTTGAGCACGATAGTACTGATTCGTTGACTTCCATAGATGTGGATTATTCTTCATACCTGAAGAAACCCGGTAAAATGACGATAATCGAGTATGATTTCAATGACAGGAGAGGTATTCTCCATCTTGGTTCCGATATAATGAAAATTACGAGTACAATTCCATACATGGAGGTTCGACTATTTTCTGTTACCCGAATTCCCCCCCTGTATCGGTGAACGATATCTTCTTAGAGGAGCCTTATGAATTATTTCAATAGCCGCCGCAGTGTTGTTACAACCCTTATCGCTATCAACGTTGCTGTCTTCCTTGTCACTTACCTTGTCCCGGATCTAGTCCGTTATCTTGCCGTCTATCCAGGAGGGCTGAACCAGGGCCTGTTCTGGACTCCCGTTACATACATGTTCGTTCATGGTGGATTCATGCATCTCCTCTTCAATATGATTTTCTTGATCTATGCTGCCTCGAGCGTAGAGTCACGGATGGGATCCAGGGAGTTTCTGGTTTTCTATCTGACTACCGGTGCACTGGCGGGATTGTTTTCGGTATTTGCCTATAAGAATCTGGGGTATGACATCCCCATTGTTGGCGCTTCTGGAGCACTCTACGGTTCTCTTCTGGCCTTTGCAACTTATTTCCCCAGGGTAAGACTTCTGGTTTTTTATGTATTACCGATGCGTGCCCCCTATGCACTGCTTGTGTTTGCTGGACTTGATCTTTTTATGCACATGAGGGGCCTTGTTGGAATTGCCCATCTCACCCATTTGAGTGGTCTTGTATTTGGATATTTATACTTTGTAATCCGATTAAGAATGAATCCAATTCATGAAATGAGAGATAAACGCTGAAACAGTTGTATGCTTTCTTTCTGCTGTTATACCTGTCAGCCTCTGGTTTCGCCGACCCCGTTCGGGGAGAGCTGTGGATATTGCCTGAATCGGTTCAAACTCTGGAATCCGGTCAGGATCTAAGAGATATAAAAACCAAAGAAGAGCAGAGAAGGGAGATGATTGCTGCTCTACTGGAAGATGCCCGTTGGATAATTTCCGGTATGATCTATGGATTTCTCATACAATGGACACCATTATCTATCGCCCGGAATGTTGAAGAATCTCTGGATATCCAGCCAGCTGCATTGATTTCCAGGGGTGATCCCCGGATGAAGATGGTAAAGGTTGTCTACGATAATGAATTTGATTATGTATTGCTGGAATATCATCCAGATACCAGTCAGATGCAGCGAATAACCGCCTGGAAGAGTCAAACCTACTCATTTTCATCCGGGATTGGTATCGCATCCCTGTACCTGGGTGAAACACGCCGTGACTCCATGAAAATGGCCATTAAGAACTCTCTTGGAGATTTCCTTCGAGCTCGTGAGTACAATAAACCTGAAAGAATCCGTGCTCGGGTAGGATTGTTGGATTTTCCTGCCATCACTCTTAAGGATCATAGATTATTCGTCTCTTTGAAACTGGCCATTGATATCAAATCTGTAGAGCATTACCGGCTGGACTAGGAGTCTGTCCGACTTACGTCTCACGGCTCGATTTTTGCCCTTGTTTCCTGAGAGATAAGCAGTGCAATATTTCAAATTAACGAAAAATGAGGAGACTTTCCTTGATCCGTTGTTTACTCTCTCCGTTATTGACCAAGAACATATAGTTCTCATGCACTAGTATGTATCTGCCAGGCTGAATATACAGGCTGGTAGTGTGGAAAACTTGAAATTTATTCGTTCTATGACAAAAAAACGACCTTGCCATGTTCATCCTGCCTGACTAGTCTTATATTAACTTGATGATGAAGGGGGAACATATGAAACAGGGTTTTCCTGTAATAGATAAAGAAAGATGTAAGGGATGTGGTCTTTGTATTGCAAACTGTCCAAGGCAGATTTTGGAAATGGGAACAGATATCAACAGCTTTGGGGCTTATTATACTACCTGTGTTGATAAATCCCAATGCATTGCCTGTGGTGCCTGTGCTCTTATGTGTCCGGATGCAGCTATCGATGTATTTGAAATCAAGGAGGCTGTTTAATGGCTGATCATGTTTTGATGAAGGGTAATGAAGCCATGGCAGAGGCGGCTATAATTGCCGGTTGTCGACACTATTATGCCTATCCGATAACTCCCCAGAATGAAGTCGTTGCCTACATGGCCGAACACATGCCCCGGGTTAACGGCACATTCATACAGGCTGAAAGCGAATTGGCGGCAGCATCAATGGTCCTGGGGTCGGCTGCTGCCGGGGTCCGATCTATGACCTCATCATCCTCTCCGGGGATATCCCTCAAGCAGGAAGCTATTTCCTACATGGCTGGCGCGGAAATCCCCTGTGTCATTGCCAACATCATGAGGGGTGGACCCGGACTGGGGGGGATATCCGGTGCACAGAGCGATTATTTTCAGGCTACCCGGGGAGGAGGACATGGAGACTATAGAACCATTGTTCTGGCACCAGGTAATGCCCAGGAGCTGGCGGATTTCACTGTCCACGCCTTTGATCTGGCCGATGAGTACCGAATTCCCGTTATTGTTCTTGCGGATGGCTACCTTGGACAGATGTCCGAACCCGTGATACTACCGCAACCCTCAGGTAAGAAGTTTGAGAAGCCATGGATAGTCAATGGTGCTAAAGGACGCCGTAAAAATGTTGTAGCTTCTCTTCTCTTGAAGCCTGATGGCGCATTGGAAAAACACAATCTTAACCTCCAGGAGAAGTACACACGAATAACGGAAAATGTTCGTCGTTTTGACACTCACCATGCCGATGATGCCGACTGGCTTATCGTTGCTTATGGAACAGCGGCACGTGTGGCTGAAAAAGCCGTTGATAAACTCAGGGAGAGAGGAATGAAAGCTGGTTTGTTCAGACCAACCAGCCTCTGGCCATTCCCCGACAGGGAACTTTTTGAAGTTACTCAGCACTGCAAGCGGGTTCTTGCAGTGGAAATGAGTCATGGGCAGATGGTCGAGGATGTTCAATTAGCGATTAACGGTGAAGTAGAAGTTGATTTTTACGGACGAGCTGGCGGTGTGATACTGCCAGTGCAGGATATAATGTTAAGGATAGAAAAATATGAGCAGGAAAAGTTTACCCATATACAAGCGTCCTGATGCGCTCATTGATGTCCGCACGCATTATTGTGCGGGTTGTGGGCATGGAATAATACATAAACTGCTAGCTGAGGCATTGGAAAAATTGAATGTCAGAGAAGAGGCCATTGTCATTGCCCCGGTGGGTTGTTCTGTCCTTCTCTACAACTACATTGATGTTGATGGGCTTGAAGCTCCCCATGGCCGGACACCTTCGGTAGCGACTGGTGTGAAGCGTGCCCTGCCGGATCGAATCGTTGTTTCCTATCAGGGTGATGGCGACCTTCTGGCAATTGGGATGGGGGAAACACTCCATACAGCCAACCGCGGAGAAGATATTACTGTCATCTTTGTCAACAACGCCATCTATGGCATGACTGGCGGACAGATGGCGCCAACGACACTGGAAGGTCAGAAAACTCTGACTTCTCCTATGGGGCGAAATCCTGACAGCATGGGATTCCCTATCAGAGCCTGCGAAATCATGGATACATTAGGAGCTCCAAATTACATCGAAAGAGTTTCCATACATAATCCAGCCGCTGTAAGGAAGGCTGCGAAGGCAATAGTCAAGGCTCTCCAGTATCAAAAAGAGGGTCAAGGTTATTCATTTGTTGAAATCTTATCCATGTGTCCTACCAACTGGGGCGTTAAACCTTCTGACGGAGCCGATTGGGTAAAAAATGCAATGGTTCCCTACTACCCTCTAAAGGTTTTCCGAGACAGACCTGCTGAAGCAGCCGTCCTCAAGGCAAAGGCCTCATGAGTGAGCTCTATCCAACAGAAGAAATCATCATAGCAGGTTTTGGTGGTCAGGGTGTGATACTGGCTGGCAAGCTTCTATGTGTCGCGGCCATGCGTCAGGGAAGGCAGGTTTCCCACATCCCGTCATATGGCGTGGAGATGCGTGGAGGGACGGCCAATTGTTCTGTCATATTGAGTGCTGAGAGCATCGCTTCACCGATTGTGGAACAGCCCACTGTTGTTATTGCTCTTAATGGCCCATCATTGATGAAATTTGAACCAAAAATCAGAGCTGGCGGCATACTTATATGGAATTCATCCCTGGTGAAGAGTCCACCAACCAGAAATGATCTAAGACTTATAGACATTCCGGCAACAGATCTTTCTCTCAGAGAAGGAACTGAAAAAGGGGCCAATATGGTCGCCCTTGGAGCATTAATGGCCCTTAAGCCGCTTCTGATAACCAGAAATGCTCTCTTTGCCGCCCTGGATGAAGTTGTATCAGAACGAAACAGGAAATTTAATCCCATTAATCAACGGATCTTTCAAACAGGATTTGATCTGGTCACCGAGAAGTTTTAGAAGATAACGGAGACTGTATCAGCAACATGATTCTCATCGTTCAGTGTTTAGGTACAGTGAAACATTATTCTGGATTTCAATAAAACAGGGCTTATTGCAGGCACCATGTTGTTGAATTGGAATATGGCTGTAGGTGGCAGTATTCCTGTGCGGGAATCCATGGCGGCTGAAGGAAGCCTGGAAGAAGAAGGATACAACTCATGCTGAGAAGGCCGGGGTCACGAAGAAGAAACTTCGCAAGGCTGTGAACATGTACTGGTTGAAGAGGGTTTTATAGGCTTTCTGACACTGGGTATATTGTAATAAATCCAGAACTGTGCATAATCATGGGTTATGTCGAAGAAGATGGACTATGATTTTCGAATACAGAAACTTGGACCCTGCAACATTCATTCACCCAAAAAGTACTCCACGACACAGGGTGATTCCATTGCCAACTACACCCGTGACGATCAATACATCCTGCGCACTAATACGATGGAGGCTTCCGATATAGGATCTGAGTACAATCCTGCCTGGATGCTGGAAGAAGCAGGCCCCCGGGAGATGATCTATTTTACCCCAAGTCATGTGAATACAGCCATTGTAACCTGCGGCGGTTTATGCCCCGGCTTGAATGATGTTATTCGAGCGATAACCCGTACTCTGTGGCATTTCTACAGTGTAAAACGGATTTATGGCATCAGATTTGGTTACAGAGGGTTTCGAGCTGAATTCAATTTTGAACCCATGATGCTGGACCAGGACAATGTTGATGATATTCACAATCTGGGAGGATCTGTATTGGGTTCTTCCCGTGGGTATGGAGAAGTGGAACCCATTGTGGATGCTCTGGAACGATTGAACATCAATATTCTGTTCACTATCGGGGGAGATGGAACTCAGCGGGGGAATCTGGAAATTGTAGAGGAGATCGCAAAGAGGGGATTGAAAATATCCTGTATAGGAATTCCCAAAACTATAGATAACGATATCATGTTCGTGCATAAATCCTTCGGATTTGATACAGCGGTTTCCAAGGCTGTTGAGGCTGTCAGTGCTGCCCATGTTGAAGCAAAAAGCTCTGTTGACGGTGTGGGACTGGTCAGGGTTATGGGCAGGGATTCAGGTTTCATTGCTGCTCATACAACTTTGTCCACCAGCGATGTCAATTTTTGTCTGATACCGGAAGTTCCTTTTTCTCTTGAGGGAGAGAATGGACTGTTGAAGAGTCTTGGCCGCCGCCTGGATAGGAGGCAGCATGCTGTAATTCTTGTTGCCGAGGGTGCGGGCCAGGATTTAATGGTTAATGAGAAGATGGGAAAAGATGCATCGGGCAATAAAACCTATGGTGACATCGGAGTTTTTCTCAAAAATGAAATCAGCAGTTTCCTTGTCAAGCGCAATGGAGAGGCCAATATCAGATACATTGACCCAAGTTACTTTATCCGTGCGACACCGGCTGATCCAGTTGATTCCCACTACTGCGCACGGTTGGGTGCCAATGCTGTTCATGCCGCCATGAGCGGTCGAACAGGGTGTATCATTGGTCAATGGAATAATGCTTTGGTTCATGTTCCCATTCCTATGGCAACCTTCAAACGCAAGCAGGTAGACAGTGAAGGTTCATTGTGGCGGGATGTACTTGAATCCACCCGTCAACCCATTGATATGAACAGTGGTTAAAGTCCCAGTATACGGGCATAGGCTTTAAGGGTTTCATCCTCTGTGGAAGAATCCAGTACTGAACTGGCTAGAATCTTACCAAGCTGAACACCTTCCTGGTCGAAGGAATTAATATTCCAGCAGAATCCCTGAAACATGACTTTGTTTTCATAATGGGCGAGAAGTGCCCCCAGGGTTTTTGGGATCAGTTTGTCCGCGACCAGTAAACTGCTCGGCCTCATGCCATCAAAATTCTTGTTGGCGTTCTTATGCTTTTTGCCTTTTGCAAAAGCAATTATCTGGGCCGCAAGATTGGCATTCAACTTGGATTGACTTGTTGAACCATCCATAACGACATCCCCGCCGCGTTGAGATTCCCGGAATCCAATGAATTGCAGCGGTACAATATCAGTACCCTGATGAAGAAGCTGATAGAATGAGTGTTGACCATTAGTTCCCGGTTCTCCGAATACTATTGGTCCAGTCGGATAGGAAATGGCCTGACCATATCGGTTGACACTCTTGCCGTTGGATTCCATATCCAACTGCTGGAGGTGGGCCGGGAATCGTGAAAGAGCCTGACTGTACGGCAGTACAGCCACTGTTGGAAAATTCAATACATTGCGATAGTATATCCCGGTCATGGCATCCATGAGGGCTGCGTTTTTTCGAATATCCTTTTCTCTGGCCGCCTTATCGGCATCGTGAGCACCAGCGAGTATCTGCTCAAAAACATCGGATCCGAAACACAAAGATAGAATGACTCCTCCCACTGCACTGGTGGAGGAATACCGCCCGCCGATATTGTCATCTATGTAAAACGATTCAAGAACTGAATCCGATTCAGCCAATGGGCTTGTACGGCTGGTAACAGCAATTAAATGCCTGGAAGCATCGAAACCGGGAATGCCCTGTTCCTGCATTCGTTTAAGCAGAATATCTCTATTGGCCAGGGTTTCCTGGGTGAGACCACTTTTTGAAACGAGAATGAACAGAGTTGTTTCCGGGTTAATCAGGGGAATTATTCGGGCTGCATCATCGGGATCCACATTGGAAAGAAATTGGGCTTCAAGCCGTGACGGACAAATTCCGCTGAGGGCAAGGTGAAGTGCACGGGGTCCAAGATCTGATCCGCCAATGCCAATCTGGACAGCCGTATCAAATTTTTTTCCAGTTGAGCCAGTGATCTTCCCGGAAAAAACATTTTCGCAGAATTTCTTTACGCGGAGATTTTGCTCCCGATAAAACTGACCGATGTTCTGACCGTTATCAACAATGCTGCCATTGAGTTCTCCCCTTGTGAGATGGTGCAGAACATGACGATTTTCACCGGTATTGATTTTTTCCCCCGATAGTAGGTTTGAATATTTTTTAATGAGCTGCTGCTCATCGGCCAATGCCTGAAGACTATCGATGTTCTCTTCTGTCATCAGGGAGGCCCCATAGAAGTATTTCAATCCTCCGCCTACCGTTATTGCCCAGGATCGGACACGATCTTCAGTCAATACCTCTGAAAGGTTTGACAAACGTTTTTTCCCCATCAGTTCAATGTAGTGTTCTGCTTCATCGAGATTTTTCCACTGTAGCTCCATTTTGACCTCCATTGCTTCCAGTTTAGGATTTCCTTGTTTCCTCTACAAGTTCGCTTATGGTAAAGTAGTGTATGACTGAAGAAAACAAAAATATAAGCATCATCGCTGAGGATCAGAAGGCTTCAGTTGGTGGTATTTCAGATGTTGTGGCAACTTGTCAACTGGATGGAGCGCATCAAGATGCATTGCTCTCAATTGATATAAGACTGGATGGATCAGACATGGCTGAGAATACTTCCCGCACAGTGAGATGGTACCTCTCCGAGCCCGGTAAAACTGATATTATCGCATCAAGCTCTCCTGAGAGTATTACATTCGATGGCAGATCACATCCCGTATTATACAGTGAGGTTACAATTGTTGAACCTCAATTATGGAGCGCCGAATCACCATTCCTCTACAGCTTGAGGATCGAAGCCACTGATATGGATGGGAATGTTGTTGATGTGAAAACAATGGCCTGGGGTTTTCGTCAATTTGATATCCTCTTTGGGAAACAGGGAGGAAAGCTCACATTAAATGGTCAGCCTGTCAAGCTTAAAGGGGTCAATCAAGTCAATTTCACTGACAGTCAGTCGTTGTTATCTCTTAAACAACTCAATGTCGACACCATTTATTGTACGGATGATTCCCTTACGGATGACATACTTGAAACGGCTGACAGGGTCGGGATTTATATTTTCGTTGAGGTCGAATATGAACGGCTTGAATCGATGATTTGCAGTTTTAGAAATCATCCATCAGTCATCATATGGTCAATTCAAAGCGAAAAAAGAGATAAAAATGCTTATCTGGAGATGAAAAAAACGGCTAATGAATATGATGTTAGCCGTTTCATTCATTTCCAGGGCGATGATAAAGGTCTGGTATCAGACATTGTTTTTTATTCAGATCATCTGCCGCAGGAAATCAATGCTGCACCGGTGATGCTGTGGATTGAAGCCGAAACTTTGAGGACAGGAGTTGGCAATCTGATGGAACAAGTGGATGAGCGACTCAATATCGCTGGTATTCTGTTCAGAAATTTTGCTGACCCACAGAGAAGAATATCTGAAACAGATGAATTGAAAGCAATATTTTCACCAGTTTCGGCTAAGCCGTTAAACCTGAAAAACGGCTCAATTCTCCTGAAGAATCGACATTATTTTGTTGACCTGTCAAATTATGAGATTAATTGGAATTTACAGCGTGTTGGAAACATCGTTGCCCGTGGACAGGTTCGTCAACCAACAATTGCCCCAGGCAATGAGAAGAAAATTGCTCTTTTCAGGGAACTTGGTGCTTTTCCAGGGAAGGGGGAGGGCTTCATTACTTTGTTTCTTTGTTTGAAGGAAGAAAATGTATGGGGTAATTCTGGTTATGAAATTGCCAGAATGCAGATGTCTGTTCCGGAAACTTCACAGATACGTTTAGCCTACCCCAGAATAAGTGATTCAGATACAATCATTCCTGATCCCCTGAGTTCGACCGAAGACATAGTGGATGAACCCCAGATCAGTCCCTGGCAGCATAGGAACCATGGTAATAGCTTATTGCTTGTTCGGAATAAAGTTGGTATACGCATCAGCCTTGTCAATGGAGTGTTGGAAACATTGGACTTTGGGGTGGAAAATATGCTGACTATGGGCTTTGCTCCCTTTGTTCCAGGTGAAGATATGAGGCAGAATTTGAAACAGACCAGGTACAAAGTTAAGAATCATGGCGATTATTTGGAATTGCAGTGTAAAGTTAAGGGTCCTTCCAGGGTTTTGCAGCAGAACATGAGATATCTGGCCGATGGCCGAGTACTTTTTTCATATAAAAGTTCCGGTGTGAGTTTTGGTCTCCGTCAACGGTACCAGTATCTGTCGTGGTATGGCAGTGGTCCTCATACTATCAGCTCCACAGAACAGAAAAGTGCCTTTGTGGAAGTACATTCGATGAATACAGATGATTTCAATCTTAATGAAACCCGCAGACAGATGGGGGTAAGGTGGATGAAGTTTTCCGATAGTGGGAATTCCATCATGTTCCATGCAGAAAAGAGTCCGTTGAATTTTACCTGTACAAGGAATTCTGACTCCAGGAATCTTCAGGTTCATATTGAAAGTACTGAATCATCGCCCCGGACCGAATTGAAATTCATCATTTCATTCGAATTAGTTGACAATACTGTTCACAAGTTCTAACCCATATTTCTCACCAACATAAAACTACAGGGCACCTCTAAAAAACCCATTTAGTTCTTGACTCGATCTTTTCTGCCGCTACTGCGTTGTCAAAATGCTCACGTAAGCAGGTGCGTACCGCAGGAGCAAAGCTCCGAGGAACGCACCGCCAACCGCTTAAGCTACGCTCCGCTTTTGCCGCCTTGCATCAAGAAAAAATTTAATCAGGTGTGTACCGCAGGGCGTAGCCCGAGGAACACACCGCCTCTGCGCCAAATTCCAAAAACGGTTTTTTTAGAGGTTGCCTTGAGTTTTTCATCTAACTCATGATCGAGTTCCAATCTGTTCAGGGTGCTCTTCCCTGCAACGGGAGTTTTATTATCCCGCCCGCATATATATTGAAGCAGGGGATCTTCGCGCAATCGTTCATGATCGTTGAGATCTTCATAGCCCTGACAGATTCCGAAGATTCTCTGCTTAAGAAGAGCACCCAGGCTATGTGTAATTTTTTCCTGATCTCTATTATCGGTGAAAAAATCTGACAGTTTTTCAATAATCCTGTGCTTCTGTTCAACCTGCTGGAAAAGAAGAAATCCGGCATCGGAACTGTTGACCTTACCGTCATTCTTGACAATGATTTTGCGAGATTTTCCGCTTCCCAGCCCTTGCAATTCGAGTTGATTGACTTTACACTCTGTATTATCAAAGCGGGTTTCTTTTTGTTTGGTATTTCGTTTCAAGTAAATATTTTAACATGAGAAATCTGCTTTGTATCAAGGTATTGGTGAGAAATAGGGGTTAAAGGATTCTATAATGAATAAATGGACTAAATTAAGTATTGAATACGCAAATCAAAGGTCTTATTTAGATGATTTGTTTCAAGTATATCCAACAATCCCAGAAGGAATTAGGGATATTGATGATACGATTTGGAAAGAAGTTGAAAAAAATTTTAAGAAGAAAAATAATGTTTCATTAGTAATGCAATTACTAAAATTTGATTTATTCCCAATAAAGGACTTGATTTTGTAGCAAGATTTAATGGAAAATATGTAATTGGCGAAGCCAAATTCTTAACCGACTTTGGTGGTCATCAAAATGCTCAATTCAATGATGCAATAAGCACAATTGAAACTAAAAAAGTAAAAGCAATGAAAATTGCCATTCTTGACGGAGTACTTTATATCAAAGGGAAGAATAAAATGCATGAATTAATAACAGAATTGTATAAAGATTACAATACTATGAGTGCATTGGTGTTGCGTGAGTTTTTATATCAACTTTAAAAGGAATATATTATGGAAAGTATACTAATTAAAGGAGATAATATAAAAGCAATTGATTTACTATTAAATGACAAGGGATTAAAGGAGGAAATTGATTTAATATATATTGACCCACCTTTTGCAACAAATGGTAACTTTACAATAACTGACGGAAGAGCAACAACTATTAGTAATTCAAGGAATGGAAAAGTTGCTTATTCAGATAAACTTGTAGGAACTGAATTTATTGAATATTTAAGAGAACGATTAATTTTACTAAGAGACTTATTGTCTGATAAAGGCTCTATTTACTTGCATATTGATTATAAAATAGGTCATTATGTGAAAATAATGATGGATGAAGTTTTTGGAATTGAGAATTTTAGAAATGATATTACACGAATAAAATGTAATCCAAAAAATTTCAAGCGAACTGGATACGGTAATATTAAAGATTTAATTCTTTTTTATTCAAAATCGGAGAAACCTATATGGAATGAGCCAAAAGAACCATATAGCGAAGAAGATAGTGTGAAATTATTTGCAAAAAAAGAATACGGAAGGCGTTATACAACAGTTCCTATTCACGCACCAGGAGAAACGCAATACGGAAATTCTTCAAAACCATTCAAAGGGATGTTACCGCCAAAAGGAAGACATTGGCGAACTGACGTTGAAACATTAGAAAAGTGGGATAAAGAAGGATTATTAGAATGGTCGTCAAATGGATATCCAAGAAAAAAATATATGTAGATGAACGAGAAGGTAAAAAAGTTCAAGATATTTGGGAATTCAAAGACCCTCAATATCCAACTTATCCGACTGAAAAAAATCAAGGATTATTGGATTTAATAATTAAGACTTCTTCAAATCAAGACAGCATTGTTTTGGATTGTTTCTGTGGCTCTGGAACTACTTTGAAATCTGCTCATTCCTTAAACAGAAAATGGATTGGAATTGATGAATCAGATTTAGCAATTGAAGCAACAAAAAACAAATTGGAAACTATTTCGGGAGACTTATTTGTAGAGAAACCAAAATATGAATATATTGAAATGAGCGAAGCACAGCCCATAACAAAGGCTATACGTAATGTGGGGTTTAGTGATAACCATCAAGTATATGCAAGTAAGTAACATTTGTGGTACATTGAAAATTAATCGCTTCCAAATCCCACACTACGCATAGCCAATCCGTTGTATGCCATTAGAGAAACCGGAATGAAAGAAGCTGAAGAAATTTGTCCAAGAAGTAGAGAAGCGTGGAGAGACTGGCTCGAATTGAATCATAAAGAAAGGAACGCCTCTATTCCGTGGGGGAGGCGAAAACCATGGGGATCGAACTTCACTACCTGAACACGGGGAAACTCGACGAGCCGACGAAGGGCCTTAAGGCGATGACCCGTGGAAAAGGATTCGACGATGTTTTTGTGATGGCCCCGGTGAAGCCGGTGGTGGAACAGGCGGATCTGCTTTTGGCCAAAGACGGCTGTATGAACTTCTTCGCCGGCCCCACTCAAAAGGATTTCACCGCGGCCGTTAACTTCTACGATATTCACTACGCCTTCTACCACATCGTGGGAACCAGCGGGGGCAACACCGAGGATATGCGGATATCCCTGCGCCTGATGGAGGAGGGGCGGATCAATCCCCAGGTGATGATTACCCACTTAGGCGGCCTTGATGCCATGGCGGAGACCACCTTGAACCTGCCGAAAATTTCCGGGGGGGAAAAACTCATCTACGTCCACAAGAGATGCCCCCTCACCCCCATCGAGGATTTTGCCGAAAAGGTAAAAACCGACCCCCTCTTCGCGGGGTTGGCGGAAATTACCACCGCCCACAAAGGCTTCTGGAGCCGGGAGGCGGAGGAATACTTTCTGGAACATGCCGAGGACATAGGAGGTTTTGATCACCCCCTGATCGGTTGACCATAGGATTATCTTTGCGTATAGTAGAGGGAATTCAAATATCGGAGGAGTTTTTTGACAACTTATTATGCCATAAAAATTTACCTATCGTTGTCAAAAAACAATCCAGAGGCTCTTCCAAAAATAACCGATTTCTGAAAGAGCCTCAGTATAAGACAGTTTTTAACTATTGGATTTTTATCGGAAAGGAGAAATATGAAAACCTTGAAAAAACCTGGTTACAGCAACGATGACTGGACCATTGAGTTTGGAGATCTGGGCTTTCTGAACGCCGGTGAAGAACTCTATGAGATGGCAGTTCAGGCCCCTGCCCCGTTTGTCATAGGGGTTTGCGGCGGATGGGGCAGCGGCAAAACGAGTCTGCTTCGTTACTGCATGGCCTCCCTCGGCGGCCTGCCCCTCAGTTGCGGCGAGGGCATCGGCGTTCCCAAAGAGACGGAAATATTCTCTGATACTGTTCGGGGAAAATGGGACGCCCTGGGTGGTAAAAAGCGTGAGCATTCCGCCCTAACGGTTTGGTTCAACCCCTGGCAGTATCAAAATGAACCAAACCTGATGATTCCCCTACTCCACGAGATCCGCAAACAGATACCCAAATGGGCAGAGGCCAAATTCACCAGGAAGAAGTTACGATCGGCCGGCGGCCAATTGCTGAACCTTGGTTTCAAAAAGCTGACGGAAGTCATCGATACCGTAATCGAAAAGAACATCGGGTTTAAGCCGATGGGCTCCTTGTATGAGAAGGGAAAGGAACTCTACAAGGGAAGCCAACCGGCTGTTGCCTACCGTGAAGTAACCGATGCCCAGCAATTATTTCTTGCCTTTAACGGGGCTGTCCGCCAGGTACTCAATTCAATTAAAGAACTGAGCCGGAATTCCGGGCCCGATAAATTGGTCATCTTCATCGATGATCTTGATCGCTGTGAAGATAGAAAAATTCTCGAGGTTCTGGAGACCATAAAACTCTATCTCAACACCAACTCCTGCATTTTTATCCTGGGAATTGATCCTGAGGCGGTAGAAAAAACGATTATCCGCTACAGAAAGAACTGCGAGGCGGCTGAGGCCCGCCAATATATGGCAAAACTGGTCCAGGGGAACATTCATGTTCCGGTTTGTAGCGACTTTCGCCCCTTCATAAAAAGAATTATCGATCAATGGCCCAAAGATGAAGTTCCAGAGGGTGAAAAAGAAAAATTAGCCGAGGTTGTGAATGAAATATGGGAGCACAACCCCAGAAAGGTGAAGAATTTTCTCAACGCCCTTTTGTTTCGCTGGAAGCTGATCAATAAACAAAAGCCCGTTCCAACCCTGCACCAATCGGCCCTCCTCCTGTCCCTGCAATTTCGTTTTCCGGTAATCTATAAAAGCATCGCCTTTCACCCGGAGAACTTTGGGCATTTTTGTACGGCCCTGGTTCAAGTTATACAAAGCGAATCAACCGGTTCGCCCCATACCGAACAGACAGTATCCGCTGGATCGGAAATGACGCATCGATACATTGAAGAAATGGCAACTGTGTTCCGCAGGGGTGTGGCCGATACCACCTCTTTGGATGCCTACCAGGGGCGTTTGTTTGAGTACACCTATGATAGGCGGTTATTCATGGATATACATAAAAAAATCGTCGGCGATTGGCCAAAGCTTTCCCGAGAGAAAAAAACTCGACGCACAAAGGCTGTTAAAGCCTTTTTCACCACAGAAGCCGGTGGCAATGTATTACACTAGCCGTTTTGATTTGTGGAGGAATGCCGCATGACACTGGAAGAAATTCAGAGAATGGCCGCCAAACTCGGCTTGGACGACAAGAACATAAAAGCCCGCAACATCTATGTCAACTGGCTCTATAAAAATTTCGGCCTCATCACCATGGCCGGGCTGGTCGACGACGATGCCCCTGTCCAGGTAGAAGCGATGTATGTCTCCCGTTTTTTTTCCGAAGCAGAGGTTCCCGAGGAGGAGGGTAGTAGAACAATAAAAAAAGCAGGAGAGGATGGTGGAAAAAAACTTGACATCCTCTACTGGCTCGACAAAGAGCATTTTATTACGATTGCCGGACTTCCCGGCGCAGGGAAAACCTGGCTTGTTCATGAGCTGACCCTTGAGACGGGTATCAGAAAGGGAACGGCCTTTAACAATACCTATCCCTGGATTATTCCCATTCCCCTGATCTTGAGGGAGTACGATACAAAGAAGTTAAGCTCCCTTGAGGAACTTCTCTCCGCTTTTTTTGATCGTGTAATAAAGAAGAATCCTCGGTTTAGCCCGAAGGATCTGGATGCATACCGCCGGAAGGGTCAGTTCCTCATCCTGCTTGACGGGATAGACGAAGTCGGGCCAGCGCATCGCAAAAAGATTATGGCATGGGCCCGGGAAACTTATTCCAAAGAGGAGATTCCTAACCGTTACATCGTTACCGGCCGCCCCCCCGGTTTTAAGGGATTAAACACCGACATGCCGACCGCCGAAGGGGAAGATGTCAAACTCCACCTCCTTCCGTTTACGGATGAACAGAAGGAAGAATACATTAAGAAATGGCATAAACTGCGCCCCGGGGCAAGCGAGGTGGAAAGAGAGGCAAAACAGAAAAGCCTGATCGGGGCCCTGGCCGACCGGGATTATCTAGACACCATGGCGCGGCGGCCCAGTTTCCTGGCGCTGATCTGCTTTGTCCACAACAATCTTGGGGAACTGCCCCACAGCCGCGCGACCCTCTATGATAAGATTATGGATGCCTACATCATGCAGCTTGAAAAGGTGCGGAATCTATCGAAAAGCCGCCCCTGGGAAAAGGGCGATCTTGTTTTTCTCCTGAGCCGACTGGCCTTAGACTGGCAGTGTGGAGCCGACAGCGACAATGACGAAGAACGGATCCTGAGCGAGCCAATAAAGGCCGTAAAGAAACGCTTTGACGAATATCTTAGGGAAAAAAACCGTTACCGCACCATTGAGGAGGGGGATGCCGAAAACCTCCTGCCCTTCTACCTGGCCCGAACCGGTATCCTCTCGGAGCCCCAGGCCGGGACCGTCCGGTTTGCCCATAACTCCTTCCAGGAATATCTGACCGCCTACTACCTCAATGTCCGCCACCAGGATGGGACAGCTAATAGTTTTGAATTTTTACTAAAACGCATTGAATCTGAATTCTGGCGGGAAAGCGCCCACCTCTACCTTTCCCTGCGGCAAAAGGATTCGCAGAATCTCGCCTACCGCACCATTCTGCGAGCGCTCGACCTCAATAAGGCGGGGCAGCGGCTTTTCCTGGCGGAGATTTTGGGAAGCGAGGAAATCGCCTTCTCGGAGGAAGAGCGGAAACGGTGGATCGAACTCCTCCTCCTTTCCACGATGGGCGGAAAAGGGGAACGCAGCCTATGGGGGGCTCTTCTTAAGAGAAAAAATAATTCGGAGACAGTACATGCCCTTTGCGATGATTGGCTGAAAAAAAGGCCTGCATCGGTGAGGGATGAATTTAAGAAGCAGTGGAAAAAGATAAACCGCCTTAGCTATCTCGGTGTTGACGGGGGAAATAGGGATGATCCATTAGAGGGCCCTCAGGCAGATCAGGAAGAGCCGTACTTGAAAGAAGCGTACAAACCCAAGGAGGATGCCGACCTCTTCCTCAATAGCTGGGACATAAAGGTGATTCTGTGCTCTTTCAGTGGTGATGACAAGACTGACGATGCTGTTGAGAAAAATCTGAAAGGTCTGGATCCTTCCTTATTGTATAAAGACGATGCCAACACGGAGCTTTATTGGCTGATCCAGCAAACACCCTATTATTGCGCCCCGCCCACGCCACCGGTGTCCCTATTTTGGAAGGATCTTTTTCTTATTATTCCGCAGAATATCGCTGAACTAGGCCGATACGAATGGCTGAAAAAGATGCGGGCATTCCAGCTCCTTGTTTTGGGAGAAATATTAAACCTGGATATTCTTCAGGATCTGGCTCTGGCTCTGGCTCGGGCTCTGGATCTGGCTCTGGCTCGGGCTCTGGATCTGGCTCTGGCTCGGGCTCTGGCTCGGGCTCGGGCTCTGGCTCGGGCTCTGGATCGGGCTCGGGCTCTGGCTCTGGCTCTGGCTCTGGATCGGGCTCTGGCTCTGGATCTGGCTCTGGATCTGGATCTGGATCTGGCTCTGGCTTTGGATCTGGATCTGGATCTGGCTCTGGATCGGGCTCTGGATCGGGCTCTGGCTCTGGATCGGGATCGGGATCTGGCTCGGGAAGGTATTATGCTTTATCTCTCTGCTATTTTTTATATGACTGCCTATTGCCTGCTTGGAAAAGAGGGAATGCCATCTTTTAGGAAAGAGGAATTTCCCTCGGAGGAGCGTCCGGGGAAAGATGAAATAAGGGGGCTTCTGAAAGATAATACCATAGAGCTAGAGATCGAAGGCTGGAACGATGGGCAATACGAATCGGCAAAGAAAGAAACTTTCTGGCCTGGAAATCTTGCCCGGCGCCTGAGGAAACAGATGGAGGAACAGGATATCGAAACGATTGATTTTTCCCCTGAGGCATTTACCCGGTGCTTCAATGCGCGGGTAGCAGAATTTAGGGCAAAGGTTGAGGCTGGGAAGCAAAACCGTAAAGGGTAATCATCGGAATATAATTAGGTTGGGGCCTTGGAATGTTGACAGGAAACCAAGGACATTAGTAAAGAAGGTATGCCCATGGTCAATATTGTTTACAGCACATCCTTTAGAAACAAACCGTTAAGCGATGAAGAGAATGCCTCCAGCAAAGAAAAATCGAAGGTGCGTGTCCGTGTGGAGCACGTATTCGGTTTTATGAAAGCGACTATGAAAGTGGACAAGTTGCGTACTATAGGTAAAGAGAGAATAGAAGGGATCATTGGACTACTGAACCTTAGCTATAACATGTGTCGTAATGTGTATTTGAGACAATCCCTGGGATAAGTGGGCACTGAATGTGCTCCGGAAGCCGAAAAAAGCCTGATAACGGGTTGAAATCGCTAAGAAAGGTCGAAATTTTCAGACCAAAATTAAAAATAAAAGGACGTTTTCCCGATTCAAAGGTTGACAAACTATTTTTTTAGAGGTACCCTTTGCACTCTGTATTATCAAAGCGGGTTTCTTTTTGTTTGTTATTTCGTTTCATGTAAATATTTTAACATGAGAAACCTGCTTTGTGTCAAATTATTGGTGAGAAATAGAGGTTAAAATCCCATGTTAAAGTTCCAGGAAGCAGGAGGAATATGAATAAGATAATTACATTAGGAATAGCTGTAGTCTTCAGCCTGAGCTCATTGAGTGCTCAGACTCCTGAATGGATATCCAAACGGCTTCGTTCAGATAGTTTTTTTTATGGACGTGGTGAAGGGATTACACAGGAGGATGCTGAAATCTCAGGCAGAGAAGAAATACGTTTGCAGTTGAGTTCTCAGGTGATTGGATTGATCAGATCAGAAGATGTCGGCGATGGGGAAATAGAAGCTGTTGACGGTATGATTGCATCCTTCTTTAACGATGTGAAACTCAGAACTGCAGAAGTGGAAGACCGCTATGAAGCGGATGGTTTGAACTATACTCTTGTTCGATATCCTGAAAGTTCTGCTCTGATCATTGCTCAAACAGCAGTAAAACGATTCCAGGAAAATCACTCCGTGGATCCGAAAACTGTAATCAATCATTTTGATGAAGGAGCAATGATTCGGGCGGCACGATTGGAAAGAGTGTTGTATGATGCTGTCGCTGGAAACTATGGAGACGATTTATTCGTTTCTCTGAAGAAAAATATACTGACAATTCAAATTCTTAATTTTGCTGCAAATAGAACAAATCTAACAGAGAGTCAGAAACAGGGTCTGAATGCACTGGGGGCCATCCTGGTGGATGAAATCAGTGATATTGATCATGAATCCGTGGTTGTTTCGGGCCATGCTAATCCTACAGGAATAAAAGGGGAAGAGGATCTCCTTTACCGCATTTCATTCTCCCGTGCCAAAACGATGGCAGACATTCTCCGTGGGGTTGGTTTGGAAATTGACAGGGTTCAAGGACTGGGAGGCAGTGTCCTGCTGGGTAATACCAGAACTCTGGAAGGCCGCAGTCTCAACCGGCGGGTAGTAATTCAGGTGGTGTTGGAACTATGAAGAATAAATTTATATACATTATCGCTGTAACCGTACTTTTTACAGCTTGTGCTTCGACTGAAGCAGCTCCCGAGCAGGAGGTTGTTCCTGAGCTTCCAGTCCAGGAGGTTGTTGAACCGGAACCTGATTTACCGGAATGGGTTCGTAATCCTCCTCTGGAAGAGGGAATGATTTTTGGGATTGGCAGTGATACAGATTCAGATGTAGCGGATCAGGAAGCTGTCTCTGATTCTGTATGGCAATTACACTCTCGTCTAAAAAGTGTTGTAATTGATCCATCCATCGCTGAATCTGAGGTGAAAGACAGGATATCTACTTCTCTTCGGGTCTATATAGAGGATGCTGCTGAATGGGATGGAGAGATTATTGAGGAGTATAATGCCCCGGATGGAATTATATGGAAGCTTGCTCGAATGCCGATTTACAATGCTGTTGATGCTGCAGAGGGTGTGCTCAAGTCCCATTCGGAAGAACTTGGAATTGACAAAGAAGTCATGACTTCCCTGATTGTCAAAGTGGAGGAAGAGGTTCCAATGAAAAGGGTGGAAAATCCAGAGAATCAATAGATCATGGTTACTTCCTGGTGTTACTGAACATATCAGTACCTCTAAAAAACCGTTTTTGGAATTTAGCGCAGTGGTGGTGTGTTCCTCGGGCTATGCCCTGCGGTACACACCTGATTAAATTTTTTCTTGATGCAAGGCGGCAAAAGCGGAGCGTAGCCTAAGCGGTTGGCGGTGCGTTCCTCGGAGCTTTGCTCCTGCGGTACGCACCTGTTTACGTGAGCATTTTGGCAACACAGTAGCAGTGGAAAAGATCAAGCCAAAAACGAAATAAGGTTTTTTGAGGGCCCATATATATTCGGTAGCTTTCCAGGCCGGGGCTGCCATTCCTCCAGCGCTCAGTCCTTACCAAAATCAGGATTAAACCTCCGTTCAGCTCTGATAGTTGATGGCGGTCCATGACCGGGAAGTAATAGAAAATCATCATTTAGAGTTAGTAGATTCTCCTTCAATGACTGGCGGAGGTTTGTAAGTGCACCGGTGTTTTTAACGTAACCAATCCTGCCGGCGAATATCATGTCCCCTGTGAATATACAGGAATTGATTCTGTATATCCGACTATCCTCTGAATAACCCTTGACAGGAAGGACTTCATATTCAAAACAGTCGATTGTCTTTCTTGAGCCATAGTCGGCTAGCAGAGATTGAAAACCAGTCACAGAGGTGCTGCCGGCAACAATGACAGCCTTGTAGATTTTGAGCAGTGTTCGCAGTCCGCCAACATGGTTGCTATGTATATGGGTTATCAGTACCCCTTTAATATCAAAACGATTTTCCTCAATGAGCTCGAATAACGATTCGCTGAATCGTCCTGGATCAATTAATATGGCCGAACCCCCATCAGCAGGACCGATGATATAGGTATTGCTGATTCCTGCCTCATGAAAATAACTGACAAGTTTCAATCTATATCTCCTGGCATGATAAAGGCATCTTCTGGATTAGAATCGGTGAAAACAGCGTTCTCCAGGTTGGAATCAATGAAATCCACCCTGACCAGGTTGCAGCCACAGAATTGAGCATCCTTCAAACTGGCTCCAATGAAACGGCTGCAATATAAATCGGATTCATTGAAGACAGATGAATCACCCAGTATTCCATTGAAATTTATATTGATCAGATCAGATCCGGTGAAATCACTGTGGGAGAAATTGCTCCCTGCAGCTACTGTGCTTAGCAGCTTGATGGAAGTGAACTGACAGTCCATGGCCTGGATTTCATCCAGCATGCACATGTAGAATTGAGATGCACTGAAATCCGACTTGTCGAAGCGGCATTGACTGAAATTGCAGTGCCAGAAATCTTTGTTGGTAAGATTCAGACCTGACAGATCCATATTTTTCCAATTACAGCCGGACAGGGTTTTCCTCCTGACAATGCTTTTTCGGACTGTATTGATGTATTCTTCTTTTTCCGGATGATGAACATGGCAGAAATCACTGTCCGTCCAGGCTGGTTCAAGACAGTTTTGTAAACAACAGGTATCTGTTATCTGCATAAGTGAGAGTAACTTATTGTATCTTTCAGTGCAACAGTCCGACAGGTGCTTGCATTGATACCATGAGTCGGGATAGAACCATGTAATGAACAGTGTAGTATTTGGGATTCGTATCAATTTCCTTCTTCTCTCTTTCGTGTTGATCTGCCCTCTAACAGCAAAGCAGTTGGACAGAGATTCTTTGCTGGCCGATCTGCCCGAGGCGGCCCGTGCTGTTCTGGAATCCGATTCCATTGCGTTTCGTTATGATCGATCCGGCATTGGATTAAAACTGGCCCCAGATCACCATTCCATTGATGTTATCAAACAGTCGAACATGAAACTGCAGCCGGATGTGATGGTGGAGGGACTCTACCTCATACCCTATCCTCAGGGGACCAGTGACATAGATCTCAATCTTTACAACATCACCAGACGGGTGAGCAGAATTTCTGATGTGGTTTATCCTTCGGCCAGAAAAAACGCCATCGTACCTTTGTTTAAAGATGTGTATCGAATAGAGAGTCTTCAGAATAGAAAATCACAGAATGATCCTATTGTGGAAGAGATTCCACTTTTTGACAGTATTCTTATTTACATGAAAGAAGTGGTTCTGGGATCTGGCTACTATGAAGCTCAGTATGTTTACGATGGTGAGAATCTTAGTTTCTCAGTTAGAAATGTTACGACTCTGCGTGCATTGATTAAAATCGTTGACACGAACAATCTCTCCATCAACATTGTTCTTCTGCCCACGGATCGAGGTTATTTGGTGTATGGATACTGTGGGGTAAAACTGGCCAATAAGAATTTTGTTTTCAGACTCATGGATCCATTCTCATCCTTTTATAAACGGCTTTATTCCATGGTTATCTGGATGGAAAACTCATTGCTTGGTACTGACAAGCAACCCATTCTGGGAAATGAACTTGCATTTTGATGTAAAAAGTGTCAGGAGGGCTGGATAGCAGGTCAGGGAAGCTGAAAATGAACCGACCAGACCCTGAGCGAGTATCAGAGCCATATCCTTTGTGAAATAGTTTCCGTCTCCGGGGAACAGCAGGAGGGGTAAAGTCCCCAGAAGAGTGGTTCCGGTCGTGAGAATAAGGCTCCTGTAGCGCTGACAGACAGCTGAAACAATGGCATGGATGCCAGAATCAGGGGATATTCTGAAACAGGATAGAATGAGAATACTGTTATTCACTGACATGCCGCTCAGGAGAATGAGCCCAATCAATGTGGAACTTCTCAGGGTCTGTCCTGTCAGAGTATAGATAATGATGGGAAGGGACAGACTGATGGGCACGATGGAAAGCTCAATCAACGGATCCCGCAGGGATTCACTTTGTATGCTCAATACCGCGAAAATAAGCATGAGAGAGAGAATCAAGCTGAACCCCAGAGACCGGTACTCATCGAGTTTTTCTTCCAGAGTTCTGTCATGAAAAAGTCCATAACCCGATGGGAGTGGCGGTGCGTTCCTTGGAGCTTTGCTCCTGCGGTACGCACCTGATTAAATTTTTTCTTAATGCAGGGCGGCAAAAGCGGAGCGTAGCTTAAGCGGTTGGCGGTGCGTTCCTCGGAGCTTTGCTCCTGCGGTACGCACCTGATTAAATTTTTTCTTGATGCAGGGCGGCAAAAGCGGAGGGTTGGCGGTGCGTTCCTCGGAGCTTTGCTCCTGCGGTACGCACCTGATTAAATTTTTTCTTGATGCAGGGCGGCAAAAGCGGAGGGTTGGCGGTGCGTTCCTCGGAGCTTTGCTCCTGCGGTACGCACCTGATTAAATTTTTTCTTGATGCAGGGCGGCAAAAGCGGAGGGTTGGCGGTGCGTTCCTCGGAGCTTTGCTCCTGCGGTACGCACCTGATTACGTGAGCATTTTGACAACGCAGCAGCGAGGAAAAAGATCAAGCCAGAAACGAAATAAGGTTTTTTAGAGGAGCCCTCAAAGACCGGTACAGCAAAATTACCTGGGATGCCAGGGGGATTGAAGATCTGCTCTGTCAACTGTTTCTTGACAGTTTCGAGGAGCCGCCGGAAATCCTGGTTCTGGATTTTGATGCCACCGACATTCCCATCCACGGCGAGCAGCAGAAGCGATTTTTTCACGGATATTATGATCACTACTGCTACCTTCCACTCTATGTGTTCTGCGACGATTTTCCACTCGTAGATTCTTTCGCATGGCTTTTTCCACACTTGAACACTGTACTGCTGCATGCTGTCACCTCCTATGTTGACTTAACTTGTGTGACAACTACTTTGGCACAGCACGGAACCCTCCGGACCGTTCCACCCCCGCCGGGGGCGGATGAAGAGATACCTCTCTTATCCGCCCACAGTGTAAAATGCCGATGATGGCCGATGTTTTAAGATTTGTGTTATAATTCTGATTATGTGTTTCAGTGTCACAGTGACCAGGGCTGCTATTGAGCGTGATCCCCGGATGGCGTTTCTGCTGGAAGATGCCTCTTTGAACACGGGGTATTATGTAAGCGGTTTTCAGTTTCCTTTTCTTCCCCTGCTGGGTAAAGACGGGCCAATGGCGGCGGCGTGGGGATTGATTCCTGGTTGGGTAAGGGATGCGGATAAGGCGAAGGATATTCGGGGGAAGACGCTGAATGCCCGGAGTGAGACGGTTCATGAGAAGCCGAGTTTCAGGAAGAGCTGGCCGCTGATGCGCTGCGCCGTTCCGGTGACGGGCTTCTTTGAGCCGCATGTGGAGTCCGGTAGAAAATCAACATGGTTTATAACACCGAAGGATGAAGGACTTCTGTTTCTTGGTGGGATTTACCAGAGGACTTCGGAAGATTTGAACGGATTCTCCTCTTTGACTTTCAGTATTCTGACGGTTCCGGCACGGGATTTACTGGCTCGGGTTCATAATGAGAAGCTGAGGATGCCGCTGATGCTGGGGGCTGGTATGGAAGAGGATTGGCTCTCTGGTGATTCTCCGCTGGATGAGATGTGGTATTGTGACCAGAGCGGCCTTGAGGCGTGGGAGATTGACAAAAGTCTGATTCGTGCCGGAAGAGACAGCCCGGATGTACTGAAACCGATTAAAAACTACGAGCCGGGAACTCTTTTTGGTTGAGGGCACCTCTAAAAACCCCATTTAGTTCTTGACTCGATCTTTTCTGCTGCTACTGCGTTGTCAAAATGCTCACGTATGCAGGTGCGTACCGCAGGAGCAAAGCTCCGAGGAACGCACCGCCATTTCGTCAATTTCCTAAAGCTGTTTTTTAGAGGTACCCTTGACTGATTCTGAATCTTATATCACACTATACGTATGTATAGTATTTATTCTATTCTGGAGAAATCCAGGATGCCCGCAGTGCCTTTGTGCGGGGAGTTGGTTAAGGCCGGTTTTCCCTCTCCCGCAACAGACTATCGGGAAGAGTCTCTGGATTTCAATTCATATCTGGTTAAGAATCATTCGGCGACATTTACCGTGAAGGTGGATGGGGATTCCATGATTGAGGAGGGGATTCAGTCGGGGGATCTTTTGATTGTGGACCGCTCTATGGAGGCCAGAAGCGGCCAGGTTGTGGTGGCTGTTCTGGACGGTGAGTTTACCGTGAAAAAGCTGATGCGGCAGGATGGGGATTACTGGCTGTGTCCGGGGAATCCGAATTATGAGGCCGTGAAGCTGGAAGATGATGCTGACTTTCAGGTGTGGGGTGTTGTGACTCACAGTATTCACCGTTTTGCACAGAGCTGAATGACGTGTTTGCTCTGGTGGATTGCAACAGCTTTTACGCCTCCTGCGAAAAGGTGTTCCGGCCTGATCTGGCGGATTCTCCGGTGGTGGTTCTTTCTAACAATGACGGCTGTATTGTGGCGATGAGTCGGGAAGCAAGGAGTTTGAATATTCCACGGGGCGCGCCTTTTTTTAAGGTGGAGTCCATGCTGAAGAATCTGGGGGCCAGTGTCTTTTCGAGCAACTACGCTCTGTACGGGGATATTTCGGGCCGGGTGATGGACTTACTTTCTCTTTTTTCACCGCAGATTGAAGTATATTCTATTGATGAAGCCTTTCTGATCTTACAGGGAAGCCGGGAAGAACTGCTGGAAATCGCCCGGCAGATACGGAAGCGAGTCCGGAAATGGATTGGGATTCCTGTATCGGTAGGACTGGCCCGGAGCAAGACTCTGGCGAAGATTGTCGCCGGGATTGCCAAGAAAAGCCGTGAGGGTGTGTTTCTTTTGAAAGAGAGCGATGAAGACTCTGTACTGCTGAAAACAGATGTGCGGGATGTTTGGGGGATTGGTTCACAGCATGGGAAATTTCTTAGATCCCGGAAAATTCATACAGCCTGGGACTTGAAGAATGCTGAAGAATACTGGGTGAAGAAGAATCTGACTCTGGTGGGGCTGAAAATGCAATGGGAGCTGAAAGGGAAGCCGTCCTTTACGATGGAGGAGGAGCCGCCACCGAAGCAGGGCATTATGAGCAGTCGCAGTTTCAGCTATCCGGTGACTGAGAAGAGTGAGATACTGGAGGCCGGATCGGAGTACGCAGCTGCGGCTCTGGAAAAGCTTCATTCTCAGAATTCGGTCTGTGGAATTATTCAGACATCTATTACCACAAATCCGTTTAAAACGCATGAGAAGCAGTACCGCGGTTCCCTCACCTTTGAACTGGAAGTACCGGATGACTACCCGCCGAGAATCCTGAAGATCGTGAGAGAGCAGTTGGAAAAACTCTACAGGCCGGGGTTCCGCTATAAGAAGGTTGCGGTGTACCTGAGCGGGATTGAAGCCAGGGGGAGCGGCCAGCTTCATCTTTTCGACGCAGGAGATGAGCGGGAAAATGCTGTACTGGAGGCTGTGAATCAGATTAAACGGAAGTACGGAAAACATACTCTGCACTGCCAGGGAAACCGAGGCTCATATAAGTGGACGATGAAACGGGAAAAGCTCTCTCCCCGCTATACGACCCATTGGGATGATCTGCCTTTGGTGCGAGCGATTTAGAAATCTCTAAGAACATCATACTTTTACGCGACAAGTCAGAGTATACCTTCGGTGTTTCCTACCAGGGATCGGCAATTCCAATGCGAGCATTGTGCTTACGGGCACCTCTAAAAAACCCATTGAGTTCTTGACTCGATCTTTTCCGCCGCTACTGCGTTGTCAAGAATACTCACGTATGCAGGTGTGTACCACAGGGCATAGCCCGAGGAACACACCGCCACTTCGTCAATTTCCTAAAGCTGTTTTTTAGAGGTTGCCTACACATATGAGGCTGGGAGGCCGCATATTTTTTACTCATCCGGATTTGCAGGACTGAATTAAGTGCCCTTAAGATAAACTCTTACACCCTGGCCATTAAAACGGCTTTGAGATCGCTTGAGGTGCCGGAATGAAGGAACTGGAGTTTATTGAGGTGCCCTTGAGGAAGAGAACTGGCTGAGGCAGTTGGGGGAGACCAATGCCGCTGACCGAGCCGGGAAGTTTTGGTCGGGGTGCAGATACAGGTGCCATCCTACCTGTAGAACTCTTCAACCAGTTCTGAAAGATTATTTTCATGAATTTTAACTATATCAAACTCCCGTGCTGCACTTTCAGGTGAATCAGAAGCATGAACGGCGTTGACCATAATGTTGCTGCCAAAATCACGTCGAATTGTACCACCAGGAGCATTGTGCGGATCAGTCGGCCCTAAGACCTGCCGGATCTCCCGAACAGCATTTTTTCCTTCATAGACAAGAACCATCGATTTGACAGTTCCAGGATTGTTCATCTCATCCATGGGAACTAACTCAGGTCGCCATCCTGACATGAATTCAACAATTCTGCCAAACTCATATTTAGAAAATACCCTGCTGAAAAATTTTGAGAATTCATTCCTGGATTCTGTTCCAAACTGCATATTGAATTCTTCTTCCAATATGGCAATTGCCCGCTCTACAGCATCCGGTGCCACTCTGTTCTCAATCGCCGTCTGAACACTTCCGTAAAACTCAAGGGCATCAGAAGCAGACATTTGATACAATTTCATGCCAACTATCCTCAAACCCGTACGGCTGAACATGTCAATAATCGAACCTGGACGTGTTGAACGTGTACGCCAGTTATCGGGTTTGATAATGACCAGAGTTTGTTCAATACTTTCAGGCTGGGCATGTATGAGATTCTTTACGATATTGTCCTTATCGCGAATGAATGAATTGAAAAGGAGGAGATTTTCCTTTGCTGATTCTCTGGAATGCGGTGTCAGCAGTGCCGGTTCAAAATACACAATTTCTCCATCCTGGGATCGAACCAGGTCAGCATATGTATCTCGAATTGTTTCACCTGTAATTGATTCCAAACCTCGGTTCTCAGGATAGAGGGCACCGACTTGATCCATAAGCTGACTGACAGCATCCTCTCCCCGAAAAATGAAAAGTGCCACTCTGTGGGGCCGTCCATCACTGGGAGTCATGTTGTTCAGGACATATTGACTGAGGAGTTCAGCACTGCCGGGCTTGTTCGGATTTGAATGCTTCATCAACGAAGCAGCATAATTCTCAACGGTCTTCCTGTCCGGAGTAAAAACCTGTGCGGCAACCAGATCAAGATCGACCCTGGAAAAAAGCCTTGAGAGAATTCCACCAGTCCGGGATTTTGCGATTGTATAGGGAGTCGTTAAGACATAAGAGAGTTCTTCTGCCAATTTCCTTCCTCCTTTGATTTATCAATCGTAGGGATTTATCATATTGACATGATACATGCAAGCATTGATATGGGAAGTACTTCATGAATTCTGCTTTTCTAACGAAAATTCTGAGCACTTTGTTGACGTCGAACTTCATACATAAGAATACCCGCTGCTGTGGCCACATTGAGAGAATCCAGTTTACCGGATGTTGGGATACTCACAAGTCCATCACAACCTTCCCGAACCAGACGATGCAATCCTTCACCTTCCCGTCCCATTACCAGCACAGTCCGTCCTGTGAGATTGGTTTCACTCACAGGCTCACCATCCATTACGGCACCCCATATCCAGTAATTATTTGCTTTCAGATCTTTCAGGATGTGGTTTACGTTCTGAACTTCAATCAGAGGAACCCATTCAATTGCTCCTGCTGAAGCCCGGCTCAGAGAATCGACATACTGGTTGGCAGATCGACGCCTGGGAATGATGACGGCATCAGCAGAAAACTGCTCGGCTCCCCTTATGACTGCTCCAAGGTTTCTGGGATCAGTTATGCCATCAAGAACGATTACAAGGCTTGAATCTCCTGTCATTGCCCATAGATCATTCAGATTACTAATCTTATTCTCATTGATATCAATTTCCAGGACACAGCCTCGATGACTTCCAGATGAAATCATGCGGGTAATCTCCTTATCGGTAACATTGTAGCTGGGAACACCACACAGCCGTGCAAGGCTTGTCAGCTCAGAAACGCGTTTACTCCGCCTTGAATAGTAGAAAATGCACTTACGTTTCTTCATGGCTTCAGCTATTCCATGGACTCCTGTTAAGTAGTTTTTCATGCCGGAAATAATAGTATAACAGGTAATAACCGTACATACTCTAAAGACCGAAGGAAATATACTGCGAATGGAGGGCTTATGAAAGCCATTATTCAGCGGGTGAGTCAGGCTTCAGTTGTTATTAAAGAAAGTAATAATACCAGATCTATCGGTAAGGGCTTAATGATTCTACTCGGTGTGGATCAAGATGATAATCTCCGGGACAGCCAATGGCTGGCCCGGAAAATCTTGAAAATGCGAATCTTCGAGGATGAGACAGGAAAGATGAACCTTTCTCTGGAGGATGTAGATGGAGAGGCCCTGGTGGTGAGTCAATTTACCTTGCTGGCCAGTACCAGGAAAGGCAACCGTCCTTCCTTTCACCAGGCAGCATCACCGGACAAAGCCATCCCCCTTTATGAGAATTTTGTCAGCACCCTTTCCCATGCACTGGGCAGGAATATTCCTACTGGTGAATTTGGGAAGACAATGAGACTGGAAACGGTCAATGAGGGGCCGGTTACTGTCATTATCGACAGCCATAACAGCGAGGATCCCTGAAGATGTGTATGCTTCTTCTGTTTCAATACTTATCCACCATTATGATGCTGATAGAATACCCATGCCACCGACACCGTTAGGGCTGAAGCGGGGGAATCGGGGTTATACCCTGCTACTGGTTTTCCTGTCTGATGCGGATGGAGGTGTTTTTATCGCTACCCATTTCAATGATGAGATTGAGCTGTCTGCCAGAATCCAATGTAAGCTGTTGTCTGCCTTTTTTACCCAGACCCGGTGTTATTGTGTATTCGCCGGGCAGGAGGGTGTATAAATCGTTCTCTCCCGGAGATAGAAACTGTAAATTGCTGATACCTGGATTTCCGGCCAGATTGAGATAGGAACGTTTTCCATTGAATCGAGGTAGAATTCTTCGAGAGCTGGAATTATGAAGCCGAATATATCCCGGATTCGGCCAGAGTGCAGCATGGATGCTAACTTCCCGCCGCCATGGACTGGTGGCAATTGTAAAAGTTTCCTGGATGAATCCATCAGATTCAAAGGTCAGCTTGTAAAGTCCGCCAGATTCAAACTCTCCGGCAGATTCATCCAGACGTTCCCATGTTACCTGAACCGGTACCTCTTCTTCCGTGAGAGCATTCCTGGCCACTACTTCAAGGTTCAGCGGAAACACTGGAGGTTCGCCAAGGGTTTCTTCTATCAAAAATGGATGGTTTCCCTGAGCACGATTCTCTTTTATAGAACTCAGGTTGAATGACTTCCAGACTATACGATCGCCAAGACTCCAGCTCAACCGATATGGGCCGGATTGAAGGGAAATTGGGCGACTTCTCAAACGGGTGTTATCCCGGTTCAATCTGAGTATGGGATCAGCAATTTCAGTCAGGTTATCCCCATCCATGGTGTATATTCTTGCTTTTACAGAACTAATCCAGTGAGTGGGTGCCTGATCTGGAAAATCCAGGGAAAGCTGCAGGCGTCCATAACGATTGGCTCTCATAATTTCATCCCAAAGCCCAGGAACGAGTAGAACTGTAAGAATGAATAAAACTGGAACAGCAATCACAGCAAGAGAGGAGAATTGCGGCCAGCGAAGATTCTCTTTGGTGTCTCTTATGTTTCTTCTTATTTCCAACTGATCTTTTTCTGACTTCCGGACGATACGGGAGAAAAGAGAGTCAAGGCGTAAAAGCTTGCGAGTTCCAGTATTTTCATGGGTGACCGGAGGCTCTGACGGATGTGAGCAGAGTACATCCTCTGATCCGAACAATCTGTCCAGTCGGTATTTCAGTTGAGTCGGCATTTCCTGATTTCGGTTTGCGGACAATGTTTTGACAGCGGCATTCCCCCCGGACATACGGGATGTCGAACGAATTTGAAGGCATTTTTTCAGAAATCTGCGGTGTTGATGGGACAACGTGCCAGGGAGTTTCTTCCGGTAACTCTTCACGGCTGTTGGAAGGAGTGCTCTAATGGCTGCAGGTGTGGGGCCGGCAACGAATTTCATGGATGTTAATAACTCAAAGAAACACACACCCAGGGACCAGATGTCCGAGCGTTCATCGGCCTGACGGGCATCCACCAATTGTTCGGGGGCCATAAATGAGGGAGTGCCAAGGGCTGTCCCCTCGTCAGTAAGAACATCACTTCCGCCAGGTGAAAATGCAATTCCGAAATCTCCAAGCTTCACCGAACCATCCCGTGCGAGGAGAATGTTGGATAGCTTGAGATCACGGTGGATTATGTCATTCTCATGAATATGCTCCAATGCCAGTGCAACCTTCCCTATGAGCCATGCCGCTTCATCTGGATGCATGGGTCCTTCCTGGGCAATTAACTCAGCCAGAGAATATCCATCCACATACTCCATAGCAAGAAAACAGGCGCTGCCTGCCTTGAAATGATCGTATACACCAATCACATTTTCATGGCGGAGTGCCATCATGAGAGCCGCTTCCCGGCGAAAGCGTTCACGATGTACACTATCTCCCTTCAACATGAGCTTCTTCAGTACAACGAATGTATCAAGGGTAGGATGCAGGGCCTTATAGACCAATCCCATCCCCCCTCTGCCAAGACGATCTATAACTTTGTATTTTCCGATCGAAGATGGAAGTTTAGGCATGATTTCTCATATTCTTAATGAAATGCTTTCAGTCGCTTCCCTGGGAATCAGGTAGAGGTATTAATGATTCTTTGAGCTTCGTTCTTTTTTTGTCGAGTGCTGTTAACTCTTTCCTGGCGGTCTTGAGCTGTACCTGCAATTTCTTCAATCGGGCATCGATGTTTTCAACACGCACGACCTGTTTACTCCAGGCTGTTTCTGCTTCCTGATATCTGCAATGAACGTCCAGTGAGTTCTTTGTCTCTTCAAGGTTTTTGATTGTATCACGGATTTCATCCCAATCCTTCTTATAATTCCCGCCCAATTCAATGAATTCATCATCAACATCGGTATTCAACCAGGCAGCTCCCAGATTGTTGAACGCTTCATTTAATGAACTCCGGTCATCCTTCAACATCTTCTCAATTATATTGATCCGATTGCGAAGACTCCCCTTACCAGGCAGTCTTTCCAGTTTTGCCTCACGGTCTTCATTTTTGGCAGCCAGTTGAAGAAGACTGTCCTGTATTTCCAGTTTTCTTACTTCAATTGCCTTCAGGGCTTCAGCGGATGTTTCCACGCTGGTATTGCTGAAGATCTGTCCATCGACATTCTCGTAAATCCCTCGACCAACAACACCCCAAAGCCTTTCCATTACAGTTGAAGCTGTCCGACGACGTCCAGACAAAAACAGGGCCCTGCCTCTTGATAGAATTGAACCGCCCCAGTTCCCATTGAGCTGTGCATTACGGGACGTTGCATCATCCACAGCCCTGATGCGATCGTCTGCCTTGATGATTTCCTTAAGTGCTTCTCCCAATTCCTCTGGTTCCTGTGCCGTTTTCCAATACTCCCATGCACTTTTCGCGAATTCCTCCAAACTGCTTTGAGTTTTATTTCTAAGATTGCGCAGTTCAACATTCAGTGATTGTTTTTCTTCGGAAAGTGTTGTGCTGAGTTCTTCCGTTTCTAGAAGTTGTCGAAGTGAGTCTTCCAGGGTGTTAATCTTGTTTGTGGCCATATCTACTGGATGAATCAACTCTTCCGGCAATGTTTTACGAGCTTCAGAATCATAAACAGCCTGCCCGAGATTTGTAAGAACTGACCATTCTTTTTCCTTTTCAGCAGCAATGGATGCTTCTATATTCATGATTTGAATCTTCAACGATTGTAGACTGTTCATCTAATTCTCCAATATAATTATCTCGACACGCCGATTTTTTCTACGACCCTCTTCCGTACCATTATAGGCAAGTGGTTGGCTGTCTCCCATCCCTTTTACTATTATTTGAGTTGATTTCCGAATATTCAAGTCTGTGAAGTACCTGGAAACAGCTCCTGCTCTCTTTTCGGAGAGTTCCTGCCCATCATGATCTGGACTGACAGACGCAGTATGGCCAATGATAAGAATGTCTCGATCCGGAATTTTCCGCAGAATTTCTGCTATACCCGCAAGCTTTTTTTTCTCCCCAGGCAGCATATCTGCGCTATCAGGGACAAAATGGATGTTATCAAGAGTTAGACTTACACCATCATCTGTGACAAATGCATTGACGCTATCCAGGTTTTCAATTTCCTTGACAAGGCTCTCCTTATCCATGAATTCAGCATACACGGCCCGACCATGGGAAGTTCCCCTGAAAGTATAAGTATGACCATTATTCATGAAGTATGTATATGAAAAATTCCCCTCTTCTGCATAGTTTCTTCCGGCAATCTGGTCCCAATAGACATTCTGAACAAATGTTCCTTCAAGACTTACAGGATGAATTTCGTATTTCTTCAGGCGCCGATCGAGCGACGTATCAGGTTTCCAGTTGAATGAGTATTCAATCGATACTCTATCAGTTTTACGGTCATCGATGATTTCTGATCCTTCATATTTATAACTTGCCATGAATTCAACTGCAATTATCTCCTGGATATTATAGGTGTATTGTAAATCGAAATACTCCTGACCTCGAGCTTCCCAGGTGCCACCTGTCTCAACAGGTTCTGTTGGATATACAGGAACATCTCTCACGGGTGGTATGGAAGTATTTCTTTTCAGTCCTGAGAGTCGCCCACGGGCATCACGACCATAGGTGACCTCATACTCCTCATTCCATCTATAAAAGTCCTCCCCCAGGACTTGTTCTGCAATCTGATAATGACTGTATATGAGTCCATCAGAACCATCTCCTTTTAAGACTTCCACTGAAATCTTGTTAAGAATTTCCACCGTTTTAAGAATTTCTCCATCCAGTAAAACTTCTTCATTGACGCGGCTTGTGATATGCCACTTATCACCACTGTTGTGCTTGTACTGGAATAAAACTTGAGATTCTATTGATGAAGTGACAGTAGTGATGCAAATCAGAACAAGTGAAGGAATTTTACGCACTGAATTGAAACAGCATTCCAACATCGACATTACTCCCAGAAGTGCCAAACGATTCAGGTATAGCCTTCATGGCCTGGTGAAGTTCTGAAGCATACTGTTTCAACAGTGCATCAGCCTGCTCCGGTGAGATATCCTGTATGGAATGAGGGACCAGATTTTTGTTTCTATTTATAAGTTTATTGATCAGAGTGTTCAACAGGTGAATTCTAGGTAAAGGTACAGTCTGTTGACCACTGGAGGCTGGAGTACCGCCTATGTATCGGTACTGAGCAATTGCGGTCTGGGATGGCCGGACAGGTACAAGCATTCGACTTCCCGATTGAGAAATTTTATTGAGCTGCATTGATGACATTGTTCCACCAACAGAACCGAAGTACATTGTTCTCTTCCTCCAGGGCACCTCTAAAAAACCCATTGAGTTCTTGACTCGATCTTTTCTGCCGCTACTGCGTCGTCAAAATGCTCACGTAAGCAGGTGCGTACCGCAGGAGCAAAGCTCCGAGGAACGCACCGCCAACCGCTTAAGCTACGCTCTGCTTTTGCCGCCTTGTATCGACAAAAAATTTATGCAGGTGCGTAGCGAAGGGCGTAGCCCGAGGAACACACCGCCATTTCGTCAATTTCCTAAAGCTGTTTTTTAGAGGTACCCTCTAATAGTATTATCGGACAGTAAAACAGAGTTGTTAAGTTTTAACGGCTATTACACATCTTGACTCATTCTCCTCAGTCAATTAGCATGAATACTGGAGCACCTCAAATAATCCATTTCTGGAATCTGGTGCAGAGATTTGCTTGTAATACGAGGCGGCAGATCGAAAGTACGGACTGTCTGCAATCTATACCGGCTGTTCGCTCATGCTCTGGATTACACGGGTATCCTGTCGCATTGAAATGGTAGAAATTATTCAACTGAGCAGGAATGGATGTCTTTGAGAGGTGTCACAGCATTAAAAAGGAAGGTCGTTATTGAAGGAAGATGCCATAGAAGTAGCAGGAATTGTTAAAGAATCCCTACCGAACACTATGTTCCGTGTAGAATTAAAGGCAGGTCATTTAATCCTTGCCTATCTCTCAGGTAAGATGAGGAAGCATTATATCCGCATTGTCCCGGGAGACCAGGTCCGCGTTGAATTGTCCCCTTATGATTTGACACGGGGCCGGATAGTTCATCGAGATCGATAATTAAGAACAAACCAGGTAGCGCCTGAACCTCCATGCTTATTTGATGCACGGCCAAACTTGACAACAACACTTGAAGATGCCAGATATTGACGAACCATGGGTGCAAGTACTGGTTCCCCAGGGGAATGCAGCCCTTTACCATGAATTATGAGTCCTGTCCTGAGATTGCGTTTCCGCATAGATATCATGAAATTATTTAATTCTTCTTCAGCCTCCTCACAGTTGTATCCATGAAGATTTAATGAATCCTGGGGGTGATGCTTATGCACTTTATGGTTTCTTCTCCGATACTGTGATTTATGATGGATTTCTTTTTCGGCAACATGGCCGGAACTGGGTGGATATTGGTCAAGCCAGTTATTGGATCCTGAATTGGGAGATTCCAGACTCTGTTTCTTCTTTTTTCGGGAAATACCAACATCCCACTGGTTCAGGATATCACCGAAATCCATCGATTTCCTCATTGACAAGGTTAATTGATTCCAGGGCCAGCCAGCCTTCCAACCCATAGCTTGTACGGACTAAGCAATTCTGGTTCTCAACTGCAATCACCTCTACAGCAGTACCAACCGGAAGTTTCATCCACTCTGGAGCAAGGGGAACAGGAATCCTGCGCAAAACCTGAGATTGAGAATTGACTATCCCAATCTCCTTATTCCAGAGAGTATGAGTGTAAATCAGAGATGATGTAGCAACAACGAATAGTATTAAAACTGAAACAAGAAGGATGTATTCTCTAGCTTCACGTTTGAACAGCAACATTGTCACCACTGCAAATAGAGCATGAGCAATGATGAGCCAAACAGTAAAAACCAGTGAAGGGGACCATTTGAGAGGAGGACTGACCTGGTCTGACAACCCAAGATGATCTTCCATGAATTCCAGTGTTCTCATCAATCTTTTGTCTCCCGGCCGTAAATACAGACTCTGCCGCATGAGTTTGACAGCCGCATCGGGCCGATTCCTCTCCATGGCAATGATGGCCTTATCGTGCAGAAAACCTGGAGAGTTTTCATACTTCTCCTTAAGAGTATCCATGGTTTGATCAGCCTCATCCCAGTTCCCATTTTGAGCAGCATTTCTGGTTGCTGTAGCTATTTCCGCGTCGGAAACATCATTGGCTGCGGCTGCCAGAAGAATGAAAGCACCCGCTCCCATGGCGAAAAACCGTCTATGTTTTTTCTGGTATAGAAGAAAAAGCATCATCAGGAAACCAGGCAGCAGAAGCAGGTACCAGCGTAATCGCTGAGCATGGAATACGGCTGCACGGTACCTGAACATCTCAATTCCCAGCAACAGGTCGGCAGCATTCAACACAGTTTCACTGGAAACATCCCAACTCTGAATCGTATATGTTTTTCTTTCAACACCCTGCAATTGATCTGGCTGCTGAGGATTGAACCATGTCCATTTGGGAAGAATCATCTCCAATTCACCTGTTGCATTGATGCGGTAATCATAGTGATCTTCTCTCCAGCCCCTGTATCCGGATATATCGGGGAAGATGGATGATTGAGAACCGGAGCTGACAAGTTCCGCACCGGGGAATTTCGGGATGGGAGTACGCAGCACACTCAAATTTCCCTCTCCTTCAACGCGTACTCTTATGGTAACAATCTCACCTATGTTGTATTGTCTGTCTTCCCATCCTGCATCCAGACGGAAATCTCCTATAGCCCCGTATTCATTCGCAGGGGCAGGTAGTTCCCTCACTGTCAATGAAAACCCCTGAATACTTCGTACAAGCCCATTGATAACCACTTGAGCACCAGGAAAAGAATAGGTACCAGGTTCACTCAGTGTCCAAAGCCAGGAAGCCACCGGGACATCGTACAGGGTATCATCCTCATAGGATCTTGTTACAATTTGTCCATAATCTGGTATGTCCTCCAACAGACCGACAGGCACCTGATTTAACTTCGAAGACTCGGGAAATGCCAGAAAAGGGAAGTTTCTGGCCTCAAGTGACAGGAGTACCGTTTGTCCCTGCCAGATAATTTCAGGCAGATCTCGCCATCGCAGTATAATCGGATATGGTAAATTCTTTTCATCAACTTCCACACAGACAAGCTTTTTTACGTCTGTAATGTATTCATTTTCTCCAGATTGTATGGAAAAAGGATCAATAGTATGGAAGCCAATTTCATCCACCCGAATAGCTGCCCGTACCTGAATAAGTCTCGAAATAGAACCATCGTCATTGATTCTTCCCCAGGGCATGGCATATGGATACGACCACCAGACTATTGATTTCTTAAATTGTGGATAATCAATTCGAACTTCATCACTCCAGGGTAAATCTGTCCGAATTGTAATCGTAACCTTTTGACCTCTCACAGCCCTTGGAGGATCCAGCTGCAGGTTTTCATCTTCCAGAGCACCAACTGTCAGGGGAAGCAACAATAAGATGGTAATGCCTACCAGTCTTGTTCGTTCGATTCCCCGGTTTTCTGTGAAGACCATCCTTCAGCCTCCTTTCGTCTAATATAATCAAGAAGAAGGTTGTTCTCAGCTTCATCACCACTTCTGGGGATATCCTCGGCAGAGGGACTCTGGGACACCTCAGAACGAATTCTTGAAAGTGCATCTTCAATGTTTATTTTTGAATCAATATCAGATGGCTGGAGAATGAGTGCCTGCCTGAAGGATTGATATGCTTCTTCGTATGAACCCTTGTTCATGTAAACGATGCCTCTGTTGAATGCAATTCGAAAGAGTATATTGACATCTTCTGTGGATTCTTCTGCCATGGACCAAACCTCAAGAGCCTCATCTCCTTCGCCCAGCGTGTAAAAAACATTCCCAAGATTATACTGAACAACATCTTTACTAATGTCAGTTTGTTTCTCTGCAGACAGATAGTGAAGTATTGCTTTCTGATATTGTCCCCTCCCATAGGAGAGATTCCCTGATAAAACTTCCAATGCCGGTTTCATTATATTGCAGGATTGTAAACTTGAAATCATCAGCATGATAATGCTGGCAGTCAGAATTCTTATTTCTTTCGCCACGGGAATATCCTTGCCAGAAGATACAGTAACATCATAATTACTGCCGGAATGAGAAACAGTCTATATGCATAGACACCTATAAAGCTAATTTTCTGTGATTCAACTGTTTTTTGATTCTTTACAATGATATCTATTAGATTCGCTGTTGCTCCAATCCTGCTCAAATCCTGAACAGTTCCACCCGTATTCCCTGCTAAACGTTCTGCAGCCCTGAAGTCTGCCTTGCTCACAACCATACGGCCATATCCATCTGTAGCAAAATGTCCATTGCCGACAGGAACAGGACCACCATCCACTGTTCCAGAAATAATGACATGAACAATGATGCCTTCCCGAATGAGATGCTGTACTGGTTTATCAATACTGCCTGTCAGTGATTCACCATCTGTAATAAGAATAATGATTCTGCTTCGGACTGTTCCATCGGGAAAAGATTCATAAGCCGCATTCAAGGCAACTTCAAGATTGGTTCCAGTCGATGAGAAAAGTCCCGGTCCCAGACGATCCATCCATAAATTCAACATCACCCGATCTTCGGTCATAGGTACCCTCACAACCGCATCTCCTTTGAATGGAATGAGGGAAAATCGGGCATTCTCCAATTTCCTGGTAATCTGACCTAATGCAGCAACTCCCATTTCCAGACGATTCAGACTGAGATCTTCGGTCAACATGCTACGGGAAACATCAAAAGCTACAGCAATATCCAGACCTGCACGTTCTCCGCTAATGGGTTTATTGCCGCTTCGGGGTTCAAGCATGGCAAGTACGGCGAGGATCATGAACATTGCCATACTGATATCTTTGAGAAACATTCTTACCTGCCATTCAACACTGTTTTTACCAATGGCAATCAGCTTCTTCCGTGTTTGACGTCTACTCAATATTGTCACAATGATAACAATGGCAGAAACAGGTAATCCCAGCAGACTTTCAGGGTGAACCCATATCATGGAATTCCCCCCATAAGAGATTTGCGAATAAAGTACGCCAGTACAATGGCAATTGTTCCAACCAGGATAAAGGATCGATGAATGGGCAGACTGTTTACCCGGATGCTTACCTGGCGTTCAACGGTTTCCAGAGAATCAACGGTTTGAATAACAGATTCCAATGAGCCGGGACTTGTGGTATTCCAGTATTCACCGCCAATGGATTCAATCAGTGACTTCATTCTATCCTCATCGAAACGAGTGACCACTGTTCCCATTGTGATTTTGCTGGTTTCAGGATCAACCAGCTTGACAGGAAATTCACCCTGTTCACCTATACCAATGAAATACACTCTGATCCCACGGCTGGCTGCCAGCTTTGCTGCTGTTTCAAACCGAATTTCACCTGCGTTGTCATCCCCATCAGTCAGAAGTAAGATAACCTTTTCTCTGGCTGTAGAATCAGACAGGTGCAGGGTGGCAATACTCAGGCCCATACCTGATGCTGTGTCATCTCCAAGTCCCCGTATCTGCAGCTCATCCAGACGCTTGAGGAACCAATCATAATCGGTTGTAGGGGGGCAGTGGAGGATTGCCTGTGAACCGAAACTCACCAGTCCAAGGGAATCACCTCTACGTCCCAGAACGAATCGATGAATCATTTCTCTTGCCATGTCAAACCTGTTCACGGGAGGATAATCCTGAACACCCATACTGAGTGATTGATCCAGAACCACAATGATATCCATGCCGCGGGAAAGCTGGATTTTCTCCCTTTCAATAAGAGCAGGACCGGCCAGAGCTATAATTAGCAGGGAAATTCCCAGCCAGCTCAACCCATTTAGAACAGCATTGACAGATTCCAGCCATGATCCGGTCAATCGAAATCCATCTCCATTCCATAAGCGGAATGAAAATAGAAGACGGCCACCTCTCTGACGCCAGAAATACCTTGCCCAGAGCAATACAGGAAACACAAGAAAGAGTGTTAGCCAGCCAGGTTCATTAATGCTGAACAATGGCCTTCTCCCAATCAATCACTGCTGATTTCACAGCGGCAAGAGTCTGTTCCCGTTGGGATACATCGGTATTCTGACCTGCAAATTTCACCATATCACTATCTTTAAGGACTTGAAGAATTCTACTCTGAGGACTATCCACACTGACAGAATCTATTCGTGCCGAAATTGCTGAAGTTGTAGCACTTTTGCAGTTATACTCTATCCTTGCAGATAAATAGTCCCTCAAACCATTTGTAAGCGTCGAATACCAGTCAGGTTCGGATGAATTTTCAATGTCCGATCCAAGTTTTTTAAGTAAGCGCAATAACCTGCGGAAGGGCTTTCTAATAAGAAACAATCTGCCAATACTTCTGAGCAGTTTGGAGACTATCCTGTAAATTCCACGAATTAAAAATGGGGACATGGCAATCAAGGTCAGGATGATAACCAGCCCCAGACGTGTACCGGGTATCAGAATCTGTCCCCGCAGAAGTCTTGCATTTTCGTGAGCGGATGGGAGTATTGAACTCGTTGATATTTTTATGTTTGCAAGACGAATCGCTCCCAGATCAATGGGGGGCAGGGTTCGGATACCTGCCGCGAAAGGAGTGAAGTCTATATGAATGGAATACGTATCTTCGTTTTTATCGAGCCGTACACCCCTGATATCAATCCAACTGGCTTCCAGCAAAACCTCTGGAATCTGAATATCCACATCAGACTCGACTCTAAATTCAATATGAAGCTCTACAAGATCTCCAACATGGAAGGTTGGTGGATTGAACTGTGTATCAATGATGACAGCCTGTGAACCGAAAGAAGGCAGGGTTGAAAAAAATACAGACAGGAGGAACAAGCCTCTCACACGCCACGCCTCCGGTGGAAAAAAGTCTGTAATCTCTCCGCGGGATCATCTCCTGTCGCCACATCCAGAGTGTCAACTCCAGCAGATCGACATTCTTTCAACCAGACCTGTTTGTGTTCATCCCAGAATTCCTTATACTTCCTCTTCAATGAGGAAAAACGACTCCAGCCCATCATGTTCTCACCAGTTTCCGGATCTTTGATCTCTGCCAATCCCAGCGTTGGATATTCATTATCCAGGGAGTCCGTTATACGCATTGCAATAACATCATGTTTATGAGCCGAAAGGTTGAGTTCCCTTGTATAACCAGTCGTCCGGAAATCAGAAATTATGACAATGATACTCTTCCGCTTCAATGTCTGCACCGCGGTTCTCAGAGCTTTTCCCATGTTGGATCCACTTCCTTCAGCCTCATAACCCAATACCTCGCTGATCTGCCATAAAGCATGTCGTCGACCTTTGGCCGGGACAACCAGTCGTTCCACATCGTCTGTAAACAGCAAACTGCCCACTTTATCGTTGTTGGCTACCGCTGCCAGAGACAGCAGGGCAAACAGTGTTCCGGCAACATTGCGTTTATCGATTTGACAGCTGCTCTGAGTAAGAGATGCCGAGACATCAACCACCATGAAAAGAATGAGTTCCCGTTCTTCCTTAAAGACTTTTGTATAGGGTTCTGTCATTCGGGAAGAAACATTCCAATCGATGAAACGGGTGTCATCGCCGTACTCATATTCTCTCACCCTGTCGAATTCAAGACCAGGCCCTTTAAAAACTGAGTGATAATTCCCGGCAAAAAAGCTGTCAACAAGTTTACGTGACCGGACATGAAGCCGTCGGACCCGATTTGAAAGATCATCCCTGCTCACGGAACTGAAACCGATGCGAGAAGTTGCCGAATAACATCATCAGCATCCAATTGCTCGGCTTCGGCCTCATAGGAGAGGACAATACGATGCCTGAGAACCATGGGAGCGACTTTCTTGACATCTTCGGGGAGAACATAATCCCGTCCTTCATAGAGTGCCCGAATTCTTGCGCATCGATAGATGGCAAGAGTGGCGCGGGGAGAGGCTCCATATTCAATATACCGGGTAAACTGAAGTTGCCGTCTGTCCTTCTCCCTGCTGGCTGCAGTGAGAGAAACTATGTACTGACAGATTTTTTCTTCTGCTCTCACCTGCTCAGTGGCGGCTCGAAGCTGCTGTATTCGGTCTTTATCCAATACTTGAGATACCGGGATCTCCGGTTTGTCAACCATACGCTCAAGAATAGTGAGTTCTTCTGCAGGGCCTGGATAACTGACATTCACCTTTAAGAGAAATCGGTCCAGCTGTGCTTCAGGAAGATTGTAAGTACCTTCCTGTTCAATGGGATTCTGGGTCGCCATGATGAAGAACAGCTCCGGAAGTGTATATGTTTGGTCTCCTATGGTTACCTGTTTTTCAGCCATGGCCTCAAGAAGTGCCGATTGAACTTTTGCCGGTGCACGATTGATTTCATCTGCCAGTATGATATTCGCAAAAATGGGGCCTTTGCGTGGAATGAAATCCCCGGTTTGTGATCTATAAATCATCGTACCAGTAATATCTGCAGGCAGAAGATCTGGAGTAAACTGTATGCGTTTGAATGTCGCTGTTGACACATCCGCTAATGCCTTTACTGCCAGTGTTTTCGCAAGTCCCGGGACTCCTTCCACAAGAACATGACCACCGGAGATTATTCCTGTAAGCAATCCATCAATAAGCTCCTGCTGACCAACAATCCGCCGCCCAAGTTCCTGATGGACCTTGTTGATGAGATCACCTGAATTCTTGATCAATGTATTGTCAGTGACATTCATGGGTGTCTAATTCCTGGAAGAACTTACTCAAGATCTTTCCGACGAGTTATTATCCGGGATATTAAACCATAATCCAGAGCTTCTTCAGCACTCAGCCAGTAGTCTCTGTCGGTGTCCTTAACAACCTTACTCAGATTCTGTCCGGTTTCCTCTGCGATAAGTTTGTTTATCTTCTCCTGAAGTTTTTCCAATTCCCGGGCATGGATCTCGATTTCTGTTGCAACACCTCTAATACCGGAAAGAGGTTGATGAATTAAGAAATGAGCGTTGGGAAGGCTCAATCTATTTCCCTTATCCGCTGCCAGATGCACCAGGGCTGCTGCACTTGCTACAGTTCCCATGCCGATCGTGATAATCATGGGTTTGATAAACCGAATCATATCAAAGATGGCATAACCGGCATCGGCATCTCCCCCAGGAGAATCAATGAATACTTTGATTGGGTCATCATTCTCGGCTTCCATTAAAAGCATCTGCTTTACTGTTTTCTCAGCCAGATCCTTGTTGATCTCACCGGAAAGAAGTATGGTTCGTGTTTTCAGGAGTTTTACCTGCAATCCATCAGAACCATCCTTGTTCATTTTTTCAGTTTTCTCATCGCTGTCAAGTCTCATTTCTCTAATACCTCAAGTTTGGCAGTTATTAAACAATATAGTTTAAGGTAATATAGTAGGCAACAGGGTTCGAGACAAGGTTCAGTTGGAATTAAAACAATATGAAATGCGGATTTGTGACTATTATTGGCCGTCCTTCAGCAGGGAAGTCCACGTTGTTAAACGCCTTATGCGGTGAAAAAATTGCCATTACTTCTCCGGTCCCTCAAACAACAAGAAACTCCATCCGGGGGATTATAAGCCATCCTGAGGGCCAGGTGATATTCCTGGATACACCCGGTTATCACCAATCAGATAGAAAATTCAATCTATTCCTCAAGAACATTGTTCATCAATCCCTGAAAGATTCAGATGCTGTTCTCTATGTCATTGATGCGTCCAGAGCTTTCGGTCAGGAGGAAGAGATTCTCATGAAGCTGCTTGAGAACAGCCGCAATCCTGTCATTGTGGCCATCAACAAAATTGATGCTTCCCCACCCCACATCCATGAACTTCGAGGCTTTGTTATCGCCCATCTCAACCCGGCAGCAATAATCAATGTCTCTGCATTGAAAGGCTTGAATCTCAAAGAACTCACTGAGGCGATTGTGGAGGTGTGCCCGGAAGGAGAAGCTCATTATCCGGAGGATGTTTATACCGATCAGAATACAGAGTTTCGAATTTCCGAGTTGATCCGAGAACAGGCCATTGCCCGATGCCGGCAGGAGCTTCCCCATGCTCTCTATGTTGAAATTGCCGATTTGGAGTTTGCTGACAATAAATCTCTCTGGGTTCGGGCATTCCTTATTGTAGACAAACCCACTCAAGCAGGAATTCTTGTTGGACACAATGGTGAAAGAATCAAGGAGATCCGTATTGCGGCCCAGAGGGAAATGAAAAAGATCTTTTCCTGGAGGATCCATCTTGATCTCAGAGTAAAGGTTCATCCCAAATGGCGTAAAAAAGAGTCCCTGCTTAAGAAGATGAGCTCAGGGTATTGATTTATGGCACCTCTAAAAAACCCATTGAGTTCTTGACTCAATCTTTTCTACCGCTACTGCGTTGTCAAAATGCTTACGTAAACAGGTGCGTACCGCAGGAGCAAAGCTCCGAGGAACGCACCGCCAACCGCTTAAGCTACGCACCGCTTGTGCCGCCTTGTATCGACAAAAAATTTAAACAGGTGCGTACCGCAGGAGCAAAGCTCCGAGGAACGCACCGCCATTTCGTCAATTTCCTAAAGCTGTTTTCTAGAGGTACCCTTTATACTCCCTGAATGGATGAAAAAGCCGAAAATATTGCAAAAGGGTCGCATTTCAATAATTCTCATGATATTGTTGGAGGTCTCTTAATTTTAATTTTCTAGATTTCGGGAGCCTATTATGAATTTTACTTTTCCTGACAGTTTTACATGGGGAGCTGCAACGGCCGCCTACCAGATTGAAGGAGCCGTTCACGAAGATGGACGCGGTTTAAGTACCTGGGATGTGTTCTGCAATGAGACAGGACGTATTGACAATGGAGATTCGGGAGAAATTGCCTGTGATCATTATCATCGCTGGCAGGAAGATATCTCTTTGATGAAAGAGCTCAATCTCACGGCATACCGCTTTTCCCTGGCCTGGTCCCGCATACTTCCGGAGGGAGATGGGAAACTCAATGACAGAGGTATCGATTTTTACAACCGACTCATTGATGGTCTGCTGGACAGGGGAATTGAACCATGGATTACACTCTTTCACTGGGATTTACCCTATTCACTGCAGCAGCGTTTCGGAGGGTGGAGAAGCAGGGAAACTATTGAGCGATTTGCCGATTATGCGGAACTGTGCGGGAAAAAATTTGGCGATAGGGTTAAAAACTGGTTTACGATCAATGAGATAACTTGTTTCACTCAACTTGCTCATGGTGATGACAGTTTTGCTCCCGGCGGTAAACTGCCTGTCAAAGAAGTGAACCAGACTATTCATCATGCCTTGCTGGGACACGGACGGGGGACACGAACTCTCAGGGAAACTGTTTCCGGTGCCCGTATCGGTCTGGTGGAGAATTTGAAGGCTGTATGGCCGTTATATGAGGAATCGACTCATATTGAAGCTGCCAGAAAGGCTTTCAAGGATGTGAATTCTCAATGTCTGTTTCCATATCTCACCGGTCAATACGATGAGAGTGCCTATGTTGACAAATATGGTGAACTTCCGGATATTCAGGATGGGGATATGGAGATTATATCCAGTCCTGTGGATTTGATTGCTTATAATTACTATTACTCTTTACCTGTCGTTTCCGATAACGGCGACCGTGGTTATCGGCTGTTATCATACCCTGAATGCTATCCTCGTACCGATATGGGATGGGACATTTCACCCCGGGGGCTGTACTGGACTCTTCGTTTCTCACAGTCATATTTCCCGGACAAACCAGTCTACATCACTGAGAATGGGCAGGCAGCCCGGGATAAGGTGGAAAGAGATGGGTCAATATGGGATATAGGCCGCCTGGAATTCTACCGGACACATCTGGAAATGGCTTCCAGGGCCATCAGTGACGGAGTCCAGCTCAAGGGGTACTTTGCATGGTCGTTAATAGATAACTTTGAATGGGCCAGCGGCAACTCAAAGCGATTTGGTCTGGTGAGGGTTAATTATAGAAATCAGGAACGCAGTATCAAGGCCAGTGGCCGTTTTTATGCTGACACCATTAAAGCTAACCGGGTTCTGTAGCTTCCCGTGCAGAGTTATGGGAATAATCCCGTAGAGTATTGACCATATCAACTTTTGAACGTGTTCCTGTTTTTCGGTATATAGTTCCAATGTGATTGCTCACGGTGTTCGGAGAAATGTCGAGGAGGGAGGCGATTTCCTTGTAGGATAATCCGGTGGAAATCAATTCGGCGATTTCGGCCTCCCTTTTGGTAAGGCCGGCACTGGCACAGATCTCACGAAAAGCAAGACGATCATCATCCGAGGTCGCGGATATCAGCAAGCGATGAAAATAGACAATGGCACAGATACTCAGTATGAAGTAATAAAACACCAGGGCAAGGAACAGAAGAAGTTCATAACCAGTCAGTATAAGATGAATGACCTGGGCCAGAGGCAGATAGAGAAAGGTTATGCTGTAAAGAAGTGTTAACGCTATACGTGTAACCTCATCTCGAATCAAGGGTAAAACACTGGCGGCATCAGCCATTACGAAGAAAATGATGAGAAGAAATGATAGAACAGCCAGCATACCGGGCAGTGGCGAGGATTGAGTAAAAAGACTGACTATTCCGGAACTAAGATAAATGATGGCGGAAATTATAATTCGGGTAACACGTAAAACTGTCCATTTCCGACCCAGAAGGAAATTCATTGTTGCCGGCAAGAAGAAAATCAGGGAAGCAAGGAACACTCTTTCCAGAATATCAAACGTTAAAATTCCTCTGTCCCATCCGGCAAAGATTGTCAGGGCAAATCGCATCCCTGAAAGGAGATACAGCAAAGTCAAATAACTGATGAACAGAAAAATTTTCATAAATTTCTGTTCCCGACGACATCCCCAAAGTGTAAAAGAAAGGGCCAGGGTGGCACCAAGTGTGCCGAATACCAGGACATAGACTGCCAGAGTTATAAGATACTTCACGCTTCGCCAGTTTCCTTCGGGCAGGCCGTATAAGTCAAGACTTGACATTGAAGAGATGGAAACAAAACCTGGTCTTTACAGAGGGAATTCATCATTATTGTACCCCATCAAAAACAGAAGGTTTTCCTACGCTTCTTCAAGCCGGTCATGGGCAGGGGGCGGTTCAATGGACAGGGCTGAGATTTCTGATCGCCATTCATCAGTCATCTCAATCTCAGTGGCCGCAAGGGAGAATTCCAGTTGTTCGAGACTTCGTGCCCCGATAATCGGTGCCGTGACGGAGGGGTGGGCCATGACCCAGGCCACCGCCAGAGTTGCCGGAGGATACCCTTTTATCTTTGCGTACTCAGTAAATTTTTTAGCAATCTCAAAGTATGACTGTGTTCCATAGCGTTTTGTATACATACAGTTGTCAATGAGTCGGCCCTTATCTGGTTTTTGAGTGACAGAATACTTACCTGTCAACAATCCGCCACCCAGAGGGCTGTAAGTTATTACACCAACCTGCTCGGATTCTGCCAGGGGCAGAATTTCAACTTCTGCCTGCCGTTTAACAAGATTGTACATAGGCTGAATACATTCAAACCGTGCCAGTCCCTTATGGGCGGAAATCCCCAATGCTCCGGCTATTTGCCAGGCAGCCCAATTACTCACCGCGGGATACAGAATCTTTCCCTGTCTCACCAGATCATCCAGAGTTCTCAGTGTCGATTCAATAGCTGTATCATCATGAAAGTGATGCAGGAAATATACATCTATGCGGTCAGTTTTAAGGCGCTTCAAACTCCCTTCAATTTGCATTTGAATGTGACGGCGTGACATCCCCCGGTCATTAACACCATCTCCCACTACTGAGGAAACTTTTGATGTGATAACCAATTCGTCACGAGAATCCTTCATGAGTTTACCCAGAATTTCTTCCGATCGGCCTTCAGCATAGATATTGGCACAGTCGAAGAAATTGATGCCTGCATCACGGCAATGTTTGAACATCCGGGCCGATTCCTCCTCATCAGCAGTATCCCCGAATGACATCGTGCCAAAGCACAGGCTGGAAACCCTCACTCCAGTACGGCCTAGTGCATGATATTCCACTATCATTCCTCCTGGTTTCATATATGAATTGCAGTATGATTCAACACTTTAGGCCGTATTGTATGCTTTGACAACGCAGCAGCGAGGAAAAAGATCAAGCCAGAAACGAAATAAGGTTTTTTAGAGCTGCCCTTGTCTATTATAACGAGTTTGGCATGGGTTTTATTGCATTAACAAGCTTTCTGACATTAAGATTTTGTTCCATGGAAATTGCTAAACTCGATTCTCACTACAATTCAATCGCTGGACATGTTGGAGGGAATTTACTAGACTGCATTGGAAATGATATGGGCCGTTAGCTCAGCTGGTAGAGCAGCAGACTCTTAATCTGCGGGTCAAAGGTTCGATCCCTTTACGGCTCACTGAAAAGGGGTGGCTGGATGCCGCCTTTTATATTTACCACCAGGGTAGTTATTTTCGGGGACCTCTCAAACACACCTCCAGAGACCGGCGAAGAGATTCATCGTTGATGTGTGGCGGAACAATTCAAGCAGAACCGGGATGGCTTTCCGCGGGTGCCCTTATCTCAGGCGAGAGTGGTGGAAATGGTAGACACGCCGGTTTTAGGAGCCGGTGCTTCGGCGTAAGGGTTCAAGTCCCTTCTCTCGCATTAGTTGTTATATGAGGATATTATGATCACCGACAAACAAATTGAAAAGGTTGAAAACTCAGCTGCCAGGCTCACAATCGAAGTATCAGGGGAGGCAACACAAAGTTACTATAATAAGGTTGTAGAGAAATTTGAGAAGCAGGCACAAATTCCCGGCTTTCGCAAAGGGAAAGTCCCAAGGTCACTGCTTACTCGAAAATTTGCCGCAGGAATAAAAGAGGAGGCAACTTCCAATCTCATCAAAGATGCCTCAGAACAGGCATTGAAAGAAGTTGAGGAAAATCCTCTCTCTTTGCCTCATTTAACTGAGTTTCGGGCAATGAATCCTGGAGATTCGTATAAATTTTGCATCGTCTATGATGTTTTTCCGGAAATTACCCTTGGTGATTATAAAGGCTTGACTGTCGAAGTACCAGAAGTAAGCATCCAAAAAAAACACGTGGATATGGAATTGGAAAACATCAGGCTTTATAATTCAGTATTTGTTGAGAAAGAAGATGGCATCATAGAGAGTGATACGAATGTTACCATGGATTTTGTTGAATTAGGGGAAAATGATGAGTTATTGAAAGACAGTGAACGCAGTGGTTTTGCATTCACAATGAACAATAATAGTCATCCATATTGCATTGAGGATGATATATTAGGACTGAAAACTGGTGAGGAAAAAATTATAACCAAAACCTTCACCAATGAAGCTTTACCCGATCTGGCTGGTCGTACAGTGAAGCTTAAGGTTAAAATAAATGCTGTTAAAAGACGACAATTACCTGATTTGGATGACGAATTGGCCCAGGATGTTTCAGAAGACCTCCACACCCTTGCGGATCTTAAGAAAAGAGTGAAATCAAATCTCGAAAAAAATGCTGATGAAATGATTCGATCTAAAAAAATTATGGCCATCAGGAAACAACTCATTGACAATTCTACCATTACATTGCCTGTATCCATGATTGAATCTGAAATTGAGAACACCTGGAATGAATATATCAGACAAATAGGTTTATCAGAGGAGGAATTTCTCAAGTATTTAAAAAGGGATGGCAGGGGCAAGGCTGAATTTACGAGCAAATGGCGGGAAAAAGCCATAGACTCTGTCAAAGTTCGGCTGATATATGGAAGAATCATTGAATTAGAGAAATTGGATATAAATGATGAGGAATTGCAGGATGCGATTAATCAGGAAGCAGACAAAATGAAAATCGATGTGGAAGAATATAAAAAAAAGATTGGCAAGAAGCAAATTGAAGAGTATCTTAAAAACCAGCTGATAACCAGGAAGTTGAATGAATTCCTTTTGACAGAATCTACTGTCATTAAGAATGAAAAAGTTGACTATTCAGAATTGCTATCCAGTTCAGGAGATAATTAATGGATGTTCAGGCCGCATATAACCCATTTGTCATTGAGAAAACCGGTATCGGTGAAACACGATATGATATCTGGTCAAAGCTTCTCCAGGAGAGGATAATTTTTCTTGGAGGAGAAATAAGAGATATTGATGCCGATCATATAGTTGCACAGATGCTCTATCTGGAATCCCAGGATCCCGACAAGGATATCTGCTTCTATATTAACAGCCCCGGTGGTTCGGTTACAGCAGGTTTAGCCATTTATGATACGATGCGTCATATTAATGCTGAAGTACAAACAATCTGTATGGGACAGGCCGCTTCCATGGGCGCAATCCTCCTGGCTGGTGGTACACAGGGCAAAAGACTGGCGCTGCCTTCTTCACGGATTCTTATCCACCAGCCCTGGGGTGGCGTTCAGGGACAGGCTGTCGATATTGGAATACAGGCTCGTGAAATATTGCGTCTGAAGAAATTACTTGTTAAGTACCTCGCGGAAGATACGGACAAGGATGAGAAAACAATTTCAAAGGACCTGGAACGTGATTTTTACATGTCTGCGGCAGAAGCCGTCAAATATGGAATAGTAGACAGTATATTGGAGAAATCAAAAGATGGCAAAAACAAAGAATAAAGATATAAAAGTCTGTTCCTTTTGCGGTAAAACCGGAGAAATGGCCAAGAAGCTCATTGCCGGGCCAGGTGTCTATATCTGTGATGAATGCATTGATGTTTGTGAGAATATTATTGCCGAAGAAAACGAAAACATTACAGCCGAATTCATTGAAGATTTACCTGTTCCTAAAGAGATTAAAGAATACCTTGATCAGTTTGTTATTGGCCAGGAATTGGCGAAGAAGGTTTTGTCTGTCGCAGTTTACAACCATTACAAGCGAATCATGCACAAAGACAGAATTAATCAGGAAGAGGTGGATTTAGAGAAGTCCAATGTTCTCCTGCTTGGCCCCACAGGCTCCGGGAAGACTCTTCTGGCAAAAACACTGGCACAGAAACTCAAGGTTCCATTTGCCATTGCTGACGCTACAACCCTTACTGAAGCTGGCTATGTGGGTGAAGATGTTGAAAATATTCTGCTGAAACTGATACAAACTGCTGGGAACAGTATTCCTGCCGCTGAACGCGGCATCATCTACATCGATGAAATTGATAAAATAGCACATAAAGGGGAAAACGTTTCCATCACACGGGATGTTTCAGGGGAAGGTGTCCAACAGGCTTTACTGAAAATAATTGAAGGAACAATAGCTTCAGTACCTCCTCAAGGGGGCAGAAAGCATCCAAACCAGGAAATGTTGAAGATCGACACTTCCAACATCCTTTTTATATTTGGCGGTGCATTCGTTGGATTGGATAAGATAGTGCTTTCACGTATTTCCGAGCATCCATTGGGATTTGGAGTTGATGCCAGGAAGATTAAAGAAAAGAATTTGAGCGAACTCTTCGGACAGATTCATCCCGATGATCTAATAAAATTTGGACTTATTCCAGAGTTTATTGGACGCCTGCCAATACAGGTCGCCCTGGATGATCTCACGGAAGAAGAGTTGAAGCAGGTTGTCACTGAACCAAGAAATGCAATAGTGAAACAGTATACAGTATCCATGGAAATGGATGGCGTTGAACTGGTATTCAGCCCGGAAGCCGTCAGTGCGATTGCCAGACAGGCTATTAAACGCAAAACAGGTGCCAGAGGAATTCGGGCCATTGTTGAATCAGCCATGATTGATGTCATGTATGAGGTTCCTTCCATCACAGGAAGAAAGAAAGTACTTGTCAATCAAGAAGTTATCGAGGACAAAGCAAAACCAGAAATCATTAAAATTGGAGAATACGACGATAGTGATGAACTGGATGAAGTTAAGCAGATCACAGCCTGATTCGAAGAAAATACTTCCACTTCTGCCTCTAAACAATAAAGGCAACCTCTAAAAAACAGCTTTAGGAAATTGACGAAATGGCGGTGTGTTCCTCGGGCTACGCCCTGCTGTACACACCTGATTAAATTTTTTGTCGATACAAGGCGGCCTGTCTGCGTGCGGACACGCACAGGCAGGCAGTTGAGTATTTTGACAACGCAGTAGCGGCGGAAAATATCTGAGTCAAGAACTCAATGGGTTTATTAGAGGTGCCCGTAAGTTCAGGCTGTGTAAGAAATGCGGCATTCAGCGCTGGCTTAACCAACGCTGAATGCAATAGTTAAATGGGCAAATAGTTAAAAAGCCCTCACCGCAAGAACATAATTCTGGTTGAACTTGCGGCTGTCGTTCTGGTTGCCATCGGCGAAGTCCTGTTGCCACGCGATGCCGGTACTTATCTCTGAAGAAGACCAGTACCCGTCAGATACGAAGCCGCCTACTGAATCTTTCTGCTTATACAACTCATTCAACTCATCCTTGGACGGCAGAAACCAGTCGTCATAGCCGCCCAGCTCTAAATCGCTACAGAAGTGCGCCGCGTATTTCTTTAATCCGTCACTACTACCAGGTGTGGCCACTATTATCGCTGTGTTGGATTCTCCGGTTCCTATGGCTGTGCCCGTGCCGCCAATCTCTATTCCAGGACTAGCCCATTCCATACGACCACTATCCTGCGAGGCCGCCTCCAGGTAAGTCCATCCATCGCTGGCGGCATTAGGATTCACATAGAAGATTTTCCCTCCGGCGGGGCCGGTGTCGCCTACGCTGTACACTACCGTCAGTACGAATTCGGCTGTTTTCTCTCCCGTGTAGTTGCCCGTTCCGGCGGCTGTAACGGTGTATGTTCCGGCATCGCCTGTGCTGATTGTGTTTGCTATAGAGACTTTACCACTGTTATCTATGGTGACGGCAGCTACGGAGGCTCCATTTTTCTCTATGCTCAGGCCGTAATCAGTTCCTGCGTTCAGACCGTCGTCATTGTTGATCGTTACGGTGAAAGTTGATGCTTGCAAGGGGGGGACAGTTTGGTCAGCAACGGAAATAGAGAAGCCCGTCACTGTTGCAATATCTTTTTGAGCGATAGTGAGAGTCTGTTCGCTTGTAACCGAAGAGTCATAGCCTGAAGTTGCCGTTATGGTGACTTCTCCTGCGGCTACTATCGTCAATTCTCCTGTCCCGGCGTCCACGGTCGCAACATTGGCATCCGATGTGCTATATGTCACCGTGGTGTCGGCGCCGTTCACCGCATCCACCTGAGCTGTCAATGTCCGGGGTGCATCACCGTAGGTCAGCGCTGGAGGCGCGCCGAATGTAATGCTTTTTACTTTCTGCAATTTTACTGTAACTGTCTTCTGGAAGTCGGCATAGGCGCCGCCGCTGTCGATTACCTTTACATTGAAGGTGAAGTCATTCCCGTCAATGTCCGAGAGATCCGTTCCGGCTGAGATGGTGATCGCTCCAGTGCTGCTGACGACAGCAACTCTGTTTTCCACGCTGGAATACTCTGCTGTTATGGAAGATGTAACTTCGGTCTTCTTTGTGAGGGTGGGCGAGGCAATGGTTACTGCACTGGCGACTTTGCCGCCCTTCACTTCAACGATGACAGAGGCGGTATCATAAACCAGAGATTCCACCCAGGGGGCCCTGGTGTCAACGGTGACTGTTATTAAGGCTGTCGCCGTTCCCGAATAGTTCCCCGTCAGGGTGAGGGTAACGGTGTGCTCCGTCGCTACCTGCTCCGCGGAGGGGGTCCCGGTAATTTCTCCCGTTTCAGGGTCGAGGTCCAGGCCGGCGGGAAGAGCGGGGGCCACCGTGTATTCAGCCGTTGCGCCATCTGGCAGTGCGTCTGTAAAGCTCGGGCTCACCGACGTAATCGCAACATCTTTGCTGGCGTTTATCGCTGTATAGGACACCGTTCCTATCGTGTGTTCTTTCGGATTAACTGCTATCGTGATCGTTGCCGTGTACGTTGAGTCTCCAACGGCGGCCTTCACGGTCCAGTCCTCAGTCGCGGCATAGGCTTCTTGCGGGACGGTCACAACTCCGTCACTTCCTACGGTGGGTGTAACGTTAAGCTTCGAGCCGCCCGGCGGCCCTGCGATGCTGTAGGTGACGGTGCCCGCCGGCAGGTTTGTCCACGTCGGCGCAGAACTTACCGCGTCCTGAGCCATGCCAAATTCTGCGGTGACTCCGCTGCTGTACGTGAATGACGGCTGCGTTGTACCGCCGTCATTATCCGTCGTTCCCGAGCACGATGCCAGAAACGCCAACAGTCCGATTGAGAGCAGGGCTCCCCTGCTCATTAGCCAAGAAAACTTCTTCATTTTCATTCTCCTTAATCCACTTTTGTATAAAAAAAGTAACGATCCAGAGAGTTATTGTCAATAGTTGTGGATGAGAAAATTTCAAATCCTTCATTTTTTTCACGCGGCCTCTTCCTTGAAGACTCCATCTTTACAAAACACACCCTCAATAACCCTGGGGATTAGCTTGTATCCACGTAGCTTTCGCCAGTTCTTTTCAGCCTCCAGGCAGAGCTTCCAAACCATACTTAATGTTGCCACCCTTGAACCACAGCCCCTGGTTCTCTTCGTTCTAAGGCGGACAGTAGCAAAGGTTGACTCAATCGGGTTGGTCGTCCTGATGTGAGTCCAGTGCATCGCCGGAAATTTGTAGAACGTGAACAGCTTCTCCCTGTCCTTTTCCAGACACTGGGTGGCCCTGGGGTATTTAGCCTGAATGATTACAAGAATGCAGCTCCTTTGATCATCAAGCCTTACATTGAAGTAGATGCCGTCCACCCAGATGTAGGCGTATTCCTTAGCTTTCAAATCACGTTTCTCCCACTGAAGAAACTCATCTTCCCAGAACCTTTTCAAGCGGACTATGTTCGTCGCCGACAGTCCGGCAATACCTTCACCCAGAATCGAGGCAAGAGCTGTCTGGAAAGCAGATGTGGACACACCACTGAGGTACAGCGCCGGAACAAGGTTGTCGATACTGGGAGTTCTGCGCATATAGGTTGGCAGTATGGCACTGGTGAAGCGATCCTCTCGCTTGCTCTTTAATTTCCTGTCATCCACTCCTGGAACCTTGATTTGCATTTGACCAACCCCTGTCACAATTTTTCGTTGGGCGTGGTAACCATTGCGTACAACCTTGCGCTGATTATTCTGATCACGCTCATGTTTATGGGCATTGATGTAGTCTTCCACTTCTAACTCCAGGGCATGAATAAGCATCTTTCTGGCTCCCTCTCGCAAAACCTGATCCAAAACCGATTCTGTTTCGCTTTTCAGCACTTCCGAATCATTTCCGTTTGTTGTAAACTCTTCCATAGAGCATCTCCTTTCTGTTTGGCTTTTTCACCAATTATTTTACAGAAGGATTTGCTCTTTTTTTACCCCATCCACAACTTTTGACTATATCTCATAGAAACGATCCAGAAGTCCTGTCAACACCTCCGCTACATCCCGTGACTTTTCGATTATTCCAGTACGAGCCTCGCTGATGGTTTTTCCCTCAGGACTTGACAGATACCAGTAAAGCTTTTCATCTCGCATACTGAGGGTCAGGGTTGAGGTTGAACTCTCTCTCTTTCCTGTAATTCTATATCCGGCCGATCGTAAAATACGGGTGATTCTTCTTTTAAGCAGCGGCAGCTTTTCTCCAGAAATAACGAGATGAACAGGCAAAGACAATCCATACTGTCGGAGTCCACCTGGATTAATGGCGTACAAATCGGTAAGGGCTTTATCTGATTCTGTATCTTTGCGCCTGGATGTTATTTCTGCAAGTGCTCGCAGCGAGCGTTCAACGGGTTCTCGTTCATCGGATTGAAAGGAATTTAGTGCCAGATTTATATCCGTTTGTTTACCTTTTTCTTTTCCAGATTCCAGCAGATACCATGGGACTGCGAGGACGGTTAATGCTGTTTCAAGAGCCTGTGCATTGTCCAGATGCCGTATTGCTGGTTGACCATAACCCTGATTCAAGCGATATGCATACCATTCTGAATCAAGGATATTTCCCTCAGCGGTGAGTTCCGATACATATTGACTCGACAGGGCACGGTATTTCATATCATGATAAATTCCACGGATATTCCATATAAGGGAGCGGATAAACCGATGGACATGACCTCCAATGCCTCCTTGAGGAGTGAGGGCTTCTGTTTTTGCCTTTCCCTTCCATGCAGCCGCCAGAATTTCATTGAGATCCATATTGAAACGCTGAGTATTAATGCCATAGGAATGCATCCAGGAATCATCACCTTCTGCCAGAACATCATTTATATACCGTACCGCTTCGTCTAAACGACCAATCCGTCTGCTGAAATACGCAATGTTTACACGGGAAAGAGGTGTTACATCCATGCTTTCTGCTGTCCTGTACGCCTTGATGGAATCATGCAAGTTCCAGGACATGAATTCCAGCTCACCTGTGATAATGTAACCATTAGTCCGCTCGCGGAGTTCCAGAGATCGACTGGCATATTCTCGTGCTTTGTCATATTGGTAAAAAGTTTGTTCGAGTATGGATAAATTATAAAAAGCGACAGAGGCGAAAAACTCGTCCCCTTTGTTAAGGGCATCGTCAATGGAATTCAGATACCATTCTCGAGCAAGTTCAGCATTATATACACCTGAGTACAGGGTTCCCAGAGTATGGGCCCAACCCCGGTTGTATTGGTCCTGAAGAACATCCTCAAGAAGAGTAATCCCTTCATCCATTCGGTGAGTTTTGAAATACATCCAGCTGAGATCGTCAATTATAGATATCCGGAGCGCCCCTTCTTCCACCACATCAAGGGCATCTTCAAGGGAATCAACAGCCGTATTGTAACTTCCAAGATAGCTGTAGGTCCTTGCGATATCGAACAGAATATAGGGATTATTCGGTTCCAATTGATCGGCCTTCAAGAATTCGGCCAGCGCAAGATGATAGAGTTTTTGTTCAAGATACAGCTTACCGGCCCGAATCAGGATTCTTGTATCCCGGGGCCAGGAGACCTTCCCTTCCTCCAGAAGTGTGATCGCCTGAGTATACCTGTTTTCTGCAACAGCAATGTCCACTCTGTCTATGAGACTGTCAACATCATCAGCATGGATGGACAGTGACAGCAGAGTTATGAGTGTAACGAATATGAGATGTTTCACTTTCGGGATCTCCATTGTAGTTTTATTGACCACCCCGGTGACAGATATGCTCTGATGCGGCGTCTTAAGCTCGTTCTTTTCCATGAGCTCCATGCTTTTCCAGCAAGCAAATCTGCTACTGTTTTATCCTGTTTTTCAAAGACTGGAGAGAATTCTGCTTTGAGATATAGTTTTGTCCAGGAAAAAAAACCTTCCACAGAATTGATTCTTTCAGCCCACTCCAGAATTGTCTCCCCCTCTTTTGTGTGCCATCCGCTGCGTATCAAATGTCGTGAAAAACGCTGCCACTGACCCCTGGTTGACCGTTCGGGAATCCTTGAATGTTCACTGATAATGTTCGAAATACCGGGAATTATCCGACCTGGCAAGTAAAAGAGTACAATGAGGAGAAGAATGATTATGCTGATTACGGAAGGCTTTTCTTTTATCTCAATGAATAGATCCTTCCACCACTTTGATTCAAATCCGGAATCCTCCACCAATTCTTCAATGGCAGCACTTACTTCTCCTCTCCGGGTCAATATCTCCTCGACAAGGGGCAGCCACTCATCGGGAGATACGAAACGCATCGGATAATCTTCACCCAATGCCATTGTATTCGAGGTTGGATCAAAGCTTATCCAACCATATTCTTCTATCCAGACTTCCACCCAGGCATGGGCCGAATCTGAGAATACCGGAGTAAAACCCAATGTGGAAGTCTGGGGTCTGGTGAAAAATCCCACCACAACACGGGCGGGAATGCCAACTGACCGGCAAAGTTTAGTCATGGCGAAGGCAAAATAGGAACAATATCCCTTCCGGGACTCAAAAAGAAACCAGGATAATTGATCCCCATCAGGAGCCAGACCAGGAATGAGGGAGTAGTAATAATTATTAAGAAGCCAGTTCTCAATGGCATTTGCCCCTTCCCAGACACCGGTTTTATCGCCAATGATTGCTACGGCCAGTTCCTTGAACTCAAGTTCATCACCACCTCTAAGAAGGTACTCCTTGAAATCAGAGGGAAGAGCATCGGATGGGGCATCGGAGAGTTCCCATTTCCCAGCATGGGAAACCATTGAATCTGCTGCATAGGCTCGTACAAATGAAGCATCATCCCAGATTGTCCATGGCTCAATACGGAATGGACTTCCTAGTGAGATGAATGATTCTGGATCAAGGGCGACCAGGTAGTACTCCTGCCTGACTATGCCCGCCTGTTTTGCCTCAGGAATAACCCATGCTCTCAAGCTTCCGGGCAGGCTGGCGGGCAGGGGAGGGCCACCAGGGTAGTCAACTTCCATAGGAGGATCTCTATAAAATCCCTTTTCCTTACTCCAGCCCGACAGTGTAAAACGTCTGAGATACCGGGTTTGTGGTCTTCCATCTTCCCTGTAAAGCAGGGACAGTTCCGCATTGAGTTCAATTCTGGGTTCAAGAGAGAGAACGTCTCCAAAGTCAAAACGAAACAGGTCAGTTGTCAGTAATCCTCCTCCGGCACTAACAGATTCTTCACGCCGTACTGAATTGCTGAAGTAAATCATCAGACTGACCAACAGGATAAGGCTGCCCCAGTACACCGCACCAGCCGGATGAAGTGTTCCTCCGGGTTTCCTATGGATTCGACTGTAGGCTAAGTACAGGCAGAGCAGGGTTAGAAGAAACAAGAAGCTTGAGATCAATAAACGGAAGCTCTCAATCTGCAGGGAGGAGAGATCACCAAAGTCATTGAAAAAAAGGGTGATAAGAATTCCGCCTATTATAGCAGTAGCTATGGCCTCCAAACAGGCAAAAACAGGGAATTTATGTACAAGGTAGTTACTTATGGCAAGAAAGTACCAGAGGGGTGCTGTGAGCAGCCAGCCCCTGTCCCAACTCACCTGGATGTCTTTGCGGGTTATAACAGCCAGTGTAAAAATGATGCCCCGGATTATCCAGGGAAGCAGAACCGTCAGAGCTATGGCTGGTAGAAGCCGTACTTTGAATCTTTTAATCAGCCAACCTGCCAGTACTGCCATTGGAAAAGCACCCCATATCCATACAGGGGGTACAATGTCATCCAGGCCAAAGCAATAAAGAACCCATACACAGCCGCCCAGTACAATTCGGGGCACATTGTTCATCAATTTTCCCATCTCATTGCTCTTCAAAAAACCACCACCCTGGACGGCGAACTGAGTTGGAATCCGATGCTATGAAAACAGATTGACATCCTGCCTGCCGGGTCTGGTTATAGAACTGCGATCCTTCAATATCCTTTGAGCTGGATACTATAAACAGGGATTCACCTGCGGATGGAGCGTTCCTGGTGTGCAGACTTCCAGGTTCGACCCGGGATATGCATTCAAGCCAATTCCTCTGATTGGTATTGATCCACTTCTCCTCTCCTGGAAATCGTGTTAACACCTCCCCTGCCTCGGTGAGTAAATGAACCAGAGCCATCGTCATACTGAGGGAGGAATCAAGCTGACCGTATCGCTTTTTTATGAAACGACTTCGGGATGCGGCAACCTGCAGCCATATTCTGCCCCGAGTTTGGATTGTATCTTCACCGATTCTTATCATGAATTCACCGGTTCGGGCATAGTGCTTCCAGTCCAGACGCCGTGTATCATCTCCAGGAATGTATTGACGCCTTTCCAGACGTTCCTCCGCATCGTCTTTCAATCGGGGAGCTTCGGCCGATACAGTTGACCTCTTTCCTGCCGGAAATCCCCGTGTCAATGCAGCAGGTTCCGGTGGGACTGTGATGTTTTGCTGAATATCGATTGCGCATCGAAATACAAAAAAACCAAAAGGGTCTGCGGCATGGAAATACGGTTGGCCTTGCCAATGACCGCGTCGGGTAAACTTCAGTTGACCCCGACCCTTACCTCTGGGCGGCAGGGGAATGAATAACTTCTCCTTGAACGGTCCAAAACTGAATCGCCAATAAAGAAACAGGCGGGTCCCCGGTAGAAAAACTGGGCGTTTTGGATCGGCTTCCACAGTGATATTTTCTCCTGAGCGGCATACTCCGGGCAGAGAAAGAAGATTGTGATCAATCTTCTTTGACCATCGCCATATAAAAGGGAAGGTGATCAAAAGATACAACAGGGAGAAGAATACCAATGCCGGTATGCCCAGACCGATTAGAATTCCAGGAACTCTGGATCCTTCGATCGCCGAATGCAGAAGCAGCAGGGGGGCGATACTGGCCAGTACTCCTGGAACAGTTGGGTAGAATAGTACCCGTTGCTGATTAGCCATGATGCAGCTGGTGGATTTCCCGGGTAGCAAAGTCCATTACCATTGATTCGGCATTGGAGAAACCTCCTCTGAGATGCAGGCGATGAGCATAGACAGCCACCACAAGGTCAGATAAATCCTGATCAATAACATAGTTTCTTCCCCTCACTAATGCCAGACCTTTCATAGCATCCACCAGCATCAAGGCACCCCTTGTTGATACTCCCAGAGAAATATCCGGGTGCTCCCGCAGTGCTGAGGCAATGTTTACAGCACAACGGATAATTCGTTCATCAACATAGACATCCATAACTTCCTTCTTGATACGGAGAAGTTCTTCCATCATGCAAACCGGTGCAAGAGTCGGCAGTTTACTTCGACCGGGATTATTGGTGACAATGCTGTACTCAATTTCCTTCTCTGGATAACCAGGACGCAGTAGAAGCATGAAACGATCTTTCTGTGCTTCAGGCAAAGGGTAAGTACCCTCCATTTCAATGGGGTTTTGTGTGGCTATGACTGTAAAAAATGGGGGAAGCAAATGTGTACGGTTGCCAACTGTTACCTGAAACTCTGCCATGGCTTCCAGGAGTGCTGATTGAACTTTTGGAGTTGTTCGATTGATTTCATCGGCCAGTACAACATTGGCGAATACCGGCCCGGGCCGAAATACAAACTGCCGGGTCTCTTCATCCCAGATATCAACTCCTGTGATGTCATAGGGGAGTAGATCCGGAGTAAATTGAATACGTTTGAACTCTGCTCCTTCGATGAGTTTGGCCAGTGTTCTTCCAATCGTTGTTTTTCCAGTTCCCGGCAGGTCTTCAACAAGAATATGTCCTCCGCTAATAACAGCTGCTATTATAAATTCCCGAAGTTCTTTTTTACCTTTGAATACTTGATTCATTCCTTCTAGAAGTCGGGGAATCGTTGTTTCATCTATCATATGGAGCAACTATATCGTATAGGGAATTACTCGTCATCTGTAATGCTCCGGCAGATGGAAATCTAATTGATGCGCAATGACTACAGCAGGAATGTGTGGACGACTTATTCCAGGTATTGATTGGAAGTTATACTGTTGACAAAAATTGTGTCAGTGATTACTCTAATACTATCAAAACTGTAGTATTTGAAGGGTGGATGTTTCGATTTAATAAAGATATGGAGTATGCGCTTATTGCTCTGGTGGAAATGACCCGGTTGCCGGCAGGTCAGCTTATCTCTGCGAGGGAGATATCAGTGAAATTTGAGATACCATTCAAGCTGCTGGCCCGCATACTCCAGAAGCTCAGAGCAGGTAACCTGATCCGTGCCATGCAGGGCCCCCAGGGGGGATATTGCCTGAAGGACATCCCTCAGGATATTCGACTTGGCCGTATCATCAAGGCGGTGAGGGGAGATGAACGCATTGCAGACTGCCTTACTGATGATGGGAATTGTGCCCAGGAGAATTGTGGATGCACGATTAAACCCTTCATACAGGTTTTTCAGGATAAGTGGATTGCTTTTGTGGAGAATATCTCTCTGGATGAGTTTACCCGGTCGAAACTAACAGAGTATTCGGAGAAGAGATAGTTATGGCTACTGATCAAGATGTAAAAGATGCTTTATATGACGTTATCGATCCTGAGTTGAATATTAACATTGTTGATCTGGGATTGGTTTACAGAACCCATGTGGTGGAAGGGAATATCGCAGAGGTTGATTTTACTCTTACTTATCCCGGATGTCCCCTCGGAGATATGATTACTTCGGATATTATTGCCCAGGTTAAGAGACAGACAGATGTAAAGGATGTCATGACCAATGTTGTGTGGACCCCTCCCTGGAGCCAGGACATGATGAGCGAAAACGCCCGGCTTCTCCTTGGATATCCTATATGAGGAATCCATGAATCAATGCAGGCAGTTCAAAATAGAAGGAGGTTTATAATGAACCTGAAAATTGAAAATCTTAAGGCCGGTTTACCGGATAAATCAATATTACATGGTATCAATCTTGAAGTACCTGACGGTGAGATTCATGCCCTTATGGGTCCTAATGGATCAGGTAAGAGTACATTGGCCAATGTTCTGGCGGGTCATCCTCACTATGAGGTCAATAGCGGTTCCTTCTCCATGGGGGATATGAATTTGTTGGATCTGGAGGCTTATGAACGGGCACGGGCCGGGTTTTACCTGGCCTTTCAGTATCCGGTGGAAGTACCGGGTATCACTGTTGGAAAGTTTCTCAAACGGGCAGTGGAACTTCGCCGGGGAGAGGAAGGCCGATTCGATGTCAGCGCCTACATCAGGGAGCTTCGCAGTACCATGGAATTCATGGATATGGATCAGCAGTTCATCAACCGTTATCTCAATGAAGGATTTTCCGGGGGTGAGAAGAAGCGCATGGAAGTTCTGCAGATGCTTATGCTCAAGCCTGATTTCGCCGTTCTGGATGAAACCGATTCGGGTCTGGATATTGATGCCTTGCAGGTTGTGGCCAAAGGGGTCAATAAACTCCGGAATTCCCAATTCGGCTGTCTGGTGATTACTCATTATCAGCGTATTCTTGATTATATTAAACCGGATAAGGTGCATGTTATGATGGACGGTCGTATTGTCCTGTCCGGTGGACCTGAAATTGTTGAAGATCTGGAAGAGAAGGGATATGACTGGCTGAAGGAGGCAAGCTGATGAGCGAGGCACAGATTCCTGTCACCGGATTGGATGATTATCAATATGGTTTTTCCTATGAGGATAAGTCAGTATACAAGCCGGGAAAGGGTTTGAGTGAGAATGTTGTCCGTGCCATCAGTTCCCAGAAAAATGAACCGGATTGGATGCTTGAATTTCGGTTGAGAGCACTTGGAGCTTTCCACCGTAAAACCATGCCGACCTGGGGCGCTGACATCGGTGATATTGATTTCGATGATATCTATTACTATGCCAAACCTGCAAATGAAGTGGTAAAATCCTGGGAGGATTTGCCCGAAGACATTCTGGCAACCTACAATAAATTGGGTCTACCGGATGCTGAGAAGAATTTTCTTGCCGGAGTTGGGGCTCAATATGACTCGGAAGTGGTGTACCACTCCATCAAACAGGAACTGGAACAACAGGGTGTATTGTTTCTCAGTCCAGAACAGGCTGTAGCCGAGCATCCTGAAATCGTCAGAAAATACTTTGGCACAATAATCTCTTTCAACGACAATAAATTCGCGGCTCTCAATACGGCGGTGTGGTCCGGAGGGAGCTTTATTTATGTACCGCCGAATGTACAGGTAGATATTCCTCTCCAGGCGTATTTTCGGATTAACTCTGAGAATTTCGGTCAATTTGAACGCACTCTCATCATCGCTGATGAAAACAGCTTTGTGCACTACATTGAAGGTTGTACGGCTCCTGTATACACCACCGACTCCCTGCACAGTGCTGTGGTGGAAATCATTGCTGAAAAGGGCGCCAGGGTTCGCTATTCTACCATTCAAAACTGGTCTGGGGATGTATATAATCTGGTAACCAAACGTGCGGTGGCGAAGGAAGGAGCCACGGTGGAATGGGTGGATGGGAACATCGGTTCCAAGAGAACCATGAAGTATCCGTCTGTGTATCTGATGGGAGAAGGGGCCCACGGCGAAGTATTATCCATTGCTTTTGGCGGAAAGAATCAGGAACAGGATACTGGGGGCAAAATAGTGCATAATGCCTCCAACACGTCCAGTGTTATCACATCGAAATCTATCAGTAAGGACGGTGGTACCGCCACTTACAGGGGATTGATCAAAGTGGCAGAAGGACTGCACGACATCAAGAGTCATGTGGTTTGCGATGCCTTGATTCTTGATGAGAACTCTAGGAGTAAAACTTTCCCCTATATGGAAATAGAGTCCGATGATGTCTCAATGGAACATGAGGCTCGTGTGAGCCGGATCAGTGAGGATCAACTTTTCTACCTTATGGCACGCGGTCTCTCGGAGGAGGAGGCTTCCATGATGATTGTCAATGGATTTCTGGATCCCCTGGTGAAGCAGCTTCCCATGGAATATGCGGTGGAACTCAACCGGCTGATTGAACTGGAAATGGAAGGGAGTGTCGGTTAATGGTGGAGCTTAATCATCTGAGGGCAAAAGCCACCGCTCTTTTTGAAGAACTTTCATGGCCAGGGCCTGATGATGAAGCCTGGCAGCGTACAGATCTTGACCGTCTATTGAATAAAGGATTCTTGAGTGAAACAGCCGCTCATTCCATAAACCGACACAAGTCCAGTGTAGAGGATATCCTGACACCACAACTTCCTGAGAAATATGCTGCACGTGTTATCACTGAATCCGGTCGGCTCGTGGGCATGGCGGTTTCGGAAGAGGCTAAGATGTCCGGTTTGAGTCTGTCCTGGGTGAACCCCGACGATTTCCCAACTGATCAGGAGGAAATGGGACTGGAAGAGTTGAGTCGCGATCCCAACCGGATTTCGGCCTGGCACTGGCGGGATTGCCCCGGTTCGCTGGTATTGGAACTGCCTGAGGGGAGCCGAATTGAACTTCCTGTAATCATTGAGGAAACCATCAGGACTGAGGAAAATGGGATCAATTTATATGCCGCTCCCCACCTTCATTTTGTTACAGGAGAAAGCAGCGAAATCAGTGTTTTATGGAGTTTCAGAAGTGATTCTGCTCCGGGATCTGAACAGAGATCAGTAGTGAATGCCGGTATAACAGGTCAATCCGGGAACAATTCCCGGGCATACATAACCCTGAGACAGAATCTTGATGACAATGCTGTGTTCTTCTCTTCCAACTGCTTCAGGGTGGAGAGGGATGGATACATTGGATTTGTGGAATCTCATCCTGGTGGTTCATTAGTGAAGACTTTTTCTCATGTGGTTCTGGCCGGAGAAGGAGCCAATGCCGGATTGAATGGTCTCTATGTTGCCAAAGAAGGTCAACACAAGGATATTGGGATACTTCAGGATCATGTCAGTCCCAATGCCACTTCAAATGCCCTTTACAAAGGGGCTGTATCGGGCGGCGGCCGAACCATCTTCCAGGGTCTCATCAATGTTTATCCGAAAGCAGTGAAAACCGATGCCTATCTTACCAATAAAAACCTCATTCTTGCAGAAGGTGCCCGTGCGGATTCCATCCCTCAGTTAAACATTCTTACTGATGATGTGAAATGCAGTCATGGATCCACAACAGGGAAAATTGACGAAGGACAGTTATTCTACCTTCAAAGCCGGGGATATTCACCAGATGAGGCTGTTCGAGAGATTACCCGGGGATTCCTTGCCGAGGTGATCGATGGCATTCACGAAGTAATGATTGACATCCTTTCAGAGGATATTGATGCTGTCCTGGGGAAGGAGTAGGGGATTATGGGACGTTGGATAAATGTCGCGAAAGCAACTGACATTGAGAAATTACCGGCAGGACGGCAGGTAATAGCCGTCGAAGTGGAAGGGTATGACCTGGTTTTATTCAAAATGTCCGAGGGCTGGGGGGCTTTGGAGGATACTTGTTCCCATGAGTTTTCAAAGCTTTCGGAGGGGGAAATATGGAACGACAGGGTGTATTGCAATAAACATGGTTCTTCATTTGACTGTCGATCCGGGGAGGTTCGTGGTTTGCCGGCCCTGGAGGATATACCGGCCTATGCCATAGAACAAAGAGGGGAAGAACTGTGGGTGGAGCTGCCCGATTATGCCTAGGAGTCTGTCGGACTTACGCCTCACGGCTCGATTTCTGCCCTTTCTCTCCAGGCGCAAGCCTCCTACTTGCTCCTTCCGAGCCGCCTTCGTTCGTTTTTGTCGCCTTGCATCAGGAAAAAATCATCAAAAATCGCCTCGAAGTCTTAAAGTCCCACAGACTTCTGGAGAGTTGGTATGAACCCCCTTTCTGCTCATTGTTCCAGGCTCTTCCAGGATTCTCGTGAACCAATTGATGATGGTATAAAGGAACAGTTTCCCCTCCTGATGAACAATCCTGATCTGGTGTACCTGGATAACGCGGCCAGCAGTCAGAAACCGGAAACGGTTATAAAGGCCATGGATAGGTATTACCGGAATGACAATGCCAATGTTCACCGTTCGCTATATGATCTGGCCGAAAGGTCAACAATGGCATTTGAAAATGCCCGGCGAACCATTGAACGCTACTTGAATGCCTCGTCGCCCCGGGAGGTGATTTTTACTCGGGGTACTACGGAGGGGCTGAATCTTCTGGCATGGTCTCTGTCGGAATTACTGGTTGGAAGCGGCGATATTATCCTGGTCAGTACCCTTGAACATCACGCTAATTTTGTTCCCTGGCAGCAGGCGGCCAAACGCAGGGGGGCAGAACTTCTTCTCATCCCTGCCTTTCCTGACAGTACCCTTGATCTGGAATTCCTGGACGATCTGGATAATGATGGCCGGAGTGAGAGGGTTAAAATTACAGCCGTGGCGCATATCTCCAATGCCTTTGGAACTATCAATCCAGTGCGGGCCATATCCAACTGGAGCCGGAAGAGGAATATTCCTCTGGTTCTGGATGCCGCTCAATCCATGCCCCATCTACCGGTGGATGCATTGGCGACCGGGGCGGATTTTCTTGTCTTCAGTGGACATAAGGTGTACGGTCCCATGGGTTCCGGAGTTGTATGGGGACGGGAATCCTGGCTGGAAAGCATGCCTCCCTGGCAAACTGGGGGAGAGATGATTTCCATTGTTAAGCCGGAGAAGTCAACATGGAACGAGCTTCCCTATAAATTTGAGGCCGGTACCCCGGATGTAGCTGCTGCTGTTGGTCTGGCGGCGGCTCTGGATTGGATGACGGCCACCGGCATTGATCGTCTGGAAAGCCGGGCGGCACAACTGGAGGAGTATGCCTTTGCACGCTTATCTGATCTGGAAGGATTGACTCTCTATGGCCCCGACAGTTCTGACCGTCGAAGGGGTGTGTTTTCCTTCAATATTGAGGGTGTACACAGTCATGATGCAGCCCAGTTTTTTAACACTAAGGGGATAGCTGTTCGCTCTGGGCATCACTGTGCCCAGCCTGCAATGCGTTTGATGAGCATTCCATCAACCATCAGAGCTTCTCTTGCCCCCTACAATACAACTGGCGATATCGATCAGCTGGTTGATGCAATCAAAGAAGTTCAGGAGTATTTCAAATAATGCAGCAGATTGGTAATTTGGATGACCTTTACATGGAAATCATCCTGGATCACTATAAGTTTCCACGCAATCGGGCCGATCTTTCCCATCTGGATGAGGATGCGGTCCATGAGAACCCATCCTGTGGTGATACGGTGAAAATCGAGGTAATTCTGGATGATAACGGTCTGATTCGGGAGGCTAAGCATGATGGTCACGGCTGTGCCATCAGCACCGCATCGGCCTCCCTTATGACCGAACGGCTTCCGGGAAAAAATCCTTGTGAAGCGAGGGAATTCATTCGTGTTTTTCTTGGCGTTATGCGAGGGGATGAGTCTCCGAAGCGATTGGATGAATGGGGTGATCTTGCCGTGCTTGGGGGAGTGGTTAAATTTCCTTTGCGCGTGAAATGTGCCGCATTGGCCTGGCATGCCCTGGATAAGCATTTGGAAAACATCCAGGGGGACTGAGAGTCGTGTCAGGGCTGTGTCAGGAAGCTTATTGAATGCAGGGATGATGTTACATAATTGCTTCTCCTATAATATATTAATTCTCTGATGGAAGCAACTGCTGCATCTAACAAGCTTACTGACACTACGATATGGAGTTCTCAATACACCATTGACGGCATACAGTGAAAACATCCTTCTTCCAATAGTTTGCAGCTGGTCTGGATTGAACTCCGGGAAGTTCTCATGAGGTCGTCCTGGGTTACCGGGCTAATCAAGGATCAGGGTGCCATAACTTGTTTCAGACGGAATTGCTTTCGATTCCAACGATTCTTCATATCTGATGCTTTGCATGATGAATCAAGGCGTCGAAGAGATTATTCCAGTGTTTTCGCAGCGTGTTTCTTTCTTTCTCAGAGTGGAGTTTCTCTGCATGGAAGCGCAGAGTTGTTTTTGATATCGTGTTGCGGGGACAGTTCAGCGTTATTTGCATGGTTATGGGATGAGTAATGGGCTGTCCATTCAGTTGTAGACGGATGCGTTCGCCTGGTTTTATCCGGCGAATCTCACCACTGGTACCATCGATTGTTTCAAAAGTCGAACCAGGCTCCAGGGAAATGCCTTTCGTTTTACCGAGCCATATAGCCAGACCCGCCTCGCTGAAGAGTAGTCGCCAGAGGGTTTTCTGATTCATGGGAATAGTACGCTGAACCCCGAGTTGGAAACCAGTGTCTGCTGTCTGACCTGTTACCCGGCGGCCCCTGGCAAATTCATAGCCCACCGCCACACTCTGCTGCCACCACAGACTCTCTACCTGGCCTGCCGTTCCTGCCAGATGCACCAAAGCCCGGTGATCCATCTCATCGCCCCCAGATTTCTTGATAAAGGCTATCCATTCGTTCCAGTCACGTCCGGTAGCTTTCAGGACGGCTTCGGAGGAAATATTGTTGAGTTTGTCTATCATAGATTCTTCAGTATAAACAATGTGTCACATTTAATCGTCCCCTTCTTTCTTTGATGAGATGAATTTTCATCCTTTGGCCGTGTTATGATCAGGAGAAGGAACCTGGTAAACCTGAATAGTTCGTTCTAACTATTACCCCACTGTAAGGATGTGTTAGAATGAATAATAAGAGGTATGGATTATGGAATATCGCATTGAAGAGTTGCTGTCAGCTGAAAAAGTTAAAAAAAGGGTCGCTGAACTGGCCATGGAAATTGAAAAGGCATATCGCGGCCAGGAAGATATTGTTCTTGTAGGCCTGCTGCGTGGTTCAGTTGTTTTTCTGGCTGATCTTGCCCGGTTAATAAATTTAGAAGTTAAAATGGACTTCATGGTTGTCAGCAGCTATGGGATGGGAACTGTTACTTCTCATGATGTCCGTATTGAAAAAGACCTGGCGGAAGATGTCCGGGGACTGAATGTCATTTTAGTTGAAGATATCATTGACACTGGATCTACTCTGGCCAAAGTTCGAGAAATCCTCCTTTTGAGAGAACCAGCTTCTCTGCGTATCTGCACACTGCTCGACAAACCTGACCGCCGGGAAACCAGGGTCGATGTGGATTATGTCGGGTTTAAGATTCCTGATGTTTTCGTGATAGGGTATGGTATTGACTATGCCCAGAAACACAGGAATTTGCCCTATGTCGGCAAGGTTATACCTCTGTGATGTCGTATAAATTCTATCAAGATTTCATTTTCTTTTTATTGAGATAACAACTGACCCCAGGGTACCTCTAAAAAACAGCTTTATGAAATTGACGAAATGGCGGTGCGTTCCTCGGAGCTTTGCTCCTGCGGTACGCACCTGATAGTGGCGGTGCGTTCCTCGGGCTACGCCCTGCGGTACACACCTGATAGTGGCGGTGTGTTCCTCGGGCTATGCCCTGTGGTACACACCTGATAGTGGCGGTGCGTTCCTCGGAGCTTTGCTCCTGCGGTACGCACCTGATAGTGGCGGTGCGTTCCTCGGAGCTTTGCTCCTGCGGTACGCACCTGCTTACGTGAGAATTTTGACAACGCAGTAGCGGCAGAAAAGATCGAGTCAAGAACTAAATGGGGTTTTTAGAGGTGCCCATCAGGACTTCATTATCACCGGGAACAGGTTTCTCCAATTCTCTGATCTGAAGAACATCTGGAGTTCCGTATTTTGTGTATACAACTGCTTTCATCTATCATTTCACTGCCTTGATGGTTGCTGAAACCACATAGTCCTCAATTCTGCCATCAGGTACCCAATTGCGAATAAACTCCCTGCTTTCATCTTTTGGATTTATAGTTATGTTTTTAAATCCTGCGTCTTTGAGCATGGTTTCAAGCTCTATGATTGAAGATGCACCGGACATGCAGCCCGTATACAATGTCATATCATTCTTCAAGTTCGGTGGTAGCTCAGCAGTCGATACTATATCAGAAACAGCCAGTCTTCCGCCCGGCTTCAATACCCGGTATGCTTCTCGAAACACTTTGTACTTTTCAGGAGAAAGGTTGATAACGCAATTGGAGATAATGACATCAACAACACCATCGGCCACAGGCAGGTTTTCTATCTCTCCCAGGCGAAATTCAACATTGTTGTAACCCGTTTTCTCTGCATTTGATCGTGCCTTGCTGACCATCTCAGGTGTCATATCAATGCCAATAACCGTTCCGGTTACTCCAACCTCCCTTACAGCAAGAAAGCAATCGAATCCTCCGCCGCTCCCTAAATCCAAAACTGTTTCGCCGGGTTTTAATGAGGCGATGGCTTTGGGATTGCCGCAACCCAGGCCCATATTCGCACCATCAGGTACTTGATCGACTTCATCACTCGAATAACCAAGGAGCATTGATTTAGCCCTGGCATCGGAACCAGGTTCGCTACAGCATGATGATGTGGAACAACCGCAGGCAGATTGGTCGGATATCGCTGTTTTTCCATACTGATCACGAACAGCTTCGCGAATTCTGTCGTTAGTTAATTTTTCCATGTTGTTCTCCTGTATCTCAATTGGAGTAATTTACACATTTAGATGGGCTATGTCATCAAAGAAATGAGGCTCTTTAGAGGTTGCCTTAATTTTTGTTGTAAGAAAGTAATTATCTTGTTGCCTGGAAGAGGACTCGAACCTCCACGAGCTTGCGCTCACTAGTCCCTGAAACTAGCGTGTCTACCAATTTCACCATCCAGGCAGGATGTGTATAGACGAGAGTACCTGCTCAGGTGGATGTATGTCAATTGTCGCACAGGGTTTTCATACAATCTTCTTTGCATTGGATTTCTGAGTCCTTCTTGCTAATTTCTTACTTTTCAGGATTTCTCCATCCATTTCTCCTCCCAATTTTAAATTGTGATATCATCTTTCAGAACCCGGAACATTCCCTCGTGATCATCATTCTGATGAGACAGGGTTTTGCATCGCTTTCTCAGCTGACCTTTCTGTGCTCGAATTACAAACTCTTCCTGCATGTTCATAGGAATCTGTCGGTTTAAGACTTCGAGGCGATTTTGATGATTTTTTTCCGATACAAGGCGGCAAAAACGGAGCGTAGCTGGGCTACGTGAGTATTTTAGCAACGCGATAGCGGGAAAAAAGGGCAAAATCGAGTCGTGAGATATAAGTCCGACAGACTCATAGTAATTTCGCCTGCTATGTTACCCTAATTGCTTCCACAGTATTACCTGTACCGCTAACAATCAGGATGAAGGTCCAGAGGCATATTCCCAGGTTCCTGAAAGTTTAGTAGTTGAGCTGTTGAAAAGGATATTGATAGAATAAACAATAGGGTACCTCTAAAAAACAGCTTCAGGAAATTGACGAAATGGCGGTGCGTTCCTCGGAGCTTTGCTCCTGCGGTACGCACCTGTTTACGTGAGCATTTTGACAACGCAGTAGCGGCAGAAAAGATCGAGTCAAGAACTCAATGGGTTTTTTTGAGGTGCCCAATATATATTGGGCAGGATAACTGGTATCCTCAGGTCCTGACAACTTACATGTTATTGAGTTGAATCAAGGAGGAGAAATGAACAATCATTTCACAATTATTATAGTATCAGTATTCATTTTATTGACATCATGTCAATCTTCTCCTGTCAGTGTTGAGGATCTGGGCAGTTATAATCCAGACAGAGTATCTGAAATGGAACTCTCTGTCTTAAGCATTGACACCAATCTGGATTTAACAAAAATTGATAGCTATAAAGGGAACTGGGGGTTTTATAAGGATGAAGGATTAATTAAGGAATTAAAAATTGCTCCTGGAATATACAGCTTTGAAGTTTTGACCAGTCTTGAATCATCAATATTGGAGATCAATATCAGCATTGTGGTCAGAATTGAAAGTGAAAAACGCTATCGAATGGTGAGACGGCAGCAATCTATGATGATAAGTGTGGATGTTGTTGATGTTTATACGAATAAGAGCATTGTTCTTGATCTGAAATCAATGCGGCAGGACCGTGCTGATGCCCATGCCGTGTATTACAATTTTGCGGTATATCCTACTGAAGACAGGTTGGGCTATACCATTGAACTTGAAAACAAAGATTCGGTCATTGCATTCAAACCCGATATGGTATTTACCATGATCAACAAGAATTCAAGAGAAAGCATTTCAGGTAGATTTTTATTCGAATCTGGAAAAGTCTATCTCTATGAAACCGATCTGGATTCTTTCAGCAATGAGGATTTCAAGAACAGCAATCACGCAGGAATCGCTCAAATAATCTATGAACCAGTATTATGCAATGGAGAATCAGTACGATTGAAGTATGAGAAACCAATGGAACGAAGGGGCAGCGAGGAAGAATTTTTTATTGTAGAGATTGTAAGTTGATTATCCATTTTTCTTTGAAATCTTTGCCCAACTGTCCCTGAGACCTATGATCCGGTTAAACACAGGTCTTGTATCAGCAATATAATCAACTCTGTCGGCAATGAAATAGCCATTACGGAGAAATTGGAAGCGTTGTTCCTTACGGGCTTTTGCCAGTGCAGGTTCGATTTTTGCTGTTGGTATGATAATCTCTGATTCAGGATTGAGATAATCGAAGAAGTCCTTTCCTTCGTCAGTTTTACTGGCATCTTCCAGTGTTATCAGATGATTGTAGAGACGGATTTCGGCATTAGCAGCATCATGGCGTGAGAGCCAGTGTAGAGTGCCTCTGACTTTTCTTCCATCCGGTGTATTTCCTCCCCGGCTCTCTGGATCGAAGGTACAGCGAATCTCCATGGGTTCATTATTCTCATCGCGGATAACGTCGGTAACAGTTATGCAGTATGCATACTTGAGCCTTACTTCCCTGCCGGGAGCCATCCGAAACCATTGACAGGGTGGGTCATCCATGTAATCATCCCGTTCCACCCAGAGCTCGCCGGAAAACTGTATTTCCCTGGTACCGGCATCCGGGTTGCCTGGATTGTTTTCTACAGTAAAGGATTCAATTTTTCCTTCAGGCCAATTTGAGATGGTAAGCTTGATCGGGTTTAGAACAGCCATTCGTCTTTCTGTGGAAGAATTCAATTCTTCCCGGACATGAAAGTGCAGGAATTCAATATCAACAAGACTGTTTACCCTGCTCACTCCTACTTCTTCAATGAATCGTCTGATACTAACTGCTGGAAATCCCCGGCGTCGCATCCCACTTAGCGTAGGCATCCTGGGGTCATCCCAACCATGGACTTGATTCGTATCAACAAGGTTCCTCAGATGGCGTTTACTGAGAATGGTGTGGGTGAGATTCAGACGGGAAAATTCATACTGCCTTGGACGACAGGGTATGGTGGTATTGTCAAGGAACCAGTCATAGATGGGACGATGATTGACAAATTCCAGTGAACACAATGAATGAGTCACTTCCTCAATAACATCTTCGTAGCCATGAGCAAAATCATACATAGGGTAGATGCACCAGGAATCTCCGGTTCTGTGATGGCGTTGTTTTCGAATCCGGTAGATGGTGGGGTCTCGCATCAGAATGTTCACATGATCCATGGATATTTTGGCTCTGAGAACGCATACACCTTCATCAATCTCTCCGGCTTTCATTTTTTCCAGAAGCTTCAGGTTTTCTTCAACACTTCGATTGCGGTAGGGGGAATCTACTCCTGCCTGAATAGGGGTTCCCCTGTTTTCAATGATTTCTTCCGGGCTTTGGTGGTCCACATAAGCTTTTCCAGCCTTGATGAGTTCAAGAACCCATTCGTGGAACTGATCAAAGTAATCAGAGGCATGACGAGGTTCGCCTTCCCACTGGCATCCCATCCATTTCAGATCTTCCTCAATGCTTTTGACAAATATTACATCCTCTTTTTCGGGATTTGTATCATCATACCTCAAACGGCAGATGCCACCGAATTCCTCCGCGATGGAGAAATTGAGAAGGAATGCCCTGGCATGACCGATGTGAAGATAACCATTCGGTTCTGGCGGGAAACGTGTTACCACTTTCTGCACTCGGTTGGATGCCAGGTCATCCTTAATGATCTGTCGTATGAAATCGCTCATGAACCTACCTTTCAGGAATATGCCTGTCCTGTAGAATTGAAGTCGAAGACGAATCTCAGGACTGGCTAAGTAGTATGGATTCTACGCTGACTGAGTTGTTTTTTCAATAACCCTCATGCCATTGATTTTCACATCAAAGGAGAGAACATCTCCAATGCGGGGGGGCTCTGTATCAGGCCAGTGCGCTGTTAGCAAATCATTTTCCAGTGAATTTGCGGGCTTCAATTCAAGTCTCCAGCCTGTACTTGTAAACTCCAGATGAACAAGTTGTCCTTTGAGGATGCCGTTTTTTCTGCTGATCAGTGAGTCGGGCCGGATCATCAGTATTGCTGGGAGTGATACTTTATTCTGAGTTTCTGGCAGGGGTATTTCTCCAGCGGATGTCAGGGCGGTCAACTCTCCTCTGGGGTTTTTTATGATTTCTTGAATGATCAACCAGGACTTTTTCCCAAGAAATGAAGCTGTGAATGGATCGATGGGATTGAACCATACTTCGGATGGTAAACCACTGCGGGTGATGTGCCCTTCATTCATAACAGCCAGGTAGTCTGCCATGGTGAGAGCTTCTTCCTGGTCGTGAGTAACGAGAAGAGCTGTTACACCGGTGGAGCTGATTATTCGGCGGACTTCACGGCACATTTTCAGTCTGAGTGATGCATCCAGGGAGCTAAAAGGTTCGTCAAGGAGAAGGATATCCGGGTCGGTGGCCAGGGCTCTGGCCAGGGCCACTCTCTGACTTTCTCCTCCAGAGAGGTCATCCGGCCGCCGTCCCACCAGGTTCTCCATCTCTACAAGTGTGAGCTTTTCGTGGGCAATGCGGAGGGATTCCTTGCGGTTGAAACCTCTCATCCTGGGGCCGAAAGCTACATTTCCCACTACGGAAAGGTGGGGGAATAATGCATGATCCTGGAATACAAAACCGATACGGCGTTTCTCCGGGAGTAGGGGTGTTATATCCAGTTTGCCCTGCAGAATTCGGCCTGAATCAGGACTGAGAAAACCTGCGCACACATCCAGGAGGGTTGTTTTTCCGCCACCGCTGGGACCAAGGATGACCGAGAGTTTACTTCCGGGCAGGCTGAGGTTTACATCAAGGTGAAAATCTCTCCGAGTGTATTTTATTTGTTCAAAAATGATGGGTTGCAGGTTAGAACTCCTCGTATTGGTCAATGAAGAAGAAAGCAGTAGTGCAGATGATGATGAGGATTGTGCCAAGGACACAGGCTCTATGGATATCGTAGGATCCAATGAGGCGGTATATGGCAAGGGGTATGGTTGTGAAATCTCCCGGTGCCAGTATTATGGTTGAATTGAGTTCCCCGGCAGACAGGGCAAAGGAGAAAACTCCGCATGTAATCAAAGCATTTCGTGTCATGGGCAGTTCAATGTGAAACAGGGATTGTAATGCGTTTGCTCCAGAGATTCGGGCGGCCTGTGGAACCCGTGTTGAAATCTGTTTTAATCGGCCGGCAATGATTCGGTAACAGAACGGTAGAACGATGAGACTGTGGGCCATGATGAGGGAAATCAGCCTCATCCCATTGCCGGGAGGTATGATTTGCAGGAATAACAGCCAGCCAAGTCCGAGAATGATGGAGCTGATTCCGAGGGGGAGGGCCATTACGGTTGCAATGATTCTCCTCCAGTGGAGGTGTCTAACTGAGTACCAGCTCAATGATGAAGCTGCAAGGGTGGAGCAAATTGAAACACATGAAGCCAGGAGAATAGTTCTTAATACAGCTTTCAATGATATGCTTCCATCGGCATTCAGGAGTCTAATCCAGTGTATGAGGGATAAGGCTACTGATGAAGTTCTGGTGGCTCTTGTTATGAGGCTGTTGATGATAATCGATATCAGAGGACCCACAATCAGAATCATAACGGTCATAAAATAAACAATGGCAGACCATTTTCCAACTCCGATGAGTTTGACATGAGGTCTGTGGGAGAAGTTTTGTACCGCATCCCTTGTTCGGGAGCGGTAGCGAAAGTCTATGATGGCATATATGCAGAGCATGAGAAACGCATACAGGGATTCCATTGCAGCTAGAATACTGCCCCTGGCAAAGTTTAACTGGTGTTTGATCAATCTGAATATTTCAATTTCAATAGTGGTGAGTTCTGGTCCTCCTCCAAGAACCAGGACAATGGAAAAACTCATGAAGCAATACAGGAAGGTTAATATGCCTGCCGTTGCAATATCAGGTATGAGGTGAGGCAGATCCACGAGGAAAAATACCCGAAACCGGCTTGCTCCAAGAGACATGGCCGCTCTTTTCTCCGATAGAGGCAGGGCATTCCAGGCATTTCCCACAATTCTTATCGTCAGGGGTGAGTTGTAAAAAACATGGGCCATGATGATGGCCGGGAGTGAGTACAGAATTGTCCAGGGAGAAACCTCCCCGCCCAACAGGAATCGTCGGACATGGTTTATTACTCCTCCATTACCAAAAACCAGTACAAAACCAAGAACGACCAGGATGGGTGGCATTACAAAGGGCACAGTTGAAAAGGATTTCAGCAACAATCGTCCGGGAAACTCGCATCGACCGACAAGATACGCTCCCGGTAAGCCAAAGATAAGTGAGAAAAAAGTGCTGATAAGAGCCTGCCAGACCGTAAAGACAAAAATACTTCTGTAGTAGGGGGATGCGAAAACTTTGCTGATTTCATTGCTTGTTCCCATGGAGTGGGAAATAACGAGGGTGAGTGGCAGTCCAATTGCCAGAGTAACAAATAATCCAGGTAGTATGATGAGTAGAGAGTCTTTCTCAAGACGACCCAATTTGGTCAACGAGTGAAAACCTCCACCCATTTATCGATGAGAACGTCCATGTTGTCGACATCGGTCAGTGTGCTGGAATCCAGTACGTTTTGAGGGCGAAGAGCCATATTAAAGGATGGAGGAAGAGGTACATTCTGCTTAACTGGCAGCATGATATTGTGTATGGCGAGGGTTTTTTGAGCCTCAAGTTCCAGCATGAAGTCAATCAAATCTTCACTGGCACTCTGGTTATCTGTTCCTTTCACTATGCCCATTCCTTCAATTTGCTGGATGTGTCCATCCGAGAACTCCAGTGCTTTGAATCGAGTTGAATTCTCGTATTCGACATGGTATACAGGACTTGTTCCATAGCTGAGAATCATGGGGGCTTCTCCAGCTGTGTATAGAGCGTAGCCCTGGCTCCATCCATCAGAAATCGTCAATATGGCTGGTTTCAATCTGTTCCAGTATTCTGTCCAGCCATCTTCATAAACGGACACTGTCCAGAGAAGAAATCCAAGGCCGGGAGTGGAAGTGCGTGGATCCATCAGGATTAGTTCTCCCCTGTATTCTTCCCTGGTCAGCTCCTCCAGGGAAGCGGGAGGATTGTCCATGACCAGGGAATCGTAGTTTATTGCGAAATGTCCGTAATCGTAGGGGAGCAGATGATAGCTGGGATCGAATATGAGATGGTCAGGGATGTCTGTGAGATTCGGGGATTTATATGGTTGAAGGATTTCTTCATCAATTGTTCGTTTTAACAAGCTGCTATCCAGTCCGATAACCACATCGGCCCGGGAATCTGGTTTTTCCAGGATGAGTTGATTGAGCAGCATTACGGCATCTCCTGGAGCATGCAGTATTACTTCAATGCCTGTTCTATCAGTAAATGCCTTTGTAATAGCTGGACCTGGTCCCCATTCGGAGCTGAAGGAATCGTAGCAGTAAACATTGAGGATTCGTGTTGAATCCTGATCTTGATTGCCTCCTGCCGTCAAATGCAAGGTCATCACAGAAGCAAAAAATAAGGCAGTTAGAATTCTTTCCCGGATCAGTTTCATTGTGAACTCCAGAGTAAGACAAACCCTGTGACATTCAACATCGCTCACAAGATTTGTCGTGCAGGTTGTTTTTGAGAAATTCCGGTATATTGAGCCTCGTTCCTACGCTGGTGTTAACCGGATCAGGTTCACGAGTGTAATCTCAGGTTCAACGAACCACCCCGGAAGCTCAGAATACAATCTATTTTGAAGGTTCATTGTTGTCAAGTGAGAATAAAGAGATACTGGGAAGATTCAATCAGGTACCCCTTATAGTGAAATCTGTTCAATCGATCAATTGTGTTTGGTAATTGCTGATCAATCGGGTAAGCCTGGTTACCAGTTTCTGATCTTTCAAGTATAATGAAGTTCATGACAATCAGAAAAAGATGGATCCATTGCCAGGAAGAGATTGAAAAGGCAGCCAGTTATTATGGCCGACAGGTCTCTGAAATCCGGGTGATGGCTGTTTCAAAAACAAGGAGTGTTCAGGAAATCAAAGATGCCAAAACAGTAGGTTTGAGTTACTTTGGAGAAAATCGAGTGGATGAAGCTGTTGAGAAGTTTGCACTACTTGATGAAAACCAGTATCCACTCTACTTCATTGGTCATTTGCAGAGCAATAAGATAAAAAAAATCAGTAGACGGTTTGCAGGAATACATTCGGTGGATTCCCTTCCACTGGCGGAGAAGATTTCCAGTCACAGGGAACAGATTCAGCTACCCCTGGAGATTCTATTGCAGGTCAACACTTCGGGTGAAAAGAATAAATCGGGTTTTATGGATAGAAATGAATTCATCGATGCGGCCGCAGTAATATCAAAGCTTCCCTGCCTCCATCTCAAAGGGGTGATGACTATGGCTCCTTTTGTTAATGATGAGAGAATAGTTCGTCAATGCTTTTCACTGTGTCGGGAATGGTCCGAGCATATCAGGAATTATGTTGATGGCCCTCTCACCCTTTCCATGGGTATGAGTACTGATTTCCGATGGGCCATTGCGGAAGGGAGTACATTATTACGAATTGGAACGGTACTTTTTGGAGGAAGAGATTGACCCGTTATCTCGTTGGTTGTCTTCTACTTATTATCGCTGATCATTCATATTTGTCGGCTCAAGTTAAGCCGCCGGATGAATCCATCATGCCGGAAGACTATGAACCCTCAGAATTCCCTTTGTGGGCTCATGACATCAGGCGTTTTGAGGTTATAACCTTTGGATCTTTCCCCATCACATACTTTCTCAGCTCCCTTGTATACGATATTGTCGTCCTCGCTACCAACAATGGAGCGTCTGAATATGCCCTGGGAACTCAACGGGGAGAGGGAGATCTTGCCATCATCATTGGTGCTGCTGCCATTACTTCGGGTGTAATCGCTATTGCTGACCTGATCATCAATATTGGATTGCGAAACAAAAGAAATGAACAGAGAAAGACACAGAGTCCAGATCCCTGAAGGGGAATCTATCCGTCTGGACAAGTATATTTCTTCCCTGGGATTGTTTACAAGAAGTCAAATCCGTCATCGGTCGGTTCGGGTTCATACTGTTCAGGGTGTTGATTTAAAACTCTCCCAACGTCTTACAGGCGGAAGTGACATTATTGTCGAGTGGGACGATCCCCCGGCAACCGACATACTTCCTGAAGAGATGGAACTTGATATTCTTTATGAAGATGAAAACTGCATAGTTATAAATAAAGCGCAGGGAGTTGTCGTCCATCCTTCTCTGGGACATGTCCATGGAACTCTGGTTCAAGCCCTTCTCTTTCGTTACAGAGGTTTTGATGAGCGATTTGCAGGTGACCGGGTACGTCCGGGCATTGTTCATAGACTGGACAAGGATACCTCTGGATTGATTATAGCCGCAAAGAATCCCGAAACGATGGAATTCTTAGCCAGTGAGTTTCGAAAAAGAACAGTGAAAAAGTCCTACCTGGCCATTACCCGTGGTTCCCCTCCCGGCAATGAAGGTGAAATAAACAGACCAATTGGCCGTCATCCCATAAATCGGAAGATATTTGAAGTTGGTACAAGAAATGCCAAAGAGGCCCTTTCCTGGTATCGTGTACTTTCCCGCAGTGAGGAATATGCCCTGGTAAAAGTCCGAATTTATACGGGGAGAACTCATCAGATTCGGGTTCATTTGAAATATATCAACTCGCCAATACTCGGGGATAGTCTTTATAGCAGCACTGACACCCGAATACCGGATGCTTCTTTGATGCTTCATGCCTGGAAACTGGCGATCAAGTTGCCAACATCTGGAAAACGACGTTTTGAGGCAGAAATTCCCAGTCGATTTTTTCAGGCTGCCAAAATTACCGACTTGAATATACCGACTCAAAACTTGTGACCCTTACACAGTGTCAGAAAGCCTGTAAAACCCACTTCAACCCATCCTGGAATTCAAATTCCTTCCTAAACCTTCATTGCAGATGTAGCGTTGGACCGTTCCAAATGCTTCTGTGCGGTACGCACCTGCTTACGTGATCTTTTGACAACGCAGCAGTGAGGAAAAAGATCAAGCCAAAAATGAGATAAGGATTTTTAGAGGTGCCCTCTGTTATATCGAGCTTGACATGGGTTTATATTCAATTAACAAGCTTTCTGACACTAAGTAATTATCTCGACCCCATCCTGTCAGGATATGGGATTTGAAATATTTGTGAAGCACCGGAATTCTTACTTGTCATGTAAACCCTTATTCACTATCTTTTCATTCATGCGAGTGCTCTTTCTTGGTGAAATTGTGGGTAAAGCAGGGTATTCAGTCATAAGAGCTCATCTCAATAGTTTAGTGGAACATCATAATATTGATTTTGTTATAGCTAATGCCAATGGTGCTACGGGAGGATTTGGGCCTGGAAAGAGGCATTCTTCAGCATTAAAAGAAAGTGGAGTAGATGTTATTACCTTAGGAGAGTACTGCTATCAAAAGAAGGACTTGACAACCGAATTGCACAATTTGTCATGGATTCTCAGGCCAGCCAATATATCATCAAAAAGTCCTGGAAGAGGCTGGGGTGTGTTCAACACACGGGCAGGACCTCCTGGAGTTATCAGTTTACTTGGCCAGTTCGGTTACAATCGATTACATGGGAATAATCCTTTCACTCAGGTTATTCGCATTGTAGAGGAAATCCATGAACAAACCCCGGCCATTGTGCTGAACTTTCACGCAAGTACAACAGCAGAGAAGCAGACAATGGCATTTCTTACGGATGGACTTGTTACGGCAATGTTGGGATCAGGTACTCGATGTCTTACAGCAGCTGCAGAGATAAGTAATGAAGGTACGGCCTCCATTACAGATACAGGGCGTACTGGCAGTCGAGGTTCTATTTATGGAATGAACAGTGAAATTGAACTGTGTGCTTTGCTTAATAAAACTCCAGAACGTTCTAAGGATGGTTGGGGTGATCTCAGAATGCAGGGTGGGTTGTTGAGTATAGCCTCTGATGGTAAAGCCGTTTCCATGGAAGCCATAGATATACCATGCAAGGAAATTTCCTGTGAATAAAATTGTTAGAGTAGTTAACCCAGGATCCCTTAATATAAATCCACAAGTCTGCAACGATGATGTTCGCAGGAATGGAGCATCTCAACAGTTCTGGAGGATCAGGGAAAGGGTTTATCAAGCTGCGAATCCTGAAAACTTAGATCTGACAGAGGATGATATGGTTGAAATATACCTTCCTCCCGGCCGGACTATACTCTCAACAGCTCTGATGTTTCTACTGCCCCTTGCATTTTTTCTGGCAGGATATATACCAGCCAATAGTCTTGTTGTTCAATATGCCATTGACAGCAGGACTGATTTCACTCAGGATGAGCTTGCCTTTATTGCTGGCTTTGCTCTTTTTCTGCTGAGCACTACTCTGATTGTCATGATCAGGTTGAGAGGCACTTCCCAGAAAAGCATACCTACCATTACCCGTCGTTTAACTCCTTCTGAAATAAGTATATGCAGGATTAAAAATGCAGAAGACTGTGGGTCATGTACTCTCTGTGACTGATTATAAACTATCCAGTATGCACTTCAGTCGTCTACAGGAGCGCCCACGATGTGATATGGTATCCTTTTCAGTTTCATTGAGTTCGGCAACACAGCAACCGCGGTCAGGAAGATAGAAAATTGGATCATAACCAAAGCCACCCGTACCTCTTGATTCGGTAGCGATGTAACCTGGGAAAGTCTCCTGGGCAGAAAAAATGCGATATTCATCCAACATGAGAACTATACAACAAACGAAGAAACCCTGACGTTCTTTTCCGGTCAAATGAGCTGTGTTTTTCAGTAGAATGGCGTTCCGATCTGCTGAATCCAGCACTCTGCCAGTTTTTTCACTGCCGTATCGGGCAGAAAAGACTCCAGGTGCCCCTCCTAATGCTGGAACGGACAGTCCTGAATCATCTGCCAGGACAGGGTATTTTCCAGATGCGTTGAACAGGTATTGTGCTTTAATGAGGGAATTCTCCAAATAAGTATTTCCACTCTCGTGAACCTTGAATTCAATTCCGATATCCTCTGGCATAAGAATGTCGTGGGGTGCCAGGATGCGTTCAAATTCTGTTTTCTTATGGATATTTCCTGATGCAAGAAGCAATTTCATAAAAATACACTACCTCTTAAATTCATTCCTCGTCCAGTACCATCGCAATGATTTCAATCCTGATGTAATGGTACTTTGTGGGATGTTCAGAATTTTGCCTGCATCCGCTGCTGAAAGTCTGACGCTCAATCGACTGAGCGCATTAGATGCCAGTTTATATCGTTTCTCCCAGTATTTATATTTATTCTTCCATCTCTCAAACATAATGCTGTCCGATTGAGTGTCTTTCTTCATGCGGTTTTGAATCCGAATCATATTGTACCAGCATTCATTGCGACGATTTCTCAACTTTGTTCGCCGAATAGTTTTTTCAAAGATTGTTTTTCTAGCGATTTCCATGGAGTTTTCCAACCAGTGAGGATCAACACAGGTCAGTCGTGCAATAGCTGGAATTTTTACGGGATCAATATCGTCCACATAGGTTAAAACCACAAATAGTATACGATTTCGGATAGATTCAATTGCGATGTGACCTTCTGCATCAATTTTCAACGGACAATTCGAGAGAGGATCGACTTCAGCCGTGGCATAAATACCTTCCTGAACAGGATTTTCTTCAACCATATTCATCAAGGCTGTCGAGCTTTCATTTTCCGACCATACTTCGTAATGTTCTTTCAATGCTAACTGTTCAGTAAAGGTTTTCATGTACCATTGCAGACTGCTGAACAGATAGGATTCAAAGGTATGCAATGGTTTGAAACGGAGTACCAATCCTGGGATTTTCGGCATAAAAGCAACAAAGAAGTCACAGCATTTGTCATAATCCCAATTAGTGAAATTAACTGGATACTTATAAGCATTAAGATATATCCGTTCTAATAGCTCTTTCCGGTTTTCACCAGTTTTCTGATAGGCCAATACCGCTTTAGTTAAATCATCGCTCATTGCATACTCCTTTTTCTGCATGGGGTGATTTATTACATGCAAGATTCGTGCCAGGAATTCAGACTGTTTTTGAGGTTTTAGGGCCAGAATCAGCTTGAATTAGCTATGTTCAGTATAAATTGGAGCTAATAAATTACATGAATGTAATTGATGTAATTTATTCTGTCTCAGGGAAGAAATTCTTCTTTAGAAATATTCAAGGCAAACTCTAAATCGAGAATTGTAGCAATGTATTGATATTTCGCTATAAGAAGCTGTTGTTGGGCAAGCAGATAATCATTCTGTGCACTTTCTACATCTAATAATTGCCTTGTTCCAACATTGTATGCTTCAGCAGTGAGTTCATAGTTCTTCCTGGCCAGTTTGGTACTGGATGTATTGGCTTCTATTGTAAGCCGGTAGGTTTGAATACTGCCTACAAGATTCTCAACTTCAGTACCAGCTCCCCGCCATGCTATTTCCCGGGTGAGTACAAGATCCTTTATATTGTCTTCCAGGTCTTTAATCTGTACATTGGTTTTTGAATTGGGAATCAATCCGTCGAGTTTCCATTGCAGGCCCAGGCTCAAGGTTCCCATATCGTTCCAGTTTGTCCATGGTTCTATTGCCTGTTGTTGTATGTTGGTCGTGGCATTGGAACCATTGAGACCATAGGTATATCCAATGCTCAATGTCGGAGTATTTGAATTTAATGCAAGTGTTGCTTTTGTTAGACCCAGGGCTTCCAGTTGTTTGTCAAGACTGCGGATATCCAGTCGATTTGCAAGGTATTTTTCGATCAATTCTTCGGCATTCAGAGTACCATAATACTCATTGGGCAGTTCACCCTGAAGGGTTATATCATCATTTCTATCTGCCCCGATAATAGTTTTAAATTGGAGAACCATGCTATTATATGTCTGTTGGGCACTGGTAAGAGCTGGTTTGAGTTTCGATAGAGAAACTTCCGCTGATAAAACATCAAGCTCAGGGACTAAACCTGTTTTGAAATTCTCAGATGCCTGTTCATATCTCTTTTGAGCTAAATCAATATTGGCCTGCTGAATCATGATGTTTTCCTGATTCGCCAGAATATTGTAAAACTGTTTCTGAACATCCCTTTTCAAGCTGTTTACAGCTGCTTCATGGTCAAGTAAACCGGCTTCATAACTTGCTTTTAATTGTTGTACTCCTGTGGCTATGGCCACATTCAGAGGAAGTGTAAGGGTCAAACCCGCACTGAATCCAAGTTTCCCTGGATCAGAAAAACTGGCTGCCGATTCACCCTGGAATGAAAAGATTCCATGCTTTGCAGTCAAAGAGGCCGATGCTGTGATTGACGGGAGCAGAGAGTTCCATGATGTACGTTTTGCCCTTTCCTTTTTCAGTAAGGTGATATCTGACTTCTTCAAAGTGAGATTTTCAGAAATCGCCATCTCAACGGCATCGTCAAGAGTCAATACGAGCGGTTCAGCCGCAATGAACAGGGGAAAAAGATGTATAAGTATAGAGATTGAAATCATTCTTTTCATGGTGGGTCTCCTTGGAGAAGCAGGCAGGATGATTCTGCTTATACCAGTTGTTTGTTATTCGCATATGAGGTTACTCCTCGAGTATTCATTAGTCAAGGTAATTATTGAGGGCACCTCTAAAAAACCTTATTTCGTTTTTGGCTTGATCTTTTCCTCGCTGTTGCGTTGTCAAAATGCTCACGTAATCAGGTGCGTACCGCAGGAGCAAAGCTCCGAGGAACGCACCGCCACTATCAGGTGCGTACCGCAGGAGCAAAGCTCCGAGGAACGCACCGCCATTGCGGCAAATTCCAAAAACGGTTTTTGAGGTTGCCTTGAGATTTTTCTCAGCGTCAGAAAGCTTGTTAGCGTATAAACCCCATGTTAAGCCTGTTATCCCTTTGTCTCAATGATCCAATCTATCAGCAAAAATCCTTAGCAGGTGTTCAGCTGTATCATGTCGATTCCCACTATACATGCAGCCGGATGCTTTTTGATGTCCACCACCGCCCAGGGATCTGGCAATTACGCTTACATCCAGGTCAAAAAGTGATCTGAAACTGATGGAGCAATTCCCATCATTTTGTTCCCGGATAAGTACAACAGCTTCCACTCCGGCAATACTGGTCAATAACTGGTACAGCATATCTGTATCTTTTTCGCTTCCACACTCCCGCCAGTCTTTCCAGGTTTCCCAGGTCATTAACAGTCGTCCATCAAAATAAAGCTCAGCCCGGTCAAGGGTTCTTCCCAGAAGTCGGCGTGAACTGAGTTTTCTACCACCAGCCAGTAACCGAAAAGTCTCCGTTGGGGATACTCCAATTCTCATCAATCGAGCAACAGCATCCATATGCTTGTATTGTGTTGATTCCAGATGCCGAAAAAAACCTGTGTCTGTACAGAAACCCAGGAATAGGTAATTTGCTTCTTCCAGAGTTGGAGTGTCTCCAGTCGCCTCAATGAGCTGTTGAATGAGTAAGGTTGTCGAAGGGTAGTCCGTATCCACGAATTGTAGGTCGCCGAATGTGTTTTCTGTTGCATGATGATCGACCACAAGTACAGATCCGGGTGGCCTGTCTGACTCTTTGAAACCAGTCCGATCATGAGAGGAACAATCCAGATAAACAGTCAGAATCGATTTCTCAGGAGATACTTTTGGAATACGTTTTTCAAATAATGGCTGCCAGTCAGCAATTTCCGGCCTGTTCCAGGGGCCGGAGGAGCATAGATGAACGGTTTTTCCCCGTCGTTTTAACCATGAACCCAGAGCCCGCTGGGATCCAAGGCAGTCCGCATCAGGGTCTTCATGTCCAAGTATTATAATAACACAATTGTCATTAAGGGCTTTGAGGACGGATGAAATATTTTCTTGAGACAAGCTTACTGTGCCTGATATGTCAATACCAATTCTGAATCAGGAGATGGAAATTTATCACTGTGGTCAACTCCTGATTTCAATAACTTCCAGCTTGGGTGAGTTTTATTCTCTTGAAGATATAATCGAAAATGATCCAATTGGCCGTTTTTGTAGAATACTGTCATATAGGGGTATACAATTCCTTTTCCATAGGCAATCTGACCAATACCGTCTGAGGATTGAAACCATTCCGCTGGAAGCCACAGGGTTTCAATGCTGTAGTCCTGTCTAATATAATCAACTCTATATCCCAGTGCATGTGAATATATGCTTTCGATCGCGAAGGTTTTTGGATAGTATTCCGATTCATTTTCGAATCTCTGAGCAAAAATACCGGTTGTCACAACCAGAGAAATAAACACCAATAAATATCTTCGGTTCATGGTGACGCCTCCTATTCATAGTAATATACCAAACAGGACGAATCACTTCAAGATGGAAATGATAAAAAATCCTCCGAACAGAATTCATTCTGTGAATGGTTGTTTTCTTTTCCTTGAAAGCGGGTGTCTGGATGAAAGGTCCAGTACTATAACCAGTCTGCATTAATGGCATAAGTGCATCACTCTTAAACGAATCGTTTATCGCCTGTTAATCGGCCTGTAATAGCTCTTTCAGAGGATGAAATGTATCCTGGGTGCAGAGATTTTCCATAAGGAGTAACGTATGACATTCAAAAAATCATTGTATTCAGGAATTCTCATTCTTCTTCCCCTGATTATTCTCTTCAGTAAAGGATTATCAAGTAAGAGTATGGTTTCTGCTATTGAGGAGACACCGTCTGTTTCGTCTTCTGCACCAGAATTTCTGCCTGAGAAGTCAGTCGCAGAGATGATGAATATCCTTAGCTTTTCTGGAGAGGTCCGACCTCGGGATGAAGTTGATGTCTTCCCTGATACTCAGGGGAAAATTCGGGAATTGAGAGTGGAAGTTGGGGATGAAGTCCAGTCGGATCAGATTCTGGCTGATGCTGCTTATAAGAATATCTCCTGTTGTCGATCCAGTCAGCCGGAGTTTGAAGGTTGTTTTCATTCCTCTCAGGCAATCCGGAGAGTTGAAGGCTGGCATGTTTGTGGATCTCACCCTGGAGTAATCGTGGTTAATCAATTCGAGTACCTGCTTGAACATCCTCTGGCAGTGTTCGTCGTCTTTGCCATGGCATCCCTGTTGGGTGTATTTCTCTTCTTCACTTTGCCGATGAATCTATATCCTGAATTTAATCCGCCTGTTTTAAGTATTGTGACGGTTTACCCCCAGGCCTCTTCCCAGGAAGTAAGGGAGCGAATTACAAATCCTCTGGAGGAGAAGCTGGGGAGTATCAGTGGCCTGGATAAGATGACAAGCTATTCTGGACATTCAATAAGCCGGATCGTTCTGGAATTCCGGTGGAGTGCATCCATGATCACCATTGAAAATGAGCTGCGGTCCCGTTTGGGACAGATGGAAGAGACTCTTCCGGAACTTGCCCAGACACCTACACTGTATAAATATGATATGAATGATGAACCCATCGTGGAATTGGCTGTCAGAAGTGTGGATGGAGAGCCGCTATCTAAAATTACTGCCATGGTAAAAGACAGGATTAAGCCTTCTTTTGAAAAACTTGAAGGAGTCGCTGCGGTTGATGTTACAGGGATTCGAGACGAACAGGTGGAAATTGCGGCCGTGCGAAATCGACTGGAGGCCTTTTCATTCAACTTGACTATGATTTCCAGAATACTTGAAGCGCAGAATAAGACACTCGGTTCGGGTTCTTTCAATGAAGATGGTTTGGAATACATCATTCAGGCTGAGGGAGAATTTACGTCCCTGGATGACATCCGAAATACGGTAATATCGTATCCAGGAAGAATTCCCATCAGAATCAAAGATTTTGCCAATGTGAGCCGTGTATTAGAAGATCCGAAGGACAAAGTTTTATTCAATGGTCAACCAGCTGTCCGCATTGCAATCCTGAAACAACATGATGCGCATATCGTTCAAACGACCGACCGAATACTGAATCATATCCGTTGTATCGTTACAACAATCAGCGGGGATTGATGGCCTATTTTGTCAATCAGGATTCCCTACCTCAGATTCTCAGTCAGTGGCTTTGGGTTCTGGCCGCTCTTTATTTCATCGCCTGTCTTTTTTTCCCCCTCTATATCAGTTCCCGCTTAATCATGCAACTGCGTCGATCTGTGAGCCGTCTGGAAGAAGGGGCAAGGCAGGTGGAGCAGGGTAACTTTCATTTCAGTATGGAAAAACTCAGTCACAGAGATGAATTGAAACCCCAATAGTCTTATACGAGATTACAGGAAGGATATGGAGATTTCAGGGCACATCTTTCATTCTGATTACTCACTGCCCAATTCAGCTGAGATTATGGCTGACCCAAACCTCTTGTACAGAGCGTTTGAAAACATTCTGAAGAATGCACAGAACTACTGTGCCAGGGGATCAACGATTGAGCTGCGATCCTGTCTGGAAGGGGATAGAGTTGTCTTCTTAATTACAGACAGGGGGAGGGGAGTGAGTAAAGAGGAGCAGGCCCTTATCTTTGAACCATTTTTCAGAGGTGATTCAAGCAGGAATCAAGGTGGAATGGGACTGGGACAGGCGTCCACAGATTTCATCATCAGGAATAATGGTGGAACCATCGAATACAAAAATCATCGTGGCGGAGGAGCAGAATTCCATATCACTTTGCCCCTTTATCAAGCAGTGAACCAACCCCCGGGAGAGATAGTATGAAGAGAAGACTTATCGCATCCGTCCTAGTATGGCGTGATGGCGAGAAACTGATTGTTCGAGGACAAATAGGTCCATTCGGTCAGAAAAAGATCTGGCATCCTGTTCAGCTACATGAGATTCCCCCGAATCTGGATTACGGTGATCCTGGTACCTGGATACCGATCATTCCTGAAAGAAAATGATGGAGATGTTCAGGTTTACTGGAAGAAAATCACCATCACTCCAATGAACCTGGAGATGACTCCCCGAGTTCCATGTCAGGTTTCAATTGAAACGCAGACTACCAGGGATGTCCATTCGCAGGATTCTATGAGTGGAGAACATGGCAACCAGAACAGCCATACCCATGAAAAAGGCTGCGAATCTGTTTGTCCTTCATCCCAGGAGCCCGCATCATTCCCGGTTCCCTGACTCTCTCATATACAGCCATCAGCATGGCATTGGATATTCCAACTCCAGCGATTATAAGAATCAGGAGTATTATAACTAACGAACTGCCAGCTTCCGCCTGTGACATGGAAATGAAATCTTCTCCAGGAGTTTGCCAGTTCAATGCCTCCAATCCTGCTTCATTGATTTTTGGGATTAAGGCTGCAAATTTACTGTCAGCAGCAGAATTTTCATTAAAAGGGACATTCATTTCAGTGACCATGCCTTCCATCTCCAATAATTCATCAGCTATCGACAGGGGAAGGAACATACCTGATCGAGTGAATTTGGGGTTTGGGCTATTGATGATGCCTACGATTTCCAGATCAAACACTTGAGCATAACCGTCTTTGGTCTGGGTTTCTACGATTACCATGTTACCAACTCTGGCACCAATGTCTTCCACAAGCCAATGACCAATAACAAGTCCGTACTCTTCATCTCTCAACCATCTGTCTTCCACAAGACTTTCATGTACCTTGAAAACCTCAGTGTCCTGTATTGGGTGGATGGCCGTGAATATCCCTGGAATATTTCCATCCTTGGGGAAGGGATCTTTGTAGAAGATTAAATCTCCGCCAAAGCTCACTTGTGGAGTGCAGGATGCCCCAAATTCCGCAAGGAGAGATTTGACCAGGGCTGGATCAAAGGATTTTTCCAGAGGAAGAGAGTTTCTCATTTCCCGGTATCCTGAAGCCATAATTCGACCAGTAGCCGTTTCATATAAACGCAGATTCTTAATTGATTCTGAATTGATACCAGGAAGGAGGGAACGGGTCAGAATGAGAACTGAAAGTCCAGAGGCAATGGCTCCAGATGTGATCATTGTGCGTTTTCTGTATCGGGTCAGGTTCAGCAAAGCTATCTATGGAATGAAACTCATTATTGAGCCTCAACACTACATTCGTATTCAAGGTTCTAAACAGGCGCCGAGCGGATTCGAACCGCTGCATGATGGATTTGCAATCCACTCCCTTAGCCACTTGGGTACGGCGCCGGATTTAAGGAAATATAAAGCTTTGCTGGATGAATGTCTACAAGGTTTCTTGAGAAAGTCACTCTTTTCATAAGATGTACCCAGTGTCAGAAAGCCTGTAAAACCCACTTCAACCAATCCCAGGATTCAAATTCCCTCCTACCGTCGCCATGGATTCTCTCGCCGATTTAGCGTTGGACCGTTCCAAATGCTTCTGTGTGGTACGAACTGTGCATCGAAAACAATTTTTTTTGCTTCGGGGCACTGAAATTGCTACATTTCGGGTTAGGACAGTGAGGGAATAACATAGTCGATCTCCTTATAAATTGCCCCCTTACTAAGGGGCACCTCTAAAAAACCTTATTTCGTTTTTGGCTTGATCTTTTTCCCTACTGCTGTGTTGCAAAATGCTCACGTAAGCAGGTGCGTACCGCAGGAGAAAAGCTCCGAGGAACGCACCGCCAACAGCTTAAGCTACGCTCCGCTTTTGTCGCCTTGCAGCAGGAAAAAATCTCTACGCCAAATTCCGAGAACGGTTTTTAGAGGTTGCCTTATATATTTCTTCGAGAACCGGTTCTACTTATTCTTATGTCTATTCTTTCTTAGTTTTTTCTTACGTTTGTGTGTGGTTATTTTTTTCCTTTTCCGTTTGCGTCCACAGGGCACAGTCAGCTCTCCTCTTTACTAAAACAGGGGGAGCAAAAGCAATGATCCCCGAATCAAGTGAATTATGGTGGTCTGAGTCAGCTTGGTCAAGGGATAAATCAGGATATCTCAAATTCTGTTATGATCTTTGAGATTTCATCAGCAGTTTTTCCTTCATCACCTGCATCTATCCAGATAACATCAGGTAGTTTCGAAAAAAAAGTCATTTGACGTTTCGCGTAGCGCCTGGTGTTTTGGATTATGAGTTTCTTGACTTCTTCCAATGTGGGGGAAGGATTCTCCCTTGTTCCCAGCCATTCCTTATATCCAATTCCCTTCATTCCCGGATCCAGATCTGTTGCTCCCAGACTATACAGGTGCTTTGCTTCCGACTCTAAACCAGCGCTTATCATTGATTCAACTCTTTCCTCAATTCTACGATGTAAATCTTCGCGAGTGCGCCTGAGTCCTATCAGTAAGTAATCGATATCATTTCTGGGTTTATCTGGAATCTTGAAACTGGATAGAGGTAATTGGCATTGTTCATATACTTCCAATGCTCTCAGCATTCGGTAACGATCACCCGAAGGAATTCTTTCTGCACTTTCTGGATCAATCGTGCCAAGTGCCTGATGAATCTCATCATTTCCAGCTTTTAACCATTGTTTTTTTACTTTTTCACGTATCTTCCTATCAATGGCTGGAGTTCGTGGTAAACCCATTAACCAGGCCTTCATGTAGAAAGCTGTTCCTCCAGAAATAACAGGAAGCTTGCCTCTTGCAAGTATGTCGTGCATACAGATTTCACAGAGATGATAAAAATCACCGACATCAAAACTCTGATCAATGTCCAGAATATCTATTAGATGATGAGGTAGATGATTAAGAATGGCCGTTCCTGGCTTTGCACTGCCAATATTCAATCCACGGTAAACCTGTAGGGAATCGGCACTGATTACTTCTGCCGTATCTGTAAAAACTCTTTCTATTATAGTTGTTTTGCCCACACCTGTAGGGCCAAAGATCAATACAGTTCTTGGACGATCAGTCTCCTTTCGAATTATACTGAACCTCTTCGGTAATAATTTCTTTAATTGCAAGAGGTACTATTTTTCCACCAGCCTCTCCCAGATGTTCTGACCCGGCTATAGTGATTTGCTTGGCTCTATGGATAGCCGCATTTGTCAATTCATACATATTTTTTGCACTGGTTACTAATTTTTCCATGGGAATATTAGAAATCAATTTCGCCATATACTGCCTCTATGGTATCAATTTAATGTTTGCTGAATCCAATATAAGCCATGATTCGGCTGATGTCAATCATAAATCTTGCTAAATAACCCAGTCAGGGTTATTCTTGTTGGATGGGATTGGATGGAAAAATGGCTCTGGTAACTGGTTCGAAGAATCGGTTGGGAGAGATTATCGCATTGAAACTGGCAGAAAACGGTTCTGACATCATTGTTCACAGCCGCAGCCAACCTGATAATAACGAAATGGATGTGGTCAACAAAATACAGAATATGGGACGGCATGCCGTTTTAACTCACCATGATCTTGAGGTTTGCGATGGTACAACCCATTGGTTTACTGACCTCAGTCAACAGCATTCTGGTATCGATATTCTGGTTAATTCTGCATGTGACTATCCTCAAGATACTTATGATGAAGTCAACTTCACATCTCTTACCAGGGCCATGGCTGCGCAGGTTCTCTCCCCTCTTGCAATGATGAGGGCTATGAAGCAAAGTGGCAGACCCGGAACTGTTGTCAATATTCTTGATACACGCTATGCGGACAGGGACCCTTCGCATGCCTCATATCATCTGGCTAAACGTGCTCTTCACGCTGTCACCTGTGATTTAGCTGTTGAATATGCACCAGATATCACCGTCAATGCTGTTGCGCCCGGAATAATTCTACAACATGGAGAGAAGGATGAATCCTGGATGGAAAGAATGGCTGCATCCAATCCATTGAACACCTGCGGAAATCCGCATGATGTGGCCGAGGCTGTTCTATACCTTGTGCAGGCATCTTTTGTCACAGGTCAGGTGATTTTTGTTGATGGTGGACGTCACCTTAAAGCAAATATCTATGGACATTAATACTCTGGACAGAATACATATCCGGGATCTTAGATGTAGCTGTATTCTGGGTGTTTTTGACGAAGAGCGGCTCAAAGCTCGTCAGGTGATCATCAACCTTACCATTTTCTATGACAATCCTGAAGCGGCCCGAACCGACGATATAGCCAATGCCATAGATTATGATGCTCTCTCGAAAAAGCTACATGCTCATGTCAGTAAGACGAGTTTTGAATTGATTGAATCATTGGCCGAGTCTGTTGCCGACTTGCTACTTACCGAGCCGCTCATAACAGCCTGTCAGGTAACAGTAGAAAAACCTGATGTTCCGGCTGAATCCAGAGGGGCCGCCGTGGAAATATTCCGTAGTCGTGTCCTTTGAATACTGAAAAAATCTCTTCGTCAATTTCCTAAAGCTGTTTTTTAGAGGTACCCTACAGTCTTTTGGAAACTTGACGATGAAGCTGACTGATAGTAAGGTGTGTTCACATGGATCGAACCGCTATCAAGTCAATTCTTTCTGGGCCTGAAGATGAGCGCAGAGAAATCATTTATGGTTGGATCAGAACGAAGCGGGAGAGCAAGAATCTTGTTTTCATTGAAATCAACGATGGCTCCTGTTTAAAGAATCTTCAAGTCGTTGTTGATAAGAGTTCCAGTATACTGGATGACAACCTGAGCCACCGTTTGCTGACAGGAGCCAGTGTCAAAATCACCGGTCTTATTCATCCCTGTCAAGGCGGCCGACAGAGTATGGAACTTCAGGCTGAGTCGGTGGAAATGATCGGAGATGCACCTGCCGATTATCCATTACAAAAGAAGCGCCACTCATTTGAATTTCTCCGGGAAATTGCCCATCTAAGATCACGAACAAACACATTTGGGGCCGTAACTCGGGTTCGGAATGCCTTATCCATGGGGATTCATAAGTTCTTCCAGGACCGGGGATTTCAGTGGATACATACACCGGTCATAACCGGAAGTGATGCTGAAGGGGCCGGTCATATGTTTCAGGTAACCACCTTGAACATGCAGTCTCTACCATATAATGATCAGGGAGAAGTTGATTACAATCAGGACTTCTTCGGAAAGAAGGCATTCCTTACGGTGAGTGGTCAACTCCAGGTGGAAAACTATGCCTGTTCTATGAGCAATGTATACACCTTCGGTCCCACTTTCAGGGCAGAAAATTCGAATACAACGCGGCATCTGTCGGAATTCTGGATGGTGGAACCTGAAATGGCTTTCTGTGATCTCGACGATAATCGTGCTCTGGCGGAATCTTTTGTTAAATTTCTTCTCACAACTGTTCTGGATAAATGTAGAGGTGATATGGAATTTTTTGACCAGTGGGTAGAAAAAGGAATAATAGAAAACCTTCAGAAAGTCGTCTCCAGCCCATTTGTCCACCTTACATACACAGATGCGATGAAGGAACTGGTAACCGCAAAAGTTGAATTTGTCTTGAAACCGGCCTGGGGAACCGACCTCCAGACAGAACATGAACGCTATCTTACGGAAGAAGTTATTGCCGGGCCAGTCATCGTCACCGATTACCCGAAGGACATGAAGGCTTTTTACATGAAGCAGAATGATGATGGGAAAACAGTACGGGCCATGGATGTTCTGGTTCCCAGACTGGGCGAGATAATTGGAGGTAGCCAGCGGGAAGACAGACTGGACAAATTGGAGGTGAGAATAAGGGAATCAGGTATGAATGCGGATGAGTATCAGTGGTATATTGACCTCCGACGATACGGTTCGGTACCTCACAGCGGCTTTGGTTTAGGCCTGGAAAGAGTCGTTCAGTATGTTACTGGCATGCAGAATATCAGAGATGTTATACCCTTTCCCCGATCATCCAAAAATATGGTGCTTTAAGGGCTTGTTTTGAAAAAGAATATAATGATCTTTGCCGGATCGGCAAGTATATCATTCTCAAAGTCCATCTGCCGATACCTGAATGTACCCTTGAGGAAATCTTATTCCCACAAGTATTCAGATGGAAACACTTGTGTTCAGATTGGTGAGAATGTCCAGGGACAGGATGTTTTCATCATTCAGTCAACAGTCCATTCCAGCAATGACACATTTATGGAATTATTGTTCTGGATTGACGCATTCAAACGGGCCGGTGCGGTGTCAGTCTCAGCGGTTATTCCCTACTTCAGCTATGGCAAAGGGGATAAGCAGGACGAACCTGGCGGTTCAATACGTGCCCGGGTTTGTGCTGATGCATTAGAAAATGCTGGCTGTAATCGGGTGATTAGCATGGATCTCCATTCTCCACAGATTCAAGGTTTTTTTCGCATTCCAGTGGACAATCTAACCAGTTTGAACTCATTTTGTGATCAAGTTATCAAAGATAATGGTTCGACAGATCTCGTTGTCGTCTCAGCGGATACAGGTTTTGCGGATGAAGCCAGGAAATACGCCCAGTATCTCAATGTGCCTGTCGCGATAGGAGTGAAACAGCATCTGGCGAAGAACGAAACGGTTGAGATTGTGGACATCTTTGGTGATGTCTCTGGAAAAACAGCGCTGATTGTGGATGACTTTGTTATATCCGGTGGAACCCTGATAGAATGTGCAAAAAGATTATGGAGGAAAGGAGCCAGGAGAGTTATTTCTGCAATTACCCATGGTGTTTTTTCTGATGGTGCCATGGATAGATTTGAGAAATCTGGAATCGAAACCCTGTATATTTCAGATAGTGTTGAAAGTGTGCCAGAACCATTGGCTGATTGGATAAAAGTGGTTTCTGTAGTAGAATGCTTTGGTGAAGCAATCAGGAATATTGCACGTCAGATGTAAGGGACGGATGATATGACTTTAGTGATTATGGCCGCTGGTATGGGCAGTCGATATGGTGGAATCAAGCAAATTGATCCAATGGGACCAAATGGTGAAATCATTCTTGACTATTCGGTTTATGATGCGATCAGGGCTGGTTTCGACCGGGTGGTTTTTATAATCCGGCAGGATATCAACGATGCTTTTCAGGAATCGATCAGTGGAAAATTCAAGGGAAAAATTGCCGTTGATTATGCATTTCAGGAACTCAACAGCTACCTTGGCGGTTTCAAAGTGCCTGAGAATCGGGTTAAACCATGGGGTACAAGCCATGCTATTCTAACCTGTAGAGACTTTGTTCAGGAGCCGTTTATTGTTATCAATGCGGATGATTTCTATGGTGCTGAAGCCTTCAATGAGAGCATCAAAGGTCTAAGACAGCTTGATTCTGATTCACTGGAAGGAATCATTGTTGGGTATAGACTTGAAAACACATTGAGTCCTCACGGATCGGTATCAAGAGGTGTGTGCGAGTCCGATGGTACTTACCTGACAAAGGTTACAGAGCGATTGAAGATTGGAATGAATTCCAACGGATTGATAGAGTACCAGGAAGGAGAAAAAGTATACCCGCTGACAGGAGGGGAGTTGGTCTCAATGAATTTTTGGGGCTTCACTCCGAAGATTTTCAAGGTGTTGGAAATGGGGTTTGTTGGTTTTCTAGCCGAATCAGGTTCCAGATTAAAGAGCGAATATCTCATCCCTGAGACAGTCAGTGAGAATATTGAATCAGGAAAATTGAAAGTCAGGGTGTTACAATCCAATGCCGCATGGTTTGGGGTAACCTACCCGGAAGATAAACCGGCAGTGAAGTCTATTTTATCAGATCTTATCCAGAAGGGTGTATATCCATCTCCCTTATGGGACTGAGAATCAGTAGGCAACCTCTAAAAAACCCATTGAGTTCTTGACTCGATCTTTTCTGCCACTACTGCGTTGTCAAAATTCTCACGTAAGCAGGTGCGTACCACAGGAGCAAAGCTCCGAGGAACGCACCGCCAACCGCTTAAGCTACGCACCGCTTTTGCCGCCTGTGAGCTGTACGCAGACAGGCGAAGATCTCTTCGTCAGTTTTCTGAATCTGTTTTATAGAGATTCTTTTATATGACAGAAATGTTGTGTGTGGTAGTATCAACATGAGAGCTCACAAGGAGAAGTCATGGATAGAAAACGTTTTATTGCTGTAGCTTCCGGTCGGAAAGAGGCTGATTTGGTTTTGAGAAATGCCAGGGTTGTCAATGTATTTACCCATGAGATTATTGGTGGCAGTATTGCGGTTGATCAGGGAAAAATTGCTGGCATTGGATCTTATAAAGGCCGGAATGAAATTAATCTCAATAATCTTTTCGTGATTCCTGGATTAATTGACAGTCATGTCCATATTGAATCGTCCCTTATATCCCCAGAGCAGTTTTCCTGCATTACTGTTCCCAGAGGAACCACGACTGTGATTGCTGATCCGCATGAAATTGCCAACGTCTGTGGTCTGGATGGTATCTTATACATGATTGATGCTGCCCGGGAAGTCCCCCTGGATGTTTTTTTCATGGTACCATCCTGTGTTCCTTCTACTCAATTTGAGAATGCGGGAGCTGTTCTTGATGCCGCGGCCATAGAGTCCATTATCGACAATCCGGCTGTACTTGGACTCGGTGAGATGATGGACTATCCAGCCGTTATCAACGCGGAAAAAGATGCTCTTGCGAAGCTGGAAACAGCGCTGTCAAGAGATAAGCCAGTAGACGGGCATGGTCCTATGGTAGAGGGTAAAGATCTTACTGCTTATGTTGCCGCGGGAATTCAGACAGACCATGAATGCTCCACCCTTGAAGAGATGCGGGATAGACTGCGCCTGGGTATGAGAGTATTGATTAGAGAGGGGTCTGGAGCCAGAAATCTGGCCAATTTGATCAAAGGAGTCAAACCGGATAATTCCAAACGCTGTTCTTTTTGCACTGATGACAAACAACCCGCGGAAATCCTTGAAGATGGCCATATTGATCACAATGTACGGCTGGCCATCCGTTCAGGCCTGAATCCCTTAACAGCGATTCAAATGGCCACCATCAATGCTGCTGAAGGTTATGGGCTGAAAGGGAAGGGAGCTATTGCTCCAGGTTATGATGCCGATTTTGCGGTTGTGGACAATTTGACTGACTTCAACATCAAATCTGTGTATAAAAATGGTATCAAGGTCGCTGAAGATCACAAGCCCTTGTTCCAGGTGAATCATCCAGATAACTCAAAGGTTAGTGATACTGTTAAAATCGCACCATTGGATTCATCCTCATTTGAACTTAAATTACATAGCAACCTGGCTCATGTTATTCAAATTCATGCTGACACTCTTATTACAAAGAAGGTTGTACGCAGGGTCGGTGTCAATGATGCAGGATTGTTTATATCGAATCCTGATCTGGATATTCGGAAAATTGCTGTTATTGAACGCCATAAAAGAACCGGAAACATTGGTCTGGGACTCATTGAGGGCTATGGAATAAAGAATGGTGCCATAGGACTTTCCATAGCTCATGACTCTCACAATCTAGTTGTCACTGGAGATAACGATGGCGACATGAAACTGGCCGCTGAGGAAATTGCCCGGATCGGAGGAGGCATTGTTTTAGTGAAAAAGAGTCAGTTATTGGATTCCCTTCCCCTTCCCATCGCTGGACTTATGTCGAATGAAGCCGCTGATATGGTCAATGAGCAATTGACTCGTCTCAACCGTTTGGCCTATGATGAGCTTTCAATCAATACCAATCTGGATCCGATTATTATGTTATCTTTTCTCACTCTGCCGGTGATTCCTGAATTGAAGATTACCGACAAGGGTCTGTTTGATGGAACGGCTTTCAAATTAATCAATGTAAGTGTCAGGAATTAAGGAGTAAATTATGTCAGAAACAGTTGTAATTGCTATTGGAGGAAACTCTCTTATTACTGATTCAAAACACACGACGGTGGAAGATCAGTATAATGCGGCCATTCTTACGGCGGAAAATCTCAGTCCATTACTCGCATCGGACAGCAGGGTTGCCATTGTTCATGGTAATGGTCCTCAAGTCGGTTTCATACTGCGCCGTGCTGAAATTTCTCGTTCTCAGCTCCATTCAGTTCCACTGGATGCCTGTGTAGCGGATACAGAAGGGGCATTAGGTTACTGCATTCAAACAGCTATCAGGAACACTCTCATCAGCATGGGTCAAAAAGAACGCAATGTGGCCACTATTGTAACAGAAGTGCTGGTTGATGCCGATGATCCAGCCTTTACTGACCCCACAAAACCCATAGGGTCATTCATGACGGAAGAAGATGCGAAAACACAACAGAAGGAGGCTGGCTGGTGTGTAAAAGAAGATTCCGGGAGAGGCTGGCGGCGAGTTGTGCCATCTCCAGCCCCGAAAAAACTTGTTGAAATGTCTATTATCCGTCAACTGGTGGAAAATGGTACTATTACTATTGCTGCCGGAGGTGGTGGAATTCCAGTTATCCGTAACCAGGATGGGACTTACAAAGGTGTGGAGGCTGTTATAGACAAGGATCTTGCCGCCGCAGTTCTTGGAGTAGAACTTGGAGCTGATAGATTCATTATTTCAACAGCTGTTGAAAAAGTGTGTCTTAATTTCGGGAAACCAGATCAGAAGGAACTCTCTGTCATGACCGTTTCAGAAGCGAAGAAATACATTGATGAGGAGCACTTTGCCAGGGGCAGTATGCTGCCCAAAGTTCTCGCTATGATTGATTTTGTTGAGAAGAGCGGAAAGAGTGGGATCATTACCGATCCAGCTCATCTCGTTGCCGCGTTAGAAGAAAAAGCGGGAACACGTATAATTCCGTAATTCATTTGTAGTGTCTGGAAGCCTGTTGAAAGAATCAATATATTATGGAACAGCATTTACAAAACATCTCGCTGGAGAGACTTCTCATCATTCCAGATGGGTAATTCGCTGAATCACAACTCTCAATGAGTATTGAACTACTCTATTGGGCATGGATCCTCACCTAACCGAATTTAATTGAAACCAGGTTATAACAAGCTTCCTGACACTGTATAAATCATTCTGGCGGCAACAATGCTAATGGGTGGATGCTTTCATTCCTTAAGGGTACCTCTAAAAAACAGCTTTAGGAAATTGACGCAGTGGCGGTAGAAAAGATCGAGTCAAGAACTAAATGGGTTTTTTAGAGGTGCCCTTAAGTCAATGAGGAACTCAGGATCATCTAATCTATGGAATGCTCTCCCAATCTATGCTGATATCTATCCTGTCCGCTAAGGATTCCATATCCTCGTCCGTATGATAAATCATGGGGGCATCCTCAGTTACAATGCTGCCCGATCTATTGATATATCGTACACCCCTGTGATGACTTGCTTCCAAAATGAGGTTGTTGCCTCCATTTATGTCCTTGAGATCAATCCTGCCATTACAGAGACAGAAATAGGTTGAATCAGGATTTTCTACCTGCATATAAAAAGTGGTTCCACGAACAGCAGCTACAGCGTGAGGTGTGCTCACATCCCAGGTATCATTCAAGGTCAGTTTTTTAACCTTTGACTGTATTACTGACAATGCTCCGGAGTCAAGCTCCAGAATACTGTCACTGCCATTCAATGTAAGGGATGTGTTTTCTGATGCACGGAGAATTTGAGCTTCACCGAATTGTATTTCAGCATAGGATTCAGGGCCTGTTACAAGAATATCTCCACTCCTGGCACTGTCCCCAATGCTGGCAGATGCACCATTGAGGCTGACATCTCCATCCAGAAAAATGATCTCGCCAATAACGAGAACTTCTGACTTCTCCTTTGGCTTGCAGGATGTCGAAATCACCCCTATGAGACTGAGTCCCGTGAACAAAAGAAATAGACAAAGATTTCTTTGCATCTTCAAATTCTTTTTACCATTGTTACTATCCAAAATATCCTCCTGTCTTCTTGGCAATGCTATTAATACATTGTATAAAATCTGAGTAGAACTATTCCAAAAATATGGAATGATAGTACCCAGCTCTTCCATTTTCTAGTATAATTGCTATAAGGAAAGATTGATACCCTATGCTGGATCCTAAATACTTAAAAGAGAACAAAGACCTGGTTAAAGCCAACATTGAGGCTCGATTCATGATAGCTGATGTGGATGATTTCCTCCAGATATACGAGAATCGTAACTCTTTGATCACTGAGATTGACCACTTGCGTCATCTGCGCAATGAGAATGCCCGGAAGATGAAGAGAAATCTTGAGCCGAAGATAAGAGAAGCCTTAATAATAGAAGGCAGAAAACTTAAAGATCTTATCCCAGGTAAGGAAACTCAGTTGATTGAAACTGAAAAGATGATGAAAGAGGCCTTGATCTGCATACCAAACATGACCCATCCAGATGTTCCTGTAGGCAAAGAGGAGAAGAATAACCTTGAGATTACCCGTGTTGGAGAACCCACTCAATTTGACTTCCAGCCCAAAGATCATACCCTGATTGCGGAGGATCTTGACCTCATTGATTTTGAAGCTGGAACCAGAGTATCTGGTAGTAAGTTTTATTTCCTCAAGAATGAAGCCGTCTTGTTGGATCTGGCCCTTATTCGTTATGCATTGAATATACTCCAGAAGCATGGATTCACTCTCACCACCACTCCGGACATTGCCAGAGAAGAAATTGTCGCAGGAATCGGATTTGTACCACGGGGAGACGAATCTAATATATATGCCCTTGAGGGGACAGGCACCTGCCTGGTTGGAACCTCCGAAATTACTCTGGGTGGTTATCATGCAGGAGAAATTGTGGACCTCTCCACCAGTCCTATTTACCTCGCTGGTTTGTCCCACTGTTTCCGTCGGGAAGCCGGGGCTTCGGGTCAGTATTCCAAAGGATTGTATCGAGTACATCAGTTCACCAAAGTGGAAATGTTTGTTTACGCAAAAGCAGAAGAATCCGATTCCATCCTTTACAAACTCCTTGGAATAGAAGAGGAGATTTTCCATGGTTTGGGAATACCCTACCGGGTGGTTGATACCTGTACAGGTGACCTTGGAGCTCCTGCATACCGGAAATTTGATGTGGAAGCCTGGATGCCTGGACGTGGGGATCATGGCGGATGGGGAGAAGTCACCAGCACATCCAACTGTACCGATTATCAAGCGCGCCGATTGGGTATACGCTACAAAGAAAATGGATGTATCCGTTATGCTCACACTCTTAATGGTACAGCCATAGCGTGTTCCCGGGCTCTCATTGCCATCCTGGAAAATGGTCAGTTAAAAGATGGTTCAGTGATCATACCCCCAGTTCTTGTTCCATACTGTGGTTTCGACAGAATTTCAACCGGCAGATAAATCATTCTCCAGGGAACTCGTATGGATTTCCATTTTCCGGGACTGACCCACACACAAATGAAACCACCCGTTATTGTCGCAGAAATTGGTACAGCCCATAATGGAGATAAACAGAAGGCCCTGGATCTGGTTAACGCAGCAGCTGATGCAGGAGCAGACGCAGTAAAAGTGCAGGTTGTATTCGCCGATGAAATTCTCCCCCCGGAAGCTGGACTTGTTCCTCTACCTGGTGGATCTGTGCCATTATACGAGGTTTTTCGCTCCCTGGAACAACCTTTGAGTTTTTACACTACTCTGGCTGAACAGGCGAAGAAACGGAACCTGGAATTCCTGGGAACGCCCTTTGGGAAGAAAAGTGTCGAACTATTGAAGGATATAGGAGTTAAAATCTGGAAAGTCGCTTCACCTGAACTCAATCACGAACCATTGCTGGAACAATTAGCCAGCCTTGGGCAGCCACTGGTTCTTTCAACCGGAGTGAGCCTGCCTGAAGATATTGAACAGGCATTGAATGTTATTAGAAGTTGTGGAGCACCTCCAGTTACACTTCTTCACTGTCTTACATGCTATCCGGCACCGGAAAATGAAGCCAATCTGCGTAGTATCGCAACTTTGACAACAAAGTTCCATGTGCCCGTAGGTCTATCGGATCACAGTCTTGATCCAATTCTACTTCCAGTTCTAGCCGTGGCCTCTGGGGCTGTTATTGTGGAAAAACACATCACTTTGAGTCATAAAACCGATGGTTTGGATGACCGGGTGGCCTTACTCCCGGATGACTTTGCCCTGATGACAGCCGCAGTGAAGCGATATGCACCGAAGGAAAATCTGTCACAGGAGGTCGACAATAAGCATCTGAATTATGTGATTACTGAATTAATGCCAGAGTATGGACTTCCCCGTATTGAAGCCGCTCTGGGCGATGGTATTCTGGGTCTGGCAGAGTCGGAGATACCACATTATGGAAGAACCAATCGTTCCATACATGCTACAGGTCCATTGGCTGCTGGAACAACTGTCAGCCTGGAGAATACCGCACTGCTGCGAACGGAGAAGGAACTGCGCCCGGGGATTTCTCCACGGGATAGAGTCAAAGTATACGGACAGCGGTTGGTCAGAGATGTCGCCTCCGGGGATGGCATTACATGGGAAGATCTTGAACCTGGATCCATGTAAGTGATCCCTGTTATGTACCGGATGAATGGTCGGACAGGAATTCCCTCATAAAAACTCACATCACTCTTCATGGTGCTATTTGTCATTCAGCAATTCAGGTTGGGATGCCGTCATAGGCAGGGGACCGCGTTCTTTCTGATACTGTCAGGAATATGAGGTCAATCCGGGCAAAATTGTGGCAAAGTTTAAAAAGGTATTCGGAAAATTTTCAGTTGAGTCGACAATAGGCTCATGACACTCATGAGATTCTTGGTTGTATTCATTTCTTTTGCCATTCTTGCGACACATATTCTTATTGTTTAGGATGATCAGTATAACAGTGTCTCTGTTAAATCATTCCGATAATCCAGAATATGGTTTCATTGCATACAGCTGGTACCCTCTGCTTCTCTTGAAAATTGGAATGATTATAAGGGCAACCTCTAAAAAACCGTTTTTGGAATTTGGCGCAATGGCGGTGTGTTCCTCGGGCTACGCCCTGCGGTACACACCTGATTAGATTTTTTCTTGATGCAAGGCGGCAGAAGCGGAGCGTAGCTGGGTGGTTGGCGGTGCGTTCCTCGGAGCTTTGCTCCTGCGGTACGCACCTGCTTACGTGAGCATTTTGACAACGCAGCAGCGAGGAAAAAGATCAAGCCAGAAACGAAATAAGTTTTTTTAGAGGTGCCCTAAGGTAATTCGTTGACTTTACAAGAATTCCCATGTACTGGATAATAGATTCAAAGTAGATTTGAGAATTCCAGGAAATAGGAAATATCAATAATTGACTACGTTCGAAATCCTGAGGGAAACCAACAATGAATTATACGCAGATGGGGAAGGTATCCTGGTGGTTGTGAAAACTCTTGACAGGAATTTGAGTGGTATGAATTAGAAATCATACTGTACGAGGAGATACTGCTATGAAAAGATTTAACAGATTATCAATTCTTCTGATTACGTTGTTCAGTGTGGCACAATATGTATCCGCACAGCAGCAACCGATAGCACCGGATTTTCAGAGGATTATAAATCGCAAAAAATTAATAGTCGCAATTCATTCGGTTGATCAACCTCCCTTTTTCTTTATCAACAGCAGTAATGAGCTAGCAGGATTCGATATCGAACTTGCAAAGGGAATAGCTGAAGAACTGGGTGTAGAAGTTGAATTCAACAGGGAAGCCCGGGGATTTAACGATCTTGTCGATATTGTAGACAGGGAAGAAGCCGATATGGCCATCAGCAAGTTGAGCCGAACATTGAAGCGTTCCAGGGTAATCAGCTATTCAACCCCCTACATTATCTTTCGTCAGGCTCTTGTTGTGAATCGCCTGGAACTGGCCAAAAAGGCTCCCTCCAATGAAGATATTCCTCCGTTTATTAAGGATTTTACCGGAAGACTCGGAATAATTGCCAATTCATCCTATGTCAACTATGCCATAATGAATTTCCCAAGAGCCACAATTGTTGAACTGCCCACGTGGAATGATGTTATTGATGCTGTCTTCACTGGCGATGTCCTGGCTGGTTACAGAGATGAGTTGGAGATTAAGAAAATAATTAGATCCAGAAACGATGCATCATTGAAAGTAAAGAGCATAATTATAAAAGATGAAAAAGATCCAATTGCCATAGCTGTGAAGCGCAGCAACACTCAACTTTTATTATGGATCAACCTTTATCTGGAGTCTTTTATAGATAGAATAACTGCGGACGAATTATTGAACAGATATCCGGAAATATTCGAATCGAAATAATGGAGTGTGGACTAAGTGAAAACTAAAAAACAAGCCAGTATGAGTCTGCTAAAAAACCCCATTACAGTCCTTGCAGCAATTACAATTGCTATATTGCTTGGAGTACTGGGAAGCAGGGGAGATGTTACAGTTCCGGCCAATGAACGCACAATATATGATTGGATTGGTGCAGTATTAATCGTGTGCATGCCTCTGGGCGATATGTATCTCAATATGCTCAGGATGACTATCTATCCCATCCTTATTGCGGCGATTGTTTCAAGTATTGCCGGACTTGTGAAAACCCCGGAGATAGGGAAATATCTCTCCCGCATGCTAGCATTTTTTGGACTTATGCTTTTACTTACAGCGGCTCTGGGGACGTTCGCGGGAATAATCGGAAGGCCTGGAGCAGGACTCAGTGAGGAAGCTAAGGAAATCCTTAGTAGAAGCATTGAGAAATCTGAATACAAAGTTGATATTGAGATATCTCTGGCAGAACAGGAAACACAAGTCGAAAAAGCAACAATTATAGATTTTATTGCCAATATCATTCCCAGAAATGTCTTTAAATCTCTGGTGGATGAACTTGCCCTGCAATTGGTTATCTTTTCAATACTGTTTGGTATTGCCTCCGGAGTTATCGGGGGAGAAAGAAGCGAATTCATTGTCACTGTGTTTGAAGGTCTCTTCAAAGCATTTCAGGCGATTATCAGTTGGTTGATGTATCTGCTTCCGATTGGATTAATTTTTCTGATTGCGGGACAAATAGCCTCAAGTCAGAAGTTCTTTGAAGTTTTAGCAGCAATGATAAGATTCATAGTCCTGTTTTATATCGTTGGATTACTTCTACTGGTTATCAATACAATTATTATCTGGAGAAGAAGTAAGGAAAAATTAGGACTTGTTTTGAAAGAGCTTCTGGATCCGATAATAATCGCTTTGGCTACAAGAAGCAGTTTTGCCACACTTCCTTCCGCAATGAAGGCATTGAATCAAAAGCTTGGTTTTTTTGAAAACGCAACCAAACTTTATATTCCTCTCGGTATCACACTGGGGCGTTTTGGAAATATTCTTTATTTTGCCCTTGCCACTGTATTCGTCAGTCAGTTGTATGGTTCGCCGTTAACAACAGGCAGTATCTTCATTGCACTCATTGGCAGTATCTTTGCTGGAACGGCCACTGCGGGAGCGACAGGGCTTACCACACTCGGTTTGATGAGTATTGTCCTTGAGCCCATGGGACTGCCGATAGAGGCAGTTTTAATCCTGTTTATGACCATTGATACAATTATCGATCCTCTGCGCACACTACTTATTGTGCATTCCAACATGGCCGTCAATGCTCTGGTAGCAGGGAAGGCATCGAAATATGAACGGAGAATTGTGATACGGGATGAAAATGAGCCAATTACAGAACAATCCCCGATAGATGAAATTCAGGCTAAAGGTGAAATTATAGTGGCGATCAGGAGTAATGATATTCCACTTTTTCATGAAGTATCGAGAGGCAGTTATTCTGGAGTTGATATCGAACTGGCAAGAAAGATTGCTGACGAATTTGATGTAAAGCTCAAAATTGATAACAGTGCAGGTTCAGAGAAGGATATAATCAATAATCTTACCAGCCAGAAAGCTGACTTTGCATTGTCAAGGTTAAAAATAACACCAGATATCAAGAAAGAACTTTGTGTTACAAAGCCATATTTTTCCACTCCCCGTGCATTGCTGGTAAATAAAAGCTTTGTCAAGGATGGCGAGATTAAATCACAACTGGCTTCATTCAGCGGTAAGGTCGGTGCTTTCAGAGATCCGGAGTTAATGGCAGGGGCAGATAAACTCTTCCCTGAATCGGATAGGAAAGGATTTGAGAATTATGACGATATGGTAATGGCTTTGATATCCAGCGAAGTCGAGATAGTCTATGGGTGCAAATTGGATTTACAGTATTCGATGAGAAAATTAGAAACAAATAGAAAGAAGAATCTTTATACTATTTCATTCCACAGTTCTGCGGATAGTTATGTAATTGCTCTACCCAGGAGATATAGAGCATTTGTATATGTATTTAATAGAGTTATTGAGAAAAATTTCTTTGATATAGATGAAAAAAAACTTATTTTCAGGTATGGGGATGAACTGTAAGGGAATGCCTGTTGGAGTGTGTTCTCTGATTCAAAAGAGAAGAATTTGATAGCATATCTTGTTTCTTATCAGTGTGAAGATAGTCAGATATAATGAAAACTGAATAGATGTATCTTAACGGAGGTCTCAAGTCTATTCCTAATGGGTGAAAATTTATTTACAAAGAAAGAAATCAAATTATCCACTAATCCTCTGCTCATACTGATAGCGATTTTATGTGCAATCCCCTTAGGAATTCTTATTCGTAAATTTGCTCAGTTTCCTCCTGATAGTATCAATTACAGAATATTTTATAATGTTGATATATTACTCACTACAATGGGAAGTCTTTATTTGAATATTCTGAAAATGGTGATATCTCCAATAATATTTACGTCGATAGTAACAAGCCTCACGGGACTTGTTCAATCAAAATATATTGGAATATTTATTCGAAAATTCGTTCTCATTTATATCGCTTTTTTCATAGTATTCAGTCTGACAGGAGTTCTCAGTGGCATTGTTTTCAGTGTGGGAAAAGGAATTAACAGTGATAACCTGCAGAGAATAGGGGAAATAATACAAAAAGAGAAAGAAATTGAGGTCTTCCTGACCTCATCAGCAGAAATCGAAAAAGGCAGTGATTTTTTTCGATTTCTGTTGAACTTTTTTTCCAGAAATATATTCACCTCTCTGGTAAATGACATGAGATTTCAAGTCGTCTTTTCTTCAATCCTTCTTGGTGTAGCGATTGCTTCTCTGGATGGTAAACAAAGAGATTATACTGTATCTTTTTTTACAAGTGTCATGCATGCCCTGCAGGAAATAACACGATGGGTATTATGTCTTCTTCCTCTTGGAGTATTCTGTCTGCTGTCAACTCAGTTAGCAATTATGGAAACTGGTATTCTTTTTGCCATGATAAAATTCATAATCGTTTTTTTCGTGACAGCTCTCATCCTGCTTGCATTGAACACCATTATTATATGGAAAAGGAGCAAAAAAAAATTAGGGTATGTCATCAATTCATTGATGAATCCTGTCATAGTGGCCCTCCTGTCAGGAAGCAGTTATGTTGCACTACCGGTCGCTGTGGATACCCTGAGCAGAAAACTTGGTTTTTTTGAGAAGACAAGCAGACTGTTACTGCCTTTGGGCATAACTATTGGACGATTCGGGAGTATCCTGTATTTTGCCATAGTGGCCGTATTTGCCCAGCACTTGTATGACCAGGACTTCACCATGTACCGGATAGGAATAATCATAATCAGTTCCATCCTGGCCGGTATCGCATCAACCGGGACAACAGGTCCTGCCGCTGTCGGGGTTTTAGCCTTTGTACTCATACCTTCAGGAATACCACCAGAAATCATCATTTCAATTTTTATTGCGATTGATGTTCTGGCAGATCCCATACGGAACCTCCTGATAGTTCATACCAATATAGCCGCATCATCCCTGGTCATTGAAACAACATCTACCCGTGGGGATAGGAGGCTTGGTCTAAAAGGAATTAAACCTCTCATTACTTTGAGAGCCAGTGTTGTTGTTCTTATTGTCGCATCTATTGTGTTATCCGGGCTTACAACATTTATAGTCGCCTATAAGGGAAGCAAGCGAAGTGTGTACTATATCGCTGAAAATATGATGGATGAAATGTCATCTGCTATAGCCGATAAAACAACCGGTTATATGCACGGTGCTGAATCAATCATTAAAGAATTAAAATATATGCTGGTAAATGATAATTTTAATTTAGATGATGAAGCAGTTTTCCTGCAGTTATTGCGGGAAATCCTTGTGATCAATGAGGAAATTGGATCCATTTATTTAGGTAGACCGGATGGTTCTTTCACAATGGTCAAGAGAATGCTTGATGGGAGTATAAGTTATCGGGTTATTAAACGTACCAGAGAAACTGTATCTATCGACTGGATACATGATAATGACGCGAATACTGTATATTTTTCCGATGAAATACTGCCAATAGACCAGGGATATGATCCTCGAAGTAGGAGCTGGTATAACCTGGCAATCGACAAGGATGAACTGGTTTGGCAGGATGTATATGTATTCTCATCAGATCATATTCCGGGTATTACATGTGCCATCCCCGCGTATAAGGATAATGAACTGATTGGAGTGTTGGGTGTGGATATCGGTGTTGCGGAATTTTCATTCTTCCTGGGAGATCTTGATCTATCTGAAACCGGTGAGGCAGTACTCCTGAATAATAAGGATGATTTAATTGCAGTGAGTTCGGATAGATCTACGAATTTAGATAGATTTGATAGATTCATAAAGAGTAATCAGGACAATGACAAACTGGAGCTTATTCCTGCCGCGAAATCTGAAAATCCCTTGATCAGAGATTCTTATCTGACTTATCAGACGACAAAAAATGTACAGCAGCTGCCTGTTTTTCATACCAATGGAAAAACGTATGCGACTTTTTACAAAAATTTCAGTCCCAATGATTATTTCAACTGGTCAATAGGTATTATTATTCCTGAATTGAGTTTAATGGCACAGGTGAATCGCAATAACATTATCGTAATAACTCTCTGGTCATTTTTTATGATTTTATCTCTTCTAATTGGATTGAAGTTTTCCAAATCGATTTCAAAACCACTTAGACTTCTGTCCTCCGAAATGGAAAAGGTACAAGCATTCTCCCTTAACGATATTGAAGAAGTTCCTTCGGTAATTCAGGAAGTAAACGAGATGAATCACTCATTTGCCAACATGGTTACCGGATTGAGATCCTTCAATAAATATGTTCCCTCCAATCTTGTATCAAAACTAATAAGTCTTGGCAAAGAAGCTGTTATTGGTGGAGAAAAGAAAGTCCTGACATTGTTCTTTTCTGACATCAGGAATTTCACCACAATCTGTGAAAAATTTGATCATGTCCATCTTGTAAAAGAGCTGGAAAAATACCTCAGTATAATGAGTAAAAATATTATCCATAGTTCAGGGACAGTCGATAAATATATGGGAGATGGGATAATGGCGTTCTGGGGTGCTCCTGATGAAGTAAAGGATCATGCCCTGCAAGCTTGTTATACAGCACTTGATTGTCAAACCAGACTAAGAGAAATTTCACAGGATGCTCCCACAGGTTTATTCGCTCAATTCTACACTCGTATTGGAATAAATACAGGAGAGGTTATTGTTGGAAATATGGGCTCAGATGAGAGACTGGACTACACTGTTATTGGAGATCCCGCTAACCTTGCCAGTCGACTGGAGGGTCTGAACAAGGTCTATGGTACACACATTATAATCAGTGAATCAACTTATGATTATGTAAAGAATCAAGTTGAGGTTCGACTTCTGGACAGAGTAGCGGTCAAAGGGAAACACCAGGGTGTCAGAATCTATGAGTTGATATCGAGGAAAGGTGAAATCGATAAAACTGGGGAACAATTCATACAAGAATCTGATTACGGTGCCTCCCTGTATTTCAACAAAGAATGGGAGAAAGCTGCTTCTGTTTACACAAAACTTCTTCAGATGAAGAGTGGAGATGTTCTATCCAGAACTATGCTTACCCGTTGTCAGGAATACCTGGAGAATCCTCCGCCTGATGAATGGGATGGGGTTTATGTCCTCCATACTAAATGATAAACTGATGAATATGGACACTGAAAGGATCATAGGAATTGTTGGTGGAGTCGGTCCCTTTGCAGGACTTGATATTAACAGGAAAATATTTGAAAACACAAAAGCAATCACCGATCAAGATCACCTCGAAGTCTATCTGTTATCCTGCTCCAGGTATATAACAGACAGGACAGAATATCTCCATAATCAGGATAGCATTGAAAACCCGGCAAATGCTATTTTCAATGTTATTTGCAAACTAAATCAAATTGGTGCCGAAATAGTTGGCATCCCCTGTAACACAGCTCACAGCTCGCTGATATTCAATAGAATTCTTTCCCTTATTTCCAATGCAGAGCTTAATGTGGAACTTGTCAGTATGATTGAAGAAACAAAAAAAATCATAGAAGAAAACCCGAATAAGCTGAAATCCATTGGATTATTATCAACATTGGGAACATATGGATCGGGAATTTATCAATCTGCCTTTGCATCAAATGCGGAAATCAAACTTGTGCTTCCATGTGATGAAGATAGGGCGAAAGTTCATAGAGCCATCTACGATAAGGAATTCGGAATAAAAGCATTTTCATTTCCTGTATCGGAGAGGGCTGTAGAATTGTTGCATGAAGTCATTCATGTCCTACAAAAAAAGGAAAGAGTGCAAGCCATTATTATGGGGTGTACTGAGATACCATTGGCTTTACAACAAAGCAATATCAATATCCCGCTTATTGACCCGACAGAAATCCTCGCTCGGGCTTTAATCCGTAAATCGAATCCATCAAAATTATCCTGATTTCTCATCTTACTGGGGCAAGGTGTACACGTCTGCCCTGGAGCAGGGCCATGGATACCGTGAGCTTTCACCGGTGATCAGCATTAACCTGTTGGATTTTGTTTTATGGCCCGGACTAAAACAGGTGCACAGTTGTTTCATGCTCAGGGAACAGAGGAATCCAGACTGCGTTTTTTCGAATAAAACCCCCTGAATCTTCCAAACCTGGAACTGTTATACTGATTAGCATGAAAAAAAGACGTTTTTCCCGAATCAAGGGTTGCAAAACTATTTTTTTTGAGGTACCCTTGAAACTGTAAAGGTGAGCTGAAAGGTTTTTTGAGGTTCCCTAAATTTAACTTTTCATGGAGGTAAATCATGACCAGGATTATTGGATACAATCTTCTGAAAACGGCATTCGTACTATACGTTGGTACGATTTTATTGACGGGATGCGGCTCCCCAGCGGAATCGAAATCCTCGGAAGCGAACATAAGCGAGCTGACCCTCGCAATCGGCAACACGGAGTATTCGGTTGATTTTGCAGGCAATACCCCCATGATTGAACTGCCTTCCAGTGGAAACATTCCGCAGACGGTAAGGGTTGCCAGTGTTACCCTCTCCGCGGGGGCTACTGGGGTGGCGCAAGGAGATACTTTGCAGGTAAGGAACGACGAGATTAGCATCACCGTTACCGCCGAGGATGGTACGACAACAAAAAGTTATACCATCTCTGTTGATGCACTACTTGTCGTAGACGAGATTCCCAAAAAAGCTACTTCCGATATACGAGACTCCTATGTGCTTTTTAGTATCTCAGCCAGTCAATCACTAAGTGCTTATCATCTGGCAGTTAAAAAAACAGAAGAAGACCCTCCCTCCGCCGCTGAGATGACCGCGGGAGCATTAAAACGTAACTTAGGAACGAATCCAATAAATGTTCTTATAGCCCAACGGATAGTCGCTCCAATGGTAACATTTGCTAAAGACTTTTTTGATGGTAATACAAGTGAAGTGCCTACAGATATGACCGCTAAAAAACACGGACCCTTGCTTGCTTTGGTCTATGATGCCACATACGACACCGAAACGAGCACATGGACAGCGGCTAGTGATGAGAATAAATGGGTGGCGCAATCTGTCCTGGAGCCGAACTCGCAGTATGTACTCTACGGCATGGCGGACAGCGGTACGGAAGTATTAGAGCTTAAAACATTTATGACAGATGCCTCGGCGACACATCCGACGGATATCAACACTGGTTTAATTGACACCACACTGGCAAAAGATCATATTGAACTTAGTCTTAACGCCGAAGAATATTACATACTTCCGCTTCAGACCAATAGTGGATTTCCAAAAACAAAAAATTTACTATCAAGTCAGTACTTCTATTCTGGTAAAGTTGCTTCGGCGTTATCCATAGCGAATGCTTCGCCATCAACATATTTTGGAAGTACAGATGCTGGATACAAATATCAACTACTTCTATTTCGCTCTGAAGCCTCAACTGGAGAAATATGGTCTAGAAGCGCGTATGTGCTTATGGACACATCAAGGATGGATTTAAGCCGTATCGACGAATCTAATCCAATCCACTTTAGTAAACGACTTAACTATGATGATACCTCTAATACAGGCACGCTTCGTACTTCCGTATTGAAAATACAGCAATAGCCTAACAGCCAGTCAGAAGCCTGCCTACAGCATCAAAAGTCGCTGATGTTTTGGTGTTGCAGTTTGACTGGCCAGGCGTTTTCCCTTGCGGTGTATGTTTCGATGCCGCAAGTACAAACCGATGTGGGTGTCATTCATGGTTGAGCCATTCCGTTAGAACACCCCTGTCTTTCTGAGCCTTGATTCTCTGCTCAAGCCCGGCGGGAATGGGGCCATGGGATTTTGGTGCGGGTTCAGGACATAGGTAACAGATTTCAAGGTTCAGAAGAGGCATCACACCCCACTTTTTATTGACAGCACACCCTGACAGGGATACGATTGACTTATCGTGAGCAAGTATATCAACCCAATGAACGACTTCTTCATGCGCTACCTGCTGGGGAGCAAGGGCAGCGAGAACAACTGCCGTGGCTTCGTCAATGCCGTTCTTCAGGACATTGATTTCCCGACAGTGAGTAGTCTGACGATTCTCAATCCCTTCAACTTGAAGGAATACCTCGGGAACAAGGAGTCTGTCGGACTTACGCCTCACGGCTCGATTTTTGCCCTTTTTTCCTGCTGCTACGTTGCCAAAATACTCATGTAGCCCAGCTACGCTCCGTTTTTGTCGCCTTGCATCAGGAAAAAATCATCGTCTGGAAGCTCCCAGGCTGGAGGATCATCCGCAGGGCTTAAGCGCGGGTCTGAGCGGCTGGTTAACCTATTTGAAATTAGAGGGCAAAGTACCAGAGTCAGAATTGTTAGAAATAATAAAGGAGGATCCAGTTTTGAAGGAGGTCCATAAAACGTACAATAAGTTTTTGAGCAATCCTGAATTGATGGAGGCCTATGAGGGCAGGCAGAGATGTCTACACGATCAGGCGACAATCAGGGAAGAGAGCTTCAAGGACAGTTGACTTTCCCACATCGTTTTTGCCAACGAATACCGTTAGATCGTTGAAGTCGATCGTGGTTTCATCTTTGTAGCCACGAAAGTTTGAAATTTTAACCTGAGATATCTTCATAACCATTTCCCTTTTGTGTATTCCGTGTTTTTCGTTGTTCCAAAAAACATTCGTGTCTATTTGTGTTCATTCGTGGTTCCTTCTTCATTAAACGTACTTCCCTGAAAAGTCCTCGAACGCATTTGTGACAGCGAACCTAACCTCTTTGCCCAGAGCTTTGAAGTGTTCCTTGCCGCATGCGATCTTGGCTTTTTCAGTTGGGCGTAGCGCATCGGTGAATAAGGTGCTTTTGGTCTCAACGACAAAGTAGAGTTTCTCTTTACCATCTATCTCGATTAATACAGCCCAGTCCGGGTTGTAGGTGCCCAGCGGAGTGTCGATTTTGAACCAGTCCGGGAGCTTGGCGTAGAGCTTAATGTCGTCGCTTCGCTCAAAGGCAGTGGCAAACTCCAACTCTACATCGGAATCGTAAACCACATGGTCAAAGACCGACTTCTGGCTTTCGACCATGTTTTTCTGCAGGTAGCCAAACAGCTCGTTGTCGCTGAATAGTTCCTGAGCGTAAAAATGTTCATCCCCGATCTTGTGATACTTAATCCCGTCCACCACAAAGAGACGCATCTGGTGCTGGATGATGGTTGATACCTGCTCGATGAATTTCTGTGGATTGTTTTTGAATGACTCAAGGCGACCACTGTCGTTGATAATCTTAACGATAGTTCGGCGTGTCAGATTAGTTTCGTTCTGGAGATAAGTGATCAGATCCGGGAGTTCGAAAGATCGTGGCTCATAAACACTGGCTGTTTCCTGAACCTGTTCTGCGTGAACGCCGCCACGGTCAATCTCAGCCTTGGCCTTCCGGTAAATAAACCTGGCTTTGCCCACCTGCAAATTGGCTTTAATTTCTTCAGCGCATTTTGTGGCAAGTGCCTCGACATCAAAATCGACTCTGAATGTGGTCTTGTATTTGATTCGATCCCATAGCTCCTTGAACTCCGGGCTTAGAAATACGGCCTTATTCAGCGACACCTTCTTCTTGTCGTCACGGTTCTTGATGTTGAGATTGCCGGACACTTTCTTCAGCACCGCAGCAATTTGCGGGGCGTGCTCTTTGAATTCTTCAGGGAGTTCCAGCTCGCCGCTTTTCAGGGCTGTTTTCAAGGAGTCTTGTACTTTGCCTTTGGTGTCAATGTAGCCAGTGGTTTTCAGGTGATCCCACAGTTTCTTGGAGACATCGACACCAGGGTATTCATTGTTGTAGTCGTCAACCGGAACAACGATGTTGGCAAACAGGTGCTCTTCAACCACTCCGAATTCAATGCCTTCTTCCTGCTCAATCTCTTTCTGGAGCTGCTCGGCAAATTTTTCATAGGACTCGTTGGCCATAACCGTGAGGGTGTTGACCTCAAAACCATGAACCCGCTCACCATCTTGATTGACACATATACGCAGACCACGGCCAATTTCCTGCCGTTTCTTGATAACCGAATTGGTCTCGTTGAGCGTACAGATCTGGAATACGTTGGGGTTGTCCCAGCCTTCTTTCAGCGCGGAGTGGGAGAAAATAAACTTCAGCTTTGAGTCAAAGCTAAGCAGCTTCTCTTTCTCTTTCATGATCAGGTTGTAGGCGCTCTCATCCGCTGCAGTGTTACCCGAGGCATCCTTCAACATTTCGTTGCCGGTAGCGTCTTTCTTTTTATCAATGGCAAAATATCCGTTATGCACACCGGCAGCCACTGTATCCAGATCGGCCCCTTCAAAGAGGGTGCTGTATTTAGGTTTGCGGATTGCCCGGGCATACTCCTCTTCAAACATCAGAGCGAATTGACCCTTTTGCGGATTGCCGTCCTCGTCGTACCAGCGGTAATTGGCAACCTTATCGATGAAAAACAGGCTAAGGACCTTGATGCCCTGAGGACGCAGACACATCTCTTTATCCAGATGCTCCTCAATGGTCTTGCGGATCTGCAGGCGCTTGTATTCATCCGGGTGAACTTCACCGATGGCCTGACCCAGTTTCAGGATTTCCGGCTTGCTGGTGAAGCTGATGTATTCATTGCCTTTCTCGCAGTAGATATCCTCAAGAATGTAGCCATCGTAGATATCACGGCCTCCGCTGTACTTTGAATCCAGCAGATCGGCACCACTTGAGACCACCACGGCTTTTCGTTTAATGCTGCCATTCTTCATGCGGCAATCGATCTCGATTTTAGCGGTGATCGGGCTCTTTTTATTGTTTACGCTCAGGAGCTTTATATAGGCTTTGTTGTGGCCGTCTTTGACTTCAACTCCGGCAACTTCAATCTGCTTGACCAGCTTCTGTTCATAGGCATCAACGGAATCCAGTTTGTAAAGCATGTGATGCTTGTCGATATGAGTAGCGGAGTAACGCAGAGTGCAAAGCGGATTGAGTGAGCGAATAGCCTCTTTACTCTTTGACGTGGTATCCACACTCTGGGGCTCATCCACGATAACAATGGGGTTGGTTTCCTGAATGTATTCAATGGGCTTGGCCCCAGTCATCCGGTCATGGGAACGGTGGATGATGTTGGCTTTGTTCTCCTTTTCCGGATCGGTAAAGCTTTTTCGGAAAGCATCGATATTGATCACCATAATCTGAATGTCCGGACTGGTGGCAAAGTTTCTCACGTCGGATAGCTTGCCGGAGTCGTAGACAAACGCATCAAAAGTCACATTTTCATAGAGCTCTTTAAAATGCTCGGCAGTAATCTCTAAAGACTTGGCAACGCCTTCTTTGATGGCAATGGACGGCACCACAATGATGAATTTGGTAAAGCCGTAGAGCCGGTTCATTTCAAAGATGGAGCGCAGGTAGACATAGGTCTTTCCGGTTCCGGTCTCCATCTCCACGGTAAAATCCATGGAGTCCATTTTTTCGGAAGGAGCCAGCCCGTTCTGCAGCTGTATCTTGCGAATGTTTTTGTGGATGTCCTCGGGGAGCAGCTTTAAGCGGTTGCCAATACCAAGCGAATTGCCTAATTGCTTTTCACTAAAAAGTGCGTCTTTTCCAATAGCTTGCAGCGGAGCCACGGTGAAATTGGTCTGACAAATTTCCTGACCTTCAAATACCCCAGCGACGGATTCTATGGCCTGTTTCTGGAAGTCCAGATTTGCGTCAAATTTGATTTTCATGATAAGCCTCCGTTTTTAACCACAGAACACACGGAAGACACAGAAAAGGCAGGAACCACGAAATGGACACGAATATTTTTTAACCGCGAAAAGAGCGAAATACACGAAAGTTGATTACTCATGGTCGCCTCCTTTTTGAACTGCCGAGGAATCCTCGTGAGCTGCTTCCCATTCTGCTTGGGCTTCTTCGAGTTGTTTCTTTAGAGCATCTTTATCAGGCAAGTAGGTCTGATACTTGGTGGCATGAATATTGGTGCCTTCCGGTAGGGTAATTTCTACCAGTGAATCCTTCTTCTTTTTGCAAAGGACAATTCCAATTGTTGATTGCTCATCATCGAGTTTTACATAACGGTCAAAGTAGTTCACATACATCTGCATTTGGCCGAGGTCCTGATGCTTCAGTTCACCAATTTTCAGGTCAATGATCACATAACAGTGAAGCAGGCGGTTATAGAAAACCAGATCGACAAAAAAATGGTCTTCATCAAAGGTGAAGCGCTTTTGGCGTGCTTCGAACAGAAATCCTTTGCCCAGCTCCAGCAGGAAGTGCTCGATCTTATCGATGATGGCGGTTTCCAATTCTGTTTCCGAATACCGATGGTGTTCTTCAAAACCCAGGAATTCCAGAACCAGTGGATCTTTGATCGCATCCGAATGTTTCTCTATGAGTTGTCCTTTTTTCGATAGCTTTTTCACACCTGCTTTGTCTTTGCTCAGCGCAAGTCTTTCATACAAGCTTGAATTGAATTGCCTTTTTAGCTCACGCAGCGACCAGCCTTCATTGGCGGATTCAATCTCATAAAAACGGCGCTCATTTACATCGGAAATCCCCATTAAAAACAGGTAGTGCGACCAGCTCAACGGCAATTGCGCAGACAGTGTCTGCGTTATCTGAGTCAAATCAAATTTCTCAGACAATGTTTGAGGTTTGTGCGAGCGAGATTGGCCAGACACTGTCTGGCTAATTTGTCGATTTTCAGAAATCCCAGACAGTGTTTGGGATTTTTCCTCCACTGATGGTGCATAGGTCAAATAAAACTTCCGCATATATTCCAGATTACTGCGAGAGTAACCCCGTCCAAACTCCTTGGTTAATTCTGCTGATAGTTCCTTTAAGGTCGCTTTTCCATAATCCGCCCGTTCCTGACCACGTTGCTCCTCCGTGACAATGCGCATGCCGATCAAATAATTGGAGATCACCTGCAAAGAGTTCACACTACGCCGAGTCAGCGACCTAGCTTGAGAGATAATCTCCCGAACATCACCAATCAATCCTCCAAAACCCACTTCCGTGTTTTCAGTGTGTTCCGTGGTTTTATCCAATTCGTGTTTATTCGTGTCCATTCGTGGTTTCTCTCCCATTACAAGCTCCTTACATCGACAATGCCAGCCTGTTTGAGAATCTGAACCGCATTGGTTTTAACCACGTCATCTTTGAACCCGGAGTCCTTAAATACCACACGCATGATTTCCGGATTAAGCTTATCTTTCAGCTTGGCAATGCCTTGAACCACCTCAAGGGAAATGTCATCCGACAGGCAGATGATCAGTGCTCCTCTACCGATAGAATAAACCAATTGAGAATTGACAGTTGATAATTGAGAATTGACAGTTGATAATTGAGAATTGACAGTTGATAATTGAGAATTGACAGTTGATAATTGAGAATTGACAGTTGATAATTGAGAATTGACAGTTGATAATTGAGAATTGACAGTTGATAATTGAGAATTGCTTTTTTCCTTCATTATCAATTTTCCATTATCCATTATCCATTCATCTATAGGCAGCGTCAGGTCGAGGCCATACTTAAGCAGGATCTCGTAAAGGACATCTTCCTCACGGCGGTCGGTTTTGATGTTGGAAATAAAGTCTTCGAGAGTACGCTCCGTCAGGTCAAAGTCTACTTCCCACGGTTTGATATTGGTGGAGTCGAGTTTGAAGACCTTGAAGCCAAGGTCACCATCATATTCAGGGTTTTCTGTTTTGATTTTGGCAGCTGCCCGGCGGATGCGTTCTTTGCTGATTTCGGCGATCGTTTTATAGCCGGATTTAAAAGCCTCTGACTTTTCGTCCGTTGCTTCGGGGAGCTGAACCACAATGAATTTGCGCCTTCCAGTGTCTTCGGCATTCAATCTAAATATAGCATGTGCTGTTGAGGAAGAACCGGAGAAAAAATCCAGCACAAGTTCCTCATCATTCTCAAATCCAATTTGCAACAGTTTGCTAAGAAGTTTAGACGGTTTTGGGTAGGAAAATATTTTTGCATTACCAAACAATTCTATAATTTCATTTGTTCCATGTTGACTGTAAACATCATCAATAATGGAAAATGCTTTGCCTTGTCTAATGCTTCCATCTTCATTCTTCAAATACTGTTTGCTATGCACAGACCATTCTCCTTGTGCATTTTTTATAAATTCAATCTCATTATTGGAGATAGCTTTTTCTACACGCTCTTTATTCCAATACCATTGTCTTTTAGGTTTAATAATAGTGCCATCTGGAGCTTTAATGTCGAAAATCAAATTAGGTCTTTCATCAACAGCCTTTCCAGCCTCCAGTGGGTGCGTTCGATAAGGACCTCTTTTTTTATAGTTACTATCTTTTAATTTGTAGTAGCGCTCAATGCTCTCTTTTGTGAGTGGTGTGAATATTTCGTTAAAAGATTCTATTGTTTTGCAATATATCAAAACATATTCATGTAAGGTTACTAAATATTTTTCCTTTGCTCCACCACCATAACGCTTTTTCCAAATCATCTGATCTACAAAATTTTCCTCCCCAAAAATCTCATCACACATTTTTCGGAGATTAGAAACTTCATTATCATCGATACTGATAAAAATCACCCCATCATCCTTCAGCAGGTTTCGGGCAAGTTTCAACCGTGGATACATCATATTCAACCAGTCGGTATGATAGCGCCCACTGGTTTCCGGATTGTTTGAGAGATTACGGCCTTCACCATCCACCTGACCGGTGATTTCCTTGTAATTTTTGATGTTATCCTTGAAGTTGTCTTTATACACAAAATCGTTGCCGGTGTTGTATGGCGGATCGATATAGATCATCTTCACTTTTTTGTGATAGCTCTTCTGCAGGAGCTTGAGCACTTCAAGGTTGTCACCTTCAATGAAAATGTTCTGGGTAGAATCCCAATCCACCGACTCTTCCTTGCAGGGGCGCAAGGTTCCGGTACTGGGCATCTGGGCGATCATCCGGGCTTTGCTCTTGCCGTTCCATGTGAAGCTGTAGCGTTCATCCTTATCGTTCACATACTCACCCAACAGCTCTTTCAAAACCTCAAAATCAATTTTCGTGTCTTTCGTGGTTCCATAAGACCCATCTTCGGTGAAGGCTTCCGGAAACATCTCCTTCAGTTTGCCAACGTTTTCGGCTACGATGTCCATTGTTTTACCATCCATTTTTTCCATCTTTACAAGCTCCTTACATCGACAATGCCAGCTTGTTTGAGAATCTGAACCGCATTAGTTTTAACCACGTCATCTTTGAACCCGGAGTCCTTGAATACCACACGCATGATTTCCGGATTGAGCTTATCCTTCAACTTGGCAATGCCTTGAACCGCCTCAAGGGAAATGTCATCCGACAGGCAGATGATCAGTGCTCCTCTACCGATAGAATAAACCAATTGAGAATTGACAGTTGATAATTGAGAATTGACAGTTGATAATTGAGAATTGACAGTTGATAATTGAGAATTGACAGTTGATAATTGAGAATTGCTTTTTTCCTTCATTATCAATTTTCCATTATCCATTATCCATTCATCTATAGGCAGGGTCAGGTCGAGGCCATACTTGAGCAGGATCTCGTAAAGGACATCTTCCTCACGGCGGTCGGTTTTGATGTTGGAAATAAAGTCTTCGAGTGTGCGCTCCGTCAGGTCAAAGTCCACTTCCCACGGTTTGATATTAGTGGAGTCGAGTTTGAATACTTTGAAGCCAAGGTCTCCGTCGTAATCGGGGTTTTCTTCTTTGATCTTAGCGGCTGCCCGGCGGATGCGTTCTTTGCTTATTTCGGCTAAGTTTACAGGCAGATTATTTTGTTGAAGAAATTGAATGGCATCTTTGTTGTCTTTCTTCATTTTCTCTGTGTCATCTAACTTTTCGGGCAATTGCACTAACAGAAATCTTCTTTTGATTTTATCTGAAATAACTAATTCAAAAAGTGCATGTGCTGTAGTTGAAGATCCAGCAAAAAAGTCCACAATCAATTCATTTTCATTTGGACCGACCATTTCAATGATGCTTTTAATCATTTCCAGTGGTTTAGGGTTTTGAAAAACAAGGCTTCCAAATTCATTCTTGACCCACCTCGTATCAACAGAATTGTCAAAATACCAAAAATTATCGGGAACAGAGACATCATCCGGGTTTATGTATTCCTTTACACGGGGCGGAGTATCTGGAGATCCATACCAAATAAGGTTGTTTTTTTGAAGATTCTCCAATTCTTCTTTGGATTTTCCCCAACCTCTGTTTGGGATTAAACATTTCTCTCCAGTTTCAGGGTTAATTATCGTAAAATCTTTTGGTCCACCTTCCCTTGAAAGATCGGCATCAACAAATACACCAATATTGTCGACCTTATTCCATCTGCTTAAATGAGCATACTTTGGTCTTTTGTACATTTCTTTTATTTCAGACTCAATCACATCTAATGTTGCCCCTTCAATTTTGAGTTTGTCATACAAACGAGCTATATCTTCGGCACCCTTCTTCCTAAGACGCCATTCTACTTCTTTGAAACATTCCTTACTTTTGGTATAGCAGTAAAAATATTCAGTAGAAACACTGACAAGTTTAGCCTGATTTTTACTGGAATTGTTCTTGTGGATAAAATGAGCAATAAAGTTTTCTTCACCAAAAATCTCATCAGAAATTTTACGAAGATTTGAAACTTCAGTATCATCAATACTTATAAAAATAACCCCATCATCCTTCAGCAGGTTTCGGGCAAGTTTCAACCGTGGATACATCATATTCAACCAGTCGGTATGATAGCGTCCGCTGGTTTCAGGGTTGTTTGAGAGGTTACGCCCTTCACCATCCACCTGACCGGTGATCTCCTTATAATTTTTGATGTTGTCCTTGAAGTTGTCTTTATAAACAAAATCATTGCCGGTGTTGTAGGGTGGATCGATATAGATCATCTTCACTTTTTTGTGATAGCTCTTCTGCAGGAGCTTGAGCACTTCAAGGTTGTCGCCTTCAATGAAAATGTTCTGGGTGGAATCCCAATCCACCGACTCTTCCTTGCAGGGGCGCAAGGTTCCGGTACTGGGCATCTGGGCGATCATCCGGGCTTTGCTCTTGCCGTTCCATGTGAAGCTGTAGCGTTCATCCTTATCGTTCACATACTCACCCAACAGCTCTTTCAAAACCTCAAAATCAATTTTCGTGTCTTTCGTGGTTCCATAAGACCCATCTTCGGTGAAGGCTTCCGGAAACAGCTCCTTCAGTTTGCCAACGTTTTCGGCTACGATATCCATTGTTTTACCATCCATTTTTTCCATCTTTACAAGCTCCTTACATCGACAATGCCAGCTTGTTTGAGAATCTGAACCGCATTAGTTTTAACCACGTCATCTTTGAACCCGGAGTCCTTGAATACCACACGCATGATTTCCGGATTGAGCTTATCCTTCAACTTGGCAATGCCTTGAACCACCTCAAGGGAAATGTCATCCGACAGGCAGATGATCAGTGCTCCTCTACCGATAGAATAAACCAATTGAGAATTGACAGTTGATAATTGAGAATTGACAGTTGATAATTGAGAATTGACAGTTGATAATTGAGAATTGACAGTTGATAATTGAGAATTGACAGTTGATAATTGAGAATTGCTTTTTTCCTTCATTATCAATTTTCCATTATCCATTATCCATTCATCTATAGGCAGGGTCAGGTCGAGGCCATACTTAAGCAGGATCTCGTAAAGGACATCTTCCTCACGGCGGTCGGTTTTGATGTTGGAGATAAAGTCTTCGAGAGTGCGCTCCGTCATATCAAAGTCGACTTCCCATGGTTTGATATTAGTGGAGTCGAGTTTGAATACCTTGAAGCCAAGGTCAGGGATATTGGAACCACGAAAAGCACGAAAGTCACGAAAGGTTTCTTGGTCGGTTTCGCCGAACAAAGAATTCTCTTTTTCTGTGTTTTCAGTGTGTTCTGTGGTTGCTAATTCTTCTTTGATCTTGGCAGCAGCCCTGCGGATGCGTTCTTTGCTTATTTCGGCGATGGTTTTGTAGCCTTGCTTTGAGTATTCGGGATCATCATCACAACGTTCAGGAAATTGAATAAGAATGAATTTTCTATCACCTGAATCTTCAAGGTTTTGGGAAAAGACTGCGTGTGCGGTTGTTGCTGATCCAGCAAAGAAGTCTAAAAAGATGTCATCCTTTTCTTGTTGCATACTAATCAGCCTTTTCAGCATTTTCAGCGGCTTCTTTCCATTTGGAAATGCAATACTGCCTTCTTTAGATAAATTTTTTGTTTCGCTTGCAAAATCCCAATATGTTCCCTGAAGTTCTTTTTTACATAAAACCCCATCTACTTCATCAGAAACATCTCGAAGCCACGCAAGTAAACGGAAGCTACTTCCTTTATAGAATTGCTCATATACTTGACCTTTATTTTTCCCAGTTTTAGGAATATACTCAATTGAAAAGAAGTCTTCATCGCTTCCAATCTCATTGACCTTCTCCATCACTCGTGGCCGGATTGAACTCTGTGGCATTGCAGTTTGGAAAATTTGTTGTGAATATTTAAAATACGCATCCTTTTCGAAAAGGTTTTCATCCTTACAAACAGTATTGATTGATTTGATGATCGGGTTCTTGCGTGTGAAAATTTTAATTTCATTTCCATCGCCATCAGCAGTAGATGCTAAATATTCCTTATCGCCCTCGTAAACCAATACACTTGTATACTTCCAGCTTTTACCTTCCTCTCTATATTGTTCAACTATTTGATCAATTGGTATGAAATCATAGACATTCTCAAAAGATGAGAAATGCTCATAATTTTTGGTGTATACATGCAAGTATTCGATGTTTTTCTTTAATTTCTTGTCCTCGCCACCACCTGATGCTCCAGCGATATTCTTCATATTGATAGAAACTGTATTTATGAAGTTTTCCTCACCAAATATTTCATCACATACTTTTTTCAAATTGCACGATTCACTATCATCGATACTGATAAAAATCACCCCATCATCCTTCAGCAGGTTTCGGGCAAGTTTCAACCGTGGATACATCATATTCAACCAGTCGGTATGATAGCGTCCGCTGGTTTCAGGGTTGTTTGAGAGGTTACGCCCTTCACCATCCACCTGACCGGTGATCTCTTTATAGTTTTTGATATTGTCCTTGAAGTTATCCTTGTACACAAAATCTTTGCCAGTGTTGTAAGGCGGATCGATATAGATCATCTTCACTTTTTTGTGATAGCTCTTCTGCAGGAGCTTGAGCACTTCAAGGTTGTCGCCTTCAATGAAAATGTTCTGGGTGGAATCCCAATCCACCGACTCTTCCTTGCAGGGGCGCAAGGTTCCGGTACTGGGCATCTGGGCGATCATCCGGGCTTTGCTCTTGCCGTTCCATGTGAAGCTGTAGCGTTCATCCTTATCGTTCACATACTCACCCAACAGCTCTTTCAAAACCTCAAAATCAATTTTCGTGTCTTTCGTGGTTCCATAAGACCCATCTTCGGTGAAGGCTTCCGGAAACATCTCCTTCAGTTTGCCAACGTTTTCGGCTACGATGTCCATTGTTTTACCATCCATTTTTTCCATCTTTACAAGCTCCTTACATCGACAATGCCAGCTTGTTTGAGAATCTGAACCGCATTAGTTTTAACCACGTCATCTTTGAACCCGGAGTCCTTGAATACCACACGCATGATTTCCGGATTGAGCTTATCCTTCAACTTGGCAATGCCTTGAACCACCTCAAGGGAAATGTCATCCGACAGGCAGATGATCAGTGCTCCTCTACCGATAGAATAAACCAATTGAGAATTGACAGTTGATAATTGAGAATTGACAGTTGATAATTGAGAATTGACAGTTGATAATTGAGAATTGCTTTTTTCCTTCATTATCAATTTTCCATTATCCATTATCCATTCATCTATAGGCAGGGTCAGGTCGAGGCCATACTTGAGCAGGATCTCGTAAAGGACATCTTCCTCACGGCGGTCGGTTTTGATATTGGAAATAAAGTCTTCGAGGGTGCGCTCCGTCATTTCAAAGTCAACTTCCCACGGTTTGATATTGGTGGAGTCGAGTTTGAATACCTTGAAGCCAAGGTCACCATTATATTCAGGATTTTCTTCTTTGATTTTGGCAGCAGACCGGCGGATGCGTTCTTTGCTGATTTCAGCGATGGTTTTGAAGCCAGCTTTATAGGCCTCTGATTTTACTTCTGTGGCTTCAGGAAGTTGAACCATAATGAATTTTCGGTTGCCGTTGTCTTCGGCATTCAGTTTCATCACGGCATGGGCTGATGTAGCCGAACCAGCAAAAAAATCCAAGATAAGGTCATTCGAACAGGTTCCAATGAGTAATAGGTCTTTTATAAAAGGTACCGGTTTAGGGCCATCGAACAACTTCTTTTCAAGTAAGTTTTTAAGAGCAGTTGTTGCTGTACTTGTACTATATTCAGGCTTGTAAAATAAGCTTTTAGGTTTCTTTGTTGGCAAATCACCAAGTGATGGTCTTTGTTTTTTGTAAATATTTTTTCCGCTTCTTCCATTTACAACAATCAAGTTATACGGTTTGTTAGATATTTTTTGTTTTCCCCATGACCAAGAGAGTTCTTCCCCAGACTCATTTATTGGATAAAGAACTATATCCTCTGAATCCTTTGGCAGATCATTTTCAGTGACATAAACATGATCTGTGTTATCAATAAAAACTGGAAACCATCCTTTGGGTCGGCTAGCCCGTGATGCATCTTGTCCAGTCCTGCGTAAAGTGTCTGCTTTTTTGTAAAGACCGTAATCATCTTCGCTCCAATCGTCTAGTTCTTCATCATCAAGTGGAAAGTGATTCATTAAACAAGTGTCTTTGTTTTTTGTTGCTACAACGATATATTCATGCGTTTCAGCAAAACCAAAAGCATCCTGATTTCCTTTTAAGTTCATAACAACAGGAAGGCTTCCTAAACAGTTTTCTTCTCCAAATATTTCAGATATTATTTTTTCAAGATTCCCGACTTCATTCTCATCAATGCTGATAAAAATAACCCCATCATCCTTCAGCAGATTCCTCGCAAGCTTCAAACGTGGATACATCATATTCAACCAGTCGGTATGGTATCGTCCGCTGGTTTCGGGATTGTTTGAGAGGTTGCGTCCTTCACCATCCACCTGACCGGTGATCTCTTTATAGTTTTTGATATTGTCCTTGAAGTTATCCTTGTACACAAAATCTTTGCCAGTGTTGTAAGGCGGATCGATATAGATCATCTTCACTTTTTTGTGATAGCTCTTCTGCAGGAGCTTGAGCACCTCAAGGTTGTCGCCCTCAATGAAAATGTTCTGGGTGGAATCCCAATCCACCGATTCTTCCTTGCAGGGGCGCAGCGTGCCGGTGCTTGGTGTTTGGGCGATCATCCGGGCTTTGCTCTTGCCGTTCCATGTAAAGCTATAGCGTTCATCGCGGTCGTCCACAAATGTGCCGAGCACTTCCTTAAAGGCTTCGAAGTCAACCTTGCCTTCGGTGAATGCTTCCGGGAACAGCTCCTTCAGCTTGCCAACGTTTTCGGCTACGATGTCCATTGTTTTACCATCCATTTTTTCCATCTTAAATCTCCTGTATTTTTAACCACGAAAAGCACGAAAAACACGAAAAGTTAAAGAGTTATTGTCAATAGTTGTGGATGAGAAAATTTCAAATCCTTCATTTTTTTCACGCGGCCTCTTCCTTGAAGACTCCATCTTTACAAAACACACCCTCAATAACCCTGGGGATCAGCTTGTATCCACGTAGCTTTCGCCAGTTCTTTTCAGCCTCCAGGCAGAACTTCCAAACCATACTTAATGTTGCCGCCCTTGAACCACAGCCCCTGGTTCTCTTCGTTCTAAGGCGGACAGTAGCAAAGGTTGACTCAATCGGGTTGGTCGTCCTGATGTGAGTCCAGTGCATCGCCGGAAATTTGTAGAACGTGAACAGCTTCTCCCTGTCCTTTTCCAGACACTGGGCGGCCCTGGGGTATTTAGCCTGAAAGGAATCAATGAATAAGTCATAGGCTTTAAGAGCATTCTGCTCGGTATCTGCCATATACATTTCATGAATCATTGACTTGGCCTTGCCCTGGAGATTCCTGGGCATTTTGTTTAACACATTCGCTGTTTTGTGCGCCCAGCAACGCTGTTTTTTGTTTCGGGAAAGATTTCATCCAGGGCATTCCAGAAACCCAGCGCACCATCCCCAATGGCCAGCCTGGGGGCGGCGGCGAGACCCCGGGCTTTCCGTTGGAGCAGTATCTCCCTCCAGCTTTGTGAGCTTTCCCTGTATCCGTCACTGACGGCTAGAAGTTCCTTCTTCCCATCCTTGTCAGCTCCCATGATTACAAGAATGCAGCTCCTTTGATCATCAAGCCTTACATTGAAGTAGATGCCGTCCACCCAGATGTAGGCGTATTCCTTAGCTTTCAAATCACGTTTCTCCCACTGAAGAAACTCATCTTCCCAGAACCTTTTCAAGCGGACTATGTTCGTCGCCGACAGTCCGGCAATACCTTCACCCAGAATCGAGGCAAGAGCTGTCTGGAAAGCAGATGTGGACACACCACTGAGGTACAGCGCCGGAACAAGGTTGTCGATACTGGGAGTTCTGCGCATATAGGTTGGCAGTATGGCACTGGTGAAGCGATCCTCTCGCTTGCTCTTTAATCTCCTGTCATCCACTCCTGGAACCTTGATTTGCATTTGACCAACCCCTGTCACAATTTTTCGTTGGGCGTGGTAACCATTGCGTACAACCTTGCGCTGATTATTCTGATCACGCTCATGTTTATGGGCATTGATGTAGTCTTCCACTTCTAACTCCAGGGCATGAATAAGCATCTTTCTGGCTCCCTCTCGCAAAACCTGATCCAAAACCGATTCTGTTTCGCTTTTCAGCACTTCCGAATCATTTCCGTTTGTTGTAAACTCTTCCATAGAGCATCTCCTTTCTGTTTGGCTTTTTCACCAATTATTTTACAGAAGGATTTGCTCTTTTTTTACCCCATCCACAACTTTTGACTATATCTCCACGACAACATGCGTGAGCTTGACTTTGGCCTTTATTGCCTCGTAGAGTTCACTCGCGCTGTCTGCATCATGGATAGGGTCATCCTTAGGAACGGAATAGTTCCTGTACTCGAAGTTCGGTGCGGCGTCCAGCATTTCTACCAGCTTGTCATAGGCGTCACCATACGCCCATGAATGACTGATGAAGAGATTGCGTGTCTTTAGTGTCGGCATTGTCTTGTCTCCTTCGTTTGTGGTGCCTAACGCCGCAAATGAGAAGCTTCAACCCGCCCTGACCGGAGGTATGAAGCTTGAAATACCACAACACCTTGATAGCGGGAAACCAAACTAATTACGCCACGCAGGTTGAAGTCTTTCTCCATTTGCATTGTTATACCGCATACTATCATATTTATTTCAATTTTACTATCACTGTATTTTCAGGCATATTGTATTTGTTCATAATATTAGCAATACGCCCCATACAAGCTGATGCTGAAATGTTGATATGGATAAAGAACATATCGTCTGTTATTGTTTTAACATTGTTCCAGACTTTACTATCAAATGTTTTATAACGATTTGATAAATCCATATTGTTTTCAAGCTGCTCTTCTAGTTCAGCCCATTTTATTATAGTATCTTCATTTTTGAAAAGCTCAGACTGATTGTCTAGTAATATATCAAAATCATAATCTTGATTGTCCTTAATATATTTTAGGAACTTAATAAAAACATCCTGCCATGTCGATACCTTAATTATATTATTTTCAATATTGATCTCAGCAGGTTTTTTCCCTTCTGCAATTTCTCCTGCATCCTCATCAAGTGGAGAAAATTCTGTTGCTTCAATTATCCTTGTATTCCAGTTATCTTTTTCTTTATAATCATCAGGTAAAGAAAATGTATCAAGTAACCATGAAATCATATTTTTTTGATGTTCCTTAATACTTTGTTCATCCCATTTATCTTTATTGATTACATGTAGCCTATAGTTTAAAGAAGATGTGTTTATCTTCTCTTTTTTAGTAGAAAATGCCTTATTTCCAATCTCACTATTAAACTCTGTAAGTATCAAGTTACCAATGTTGTGTAAATAAACTTTATGGATATTTTCAAAGTTTCCTCCTAATTCGGATTTCCAGTTGTTATCAATTTTTTGAGGCATTATGTGTTCTATCGTAATTTTTGGATTGCGAAAATCAACAGCAACTTTTGTATTATGTTCTTCTATTTTTCCTAAAATAAATTTTGAATATTTTCTTAAACCTTCGTAAAAGTTCATCGTCTTTAATTCTTTCCTCATTTCACTGTCATTAGGGAATCTCAAACTATAGACAAGGTTTGTCAATAAGGCAAGCATTGTAGTATTTCTTTTTACTAAATCTGAAATACGATTACTTAATAAAACAATGATTTTATTTTCCCCCTGAGTTAAACCTAAAACACGTCGACGAATCAAATATGTTCTTATGGTTTGTAAAACCGAAATCAATAAGTCATCACTCATCTTAATACCATTATCATTGCTTTGGTGGTATTCTAATAATCCCAATACAAATGGCTTAAATGCTTCTGATTTAATATCATGAAAAATATTTTTTATAAGTTCTTCAATTTCATTGCTTTTTATTTTGTCCTTAGATAATGGTGACGAAGCAACACCAGTAAGAATCAATTTGTACCAATTTGTGTAACGAACAATATCTGCAATAAAGTCTTTATGAGTTTTGAATCCTACATTCACATAGTCTTTAAATATTTGATATACTTCTTTTGTATTGTTATTATTTACGACCTTAATTGAATGAATTGTTTTGTATTGAAGGTAGTCGCGAAAAAAGGCAGAGGTATTCTCATTTAAAATTGCTTCTATTTTTGGATGCCAAGTTTTTTCATATATATCTGATTGATTCTTACTATCCATTTTTAGCAACACAAAATTCCGTACTAAATCAGATAATGTCAAAGGTTTACCTAAAGAGTTCAAGGTTTCAAAAATAATTTGAGGGTCTTCACCTTTGTAGGGTCTTTCATCCAAAAATATAACAGCAACATTAATTCTTTGAATTGCTGTTATATAATGCTCTAATAATATTTCAGGATTTGTTGTTTTTTTGTCATTTATTAGTTTTAAAAAAAGTTGATAAGCATTATTAATTATTCCATGATTAGGTTCTGTCTTATTAACAAGTGCCCGAAATTCTTCCCAATCTTTTGTTACTTGTTTTAGTTTGATTTTATCTTGAAATGTTGAAGTGTTGTTTATTAAATAATTATCCCTAATAAAGCTCTGTTTATCAGAGTCTGATTCAGAATCTCGCAATGCAATTAAGAATATCAAGGTTGTTGTTAAACGTTGTTGACCATCTACCACAACAGATTTATTTGCAAATCCTGATTTCTCTTCTTTGATAACAACTGTTCCAAAGAAATGTTCTAATTTGTCATGTTCCTTAGTATCTAATTCGGATTTTATTATCCGTAAAACATCACTAAAATATCTTTCAATCTCAGGTTTTCCCCAAGCATAGGCTCTTTGAAATGGAGGAATAAAAAAAGAAGTCGCATTTTTTGCTAATACATCATTGATAGAATGGTTTTCAGTTTTCATATATTGTTCCTCAATTATTTTTAGGTCTTTCCTAGTTTAAGGGCTTATTTCTAAATTCCTTAAGTAAAATATTATAGAGGTTTTTATCTCTATTATTGAATCTAAATTCAGTTTATTTTAAGTGTAAGTTAAACATCTTTTTATCTATTCCTCTAAATTTTGATAACCTTGTTTTGGCATATCCCCAAAAACTTTCTATTCCATTTATGTGTGATTTACCTCTTAAAAATTCATTAGCCCTATGGTCTACTCTTAAATGAGTTATTGTCAATAGTTGTGGATGAGAAAATTTCAAATCCTTCATTTTTTTCACGCGGCCTCTTCCTTGAAGACTCCATCTTTACAAAACACACCCTCAATAACCCTGGGGATTAGCTTGTATCCACGTAGCTTTCGCCAGTTCTTTTCAGCCTCCAGGCAGAGCTTCCAAACCATACTTAATGTTGCCACCCTTGAACCACAGCCCCTGGTTCTCTTCGTTCTAAGGCGGACAGTAGCAAAGGTTGACTCAATCGGGTTGGTCGTCCTGATGTGAGTCCAGTGCATCGCCGGAAATTTGTAGAACGTGAACAGCTTCTCCCTGTCCTTTTCCAGACACTGGGTGGCCCTGGGGTATTTAGCCTGAAAGGAATCAATGAATAAGTCATAGGCTTTAAGAGCATTCTGCTCGGTATCTGCCATATACATTTCATGAATCATTGACTTGGCCTTGCCCTGGATATTCCTGGGCATTTTGTTTAACACATTCGCTGTCTTGTGCACCCAGCAACGCTGTTTTTTTGTTTCGGGAAAGATTTCATCCAGGGCATTCCAGAAACCCAGCGCACCATCCCCAATGGCCAGCCTGGGGGCGGTGGTGAGACCCCGGGCTTTCAGTTGGAGCAGTATCTCCCTCCAGCTTTGTGAGCTTTCCCTGTATCCGTCACTGACGGCTAGAAGTTCCTTCTTCCCATCCTTGTCAGCTCCCATGATTACAAGAATGCAGCTCCTTTGATCATCAAGCCTTACATTGAAGTAGATGCCGTCCACCCAGATGTAGGCGTATTCCTTAGCTTTCAAATCACGTTTCTCCCACTGAAGAAACTCATCTTCCCAGAACCTTTTCAAGCGGACTATGTTCGTCGCCGACAGTCCGGCAATACCTTCACCCAGAATCGAGGCAAGAGCTGTCTGGAAAGCAGATGTGGACACACCACTGAGGTACAGCGCCGGAACAAGGTTGTCGATACTGGGAGTTCTGCGCATATAGGCTGGCAGTATGGCACTGGTGAAGCGATCCTCTCGCTTGCTCTTTAATTTCCTGTCATCCACTCCTGGAACCTTGATTTGCATTTGACCAGCCCCTGTCACAATTTTTCGCTGGGCGTGGTAACCATTGCGTACAACCTTGCGCTGATTATTCTGATCACGCTCATGTTTATGGGCATTGATGTAGTCTTCCACTTCTAACTCCAGGGCATGAATAAGCATCTTTCTGGCTCCCTCTCGCAAAACCTGATCCAAAACCGATTCTGTTTCGCTTTTCAGCACTTCCGAATCATTTCCGTTTGTTGTAAACTCTTCCATAGAGCATCTCCTTTCTGTTTGGCTTTATTACCAATTATTTTACAGAAGGATTTGCTCTTTTTTTACCCCATCCACAACTTTTGACTATATCTCCAATACAACACTTCTGCCGTCTTGCATTGTAAAGAGTATCAATATCTGCCGCAAGAATCCAAATCCGACGGGCTCATCGCCCTCAAAAATGGGAGTATTATCTGAAGGGCGCCTCTAAAAAACAGATTTAGGAAATTGACGAAGAAATTTTTTGTCGATACAAGGCGGCAAAAGCTAAGGGCGTAGCTTAAGCTACGTGAGCATTTTGACAACGCAGTAGCGGCGGAAAAGTTCGAGTCAAGAACTAAATGGGGTTTTTTAGAGGTGCCCTAAAGGGCATCTAAAGGAATAGCCTTTTTTGTCCGCGGGGTTAAGGCGACATCGCCGGGACGCCTTCAGACAGCCCGCAATGCTCCCGTCCGCCTTCGGCATGGGTCTTGTACCCGCTATTGCCATCAAACCACAGAGTCAGAATTTTCCTGCGTGCCCACCCCCCTCCCCCCGCTGGAGGCATTGCCTCCTTCCAGGCCGCGAACTCCCATTCGGCCTCCGCGAATACAGAAAAAGCCCCGGCAACTCTTGGTGCAGACTGCAGAATGCTAGTTGAAAAGAAAGAGCGAGGGTTGTTTTTTGGACGGCCTACAAGATTAACGGATGACAGAGTATTCATCAGAGTCAATAAATTTCTTTCAAAGGTCTTTCCTGAAGACCAGTCTTCACGTCTCATACGTGGATTGGCATGATTGAAGAAGCATGAGAAAAGCGAGGGAAGGGTGCGAGGAATTGAACGCAGGAGGAGCTTGGTATAATCCAAGAAAACGCAACCTTCGCTACTCTCTTTGCGCGGGGGATTGAGCAGGTGCTAACGGTTGGTATAAGAACAGCAGGGTAATTTTTCATGAAATGAGAAATTATCTTTGGTACAGGAATTAACGGTTCCTCCTCCCCGTGCCCTATGCTACTATTACAAGATATCATACGCTATAAGGAGGAATGAAAGTATGAAACAGGTTTTGTTGTTGTCGATGCTGGCGGCAGGACTGGTCATGCCCCTGGCGGCAAGAGGGAATCCGGAGGTCTCTTCCGAAGGAGACTGGGCTTTGACGATTCTCCACACCAACGATGTTCACTCCCATTTGGATGTGGACTACAAGGAAAGGTATGGTGCGGCGAAGATCGGTTACATGGCGGATAAGATCAAGGCGGCCTATGACAACGTGCTCCTGCTCGATGCGGGAGACTATGTGATGGGCACGGTCTATTACTCCGTCTTCGAGGGCGAGGCCGACAGAAAGGTGATGAATCTTCTTGATTATGATGCCATGACCTTGGGGAATCATGAGTTCGACTACGGCAATCCCGGCTTGATGAACTTCATATCAGAGCTTGAGACGCCCATTGTCGGCACAACCATCGATTTCAGTGAGTATCCAGAAATCGACGAACTCGTTGACCCATACATAATCAGGGACATGGATGGAAGAAAAGTGGGGATAATCGGCGCCACCGTGCCCGAAACCACCACTATCTCCAGCCCCGCCGAGGGCATTGTTTTCAACGATGTCATTTCATCGGTACAGCCAATAGTCGATGAATTGGAGGCCGAGGATGTTGATGTCATCGTCCTTTTGAGCCACAACGGGTATATCAAAGACCAAGAGTTTGCGGCGCAGCTTGACGGGGTCGATGTTATCGTGGGCGGTCATTCCCACACCCTTGTTCAGGGGGATGACTACCCGACGGTCCTGCGTTCGGCATCCGATGAACCGGTACTTGTGGTGCAGGCGGGGTCGTATAACAAGTATCTCGGCAATCTCACCGTCACTTTCGATGATGCCGGCGTGGCGACAAGCTGGTGGGGGGACCCCATTCTCATGGCGGCCAGTGTTCCCCTGGATGAGGAAATTGCCGATTACGTGGCAGGCCTGAGCAAGGATCTGGAACCCCTCATCGGAAAGGTTCTCGGCACAGTCAAGACCGAACTCACGACATCAAGGGTCGCAGAGAGCAGCCTCGGCAATTTTATCACCGATGCCATGCTCTACGATGTCCGGGATCAGGGCGTTCAGGTGGCCCTTACCAACGGAGGAGGAATCCGTGCCGATGTGGGAACCGGAGACCTGACCATGGGAAAATTGATGGAAGTTCTTCCCTTCGGCAATCTGATTGCGACATTTGAAATTAAGGGCTCGGACCTCCGCCAGGTGTTTGAGCACGGGGTGAGCAGGACCGAGGAACAGCATGGCCGCTTCCTCCAGATGGCGGGTGCCAGGATCGTCTGGGATCCGGCGGGCGAACCCTTTGACTACGCCACTCAGACGGGAGGAAGGATAACCGAAGTTTACATAGACGATAGAAAAGGCGGTTGGAATCCGCTGGACCCCGACGCGATCTACAAGGTCGCCGCCAATAACTACATACGGGCAGGGGGAGACGGGTACTTGGTTCTCAAGGAAAAGGCCATCGATCCCTACGATGCAGGAACACTTGACTTGGATGCGATTGAGATATACATGGAGGAAGTCCTCAATTCGGTGATTGACTACAAACCTGAAGGAAGAATTCAGCGAGTCGGCCAATAAGTTGAGCGGGAGATTCTTTTGAAGAATTTATAGTGCCCAGAAGCTTAGCGGCGAGTTATAGTCTGGTAAAAAAACGAGTTACTGGAATGCTCTGAAGCTTTCTCTGCCGGGATTGTGCCAACTTCAGCTTAATCGGGCTGAATAACTGGAAGCTGTGTAGATTCCATCACCAATGGGCTTCGATGAAGCCCATTGGAATCAGTCTGCTGATTCTTTTCCTGACTGTGTTTAGGTGGATTCAAGAAGTCCCGGACCGCAGCGAATTTATCATAAGGGAACAGCCACATTCTTCGGGACACTGCATGAAGAACTGCAAGAGGAGCAGGGCAGGGGGATGTTTATTGTGGCAGCCAGTGAGATGGATCCGGAAATTCCAAAGTGATGAGCAAGTTATCTCCGTCTACAAAGACCAGGGGGGGTATCGGTCGAACGGGGATTTCGTTTTCTCAAGGATCCCTGTTTTTACGCAGAGAGTTTGTACTCAAAGAAGCCACAGCGTATGATGGCGCTGATAATGGTGATGCCGTTATCGCTGCTGATTTATTTCTTAGCGGAAAAGAGGATACGGGAGGCTCTGGCATCAAATGAAGCTGCGATATGGGATCAGAAGAATAAACCGGTTCAACGTCCCGCTATTCGATGGGCATTCATGATATTTGAGAATGTTCTGCTGTTGTATTATGGGAACAAAACGATTGAGGCCATGAATGTACGAGAAGAATATTATTGTTAGGATAATAATTCTCTCGAAATATTATTGCTTTTTGAGCATCGACTGTCCATATTGATTTAACTCCCACGAAACTTTTTCCCGTAATAGTTTTAACCGATATTGCCGACTGAAGAGCAGTATATCAACCTCTGGTTCGGTGATAGGAATTTCAGTCTCAACATTTTCTTTACAAAATTTATAGATAAGAAAAGCTGCTATTATTCTTTAACGAAGAGAACCTACTTCCATTCCAATTCTGCAAGCTGAAAGAAATGCGGTAACCGTTTCTTAGTTTTATTTATGAGTATGCTATCATTGAATATTTCTTCTATGTTATTCGGCATACGGAGGTGGACCCTGAAGGTTAGTAGACAGCAACGCTGCCTTTTTTTGGTGGATAACCAGGATTTAAATCCCGCTCACCCTGCCATTTAATCATATCATAAAGCATAACCGGTGTCCGCCCGTCAAGCAAGGCATGAGGTCTTTCCTCATTGTACTTGCTGATGAACTTCCTATCATTCTTTTCGCTTCCTCCATGTTTTCGTAGTCTTTGAGGTAAACCTCATCGTACTTGATCGTCCGCCAAAATCGTTCAATATAAACATTGTCCAGAGATCGGCCCTTACCGTCCATGCGCAGCTTTGTCTTGGTCTCCTTGAAAATCTCCTGAAACTCTTTGCTCGTGTACTGTGCCCCCTGATCTGTGTTGAAGATATCTGGCTCCCCGTTAACCCAAGTTCACCAAAATACACCTGCTAAATATTTTTTTAACGACCAAGAAAACGAATTACCTCAAAAAGAGGCTTAAATATTTCCGAAAACCTCATAAATACCATAGAATATTTAGGGATTCCGCTTTTTGGGGACCTCAAATCACCTCAAATCAAAATGTAGTGCCTAACACTTTATTTTTTCGCTTGGCTCCTTTGTGGCTTTGGTGTATCTTCGTAGTATGTATATAAGACCAGTAAAAGTTACCAACGGTAAAACGAAAAAAACAGTACACCTACCTCAATCTTGTGGAAAATATCCGCACTGATAAAGGCCCCCGACAGCGGATTATTCTCAACCTTGGGAAACTGGATATTGATTCTTCTCAATACAAAGCTCTGGCAAGAAGAATTGAAAATATTCTTTCAGGAAACAGAGAATTATTCGACTTGGATGAAGACATTGAGAAAATCGCACAGCAGGTATCAGACCGCATTTTCACCAAGCGAGCAAAAGACGCACAAATAAAAGCTCAAGAGCAAGCCAGTTTTGTAGCGGTCGATGTTAACAGCCTTGAAACAAAGAAAGTCAGAAGCCTAGGCCCTGAGTACGTCTGTCATCAGCAATGGAAAGAGTTGGAAATGGACAGAGTTCTCCGCAAATGCGGCGTGCCTAAGGGAACGCTCCCCTTACTTGAAGCTCTAATCGTCGGTAGAATGATCAAACCAGCCAGCGAGCGATTTACCAGGCAGTGGGCGGAAAAACATTCTGCTCTTTTTGAGCTGTGTGGCTTACCCCATTCGTCCTCCCTGAATGCGTACTACAGAGCTACCGATGTTCTCTACCGCTGTAAGGACGAGCTGGAGAAGCATTTGGCTTGTAAAGAACAAGATTTATTCTCCCTCGACGAAAGCATTGTACTTTACGATTTAACGAACACCTACTTTGAGGGTCTGTGCAAAAAGAACCCAAAGGCATCTTATGGTCGCTCGAAAGAAAAGCGCAGTGACTGCAAATTGGCTACCCTGGGGTTGGTTGTCGATGCGGATGGATTTCCCAAGTATAGCAAGTTTCATCCGGGGAACCAGTGCGAATCCAGGACTTTTCAGGCCACGATTTTAGATTTGGAAGCCAACGCGGGCCTAAAAGTCGGGGCAACTATCGTAATGGATGCTGGGATTGCCACAAAAGAGAATATCGACTGGCTTAAAGAGCGGAAATGCTCCTACCTTGTGGTTCACAGAGGGAAAAGTCCTTTGGAGCTTGAGCCATCGCAAGAGATGAATCTGGTCATGGAGGACAAGAAAACAGGTGCCAGGATTGAAGTATTCGGAAAAACAATCTCGGATGAGCATTGGGTTCTGGTGAAGAGCGAGCACAAACGTCTTAAAGAAGAGGCCATGGCTATGCGTACCGAAACCATCCTCCTTGAAAGACTTCAATATCTTCGTGACGGATTAAACAAGAAAAACCGCATAAAACTGTATTCTTCGGTTCTTCAGAACATTGGCAGGCTTAAGGAAAAATATCCAAGGGCTGCAAAACTTTATGAAATATCAGTTATTCCTGGGGAGCCTATTAAGCGGACAGGAAAGATGAATGCGATTGACATTAAATGGGAGAAGAAAACTCAGACAGGAAACAGTGAAGGAACTTATACCCTTAGAACCAATCGAAAAGATTTGAATGACAAAAATATTTGGGAGCTCTACAAAATGCTTGGTCGTACCTAAGAACTCATTTAGAGACATGAAGTCTCATCTTGGCTTTCGGCCTAACTTTCACCAACTGGAGGAGAGAGTTCAGTCGCATATGCTCATATCAGTCCTTGCGTATCACCTGATGCATGCGACTGAATGTAAATTACGAAAAGGAGGGGATACACGGAGTTGGAAGACCATAAAAGCAGTTCTTTCTACCCACCAGAGGATAACCATAGAGTACATTTCCAAGACTGAAGAGGGAGTGCTGATGAATAATGAAGTGAGACTCGACTCCCGACAGGAACTAGAACATCAGAAGATTTATGCGATGCTTGGGTTGTCGGGAAAGGCGTTGAACCGTCGGATGACGACTCACCAAATCCGTAGTGTAAATAAAAAATAGTAACTCCTTTTATTATAAGGATTTACGTTTTTTAGTGGTGAACTTGGGTTAGGAAATTGACGAAGAAATTTTTTGTCGATACAAGGCGGCAAAAGCTAAGGGCGTAGCTTAAGCTACGTGAGTATTTTGACAACGCAGCAGCGGCGGAAAAGATCGAGTCAAGAACTAAACGGGTTTTTTAGAGGCGCCCTGAACAGAATGGTTTCAAGAAACTGAAGATATGCTTCTTTGGAATGACTGTGGATGGATTTCGATAGTGTGGATTTTCCTGTGCCATTCAGGGCAGGTTTAATTCCTTTTTATGCAAATCAAAATCTGCCGGTGCAGTATTATTGTTACAGGGCGCCTAAATTTTATGCCGTCATCCCCTCTCGAATCTTGTTGTAAACCTGTTTCATCAGATACTCAGAAACGACTTTCTTAAAATCACCATCGTTCAGGAATTTCGACGGAAGAACCTTATGTTCCATTCGATCATAGTTCAGCCTATGAGTGTAACGGAGAACCCGAAGACCAATTCAGAGTACAAGATAAGTATTTCGATATTAGGAAATGAAGACTTTTATCAATTTGTCAAGGATTCAGAAACAACTGTAGATTGTTCGGTTATAACAGGCTCAATAACTATGAAACTGACAAAGAAATAAACCTAAGTGTTTCTGCTGTTGCTTGACTAAACGATTCAAAGGTAAATCACTGTTTTGATGGCCTTTTATCAGGGGGTTGTGACGGCTCCCCGCCTCGTGCCGCCGGATGTATCCCATTAGCTTCTGCTATAGCGTACCATATACGGGAATTTGTTCGGTCAGTTCAGCCTCCCGGAGTATTTTTTCATTTTGTGGCGGCCTAAGTACCAGCCTGCGGTGGGTGCCTGGGCTTGACACAGCAATGGAAATTATTAGCTAACCCGTTCCCCTGTCCTTTCGTAAGCAGGCAAGAAAATTCCATACGCCCCTGCGCATGAACTCGCTTAGTTGCATGTGATTTATTTGACAGGGTCAGGCCACAATCTCTTAACGGAATTTGATTGTCATCGACTGGTCAATGAGCCCATGTGTGGGTATAGTTATGTTCGATGGTTGAACCCCCAGCACTATTCTCCGATCATCTCAAAGCAGGCGAAGGCCAGTATGTGGAATTTAAGAGCGCCTTCCATGGGAAACCGGGAAACAGGCGTAAAAGGCCTGTTAAAGACATCAAAAAGGTCATTGCCGAAACCCTGATATCCTTTGCCAATGCCGAGGGGGGAGTTCTCTATGTCGGGGTTGAAGACGATAGAACCGTAGACGGCATCCCCCACGATGAAGCGGAAATCGCCGAATTGAAGACCGGCTTCATCCAGTTGATTCAAGACTCCAGGAATTTCCCCCTCCACTCGGCCTACGCCTTCAGATACGATAAAAAGTGCGTTCTTGCCTACGAGATAAAAAACTTCCGCGCCCAGCCATTCCAGTTGACCGATGGCCGATGCCTGAAGCGGGTAAGCGACGAGAATAAACCCTTCTCCGTTGTCGAGATAAGCCGGACCAGAGAAGAAGACGATTCCAGGGAATTTGACCGGCGAGTCTGTGCCGGGGCATCGGAAAAGGATATTGACTGGGATTGCGTGGAAAGAATCGCCTCCCGCTGTTATCCGAATAGCTCCATGTCGGCAAGGGATTTTTTGAGGGCGCAGGGGCTGGCTGAATACGGTGTGAACGCAATGGTTTTCCGCAATGCCTGCCTCCTGCTCTTCGGGTTAAAGGAACGCCTTCCTGCTCTCTTCCCCAAATCCTCTGTGCGCCTGATACAGGTGGACGGGGACAAACTCCATGCCGGGAAGAACTACAATGTCCTCCGTCAGTAGGAATACATGGGCAACATCTTCCACCTGCTGGAGGATAGATGGCAGAATTACTCCAATTTTCTCTCCCAGGGCGAATCCTTCGGCCAGAACATGCGGTTTGAAAACAATCCCATCCTGCCCGACCTGATAACCAGAGAATGCCTGGTCAATGCACTGGCCCACCGGTGCTATAACACTGCCGCCGACATCAAAATATACCGCTATGCCCATGCGGTCGAGTTTGAAAACCCGGGAAGACTGCTCTCGCATCTCAGTTTGGAGGAGATGTATAGGGATGATCACCTCCAGTCGACGCGCAACATCCTTATCGCCCGAACCCTTCGGCAAAGCGGAATAATGCGCGAACTCGGGGAGGGTCTGCGGCGAATAAAAGAGGAAGCCCGGATACGGGCCATATCCCCCCGGTTCCGTTCCAACCATAATTATTTCAGCATAACCCTCGTGTTATCGGCCAGCAATCTCGAAGCGCTAACACGGGATATGGACAGAATAGTCGAGGAACTGCGCAAGGAAAACTCGCCGGGTGCGGGGAATCTGATGAGAAATCTCATCCAAAGCGGTTTTTACGGCATTGAAGAGATGGATACCCCCCTGGCAGATCGATTTGACACCATCCTCAGGGCAACAGCGGCCTACCCCAGCCTGCACGACGAGAGGCGCGGGTTCAACCGGTGGGGCAAAGACAAAGGGAGAAGACAGCATGGACATTGACACTCTAATAACCCTGGCCTTCGCGGGAATTGGCGTTCTTGCAGGAATCATCTTCGGTATATCCAACTATCGGCTACAGAAACGCAACTACCGGCTACAGGAAAAAATCGTCCGATTAGAAGAGAGCCGTGACAACAGAGAAACCCAGGAAAAACGTAAGACCGAACAGTTAACCATAACCGCCGCCGAACAGGATCGCCAGGATCTGCTACGCTATTGGATTGACAAGATGCAGTTCATCGACTTCGCCGGCTTCAAGGCCATGAACGCCAAGCCCGTGCTACTGGAAAAAATCTACATCCGCCTTAAGGCCGCCTTTGGGGGCTATGCCATCGATGAGCAGAGGCTGGCCAAACTGGAACAGAGCGGGGAGGAACAGGAGCAACAGGGCATTGAGAAGAACGATCCTTTTGAAATCGAAACACTCTTCCGGAAAATAACAGATCCAAATCGCGAATCCCCTGGAAAGCTCCTTATTCTGGGCAAACCCGGCAGCGGCAAGACCACACTGCTCAAATACCTGGCCATCAAAACGGCAAAACTGGAAGAACCCTATAGGGGTTACACGCCCATATTCATCCGGCTGCACGAATGGATAGGTCTGAATAACTGGGAAGCCATGGACATCCAGGCCAGCCTGAAGGGAACCGGCTTAGTGGGCGGCAACAGACTGCGTTTTTTCGATGAATCCGCAAAACAGGGTAACATACTCTACCTCTTCGACGGCCTGGACGAAATTGCCGACGAGGAGATTCGCCGACGGGCCATAGAATGGTTTCAGCGAATGGATTTCGGCAAAAACCCCGTGATCATCACCTCGCGCTTCACCGGACTGAGCGAAGAGAAGAACCTGCGCTTTAATGCCGGGTTTATCGACAACTACGTGGTGATGGACCTGGACAGGAAGCTTATAGAGGAATTCTGCCGTAACTGGTACGAGTTATATGAAACCCATGCAACGGAGGAGCGCGACAGGGAGCAATCGCTAAAAGTCGCGAAAAATAACTCCCAGGAGATGATTGACGATCTCTTCGCCGATGTCAACGCCAGCATCCTTATTCTGGCGCGCATCCCCATGCTCCTAACCATGATTGCCCTGGTCTACAAGCTGGAATACCGCCTGCCCAGGGACAGGCACGAGCTCTATAAACACATCATCGAGCTTATGGCCGATTCCTATCGCTTCAAGTTCAAACATGCCGCTGCAGATTATCCCTTCGAGAAGGACATTATCATCCGTCATCTGGCATCCCTGGCCCGTGGGCTCACCGAGGCGAATTCCCGCGCCATTTCCTTAAGCCAGGCATGCGATTTCTTCCCAAAAAAGATTGAAGGCCAGGATGCCGCGTATTTTCTGGATCAGATGATAGAACGCATCGGCCTGCTCTACCGCTCCGAGGGGCAGACGGGCTTCATCCACCTGAGTTTCCAGGAGTATCTGACGGCCCACCAGTTCAAAACCCAGGCATCCAATCCCCTGGACATGATCCGCAAGCACCGGGAAAGCTACTGGCATGAACCCATACGCCTGCTCTTCAGCTCGGCGGATGAGAACCTGAGGACAGCCTTCCTAACCGAGGCGGTAAACGGCATGGACTCCGAAGGCCAATTTCATCGGAGCATGAATCTTTGGGAAGACTGTCTTGGTGAATTAGCGGAGGGAGACCAGAGGAGGAAGCTGGAGATCGGTTTTGGCCGGCAATTGCTTGGGAAGATGCTGAACATGGAAAAGACCGATGATGATGGCATCTGGAACACCAGTTTGTATTATGGTTTTCACTTCTATCCCAAGGAATATATAAGCATCCTGGATGGGGGAATTTCCAACGACAGCCATCCATACCTAAAGGACCTGCTGCTTCGGCTGCGGCTCAGGGCCGCCAAGCCGGAAGAAAAAGCCGCCATTCTCCATAAGCCGCTGGAATTGTTTCTCCAGACGGCCCGTGAATCCGGAAGCGCTTCATCCGTGGAAACGGTTTTTGCCAACGAGGCCCTTCCCCGGTTTGTATTCCTCTCGGGCGATTTTCTTCCGTTCTACAAACTCGTCAAAAACCTGCAGCGGTGTAAATTGGAGTTTCAATGTCTTGTCTATACAGATTTGAGATTTCAGATTTGAGAGATTTGAGAGATTTGAGAGATTTGAGAGATTTGAGAGATTTCTACCAAGAAATAACTAATTTGTCTGATGAACAGATTGAGGAAACACGGCGTTTCATTGCCGATAATGTGGATAAATTTATTTCCCGATTGCAGGCATTATCCGGTGAACAGGTTAGGAATATTTTTCCTGCTACTAAAGAAGAATCCTTTGATGAATTGAAAGGCATGGGATGGCAGGGGGAAATGGATAATTGGGTTTTGAGAGATGTTTAGCAGCCTTGATGGTATGGGACAATCCACCCGCAAACAAACCCTACCCCTGTTGCGGCAGTTGTGTGAAGCCCATGCCTCTCCGGACAGAGGCTCTCCATGGCATAATCAGTAATCAATGGGCGATAAATCAAGTTTTTCGCCTACCTAACCTCTATTTCTCACCAACATAAAACTGCATAAAAAATCCTGGAGAATTTCTGTTCTCTTCGGTAATATATCAAACAAAACGTTTCCAGTTGATTGATCCCTGTTATTTTCGCCAGAATTAAGTCGTTTTTTTCTGATTTTTTTTTCAACCCTCGGCGCACAGCTCTCCCAGGGAATTCAGATGAGAATTATCAACTGTTTTTATTACCGCTCAGATAGCACAGGATGTTCGTATCCAGCTGTCCCACCAGGGAAAACTCTCCGGCAGACTGATCCAGACTCGGCGAACCGTAATCTTTACAGCGGCCGAAATTTTAGCATCCTTAGGCGGAGTGTGGAGGACATGATTCGGGTTTCATCGCCGCTGATCTGCTGAATTGTTCTTCGAAGATGGACAAAGAAAATATTGGCGATTGTCGAAAAGTACAATCGGAGCTGATTCGAACTCATCCACCACGTAGAGGTGCGGTCAAAGCTGCTGCTCTTTGATGCGATTCTCCATATCGCCGCGTGAACAGTAGACCTCTTCATACAGCGATCTGGCATCCCCTTCTTCTGCTGGAATGTCAGTCACAATAAAACGGGGATTTTTCTTACCCGGAAGATGTTCCGCCCTGGCAATCACATCCCGATTTCGACTCCAACTGCTCCGGGTCTTCCATGAAAAACGGGTAAAACACGTTCGGCTTCTCCGCTTTTAACGAAGAGATTTTCAGTTGAAGTGTTTTCCCCTTCTATAGCTTGTGCTATTGTGTTCTTGTCCCATGTTAACTCCTGTCTTTTCATAAGTAGTATACATGAGTTTCATGGGGCTTCTTTTGCCCTCTTTATCGCGGACAGTTAATGTTACAATTTACCTCTGCCCTGGAGCAGGGCCATGGATACAGCGAGCTTTCACCGGTGATCAGCATTAACCTGTTGGATTTCGTTTTGTGGCCCGGACTAAAACAGGTGCACAGTTGTTTCATGCTCAGGGAACAGAGGAATCCAGACTGCATTTTTTTGAATAAAACCCCCCCCTGAATCTTCCAAAACTGGAACTGTTATACTGATTAGCATGAAAAAAAGACGTTTTTCTCAAATCAAGGGTTACAAAACTATTTTTTTAGAGGTACCCTTGGCTGCGATAGCGATGAGATATTCATTATCACTAATACTGTCTACTCCACTAATGATGCCCCTATTAATTACATTCCCCTCAGTCTTCATCCAGAATGATACGGACACTTCTGATTGGCCATCCAATACACTATGATGAACTGGGTCATCACAAAATCCCGGCGGTTTTCCATCAGAGCATCTTCCTCAATAGACCGTTTTACGACGATGGTGGCATTCAGGCTGACGGTTTTACCGCCATCCATGAACCCTGAACAGGGAAACGATGAAGAAGTTATCAAATGGATTGATCCAGATTTTTTAATAGCCATCAGAATATAAGTTCTGAGTGGAGAGCACTACGGATACTTGACAAATTCTGTGAACTTACCGGATAATAACTCATCAAACAGATTGGTGGTCGTTGTAAACAGTGTCTCTGCAGCGGCGTTAAGGCAGTCAGACTTTTTCGCGAAGAGCCGCTATCAAACAGGGGGTTCAGTATATGCCAACCTGGCAACATTATCACATAGCACGATCAACTGATGATGCTCTACGAGCACTTGGAGACGCTGTTGGCAGTACCCGGATTATTGCTGGCGGAACGGATTTCCTGCTGGACATCCAGCAGGGCCGTCATGAAGAAATACATACTCTTGTTGATGTCAATGATATCCCTGATATGAGAGTTTTGGAAATTCGTGGCAGTGAGTTATTCATTGGAGCTTCTGTACCCCATAAAATAATTACACAATCCGCCCTGGTTCGTGAGCACGGGGAAGCCCTGGCCACAGCCAGTGGTCTGATAGGCGGTCCACAAGTTAGAAACACTGCGACCATCGGTGGAAATGTTGCCCATGCACTTCCAGCCGCTGATGGAACCATAGCTCTCATGTCTCTTGATGCCAGAGCTGAAATAACATCGGGCAGGGGGAGAAAGCTTGTCCTGATGAAGGATCTTTTTCAAGGCCCCGGAAAGAATACTCTTAACCAGAAAACAGAGATTCTTACGGGTTTCAGTTTCTTTCTGAGGAAGAAGGGACAGGCCTCCGCCTTTAATCGAATAATGAGACCTCAAGGAGTTGCCATTGCCATATTAAATCTATCGGTCTGGATTGAAAGGCAGGGAGATACAATCGCCGATGTCCGGATAGCAATTGGTCCTTCAGGTCCGATACCACGACGCATAATGCTTGCCGAGAACTCTCTGAAGGGAAAACCCCTGACGGACAGTACTATCGCAGAAGCCGGCAAAGCAGCTCTGGAAGATGTGCAGGTTCGTACGAGCCGGCACAGGTCAACAAAGGAATACAGGGAAGACATGGTTGGTGTTCTTCTGGAGAAAACACTCAATGAAGCCTGGGAAAGAGCGGGAAGGTCAGTATGAAATTTTTAGTTAATGGTCAGCAATACACGATGGACGTTGTACCGGGTGAAATGCTGTCCACCCTCCTCCGGGAAAGGCTGGGTCTCACTGGAACCAAAATTGGCTGTAATGAAGCCGAATGTGGCGCGTGCACTGTTCTTGTAAATGATGAACCCATCGTGTCATGCACATATCCTGCCGCAAGAGTTGAAGGCAAGAAAGTTCTGACCATTGAAGGTCTTGCTGATTCGGAAGATCACCGCAGTGAGGTTATGGGAAATCAACTCCATCCCCTGCAGGAAGCCTTTATATCCTATGGTGCCGTGCAGTGCGGTTTCTGTATTCCGGGTCAGATCATGACGGCTCAGGCACTGCTGAAGAATAATCCCAAACCGGAATCGAAGGATATTAGATACGCACTCAAAGATACTCTGTGCCGTTGTGCTGGCTATCCAACGATAGAGCGGGCTATCCTTGCCGCGGCTGAATCCCGGACAGCTCATCAACCTGTCAAACCTCCTGATTATGAGGAGTCCAGCAAGCCCCTTCACAGTGTGGGAACTATTGAACCCCGTCCTGATGCCGTTGCCAAGGTTACAGGCAGGGCTGTTTTTACCGACGATCTCACATTTGACGGTATGCTTCATGCCCGTGTGAAACGGTGTGGAATCCCCCATGGCATTCTAAAAAGTCTGGATGTCAGAGCGGCCAGAGCCCTACCTGGAGTAGCCGCTGTCCTGACAGCTGAGGATATTCCAGGACGTCAGAATCATGGTCTGGTGGTAACGGACTGGCCCTCTATCGTTGGCATTGGAGAACGAGTCCGCTATGTCGCGGATACCGTCGCCCTTGTTGCAGCCGATACCAGGGAAATAGCAACAAAGGCCCTCAACCTGATAAAGGCCGAGTACGAAGAACTGGAAGTCGTTGACAACCCTGTCAGTGCCAGGGACAAAGAGGCTCCTCAACTCCATGAAAAAGGAAATCTGCTCAAGCACATCAAGGTGCGCAAGGGAGATGTAGAGAAGGGTTTAGAATCGGCTGATATTGTTATTGAACACACCTTTAATACACCAACAACCGAACATGCCTTCATTGAGCCGGAGTGCAGCATCGCCGTCCCCCTGGAGGATGGCCGAATGGAGATCTATGTCGGTTCACAGATCCCCTATGCCGACAGGGATCAGGTGGCCGCCACTTTGGGCATGGAACCTGAGCAGGTCAGAGTCATCGGTCAGCTCATGGGTGGGGGTTTTGGTGGCAAGGAAGACATCGCAGGTCAGATACATACGGCACTCCTGGCTCAGGCATCGGGAAAACCGGTGAAGCAACTTTACGACCGGCATGAAAGCTTTCTGGTTCATCCGAAAAGGCATGCGACACAGATCACAGTGACTGTGGGGGCTATGAAAGATGGCAGGTTGTGTGCGGTGAAAACTGAGCTTTACGGTGACACCGGGGCCTATGCGTCTCTGGGAGAAAAGGTTATGGGGCGGGCAACCACACATTCCTCCGGTCCCTATGAGATTGGGCATGTTAAGGCGGACTGCTACGCTATGTATACCAATAATCCCCCAGCCGGAGCATTCCGCGGCTTCGGAGCTTTGCAGGGGCAGTTTGCCATTGAAAACATGATGGATCGACTTGCCGTGAAACTGGATATGGATCCGGTTGAACTGCGTCGTGTCAATGCCCTGAGGGTGGGCAGTACAACCAACACAGGCCAGGTGCTTCGGGACAGTGTTGGTCTGGTGGAGTGTCTTGACAAGGTGGATGCCGAATTACGGCGTTTAGCTGGTGACCGGCCATTTGAGGCTGTCAAGGTTCCTGGTCATCCTGATCTCTGCCGGGCATGGGGGTTTGCAGCGGCATATAAAAACACCGGTCTTGGGGGAGGGGCTCCGGACAAGGCCGGGGCCGAGGTAGAATTGCGTTCTGATGGATCATATCAGGTACGTACATCGTCTGCCGAACTGGGACAGGGTTTGGTAACGGTGCTCCGTCTCATCGCGGCCGAAGAGCTTAAAACCGACCCGCGACGGGTGGATGTACTGGTAATGGATACCGATCTTACCCCTGACGGCGGGCCGACGACAGCTTCCCGGCAGAGTTATGTAACAGGTAATGCCGCCCTCTATGCTGCCAGGGAACTCAGGAAAAACATAGTAGCCGCATTGAGCAAAGAGTTTTCCTGCTCCTCTGATGCCCTGAGCTATAGTGATGGTCACTTCGAATATGATAACCGCCGTATACCAATGGACAGGGTCGCCGCCGTGCTCAAAGCAGGAGGGTTCGATACGATAGCCGCCTTTGAGTATCATGCTCCTGAAACCAAACCACTCGGCGAGGGTGGCGACATGCATGTCGCTTTCTCCTTTGCAGCTCAAGCAATAGAGGTTGAGGTCAATACAAAAACTGGAGAAGTCAGGGTTCTTCGTGTTATCGCAGCGAACGATGTTGGCAAAGCTCTTAATCCGCTTGGACTTCAAGGGCAAATTGAAGGTGGAATCATAATGGGGCTTGGACATGCCCTCACGGAGGAATTCATTGTTGAAGACGGGATTCCATTTACCGACTACATGGCCCGGTACCGTATCCCCAACATAACTCAGGTGCCTGAGATTATTTCATTTGTTGTGGAGGATCCGACTGGTGATGGTCCCTATGGAGCCAAAGGTGTCGGTGAAATTGTAAGCATTCCTACCATCCCTGCGATCGCGAACGCCGTTTATCGTGCGGTTGGTACAAGAATTGATACTCTGCCGGTTGATCAGGAGAAAATTCAAAAAGCGCTTGCAGTAACTTGAGGGCTTGAGGCACATTGAAGAGTTTCTTCATGAGAGTCAATCCTGGGAAGACTAAACCTGTCGACCTTCACGGAGCTTTGTTTCAAACCGTTCGGCTTCCTTGCCGCTGAGGTTATGTGTCTGACCATCCAGCATTTGCTTGAGAGCCTCAAACTCTGCGTCGGAGAAATGAATGCCTCCCATAATATGGCGGTCAAAGGACTGGAAGGCCAGAGGGCATACAGTGGAAGCAATTTCTTTCATCACATTGGCATAGGCTCGTATTTCCAACTGGGCATGGGTATCCATACGTAATTTGAGAAAATGGAAAAGATTGTGAAGATCAATCTGCCAGTACCATTCTGTGTACAGGCTGAGAGGTAAAACGATTCGGGCCAGTTCCCGGGCAACGCCTTTCTTAAGAAGATTTTCATATTCCCTGTAGGCCGTTTTATGGGCCGCCTGAATACTCTTCTGCACATTTTCCGCGTTTTCAGGGGCCATCGGTTCATTCTGACGGCCCTGCTTGTTATCAGTGCTCTGTTCGGCAATATCCCTGAGTTCCGGGAGGAAAAAATCATCATTCATCACACTGTAGCGCCCGGAAATTTCGTTGAGTCTGGCTGTACGGTGGCGGACCCACTGCCTGGCAACGAAGATGGGCATTCTGGCATGGAAGGTGAAGTTGACCTGTTCAAAGGGAGAAGTATGCCCATTGCGCAGCAGATGATCGATGAGTCCGGCATTCTGCCTATAAGTTCTGGTCCCCTCACCATAGGAGACCCGGGCTGCATCGACAATACGTTCATCACTGCCCAGGTAATCCACTAAACGGATGAAACCCTTGTCTAAAACACTATATTCCTTATCAAGAATTGCATCAGCTTCTCTAACATGGCAGTGTCCCATAATCCCATCCTTTTACATATTTTGTTTCATTATACATGCTTCATCAGCATCTGCGACCATCGAACGGAGCCACTTGAGCAGTTTTTGCTCCTTCGATCTATTCTTTCCCCGGATCTCAGCCATAACCCTGAAAACAGGTTCCGTACCGCTTCCTCTCATCCATAAGAATCCGGCATCATCCCCATTCCTATCTTTGAAAACAACCTTCAAACCACCTCGTTCTTCACCGCTCCTCTCTCCTGTACCTGAACCAATTCGACTTTTTGTTCCTTCGTTATTGATCTCTATCCAGTCGGTGAAGCCGAATTCCTCTTCAAGTTTATTCTTTTCAAGTGACCACTGCCGCTTGAAAATCTCCTCCCAGGCTGCTTTCAGTTCACCATGATTGTGCGTTTTAATCGTCATCTTTGCTCTCTCGGCTGAAACAGGAGTTGTGGTAAATGAGGGCAGGGTTGCAATGATGTTTGCTGGAGTAAATCCTGACCTCCCAACTTCGGGTCGGCCAATCCGTCTGCACCAGTCTTCAAAGGGGCCGGGTAAACGTAGAAGCTTCAATAAGGCTGTTATCATGTTCAGGGGATCCCGTACTTCTGATGGATGAGTTATACTACCGCCATTGGATCCTTCACCCAGAAACCGTACCGTGTACCCTTCCTCCCTGAGTTCGATCCCCCGGTTCACCACATTGGCTTCACCCACTTCAGTCTCAAAAACATCCACTCCATAGACAGATGCAATACACCGCACCCGATGACTGGTGGGGCCATTGACAACAATGGCATGTGGTGCTGTCGTCTCTCCGATTTGCCAGAATAATGAAGCAAGTTCGGCCAATGCTGTTAGTGCAAACACCTCCTGAGCTTCAAGACAGCGGGCCCTGTCCTGTGCTTCATCCCAGATAACCAGATTTCCCCGATCTCCATCATTGTCAGTAACATAGCCTGCAAGAGCATTCGAATTTCCAGCATGGGCCTTTTCCAGGGCAATTCGGCATGGTTCAAGGGATTCCCCTTCCGGTAGTATGGCGTGAACAATGTGTCCGGCTTTTGTGTTCATGCCCTGGAATTCCGCACCAAGAGATTCCAGAAATTCCTTATCCACTGAGGTGCAGCGGGCACTTCCATTCAAGTCCGCGAGTATAGTAATGGGATTTTCTTTCAGCTCAGTCCTCAGGGCAGTCAAAATCATACTGGAAGAGTTGTCCCTGCCCCTGGCAGTCTCTTCCAGAAGTTTTCTATAAATCTTACAGCATAGTTGTTTCTCTTTCGGATTGGCTTTCCGGGGGATTGCATCCACAGGGAGAGGTAAATGACCTATCATCACCTTCCTGTAATTTGAAATGAGTTCCTGTGCTTCATTTCCACCAAGAACACCTCCGCCAGTACCAAATTTAACTCCGTTATAACCTAATGGGTTATGGCTGGCTGAAATATAGGCAAATCCATCGATATCTTTGTCTCTAGCAGATCGAGCCATTATCTCAGGGGCCGGTGCAATTCCGGCATATCGTATCTGACATCCCAGGCTTTCCAAACCATTCATTATTATTTCAGCCAGTATCGGGCCGGTGGGCCGGGTGTCAGTCGCGACTAGAACGGCAGGTGTTGCTTTACAATGATTGATGAGCCACTGACCCCATACGATTCCCATACCCATGGCAATGCTTCTGTTCTCGGGGAGGAGGTGAGTTCCACCACCATGTTCGCCATCCGGGGCAAAAACCTTCCGCCAGCCGGATGCTGAGAGGATTAAGCTGTCAAGAGCATTGTTGAGCATGGAAATTATATTATCGAGTGGAATGAAAAAGATTCAATCCACAACCTCCACCCTGGGCAAAGTACAGGCAAAAAGAGAATTACCAACAGCCATCAAAGCAGCCAATGAAAAAAGCAGTTCAACTCCAAGCTTCTCCCAGATAAAGCCACCAGCTAAAGCGATCAGTACACTCATGAGATGATTCACCGACAATCCGGTGGAAAGTGTTGCGGTTATCTCTTCCCTATCATGGCTGAGACGTCCGGCATATACACTGGATGCAATACAGGCATTGGAAATTATTCGATCCAGTACGAATATCGCACTGGTAACAATGAATGCTGTCTGCTGATTGAACAGGTGATGGGAGAATCCATAAGCGACACAGACAAAGAAGAGGATAATAGTATCACCAATCATCACTATTCGATATCCGAGATTATCAATGATGTGACCAATAATGGGAGTTGATACAATGTTGAGCAGGGCACAAACTCCCAACAGACCTGCGATATACTCCGTACCGGCGCCATATTTCAGAATGAGAAGGTAGGGCGCGAAAGTCAGAAAAACCTGCTTTCTCGCACCGTAAAACAATTCCAGAGCATAATACTTGTTGAACTTCCGGTGAAAATAGACTCTTCTACGCTCCAGAGTTCCAGTGGATCGCGGCATCTTTAGCGTAGCTGAGGCGGCCAGACCCATCAATACGATGACTGAAATAAATACCACCACATATCCCGTACGTCCACCGGTATCTCTATCCATCTGAATTCCCGGCTGAAGAAATAGCATTGAAACCAGAATCATACCGACAGTGTAAGCAATGCTTTTCAGTGCACGAATAAAACCCAGAGCCCGACCTTCCCGGCCCGATTCAGCAGCATGTATCGCATATGATTGCCGCACTGGCATGATAAGATGATCGCCAATATTGAATACCATCAGGAAACCAATAACTTTGAAGATACTGGTGGAGGCGAGAAGTATGCCCATTACTCCAACAATACAGATTACCATGGAAAGCCAGATGATATTCCTCTCATTCACCCGATGCAAAAGTGATAGAATAAAAACCAGGCATAATCCGGGGATTTCTCGGAAAAACTCCACCATACCCCTGCCGCTCTTTCCAATTCCCAGCCAGGCCAGATAATTATCCTGAACTCCAAGAAACATACCTTCCGCGAGACTGAACAGTAATATGGCCAGGAGAAACAGAGCATAATGCTCCACCCTTGAGGATGTGAAGTAATCCCGAATCCCAATCCGGTGGCCTGTCAAACTGTTGCCATCCGAAGGATCGGGATAAGAAGGACTGTATTGTCCATGTTCGAAACAACAAGAAGTGTACCTCTTACAGAATCACGGATTACTTTTTCCACAGCCAGACGTCCAGGATGTTAGTTTTCATCTTTTCCAGTTCTCTGCACAATTTTTTACCGTTATGCCTCATTCTCTTTCAAGATCCCGATGATTCATGAATCGTTCCCGGGCGGCTTTATCTTCCCGGAAAACTCCAGCCTGCTCAAAGAGTGAATCGGTGCGAGTTGTTTTTCGATGATCGACATGGGCGATAATGGGGGCACTGTGCGGCTATTCATTGTTTCTCTGACACTATACAGGATGGAACAGGACTGGAACAGGGGACGAATTGCAGATAAATCCGTAGGGCACCTATAAAATGACTCAACAGGATCATTGTATATGCAAAATTGGAAATAGTTACTATATTGTATCATATGAAGACAATCTTAATAAAAAAATATATTGCTTTAGTCGTACTTGCTCTCTGTTCTACAATGACTGTATTTGCTGAATATCCGCCTGAGGGCTGGACAGACAGCATTACCGAAGGTATTGAACAGGCCCAGCGGGAAAACAAGATGCTTCTCCTCAATTTCACAGGATCGGATTGGTGTACCTGGTGTATAAAACTGGAATCCACCATTTTTTCTACCTCTGAGTTCAAAAATTGGTCCAGGCAAAATATGGTGAAGGTTTTCCTTGACTTTCCCTCCAGGATCAATCTCTCTGAAGCAACAATGAATCAAAATCAGCAGTTACAGCATTTCTTCGGTGTAAGAGGTTATCCCACCTTGATGCTACTGGATTCAAATCTTATTCCCCTGTTGCAGACAGGATATCAGAAAATGAACACTGCTGAATTCATTGAGCATTTACAGAATGATAGAAATATCAGTCTCAGGGACCCTGATGCGTACCTTATTGCATTAAAGAAGTTGATCAAAGAGAATATTTCTTCAACCAGACTCTGAATCCATGACAGAGTTAGAAAAAGCGTGTCATGCTGAAATAGAAGCTTGGTATGCCATGTTCATTAAATGGCACATCAAGAAGGATAGTCAATTTACTGCCGACTGGGGGAAATGATATTCGCAAACCAGGACCTGCACGCAATTGAGGCATGGCATGAAAGCTTTCTGCAAAGCCCCCATGCCATGAAACATCACAAAAAGCAGCCACTTCCAGAAACAGCCATCTTTGACGGATTGGTGCTATACTGAATTCCAGGTTGGCACCAAACACCAGAGGAGAAAAATACTCATGGCTGTCACCTCCACGGAGGTAATACTTCTGGTCAATCTGATACATGGGATAAACAGATGAGGAATACTCCAGTCTAATCCTTGTGGACAGGGCCAGCCAATCCCTGGCAAAGACTTGATGGTATTGGGCCTGGGTAAGGAATTCCCAATAAACTTGATCCTGAAATGGTGTCCACATGGTGAGGGATGCCATTCCCATATAACCCTGTCGGTGCTGATCCTTACTGTTTATTCTATTCCAGGTTACTTCCATACCAAAACCTGGATGATTTTCAGTCATTTGATAACCATTGAATCCCAGTCTGTTAATCTCATCTCTGGAAAATACATCATAGTGGTATTTCAGCATCAGGGATGCTTCCAGTTTGTTATCCCACTCATATGTTAATTTGGTATCTATAGAAGCTCCACTTCGATGAAAAGCATCAGTGCGAACACCATTGCGCGTGATGTAGGAAAGTTCGTTGTGTGTTCCAGTTATAACTCTAAAACGTAGAGGAATTTTTCCCATAAGTCGATGTAGATAAATTACATTGAAATTGAATCTGGGTGATACCTCTTTCACAAAGACCCCTGAAACGTTAGCCATGAGGAATGATCCCTGTCCCAGGAAATTGCTGTCCAGAACACCAAACATAGTATTCATCCGACCGCTGTGACTGTCTCCTTCAAAGAATATTATTGGAAGAAATGTCCATTTCTCCCTGATTCGTATTTCCATTGTAATGTTATCATTTTCATTATAAAGGCCCCAGTCAATCTCGAAGAAAAGATTCCGATTACGCACACGCTGGATAGATTCTTCAATTGTTTCTGTATCAGCCCGTTGTCCCTCACCAAAGAGCAATTCACGGAGAATGACTTTTCGATTGGTTTTCCAGTTCCCGTTTATTATGATTCGGTCAATAGTTACGAACTCTCCCGGTTCAGGACGATATCCAGGATTGACTGTCAGGTTCAGATTCAAAACCTTCCTGCCTCTTGTTCCTGGTATCAATTGATAATTCAGAGATGAGTATCGACCGGCATTCTTGAGGTTGTCCAATGCCTTTTCTAATTCCAACATTGAAATTTCCATACCTTTTTTCAGTCCAAGTTTTTTCTTTACCCATTCAGGAGATGACACTCCATCAGATTCAACCTGAATTCTGTCAAGGATGAAGGGAAGAGTATTTGCTTGAAGTACGGCGGTAGTTAGAAACAGGAGCAAAGCAATACATTTACGCATAACGGGAATGCACATTGTAACTGTAGCAGTAATACTGGACAAGGCATATTATTGTGACAGTGCAGTCGCTGAAAGAATATCGATATCACGGCCTAAATGTTCATTCTCAATTCAGGATCACAGAATTCCAGGGATAATCGCCTTGCGGTTCGCAGGATATTCAGGAAATTCTTTCTTATACCACTGATGACCCGCAATCCCGCGTGGGAAAACATTGGCAAAGGTAAAAACTGCGAAGGCAAGACCAGCCGGTGACCAGGTCAGAATGGCCCATCCAACCCATTGAATAATCTCTCCAAGGTAGTTGGGAAAGGAAACCAGGCGGAAAAAGCCACCTTGAGGAATTATGTACTTATCCGGTCCTGGATTCTGGGATAGAATCCGTCTGTCAGAGTCAAAATGGATTAAGAATCCTGTGGAGAATAATATGGTTCCTGTAATGAATTGGGGTTCAGAAAACCAGGAAGTATCGACAGGCCGGATGGCAAACAGGTGGATGCCATTGATGAAACCATTGTTGACATTGAATATCGCAGCCGTTGCAGCCATTGAAATCGGGAAATTGGAACTCCTGTGTTTCATGCTTATCGGGAAGACAAATGTGCGATATATGTAATGAAATTCCCAAATAACAAGAAAAATCCATGACCATCCCATGTCTGCCCGATAAAACCAGGCCAAAATGGCAGTTGTGAAAACAGCAGGAATCTCCATAAGCATCCAGGCCGATTGTGATCGTATACCTGGTCCCCACCTGGTACTGGAGAACTTTCCATAAGGAGCATTTATGAAGTTGAGGCAGATGAAGGTTATCCCTGCGGCGACGAACTGGATTGCAAGAGCAATTTGGTAAAGATTATACAGAAGAATTTCCTTATAGCAACCTCTAAAAAACCGTTTTGGAATCTGGCGCAGTGGCGGTGCGTTCCTCGGAGCTTTGCTCCTGCGGTACGCACCTGCTTAAGTGTTTGGCGGTGCGTTCCTCGGAGCTTTGCTCCTGCGGTACGCACCTGCTTACGTGAGCATTTTGACAACGTAGCAGCGAGGAAAAAGATCAAGCCAAAAACGAAATAAGGTTTTTTAGAGGTGCCCTTATGTTTTCAAGTCAATTCCCATGATGGAGTTACAAGACGCTATCCATATCAATGAGTTTCTTTCTTTGGAAGCGGCATCTCTTCTTCCAGGGTTGGGTGTGTTTGAAAAATATGATCCCACAGAGTATTGGATACCCCAAACCGTTTATGAGGAAACCTGTGATGACGCATATGGTTTCTTCGGAGGTTACGGTACCATTTCCAGTCGGTATCATAGAAATGGACACACCAGTGCAGTGTATCGTATATCAAGTATCCAGAAGCAATTCCTGCAAAATAGGCAAAACCAGCCCATCCTGCATCAGCAATAAGACCGAAAACTATCCAGATAGGCAATGTCAATATCAGCCCTATACTGAGGCTTGCAATAACAGGAACCACCAGTCGGGTATTGAGCATGGCCTGAGCATGATGGATCCCATGGGAATACCACGCAATTTTATGTCGCAGGTCACTTTCTCCATCATAGTGAAATAAAAATCGATGAAGGAAATACTCAATCAAAGTCCAGCTGAAGATACCGGCCAGAAACCACAGGGAGGCGAACAGCAGCAATTTCATGATTGGAATATTGGCCTTTCCCCCCAGATAGAAACAAGCAAAAGTGGTTATAACCGTAATCGGCACCCATACTGCCCATACATGCCATAGTTTGATGTGAGTGAATCGTTCAAGAAAATCCGATTGAAAATACCGAAGTGGTTTGGGTTGTTTTACATTTAATCGACGTATCATAGTTTCTCCTGATCTAAAGTCTACTATCAGTGAACTAAAAATGACTCATTGTGTAAAGTAATCAAATGGATAAAAAATAGAATTTGTGATGATTAAGTCTATGGATCCTTTTGTCGATAAGATGAACAACTGACATTAGTCATTTCAGCCCATGGGGATCAGACGTCCAGACCCATGGGCTTTTTTTTCAGTAGTATCCTGAGGGCACCTTAAAAAAACCATTTAGTTCTTGACTTGATCTTTTCTGCCGCTACTGCGTTGTCAAAATGCTCACATAAGCAGGTGCGTACCGCAGGAGCAAAGCTCCGAGGAACGCACCGCCAAACGCTTAAGCAGGTGCGTACCGCAGGAGCAAAGCTCCGCCATTTCGTCAATTTCCTAAAGCTGTTTTTTAGCGGTACCCTGATTATGAATCTCTTTCTGATCAGATTGATATTTGATGGGGCAAAAAATTACAATGAACCTTGTCGGTCAATTCCTATAATTGGGTTACTTAGTGTCAGGGAAGATGTCGAAATCATCCTCTTGCAGTCATTGCAGATGTCGTGTTGGACTTATCCAGATGCTTCTGTGTGGTACGAATTGTGTATCGAAAACCAGTTTTTTTGCTTCAGGACACTGAAATTGATACATCTCGGGTTGGGACAGTGAGGGAATAACATAATCGATCTCCTTATAAATTGTTTTTTTACAATGTTATAACGAGATAGGAGCCTGTCGGACTTTACGACTTCGAGGCGATTTTTGATAAGGGCAATTTCCTTGGAAATTGCCTGATTTACTTTCCAGGTTCCATGATTCACTGATGAAGTGGCATTTGTCATAACTCTTTTAGAGTTATGACATTATTTGATGATTCTTTTCCTGATGCGAGGCGACAAAAACGGAGCATAGCTGGGCTACGTGAGTATTTTGGTAACGTAGCAGCAGGAAAAAAGGGCAAAATCAAGCCGTGAGGCGTAAGTCCGACAAACTCCTGGACATGGGTTTTTATTCTATTAACAAGCTTTCTGACATAGCATTTTTTGTAAATAGACATGGCACCATCCCTTTCCGTGAAGTATCATCCGTGAGATCTGCAAGTGAATAGTTATTCAAATATGATATTTCTCTCTTACTTGCTAATGCCATGGCCAGGGCGGCACTTCTTCTGGCCAGTTCATTCACATCCCGTTCTTCATTTAAGTTGCCTGAAATGCCATTTTCAAGCACACTATCATCAATGGCTGTATAGGCTGCAAGATTGGGTGATGCTATGAAACTGCTGTAGGCGATGACGGAAACAGAGGCAGAAACTGTGTCGACTGCTTCCACAACTGTATTTGCATCCTGTGTAATGACAAACAGCACTTTGACACCCTGTTTGGAGATGTTGATAATCTGACTTCTTTGCAGTTCGGGATTCTTGTTGGCAGTCTGTATTACAAGCTGGACTTTTTCATATTGCTCCAATGCAGCAAGAAGTGCGTTCTCACTGGGGCTACGTTGATCAGCAGAGTTGTAGAAAGAGATGCCCAGTATGACAGACTCCTTATTCTTCTCAGAACCACCCTTTGCGAAAATGAGTATTCCAGGGAGGAAAAGAAGGATAATCAATAACAGTATACGTTTCATAATCCCTCCAATTCAGGATTTATAGGTCTCCTTACCCAGAGCTTCCAGCCGTTCAGCAGGAGCTGGGTGAGAATAGTGCCAGAAACTATAGGCTGGGTGAGGGGTTAGATTACTAAGATTTCCCCGTCCTAACTCCAGAAGAGCCCGTCTCATGGGTTCAGGGCCTCCTGTCTGTTTTATCGCAAACCGATCCGCCTGGTACTCATGTTTTCGAGACAGACTGTTGATCAATGGGGAGATGAATGATGTTAGGGGAGCAGTAAAAAACGTTGCAAGAAAAATGATTCCATGAAGCGATGAATTATTGAATCCAAATGCCTGGAATAATGGTATCCATCCCACAACCCATCCTGCAATGGCAAAGAAAGCAAAATTAACCAGGACTCCAAGGAACAGGCGTTGACGAATGTGTCCGTGTTTCCAGTGCCCGATTTCATGGGCCAGTACTGCTTCCAATTCATCTGTCTCCAAAGATTCAATCAGTGTGTCAAAGATAACAATTCTCCGGGCACGGCCAATCCCGGTGAAATATGCGTTGGAATGCCGACTCCTGCGGCTCCCATCCATTACGAAAATACCCCGTACTTTGAAATTGCATCGTTCTGCCAGTGCATTGAGCCTTTCTCCAAGCTCTCCGTCTGGAAGTACACTGAATTTGTTGAAGAGGGGTGCGATGATCAAAGGGTAAAGAATCGTGAGTATGAACTGAAATGCGGTAACAAAACCCCACGCCGCCAGCCACCAGTACTGGCCGATAAGTAACCTTGCCGCATAGAGTCCTGCCAACAGAGCCATGAGCAGTAGAAAACTGAGAATCAACCCCTTTAACACATCTCCAAAAAAGGTTGTAATACTTGATGTATTGAAACCAAATTCCTCTTCAATGATGAATTTGGAATAGAGGGAAGCCGGCAGCCCCGCAAGGCCTGATATCAGATATGCTGTGGCAAGGAAGATCAACCCATGCCAGTACACGGGTAAATTCCAGCGTGCAATGAGACTGTCAAGACTTCCTGCCGCGTGGAATGCGAGAACCAGAATCATGATAATTCGGCCTTGTATAGAAGTGAAGAGCCCGAAATATGCCCGCCGCAGAGAATAGGACACACAGCGGCTATAGGTGTCTTCCTCGATAATTCCATTAAAAGCCGATGGTACAGTTTGCCTGTTCTTGATAATCGTATTGATATTAAGGACATCAAGCAGCCAGTCGATTAGAAAATCCAGAATGAAGAATCCCGTCCAACAGATCAATATGATGCCTGAGATGTTCAAAAGTACTTGACTCCTTCAAAGGTACTGTTTTGTCGCCTTGCATCAGGAAAAAGAATCATCAAAAATCGCCTCGAAGTCTTAAAGTCTGACAGTATTCTGGTCTGTTACTGATAAGCTCTTCGGCATAAGGTGTGGATATCTTCACCCAGTGGGAATATATTTCCCGGGCATCAGCATCATCCAACTGCCATGGAAGGTTCTCATGGCGGAGACGATGAGTAAGAATATAGAACACTATAGCCGCTGACGCGGAAATATTGAAGCTTTCAACAAATCCAACCATGGGGATGCGGAGATAGGTATCCGTCATAGATCGAACATCATCGGAAATACCGTTTTTTTCAGATCCGAATACCAGTGCCACTGGTCCATCCTCGAGGCTGAGTGATTCCGGGCTTTCAGCATTTTCATCATATAAACTGGTTGATATTATACGATAATTTCGGGACTTCAATGTCCTGAGTACTTCTTTCGTACACGAGTGTTTCTGAGAAGCAGCTTCCTGTTGATTATAGATTTTTACATCAAGCCATTGTGCCGTTCCCATATCTACCTGCTGTTCTGTTCGGAATTGGTTCCTGCCTCCTATGGCATGGACTTCCTGTATCCCCAGGGCATCACAATGCCGTATAACCGCACTTCCATTCCGAGGATCATACAAATCTTCCAATACGCATGTAATGTAACGGGTTCGCTGTTCCAGTACTTTTCTTATCCTTGCAATTCGCCGAGGAGTAATAAATCCTTCCAGATAGTTCAGTAATTCCTTATCCATTATCACAATTGTAAGAATAAACTTTGCTCTGCTTTCTGTCCAGGTATAGAGATTCCCCAAACGCCTCCGACATCTCTCTCTTAAAACGACCCCTGCTTTAACCGATATCCGCTCAGTTGCTTTCTGGAGCCTCCTGGAATGAGCATCGAAAAATCAAAGGGCCAATATCGTTGAAACAGGAGCCGATTCTTCCGGGCAGATTAACCTTTTTTCCTGGGAAATTTCTAAGGGCAACCTCTAAAAACCCCATTGAGTTCTTGACTCGACCTTTTCTGCCGCTACTGCGTTGTCAAAATACTCAACTAAGCAGGTGCGTACCGCAGGAGCAAAGCTCCGAGGAACACACCGCCATTTCGTCAATTTCCTGAAGCTGTTTTTTAGAGGTGGCCTATAGATTATGACTTTTTCAGCAAGCCCCTTTACTGTTCTTTGATTTGCTATTATGCTAGCAATGATATTTATAAGGCTGATAAATCTTATCAGCTATCAATCATCTTATCGAAGGATAAAGAGAATGAAGAATTTTGCCTGGCTAATGAGCAGGGGAGCCCTGCTCTCAATCGGACTATTGGCGTTTCTGGCATCGTGCCCGGGAACGACGGATGATCAGCCGTCATTCACGTACAGCAGCGGAATCACCGCAGAATTTGACATGGCTCAGAACGCAGTGAGTTCTGCGCCGACGTGGACAAACCAGCCCACAGGTACTATCGTCTATAGCCTGGAGGGCAGCCCGCAGGGCGTAAGTGTTAATGATGCAACCGGTGTTGTAACGGTTGCACCGGACGCGGATGTCAGGAACACTGCTCAAATTACCGTGACGGCCACTGTTGGAGACTCAGCGTACACGGCAAAGATCACGATAACAGTAACGGCCAAAGATATTGCAGATGTGCAGGGCTTCTCTATTTCCATTGGTGACCAAACTGTCCCCCCCTTGCAAGCATCAACTTTCACCGTAACGATCAACAATACCCGTCTGACCGCAGGAACTGATTACGGCCTGAGCATAGAGAAAAAAGATGGAGCCCCCGTTACTGCCGTCACCATAGATAACAGCGGTCTAGTCTCTATAGCAAACACGATCGGCACAGGCGATACCGGAACATACACCGTGAAGGCTGCCGGTAAAACCAACTACACTGGAGAGACAACAGTCGATTTCGTACTGACGGTAGTGTACCGCATAGGCGACACCGGCCCTGCCGGAGGGAAAATCATCTATGTGAATACTGATCCCGCCATCGTTGACTGGACTTACCTGGAGGCGGCCTTGCAGGATCAGAGTGCTGCTGTTCAATGGGGTGGTGCTGGAACAGCGATTAGCACCACGGGCACAGCCATAGGATCGGGCAAGGCTAACACAGAGGCGATAGTGGCCAAACTTGGTGATAACGGAGGAACGGATTACGCGGCGAAAATCTGTAGCGAGTATACAGTAAACAATAACGGTGTTGATTATGACGACTGGTTTCTGCCGTCCAAGGATGAATTGAATGAGTTGTATAAGCAGACTGTTGCAGTAACTGCTGGTAAGGGTAACAACTACTGGTCTTCTTCAGAGGCCGATTCCACCAAAGCGTGGGTACAATACTTCTCCAATGGCGCCCAGGACGACTTCTCCAACAAGGTCAGCGGTCTCTCTGTCCGTGCGGTGCGGGCTTTTTAGCTATTTGCCCATTTAACTATGGCATTCAGCGTTGGTTAAGCCAACGCTGAATGCCGCATTTCTTACACAGCCTGAACTTACGGGCACCTCTAAAAACCCCATTGAGTTCTTGACTCGACCTTTTCTGCCGCTACTGCGTTGTCAAAATACTCAACTGCCTGCCTGTGCGTGTTCGCACGCAGACAGGCCGCCTTGTATCGACAAAAAATCTAATCAGGTGTGTACCGCTACCAGGTGTGTACCGCTATCAGGTGTGTACCGCTATCAGGTGTGTGTGTACCGCTATCAGGTGTGTACCGCTATCAGGTGTGTACCGCAGGGCGTAGCCCGAGGAACACACCGCCACAGGGCGTAGCCCGAGGAACACACCGCCACAGGGCGTAGCCCGAGGAACACACCGCCATTTCGTCAATTTCCCAAAGCTGTTTTTTAGAGGTGCCCTACAGATTTTAACCTGGATTGAGGGATATGTCTGGATTGCTGGGGCAGGTTGGATGATTCCTTTATTGCCCTGGGAATTTCTAGTCCATGTATTATCTTCTTTACTGGAGACAGCCGATAATATATGGTGATCACCCGCCATTCAATTCTGTGTATTTCAATCATCTCAGCTATGTCAGGTATACTTTCAAGCTGTAATACTGCGCCTGATCTGGTTTTGAATGATCCAGCCAGTTTTGAGAGAATGATCAGTGGGGCATTAGAAGGTGAAGTATTCATTATTACAAAAGAGGATTACCCGGAAATCGAGAAGCTTTTAGCGGAGAGTAATCCAGGACTTCATAGAGCAGGTATTATCCTTGCTGGGCAAACCGGGGATGCCGTCTTCTTTCTAGATGTTTTTTTAGCTTCTATGAGTGAGGATGAGGAGATCGCTGAAACTGCAGCCGGGGTAATTTTGGATAATTCGCAGGTCTTTCGTTCGTCTCTCCTGCAAATGCTGGATCATCCGAATTCCTCTCACAGAGAAAATGCCATTTCCATCATTGCTCAGACTGGCGGTGAAGACATTGTCCCCCTGCTTATTCGCTTTTTCGGCGACTCGGATGAAAACATCCGTAATCAGGCATCCCTGGCTGTCTGGAGAATTGCGGACAAAACAAATCCATTCCTACAAGAAGCATTGAACAGCCCCGACACCCTTGTTGCATCCATCGCGTACCGAACACTGGGACGATATACCGATCCTGATTATGCCTCTTTTTTCATAGAAGCTTTTAAGTTATCAGATTCAAGGATCCGGAAAGAAGCACAATTAGCTGTTCTGAGACTGGGTGAAGCAGGTCTTCCGTATTTACATGACGAGGTCAACGATAGGAATAATCCGTTGAACTCTCGCTTGATAGCACTCAACGTTTTACAAGGACTGCGTTTACCCGGGAGTTTATTAGTCCTTTTCGGACTGCTTTCGGATGAGAATGAAGGGATACGGACAAAGGTTGCCAGTCTTCTGGGAACGTATGGAGATGATGCCGTCCCCATGTTGATTGAGATTTATGAAACTGCTGAGATCCCCCTACGCATACAGGCCATCACTCAAATGGGTGTCATAGGTGCATCATCCGCTCTGCCAACTCTCATCGATGCACTGGGTAGCAGCATTCCCGAAATAGGACAGACGGCTCATGAAGCAATAGAATTCTTTGGGACAGAAGCATGGCCACGGTTACGGGAAGTCATTAAATCTGATGAATCAATCTCCAGAATTTCAGCAATGCAGATCCTGCGATCTGGAAGAGATATCTGGCTGGTACGAAATGAATCTGGAGAAATCAACAATGCCGGACTGTTTTTACTGATCACCCTGTCAGATCAGAGTGAGATAGATGACTATCTGAATGCTGTAGAGATCAGTCATGTCCTTGGAGACAGCATTCTTTCCCTTAAAAATGCCTGGAACCTTGCCGTGGAGTTTGTTGAAATTGACACAGGAATCACTCAGGGGAGTGAACCATATTTCTACCTTTGGCGACAGCGTTTGAAGTATGCAGTTGAAGCGAGGAAAACACTCAGGCAATCTTTTGTGGTTCTCCACGAATACTTCGATACCCCTGATCCCAACATTCTGAATGAATCAAAAACTGCCCGTAAAGAAAGTCGTCAGCTTAAATCCAGGGTGGAAGCTCTGACAGAACGCATTGACGAGCTTCCACAATCAATGAAGATTTCCGGGGAAAACCAGTTAGCTGAATATAAGAGTATTCGGGATGAACTGGTCCAGATCTGGAAGTATTGCCCTGGGGAGATGAAAGAGGTTGCATTGTCTATCTATGCTGACCGTGGATTGAATCCGATAGATCTTTCTCAGGAGGCGGCAATTCTCGATTGAGGCTGAGCCAGGAATAATCTAATTCTGATTCCTTACCTTTCGGAAGTGACGGGGATCGAACCCGCGATCTCCGGCTTGACAGGCCGGCGCGATAACCTTCTTCGCTACACCTCCAGATTGTGAATAGAAGTATCATGGATCGGCAGAAGTTGGTCAAGTTCTCAGCGGCTGTTATAATAAAAAATATGCCTGTAGCTATTGAATCAATAAAAAAAATTTACAATTCTGAGTCTCTTGCCGAACCAGCATTGATGAAATGGCCTCCAGACAGTTCAGGTTGTATCACGCGGTCAGGACTGGAGAAGAAATTCAAGTCAAGACTGGGAGATGGTCTTCCAAACGGGCTTTTATGGATGGAGGGACATGCTGATTTGAAATACCAGCCCGAGCGCATCCTTTATGGCTGCCGGTCCGTGCTTGTCAGCTATCTGAATTATTACCGGAAGAATGAAATCGACCAGAATGATTCCCATCTCAATCAGGGAAAAGTAGCCCGCTATGCCAGAGGCCGGGATTATCATAAGGAGCTTGGATTCCGTTTAAAGCGAATCACGAAGCGATTTCGGCAAGTCTTCCCTGGAGAGCAATTCAAGTTTTTTACAGACACTGGCCCCGTGGATGAAGTATGGCTTGCGTCAGCTTCTGGAACTGGATTCAGGGGGCGACATGGACTAACGATAATACCGGGTATTGGAAGCTGGATTGTTCTTGGTCATATATTGACCACTGTTGAATTTGATGCTCCATCCGCAAGGCCACTGCCTTCAGGCTGTCCGGCAAATTGTAGGCGGTGTATTGATGCCTGTCCGGGGGATGCACTGGAAATGCCTGGCCGAATCAATCCTGACCGATGTATCTCATATCAGAGCATTGAACACAGGGGGGCAGTTGACAGGGAATACTGTCAAAAAACAGGAAACTGGATTTTTGGATGTGATGTATGCCAGGAAGTTTGTCCATATAACTCGCAGGCGGAAGAAACAACGGTGGAAGGATTTTTACAGGATTATGCTGGATCAGCATTGAACCTGATGGAAATCCTTACATTGAGGAACAGGTTGGATGTTCTGGAGAGGTTTTCCGGATCGCCCCTGATGCGGGCTGGTCGTGCGGGACTTGTCCGCAATGCCTGTACCGTTGCCGGTAGTATCGGAGGCGTGGAACTTGTACCTATTCTTGAGAAACTGATCAATGATGATGATTCTGGTATCAGTGAGCATGCTGTCTGGGCTTTGGAGGAAATACGCCGGCGATTCAGTTGATATTTCAGCTCATGCAGATTTTACCCGGGTACAGCATGCTGCAATCTTGTCTGTTTTCCAATTACCCTGTACAATCCTGGCATCCTGGGTGAGAAGACCAGTATCAGAAAAACTGTTGAGTCAGTTTGTATGATGTCTGGAGTCAGATGGACTGTTAACAGCTCAAGGCAACCTTCAAAAAACCGTTTTTGGAATTTGGCGCAGTGGTGGTGTGTTCCTCGGAGCTTTGCTCCTGCGGTACGCACCTGATTAGATTTTTGGCGGCAAAAGCGGAGCGTAGCTTATGCGGTTGGCGGTGCGTTCCTCGGAGCTTTGCTCCTGCGGTACGCACCTGATTACGTGAGCATTTTGACAACGCAGCAGCGAGAAAAAAGATCAGGCTAAAAACGAAATAAGGTTTTTTAGAGGTGCCCTCAAAGTTAAGTATTCTCTACCTGTCATCAGGAGTTATAGAATATGACTGAAAGAACCGATAATGGAATTGTGAGAAAACTAGCTGCATTTTCAGGTATAACCATTGCGATCGCAATCACTATTTTTGCACTGACTTTCTGTGGTATGGATCAGACTGGAGAACCTGAAGCATTTGTAGATCCACAACGGCTGGATGAAAATGAAGCTGATATAGTGGTTGAAAACGAAGTGACAGACGATGTAATCAAGCGATATATAGTTCGTCGTCATGATGTTGTCGAAGGTGAATCTATCTCTCTAATCGCCGGCAGGCATTGGGATGATATTTATCTCTGGCCCGATTTATACCTCCTTAATAGACTTGACTCAGGTGATCCGGATCTGATTTATCCCGATGAAATTGTAGATATTTACAACCGTCTTGGCCGGGGTAATGAGTTCCATGAAAATGAAAAAGAGATGATACTCAATGCTTATATTGAAGTGTATGACATCTATAAGGCATTGGGACCACATAAAAACAGTTCGGCATGGACATTGCTGTGGTGTGGAACCAGGTATGACAAAAGTTTTCTCGACCTCTTTGCCCATCGTATTGCCTCGAATGATATGGCCATGGCAAGAAAATACATTGCAGAAGAAGGGTTTCTGGATTAACATTGGGTTTCCAGTGACTGGACCCCATGAAATCATCGACTAAGATAATTACTATATTACTTCTAGTCTCAGGTATTGCATCCATTGAAGCCAGGCCCACTCATGCCCGGATTCGATTGCTCATCTCGATGGAACCTCTCAGTTGGTTTAATGGTGAAGGGTTGGGCGGCTCAAATAACAATCTCGTTGCCAGTAGCAGCTATGGTATAGCTCCTGGTATTGAGGCAGTATGGCTATTTAGTGATATTGTCGAAGCTGGTGTCGGGTTTCAATGGCAGACAGCCCGGTCTTTGCATCACAGCGATGGCGAGACAGGTGCTGCTTACAGTTTCATACCTCTTTACGCCATCGCACGTTTCAACGTGACTACATTGAAGTCATTCAAAGTATTCCTTGGAGCCAGAATCGGCTATACTTTTTTCAATGACAGCGTTGGTTTCCGTGGTATACTTCCAGAGGATTCAGGGGGTCCTTTGATTTCTTCGAATGGAGGGTTGTTTGCTGCGGGAAGCCTGGGTGTCGTATACACACTTAAGAATAGACGAAACTGGGGACTGGATTTATCCGCAAGTGTGGGTTATGGCTTTTTTGGAGCAGAGACCAGTTCTTTAGAAAAGAGTTATTCCATCAATCTACAATCAATGACTGTTGATTTCGGCATTGAATTGCGAATCTAGGAGTCTGTCAGACTTACGCCTCACGGCTCGATTTTACCCTTTTTTCCTTCTGCTACTTGCCAGAATACTCATGCAGCCCAGCTACACTCCGTTCTTGTCGCCTTGCATCAGTAAAAAATCATCAAATAATGTCATAACTCTAAAAGAGTTATGACAAATGCCACTTCATCAGTGAATCATGGAACCTGGAAAGTAAATCAGGCAATTTCCAAGGAAATTGCCCTTATCAAAAATCGCCTCGAAGTCTCAAAGTCCAACAGACTCCTGGCCTGCTGGTCTTCCCAGATGATCTCTTCAACTGGTTCCGGCAGGAAATTTTTCAGTTGCCCTCTTGATAAGCTTATCTGATCACTATTATGATACTGCATAAGTGAAAGAAATCCAGGATGAGTCTTATTCGTCTACACTCAGGAGTAAAAAGGTGAACGATGGCGTTTTAATTATGACAGTTGGTATGATGGTGGTTTTTGCTTTTCTAACAATCATGGTTATTTCAATGAAATTCATGTCAGGTTACATCCTGAAAGCTTTCCCTGAAAAGGAACGGTCTGTTCCTCGGATGCCGGATCCGGGTCAGAATGACCTGGAAGTTGCTGTGGCTGTCGCAGCAGCATATATACATAGATAAAGAGAAGGTCATTATGACGACGAAAAAGAAAGTTAATTTTATGATTACAGCTTTCCGGGATGGATTTCAATCTGTTTTCGGGGCAAGGGTCTATACGAAAGACTTCATACCGGCTGTAGAAGCAGCCGCCAGGGCGGGAATTCAGCACTTTGAGGCTGGCGGAGGGGCACGTTTCCAGTCACTTTATTTCTACAGCAATGAAGATGCCTTCAATATGATGGATCAGTTTCGTACCGCAGCCGGTCCTGATGCCGACCTTCAAACGCTGTCCAGGGGAATCAATGTTGTAGGATTGAGTTCCCAGTCACGGGATATTATCAGGCTTCATGCAAAACTCTTCAAGAAACACGGTATTACAACAATCCGCAATTTCGATGCCTTGAATGATGTCAATAATCTTATTGATTCAGGTAAGGCCATTGTCGATGCCGGGGCGAATCATGAAGTCTGTGTCACTTTGATGGCCCTTCCCGAAGGAATAACTGGCGCCCATGATCCGGATTATTATGAAAAAACTCTCAAGGACATACTTGACGCGGACATACCTTACAATTCGGTGTGTTTCAAAGATGCTTCGGGTACCACAACCCCGTCAGTTGTATATGAATCCATTAAACGGGCGCGAAAACTATTGGGTCATGATGTAAAACTGGTGTTTCATTCCCATGATACGGCCGGTGTTTGCATCATGCAGTATAAAGCGGCATTGGATGCGGGTGCCAACCAGGTGGATTTATCCATGGCTCCTGTCTCAGGAGGAACCTGCCAGCCAGATGTAATGACCATGTACCACGCCTTGCGCGGTACAGAATATGATATGGGTATTAATCCTGCAAAAGTCTATGAGGCAGAGGAAGTTTTCAAAGAATGCATGAAGGATTATTTCATGCCTCCTGAATCCAGGAAAGTGGAACCCCTCATTCCCCAGTCACCCATGCCTGGCGGAGCACTGACCGCCAATACTCAGATGCTTCGGGATAACGAGTTAATGGACCGTTATGAAGAAATAATCAAAAACATGAGAGAAGTGGTTATCAAGGGTGGATTTGGTACTTCTGTAACACCTGTTTCCCAGTTTTATTTTCAGCAGGCATTCAACAACACAATATTTGGACCCTGGAAGAAAATAGCAGACGGTTACGGTAAAATGGTCCTTGGCTATTTTGGAAAAACACCCGTACCGCCGGAAGCTGAAATCGTCAGGATTGCCTCCGAACTGATGGAACTTGAACCGACGACCCGTCTGCCGGTCGATATCAATGATGAAAATCCCAAACTGGGCATTGATGCTGCCAGAAAACTGCTCACCGACAATGGGATTACAAATCACTCAGAGGAAAATATCTTTATAGCTGCCACCTGCCTTGAAAAGGGAATTCAGTTTCTCAAGGGAGAAGCCAGATCCAATGTTCGAAAAAACATTCCTGAAACACAATCCAGCCTGTCGGCCAGCGAAGGAGTCACTGTAACCATTAACGGTCATGACTACGGTGTGAAGATTGATGGAGGCAAAGCCACTGTCAATAACACTACCTATGATATTGATGTCAGGGCCGGGATTGACTCGGGAAGTACTGCATCGTCGGCATCCACTACAGCAGCGACAGTCAATGCCCCCATGCCTGGTCTGATTCTCCGCATCCCTGTTGCGATTGGAGATACTGTTGCCGAGGGGGATGAGGTGATAGTGCTTGAAGCCATGAAAATGGAAACCCCTGTATCGGCTCCCACAAATGGAACCATAAAATCCATCTCTGTTTCCCAGGGTGACCAGGTTAAATCAGGTGATGTTCTGGTTGAGATTGGTTAGGGAGGCATAGATGGATTTTGCATATTCCCTTCACGAGCTTTGGAAAACTACCGGGCTGTCTGGTTTCCTCCAAACCGGAGGCTGGCAGAGTGTTTTAATGATTGGTATTGGTCTTCTATTGATTTGGCTGGCCATTGCCAGAGGATTTGAACCTCTTTTGCTTGTTCCTATTGGGACAGGTTCGATACTTTCAAATATCCCGTTCGCTGAGATCGCAGCCCATACCATTCAATCTGTCGGTGCAGATGGCCATGTTTTCGTTGATGTTTATGGTGGATTCATCGGTCAATTTTATGAGATGGGTATTGCATCGGGATTGTTCCCCTTGCTCATCTTTCTGGGAGTTGGTGCCATGACGGACTTTGGCCCTCTCATCGCCAATCCCAGGACTCTGCTTTTGGGGGCCGCTGCTCAGTTTGGTATATTTTTCGCCCTGTTTGGCACCATCCTTCTTGAGATGATTCCCGGGTTTTCCTTCCTTGGGAATGCCGAAGGAGCCACACTGGCCGAATCCATCCTCCACGTAGCCGGTTCCATTGGCATCATTGGTGGAGCCGATGGTCCAACTGCTATATTTACAACAGCCAGACTGGCTCCGAACTATCTGGGCCCCATCGCTGTAGCAGCCTATTCATACATGGCCCTGGTTCCTATTATACAGCCGCCCATCATGAAGGCCTTCACCACCAGAGAAGAGCGTCAGATTAAGATGGAACAGCTCCGGCATGTTACAAAGCTTGAAAAGATAGTTTTCCCCATCATTGTTCTCATCATCTGCATACTTCTCCTTCCCAGCGCCACACCCCTGATTGGAATGCTGATGTTCGGTAACCTGCTCAAGGAATGTATGGTGACGGACAGACTTTCCAATACGGCTCAAAATGCCCTGATGAATACTGTAACCATCATGCTGGGACTGTCGGTCGGATCTAAAATGTCCGCTGATGTTTTTCTGAATCTTACCACACTCGGCATCCTTGCTCTGGGATTGGTTGCGTTTATGATCGGCACAAGCACAGGTATTCTTCTGGCCAAGCTTATGAACAGGTTTTCGAGGAAGAAACCCATCAATCCACTCATTGGTGCTGCTGGAGTTTCTGCTGTTCCAATGGCTGCCCGCGTAGCCAATAAAGTGGGACTCGAAGAGAACCCCAATAACTACCTGCTGATGCATGCCATGGGCCCCAATGTTGCCGGAGTAATCGGTTCAGCCGTCGCTGCCGGGGTTTTACTGGTGCTGGTTCCAATTCTTGGAGGCTGACCTCAAGAATCTACCTGTATTCAATGCCAGTATACTTGAAAAAGCCCAGCAGCTGCTTGCGAGGAAAATGCTCTGGAAATTTGCCGATCATCGGAGTATTACTACTCCAGCATTGGTACCAGAAGGATTCGCTGGAGCCCTGGTATTAGACGATGCACCAGAACCATACCGAGTTATCTGGAATGAGGAAAACTGGGATTGTGACTGCCCGGATGGCGCTATACGGCAGCCCTGTGTCCATCTTGCAGCATTGTTGATCAAGATGAATCTACTGTTGATGGATACCGGGGAAATGGCAGATGCTCCGCCAGTGAATTTTGATTACCTGGATCCAGAACAGCATCTTCTTTTTTTCAGCTTACCCAGAGCCTTGAAAAAAATACCGGTGGTTATACTGGGAAAATCGGATGAGGTTGAAAAAATTTTCAGTCAGTCGGTATTTCCGGTTAAACCATCTGAAGTCGTTTTTCAGGATTTGAAGAAGAATGACTGGAGAATCACTGCAGGGAAAATCCCTGTACGTGAGGATGGCACTTATGGCAAACCCTGCCTGTCAAAGTCTCTGGTGCACCCCTCAATAGAATCCATCCCCGGTGATGAAACTATTACGCTCTCCCAATTGGAGGCATCCGATATTATTCTGGATCTTCTTGATTCACCTGTAGATGTTGTGAACATTCATGGAGATAAATGGACTCTGATTGAAGGAGGCAGGGTTCATATCTGTTTTGATCCCCTGCTGACTGCTGTCGGGCAGGAATCTCTGTTCAAACCCCGTATCTACATTCGAACAGAATCGGGATGTGGGGATGTCAGAGAATACTCGGGTAGTCCTGCTACAACAGCCGATGGTCTTCTTGTCTTCGATGAAGACAAACAGGCTGTGGTGCAATGCAAGGGGATTCGATCTGCCAGATGGTTTATCCGGCTCATCCTTTCCCGGAAAGTTCTCTCGGGTTCAGATATTCAGGCACGGCTTTCCAGAGATCGAAATGTGGTGGCTGGTATTGAAATTGATGCACCAAACCTACCGGACCATCTTCAAATTCTTACCCCTTCACTGATCCTGGACATTGTGAACAGGGAACACTGGATAAATCTGCGATCTCAATTCCGATATGAATCTGTTCTGATTACTCCGGAAGAAACTGGTGATATTGTTTCCATAAAGGGCAGGGGATTGGGGGAACAGCCAATCGGCCTTCGCAACCATTCTGATGAGAATGAATTGATCAGAAGAGCAGAATCCATATTAACAGGAGCCCTCTGCTGGAGTAGGGGGCATTATTCTGGATTAACAAAGGATCAGGATGTGCCCCTTCGGATTGAACTCCCTCTCAGCGATTTTCTCATCGCCTATGGCAGGCAATTACTGGACGCAGACATTGAAATTCGTCTGGAAAACCGCCCCATCCGTATTGGGGGAAGAATTCAAATCAAAATCAACACGAATGAAATGCAGCTGAATATGAATACTCATATTGAAGGTGAGGATGGCCGTCTTTCAGTCCTTGATCTGGATCCCTGGCTTACAGAAGGAGTGGTGAGAGCCGGAAAAGACTATTTCGTACTGGACGAAAAGGCCCTGGAACAGCTCAATTTTCTCAAACAGAATGGAATGAACGATAGTGGTTTTCTATCCACGAGTCCGGAAAATCTGAGCCTCATTGATGCTGTATATGCACAGATTCATATTGATGAGAATTCGGCTATGGATTTAGAGCAGAAGCGATCTGTCTACCATAGTCTGGTCAATTTCACACCGGATAATCTCGTGTCTCCTCCTGATTCTTTTCGTGGTGAATTGCGACCGTATCAATTATTCGGCTATGCCTGGCTGATCTACATGAGGGAACACGGATTGGGAGCCTGCTTGGCCGATGATATGGGACTTGGTAAAACAGTGCAGACCCTTGCCTGTCTCAGCCATCTGAATCAGGGCGGTCGTCCTGGTCCCACCCTCCTTGTGGGCCCTGTTGTAACCCTGTCGAACTGGACGGCTGAGATATCCCGCTTCACACCTGAGCTAAAATTCCACCTCTATTCAGGTCCTCCTGAAAAACGATCTCTTCCAGAGCCGGATTCAGACATTCATATAGTAATCGTCAGTTACCAGACACTTCGGATCGATGCGGAGAGGTTTTGTGCTGTGAAATGGGATACTATTATTCTTGATGAAGCTCATTATGTAAAAAACGCCTCCTCTCAAACTTTTAAAACAGTTCGTTCCCTCAGGGCTACGAACCGTTTATCCCTTACGGGGACACCTCTGGAAAACCATCTGGGAGAACTCTGGTCGCAAATGACATTCCTCAATCCCGGTCTTCTTGGCCGACACCATGAATTCTTACGGCGTTTCGGCGATGCGCAGCAAGTGGAACAACTGAAAAGAATTGTCTCACCTTTCATTTTGAGACGTCATAAGGAGGATGTTCTTGACGAACTTCCCGCTAAAGATGAAATAGTAATGCGTTGTGAAATGACAGCGGAACAGACCGAAGTCTATCAGGCTATGAGTCAATTGTACTACCAGCAGGCAAGCGGTCTTCTCTCAAGGGAAGGCTTGAGCGGTGGACGGATTCAAATTCTTTCATTATTGACCAGGCTCCGTCTGTTGGCGATTCATCCACCGATGGCTGGAGAACAGTTCAATGGCATTCCCTCAGGAAAAATGCAGTTTCTCGAATCATTTTTAAGCGAAGTTCTGGAGGAAAATCACAAAGTTCTTGTTTTCAGTCAGTTTCTGGGAGCTCTGGATCAAGCCGAGCGAACATGCCTCAGATACAATTGGGGTTTCCGGCGGCTTACAGGATCGACGAAAAACAGGGAAACACCCATAGCGGAATTCATGGATGATCCCGGAGTCAGGATATTTCTGCTGAGCCTGAGAGCCGGTTCCGTAGGAATAAACCTGACGGCAGCAGATTATGTCATCCTTCTTGATCCCTGGTGGAATCCTGCAGTTGAGGCCCAGGCGATCGATCGAGCTCATCGCATGGGGCAGCAACGTCCGGTAACGGCCTATAAATTTATTGCATCAGGAACCATAGAGGAAAAAGTTCTGGAATTACAGGAGAGAAAAAAAGATCTCGTTTCCGGTATTCTTGATAATGGGGACATGCCTCAATTGACAGAAGATGATATCCTTAATCTGTTTTTATAGTGGGTGCCTGATGTCAGAAGCACTGAGAACGTTAAATCTCTAAAATATCGGCTTATTACATTATAGTGCTCTTGACGATAATTCCCAGATCTGTGAATATATACCGCTCACGAAGAGGTTTTTGCCATGAGAACAATTTATGTAAAACCAGAAGACGCTGATCGTCAGTGGTATGTCATCGACGCGGCTGGGAAGCCAATGGGACGAGTCGCCGTGAAAGCTGCGTCAGTTGCCAGAGGTAAGAACAAACCCTGCTATGTTCCATTCCATGAGGTGGGCGATTATGTGATAATCGTCAATGCGGACAAGGCTCATTTAACAGGTAAGAAAAGACAGGATAAGCTGTATTATAGACATTCTGGCTATATTGGTGGATTGAAGGTGGAGAATTATGATAAACTTGTCACTCGCAAACCCACCGCCCCCATGGAGAAAGCTGTTCGTGGTATGCTACCCCGGGGGCCTTTGGGGAATAAGCTTTACCGGAATATAAAGATCTATGCTGGTAAATCCCACCCCCATGGTGCACAGCAGCCCCAGGTACTGGAACTACAGGAGAAGTAAGTGGTTAAGATTTTATCGCATGGAACGGGTCGTAGAAAAACTTCCATTGCCCGTGTTTATATCCGGAAAGGTGCACCGGGGATCGTGGTTAACGGGCGCGTCCTGGAGGATTATTTCAACATTGCATCCATCCGGGATACTGTAAAGCAGCCGCTGGCCGTAACTGCTAACGATGGGAAATTGAATATTCTGATAAACGTTAGAGGCGGTGGCATTAATGGGCAGGCAGGAGCAATCCGGCATGGCCTTGCCCGTGCGTTAACTGAGCTTGATGAAAAGAATCGGCCATCCCTGAAGGCCAATGGCTACCTAACCCGGGATTCCCGTATGGTTGAACGGAAAAAATATGGACGGCCGGGAGCAAGAAAGAAATTCCAATTCTCGAAGCGCTAGGAGCCTGTCGGACTTTAAGACTTCAAGACGATTTCTGATGATTTTTTCCTGATGCAAGGCAACAAAAGCGGAGCGTAGCTGGGCTACATGAGCATTTTGACAACGCAGAAGCAGGGGAGGTGAGTCGTAGACTTGCTCCTGGAGAGAAAAAGCAGAAATCGAGCCGTGAGGCGTAAGTCCGACAGACTTCTGGTATAAAGGATAGTTGAAATCCTTAAAAAACTCTGGAAAGGTAACACTCCAATAGAATATGCTTAAATTCCATTTCGTCATTCATGCAATCATTATTGTCCTGATGAATGTGATTGCAAAGCTGCCATTAGCCTTCATAATGTTTGTTTTTCTCAATGTACGGTATAGAAATCTTCGTGAATTGTTTTCTACTCGTGGCCCCTTTCTTGTTTTACCCAATCATACAAACCAATGGGATCCTTTCATCCTTTCATTCATTACACCCAACCCCATCCACTGGGTGGCTTCCGATGGCGCATTTCGGGATACTATATTGAAACCATTCATGCTTCTTGCTGGTGCCATTCCCAAGATCAAGGAACAGTCTGATCTGGCAACACTCAATGGGGTTAAAAAAGCCACAGCCATGAAGCATACCACCGGCATCTTCCCTGAAGGTGAACAAACATGGGATGGACGATCCATACCATTGATACCGGCAACGGCCAAATTGATACAGCATCTCAAATTACCTGTTCTTGTCCCTCTTATAAAAGGGGGGTATCTTACCAAACCGCGCTGGGCATGGGGAATTCGCCGCTGCCGGATTGAAGTCCATTTCAAACGCCTCATCAATTCCGATGAGATTAAAACGATGAAGCTGTCTGAGATCAGGCAGCGGCTGGATGATGCACTTTTCCAGGATGATTACGAATGGCAGAAGGAGGTATTAGCCCCGATTAGAGGGAATCGACGAGCTGAACACCTGGAACTGGCATTTTACACCTGTCCTGGATGTGAAAGAATTGGATCTCTTATTTCAAAAAATAATGACCTGAAATGTCAGTGCGGTTACAAAGTTCATATTGACAGCTATGGTTTTTTTAATTACCCCGCTGAAGGACCGGCATTCAATGCTCCCAATGACTGGATGAAATGGCAGAATAAACTGCTGGTTGACAGGATTCACAGAACAATAGAATCTGCTGATAGGAACTCCGATCCTGTTCTTATGAGAGATTCAAGCATTTCTCTGATGAAATCCAGACGGGCCATGCCCATGCAGTCCATCCATCACGGTGAAGCTCGATTGTATGAAAATCGCATAGAAGTTGGTGAAATTGGAAGCCGGATTGAAGCCTTTCCCCTGAAGGAAATCTCCGCGGTAACCACATTCAAGCAGCAGAAATTTGAGTTCCGATTCGAAAAGAACCAGTATCGATTTGCCATGCCGTCCAGGAATATATCGGGGTATAAGTGGGAAATTGCCTTGAAAGAACTGTGTCAGTAAGAACTTTGGGACACCTCTAAAAACTTTATTTCGTTTTTGGCTTGATCTTTTTTCTCGCTGCTGCGTTGTCAAAATGCTCACGTAATCAGGTGCGTACCGCAGGAGCAAAGCTCCGAGGAACGCACCGCCACTATCAGGTGCGTACCGCAGGAGCTAAGCTCCGAGGAACGCACCGCCACTATCAGGTGTGTACCGCAGGGCGTAGCCCGAGGAACACACCGCCACTATCAGGTGTGTACCGCAGGGCGTAGCCCGAGGAACACACCGCCACTGAGCCAAATTCCAAAAACGGTTTTTTTGAGGTTGCCTTTGCTCTCTTCAAGGATGGTTATTTCTTACAGTTTGTGATTGAAATCCAATGAATATAAATCTGAAATGCGGTAAGACGTATTGAGAAATATTATATAAGTACTTATTGTGGTTAATGGAGGAACAAATGACTGAATCAAACACTCGAATGTTGAGTCTAATCACAAGCATTCTAATTTTCCCCGTCCTATTTTCAAGCTGTGGATACAATCGTATGGTAACCCTGGAAGAAGGGGTGAACTCTGCCTGGGCACAGGTGGAAAATGTTTATCAAAGACGGATGGATCTTATACCCAATCTGGTGGCAACCGTGAAGGGCTATGCCGCTCATGAAGAGGACACACTCACCGCACTCACAGAGGCCCGCAGTCGGGCTGGAGGAGTGATGAACATCGATGAAAACCTTCTCAACAATCCTGAAGCCTTCACCCGTTTCCAACAGGCGCAAAGTGGTCTGGGAGCCGCCCTTCAGCGCTTATTGATGGTGACTGAAAATTACCCCGATCTCAAAGCAAATCAGAACTTTCTGGCCTTGCAGAATCAGCTTGAGGGCACGGAAAATCGTATCGCGGTCGAACGCAAACGCTTCAACGATGCAGTTCGCGGCTATAACACAATTATTCGCCGATTCCCCCAGATGTTGATGGCCCGTTTAGCTGGTTTTGAAGCTAAACCTTATTACGAATCAACAGAGGGAGCCGAAACAGTTCCTGAGGTGGAGTTTTAATATGGCTCTGCTTACCCCTGGGGGGAAAAATCGTATCAGTAAGGCCATTTCAGAAGCGGAGAAAAATACGGGAGGGGAAATCGTTGTGGCCATTATTCCCGAAAGTGATGATTACATGGCACGGGAGTTAACCTTTGGAATTGCCTGTAGTCTTATTACCAGCATTCTGTTGATTATGAATTTGGAGCGATTTGACCAACTTGTTGAGAGTATTTTCTGGATAGATTTCCCGGCTCTTATGCCTCTATCGATGATGGCTCTGATCCTGTTCGCTGGAGCTCTCGCTTATGCATTGGCCCAGGTTGCTGCTGTAGATAGGATACTGGTAGGTAAGCGCAATATGGCCGAAGCGGTTCGCCGTCGGGCCATGAGGCATTTTGTAGAGAGTGCTGTTTACGATACAGTGGACAGAACAGGTGTTCTACTTTTCATCTCAGTTCTGGAACGTCGAGTAGAACTCATTGCCGACAAAGGCATCAATTCGAAGGTTGAATCGAAAGCATGGGAAAGTATTGTTTCCTTACTGGTGGGAGGCATCAGAAAGAGCAACACTTCTGCCTCCATTGAAGCCGCTGTCAGAAGCATTGGAGAGATTCTCGCCGAACACGTCCCTCCCAGGCCTGAGGATATCAATGAAATTTCTGATTCCCCAACAGAACTTGGGAAAGGATCATAAGAATGCTGACTATACCAGGAAATATTTTTCGATTTTCACTGATTCTGGGTTTGATTTCAATCATATCAGGAAATACCGCGGCCTTGAAGGTGCCATCTCTCACCAGACGTGTTAATGATGAAGCAAAACTTCTATCATCAGCCACTGTAACCCGGATGGAATCATATTTATCCGCTGTGGAACAAACTGGCAGTGCTCAGATCGCTTTGCTCACCATCCCTTCTCTGGAAGGAGACTCACTGGAAGCATATTCCATCAGAGTTGTGGAGAAATGGAGGTTGGGGCAGTCTGGTAAGGATAACGGCGTGCTGTTTCTGGTGGCTGTGGCGGAGAAAAAAATTCGCATTGAGGTGGGTTATGGTCTGGAAGGTGTACTCACAGATGCTGTAAGCGGCTACATAATCCGCACAGTCGTTGTTCCTGAGTTCCAGAATGGCCAGTTTGATACCGGGATCATCAAGGGCATACAAGCTGTCGGTGGAGTCGTTACCGGGGAAACACCGATTTCTCAAAATCAAATCAGAGAATCCGGTTCAATGAGGAAGAGCGGTTCATCCTCATTGTTTTTCCTTATCTTTCTCGTCATTTTCCTGCTTACAAGGATGGGTGGCTATAGACGCCATCGCCAACGGGGAATGTCTCATGGCACGGCGTTCATGATGGGACTGTTTTCTGGCAGCTTGATGCGTCACCGGGGGGGTGGTTTCGGCGGGGGGAGCGGTTTCGGTGGCGGAGGTTTCTCCGGAGGCGGCGGCGGTTTTGGCGGAGGCGGTGCCAGCGGAGGCTGGTAGCTGGAGGTCTGGCGGGATGAATTCATGAGGATGAAGGTCAATTGAGTCTTATCGTATTTTCTGGAGCTGGTTTATCTGCTGAAAGCGGTATAAAGACTTTTCGTGATGCGGATGGTCTCTGGGAAAATTATCGCATAGAAGATGTTGCAACACCCGAAGGATTTAAGCGAAACCCTGAGTCTGTTCACTCGTTCTACAACTTGCGGCGAAGGGAGTTAAAAAACGTCAAGCCCGACCAGGCCCATGAAGCAATCGCCAGGCTGCAGCAGGATTACAGGGGTAAGGTTGTTATTATAACACAGAATATTGATAACCTGCTTGAACGAGCCGGCTGTAATGAAGTGCTTCACATGCATGGTGAATTGAACAGATGCCGCTGTATTTATTGTGGTGAGGAAATGGAATGGTTGGAAGATACCAGTACGACACTGGATTGTCCACTCTGCGGTCAAAATGGTCAATGGGGCTCACTTCGTCCCGCTGTGGTGTGGTTCAATGAATTACCCCTCCATCAACTCCGTATTGAGGAAGAATTACCAGGGGCGGATATTTTTCTTTCCATTGGTACATCAGGTACAGTATATCCTGCGGCAGGTTTGTCAGGAATTGCCAGATCGCATGGAGCAGACACCATTTGCTTCAATTTGGAGAAACCTGAGAATTTCTTCGATTTCGATCAATTCATTCTGGGGCCGGCCGGGGAAACTCTTCCCTCCTGGGTGGATCAGTTCCTGATGAAGGAGAACCATTAAACACCCCATTCAGTTTTGATTCAATTTCTTCCGCAGACTGTTTTTCAGGATACCTGACACTCCGAAGCCCCGCTTCGATAATTGAAGCGGGGTCTGAATCCGGCAACGGAAATCGGTAAGAGTGGTCAGCTCTACTTGGAGTAAAACTCTACCACCATTTGTTCATTGACAACGGTGGGGATATCCGTTCTATATGGAAGCCGTTCTACCTTACCTTTCAGGGAGTCGCCATCCAGGGATAGCCAGACAGGTGCTACCTGATTCGAATGAGCAAGACATTCCCTGATCAGTTTTTTATTCCTTTCATTATCCCGAATTTCAATAGAATCGCCTTCACGAACTTGTATAGAAGGGATATTGGATCGTTTTCCATTCAGTCTGATATGACCATGACTGACGAACTGACGGGCTTGAGCCCGAGTTGTAGCCATGCCAAGCCGGTATACGACATTGTCCAACCGTCGCTCGAGAAGAATCATCATGTTATCGCCGGTGAGACCGCTTAACTTCTTTGCCTTAACAAAGGTATTGAAGAATTGTTTCTCACTCAATCCGTAAGAGAAACGAAGTTTCTGCTTCTCCAGAAGTTGGCGCCCATAGTCACTTACCTTGCTGCGACTGCGTACACCCCTTTCCTGACCCGGCTTCTGAGGTTTCTTCTTAAGCAATCTATCATATTTACTGTTACCGTAAATATTGACACCGAGACGGCGGACGATTTTTCCACGTGATTTCGTGTTTTTCGCCATTGCTTTCTCCATAAAATTTTCTGTAATGCATCGGTCAATGGGTTCAACCACAGGGCAGAAGGAGTACTGGAAGAATAGAGCTTCAGTCAACATTTCAGATTCCCAACTGTACAGTTTTGGGTTGAAACCAATAATGATACAAGTACTTTCTAGAATATATGCCAGGAATAGGACTTGGTCAACAGGTGTGAATATTTTATCATTTGTAAGTTTGTAGAGGTTAAGGTTGTAGAGGTAATATATGGTACTGCATACAGTCGTATTGCGTTTCGAAAATATGGAAGATCTGGCTATAGCGAAAAAACAGTTGGAAAGTTTGAGGGGAAAAGTGCCGAATATACTGGATATAGATGTGGAAGTCTATGACAATGACTTATGTCTATTAACCAGGCATGTGGATACAGATGCTCTCGAGGCCTACCAGAATGATATCTATCACATCAGGGTTAAAGAGTTCCTTGGTCAATTGGGATGTGAACGAAAAAGTGTTGATTTCCAATCTGTTTAAAGTGATACTGTAAGAAGAAATAGTTATGCCCGAAAGAAAAAACTGAGAAGTTCTATGAGAAAACAGGATCGTTTAAATCGAATACTTCACATTGACAGCGAATTAGACCAGGTCAAGGATCTTGATCTTCTCCTTGAGCGTTTATTGTATCTAGCCAGGAGAGAATCCCGAGCAGATGCAGGGACTGTATATATCAATATCAATGGAAAACTGGTCTTTTCCCACACTCAAAATGATACCTTGCAGAAAAAACTCAAACCCAATGAGAAGCTTCCCTATAATTATTATGCTATCCCGATAAACGACGAATCTATCGCGGGTTTTGTTGCCAATAATGAAGTTTGTCTCAATATTCCTGATATGTACTGCATCAGCAAATCGAAACCGTACCATTTCAATCCATCCTTTGATGAGAAGACTGGATATAGAACTGTTTCCAGTTTAACATTCCCACTTCTTTCCAGTGATGATGAGTTGCTGGGAGTTATGCAGCTGATAAATGCAAGATCGACCGATGGTAAATCCATCTCGTTCAATAATAAAGATATTCCCTTCTTTGAGGTATTTGCCCGATTTGGCGCAAAGTCTATTCAGCGGGCAAAGATGACTCGAGCTCTTCTGGAAACAATAACCAGGTTCGCGGGATTGAGGGATCCTGTAGAAACGAATTTACATGTACACAGAGTGGGAATTTATTCCATGGAATTATATGAAGCCTGGGCCTTCAAGAACAATATTGATCCAGTTGAAAGGGAAAAGAACAGGGATATGCTGCGTATGGTCGCCATGCTTCATGATGTAGGTAAGGTGGGAATCAGTGATATCATCCTTAAGAAACCCGGTTCATTGGGCGACCGTGAATTCCGGATCATGCAGTCCCACACATGGATAGGTGCCCGACAGTTTTCAGAAGACTCTGAACTGAACACCCATGCGCGGGATGTTGTCCTGCATCATCATGAGAACTGGGACGGTTCTGGTTATCCTGGTAGAATTGAGGATTTGAATGAGGCGGACAAATACATTGAGGAAGATCTTCCTCAGGGACTCAAGGGACATGAAATCCCCCTGTTCGCTCGAATCGTTGCCATATCGGATGTCTTTGATGCTCTGAGTTCTAAACGGGTTTATAAGGACGCATGGAGTGAGGACGATATATTACTGGAGCTGAAAAAAGAGTCAAATCGTAAATTTGACCCTGAACTTGTCGAGTTATTTCTTTCCATTTTCTCAACGATCAAAAATATCAAAAGTCGCTATTCAACACAGATGGATCCTCATCTGTAGAGTCAGGTGTTGAATAATTTCCATTAACACCACTTGTGTTATACTATCATAGTCTCGTGTTGTTCCTGTCAATTCCATCCTGTACGAGTCTCGTGGTTAACTCTAATAATGGCGATATCACTTTGTACTGGATATCTTGTAAAAGGCTCATATTATCTCTTGTAGATTTTATTCATATTAATTATGATAAAATTAGTTATGAATACCTTCTGTGCATATCAATGTCTCATTGGAAATGAGAATCATTGAGAGTACAGTATCGACAGGATCCAATCTTCGATATTCGTAGTTGAGTCTTTTCAAATTTGTGGTATTATATAATATGAATGCGGTAAACTGTTTGAGAATTATAACAAAATTGAACAGTGCCGTAAAAAAATACGGAGGAACGTATGAAAAAAGTTTTATCAGTACTCGTTGTACTCGGCCTTGTGGCAAGTTTTGGTTTCGCTGGTGGCGAAGGAGATAAGGAAGGGGGATTACAGCATGTAACCATCGGAACAGGAGGTGTTACCGGGGTTTACTACACCACTGGCGGTGCCATTTCCAGGATGGTTAATATGAAAAGCGATGAGTATGGCTTGAGAGTGTCCGTCGAATCCACTGGTGGTTCGGTGTACAATGTCAATGCTATTATGTCCGGCGATCTTGAGTTTGGTATTGTTCAATCAGACAGACAATACCAGGCTTATAATGGAGCAGCAGACTGGGACGGGGAGCCGCAGGAGAAGCTTCGGGCGGTCTTTTCCATTCACCCTGAATCCGTTTCCCTTCTTGCCTCTGATGAATCAGGCATCTACAGCCTGAATGATCTAAAAGGCAAGACTGTTAATATCGGCAATCCCGGCTCTGGTCAGAGAGGTAACGCCACTGATATTTTAGAGGCTGCTGGTATAAATCCAGACACCGATATGCAGGCTGAAGGAGCCAAGGCCGCTGAAGCTGCCGGAATGCTACAGGATGGCCGAATTGATGCCTACTTCTATACCGTGGGTCATCCTAACGGATCCTTCAAGGAAGCAACAGCCGGCGCTAAAAAAGTCCACTTTGTTCCCATCGATGGCGCTCCGGTTGATCAATTGATCAGTCAGTATTCCTACTATGCCAAATCCATCATTCCTGTCATGGCCAACTATCCCAATGCTACCAATGATGGTGATGTACCGACTTTTGGTGTAAAAGCGACATTCTGTACTTCTTCTGATATCAACGATGATATGGTCTATGCCATTGTCAAAGAGGTTTTCGAGAATCTCGACGAATTCAAGAAACTACATCCAGCTTATGCCAATCTCGTTGCTGAGGATATGCTGAAAGGTTTGTCTGCCCCATTGCATCCTGGTGCTGAAAAGTATTTTAAGGAAGCTGGTCTGCTTTAGGCGGATAATTCTTATACTGTCGGTTTGGGATAGCATCCCAAACCAGCAGTATACTATCGCTCATGGGATACGGCTTGTTGTAAGCCCGGCTTATCCTATTTTGAGAAAGACTTATGAATGATTTATCGGATTTCAATACTGACCAGACAAATCTGGCCAGGGCTCAACGTATTGCGGATGAAGCAGAAGGTGGTTCGCGGCATCTTAAGCAGGGAATGGGGAAATGGCTGGTTCCTGGAATCGCCGGGTTATGGTCTATCTTCCAACTTCTTTTACCCAGCATTATTTTGCTGGAAAGCACGATTGTACGCTCCATCCATCTGACATTTGCCATTATCCTGGTTTTTCTTTCTAATCCCATGCTGAAGAAATCCCGGGAAGGAAAACTGGCCGCATATCTGGGAGCTAAAGAACGTATTACGATCATTGATTATACAACCGCTTTGGTTGCTGGTGCGGCCGCTTTCTACCTGGCCTTTGAATTGATTATGCACCAGGTCAATCCAGCCTACGAGGGGATTATAACCCGTCAGGGAAGACCCATCCCCAGGGATGTTGTGTTTGGTATTATACTCACCATTTTACTCCTTGAAGCTGCCCGCCGTTCTCTGGGGCCAGCATTGGCTGTGGTCGCATCATTGTTCATCATCTATAGTTTCTTCGCTGCAAATATGCCTGTGGCTTTTAGTTTCAAGAGTGTTTCTCTCACAAAATTTATCAGCAAAATGACCATGTCCACCGAGGGAATTTATGGGGTACCTCTCTATGTATCGGCGAACATCGTTTTTCTGTTTGTACTATTTGGTGCCTTACTCGACAAAGCTGGTGCCGGACGTTATTTTGTTGATCTTGCCTTCAGCTTGATGGGGCGTTATAAGGGAGGTCCTGCTAAAGCGGCCGTATTAGCCAGTGGTCTTACGGGCATGGTATCTGGATCAAGTATAGCCAATACGGTTACAACCGGGACATTTACTATTCCTCTGATGAAGAAAGTTGGTTATCCAGCCTACAAGGCTGGTGCTATTGAAGTGGCCGTATCTACGAATGGTCAGCTCATGCCGCCCATCATGGGAGCCGCAGCCTTTATCATTGCGGAAACGGTCAATATACCCTATGTAGAAGTCATCAGAGCTGCTTTTATTCCTGCTGTAATCAGCTATATAGCCCTGCTGTACATCGTTCATCTCGAGGCATCAAAACTTGGAATCCATGGATTGCCCAGAGATGAGTTACCGTCTTTTTTTGGTACTTTGATTAGAGGTCTCCACTTCCTCATACCTCTGATCTTTCTCATTATTGAACTTGTTGTTCTACGGCATTCTCCTAATCTTGCTGCTTTTCGGGCGATAATAGCCCTTATGATTATAATTCCATTGGAAAATCTCTGGAGGGCATACAGAAGTGAGGAAGGCTTGAAAGCCAGTTGGAAACAGGCAATACGCAAAGGACTGGGGCAGATATGGGAGGCATTAGTAGCCGGCGGCAGAAACATGATGGGAATTGGTGTCGCCGTGGCGGCTGCAGGCATCATTGTTGGTGTTGTCACATTTGGATTGGGCGGCATTATCACAGAAGCCATTGAAATCATGGCAGGAGGCCGATTCTTCCTCATCCTTGTTATTACAGCTCTGGCTTCCCTGCTTCTGGGAATGGGCTTACCCACAACAGCCACCTACATTGTTATGGCCGCCCTCACGGCACCAGTAATTGTTGAACTTGGTGCAAAGAGCGGGGTGGTTTTTCCTCTCATTGCCGCTCATCTTTTTGTCTTTTTCTTTGGAATTTTGGCCGATGATACTCCTCCTGTAGGACTGGCAGCCTTTGCTGCTTCAGCCATTGCCAGATCCAATCCTATAAAAACCGGTGTACAGGGTTTTGGATACGATATTAGAACGGCCATATTGCCATTCATTTTCGTGTTTAATCCCGATTTGCTCCTGCATGAAGTAACAAGTCCAGTTTATGCTATATGGGTGTTTTTGACGGCAATGCTGGCCATGTTTGCCTTTGCAGCCCTAACTCAGGGATATATGAGGATGTCCTTAAAATGGTGGGAATATGGAGTCCTGGTCGTTATCAGTTTCGGCTTGCTTATACCTCGGTTTCTGGCAGAAAAAGTACTCAATCCATTTCTGGCGGCCAATCATCCCTTAACTGATGGGTACGGCAGTACTATGCTTGTTGGAATTGTAATATTGCTGATTTATGGATTACTCTACGGACGACAGGTGTGGAGAGAGAAAAAACAGATAAAAACGACAGCATCAAGCTGAATTGAAAATGCTTGAACCTGAAGCACTCTTCCTTGACGTCGATGGAACCATACTGAAATCGGATCATAGTTTGTCAGAAAGGACAGTCCATGCTATTAAAAGACTGTCCCAAAAGAAAATTGCTGTAACCCTGGCAACGGGACGCAGTTGGGAGGCTCTCAAGCCCATCCATGATGCACTAGCACTAACAGGTTTAGCCATCTGCTATAACGGAGCCAATATTGTTGACAGTTTAAGTGGTCAATGTGTTTTCAAAAAAATAATGGCTGAAGATGTCAGTCGGCATGTCATAGAAATTGCCAATAACCAGGGAATGGAAATACTGGCCTACCGACATGGTCAGCTTCTTTATGAGAGAATAGACAGGGGACTTGTTGATTATCTTAAAAGGGTCAATCTACAGGGAGAAGCTGTCTGTTTTTCTGATTACAAGGATTTATCCCTTACCAAGTGTATTCTTATCTCTTCACCTGAAAACCTGGCGCGAATTAAGAGAACACTGGAAGAGCGATTCTCATCGGACTGCCTTTATACGACGTTTTCAGATCCCACCTATCTTGAAATTCTCCCCGGTGGTGTGAATAAGGGCCTTGCATTGCGAACAGTATGTCGGCATCTTGGAATCTCATCCACGGCAACCATGGCCATTGGGGACGCCTGGAATGATTTTCCACTCCTTGAGGCCGCTGAATATTCATGGCTTATGGGTGGCGCAACGCCTGATCTTAAGAAAAAATTCCCCCGGAACCGCATTCTTCCAACGTCGGATGACGATGGGGCTGCATTGGTTCTGGAGGCTGTTCTGGGTGACAGGGAATACCCGAATTGAGTACCTGGCTGGACAGGGTCGATGTGATTCTCTGTCGGCCGGAAGGGGCTCTCAATGTGGGAGCCTGCTGCCGATCTATTAAAACCATGGGACTTAATAGTCTTGTTCTGGTATCCGCACCAGCATTTGATGACACAGAAATCAGGAAAATGTCACTGCGTGCCTGGGATATTTATCAAAATGCCAGAAGATTCGAAGCATTGGAAAATGCTCTGACTGATACGGTACTGTCCGCAGGTATCACCAGACGCCGGGGTGTTCGGAGGAAATGGTTCAGTTTACTTCCAGAGGAACTTGCTCTGCGCGCTTCTTCACTGAAAAAGGGAAGAATTGCTCTGGTATTTGGAAACGAAAGAGATGGCTTAAGTGATGAGGAGCTTGGTCACTGTAACGTAGCCTGTCATATTCCTGCTTCACCAGACTTTCCCTCTCTTAACTTGTCCCATGCTGTACAGTTAATCTCATCAGCCTTATGGCGTGTGGCCAGCGGAGAAAAAATTGCCTGCTACAAACCCATTTCCCGGACTGAAATAGATGAGTTGGTTCAAGTAATCCATGATGTCCTGGAAGTAACGAATTACTTCAAAACCGCAGATAGATTCGATACAGACCGTTATTTCCGGGATATTCTCACACGGGCAGCTCTGAGCGCACGGGAAGCCAGACACATGGAAAAAATCTACCGGAAACTTCAGTACCTGATAAAGCCATCGAATGAGGATGAATGTTGATGTAATACAAGATAGCATTCGAGCTCGTCTTAGGAAGTAAATACATTTCGTACAAGGAGTTCGTTATGTAGTTTTCTCATGCAAGGCGACCAAAATGGAGTGTAGCTGGGCTACGTGAGTATTTTTTTGGCAATGCAGCAGCAGGGGAGGCGAGTCGTAGACTTGCTCCTGGAGAGAAAGGGTAAGAATCGAGCTGTGAGGCGTCAGTCCGACAGACTTCTGGGAAGCCACATTCTTCTTTTCAGTACTAATCAGGACATGCGTCGAGACTCTTACCGGTTCAACTCTTGTCATCACTCCCTTGAAAATAGTAAAAACTCCTATTGGTGGTTTGAGTGAGCCTGCAGAATAATATGTTTTCTTTCAATGTTGTGGACAATATTCACAGGATCGATGCCAGTCAATGGAATCTCTTTGCACAGCGGGAGGAGTATTCTCCCTTTCTTGAGTATGAATTCCTTGCTGCATTGGAGTCTACTGGATGTGCATCCCCGGCAACGGGATGGTATCCAGCTCATTTCATATTGAATGCTGGAGAACGCATCATCGGCATTGCCCCCGCCTACATTAAAACGCACAGCATGGGTGAATTCATATTCGACCAGGGACTTGCTCATGCATTGATGAAAATGGGGAAGAAGTATTACCCGAAGCTTGTGGGCACATTGCCTTTCACTCCTTCTCCAGGATATAGATTTCTCATCGATCCCGATCATGATGAAACCGTTGTGACTCAAGCTCTTCTGGAAGGTATGTCTGCGTATTGCGAACGAATGGAACTGGCCTCTCATGCCCTCCTGTTCATTGACCCGGAATGGAAGGCTTTCAGCTCCAGCCCGTCGAAAAACAGTTTTTTGTCATGGGAGCATCAGTATTATCTGTGGGAAAATAAGTCCTATGTAGCTTTTCATGATTATCTTGGCAGGTTTAATAAAAATCAGCGGCGAAATATCAGAAGGGAACGTGATTCCATCAAAGCTCAGGGAATTAAAATCAAATGTTTTTCAGAAAAAGATATAACGGAATCGATAATGGATAAGATGTTTGATTTCTACCAGGCAACTAACGAAAAATTTGGTATGTGGGCAGCTTTTTTTCTGAACCGGCAGTGCTTTCATGAACTGGGACGAAAGTGGGGACATCGACTCATTATTTTTGCAGCCTTTCAAGCCCGGTCTGACGAACCTGTTGCCATGAGTTTGCTGGTCAATAAAAATCAATACCTCATTGGTCGATACTGGGGGGCATCAGAATTTGTCCAGAATCTCCATTTTGAGTTGTGCTACTATTCCCCCCTGGAGTACGCAATCCAGAATGATATCAAGTTTTTCGACCCGGGAATGGGGTCAACACACAAAACCCGACGGGGATTTGGCAGCCGACATTTTTTAAGCTGTCACCTATTTGCGGACATGGAAATTAATCAGCTGTTTAAAATTCTGCTTCATGAAGCAAATCGCTATGAACATGAGAACATTGAAAAGCTCAATCAATCAGTACCATGGAGTAAACTCCAGAAATGAAAGACTATTATGCTATCCTTAAACTCCAACCTGACTGCACAAAAGCCGATATCCGCCGTGCATACAGAGTCCAGGCTAAAGCACTCCATCCGGATTTTGCTGGAGAAAAAGGAACTGCCCGGTTTCTGACACTCAAGGAAGCTTATGAGGTTCTGATATCGCCAGTCACACGGGATCACTATGATACGACTCGAAGAACCCAGACCCGTACTCGAACTTCCTCCGATTGGAATTATCGTGATTTTCTCAAGCAGGATATGGACGATCCAGACAACATTGCCAGGCTGATTTGTTTTGACCTCCTCCATGACAGAGATGATGAAGCTGTAGAGCTTTACGAAAATGCTCATTACGGTGGGGGGATTTTTTCGTTGAGAGATCATACTGACAGAGAAGACTTCATGGACTTCGGTTTCCTGCTGGCCGAAGCTTATCTGAAGCGGGAGGCTGTTGTCAAAGCATTCAGACTGCTTCGGGGACTTGCCGCGTTAGAGGAGGAAGATCCATATTTCAAGCATTTTTACGTAGAAGTCCTTAACAGGCTGTCCTCCATTGTAAGACATTCAATACCGGAGGATACGGACAACAGATTAAGAATTGAATTCCTGAAAGAAATTGTTCAACTCTCCTATCCCAAAAAAGAAGAAGCTCAGCTCAGGAAACTCCTCTCAGAAATTCTCAGTGCTTCGGGACAATATGAACTGGCAGCAAGGGAAATCCTGCATGCCTGTGAGCTGGATCCAAAACTTCCGGGACTCAAAGAAACAGTGGAAGTTCTGAAGAATATGGGATTTCCTACATGAATCTGGAGTCAGTTCTTTCCCAGCCATGTGCGAAGTCATCCCTGGAGAACCAGATGTTAAGCTCCTTCTCCGCACTCTCCCGTGAATCAGAGGCGTGGATAAGATTTGGAATTACTCCAAGCCGTTCTTTACTCCGATCATATCCCATGTGGCAGTAATCACCGCGTATGCTTCCTGGAGCCGCCTCTTTTGGTTCCGTCGATCCTACAGCTTTCCGAACAACTTCTATGGAACAAGCACCTTCCACCGCCATTAAAACTATTGGTCCTGAAGTGAGTAAGGACAGCAGTGGTTCATAGTAAGGTTTCCCTTGATGGCTTTCATAATGCCTTTCAGCATCTTCACGAGTTGCATTCTGCATCTTCAGAGCAGTGATGGTTAGTCCAATCTTTTCGAAACGAGCAATTATTGTACCTGTGAGAGCTCTTTGTACAGCATCAGGTTTGAGCAGAATGAGTGTTCTTTCCCATGTATTATTTGTTTTCATATCTCAATTCTATCATCTTACTGTGAATGATTCATCAACTTGATCAGGATTTTTAGATGCCAAATCACCTTCCGTCATCAACTGCCACAATCGAACTTCTTTTTCTTGACCGAATCATACCTTTGAATTCAGAATGGCTGTAAATTATATTAATTAAAAAGGAGTATTATAATGGAAAATACGACAATGGGTTTCAGATCCCGAGTACAACGCTTCGGTCGTTTTCTAAGCGGAATGGTAATGCCCAACATAGGCGCATTCATAGCATGGGGACTCATTACTGCCATATTCATTCCTACGGGATGGATTCCCAGTGAAAAATTCGCAACTCTTGTAGGACCCATGATTATTAATCTACTTCCCCTGCTGATTGCTTTTACAGGTGGTCGCATGGTGTGGGGAATCAGAGGTGGTGTCGTTGGCGCAATTGCGGCTATGGGTGTGATTGTCGGTGCAGAAATACCCATGTTCCTGGGTGCAATGCTGATGGGACCCATTGGCGGTTGGGCTATCAAGAAGTTTGATAAATTCATAGAACCACACACTCCTGTTGGGTTTGAAATGCTTATTAACAATTTCTCTGCTGGTATTATAGGGGGTATTCTAGCTGTTGTGGCCCTTATAGCCATTAATCCTCTGGTTACTGGTGTTACAGGAGCTTTGCAGGCCGGAGTTGGCTTCTTTGTCAACAAAGGTTTGCTCCCCCTTACTTCTTTATTCATAGAGCCCGGGAAAATTCTTTTTCTTAACAATGCTATCAACCATGCAATTCTGGGACCGCTTGGTGTCACTCAGGTTCAGGAAGCCGGTAAATCCATTCTCTTCCTGCTTGAAACCAATCCCGGACCTGGTCTGGGCATCCTTCTTGCATACTTCTTTGCTGGGAAAGGGACAGTTAAGGATTCAACTCCCGGGTCCATTATAATCCATTTCTTTGGTGGTATCCACGAGATTTACTTCCCCTATGTTCTTATGAATCCTGCGCTTGTTCTCGCCGTCATTGCCGGTGGAACTTCAGGTGTTCTCACCTTCGGAATCTTCAAAGCGGCAGCCGTTGCAACTCCTTCTCCCGGAAGTATAATTGCCTTGATGGCCGTTGCTCCCAAAGGAGGTCATATTGGTATTCTGCTAGGCATTGCTGTTGCGACAGCTGTCAGTTTTATTGTTGCCGTACCTCTGGTCCGCCGATTCAATAAGCGAAACCTTGAAGGTGATGATCAACTTCAAGCAGCAAAGAAGCAGATGCAGGATATGAAAAACCTGGGTAAAGTAACCAAAATCATCTTTGCCTGCGATGCTGGCATGGGTTCGAGTGCCATGGGTGCTAACAGATTGAAGAAAAAACTCAAGGCAGCTGGCGCAGATGTTATCGTGGAACATGCTCCCGTCGACGATATCCCCTCAGATGCACAATTGGTTATCTCTCATGTTAATCTGACAGAACGGGCTAAAGCTGTTGCTCCGAATGCCCGGCATTTCAGTATTACAAATTTTGTCAATGCTCCTGAGTATGATATCATTGTCAAGGAATTGACAGGGGAGTAGAAAATAAGGGTGTAAGATCAATCTACTGGAAAGAAGAATGTTTTTTTGCTTTATCCAGCCGTTTCCAATGCCTCTAGTGCTGGATAAAAGCAGCTTTTTCTACCGAACCACATTTTTCTTTCCACTTAAGGGCACCTCTAAAAAACCCATTTAGTTCTTGACTCGACCTGCCTGCCGCGCAGGGCACGGCGCAGGCAGGTCTTTTCTGCCGCTTACTGCGTTGTCAAAATGCTCACATAAGCAGGTGCGTACCGCAGGAGCAAAGCTCCGAAGAACGCACCGCCACTTCGTCAATTTCCTAAAGCTGTTTTTTAGAGGTACCCTTAATAAGAGTTTGATTGAGATTGAAGGGTCTGGCCGGATGCATAATCGAACAGAGAGCCAGTAGTGGAATCCAACTGCAGAATAAACAAGGAGAGTGATTTGATGGCAAATTTTGTGGATAGGTTGATTACAAGCGGTACAATCGCAGTGGGCAAAGAAGCCAGAGACTGGGAAGATGCGGTTCGAACAGGCGGACTGATGATGGTCAACGCAGGCATGGTTAACAAAAGCTATATCGAGGCAATAATCGCGAATCATAAAGAGATTGGTCCATATTTTGTCATTGCACCGGGCATAGCCATGCCGCATGCCAAACCTGAAAACGGAGTTTTGAAGACTGGCTATGCATTGATTACTCTTAAGAAACCTGTTGTGTTCGGTGATAAGGAAAATGATCCTGTTGACATTCTTATTTTTGCCGGAGCCATCAACAGGGAAGAACATAATCAGGAAGTCATCCCTCAGATTGCTGAACTCTGCGACAGTAAAAAATATATTGAGGCTTTGAGGAAAGCTGACAGTAAATCAGGTGTCGAGAAAGTTTTAAAAGAATTCGTCGCAGATTTGGAATCTGGAGAACTGGATTAGATGCCCATCCGTTGGGAGAGACTTCGTAGAGCCGCTGGCAAGGAGGTAAATGAATGATAGAAAAAACAGTGGAAGTAACAAATGATGAAGGTTTGCATATCAGACCGGCCAACAGTTTTGTAAAGATGGTTCGGGAGTTCGAATCAAATGTAAAAATCAGAAAAAATGATGTAGAAGTATCAGGAAGCAGTCTTCTGAAAATCATGAAACTGGGCATTGTTAAAGGCGATACTGTTACACTCATCTGCGATGGGCCTGATGAAGAAAAAGCTTTTGAAGCTGTCTCGGCATTGATTCGGCCAGAAGTATAATTCTCATGTTCAAGGGTATACCATCGTCACCGGGAATCGGTATTGGAACGGTATTTGTTCCTCATGAGAATAAAATCCCTCTGGATTTCCCTGGAACTGAATGGAACAGTGAAAAAGATGGGGAAAAGGTCAATAAAAGCAAGGTTGTGGAAGCTGAAATGCAACGCTTCAGTCGCGGTCAAAAAGTTGCAATCAACCATTACGAATCTTTGATTGAACGAGTCCGTAAAAATATTGGAGAAGATGAGGCTGAGATTTTCGAAGGACATCTGGAAATTCTTCAAGGTGAAGACATTTCAGAGTACGTTGAAGAGACTATCCTCAATACTGGAGCAAGTGCCGAACAGGCTGCAATAGATTTTATGGAAACGACGGCAAGGGATCTGGAACAGCTGGAATCTTCATACTTTCAGCAGAGATCTGGTGATATTAGAGATATAGGACGTCAGCTCGTTGAGGCAATTTATTATGGGTCCATAACAATTCCCGGAGAGTTGCCTGATAACAGTGTCGTGGTTGCTGAGGAACTCACACCGTCAGCTACTGCACGATTGAGTGTCGACAAAGTAGTCGGAATTGCAACCGAAAAAGGGGGAAGAACTTCCCATGCGGCAATTCTGGCCCGTTCCCTCTCCATCCCCTGTGTTACTGGAGTTAAAGGTCTTCTGGATGTTGTTCACAGTGGGATGCCCATCATTGTCAATGGTGATGAGGGAACGGTTGATATTGATTTAACTCAGGAGAAACTTGATGCGACAGCAAAGCGTATTGATGCTGTCCTTGAGCAGGCTGATCGCCGACGGGCCTGGTCACTGAAAAAGGTTTCGGAATGGGCCGATGGCCGGAAATACAGTATTTTTGCCAATGTCAGCGGTACGGCAGAGACCGTGAATGCCAGGGCTATTGGGGCGGAAGGAGTGGGCCTCTTCCGGACAGAGTTCTTATTCATGCGGTTCCCTGACTTCCCTTCTGTAGATTTACAGGCTGAGGAGTACCGTGCGGTATGCAGAACAATGGCACCATCACCAGTTATTGTCCGCCTCCTTGATTGCGGAGCGGATAAACCGCTTCCCTATGCCTGGCATCAGGAAGAGGATAATCCATTTCTTGGCGAGAGAGGAATTCGTTTCCTCATGAACCGGGAAAAAAGACTCAAAGCACAAATTGAAGCCATAGCCAGGGTTTATTCTGAGGGTTGTGCCATTAAAATTATGATTCCCATGGTTATCTCCACCAGTGAGGTAGAAGCCGTTCGTAGCTTTGTACCCCGGGATGCTTCTGGTCTTCCAGTAGGGATAATGGTAGAAACTCCAGCGGCTGTATTGACAATTGACCGTCTGGCCCGGATCTCCGACTTCATCAGTGTCGGTACAAATGATCTTGTACAGTACCTTTTGACAGTGGACAGGGGCAATCCCGGTGTCGCTTCCTACTATCAGGAGTTTCACCCGGCAGTGATCACAGCCCTGGATCGTATCGTTTCATGTGCTCATTCTGAGGGGATCCATGTTGGAGTGTGTGGTGATATGGCAAGCTATCCCGATACTGCTCTCGCTTTGATGGCTCTCGGAGTGGATGAAATAAGTGCCAGTGCCAATGCAATACCGGAACTCAAAGCTTGTTTTTCATATTTTAACCGTGAGGATTTGAATACACTTGGAGAAAAACTAAGAAAATCTCCCAATGCTGAAAGTGCTCGATCAGAAGTGCGGGATTTTATTAAGGACATTCCTCCGGCACCCTGGGACAGCCCTTAAGAATAATGAACACCCGCAATAAGGTCATCCTTCATCTGCTGTCTGAAAATCAATCCCAGTACACAACGATTGATCAGATTGCAGAGGTAACCGGTGCGGGAATCAGAACGATACACAGGGATTTGACAGGTCTGGAAAGAAGTCTGGGATTCAGGGGATTAAAACTTGAGCGACGCCGGGGGTATGGAATTCGTCTCATGGATCCCCTTCCTGACAACCTTGCTGAAAGTTTGATCCCGACAGCAGAATCATCTTATCTGAGGAATGATCAGCGTCCCATGCTGATACTTCTGTATTTGATCGTTGCAGGAGACTGGATAAAGCTATCCGAACTTGCCCATGTCCTTTTTGTCAGTGACTCTACAATCAGTTCTGATGTCAATACCCTGAAATCCCAGCTGCCTGATGGATTTGTTATAGACAGACAAAAAGGAATTGGTATCCGTCTGATCGCCAGGGAAGATGACACCCGACTCCTCTTCTTATCCGCATTCCCTGTGGTGTTCCCCCACTATGTTATCTTTGGAGAGTCTGGCCGTTCCATAAGTGAAGGACGATTGATCACAGCTTTCAAAGTTCGACATGATGAAGAACGAATCAAAGACAGAATAAAGGAAACGGAATCCTTACTTGGTTATCAATTCTCTCCATCGTATCGATGTCTGCTGTACAGCTATTTATATCTGCTTTCAAGACGCCTGCCAGCCAGTTGTTTTATCAAGGACAGGGTGAAATCCAATCTTGATATTCCAGAACCCTTCAGAAAGGCTGCAAAGGTAATGCTGGAAACAGACCTGATAGAATACAGTCACTCTCCAGTAGTGATAACAGCAGAACTTGAAGTGCTCGCCAGAATAATTGCATCGTGTGAAACATCCATTCCACCAACCTCTTCGGTCGATAAGTTCATGGGGGACCTGAAACTATCTATTGAAACAATGCTTGAGAGATCATTGAACAGACTGGAAGAAAAGGAAAAAATCTGGCTCCATGATGATAGGATCCTCCTTAATTATCTGCGAATGACAATTACTGCAGCCACCTACCGGATAGATCTTGGATTGTCATTCTGGAAGAAATCAGGACTTATAACTTATCCCTGCATTGTAGACATACCGGAAACAGATATACTGACAAGCCAGTTTCTGACCGATTTTGACCGAATTCTTAATGAACCCGAACCAGAAATTGTCCGGCAGGAGCTTCAAGAGGCATCTCTGGCTCTAACAGCTCGCCTGGAAACTATCCGATCCCGGAATTCCAGGGAAATCAGAGTGGGAATTTTTTGTTATGAGGGACTTGGCATGTCCAACTACATTCTGTCAATCGCCAGGGATGTTTTTCCTGCTAGAACAGTGTTTAATACTATGTGGGAGCTTGATTTGGATGATAATCTGAAGTCTGATGGATATCATCTTGTGATTTCCACCCATCCCCTCCATCTCTGGAAACCCCGGCAACTGATACTGAACGGAGATAACTCTCCAGAGGAAATCCGGCGGCAACTCAAAGAATTTGTCAGGGAAATGGATTTTAAACCGGTAGTTTTGCCCAGGGATCAAAAAAAAATTGAGTCGTCTGGAAACATGCGCACCTCTTCGCCGGGTGATGAGAAATACTCACTGAGGGATGTAATATCTGTTATCAGTGGATTTTTTGTTGAGCAGGAGGTTCCGGGAGGAAATCTTATTTCCCAGGCTGTCTCAGCTCTGGACAATGATGACTGTGATATTGAAACACTGATTCATGATTTTAACCGCAGGGAATCATTCGGGAGTCTGAGGTTTGAAGAGTTGAACATACGAATTCTTCACTGTCGGTCCAGAGGGATCCCGGAACCCAGGGCTGGAGTGATTCAGACTAAGGGAAACGAAAGTACAGTTCTTGTTATCGCAGCACCTCTAACCGCTGAACAAGCCCAGACTCATGCACTTTCTGAAATTGTTATTGCATTGACAGATAGTGCTGATTTTGCGGAGATTTTGGCAAGAGGGAGTAAATCTGATATTCAATCTCATCTACTTACAATCTTTGGCCGGAAGAATAAGGAAGTTTAATATGAAGACAGCAATACAGTTTGGTGCCGGAAATATAGGCAGGGGGTTTATTGGAAAACTACTTTCAAACTCAGGATATTTAGTTGTTTTTGCCGATATCAGCAAAACGTTGATACCAGAAATGAGGATCCGGAAGGAGTATGCTGTGGAAATTGTCGGTGAAGAACTGAGGGAAGAAAGAATCACTCCGGTAATGGGGATGTATTCCGACGATCCTGAACTGCTTGAAGCCATTGCCCATGCGGAAGTAATTACAACGGCTGTAGGTCCAAATATCCTTGGAAATATCGCCCCTGTTATTGCGAAAGGTATTGAGGCACGGAAAACAATTGGTAACGATTCATCCTTGAACATCATTGCCTGTGAAAATATGATCGGCGGATCAACTATGCTGAGAAGAGAAGTGGTTCAATACCTGTCTGAGGACACACAGGAATGGATGGCTGACTGCACAGGATTTCCCGACTCAACAGTCGACCGCATCGTCCCGCCGATGGATGAAACAATGGATATCCTCAGAGTCCGAGTCGAGGAGTTCTGTGAATGGATTGTCGATGAATCAGGCTTCATCGGCACAGTTCCTGAGATTGAAGGAATGCAGTTAAGCGGCAATCTGGGTTCCTTTGTTGAAAGAAAACTGTTTACACTGAATACTGGTCATGCGATAACAGCATATCTTGGGGCTCTCAAAGGATATAAAACTATAGCGGAGAGTATAGCTGATCCACAGATTTTCTCAGTGGTACATGGTGCCATGGTTGAAAGTGGTGAAGTACTGATTCAGCGATATAATTTTGATCGCTCAGCTCACATGGCCTATATTGACAAAATACTGGCACGTTTCCGTAATCCCTGGCTGAACGATAGAGTTGATCGTGTGGGACGCCAACCCATACGGAAACTTGGTGCCAATGAACGATTTATCAAACCCTTGCGAGGCACCATGGAATATGGAACTCCCAACAGGAATCTGATTGCCGGTATCGTTGCGGCCCTGCGTTTTCAGAATGATGAAGACGATCAAGCGGTAAAGCTCCTGACAATGCTGAATTCCATGGACTTGAAACAGGCTCTGAAGGAAATAACCTCTCTGGAATCGGAAAGTATTATTGCAGCCATTGCATCAGCTTATGGGAGTTCAAGTGACACTGGAATCCCCTGGACCGTTTAACAGGATTAAATACTGGATAGCAGTGTTTTCTTACAAATGATGCAGAGTTTCCTGTTTTCTGTATATAAATGGATATCAGAATCCAGTTTAATTTGCTTGTTTGCAAGTATTGAGGGTGCCCTTGGGTTGATTCTTTATGGATTATTGATTAGAATATAACTATGAAGCCAGGATAGGAAGTAGCATATTCTCTAATGAAGATTTCATTCTTGATGCTTGTTCTGATTCTTGACCTGTGAGTTAGTCTTGATTATAATCTATCAGGGACTATACAAAAAGGAAGTGTATTCATGAAAGTTTTTGCTGTGAATTTCATCTTTGTATTTGTTGCTTTTGGTGTTTCGGGGCAATCTAATGATTTATTAGATAATTTCCTGAATGCGGAAAAAGCTGATATTGGAACCTCCATGCTGATAATTGCTCAAGCAGCTGGTGAGTTAGATCCAGTTGCAACACCTGTTGATGGATATCAATGGGCAACCAGACAGGGATTTGGCCGATTTATGAAGAATAGAAACTCTAACGATCCTGTTACGCTTGGAGTGTTCTACCTGGCATTATTTCATTCCTTGAAAGTAAAGTCTGGAACTATGTTTGGTCTCTATAGAATACCACGTTATGCGGTAATGGGAGCAAAATATCTTGGTTATGTTGATCCTTCAAGAGCATATTACACACGTCAAATGCTGCCCTACGAAGTACTAACAGGTATCACATATGTTCAAGATGATATTGCACTAAGAAGAATTAAAACTAAACGAATTGACGCCGGATCAGACAATGAAAAAGATGAGATCTAGAGATATACCTGCATGAAAACAATAAAGCTTATAACAATTATCATTTTTTTAACAATCCCTACCGGATCCATTGCTGCCAGCCATATGTGGGGAGTGGATATAAACCTGCTCAGCTTGAAATTCCCAGCATTTTCATCCCTGGCTATGACCATGGATCAGTCACATAAAGTAACCTTCTGGTTCAATGGAATGTTGAGTGATACACTGAAATTTGAAATAGATGGGGGGGGTAGGGTCGATTTAGGATGGAATTTCACATTTGATGGAGATGGCCAATACAGTTCCGCAACTCTAAGTCATAGTGTTTATCCCATTTTAAATAAAGCATATATTCATGGAAAAGGCACACTTCTTGAATATGAAATTGGAAGATACTCAGTGAGTGATCCAGGCAATCTGATTTTGAATACACCCCTTGATGGTATCGCATTCAAAATTAAACCAGGTTCGCAGGAAATCAAAGCAGGTGTAGGATATACTGGATTCCTGTTCAACCATTCTACTTCTATTTCCATGACAGCAAATGATTTGAAACGGTTAGAGGATAATAAGGCATTGGCTGCACAACGGTTCATTGAGTATCTTTCCTGGTCCATGCCATCGACCCTCTGGCTCCAGCCTGAGCTATTCTTTCTTGCAATGCAGGATGTTTCGCCCGATGATGATCTTTCAAGGAGTGAATCTGAAAGATTTCATTCCATGTATCTTGAATTCAGATCGCGTGGATTCCTCGGCCAGTATTTTATATATGAGCTGGCTTTAGCAGGTCAATTAGGATTTTACGGCCGTACAACCAGGGTTTTAGCCGGATCAGGTAAGGCAAAAGTTTCGTGGTTACCGAGTCCGAAGGTTCAAGTTGGCATAGAGGCAATATTAACCACTGGTGATGATTCAGAGAGGATGAGTTATGAGTTTTCAGGTTTAAATGGAGATACTGAAACCAGGTTGCATCAGTATCTACCTGTGTCATCTGTGTCATCGCGTGGTTATGTTCTCAATTTTGGATTGGGAAATGTTATTTCAGCAGCGGCATTCTTCAAACACAGTATTTCGAAGGGCTTTAACTGGGAATTGCGTACTACAACTTTTCTACGGTCTGTAGAAGGGGGTGTTGTATCAACAGCCATGGTGAATCGTGATGTTGGAGGGAGCTTTGTTGCACAGGAGGCCTTGATTGGACTGTCAGGAACCCCCAACGCGAATTTCAGATGGGATGTCAAAGTCGGCGCATTGTTTTATGGTGACTTGATTGACTTGCACAGTGTATTTAAACAGGTTCTACCAATTATTCCGCGTATTGGTTTTGATCTTAATTTCAGTTTGTGATTTTTTTAAGGAGAGTATTATGAACAAGCTAATGAGTTTGATCTTATTGGGAAGTTTTTCGGTTGGGCTTTGGGCCGTGGATGCAACAATCCTCAGTCTTTCTGGACCATCCGTAGAAATCAAAGAACCTGGAGGAACATGGCGACCTGCCAGTCAAGGCCAAATCGTTTCATCAGCATCAATGATTGCTACAGGTTTCAATTCCAGGGTTAATATATCGGTTGGCGGAATGGATTTAAGTTTATCGCCACTGACTCGTGTGAATATTGATGCTTTAGTGGAGGAAAAGGATGTTATAACCACATCTTTGTCTCTCAGTACTGGCAGGATGAGAGCCATCTCTCAACCAGTGGAACGCAAAACCCGTCGAAAAATTGATTTCAAAGTGAATACGCCCGTTGCAACTGCGGCGGTACGTGGAACAGAGTTTTTGTTGAGTACCAATAAATTGGAAACAATTGAAGGCATGGTTGAGTTGCGACAAGGCACCCGTGTTGTTCAGGCTCCAGCAGGTTCAAAATCCTGGGTAGCACCTGATGCTCCACCAACTGCACCTATTGAAAACATTGGTGAATTGATTTCTCCTGAAATAACTGCTACAGAAGAAGTTGAAGAAATTGAAACGATTGTTACAACTGGCAATGTTCAAATAGTTCTGGAGTAGTGAGGTGGTAAAGATGAAATTTGAAAAAGCAATGATAATGAGAATGATCTTTTCAGTGTTGATAGGTGTTATTTTTCTATCCTGTTTCGGAGTGTCAGGTGCCCATGGCCAAATCGAAATAGTCATCCCGGATATAGACGGTGCACGATCTCTTAAAGGTTATACCATTGCAAATGGGGGGGACATTAAAGGAACTGTCATATATGGTAATGCTGGACAGGGTTATACATCCGAAGTGTTTTACACAGGAACGACTTTGACTCAACCAAATAATTCATTTGTACTCACCAATATTCCTATAGGCACATATATTTTTGGAATCCTGATACAGGACAGCAAAAACTATATTATAGGATTGGCTATAAAAGAAGTTGACATTTTTGCCGGTAGCAATGAAGTATCAATCAGAATCGGCCCTGGCATTCAATCTGCTCAAATCGGTAACATCAATTTTGGGACGAATCCAATCCAGTTTGTGGTAGATAATCAAGAAAAATACTCAGTATCTTTTGGTGAAGATAGGATAAATTTTATTGATAATACACCAAAAAGTACAAACCATCCCGATAACGCTGATGTGATGGTGTCTTTTATACCCATGTTTTCAAAACTCGATTCTCATGGAATCGTATCTGTAGAAGCATTTCTAATTGATAAGTCAGGAAAAGTGAATACACAGAATATAGGCTCTTTTGAAAGTGATAGCGTAGTCACAGCTACAGTACAAAAGGGTAATGCCGGAGTGCGATTTAAACTTTACGAGTCTACAAATTCAACTGGTACACCCTATGTCTACGATGTGTATTTGAAAGATGTGAGTTCAAACTAGTCAAGATTTATTCCAACAATTCATTCCTGAGGTGTTGCTGGTATCATCGCTCCTTTTTCCAGGAAACTGTAGTAATCGCTACTACTGAATATTATATGGTCGAGCAAAGGAATCCCAAGAATATCACCAGCAGTTTGTAATCGTCTGGTTAGTATTTGATCTTCACTGCTTGGGTCCACACTTCCGGAAGGGTGATTATGGGCACAGATTATAGCTGCTGCTCTATCCGCAAGAGGATTGACGAAAACTTCCCTTGGATGGACTATCGTGCGGTTCAGTATTCCCTGAGTAACCACTCTGAGCCGTAGCACCTCATGGGCTCCATTCAAGCTGATTACAAGAAAGTGTTCCTGAGGTCTGTCAGCCCAATGGGTAAGCAGGGGATATACATCTGCTGGTTGACTGATTCTCTTTGTGGCAGGACGCAGACGTCTTCTTGCAAACTCAAGGGAACCAGCAATCAGACCCATTCGTGCCAGGCCAATCCCGGGGATATTCTGAAGTTGCAGGATATCAGGGTTATTGCCTTCCTTATCCAGGACACTCAGAACCTCTATGGCCAATCCGCTGACACCTCTTCCTTTTCCACCACTGCCAAGCATGAGTGAGAGAAGCTCAATATCAGAGAGAGAACTGACTCCTAACCTCCTGAATCTTTCTCGTGGTCTTTCCTCTACTGGTATCTCCAGAATATTTTTGCAGGTGTATGATATCATACCTCATTATAACGATGTTAAATGGACTGAATGATTAATTAGTGGACTGTATTCTTCAAAAGCATGATTTTGTGAAATTGAATCCGTTGAGAGCACCCTATTTCCTCAACTGGAAAGATGGTTACCAGAATTGGGCTGGTTATACAGAGGATAACCACTGAGCAGGCAGGCATCTGGATGTCCTGTTTTTTCTTGATGCAAGGCGGTACGCACCTGCGTAGCTTAAGTGGTTGGCGGTGCGTTCCTCGGAGCTTTGCTCCTGCGGTACGCACCTGATTACGTGAGCATTTTGACAACGTAGCAGAGAGGAAAAAGATCAAGCCAAAACGAAATAAGGTTTTTTAGAGGTGCCCCATAGTTGAATGATTTTCAGGTCGATTGAGATTGCTTTTCTAAGAAAAGTTTATGTACCGTTAGTCGATTTTCATTTTTTTTGCTAATTTTGGCAAAGCAAGAGTAATAACATCCTCAATCTTCTTCACAGGGAGGAATACTATTCCTTTTTTAACATGCTCTGGAATTTCTTCAAGATCACCAAGATTTGATTCCGGGATGATGACCTGTTTGATTCCATGCCGTTGAGCTGCGATTGTCTTTTCCTTCAGTCCGCCAATACCCATTACAAATCCAGTAAGACTTAATTCGCCAGTCATTGCCAGGGAAGATTTTGGTTTAGTGTCTGTAACAAGGGATAGAAGAGCTGTTGTCATGGTAATGCCGGCAGATGGGCCATCTTTGGGTGTTGCACCAGCGGGAATATGGAGATGAAGCATGTGTGATTCAAAAAAATCCTTCGATTCATTGAAATATGTTTCAACGAGTTTTCTAACTTTAGTATAAGCTATGGAGGCTGATTCTTTCATAACATCACCCATTTGTCCTGTCAGCTTATATCCACTTTTCGATTCTACAGCATCGGACTCTATAACTAAAACATCACCACCCATACTGGTCCAGGCTAATCCTAGAGCCATACCAGGCATAACAGCCTTTTTTACCCCATCCTCCCTGAAAACTGGTCTTTCCAGGTATTCTTTCAGAGCGTCTGTAGTGATAGGGATGGGCAGTTGAGATTTTTTTTCAACTACTTTTCTTGTAACCTTCCGATTGATCTTATCGACTGCCTTTTCATATGTTCTCATCCCGGCATCCCGAGCATAACCTTCTGCTATGGCTCTGAGGGACGATTTATTATATCGAATCTGCCCCTTCTTCAAGCCATGTTTTTTAAGACTCTTTGGAATGATGTAGCGCCTGGCAATTTCAATTTTTTCTTCCACCACATAGCCCGAAAGGCGAATCATCTCCATCCTATCCAGGAGGGGGCGGGGAATGGTGTCCAGAGTGTTGGCTGTTGCAACAAATACTACATGAGAAAGATCAAAAGGAAGATCAAGGTAATGATCTCGAAAATTATTATTCTGTTCCGGATCCAGTACTTCCAACAAAGCTGATGAGGGGTCTCCCTGAAGACTTATGCCCAATTTATCAATCTCATCAATCATGAATACAGGAGCTCGTGATTTAATAATTTTCATACCTTGAATGACTTTGCCGGGCATGGCACCTACATAGGTGCGGCGGTGTCCCTTGATTTCAGCATCGTCTCGCATACCACCCACAGAGAAACGGAAAAAAGGTCTGTTCATAGATCGTGCGATAGATTTCCCTATGGAAGTTTTTCCTACTCCTGGAGGCCCGACAAGAAGTATTATGGAACCCTTGGAGTCTTTTTTAAGTTTACGGACCGCTAAATACTCAAGAATTCTTTCCTTCACATCTTCCAGACCGTAATGATCTTCCTCCAGAATTTTAGCTGCTGATTCCATATCAATGACATCGGCAGGAGGTTCGATCCACGGAAGAGATACTATCCAGTCGAGGTAATTACGGGTCACTGTGTATTCACTGGATGCCTGTTCCATAATTTTGAACTTATCCAGCTCTCGTTTAACCTGCTCGGCGATTTCTCCGGTGAAATTGAATGAATCAATAGCTTCTTTTAATCTCATGAATTCACTGGATCTAGCATCCGCAGGTTCACCAAGCTCTTTCTTAATAGCTTTGAGTTCTTCTTTCAGGAAATATTCCCGCTGGCTTTTTTCGATTTTCTCATTTATTTCCCCAGCTATGCGTTTTTGGAGTTTGGACAGCTCATATTCCATTTTGACATGGACAAGTACCAACTCCATGCGTTTTTTTACATTGATAGTTTCCAATACTTCCTGCTGTTTATCCCTGTCTATATTGAGTATGCTGGTTATGAAATCAGCAATTTTGCCTGGGATGTCAATATTAAGTATATTCTGCCGCATTTCATCCGAGAACATAGGGTTGTCATCCGCAATCTGTTTCATTACGGAAAGGAGAGACCTGGTATAGACCTTTAGCTCCTTGTCATTATTCTCAAATTCGTCATCAAGATACTCAACTGCTGCAAGATATGGGCTTGTATTGGTGAGGTATTTCTTAATGCGAAACCTTAAGTGGGTGCTGATGAAAATATTTATTCCACCGTCTGGGAGTTTGATTCTTTTCGCTATTTTTGCAACGGTACCGATCTTATGCAGTTCAGAGGGCTTTGGAGAATCAATTCTGGTGTTGGTAGTGAGTACCAACCCTATAATGCTGTCTTTTTTAATAGCTTTTTCAACGATCTCCATATCCTCAGTCCCGGTGATCATAATTGGAGTCACTATACCAGGGAATATTGGTTTTCCCTGAAGAGGAACAATGTAGATATGATTAGGTAATGCCTCTGCTATAGAGACAACCTGATTGTTGTCCTGGGGATTGTTGTCCTGGGGATTGTTGTCCTGGGGATTGTTGTCCTGGGGATTGTCGTCCTGGGGATTGTTGTCCTGGGGATTGTTGTCCTGGGGATTGTTGTCCTGGGGATTGTTGTCCTGGGGATTGTCGTCCTGGGGATTGTCGTCCTGGGGATTGTCGTCCTGGGGATTGTCGTCCTGGGGATTGTCGTCCTGGGGATTGTCGTCCTGGGGATTGTCGTCCTGGGGATTGTCGTCCTGGGGATTGTCGTCCTGGGGATTGTCGTCCTGGGGATTGTCGTCCTGGGGATTGTCGTCCTGGGGATTGTCGTCCTGCATAATTCTTAAAGAATAACTTGGTAGATTGAAATCGACAAGTTAATTCTACTCCTTTTGAAAAATCCATTGTCGAATCAGTATTCACATCATTATGAATTCTCTGTTTTGTTTGCTTTTTTAAAAGGAGGTAGAGTGTATAATGGTTCTTTTATTTGACCTTTGATGCTACAGCATCCTTGACTTTTTTTGCCAACTGTATGCATCTCGATTGTACCTTTGAGATGTCGTCATCCGTTGGTTTTCCAGGGAATTCAAGCGGTTCCACACAATCCCAATGGACTTTGTATTTGGTCATCAATTCCTCAAATTCATTTTGAGCACCCCCGGACCAGCCGTAAGATCCCATTCGGAAGACCTTGCGGTTAATGAATTTCTTCTTGCATAATTCATCTATAACCGAAAACATAGGTGGGAATATTTTGTATTCGTAGGTCGGCATGGCAAAAACTAAACCTGTTGAAGACCATGCTGAGGCCAGAATATCACCCAGATTGTCTTCGGGAACCCGATGTACTTTCACTTCCAAACCTTCGTTTTTCAGTGTGTCAATGGCTGGTTGTATCGCTAATTCCGTATTGCCATACATGGAACTCCAGATTATTGTTACTTCGTTCTCGCATGGTCCTTTTTGATAGGAAGCGTAGCGTATAAAATCGTTGACAATTTTCATCGGATCTTTGCGCCAGACTATCCCATGACCAGGAGCAATAATTTTTATTGGTAATGGTGAAGCTTTTTCAATGGCCTTGAGTACGGGCTGTGAAAATGCCGAAACGATATTGGCATAGTACCGAACAGCTTCCTTTTCAAAGAAATCAATCTGCTCCTGGGAGAGTTGATCATCGTATGGGGGGGATTCGTCGATTGCTCCAAAGGAGCCAAAGGCATCACAGGGCATCAAAGTGCCGGATTTTGTATCAAAGGTAGCAATTGTTTCCGGCCAATGGACATTGGGTATCTCAGCGAATGCTAGAACGCGTCCATCTCCAAGATCCAGAGTACTACCATCGCCCACAACCATGATTTTGTCTTCATGGATATCAAAAAATCCCTTCATCAGGGGTACCGCTTTCTTACTTGTGACAACGGTGAAGTCGGGCCTGATTTTGCGGAAATTCTCAATCCATCCAGAATGATCGGGTTCCATATGATTGACAATGACATAATCAATGGAATCGGGGTTCACATTGATCTCTTCAAACTGTTTGAACAGGGTTTCGGGCACTCCATCCCAGCCGCAAACTCCATCGACTATAGCTGTTTTCTCGCCTTTAACGATGTAGGAGTTCATTGCGACACCATTTGGTATGGGCCAGAGTCCTTCAAACAGGATATTTTTCATGTTGGCTGACAGCCGATAAATTCCTTCAGTAACTATTGTTGCATTCATTATGCTACCTCCATTCGTATTCTGGATATTAGCTTGCATTCAGACATTTATCAAGTGCAAATGCCTGCATGCAACAAGTCAAAGCAAAACTTGGGGCGTATTCCAGAGGAAGTTTCGCCAGATACGTTAAGCCCAGGACTCTTTCCTGCAATACCATAAGGGCGGCCTTAGACTGCCTGCTGACAGCTGTTTCGCCTTCCCAGTGGCCTATCTCTGTTCGGTTGCCTCTCTCAGAGGGGTCCTTGCTCTATACATACGAGTTGATTGTGTTGTAGAATCTGTATTCATATACGGTTCCTTATATTGAATTCCATTGAATTTCGGATGAATGACATGGTGAAGAGGATTCGCCGAATGGAACATTCAAGTAATCTGGATGAGGATTAATTTTCCCCATACAAAGGAAATATTATGACATTCAAACAACTTGCAAGTATGAGTACACTTCTTCTTTTTATTGTTGTCAGCCCTATTCTTTTTGCGAACGGGGGAACAGTAAATGAGGTGGGATTCGCTTTGCCCTGGTGGGGGTGGGCATTTTTACTTCTTGCCGTCAGTTTCTTGCTTGGGATTCTGGCTGTTCTTGCTGGAATTGGAGGAGGTATTCTTTACATCCCCATTGTCAGCATACTCTTTCCATTTCATATCGATTTTGTACGAGGTGCCGCATTCATAGTTATTCTATCTGGATCTTTGTCTGCTGCTCCTGGCTTGCTCAGGCGAGGTTTGGCCTCTCTTCGTCTGGCTTTACCTATGGCTATGGCGAGTTCCATCGGCATATTTCTTGGTTCTCATGTCGGTTTAATTCTGCCGCGTCACTTGATAGAGATAGGTTTGGGGGTTGTCATCCTTGGGGTCATTTGCTTCATGGTTTTTGTTAAACGATCTGATCATCCAGAAACCATGATTGTCAATAAGTTTGATTTACGTCTAGGAGTCAGTGATGAATTCATCGATCAGACCACTGGTACTGTGATTCAATGGCAGGTTCATCGTTTGAAATCAGGGTTCCTTGTTTTTTTTATCATTGGTTTTATGGCAGGCATGTTTGGTTTGGGAGCAGGATGGGCCAATGTTCCGGCGCTTAATCTGTTGCTTGGAGCCCCATTGAAAGTTGCAGTGGCGACCAGTATGATTATCAACGCAATCAATGAATCTGTAGCATCCTGGGTGTACCTGAATAATGGGGCGGTATTACCTGCTATTGTTGTGCCATCTGTAGCAGGAATGATGATGGGGACGCGGTTGGGAGTGAAGTTGTTAGGCCGCACGAATTCAAAAGCAGTTCGTCGTATTGTGATCATTGTTCTTGTTCTGGCCAGCATGAGGTCATTTTTATCAGGAATTGAGGTGTTATAGATGAATCGAATAGATACCCAAACTGCAAACTGGTTCCATTGGATTGGATTGATTGGCCTGTTCTCTACAGTGGCATTTTTTTTGCTCTATGTGATTGGTTTTCCAGAATCTGATATTCCCATAGATGAATCAATGCAATACTGGGATAAATCAGTAGAGGAATTTCACCAAATTGCAGGTTCAATCAGTCTGACGAATCTGTTCCAGAATCTTTCAGACAGCAATACTTTGTCCATTCTTTCCCTTACACTTCTTCTCAGTGCTACACCACTGACATTGCTGGGACTTATTGTCAATTTATTTTACAGGAAAGAAATTACTCAATCCTTATTTGCTCTGGGTATCATTGTTGTTATAACAGGAGCTGTCCTGGGATTCCCATGAGGAATACTCTACAGGCTTAACTTTTCTCAGCAGGAGTCAATTTTTTTTTCCATGTAACAATTTCCTGCTGGAATCCATTCCTTTCCAGCCAGGGATGGAGAAGACGTCCCGTATCGGGGATGCAGATGATTAGTTCTACAGCACCCAGTGTAATAGCATCAGAGACGCATTGGTCAGCAAGAAGTTTCCCAATTCCTAGACCCCGATAATCAGGCAGTACATAGGGACAACGGATATTGAGCACCGGAAGATTGTTCCGGGTTTCGAGATAGATGGAAGAAAAACCCACCAATTCTCCGGCAGGTGTCACAGCTACAACGGAATTTTCCCGGCTGATCTCTGCGGCCGATGATACCTGCCAGTTTGCAAGAATATTAATATCATCTTCGGATGCCTTTCTTACAATAAAATCCATGGCTGTGATGTCTTCCCAGTCCTCTGTTGCTGCTGGATGGAGGTTTTCCAGAACCAATGCATCTGACCATCGGTTCAGCCAGGCTATAGCAGTTTTCCTCATCTCCCTCTGTTTAAAGCGTCGCCAGTGGTTATTCATTTCTGGTCTTTCAGCCAGAATGTCCTTGAAACGTCGAAAAACTCCTGATTTGGAGCCAAGGGCATTTCTCAGTATACGGGAGAAATTTGAAGGGGGGAGGCTTCCCACAAACATATCCATCAGGCGGAAGCCATCAACAGGTCTCCATGTAGGCATGGGAATCAAAGTTGTGTCATCATTGGTTTCCTCTGATACAAGCATGCCGTTGTGAGGATTGAGAAGAAGTTTTTCAACCTGATTTTCCATCCCATACACAATGCGATCAAGAATCTCATCGGTAATAGTGAAACGAAGTGTGCTCATATCAGTATTTTATCCTGGAAAAAATGATGAGAGAAGAAGAGCAGGCATCTCTGGATATGTCTTGACTCAAACCCCTCCAGGGAGGATGATGAAAAGTATTATTAGAATTGGAGATTAATATGGATACTATTGAATATGTCGAAGGACGTGAAATACTTGATTCTCGAGGCAACCCCACTGTTGAAGTGGATGTTTTTCTAGCTGATGGTTCATTCGGAAGGGCTGCAGTTCCCTCTGGCGCATCCACCGGCGTTCATGAAGCCGTTGAACTTCGTGATGGAGACAAGAACCGCTATCTTGGTAAAGGCGTCCTGAAGGCTGTTGAAAATGTTAATACAGTATTAGCAGATGCGGTTATTGGACTTTCTGCACTCAATCAGGTTTCAGTTGATCGCATCATGATTGAACTGGACGGCACTGAGAATAAAAGCAATCTTGGAGCTAATGCCATTCTGGGCGTTTCCATGGCTGTTGCTAAAGCTGCTGCCGCTCATCTGGAGATTGAGTTGTACAAATATCTTGGAACTTTTCATGCCAGCGTACTGCCGGTGCCCATGGCCAACATAATAAATGGTGGATCTCATGCAGATAATTCAGTGGATTTTCAAGAGTTCATGGTAATGCCTGTTGGAGCAGAAACCGTAAAACAAGCCATTCAATGGATTGCGGAGATATTTCACAATCTCAAATCCCTTCTCAAGGAGGCTGGTCTTTCGACCGCCGTAGGAGACGAGGGTGGATTCGCACCCAACTTCAAATCGAATGAAGAGGGTTTGGAGTTCATAATGAAAGCCATAGACAGGGCAGGATTGAAGGCCGGCGCTGATGTGATGATTGCCCTGGATCCGGCTGCCTCCGAGTTCTCGGAAAAACAAGCTGATGGTACCTATATCTACGAACTCAAGTGGTCGACTGGGGAAAAGCTTACCAGTGAGAAGATGGCTGATTTCTGGGTAGACTGGGTGAAACGCTATCCAATAATCTCAATTGAGGATGGTATGAATGAAGATGACTGGCATGGCTGGAAAATACTTACTGACAGGCTGGGAAATAAATGTCAACTTGTCGGCGACGATCTTTTCGTGACTAATACAAAACGCTTGAAGGAAGGCATAGAAAAAGGTATTGCTAACTCCATTCTCATCAAGGTGAATCAAATCGGTACATTGACCGAAACATTCGAAGCTGTGGAAATGGCAAAGAGAGCAGGCTATACGGCTATAATTTCCCATCGATCGGGTGAAACTTCCGATACTACCATTGCGGAACTGGTTGTTGCTCTGGAAACAGGTCAGATTAAGACAGGTTCCATGAGTCGGTCAGACCGGGTGGCCAAGTATAACCAGTTGCTCCGCATCGAAGAAGAGTTGGATGACAATGCATCTTATGCCGGCCGGGGTGCTTTTTATTGTTTCCCAGTGTCAGAAAGCTTGTTAACGCAATAAAAACCCCATTTAGTTCTTGACTCGATCTTTTCTGCCGCTACTGCGTTGTCAAAATGCTCACGTAAACAGGTGCGTACCGCAGGAGCAAAGCTCCGAGGAACGCACCGCCAAACACTTAAACAGGTGCGTACCGCAGGAGCAAAGCTCCGAGGAACGCACCGCCAAACACTTAAACAGGTGCGTACCGCAGGAGCAAAGCTCCGAGGAACGCACCGCCAAACGCTTAAACAGGTGCGTACCGCAGGAGCAAAGCTCCGAGGAACGCACCGCCAAACGCTTAAACAGGTGCGTACCGCAGGAGCAAAGCTCCGAGGAACGCACCGCCAAACGCTTAAACAGGTGCGTACCGCAGGAGCAAAGCTCCGAGGAACGCACCGCCATTTCGTCAATTTCCTAAAGCTGTTTTTTTTGAGGTACCCATAAATCTTTCACTCCTATGTCAGTAAAGGGTCGTCCAGCTGAGTGTGTCAATACAAACGCGGCATGTACAACAAAGGTACAGGTTTAACTCCTGCATCCATCATATAGTTCTCCGAAAGATCACGCATGAATTTTTCAAAAGGGTAACTATACTGCACACCACTTCTTTCAAAAATGTATCCTTTAGGAGTTGAATAATCAAATTCACCAAGGAAAACGATATCTCCTGGGTTTAATTCAATGATGGTGAGTAATTCAACAGGGATGGGCACTATATGTTTCTCATTAGCATTTTTTGTTCCATCGATATAGACTGTTGCCCAACGACCCGGAGGAAGTTCAACAATGCTTGGAATTTCCATCATGCGAAATATCCGTTCAGTTTTTTTCCTTGTATCAAGATTGACGAATCTTATCCGATGATTAAAAGCCTGAAAATATCCACCAATGTAGGTTTTTTCATTTGATAATGCAGTATCCTGGGGGATATTGCTTACACATCCGATCAATAGAACTGTAATGCATATAATGAAACAATGAAGGCAACCTCTAAGAAATTGTTTTTGGAATTTGGCGCAGTGACGGTGTGTTCCTCGGGCTACGCCCTGCGGTACACACCTGATTAAATTTTTTCTTGATGCAAGGCGGCAAAAGCGGAGCGTAGCTGGGCTACGTGAGCATTTTGACAACGTAGCAGCGAGGAAAAAGTTCAAGCCAAAAATGAAATAAGGTTTTTTAGAGGTGCCCTGAAGAAGTTTATTCATTGTTACTTCCTAACTCAGTGAAGTTAGTAACTTCACTGAGTTCATCAAGACTGAAATCAGCTTCGTCAACTCTTTTTATAATGAAATTCCCGGTCAATTGAAATGTATTTCGATTCTTGTTATTGATCTCAATGATGTAGGATTCAGTTTTCATATATTCATATCCATCCCTGCGAAGACTCACTAGCAGTTCTCCAGGGGGTGCTCGAAAGGTTATGTATTCATCATTATTCAGTACAAACTTGAGATGTTGATTGACAATTACCTGCAGCTTTACTTCTACTCCAAGGATATGAAATGGTCTGACAAATAATACATCTACTAAAGGTTCTGATGCAAATCCTGTAGAAATTGAAGAAATAACCAACAACAGCATTAAAGCAGCTTTTTTCATTCTATTTCTCCTCATCTTTATACAACGTAACTATTACTATAGAGGCATTTTGACATCTAATAAAGGCCATAAACTGGTAATATTTCAAATTCTAATAGCTTCCGACAATCTTCATATGAGATAGCAAAATTCTCGCCAGAATAAAATCCCTTGAGAGTCAATGAATTTTCATCAGCAATACGTTCTCCAGTCAGGAGTCAGGTAGTGAAGAAAACACTTTGGAGTCCATTATCCAGTACCTGGTCCTCTTGCAGGAGATGTGTCAATCGTACTTTTCAATGAATCCACTCGTTTTCATTCAGCCCTTTGCTGGACGGAACTATCCTTCCTGTCTTCCCGATGAGAAGCAGTCGACTTCCTTCATCTCGCAGGTGTTTCCAATTTATCGTAGAATTTTAATGAAACAGCGAATTATTTCACGAACATAATCATCAGTTATTCGGTAGATCCGCTTGTTTCCTCCACAATATTGTTCTTTTTGAGGACTGCAAGATGCTGACTGATCACAGGCTGAGACTCATTTAAACATCTCCAGAGCTCTGTTACAAAGGAATCCTGTTTCTCGATAAGACACAGTATACTGAACCTCAGAGGGTGCCCACAAACTTTTAGCTTTAAAGAGTATTCATCAACCAGGGGATACAAAGAGTGAGTCGTATCAATCATGGATTCAGTATATCACTATACGGTATTAACGCAAAAATCACATGACAGGACACCACACCACACCACACCACACCACACCACACCACACCACACCACACCACACCACACCACTTAATGTGTTCACTGCACAATCATATCGATGAACCATGCATGCAATTCAGCATTTTCAGCTAATTCCGGATGAAAACTCGCTGCTAGAATGCTTTCCTGCCTGATCAGAACTGGCAACTCTTCATATGTTGAAAGGATTTCCACATTCTTACCTTGAGATCCCATAACAATTTGTGGTGCACGAATAAAAACTCCATTAAACTTCTTATCATCAATTTCCAACTCTGCTTCAAAACTGTCAATTTGTCGTCCGTAAGCATTGCGAACTACCGTTACATCCAGCCCTTTGATTCGGGGCAGGCTATCCCATTCCACCAGACGATCTGCAAGCAGAATCATGCCTGCACAAGTACCAAAAACAGGCAATCCACCTGCTATCAATTCACGAATCGGATCAATAAGTTTCCATCGAACAAGCATCCTGCTCATGGTGGTGCTTTCCCCTCCAGGTAATACCAGCGCATCTATACCAGACAGATTCTCTGGTTCCCTCACTTCAACTGTTCTGATATCGAGACTGGAAAGAGTTTCCATATGCTTTGAGAAAGAACCCTGCAGGGCCAGGACACCAATGCTCCTTTTCATTATTATATCACCCGGGATTACCAGCCGCGTCTGGCCAATTTCTCCTTATCGGCAAGTTCATCGCAACCTATACCAACCATGGGTTCTCCCAATCCCTCTGATATCTGTGCTAGCTTATCTGCATCTTTGTAGTGAGTAACCGCTTCAACCATGGCCTTTGCCCTTCTGGGGGGATCGCTGGACTTGAATATCCCTGAACCAACGAACACCGATTCGGCACCCAAATGCATCATCAGTGCTGCATCGGCTGGTATAGCTAATCCACCAGCAGAAAAGTTGGGAACTGGTAGTTTTCCCATCCTGGCCACTTCTTCAACGAGATCAAAGGGAGCATTCAGTTCTTTGGCAACAGTCATGAGCTGATCATGAGGCATCACGGTGAGAGATCTGATACCATCCATAAGGGTACGCATATGGCGAACAGCTTCAATGACATCACCTGTACCGGCCTCTCCCTTCGTGCGGATCATCGCGGCTCCTTCGCCAATGCGTCTCAGGGCCTCTCCAAGATTGCGACAGCCACAGACAAAGGGGACTTTGAAAGCACTCTTGTCCACGTGATACTGATCATCAGCTGGAGAAAGAACTTCGCTCTCATCGATGAAGTCAACACCGAGAGATTCAAGGATTCGGGCTTCCATGAAGTGCCCTATACGGCATTTTGCCATCACAGGGATGGAAACTGATTTCTGGATACCATCAATCATTCTGGGATCAGACATCCGTGAAACTCCACCATCAGCCCTTATATCTGCTGGAACTCGTTCAAGAGCCATCACAGCAGCGGCTCCAGCATCTTCCGCTATTTTTGCGTGATCCGGGGTCACCACATCCATAATGACACCGCCTTTGAGCATCTCGGCAAAACCAATTTTTGTTTTCCATGTAGAATGCTGCCGATTAGACCAATGCATTTCTTCGCTCATTCTTTACTCCTGTCATTCAATAATGACTTTGCGCGCCCTGCAGGATTCGAACCTGCGACCTACGGGTTCGAAGCCCGGTACTCTATCCACTGAGCTAAGGACGCATCAATGGGTGGATGACGGGATTTGAACCCGCGACAACCAGAACCACAATCTGGCGCTCTACCACTGAACTACATCCACCATGCAGGCATTTTTTACCCTTGTATGGAATCTCTGTCAAGATGTAAAAACCCTTCCTCAGGGTGACCTGTAATAATTTCCCAGAGTTCAATCGAATAAAAGTCATAATCCACTCCGGAAGACATACTTTTTCAACTTCACGGATGTTGATTTACCAGTAATGACGACTTACATACACCGGTACTGGAGTCTGTCGGACTTACGCCTCACGGCTCGATTTTTGCCCTTTTATCCTGCTGCTACGTTGCCAAAATACTCATGTAGTCCAGCTACGCTCCGTTTTTGTCGCCTTGCATCAGGAAAGAATCATAAAAAATCGCCTCGAAGTCTTAAAGTTCGACAGACTCCTTGAATGGCGGCTGCAAAGAGAACTTCAGTGATCCTGTTGTTGATTTCGAAGTAGATTTCCTCCAGGGTACTGCTGACACGCCGAACAATTTCTGCTAGAATCATCCATCAGGATGTAATATCCAGTAAGGTGGCATAATATGAAGAAACGGATTGAACGTGACTCCATGGGAGATGTACAGCTCCCCGAAGATTCCTGGTATGGTGCCCAGACTCAAAGGGCTGTGGAAAATTTTGGCGTATCTCCCCTGACACTTCCTGAAGAGTTTATCAAGGCTCTGGCTCTCGTTAAAAAGGCAGCCGCATTGACCAATAAAAAACTGGGATCTGTCGATGGCAATCTGGCCGATGCCATAGTGGAAGCTGCTGATGAAGTAACAGCTGGCAAGCTCTATGCAGAGTTTCCGGTTGATGTATTTCAAACGGGCAGTGCAACCAGTACAAACATGAACATGAATGAGGTTCTGGCCAATAAGGCCAATGTATCCCTCAGTGGAATAAAAGGCACTCGAAGTCCAGTTCATCCTAATGATCATGTCAACAAGGGACAGTCGTCCAATGATGTCATTCCCACAGCACTTCATATTGCCAACCGCCTTACTGCTGAAAGGATGACAAAATCGCTTTCAGTTTTAGAGAAATCTCTGGCACGGAAGGAAGAAGAGTTTACGGATGTTATCAAACTGGGCCGTACACATCTTCAAGATGCGGTCCCCATGACTCTTGGGCAGGAATTTGGAGCTTTCCGTGAGCAGGTATCAAAGGGTGTTAAACGGATTGAGTCCACATTTGCTCATCTGGAGGAACTTGCTCTGGGAGGAACAGCGGTGGGGTCTGGACTCAATTGCCCGGAGGGATTTGCCAGGGGAGCGATTGCAATTATCGCCAGTGAAACCGGTGTGCCTTTTGTTGGCGCGGCCAGTCGATTCGAAGCCATTGCCAGCCGTGATGCCCAGGTGGAACTCATGGGAGCCGTGAATACGGTGGCTGTGTCTCTTGGGAAAATTGCCAACGACCTCCGTTTGCTTTCATCCGGTCCGAGGGCCGGATTGGGAGAAATCACCCTGCCGGCCCTCCAGCCCGGGAGTTCCATCATGCCGGGTAAGGTGAACCCTGTTATGCCGGAAATGATGGTGCAGGCCGCAGCCTTTGCCCAGGGTCAGGCCCTGTCAGTGAGTATTGGAGGCTTGACAGGTCCTCTGCAGCTTAACATGATGCACCCTGTGATTTCCTGGTGCTCGCTGAGAGCCATGGAAATTCTCGGCAATGCAGCCCGGGCCCTGGCAGATAGATGTATCAACGGTATTGAGGCTGTTCGGGAAAGGGCAGAGGCATGGATAGAGCAGAGTCTTGCCCTGGTCACACCTCTAGCCCTCAGCATTGGGTACGATAAGGCCGCGGCGTTTGCCCATGAGGCCTTTAAAACAGGAAAAACCGTTCGGGAAGTGGTTAAGGCTTCCGGTGTATTGAGTGATGAAGAGGTGGACCGTCTGCTTGATCCTCAATCCATGATTCGCTGAACCAGGTTGTTATCCTTTGACGGCCCCTGCGGTCAGGCCTTTGATAAATTCTCTTGACAGGAGTATATACAGTATCAACATGGGTATGGCTGCCAGGGAAAGAACGGCCAGTGCACGAGTCCAGTCGGTGCGGTACTGTCCAAACAGGAGTGATACACCTAATGCCACAGTTCGAGATTCAACTGAGCGGATGAAAACAAGGGGAAACCAGAAATCATTCCATATCTTGATCATGTTAAAAATGGCGACTGTAGCCAGTGCTGGACGCATCAGGGGAATAACCAGACGGCTGTATACCTGCCATTCAGTTGTTCCATCAATCTGTGCCGCCTCGAACATTGCGTTTGGCAGCTCCTTAATAAATGCAGTCAGTACGAAAGTGGCAATCGGCATTCCCATGGCTATGTAGACAGGAATGAGACTCCAGTATGTATCCTGTAGATTCAGTGCTTTGATAATACGAACCAGATCAAGGGTTCCCAGACGAATGGGAATCATCAATCCAGCAATGAAGAAAACATACAGAAACTTTGAATACCTGGATTTCCATTTTGCCAATGCATAAGCCGCCAGAGAGCCAATAAAAAGAATCAAACCCAGAGAAATAAATGTAACAATAAGAGTATTGACAAAGTACAGATCAAATCGACCGGAACTCCAGGCAGCTTTGTATCCTTCCAGGGTAAAAGTCGATGGTAATCCAAATGGATTCTTGAAGATTTCTTTTTGCGGTTTGAATGAGTTTATTATCAGTGTCCAGATAGGAAATAGAACTATAGCTGACCAGATGGTTAAAACAAGGTAGGTGATTATTTTTTTCAGGTCTCTACGATTCATAATTTCTCAGACTTGGTTTGATTCCTCTTTGCGTGAGTAGTACAGCCATAACAGAACACCAGACATGAGTATCAGGAAGGTCATTGTTGCGATTGTGGCCCCCATTCCCATATCGGGAATTCCCACAGGATGTTCCCCGGCTATACCTGTTCTGTAAAAAAGTGTCGCCAGTAGGTCAGTGGAGTAACCTGGTTCTCCTTTGGCTCCAGCCATGGCATAGATTATGTCGAAAGCATTGAAGTTATCCACGAAAGTGAGAATGGATACAACACCGATGACCGGTTTGAGCAGTGGAAATTTTACATGCCAGAATATATGCCACTCTGATGCACCATCAATCCGTGCTGCTTCAAGTAATTCATCTGATATCCCCATCAAACCTGCGAGAAACATAACCGTGGGCATTCCGACCCACTGCCAGACAGAAGCAAGTGAGATGATGGGAAGGGCCAGGTTTTCCCGACCAAGCCAGGGAAGGGCAAACTGCTCAAATCCCATTGCAATCAAAGCCTGATTCAATGCTCCCCAGTGTGGATTAAGAATCAGAGTCCATAAAAAGCCGACGACCAGAACAGAGAGAGTAGCCGGCATAAAAATGATCGTACGAAAGAAGTTTCTTCCTCTGAAATCTGAAGAAAGTAGATTGGCAAACAGCATGCCCAGACTGTTCTGCACGATCATATGAATGGCAAAGAATATACATGTGTGCCAGAAAGCGCCCAGAAATTTATTCAGCCAGAGGGGGTTGGTTAAAAGACTTATATAGTTTTGAAGACCAACAAATTCTGTTGGTCTATAGCCCTTTCCTGTATAAAGACTCAGTCGAAGGGAGTCAAACAATGGACCAGCCATAAAAACAAGATATGTCAGTAGAGCAGGAAGCAGAAAGATAATCCAGGTAATTCTGCGGTGATTCTCGGCATTTTTTAAACCGGAACTCCTTCTGAACATAGAAAATGGCTGGCTCATTCTGACTCCATCATTTAAGAAGAGAGGGATGAGTCCCTGTCTGTCTGTATGAAAGGATAGCTGATTAAGGTGTATACCAAGCTGAAAGATCCATATTAAAGGAATCTGCGGCTTCCACAGGGGATTTTTCTTCCTTTAGAACTGCAATCACATTGTCATTCAGAGATGTATAAGCATCAATATTTCCCGATGGTGCTGCCAGGAGTTTCTCCCATACGAAACGGATGTCGACACCTGTGGCTGAATTGTTGAAAACCAAAAATTCATTGGCGATAGGATCGTCCAGGCTGGGAACTGTTTTAGTCATGGGGAAGAAGCCGGGAAGACTGTTCCCCAGCAAGCTGGCGAATTTCGAGGTTTCCAGCCATTCAAGAAATGTCATCGCGGCTTCAAGATTGGCTGAAGCAGTATTCGCTCCTACAGCCGCATCAACATGGAATGTTACATACTGATCCTTTCCACTGAGTGCTGGAGGATAAAAAACACCCCACTCAAAATCCAGGTTATTTTTCTTCAACTCACTAATACTCCACGATCCATCAAATAGCATTGCTGCCTCACCCTGCATGAAGAGCTGCCCGGCATCATAGTAGCTTACGGCTTCAAATCCAACGGGAAGATAGGGTCTAATATCTTTTATCTGCTGAAAGGATGCCACAATTTCATCGCTGTTGAATGGACGTGTCCCATCCAGATAAGCCATTCGACCTTCGTAACCGCCGATGTTGCTGGGGATTAACTGCATCATCACGACTTCATTAATATCCCATGCATCTTTTGTTCCATTGGCAAAGGGTATAATATCCGCATCGAGCAAAATCTGTGCATCAGCTATGAGGTCTTCCCACGTTTCAGGAATATCCAGCCCGTTGGCCTTGAATACATCTTTGTTATAGTAGATCCCATGGGATACAGCCATGATTGGTACGGCATAAGGTTCGCCTGTGGAGGTAGACCATGGTGCTCTGGAACCCCTGGAAAAAGCATCCATGAGTCCTGGAAGATTGGATAGTGATGCAATGTAACCAGCCTCGAAGAGTTCAAGTCCTGCTGCAAAAGACCGGACAAAGAAGAGATCAGGACCAGTTCCGGTTTCCAGCTGAGTGCGAAGGGTTGCATTGTAATCCGGCGGATTGGTGGGGTCAAACTTCACTACAATGCCGGGGTGGTCTTTACTGAATTCAGCATTGATTGCCTCCCAGGCGGCAGCATCATCCACCCGCCAGGAACCCATTGTCAGGGAAATCGGTGAATCCTGAGTGGCATCGGCCTTTTTTCTCGCTCCACAACTCATTGCCATAATAACAGATATGATGGCGATTGATAACATTAATTTATTACGCATTTTATGCTCCTTTGTGTTTGACATGCATAGTTGATAATTGATAACGAAGTCTTCCAGCAAGGTAGTGAAATCCTGCTCAATTCAACTTTCAGACAGTTTATTCAGGATTTCGTACAGCTTTTAGTGACATTGGAGAATAGCTATCAACAAGAACAAGCATATCAAAATGTTAATGTCGAATAGATCCTGACTCCTGTCAAGATAACGTCAAGTATTTTTCGCACATTTTCTCAGAATTTTTGTCCTCCCATGCGGTACACACCTGATTAAATTTTAGGTACCCCTAAAATAGTCGAAGATTTCAAATTTGACGCAGGAAGCACTGGTTTTAATGATGAGAACATCGAGCCTCTTAGGCATCTTGAGCATTTCATGCACCGCTTCCACCTGATAGCCGCAGGAGCCGAAGAACTCCCTGGCCTGGAGTTTGAAAAGGGTATGCTCATGGCGGATAAACACAGGGCGGCAGGGCACCTGAAAAGTGTGTCAGCGGCTTAACAATTCCTGCAATGCTTCCAATTCCTTTCCTGATTCAGAGATAAATGTGTTGTCACAGAATTTCCCTATAACAGCATCCCGTTCTTCTTCTGAAGCATAGATGCTGTTACGAAAGCTGTTTTCATAATCCTTCAGGCGGCTTGATTTTATTCCTTTGAAGATGAAATTGGCGGTGTTCAAGGCTTCGGAAATCAGTGTCTCAAGGTCAATGGAGTCAGCAAATTCCACCAGAATCCGTTTCGCATGCTCACAGCGCCTCTTCTGATAGTGACCAGCTATTTCCTTATAGGCTCTGTGAACCCCATCCCAGGAATCAATTCTTCCAGCTCTGATGTCCTCCTTCAATTTCTCCAGATCTGAATTCCTCATCAACTGACCTCCGATATTCTCCCATGAGTCAAAACCATGGACTTCTTCGTTTTGTGAGTGACGGCTGGAAGCAAGAGCTTTGGCCAAAGCTTCATGACCGCCGGATTCCAGCAGGGTTCGAACAATGTAGAAGCGAATCATCAGGCCATAGTCACGCCAACCCCTTCCGGCGTGGAGTATCCGGACGGGACGTTTTCCTGATTCCACAGTATCAGCATCGATGATGAGTTCTGGATCTTCAGTTTGCAAAAGGCTTTTGCCATCGGGATAATCACCTCTTGCTACAGCCTGAGATTGATCAGCCCAGGATTCCAGATACTTTCGGCCAGCCAGCATCTGATCAACTGTATCGGGAGCCAGCCAGTCGTATTCAAGTTGCTGGCAGTCACCTGAACGGGAATCCCGGCTGGCTGTTTTTGAGCTGTTACGTGCCAGGGCATACATATTGTAATGGAACCAGTAGCCCGGCATTAAATTGAGTTCTCCTGCTGTTTCATTGTTGCTCACCAGGCAGAAAGGAAGAGTGATATTGAGTTCTGAAGGGTATGATCCCCTGGTAATGAGGCAGAATGCTGCAAACCTGGAATTGTGTTTGAGGCTGACACTTAAACCAGGCCAGAAACCTCGGTCGGCTGTTATTTCCCCATCATTGGCCCGGGAGTTATGGTTGGATCCTATAGTTGCGGCCGCAGCCATATTACTCATTCCTTTGAAGATACTGGCACAGAGGAATGAGGAGTTATGATGCTGCTCATGAGCACCGAAGAGGAGGGAATTGAGTACCTCACAGCAGCTTATGGTGGAATTGGGACCCAGAATTGAATTGATGAGCCGGGCACCATACTTGAGAACTGAGTGGTCACTCAGTACAAATCTGACAGCTTTGACACCATAGAACACACGGCAGGCATAACCGATAATCCCGTTTACAAGTTCACAACCTTCGCCGATTTGAGTCGGCTGATCAGGAGAACTGTTGATTGTGAGGTTTTTAAGTTTATTCGCTCCTTTTATATAGGCTGACTTCCCTATGCGGATGTCTTTAAGAATTCGGCTGTCCTTGATAACAGTACCATCACCAATGAGACTGTAATTACCCAGACGGGAATCTTCCAGTTTGTCCGTCATTCCAACAAAGCACTTCATGAGTTTTTCATCGTCTCTGTACCTGGACCATATCCAGGCATCGGCCGGAAGAATTCCATCAAAAGGCAGTACTTTGCGGCCGGCATTTTCATTGGCAATTTCTACCCAGATTCTTATTTCTTCGGATTCTCCTTCCTTGATTACTCCATTTCCGAACCTGGCATGATTGGTGGTGATTACTTCATCAATGTTAAAAAGGATGCACTGTTCTCCAATCCGGGTATGCGAAAGATAGGTTACATTATGTATGGCAGTGTTGCACGAGATGTCGCAGGCAATAATAGTGGACGAATAGAGTCCAATGGGGAGTTTTAAATCATTGTGTTCAAGGCAGGCATCCTGAAAAGCTCCAATGCGATTGGGGCCATAGAAATGGCAGTGTCGAACCAATTCCGCCTGAAAGCCATGCTGTACAAGTATGTTATCCCATGAGTCGGCCTGATTACCCTGTGATTTCAGGATGGCTGTTTCATCAGAAGATAATGGCCTCCAGTCTTCTGGAGTTGTGCCGAATGGTAATGGACGTTCTTCATCCTTCCTGCCGGGGATATAATTAAAACCAAGTTGATTTCCGGGAATGATTCTGACATCACTCATTGTATTTTATTTCAGATCCTGCCACATACTGACTGAATATGCAGGTATGCAACTCAGCCCAGGGCCACATCCAGGGTCATCATAACAACGAATCCACAAATGGCCCCCATTGTGGCAAGGTCAATATTCCTATGCTCGTGGGCTTCGGGTATGAGTTCTTCGATAACGACATAAATCATTGCTCCAGCGGCAAATGCCAGTGCGTAGGGAAGGATGGGGCGCATTGCAATAACCAGTAAGGCCCCCAATACACCAAAGATTGGCTCTACCATACCGGAGAATTGACCGTAAACGAAGCATTTCCACCGGGTTAATCCCTCCCTCCGTAGGGGGATCGATACAGCCGCTCCTTCTGGAAAATTCTGTATGCCAATACCAATGGCAAGAGCAATCGCGGCTGGCAATGTTGCCCCTGGAAATCCAATCGCAGCAGTACCAAATGCCACTCCAACAGCAAGGCCTTCCGGTATATTATGTATGGTAATGGCAAAAACAAGAAGTATGCTCCGCTGCCAGCTTGTCCTGGGGCCTTCGGCATCTGACAGCGGCATCCCCAGATGAAGATGAGGGATTAGTCGATCCGTAATACGGAGAAAAATTGCTCCAAGGAGGAAGCCTGCTGCTGCCGGGAACCAGGAAGGGACACCGGACATCTCTTCCGATAGGGCAATGGCTGGTGCCAGGAGGGACCAATAACTGGCTGCAATCATCACACCGGCGGCAAACCCCAGCATTGAATCCAGTACACGTCTATTTATTCCTTTGAAAAAGAAGACCATGGAAGCTCCGAGTGCTGTAACACTCCAGGTAAAAAGAGTTCCGATAAATGCCTGTATAACAGGGTGTTGAGTATAAAACCATCCCATTATTAATACTATCCTTTACGAATACATTTTTTTATAGTATAAATGAATCTTCATGAATCGTCCAGTTCCAGTAAGACTTCTATTATGCCTTTGATATCAGAATGACACAAACAACAAAACTGTCTGAAGTCTGGGTACAACTCCATTATCGATATAGAAATGAATCCTATAAGTACAACCTTCCTCTCCCTGATGGAAGTAAGACTCTGGATGGAGTGAAGGTTGATTTTGACCGAAAAATTGTTCCCGGTGGACAACGTTTTCTGGTAACAATGGAATCCAGAGGTCTGGTGGATATTGAATCTTTTGTACTCACAGGTTCACTGGATTATTCACGAGATCTCAAGGGAATCTTTGTGAATGGGTACCAGTCCTGGACTGAAAGCAATGAGCTATATCCCGGGGAAAGGATAGCGGCACTTAATTCACCCGGCCGGTTATTATCTCTTCAGCGATCAGGTGATGCCTCTTTCTATCCATATTCCGAACGGAAGGGGCGTTTCCATGGTTATTCTTATGCCTATTTGAGATACCCGGACCGCCTGTTCCTTGTTTGCAGTCTGGATGACAGTATTGGATACACGATAATTGGAACAGATATTCGCCAGGAGATGTTTACCTTAACCAAAGATCTCAGCGGATACCGACTCAATGGTAAGCAGAAAATTCTTGATCTGGCCATATTGGAAGGGATGGAGGATGCTGTTTTTAGTGCATATGCGGATATGCGCGGTCTTTCCGACATGAGATTCCCCCGGGTATTCAGCTGGATCAGTGAGCCATCAGGAACACGCCGATTGGACGAGCTTTACATACGTCGTAACCTCGCCGTATTTCGGGATAATGAGATTCCTCTGGATTATTTCATTATCGGAAGCGGCTGGCAGTCGGCACTTGGTGAATGGAAGCTGCTGGCTTCCGGATTCCCATCGGGGATGTCTTCCCTGTGTGCGGAGATACGGGGCAGTGGGTATCGACCGGGATTATGGTTTGCTCCCTTTGTTGTGGGAGTTGATTCAACCATATTCCGAACACGGAAGGACTGGCTGATCAGGGAACCCGGGAAGGCATTGAAGCCAGCCGGACGTTTTGCCCAACACAGGGGTGCTGTCTTCGCGTTGGATCTCTCGAGACAGGATGTTCGGGAATACATTGCAGAGAGCTATCAACGGATTACAGAGAAATGGCGTTATGATTTCATTGCTCTGGATCTGCTCTATGTAACAGGTATCTATCCCCGGGATGGATTGAGCAGGGCTGGGGCCATGTATGATGCTATGAAGTTTCTGACTTCACTGAAGGATGAGGCTACAACCTGGCTTGTCAATGGAGTTCCTCTGGAGCCCTGTTTTGGAAAAGTGGAATACACCCGTATCTGTGCGAACACATCACCTGCCTGGGAGCATACCTACCATAAGAGTATTCACCTGAGAGAAAGGGTTTCCACCCTGAGTGCATTGCGTTCTACAGTTGGCCGACGGCACCTCAATGGCCGATTGTCTGAAAATGCCACTGGACCATTCCATTTGAAATCGACAAGAAAATCCATGGATGAATCACAGAGATACACTCAGCTTCTATTATGTCTGCTGTTTGGGAGTTTCATATCGACATCAGATCCTGTTGGAGATTACCAGCCGGAAACGATGAGACTGTTTATGTCCCTGTTTCCTTTTATTAATCCCCTGATTGAATCGGTGACTGAATTCAGGAGAACAATCAGAGTAAATTACAAGGTCGGCGGGCGAACATACTTGAGTATTTCCAATCTGGCAGAAAGGACTCGGTCTTATCAACTTCCTGATGGCAACTGGTTTGTGGCTGCTGCTGGAGGAAACCATGCTCATCACATTATGGGAGGAAAGCATCGGCAGATCAAATCAGGCGAATCACACAATTATCTGCTTCTCGAAGAAGGAGATTGTTTTGCCGGTAGCGATGGGCATATTTTCCCCGGAACTGAAATCAAATCCATACAGAAGGTTGATAACAACTGGGTTATTATTCCTGAGAAATCAGGTCTTAATCTTTTCAAAGTATGGTTGCGAGTTCCTGCTGATGATGCCAATACTACTATAAATGGATATTCTGTTGAGAAAGAAATACTTGCGAATGGAGAATGTCTGATAAGCACCCATGTTGGCGATTCTCCGGCAGTTTAATAGTCGTATAGTAGCCTGAAATAATCAATTCGACCAAAAGCCTTCCCCACAGCTTCCCTTATGCTTCCCGGTGATGTGGATGGAGTTTTTGTGCCGAAACCAGCCAGTATTTCAGAAAATTTTCTGGCAAAAACAATGTCACTGAAATGGGATTCCAGAGTATCCACCATGCTGGGCGCGGTTGCCATCAATGTACGGCTGATCGAATCCAGCAGCTCACGATTCAGGAGTCTGGCCTGATTTGTCCATTCAGGATCTCTGGCTTTTTCAAGCATGGCCAGTTGATCTGTAATGGAAAGAAATGAGATATCAAGTCCTCCCCCGGCGCCAAGCTTTTTTATAGATGCTTTGATTGTCTTAATAGATTTTTCAGGTAGATTGTCGCTGTGGATCTTAATCTTTTCCAGATACTCCTGCTGTGTTTTTTGTATGAGAGTCTTATCAGCGGGTATTCGGAATTCGGCCCAGAATCGTCTTGGATATTCACCCAAAATCTCAAGGATTCCATCGAGAATGTCAAGATAACGGCCGATGAGAGGTTTCCGCCAGTGTAGGGCATTCAGAAAGAGGTATCCAAATCCTTCCTGTACCGAGGTGGAGATAATTCCATCACTGCCCGATGCAAGTTTTGGGTAGGTCAACAGGGGGTTGCCGGTTGCTTCGGGACACCATACCCCCGGGATCAGTCCTTTCTTAAAGGCCGATTCAACAATCCTTGAATAGGCTTTCTCCTGTGCTGAAACACCTGGGAGAGTTACAATAACATTGGCTGGTTCATCAAGGAGAATGGCCATCATGGCAGCTTCAAGTATGTTCTTTCGGCGAATAGCTCGTACGGGGTAGAGGAGTATTCGACCATCGGGTAAGAATCCCGGATTTAATTGAGAACAGCTTTCAATAAGTGCAGCCTTTAATTCGGCGGAGCTTATGTCGCTCACAGGGGGGGAAGGAACAGGATTCGACAGAAGACTGACAGCATTGTTCAGGCCGGCATTGCTGAGTATTTTCCGGTCTCTTTCATTGATAACCGCGTAGCGAATCCCTGGACCCGAAGGATAGGGAGGCGTATCAAGGACGGCATCAAGTCGATTCAAATTCTCCAATCGTCCACACTCGGGAAAATCATGGATGTGGAGAAGCATATTGCGTTTTCCACTTCTGGCGATATTCATCAATGCGGCTGTGAACCAGGGGTTTTTTCCAATATGGTAATTATGGATCCACCACAGAGTATCCTCATCGTATCGGGCTTCAAGTCGTCTGATGATTGCACTCACATCAAATTCCTGTCCGCTTTCGGTATAGGCGATTTCACCCAAAACATCACTTTTCAACTTGTCTGCCAAAGGTCTTGGGAGATCTTTCCTGATCCGGATCATCACATCATTAATCCCATTTGAAATACCGGAAACCAGTCTGATTTCCTTGATAGAACTGATGTGGGTGAGAATGGCACGGATGGAATATACAATGACATCAGTGACACCACCAGGCTGAAGGTGATAATGAAATAACACTATTTTCACTATGTATTCCCTATGTTGAGATTCCCCAGATGTCGAGTCATGACAGCTCTCAGCTGGTTCCGCAGAATCTGATAGGAATAATGCTTTAAGGCCAGTTTGTAATTGGTTTCAGTCATCTCTCTTACAAGATCTTTGTTCTCGAGTACTTCCTCTGTTCTTTTAATGGTCTGTGACGAAATAAAATTGTCCATTTCAATAACCTTGAATCCTTTGGGTTTAATATCAGTGGAATAGATGGAATAATTATTAACCAGTATTGGTTTTCTGAACCATATTGCTTCAAGAAAGGCATTCCCAAAACCTTCTATGAGAGAAGGATAGGTAATCAGATCGGCGTGCGGATAAATATCGACCAGAGAGTATACTCGTCTGCCATCACATGTTGTTCCTCTCTTTTCTTTTATTATGTCATCGACAAACAAGGCTCGTATTTTCATCATTTCAGCGAATTCCTTCACACGCATTTGATACTCGTACCCCTCGTCTCCCGATGCATGAGAAATAACAAGCACGGCTTTCCTGTTTATCCGTGCTACTAACTCGATGGCATGTTCAATCCCTTTTCGCTGAACAACTCGTGTCGGCTGCAGAACAAACAGCTCATCATCAGAGATTTCCAGGTCATTGCGCACATTGTTTATGTAGTCATCCTTAGGTGGAGGACCTAATTCGAAATTCATTACATTGGGAATGAGTGTGGATGAGATCCCTTTTCGAAGAGCTAATTGATTCTTACCGGAAGAATTGATTACAACATGTTCAATATTATTGAGATGAGGTGGATAGCACATATTGAAGTAATCCCACACACAATTACAAAGAAACCTCTTTCTTTCCCAGAAAAAATCGTGATGATGAGCGATTACAGGTATGCCGGATTCAGCAATTACCTCAGTCAGGGCCAGACCCAATGGTATGTTTATCGGGATGGTAAGTACATTCTGAGGAATGAGCATATTGATTTTATAAGTTTTAATAAAATCATATATTTTCGTCTTGAGGTACTGTTTAATTTCATAGATCTTCGAGGTGAGAGAAGTACTCCGGAAATCATTGGCATAACACTCATCAGTCACTGCTTGAATTTCAGAATCCTGAAAATGCAGTTTTTCTTCCAAATACGATTTGTCTGATGGAGTATCAATCTCACCGGCCATGTAGTAGCAATCATATCCCATTTGTTCAATAACAGCCGCCCATTTCATTGTCTCCAGCGATACACCATCAGTTCCTGCCAGGCGAAATGAGATGAAACCAATATGTTGTTTACTTGCCATGCATGCCTTCCTTATCACAGTATATATTTTGTAGGAAATGATGGTATACTAAATATGTTCTTTGGTGAATCGTAAGATTCAGGATTCAGATAAACTGCATTAAATATGGAGAATGTGATGAATGAGGTAATTGAAAAAAAACTGAAACTCATCTTTGGGGAATCTACAGGTGTTCAGACAGCAGAAAGGCTGGAGGGTCTGATTGATCAGTGGAGAAATCAAAATCCTCAGGTATCAGTCTCTTCAACTGGTGGCTTACCGGCCGATCAGAAAGATGCCATTATGATCACCTATGGGGATAACATACAAAAATCCGGGATGAATCATCTGGAAGCGCTGAAGAATTTTTCTCAGAGAAGATTGACAGGAGTTGTGTCAGGCATTCATATCCTACCCTTCTCTCCCTACTCATCGGATGATGGATTTTCAGTGATTGATTATCGAGCTGTTAATCCGGAATGGGGAAATTGGGATCAGATTACTTCTATCGCAGGAAATTTCCGGTTGATGGCGGATCTTGTTCTCAATCACTGCAGTGCTCATAGTTTCTGGTTCAAAGAGTTTCTGGCCGGAGTTGAGAAATATGAAGATTACTTCATTACTGTTAACCCCGGAACTGATCTCTCCGGGGTTTTTCGGCCTCGAGCACTCCCGTTGACCCATGAATTTGAAGTGAATGGCCAGAAAAAAATGGTGTGGACCACATTCAGCCAGGATCAGGTCGATCTTAACTTTGCAAATCCGGAAGTCTTTCTTGAATTTATTGATATACTGCTCGACTATGTTGCCAGAGGTGTCCAGCTTATCCGCCTGGATGCCGTCGGTTTTCTGTGGAAGGAAATTGGCACGAGCTGCATGCATCACCCCAATACCCATGAGATAATTAAGGTTTTCAGGCTTGTTCTTACTGAAACTTCTCCAGAGGTGATCCTTATCACTGAAACAAACGTACCCCATGAGGAAAATATCTCCTACTTCGGTCAGGGAAACGACGAAGCTCATATGGTGTACCAGTTTACCCTGCCGCCCCTTACTCTGGATGCATTCCTTCGAGGAGATGCCTCCAGGTTAACAGCCTGGGCTGCCACCCTGCCCGAACCCAACTCTGACTTCAGCTTTTTTAACTTCCTTGCTTCCCACGATGGAGTGGGGCTTCTTCCAGCTCGTGGTTATCTTAGTAGCAGGGAAATCAATGATCTGGTTGCGGAGGTTAAGACCAGGGGTGCAAGGGTTGGGTACAAATCGACTCCCGATGGGGACATCCCCTACGAACTGAATGTGAGTTACCGGGATGCCGTGGCTGAGGACACACTTCCAATCGATAAAAGGGCCGCGAAATTCCTGGCTTCACAAGCAGTGATGCTGTCCTTGGCCGGTATCCCCGGGATTTACATCCATAGCCTGTTGGGATCGGGAAACTGGGACGAAGGTGTTAGACTTACAGGTATCAACAGATCCATTAACAGGGAAAAGCTGGATTTAGATAAGCTGAATGCAGAGCTTGATGATTCATCAAGTTTGCGAGGACGGATCTTCACCGGTTATACAGGAATGCTCAAAGCACGCCGTGCCCATCCGGCTTTCCATCCAGCAGCAGAGCAACACATCCACTCCCTTTCTTCCTCTGTGTTTGCCCTGACACGCACAGCTGATAATGGTCAATCCGTCCTCTGCCTCATTTCAGTTTCTTCGAAACGGCAGGAAGTGCATCTGCCGGGGAAGTGGTCAGCAGAAAAATCCTGTATGAATATTATAAACAGCTCGTTGGTGGAAGTGGAAAACGGGAAGGTTTTCATGGACGCATGGGACGTTTTCTGGCTTGAGATGAATAGATAATGAGTTTCATTGAATCTCTGGAATCAGCAACCATGCTGAAAGGAGGCCCGCTTTGTATTGGTATCGACCCGAGAGTTGAACCGGGCAGGACAGTTTATGACGATCTACGGGATTATGGGTGCCGGGTGGTTGATGTTTGCTCACCTTTTGCGGTTGCCTTCAAACCACAGTTGGCCTTCTTTGAACGCCATGGAGCAGCCGGCCTTGAGGCCCTTGAGGCCATTCTACGATACATACAGACTGTAGACCCTGAGTATCCCATTATTCTGGATGCCAAGAGAGGGGATATCGGTTCCACAGCCGTTGCCTATGCTCAGGCCCTTCTCGACAGGCCTGGATGCCTGGCTGTTACTCTCTCTCCATATCCTGGGGCCGAATCTATTCAACCCTTCCTTCAGTATAAGGATTCTTTCCTGTTCATACTCTGTCGTACAACAAACCCGGGTGCCCGGAAGCTGCAGGAAATGCCATTGCAGAATGGTCAGCCCCTTTATCTTGCGGTTGCCGCGGAGGCCGTGAGTTGGAATATCCAGCCTTCCAGACCGCAGATTGGACTGGTTGTGGCTGGTAATGATTCCTATGCTCTGCGATTAGTAAGGGAATACCAGCCGGATACATGGTTTCTTGCTCCTGGCATTGGTGCTCAGGGTGGACAGGCTGATGAGGCCGTAGCTGCCGGCGCCAGAAGTGATGGGATGGGTATTCTGGTTTCGGCCAGCCGATCTGTAGCAGATGCCCCTGATCCCGCGCTGGCTGCCGGCAGACTCAGGGATTCCCTGGAGAAGGCACGACAGGCAGGTCAATCCGGTTACAGTTTTGAGATAAGAAAATCTCGAAACTCCGGTTTAAGGAAGGATGAACATCAGGAATTGTTGGAAGGTCTCTTTCGGATTGGTGCCTTCAAACTGGGAGAATTTACCTTGAAGTCCGGTATGAAGTCGCCCTTCTACATTGATCTGCGCCGTATAAGTGCGGACAACCGTCTATTTCAACTCTGCGGCCGGGCCTACGCGTCCCTGTTGGAAGGTCTCCAGTATGATCATGTCGCTGGTATACCTGTCGCCGCTCTACCGCTGGCTGCCGCTGCTGTTCTTGTCACTGGAGATAGTTTGATTTATCCTCGAATAGAAAAAAAGGATCATGGTTCCGGTGCCCGGGTGGAAGGCGTCTGGCAGAAAGGTGACAGTGCTGTATTGCTTGACGACTTGATTACCACCGGTGGGAGTAAGATTGAAGCTGCTGCTGTCCTGAAGGAAGCGGGTCTAAGAGTTAAAAATCTGGTTGTCCTCATTGAACGGGGAAGTGCCGGACGGGAAGAATTGGAAGAAGCCGGCATACAATTGATTTCCTGGACCAATGTGGAGGATCTGCTTCAAGCAGGTACCACTGCTGGTTATATCGGAGAAAAAGAGGCCCGGAGGGCAGTGGATTTTATCAGGAAGGGATGATATTGCTCTGATGGAATGGCTTAAAAATACAATTGTTATCTGGAATTACACTCTTCCATTTACACTCCTTGAATTCATACTTCGCCTTGTACTGCCCGTCATAATTGTATCTATAGTATCAGTTGTTCTCTCTTCACTGATTCGCCGAATTGGCGGGAAACTGATAAAAGAAGATGAGAAAAGGCAGGGATTCTCCAGATGGACACGGCGGGTTTTTCGACTTATCGTCTTGATTTCCATTATTGTATCAGCCGGTTCAATTCTTGGGATCAAAGCATTGAATGTATTCGGTAAGTTCGTCCAGGTACTGAATACTCCTTTTATTTCCAGCGGGAATACAAGTATTTCAATCCTTACTTTGATTTTGATTATCCCCATTACCCTGGTTGCTTCCTGGGTTGGCCGTCTTGTCAGACGGGGAATTGGCAATGGAAGACTGGTACTCTTCGGATTAAATTCCGAACAGGAATTCATTGTGGGCCGCATGGTTCATTATGTGATGATGGTCCTTGTTTTCATTCTTGGCCTTTCCGTTATTGGTATAGATCTATCGGCCATTGGTATCCTTTTTGGGATTCTGGGTGTTGGAATTGGTTTTGGTCTACAGTCATTTATTGCTGACATAGTGGCTGGCATCAGTCTTATTGGATTGGGACATATCAAAGAAGGTGATAGAATCCGATTGGGGGAAAATGATGGTTCAATTCAGCACATTCGATTGATGTATACGGAATTAACTACGTTTGAAAACGAAACATTGATAATCCCCAACCGTTTACTCACCGGAGATATTATTCACAGTTATAACTACAAAGACAGTCGGGTTGTCATTGTCAACAGAGTCGATGTTTCTTACGATTCGGATCTGGAGGATGTTATCAGAATACTTCAGAAAGTGGCTGCACAAAATCCATGGATTCACAGGGCGTCAGAGACCGATGTTCGGGTTAAATCCTTTGCTGATTCGGGAATTGTGATGGAGCTGCGGACATGGATACATGATGTGAAAGACAGAGCTGAAGCTCTCAGCTGGACCAATCTTGAAATATGGAGAAGTTTCAAAGCAGAGAGTATTGAGATCCCATTTCCACAGCGTGATGTTCATATAAAAAATTCATAGCGTTGATTTTAGGCTCTTACGGTCTTTCAGTGAGAGCAATACTAGAATAAACAAAGCTCCCAGATAGGGAAGAGCAGGCATAACGGAGGCCCAGCCTGCCGTGAGCCCCTGTATTCTTCCAGAAACAATCTCAAACAGTGAGAAGATATAACATGAAATCAGAACCCCGGTTGGATTACGATATCCTGTCCAGATCATAGCCAGAGCAATCCAGCCCTTACCCGCACTCATCCCCGGAACGAATACCCCTAATCGCAGACTTATTATGCTTCCGGCAAGGGCCGCCATACCGGATGAGATGAACAGAACACTTAATCGTAGTAGCCGTACTGAAATACCTCGTTCAGCTAGAAACTCTACACCACTGGCGGCAGCCCTGATGCGTCTGCCATACGAACTTGTGTATAGAACAAGACTGATAATAATCCCTGAAGGAATCATCAACCATGGTAAAATATCAAGTTTCCGTGATGCCAGACGGAGAACACCTTCAAAGTTTAAGAAAAACCTGGAAACAAGGCTGTTTACCGCGGGAAGTAGAAGATTGATTCCCAACCCTGCTATAAACAGATTCGCTCCCCATCCCAGATGAAGAACTCCCAGTAATCCTCCAGCCAGAATACCTGTAAAAGCTGCTGCCGTCATGGCAATCCACCATGGGAATCCCATACTCACGAGGACAGCCGTGATAAATGCTCCCACAGCTATATTGCCCTCCAGGGATATATTCAGTGCCCCGGCTCTCTCGGACAGAAGTCCGCCCAGAGCCGTCAGAATGAGTGGAACTGCTGAGTGGAATACTGCTTCTATCATGGATGATATGGTGCTTCCCGTGTTGAACCGCTGTCTGACTTTAACCAGTGTACTTGCGAAAGATCTGAATACACACTCTGCCTGTTGGACAATGCGGTCATGGCTGAGAATTCGTCATACATTGATATTGTGTCCATACTCCTTCTCCCTGATCATTCAATCCTTTTCCTACCGACAGTTATCAACAGGAAAACCACTGCTTGAATTAAACCCGAAAATGCGAATGGGTAGCCGGTCTGTGTCATGGCCGATTGAGTTCCTGTTATCAGCCAGGCATAAGCCAGTGCTGCCAGAGGCACAAATTCAAGTCGATTTCCTGCTACCATGGCAACAACCAGTCCATCCCACCCCAATCCGTTCGTAAAACCCTGTATAGCCTGGCCACTGTTCAGTAGAGCCGTTACCCCTCCAAGACCATAGAGACTCCCCGAGAGAGTCATGGAAAGAATTGTGATGCGATTGGTATTGATACCGCCATACGAGGCAAACCGGGGGCTCACTCCCCGAAGCCGCCATTCATAGCCATAACGGGAATAATAGAGAAAAAGTACCGCCAAAACGACAAGCAATACAGCCCACAGCAGAATGGGACTCAAATTGGATGGCGGCAGCCATTGAGGCAGTCTATAGTTCGATGGCAGGGGAGGGGCACCGATGAGATAGCTCTCCGGATCCCTCATCACCTCTCCCAGTAAGCTCCCCCCGACAGGGAGTATGGCTAATGACAGAAGAAAACTGCTTATCAACTCATCACATTCATATCGGGATTTCAAAAAACCTGAAAATCCTCCCATGATTCCTCCGGCACTCATTCCAACTGTAATGGAAATCACCATGGCTGGAAAAACCGGGAGATCTGGCAGCAGAATGGCCATGGCAGCTGCGCTGAGTCCTCCGGATACAGCCTGACCTTCACCTCCAAGGTTAAAAAGACCCGTGTTAAAGACTATGGCGGCTGCCAGACCGGTGATGGTTAACCGGGCGGCATTCTCCAGCATGTTGCCAAAAGCGGAATAGCTTCTGAACGCGCCCGATAGAAGCCACAGAATTGTGTGGCCGGGTTTGTCAGCCAGGAGAATCATCGAGCATGCAACTCCAAGAGCAACCATGAAGGCTATCAATGACATCCTCGGCCCACGAAAGGAAATTGACCTTTTCATGGGAGGTCATCCTCCCATAAACCGGCTGTCCGAGAGTTTATTTCTTTTCGATTCCAGGAATCGGCTGGTTTCACAGGACTGAGTTTTCCCCTACTTAAAACAGCCAGACGGTCAGCGATTTCCAGGGCTTCATCAACATCTGGAGTCAGCACAAGGATTGCTGTCCCATGTCCGGCCATCTTCCTGAGTTTATGATGAATTGCTTTTCGGTTATTTGTATCCAGACCCATAACAGGATCGGCCAGTAGTAGAACCTTATCGGCAAATTCCAATTCACGTTTGAGAATGAGTTTCTGGATATTTCCACCAGACAGTTCATCCATTCGCTGACCGGGTGTCCCCTCAATGCCTGCTTCAATGCAGTGTTTTAATGCCCATTGATGAATAGTCTTCGGAGGTAGCCATCCCCGGTGGGAGAGTTTCTTTGCCTCAAGTACAATCAAATTTTCACCAAGGGTGGATGTCAGACTTGTACCTCTCATTATTGCATCCGAAGGAACATACCCAAGTCCAGCCTGCCTTACCCCGATCATGCCCCCTTTTACCGAATGACCGGATAGAAGCACTTTGCCGCTGTTCGGTGAAATCTCTCCCGAAATTATGCCTTCCAGATGAGTCAATCCTTCCTTCCATCTGCCGGTGATACAGAGTATCTCCCCTGCGTTAACGCTGAAACTCACCATGTTCAGTAATTCTTTTTTCCCCCGGACGAGATGAATGTTTTCGCATCTGAGAGGCATGGGAATTGAATGACTTTTATCACCTTTCATCCGCACACGTTCAGGGCTTAACTGTTCCTCTTCACCAGTGGACAGCAGAGTCGATACCTCCTCCATATCAAGGGAATTTATGGGTTTCTGGCTGAGGACACGACCATTCTTCAATACGGTTAAATTGTCTGCAATTCGAAACACTTCGGTCAGCCGGTGGGTGATGAGGAGAATTCCCATCCCCACCTGTTTCAAACGCCCCAGCAAGGCAATGAAATCCTCAATCCGTCCTTCTCCCCAGGCAGTCACTGGTTCATCAAAAATTATGTACTCTGGATTGGTCATCAATGCCGCAATCAGTTGGGCATGCTGCAGAGTGACGGCATCCTGATCACCGACTCTGCCAAGAGGATCAATTTCGAAAAACTGCCATTGATCGGCCAGTTTACAGAAATGATCAATATAGGTGGAAGGGCGTTGAAATCTTTTTTCCCGGCCCAGGATGGTGGCTTCCCAGAGTTTCAAACTGGTTGGCCATATACTTCTTTGTCTCACCAAACCTGTGCCGGGTATGGCCCTGCCGGAGTTGGTATGAAGGTCGATTTCCATACCATTGATGGTAAGCATTCCTGTGTCTGGAGGGCGAACGCCGGCAAGAATATGTCCCAGAGTTGTTTTTCCAGCCCCATTTTCCCCAACCAGGGCATGTATGCGGCCAGGTTTTATTTCCAGGGATACATTCACACAGCACTGAATGCCAGAGGATGGCCAGGTATGGTTTATCTGCCTTGAAATCAGGCTCAATGTGTTCTTCCAAAGGTCAGCACTGAAAAATCTGCTACTGGATTACAGTGAAGGGACTTCTCTGTCGATGTCAATACCAAAAAAGCGGTCAGGATCAGGCTGGAATTAGAATGAAGACCTACTGGAGCTTCTTCGAATATCAGAATTTTAAATCTCCGTTTTTCATCTGTTCCAGAATTCCGGATACCTTGCTTAGAATATCCTCTGGAACGTGGCGCCGGATATTCCTGGTGTCCAATGGTAGATTCACATATCCTTCTTCGACACCCAATTTCAGGCTTTTACCTTTTTCCAATTTCTCATTGAGCCAGGCCTTTGTCCACTCTTCTGCTGCTCTGTCCTGTGCCAGTGTGGCGCTGGCCAGTACAGTTCCCGGGGCGATGTCTGTTCCATCTGAATCAAACCAGAGAACATAGGTTCCCTCTTCCCTGGCTGCCGCGAGGACACCTTCGTTGGCTCCACCAGCAATGGTGAGTATCACATCCACATCCAGGGCCATCAGACCACGGGCAAGTTCATGGGCCTTCTGTGCGTCATACCAGTTTCCCAGCACTCGGAATTCCATCTTGATATCAGGATTTACAGCATGAAGACCAATTTCAAAGCCCGGAATTATCTGTTTTGTCATCTGCGGGTATTCCTGACCAACGATTAGGCCCACACTGAGTGCTGGATTGGCACCTTTGAGTTCATCAGATGTAGTAACCAGTCCTGCAAAGTAACCAATGAGAAAGGCCTGTTCCATATGGTTGTAAATTACCTCGGAAACATTGGGGCCTCCGAGGTTTGAGCCATCCAGAACAAGAAAATCCTGATCAGGATACAATTCAGCAGCCATTGCACAAATCTCACTCATAGCAGCATTAGAGGTTACAATGAGATCATATTGCCTGGTGGCAGCCAGTGCTGTTATTTGTTTTGACCAGCTGGATTGATCAAAACCTCCTTCAATAGTTTTTACATCGGCATCCGCAGCGGCAGCAGATTTTCGAACTCCAGCATCCATCATTTCGTAGGTGGGACTGCCCGCCAGAACACCGGGCACGAATACCGCTATCGCTGTTTGAGGTTCTCCGGATTGCCTGTTACAGGATATTGTCATCCCCAGATACATCATAATGATCATGCAAGGAATGACAGGTCGAAAAATACGCACATCCATTCTCCAAATATTGAACTATAGTGATTCATTCTGGTTCAGTTTTACTGCTTTGCGCCAAAACGAACCTCACACGGAATCCCAAAACCAGTCTTCTTGAGGGCACCTCTAAAAAACCTTATTTGTTTTTGGCTTGATCTTTTTCCTCACTGCTGCGTTGTCAAAATGCTCACGTAATCAGGTGCGTACCGCAGGAGCAAAGCTCCGAGGAACGCACCGCCAACCGCTTAGGCTACGCTCCGCTTTTGCCGCCTTGCATCAAGAAAAAATTTAAGCAGGTGTGTACCGCAGGAGCAAAGCTCCGAGGAACGCACCGCCAACCGCTTAGGCTACGCTCCGCTTTTGCCGCCTTGCATCAAGAAAAAATTTAAGCAGGTGTGTACCGCAGGAGCAAAGCTCCGAGGAACACACCGCTTAGGCTACGCTCCGCTTTTGCCTTGCATCAAGAAAAAATTTAAGCAGGTGTGTACCGCAGGAGCAAAGCTCCGAGGAAACACCGCCACTGCGCCAAATTCCAAAAACGGTTTTTTAGAGGTTGCCTTGAGATAACCCATGGTAAAGTATAGAATGCTCAGAGACCGGGGTCAAGGCTTATTGATAATAAACATTGACCATATATCCACTTGATCGTATATTGTATGAAAAGAAGACTCATCCTACTCGGAGTAATACAGCATCATGAGTTTCGCCAGACCAACATCACTTGGAGTGATCGCCTGTCCCGGAGGAGAAGTCTTTGCCAGGAAAGTTGTCGCTCATCTGAAAACTATCTATAAAAGGCGTTTTGAAAAGAAAGCACGTTTCATCTCCAGACTCTACGATTTGAGTCTGGAAGAAACTATTCGAGAGCTCAATAAATCCGATGACATGCTCAGTCATCGTGTTGTTTCCGTTGGGGACGATAAAACCTATCGTCATCCATCCTTCAAAATTCCTTGCAATTTTGTGATGTTTGCTAATGGTGAGATTAAAACTGAAATTTTGAGAAGCGTTCGGGGAATGGATCTCTACATTGTCCAGGATGTGGCTAACGAACAGCTGGTTCACTATGGAGATGACAGTCTTTCTGTATCCCTCAATGATCATTTGATGACTCTTTTAACAACGATTGATGCTGTCAATCAGGCTGGAGCCCGAAGGGTTACCCTGGTTATCCCTGCATATCCTTACAGCCGCCAGCACAAAAAGAAAGGAAGGGAAGGCCTTACTGCTTCCATGCTTGGAAGAATGTATGAAAAGATGGGAGTGGCCCGTATTATAACACTGGATATCCATTCAAAGGAGATAGAACACAGTTTCGAAGAGCTGAATCTGGAAAATCTTCACGCTTCCTATCAGATTCTCCGAACAACCCTGGCCATTCTCAATCTGATGAATGAAGATATGGTTGTTGTTTCTCCGGATACTGGTGCCATTGATCGAAATAAGTTTTTTGCGGATATTCTACACAATCCCCTGGCTCTGTTGTATAAGGAAAGGGATTACTCAAAGATTTCATTAAACGCCCTGGAATCGAATATTTCCCGGGCCAGGCTTCTTGGTGATGTTGAGGGAAAAACAGTGTTTATAGCCGATGATATGCTGGGAACTGGCGGAACACTTTTAAAGGCCATACGTATAATAAAAGATATGGGGGCCAGGAAGATCCTCTGTGCTGTTTCGCTACCGTTTTTTTCAGGTGATGCTGTGAAGCATTTTGATGATGCCCACAGGAATGGCTGTTTCAACTACATCATAGGAACAAATGCCGTCAATCTGTCTGAAGATGTTTTGGGCAAGCCCTGGTACAAATCGGCTGATGTTTCCAACCTGTTTGCGCGTACCATAAGCCGTGTCCATCATAACCGGTCAGTATCGCCCCTCCTGGATAATCGTCAGATGATTCAGAAAATGCTGGCTGATAAGTCAGGAGTTCGGAACCAGGATCTTTTTTCCGATTCCCCATGATTTTTGCGGCCGATCTTGGAACAAGCTCTCTCAAAGCAGGACTGCTTTCCCTTGAGGGCCGACTTGAACACCATGTACGTATTCCCTATCCGAATCCCACCGGACTCAATCATATAGAGTTCAATCCCCTTCAATGGGAGTGGGCATTCCACAAAGCACTCAAGGACCTCCCTCCAGTAAAAATCACAGCTGTTTCCCTCAGCGGCAATGGTCCGACACTGGTCCCCTGTGACGAGGCTGGCAAACCTCTCACTCCGGCATTGCTGTGGCTTCAGGACAAAAATCTGCGAATTGAGGGACAGGATTCGTACTATCTGCCCGAAGCCGCCTGGTTTAAGGCTGGCAGTTCCGAAGAGATCTGGAAAAAAACCAGGTGGTTTTTTTCTCCTCCGGAATGGCTGCAGTTCCGCCTTACGGGCAGGCCGACGAAAACCATCCCCCATGATTCGTTTAAACGCTTTGTCTGGGATTCAAAACAGATCTCAGTCTACAGCATCGACCCCCATCTTTTTCCAGATCTTGTGTACATGGGAACGAATGCTGGTACAATCACTGAAGAAGCCAGTTCCCGGTCAGGATTAGCAGAAGGAACAGTGGTTGCTGCAACAGGTTCGGATTTCATGTCTGCTCTGCTGGGATCCGGGACAGTGAAAGTCGGAAGAGTGTGTGACAGGGCCGGAACAAGCGAAGGTATAAATTATTGTTCACCTGAACCCTCCAATGATTCCAGGCTTCGGGATTTACCCCACCTGATTGAAGGTTTATGGAATTCGGCAGCAATCCTGTCTTCCACTGGCCTTGTGTTTGAATGGTACCGCCATCTCACCGGCCAGAAAAACAGGCCTTACAAGGATACTCTTGCTGAAGTTGACAGGGTACCCCCCGGGCGGGACTCTCCACTCTTCTTTCCAGGGCATCAGGGGGGAACCCTCTGGGCATTCGATGGAGGCAGTTTTCACCGTCTGCATCCAGGACATGGTTCTGCGGAAATGGGCCGGGCTGTTATGGAGGCTATTGGCTATGGGGTACGCCGTGGTATAGAATATCTGGAAGATGCAGGGATGAAAGTTGAGGAACTACGTGTGACTGGTGGACAGGCACGGGGGGAAGTCTGGAATCAAATGAAGGCGGATATAACCGGGCGCCCTCTCCTTATTCCAATGATTGAAGATGCGGAGCTGGCAGGTTGTGCCGCCTGTGCACTGACTGCCCTGGGTCTGGTTGACAATTTGATAGAAGGAGCTGATCGATTTGTGAGAATTAAAAAAATTGTGGAACCTCGAACAGATGTTTCACAGCTGTATGAAAACTCCTTTTTCCGCTACCAGGAGGCTTCGAAGGAACTTCTTGTAAAATCAACTGAATCATTGACTTGACATGATTTCATTTAGCAGATATCATCAGCTCCGCTTGTTGCCTCTGTAGCTCAGTTGGTAGAGCACAGCCATGGTAAGGCTGGGGTCATCGGTTCAAGTCCGATCGGAGGCTGTTCCATCTCTCCAACCTTTTGGAAGGCAGGAAACATTGTAAACGGGGGCTGATATGGCAAAAACGAAGAAAGGTGCAGTGGAGAAAATAGCCCTGCAGTGTACTGTGTGCAAGCGCAGAAATTACACGACTTATAAGAATCGTCGAAATATCCAGGGGAAAATGGAGTTCAATAAATTCTGCAAATGGGAAAGAAAGATGACTCTTCACAAGGAAACTAAGATAAAATAATCCTCCTGCCATGGTTTTGATTATATTCCAGGCCAGTAGCTCCAACGGCAGAGCGCCGGTCTCCAAAACCGGATGTTGCAGGTTCGAATCCTGCCTGGCCTGTAGAACATTGAAAAGGTGAAGCATATGAAAAGAATTAGAATATTTATCATGGAAAGCTATGGGGAGCTTAAAAAAGTTGTATGGCCCAGTAGGGATTCGGTTCGAGCTTCGGCCAAGGTTGTTATAGTTTCCACAATCATTTTCGCCCTCTTTTTCGGACTGATAGACTTCCTGTTGTCTCAGGGGCTTCTGGGTCTCTTCAGTGTGTTGTAGAATAGGAACATAATATGGCACAAGGTTGGTTTGTTCTCCAGACTTTGACTGGAGTTGAAAGTAAGGTAGAGAAATTTCTGCGTATTATGGTAGAAGATGGTACTCTCAAGGAGTTTGTTACGGATGTCAAAGTCCCTTCTGAAGAAGTTGTGGAGATGCGTAATGGGAAGAAACGTACAGTCAACCGGAAATTTCTGCCAGGGTACATTCTCGTGGAAATGAACCTGCCTGAACGAGGCTGGAAAATACCCTGCGGTACGATTCGCAGAATACAGGGTGTAACGGGTTTTGTCGGTACTGGTAAAAATGCCAAGCCACAACCGATTTCTTCAGATGAAGCTAAGAGTATTCTACAGAAAACGGGGGAAATAAGAACTGAGCGGAGGATTCACTCAAAACAGGAATTCCATGTTGGCGAGGAAGTGCAGATTACTGCAGGTCCTTTTGAATCATTTAAGGGTACTGTAGAAGTTGTCAACCAGGAAAAAGGCAAACTTCGTGTTACAGTGGGGATCTTCGGGCGGTCAACACCTGTGGAAGTCAGTTTTTCTCAGGCAGTTCGATTATAGTAATGCAGGATCTGTGTCAGATAGAAGTTGTTGGTTCAAGGAAAGGAAGGACCTGGTATCCCGGGCAATTCAAATTCCGGAAACATAAAGGTAATGAATTAAGACGATTACAGATACAGTATCAGTCAGTTGGGAGTTGTTGATTGTTCGACAACGTTTGTACCACGATGGAGGCCACAGTATGGCAAAGAAAAAAGTTACAGCGTTAATCAAATTACAGGTTCCCGCTGGCAAGGCGACCCCTGCTCCCCCTATCGGGCCGGCTCTGGGTCCTCATGGGGTGAGTGCTCCCCAATTTGTACAGCAGTTCAATGACAGAACAAAGGGATATGAGCCAGGGCTTATAATTCCTGTAGTTATCTCAGTCTATCATGATAAGAGTTTTTCCTTTGAAATGAAGACACCACCAGCGGCAGTCCTGATCAAGAAGGCCATTGGCATTGAAAAAGGTTCCGCTGAGCCAAACAGGGATAAAGTGGGAAGAATTACGAAGGATCAGGTTAAAGCAATTGCTGAAACGAAAATGCAGGATCTCAATGCCAATGATATTGATGCGGCAATCAGTATAATTTCCGGTACAGCTCGAAGTATGGGCGTCGTGGTGGAAGGCTAATTATGAAACATGGCAGGAAATACAGAGAGGCCTTGAAAAAGGTCGATATTGCAAAAAACTATGGCCTTGATGAAGGCATTAAGCTTGTAAAGAGCATGGCCAGTGCGAATTTTGATGAAACTATTGAAGTTGCAGTCAATCTGAGACTGAAAAAAAGCCAGTCAGTCAGAGATACCTTTGTACTACCGAATCAGTTTGCCAGAGGAAAGCGAATACTGGTGTTCGCCAGGGGTGAAAAAGCTCGGGAAGCGGAAGAGGCTGGTGCAGCCTTTGTTGGTGCCGACGATCTGGTGGCGAAAATCAAAGATGGCTGGATGGAGTTTGATGTTTGTGTTGCAACACCGGATATGATGAAGGAAGTTGGTAAGCTGGGCCCGATACTGGGTCGCCGGGGGATGATGCCGAATCCTAAAACCAGAACAGTAACCATGGATATTGAAGGGGCTGTTGCTGAATTGAATCAGGGACGAATTGAATATCGTGCCGATAAGGGTGGTGTTGTTCATCTTGCGGTGGGTAAGGTGTCGATGGATGCGGCTCTTCTCAGAGAGAATGTGCATGCTCTACTGGTTGAGTTGAATAAAAAGCGTCTTCCAGATATAAAGGGGGATTTCATCAAGTCCGCAAGCCTGACTTCGACGATGAGTCCAGGAATAAAAATACAGGTTCAGGAACAGGTGGGATCATGAAGGGAAATAAGGTCCAGCAGTATAAAATAGAAGCCGTTGACAAACTGAAAGAAAACATTGAAAAATCAGAGAGTTTTCTTTTTGCCAATTACCGGGGGCTAACAGCAGTACAGGCCGCTCATCTGCGAAGCGTACTGCGTGAATCCGGAGCCGAGTTTCACATTGTTAAAAACAGGTTTGCGAAAATTGCATTTTCACAGTTGAATCATAAAAATCTGGAATCATATTTTTCCGGTCCTACTGCCATCGCTTATTGTGGGAATGATGCAGGACCAATTGCCAAAGCCATATTGAAACTTGCAAAGGAAATGCCGATCGAATTGAAAGGAGGTATGGTTGAGGGGAAGGTTTATGATTCAAAGGGAGTTGAGAACCTGAGTAAACTGCCATCCAGGACGGATCTCATTCAAATGGTTATGAGAGCCATGCTTGCCCCTTTGAACAATGCTGTATACGCGCTTAATGGTGTTAATAGTAGGCTGGTGCGGACTCTGGATGCAGTTCGGAAGAAAAAAGCAGGGGGAGAATGAATACAGGCTGCAAAGCTCTTCGTGGGCAGTGCGGCACTGAATCAGTGAAAGTGCTTGTTGGGCAGAGGATGCGGCTCAACATAGTTCATAGTGGATTATCGGTATTCTGGATACCGATGATGGGAGATGAAGAATAATCGGTTTCAGTCTTTGCGGGTATCATTGAGATACCAGAAGAGGTTGTCTGCTGTAACCGGGTTTTATAGAAGGAGAAGATAATATGACTACCGAAGAAGTTTTGAATGCTATTGCCGGCATGACTGTTCTTGAAGTTTCGGAACTGGTAAAAGCCATGGAGGAGAAATTCGGAGTTACTGCTGCAGCTCCAGTTGCTGTTGCTGCTGGTCCTGCCGCGGTAGCGGATGAGGATGGAGCTGAAGAACAGACAGAATTCAATGTTGTTCTCACAGGTTTTGGTGAAGGGAAGAAGATTGGGGTTATTAAAGAAGTACGATCAATAACCGGCCTTGGACTTAAAGAGGCCAAGGAGCTTGTTGAGGGCGGTGAAGGCAATGTAAAAGAGAGTGTCTCAAAGGACGAGGCTAATACTGTCAAGGGCAAGCTGGAAGCAGCCGGAGCAGTTGTTGAGATTAAGTAGCAGCAGGTTTTTTACAATTATATGAGGGTTCCTCCTGGATGCACCCTTTCTGGTTCCGGCCTGGCTTTCCCATTGCTGTGGTGTTGTCAATGTGTTGATGCAGTTCATTTGCACTTTGATTTTATCGCCTCGCGTTGAGGAAAAATCTCTCAGCCGGGCTCTGAAAGCTGTTTTCAGGGTTGCCCATGAATAATTACTCATTGATTCACCGGGGTAAAAGCCTCCGGTGATTTCGTGTTAGAGGGGATAACAGCATGTTCGAAAGAGCTGGAAATGATAGCCGTACATTCATTGGACAGGAATACGACGATGTCATTAAGCTTCCGGATTTGATAGATGTTCAAATATCATCGTATGAAAACTTTCTTCAGAAGAACGTAGTGGATTCTGGAGGTGAAGTGCGATGTCAGGGATTGGAAGAGGTCTTTCAAAGTGTCTTTCCTATTGAAAGCTCGAATGGTGAATTAGTACTTGAGTACAGTCACTACCTGTTGGGATCAAGTACCATTCAGCTTACTGAAACTGAGTGCAAACATAAAGGTTTGACTTACAGTGTTCCCATAAAGGCCCAGGTGAACCTTGTCTTTCAATCTACTGGCGAGATTCGTCAAAAAGACATTTATATTGGTGACTTGCCCTTGATGACGGATAGGGGGACTTTCATTGTAAATGGCGCAGAACGAGTTGTTGTCAGTCAGATTCATCGTTCTCCAGGTGTGATATTCTCCGAAGAGAATGGTGTTTTTAGTTCCCGCATTATTCCCTATCGGGGATCGTGGCTGGAATTTGAGATCGACAGCAGAAAGGAACTTATCTTCGCTAAGATTGATCGTAAGAAGAAGATACTTGGCACGGTCTTTTTAAGGGCCCTGGGTTTTGATTCACGAGAAAAAATCATTGACCTTTTTTATCAGAAAAAAACTGTCAAACTTTCTTCCAGAAGAGAGAAGAACGATGGTCTGGTTGGATCAATTCTTGCGAAACCTGTCTGGATATCTCAAAAGAATGGTGAGAAGAAAAAACTGTACCGGGTAGCTGAGCTTCTACATCACCACGAAATTGATGAGTTATTACAGGCCGGTGTCAAGTCAGTGTCAATTGTTGATTTGGATCATGAGGATTCCCTGCATTCTGATATGATTCTCTCGTGTTTCAGCAGGGAAGAGGCTCGTTTCAATAAGGATGACCCTGATCAGGATGAACTTACCAGGGAAGATGCGCTTTCAGCTGTATACAAGGTTTTAATGCCTGGAGAACCCATTACGGTGGAGGCGGCAGAGAAAGATCTCAATACCATGTTTTTTTCTATCCGCCGATACAGCCTGGGACGTGTCGGCCGATACAAACTGAACAAGAAATTCGATCAGGATGAGAATATTGATGACCTGGTTCTTAACAGTACTGACATGGTCTTGACAATGAAGTATCTCATCAGTACCTACATCGGTGAGAAACAGGCAGACGACATTGATCATCTGGGCAATCGACGGGTCCGTTCTGTAGGAGAGTTGCTTGTCAATACATTGAAAACCGCATTCAGCCGGATGGAACGTATTGCCAGGGAGAGAATGAGCTTGAAAGAGACGGAAACTCTTAAGCCACAGGATCTGGTTTCCATTAAGCCTGTGGTTGCAGCCATAAAGGAGTTTTTTGGTTCCAGTCAGCTATCTCAGTTCATGGATCAGGTGAATCCTCTTGCTGAGCTTACCCACAAACGGCGGTTGAATGCTCTGGGTCCTGGAGGCCTTTCTCGAGACAGGGCTGGTTTTGAGGTTCGGGATGTACACTACAGTCACTATGGCCGGATGTGTCCTATAGAAACTCCGGAAGGACCCAACATAGGTCTCATCGTTTCATTGGCAAACTACACCCGAATCAATGACTATGGTTTCCTGGAAACTCCATACCGCAGAGTCGTCAATGGCAGAACAACTCGTGAAGTGGAATATCTTTCAGCTATCGATGAGGAGAAATTCTTCATAGCCCAGGCCAGTGCCGCCATCGATAAGAATGGCAACTTTAAGGAGAAAATGGTTGCTGTTCGCCGTAATGGAGATTATACATTCAAGGAACCTGGGGAAATCTCGTACATGGATGTTTCTCCCCGTCAGATAATATCCACAGCCGCTTCCCTGATACCATTTCTTGAACATGATGATGCAAACCGTGCGTTGATGGGCTGTAATATGCAGAGGCAGGCAGTTCCGCTGCTGTTTCCTGAAGCTCCCATCGTCGGGACTGGTATGGAAGGAAAGGCGGCGTATGATTCCGGGGTTCTGGTTAAAGCCCTGGCTCCCGGTACTGTTACCTATATTTCATCAACCTGCATAAAAATCCAGAAAAATGATGGCAGCATTGATGAATACCCCCTGATCAAATATCAACGAACCAACCAGGATACATGTTTTAATCAGCGGCCGATTGTTGGTGTAGGAGATACTGTGCAGGCAGGTGAAATCCTGGCTGATGGGCCTTCAACTCACAATGGAGAATTAGCACTGGGCCGTAACCTTCTTGTTGGATTCATCCCATGGTACGGGTACAATTTTGAAGATGCGATACTTATTTCCGAAAGAGTGGTGAAAGAGGATTACTATACATCCATTCACATAAAAGAGTTTATCGCAGAAGTTCGGGAAACAAAACTTGGGACGGAAAAGCTTACCAGAGATATTCCCAACATGTCGGAGAAATCTGTGGAGTCTTTGGATGAAGAAGGAATCGTTCGAATTGGTGCGGCAGTGAAGTCAGGATCCATCCTTGTCGGAAAAGTGACTCCAAAGAGCGAGACCGAAACAACTCCCGAATTCCGTTTGCTTAATTCAATTTTTGGTGAAAAAGCTCGGGAGGTGAGAGATACATCACTGAGATTGCCTCATGGCGCAGGCGGTACTGTCCTCAATGTTCAGCGGTTGAAAAGAAGTGAAGGGGATAATCTTAATCCCGGTGTTGATGAGATGGTCAAAGTGCTGATTGTAACTAAACACAAACTGAAAGAAGGCGATAAAATGGCCGGTCGTCATGGTAATAAAGGCGTTGTAGCCAGGATTCTCCCGGAGGAGGACATGCCCTACACAGATGACGGTACACCACTGGATATCTGCCTTAATCCTCTCGGTGTTCCTTCCAGGATGAATATTGGGCAGATTATGGAGACGATGCTGGGAATGGCAGGGGCTCAGCTTGGTAAAATGTATGAAACACCTGTTTTTCAATCTTCTTCAACGTCTGAAATATCAAATGAGCTTGAGAAGGCAGGCCTGCACAACGCTTCAAAGGCCACTCTGTATGATGGCCTGACTGGAGAGCCCTTTCTCAATCAGGTCTTTGTCGGATATATGTATTTTCTCAAACTTCACCACCTGGTGGATGATAAAATGCACGCGCGATCGACAGGGCCTTATTCACTGGTTACGCAGCAGCCCCTGGGTGGTAAGGCCCAATTTGGCGGTCAGAGGATGGGTGAAATGGAAGTGTGGGCACTTGAAGCTTATGGGGCTGCAAACACGCTTCAGGAACTGATGACGATTAAGTCCGATGATATGACTGGTCGGGCAAAAATATATGAAAGTATAGTGAAGGGGTCACCGACAACAGCAGTCGGAATCCCGGAATCCTTCAATGTTCTAGTACAGGAACTCAGGGGTTTAGCTCTGGATATACGCATTACTGATTCGAAAGGTAAACAATTACCGTTTACTGAGAGAGATGAAGAATTGTTGAATAGCCAGGGAGGACGGTTCTAGGAGGAATTGATGAAAGAAGTCCAGGACTTTGACAACCTGATGATAAAACTGGCCTCCCCGGAACAGATCCGGGCATGGTCATACGGTGAAGTAAAAAAACCGGAGACGATTAATTATCGCACATTGCGTCCCGAAAAAGATGGTCTTTTCTGTGAGCGTATCTTTGGCACAACCAAAGAATGGGAATGCTACTGCGGTAAATTCAAATCTATTCGGTATAAAGGAGTGATTTGTGATCGATGCGGCGTTGAAGTTACTCATTTCAAAGTTCGCAGGGAGAGAATGGGTCACATCGAACTGGCTTCTCCTGTTTCTCATATCTGGTACTACCTTTCTCTGCCCTCGCGAATAGGATTGCTGCTGGATCTTACCATCGCTTCGTTGAGAAGCATCCTGCATTATGAGAAACATGTTGTAATTGAACCGGGGAACACGGAATTAAAAGTCTCACAGCTTCTTACTGAAGACGAGTTGGCTGATGCCCGTGATCGTTTCGGGATGAGTTTTACTGCTGGTATTGGTGCCGAGGCTGTCCGGACCTTATTGGAAAACCTGGATCTGGATGCGCTGAGTGCTGAACTCAGGGACAACATGGTGGAGAAAGGTGCAAAAGTCGACAAACGTTTTCTGAAGCGCCTGGAGATAGTTGAGAATTTCCGGGATTCGGGCAACAAGGCTGAGTGGATGATTCTGGATGTTATTCCTGTTATCCCGCCTGAATTACGCCCCATGGTTCAGCTTGACGGTGGTCGATTTGCCACATCAGATCTTAATGATCTCTACCGTCGGGTTATCAATAGAAATAACCGGCTGAAGCGTCTGATGGCATTGAATGCGCCTGATATAATCATACGCAATGAAAAACGGATGTTGCAGGAATCTGTTGATGCCCTGTTTGATAATACAAAGAAGAAAAAAGTCGTCAAAGGTGCTGCCAACAGACCTTTGAAATCTCTTTCCGATCTTCTTAAGGGAAAACAGGGCCGATTCCGGCAGAACCTGCTTGGTAAACGAGTGGATTACTCCGGACGGTCCGTCATCGTTGTTGGTCCCAGTTTGAAGCTCCATCAATGTGGATTACCGACAAAAATGGCTCTGGAGCTTTATAAACCATTCATCATGAAGAAACTGGTTGAAAAAGATGTCGTCTACAATATTAGAAAAGCTAAATCTCTTGTGGAACAGGAAACTCCCGAGGTCTGGTCTGTTCTGGATGAGGTTGTCAGGGAGCATCCTGTACTGTTGAATCGGGCTCCCACTCTTCATCGGCTGGGTATACAGGCCTTTGAACCTGTATTGGTTGAGGGAAAGGCCATACAACTCCATCCGCTGGTATGTCATGCTTATAATGCAGACTTTGATGGGGATCAAATGGCTGTGCATGTCCCCCTTACTCAAGCCGCTCAGATTGAATGCTGGACATTGATGCTGGCGGATACTAATTTATTGAATCCAGCCAATGGCTCTCCCATTGTCTTTCCATCTCAGGATATGGTTATGGGACTGTACTTTCTCACCAAGGAGAGGCCAGGCGCCAAAGGGGAAGGGCGTTATTTCTGCTCTGTCAGTGAAGTAATGATGGCTGGAGAATGTAAAAGTGTATCCATGAATGCTCTGGTTCATGTAAAAATTGATAATGAATACCTGCAGACCACACTTGGACGAGTCATCTTTAACGAAAACCTACCCCGGGAAATTCCCTATGTCAATGAAACCCTGGGTGATAAAGGCATCAGAAAACTTGTGATGAATTCCTTCAAGGATAACGGCAATTATATAACCGTTCATCTGCTGGATGCTTTGAAAGACATTGGTTTCAAGTATGCCACGAAAATGGGAACTACAATAGGAATGGACGATATTCTGATACCGGATGAGAAGAAGGGTCTCATAGGTTCTGCTAATAATGAAGTAGACAGGATTCAAACTCAGTATAGAGATGGGCATATTACGACAGAAGAGCGCTATAACCGGGTGGTCGAGGTTTGGAGTAAAACCAACGAAGAATTGGCCAATGTGATGATGGATCATCTGAAGAATGATCAGGATGGTTTCAACAATGTTTACATGATGGCTGATTCCGGGGCAAGAGGAAGCCGAAACCAGATCAGACAGCTGGCTGGTATGCGTGGGCTGATGGCCAAACCTTCGGGAGATATTATCGAGTTGCCGATTCGTTCTAATTTCAAGGAAGGTCTGTCGGTCATAGAGTTCTTTATATCGACCAATGGTGCCCGGAAAGGTCTTGCTGATACTGCTCTTAAAACCGCTGATGCCGGTTATTTAACCCGACGCCTGGTCGATATAGCTCAGGATGTTGTGGTGAACATGGACGACTGCGGTACGATCAATGGTATCGATGTCTATGCCCTGAAAGATGGAGAAGAAGTAGTTGAACCCCTGTCAGACCGCATAACTGGTTGTTTTACGCTGGAACAGGTTAATCATCCTATAACCGGGGATGTACTGGTGGATGTCAATCAGGAAATTACAGACGATATTGCTGTCGAAATCGAAAATCTGGGTATTGAAAGTGTTCAGGTAAGAACTGTACTCACCTGTGAAGCACAACATGGAGTCTGCATGAAATGCTATGGTCGCAATCTGGCTACACACCGGACGGCTGATATAGGTGAATCCGTGGGAATAATTGCGGCTCAGTCAATTGGTCAACCGGGAACACAGCTTACCATGCGGACCTTCCATGTCGGAGGGACTGCGAGTACTATTGCTGAGGAAAATCGGGTTGCAAAGCATTACCTCCTGCTTGTACGTAAAATTCAGGGCATTTCTGTCTCAATGCCGGATGGTCAGCTGCTCTTCACACGGAAAGGCTTTCTGATAGTGGCCAGGGTCTTTGAAAGGATTGCAGTCAAAGCCAGAGACAAAATACTGGTTTCCGATGGGGATAAGGTCATAAAGGGTGAAACAGTTCTCAAACGAGGCAAAGAGGCTGTTGAAGCAAAGGTTAATGCCTTTGTTGTTATCATGGAAAAAGAGATCCTTCTTGTTGCTCAGGATGAAAAGGTGGAAATCCGGAATGGTTCAACGGTTCTGGTCCGTGAAGGTGACATTGTTGAAAAAGACGAGTCTCTAGCCATGTTTGATCCTTTCAGCGAGCCCATCATTGCAGAAATTTCAGGACAGGTTCAGTTCGAAGACATTCTTCCTGGAACTACCCTGAGGGAAGAAATCAATGAGGATACAGGGAATATCGAGAAGAAAATTACCGATGCTTCATTGGAAACTCTTCAGCCAAGGATTAACATAATAAATGAGGAAGGGACTGTTCTTCAGGAGTATCACCTGCCGGATAATTCCTATCTCAGTGTAGAGGATGGTGTGCCTGTAGAAGCTGGCCATATACTGGCCAAGATGCTCAAGGAGTCTCAGAAGACCCAGGACATAACTGGTGGACTCCCCAGGGTCGGTGAGCTTTTTGAAGCAAGGCGTCCCAGAAATTCAGCGATACTGGCTAGAATCAGTGGTATCGTTGAGTTTGAAGGTATCAGCAAGGGGAAGCGCATCATTACTGTAAACGATCCTTATGGTATGTCGATGAAGCATATGGTTCCAATGGGACGGCATCTTCTGGTGAGGAATGACGACCCGGTTGAAGCGGCCGAACCCCTCTGTGATGGGCCAAGAGATCCCCATGATATATTGGAGATACAGGGAGAAAATGCCTTGCAGAAGTTTCTGGTTGATGAAGTTCAGGAAGTCTATCGAATGCAGGGTGTCAATATTAACGACAAGCACATAGGTGTTATCATACGGCAGATGATGAGAAAAGTTGAGATTCTAGACGTAGGTGATACCAGTTTTATCTTTGGAGAACAGGTTGATAAATATCAGTTCCGAACTCAGAATGAAAAGGTTACGGGAGAGGGTGGCCAGCCTGCCATAGCTCGGCCACTACTTCTGGGTATCACCCGAGCATCGCTGAACATCGACAGCTGGATTTCGGCCGCAAGTTTTCAAGAAACCACAAAGGTTCTTACCAATGCAGCCATCGCAGGCAGCATAGATACATTGAGGGGATTGAAGGAAAATGTCGTTATTGGTCACCTCATACCGGCCGGTACGGGGATGAAGAAATACCGTGAGCTCAAGCTGTTTACAAAAGATACGGATGATCTTGATAAGCATGTGGCCAATCTCCTTGAGCAGAGACGGCAGGAAAGTGAGATGCTGTCCAGGGATGAAGCTCTGAATGATGATATTGAAGATGATATAGAGAGTAATAACCTTGAATCGGAAGCTATTTCGAGTTTTGAGGCTGGTGATTAGGATAGTAATGCTGTTTTGGTATTGACTTTTTCATAGTCTATCCACTATTAATATAAATTTGCATGGAAGGAAGAGCCTTATGAGGCCAGACAGGAGTTGAAATCCAGATGCCGACAATCAATCAATTAGTGAGGAAAGGGCGTAAGTCAATATTGAAGAAGTCAGACTCACCAGCATTGCAATACTGCCCGCAGAAGAGGGGTGTTTGCACAAAAGTGATGACCATTACGCCCAAGAAGCCGAATTCAGCTTTGCGCAAGGTGGCTCGTGTGCGCCTGACAAATGGAATTGAGGTAACAGCTTATATTCCTGGAGTTGGTCATACACTGCAGGACCATTCAGTTGTTATCATTCGCGGAGGCAGGGTGAAAGACCTGCCTGGTGTCCGTTATCACATTGTTCGGGGAATCAAGGATCTTGAAGGGGTTGCGGCAAGGAAACAGGCCCGTTCAAAATACGGGACAAAGAAACCCAAAGTATAAGGAATAATTATGCCCAGAAGAAGAGAAACACCAGTTCGGCCCATTGATCCTGATCCACGTTACAGCAGTCGAGTTGTTGCCAAGTTTGTTAACCGCATGATGCTCAAAGGTAAGAAGTCCACTTCTTACGGAAATGTATATGGTGCCCTGGACATAGTTGTCAAGAAATCCGGCAAGGGTGCTCTTGAAGTGTTCCTTCAGGCCGTTGACAATGTTAAACCCATGGTTGAGGTTAAATCTCGACGTGTTGGAGGGGCTACATATCAGGTTCCTGTTGAGGTTCATGATGCCCGGAAGGAAGCTCTGGCAATGCGGTGGATTATCAATGCCGCACGTGCCCGTAGCGGCCGAAGTATGCGTGAAAAACTGAGTGCGGAACTCCTGGATGCCTTTAATTCTACAGGTGTGGCATTCAAGAAGAAGGAAGATACACACAGGATGGCGGAGGCGAATAAAGCATTCAGTAATTTTAAATGGTAGAGCTTGAATGAAATTCTTCACTCTGATATAATAAATCTCCCATGTGGTGAATTAATCTGTATGGGAGACTTGATCAAGCGGTTGATGCCTCTTGATTGAAACCTCGCGGACAGCCTGCTTTCTGAAATTTGAGATGTCAGGCCGCTTTCGAACGAGAATGATCCTTCCACACAGATCTGTGATGAACAGTCGAACTGGTTAGTTTCGGGCTGCATTGCGGATGTATCTGGTGGTAAGTTTTTATTCCTCTCTAAGACTCATAACTGTCATGGGTCTATCGTTCGTATGCAATAGCCGCATTGTATATGATGGAATAGTCCTATATGATCATTCTGTCAGAAGATATGGGTAGCCTCACTTAAGGGCTGCTGTTATATTTCCCAAATGGCCGCAGGAGGATATTATGGCTAAGGAAAAATTTACAAGGTCGAAACCGCATATCAATGTCGGTACTATCGGTCACGTTGATCATGGTAAAACCACGCTGACTGCTGCTATAACAATGTATAGTGCAGCGAAAATGGGCGGTAAGGTCATGAGTTATGAAGATATTGATAACGCTCCAGAGGAAAGAGAGCGCGGTATTACCATTAATACCCGGCATGTCGAGTATGAAACAGAAACCCGCCATTATGCGCATGTGGATTGTCCGGGACATGCAGACTACATCAAAAACATGATTACTGGAGCGGCACAGATGGATGGCGCCGTTCTGCTGGTTGCTGCTGATTCCGGACCTGAACCACAGACCCGGGAGCATATTGTGCTTGCCCGTCAGGTTGGTGTGCCCAAACTGATCGTTTACATGAATAAGATGGATCTGGCTGATCTCGAATTAGTTGATCTTGTGGAAATGGAAATTCAGGAACTGCTGACAGAGTATGGTTTTCCGGGAGAAGAAACTCCTATCATAAAGGGCAGCGCATTTGAGGCGATGTCCAATATTGAAGATGAGGAAAAGACCAGGTCCATTCAGGAGCTTTTAAAAGCCATGGATGACTATTTTCCGATTCCAGAAAGGGCTGTGGATAAGCCGTTTCTTATGCCGATTGAAGACGTATTCTCCATTCCAGGACGGGGAACTGTAGTTACCGGCCGTATCGAAAGCGGTGTTGTTCGTGTCGGGGATGAGATTGAGATTGTCGGTATAAAGGAAACCACAAAAACAACCTGTACAGGCGTTGAAATGTTTAACAAAATGCTGGAAGATGGACAGGCTGGAGATAACATCGGTGCTCTGCTCAGGGGGATTGACAAGAAGGCTGTTGAGCGTGGTCAGGTGCTAGCCAAACCCGGTTCCATCAGTCCTCACAGGAAGTTCAGAGCAGCTATTTACTGTTTGACCAAGGATGAAGGTGGACGTCATCATCCATTCTTCAGCGGGTATCGACCGCAATTCTATTTCAGAACAACTGATATTACTGGAACGGTGACACTGCCAGATGATAAGAAGATGATAATGCCTGGTGATAATACTGAGATTACTGTCGAACTTATCCATCCCATTGCCATGGATCCTGGGTTGCGTTTTGCAATACGGGAAGGCGGCCGCACAGTTGCTTCAGGTCAGGTAGCTGAGGTTATCGAATAAAATCAGTTCATCACGTATGTAGCCTCACCCTGCTGTGGTGAGATGCAGTATGGAGAAAGGTATGGAAAAAATACGTGTTCGGTTGAGGGGATTCGATGTTGAATTGATTGAACAGAGTGCGCGCTCCATTGTGGATACAGTGCAGAAGCAGGGGACGAAGGTGTCAGGGCCGGTTCCCCTGCCGACGAAGATCAATAAATACACGGTGCTCAAATCGCCATTTGTTAACAAAAAATCTCGGGAGCAGTTTGAGATGCGTACCCATAAGAGACTGATTGATATCCTGGAGCCAACTCCTGCTGTTATGGAGTCTCTCATGAAGCTTGAGCTGCCTGCTGGTGTTGATGTGGAAATCAAACAGTAGGAATTTGAAAGGGCAGGGAAATGGTTGGATTAATTGGTAAAAAAGTTGGAATGACTCAAGTATTTGATGCTGATGGTAACCTCACTCCTGTTACCGTTATAGAGGTCGATCCCAATGTTGTGATTGACAGCCGGAACATTGAACATCACGGCTACAACTCTGTAGTGTTAGGTGCCATTGAACAGAAACCTTCCCGGATCACAAAGTCCGTGGCTGGTCAGTTCAAGAGAGGGGGGAAGGAAATAATTCCCCGGAAATATGTTGTTGAGATTCGAGATTTCAGCAGGGAATGCTCTGTTGGAGATTCTGTCGGTGTGGATATTTTCGAAGATTTTCGCTTTGTCGATGTTATGGGCACGTCAAAGGGTAAGGGTTTTCAGGGTGTGATGAAGCGGTATAATTTTGGTGGTGGACGAGCCACTCATGGTTCAAAGTTTCACCGTGCCAATGGATCGACCGGTATGGCTGCCTGGCCCTCCAGGGTTATTCGTGGAACAAAAATGCCAGGCCGTATGGGGGGGGTACGCAATACCGTACAGAATCTTCGTATTGTCAGGATTGATGCCCGGAAAAATCTAATGTTGCTTAAAGGTGCCATCCCTGGCAGCAGAAACAGTATGGTCATTGTCCGGCAGGCTGGCAAGCGGAAGTAGGAGAAGCAGCAATGGTTAGTAAGAAGGTCTACTCGAAGGAGGGCGGGGAGCTTCGTGACATTGAATTGGATGACGCTGTTTTTGACAGGGAAGTGAGCGAGGGCTCTATATGGCATGCTATTCGCAATGAACTGGCGAATAAACGGCAGGGAACGGCGAAAACTAAAACTCGCCGTGAGGTGAAAGGTTCCACGGCAAAGCCATGGCGTCAGAAAGGAACAGGCCGTGCACGCGCAGGACGGAGAAAGAGTCCTCTCTGGAGAAGCGGCGGAGTTATTTTTGGGCCGCAGAAGAGAGATTATTCCTATCATATCCCAAGGAAAATCAAGCGTCTGGCGGTAAAAAGCACCCTCAGTCTCAAGGCTTCGAATGATGATTGTTTCAGGATTATCGAAGATTTTTCCATTGAATCCGGGAAAACTCGTGATCTGGCCGACATTCTGAAGAACTTCCCTGACAAAGGACGGACAGTCCTTATAATTGGGGATGATGATAGATTGACGAAGAGAGCAGGTGCGAATATCAGAGATCTGAGCCTGTTGTCATATAATCGGCTTCGAGTTCATGATCTTTATTATGGTAAGAATATTCTTATACTTGAAGGTGCTGCGAGAAAACTCGGTGAGTTTTACAGGAGTTAGACATGGATGCCAGGGATGTAGTAATTGAGCCGGTTTTAACCGAAAAATCCAATCTCCTCCGCGAAGGAGATGTAAAAACCTATGTGTTCAAAGTGGCCGACAATGCCAACAAAATCATGGTCATGCAGGCAGTCAAGCAATTGTTCAATGTAAGACCCGTAAGTTGTCGTATAATCAATGTGCATGGAAAAATTCGCAATAACAGAGCGATATCCAGAAGTAGTTTTCGGCGCGGTAAAGGACACACTTCTGCATGGAAAAAAGCCATGGTAACATTGGAAAAGAATCAGCGTATTGAAGTTTTTGAAGGCGCTTAGGAGGAGAGAGAAGAATGGCCTTGAAAACTTATAATCCAACAACACCATCCCTTCGTTTTCGACAGGGGTTGGATAATTCTCAGCTGGATAAGAAACCACCTGAGAAGGCTCTCACAGGTGCAAAGGTGTCGCAGGCTGGCCGTGGTGCTGGCGGCCGCATCAGTGTTCGGCGCCGGGGTGGGGGGCACAAAAGACGTTATAGAGAGATTGATTTCAAAAGAGACAAGGATGGCATACCAGGAAGAGTTGCCTCTATTGAGTATGATCCAAATCGCAGTGCCAATATCGCGCTGATTTCATATGTGGATGGTGAGAAGCGGTATATAGTCTGTCCCGAAGGCTTGAAAGTCGATTCCATGATTATGAGCGGTTCTGGTGCTCCCCCTGAGACTGGTAATTGTTTGCCATTGGGGCTCATCCCCGTAGGCCGCACAGTTCATGCTGTCGAATTAACCCGGGGGAGGGGAGCCCAGCTTATTCGATCCGCAGGTGGAGGGGCTCAGATCCAGGCAATTGAAGGGGAATATGTTACACTTAAACTCTCATCTGGTGAGATGCGTATGGTTCACAAATCCTGCATTGCGACAATCGGAAAAGTTGGCAATGAAGATCACATGAATGTGAAAATAGGAAAGGCCGGACGCAATCGATGGTTGGGAAGACGTCCCAGGGTTCGGGGCGTTGTAATGAATCCGGTTGATCACCCTCATGGCGGCGGTGAAGGACGAACCTCTGGTGGGCGTCATCCTGTATCCCCCTGGGGGAAACCGGCCAAGGGCGGCAAAACTCGTCCGAAACATAAGTCTTCCAATAAATTTATTGTGAAGCGGCGTAAGTAAGGGGGTCGAAATGTCAAGGTCGGTAAAAAAAGGGCCATTTGTGGCCAGGAGTCTATATGCGAAAGTTGTTGACTGGAAGAAGAATGATACTAAGGGGATAATTAAAACATGGTCCCGATCTTCTACCATTATTCCAGAGATGGTAAGTCTTACTATCTCTGTATACAATGGAAGAACTTTTATTCCAGTCTATGTTACAGAAAACCTGGTTGGACATAAGCTTGGTGAGTTTTCACCTACCCGAATGTTCCGGGGGCATGCGGGCTCGGATAAAAAAGGAAAGAGGCAATAATCATGGTAGCAAAAAAGGGATTCCATGCCAGAGCAAGATATCTTCCTATGGCTCCCTCCAAAATCAGACCTGTAGCTGATAAAGTTCGACGGAGACCTGTTCTGGAAGCCATTGCCATTCTTGAATCTCTGCCGAATAAGGGTGCCACTTACCTTGTGAAAGTGATTCAATCAGCCATGGCCAATGCCCTGTTTCAGGATGCAGGTATCGATGAAGATGCACTGTATGTTGCTGAGCTTCTGGTTGATGGAGGTCCGAGCCGGAAAACTCTCTGGCCAAGGAGCCGTGGTCGAGCAGACAGACAGATCAAGCGATCAAGCCATATCTCAATAATACTGAATCACAAGGTGGTGGATTGATGGGGCAGAAAGTTCACCCCTACGGGTTTCGCCTGGGTATCAATAAAAACTGGAAATCTCGCTGGTTTGTTTCACCAAAGGATTATGCCAACACATTGCATGAGGATCTCCAGCTTCGCAAGATATTGCTGGAGAGTCCTGAAGCAAAGGGTGCTGATATAACCAATATTGAAATTGTCAGGCAGCCCACACGAGTTACATTGAGTATAGAAACAGCCCGCCCGGGTGTTATCATTGGTGCAAAAGGGGCGAATATCGAGAAAGCAACAGATCGGCTTCAAAAAATTACAGACAAGAAAGTGAGCGTTAAAATCAAAGAGATTAAGAAGCCCGATGTGAATGCCCATGTGATAGCTCAGAACCTTGCAAGACAACTGAAGAACAGAGCAGCGTTTCGACGTTCGCTGAAAATGGCCGTGCAAAATGCCATGCGGGGTGGAGTGCAGGGCATTAAAATCAAGATTTCCGGTCGATTGGGTGGTGCTGATATGAGCCGGAGTCTTGAAGTCAAAGATGGCCGGGTCCCCCTGCATACCATTCGTGCCGATATTGACTACTCTGTTGCAGAATCCATGACAACATTTGGTGTTGTTGGAGTCAAAGTCTGGGTGTTTAATGGCGAGATACTCGGTACTGATCAGAAGGAAGATGCGGGCCAATTTGTCAGTACTCGCCGTGATAACCGGGGAGGTCGAAAAGATGCTTAACCCCAAACGTGTAAAATTCAGAAAGACCCATCGAGGACGTGCCATTCCAAATGCGAAAAGAGCATCCAGAGGGAATACAATAAATTTTGGCGAATTTGGTTTGGTTTCCATGGAGAACAGGCAGATTACTGCGAGACAGATAGAGGCTGCCCGTATTGCAATGACACGGCATATCAAGCGGGGAGGTAAGGTTTGGATCCGGGTTTTCCCCAACATCCCATACACAAAGAAACCGGCTGAAACACGAATGGGAAAAGGAAAGGGAATTCCTGAGTACTGGGTAGCCGCTGTAAAGCCCGGTACTGTAATGTTTGAAATCGCGGGTGTTGAAAATGATCTGGCAAAGCATGCCATGATCCTGGCTGCAAGTAAACTTCCAATTCATACCAGATTCATAGCTAAGCGGCATTGGAGCAATGTATGAAGCAAACCTTCAATGATTTAACTCTGGATGAATTGAAAGTCAAGAGAGAAGAATTGATTACCAGGATGAAGGATCTGAGATTTGAAATGGTATTAGGGCATGTGGAGAATCCTGTGGAGAAGCGCAATATTCGTCATCAGATAGCTCGATTAAATACTATGATAGGTGAATACAAACTTGGAATCCGAAAGGCATAACGGAATGGGATTGAAAAAAAGTAATAAGAAAATATTTACAGGAACGGTTGTGAGTGATAAAATGGATAAAACAGTTACTGTTCGGGTTTCTACTCGACAGTTACACCCAATGTATAAGAAATACATCACCCGTTCCAGAAAGTATAAAGCTCATGATGAGATCAATGACGCAAGGGAAGGCGATACTGTCCGTATTATTGAAAGTAGACCAGTGAGCAAATATAAAAGATGGCGACTTCTTGAGGTCGTTGAGCGTGTGAGATAGGGGGGACGATGATTCAGATGCAAACTTGCATGAATGTTGCTGACAATTCTGGAGCAAAACGTGTGCAGACTATCAAAGTACTTGGCGGAAGCCATCGTCGGTATGCTGGAATCGGTGATATTGTTGTTGTAACTGTTAAGAGTGCCCTGCCGAATACACCAATTAAAAAAGGTGAAATCAAACGGGCCGTAGTTGTGCGAACACACAAGGAATATCGCCGGAGAGATGGAACTTATATTCGATTTGATGACAATGCCTGTGTTATTGTGGACGCTGCAGGAACTCCTGTCGGTAAGCGTATATTCGGTCCTGTCGCCAGGGAACTCAGGGATTACAATCATATGAAAATTGTTTCGCTTGCTCCTGAGGTTTTGTAGGAGAAATTCAACTGTATGGATACAAAGACAAAGCTGAGAAAGGGCGATCAAGTTCAAATAATGAGTGGTAAGAATAGAGGGAAGAGGGGACGTATACTGCAGATTTATCGCGGAACTAATCGGGTGATTGTTGATGGCCAGAATATGGTTAAGAAGAATCAAAAACCGAAAAGTCAAAGTGATAAAGGCGGCATTATTGAAATAGAAGCCCCGGTCTCAGCGTCGAATGTCCAGATTTTATGCAAGAAATGTGGCGCTACACGGATCGGTTGGGAAATTGGAGATAAGCTGAAAACCCGTGTTTGCAGGAAATGTGGAGAAGCTGTATAATGGCAGAAGAGAAAAAGCAGGCTGTCAAGGATAAGACCGAAGCAAAGAAGTCAACCGAAACAAAGAAGCAGACTGAAACAAAGAAACAGGAAACAAAAGCTGTAAAAAAATATGAACCAAGGTTGAAAACTCGTTATCGAGATATCATCGCGGATAAAATACTCAAAAAATTTGATCTTAAAAGTCCTATGCAGATTCCCACGATTGAAAAAATAGTCGTTTCTGCTGGAGTTGGGGAGGCAATAACCAATAAAAAATTTCTGGATTCAGTTATCGCAGAAATTGAACAAATTACAGGCCAGAAAGCACTCCGTACTCGAGCCCGTAAATCTATCGCAAATTTCAAACTTCGCGATGGAATGGAAATTGGTGGAAAAGTCACCCTCAGAGGAAACCGGATGTATGAATTTCTTGACCGTTTTTTGAACATTGCTTTGCCAAGAGTGAAGGATTTTCGTGGAGTAAGTCCAAAATCATTTGATGGCCGGGGGAACTACAGTGTGGGAATAGATGAACAAATCATATTCCCTGAAATAGATTTTGATAAAATTGAACAGGTAAGGGGTCTCAATGTGGCCATCGTAACAACAGCACCAAACAATGAACAGGCACTGGCATTATTGAGAGAATTCGGTATGCCTTTTAGAAAGGAGTAGAGAATGGCAAAGAAATCCATGATAATTAAGGCATTGCGAAAACCGAAGTATATGACAAGAACTGTCAGACGATGTCGGGTCTGTGGTTGTCCGCGTGGTTTCCTTAGAAAGTTCGCAATGTGCAGGATTTGCTTCAGAAAACTTGCAAATGAAGGTATGATCCCCGGTGTTACTAAATCCAGCTGGTAAATGGAGTGAATAATGAGTGTTTCTGATCCAATAGCTGATATGCTTACCAAAATCCGTAATGGTGTGGCAGCCCGGCATGAAAATGTTGATATACGAACTTCCAACTCCAAGTTTGAAATAATCAAAATACTGAAGAATGAAGGATATGTCAAAAACTTCAAAAAGATTGAACTTGATGGGAAGGACTATATTAGAATTTCTCTTAAATATGATGATAATGAAAACCCGATTATCCATGGCTTGAAGTCAATCTCGACTCCCGGACGAAGGATGTATTCGAGCTATAAAAATATGCCAAGGGTTTATAATGGTTATGGCTCAGTCATTGTTTCCACGTCAACCGGATTTACAACTGGTAAGAAAGCAGTTGCCAGAAAAATCGGTGGTGAAATCATTTGTACGGTTTGGTGAGGAGTTGTAATTTATGTCACGAATAGGATTTCAGCCGGTTCAGGTTCCCAGGGGGGTAACCGTTACATTTAACGATGATACAATTCAGGTTAAGGGAACAAAGGGCGAACTCTTTCAACGGTATTTACCTGTAGTCGATTTCAAAATGGAAGATGGTACAATCCATGTGAGTCGTAAACATGAATCAAACCGGGTGAAAGCCCTGCATGGTTTATATCGTTCTCTACTGAGTAATATGTTGATAGGGGTGAGTCAGGGATATTCAAAAATTCTTATGGTTAATGGTGTTGGCTACCGTGCGGAATTGGATGGAAATAAATTGTTGCTTTCGCTTGGTTTCTCAAATCCTGTCGAGTATATGATTCCTGAAGGTATACAGATAGAAGTTGAGAAAAATACCAGAATTAAAGTAAGTGGTATCAGTAAGGAATCCGTTGGTCAGGTGGCCGCAGAGATTCGGAAGATTCGTCCTCCTGAACCATATAAGGGGAAGGGTATCCGCTATGAAGATGAAATTGTTCGCCGCAAAGTCGGTAAGGCCGGGGCGAAGTAGGTGACATGGATAGAATAAGCGATAAACGACAGAAATTCATTCAACGGAAGAAACGTGTCCGCAAAAAGATTACCGGAACAGGCACTCGGCCTCGGTTGAGCATTTACAAAAGTCACAGGAATATAAGTGTACAGATAATTGATGATACAACAGGTAGAACACTGGTGTCAGTTTCCACTCTGGAGAAAGAGTTTGGAGATGTGAAACACAATGTGGAAGGTGGGAAGTTTGTAGGACAAAAAATTGGAGAACGTTTACTGGCGGCTGATATTAGGGCTGTCGTATTTGATAGAAGCGGTTATATGTACCATGGTATTGTAAAAGCCGTCGCCGATGGGGCCCGTGAAGCGGGATTGAAATTCTAGGAGTTCCCTTGAGAATGAATGACAGAAACGAAGAAAAAGAATTTACGGAGAAATTGATCAGATTGAATCGTGTATCCAAGGCTGTTAAAGGGGGCAGGAAGATGTCATTCAGTGCTCTGATGGTTGTTGGAGATGGAAAGGGCAGAGTAGGATATGGATTCGGTAAAGCGAATGATGTCTCAGAAGCCATCCGTAAAAGTGTGGACAAAGCAAAGAGGAATCTGATTGTTGTACCAATAAAAAAAACAACTCTCCCCCATGAAATTCTGGGTCAATATAAGAGTGCTTCAGTACTCTTAAAGCCAGCTGCTCCCGGTACAGGTATAATTGCCGGGGGCCCGGTGAGGGCCATCATGGAATCTGTTGGAATTCATGATGTTCTGGCCAAAAGTCTTGGTTCAAAGAATACAATGAATATTGTCAAAGGTGTGTTTGATGGTTTCCATAATCTAATGGACGTTCGTGCTGTCGCACAGGGACGTAGCCGGGAAATTAAGGAGATATGGGGTTGATTATGGCCAGATCTAAAGGAAAAAGAATTCGTGTAACACTGGTTCGCAGTCCCATTGGCAGGAAACCAGTGCAGCGTGCTACAGTGAAAGCACTGGGATTAAGAAAGATCAATTCTTCCGTTGAAAAACATGCTGTTCCATCTGTTCTTGGAATGGTTGATGCTGTTTCTCATCTTGTGAAGTTCGAGGAGCTTTAACTGATGAGTATTAAACCCCCGCAGGTTCCAATCGGTGCTAGCAAAAAGAAAAAAATTGTTGGCCGGGGCCGTTCTTCGGGTTCCGGTAAAACAGCGGGAAGAGGTCATAAAGGACAAAAATCCCGCTCCGGGGGTGGAGTCCGGCTTGGATTTGAAGGTGGTCAAATGCCCCTGTACAGGCGTGTGGCTGCCCGAGGCTTCTCAAATCATCGCTTCAAAAAAGAGTTTGTTGTTATCAATCTGACAAGTCTGGAGAAATCATTTGTTGATGGTGACACCGTATCTCTGGCTACTTTGATTCAGAAAGGATTGATCAAGAAAAGTGAAACGCTGGTAAAGATTCTGGGAATGGGCGTTCTTACCCGAAAACTCACGGTCGAAATTCCAGCCGTATCTGCTTCAGCGAAAGAAAAAATTGAAAAAGCAGGCGGCAGTGTCCCGATCGCTGATGCATTAGAAGGTACTGATGACCGGTAATCCTATCGCTGACATCTTTAGAATTCGAGATCTGAGGAACCGCATCCTTTTTACATTGGGTATATTGGTTGTACACCGTATAGGCTCCATTGTGCCAATACCAGGCATCGATATGGGTGCTCTCAGCCGATTCTTTGGAGGCGGTGGTGGAGATAGTCAGGGACTTGTGGACTTCCTCGATTTCTTCTCAGGTGGAGCCTTCAGTAATTTCTCGATTTTTATGCTGGGTGTTATGCCATACATCACTACCAGCATCATAATGCAGGTTCTTTTACTGGTTTTTCCTCGTCTTAAGCGCATCAGTGAAGAAGATGGAGGACGTAAGAAAATTCAGCGGTATACTCGATATGCCACTGTGATAGTTTGTTTGTTTCAGGGTGTCGCTTTATTACAGATGCCCTTGAATTATAATGTAGTTGTAGCTGATCTGGCACGCTGGCAGTTTCTGGTTATTGCCATGCTCACAACAACAGCCGGTACGGTTTTCCTGATGTGGCTGGGTGAGCAGATTAATATGAAGGGTGTAGGAAATGGCATCTCGCTGCTAATATTTACGGGTATAGTTGCCCGTATGCCCAATGCTGTTTCGGTGATGGTCAGAGAAATACGGGCACAGAATTTAAACCCGGTATTTGTAATTCTCACCTTTGTACTCTATGTGGCTGTAGTTGTTCTGGTTGTCTATGAACAGCAGGGTTTGAGGAAAATACCGGTTAACTATGCAAGCCGGATAGTTGGACGCAAACAGTATATGGGACAGAGTTCCTACATCCCGTTTAAGATTAATCCATCGGGTGTCATACCAGTTATCTTTGCTTCATCCATTCTTACTATTCCTGTACAGTTCGCTCAGGGACTGGCTTCCGGCAACAGTGCATTCTGGGGAAGAGTAGCAGTGGTTATGGATCCTTATGGTTGGATTTACCTACTTCTTTATACTTTGTTAATTGTTTTCTTTGCCTATTTCTATACTCAGGTATCATTGAATCCGATTGAGATTTCCAGGCAGATTCGTGAGAATGGCGGATCAATCCCTGGTATAAGAAGTGAAAATATGCAGGCTTATCTGACACGTATACTGAACCGTATTGTCTTGCCAGGATCTTTGTTTCTAGCTATGATCGCTTTGATTCCTTCATTACTGGTTATTGCGATTCCCGGTTTCCCCCGTCAAATGGCCTATATAATGGGTGGAACATCATTGCTGATTATGGTTGGGGTTGATCTTGATACAATGAGTCAGATTGAAGGACATCTCAAGATGCATCATCATGAGGGATTGACCAAGGGCGGAAAGCTCCGCTCTAGAAATTTATAGAGGTCTGGTAAACATGAAAGTAAGAGCTAGTGTCAAGCCGATTTGTGACAAGTGCAAAGTAATCTGCCGCCGGGGGGTGGTTAGAATCATTTGCAGTAATCCCAAGCACAAGCAACGGCAAAAATAGGAGGATAGATGACTCGTATTGCGGGTATCGATCTGCCCAATAAGAATGCTGATATTGCGTTGACGTATATTTTCGGTATCGGCCGAACATCGGCACGGCAGATTTGTGAAAAGACCGGGATTAATCCCCAGACGCGTATCAATGATCTTTCCTCAGAGGAGGTTAACAGCCTCCGGAAAGTGATTGAAAATGATTACAAGGTGGAAGGACGCCTTCGATCTGAATCAGCTTTGAATATTAAACGCTTAATGGACATAGGTTGTTATCGCGGACTTCGTCACAGAAAAGGACTACCAGTCCGTGGTCAACGGACTAAAACTAATGCACGTACTCGCAAGGGCAGGGCGAGAGCTGTCGCCAGGAAAAAGAAGTAAGACGGAGTTTGAAGTATGACAAAGAAAAAGAGAGAGAAGAAAACAGTCGTTGAAGGTAATGCATACATACAGGCTACATTCAATAATACCATAGTAACAATTACTGATTTGAAGGGTGGTACACTCTCCTGGTGCAGTTCAGGCTCACTTGGGTTTCGTGGAGGGAAGAAATCCACTCCCTATGCAGCTCAAATGACTGCTGAAACGGCTGTCGGCCGTGTCAAGGATTATGGCCTGCAGACTGTCAATATCTTTGTCAAAGGTCCGGGTATGGGCCGCGATTCAGCGATCCGTTCTTTCGGCAATCTGGGAGTGAGAGTGAAATCCATTAAGGATATTACTCCAATACCACACAATGGCTGTCGACCAAGGAAAAGCCGGAGAGTATAGCATATTATTCGTTGGACAGGAAGTCTGGTTGTCAAAGCATTCAATGAGCTCAAGTTGAGATGCAGTTTTGACTACTGGGCGACACCGAAGACGAACATGATTACAAGGAGCACAAATGGCAATGAAGAGTCTTCTCAAAGGTTTTAAGAGACCTAAGGGGATCACATTCGAACATGATGCAGCTGATGAAAACTATAAGAAATTCATAGCGTATCCTTTTGAAAGGGGTTACGGTACGACTATTGGTAATACTCTACGGCGCATTCTTCTCTCATCAATACAGGGATATGCGGTATCGGCCGTTCGTATTACATCGTTCAATTCGGAAGGAAGTCCTCATGTTGTTACGAGTGAGTTTGAACCTGTTCCGCACGTTATTGAAGATACACCTGTTATTCTAAGCAATCTGAAATCACTTCATTTGAGCCTGGATAATGATCTTGAGGAGCAGACCATACTCCTTGAATGGAAGGGTAAGGGAGTAATCACAGGGGCCGATCTTGAAAAAGATGATGTGATCGTAGCCAATAAGGATTTTCCAGTTTGTACTGTCATGGACGAAGGTGCCCTGGAAATTGAGATACAAATTAATCTTGGCAGGGGATATGTGCCTGCTGAGTTGAATGAGAAATACATTGAATATGTGGGTACAATTCCTGTTGATTCCATTTTCAACCCCGTAACAAAGGTAAAGTATTCTGTTGAGAATACCCGTGTCGGACAACGTTCGGACTATGATAAACTCAATCTGGAGGTTTGGACCGATGGGACTGTTTTGCCTGAGGATGCCCTTGCGGAAGCAGCCAAAATCGCTAAAGATCATTTCACCATATTCATTAATTTTGATGAAGAAGATATCACTCAGGAAGTTGATGTCGATGAGGAAGAAGAGAAAATACGCATCCTTCTGGAAACGCCGGTCGATGAATTGGAGCTCTCAGTTCGCTCAAGTAATTGTTTAAAGAATGCCAATATCAAAACAATAGGTGATTTAACCCGTCGGAGTGAAGAGGATATTGGAAAAACCAGAAACTTTGGAAAAAAATCGCTGCAGGAAATCAGGGAAAAACTCAAAGAATGGAACTTAAGTTTGGGTATGACTGACTACAGTGTGCTGCGAAATTCCATCAAGTTTGGCAAAAAATCCACTGATGGTGATAATGATGTCGATTCAGATGTCGCTGGATACACAAATTGAGGAGCAGTTATGCACAATAGAATAGGTTTTAATCGACTTGATCGAAAACCCAGTCATCGCACAGCACTTCATCGAAATATGGTCTCTTCCCTTATCAAGTACGAAAGAATAAAAACCACACAGGCGAAAGCCAGGGCTGTACGGCGGACGGCAGAGAAACTAGTAACACGTGCCAGGAAGGATTCCGTTCATAACCGCCGAATTGTAGCAAAATTTCTGTATGAAAAAGAAGTGGTGAACAAGTTATTTACTGAATTTGGTCCCCGTTTCTCTGACAGGCCAGGGGGGTATACCAGAATTTTGAAGCTAGGATATCGATCCGGTGATGCTGCACAAATGGTCATTCTTGAGTTTCTCCAGCCGGAAGAGGAATCAATTCCTGGAGAGAATTCAAAAAAATCAAAAATTGTTGATAAGCAATCGTCAACGAAGAAGAGTGATACTGCTGGAAATAGTGCAGAAGCTGATACCAGGGCAGAGGAATCTCCTGAAGATCAAATCCAGGAAGCACCGGAAGAGCCAAAAGATGAATCTCTCGAAGGAGCACCTGCTACAGATGAAGCAGAGAAGCATTCATCTGTCGAGGATTCTGAGGACACCGATAAGTAGGGATTACTTCAAGAGGGCACCTCAAAAAAACCTTATTTGTTTTTGGCTTGATCTTTTTCCTCGCTGCTAAGTTGTCAAAATGCTCACGTAATCAGGTGCGTACCGCAGGAGCAAAGCTCCGAGGAACGCACCACCACTACGCCAAATTCCAAAAACGGTTTTATAGAGGTTGCCAGGAGTTAATCGTGATTATTGTATCATGCAGATCAAGCATGGCATTAATTGGACAGATCCTTTCATACTTCGGGATATCATCAGGGCTGATGTTGGAAGTCTGGATTCTACCTGTTTCCAATAAATGGTGCCGTCGAGTTCCCATTAATAGAGGTTGAGTTGGTGTCCACCACAATCTGCCGTCGAATAAAGCAACATTTGCATAAGTAAAATCTGTTATATACCCATTACGGATGATTAGAGCTGTATCGGTGCCTGCTTTACGGGCTGCTTGATTGAGAATTTCCAGTTCCTTTCTATCAGCCCATTTGTATGTGTAGTTAATTCCTTTTCCATCGACTAGACTGGCCGTTTTCCAGGATGCTGGTTTATATGGCATGCAATCTACATGGTGTATTACCCTGTTATACAGAATTCTTATCTTCCATATGCCAGATCCTGGTTCAGGTTTCATATTTTGAATTGCATCGTTGATATTCAATTCTTCATGAATTCCCCATATAGCAGATCGAGTGCTGTTTATCCGATTCTGGTGCAATTCCAGATTATTGACGACACCATCGTCCACGCGGATTGATTCAATAAGAAGGGACATATATTTTATCCATGAGTTCAGAATACTCGCTGTTCACATCACTGTTAATCGTGATACCACCGCCACTGTGAAATACCATATTCCCTCGGGAATCCTGTTCGATAAATCTAATTGAAACGGCACTATCCAATTCCCAGCCGTTGAAATAACCGAAAACACCACTGTACCAGCCCCGTTCGTGATTCTCAGCCTCCCGGATAATTTCTTCTGTTCGTTTTTTGGGAGCACCGGTTACAGAACCAGCCGGCAAAAGCGAGGCCATTATCTCACCCACACGGTTCTTCCAGTTGGAATCAAGTGTTCCAGTGATTTCAGAACTCACTTGAAGTATGTCCGTTCCTCCTGTAAACAATTGAGTAATGAATCGGAAGTCAGACACCGTTACATTGTGGGCAACCATACTCAGGTCGTTGCGGAGGAGGTCCACAATAGTGTTATGCTCGGCCGTTTCCTTGGAGTTGGCAAGGATCTTTCTTTCTGCATCAGGAACGTCGGCCCTGATTGTGCCTTTCATCGGATAGGCTGAGATTTTTCCATCCGAACGTATATGTATGAAACGTTCCGGTGAAAATACAACCATTGTATCGGGAACTAGAAGCCGGAATTTCGCTTGAGCAGAGTTAAATACTTCCTGAAGGGAGGCATTTGTTTTTACCATTGATGGAAAAGTAAGATTGGCCAGCCATGTTTCTCCCCGAAGTTGATGACGACGAATAACCTGGAATCCCTGTGAGTAGCATTTGTAACAGACGGGTAATACCTGTAAACTGACTTTTTGCTTTGCTGACTGAACAGGGGGAGCATTACCAACTCCATCAAGAGACCATTTAATCCCATACTTATTCATTCTGAAAGACTCAATTACTACCCAGTGATCGGCCCAGGCATCGACCATAAAAAAGAATTCTTTGCCCTGTGATGCCAATACATCCATTGTATGCGGTCCCAGAATTCCATCCATGACCTGCCATTTATATTTCAATACCCAGAACCTTACGCACCAGTATTCCGATTCCAAATGACAAGCCGGCAACACCAAGACTTATGCCTGCCATCTCAAAGAAATTCTTATGGAATGGAATACTTTTTGTTACTGAAATATAGAGATTGAAAACAAGAATGATAATAATGGATGATGCCAGTGTCATGATAAGAGCCAGAATGTAGTTGGATACCAGCAAATAGGGAAGAACCAGGATGATAACAGTCAGAATGTAGGCAACACCAGTATAGAGTGCCGCTTTTCCAGCCTTCCCCACTGTCATCGTCTTCTCTTTTGCACGGTGAGCGAGAAACTCTGAGGATGCCATGGATAATGATGCCGCAATACCGGTGATAAGACCGGAGAGAGCTATTAATCTTGTATTTCGAAAAGCAAATGTAAGTCCAGCCAAAGCACCAGTAAGCTCTATTAATGCATCATTCAATCCCAATACAATTGAGCCGACATAGTCCAGAATTCTTTCTTCAAGCATCTTTATCAGTTCCTGTTCATGGATTTCCTCTTCTTCCATAATCTCTTTGAGAACAGGGTAATTATCAAGAATTTCCTTATAATTTGACTGAACAGTGCTTTCAATTTTTTCAAGAATTTTTAATGTGAAAGTTATACCCAGTATTCGAGATGTCATGATAACCAGCCAGGCGTATAACAACTGTGGATTCAGATGAGTCTTTGTGTATTTTGTAAGAGTCCCATAGTGGTCCTTTTCCTCTTTGGCAATTCTGGCCAGGATATCAGAATTATGTTTCTCTTTAACTATTTTCGAGAGTTTTTCATATATCAATGCCGCTGTCGCTTCATCTCTTTGAAACTTCTTGAGAATGACAATGTCCTCTTTGCTCGGGGTTGGAATTGAGTTCACTTGGTTTCCATTCTATAGATCCCATCCCAGTCCCTGGGAGGTGGATTGTCCTTGTACTGTATGCAGCGGTTGATGAAAACTTTGCTTGGACCATCGTCAGGCAGTTGACTCAGAATATTTCTGAATAATGCCTGTGCTTCGTCCCATTGGCAGTCATAGAATAGTTCCAGACCCTGGTGGTAAAGCTCAAAGCATTTTTTTTGAGTGACTGTATAGTCTTCCATGTAATCCTTATGGTAGCACAATTCATAGCAGGTAACTGGCTTCTCTTTTCCCATAACACGTATCCTATCGAGGTGTCGAGTAATGAAATCTCCGCGAATAGCTTCTTCAGTGGAACTGCTGATTAGAACTTGAGTGTTATATTGTTTATTGGCACCTTCGAGTCGTGCAGCCAGATTCATCTCATCTCCAAGAGCCGTATAGTCTTTTCTTGTATTTGTACCGATGAATCCCACATTGTTGATACCTGTATTGATACCTATCCTGGTGAAGATTTGTCCATGAGGAAGACGTGAAAGAATACCATCATCCAGCAATCCTGATTCAATGAGATCATTATTTATTTTTCTTTCCAATTGAACCATTCTCATGGCGGCACGGCAGGCTCTTACTGGATGATCAATCTGGGTGATGGGGGCATTCCAAAAAGCTATAATGGCATCCCCTTCATATTTATCGATCGTTCCCAACTCTTCAAGGATTACATCACTCATGGGAGTCAGGTATTGTTTGATGAATTCAAACAACTTATCCGATGAGCCTAAATGTTCTGAAATTGTAGAAAACTTCTCAATATCGGAAAACATTGTAGTGATAGCTCGGTTATCACCGCTCATATTCAGCATGTCCGGGTTATCCTGTATCTCCTTCACAACATCGGGGGATATTATCTGACCAAAGGCATTTTGTATGAATGCTTTTTCTTTAGAGGTTGCCAGAAAATTTACTATAAGAGTTTGAAAGTAGACTGTAAGCAGAGTAAGTATGAGGGGCAATAAATAGAAATAAATGCCTGTAAGAGCAAAAAAGAGACCTCCTGCACCAACAATAATCAATACATACAATGTACCAAGTATTGTATTCAGACCGGAGTTTTTCTTACTGATATTGGTGATGGGGACAGTACCTAGACCTGCAACGAGAATCACAATAAAGCATATCCACAAAGGAATTTCCTTAAGAAACTGACCTTCCAGGAGGGAATTGTACAACACTCCATAGATACCCATGTTCGTGTATCTTTTTTCAAAGGGATTGGCCCCATAATCTGTTGTACTTGTGCCTGTATATCCTGCAATTATTATTGCATCTTCCAATCGGTTTCGAAGGTGTCTTCTGTAAGCCTGGACTTCGTCCAGAATGGTGCGGGTTTCAGAGAATAAGTAACCGACTGTATTTCTGAGTTCAACAAAGGAACTCAAGTCTTCACCGGATGTCTCTGGATTACTGATGATGCTGTCCAGTTCATTATTGGCAATTTCTTCTGCATTCCCATTGTAGAATTGCATGGCTATTTCTATGAACTCATCGCGATATTGACCTAATTCTGGAGCTCTTGATCCATCGCCTCTGCCCAGCATCTCCTGCTGCATTCTATCTAAATCCATAATCATTGAACTGAGAGGCGCAGCGGTATCCCCATAGACATCAGAAGTGATGCCAGTCCCTTCCAGTTCATCTATGAAAATTGAAAGATCTCCGAAGAGAAGGTCGTGGTAGTAAAGATAAAAAAACGACAGCCGATGGTCTGGATTTGACGAGTCGAAATTCTCTGCCTGCCTGCGGTTCAGTGGAGTGCCATCGTATTTTCTCCTGGGCCAGTTGAGCAGCATTTTTCCTCTCTGATCAAGCGGGATGCTCAAATCTCCTGCTTCTATACGTTCGGAGTAGACTGTAATGGGTGGCTTTCCGGCTCTTACCCACCAGGTTCCGAATCCCAGGTTTGTGTAGTACTTGTCACCCTGCCGGTAGATAAGGTCAATGCGTCTGCGTGTTCCATCCGCATCAATATAGCTTCGTGGGAAACCTGCCCATTGGGAGGATTGGATAATGGGCATTATCGCTGGGTGCATCTCCACTGCTGTATCAAATTGATTATCCTGAAAAGTCAGGTCATCCTTAAAAATCAAATAGTCATTGATGCTGACATTGGTTTCGGTCCACTGTCTGAGTTCCTCAGAAATTGTCTCATTCCTGTCATTGACCATGTTTACCGTAGCTGTAACCTTGCCAAGATAGGTAAGTGCCTGAGCAAGGTATTCATCTTTTGAAAATGTAATCTTATCTATGTCTGCAATAATCCTGTTGGTCGTATCCCAACCAGCCTGTTTCAGCTCTTCAAGGTATTCCAATGCCTGATTTCGAGTAATCTGTCTATTGAGAATGAGATTGACCAGCTGCTCCTGGTTATCTGTCAAATTGGATACACTGTTTTCAATACTGTTGATCAATCCATAGTCTTTCCAGTCATTATTGATACCATCTTCACTGCTGTCTACAAATTCAATATCCAGCATTACCCATTCCGGTGCAAATTCTGAAGCAAGAATCATGCCATCAGCAAAAACTTCGCGGGGAAGAGGATACGAATTCACCTCTGTAATAGTCTGGTCATCAATTTCCAGAAGGAGAATTTTGTTTTCTTCTGGAATGGGCTTTTTCAGGTGGAGTAGGAAATCGAAGAAACGATTATCGATTGACTTAAAGAGTCCCTTGCCCTGTCCTTCAATCTGTTTTATATAATTGGACTGGTTTGTAAAAATGATACCAGTAAAAATTAATGCCGCCAGTAGAGCCGTGCCAATAGAAGCAATTCTACGTTTCATGGGATTTTCTCCAATGCTGTATATTCAGTGATTGTAATCTGATCCATAGAAGTTAATCCAGTCCTTGAAGAAATCAAATGAACTCAAACCAGAATATAAGCCTGAACTTCCATTCTCTAATGGGTATCACTAAAAAACAGCTTTAGAGGTGCCCTAATGATAAATGCAGTGTCAGAAAGCTTGTTATTACCAGATTTCATTAAAATCCACCCAGGTAGAGATTCTTGTCTGATGCAGCAACTACATACTGATTGATCGTTGTTATTCCGTACATCACTCCTTGATACAATGAGATTTTTTGTCAGTAAGATGTTGTATAAATGCTTGTCTTGTAAGGTATAAATTCGATATTGGTGACGGTTACCTTATCTAACAAGCTTTCTGACACTGCAAATGATGAACACATTTGAGAATAAAGTCATCTTTTAGAATACCGATTATTAATTAGAGAGGATGACAAACCGGTTATTCTGGAGGGGGATGTGTGATTAGAGGAATATATACTGGAGCCAGTGGAATGCGGGCTCAGGAACACAGACTTGATGCATTATCAAACAATCTTGCCAATGTTGATCTCAGTGGATACAAAAGAGATATTTCGGTTCACAAGGCCTTTCCTGAACTGCTTATACGTCGATTCGATGATAATGGAGTGTACAGGTTCCCTTTGGGAAGTGTGGATACATCACCAACAGTAGGAAAACTGGGGATGGGAGTTGAATACAATGAATCCTATACTGTATTCGAGCAAGGATCACTGAAAGCTACTGAAAACTTCTTTGATCTTGCTCTGGATGATGAAGGCTTTTTTACAATAGATACTCCCCGGGGAATGAGATACACCCGAAATGGTTCTTTCTGGCTGGGTAAGGAACAGATCCTTGAAACTAAAGATGGTTATCCTGTTATGGGTGAGAATGGCATCATTCGCATTACAGAGGATAAGGTTACCATAGACAAGCTTGGCCGGGTGTGGCAGACGGCTGAAGGTTCGGTGGAACCTGAACTGATTGATATAATAAAGATCGTGGGATTTGCCCGATCCAGATTCCTTAAAAAGGAAGGAAACAGTTTTTGGACTGCTCAAGAACGTTCAGGTCTGGCTGAGGATTTGCATGGTGTAGCCAGACCAGGTGTGCTACAGGGATTCCTTGAAGGATCAAATGTTAATCCGGTATCAGAAATGGTCAATATGATTGAGGTTAATAGAGCTTATGAGGCCAACCAGAAAGTCATAGGAACTCAAGACAGCATGTTGAATCGTCTGATTAACCAGGCCGCAAAGTATTAGGAGGGGTAGAATAATGATGCGTTCACTTTGGACTGCTGCAACAGGAATGAATGGGCAACAGTATAACATAGATGCAATTTCCAATAACTTATCGAATGTGAATACCACAGGATATAAGCAGGTGCGGGTGGATTTTGAAGATCTCATCTACCTGAATTCCCGTATAGCCGGTACCCCGGCAACTGAACGAACAGTTACACCCACCGGGATTCAAGTCGGACATGGTGTTCGTGTTGGTGCCTCACAAAGAATCTTCACACAGGGCAGCCCCAGAGCGACGGATTCTCTCAGTGATGTGGCGGTTATGGGAGAGGGTTTTTTTCGGATACTGAACATGGATGGAAGCTTCGGCTATACCCGGGATGGGGCGTTTATGATCGACGCCAATGGTCAATTTGTTACATCCAGTGGATACCGACTTATGCCAGAATTGATCCTTCCTGTAAATTTCATTCCTGAGAGTTTATCAGTGAGTCAGCAGGGTCAGGTTACGGTTAAGCTACCTGATCAGGACGATGCGATAACCGTGGGACAGATAAATCTATACCGTTTTGTCAATCCGGCGGGACTCCAGGCGATTGGAGAGAATCTCTTTGTAGAAACGGCAGCCTCGGGAGAAGCAGTACAGGGTCGGCCTGGTGAAGATGATATGGGGAAGTTACTTCATAAGTTTCTTGAGAGTTCCAATGTATCAGTGGTGAAGGAAATGGTTGGCATGATTGTTGCCCAACGGGCCTATGAACTCAATTCCAAATCCATCCAGACATCCGACAGTATGCTGGGTATTGCCAACAATCTCAAACGAGGATGAAGATGATGACAATTGATTCATTATTAACCGCTCAATCAGGGGCCTACAAAACTGCAACACAAACCACACAGCTCAATAATTTCATCAGACGTACAGAATCAAGTGACGAAGCGGAACTGAAAAAAGTATGTGATGATTTTGAAACCTTATTTGTCAAAATGATGCTGGATTCCATGCGTGAGACACTGGATGATAACAGTTTGATTCCAAAGAATGCCAGCGAAAAAATGTTTGAGGAACAACTATTTGATGAGTACGCCCAGAAAATAGGAAGAACAGCTGATTTTGGAATTGCGGATATTATGTATAATCAGATGTCCGAGGGTGTTCCAGGCAACAGAATCAATCTGAGTAGCTGATATAACGGCCCCATGTAGAATTATTGAACTTCAATACAGTATCAAAAGGGCACCTCAAAAAACCTTATTTGTTTTTGGCTTGATCTTTTTCCTCGCTGCTGCGTTGTCAATATGCTCACGTAATCAGGTGCGTACCGCAGGAGCAAAGCTCCGAGGAACGCACCGCCAACCGCTTAAGCTACGCTCCGCTTCTGCCGCCTTGCATCAAGAAAAAATTTAATCAGGTGTGTACCGCAGGGCGTAGCCCGAGGAACACACCGCCATTGCGCCAAATTCCAAAAATGGATTTTTAGAGGTTGCCTTTTATAATTAGTGACTTCATGCAATGGAGCAGACTATGGTTGAGAACACTCCTGGAGAAAATCTGATGGATTCAGAATGTAAGGCTGCCAGCCGCCTCTTATGCCTGCTTTGTAAAAATAGAAATTCCTCAACTGGGTTTCGAAAGATGACTTTTTGAGGTCCCCTTGAGTTCCTGAGGAACTTCTGCATATCATGTCCAATATGAATATACTGGGAATAGAAACCAGCTGTGATGAATGCTCTATCGCTGTTGTCAAAGATGGCAAGAAGATACTTTCAAACATCGTTGCAACACAGATTGAACGTCATGCTCCATGGAATGGAGTTGTCCCGGAAATCGCTTCAAGACTTCATTCTGAATGGATTGATGTGGTTTGCTCAAAAGCCCTGAATCAAGCTGGACTGACACTGGAAGATGGAATTGATGGCATCGCTGTTACTACTCGTCCAGGACTCATCGGTTCCCTCTTAATTGGACTGTCGTATGCGAAGGGTTTGGCCTGGTCTACATGTAAACCATGGGTGGGAATTGACCATATAATGGCCCATCTGTATGCTCCCCATCTGGAGTATGATATAGACTATCCATATCTTGGTTTAATCGTCTCTGGAGGACATACCATTATTTGTGTCGTGAAATCCATGGATGACATTGAAATTCTTGGCACAACGATTGATGATGCATGTGGTGAAGCCTTTGACAAGGTTGCAAGACATTTTGATATGGGATATCCCGGCGGAGTATTTCTTGACCGTCTGGCTGAAAACGGAGATGATGGGGCTTATCGGTTCCCAATGCCAAAACTGCAAAAAGGAGACCACCGTTATGATGTCTCATACTCAGGCCTTAAAACTGCAGCAGTTAACCAGCTCTCACGGTTTCGAGTCAGTGGGATTCAGGATAATAAGGAAGATGTTGCGGCTTCCTTCAGAAAGACCGCTATTGATATTCTGGTGGAGCGAATAGATTGTGCAGTGGAGGATACTGGTATTAATCGGCTTGTTGCAGGTGGTGGTGTCTCGGCCAACCGCTACCTCCGCCGCGTTCTCAATGCCAGAACCAGACTTGAAACGTATTTTTCATCACTGGAATTATGCACAGATAATGGTGCCATGATTGCTGGATTGGGATATCATCACATAGTTAATGGCAGGCGAAGTGATTTGAGTCTTAATGCAGCTCCCAGAGTTGCTGGTTTCCGACGGCCATATCCATGAATTAAGAAAGGAATATACCATGAGCCAGGATTTCAATCTCGATGAAGTTATCCGTAAAATACCTGATTATCCCAAAAAGGGCATACTCTTCTTTGATATTACAAGTGTTTTGATGAATCCAGAGGCGTATCATTATTGCATTAATAGAATGGTGGAATTATACAAAGGTACTGATATCACAGCGGTTGCTGGCATAGAGTCGAGGGGATTTCTTTTTGCTTCACCTCTGGCCGACCATTTAGGCATACCTTTAATTCTTGTCAGGAAGGCTGGAAAACTGCCCGGAGATGTTTACCATCAGGACTATCTGCTGGAGTATGGTGATGCCGCAGTGGAAATCCATAAGAGTGATGTCCCGGAGGGAGGTCATGTTTTGCTCATAGATGATCTTATTGCCACCGGGGGCACATTGAAAGCTTCAAGAACTCTTCTTGAACAGGGTGGTGCAACGGTCACAAATGTGTTCGGAGTTATAGGGTTACCCTTTTTGAATTATCAGAAGAATTTACCAGGAATAGATGTTGTAACCCTGATTGATTATCATGATGAAGTGATGCCGGTGGAGTAGTCCGCCATCTTGACCAGATTTCATTTTGGGGTTAGTTTTTCAAACAGATGTTAATTCCCGGTAGTGTAATTGGTAACACTGCAGATTCTGGTTCTGCCTTTGGGGGTTCGAGTCCTCCCCGGGAAGCAATAATCCGGTCCCTTCGTCTAACGGTCAGGACAGGAGATTCTCATTCTTCAAATAGGGGTTCGATTCCCCTAGGGACTATTGGGCACCTCAGGATTTCGGCCTGGTGGAACAATCCTCTGGATATTCTGTATTGGATCGCATTTTTATTAAGGTTCGGGAAAACAGCAGGTAATCGATTGCAACAATACCAGGCTTCCTGACACTGTAAAATTATATATCCGGTAGTCGAATAGGCCTAAGAAACTCACTCAACCAGAGTTAAATGATGAGAGTTCTCATTTGGTGCGTCAAGAGAATATACTATGCACCTGGCATCTTCCTCATGCTGTTTTATTAGAATGCGCCTTCCACCATATTCTGACTCCACCTTCACCAGAACCCGATCGTTTCCATCATTGCTTACTTCAAGAATTAAACCATTTCCGGCTATTTCAACCAGTTTCTTCCTGTCTAAATCAATACGCTTAGCCATATTCACTTCCTGTCTACAATATCGTCTGCCAATGCAACTTCTTTCCTTCGTTCCTTACCAAACAAATCCTTAACATTTTGTGAGTGCCTTCCCATGATCATTTGAATCTCTGCACTATTCATGGTTGTAATCGCCTTGAATTCATCTCCGATCTGTACAACCTCACCGGCATCAAAAACACCATCAACACCAATTATTCCTTTGGGCAATAGACTTTTATTCTCACTGAGAGCCTTAAGAGCTCCTTCATCAATACTGATTTTGCCCCTGGAACGGGCTCCTGAAATCCATCGCTTCCGTGCAGATTGACGAGAACCTGCCAGGAATAGAGTTCCAATATCCTCCCCATCAAGAATACGTATAACACTGGACGGTTTTCGGCCATCGGCCAGAACTGTGCGGCATCCTGCCCGAGCAGCAATCTCCACTGCTTGAAGTTTGGTTACCATACCCCCGGTAGAATAATCACTGCCAGCCTCACCAGCGGATGCTCTTACGTCATCAGTTATGCTCTTCACGATGTGTAATGGTCTGGCCTGAGGAAAATCCCTGGGATTTTTATCGTAAAGAGCATCAATGTCGGTGAGAAGAATTAATAGTCCAGCATCAAGTTTACTGGCTATGTGGGCACTCAGGGAGTCATTGTCTCCAAAAATATTCCCTATCTCGGTGGTCGACACACTGTCATTCTCATTCATTACAGGGATGGCGCCCAGATCCAGAAGGTGTTCAACCGCATTTTTAAGGTTTAAAAACGACTTTCGATCGTCGAAGGATTCCCGACTCAGAAGGATCTGTGCAGCAACAACACCACATTTGCCAAGGGCATTCTGCCAGTGCTGCATCAATACGGGCTGTCCCACAGCCGCACATGCCTGCCTCATTTCCACCTTTCTGGGCCGGGACTCCAGATTAAGAATACGGCTCCCGAAACCAATAGCCCCGGAACTGACAATGATGGGAAAAATATCACGCTGTTTCAATTCAGTTATATCGGTCGCAAGGGATTCTATTCGCTGCACATCCGGTACACCATCCGGGGCCAGTAAATTGGTGCCTATTTTGATAACAATTCTTCTTATGCCGCTGAAATCTCTCACAGTGGTAACTCTTTATGTGTGAATGATTTTTTTCCTTCATTGTAGTCCTGTATCAAGTGACCATTTCCTCGAATCTGCCAACGGTAGCTCAAGAGTCCCTCCACCCCAACCGGACCCCGGGCATGAATCTTTGCAGTGGAAACCCCAACCTCTGCACCGAGGCCGAACACGAAGCCATCAGAAAACCTTGTAGAGCAATTATGAAAGACATCGGCCGCATCCACTCTGGCCAGAAATTCTTCAGCCGCCTCTGCGTCCTCAGTAACAATGACTTCTGTATGACCGGATCCATGCGAGTGAATATGCTCTATGGCCTGGTTTAAGCTGCTGACTACACGGATGGAAAGAATGGCATCCAGGTATTCTGTGTCCCAGTCCTCTTGACTAACACCCTTCACATCAATGAATTGCCGTGTCTTCTCACATCCAAGGAGCAGGCAGCCTGCGGTTTCCAATGATTCTTTGATAAGTGGTAATGTACGAGCTGCTGCATCCTGGTGAACAAGCAGAGTTTCAGCAGCATTACATACAGCGACATATTGCATTTTTGAGTCAAGAACAATGGGAATTGCTTTTCCAGGGTCAGCTCTGGAATCAATGTAAACATGGCAGATACCATCTGCATGCCCAAGAACTGGAATAGTTGAATTGCTCATGATATATGAAACAAATTCAGAGGAACCGCGGGGGATTAGAAGATTGATGTATTTGTTCATTGTCAACATGGCATGGACATCTTCCCGGTTTTCTGCGAGATGAATCCACCCTTCCGGTAATCCCGCCTGGATGGAGGCAACATGAATTATACGAGTCAGAATACGGTTGGTTTCCATGGCTTCCGAGCCGCCTTTGAGAATAACTGCATTGCCGGATCGGACGCATAGTGATGCGATTTGGATGAGGGCATCCGGTCTGGATTCAAAGATCATGCCGATAACACCTATGGGGCCGACAACCCTGGTGAGGATGAGATCTCTGTCCAGTTCCCGTTTTTCCAGAACCTGTCCCAGAGGATCATGAGTCTTTTCCAGAGCAATTACACCATCTATCACTCGTTGAAGTTTTAATGGATCCAGCTTCAGTCTTTTTAAGAGAGGTGAGGGTAATCCTTCCGCTTCACTTCGTTTTAAATCCCTTGAATTTGCCCGAAATACATCGTCAGCCTCATCGTTCAGGGCCTTGTGAATGAATTGGAGGGCTCTGGTTCTCAATTCTTCTGGTTGAGATAGGATATGACGGCTGGCTTTCTGTGCCGACAGGGCTTTAATTTCCATGTCCATGAGGGTTATGATACTCGAATCGTTCCTTTAACTCCAGATGTCTGCTGTAAGTGTGTGCATTGCTTAAGAACGAGTCTGCCCGTTTTATTAACTATTGGAAATTTTTTTCATATTCACTACAATCATTCAGATTTCTTCAGATCCAATGAGGGGCACCATATTCTGGAACTACACCACGGAGATAACGAATAAACATGAGAATCAGTGAATGGGCTTTGAAGCATACAGTTCCGGTTATCGTTATTACTGCCGGAGCAGTTCTGGCAGGATTACTTGCATACACAACACTCAACCGTGAATTTATACCTGTGATTACGGAACCTGCAGCCATAGTTGTTACTCTCTGGCCGGGTGTCGCGGCTGAAAAGGTTGAAAGCGAACTGACCACGGTACTTGAGAATTACTTTTCTGGAATAGCCGGACTGGAAGATATGCGATCCAACAGTCAGGAAGGTGTCAGTATCATCAAACTCCAATTTGATGAGGATTTAAATATAGACTTCATGGTTCAGGAGGTGAGAACGCAAGTCGATCAGAGCTCACGGGAATTGCCCGATGGACTTCTGGGAAAACCTGTTGTAACAGCTGCAGGATCCCGGGGGTTGCCGGTTGTTGTATTTTCTGTCTCAAGTGAAATGGAGGCAGATGCTTTGTATAACTATGTGAATGAGAAAGTATTGTCTGAGATTTACAAAGTTGATGGTGTTGCCAGGGTGAATGTTCTTGGAGGTCTCCAGAAAGTCCTTGAAATAAAACTGGATACCCTTGCAATGAGAGAGGCTGGAATCAGCATCCCGGAAGTGTATGGAGCATTGAGGAAAAGGAATATTACCGTCCCAACCGGTCTGGTTGAATGGCAGGGGAAGGAGTGGGCATTCCGTGTAAGCGGTCAATTTTCAGAAATATCAGAAATAGGGGAATTGCTTGTTGGGTACTCCGATGGAATCCCCGTCTTCCTGAAGGATCTTGCAGCAATAGATGAGGTATATGCCGAAGCAGATGAGCGTATTCGTTCCAACAGAAAAGATCTTCTTGTTGTGCAGGTCAGTAAAAGGGTCGATGGACATACTATCCAGATGAGTAAGGATATTCAAAAACGACTGTCTGATTTTGATGGTTTGGAGTTTGTCATGCTCCATGATGATGCGGAGATTGTGAGTACTTCCCTCCGGGCTGTTATTCGTTCTGCTTTGATAGGTATCGGCATGGCGATTATTGTTATCTGGCTGTTTTTAAGGAACTGGCCATACACCTCGGTGATCGCTGTTTCCCTGCCTGTCAGCCTGGTTTGTACACTGGTATGCATGAAATTAGCGGGCATGTCGATCAACTTGCTGACTCTGGCTGGCATAACAGTGTCCCTTGGAATGGTGGTTGACGCGGCCATTGTTGTTCTGGAAAACATACATAGCAGAAGTGATGCAGGTGATAATACCGACACTGCAGTGTTCACCGGAGTGACAGGGGTTACTTCCGCTGTCATTGCTTTTGTTACAACATCGATATGTGTTTTTCTGCCGTTGCTGTTCTTGAAAGGTATCATCGGCAGTGTTTTAAAGGATATTTCACTTACACTTATCTTTACCTTAAGTACATCCTTGTTTGTAGCCCTTTTTGTTGTGCCGCCACTGGCCAGACGAAGTTTGAATAAACTGCAGGGGAAAGCAGTGCCAGTGAATCGCATTCAGGTGAAGCTGGAGTCTTTCTATCGAAGGGGAATACAAATGTCGATCAAGTACAGAGGTGTTGTTGTCGCAGCCGCTTCAGCTATCCTGATAGCCAGTGTTTTTGCGGCCGATTCCATGGGCATTACGTTTATTCCGGCAGCGGATTACAATGAATTATACGTTTCCATCAGTTTAACCAGCGGTTCTTCCCTGGATGACAGTGTCCGGGCCGCCGATTGGGCTGAGGAAGTTATTCGAAGAGAAATCCCTGAGGTAAGCGACATCGTTTTCTATGTTGGGATGAAAGATGATCTTTCAGGGGATGCAAGAACCCGGGAAGCGCTCTGGGGTCATATCATTCTCAAGACCGCTGAGGACAGGACTGCAGGATTCAGACAGATAATTGATCGTTTGAATGAAGTTTTGCCCCCTGCTTTGCCTGATATGCAGGTAGCAGTACTCAATGGGGGTTTTGACCGATTAGTGTTTCTTGGTACTAACGGACCTGGTTATCGTGTGGAACTGTCCTCGGATTCTCATGCGGACATAATTCAGGCTGCCAGACAGATCAGAGATTTTTTTGATAATGATTCTGAGATTGTCAATACTGAATCTGATATTGAACAGGACAGGTATTTTGTTCTGGCCCGTTTAGATTCTGAGATCCTTGACAGTCAGGGGATTGATGCTACCCATGCTGGATTAACCTCCAGAATTGCTTTTAATGGTACTGATATTGGCCTCTTTCAGCCTGATTCGGGTCTCGATAGACGGATAATTCTCAATACCGATCTTATAGACAGTCAACCGGATAATGAAACAACTGAGCGCCTCTGGATAAGAAACAATACAGGTCAACTGGTATCCTTCAACAATATTTCGGAGATTCATGAGAAAATGGGTGTTTCATCTATATTTCGACACAATCGAAAACGTACAGTGACCGTCATCGGTTATAGCAGGAGCGACGACATAAGAGGAATAACTCAACGACTCAAGGAAAGCATTGTTCAAAACCCCCTCCCTTCCACCGTTGAGTGGAGAATCGATGGAGTAGGGGGACTTGTAACCGAATCGATGAACAGACTTGCAATGGTACTCATCATTTCCCTGCTGCTGGTATACGGCGTGATGGCCATCCAGTTTGAGAGATTCATTCAGCCACTTATCATCATGGGAATTGTACCTTTCTGCTTCATTGGAGTGGTGGGTGGACTGATGGCATTTGGATCGGATATCTCACTGCTGTCATTTCTGGGTATTGTGGCCCTGGGTGGGATTGTTGTGAATAATTCCATTGTTCAGGTTGATCGAATTAACCAACTGAGGAAAAATGGGCTTTCACTGGATGATGCCATAATAGAAGGGGCTGCCTCTCGATTACGACCTATTCTGATGACGACTCTGACAACTTTCTTTGGAGTTCTTCCACTGGCTTTTTCCCGGGGATCCGGTGCCCGACTCTATGCTCCTTTGGGACAGGTTATTGCCGGGGGATTGGCCAGTTCCACTCTTGTCACACTTTTTCTCACTCCTGTTCTCTATCGGCTGGTTGAATCAAAGAAGAAGATACGGAATGAGATCCCTTGAGATACATGACTTGAACAGCATTCCTTCCAAAAGGTAAGATTGAGTTGTGATTCCAGACAGCTACAAGAATCGAAACTATAAGAGACGAATATATGAATTTTCATTACTGTTCCAGTTGAGTCAAGCCCTCGACAGCAGCGGGGACCTCAATACCATCATTGATCCAATATTGACTTCCATGGCTGAGAATATTGGTTTGAGAAGGGGAACTGTCACTATTCTGAGCAGAATCACAGGTAAAATCAGCATTGCGGCATCTGTTGAGCTTTCCAGGGATGAAATCAAAAGAGGAGTTTATGAACTGGGGGAAGGAATAACCGGGAAGGTTGTGCAGTCAGGTCGATCGGAAGTTATCAGAAATATTTCTCTTGAACCACTGTTTCTGGATAAAACAGGTGTTCGTCAGCGCAGGAAGGACAGTTCCTTTATATGTGTACCCATCAAGCATGATTCTGAAACAATTGGATCTTTCAGTGCAGACAGAATATTACAAGATGAACATGAACTGACAGATGATGTTCAACTGCTTGCCATAGTTGCATCTATGATTTCTCGAACTGTCAAACTGAGACAGAGTAATGAAGATAAAAAAAAGGAGCTGAATGAATCTTCTGACGAAGAATTCAATCCATTCAATATGATTGGAAAATCTCACAGCATGCAGGAAGCCTTCAACCTGATGGCCCAGGTCTCAAGAAGTGAAACAACAGTTTTTATTAGAGGAGAAAGTGGAACTGGCAAGGAATTAGTGGCCCAGACACTCCATTACAACAGTCTCAGAGCCGGTAAGCCCTTTATCAAGATCAATTGTTCCGCACTGCCTGAGAGTATTATTGAGAGTGAGTTATTTGGCCATGAAAAAGGATCTTTTACAGGAGCTGTTGGCTCCAGGAAGGGACGTTTTGAATTAGCTGATGGAGGCTCTGTATTTCTTGATGAAATTGGAGAACTATCTCCTGTTACTCAAGTTAAACTGCTCAGGGTTTTACAGGAAAGAGAAATTGAAAGAGTAGGGGGGAATTCGACTATTCCTGTCGATGTCCGTATAATAACTGCAACCAACAAAAATGTTGAAGAGGAAATGCTGAAAGGCAATTTCAGGGAGGACTTATATTACAGACTGAACGTTTTCCCCATCTGCATACCCCCATTGAGGGATCGACGCAGTGATATCATGTTGCTGACGGAATATTTTATCGAGAAAAACAACAGGAAGAATAGAACTTCAGTCAAAAAGATTTCACCTTCTGCCATAGATCTGTTGATGAATTATCGCTGGCCTGGCAATGTGCGGGAGCTTGAGAATTGTATCGAACGAGCTGTATTGCTGTCCCATGATCAGGAAATAAATGCCAGTGACTTACCCCCTTCCCTTCAATCAGCCGAATCATCCCATATCGCTCACGGATCCACAATGCAGGCAACTCTGGATAGTTTCGAGCAGAAGTTGCTTTGTGACGCCTTGAAAACGACCCGGGGAAATATGGCTTCTGCTGCCAGAAAACTGGCTATATCAGAACGCGTAATGGGATTACGTGTTAAAAAGTACAGAATTGATCTGGATAAGTATAAGTCTCAGGCCCTGCTTCATGACCGGACAGATTAGATTTACGCTGTTTGGGATTTGGATATTGTTCTGAGTTCTCTTTTCGTCAATGCCCTCTACTTGAGGAAAATTCTGGAGAGAATGTTACATTTATGTGATATTAGAAGAATATTTCTACAATAATGTATGATTCAGACCAGCCGTTTCCTTCCCATAGCGATGCAACTTCACTTGATTCTTGAGATTATTTTTTATATTGAAAGTAATTAACCGTATTGATTTCTGTGGGGACAAGTCATGGCACAGAAATTGCTTTAAGAGTCAATAAGATACTGATGAATTCGATTTGGAGGTTGAATAATTTTGAACAGAGTAGATTACATTGATAAACCATTAATTGAGATTTATGGTGAGAATTGTTTTTCTGACAGTGTGATGAGAGAGAAATTACCCAGAAATGTTTTTGATTCCTTTCAAGAAGTTAAAAATGGTGCTGCAGAGATGTCACTCGAAATTGCTGAAGTTATCGCGGAGGCCATGAAGAATTGGGCAATATCGAAAGGAGCAACCCATTACACACATTGGTTTCAGCCATTGACAGGATTGACCGCTGAAAAACATGATTCATTCATTACACCATCGTCCAGTTTTGACGGAAGTGTCATAATAGAATTCTCAGGTAAGGAATTGATTCAGGGAGAACCGGATGCTTCGTCTTTACCAAGTGGTGGTTTAAGAGCCACATTTGAAGCACGAGGTTATACGGCCTGGGATACTACTTCTCCAGCCTTCTTGAAAAAAGATGGTGATATGCTCACCCTTACTATACCGACAGCATTCGTCTCATATACTGGAGAGGCTTTAGATAAAAAAGTTCCGGTACTGCGATCCATGGAAGCCCTGAGTAGGGAAGCAACCAGAGTATGTCACCTGATGGGCCATGTAAATGTGAAACGTTGTATTGCATTTATTGGTCCAGAACAGGAATACTTCCTTGTTGACAGGGATTTGTACGACAGAAGACCTGATCTGAGATTAACAGGGCGGACAGTATTTGGAACGATGGCCGCCAAAGGCCAGGAATTGGATGACCACTATTTTGGAGCCATGAAAGACAGGGTTGCCGATTATATGAAAACCCTGAATTTTGAACTTTGGAAATTGGGAATCTCCTCAAAGACCCAGCATAATGAGGTTGCTCCCCACCAGTTTGAAATTGCGACTGTATTTGATACGGCCAATGTGGCAACAGACAGGAATCAACTGGTTATGGAAACCATAAAAAAAGTTGCTGAACGAAAAGGTCTGGTCGCTCTGCTTCATGAGAAGCCTTTTGCCGGGGTAAATGGCAGTGGTAAGCACAATAACTGGTCAGTTAATACTGATACTGGAATCAATTTGATGGAACCGGGTGACAGCCCGGAAGATAATGCTATGTTCCTTGTTTTTCTCTCCGCAGTTATCAAAGCCATCGATACCTATGCATCTCTCATAAGAATGTCGGCTTCCAATGCCGGGAATGATCATAGATTGGGGGCCAATGAAGCGCCTCCTGCGATTATTTCCATCTTTCTGGGAGATCAACTATCTGTAGTTTATAAAAAACTGGCGAAAGGTGAACCGATTAACAGTGCTGAGGGTGAACTTATGGAAATTGGTACGACATCATTGCCTAAGTTCCCAAAAGATATAATTGATAGAAACAGGACCTCTCCCTTCGCATTTACCGGTAATAAATTTGAATTTAGAATGATGGGATCTTCTCAGTCCTTAGCCGGTCCCAATGTTGTAATCAATACAGCCGTAGCGGAAATACTTGCTCAGTTTGCTGTTGAACTGGAAAATTCATCTGATATAAATGAAACAGTGAAAAAAATCGTTACGGATACATACAATGAACATGGCCGTGTCATTTATAACGGTAACGGCTATTCTGAGGAATGGGTACAGGATGCCAGAAAGAGAGGATTGCCCAACCTTGCCAATACTGTTGCTTCTTTGCCTGAAATCACGAAGAAATACTCCGTGGAGCTTTTCGGGAAACATGGTGTATTAAGCAAAGAAGAACTGGAATCTCGTCTTGAAATATATCTTGAGAATTACAGCAAGGAGATCAATATTGAAGCTGGAATTATGCTGGAAATGGTCAAGAAGGATATTTATCCTGCATGTAACTCATATATTACTGAGATCGCACAGGGGATTTCATCTGTACAGGCTGCAGGAGTTAAGGCATTGCCAGCTCAGACAGCTTTGCTGGAATCAATATCTTCTTTGCAGGAAGACCTGCTTACCGCGTCAGATAAACTGGAAAAGGAAGTTGCTGAAGCCCTGTCCATGGAAGGCGACAGCCTGAAACAGGCCCAAACCTACAGTAATCGAATTGTTCCTGCCATGGCAGTAGTCAGAGTAGCTGGAGATGCACTTGAAAGATTGACTGACAGAACACACTGGCCCTATCCATCCTACGAGGATCTTTTGTTCCGTTTATAGAGAGAAATTGAGTGAGTGTTGTATTCCCTGATCTGAAACAATATCTCTGAAGGTAAATGAAAGTTCCTGATTCTGTTGCATCTTTTGCAGTCCAATGGTGTCATCTGGCCTTCCTCACTGTTCCAACCCTGGATGTATCAAGTCTACTGACCAGAACTGATACTTAAATAATGGAGGTGCCCTGGAGAAATAGAACGGGTCTTATCATTATTCTATTGTAGCCACTTGCGTAAACGCTCATACATTGTTTCATAATTGCCAGCCTCATAATGAAGATGTATGGCTGTGGAGTTTCCGGTCGTTCCGGTCATTCCATAGGCAGTATAATCAGGTAGTTGAACAACATTAAATCCTGCCTGAACCGCATTATCGAATAGATGATCCAACTCCTTCTGAATACTGTTATTATCATTCAAATGACCCGATACAAACCCGAAGTTTCGACTTAAACCTGATGCAAATATCCGTATTCAGAGTCTTTATTGTCAACGTTTTGCCATTGCGGACGCATGATTATGGTAAAGCCGGTTGTGAATACCGGACTGGATATTCTTTGACTTCCAATATCCACAGCTTTGTTTTCATCGAATAAAACTCTGTGGATTCCATTGTAATGAACACCGGATTCATCCGTATAATCATACCTGTCTGAAACAGTAATATAGGGGTGCCCATAGGTCTCCCGACCATCTTCAACGGTCTGCACAGGATTGATCAGGGAATTCCCTCTCATCTTCCATAGATTCTCAGGATTCGAAGCGACATCCCGATAGAAGTCAATCCGATTTCTCCCTGCCTTTTGCTTCCCACATCGAAAGTGAATATTTCATCCAAATCCATTTCACCATTTGTCTGCCGGTGTTCACGGCTTTGTACGTATCCATTTGTTCTTTGTTGATATTTACACCCTTATCTGTTAATCGGATTGCCGCTTTGCGCCAGTCATTTGTGCTGTCTATTCCCAGGTATTTCGCAAGACTCAAGGCATAGGAATTAGTTGTATCAATGGAAAGAAGATTTCCATTCTCATCATACAGATTCTTTTCTCCATCCCATTCAATTTTAAGAGTATATGGCCCGCATGGCGACTTTCAGATCATCATCGACATCAGAACGGGCAATACGGGCATTCTCTCTATAAATGTCAAGCCCTTTGATGGAGTGGACTATTGCACCGGCATTCATACGATGTCCACCCATTCCAATGCCAGCGGTAATGTCATCCTGTCCCAGATTAAGCTGTAAGAGTCCAACATTAGCATGAGCAAAACTGTTGAAGATCTTTGATTTCGAAGTTGTCATTCCATCTCTGGAAAACGGTATGAAAAAGTCAGAAAAGTTCAGAAGATTCAGGGAAGTCGCTCCCTGAATACCATATTTCAGTGAGGCATTGATACCGGTACCAGTAGTTCGGTGCAGAATCTGACCCTGTTTGTAATTCATTCCAGGATAGCCTGGGAGATTGACTTCATCCAGGCTGAATTGAACGAAATTCCCAACCATACCCATCACTATACTTCCTGGATTCAATCCTCCCCAAAAAGCATCTTCATTAAAAAAATCACCATCAGTGGCCATGAAATCTATGGAAAAAATTATATCATCGGTCAGCGAAATACCGGCCGTCAAGGCGGCTGTTGCCATCATCAGCGGAATTCCAGCGGCAGGGACGACAGCTGTCACAACGGTACTGACGACAGCAGTGGCAATGGATGTACCGATATCAACAATCGATCGGAGACTCAAGGACTTGAAATCGATGAAACGGTCATCCCAGAGTTTTTTCTCATAGAAAGGTTTATTGAAGGGCACCTCTAAAAAGCCTTATTTCGTTTCTGGCTTGATCTTTTTCCTCGCTGCTGCGTTGTCAAAATACTCACGTAAACAGGTGCGTACCGCAGGGCGTAGCCCGAGGAACGCACCGCCACTATCAGGTGCGTACCGCAGGAGCAAAGCTCCGAGGAACACACCGCCACTATCAGGTGCGTACCGCAGGAGCAAAGCTCCGAGTAACGCACCGCCATTGCGCCAAATTCTAAAAAACGGTTTTTTAGAACTTGCCTTTTGAAAGTTCTCTGGTATGAGACTGCTTCTTCGGAACCAAAGTCCAGAAGCAATTCCGAAAAAGCCGTCTGGGCCCCTGAATACCAATCATCAACCTTCTGGTCTATAATCTCATCCCAGAAGTTTCTAAATGCAGCCGAATCTTCGGCTACTGTCTCCCTGTCAGTCTTGATAACAACCAGTCGCCCATTTTCATCTTTGATATATTCTCCGTTGTGGAATTCAAATGTTGCGGTCAGGGCGGCCTCTCTCATTTGAACCCAGAAATCTGAGAATTCCCGGGAGTTATGTTGGTTGTGAAACTGGGTAACAGCCCATTCGGACAATCCTGCTGACAGACTTTGTTCAAGATCTTTCAACACCTTCTTCTTACCGGATTGCAGGACACAGCTGTCATTAATAACAAGGGTAGCGGCGGCTTCCCATTCGGCCAGAACCGATTCAATTCCCCCCCTGGCTATACGCAGCCAGTCATTTCGAGTCCGAGTACTGGCAGCCTGATCAATGTAAACCCCCAGCAGAGCATGGTTAGTGCTGGGAAGAAGGGGTATGGTCTGGGGAATAATACTCCAGGAAATGATGACACAGGTAAAGAATAAACATGCGAATCGATAAGACCAGATTCCTGTTGATGGTAAGCAGTGGAACAAGTGATGCTTCATACATCCTGTATGACTCTTTCAAGTGGGGAATTATTCATTTCATCTGGGAAAAAAAAGTTTTTCTTACTCTGATTGAGGCAAGCCGTTATAGATACATCGCATCGTGTATACATTCTAAGAGGGGGTAAGTTTTTTAGAGGTGCCCTTAAGCTGTTACAACTCGCGAAGAATCAGTGTCTTAAACATCAACACTGCGTCGTTTGGAGGGCGTCCCTTGCCATCCTCTCGTAGATTCTTTCGCATGGCTTTTTCCACGGGACCGCGAAAAACCTCCCAATCGATCACCTGATCGAACTTTTCAAGATCGTCACCCTTGTTGCTCCAGTCTGACAGGCGAAAATCTTCATTGAGTAAAGTTTTTTCTCGTCGTTTCATGCTAATCTGTATAATAGTTCCAGGTTTCTTTCGGAACCCAGGTTTGGAAGATTGAGGGGGTTTCTTAGAGGTACCCTATACACTGCTGCGAAGGCCGCTGCTTAGTGCTCAGCAACCTACCATTACATACTAATAGGGGGGGTGGTTTCGTCAAGGGTAGAGTGGCTTTGTTTAGGCCGAACACAGGTACCTGGCGCCATAGCTCCAACTGCCCTCCATCAATTCGGATAACGCTGACTGTTTCTTGGTGGAAAGAATTTTAAAAGTCCACACACAGACGCATCTCCAGTTTGAGTATTTCAAAATTATCCAGAAATTCCTCCAGGTACTCCTTCTTGCCCCGGGACATGTTGGCCCGATAGATGCTCCGTACCAACTCTATTCCATCCCTCTTCATATCCCGACCCAGAGTATATTTGTATTCCCGGGGAAAATCCTTTGTAACTTTGAATGTTTTCATTACCAATTTCCAGGTGTCCTGATACACCGGTAAACGGTAATATAAGGCCATATTTCAAAAATATTTCACGCTTTAACGGCAACCTGCGCTGCCGCTAAAGCAATTGTTAAATTGTTAAATAGCTAAAAAGCCCTCACCGCACGAACACCCTTAAGGGTGTCCGCTTTGGATATGTTAGGGAAGCCAATACTTCTGAAATCCTGTCCCCACTTGATGGCGGTGGGGTTAGCAGAGAGCTCTGAAGAAGACCAGTAGTAGGACAGACTTCCAACGGCAACCCTCTGCAGAAACAATGCATTCAGTTCATCCCTGGACGGTAAAAACCAGTCATCATAGCCGTTCTGCTCAAATTCATAACAGATTTTCGCCGCGTAATTGCCATCTAAGGCCACAGCATTACCGCTATCGTCGTTGTAATTACCGTTCCCCATTGTCTGAACAATCTTCTCCGTGTTGGCCTTCCCGCTCCCTATGTCAGTGGATGTTCCTCCCACAGATGTTCCCAGGCCGCCCCATTCAACCATATCCTGATGATCGCTTGTCGCCGCCTCCAGATAACGCCAGCCGTCGGAGTAGTCCTCCTTGTCGTAGAACACGATTCCTCCGGCGGGACCTACTGCGCCTATAGTGAATTCATTCTGTTCAACATTCAGAGTCCATGTTAATTCTATCGAAGAATCATCTTCGGAGTAATTATTCCTTCCTGTTGCGATAATAGTGTAATTGCCGGCATCAGCCTTTGAGACACTCTTATTAATTTGGATCTTACCGTTCAGAGGGTTGATGGAAATGGCCCCGTTTATATTTTGACGTGCTTCATTAACAGGTTTTATTCTAAGTACAAAGTCGGTTCCGATCCCATACGTGTTTGAAAGATAATCAGGAATGGAATCATCATTATCCTCAATGAAAGCAGTCACAGTTTTAGTGGGTCCTGAAGTCTGATCGGTGAAAACATTGATGGAACCAAAATCCTTCGGTTCAACATTCAAAGTCCATTCTAATGTTTTCGAAGATTCATCACTGGTGTAATTACCCTTTCCTGTTGCGATAATAGTGTACACGCCGGCATCAGCCACTGTGACATTATCATTAATTTGGATAGTACCGTTATTGTTGGGATCAGCATTGAACCTGGTGATGGAAATGGCCCCGTTTATATTTTGATCTGGATCTTGAGGTGTTATGTTCAGAGTATAGTGGGTTCCGACCGTATAATTATCTGAAAGATATTCATGAATGGAATCACTATTCGCAGTGAAAGCTTGCACAGTTTTAGTGGGTACTGAATTCGTATTTTTGAAAACATTGATGGATTCAAAATTCTTTTGATAAACTGTAACAGATACGGCGTTGGGAAATACTTTTGTAATATCTGGATCGTTTCTATCAGTGACATGAACATCATAGTATTTATTGCTCATGACTTCAGCTTGATTAGTGACTATAACTTCCCCTGTGTTTCCATCAATTGTAATACCATGTGCCAGTTGACTAGTGCCGTCGAACGCGCTGTAGTAAGCATTGGTGAGAGTATAGCTCTCTCCGTTGTTTGATACTTCCAGACTTTTGGTCGTCGGTTCCTGAGAAGCCGACTTACCATAGTCCGTATAGATTGGGGGATAGTCCAGTTCTCCGGTTATTTTTGGTTTCTCTGATCTATATACCTCTATTTGAACATTCGCACTAGCTTTGCCTTTATAGTTCTTACCTGTTGCGGTTGCTATTACTGTTACACTGTAGGTGTCTAATTCTGATACAGCTTTTGCTTGACCATTGATCTTCCCGGTACTCTCATCAATCTCCAGTCCGGCCGGTAATTTATCACCGGAAGACAATGCATATGTCACTGTCGCCCCGTCAGGATCAATTAAGGTACCTCTAAAAAAATAGTTTTGCAACCTTTGAATCGAGAATAACGTCCTTTTTATCATTTTTTTCTGAAAATTTCGACCTTACTTAGCGATTTCAACCCGTTATCAGGCTTTTTTCGGCTTCCGGAGCACATTCAGTGCCCACTTATCCCAGGGATTGTCTCAAATACACATAACGATACATGTTATAGCGAAGGTTCAGTAGTCCAATGATCCCTTCTATTCTCTCTTTACCTATAGTACGCAACTTGTCCACTTTCATAGTCGCTTTCATAAAACCGAATACGTGCTCCACACGGACGCGAACCTTCGATTTTTCTTTGTTAGAGGCATTCTCTTCTTTGCTTAACGGTTTGCTTCTGTAGGCTTAGAATCATGCACTTCGGCACTGCTGACCCTGCAGGGTACCTCTAAAAAACCCATTTAGTTCTTGACTCGATCTTTTCTGCCGCTATTGCGTTGTCAAAATGCTCACGTAAACAGTGTGTACCGCAGGGCGTAGCCCGAGGAACACACCGCCACTAACAGGTGTGTACCGCAGGGCGTAGCCCGAGGAACACCGCCACTAACAGGTGTGTACCGCAGGGCGTAGCCCGAGGAACACACCGCCACTAACAGGTGCGTACCGCAGGAGCAAAGCTCCGAGGAACACACCGCCACTATCAGGTGTGTACCGCAGGGCGTAGCCCGAGGAACACACCGCCACTATCAGGTGCGTACCGCAGGAGCAAAGCGCCGAGGAACGCACCGCCATTGCGCCAAATTCCAAAAACGGTTTTTTAGAGGTTGCCATTAACAAGCTTTCTGACACAAGGTTTTAATGATTTCAGGTGCAATTGCCCCAACCGACTCAGATAAAGGCCTTCTCCGTCCTTCCCTACTGCATTATAATGCAGTATTGATGATCATAATTCTCTACCAGAGGAAAACACATGAAGCAAATAGAGTTGCCTAAATCGTATAACCCTGAGGACTTCGAAGATAGAATATACTCGTTATGGAAGGAGGGGGGATATTTTGCCCCGAGTTCCAACGGAAATGATCCATATGTCATCGTTATTCCACCGCCTAATGTAACCGGCATCCTGCACATGGGACATGGTTTGAACAACACACTCCAGGATTTACTCATCCGTTACTGGAGGATGAAAGGGCATCCAGCTCTTTGGCTGCCAGGTACTGATCATGCAGGTATCGCTACACAAAATATTGTAGAACGCCGTTTGAAAGAAAATGGAAAAGATCGGCACGATCTGGGCCGGGAGAAATTCATTGAGGAAACCTGGAGAGTCAAAGATGAACATCATGAGATCATCACCAGACAACTGGAAACCATCGGTTCATCCTGTGACTGGAGCCGTGAACGTTTTACCATGGACTCTGAATATACAAAAGCCGTTCGAGAAGTTTTTGTTTCCCTTTATGAGAAGAATCTTCTGTACAAAGGTGAATACCTTGTGAACTGGTGTCCTGCCTGTGGAACCGCCCTTGCAGATGTTGAAGTGGATCATGTAGAAAAACAAGGAGGACTGTGGGAAATCCGCTATCCCCTTACCGATGGAAATGAGTGTTTACCAGTTGTGACCTCCAGGCCTGAAACAATGTTTGGAGATACCGCGGTGGCTGTTCATCCTGATGACGAACGGTACAAAGCATTCATCGGCCGAACTGTAAAGCTCCCCCTCATGGATAGGGAAATCCCCATTATTGCAGATTCCTGTGTTGATAGAGAATTTGGTACCGGTTGCCTGAAGATAACACCGGCCCATGATCCCAACGATTATGAAACAGGGAAACGTCATGGACTGGAATTTATCAATGTGATGAACAGTGATGGAACGATGAACAGGATGACTCCCCAGTTCATTCAGGGATTAACCACAAGTCAGGCCCGTCAGACAACTGTGAAAATGCTGCAGGAGACAGGTGCCTTGAATAGGTACAGGGAACACACTCACCAGGTGGGACATTGCTACCGCTGTGCCACAGTTGTAGAACCCTTTCTCTCAGAACAGTGGTTTGTACGAATGAAACCCATGGCTGAAAAAGCACTGGAAGCCTGGAGAAATGGAGAAATTAACTTTTATCCCAGGAAGTGGGGAAACACCTACAGGTATTGGTTAGAGAATCTCCGAGACTGGTGTGTGAGCCGGCAAATATGGTGGGGGCACCAGATCCCGGCCTTTACCTGCCAGTCCTGCGGTCAGCTTCATGTTCTCCGAGAGGATCCCCAAAACTGCCCGAACTGCAAGGGAAAACTCCTTCGAGATCCAGATGTTCTTGACACCTGGTTTTCATCCTGGATCTGGCCGTTCAGCACCCTGGGCTGGCCTGGGAAGACACCGGATCTGGCCCGATTTTACCCTACCACGACCCTTGTAACCGGCTACGACATCATCCCCTTCTGGGTGTCCCGCATGATAATGGCTGGTTTGGAATTCATGGGCCAGGTTCCATTCAGAAACATCTACATTACAGGGTTGATACGGGATAAAAAAGGAAGAAAAATGTCCAAGAGCCTTGGAAACGGCATTGATCCGATGGATGTGGTGAAAAACTATGGGGCTGATGCCATGAAATTCACTTTAATCTATCTCTCAGCTCAGGGAGAAGATATTCCACTGGACATGGATTCCTGCAAACTTGGATCCAGGTTTGCCAACAAGGTCTGGAATGCCGCACGATTCATTCTGATGAATTCAACGAATCGAAAAATTGTCAATATCAACAGTCCGGGTTCACCCGAACAAATGACTCTGGCTGATCGATGGATGTGGCACCGATTGAATAAGACTGTTCAAGCCGTTGAATCAGCCATGACCTCTTTTCGTTTTGACGAGATGGCCCACTCGGTGTATGAATTCTTCTGGAACGATTACTGTGACTGGTATGTGGAAGCAGCTAAACCAGGTCTCTATGGTGAGGATGAAACTGAAAAGGATAGAATTGCAGCGATGCTTATACGGTCACTTGAACAGTCACTTAAACTCCTCCACCCCTTCCTTCCCTATATTACCGAGGAAATATGGAGCAAACTACCAGGAGAAAGAGAGCCTCTCATTATAAGTCCCTATCCCAATGTTGATGATACCCTTGAGGATTCTGATGCCGAGTCAACCTTTGATACTCTCAAGAATCTGGTAACCGGGATTAGAACCCTCAGGAGCGAGTTTACCATACCTCCATCGCAACTCATAAAAGTTCGTATTGAAATAACAGGAGAATCCGGCAGGGCATTAATCGGTACGGAAGAACTGACTGGTATACTGGTTCGTTCTAACGACATGGGCATATTCACTGCTGGAGAAAACCTTGATGGTTCGATCGCCGTTATAGGAAGGGGGTTCACAGCTCATGTTTATATCAAGAGCTTCATTGACATTGAAGAAGCAGTGAAGAAGTTTCAAAAGTCATTAAAAAAGACTCAGTTGCTGATCAATGGTAAGAAGAAAAAGCTCGCAAACACTGATTTCATTTCCCGTGCTCCGCAGGCAATTATAGACAGGGAAAGGGACACATTGCTGGAACTGGAAAATTCTGCCAGCCGTAATTTAGAATACCTTACCAGCCTGGAAAGCCGATAAGGTAAACAGGAGATGTCCAGATGAGAAGAATTCTATGGTTGTTGTGCCTTGTTGCAGTGGGACTGCTTGCCTATTCGCATTTATCAGATCCGGTAAAACGGAACAAATTCTTTGTTACAATAGAGGAATCTACTGGCATGGATTTGAAAAAAAAATCAAAGGAAATCGTGATTGAAACCGTACCGGTTATCAATGATGTTTCTGACAGATTTCTCGATGATATCACAGACACCTTTAATAATGAGAAGCTGCGACGAGAATTGAATCGTCGTAGCAAGGATATTCTGAAAAAACTTGATCCGATTGAACTGAATAATCTAATTGATGACTTAAAAAGGGAAATTACCCAGGGAACTGAAAACTTCGACAGGGTTCTCAATGAATATACAGACAGGTAATATCCCATCTCGACAATCAAGACCATGCCAGGTTAAGCTGGATTTATGTATGTAGTGATTCTCGGGGCCGGGCTTGTTGGCTGGCGTTTGGCTCGACAACTTGTATCCGAAGGAAAAGAGGTTACACTCATAGAAAAAGATCCCCAGTCAGCAGACCAGGCGCATGATCGTCTGGATTGCCGAGTGCTTGTAGGAGAGGGGAACAGCCTTCCCATGCTTCAACAGGCCAATGTTAAAAATGCAGATTTCTTCGTCAGCGTAACTGAATCTGATGAAATAAACATGATTTCCTGTTCCCTCGTCGCTGCGGAATACAATGAACCTGTTACTGTGGCACGAGTACGAAATCTTGCTTACTCAACCACCCGCATGGTGCGCCAGCGACTCTATGGCATTGACCATATTATCAACCCTGAAGTCGAAGCGGCCCGAGCTGTGATTCGATCCCTGGAGAGAGGGGCGGTCGGGATTGTGAATCCTTTCAGAGACTCCGGATTTACCATGACCAGTGTTACTGTAGAATCACATTCTTCCCTTATTGATAGAACAATCAGGGAAAGCCGTGCTTCTCTCAAGGTGGATTTTCTTGTCCCGCTTATTTTGAGAAATGAGCAGTCCATCGTTCCCTCCGGTGAGACAAAGATACTTGCTGGCGACATGATTCACATAATTGCCGACTCCAACGGTACAGAAGCATTTCTCAATGCTGCTGAACTTCATCGACAGGAACTTCGTAGAATTGCCATCGCTGGCGGCGGTCGTATCAGCCGTTATGTCGCTGATTACCTTATTGGCGACTCGAAGGAATCCAACTCAAAATCAGGATTATTTTCCCGGATAAAGAGCCAATTCAAGCACAGTTTTAAATCGCGCAGTGTTCACTTTATTGAAAGGGATTATGACATCAGCCGTGAGCTTGCCGAACTCTATCCAAATGCCAGTGTAACAAATGCCGACATATCGGATGAAGAGGTAAGTGAATCCGGACTGCTGGAAGGATTCGATCTACTGGTTTGTGCAACCGGTAACCAGGAGCTCAATCTAATCAGTGCTCTGTATGCTAGAAATCATGGAATTGCCCGCACCATTGCACTGGTCAGAAAGGCCTCCTATGTAACCATGGCCCAGGAAATGGATATTGATGTTACCGTCAGTGTAACGGATACAATGGTCGACAGCATATTGAGCATCCTTCGCCGTGGAAACATACGGGGAGTTTACACAATCGCTGGATCGGATTTCGAAATTATTGATTTTCTTCTCGATGAAAACTCACCCATGATCAGTTCCAAAGTGAAATCCTTGAAATTACCTAAAGACAGTCTGATCCTGGTTGTTAATCGCAATGATGATTACATACTGCCCGGCGGAGATCTCACTATACTGGCAGGAGACAGACTTGTCGTTATTACTCCACGGGAAGCTGTGAAAAAACTCGAAGAAGCGGTTGCTGGTACATGATACGCCTGTTGCCTGTTATCCATGTGGCAACTTTGCTACTTGGAATAATTGCCCTGTTCATGCTTGCACCCCTTGGAATAGCATTACTGGACAATGATCTGACTGTCGCGAAAGCCTTTGGTATGACCATTCTAATAACCCTGATTATCAGTGCTATTGTTTATTGGTGCACCCGTAACCATACAAAGAATATCCATCTGAGAACACGAGAAGGATTCATACTTGTTACACTGGCCTGGCTGGGTGCTTCGGCGGTGGGAGCCGTGCCCTTTGTTCTCTCCAGAGCAATTCCATCCTGCACTGATGCATTCTTTGAAACCATAAGCGGTTTCACGACCACAGGAGCCTCCATCCTCACCGATATCGAATCTCTGCCTCGTGCAGTCCTTTTCTGGCGTTCCCTTACTCACTGGCTGGGAGGCATGGGAATCGTTGTTCTCACCGTGGCAGTTCTTCCCTTCCTTGGTGTTGGAGGGGTACAGCTGATGAGGGCGGAAGCACCAGGTCCTACTCTGGATAAGGTAGCTCCCAAGATCACCCAGACAGCCAAAATACTCTGGTTCATTTATCTGGGGCTTACTGTACTTGAAACCTCCCTTCTCATGCTAGGAGGTATGAATCTTTTCGACTCATTGACTCATACATTCGGCACTCTGGCTACTGGTGGATTCTCACCAAGAAATTCGAGTGTGGGATCCTACAACTCAGTATACATCGATTGGATCATCACAATATTCATGATTATGGCTGGCATGAACTTTGGTCTCTACCACAAATTACTCAATGGGAATATCAGAGATGTATTCAGGAATACCGAACTGAAAGTTTATCTGACAGTTATCGTGCTGGCAGTCCTTTTTGTTTCTTATTCGCTGATGAATACTTATGGCAGCTTTGCTGAATCCCTGAGATATTCTGGATTCCAGGTCACATCTATCATTACAACCACGGGTTATGCAACTGCGGATTTTGATCTTTGGCCCATGGCCGCAAAGGGAGTATTGTTCTTCCTCATGTTTATCGGAGGCTGCTCAGGTTCAACTGGCGGTGGTCCCAAAGTCATTCGTATCATTGGACTCTGTAAACTGGCACTGGTTGAAATGAAATTAATGGCCAGGCCACGAGGTGTATTCAAGGTAAGACTTGATGGCAACTCGGTAAAAGAGAATTTTCTTTACTCCATATCCGGTTTCATAATCCTGTACATCTGCTGCCTGCTGGGAATAACTCTGGTGGTTACTTCATTTGGATCCGATCTGGTAACAGGATTCAGTACTGCACTGGCAACAGTGGGAAACATAGGCCCCGGTTTCGGTTCAGTCGGCCCAACAATGAACTATTCATTTTTTCACCCTGTCGTAAAATGGGTCCTCTCAGCAGCCATGCTTGTTGGCCGCCTGGAAGTCTATTCTGTTCTCATTCTTCTCAGTCCATCCTTCTGGTCCCGCAATTAGAACCTTAACTGCCGGATGCGATTCAAATCGACCTCTTTCCGAGAGTTAGAAAGCCTGTAAAACCCCCTTTAACTCATCCTGGAATTCCAGTTTTCTCCTGAACCTTCCCATACAATGGAACATAATGTCAGATTTCATCCCTGGATTACACCACTCACACAGTCAGTTTTTCTTCTCATCCATACCTGTTTGGTAATTAAAACCGTACAATGCAATGACGAGTTTGACATGGGTTCTTATTGCATTAAGGCAACCTTTCTGACACTGGGTAAGGCATCCCGATAGCCGGTCATCATTGAATAATCAGCAATAATCCATACAATTAATGAATGCGCATCGGTCAAAAAGTACAGGGAACCGTGGAAAAACTCATCTCAGGGGGGGAAGGGCTGATCCGTGTGGATGGACGTTCCGTCTTTGTACCTGGAGTATGTATGAATGAAACTGTTTCTGCAGTCGTTGTAGAAACAAAAAAAGACTGGGCACGCTGCTCTCAGACAGCAATACTGGAATCCTCACCCGATCGATGTGAACCTTTTTGTCAATATTATACCTTCTGCGGAGGCTGTTCCTGGCAGCACATGAATTATCAGACCCAACTCAAATCCAAAGAACTTATCCTTCGGGAGACACTGAAAAGGCAGGCTGGAATAAGTCTTGATCCTGCTGATTCGATTTCGCTGACCTCTTCCCAACCCAGAGCCTGTCGCTCTCGAATAAGACCCATTATTCTATCCAGTGGAAAGACAGCCTTTCGTGAAACTCGAAGTCATTCTCCGATTGCAATAGATTCCTGTCCTGTTGCAACGGATGGAGTGAATAGATTTCTAAGAGAAGGATTGTCGACCATTGACAAGGATACACCAGAGGAACTGATTGTTTTTGGTGATGAAAACAACTTCTGGGTAGAAGGCATACATCCGGAAGCCATTGCTCAGGTTGCAGGTAAAGAATTTCGATTTCCGCCCTCTGCCTTTTTTCAATCCAACCTCATCCCGCTTGACGAACTGGTGTGCTTTGTTCTTGAGGCAGCAAGTTGGACAGCCACCGTCAGTAATGGCAGACAAAACCGTCTGGCATGGGATCTTTATGGAGGTGCAGGATTATTCGGTGCCTTTCTTGCCGATGAATTCGAACAGGTTGTTGGTATTGACTTTAATACAGGAATTGAAGAGTTCTGGATGAAGAATACTGGAAGGAATGGAGTTTTTCATACAATGCGAGTAGAAGACTGGATAAGCAATCCCGGGATTTCATCCCCCGATTTCATCCTGGTGAATCCTCCACGGAGGGGATTACCGGTCAAGGTTCGTCATGGATTATCGAGAATCGGTTGCCCTCTCATTGCCTATGTTTCATGTAATCCTGTTTCACTAGCACGAGACATCAGAGAGTTACAGGCTTCCGGTTATTCCATCGCCCGTATTGGCCTTTTCGATTTATATCCCCAGACTCCTCATATGGAAACGGTTATAATACTGGAGTCCGGTCAGTGACAAGATGGATGCTGGGGACGGTGCTGTACTGCCTGGTATTTACTTCTCCTATTTCAGGGTTTGATTCAACACCACTGTGGCAAAAAGCGCTGAGTGGGAAAATCTCAGCTTACCCTGCCCAGGGGCTTGACGGAAGTATATATATAATTGCTGATGACAGGGCCTTGTACAGCTTGCATCCTCTTACAGGGGATCTCCAGTGGATATACAGGCCTGGGGGCAGGCTGCTTAACTCACTGCTGGTTGCACCAGATGGTACAATCTATATCCAGAATGATAGACAGGAACTTATCGCCGTTACTCCAGGAGGTACTGGTCGATGGAAGCTTCTGATGAAGTCAGATGCGGCAGCATTGCCGGCAGCAGCTCCTGATGGAAGACTGATACTGCCTCTCTCCAATGGTCGAATTATCTGTGTTTCCCGATTCGGTGTAATTCTCTGGACAATAGATGTAACAGTTGATTCATCAGCTGCACCAGTGGTCGATCTATCAGGAAATTTCTGGCTTCCCCTTCTGGATGGACGCATCCTTGGCGTGAATATCTGGGGAGAGATTTTCAGAGAACTGACAGATGCCGGATCAGTATCCCTGCTTGCACTTGACTCCTCGGGTCGTCTCTGGGCAGGTGGTACCTCAGGTAGTCTTATTGTATACACTGCCGACAGACTTCTTCAGTTCAGAATTCCTTCCAGGGGAGAGCGGGTATCAGCAATATTCAACGATACAAACAACCAGGGACATGTGTATTACAGAGATGGAATACTCCTCAAACTTGATACGGATGGTACTATTCTATCACAGAAGCAATTGAAAGTAAGTGGAGGTGCTCCCTCGAAATCGGAATCTGGCAGTTTTTTCCTGCCGTCTTTAGATGGCAGTATTCATGTATTGGAAGCTGACGGCGGAGAACTCATTCTACGGGGAAAGTCAATTTTTGCAGAACCACTCATAACTGAAGAGGGTATTCTTGTCGCTGGAGGAAGTGACTGGATTGTTCATGCCTGGGACACCGATTCCGCTCCCGGCAGTGGATGGAGTCAGTTTAGAGGCAATTCACGACGATCTGGCACCTTCCCAGCAGAACCTATTGTGTACGACAGGAAAGAAGCACGAATGATACCTGGTTTCGCCATAAGAGAGCGTATGGCTCTTTCAAAAGATGTAACTGAATGCCTTGCTTTGCTGGAGGAATTAGAGGCGTTTGAAAGCGAATATGAAATGCTACGAAAACTTCCCTGGGTTGGTTTGCTGATAAGAGATTTAGCGGCTTCCGGTACGATTGACCATGTTGTAGGAACTGAATCCTCAATGACCTCCTATGGTCTGGTAAGGGAAAGAGCCTATCAGCTGTTAGGGAAAAGTCACGATTTTCGTGCGAGGTTTTTCCTTCAACAATGCCTGTGGCAGGAATCTGATCCACATGCATTAGGAATTGGAATTCAGGAATTAGGACGATTAGGAACGGACTGGGATGGATCTTCATTGCGATTGATTGCTGAGAAGTATAAATCTGTTCCACCTGGTGATAATCAATTAACTATAAAAACAGTCCTCGCCCTTGTAGAATTAATCCGCTACAATGGAAAAATAGTAGACTCTGCTGGTTATTCTCTTATTGAAGATCTCATAAACAATACAGAAAATAAGGCAACTCGAAACAAAGTAATCAATATCATAAGGGAAACCACTGGACTGCAAAAAAGGTGAGAAAACTATAGGGCACCTCTAAAAAACCTGATTTGTTTTTGGCTTGATCTTTTTCCTCGCTACTGCGTTGTCAAAATGCTCACATAATCAGGTGTGTACCGCAGGGCGTAGCCCGAGGAACACACCGCAACTATCAGGTGTGTACCGCAGGGCGTAGCCCGAGGAACACACCGCAACTATCAGGTGTGTACCGCAGGGCGTAGCCCGAGGAACACACCGCAACTATCAGGTGTGTACCGCAGGGCGTAGCCCGAGGAACACACCGCAACTATCAGGTGTGTACCGCAGGGCGTAGCCCGAGGAACACACCGCTGCTGCGCCAAATTTCAATAACGGTTTTATAAAGGTTGCCTATAATCTGATTTTTTAAGACACACCTTGCTATTACAGCTATAATACCTGAGAGGAGATCAACCATGTTTCATAGAAAACTAAACCCGTACATCCTTCTTATTGTGATGATACTATCCGCAGTTCCATTATCGGGGCAGGACGTTCAAATTGATAGAGAGGAACTGGCCAGCACAGGCAATGAAGACATTGATTTTATCAACTATGTCGGTCCGCATGAGTTCTTCAATACCCTTGAGCAGATTCGGGATATTGGACGTGGCCTTGGGTCACAAATTGATCCGACTTTGAGCCATGAAGCTGCAATCAATGGGAAGTATCGTGTCAAACACATTGTAAGTCCAGAAATCATGGAAGGACTGGATGCCGATGTGTTCATACTTGAAGAAAATGCGGCAGTGGATCACATTATCAATCTCCGTCACATTATTGCTGGATTTCTTGAAAAAACATATGGATATCCTGGCAGGGATGCCTGGCTGCTCGCTGAATTTATTACCTACTACAATGCGGTTCATAGAGGTAACTTATCAGTAGTCCAGGAACGGTACAAAGAGCCGGTACGCAGGGTATTGAGTACGGCCAAAATTGGTCTGGATACCCATTACTCCAACTGGCCTGGTCAAACCCAGATGCTCATCCCTTTACGCGGAGTAGGGGTACAGAATCCAAAGATTGATACTGGAGCACTTTCAGAAGATGAAGTTATTGAAAATCTGCGCGAAAATGAAGATATGGGACTGGAGCCTCGGGAGGAAATGGTAGAGTTAAGAGAAAAAGAACTCGATGAAGAACAGGAAGAGCTTGATAAAAAACGTGAAGAACTTGAAAAAAAGGATGAACAAATTACCAAAGATCTGCAAAGACTTCAGGAGAAGGAAGATGAAGATACAATAACATCAGCCGAGGTAGAAAAAAAGAACGAACTGGAGGAAGAAAAGGTAGCACTTGAGGAAGAGAAGAGAACTGTTGATGAAGAACAGAAAAAGATTGATGAACGTACAGATGATGTCATGGATATGCGCGCTGATATTGCTGAAGATAAGAATAAACAGCTGGCAAAGTTGGATTCAACAGAAGAAAGACCTCCCAAAAATGAATCAAAACAATCAATCTGGTTTCTTACCGTCGACAATGATGGGAATGGAATTCCCTACGGAAGAGTTGTAAAACACAATGTAGAAGCCGGGAAAAACATGGCAATCAGTGATGTGACATCTGTTCGAGGACGCTCCATCGTACTCTTATCCGATACTCTGGTAGTCATTGCGGGTAAATCGAGTGATACTACTCAGGTAAAACTCATGTTATTGGATAAGAACTCACTGGAAACGAAAAAGGAAGGTAACCATGAAGTGTTCCCTGGCAGTTTGATGACAGTTCATGATAAAAGTATCTATTTGATAACATCAGAAAACGATGAGTGGCGATTGGGGAAATTCAATTTGGAGTTGGAAAGAACAGCCATAAGTCCTGTTGCAGTTGAACCATGGACTTCCATATTCATTGACAGGACAGATCTCTATGTTCAGGATTCTGATGGAGGCATCCTGCAGTTATCAATTTCCACTCTGGAGCAGGTCGATGGATTGGAGTAAGTCATAAGATGCCTGATGGTCATCCTTTTCAGGGACGTACCCTTACCGTTGTATCCGACCTCAGTGTAGATGAACAGCGTTATCTTTACCAAAAAACTCATGAGTTCAAAACCGACTGGATGGCTGGAAAAAATCTTGATGCCTATCGCATAGCCAACCCGGAACTCAGTATATATCTCATGTTTCTGGAGAATTCCACACGCACTAAAGAATCATTTCGAAATGCAGTTAATTTTCACGATGTCAATCTGAACATTTTTGATGCCTCTTCATCATCGTTTGTTAAATCTGAAAGCCTCGTAGATACAGTGAAGATGCTTTTTGGATACAGTCGAAGCTCCATCTTCATCATGAGAACCCGAATGGAGGGTGTGTGCCGGGCTCTTGAAGAAGAGTTGAGAGATTATGCAGAAAAATCCAGACGGGAAGTCCCTATTTTCATCAATGCCGGTGATGGGCGGCATGAGCACCCGACACAGGAGTTTCTCGATGAATTCACATTCCTTGAACATCAAAACTGGGACTTCTCCTGCATACATCTTGCATTGATTGGAGATCTCAGACATGGACGTACGATTCATTCCAAAACTGATGGACTCAAGATATTCAACTCGGTAATCGTTGATCTGGTGGCCCCTGAGGAACTCTCCCTTCCCAAAAACTACAAAAGCAGAATGAAAGAAAATGGCTTTGAAATCAGGGAATGGCCGAGTATTGCTGAGTATATGAAATCCGGGGAAGTGTGCAGCAACTGGTACTTTACCCGGCTGCAGCTTGAACGTATGGGTGACGAGATAAAGGATAAGGAAGCCGAGTTGAGGCAGTCTGTCACATTTAACAGGAAATGGCTGACGAAGCTACCTGAATCCACCCGCTTCTATCATCCCCTGCCCAGACACAGAAAAACACCTGTCATCCCTTCATTCCTTGATCGTACGCCATTAAACGGATGGGATAGTCAGAGTGTCAATGGCTACTTCACACGGGTCATTGAATTAGCGATGCTTGCAGGTCAAGTGGGCAGCGATTTCAACGGGCAGACAACAACTTCCAGAGACAATAACTCTCCATTTGTAACAAGAATAAAGGTGACTCGGAAAACTCATGTTAAAGATCGGTTCAAAGTAGGGATTAAGCCTGTGGAAAATGGTACCGTGATTGACCATATTTCCCGAAACAGCTCTCCCCGGGAAATTTGGGATCGAATAGACAATATCCGCCGTATACTCAATCTTGATCTCCGGGGATCTCACGGTGTTTTTCATACCACAGGCTCTTCTGACTCCTTCAAAGGCATCATGTCCCTCCCCGATGTTATGGAAATGAAGCCATACGAATTAAAAAAACTGGCTGCCGTATCGCCGAATTGCACGGTCAATCTTATAGAAAACCACTCGGTAAAAGCCAAGTACCGCCTTGCCATGCCGCCAAGAATCTACAAGTTCTCTGAGATATCGTGTAAAAATCCTGATTGCATTACCTGGCCTGAAGCGTATCAGCACATTCCACCCTACTTCTACCGCAGCCATGACAACACATTTACCTGCAAGTACTGTGAAAGACGTCATGAGTACAGCGATATCTGGGATATATAGGTGAATCTGACTTAATGGCAACTTTGTATATGACCGCGACACCAATAGGGAATCTGGAAGATATTACCTACAGAGCCGTCCGGGTACTGGGAGGTGTGCCGGTAATTGCGGCTGAAGATACCCGTCAGACGCGGAAACTCCTGGAGCACTATGAAATTTCCCCATCCAGGCTTCTAAGCTGCCGTTCCCACAATGAAGAAAACAGTGCCCGGGGCATAGTGAAACTCTTAAACCAGGGAAATGATGTCGCTTATGTTTCCGATGCAGGAACCCCGTGCATAAGCGACCCCGGAAGTCGACTGGTTCGTATAGTGAGGGAATCCGGACATACCATAGTGCCACTGCCTGGTGTATCGGCGATAACAGCAGTGATGAGCGTTGCCGGAATGGCCGCAAAAGGATTCATTTTTGAAGGATTCCTATCCCCGAAGAGTGGCAGACGGCGAAAACGACTCAAGGAACTATTGCAGATTTCGATGGTATTCATACTCTATGAGTCTCCATTCCGTGTTATCAGTCTGCTTAAAGACTTTGAGGAGCTTGCACCAACGTGCAGAATCCTTATTGGCCGGGAAATAACAAAGAAATTTGAAGAATTTCTGTCAGGAACACCCCTGGAACTCTTGTCCAAACTCTCCAGAAGGAATACAATAAAAGGTGAGATTGTTCTCATTGCAGACGAAGAGAAGTAGTGTTTTTCATGGAATAATGTTACTTTTTCTTATAGAGTCAGTTATCATTACAGGCCCATTGCCGATACTCTAAATGAATCGGAGTTAGGAGCACACATGACCATTGACAGGCTGGGATCGATTGATCCCGTCGCCAGAATTAACAAAAAAAATAACCCAGACAAGGTGAAAAAGCAGGTTTCTCCTGATTCAGTAGCGGTATCCGAAGAAGCAAGACGTTCTGCCGCCTTGCAGCAAACCGTTGACATAGTCCGGGCAACTCCCGATGTCCGCATGGATAGAGTGGAAGAAGTTAAGAATAAACTGCAGGACCCCAACTATATGGACGATGCTGTAATTAAGGCCGTGGCTGATGAGATCCTGGATGCGTTTGGAGTCTGACAGCAGAACCTGTGTTATGAATCAACTTCAGTCTATGCTTGAATGCTCTGGAGATCAGCAATATTCACATTTTGAACTGCACACCGCCCAGGAGTCTGTCGGACTTACGCCTCACGGCTTAATTTTTGCCCTTTGTTCCTGCTGCTATGTTACTAAAATACTCACGTAGCCCGGATATGCTCCGTTTTGTTGCCTTGCATCAGGAAAAAATCATCAAAAATCGCCTCGAAGTCTTAGAGTCCGACAGACTCCTGGAAAATCACTCACGTTTTGATCTTGAATCAAAGACCTCAAAACAGCATGAATCTGATGATTATCGACTGAAAAAACTGATGCATAATGGATTCTCTGGGATAACCTGATGAAAAATCTCAGGAAACTGGCATCATTGCCAGAAGGTCACACGTCAGCGCAAGACTGTGCTGATCATTCGGAATTTTGAAGCCAGCATCGCGTATGGAGAACTCATTGATTCATCCTTTTTGAAAGATCTTCTTCGACTTATTCAGGAAGATGACGCATGGATTGAAGAAATAAAAGAACAAGCCTCCCACGTTCGGGAATCTCTCAACCTTTCTCCTTTAGTTTCCATCTACCGGGAACTCAATAATCTCAGGCACAGTATGCTGAATGCTCTGGAAAAAGACTGGGCTGACTGGGATGCACAATATCCACGCGATGGATTCCCCGGGACAGGAAGAATTAAGTCCAGTGTCCTCGGACGGGTGTACCTTGATGATCTGCGGAGCCCATTCAATGTCGGTTCCATTGCACGAACCGCCCAGGCCTTTGGTATCGAGAAGATATGGATTTCTCCCGACTGCGTTTCTCTGGATCATCAGCGAGCCCGACGAAGCGCGATGTTGTATGGTGAAGGAGTCCCATGGTCAGTGAAGGAAATGAATGAACTGACCTCAGAAGATTGTGGAATAATCTATGCTCTTGAAACCGGCGGCATAGACATTTCGGAATTTAGATTTCCTGAGACGGGAACGGTTATACTTGGTTCAGAAGAACTGGGAGTTTCGCCCCCTCTGATGAACAGAGCTGTTGCCGGGGGGTGGTATAGTGAGCATATCCCTTCCCGGTCCTAAAGCTTCCCTCAATGTGGGAGTGGCCTTTGGTATTCTGATGAATAGCTGGTGTATGGCTTATCAGGATCATTAAGTGGGCCCGGAAGAAATCCAGCCATATACAGTGGACTCAATCCTTATCTGACAATAAGATGAATACATGATCAATATGGGTTACGTCAGAGTTGCCACCGTCATTCCCAGGGTGAAGCCTGCTGCGACACGAGACAATGCCGATGCCATAATTCATAGTTTTCAAGATGCATGTGAGGATGGGGCAGATTTTGTTCTCTTCCCGGAACTTGCGGTAACGGGTTACTCCTGTGGAGATTTATTTTTCCAGTCACAACTTCTTAAATCGGCAGAGGATGAGGCCATGCGTATTATTGACGAGACTTCAGCCCGGAGTGCTTTGATGGCTTTTGGTCTACCACTTCCCCGGAAGGGAAGGCTTTACAACGTGGCTGTTGTGGTAAGAGGCGGCAATTCCATCCTTGGCATAGTCCCAAAAACCTACATCCCCAATTCCCGTGAGTACTATGAAAATCGCTGGTTCACTTCAGGGGATGAAGCTCAATTTGACGAGGTTAGTTTTGCCGGCCAGAAAGTACCATTTGGTCCCAACCTGCTCTTCCAGCATGAGAACAACAGACAGGCAAGTTTCGCTGTAGAAATATGTGAAGATCTCTGGGTACCTGTTCCCCCATCATCCAGACATGCCATGGCCGGTGCCCAGTTGATTTTCAATATGTCGGCCAGCAATGAACTGGTTGGCAAGGCCGATTATCGCCGCAGCCTTGTATCCCAACAATCGGCCCGATGCCTCTGTAGCTACGTGTATGTTTCAGCTGGTACAGGAGAATCCACGACTGATACAGTTTTCGGTGGTCATGCGCTGATTGCCGAGAATGGGTGCATCCTGTCTGAATCCAGACGATTTCAAACCGAATCGGACATGATTCTGGCCGATGTCGATACAGAGTTACTGGATCATGAACGACGGGTTTCACAAACTTTTGGGGTAGCATCACAGAAAGAACTCAAGGACCGGCCATATCGCAGCATATATTTCAGCGGACGGGTTCAGAAGAACAATACTGACCATGGTCCTGAACTTCGCCCAGTTAATCCACATCCATTTGTCCCTGCCAATCCTGATGAACGAGAAGCACGATGCCATGAAATATCTGTCATCCAGTTGACAGGTCTTGCCGTCCGCATGGAACATGCCGGAATAACAAATGCTGTAATCGGCCTCTCTGGCGGTCTGGATTCCACTTTGGCCCTTTTGGTAACTTTGCAGGCATTCCAGAGCCTGTCCTACCCCCTTGAGGGAATTCATGCCATCACCATGCCGGGATTCGGAACAAGCAGCCGTACTTTGAACAATGTAAAAAAACTCTGCACAGGTTTGGGTCTCTCACTGAAAACCATCGATATTCGAGACACATGTACGGCTCAGATGAAGGAATTGGGCCATTCTGGAAAACCGGTTGATATTGCTTATGAAAACATCCAGGCCCGCTACCGGATGGCAATACTGATGAATCAAGCTAATATGTTAAATGGTCTTGTCGTTGGTACAGGTGATCTTTCGGAATTGGCTCTGGGCTGGTGTACCTACAATGGCGACCACATGTCCATGTACGCTGTCAATGCCGGCGTGCCCAAAACTCTGGTAAAGTACCTGATAAACTGGGCTGCTGAGAACTGGGCTTCACCAGAGGTGAAGCCTATCCTTCAAGACATCCTGGATACTCCAGTTTCGCCGGAGCTTCTCCCTCCGGACGACAATGGCGAGATTGTCCAGAAAACAGAGGAGACCATTGGACCATACGAGCTTCATGATTTTTTTCTTTTTCACTGTATACGCCATGGTTTCGGTCCTGTAAAGATACTGAGAATGGCTGAACGTGCCTTCGTCGATGTTTACGATACACAAACCCTCATGAAATGGCTTGGATCGTTTTACAGACGTTTCTTCTCTCAACAGTTCAAGCGCTCCTGTATGCCGGATGGGCCGAAGGTGGGTACTCTGGCTCTTTCCCCACGGGGGGATTGGCGTATGCCATCAGATGCGGATGTTCAATTATGGCTTAAGGAGTTGGAATCGTACTCGCCCTGAAAAACAGCCCTGTTCAGTCGACCCGGGTTAAAAACCCTGTTCCATGCTGGGAACCGGCAGGCGCAGCTTCTGATCCAGGGAAGACAGCAATGCATCCGGGGCCTGGATATTCCCTGTCGCGGCCAAACCCGACGCAGGAACAACACCGAAGATGAGCCGTGTAAAATCATTGACTGACGCCCGCATCAGTGGCAAACCCTCTTTCTTACCGGATCCGGCAGCAGAACCTTCCCCGCCCATGGTGATGTTCCAGTCGCCCCCTATCCCTCGCCAGGAGGAATCGGCTTCCAGAAAGGACTTAATGGGATCACTGAGCTCCAGGTTGAAACTGATTTCACCTTCAAACAACTTCAGCGGTGCCAGACACTGGTTCATATCGAGAATGCGGATTTGCTGGTCAGCTATGGCCACAATGCCAGTTCTATAGCTGCTACCACTGGAAATTTCCTGGCTACGTAAAGGCCGTATCATCAGATCCTGTAGCTGTATACCCCAGGGTTCGTCCATTTTGATCATATTGATCTGGTCACCAAAACTCTTCAGCAGGGATAATAGTTCAATCAAACCTGAAAAATTCTCAAAAACAAGCCAGCTCACTACATAAGGCCCATTTTCCTCTCCTCTGGGTTCAATCCATACGTGATGGGTCAGTCGACCCGCATCGTTCTCAAAACCCAGACCAAAGCTGTTTTCCAACTCTGCTATCGAAAGGGACAGGTAACCTTCATGAACGATCTTCACCAGACCGTGATGAAAATGCCGTTCACGAATATTAGCCGTGATACGGGATACATCCTTCCTGCCTAACCGTATCGGAGTACGGGTTAAGCGGGGTACGTTAAGATTGAGAGGATCAAGCGACACCGAATGTCTGTAAGGAAAAGTGCCGAAACCAAATCTGTCATAATAACCTTGATCAAAAATACCCAGGGCGGCGAATGCCTCCCCCGACTCCCCAGCACGTATTACGGCTCTGGCGGTCATTTGTCCGGCTGCACCCAAACGCCGGACGGGCCTGCTTGCGGCGACACTGGTTACAGCACTCAGGGATAGTTCGGTGTCCAGCATGGCAATAGTTCCCGTGTGAGTGGTAACCAGACACTCGGCTTCCCCACCGCTGAGGGCGACTTCTGCATCCGAACAGTCAAGGAAGGCCCGATAGGAAGGCAGAATATTCTTGTTCTTTCCCAGAAGGTCCATCCAGCCGCATTCTTCCCATATCCGGCAGACAGCCTCTTCATCTGTATCAGGTATATAACGTCGAAATTCCATGGAGGGCAGTTTAGCATGGAATCTGTTCCAAAAGTAAGCATCCGGTCCGAAGGATGTTTTGATCAGTCTGATGGATTAAAACATAGGGCACCTCAAAAAAACCATTGAGTTCTTGACTCAATCTTTTCTGCCGCTACTGCGTTGTCAAAATGCTCACGTAAACAGGTGCGTACCGCAGGAGCAAAGCTCCGAGGAACGCACCGCCATCCGCAACAGGTGCGTACCGCAGGAGCAAAGCTCCGAGGAACGCACCGCCATCCACAACAGGTGCGTACCGCAGGAGCAAAGCTCCGAGGAACGCACCGCCATCCGCAACAGGTGCGTACCGCAGAGGTTTTTTAGCTGAGGATACCACAGGTATTATCATACCGCAATCAGGGATATGTCATTGAGCAAAGCTCCGAGGATATCCGCTTTGCGTGTTATCTCCTTATGTACAGCTCTTATACGGGGCATTGAAAGATCTCTCTTCTGGAGAATCCCGCAAAGAGCTTTAATCCGCCAGTAATCTATTCCCACATAATTGGTTGGCGGTGCGTTCCTCGGAGCTTTGCTCCTGCGGTACGCACCTGTTTACGTGAGCATTTTGACAACGCAGCAGCGAGGAAAAAGATCAAGCCAAAAACGAAATAAGGTTTATTAGAGGTGCCCCATAGTATATTAATTCTTTTGATGGAAGCGATTGTTTGATCCATCAAGCTTTCTGACACAATATACTCTTCACAATAATTGCATGTTGAGGGAATGCTTTATTGACACAGCACCATCATATTGTTTAACGTGCAGACTTGAAACAGGAGGGGTGACCGAGCGGTTTATGGAGCCGGTCTTGAAAACCGGTGTAGGGCAACTTACCGTGGGTTCGAATCCCACCCCCTCCGTTACCTGGAGGTGCACACAGGGTTTCTCAGGATTATAGATTTCGGGAGAGGTGCGAGAGCGGCTGAATCGGGCTCCCTGCTAAGGAGTTGTGTGGGTGACTGCACCGTGGGTTCGAATCCCACCCTCTCCGTTTTTCTGTAGGCAACCTCTAAAAAACCGTTTTTGGAATTTGGCGCACCTGCTTAAGTTTTTTCTTGATGCAAGGAAGCGTTTGGCGGTGCGTTCCTCGGAGCTTTGCTCCTGCGGTACGCACCTGATGCGTTTGGCGGTGCGTTCCTCGGAGCTTTGCTCCTGCGGTACGCACCTGATGCGTTTGGCGGTGCGTTCCTCGGAGCTTTGCTCCTGCGGTACGCACCTGATGCGTTTGGCGGTGCGTTCCTCGGAGCTTTGCTCCTGTGGTACGCACCTGATGCGTTTGGCGGTGCGTTCCTCGGAGCTTTGCTCCTGTGGTACGCACCTGATGCGTTTGGCGGTGCGTTCCTCGGAGCTTTGCTCCTGCGGTACGCACCTGATGCGTTTGGCGGTGCGTTCCTCGGAGCTTTGCTCCTGTGGTACGCACCTGATGCGTTTGGCGGTGCGTTCCTCGGAGCTTTGCTCCTGCGGTACGCACCTGATGCGTTTGGCGGTGCGTTCCTCGGAGCTTTGCTCCTGCGGTACGCACCTGATTACGTGAGCATTTTGACAATACAGCAGCGAGGAAACAGATCAAGCAAAAACGAAATAAGGTTTTTTAGAGGTGCCCTGTAAGAAATCATGTGCCCTTAGCTCAGTTGGATAGAGTGTCAGGTTGCGGACCTGAAGGTCGGAGGTTCGAGTCCTCCAGGGCATAATGGGAGAGATGCGAGAGCGGTTGAATCGGACGGACTCGAAATCCGTTGTACCGTTTACGGTACCCAGGGTTCGAATCCCTGTCTCTCCGTCATTAGAAACAGAAAGCTTTTCTATAGAAGGTTTGGAAACTCTAAAATCCCCAGAAGCAATGGGGTTTTGAACAAAGCCTATTGACTCTGATGCCCCCAGAAGCTCGTCTTTCTGTGTTCCTTCGTCTCCTGTAAAAACCAAATCTTTAGGCAACCTCCAAAAAACATTTTTGGAATTTGGCGCAATGGCGGTGCGTTCCTCGGGCTACGCCCTGCGGTACGCACCTGTTTACGTGAGAATTTTGACAACGCAGTAGCGGCAGAAAAGATCGAGTCAAGAACTCAATGGGTTTTTTAGAGGTGCCCTTCGGTAATATATCAAACAAAACGTTTCCAGTTGACTTGCAATTCGAGTTGATTGACTTTATACTCTGTATTATCAAAGCGGGTTTCTTTTTGTTTGTTATTTTTTTTCATGTAAATATTTTAGAGGTCCCATTAACATGAGAAACCTGCTTTGTGTCAAATTATTGGTGAGAAATAGGGGCAAGGATTGTAAAGGGGAGCAGAAAGGGATTTTTAGAGGTTCCCCAAATTTAACTCTTCATGGAGGTAAATCATGACCAGGATTGTTGGATACAATCTTCTGAAAAGGCATTCGTACTATACGTTGGTACGATTTTATTGACGGGATGCGGCTCCCCGGCGGAATCGAAATCCTCGGAGGCGAACATAAGCGTGCTGACCCTCACAATCGGAGGCAAGGAGTATTTGCTTGATTTTGTAGGCGGCAATACCGCCATGATTGAACTGCCTACCAGAGGAAACACTCAGGAGACGGTAACGGTTGCCAGTGTTACCCTCTCTGCGGGGGGGCTACTGGGGTGGCACAAGGAGATATTTTACCGGTAAGTAACGGTCAGATTAGCATCACCGTTACCGCCGAGGATGGTACGACATCTGTGGATTACACAATCACTTTGAGCGCTGCTTTCCAGGTTGCTTCAATACCAAAGTCAAATGATGACACACAAAGACGCTTCCATTATGTTTTGTTCAATATCTCTTCGCTGGATAGCGCTAATGATGGCCGCTACAAACTAGCCCTGAAAGCACAAGGGACTGCAGCTCCTACCGTCCAGGAGATAACAGATGGTGTTGGGGTGTGGAGACGCTTAAAAGCGCAAACAAAGCGTGTTATGCTGTCCTACACAATAGATTCAAATATAAAAACATTCACCGAATCGAACCTTGGTAAAACACGCCTTCATGGCGGCGGGGTGGAAGGCGCGTCCGATGGTTCAACTTACAACATAGACTCTATGTTTTTGCGTCCTGGCTTATCCTACACGCTTTACGCTTTTAAAGAAGGAGGGAGCAGTGTATTAGCACTTGAGGATTTTTCTACCGATGTTTTTGATGCCAATGCCACCTGGCCAATTCCTCAAGATACATTTCACGATACAGTGTTTTCCGGGGAATTTACCTATAGTGCAGATGATCCGGTTTTTATCTTTCCTATAGCTTTTCTTGGATATAATATTACCTATGATGTTACCGGTAGTAATAAAATTAGTGTGTTTCGATTGGCTTTTCATACCGGTAAGCTTACTCTATCAGTGGGAAAAAAAGAAACATTTTTGGTACCATCTGAGGGAACCGATGGGACTCGCTATCTTAGTTTAGATTCAAGAGATATCGCTCTTGGATATTTAGCATTACCTAAAAGTTGGCTAGGTACTGGTCAATCACTAACTCTTGCCGCATATTCAAATCTAGCTGAAATAACGCTTGTAGAAGATCAATAGCCATATTCTTTAAGTTTAAAGGTGCCTCTAAAAAAGTTGCAAAAATGCTAAAAAAGCATAGTGCAAACATTCTTACATCTGTCCAACACAGGGGAACCAACGCATTCTCGGAAGGAAGAAACAGTGTGATCCAGCATATAAAAGCAACCGCCAGAGGATTCAGGAATTTTGAAAATTTCAGAATAGCGATACTTTTTCACTGCGGAAAATTGGATATGTATCCATAGGAAAGTTGGAAGAGCCTGGATTAAAAAAGGCAATGGGGACCGTTCCATGAAATCTGCTGCTCGGATTATGGACAATTCGGGGGTTCCCCCCAGAGCCGGAGATTGGTACACTGCTCATCAATAGTAACTGAGAAGTGATATTATGGATCGAATTATACAACTTGAGAGTCTTGGTATTCATATACTTCGGGAAGCATATGCTAATTTCACCAATCTCTGTATGCTGTGGTCAATTGGAAAAGACTCTACAGTACTCCTGTGGTTAGCCCGCAAGGCCTTCCATGGCCATGTTCCTTTTCCCCTGGTTCACATTGATACGCATTACAAGATTCCTGAGATGATTGAATACAGGGACAGGCTTACCCGTGAGTGGCATCTACCGATGGTTTATGGCGAGAACAGAGCCGCTCTTGAAGCCAGGCAAACCTTTCCCGATGGCAATGTCGACCGTATCACCTGCTGCCGTCTGCTCAAGTCAGAAGCTCTCAGGAACACTCTGAACGGTACATGGCCGCGGTATCGATACAATCATCAGGATGGAGAATATCAGGTGGACAAGGATACAGAAGCCTATACCGGAGTCATTGTGGGGGTAAGGTCGGATGAGGAGGGATCCCGGTCCAAGGAAAGATACTTCTCTCCCCGGGATACGGAGAATATCTGGGAGGTGGAAGATCAACCTCCAGAGTTCTGGAACCAATTCAAAACAGATTTTGCTCCGGATACTCATATCCGTATTCATCCCCTGCTGGATTGGACTGAAGCGAATATCTGGGAATATATTGAACGTGAATCTATTGCAACCGTTTCCCTCTACTACGATCAGGGAGATGGTCGGCGGTATAGATCCCTTGGGTGTGGACCCTGTACTAATGCGGTGAAATCCAACGCAAAAAATGTTCAGGACATCATCAGCGAGTTGAAGTCAGGTCGATTTTCCAATATTGCCGAGCGTTCAGGACGGGCCCAGGACAAAGAAGATGGCGGAGGACTGGAAACACTTCGCCGTGAAGGTTATATGTAGTGACCGAACAGATGAATGTGGTTATCACGGGCCATGTTGACCACGGAAAGAGTACTGTAATCGGCCGCTTGATGGCGGATACAAACAGTTTACCGGATGGAAAACTCGAACAGGTACAGGCTTCATGCCGCCGGAACTCAAAACCCTTTGAATATGCCTTCCTACTGGATGCCCTCAAAGATGAACAGAGTCAGGGTATAACGATTGATTCGGCCCGGGTCTTCTTCAACACGAAAAAGCGTCACTACATCATAATCGATGCCCCTGGCCATATTGAATTCCTGAAAAACATGGTAACAGGAGCAGCCAGGGCGGAGGCTGCCTTTCTCTGCATTGATGCTCATGAAGGAGTGCAGGAAAACTCAAGGCGGCATGGGTACCTCTTATCCATGCTTGGTATCAAGCAGATATGTGTTCTGGTGAACAAGATGGATCTTGTAGACTACGATTCCAGAACCTTCAAATCTGTTGTTAGGAAATTCTCCCGGTTCTTACGGAATATCAATATGAGGAATGTTCCGTTTATACCGGTTTCCGGCATGAACGGAGATAATATTACAACCATCAGCAAGGCAATGCCATGGTGGGATGGACATACGGTTCTTTCTCTCATCGATTCATTTCAAAAGGAAGAGGTTCCATTGAACATGCCCTTCCGCATGCCGGTTCAGGGAGTGTATAAGTTCACAGCACTGGGAGATAAACGTCGCATTGTTGCCGGTACGGTTTCTTCGGGAACTCTTAATAAAGGTGATGAGATTGTCTTTTATCCATCGGGAAAGAGAAGTCATATAGCCAGTATCGAGGAATTTCCTGACAAAAAAATCGAAAGAGTTGGAGCAGGTGAAGCAGCGGGTTTCACTTTGACCGAACAGATCTACATCAAGCGTGGAGATCTTGCCGCAAAGTCAGATGAAAAACCCCCACTGTCCGGGAACTTGATCAGGGTTAATCTCTTCTGGCTTGGCAAAAGACCTCTGGTCCGGGATCGGGAGTATTTCCTTAAAACAGGTACTGAGCGAGTCCGAATGCAGTTGGTGGATACTATGAAAGTGATTGATGCTTCCAATCTTAATACTGATGGAATGAAGAAGATGGTTGAGCGTCATGATGTGGCGGACTGTGTTCTTACGACCCAGCGTCCTATCGCTTTTGATCTGGTCGAAGATTTCCCCCAGACCAGCCGTTTTGTTATTGTCGATGGGTATGAAATTGCCGGAGGCGGCATTATTAATCAGTCTCTCCGGGGAAGAATAGCCCAGTACAGAGACCAGGTTATGAGTCGGAACCTGAAATGGGATGTGGGCAATATTACCAGAGTGAGTCGAAGCGAGAAGTATGGACATCAATCAGCCCTGATTCTTGTTGGAGGACCTGAGGACAGGCGCAAGGCAAATTTTGCAAGAACTGTTGAAGAATGGCTTTTTAACCTTGGAACCAAGGTGTACTACCTTGGAGTTCAGAATGTTCTGGCTGGCCTGGAATCTGATCTGGTTGTAAAAAGAGATGCCATTTACCCCAAGAACAGGGATGAAATGATACGCCGCCTTGCTGAGTTGAGCAATATTCTTGTGGATGCCGGCATTGTTCTGGTGGCAACAGTCTCTGAATTGAGTCAGGAAGAACAGGAGATTTTTACAGCTTCTGTTTCTCCAGTATCTGTTTTCACTATCTGGGTTGGCTCTACAGAGGGCTCTGCCGTGAATGCGGATTATACAATCGAGAAGACGGAGACTGCTCCCGATCATCTGGATCCTGTGATGGATCTTCTTAAAGAGAAAGGAATTGGAATATGAGATTCTCACCAACTTCCTACCAGCTGGTTTCGATTGGATCGGGGGAAATCTATTCGGATACCAATGAATGGACTTTGAGTCTTCCTGAAGAATCACCATCCCTGATCAGGGCAGTGTACGAAGTGAAACAACTCAATATCAGGAGTGAATTGGAAGGATTATACTGCTTTGCCGATTGGCTTCCTATCAAACGAACACTGCGAGGGGCATCGGTGCCCGTCACGTTCAGAAGTACAGACCTGGCTGGTGAACTGGGCTTGAATAATCTCTGGATAACTTTCAGTGGGTGGTGGCCGGAGAAGGGTATCACTATGAACACCTGTACTTTTAAGGAGTGCGAGGCATACACCGTATGTGCCCGTATGGGTGAACACTTTCCCTATGTCCTTGTGGTTGCTTCGGCTGGAAACACAGCAAGAGCTTTCGCGCATGTGTGTTCAGACAACAACATCCCCCTGTTGCTTTTTGTTCCACAGGATAACACAGGTGATGTCTGGCTGAATAAATCTCCGGCAGATTGTGTGAAGCTTGTCTGTCCCGCGGCTGGTGGGGATTACTACGATGCGATTCGCATGAGTGAGGCTGCGGTTGCGGGTTCAAATCTATTTATCGCGGAGGGAGGGGCAAAGAACATCGCTCGCCGGGATGGTATGGGAACCACTGTATTATCTGCTGCGGCAATCATTGGTCGTATCCCGGATGTTTACTTCCAGGCAGTGGGGAGTGGAACCGGGGCCATTGCAGCATGGGAGGCCGCCATGCGTCTGGCTGCCGATGGCCGGTTTGGAAAGAATTCCATGCGGCTTATGGTGAGTCAGAATGAACCATTTACACCTATGGCGGATTCCTGGAATGCAGACAGTCGAAAATTTATTATCAAAGATGATGAATCCGCAAGAAAGCTCGCGGGACAGGTGAATGCGAAGGTTCTCACCAATCGACGGCCTCCCTGGACCATCCCCGGCGGTTTGTATGATGCCCTGAAATCCACAGGGGGAGCTGTTCTCACCGCATCCAATGAGGAAGCCTATAAGGCAGGTGAAAGATTCGCGGAACTGGAAGGTTGTGATATCACTCCGGCAGCTTCTGTGGCCGTGGCTTCCTTGTTCAATGCAGTGAAAATGGGCAGAGTCAAAAAGGATGAAGTGGTGATGCTCAATATAACAGGTGGTGGAGTCCGTGGAATTAAAAAACATGGAGAACTGCATCACATCATCCCGGAGGAAATACTCCCATTGGATACTTCCGATGAAAGTATTGTTGATATCTGTGAGAAACTCTTCAACTGAAATCAATATTTCATGTATAGTGCAGTTGTAATATGTCGATTGAAACTGTATCGGTAATTGTCCCTGATATTGGATGCATGGGGGTTTGTTCGATAAGTATCGGTCAGGAGTAAATGCCTGTTGTTGATGAAGGGGGAACTGACTGGAAGGATGTCGCTGAATACAATCTGCAGGCGAGCTCAACCAGCTGATGAGTATTGGAGATTAAATGATTGATATTTTTGCAAAATGTGCAACAAGCGAAGGATATTTCGGAGAACTCAGGGCAGCCGGAGATCGATTTTATACATTGCCGGTTATCGATGACATTCCCGGACCCTTGATGAAGATTCAGGGCCGTGAAAACATTATGTGGTCAGTCAATAACTACATTGGCCTTGCCAATGATGAGGAAATCAAAGCTGCTGCAATCGAAGCGGCGGAGAAGTGGTCTGTCAGTTCACCGATGGGCTCCCGTATGATGAGTGGTACGACGAGTGAGCATCTGGATCTGGAGAAGTCACTGGCTGAATATGCCCGGAAAGAAGACGCTTTTCTGTTTAATTACGGATACATGGGTGTCGTGGGAACTGTTACCTCCCTCTGTGGACCAGATGATATCCTCATCGTGGACAGACTTGCTCATGCCTGTATCATTGATGCGGCGTTCAGTGCGAAGGGTGGTCAGGGCGGTAAACCCATGGTCCGATTTTTTCGTCACAATGATATGAATGATCTGGAATCGGTACTTGGCAGTGTCAACAAAAACCGTAAGGGTGGGGTGATGATATTGACCGAAGGTGTCTATGGAATGACTGGAGACCTGGCTGATCTTCGAAATATTACCATGCTGGCCGAAAAGTACAGTGCCCGTGTATTCATTGATGATGCCCATGGCATTGGAGTTATGGGTGATCAAGGCCGAGGTACGGCTGATTTTTTTGGTGTCCAGGATAATATCGACATCTATTTCGGCACATTTGCAAAAACATTTGCTTCGATCGGGGGGTATGCGGCTACAAGCACTCAGGTCCGGGACTGGATTGCCTTCAATGCTCGAACTCAGGTCTTTGCCAAAGCCCTTCCCATGGTCTATGTTAAATCCCTTCAAGTTGCTCTCACGAAGGTTATCAATGGAAATGACAGACGTGCTGTTATGTGGGAACGTTCCAGGCAATTGAAAAATGGTCTTCGAGAACTGGGCTGTCATATTGGTTCTGGTGAATCTCCTATATGTGCTGTTTATATTCCTGCCGGGAAAAGCCTGGAAGAACTGATTAAAAAAGTTCTCACCTATCTGAGAAAAAATGGAGTTTTCTGTACAGGAGTTATCTGGCCTGTTATTCCCCCGGGGATTGTGATGCTTCGAATGATTCCAACGGCTGCTCATACAGAAGAACACGTGGCTGAAACAGTTGAAGTATTTAAACGAATGCAGAAAGATTTGCATGTGAAGTTTTCCCTGGCTGAAAAGGAAATTGCCAAAGTTGATAAAATATACAGGAAGGGAGCTTTATAAACAATCTGGTAGGGGGAGTGTTTACCGGTGGCCGGACTTGAACCGGCACGGCACATGTGCCAGCAGATTTTAAGTCTGCTGTGTCTACCTATTCCACCACACCGGCAATATATGTAATAGAGGTACCCTAATCTTAATCGTGCTCATGGGTTGGGTCAACGGTTAAGTATATGCTAGAATAGCCTGGAAGGAGAATAATAATGAGTAACAAAGTTCTAGACAATATCAAACCAGGTGTTGTCTACGGGAATGATTTAAAAAAACTGTTTGAAATCTGCAAAAGTCAGGGATTTGCTCTTCCGGCAGTGAATTGTGTCAATACTGAATCGGTTAATGGTGTACTTGAAGCCGCTGCCAGAGTTAATTCACCTGTTATTATACAGTTTTCCAATGGGGGAGCTACATTTTTTGCCGGGAAGGGTCTTAAACCCGCTAAGGGCCGGGCCGATGTAATTGGAGGTATCGCTGCTGCTAATCACGTCCATCATGTTGCGGAAGCTTATGGTATTCCCGTTATTCTTCACACAGATCATTGTGCGAAAAAGTTGTTGCCATGGCTGGATGGACTATTGGATGCTGGTGAAGAGTTTTATAAGGAAAAGGGTCGACCGCTTTACAGCTCTCACATGCTTGACCTCTCGGAAGAATCTATCGAAGAGAATGTAAAAATTTCCGGTGAGTATCTCAAGCGCCTGAGTGCTCTGGGTATGTATCTTGAAATTGAACTGGGTATCACAGGTGGTGAAGAAGATGGTGTCGATAACTCGGATAGAGATCTAGCTGATCTGTACTCAAAACCTGAGGAAATCGATTATGCCTATACAGAACTGAACAAAATCAGTCCCAATTTCACCATAGCGGCGGCATTTGGCAATGTCCATGGGGTTTATAAACCAGGAAATGTCAAGCTGACACCAGCCATTCTTGATCAGGGGCAGAAGTATATAGTCCGTAAACACAATCTGACCAATCCTCATCCAGTAACCTATGTATTTCATGGTGGTTCAGGTTCTTCCCAGGAAGAAATCCGCAGAAGTATTGAATACGGTGTGGTGAAGATGAACATTGATACTGATACTCAATGGGCTACATGGAAGGGAGTGCTGAATTTTTATAAGGAAAACGAAGCTTACCTACAGGGACAGTTGGGAAATCCCAATGGTGCCGATGCTCCGAATAAGAAATACTATGATCTAAGGGTTTGGCTCAGAAAAGGCCAGGAAACGCTGGTGGCCCGTATCATTGAAGCATTTGAAAGCCTCAATGCTGTAGGGCGTAATTAGGGTCAGCAACTCATTCAGGATCGATTTCCCATTTCTTATGGACAATTCAAAAAGCTGTTATCTTCCCTGTAGAATAATTGATTCCCATTTTCATGCTCTACACATGAAAAAAAGAGGAATGAATCTTACTGAGATTCTTAGCACTGCATTTTCCAATGGTTTAACAGGGGCCATTGATGTTGCAGTCAATGAAGTCGATTTTGATGAACGCCTTGGATTTTCCAATGAATTTGAATTGATCAAGCTTTCGGCAGGTATTCACCCCTTATCATCGGCCAGCGATGGAAAAACAACATGGCATGAACGTTTCGAACTGATCCGGGAACAGGCCAGACACCCCAGTGTTGTGGCAGTTGGAGAAAGCGGACTTGATTTCTACAGGGATCATGTACCAGTCAAGGTGCAGAAAATGGCATTCAGGGAACACCTGGATCTGGCTTCAGAACTCAACAAGCCAGTAATCATTCATAACCGGGAAGCTGATAGGGATGTTTTAGAACTGGTCAGAGAATCTTCCTGTCGCATGGGTGTATTTCATTGTTTCTCATCCGACAGGGAAACTGCTGAGCAGGTTCTGGAATTGGGTTATTACATATCCCTGGCGGGAAACCTCACATACAGGAAGATGGGAATACTTCATGAGGCTGTCAAGATCATCCCCGACGACAGAATACTTATCGAGACAGATTCGCCTTATCTGGCTCCGCAGCATGTAAGAAGTCAGAATAATCATCCTGGACTCATTGGGCATACACTGGAATTTCTTGCAGAATTAAGAGGAGAAGACCCCGGAAAACTGGCACAGAGCATCAGAGACAATACTCAAAGATTATTCTCAATAGAATCGTAGAGGCAGGTAAATGGAAACCTCGGTTCCCTTTTTGATGGCACTCTGAATTTCCACAGTTCCATTATGGGCTTCTACGACTGTTTTCACAATGTGCATTCCCAGTCCAGTGCCTCCATTCTCTGAATTCGTGTAAAAAGGATCAAATACATGTGTTCTGGTTTCATAGTCCATACCAATCCCATTGTCTGCCACAGTGATGCACAGATAGTTGCCTTTTTTCTTTGAAGAGACAGTGATGCTGTTATGTTTCCTACATGCTTTCAATGAGTTATCAAACAAATTGATAAGAACTCTCAGGATGCGTTCGATATCAAGTAATATTACTTCCTCAAACTCATTATTCCATATCAAGTTTATTTCTTTTGATTTTGCTGATGATCCCACACTGTCGTCAAGAGACTTGAATAGATCTGCTGTTTTCGAAGGGGCATATACCAGGCGTACTTCACCCTTGGAATAATCCAGTAATTCATTGGTTAAACCAGTAAGTCTTATGGTTTCACGATGAATCTGATTGGTATATTTTTTTAATTCCAGAGTATTTTCATCATCACCTTCCAGTTTGAGGGACAGCATATCCGCATAGGCATTGATAACTGAAAGAGGATTTCGGAGATCGTGCATTATCATTGATGAGAATTTACCCAGGCTGGATAGACGATCTTGACGCAGGAGTTGTCTCTGAGCCTGCTTCAGATCATTATTTGCAATGATCAGTTCATTATTTCGCATACGAAGTTCGTGTATGAAACTGTCATTACTGCTGCGAACTATGCGAGAAATACCCTTCATCAAGGATAATGCTATTGTTCCACGGTCTTTTAATAGCTTACGGAAATCATCTGCTGAAATCGTATAACCAGTAACAGTCGTCTGGGTAACCATCGTTGCACTGCGTGGTAATTCATCGACTACACTTAATTCACCGACGAGATTCGGTGCTTCTGTCACCGTTAGAAGATCGGCACTGTCCATACCATAATCTATCCATATTCCGACTTTGCCTGTCAGTATTACAAAAAGCCTATCGGCATCCAAACCCTGATTGGCGATTACAGTGTCTTTGTCGATTTCTATTGCATGACAGATATCAGCAATTGCGTATCGATCCTCATCGGATAAATCAGTAAAGGTCGCTATTGCAACCAGTTTTTCAGTAACACTGTTCATCATGGCGAATCAACTCAAGTATTCTTTTCAGCACGGCAGAAATTCTGGATTACTATGCTGTTTCTGGACTCACCATGCATCTATCATATCATCACTGTCCCGGCTTTCTTCGGCAAAAAGATCAGTTACAGCCCGGATATCATCAAAATAAATGTAGTATCTTCCATAAGTTTCAACGACATTACATACTATATTGAAGCCGGTAATGCTGACACCCATCCGGTCATTATAATGATAATCACGCTGCTTCATACTTGCTGGAACGGTAACAGTGAGCTTTTTCCAGCCGGAAAAATTGAGTTTCCCCATTGGAATTATGGCATGATTCCCAAATTGATCGGCTAATGTAATCTCCAGCTTGTGCTCAGTGTTTCTTCCAGCTACCCATACCGATATGGTTTTTGTTATTCCTTCAATAGGCAGAGGTCTGGTTGGCTTGAGGGAGAAGGAGATTGCACCTCTATGATAGAATTCAATTTTGGCCCCGATAACTTTTTCATCCTTTTCACCCAGTCCAAACTGTTGTTCATCTTCAATGATCTCTTTGTTGTTAGAACCGCTGCTAGAAAAGGTTCTGAGTGACATTATACCATGGTCAGCCGGCATAACACCATACCATAAACCTGTGTCTTCCATCTTGCTGACTGAGATCTCTTTGAGTTTTTGTTGGGCAGTGATTTTGCCTATTTGGTCAGGGTTAATCTCATTTTGGGCAAATCCTTCGGATAAAACCAGAGTTAAGACAATGACTGTAATTGTAAGCTTCTTCATTTTATTCTCCTGCTGTCCAGATTTCTTGAGTTCTTTGTTTTGTAACCAGATTATATCCATCATATTGTGTGTTATGTATATCCGTCAGTATTTTCAAATGATCCAGATACAAATTGAAGCCGGACACAACTTCTTCGGGATGAGTTGAGATTACTATTTTTGTCAGACTCAGTGAAGGAACTAGCTTTATGTAATTGGAAGACTGTTTGATATGGTTTGGCATTGTGATGAACATATTCTTCCAGCCAATGAACTTCAGGCTCCCTGGATCTCGGAGATTTTCATTTCTAAACGGATGAAGGCGGTGGGATATTCCGTTGAAGTCTCTAAAAAGAAACTCTATGTTGTAGTTATAATTTGATCCCCAAACCCAGAAATCAAGAGTATGTACTCGTCCAGGCAGGGGTACAGCTTTGGGAGTGAATTCTCCATTATTCTCAACACCGGGAATGATCTCTATCTGATTATATCCCTGACGTATAAATGCGGCATTGATTCCAAATACACCCAACGTTTCAGGTTCTTCAGGAGCTGTGCCGAATAAGTCAGAAGGCCATTCATTCATGGCATATGCCAGGCGTGGACGGTTTTCTACGGAAAACTTACTTCCCCTGACTTTCCATACAATGGGTTCTCCTGTATCACTGAAGTATCCGGATTCAGGTCCATCCCAGGTTTCAATTATCCTCGACTCCAGTCTTACGGTAATCTCGTCTGCACCAAGTGCACTTGACAGCATTACCATCAGTATGAGCAAAGTCGAATAAAGTCTGTTTCCTTTCATTCTTAATCTCCTTATTTGTGATAAGCAAAACGGCGAACAATCACGTTCATAATAATTATAGAATTGACTGCTTGAATGAGTCAAACCATTTTCGCCTATATTTCAATCTACCAGGGTAAAAAATTAGCGAATCCTGATTCTTATTACCCATTACTGTTAGAAGAATTTTTCTCATCCTTCTATCATCATTTTCTATACTGGCAATAATCCTTTTACTCCAGTATCCTGCGGAGGATGCTGATTCTGTTATAACTGGTGGTTGAATATTCTGAGTTCCATGGTAAGCCTTCGTATTCATTGTACCGGCTAGAAGGAGTAATACCGAAGCCTCAGCTGCTTCCTCAATAAAACCATCAGGTAACGTATCATTATTGATATCATTAATAACCGGGAAGTTCAAGATGGGATAACGCCCATTTGTTATACTTTCATATGAAGTGAGTAAACTGTCAATATCTCCGTTATGAAGTACCAGTGCTGGTTTACCTTGATCAATAGCCATGTTTCCTGCAATTTCTCCCATCCTGGTGTAGTGTTGTGTTCTGTCCAGGGCAATACCCGTTACGTTCTCAGGAGAATTGGCCAGTGGTTCTCCTCCGGCAATAATTACCTGGCTCCTCTTCAATAATGGTCGTTTCGCTTCCTCAGCATTCCATGGGGTAAGAACCACAATATCAGGAATATATGCTAATTCTGCAATTATTTCTGAAAGTGTCTCATCATCACTCTGTAATTCATGAATGACACGGATGCCATACAACCGGGAATTCAATGCAAGCCACCAGCTGTATATTTCCCGGTTGCCAATAGTATCGGCATAAGGATCTGATATGAATAGAGCTGTTTGCTGTGAACAACTAAGATTGTTTCCGACCAGGAGGAGAGATATGAACAATGTCAAAAGACAGGTCTTCAATACTGACTTAGATTGACCAGCCACGTGAATCCATATAAATCATTGCAGATGACCCGGTCGCCAGCACAATGGTAATGAGCCATGCAGCAGTTTTTTCATTGTAAATGTAGAGCATTGGAATAAGTGTAAACAATGAAGGCAGAATTAAAGCCACTGCCAGTATGAGAAATTGTATTCTTCGTTCCATCCTGAGACCATGATCAAGGGTAAAGGCAGTAAAGCTAAGCACTGCTATCCAGACAAGAGGTGTAAAAAGATATCGGTAAACTTCAAACCCTGGATCCAGAGAAATTGCTGTCCATACCATATAAACAGTGGCTATACCACTGAACCATCCAGCCAGATTTCTAATCCTGGATCTGGGTGTTTGTCTGGTAATATACAACGCTGTTACGGTGATTACTCCTGGAGTCATGGCCCATCCACTACCTCTGAACCAGTTCCAGAAATACAAATGAGTAGAATCCAACCCGAAAATTATTCGGGATGACAGGCTCAGAGTTATTAATAAGGAAGCCATTCCAATCAACAGGCCACTGAACCATGGCATGAGAATTCCCTGCCAGCCTGATGAGGGGGGAGGATAATATGAAATAATCAATAGATACCAAAGTGGTGCAGCAGCAACAAGAAATAGACTCATGATATCTAAAACTAACACAGGCAGGAAATGTAGGCAATGACTGATTCATAGGTAAGGGTACCTCTAAAAAACAGCTTCAGGAAATTGACGAAGTGGCGGTGCGTTCCTCGGAGCTTTGCTCCTGCGGTACACACCTGCTTAAGTGAGCATTTTGACAACGCAGTAGTGACAGAAAAGATCGAGTCAAGAACTAAATGGGTTTTTTAGAGGTGCCCGTAAACAATTTGTTTGTCAGAGCTACCCAGATTTCAGGTTCTATAGTTTCTGCGCGCTGGTTGAGTGCTATCCCTTGATCTCTCAAAATGGACTTGACAGTATCAATATTGGGGAATTTTTCAATGTGCCGGGCTGTGTTGAGATTATTATTGATGGTTTTGCGCCGTGCATGAAACAGGCTACGGGTGAGTAGCTGTAATAGTTTCAAGTCTGAAATCTCTCCGTACGGCTTTGTTGGCTCAAGGATTATGATCCGGGATTGTACCCTGGGAACAGGGTAAAATGAACCTGGAGATAATCTCCCTCCATCAGTCATGCTGTAATTGGTCTGGCAAAGAATTGAAAAAGAGGAATATGCTTTCGTTCCTGCTGAAGCAAGCATACGATGGGCCATTTCTTCCTGAACTGTTATGACCCAGCGCCTGGGCATGCATTGAGCTTCTGTAAATGATGCAATGATTGCTGATGCCGCGTTGTAGGGCAGATTCCCTGCAATTCGGTCTGGACATTCAATTCCCCATTGATTTTTCCAGGTTTTCATTACATCGCCTGAAATGAGTTTCATGCCTTGAGATGTATAGGAATCCATGAGCCATTGACAGCAGGCCGGGTCAATTTCGAAAACAGTCAGGTAGGAAGATTCATGGAGTATCAATTCAGTCATGGCTCCCAGACCTGAGCCGATTTCCCAGACTTTTGTGTTGGGTGAAATATCGAGAAATTCAATAATTTTTTTTCTTGCTCCCTGGTTTATAAGATAGTTCTGTCCCCACCGTTTTCGTGGAGACATATTATGGGCCTCGAGAAACTTGCGGATTGAGGCTGGGGAGTTGTGGTTCAATTGTGCGGACATTGTTTTTATAAAGTGTTGGCAGTATAGTACCGACTGCCATTATTGGCCAAGACAGGAATGCACTTATGCTCAAAGCTGGAGCTCTGGAGAAGAAACCGGCCATTACTGTCATCAACTCCACCACTGTATCCAGAAAGATTATGTTGAATTCCATGATTCTGCCAACTGGAATAACCATGAGAATTGTTCCAGCAGCCATAGATAATGCGACAAGAGGTGTAAGAAATGCTGCTGATAAAATAGCAATGGGTCGCCAGATTCCAAACGTTTTTACAATAATTGGCATGGTAGCAGTTTGGGCACCAATACCAATTCCAATGATTCCGGCTGTATGGACCGGTATATACCGCTTGAGAATGCTGCTTAAACTCAAGCCACCTGTCAGTATGCCAGCAAGAGCTGTATAGCTTAATAGAAATGAAAGGGAATTCACACTTCGCGGGAAGAGTATTATCTGGAGAATGAAAGCAATACACAGGTATTTGAAAGGGGATGCCTGATAGCCTTTGTATCTGTCTCGTGTCCACATGGTATACATGATTACCGCCCGTACCAGTGAAGGACGGAATCCTGCCAGGAGCAGGTAAACTGCTACAACCAGAAGTGATGCCATACTTGAGCCTTTCATGCCGAGTATGACGATTGTTATGCGTCTGATTGCAATGGCAATTAAGCCGACATGAAAACCTGACAGTGCCAGTAGATGCATGCACCCTGCTTCACGGAATTGCCTGATTACACGCGAGCCGGAGTCAATCCTGCGGCCAAGAATGAGTGCTGAGAGAAATGTAAAAGTATCATGGGAGGTTCTTTCCAACCCCTCACTCATCTTTCCCAGCAGGGAATGTCTCCATTTCAACAGCCGGGATCTCCATTCACCGGGCGTTATTTTGTCCGAATACCAGAATAATGGTTTATCCGTATTGGTATACCCTGTTGATTGAATAATACGTCCGAATCCCATCTCCAGAAGTGATGATTGACCGAAAACTGTCACTCGTCCTTTTGCTTCTGCGGTCAGGTTTTCCGAGCTGGCTTCAAGAAGGAGTGCATCGGCAGCCCAGAGACCTTTTTTTATGAGAACGGGATCTTCAATCAGCATACATTTCACCTCCCTAACATCCTCCATCCTGATCCCATAGGTGGTTCGAATTGTCTGCAGGGGCACTTGTATCTGGGACAAACTGGCAATAATAAATCCTGATAAGATGAGTAGGAGAATATCTGAAACTTCTCTTAGTCGAACTTGTAGTGAGTAATGCCATCTCCCGGGATGAAAACCAGCAAACAGCAAGATTAAAAGAATGAAAACAGTTCCGTAAACAATCCAGTACACAACCGAAATCCGGCTATATGAACTGACGGCCAGATAAACAGCACATCCAGTCGCAATTGGAGGAGATTTTGACCATTGATGGTTGTTCATATTATGGAAGACTGCTTCAAAGCTGTGTAATCGTAGTTTTCTGTGGAGAATGCTATGGGTACCTCTAAAAAACAGCTTTAGGAAATTGACGAAGAGATTTTTTGTCGATACAAGGCGGCAAAAGCGGAGCGTATCTGAGCTACGTGAGCATTTTGACAACGCAGTAGCGGCAGAAAAGATCGAGTCAAGAACTAAATGGGTTTTTTAGAGGTGCCCCTATGACTCTGAGCCTGGACTTGATTCTAGCTCCTGATCAGTTTATGCTGAGTGCTGTGAATTCAAGACGGTTAATAGAGATAACATTCTTCATTGTCCTGTCCTGTGCTGTGGTATATGCTGATGAAGGTGTCCATCCTCTGAGTATTGAAGCCCTGCGGGAGAGGGAATATTCTGCCGGAACCATTATGTTCCTGGATTCAGTTCCTGCAAAGGAAGGTTTGGAAGCCCGTGAGTTCCAGTATGAATCTGATGGTAATACAGTGTATGGGCTTATCGAAAAACCCGTTGGAAAAGCTCCACCGGGCGGCTGGCCTGTTATACTTCTGGCTCACGGTTATATTCCACCGAATTATTATTCAACCACGAAAAGCTATCGTCTGGTAACGCAGTATTATGCTGCAGGAGGTTTTTATGTCGTTAAACCCGACTATCGCGGGCATGGACGATCTACAGGCCGTGTCCGTAGTCCTGCCCGGACGGTCGATTACACAGTGGATGTTATGAATCTCATTGCCGGACTCAAAATGATTTCCGATGTCGATTCGGAAAACATCTTTCTCTATGGTCATTCCATGGGTGGTGAAATAGGTCTGAGGATCATGACCATTTCCAATGATCTAAAAGGATCCACACTCTGGGCACCGGTCACCAGAGATTTCCCGGAAAACACCCTGTACTTTCTCAGAAAGCGGAATCACAAAGAAGCCGACCAGCGTCTGGAGTTAATCAACACAGAAATACCCCCTGAAGCCCATGCTTCCATTACTCCAATCAACTATCTGGATTCCATTAATACACCTTTGATCATTCATCATGGCAGTGCAGATGAATCGGTTCCCTTTCATTGGAGCCAGCCGTTCCGACAACGTCTTGATGCTGCAGGAGTTTCTTATTCCTTCTATGAGTATCCAGGGGAAAATCATAACATTTCAAAAAGCTTTTATAAGGTAATGTCTCTTGATATGGAATTCTTTCGAAATCTGATGTAGGTTTTTGATTACCGGGCACCTCTAAAAACCCCATTTAGTTCTTGACTCGATCTTTTTCCTTGCTACTACGTTGTCAAAATGCTCACATAAGCAGGTGCGTACCGCAGGAGCAAAGCTCCGAGGAATGCACCGCCAACCGCTTAAGCTTTTGCCACCTTGCATCAAGAAAAAATTTAAGCAGGTGCGTACCGCAGGAGCAAAGCTCCGAGGAATGCACCGCCAACCGCTTAAGCTTTTGCCACCTTGCATCAAGAAAAAATTTAAGCAGGTGCGTACCGCAGGAGCAAAGCTCCGAGGAACGCACCGCCAACCGCTTAATCATTTGCCGCCTTGCATCAAGAAAAAATTTAAGCAGGTGCGTACCGCAGGAGCAAAGCTCCGAGGAATGCACCGCCATTGCGCCAAATTCCAAAAACGGTTTTTTAGAGGTTGCCTTATGTTTATTTCTATGGATGTTTGATACTTCATACATACCTCCGATACATGGTTTAAGAGTTATATAGATCGATTGGATTCAATTCGTCCTGTCCGTATCATTGGATTCTTCTCTGGTGTCAGAAAGCTTGTTATTTCACTAAAAATCCATGTTAAACTCGTTATAACTCAGACCTTTTAGAGTTGCATATTGTTTGCATACACTACCCATCATACGAATCCACTAATCACCTGTATAGTTGTTTTCTGTTTATCAAAATTTTTCGATGAATTTATCGATATAACCTTGACGTATTATGTTCACAGGATATATTATCTGAGGTGTAAAAAAGTATTTAAAAGTGGTGAGTTAACCAATATTCGTGGGGAGTAATTTTGATACTTCAAGGTCAATACAGTGTGATTATTGATGACAAAGGCCGAATGCTGCTGCCAGCCAAATTACGGCAACAGATTCCCGGTGAAACACTTATATTGACCAAAGGAATTCAGAAATGCCTCTGGCTTTTTCTTCCTGAGAAATGGAAGGAAATTTCCCAGGAGGTTCTGAGTCAGGCATCAGTATTTTCCCTGCGTAATCAAGATGTCATGCGTCGTATTGTTGCTCCTGCAGAGGAGATTTTGATAGATAAAACTGGACGGGTAAAACTGTCATTATCCCTCATGAGGGCTATCGGAATCTCCAAGGCATGTTATGTCATGGGAATGGATGAGCAGTTGGAAATATGGGATGAAGCAGCTCTTAATCACTATGAATCAGTTAAGGCTGGCGAGGTAGAACAAGTCTGGGAGGACTTCGGCATTATGGATGCGGTAGGAAAAAATGAGTGTGAATCCGATTCATAAACCAGTTATGTCTGAAGAGGTGATCAAGCATCTTGTCCCCAGTTGCAGGGATGCCTGTATCATTGATGCCACTCTGGGAGAGGGTGGTCATGCGTCAATGTTTCTTGAGGCGTATCCAGAATCAAAGGTTGTTGGTATTGATGCTGATCCGATCATGGTTGAGAGGGCTTCCATGCGATTATCATCATATTCTTCTGATCGGTTTGAGGGAAGAGTGGGATGGAATGATGATATACTGGCTGACTGGAAAGGCCCTGCGCCCGGCATCGTTCTGGTGGATCTGGGGGTTTCTTATTATCACTATAAGAAAAGAGGGAGAGGGTTTGCGTTCACTTCATCAGAGCCCCTGGATATGCGTCTCGATGACAGTGTTGAAGTTTCGGCATCAGATCTTGTCAACAAGCTCAGAGAGGATGATCTGGCCAATCTCATATTCAGGTATGGGGAAGAGCGTTACAGTCGTCGAATTGCCAGACGGATTGTTGCCAGACGTCAGCAGAAAAAAATTGTAGAGTCCTCTGATTTAGCGAACATAGTTCATTCTGCTGTACCTTCCGGTTACAGGTATGGCCGGCGACATCCAGCTACAAAGACATTTCAAGCCCTTCGCATTGCTGTTAATCATGAGTTGGACAGATTAGCCCGTATTCTGGATGTTGTACCGGGAATGCTTGCCTCAAGAGGAAAACTGGGTGTAATCAGCTTTCATTCCCTGGAAGATCGGATGGTTAAGCAGTCTTTTCGCCGCAGAGATGTGAAATATGGTGGAGATTGTAATGTTTACACGAAAAAACCAGTCGTTCCTTCTGAGAAGGAATGCCTGGAGAATCCTTCAGCAAGGAGTGCGAAGTTCAGAGTTCTGGGCAGACCTGAAATTGGAGGGACTCAATGAAGCATGTTCTCACTGCACTGATATTGGTGAGTATTCCGGTATTGTTGATGATAAAGGCACTGCAGTCCTACCGTTATACGGTTGCCCTTGAAGAAGTAGGAGCTTATGAAGGTGCACAGGAAGAGCTGTTGGAGGAGAATAAACGATTACTGGCAGGAATAGCTGTATTCAGTGCTCCGGAAAGAGTTCATACCCTGGGGAAAGGTCCTCTGGAGCTTGATCCAGCTGATCATGGAAATGTACTGCAGGTACAATTGCCTGAAACAACCGGAGAAAGCAGTGAATAAACTTCTGGATATGTTCAATGCCTCAATGCTTGCAGAGTTGACCGATGGTGAATTGCTGGGGAATCCTGATGCCGGGATTCGTCGCGCGAGAGCTGATTCTCGAATTTGCCAGGCAGGTGATCTTTTTGTCGCATTGCCAGGGAGAAAACAAAATGGTAGTCAGTTTTGCTTATCGGCATGGGAAGAGGGCGCAGAAGTCGCTCTTGTATCAAAAAGCCATGATCTGCCTGTGCCGCCACCGGGTAAATCATTGGTTTTAGTTGATGATGCCCGGACAGCTCTACTGAAAGTCGCCAGATTTCGGAGGGAAACGGCAAAAAATCTCAGGGTTGTCGGTATTACAGGAAGCAATGGGAAGACAACGACAAAGAATATCCTTACCGCCATCATGATGGCATGGAAGGGGTCTTCTGTTTTACATACTCAGGGTAATTATAACTCGGATATTGGTCTTCCTCTTACTCTCTTTGATCTCCGGTCAACACATGAAATCGCGGTTCTGGAAATGGGAATGAATCGCATTGGAGAAATTGCACTTCTTGCGGATATTGCCCGGCCAGAAGTTGGGATAATAACAAATATCGGACTGGCTCATGTTGGAGAAATTGGTTCTCTTGAATCTATTGCCAATGAAAAAAAGGCAGTTTTTAATTCATCTCCTTCCGTGGCTGTTGTTCATGCGAATGAACCCTGGCGGGATTTTCTTGTTGGGAATTTTCCGGGTGAAGTGAGACTGTTTGGAAAGTGGGGGGAAAAAAACTGGATTGATTTTAAGGATGAAGGAATTAAAGGTTATCGCATAAAACGAGGAAGGAGGGAGATAAACTATCCACTGGCCGGCAGGCATAATCTCCTTAATGCCATGGCGGCAGTGGAGGCCGCTCTTGCCCTTGGTGTACCGGAATCTGCGATCGAAACTGGTCTGGAATCTGTAAAGCCGGCGGACAGTCGGTGTGAAGTAATCGAAGGTAAATACATCGTTGTACGAGATTGTTATAATGCGAATCCTGAATCATTGAATGCCGCACTTGAGTTCTTCAGGGGATTGAAATTGTCTGGACGTCGTATTGTTATTCTGGGTGAGTTATTAGAACTGGGAAATGAAACCATACCAGCTCTAATGGTCGCTGGCAAAACTGTCGCAAAGATAGAGCCCGAAGCAGTTTTTCTTTACGGGGATACTTCGATCTCAATAGAAGAATCTTTGCTGGCCAGTGGCTATCGAGGCTCTCTGCAGCGATATACAAATATGGGAGAATTGAAATCGGAACTTCACGGGTATAAAAAACCTGGGGATATAGTATTGATAAAAGGTTCACATGGGAATGCTCTCGAGCGTTTGTATGATGTTTTTGTATGATTTTGTTGACAAAGTTTTTGTTGATAAAGTATTGTATAAATAAATGATTTAACTGGAATTTATTCACTGTTCAGGGGAGGGGTGATGGTCAAGGCTCTGTTTTATCCATTGGTAGATATTGCCAATGCATTTAATATCTTTCAATACATAAGTTTTCGTTCAGCTTATGCAGCTGTTACAGCTTTATTAACAGCCTTTCTCTTTGGTCCGAAAGTTATACGGTTTTTGGTCCGATTTAAGATCGGTCAGGAGATACGGGCCGATGGACCTGCAGCTCACTTATCCAAGGCCGGAACCCCTACGATGGGTGGGGCTCTTATCCTCCTCGCGTTTTTAATTTCCGTGCTTTTATGGCAGGACTTATCATCCAGTTATACATGGATAGTTGTGTTTAGTGCTATCGGATTCGGTTTGCTGGGTTTTGTCGATGATCTGCTGAAGATTACGAAAAAAAACTCAAATGGTTTGCGTGTTGGGGTGAAGTTTGTGGGGCAAGTAATTGTCTCACTTTTCGTGATGATTCTTCTCTATATTTTCAGGAATCCTGAGACCACTATGCTCTACGTCCCGTTTGTTAAGAAGCCGGTTCTTGATATGGGACTCCTGTATATACCATTTGGTATCCTCATGATTGTCGGAGTCTCGAATGCTGTGAATCTAACCGATGGTCTGGATGGGCTGGCTGTCGGACTTGTTGTCATCGCTCTTGTCGCTGTTGCTGGCCTTGCGTATCTTTCCGGTCATGCTGAATTCGCACGGTATCTCATCATCCCGCATCTAGCAGGAGCTGGGGAATTAACAATATCGACCACCGCATTGCTCGGGGCTTGTGTGGGTTTTCTCTGGTTCAATGCCCATCCGGCTGAAATCATGATGGGAGATCTAGGGAGTCTCACTCTGGGCAGTCTTCTTGCCGTATTCTCTCTGTTGCTGAAGAAAGAAATCTTGTTTCTTGTTATCGGAGGAGTGTTTGTTCTTGAGACTCTGTCGGTAGTAATCCAGGTCCTGTATTACAAGAAGACAAAAAGAAGAGTTTTTTTGATGAGCCCCCTACATCACCATTGCGAGCTCTCAGGCTGGAAAGAGAGCAAAGTCGTTACCCGGTTCTGGATCCTTGGAGGTCTGTTTGCCATCCTGGGATTGAGTACTTTGAAGATTCAGTGAGAGAGTGTGTGATGGGATTTATTGTCTTCAGACCGGAAAAACTGGCAGGTGCAGAACCTGCGAAGGGAATGCCGGGTTTGCAATTTCTACTTATCGGTGTTGGTACCGCCTTCCTTTTCTCGGCCTCCTGGCATTTTGCAGATGCTGTTTTTGATGATCCTTTCAGAATTTGGAGACGTCAGTTAGTATGGGTGCTTCTGGGTACTGTTGCCGGTATTGTTGTCTATAGGGTTCCTCTGGATTATATAAAAAAATCTGTTCCCATTTTAGTGTGGGTAGCTCTGCTCCTGAATCTCATGACTTATGTCCCGGGTGTTGGCTATCTCTCAGGTGGTGCCCGTCGCTGGATTGAGATCTACGGATTGACCTTCCAACCTTCTGAACTCACCCGGGTGGTGTTGATTCTGTATCTCGCACGGATGCTAACGAAAAATCGTGATAAACTGATCAACTTTCGTGACACCCTACTGCCTCCTCTTCTTGTCGTTTCAACTCTGGTGGCAACTGTATATTTTCAGAATGATTTTTCAACAGTTGCTTTTTTCCTGGTGCTGACTCTGATGCTTCTTTTTGTTGCTGGTGTTTCCGGAAAAGTGATTGGAGTGCTTTCCATTTCCGGGATTCTGGTTTCGCTTGCCATGCTGGCTGCAAGGCCGTATCGTTTGAGTCGCATCCTTTCGTGGTTGATACCTGAGGCTGATCCTGGCGGTTCGGGGTATCAAGTCCTGAAGGCCAGAATGGCTTTGGAACGTGGAGGAGTTTGGGGTAGGGGTGTCGGTCAAGGAATCGTCAAACGCGGTGGTCTGCCATCCGCTCATTCAGATTTTGTTGTGGCCGTGGTTGGTGAGGAAACAGGATTCCTTGGCATTTCCCTGGTCATGCTGTTGTTCATCATACTTGCCATTAAAGGGTGGGCGATGGTAGCAAAGATTGATGATGTCTTCTCCAGATGGGGTGGATTTGGAATTGTAACGGCAATTTTCTGGCAGGCCCTTGTTAATTTTTCTGTAGTTTCAGGAGTATTGCCCGCTACAGGGATCCCGCTGCCATTATTTTCTGCAGGAGGCTCATCTGTCTTTATGACTCTTGTCTCCTTTGGATTGGTTTTTAATCTGGCTAAGGGGAAAGCACGATGAGTTTATCCCGGCGGGCAGGTCTGCGATTAATCTGTGTACTTGGAATCTTCATGCTTTCAGGATTGATCGTCGGGGAATTGGTATGGGGTATATGGTCGACTCGCCGTCATACAGGTGTCAGGACAATCACTCTTGACAGTGATCTGGGACTTGCTGACAGTCAGCTGTTAGAAATTCTCGATCTTGAGGGTGTTCGATGGAGTCGTGTTGATGCTGATGAACTGGAGGCCAGGCTTGAGTCGTACCCTGTGATCAGGAAAGCTCGGGTACTCAAAATATTCCCTGATTCCCTGAAAGTATTTCTTTATCGGCGGAAGCCGCTGGCCATTATGCTTTTCGATGGAGATTCAGAGTCTCAATCAGCCGTTTTTGATGAAGAAGGATACACAGTGAAAACTGGTGAGATCTCAGGAGTTGAAAACTTGCCCGTGATTTCTGGCCTGGACTTTGAACGTCCGAAGCTGGGAGATCGGTTCCCGGAAACGGTGCAAAGAGTGTTGTTTGATTTATCTCAACTGAGGAAAGATGATCCAGAACTGTTTTCCCTGCTGTCTGAGGTGGAAGTCCTTCCTCTGAAAAGTGGAGGCTATTATCTTAAATTGTTTATGAATCACATCAGGATTCCCGTATTGGCGGGTAGAAATCTCACCTCAGAGAGCTTAAACAGAACAGTATTGGTTCTCGACGTGTTATCTTCAGGTGCGGTGGGACAACAAATTGAAGAAGTCGATATCCGTGGGGAAAACGTGGTCTTCCGAAACGCAGGGGAAAGTTGATGGACGGTCAGGTTATTGCCGGGTTGGATGCAGGAAATGAAACAGTTCGAGTCCTTATCGGAGAATTGTCACCTGATGGTGAGATTGTTTTCTCTGGTTGGGGATCCTGCCCTGCCAGAGGATTATTGAATGGCTCTATAGCAAATATACGAGATTTTCAGAAATGCACTGAAAGAGCTGTTGAGCATGCTGAGCAGAAGGCTGGACGAGAAGTGGAAGACCTGCTGGTTTCCTTTGGGGGGATACCTACCTGCAGTTTCAACTCAAAAGGCGTTGTGAAAGTTTCGGGGAAGAACAGTGAAGTTGGACAGCTGGATATTGACAATGTTCTTGACTCAGCGAGTGCTGTCTCTCTGCCTCTGGAACAGAGCATCCTCCACATTCTTCCACAGGATTACATTCTGGATTACCAGCCTGGTATTCACAACCCAATGAATATGAGTGGTGTCAGACTTGAATGCAACGTCCATATTACTACGGTGCAGTCTTCATATATTGGGAATATGAAGAGAGCATTTGAACGGTCAGGGTACAGGATTCGGGATAAGTTTCTGGGCTCCTGGGCATCGTCAAAAGCGGCGCTCAGTAGAGATGAAAAGAATATGGGAGTTCTGCTGATTGATATCGGATCACTGGTAACCGATTTCATGCTTGTCCGGGATGGGATGCCCGGGTTTTCAGGTTCAATCAATATTGGCGGTAAACTCGCGACTCATGATCTTGCCACAGTACTGCATATTTCTATGGAAACAGCGGAGACTCTCAAGAATGAGTATTCAAGTTCCTGGCCGGCTTTTGCAGATCAGGATAGAACAATCCCGATACAGGGTGCGATTGGACAGGGTCCTTTCTCGATACAAGCATCAAGTCTTGCCAGTATAGTGGAGGCTCGAATGGAGGATCTGTTCAATTCAATAAAAGAAGAAGTCGACAGATTGCAGGGTTGGCAACTGATTGGTGGTGGATTGGTTTTAACTGGCGGAGGATCGTTGCTGCGAGGTATGGCAGAATTAGCCCGAAAGGTGTTTTCAAAACCTGTGAGGGTGGGGGGAGCCAGGTCTGTCTTGAATCTTCCAGAAGAGTGTTGTGATCCACGGTGGACTACAGTGGCAGGACTGGTGCAGTTGGGGGCTGAGTCTTTTTTCGTAGGAAAGGGTGGAAAATCAAGAGATTCAACAGCTTCGCAAAGTGTTCTGAGCAGTATTTCTGATTGGTTAAGGCGTTTTTTTTGAAGGGAGGGGGAAATGAATTTGGAAACAATCGATATGTTGTTTGTTGGAAGAGCTGCATCAAGGCTTTTGTGTGCAGTCATGACTGAAAAAGATACGGATGATCGTATGATGATGAGATTTGGAGCGGAATGTGTAAATCGCTGGGAGGAAAGATGGATTTAGAAGTAGCGGATGATTTGTTATTTAGACATGCTGTAATAAAGGTCGTTGGATGTGGCGGTGCTGGAAATAATGCTGTTGATCGAATGATAACATCTGGTCTGGAGAATGTGGATTACATAGCTGTGAATACGGACTTTCAGGATCTTGAAGTATCAAAGGCTCCAACTAAGATCCTGTTGGGGCGCAAGGTTACCGGGGGTTTGGGGGCTGGGAATAACCCCATTACAGGAGAGAAGGCCGCTGAAGAGGATGTGGAAATAATTAAGAAATACCTCAGAGGGGCAGATATGGTGTTCCTCACAGCAGGAATGGGGGGAGGGACCGGGACTGGAGCAACTCCAGTTATTGCTCGGATAGCTATGGAATTGGGTTGTCTTACTGTTGCTATTGTAACAATGCCTTTTCATTATGAGGATAAACAAAAGATGACCCAGGCCGAATCAGGAATTGAGAAGCTGAAACCCCATGTCGACACTTTGATAAAAATGTCCAATCAGAATCTCATTGACAATGGTCATGGCCAGATGACGATCAAAGAATCCTTCCTGAAAATCGATGAAATTCTACATCTGGCCGTACAGGGGATAACAGATCTGGTAACGAAGAGGGGATTGATAAATATCGATTTCGCTGATCTCGAAACCACAATGAAGGGACAGGGTGCTTCTCTGATGTGTATCGGCCAGGGAAAGGGCAGTAACCGGTTTGTTCAAGCTGCCAGAGCAGCCATTACCCATCCTATGTTTGATGGTGTGAAAATTGACGGGGCAAAGAATATTCTGGTTAACATTCGAAGCTCCACAGACATCTCACCAAATGCATTGAATGAAACAATAAAGATAATCACGGAAAAGGCTGATCCTGATGTTAACTTCAAGCATGGGTTGATTCTTGATGAAGAGCTTGAGGATGAAGTGATGATAACTGTTATTGCTACTGGTTTGGGTGAGAAAAAAATCACCGAAACGGTGAATAGGGAACCCGTTTCTAACAGGACGTTGATTCCACCTGACACAAACAGCAATCTCAATAATATGGAACTATCATTCTCCCAGTGGAATGCCTTTATCAATAAACGAGGTATAAGTGCAGGTTTACCAACATCAAACTCTCTGAAAACTCCATCGAACCATGTAGACCTCAATGAAAAGGACAGCAGTGAAGATGTGCTTATTCCTTCTTTTTACCGCAGAAATAAACCAGAGAAGAATGGGGAATGAGTAATCAGCAGCTGATAATTGATTTTCAGGGCTATCTCAGGCATGAATTGCACGCGGCAAATTCCACGATTGAAACCTATGTTTCAGAAATTCAACGATTTTCAGTATGGCTTAATGAATCCGAAGCAAAAGATGTGACTGAATCAGAACTTGAATCCTATATCATGTCACGGAATACTATCTACCAGCTGAGCAACAGTACAGTATCCCGTATCATCAGTTCTTTAAAGTCTTTTTTTTTCTTCCTGCAGAACACTGGTTATCGAAAGGATAATCCAACACTGGAGATGCAGCGGTCCAGGGTTTCAAGGCATTGGCCGGAGGTTCTGGATCAAACTGATTTGGGAAAATTCTTCAAGTCAATCGACTGGAAGACTCCCCTTGGACTGCGGGACAGGGCACTCTTTGAATTGATCTATTCCTGTGGTTTGAGAGTGAGTGAGGCCGTCAGTTTGGAACTGTCTCACATCTCTTTCGAAGAAGGATTAATTCATGTGTATGGTAAGGGAAACAGGGAAAGACTGGTTCCTTTAGGGGAAGATGCTGAGCAATGGATGAAGCATTATCTTTCATCAGGCAGGCCCCGGCTGCTTAGAGGCGTCTCCAGTACCAACCGGGTATTCCTTAATTACAAAGGAGGAGGTTTGAGCCGTAAAGGCATGTGGAAGAGATTTCGTGGAATTGCGGATATGGCTGCTGTGGATGGAAAAATTCACTCTCTGAGGCATTCCTTTGCGACCCATCTACTACAGGGGGGGGCCGACTTGAGAAGTGTTCAGGAACTTCTTGGACATGTAGATATTGGCACAACTCAAATATATACACACTTGAATCGAGATGATCTGGCCAGTGCCCACAATGAGTTCTTTCCGAGGAAATGATGAATACAGCATTGGAATATATCCTTTCTGTTAAAATACTTATGATCGGACTGCGTTGTTTTTTGATCTTACTGATTACAGGTCTTGTTTCCTGTAGTAAAAATGATAATCGCACAGCTCTGGCACAGAGGCTGATAGCATTGGAAGGTAGTCTTGAAGAACCTGAGAGGATCAGGGAATTGAAATCCAGAATAAGAGCTGTAGACTCTGAGGTTGAGAAAACTATTGAACTAATAGAGGATCAGGCTACTTACTGGCGTTTGCTCGGGCTTAAGTACATGGATTATAAGATGTGGGGAAAGGCTGCGGAGGCGTTTGATGAGGCACTGCAATTAACACCTGATCATGCCGTATTGCTGTATAGAAAAGCTCTCTGCATTGGTCAATATTCACTATCCATTGCTGATGAAGAGTCGAAAAAGAAATATATGGAAGAAGTCAGAAATGGGTATCAACGAGTTCTGTCCATTGATCCTCGTTATTCACCGGCGATGTACGCCCTGGCCGTTATCTATGTTTTCGAGACCGGAGAGTACCTGAAAGCAGCTGAATTGCTGAATAATTTACTTAAAATTGAGAGAAGTGATATTCAAGCTCGTTTTCTGTTAGCAAGAAGCCTTATGGAAATTGGAAAAACAGTGGATGCCCTTGATGTTTACAGCGACATTGTACGGAATGCTGAACGTGATTCAGATAGGAGAAAAGCTGAAGATTTGTATAAAAGGATTCTGGAGGATACAGATGGAATCTAATCTCCAGATGGTGCTTGTTGTTAACCGATTTCCAGGCCATCGTGGATGGCTTAAAAAAAAGGTGCTTGAAACATGCCGCGATGAAACAGAACTGATGGATGCTCTTCAGTTCTATCTGTCCAGAATCACCACTTTCAGAAACCGAAAAAAAATCAATCTATCCTGTCTGCTGAAGGAGTCTGAAACTGAAATCAGCCGTCTGAAGAACTGGGGCATCCGGTGCCATATTCTTGGTGACAGCAGTTATCCAGCCAGCCTTGCCATGATCAGTGATCCCCCTCTGGTGCTGTACAGCCGAGGGGAGTGTTCATGGATGGAGAAACCATGTATTGCCATCGTTGGAACAAGGAGACCAACAGCTGGAGGTCTGCGGGAATCATACAAACTTGCCCTGGAATTCTCCCTTGCCAGGTATCCAGTGGTCTCAGGGCTGGCTTTTGGAATCGACAGGGCGGCCCATGAAGGGGCACTGGATGGTGGTGGACCAACCTGGGCCGTTCTTGCAGGTGGATTGGACAGGCCAAGTCCTGTGTCCCATCGACAGCTTGCATCAAGGATACTTGACAGGGGAGGTGCTCTTATGGGGGAGATTCCTCCGGGCGGTTTCCCGGTTCGGTATGCCTTTCCAAGACGGAATCGCATCCTCAGTGGATTATGCCGGGGATGTATCATTGTGCAGGCACCAAAGAAATCAGGAGCCCTGATTACAGCCGATTTTGCGCTGGAACAAGGCCGGGATCTCTATGTTGGATTATCAGGGGTTAGTTCCCCTGAATCCAGGGGAACATGCGAACTTGAAGAACAGGGGGCTCCAGTGGTAAACAGTGCATCCGATGTGTTAATGGACTGGGGAAAGCCGGGAGATATCCGCTGTGTGCAACCGGTTACTGAACCTCAGAGTTCAATGGATCTTGTTCGTCTGCTTAGAAACGAGCTGAATGGACGTGTTTTCAAACACAGGGGGGGCTGGTTTGAATATCAAGGTGTATGAATGGCTGGATCATCTTCGAAATGTCAGAGGTCTGTCGAATGCCACCATTGATGCCTATACTCAGGATGTTGTCGCCTGGACATCATTTCTGGCTCAACAGGGAATGGATATCGATACCGCTGATCAGATTGAAGCACGATCATTTGTAAACCAGATGTCAGTGGACAATCTTTCAGCTACAACTGTGAATCGCAGGTTGTCAGCTCTCAGGGGATTTTACAGGTGGTGTCACCGCCGGGATGATTCATGTGCTAATCCATTCCAGGGAGTGAAAACCCTCAAACAGGGACGTCAGCTTCCCGGATATTTAACCTGTGAAGAGATTGATGGAATACTGGACAGTACGGGCAGCAGCTTTACAGGGAAGCGGGATAGAGTAATAATTGAATTACTGTACTCAACCGGGTGCCGTGTTGGAGAACTCTGTGCTTTGAACATAACAGATGTTCTTAAACGGCAAATCAAAGTGATGGGGAAGGGATCCCGTGAACGTTATGTCTTCATTGGGTTAAGAGCTGAAGAGGCATTGGAAGATTACCTGCCTCTCAGAGAGGAGTATGTATCCGATACTCCTGACAGCCAGATGGCCTTGCTGCTCAATATGAGAGGCAGTCGATTGACTACCCGGGGTGTTCGATATTTGATAAAGAAGTTGTCAGTTCTGAGTGGAACAGCGAAGGTTGTTCATCCTCATACTTTTCGTCATAGTTTTGCCACTCATATTCATGATGGGGGTGCGAATATCAGAATAGTTCAGGAGCTTTTAGGACATTCAAGTCTATCGACGACTCAGGTTTATACTCATACGGGTATAGAACGTATAAAAAAAGTGTACAGAGATGCCCATCCCCACGGGAAAAAATCAAACTGTAAAGAGGTATGAATGGTAGAAATACGGGGAACAACAATAGTTGCAGTTCGGAAGGATAATGAAGTAGCCATGGCCGGTGATGGTCAGGTCACCCTGGGTCAGTCTGTAATTATAAAGGGATTTGCCCACAAAGTAAGACGTCTTTATAATGGGCGTGTTCTGGTGGGTTTTGCTGGATCAACTGCTGATGCATTTACCCTTGAAGAACGCTTTGAGGCAAAATTGAAGGAGTTTGCAGGAGATGTCACTCGAGCGGCTGTAGAATTAGCCAAGGATTGGCGTACTGACCGCATTCTTCGTCGATTGGAAGCCATGCTGCTGGTAGCTGATGAGAATCGGACTCTGCTTTTAAGTGGTACAGGGGATGTGATTGAACCGGATGGTGATGTCGCCGCTATTGGCAGCGGTGGGAACTATGCCAGTGCCGCTGCTCGGGCCTATCTGGATACTTCCAATTTCAATGCTGCTGAAATTGCCCGGAAGTCCATGGATATTGCGGCTGATATTTGTGTTTTTACAAACAAGAACATCGTTATGGAGACATTGCCGAATGAGTAAGCTGAATGGATTAACACCACAGGAAATTGTTGACTGGCTGGACCAATATATCATTGGTCAAAATGCGGCTAAGAAAGCTGTTGCCATTGCTCTGCGGAATCGCCAGCGCCGGGCTGTACTTCCTGATGATATAAAAGATGAAGTTGCACCGAAAAACATACTGATGATTGGTCCTACAGGTGTTGGGAAAACTGAAATCGCCCGTCGACTGGCAAAACTTGGTGGAACACCATTCATCAAGGTGGAGGCGACTAAGTTCACAGAGGTTGGTTATGTGGGCCGGGATGTGGAATCCATGGTCCGGGATCTTATCGCAAGGGCCGTATCAATGGTAAAGGATGAAATGAAAACCAGTGTAGAAAAGGCCGCCCATGAAGCCGCTGAGGAAGCACTGCTGGACATCCTTCTGCCTGGTTCTTCAGTACCACCTCCAGAGGGAGTCAGTGATACCACCCTGGTAGAGCCTGACAGGGGTAAGTATGCAAGAGAAGTTCTGAGAAAAAAACTCCTGGCCGGCGAACTGGATGACAGAGTTGTGGAGATTTCAGCAAGTTCCGGTCATCGTCCCCAGGTGGAAGTTATTACCGGATCAGGGATTGAGCAGATGGGGTTTGATTTCAGCAGCTTCGGATCATTGTTTCAGGGCCAGAAGAAATCCCGGAAGGTGAAGGTTTCCCAGGCAAGGGATATTCTTTTAGCAGAGCATCAGGAGAAATTAATCGATTCTGAAAGTGCTGTGGAACTGGCAAGGGAAAAGGTTCAGAATGGTGGAATCATTTTTATTGATGAAATTGATAAAATTGCAGGTAAGGGAGGACACTCCGATGGCCCCAATGTGTCACGGGAAGGGGTTCAAAGAGATATTCTCCCCATTGTAGAAGGTTCCACAGTCAATACAAAATACGGGATGGTGGAAACCGATCATATTTTGTTCATTGCAGCAGGTGCTTTCAATTTTTCCAAACCATCAGATCTCATTCCAGAGCTTCAAGGTCGTTTCCCTCTCCGAGTTGAGCTTGAATCTCTTGATGCGGACGATTTCGAAGTCATTTTGACTTCGCCAAGAAATGCACTGACAAAACAATATGTTGAGCTTCTGGCGACGGAAGGAATTGAACTCGAATTTCGGGATGATGCTGTTAAGCAGTTGTCGAAAATTGCAGCTGAGGTCAATGCACAAACCGAAAACATTGGTGCCCGTCGGCTTCATACCGTTCTTGAGCATTTGCTGGAAGAGATTTCATTTGATGCCCCTGACCGGAAAGGGGAGAAGATAGTGCTGACGAAAGAATATGTGGATGAAAGATTGAGTGAAATTGTTGAGGATAGAGATTTATCGCGTTACATCCTCTGATATTCTCAGATTGTGGGGAGTATTGTCGAAGATGAAGAAGAGGGTAAACCCCTTTGGGAGGAACAAATGGAATATTCCAGTCTGAATCGTACTACAGATCTGTTGCTACGTAACATGTCTGTAGCCACTTTGCGCCGTCAGGTGATAATAAACAATATGGCTAATGCCGAAACCCCAGGTTTTAAGCGTTCAGAAGTGAACTTTGAAGCTGAACTTGCCCGTGCACTACAGAGAGAAAAAAGCAATCAGTCAATTGGAGTTACAACCCATGAGAAGCATATTCCATTCACTCAGAATGTGGACTATCGCAGTGTGAAACCAGAAGTTACCCTGGATTATCTTACGACGGCTAAGAGTAATGGTAACAATGTGGATGGGGAAATCGAATTGAACAACAGTGTTAAGAACCAGATGATGTATGAGCTGATGACCAGCGTCATGGGACACCAGTTTCGAGTCGTTAATCTAGTTATTGAATAGGAGTAGTTTGGTAGATGGGTTTATTTACAACAATTAATACAGCGGCTTCCGGATTAACTGCACAGCGTCTTCGGTTGGATGTGATCTCTGATAATATAGCAAATGCCAATACAACAAGAACAGCGGAAGGTGGTCCATACAGACGTAGCCGGGTCGTATTCAGGCCGAGAACAAAACAGACTTATTGGAGAAGTCCATTTCTGCCTGATTTTCTCAAGAACAGGGTTGGCGATGGCGTTCGGGTTGTGTCAATTGAAAAGGATATGGATTCCGATCTGGTTCTTAAATGGGACCCTTCGCATCCAGATGCAATCAAAACAGGTCCGAAAACTGGATACGTTGAACTTCCAAATGTCAACATTGTCAATGAAATGGTGGATATGATTTCGGCGTCCAGGGCCTATGAAGCCAATATCGCCATCATTGATGGATCCAAGAGTATGTATCGAAAAGCACTGGAAATAGGGAGGTAGTTATGAATCCAGTTTCCCCTGATGGGAATATCATCAGAATGACATTAACCGATGCAAAGCATCTTAACAGCACCGGGCAGTTGAATCCGGAAGTGAATACCGATGGTAAGGACTTCAGTTCGATAATAGCGGGTGCTTTTGACAGAGTATCTGACAGGCAGATGGCAGCCGACAATATATTTGAACGGATGATAACACATCCTGACGAGGTGGAAATACATGATGTTACGACGGCCATGGCAACAGCTGAAATGAGTGTGCGTCTTACGAAGGCCATAGTTGATAGAGCTGTTAAAGCTTACAATGACATCACTTCAATGAGGTAGAAGTATAACGGCCATGGGACGGGGAATCCTGTGGTTTGAATGGGAGGGGAAAACACATGCTTGAATGGCTTGAAAATATCTACAGCAGGTTCAAGGAATTCTGGGGACAAATAGCAACGATAAAAAAACTGACTTTTATCGGTATAATTGTAATAGTGGCAGGGTCATTTATTCTTCTTGGAGTATTGTCTTCGAAACCAGTCCAGACAGCGATATTCAACGCAGCGATTACTGATGAGGAGTGGCTTATACGGATATCGACAGCACTGGATTCTGAAAACATTAATTACAGTAGAGGCGCCGATGGACGCTTCTATACTGAAAATGAAACAACCGCAAGGTTGGCAAGAACATTGCTTGTTCGGGAAGATCTTATCCCCGGTCAACTGGATCCATGGAATTTCTTCACGAATATGGATCGGTGGACACTCACTGATTTTGATAGAAATGTAAATTTACAGCGTGCCCTCACAACGAATCTTGAGGAACACATCTCGGCACTGAGCGATGTGGATTCCGCCAAAGTAACTCTTGTCATACCAGAAACACAGCTCTTTGTAGAAGACCAGAAACCTGTAACGGCATCGGTTATCATTCACCCTAAACCGGGAAGTGATATCAGTGAAAACAGGAATAAAGTTGAAGGTATTGTCAAGCTTATCCAGTTTGCCGTGGAAGGGCTGACAGCTGAAAACATTACAATAATGGATTTTCGTGGTACACTGCTCAATGATTACGACTCATTGAATGAAGTCGACCGTTTGGGCCTTACAACTCGAATGCTCCGTCAGAAAAGAGCTCTGGAAGCACAGTATACCGCAAGCATTCTTGAATCCTTGAACAGTGTATTTACACCCTCACGCGTGAATATCATAAACTTTGACATTGATCTGGAGTTCATAAAGAAATCGATCGAAACGCAGGAGCATTTTCCCGTCACTATGAAAGAAGATGATCCTGGTACACCCTACAGTGAATTGGAAGTTGTGCCATCGATTATTCGCAGTCGGGAAAACACATCAGAGAACTTTGAAGGTACTGGTTTCAATCCTGAGGGCCCCCCGGGTCAGGAAGGTCAAACACCACCCGCGTATCAGGATTTAACCAATCTCGTTGGAAATTATGAGTCCGACAGGAATATTGAGAATTTCGAAATCAACAAGCGTAGTATAATCGAGGAAAAAAGTCCTTATGAGATAAAAAGAATAAGCCTGGGAATGGTTATTGATGGGACATGGAAGACTAAATATGATGAAAACAACAATCCCATTATTTTACCCGATGGCGGTCGGGAGAGAGAGTATTTACCAGTCCCTGAGGAGATATTGAAACAGGCACAGGACGTTGTTAAAAGTGCCATTGGTTTCTCTCTGCTCCGGGGAGACGTTGTGACGGTTGAAAACATTCCATTTGATAGAAGTGCTCAATTTGAACTTGAAGATGCTCAGTGGAAGAAAGCACAGCAGACAAGAGAAATTATCGTATGGAGTGTCCTCGGCTTAATCGGAGCTGTTGTACTGTTTGTGATAGCACTAATTATCAACAGATTCCTTGAAAAACGACAGCGAGACAGAGAAGAACGACTGGCGAGACAACATCAATCCATGCGTGAACAGGCATTACGGGATGCTGTGGATGATGGAATTGAAGTAGAAATGTCAGTAGAAGAAAGAGCACGTCTGGAATTACGGGATAATGCCAAGAGTCTGGCACAGGAATATCCTGAAGATGTAGCTCAACTCCTGAGAACCTGGATCGCTTCGGAGAAATAGATTAATGGCTAAGATGAATGAGATGGACAATAGTACAACTTCTGAAAAAGGTGGATCAGCAAACACACTCAATGGGAAACAAAAATCAGCAATATTTCTTGTAACCATGGGAACTGAAATATCATCTGAAATCTTCAAACATCTGAAGGATGAGGATATAGAAGTACTGACATGGGAAATCACAAGACTGGGTGATATCGATTCTGCTGAGAGAGATCTTGTTCTTCAGGAATTTCATGCATTGATGCTTGCCCAGGACTTCGTTACATCAGGAGGTGTCGATTATGCCAGGGAAATTCTTGAGAAGTCCATGGGGGCACAGAAATCAGCAGAAATTGTTAGCCGTCTTACCAGTTCCATTAAAACTCGTCCATTTGACTTCATTCGCCGTACAGATCCTGCAAACCTTCTCAATCTGATTCAGCAGGAACATCCTCAAACCATTGCACTGATCCTCGCCTATCTTGAACCCGCAAAAGCCTCACATATTATTGCCCAGCTTAATCCGGAAAAACAATCGGATGTTGCTAAGAGAATTGCAACAATGGATAGAACCAGTCCAGAAATTTTAAGGGAAGTTGAAAGGGTTCTGGATAAAAAACTTGCATCGCTTTCACAGGAGGATTATACGGTAGCCGGTGGGGTTGAGAACATTGTTGACATACTCAACCTTGCTGATAGATCGACTGAGAAGTCTATTATTGAATCATTGGAAGAAGAGGCTCCTGAGCTTGCAGAAGAAATCAAAAAACGTATGTTTGTATTTGAAGATATTGTCATGCTGGACGACAGAGCTATTCAACGGGTTCTCAGAGAAGTTGATGCCAGTGAGTTGTCTAAGGCACTCAGATCTGTAGATTCAGAAGTTCAGGACAAAATATTCCGAAATATGTCGAAGCGGGCTGCAGTGCTTCTTAAGGAAGATATGGATTATCAGGGTCCCACTCGAAAGAAAGATGTGGAAGAATCTCAGCAGAAAATTGTAGGAATTATCAGGAAACTTGAAGATCAGGGAGACATTGTCATCGCCCGTGCCGGCGAGGAGGATGTTCTTGTTTAGCATAGCAGGAGTAGGATATGGCCAAGAATTTTTTTCAGCATGTGGAAATAGTTGAGCTGACCGGGCAGAAATTTGAAGTAAAAGCCCCGGTGTTCAAAGTCGAAGAACCAGTCTCTTCAACTCCTTCGGAAGAGGATGTCCTCAGGCAATACAGGGAAGAAGCTGAAGCTTTCAAAAAATCCTGGGAAGCTGAGAAGCTGAAAATGAACAAACAATCTCAGTATGAAGCAGAAAGAATTAGAACGGAAGCTGAGGAATCCTCCAGGGAGATGATGCGTGCCAGTGCTGAATCAGCTGATCAGGAGAGACAAAAAGCTGAGGCTGAAGCCAGGAGAATAAAAGCTGAAGCTGAAGATACAGCAAAGCGTATTGTGGAAGAGGCAGAAGCCAGGCGGGACGAGATGTATGCGGAGACGCATACCACTGCCCGGAAAGAGGCAAGTGAAGAAGGATGGAAAGAAGGAAAAGCGGAAGTTGATCGGTTAGTGGAACGCCTTCACAGTATTATCAATTCTTCAATTCAGAAACGCCGGGAGATAATTGAGGATGTGGAAATTCAGCTCATTGATCTGGTTTTATTAATTTCCCGAAAAGTCATCAAAACTATCAGTGAAAAACAGAAGAATGTTGTTACTCAGAATATAATCCATGCACTTAAGAAGATCAAAGCCCGTGGTGATGTCGCGATTCGAGTTAATCTGGGTGACCTTGAACTGACAACCAGACATACGGAGGATTTTCTTGCCATAGTGGAGAACTCCTCGATCAAGGTTCTTGAGGATTCTTCTGTTGATAAGGGCGGAGCTGTTATTGAAACTGATTTCGGACAGATAGATGCACGAATCCATAGTCAACTCCGGGAAATTGAAGAAAAAATTCTGGAAATTATACCCATTAAGTCGACCGAGGAAAGTTAGGATGGTATTGGACAAATATCTGGATGCGATTGTAGATGTTGATCCTGCCAAATTCGTTGGCAAAGTTGTTAATGTGCAGGGACTTCTTATTGAAAGTAGAGGTCCAGGGGCCGCTGTTGGAGAATTGTGTCATATCAATTCTTCCCGAGGAACGACTCTAGCCGCAGAAGTGGTGGCCATTAAAGGGAACATTGTTCAGCTGATGAGTTATGATCCTCTTCACGGGTTGGAAGTCGGTGATGCTGTTGTCGCGTCAGGATCTGCTCTTGATGTTTCTGTGGGGCTCAAGATGCTGGGGCGGGTATTTGATTCCCTTGGACGGCCCATTGACGGTAAAGGTCCATTTTCTGTCCAGGGACGATATCCATTGCATGCATCTCCCCCAAAACCGATGGAAAGAGCTCCGATATCAGGAAGGGTTGATACAGGAATACGTGCAATTGATGCCATTATGCCCATAGGACAGGGACAGCGAATGGGGATAATGGCCGGATCGGGTGTTGGCAAATCAACTCTGCTTGGCATGATCGCCCGAAATACTTCTGCGGATGTGAATGTCATTGCATTGATTGGTGAACGTGGACGTGAAGTCAGAGAATTCATCGAAAACGATCTAGGCAGGGAAGGCCTTGAACGATCCGTTTTAATTGTCTCCACTTCCGATACACCAGCTCTTGCACGAGTTAGAGGCGCATTCACTGCGACAGCAGTTGCTGAGTACTTCCGCAATCAGGGAAAACATGTCATGCTTCTATTTGACTCAATTACACGCTTTGCCATGAGCCAGCGCGAAATTGGTCTTGCCATAGGTGAACCACCGACGACACGAAGCTATACGCCTTCTGTCTTTTCTCTTTTACCCAGTTTACTTGAACGTTCCGGGGTTTCTGAGAAAGGAACTATTACTGGACTGTATACTGTACTGGTGGAAGGCGATGATTTTGATGAACCGATCGCTGATGCGACCAGGGGCTATCTGGATGGACACATTGTTCTCAGCCGAAGTTTAGCCGACAGGAGTCATTATCCTGCCATCGATATTCTCACTTCCATCAGCAGAGTTGCCCCTCGATTAATGAATACACGTTCTGTTAAAGCTGCCGAAAAAATCAAAAATCTCGTTGCTACCTACCGGGACAAGGAAGATCTCATTGATGTTGGTGCCTATGTAACAGGAAGCAATGCCGATATTGATGAGGCCATCGAAAAACGCGAATCAATCAATGATTTCCTCAAACAAGAAATAGCTGAAAAGGAAAATTCAGGGAGCATTTTTGCAAGGTTGGCTGAAATTGCAGGATTAGAGCCAGAACCCGGAGAATCTGATGAAGAGATTTCAGTTTACGCTTGAAACCCTCCTGAATCTGCGTCGTGAGAAGGAACAGGAGTGCGAAATCACATTAGCACGTACCGCAGGAAAACTCAAAATGATAGAGAAAGAAATAGAAACCGTTCGGCAGGTTGGAGATGATGTTTTTACCCTGAAAATTGAAACTCTTGATGATATACAGGCCAGAGACAGGATCTGGTTGAAAATGGTGAATGAACTCAAAAAACTGGAGGTCTCCAGACAGGAGGCTTTCTCACATTATGAAGCGGCTGGAGAGCAATACAGAGAAGCCTACATGCAGCATAAGACTCTGGAAAAGTTGAAGGATCGACGATTGGAGCATTGGAAAGGAGTTGCGGTGCGGGAAGAAATCAATCAGCGTGATGAAGTTGCAAGAGGTGTGGGAAGAAGAAGACGTGTCATGGGAGAAGCATATGAGTTTTCGTGAAATTGGTGTAATGATCGCCAAAATAGTATTCATGCTCATACTCCTGCTGTCTGTGATAACTGGCGGTCTTGTCTGGATTGATTATCTTGGATTCATTGACTTTAGATCCCGGCTGGCACCTGTCGCTTCATTTCTGGGTTTCAGAGCATTGGAACAGGAAGAACAACCTTTTTCCCCTGTCTTACTCGATGATGAGCGTTTAGAAAAAGAACGTCAGGCATTGACCATCCGACAACAGGAATTTGAAAAAATGCTGGAGGAGTTTGCTCTCAGGGAAGCAGAATTAAAACAAAGAGAGAGTGAAATAGTCGAAAGAGAAAAATCGGTTGAAGAAAGACAGAATTCTCTAAACGAGGCCATCAGTCAATACGACAATAGAATAGTGAACCTGGAGCAAACGGCTCAGTACATGATGGGAATGCCCCCTTCTGACGCTGTGGCTATTATGGATCAATATGAGCTGAATAATCTTGTTGATCTGCTCCGGACGAGTGAACGTCTGTCCCGGTCGGCTGGGGAAACATCACAGGTATCCTTCTGGCTTTCCATCATGCCTGATCGAACTCGAGTGGCAGAAATACAGCGTTTACTGGTGGAGAAACCAGGTCTGAGTTTGAATAGTCAAAGATTTCAGGAGAATTGATGACCAGTTTGTCGTTTAAAGCACTGGATAATGTTGAAAAACAGGAAAACACTTTTCGATTAGAATCCGGGAAGATCCCCAGGAGAAATGATCCAGATAAGACTTCAAAAACAACATTCAAAGATGCATTGAAAAAGGCTAAGTCAAACGATCAAACTACTCCTCGGAAAAGTGTTTCAATGAACAGTCCCCAATCCAGAAAGAATGTGGCAGAACTGTTGTCAGAGGTGAAACAGACAGGAACAGAGAAATCGGGCAGAACACATGCAGAGATAAAAGAAAAAAAAACAATTGATCATCGATCAAATGATTCCCTGTTTGAATTACAGGAAAAGAAAAAAAATGTACTGAAAAAATCCGTAGCATTAACCTCAAAGTCAGCCGGGAATGATGCACCTTTGTCTTCCAGATTGGATGCAGAGAGTATTGCAGGTGGGATCAATGATGATAAAAGCAGGAAGCAAATCAAAGATGGAAGGGATGAGAATACCAGGGAACTGAAAAATATCAAAAGATTCTCAAATGGTGAACAGTCATTAACAAAACTCTCAAGCCTGACTGATAATTCCAAACGAGTGGAGGTCATAGACAAGCGAGTGCTCTCTTCTCAGAAGGCGGTTGATTCCAGGCAGAGAAATCACAGGAAAAAGGCCACAGGATCAGGTGTGGAACATTCAGGAAATATGATTCGAAATTCCGGTGATTCCAAATTACCCATTCTCGAAACAGAAATAAGTATTCCCAGAGACTTTGGGAATAAAACAGGCACAGAAAGTATCGCGGAGGCACTGTCCAGGAAGCTTGATAATCAATCCGGAAATGAAATCGTTCAGCAGGTGAAGCTTCTTCTCAACCGCGCGGAATCTGGTGAAATCAGGATTAATTTGAAACCGGACAGCCTTGGCCGGGTCAGAGTGAATATACAGATGGAGAATAACCGTCTTTCCGGTAGAGTCCTTGTTGAATCTGTTGCGGCAAGAGATGCTTTCCGTTCCAGTCTGGATAATTTGCAGACGAAATTAATTGAAAGTGGGTTCAATGAAGCCGATCTTACTCTTACATGGGATGACAGGAGTAATAAGCATCCTGGTCAGAGCGGCAGCTATGCAAATAGGGACAGCCGCGGCGATATAAAAAAAGCCATCCAGGATTTTGAAGTCCTATCTGCAGGGAACTACAGTGTTTTTGAAGGGCAGATAGATATGGTGGTGTAGGAGTCAGTATGGATATAGCCAACACTTTGAGTGGAACCAGCCTTGTGGATCTTGAGAGACAGGTTGATACATTTAATGCAAAGCAGAGTTACACTCGCAGCGTACGGGACAATCTTCAAAGGGATGATTTCCTTAAGATTTTGATTACTCAGCTTCAGCATCAGGATCCAACAAAGCCAATGGAAGATAGGGAATTTATTGCTCAAATGGCTCAGTTCTCATCATTGGAACAGATGACAAACATGAGCCGGCAGTTTGAGGAGCTTTCAGCAACGATGAAAAATGCTCAAGCTGTGAATCTTGTGGGGCGGAGTGTGGAGATAAATCATGGGAAATCAACAGTTCATGGAATTGTTGAAGCTGTCAACGGCAACACATTCCCGCAATTACTTGTGGATGGTGTGTATTACAACTATGACGATGTTGTAAAAGTAATGAAATAACAGGAGAGATAAGACTATGATGCGATCACTTTATTCCGGTGTCTCTGGCTTGCAGAATCACCAGATCAGAATGGATGTTATTGGTAATAATATCTCCAATGTGAATACTATTGGATTCAAAAGAGGGCGAGTGAATTTTCATGATCTTATTTCCCAGAACATGAGTGGTGCGGCCAGGCCAACTGATGAGGTTGGAGGCGTGAATCCCAAGCAGATAGGACTGGGAATGACGGTAGCCAGTATTGACACAATTCATTCACAAGGGTCTTTGCAGACAACTGGAGTGATATCTGATATCGCCATCCAGGGTAATGGTTTTTACATCCTCCGTTCAGGTGATAAGGAATTCTATACACGAGCAGGTGCATTCGACCTGGATGCTGAAGGGTATGTCGTGAATCCCGCAAATGGAATGAGACTTCAGGGATGGCTGCCTGAGGACCTGGGAGATGGTCAGTTTGGTGCCATACAAACGGCTGCTGATGTGCAGGATCTTGTTGTCCCTGTGGGTTCCAAGGATCCTGCCCGGGCTACAACTCTGGTAGAACTGGCGAGTAATCTGGATAAAAGAACTCCTGTCATACCTCCGGGCGCTGGACCAGCAACTGTTGCTGAAGGAACCTGGAATCTGGATAAGGAGATCTATGATTCTTTCGGCAATGTCCATGAAATGCGAATAAACTTCACCCGGACACCGGATATCAACAATTCCTGGGATGTTGTTGTACAGATTGACGCAAACAGACCAGCCGATGCGGAAGTTCCCTCCAATGTTACATTGGGTTTTGATCCGGCAACGGCGACTGGAAATGGTAACAATGAAGGTGAGTTTACCATGACATTCGACAATCTTGGGGCTGTATCCACTGTGACTGATGCCCAGGGTAATATCATTGATGCTGGTCGAATACAGATTCCCATTACGTTCGATATTGAAAATGATGCAAATGGTGAGATAATTACACAGAACTTTTTGATAGATGTGGGTGAAGTTGGCAGCTATACAAATTCCACGACTCAATTTGCAGAGGCTTCAAGTACGAAAGCTTTCAGGCAGGATGGATTTTCCATGGGTTATCTGGAAACCTACAGCATAGATCAAAAAGGCGTTATATCCGGAATCTACTCCAATGGAACCATAAGGGATCTCGGTCAGGTAGCATTGGCCAGCTTCACAAATCCTGGGGGGTTAACGAAAGTTGGAGAAACAGCATTCAGCCAATCAATAAATTCAGGCGAAGCTTTGCTGGGGCCTTCAGGCGTTGCCGGGAAAGGGAAAATCATTTCCGGTGCGTTGGAGATGAGCAAGGTTGATCTTGCTGAAGAGTTCACTGATATGATCGTTACTCAGCGCGGTTTCCAATCCAACAGCAAGACCATCCAGACTTCAGATCAAATGCTTCAGGAGCTTTTGACACTTAAACGATAATCAGAGTATTCGTCTCACTGAGAAGGCGTTGAGGAAAACTTGGTATGATCAAAGTTAGTTTGCCGGGTAAATCAGAGCGGCATGTTCTTCTGAATCCTCACTTGATTGAGTATATCGAGGAATTCGGTGCAGGAAGAACAGGGTTGTTGTTAACAAATGGCAAGCGTTTTGTTGTAAACGAATCACCCGATGAAATCCAGACTCTGATTATTGAATACAGACGGAAGATCGGTTCTTCCTCTCAAGAGGAGTAGATTTATGGATATTGCAACAATTGGTGGAATGGCAGCAGGTTTAATCCTCATATTGACAGCCTTTGTCCTTGGAGGCAACAGAGTTATGGGGTTGGTGGATATCAACTCATTTGTTGTTGTCGTATTTGGTTCTCTTGCAGCTGTTATTGCTGGAAATCCCCTGCGAAGAACTATGAATCTTGTCCGGTATATGAATATTGCTTTTCAACTTCCTTCCGTCCAGGATAAAACTATTCTTATCGGACAACTTGTTGAATTCTCTACCAGTGCCCGCAAAGAAGGAATTTTATCTCTTGATGATTCCCTGGATGATCTGGAAGATGATTTTTTACGTGGAGGACTACGTCTTGTCGTGGATGGTACGGATCCGGATATTATTAAACGGATTCTTTATACGAATCTCGATCAAGTGGAATTCCGGCATGAAAATGGAATCGGAGTATTTGAGAGATGGGCAAAACTTGCTCCGGCATTCGGTATGATTGGAACACTTCTCGGGCTCATTGGTATGATGGCTAATCTTGAGGATACAGCTTCAATCGGTCCCAATATGGCGATTGCCCTTGTCACAACTCTTTATGGTACTATTTTTGCCAATTTGATTATCATTCCCATTCAGAGCAAACTACAGGATAGACATAATGATGAAATGCAGTTGAAGGAGATCATCATCCAGGGAATTCTCTCCATTCAAAGTGGTGATAATCCTCGAATACTTGAGGATAAACTTTTAACATTTATACCTCCTTCAGAAAGACCCACCCAGAGTGTGGCAGGAGATTAATGCATGTCCGATCAAGAGAGGGCTGTTAAAAAAGAAAAAGGGTCTCGTGGTGCTGATGACTGGCTCACAACATACGCTGATATGGTCACTCTTCTCCTGACTTTTTTTGTTTTGTTGATGAATCCAGATAATCCCATTGACAGCCAGAGAGTTGAATTAATTATGCAGGCTTTTCAGGGACTTGGTCCCATGCAGGGGGGCAATACTCTGTCGGAAGGATTCCTGGCTGAGTTGGGCAATGATGTGGCAAATTTACCATCAAAAACTGGTGGAAACCGTCTTAAGAACGCCCGTAAAAAAGCTGTAAGTGAATTTCAACCAGAAATACAAAATCGATTTGTGAAGATAAAAGAAGATGAACGGGGTTTGGTCATTACCCTTGCCGGTGATTTCCTGTTTAAGAGGGGCAGTGCTGAAGTTGATCTGGAACAATCCAGAAATACATTGCGAAAACTTGCTCAATATATTGAATCAGATGACCTGGTTAATAGAAAAATTCGCCTTGAAGGTCATTCAGACTCACTACCAACAGAACCTCAGGGCCCATGGCCTACAAACTGGGAGTTATCAGCCGCTCGTTCATCCTCTGTTTTGCATTATCTTGTTGATTATGGAGCAACAGAAAATCGATTCCAAATTGCAGGTTTTGCCGATACAGTGAAGATCCGAAATCCAGAACGAACTGAAGCCGATCGTGCTGAAAACAGACGAGTTGATATTGTTATTCTCAAAGAAGGACATGAATGAATAAAATATACAAAACAGGGGCTGACATACTTTTCGTAAATATGTTATTATTTTATAGACATCAAGGGAGGGCGATGTCTTATGTCTGATGAACAACTGGATCTTGGTAACGCCTTGGAATCTGAGGATGAAGGTTTTACTTCTGAGCCGGTCAAGCACAAATTATTCTCAGATCGAATAGTGAAATTCTTATTCTTTCTTGTATTCGGTATCATTGCTGTATTCCTGAGTATTACAATCAGCTTCTTTACATATCGGTTCATGGATAGAGGGAATCGAACGCGTCAATTCCCGGTATTATCCGAAGAGTATAATACCGTCGTACCAGAATATGCTATTTGGACATTTCTTGCTGATGATGGTTATGATTTGAGAACTCAAACCAGTGATCAGGAACGTTTCACAGTTTCAGCGAGAATAAAATTTGGTTACGATGATAAGGCCTACAAAGAACTATCCAGTGAGCTGACCAGTAAAAATGACATTTTGATGGATGCAATACGCTTTTATTTCAGCCAGCGAACGAAGGCTCAATTATCGGATGAAATAGCGGTGAAAGCAGAATTACTGAGCAGGGTTAACAGTTACCTTTCTCAAGGAGAGATTGAGCAGATATTGTTTTTGCAGTATCAAATTATTGGGCTGTAGTAAAATAGGAGAACCAAGTGACAGAAGTTCTGTCCCAGGACGAAATTGATCAATTACTCACTGCCATTAGTTCTGGAACTACCGAAACTGAAGAAATGACTCATACAGCGGAACGAAGGAATATCCGTATATGGGATTTCCGCCGTCCTGATAAGTTTTCCAAGGAACAGATTCGGACAGTTTCATTCATGCATGAAACTTTCGCGCGTCTTACAACGACAAGTTTGGCCGCTCAGCTTAGATCCATGGTTCATGTCCATGTTGCATCAGTCGATCAGCTTACCTATGAAGAATTCCTTCGATCAATACCCTCTCCCACTGCCCTGGCCGTTATCAGCATGGATCCTCTCTCGGGTTCTGCCATACTTGAAATTGACCCGGCCATTACTTTTACGATGATTGATCGTTTGTTCGGCGGTCCCGGAGAAGGTGTTAAAATCAACAGGGAAATATCGGAAATTGAACGTGCCGTAATGGAATCTATCATTGTTCGGGTCCTTGGAAACCTGCGTGAGTCCTGGAGTCAGGTCGTCGATCTTCGTCCAAGGTTGGGGCAAATTGATACGAATCCCCAGTTTGTACAAATAGTCCCACCGACAGAAATGGTGCTACTGGTGACATTGGAAACGAAAATCGAAAATGTTGAGGGAATGATCAACATTTGCATCCCCTACCTGACGATTGAACCTATTATCTCCAAGTTGTCAGCACAATACTGGTATTCTTCAGTTCGCCGGGGTATTACTTCAGAAAATCTGATTCTGTTAAAGGAAAAATTGGAGAAGGTTTTTATTCCTATTATTGCTGAGATTGGGAAAATCAATCTGCCTGTGAAGAATATCATTTCAATGGAACCTGGAAATGTCATACGTCTTCCTGGTGTTCGAACTGGAGATCAGATGACTCTAAAAATGGGAAATAAACCAAAATTTGAATGCAGACCGGGTGTGATAGGAACTCGGCTGGCTGTTCAGGTTACGCGGCAGATTGAAGGTATTGATGAAACAGAATTTGATGAGCTTATTTCCGAAGGAGAATTAGATGAGTGATGGAGTCCTCTCTCAAGATGAAATTGATGCTTTGCTGGGAGGTGATGCGATTCCTTCCATGCCTTCCGATGTAGATGTCAGCGGTCAGAATGCTTCGGACAGCATGGATTTGAGCGGCATAATTGAATTGCTTGACCCAGTCGCCGACAATCTGGGTGAATCACTAACTGCTACCCTGTCAAAAAAAGTAAGTTCTGGAAAACCGGATATTCAAATGGTTGTCAGGGAAGATCTTCTTACTGCTTTACCGGATGAGATTGTGGAGTTTAAGAGTAACTTCAAGGGGGGATTGACCGGCATACATCTCCATCTGATCTCAAGAGATGATGCATTGAAAATTGCCACGTCAATGATAGGCCAGGATGGCCTGGAACTTGATGAAACAACGATTGGTGCTGTAGGTGAAGCTGTGAACCAAATCAATGGGATATCTCTGGCTGCAATTGGAGAAAAAGTAAGCGATGCCATTCTACCGGATGTGCCGGAAGGTCAGGTAATTCCCAGAGAATCGATCAGTCTTCCTGAGGGTCAGATAATTCAGGCGATTTACAATGTTGAGGTAGAAGATCAGGGCAGTATTGAAATCCGGGAAATTTTTGATCTGGATATGCTGGGCAGTTTCATTGGCAGACAGGCTCTCAGCAGTGATACCGATTCTCTTAATTCTTTTAAATCATTGATGGGAACGGCCCCCGCGGCTAACCAGATGAGTAATTCTGGACAGGTCTCGTTTAATACTAGCATGTCGTCTGGGCTGGACAGTCCATTATTGGGAGTTTCAGGTGATAATGCTTCTGCCAGACCCAATGTTCAGGGGATACAACTGCCCAATCTTTCACCATTAAGCTCCGCAGGTGAAAAAAGAAATATTGGACTCCTCATGGATGTGTCCATGGAGCTTTCAGTTGAACTAGGACGAACAAAATGGAAAATTAAGGATATTCTGGGTATTGGTGAGGGTACGATTGTTGAATTGGATAAACTTGCCGGTGAACCTGTGGATATCCTGGTTAACAACAATCTTCTGGCTAAAGGTGAGGTTGTTGTTATAGATGAGAACTTCGGAGTTCGCATAACTGAAATTGTCACAACAATCGATAGAATGACTGAGCATTGAGCTGTAGATAATTCAGACCGGTTGGGGAAGAACTGGCTTGATTTGAACTGGGAGGAACAAATTGAAAATCACATTTATCATACTCTTTTTCTTTGTAAGTGGCCTCCAGATTACAGCTCAGGAGGACAGTACCGCAACTCCTGCAACAAACAGACCGGAAGAAACTGAGATTCTACTGGATCCAGAGATTGAAACAGGCTCTGGAGATACTGCCATCGGCGGAGAAAATCTTCCAGGTCTTGGAATCGGCGATTTCATACGCATGATACTCATCCTTGGTTTTGTGATCGCCCTGGTCTATGGTTTTTTCTGGCTTCTCAAAAGGTTTTCAGGTGTCAAGGCGGAACGGGAAGATGTCATTCATATTATTTCCACGCGACCGCTGAAGGGGGATACAGCACTTCATCTGGTTGAAACTGGGAAAAGACTGTTCCTGATTGGAGGTTCTGGAAACTCAGTCAATTTGATTACAGAGATTGATGACAAAGAATCAATTGATGAGATTCGATTAGCTGCTTCGAGAAATCCCACGCCAGCGAATGGTTTCAATTCTCTGCTCAGGAGGCGATTGAATTCAGATGCCGGGATAACGGATGCAGGAGAAAACAAGGATCCCGCAGAATTTCTCCGGCAGCAGAGAGATCGATTACAAGACTTATGAGATGTTCACGACTCCGACAGAAGATTTTTACTCTATTCCTGATCTTTTTATTCAGCTCACAGTCCATTATTGCCCAGGAAGCAGAAACTGTCGCTGATACCCGGAACAATGGAATCCCCATTCCTTTTGTCGATTTGACACTGAGGGAACCCCTCTCCAATAATGAGACATCCCTTTCCATACAATTGTTGTTATTGCTTACAATTATCAGTCTGGCACCATCAATAGCTGTACTGATGACCAGTTTTTTACGGATCTCCATTGTTCTTGATTTCATAAAGCGTGCTCTTTCCCTTCAGCAGGTACCTCCAAACTCTGTGCTTATGGGAATTGCTCTTTTTATCACATTGTTCATTATGTTTCCTACGTTTACTTCGGTGTATCAAGAGGCCTTTGTACCCTATGCCGATGGTCAGATTGAAACAGAGGAACTGTATGCGAAGGCCGTCTCGCCTCTTCGATACTTCATGTACCGTCAAATGGCGTCAGATACAAAGAATATCACATTATTTATGAATCTATCAGGATTGGAAAAACCGGAAACTTTTGCAGATGTTCCAACATATGTGCTGATTCCAGCCTTTGTTCTTCATGAACTGATAGTCGCATTTCGTATCGGAATATATATATATGTACCCTTTATTATCATCGATATGCTGGTCGCATCTATTCTGATGTCTATGGGGATGATAATGCTCCCCCCTGTGATGATATCAATGCCGTTCAAACTGATTCTTTTTGTTCTGGTGGATGGCTGGACTCTGCTGGTGGAACAAATTGTTCTGGGTTTTCAATAAGGAGGAGCTGAATGGAATTAAGCAATGTTATCGAGTTAATGCGTTCATCAGTAATGACAATAGTCATTCTTGCTGCTCCAGTATTACTTGTGGCAATGGGTGTCGGATTGATTATTTCAATTATTCAGGCAACTACAAGTATTCAGGATCAAACTCTTACCTTCGTACCAAAAATCCTTGCGATTCTTGCAGTACTTGCAACACTGTTCGGCTGGATGGCTACCCGATTGATAAGCTTTACTACGATACTTTTTGAAAGGATATCCAATCTCACCGTATGAATGTCTGGAGTAACTTAATCGATGAAGCACAACTTTTTCTGATTGTGTTTGCAAGGGTGGCGGCGCTTTTGCGAACAGCTCCATTGACTTCTTCTTCAGCAATACCCCCATTGGCCAGGGGAACACTGGCATTCTTTGTGTCTATAATCTTCTACTATTTTGCCGGTGCATCGTATGGCTCCCTGCCGGAAACCGTGATTTCATATGCTTTTGTCATTATTGCCGAAGTGTTATTAGGAATACTCATGGGTTTGTTCCTGCAGATAATATTTGCGGTTTTCCAAACATCCGGACAGTTGTTTTCCTTCCAGATGGGATTTGGTGCTTCTCAGGTGTATGACCATATGGCTCAGGTTGAGATTCCATTGATTGGACAGTATTTTAATTTAATTGGTCTGGCCGTGTTTCTGTCCGTTGACGGCCTGCAAAAAATCTTCTTATCAGGACTTGCCGCATCATTCAGGGTTATGAAAGGCACCGATTTTCTTCTTGCCGATACTTATCTCAGAGATACTCTGATCAGATCTATTGGCCGGTTGTTCGAGCAGTCATTGATTCTGGGTTTCCCCATTCTGGGAACACTGATCTTAATATCGATTACGATGGGATTGCTGGCAAAAGCAGCACCACAGATGAATCTATTGATGGTAGGGTTCCCCATACAGATAGGTGTCGGATTCACTGTAATGATTATTGTGACGCCATTTGTTGTAGAGAAGATGTCTTCATTGATTGATATGGGTTTTCAAATAATAGCTGACTATCTCCGAATGACGGGAAGGGCTTTACCATGATGTCTGGCAATCTATTGTCCTGTAATAATAGATCAATACGATATCCAGCCCTGAGAGATGACACCGTATTCAATATTCATATTCAATGGTTTGCTGCGGAGGATGAAGGCCGGACTGAAGATCCTACTGAGCACAAAATTCGCAAGGCCAGACAGGAAGGGAATGTCGCAAAGTCCAGCGATGTTACTTCAGCTCTTGTAATGATCTTTGGACTCATTGCCCTTATTCTCCTCTCAGGAAATACCGTGCAAATCATTATCGATATGATGCGTCATTTTATTTCCCTGGCTAATCCTGAACCGCTTAATTCAAACAGAGCCATTGTATCATTTGGGAATTACATCTTACGGCTGATATTGCCGTTTATGTCAGTTTGTTTCATTGCTGCCTTCCTTGGAAATGTTATGCAGGTTGGTTTTTTGTTTTCAACAAAACCAATCACACCTGATTTCAGCCGTATTCAACCCAATCTGGCCAAATGGGCCCAGAAATCGTTCTTTTCGACTGAGGCCATCTTCAATCTGTTTAAATCCATATTCAAGGTGCTGATTATCGCATTGCTGGCTTACTTCAATATTAAATCAGAAATACCTCGATTAACAAATTCCATTGGCATGATGCCATTCCGATCTCTGATTCTGGTATCAGGGATTGCTGTTCGTCTTATGCTGGAGGCTGCCATCCTGCTGCTGTTATTCGCAATTCCTGATTTCATGTTTCAGAGGAATAAACACCGTGAATCATTGAAGATGTCCAGACAGGAAGTAAAGGATGAATACAAACGAATGGAAGGTGATCCCATGATAAAAAGTCGGTTAAGGCAGCGTATGCAGGAATTGTTATCCTCCAGTATCGCGAAAACTGTTCCTGAGGCAGATGTTGTTATTACAAACCCCACCCATTACTCAGTGGCTATCAAATGGGACAGTGCGACAATGCTCTCACCCAGAGTAACGGCCAAAGGCATAGATGAAGTGGCATTGAGAATTCGAGAAATGGCAAGAAAATCGGATGTTCCCATAGTGGAAAATCGCCCGCTGGCCCGGGTTTTATACAGCAATGTGGAAGTTGGGGATGAGATTCCAGAGGAATACTGGGATGTGGTGTCCATTGTCCTGTCGGAAGTCTACAGACTTGCGGGTCGAGTCGTATAGGAGTTCATTATGGCAGACGCAACGGTTACCTCAACAATAAGAGGCCTCTTTGGACAGAAAATGGGTGATGTGTACATCGCCTTCGGTGTCATCTTCATTGTAATGATGCTGATAATTCCCTTACATACCTTTGTGCTTGACCTGTTAATGGCAATAAACCTGATGTTGTCATTACTTATTATTCTTCTGGTTTTATACAATAAGGATCCGCTTGAATTTTCGTTGTTTCCGACCATATTGTTAGTTTCAAGTGTTTTTGGTTTAGCGCTCAATGTTTCATCAACACGGTTAATCCTCAGAGATGGCGGACAGTTTAATGGTCAGATTATTAAAGCTTTTTCCACATTTGTAGTGGGAACAGACGGGACACAGGGACTTGTTATTGGTTTTATAATTTTCATCATTCTGGTCGCTGTTCAGTTCATGGTAATTACCAAGGGGGCTACCCGAGTATCAGAGGTTGCAGCACGATTCGCATTGGATGGACTTCCAGCCAAACAGATGGCTATCGATTCCGAGTATAGCTCTGGAGCTATAACAGAAGAAGAAACCAGAAAACGTAAGAAACACCTTGATGATACCGTGCAGTTTTACGGCTCCATGGATGGTGCAACAAAATTCATAAGTGGTACTGTCAAAGTCAGTATTGTAATCACTCTGGTTAATATTGTCGGAGGGTTGATTGTCGGAACAGCCATTCATGGTGAAGCCCTTCAACAAGCTCTTGTTACATATGTTTCCCTTACGATAGGGGATGGATTGGTCTCCCAGATTCCGAATCTCCTGCTTTCCATTGCAACCGGACTCATTGTAACCCGATCCATCAGTGAAGGGAGTTTTGGGAGTGATGTTCAGTTACAGTTCTCAAGACAATCCCGTATTTATTACATTGCCGCTTTCTTCATGGCTACCATGGGCATCCTTCCCGGATTTCCATGGTATCTGATGATGCCCCTTGCTGGAATCACAGGATTTCTGGCCTTGCATCTCAGCCGGAAAAAAGAATCGGAGAAAGTGGATTTGGAAGCTGAAAAAAATGCGGAGGCAGAATCCCTGGAGATTTCACCAGTAGTCCCTCTCGATCCCATCTCACTTGAACTGGGATTCGGATTAATTCCACTGGTTGACAAAGATCAGGGAGCTGAGCTACTGGCCAGAGTAACCAGAATACGTAAAGAGGCAGCATTAGATCTTGGTCTGGTTGTTCCACGGATCAGGATAATGGATAATATGCGCCTGGAACCATCAGAGTATGCGATAAAGCTGCGTGGAGTTGAAGTCGGACGGGGAGCCATTCTCATGGGGCATCTCATGGCTATAAATCCCGGAGGCGAGCGTGAAGAATTAGAAGGAAAGGATACAAAGGAACCCGCGTTCGGTCTGCCTGCTAAGTGGATCAACGAATCCAGCAGAGAACAGGCTGAACGAGCCGGGTATACCGTTGTGGACGGACCATCAATCGTGGCTACTCATCTGACAGAGATCCTCAAGCAGCATGCCGGGGAGATTCTGGGACGTCAGGAGATTCGATCCATGCTGGATACTTTGAAGAATGATTATCCTGCTGTTGTGGATGAAGTAACTAAAAATTTCTCTCTGGGTGAAATACAGAAAGTGCTTCAGGGATTGCTCAGCGAGCAGGTGAGTATTCGGAATCTTGTTGTTATCTTTGAAACACTGGTAGATTACTCATCGGTATCCAGGGAAACGGGGTATTTGATTGAAAAAACCAGACAAGCTCTTGGTCGCCAGATCTGTCTGCACTATGCTGATGATAAGAAGAATCTCCAGGTTTTAACCATAGCGCCGGATGTGGAAAAAACTATACTGGATTCAAGAACGGAAACACCTGCAGGTGAAATCGCTGCTCTTGATCAGACATTTCACCAACGTTGGATCAACAGTGTCATCAATGCAGTTAAAAAGGCTCGAGATAATGGGAAATGGCCTGTAATACTCTGTTCTGACGTTACCAGACCCCTGGTTCGTTCCACAGTGGTCAGAGCCATGCCCGATCTGGTTATTCTTTCAGCTTCAGAAATTGCTGATGGAATTCATTTAGAATCACTTGGTGAAATACCGTCAGGAGAAATATGATGCAGAAGTATTTTGAAGAACGTGGACGTAATTATGATGAAATCATGGAAAGACTTCGAAAGAAATATGGTGAGAATTTCCGCGTTCAGGGCAGAAGGGATGTTCCAGCTTCTGGAATACCAGGATTATTTGGTCGAATGGATGTCGAATTCTTTGGATATATTATTACAAAAGCAGAAGCCAGACAGGCACAAAGGAATAAGGATTCAGAAAACAGGGCAGCAATACTGTCATTAGTCGGTGCGAATGTTCCAGCTGTCAACATTGATGATGATAAAGAAAAAACTAATCCAGAGCCTCCGGAGATGATGACTCAGGTCCTTGAAGAAATTCGAAGTCTTAAAGGACAGTTGGCTGTAGGGGCATCAACCATGCCTCCAAAGCCTTATGCCGTTCTAACAGAACTGTCGGATATCCTTAAGGAAAATGAATTTGAAACATCATGGATAGATTCCATTATGAACAGGCTGAGATGCAGTCTGACAGCAGACCAGTTGGATAATAGACAGATAGTTCATGATTCAGTGGTAGGGCATATCATTGAATCCATCTCATTTATGACCCCGGAAAAGAAGCGAAAATCACGAATTACCATACTCGTTGGACCCACAGGAGTTGGTAAAACAACAACTATCGCTAAACTGGCAGCGCAGAGTTTTCTAACAGGAGCAGTTAGCAATGTCCGAATTATAACAGTGGATAGTTATCGCATAGGTGCTCGCGAACAAATGATACAATATGGAGACATAATGGAGATTCCAGTCATCGCGGTTAATGAACCTCAGCAGCTTGAGCAAGAAATTGAATCATCATCTGATTCCGATCTGATACTGATAGATACCTTTGGAAGCAGCCCTCATGATAAGAATAAAATTGATGAAATGATGAAACTTCTCGCAGTCTGTGGAACAGAAGCATCTATACAATTAGTGTTGAGTGCTACAACAACAACATCGAACCTGAGAGAGCTCTTATCCCATTTTCGATTGTATGGATATGACTCGATTATAATCACGAAACTGGATGAAACATCCCGAATAGGCGGCTTGATAAGTGGATTGGCAGGCATCTCAGCCAAATTGAGTTATTTGACTGATGGACAGGGTGTTCCGCTGGATATTGCTGCTGCCCAGCCTTCACGATTACTCGGATATGTGAAAGGGCTTGATTACTCACCTGATATCCTGGAGGCATTGAACTCCTCTGTCAATCATTCAGCACATGGAGTCAATTATGCATGATCAAGCTGAGAAACTCAGGGAAATAGTTCGATCAAAAAATGACAATAAAACCCGGATTATTACTGTCACAAGCGGGAAGGGTGGTGTTGGTAAGACCAATTTGTCGATAAACCTGGCCATTACCTATGCAAAGGCAGGTAAGAAGGTGCTGGTTCTTGACGCGGATTTGGGATTGGCGAATGTCAATGTCAATCTGGGAATTATACCAAGGTTTAATCTCTATCATGTTATTCGCAAACAAAAAACAATGAAGGAAATCATAGTGGATACAGAATATGGTATCCAGATAGTTGCTGGTGCTTCTGGATTCAGTCGAATAGCAAATCTTCTGGATGAAGAACGCCAGAATTTTGTTAAGGAATTAACCTCACTTTCAGAAGCCGAAATCATCATAATTGATACAAGCGCGGGGGTGAGCGCCAATGTCCTGGCCTTTGTTGAAGCGGCAGATGAAACTCTGGTTATAACGACACCGGAACCACCAGCCATTACCGATGCATATGGTATAATCAAAATCATATCAACTGAAATCGATGACCTGGATATGAATCTGAAATTAATAGTTAATCGAGTATCCACAGTCACGGAGGCTAAAAAAGTCGCTCAGAGGGTTATCGATATCACAGGGCAGTTTCTTAATATCAAAGTGGATTATCTTGGATTCGTCTATGATGATCAGGCAGTTTCGAGCGCTGTCCGCCGACAGCAGCCTTTTACAATCATTGATCCACAATGCAGAGCATCTCAGTGTATGCAGTTTATAATAAGCCGATTGGAGAAAGTTGAATATCATGAAGGAAAGGGTGTATCTCAATTCCTTAAAAAACTTTTCAAACGTATGGATAGTTGACGGTGTTCCAGAGGTTCAATATCCTTGAATTGTTTTTTAGAGGTGCCCTTTATGGAGAATTGAGTGAAAACAGTAATATCGGAACTGGGTCGGAAAAAGTTATTGAAACAAACCCTCTGCCGAATTCCTGGGAAGGCTTTGAATAAAGGAAGACGGTCTGTTGAATGATTTGATTCATTGGAAATTTGTCGCAGCAGTAGACATTTTGGCATTTGTAGTATTACTTTTAAGTGGTATCCTGGGAGGAGTGGGTTTCTGGGTATTGGTAGTCAGAGCCTTGATCGTTATTTTTCTGTTTACAGTATTTGCTGTCGGTATCAATATACTCGTAGTGAAGATATATCCTGAATTGTTGACGATTATGACATCTGATTCTGATAGATCTGTGGAAACAGGAACCGTAGTTGATATTTTGTCGGATGCTGATGAGCATACAATATCACAACCCTTTCAGGATGAGAGTGAATCATATGAATCAGTTAATACTGAGGGAGATACTGCCCTGGAGACAGAAGGTACTTCCATGAAGCTGAAGAATAAATCGCAATCACTGGCAGAATCTTTCAGTAATGAACATTCGCCAGCCTTGATGGCAAAGGCTATCCGATCTGTTATTGTAAAGGATGAGAAAGGTTAATTCATGCTTGATGACGAAATTCAGATAGCCGGCATACCAGAAAAAGATTTGTGGAAAGAGTACCGGGCAACAGGTGATCAGAGTATACGTGATGCCATTGTTAAGCAGTATGCTCCATTAGTGAAATATGTCGCGGGAAAAATTTCTATTGGAATGCCGCAGAATGTCGATTTTGACGACCTTGTAGGATTCGGCATATTTGGACTTTTCGATGCTATTGAGAAGTTTGATGTTGACAAGCATATTAAATTCAAGACCTACGCAGTGACAAGAATAAGGGGAGCAATATTTGATGAACTTCGTTCCATCGACTGGGTTCCTCGATCTGTTCGCCAGAAAACTCGTGAAATTGATGAGACAATACAGGAGTTGGAAGCTCGGATTGGCCGATCAGCAACTCATGAAGAAGTAGCAAATGAAATGGGTGTCAATATTGAGCAATATAATCAAATAATGCTCAAAGTCAACAGTTCATCTTTGATGTCGCTCAACGATATCTGGTATTCAGGTGATGATAATGATAAGATCCCCATTGCAGACAACATTGAGTCTGTGAGTTCATTTCGTCCGGATACAATTGCTGAGAAGAATGATTTAAGACGAGTTATTATTGAAGCAATAAATGAATTGCCAGAGAAAGAAAAGAAAGTTCTGGTACTCTACTACTATGAAGACCTTACTCTCAAAGAGATAGGAAAAGTCCTTGGAGTGACTGAATCAAGAATTTCACAGCTGCATACCAAGGCTGTCAGCCGTCTTCAGACAAAGCTAACAAACATTAAAAAAGGTATTTTTTGATGTCACTCAGCCTTGAAGATTTCCGATCAAGGATGCGCAACGAATCAGAAAAAACCAGGAAAATAGTGAGTGTACAGGTTTCTGGATTCAATTTGGAAGATGCATTGAAGCAGGCCTCCCTGGAACTTACACTTCCTCTTCGAAGTTTGGATTATGAAGTACTTGAACGCGGGAGTAGAGGATTCCTGGGATATAAGCGTACTCCATGCCGCATAATCGCATATGAAGCCCATAAAACCAAATCGAAAGCACAGAATATGGGTTCCGACCCGGAGAGCGTCATTGGAATGGATAAGAGTGATTTGTTGCAGGATAATCCTAACCAGGATGGTCGTATTGCTATACGCCTTGCATCGAAAGGAGCATTGGTGAAGGTGTTCCCTCCCAAAGGAACTGGTATGCCTGCAACGATGGAAGAATGCATTGGCAGACTTCAATCCAGAGGAGTAACAGATATTGCCATGCCTCTTCTATCATCAGTCGTCGAAAGAGCAGATCAGATCTGGGTCAAATGCGGTGATTTTGAATATGTACCAGAGTACAGTGCCATCCCCTCCCTTAATATTATGGAAAATGGAATGAAAGCTTTTCTTACTATACAGAAACCAGGTATTGGAGGAACGGATTTATCCGCCGAAGACATACAGGGATTCATGTACAGTCACAGCATTATTCATGGAATTCGCGAAGATGTGATTCAGGAATTAGAAGACTTCCCACAGTATGGACTTGCATTTTCAGTTGCTGAGGGTACACCTCCAGTGCATGGTTCAGACGCGGAGATAATATATGAATTCGAAACTAAACACAGCCGTATCAATATTGATGAACAGGATGGTTCTGTTGATTTCAAGGCAATGAAACTCGTGCACAATGTTGTAGAAGGTCAGGTTCTTGCCAGAAAAATTCCAGCCGAAGCTGGTATTGATGGTCAGAATATATATGGAGTCCACATGCCGGCAAAAGATGGCCGTGATCTGGAATTTTCAATCGGAAAGAATGTTGTTGTTGTAGAAAAGGGCCATACAGTGAAATCAACAGTGAATGGTCATGTCCTTCTTAAATCTGGAGTGATAAGTGTTGAAACAATACTCATAATACCAGATAACGTTGATATGAAAACAGGCAATATAAATGTTCTGGGATCAGTGGATATCAAAGGAAATGTAGAAGATGGTTATTCTGTCAAAGCCCAGGGAAATATCACAGTATCTGGTTATGTCAGTAAGGCCAATCTTACTGCTGGTGGTGATATATTAGTCTCTCGAGGTATCAATGGAGGAGAAGGTGATGAGTTTGGGCACATTACGGCAGGAAAAAGTCTCTGGTCTACATTTATTCAGAATGCTGAGGTGGTATCAGGGGAGTTTGTAATAGTTAGCTCTGGTATTGTTAATTCGAATATTGTTGCCCAGAGAAAAGTCCTTTGCAAGGGAAAAAGAGCACGAATTGTCGGTAGCCATGTTAAAACATCTGAGGAAGTCAATGCCGTTACACTTGGATCTGTCAGTGGAGTGAAAACCATTATTGAGGTTGGTTTTGATCCAAAGGTAAAAGAGGAAATCGATAGATTGACAAAAGAACGAACTCTGCTGGAGAAGCAGCGTTCCAAAATTCACCTGAGTCTCCAGAGAATCCTGCGAAAGGTCAAAGTTAAGAAATTTCGGCTTACTGATGAAAAAAAAGCAGTATTCAAGGATTTGAAAGTTCAATTCAACTCTCTTAATTCACAAGTTGAAGCAATAAACGAAGAAATAAAACAACGTCAGGACTACCTGGATGCTCTTGTGCTGAAAGGGAAAATTTCCGCATCAAACAAAGTACTGGCTGGTGTTGTTTTGCGGATCAAAGATGTTGAATATGCAGTGAGAGATGCTTATACGAGCCCAGTCACTTTTTTACGCGAGAAGGATTATATACGAATGATAAAATATCAGGCTATAGAGGATGACATAACCAGGAGTTAATACTATGAGTATTAAACCCATTGACTTGCAGTCTTTGTTCGCAAAAATGGATGAGGTAAGCAGAGAACAGGCCCATGCCAAGGAGCATTCAACTCTCCAACAATCTCATGCTGCCAGGACACAGGTAGCCCGAGAGCTTGAAGAGGATAGACGGGTTACAGAGTCTTCAGGGGATCAGGAACTGGATAAAATCAAGGATGATGAGTCCAGTAAACAAAATGGTGATTATAGACACAATGGCAGCGAAGGGAAAGATACACCTGGAGATAAAAAAGGCCGTACCATAATTAAGGACCAGAATGTGGGTCAGCACATTGATCTGAAAGGATAGTCCATGCAGGTTCTTACATTGGCTGCTTCATCCCTCATTGCCGGTATGACAAGTCTGATATTCATTTTATGGTGGAATAAGCGCGTAAAGGATGGAGCTGGTACCCAGAAAGCTGTCAATCGGTTGCAGTCAGAGATTGGAGAACTCATTACCGAAATTAACAGTACTACTGAACGCAGTATTGCATTGTTGGAGAACAAAATATCATCATTAAATGCCTTGATGGACAAAGCGGGCAGAATTCAAAAGGTTCTGGCAATAGAAAAAGAAAGGAATGAATCAACTGACCGTATATACTCTGAGTTGAGTAGGAGTAAATCACTTCCGATTGTTCCTCCTGACCAATCCTCAGTCTCCAGAACAAATTTCGACTCTTTATCCGATCGTAACAAGGTTCTCTTCCTCCACCGTCAGGGGGATTCCGTAGATTCCATTACAAAGGCACTGGCAATGAGTCGGGGTGAGGTGGAATTGATTATTGCTCTCTACGACAGTAATTCCTGACACGATGAAGATGCCCATAACAGTTCAGGCTGTTGATTCTGTCCCCCGGCTCATTACTACTTTTCCGGTGCGAACCAGTTCAATTATTCCAAATGGTTTCATCATCTGCTGAAAGGCATCCACTTTTGTTGTTTGTCCGGTTATCTGGAATGTCATGGTTTCATCGCTGATATCCACAGCCTGACTGCGAAAGGTATCAGCAATTTGGAGGATTTGAGTCCGTATTTCTGGACGGCAGGTGATTTTGACCAATGCAAGTTCCCGTTGAACAACATTGTCTGCGACGTGATCGACGGCATGGATAACATCAACAAGACGGTTGAGCTGAGCAAGCATTAGAGTTAGTGTTCGCTCATCTCCGGTCGCTTCAATATTCATTCGTGAGAATTGGGCAGATTGCCCCTGGGATACAACGAGACTGTCGATGTTGTAGCCGCGTCTGGCAAAAACCAATGCAATCCGGGTAAGCACACCTGGTTTATTGCTTACCAGAAGGCTGATAGTGTGTTTCATTGTATTCATCATGCCATTTCCTCCTGTGTTCCATTCTCTCGAATCCTGGGGGCCTCGATTATCATTTCCTCCAGAGAGGCACCAGCGGGTACCATGGGAAAAACATTGTCATGCGGTTCTACCACAGCTTCAATTAAAAACGGTCCTTCATTCCAATCGAGAGCAGTTTTTAATACCTTTCTTACATCGGAACTGCGTTTGACTCTCAAACCTTTTATCCCGTATGCAGCAGCAAGCTTGATGAAGTCAGGGTTGCCATCAAGATCCACACCTGTCAGACGATTCTCGTAAAAAAGATGCTGCCACTGACGAACCATACCCAGGTAGTTGTTATTGATGAGTAAAATTTTTACAGGCAATTTACGGACAGCCGCTGTAGCCAGTTCACACAGTGTCATCTGGAAAGATCCGTCGCCCACAATTGTATAGACCTTTTTATCCGGTCTTGCTATTTGTGCCCCAATAGCGGCCGGAAGACCAAAACCCATTGTTCCAGCTCCTCCTGAAGTCAACCAGTTTTCACCTTTCGTGGATTTCACGAATTGAGCAGCCCACATTTGATGCTGACCCACATCGGTGCAGGTAATGGCATCGTCACCCATCATCAGGGCCATTTCTTCAATAATGTGCTGAGCTCTCAGTTTTCCTCCCTTGCGGTACTTGAGGGGGAATTCCTGCCGCCATCGGTTCACCTGCTTGATCCATTGTGTTGTGTCATTGGGTGAGAGAAGAGGAAGGAGTTTATGGAGGGAATCTTTTGCATCGCCAAGTACAGAACTTTGAACGGTGATGATTTTACCGATTTCCACCGGATCGATATCAAAATGGATTTTCGCTGCATTCAGGCAGAATTTGTCCGGGTCTCCTGTGATTCGATCATCCCAGCGAGCACCGACTGCCACAATCAGATCACTTTCACAAAGGGCTTTATTTGCATAGGCCGTGCCATGCATGCCGGGCAACCCAAGGCTTAGTTCATGGGTATCTGGAAAACAGCCCTTGCCGAGCAGTGTGGTGATTACGGGTATTTTCATCTTCTCCGCTACTTTCACAAGTTCGCTGGAAGCTCCTGACAATTGCACACCATGCCCAGCTAAAATGATGGGTCTTTCCGCCTTGTTTATCAGGTCGGCTGCAATCTTAAGATCTCTGGGATTGGCGGACGGTGCCTTATGATAGCCGGGAAGGTTGTACTCCTGATCGTCCGTAACCTCAATTTCTGACGCGGAGATATCCTTGGGAATATCGATGAGAACAGGTCCAGGGCGTCCTGTGGTTGCTATGTGAACAGCTTCCCTGATTATTCTTGCAATGTCATTCGGATTGGTTACCATGTAGGAGTGCTTCACTATGGGATAAGACATACCAAGTACATCCGCCTCCTGAAATGCATCCAATCCGATGTAGCGTGTGGCGGACTGGCCAGTCAATATCAACATGGGAACTGAGTCCATCATAGCTGTAAGAATTCCGGTAAGAGTATTGGTTGCTCCAGGTCCGGAAGTGACACATACAACTCCCGGTTTAGCACTGGATCGGGCATAGCCGTCAGCCATATGAGTGGCTCCCTGCTCATGCCGGGTAAGAACAAGTTCTACAGGATGATGCGTCAGTGCATCATATATGGGAATAGAATTCCCTCCAGGTATGCCGAATACTTGACGAATTCCAATTTTATAGAGAACATCCAGGACAACTTCTGCTACGGTTTTCTTCATAACAACCACTCTACCTCCAGAGAATCTGGGAAATATAGATTGCAGAGGGATAAAAGTCAATCGAAACATATGATAGTTTCATATGTTTTGTCATAATGGATGCAAAAATATCATTTATCTGGAATATAGGTGAAAATATGTTAGAGGTGCCCCTTGGATAATTTGGGGGATATTTTGTCCAGATTCTGTTTATCAGGTAGAATAAGAATCCATTGCAGGAGTTAGTAATGCCCAGGGAAATTTATAATGTCAACATTCTCAGTCAACGTTCTCTGATCAGTCCTGAGAAACTCAAAACTGAACACCCGTTTGATGATGAAATCAAGAATACAATCATCAATTTTCGTGAGGAAATCGTTCGTATTATAACACATGAGGATGACAGGTTTCTGATTATAACCGGACCATGCTCCATTCACGATATGAAGTCAGCTATTGAATATGCTCAGAAATTGAAGGTTTTAAGAGACCGATACAAAGACACGATCAATATAATGATGCGTGTTTACTTTGAAAAACCACGGACAACTCTTGGCTGGCGAGGTTTTATAATTGATCCCTATCTTGATGGTTCCTACAGCATTCAGGATGGACTCAAAGAAGCCAGGAATCTCTTGCTTGAAATGGCAGAAACTGGTATACCTGTTGGAACTGAAGTTCTTGATCCTGTAATTCCGGAGTACATTGGTGATCTTGTTTCCTGGGCAGCTATTGGAGCCCGTACAACTGAGTCTCAGACACATCGGGAAATTGCCAGTGGCCTGTCCATGCCTGTGGGTTTCAAAAATGGCACGGATGGAGATTTGAACAAGGCCGTCAATGCCATCCTCTCAGCACAGCACAGTCACAGCTTCATTGGAATTGACCAGAGAGGTCAGACCTGCATCCTTAATACTCAGGGGAACAGGACAGGACATCTGATTGTCAGAGGAGGAAATTCAGGACCTAATTATTATGAAGAAGATATCATACGGGCAGAAAATTCCCTTACAGAAACAGGCGTCTTGCCATCTATACTCATTGATTGCTCCCATGCTAATTCAGGTAAGCAGCATGAAAAACAATCCCGGGTATTCCAGGCAGCACTGGATCTCAGGGAAAGAGGGAGGAATTCTGTGAGAGGGGTGATGTTGGAGAGTCATCTGGTTGCCGGACGACAGGATGTGATTGATAATTCTTTCAAGCTCAATTATGGGCAATCCATTACCGATTCCTGCATTGGTTGGAATGAAACGGAGATGCTATTATCCATGGCCGCTCAAAGACTTTCGCAGAGATACTAGAACAGAATGGAGAATGTATGACGCGGCGTGAAAGACTGAGTCAGCGTTTAGCAGTATTAATTGAGTCATTACTTGGAAAAAAAGCCTCATGGTCTGGTGACTTTTACTCTGGAACCAGTCTGGAAGGCCGATCTGTGCACTGGTTTCTCACCGCCCAGCGTATAGGGAAACGGCTCAATCTTATTGAGACTGTTACCGGATCAGATCAGGATTCAAGAGTTGTACGGGCATGGACAGTTATTTCTGCGGGAAAGGATCAATGGAGCCTTGAAGCCGCCGAAAAAAACCATGAAGAGCTACCGGAAGAATGGATAAATGATGAGCTTGAAGAGACAATTGGCCGCCTGGAAGACCCGGAAACAGCAAGGTCAATATTGGAAGTACCCAAAGCCAGATTAATTGACTCCATCGTCCCTTCACCAATTCAGGGAATATGGCCCAGACGTTTACGGCTCGGATATGGTATTGGGGTATTCATACTGGCTTTTTTTATTCTGGTGACAGTGAGTACGTATCAATTTCACAGGATGGCTGGTCTGGTCAAGAAGATTCATTCGGCCATAGATTTATCATCAACCAGGCAAGTCCAGACGGATCAGACAATCAGTACCCGGCTGAAAGCCATGGACAATGAAATAGAAAAACTCAGGAATGATATTCAAAGGGAACGCATGGCCTTTGAATTTACCCGCAAAAATACAGCTATGTCACTTCGGGAACAGGCTGAAGGATTCTCACGGGATGACTACTCCAGACTGCGTGCCTGGAACTATCTCGCAGATCGGATTGAATATGCTGGCAGCTATGGTGATATCTTCCGGGAAATTTCACGTTTACCTGAAAACAATGCCCAGGCCGAGACAGTGCTGGCATTGGATAGAGCCAGGATAGTTCCTTTGTCGGCATATCGTTCAACTGTTCACGAGTTGTTGTTTCCGGTTCGTCTGGACGGTAAAGAAGCCGATGGAAGTGATTTCATGATTTCCAGTGGATTCGGAGAATTGCGCCCCTCCAGCCTGGGTACAGGTGGATACCTGCCCCACATGGCTGTTGATATCATCAATATCAGAAACATTCTCACCGTTACCCCGGGAAATTCCATCATACGTTTTCCAGGTGAACCCGGGAATGTGGTAGCGTCAGAGAATGGTGAGGTTGTAGATAAGGGATACAGCAATGTCTACGGCTGGTTTATAGAGGTGAATCATTCCATCAATCCGATTTGGCAGAAGAGTTTTTCCGGACTGAAGTATCTCACAACTTTTTATGCGCATCTCGCCGATAAACCGGTTTGGAATGTGGGAGATACCGTGCGGCAAAGTGATAAGCTTGGTTCTATAGGCAATACTGGTAAGACAACGGGGCCCCATCTTCATTTTGAAGTGAGAGTTTATCGAGATAATGCACAATTTCAAGGTAAACTAGGAGAGTTTGATAGAATCAATCCCTTCGTTCCGATTGGGAATCAGGGTTTGGGCCATAAACCTCCAGGGGATTGAACAGAGGTTCAGAAATGATTTTCAAACTGTTATCTTCAATGCGGTAGAAGAAACAGCTTCTTCGGCCTGTATGACACGCGGCATCTCCTGTTTGCTGGACTTTTAGAAGGACTGTATCCCTGTCACAGTCCAGAAGAATCTCCTTCACATATTGTTTATTGCCCGACGTTTCACCTTTTTCCCATAAGCGGCATCGAGATCTTGACCAATAAACGGCGACACCTCGTTCTATGGTCATATTCCACGCCTCAAGGTTCATCCACGCCAGCATCAATACTTCACCAGAGATGTAATCCTGGGCGATAACCGGGACAAGTCTGCTTGTTTCATTAAAACTGGGTATCAAAGGGGATTCAGCTTTCAACGCGTTCTTCAATCGGACTCAACAGGAAGTGAAGTTCATCGCAGGAGATAACTCTTTTGTCGGTTTTTCTGCCATCCAGGTTACTGAGTTTTTCTTTGATTATTAGAATATCATCCAGATGATCAGCTGCAATCTTCTTGATTTCTGAAAACTCAGGCTTGAAAACTGTTAGATAGTCATCTTTTGTCCTGAGAATGGTTTCAAGCAGTTTTCCATACACGACTTTAGTTTTCATTATGGAATGAAGATGAGTGGGACCGTGGATGAGATTGTTATTTTCCATCAACGATGTATAAATTTTCTGAATAATTGAATTGATGAAGAGGCAGTCTTCAAGAATTTTCGATGCAAAATACTCCGCATTGACATTGAGTTTGATTGCATCATGGAGATTACGAATCATCACCATTAGAAAGAAAATATTGTCATCATATTGAATTCTTTTTATCATAATCAGTTCTATTACACTTTGTTTATCGGTGAATGCGATGATTTGCTTGACGCTATTTCTATTTTCATATAACCTTCTTTGACTCCTTTCCTATACAATTTATAGGACAAGTATGTCCATAAGGAGACTGAAAATGAGGAACTACGAACTGGTTTGTGCCTTCCGAATAACGGAAGCACAGGATGTTAAAGGCATTGAGGCAGTCAAGGAAATACTGACCAATGTCAAGTCTGACATCAAATCTGAAGTTGATATGGGAGACAGGGAACTTGCTTACGAAGTGGACAATGAAACTCGTGCACGTTACCGTCTGTTCAATATTGAGCTGGATCAAAAATCACTCCCCAGAATTGAGGAATCGTTGAAGTTGCGTACAGAAATTCTACGTTATCTTTTTGTCGCCAGGTAATTATCAACAGTTTAGGAGGGAATATGGTTGATATCAATAAAGTTGTATTGGTTGGACGATTAACTCGAGATGCAGAACAATCCTATACGAGGAATGGTTTTGCCCTTCTGAAGTTTGCAATTGCTGTGAATCGGCGACGAAAACAGGGTGAGGAATGGGTTGATGAGGCGAATTTTTTTGATGCTACAGTTTTTGGACGTCAGGGAGAAGCAATTGCTTCATTTATGAAGAAGGGGAAACAGGTCGCAATTGAAGGACAGCTTCATCAGGAACGATGGGAAGCCCAGGATGGATCAAAACGTTCGAAAATAAGCATAGATGTGAATAATATTCAGCTATTGGGCTCAAGTCGTAAGGATGACTTCACTTCAGAGAATGATTACCAGTCCTATGCGGACAAAGAACCCCTCCCAGCGCAGAGTTCCGGAGCCAGTACGGGATTACCGGAGACGAATTTTGAAGATGATATACCATTCTAGTGCTTTGTACAGCAAAAAGATTTGCTTCCAGGCAAGACAGATAAAGGTTCTCAAACCGGAGTGTGCCTGAGGCACATGAGGATTTGAGGTTCTTTATCCCCAACTCCGCATGGATGCGAAGATTGAAGCTGTACAAAGCACCAGGAAAATAGAGGAGAGAAATAATGTCTGATCATAGTAATGAGATGAGAGTGGATTCCCATGATTATCGTTCATCCGGACTTCGAGATGACAGGGACGATAGAGGAGGAGCACGTCGCAAATTTTTTAGACGGAAGGTTTGCAGAGTTTGCATTGGCAAGGTTAAAATTGACTACAAGGAATCGGATGCACTCAGTCGTTTCACAACAGAAAGAGGAAAAATACTCCCTCGTCGGATTACTGGTACTTGTGCCAGACATCAAAGGCTGGTTGCACGTGAGATTAAACGGGCCAGAATTCTGGCGCTACTCCCATTTGTCGCTAGTTAGGAGATTTATTGAATGAAAATCATACTGTACAGTGATGTCCCCAACCTTGGAGAGGAGGGTGATGTCAAAGTTGTTGCTGATGGCTATGCTCGAAATTATCTGATTCCCCGTAAATTTGCTGTGCGATACTCAAAAGCGACAGAAATGGAATTGACCCAGAAACAAAGAGCAATTTCCCAGCGTAAGGCTGAGAAAGCACTTGCAGCTGCTGGAGACAAGGCCAGAATTGAGTTGTTGGAAATGAATCTGGATGTTGCGGCAGGTGAATCCGGAAAGCTGTTTGGTTCGGTTACCAGTTCCGCTGTTGTCGATTATCTGAGCTCTCAGGGGATAATGGTTGAAAGGAAGAGAATTGAATTACCTGACAGTGGAATCAAAGTTGTTGGTTCTTATTCAGTGATAGTCAAACTCTATGGTGGTGAAAGAGCAGTTCTAAAAGTCAATGTTTCAGCTATTGGAAATACAGACTCTACAGCGTCGCAGAAAGATGTAGACAGCGATAATCCGGATAATCTGCCACCAATTGATAATGAGGATTCAGAAATCGAAATCAACAGGGAAGGTTGATATCTTTGGTGATGGAGTCACTACAGAAATCCATTCCTCCATACAATGAAGAGGCGGAGATGGCCACTCTTGGAGCTCTACTGCTCAATTTCTCTGTGGATTCCCTGGATGAAGTTCAGCAACATGTCAGTGCTGATGATTTCTATAAGGGTGCTCATCGACTCATATTCAAGGGAATTACCACTCTCAATGAAAAGGGCGAGGGAGTTGATATCCTCACTCTCACTGACATGCTTACCTCTACGGGAGACATAGAGAAGGTCGGCGGAACATCATACATAGCATCCCTAACATCCAGGGTTCCAACAACGGCCAATGTTTCCTACTACGCGAAGATTGTCAGGGAAGCAAGTATGCGCCGCTCCTTGCTTAAGGCGGCAAGGGATGTGATTGCCCATGTTTATGATGATACATTGGAAGTTCGTCATGCAATTGAAGAGGCAGAGAAATCTATTTTTGACCTCATTGACAATCAAAGACGGGGGGAACTCAAACCAGCTGGATCTGTGATATCGGATACAGTTCAGAAAATCGAAGAACGAATTCATTTAAAACAGGCATACACCGGAATCCCATCAGGATTTAAGGAGATTGATGCTCTTACCAGTGGTTTTCAGGATTCAGAGGTAACAATTATTGGAGCCAGACCATCTGTAGGTAAAACAGCATTGGCTCTTACCATGGCCACCAATATTGCCGTAAGGAGCAATATTCCCTGCGGATTTTTCACTCTGGAGATGTCTGCTATCTCACTGATGATGAGGATTGTATCATCGGTTAGCAACATCGATTCCAACAAAATCCGTACTGGATTGATGGGAAAGAAGGATATGAATAAACTCACATTGGCTGCTGGAGATATCTATGAAGCTCCATTGATATTGCAGGATACTCCCAATATTCCCCTTCTGGATCTTCGATCTCTGGCCAGGAAAATGGTCATCAAGCATATGGTTCGGATCATTTTCATTGATTACCTGGGCCTGATAACTCCTGAAGATATTTCTATCCCACGTCATGAGCAAATTGCGTCTATCAGCCGTTCCTTGAAATCTCTTGCTCGTGAACTCAACATCCCTGTCGTTGCCCTGTCCCAGGTTGGCCGACAGTCACATTTTAAGGCACCCTCATTGGCTGATTTGCGTGAGTCAGGAGCCCTTGAGCAGGACGCCGATGTGGTATTATTGCTGTATCGAGAGCAGGATGCGGATAAAACAGGCGCGGAACAACAAAGCAATGAATTTGTTGAGACTATATTATCAGTTGCTAAGCAGCGAAATGGCCCTACTGGAGTTTTGAAGCTCAATTTTATACCTCGATATACACGTTATCAGCAATTCAATTATGATGGTACTTAGGAGGAATTATGGCTCTATCTAATTTGTATGATCTTTCGGTTCTTGGTAACCAAATTGAAGAGTTTGTATTCGATGAGTTGGAAAGCCAACTTGATTCAGCTGAACACTAAGACATCTGTAAGTGCAATGATTGCATTCTTGACATGGCATGTTTTGCTTTGAATCAGCTCACACCCAGTTACAGCTCATCACTGATGGTAAAAATCTACAACCAGGAGGTATATCACAATGAAATACCAGAAGTCAAAGCAAAAGTCAGGGAAGCTATAACAAGAATTAGTCAGGATCCATTGTGCGGCAATAATACTCTCGAGTGCTTTGTACAGCAAAAAGATTCGCTTCCAGGCAAGACGGATAAAGGTTCTTAAACCGGAGTGTGCTTGAGGCACATGAGGATTTAAGGTTTTATATCCAACGCCGCATGGATGCGAAGATTGAAGCTGTACAAAGCACTAGTTCAGATCCAGGATATTCAGGTTCTTCAGTCTGGATGGATCAAGTTCTCTGTTACCGCTGTACAGGATGAAATTCCCCAATGCTTCTTCGGTTGTCCATATTGTCTCCCGGTTCGGACTCTGGGCCAGCCATAAATCTCCTTTAAAGAAGCTGACACTCAGCAGGGCTTGCTTACCTCTTTTTTTGTCCCAGAGAATCAATCTCCCACCTGCATCTATTCCGTAAAGAAGATTACCATGTTCGTGGAGACTTATTATCTGTTCATCCCATTCGAATATTTTTCTCTGATCTCCGTTAATCCTGGTTATTGCACCGCCTAGAGTTGTGTAAACTCCACCGCTTGATTGATTTGGAATAACAATGGCATTGAAATCTTCACCATCAATCCGAGCCAATAACCGGGAAATTGCAGGATCTTCAATATCATGAGCCCTCAGTTCTGTGGTCATTTCAGTGCGACTTTTTCGGGAAGCGCCCAGAGTGTAGAAAAATTGTTCGTCAGAAGTGATGCTGTAAACTATAAATCGATTGTCAGAAATGGGAGATGATTCTTTTGTGGACATATCAATTCTTTCCAGAGAAGCATGGTCTTTCTTATTCACTGATCGACCAGCAAGGACGAAATTCCCGTCTGAAGAATAGGATGCGTCCAGTATTCCCAGAGATGTGTATTCATTTAGTATCATCCCATTCTGGGTGTCTGAAATTCGTATCGTCCCGGTATTATCCACGGTCAAGGTTTGTTCACTGTCAATAATTTCAAGTTCATGTATCATTGTATTGCTCATGAGATATTTCATGTTTGCGGGATGATTGAAATCTAAAACTTTTATTCCTCTATCAGCTGTCTGTTCTGCCCACAGAAGTACATCACCGTTAGGGATAATTTCCAGTCCGGTATCCCCAACAGGTAAACCAGACATTGTAAGATTATTGGTGAGTTCTTCCAGATTACTGGAATCCTCATGAGAATTGGTATTAAAAAATGGAGATGTGAATCGTACTATTCTGCGACTGTTACTGATGTACATTTCATCATTATAAAATGCTGAATCCTGGGGATACCACAGTATATCACGGATGATTTCTGATAAACCCGATTCTGTAAGCTGGAGTAACTCACCAGAAGAAGTCGCAATATAAGCATGTTCTCTGTCTCTGGTAATGCTGACAGGAGGAGATGTTGTCTGCAACAGGAATTTTGCAGGCTTGTAATCTCTGTCAATGAAATCTCCATCGATTATTGTAAACTGCTGGACCATTAATCCTGAGTCCGTTTTAACAAGAACATCCAGGTAGCCGTTTGAAGCATCAATAACTGTATCAATAATTTTCGGGATACTCAGTTTGCTCTGAACCGCACCTGTTTGACGGTTGATAGTGTAAAGGGTGTCCGATTTGCGGGCAAGTAGATTCAGTTTTTCGCCAGTCTGAAGTACAATAATATTTTGTAAGTCTGGAAGTGTGCTGACAGTCATTTTTAGAACCGACGCCGAAATATCCCAGTAATGAATGACACCGGTTGAAGAGTAGGCCATCAAAATTTTTTCAGTTCTACCTATGTATCCCATGTTGTACAGTGATGAGACGTTCTTCAAATAGGATAGCTGTCTGCCAGTTTTGCTCTCGATAATGAGTATATTGGGTGTATCGATTTTTCCTGCAACCAGATATTTCCCCTTTGTCGACCAGGATATGTAAAGAGGTTGGGCATTTAAGGAAAACCTGTATAATTCTTTCTCATCATTCCAGTCCCAGACAGAAAGGGTGTATAAATCATTCTTTGATGAGATCAATGCTATTCTGTTTCCTGTTGGATCACTTCGAAACAGATGACTTTTACCGTTTGTTACCTTGATTCGATGGAGGATTTTTCTGGATTTCGGATCGGTAACGATGAGTATGCCATCCTGCCCGACAGAAAGAAGCATACCAGATTTTTTGTGCCACTGTACATCAACAGGTTTACCTCTGTGAAAGGATTGGATAACAAGACGGTTAGTAGCTGATACCTGATGAACAGACAGCGCAAAGAATAGAATAAAAGATACAGGCTGGAAGAATCGCATTACTCTAATGGCTGGCACCTTTATAGCCCATTAAATCACCGGTCGTTGCAATTATGGTGAGAATGAATACGATTACTATACCCGCAATTTGATATCTGTATATCAATTGAGGCTTCAATGGCCGTTTCCGTAACCATTCTGTAGTGAATAACACGATCTGCCCTCCATCAAGAACAGGTATGGGGAGGAGATTGAGAAAGGCCAGGGAAATCGAAATAAATGCTATGAGTCTGGATGTCATCAAAAGACCGGGTCTGAACCCATATTGAAATCCCTTTACAACAGTCTCACCTGTCAGGGAAATAAGACGTACAGGGCCGGAAACAGCATTCTGCAATTGTATTCCCATAAACATCATGCGAATACTCCGTAAGGTCGATTCAATTGTATTCCATGATTCTGATACTCCTCGTGCTATTGCTCCGGGTAATCCCAGCTTTTCAGAACGGCCAACTTTCACTGCAAACTCAATGCCCATGTCCGCCCCAGGTATGAAATCCCAGTTAGCTTCAAGATGTTTCCCATCACGCAGGAATTCCATGCGCACGGTGGTGTTTGAACCCTTCAATGAATTGTAAACATCAATAGTATGGGAGATGGGTTTATTGTTAATTGAGATAATCTTATCTCCAGATTGAAGTCCTGCCAGAGCGGCTGCAGATTCTGATTCAATAGATGATATCACCGGGTCGACCCAGTTCATCACTCCAATGACCGCTCTCCCATCGACTTTATCCAATTGAGGAATAATTGTGGTTGACAGTTTTTTACCATCTCGAAGAAAAGTCAATGCGATTCTTTCACCTGGTCTGAATATCAATCTCTGTTGCAATTCCTGAAATCGGTCAATTTTCCTGCCATCAATTTCAAGAATGAGATCACCAGTTTTCAATCCAGCTTCATCGGCTGGCCAGGTAAGACCATTTTCAGAGTATTCTGAGATCAGAATGATTTCAGGTTCTGTATATTGCTCATTGTATCCAATCCATGCAATTGCTGTAAAAATAAGAATGGATAAAACAATATTACCTGTGGGACCGGCAATGGATACAAGGATCCTCTTCCAGGGTGCACTGGCATAGAAATCACCTTCACGAGAAGGAATGGACTTCATTCTTTTTTCCAAAGCTAATCTCAATGACTCTTCTCCATCGAAGCGGCAATAACCGCCAAGAGGAATCAGGGATAACCTGTAGTCTGTTTCTTTGTAGCGAAATCCAAGCAAGCGCTTACCAAATCCAATTGAAAATGTCGTTACTCTAATTTTTACCAGCCGGGCAACAATGTAGTGACTGGCCTCATGGATCAATACCACGAAGGATAAACCTGCTATTCCAAGAGTTACTTTGATAACAATACTCAATATGGGATTACCCAAGTGTATACCTTCCCATCTTTAAAAATATAATAAAAAGTGGTGCGGTGAACAGGCATGAATCTATGGAATCCAATATCCCGCCTCGACCCAGGATTACTCTTCCTGAATCCTTAACCCCAACAGCACGTTTAAGAGCTGACTCAACAAGATCTCCAATAATAACAGTAATACCCAGAATGATACCGAAAAAAAGAAGCTGCCATAGTGAGTGGGGGAGCAGGTTGGGAAGAAACCGCGATGCCGCGACGATGACAATGGCCGAAGATATTGCACCGGCGATAAAGCCTTCAAGGCTTTTATTGGGACTGACCGCAATCAGATCACGGTGCTTACCAAGAAGTACACCAATAAGCCATGCACTTGAATCATTGAGAAAAATTATAAGCATAAATACAAAGATGGCATAGCGATTTTGAGGCAGCAGGCTGATCTCATGCATCCACCAGAGAAAATATCCTGGATATACAACCATTATCAATTTCGCACCAATGTTTTTAATAACAAAGGGGAACTCAGCCTCCGAAGCAAATACTGCATGGGTAAAAGCCCAGGTTATTCCGAGTGTAAGAGCAAGAGTGGGTATCTCAGGATAAATCCAGCCTCGATGGACCAGCCATGAGAGAATAGGAGCAAGAGCAGGAATAAAGATTGACCAGGGGGGGGTGTTGATCTCTGCCTGCTTGAACATGGCTCTCATCTCAAAACCAGCAATAAGCCCAAGAATGACTATGAGTCCTGTGTACCATATGTAGTATTTGAGAGGTGTAAAAAGAATCAGCATTCCAAGAAAAGGAATTGAGACTACAAACAGGATGACTCTTTTTACTACATTACTCATGTTCCCTCCCAAATCGGCGTCGACGGGATTGAAAATGAGATATTGCCTCATCAAAATGCTTTGATGACCAATCAGGCCAGAAAATATCGGAGAAGTAAAACTCTGAGTATGCTGTTTGCCAGAGAAGAAAATTACTTAATCGACACTCTCCGCCAGTGCGTATCATCATGTCAGGATAAGAAATTTCCGGCTGATCAAGATTCTGGCGTAACAGTTCTTCCGTCAGTGAGTCCAGTTTGCCGCCTTTTTGGGCAAAGCATTTAATGGCTCTCACGATCTCATCTCGACCACCATAATTTATAAGGAGATTGACCTTCATACCATCGAATAGGGCTGTTTCACTTTCAGATAGAAGAATTGCATCCTGTACTGATTGCGGTAGACTTTCAAGATTTCCAGAATGGATGATTCTTATCCGGTGTTCTTTATAAAAATCATACTGCTTCCTGAGATTTGAGCTTATAAGATTCATCAGGAAATCCACTTCAAGAACCGCACGATGCCAGTTTTCAGTGGAAAAAACATAGAGAGACAGGACTTTGATGCCTGAATTCGAAGCATGAGCCACAATTCGTTTTGCTGCTTTCAAGCCTTCCTTATGACCACTGGTACGGGGGAGGCCTCGTTCCTGTGCCCAACGACCATTCCCGTCCATTATTATACCAATATGGTATGGCATAATGGGGGTTTCATCCCTCATTAAACTTCCATAATCTCCTGCTCTTTGGCCTTAAACATATTGTCAATCTTTTCTATAAAGGAATCTGTCAGTTTCTGGATAGTGACTGTTTCTTTTTTTCGTTCATCTTCGGTATATTCACCGTGTTTAATCTGATCATTTAAATCACGGCGAATGTTTCGGATGGAAACCCTGGAGGCTTCAGCAATACTTTTTGCCTGTTTCACTAGTTCCTTACGTCGCTCTTCATTAAGCGGGGGAATGGCTATACGGATTATCTTTCCATCATTACCTGGATTCAACCCCAGTTCGGAGGTCAGTATTGCTTTTTCAATATCCCCTATGGATTTCCTGTCAAATGGCTGGATTACGATTAAACGAGCCTCAGGAATGGAAATATTGGCCAACTGGTTCAACGGGGTAGGGGTTCCGTAATAATCAATATGTATTCCGTTAAACAGAGATGCTGAAGCACGGCCTGTTCTTAATTGACTGAAGTCATCTTCAAGAGCATTGATACTTTTACTCATTCTTTGTTCGGCACCAGTCATTTTCATATCATCCACAAGTATTCTCCTTCGAAAACAATCTAGTCTTCCTGACCGATAGCAATGTACGCATAATCAGTCAATGTCAAGTTGCCATTGACACTCTTCGCAGTTTCATTGATTACCTGTTTAACAGACTTTTTATTCTCCTTGATGTGATCCTGTTCAATCAGACATATTTGACCTAGATGCTTATTCAGTTTTCCCTGAACTATTCCTTTTACTACTTTTTCAGGCTTGTCGCCCAGTTTACTGGCCTGAGAGTAAAATATCTCTTCCTGTTCTTTGATATAAGCTGGGGCAATTGTGTCCCGGCTCAAGTAAGATGGATTACATGCCGCTACATGTAAGGCCAGATCAAATGCAAGGGCTTTCACTTCATCTGCATCGGCAGTTTCTGCACTGTCACAGGTCAATTTTACCATACTTCCTATAACACCATCATTATGGGCATAACTGATAACAATTTCATTATCAGCATATTCCCAGTAGACAATTTTTCCCAGGAGCATGTTCTCCTTAAGAACAGCCACCGCCTCTTTGACCATATTTTCAACAGAGATGCTTCTATCAGCTGAACCTGAACTCAAAATGGCCGTAGCAATTTTTTCTCCAGTTGCCCGAAATACATCATTCTTAGCGACAAAGTCCGTTTCACAGGTGAGTTCTATCATGGAAGCTTTACCACTCTCAATGGATGTGAAAACTGAACCATTTCTAGTTGCCCGGCCTATGCGTTTATCTGCACTTGCCATACCTTGCTCTTTGAGAATTTTCTCAGCAAGAGAGAATTCTCCTGATGCTTTGATCAGGGCATTCTTACAATCCAGCATACCTGCACCAGTTTTATCCCGGAGTTTCTTTACATCCTGAGGAGTTACAGCCATTTACTCACTCCCAACTTCATCTGAACTGACATTATTTTCTTGATTTGCATCTTCCTTCTTCTTTTCCTTTTTTTTAGTTGTATTGGAACTCCTGGTTCTGGTTATTTCAGAGGTTGTTGTTTTTGCTTTCGCAGTAGATCTTACCTTATCGGAAGTCTTCACCTTATCAGAAGTCTTCGCTTTATCAGAAGTCTTCGCTTTATCAGAAGTCTTCGCTTTATCGGAAGTCTTCGCCTTATCAGAAGTCTTCGCCTTATCAGAAGTCTTCGTCTTATCAGAAGTCTTCGCCTTATCAGAAGTCTTCGCCTTATCAGAAGTCTTCGCCTTATCAGAAGTCTTCGCCTTATCAGAAGTCTTCGCCTTATCGGAAGTTTCTGCCATATCGGAAGTCTTCGCCTTATCGGAAGTCTTCGCCTTATCAGAAGTTTCTGCCATATCGGAAGTCTTCGCCTTATCGGAAGTTTCGCCATATCAGAAGTCTTCGCCTTATCAGAAGTCTTCGCCTTATCAGAAGTCTTCGCCTTATCGGAAGTCTTCGCCTTATCAGAAGTCTCTGCCTTATCGGAAGTCTCTGTCTTATCGGAAGTCTTATCGGAAGTCTTCGCCTTATCGGAAGTTTCTGCCATATCAGAAGTCTTCGCCTTATCAGAAGTCTTCGCCTTATCGGAAGTCTTCGCTTTATCGGAAGTCTTCGCCTTATCAGAAGTCTCTGTCATATCGGAAGTCTTCGCCTTATCGGAAGTCTCTACCTTATCGGAAGTCTCTGTCTTATCGGAAGTCTTCGCCTTATCGGAAGTTTCTGCCATATCAGAAGTCTTCGCCTTATCAGAAGTCTTCGCCTTATCAGAAGTCTTCGCCTTATCAGAAGTCTTAGCCTTATCAGAAGTCTTCGCCTTATCGGAAGTTTCTGCCTTATCAGAAGTCTTCGCCTTATCAGAAGTCTTCGCCTTATCGGAAGTTTCTGCCATATCAGAAGTCTTCGCCTTATCAGAAGTCTTCGCCTTATCGGAAGTCTTAGCCTTATCAGAAGTCTTCGCCATATCGGAAGTCTTCGCCTTATCAGAAGTCTTCGCCTTATCGGAAGTCTTCGCCTTATCGGAAGTCTTCGCCTTATCGGAAGTTTCTGCCATATCAGAAGTCTTCGCCTTACCGGAAGTCTTCGCCTTATCAGAAGTCTTCGCCTTATCAGAAGTCTTCGCCTTATCAGAAGTCTTCGCCTTATCAGAAGTCTTCGCCTTATCAGAAGTCTTCGCCTTATCGGAAGTCTTCGCCTTATCAGAAGTTTCTGCCATATCGGAAGTCTTCGCCATATCGGAAGTTTCTGCCATATCGGAAATCTTCGCCTTATCAGAAGTCTTCGCCTTATCAGAAGTCTTCGCCTTATCAGAAGTCTTAGCCTTATCAGAAGTCTTAGCTTTATCAGAAGTCGGAAGTCTTCGCCTTCGCCATATCGGAAGTCTTCGCCATATCGGAAGTCTTCGCCATATCGGAAGTCTTCGCCATATCGGAAGTCTTCGCCATATCGGAAGTTTCTGCCATATCAGAAGTTTCTGCCATATCAGAAGTTTCTGCCATATCAGAAGTTTCTGCCATATCGGAAGTTTCTGCCATATCGGAAGTCTCTGCCATATCGGGAATGTTTAAGGAGTTCTTTCCCAGGGTATCTGTTTCAGTAATCTGTTCTGACTGGATTTCCTCATCGTCTTCCTGTAGAGTTTCAATAACCTTCAGTCCCTGTTCATTGTCAGCTTCAATAACAGCATTGGCAATGACCTGGGTGAACAAGTTGATTGCTCTAATTGCGTCGTCATTACCCGGAATTGGGAAGTCGATTCCCTCTGGATTGCAGTTTGTGTCAACTATCGCTATTATAGGAATCCCCATTCGCCGGGCTTCAGCAACCGCTATTGCTTCTTTTCTTGTATCAATCACGAACATGACTCCAGGGAGATCATTCATATTCTTGATACCGCCGAGATTCTTTTCCAGACGACCTTTTTCCTTAAGCAATTTGGCTACTTCTTTCTTGGTGAGTTGGTCAAAGGTACCATCAATCTCCATCTTTTCAAGTTTTTTAAGTCTTAGAAGTGACCTCTTGATAGTACTGAAATTGGTCAGCATACCACCCAGCCAGCGATTGTTGACGTAGAACATTTCACAACGCTCAGCTTCATTCTTGACTGAAGCCTGGGCCTGCTTCTTCGTTCCGACAAATAATACTGATTGACCAGCCAGAACCGTTTGCCGGACAAGATCATATGAATTCTTAATGGCGATTATGGTCTTCTGTAAGTTAATAATATGTATCCCATTTCTCTTGGTGAAGATGTATTTATTCATCCTGGGATCCCAACGACGTGTGTGATGACCAAAATGGACACCAGATTCCAACAGGTTCTTCATGGTTACAACAGCCACGAACCCTCCTCATCATTTCTACGAGGTATGAACGACGTAGAGACTGAATTATTTCTCGGTGAATAGAGCACCGGAAGATTTTGACTCTGATTTATTCAGGCCAGACCAGTATTCTACCAGTCATTACCAATATGGCATACAGCGCCTGGAATGACAAGCTCTGTTTTCTGTATTTGTGGATTAAAGTCCATATCACGGTTCCTGATAATCAGATGCTACTAGTTGATTCTACAAAATGTTGCCAGAACACATCTGAGTTGTCCATTATTTCAATATCCCTCCCAGAACATTTGGAGTAACAGTTTTTTAAATGTAGAACAATCCTGGCAAATTCCTCAAAATCAATGCTTTTCATTCCTTCCTGGATGAGAATTAGATGCGATTGCTCTGGTGTTGTGTTCTAATCAAGTTGCCTGTTCACATGAGAACAGCTATAATAACAGAATAATCAGGAGAACTTATGGTAGGATCTGAAACAACTATGCAGGCAGTAACTTTTCAATTGGGTATCGACAACTATGGCATTGATATTATGAGTGTCCAGGAGATCGTTGACTTTAATGAGATCCGCAGAATACCACATGTACCAGACAATATTGAAGGTCTTTACAATCTTCGGGGGGATATCTTACCAATTATAAATCTCCATAAACGATTTGATTTAAAAGAAGCAGATGATAGACAGAATGATTCATTGCTCATTCTCAATATGGGAGATGTGCAGTTTAGAATAATAATTGACAAAGTTCTAAGGGTTATTTCAATCAATACGGATGAGATCCAGAATTCTCCTCAAATGCTCTTGGGAATTGGGGCCGAATACATTCAGGGGGTTGTCCAGCAGGAAGACGGTTATCTTATACTACTGGATTGCAGTCATCTTTTCCAACAGGATGAATTGAATAATATCAACCACTATTCATAATGCCCATTCCTGTATTTAAACCATCTATAAAAAGAAGAGATATGCATTCAGTTCTGGAATGTCTGATAACAGATGTTATTGGTCCAGCCAGTATAGCTGAAGAGTTGGTAGACACAATTGTGAAAACCTATATGTTTTCTGGTGGAGCTGCACTCAGGGAATATGTCAGGGCAATTGAAGTAGTGTTTAATACTCTTGATCTAAAAAGGGGAGATAAAATAATGATCTCCTCTCTTGCACCTGGTGCGTATGGAAATGCCATTAAACACCTGGGGCTTTCTCCTGTATTAGTGGATGTTATTGAAGATAATGCCTGCCCGGATCCAGATTCAGTACGCAAAGCCTTAAAAGAGAATATCAGGGCAATGGTTATCCATGCCCCCATGGGAAGAGTCCCCGATATGAATTTCTTTTATGAAACGGGAATCCCTGTTGTTATTGATATTGGTGAAGCATTGGGTGCAAAGGAAATCGGTGGATTCCTTGGCCAGGAAGCCGCAATCGTCGTATTACCAATGGAAACGGACGGTATTGCAACGACTGGTGGTGGGACCATTATCATTGCAAAGGAAAAAGCATGTTATCTCAAGATGCGTTCAGTGCTGAACGATTTGAATTCCGATGCTTTTCTTCCAGATCTCAATGCCTCTCTTGGTATTGTGCAATGGCGGGATTACCACAAAGCACTGGATGAACGTAGAACCATATACGAAGCGTATATGCAGTCGTTGATGAAAGGGCACCATCGGACTTTTTACAGTCTTGAAGATGAACCATATCAACCAGTGCCTTATTCCTTTCCTGTTGTTGTTGAGAGTCCAATGAATGAAATTTGCAGATATGCTGAAAAAAAAGGTGTAGAGGTATTACCGGCTTTCTCAGGCCGATTAATGGAGAGAATTCCCACAGCCGATCAATTATGCCCGAAGGCACAATCCTTAACTCTAAGTACAGTCTTGTTCCCATTATATCCGACATTGGGAAAAAAAAATGTTCAACTCATCATGAAAGTCCTGTCAACATTGCCTTAGTTCTATATTCTATGATGAGATGAAGGATACAACTGTAATCGTCTATAATCAGGCCAGCATTCCTACCGCCTCACTTTACACAGAAATGAGAGAGTGGATGGAAAAACGTGGTATTTCTGTCAGTGGATGTAATTCCCATTCGTGTCAATTCGGGGATGCTGATTCTGATGCCCAGTTTGCTGTTTCATTGGGAGGAGATGGAACTTTTCTTTCCTGTGCTCGTGCAGTATCCCATCGGCCCATCCCGATTTTGCCAGTTCACCTGGGAACATTCGGGTTCATTACAGAAGTTACTGAAGATGAGTGGGCTGAAGTACTTGAATTGTGGCTGGAGGGAAAGCTGGGGATAGAGGAACGATTGGTTGTTGATGTTGAATTGATACGTGCTGAAAACTGTATAGCCCGGTTCACTGGTGTGAATGATGCGGTTGTTAATACTGCCGGAATGAGCAAAATCATTCGACTTTCAATCCAACTGGGAGGGTTTGATGCGGGACGTTTTCTTGGGGATGGATTAATACTCTCGACTCCGACTGGTTCAACAGCATATTCCATGGCTTCAGGTGGTCCTATTATGGTCCCTTCCATGTCTGCTATGGTTCTTACTCCGATCTGTCCATTTTCCCTCGCCTGGCGACCAATGGTAATTCCCGCCAGGGATGAAATAGTTATTAATATTGAGCTGAATCAACGAGCCAATCTTCTTTTAACGATTGATGGTCAGGAATCACACCCTCTTGAGGAGGGTGATTTGGTCAATATTTCTGGAAGGCCGGGTGGAGTTAAGCTTATAAAATCAAATAAGCGCCGATTTTATGAAGTCGTTAGATCTAAATTAGGTTGGTCTGGAGGTCCATATGCTTGAGGAGCTTAGAGTTAAGAATTATGCACTGATTGATGATTTAACTGTGTGCTTTGAACCGGGATTCAATGTTCTTACTGGAGAAACAGGTGCGGGTAAATCCATTCTTATTGATGCGCTGTCTCTTGTTCTTGGAGGAAAGAGTAAAGGTGATGGTGTACGCCAGGGGGCCAGTGAAGCTGAAGTAACAGCGGTTCTAAAGACAACAAACTCACCTGAATTACAGGAATGGATCAGCAAGTATGCAATACAACCGGAAGATGGAACCCTCTTATTGCGACGTGTAATGAAGCCAAATGGACGTGGAGCTTACAGTATTCAGGCTGTACCTGTAACACGAACAGCTTTGGAAGAGCTTGCAGGATTTCAGGTAAACATACATGGACAACACGAGCACCAGTCACTTTTTCAAGTCTCAACACATCGTAAACTTCTTGACCGATTTGCTGGATTAGAAGCAAGAGTCAGCGCTTATACAGAGCAATATTTAAAGCTTTCAGCACTGAGCAAGCGTATTGATGAATTGAATCGCGGTAAGGAAACTCTTGACCGTGAGATCGAATTTCTTCGGCATGCTGTTGAGGAAATTGAATCAGCGGAGCTTCGTGAAGGAGAAGAGGAGGAATTGGTTGAGCGGCAGAAAATTCTTTCACAGCATGAAGAATTGGCACAAAGCCTGGAAAGAGCTGTTGATGCAAGTGCTGAATCCCGTAACGGAGCGGTAGCCTTCCTGAGAAAAGCAATGGAGCAATTAAACGGAGCTGTGAAAATAGACCAGAAATTCTCTGATCTTGTAAAACGCTGTGAAGGGGTATTCTATGAAGTAGAAGATATTGTTGAAGAAATCAGAGGGCGGCGGAATTCTGTTGTTTTCGATCCTGAAGAATTAGAACAAAATGAAGATCGTTTGACTAAAATCAGAAATCTAGAAAGAAAATACAATGCCTCTACAGTACTCGGTGTACTTGATTACTCCAGAAATGCCCGCATTAAACTCGATAAATTGAGTAATCAGGATAGTGAAATCCAATCATTGAGTAAGGAAAAAAAACTATTACAGGAAAGCGTCAAAGCTGAGGCTTTATTGATCAGTCGGGAAAGAAAATCAGCGGCTCTGTCGTTCGAGAAAAAAGCTGAAAAGCATTTACACGCCCTGGGTATGATTGATGCCTGTTTTACTGTTTCATTAGAAAACAAGCTCAGTGATGATGGTCGACAGGTTATCAGTCCCCATGGAGTGGATAGTATTGAATACCTCCTGTCAGCAAATCGTGGAGAACGGGCAAAGCCGATAAAAATGGTTGCTTCCGGAGGTGAACTCTCACGTGTAATGCTGGCATTAAAAACAGTCCTGGGTGAATCTGATCCAGTACCTTCCATGATATTTGATGAAGTAGACTCAGGAATTGGCGGTGAAGTGGCCCGCACTGTGGGAGAACATCTCAGCAATCTGTCTAAAAGAAAACAAGTGTTCTGTGTCACTCATCTTGCCTCGATAGCCGTTTTCGCGGATAATCACTTACAGGTAATGAAAACCACAGTTGATGGGCGAACTGTAACCAGAATAAATAGAGTTGAGGGAAAGATGCGTGTAAGAGAAGTTGCACGTATGCTGGCTGGTGATAATGATAATTCGGCCTCTTTGGATCATGCACTGCGATTGTTGAACACACAGGGATGGTGTATGACTGTCGATGGAACAGGTTAGGGGAATGGGTAAGCTCAGTATTGAATCCAAGGCAAAGTATAGTAAAAGCATTACACCATATAGAAATACAATAAAGAAGTTATTACTTGAAGATGCTCAATATGAGACCAGAGCAGCCAGTGGGAAACCCACAGATCCTTATGAGATACTGAAACTGGTAGAAAACGATCTCACTATCATTTCATTTCTATTAGTGATGAATTCAGTTTCTCTGGCTCAGTTGGGTCTCAAAAACGAAGTAGCCCTGAATGATGCAAGAAAAACATGTTATAAAGCAATAATAAAATTGGAGAAAGTGTTCACTAACTTTGTGGATGTTCCGTTTAGTGAGTACGAGGATTCCCTGAAAGCAGTATCATCAGTCTCAGAAGCAGAACGTTGTAAACTGATCAAAAAGGCGGGGTTCTCTATTGCAATGGTCAGCGATGGGTTTGGTGAAAACAGCCGTTGGAAATGGTCATTAGTTGAGTTGGAAGCAAGGCTGGCTGTAGTTGGGAAAAACACATTGAATCTCAAGACACTTTTCTCCGGAATGGATCCCAGATCTGAAGGGTATGAGGAGAGAGTTCATTATTTCAACCTTATCTGGAGACTTCTCGAGAATTCTGCCGATCAATATCGTAAGAAATATGAGCTTTCAACTGGACGGATGGATGATTTTCGCATTGCCATTAACTATCTTTCTGCATTGCGACGTCTTGCTGTGACACTGAACCGCATGCAAGACGTCACAGTTCTGAAGCGCAAGATAGAAACCTGGAAAGAGAAAATGGAAAAAGATGATCAGAATATGGAGAGAAAACAACGCTTTCAACGATTGCAATCCTCATTGCCTGATCATCTGAAGAGTTAAGAGTCGAAGGACTCCTGTATCTCATAGATTCGGGTACTGATAACAATGGGGCACTTCCCTGCAACCGCACTTGCTTCTGCAAGGTCTTTTGCTTCAATCATTGTATACCCGGTGATTGATTCTTCAGCCATGGGAAGCTCAATAGTATCATTATTGGTTAATTCCCGCCCTTGTGGGAAATGTGCCTTCTCTATCACCCGATCACTTATCGAATCAAACCATTTATTCCACTCGGCCATCTCGTCTGAAGATGGCATTTTGAAACCAAAATGCAGTATCATAAATTTTTTCATGATAACCTCTCTCCTAAAAAATAGCAGAGTTGTGCTGATAGTGCAATGTACAATCCAGTCGCTTCAACGAGGTCTATTGACTAAATCCAGCGAATATCTTCAATCTTCTGGACGAAAGGTGTTACGGTAGTCCTGAGTTTTTCTTCAGTGATATCAGATACTTTTGCAATACCAAGCCTATTTGTCGGAGCATCTCCACGAGCAAATCCAAAGGCAAGGAAGTTGCCGCCAGCATCTCGGATCGCACTGCTCAGGTCAGCCAGTTCTCCCTTATGATCCGGCATCAGAAAAGTTATGCGCAGGCCATGTTCCCGGATGGCGAATAACTCAATGAAGACTTCAAAGAGGTCTGATTCGGTGATTATTCCAATGAGCAGGCCATTGTCGGTTACCGGCAAACCACCTATATCATTGTCTGACAATATTCTGGCGGCCTCCTCAATGGGTGTGTCTGGAGAACATGATATTGGATTGTTAGTCATGATTTTTGAAACTTCAAGTTTGGCGAGTAGAGATGTTATTTCCCATACATCAAGTGTACTGGCTGGCGATGGGGAGGCATATAAAATGTCTTTTTCTGTAATGATACCGATGAGGTGGCCTTTATTATCAATTACAGGCAGACGATGAATCTTCTCCTGTTTCATTATTTCCCGGGAATCTGTGACAGAAGTTGTTGCTTTGATAGAGAAGGGATTCTTTACCATACGATCTTTTACATACATGAAAGACCTCCTTATTTATATTAGTTGTCCCATTGCATTCGGGTCAATGTTCACCATATCATTTTCTAAGAGTTCATGGTTGTTTCAGTGAGGAGTATCTCAAGAATGACAACAAAGTATCTCCAGAAAAGATCGAGTCAAGAACTAAATGGGTTTTTTAGAGGTGCCCTGATGTTTACAGTGTCTGGAAGCCTGTTGAATGAAACAATCGCTTAAAAAAAAATTAATATATTATGGGACGACAATTACAAAACATCTTGCCGGTGAGAATCCCTATCATTCCAGATGAGTAATACACTGAATCACAACCATCAGTGAGTATTGCTCTCCAGTATGGACAGGGAACCTCACCTAACCGGATTTGAATGAAACCAGGATATTACAAGCTTTCTGACACTGTATACGATGTTTGTAGACCTTCATTCTTTCCTGCTATAACTTGATGTATTGAAATGTTATGTACATGATGTAGATCCCTGTAAGATAAACTCCCTGCCACCGTTTGAATCGACCTGTTTTGTTCAAATCTGTGAAGAGTTTGAAAGAGATGAGAATTATCAGCATCACGGGAAAGTGGAGACGGAGAAAATTGGGTGGTACAGCCAGTGGTGCGGCCAGTGATGCGGCTCCGATGACGAACAGGGCATTGAGGACATCGGCTCCTGCAATGTTTCCGATAGTGATTTCGGGGTGACCTTTTTTAATGGCAGCAATAGCTGTGGTGAGTTCAGGCAAAGATGTTCCCAGTGCCACCATGGTTGCTGCAATAACATCTTCAGGAACCTTCAGCCGTCGAGCAGTTTCACTGGCGGCTGGTATAAGGATTCGTGAAGCAAGAAGTACGAAGAAAAGTCCTCCCAGAAACAATATGAAAGTAAGAACTAACGAAACTTTTTCTTCCTGGTTGTCCTCATCATCCAGTTGACCCCCGGATTGTGCCCATCGATAACTCAACCATAGATATACACCCAGAAAAGAAACCAGGATCAGACCCATCCATCGGCTGATAAATGGAGTCTCATTGGTGATCAATTTAGCTATTACAGCAAGCAGTACCAGGAGAATTGCTGAACCCAGTTGCCACCAGCCTGTTCTGTTGAGGAGACGTTTATTGTGTGGTGGTGCTGCAATGAGAACCACAAGACCAAATATCAATCCTGTATCGACAATGATTGAACCAACTCCATTTCCCAGTGCCAGACCTGGATTCCCTGTAAAGGCAGCCATCACGGAGACAAAAGCCTCCGGTGCTGTTGTTCCCAGACTGAGTATTGTTGCCCCAATCACGAATTTTGGAAGTCTGGTTCGAAGTGCAAGGTTGACTGAACCGTCGATAATCCAATCTGCTCCCTTTGTGAGTAAGTATATTGTTACGGCTATAATAATGAATATTATTCCGATTGGTAGACTCTCAAAAAGCATCGCCAGACTATGCTCGTCAGTCAGATAGTTCCAGAATTGCATGATAGAAAGAATAGTGATCTTATATATCATTGTATAGTAGTGAGGTTCTCATTGAGGGCACCTCTAAAAAACCTATTGAGTTCTTGACTCGATCTTATCTGCCGCTACTGCGTTGTCAAAATACTCACGTAATCAGGTGTGTACCGCTACCAGGTGTGTACCGCAGGGCGTAGCCCGAGGAACACACCGCCACAGGGCGTAGCCCGAGGAACACACCGCCAATTCGTCAATTTCCTAAAGCTGTTTTTTAGAGGTACCCTTGAGATTACTGATCTCAAACACTCATCATAAAAAAACGCTGTCAGGACTTGATAAAAATGAAAAAGTTCAGTATATATCATTACTGTGCGAAAGTAGCTCAGTGGTAGAGCTCCACCTTGCCAAGGTGGATGTCGCGAGTTCGAATCTCGTCTTTCGCTTCGGGATTCCGAAATAGTATGCCTTATTCAGTGTCAGAAAGCTTGTTGTAACCTGGATACATTCAAATCCGACCAGTTGAAGATCCTTATCAGATATAGTGATTCAATGTTGAATAACAGCTATTATTCGGCGAATCATTTTTGAGATGACAAGAAATCTTACCGCAACGGTGAATAGTAAATACTGGTCCTGTCAAATATCAGGGCACCTCTATTTAACAAGCTATCTGACACTATGTTCTTCTTAAATTATTCAGATCATCTTTTGTATCAATGTCAGTGAATATACCATAATCATTCACTGGAACAGGTATGGGGTTTAGAGGTTTTACCACATCCATGGCTTTTTCATCGGGTTGAGCCATTTTTATCAGCTGAGCGGCCTGTCCATCCATTAGCACGGGATGACCTCGTTTGTCATTACAGAAAGGATAAACTACATGGTTGTTTTTGATGGATTCGGCCAGCTTGAAAAAAGTTTGAGGCATGATGTCGATGAGGTCTGCCAGTAAAACAAAGAATAGTTTGCTTTCAAGCCTGGTGATTCCGACTTGCAACGAACCAAGTTGACCTGACTGGTAATTGCTATTATGAACGATTTCGACATTTTCACCATGTTGAATCACTGAAGATATATTCACAGCCCCTTGAACAATAATAACTCTGGTACAGCATTTCAGTGCCAATTCCAAACTATGCCGCAGGATGGGTTTCCCATTTATTTGTATCAGCTGTTTACTCCAGCCCATTCGACGGGATTCACCTGCTGCCAGCACAATACAATCGATATTCAGTTTCTTCATCATCTCATTCATCATGGACTATAAGTGTCAAGTTCAAAACCTGTCCTTTACCAGAAAATGGTGTTCGGTGATTTTGCCATACGTCCGATGTAGCCTTTGAGGCCGATTTCATATTACGGAATCCTTTCTTCCAGGACAAGACACACTTCAGATTAAGGGAATAACAGATGCTGGATACAGGACTGAGACACAGGTATTCTAGTACCCTTTCAAGGCTTAAATTTTGGCAACAAACTCTCCGCCTCCGTAAGGAATTACCCAACATTTTTTGAGATGCGGTTTAAGCTCGTTTTTTAGCGTCTTTTTAACCGTCTCATGGGATATGCTTGACACTATCTGATGAGGCAGTGTATTTTGAGATACACAGTGGGATAATATCGATCGCTAGAGGATTCGAACCTCTGACCTTTGCCTCCGGAGGGCAACGCTCTATCCAGCTGAGCTAAGCGACCAGTTCAATCATTATAGCCGAAATAAAAGTTCTTCATAGATGGGAAAAGGTCAGATACAGTTTATCCCCTATTCTCTTAAGTGAATCACAATGAAATCGGAGTTCAACCATGGTCGGTACAGCTCTCCTGTGGTCGTATTTATGATTAGTTCGCATGGCATCAGGGACTCACAGAAGAAATTCTTATAGGTGCCCTATACAGAGTCAGGAAGTCTGTTGAATGAAACAATCGCTTCCGTCAAAAGGATTAATACATTATGAAACAGCATTGACAAAAATCTTACTGGAAAGACTTCTCATCATCCCAAATGAGTAGTCGTTGTGAATCACAACTCTCAATGAATATTGAACTACTGTTTTGGGCAGGGATCCTCATCTAACCGGATTCTAATGAAACCAGGTTATAACAAGCTTCCTGACACTATACAATTCTTACCGTAAATCTGATCTGAACTCATGTTTCTTACCTGACATTGTATCTTCTTCAAGTTTTTAATCAAGCAGTCTGGATTCCATGTAGTAACGCTTTTCTACCGCTTCACCAATACTGAATGATTTTCCCGGATACGGACCAACCTGACTTATTCTGCTGAAGAAAGTTTTCTTGTCAGGATTGGGGAGTAGGATACCAACCGTTCCCGACTTGTCTGCCAGTTCTCGAAGAGATTTCTCACCATGAATGTAGTCAATGTCTATTTCTGGATGGGTGTCAATATAAGAATTTAGAGCTTCCTGAATGAGTTCAATAGTTAATTTCTCCATAGTTGTATTATTAAGTGTAAAAGTCATCTCCTTGTTTTCGGATATGATCATGATGGTTACAAAATCCTGTCCGAATCTATTGATCCTGGATTCACTCAAGGATAATCTATCTTTCAGGAAAGTGATTAATCTTCCTGTATCAGCATTATAGAGCAGTCGGTGAATTGGGTGAAAATGTAACCCTTCATCATGTATGTTTACGACTTCCACAAGGGCAAAACGTGTTGGATGATCAACAGGAGCACCGGCAGATTTCTTCTCTTCCCAGATTTTCTTTGCAGATGCCAGAGAATGATTCCCATCGCCAACAGCAAATAGAAAGTCTGTGTTTCGGGCAATAGATTCAATGGCCTGTGTAAGGTTTTCCAAATCGAGTACAAGACGACCAGTCAGATGACCTCCTCTCTGAATAAGATCAAAATCATAGAGGGTCTCTTTTTCGGCATGATTGGAAGCTGTGATCATCACAACATCATCAGGATCATCAATAAGGAGAATAGTGTGAGAAAGATCCAGGGGAGCATTACGGCGTACAGCTATACGAGAAGGCAAGCGTTCCTGAATAGTTCCCTCTGTAGGCCGAGCCAGGCTGGTTGACTTTTTAGAGAAGTCATATTTTTCCAGATCCAATGCTAATACCAATCCCCGTCGCTGGCCAACAAATGGAGTTGAACGTTCGACAAAAATGATCCCTCTGGGTAGCGGTCGTAGAATTCCACTGGAGATCGATTCTTTCATGGCCGAATAGATTTTTTTGACTTTCTGATCAATACTCCCTTCATTCAAGTAGCATTCTGGAAGAATCAAATTCAGAGTAGATGGATGATCACCAACAATATGTTGAGTTTCTTCCCAGTATTGCTTCTCAGATGTGAATTGATCACATGCAATAACTGACCAGTATTCTGGTTTGACTGTATTAACGGGGATCATAATCTCTGGTATTGAAATACCAAGTTTGCTCAGACGTTCATTCAGGTTCATTGTCTTCTTTGTTCATATTGATATCATCTGCAGTAATTGGGACTTTAATCTCAAAACCCTTATAGACCATGAAAGATTCAATGGATTCTATTCTGTCAACTTTGCTTAATTCTTCGCTGAGAAATTTAAGCAGGTCGAATCCCTGCTGAAGATGCACGGTGATGAGTAGGTCGTAGCGACCGGTTACAACACCAACTGAAACAACACCGTGAAGTTTACTCACCTCTTCTCCTTTGGAAACGTAATTCATGTCTTTGAGCTTGGCTCCGATGTAGATGATTTGATGACCCAGCATGGCTTCAGGGTCTACATAGCCTGCAATTTTCAGTATCCCATCCTGTTCAAGTTTACGTACTCGTGCTTTTATGGTGTTTTCTGATACTCCAAGGGCAACAGCGATTTTTTTGTATGGTTTTCGTCCTTCAGTCAAATGACTGATAATGCTCATATTCAGTTGATCAATCTGAGTCATAGTGCCTGCTTGCGAAATCCCTCATTAGTTCCATCAGTCTCATCACACCATCCATACTCATGGCATTGTACAGTGAGGCTCGGCATCCTCCCACACTACGGTGGCCCTTGAGTCCTACGAGTCCATTTGCTGCAGCCTCCTCAAGAAATTTGTTATCTAACTGTTTCGTTCTTAATCGCCAGACTATGTTCATATCAGATCTCATATTGGGGTCCACAGGATTCCTGTAGAATCCTTCAGACTCATCAATAAGTCTGTAGAGTGCTGCGGCCTGATGCTTGTTCTCTCCTGCAACCTTACTCAAACCACCTCGATCTTTAAGGTTTTCCAAAACCAGTTTCATTGCCCAGATAGAGAATACTGGAGGAGTGTTGTATAGAGAATTGCTCTCGGCATGAACAGCGTAATTCAAATATGAACCAAGATTATTGGGACAACGTGAAAGAAGATTTTTCCTGATTATCACAACTGTTGCGCCAGCTGGACCAAGGTTTTTCTGGGCACCGGCATAAATCAAAGCAAACCTGGAAACATCAATTGGTCTGCTAAGGATATCGCTGGACATGTCGGCAAAGAGGGGAACTTCTTGTGTATCAGGAAAGGTTTTCCATTGAATCCCTCCTATTGTTTCATTGCTGGTTATGTGAAGATAGGATGAATTTTTATGTATTGTCAGATCAGTGAGATCAGGTAGTGTGCAATATCTGTTACTCGCACCATCCCATGGGATAGAAATCGAACCGAACTTCTTTGCTTCTGTAATTGCTTTTTGTGCCCATGCACCGGAATTAATATAGTCGGCTCTGCAGTTGGGTAATAGAAAATTCATGGGGATCATTGAAAACTGCAAAGTAGCACCACCACTGAGGAGAAGAATGCAGTAGGATTCAGGAATTTCCATCAGTTCTCTGAGGAGGAAAATCACTCTGTTATGTACTTCTCTATATGGGGTCTCCCGGTGGCTCATTTCCACCATGGAGAGACCAGTCCCATTGTAGTCAAGCATTTCCTGTGAAAGAGTTTTCAATACTTCAACAGGGAGTACAGATGGACCAGCAGAGAAATTAACAGGGCGATTCAATCCTTCTCTCCTCATTCAGTGGTTTGTTGGATTGTGTCATAATTTTTGTCTAGGAATCAATCCCTGCAGTGTTATTTTTGCTTTTCTGCCTTACTTAGAGCATTGGTCACAGCAGATATAATTCCCCGACTGGTACGAGTTGCGCCTCCAATCACATCCACATCTGTGTTTTGCTGATCTACTATGGATTCTGGAATCTGTTTCACAGCTCGCTGCCAGTATTGGCGACCCACCTCACGGTGCTTGACAACTTTGATATTTTCAATAATACCATTCTTAATCTCTACTTCCACCTGTAATCCGGGTCTGAAACCTCGGCCAGTGCCTGTATATACTCCATCGGAGTATATACCCTTTTTTATTTCACTGACTTCCTGTTCTGTCTGCTCGGTGGATTCAGTCTTCCCGAAAACCTGATAAGCAGGTAGTAGAGTTATCACTGCAGCTATTACTGTTATGATTAGCGTTGTTATTCTTTTCATTGCTATCTCCTTTGTTCAATGAATGTCATCAGGGTACCTCTAAAAAACAGCTTCAGGAAATTGACGAATTGACGGTGCGTTCCTCGGAGCTTTGCTCCTGCGGTACGCACCTGCTTACGTGAGCATTTTGACAACGCAGTAGCGGCAGAAAAGCTCGAGTCAAGAACAAAATGGGTTTTTTAGAGGTGCCCATCATTAGTTCCCCCTGGTGACAATACCCACTCGTACTTCAATGTACCTTTTACTGGACAGGCACTGATGCATTCCATACAGTTGATACATTGGGGGTGTCGTACGTGATTTTTTCTGGAAACAATCACTTGAGTTGGGCAAGCTTTATCGCATAGCTGGCAATTTATACATGTATCAGAATTCCGTCGGATAGAAAACAATCGTCCCATACTCAATGCCCCGAATAGAGCACCCTGAGTACAGAAATAACGGCAAAATGGCCGGTCAATTAAAAGTGAAACTACCAGGAAGAATACAAGGTATGCCAGTGCAATTCCTGTAATATACGTTATCTGACCAGTTAGAATGCTCATAAATGTCTGATAGGGCTGACCAATGAAGGTCAAGGCAGTAAAACCAATCCAGGCAAGCAGTCCTGCTGCGAAAAACAGATAGCGTGAGAGCATCAGCCAGCGTTCCACCTTTACCGGAAATCTAAACTGTTTGATACGGAGTATTTTTCGTCCCGCATATCCAATCCATTCCTGAGCTGTTCCCACTGGACACAGCCATCCACAATAAAAAGCTCCACCCAGCAAGGCAAGTCCCATTAGACACAGGACTGCAATCAACCCATTATTGAACAACGCAAAAATAGTAATGAGGGCATAAGAAATTTGCCCACATCGTCTGATAGCCTGTAACCAGGAAAACGATTTTTGCCTGTTGTTTATAACAGGATACATCAAGTATCACTACTCGGTGAGGCTGACAGAATCATGATATCGTGAATAATCATACCGATAAGATAGCCTTTGAATCGAAGTTGGACAAGTTGAATTACTGTAATGTTGTAAGTACCCAGTGCCAGAAAGCCTGTAAAACCCCCTTCAACCCATCCCAGGATTCAGATTCCCTCCTAAACTTTTACATACAGCGGATCATAGTGACCAGATTCCACCCCCGGATTACACCACTCACACAGCCAGGTTTTCTTCTCCTCCACACCCAGATTGACCTTACTCAAGAAGACCCTTTTCAACCAATACCTGTTCACTGCCTTGTGAAGTTTCTTCTTGGTGACCCCGGTCTTCTCAGCATGAGTTGTGTTTTTCTATCTGACGATCAATGTAGTTAATCGAAAACATCAGATTATCCATGGTTCTGGCTGACCTTGAAGACACCATGACCCTGATGAAGAAGTGTAGAAAATGCTCAGGGCACCTCTAAAAAACCCATTGAGTTCTTGACTCGATCTTTTCTGCCGCTACTTCGTTGTCAAAATGCTCACGTAAGCAGGTGCGTACCGCAGGAGCAAAGCTCCGAGGAACGCACCGCCACTTCGTCAATTTCCTAAAGCTGTTTTTTTAGAGGTACCCCTCAGTTTTCGCAAAGGCCCGGGTGTATGCCTTATGCATATCCGTAAAGAGCATCTTATGCACAACCTCTTTCAATGGCTCTGAGATCCGCCCTGCCAAACTTCTCCAGTTTCCTGCGGATCAATTTCAGACGGGAAGTCATTCTTCCTTTCCGTCTGAGATTGGCAAACCCTGTCTCACAAATGAACTCGGATTAACTCTCGGCAAATATGTTGATGTGATTGGGATAGTATTGAGAAAAGGAAAAGGACTTCAGTCCATCCGCCGCCATTGATTCCCTCATGGGGAGTTTTTTCAACAGCCGGGCATGGATATTGCGGAAAGGGCCATTCTTTCACATCGATTCTGTACCGTATCGGAAGAAACCTCCGGGTGGCGGCTGATGTCATTCACACCTGAGGAGGTCACCAGCTGATGGAGGAGTTCCTCGTAATCGACGATTTTTTCGCATAGTAATCGCTGGAAAAAGTCAGGGCGGAAAAGGTCCTTTTGCAGTCATTACAGATGTAGTATTAGACCGTTCCAAATGCTTCTGTGTGGTACGAACAGTGTATCGAAAACCAGTATTTTTGCTTTGGAGCACTGAAATTGATACATTACAGGTTGGGACAGTGGGGGAATAACATAGTCGATCTCCTTTTAAATTGTTTTCTTACTATGTTATAACGATATTGACATAGGTTTTTGATGAAATAACAAGCTTTCTGACACTTGGAACAGGCTAATAATTCCTGAAAGTGGCAATATGAGTTCTCAAAACGTTGATGAACCCAACCAGATCTTCCCTCTGTGTCGTTTCTCCCAATGAAATCCGAATCATCCCTGTGGTCAACTCTTCAGAGACTCCAAGTGCAGTCAAATTTCCAGTCTTTTTGCCTCTTCTATTATTGCTGCAGGCTGAACCAGTGGAGATGGCATAGCCAGACTCTGCAAGAACTCTTGCAAGGACTTCGCCGGGAATGGGTGGACAGGCTAGAGGTATAATTCCCGGTACGTAGAGTGGATTATTCACCGTTACCCGACTCTCTGGAATTATGCTCACTTCCGGTATCTTTAATAGCTGCTGTAACAGCCATTCTCCATTTTCCTTGACTTCATGAGCAGGCTGACCGTAGAGTTCCAGGGCCAGAGCCATGCCCACGGCTCCAGCAACGTTTTCGGTTCCGGGCCGTATTCCCGATTCCTGTCCGCCTCCACGATGTAAAACATCAAACTGGTGTTGCCGATGATAAAAAAGTCCTATACCCCTGGGACCTCGAAACTTATGGGCACTGAATGACGCTGAGTCGACATCCATTCCAGTTAGATTTATGGGGATTTTCCCAGCAGCCTGAACAAGGTCAGCGTGAAAGTGAATCAGTCTTCCTCTCTCCGTCTGAAAATCTCGTGTGACAGCGGTCAATTCTTCAATGGGTTGAATGGCTCCAATTTCATTACTCACACCGATAATGGATACCAGCCGTGTGTTGCGATTCTTTTTCAACAGTCTGGCAAGTCTGTCCGGATGGATGATGCCAGCTGTATCAGGATGTAATGCTTTTATTGACCATCCATGTGTCTCCAGGGTTCTAATGGGTTCTGTAATAGAGGGATGCTCAATTCCCGAATGGATTATGGTTCCCGGCTCACGGACAAGCAGTTTGGAAAGAAGGGCTATTCCATTGGATTCTGTGCCGCCGCTGGTAAACGTCAATTGCGTTGGCTCACAGTTTAGAATACAAGCACATCGACTGCGGGCATCATCAAGAGCTGTACGGGCCTTTACGCCTTCCTCGTATGGAGATGAAGGGTTTCCAAAGCATTCCCTGGCTGCAATGGTCATGGCGTCGATGACAGTGGTGGAGGGCAGGGCAGTGGCGGCCCAGTCCAGGTAGATCATGATATTACTAGCCTGTGCCTGTGTTCATCAACTCATACATTCGATTGGCCTGAAGTGTAAATGATTCAATTCTGGCCTCTACAATCTGAGGAAAAGGATTGCCATCAGCTTCAATAGTCAAGAAGGGCAATGTATGAAATTCCTTAAGGTGTTCTGAATTTTTCAAGTGTTCAATCCTGGAATTATTCTGCACATTGGATTCAACGCTCAAAATGGCTTCGCATACTCTGGTGGGCAGGCAGGCGAAGGGGCCGATGGAAATTACACCGTGAACATGTTTGGCCACTTCATTGAAGAAGGAACCGATGACAAGTATTTCTTCTCCTGTCATCCGGGGATCGATGAACTCCTTTCCTGCCTCAAATATTTTCTGAATGTCGATTCTTTCATACTCATACAAACCTGACCTGGACAGAGCCATTTTAATCTTCTTCTCAATTTTCTTTTCAACAATGTTTTTAACCAGTGTTTCCACTTTGTCCTTCAGTGAGAACTCAGTATCCAGAATGTGTTTTGATATGTAATCAATGTAATATGACCACTCCAGTATAGGAGCTCTTTTTACAATGAAGCCTTTTGCAGCCAGTCTTTTTATGACTTCCCCTGATGTGAATTCATCTTTACGCACATATATTTCTCCCGATAGTAGCACTTTTTTCGACTCACTCAGAGTCTGCGAAAGCTCAATGGCAGCCAGATTTTCGGTAACATCCTCAAGGACTTCATACAGGTCGGAAGCACCATTCTCCAGGGAAACAACAATCTTCTGCCATTGTTCATTGAAGATCATCTGAGCCTTCTCCTTGTCTTTCGGAAGAACAAGGACTGCATTGCCAATGTCATCCATAATGTCTGAAATGATAATTGATTGAAGAAGTCTAATCTGATCTACAGTCCCGAGTCCCATGTAATTCTGTTCGGCGCTGAGAGTTAATAAGGCTACATTCCTGATCTGTTGTTTCTCGATTAGCCTCTTGATATATACATGGTATTGGGCAAAGCGGCAATTCCCACCGGTTGATGGCATGAAGTACAGTGTTAGCTCATCTGGCTCTCTCTCCTTGATATGGGTAACAAGGGAGGCCGTTGTCATTATCAGGGGCAGGCATTCTTTGCAGGAGGAGTGGGATCTGCCTGTCATCAATGTGTCGAATGTAGGATAGGCAACAGATGCAGCATTGAATCCCATCCCCCTGAATGCAGCAGCACCAAACTCGCATACGGCTCGGCCCATGGAAGGAATAAGTAGATTGACCCGCTTGTTTTTGAGAGGGAAAACCTCTCCATCACTTGTGATGTATTGATATTTTCCCTTTTCTTTGTGAATTCTTGCCGGAGTGAATTTTCTGGGTTGCTCATCCTGCAATCCAAGGTGAATGTAACGGTTAACAATGTCCAGAAATGCTTCAATTCTGGTATTGATGCCTGCATCAGCACTGTGAGAATCCAGTTCCAGGGTCAGGGAAGGTTTTGTTTTCATGATGTCCCGGAAATAGCCCACAATGAATGAATCCGGTCCACAGCTGAAATTAGTTATAAAAGCTCCGAATAACTGTTTGTGCTTCTTCACATATCGGGCGGCCTGTATCAATTCATGCCCAATGGCCCAATTCATATTCTCCATGCTTTCTTCTTCATCAAAGGGTAGACAGTCGAAGGGCAGGACATAGATGCCGCGGGAGGCAATTTTGCCTGGAATCCCCAGATTTCCATCTCCAGATAGAGCATTGTAGGGGCGTCCAAAAATTATCAGGGCAATTTTTGTGGGATCCTTCTCTAACTCCAGGAGTAATTCCTTCCCCAACTTCTTTTTGTTGGCGTGAAAATCATTCTGCCGTCTGATACCTTCCCTGTAGGCTTCTCCTGCCAACTTTTTACTGCAGCTCAATCGTTTCGCTACTTCTATGAATTCTTTTTCCATGGAATCCCAACCCTGATTAAAGTCCAGAACGGGGCTGATAATTCTGGGGATAGACTCTTTGAAGGTACTTTTAATATAGTAGGGCTCACTTTGAGCCAGAACACAGGTGCAGTTGTTGCCCACATGACCTGACTGTTTTGTCACTCGGTAAAGCCTTGTGATATGGGGAAGAAAAATAAAGTCAGGATTCTTCTGGAGCAGATTTTGGTACATACCATGGGCGATTTCCACAGGGTAACAGAATGATGAGGCTGTTTTTTTTACGCCATCAGCATCCACGTTGTCTGAAAGGATTACCTTGAAGCCAAGGCCGGTGAAGAAGTGATAGAACAATGGATAGAGAATGTTAATGTACAAGGCCCTGGATAAACCAATACTCTTTTCTGAGGTTGCCTGCCCATGCTGAGCGAATAGTAATCCTTGATGTTTTTCAACATAGTTCAGTGGAACGGGGTCAATTTTCAGGTGATGAAGCTGATTGTAATACTTGTTGCATATACCGCCAAACGGATAGTTTTTCTTATCAATTTTTATGATGTTGATTCTGCACGCTCTGTCGCAGTTCTCTGAAGTACCAGAGCAAGTGAAAGTTTTGCCGTATTCCACATTTTTTTCACTCAGTTCAACAAGATTGAAATCTGATCTCTCCAGCAGCTTATTATTAATCCTGTTGTTCACCTCCAGAGCCACACCAAAAGCTCCAGTTAATCCTGGATCGGGGGGGACGATGATTTCCGTTTGGAGGAGTTGGGCCATTGCTAGAGGTACGGCCTTATTGTAACAGACCCCTCCCTGCATAAAAACTTTTTCACCAACCTTTCTGTTACCCTTAACACGATTATTGTAATTCATGCAGATTGAGTAAACAAGTCCGGCAACAATATTGTCCCTGGAGATATTCTCGTGAGAAGCATTCTTAATGTCGGAACTGATAAATGCCGCACATTGATCATTGAAATTGGGAGGATTATCAGCCCCCAGGGCGATGTCCTGAATATCCAGATAGTTTATGTTCAATGATTCTCTGGCAGCCTCTTCTAGAAAGGAACCAGTTCCAGCGGAACAGGCTTCATTCATGGCGTAATCACATGGGACACCATTGACCAGAAAGGTATATTTGGCATCCTGACCACCGATTTCAAAGATCGTATCCACTCCTTGATCAAAGTGCGCTGCTCCTGTTGCGTGGGCGATTATTTCGTTTACAATTCCATCCGTACCGGCATGAATGCCGGCAATCTGACGCCCGGAGCCGGTTACACCCAGACCGATGATGTTGATATCTCCACTTGAAATTGATTCCAGAATTTGAGTGTTTATCTCCTTATAACAGTCCCGTGAAGCAGCGATGGGATTCCCGTTCGTTCGTAAGTAGACAGATGCAACAATTTTCTTATCTTTTATTCGAATCAGCACTGATTTTGTTGTTGTGGATCCCACATCCAGTCCCAGAATATAATCATCTCCTGATGTTGGTTTCTCCCGAATTGAGTCCTTGAATGATACCAGTTTTTCTGCGCTTCTCAGCGAAGGAAGTGGACTGAAGGACGTATGGTCAGTTCTAAATGACAATTCACCTGCAAAGATCTCTTTCTTTTCAAGAGCGTATACAGCCGCACCATAGGCCTCAAAAACATCGGTATGCTCAGGGATAACCACGTTGCTTATCTGTTTTTTTAGAGCTTTAACAACAAAATCATTTCTGGTTACACCGCCAACAATCATGATGTTTTCATTTTCAATAGACCTTAATAGCTCTAATGCCTTGTCGGCAAGCATATTCCCCAGACCCGCACTGACCCGTCCTTTGGGAATCCCTTTATTCAGTGCATGAGTACAGTCACTTTTACAGAAAACAGAGCATCGTCCGGAAACAGTGTAAGGCTCAGACTTATGGGCAAGTTCAATGGCTTCATCAGTTGATATGCTCATTCTTCTAATCTGCTGCAGGAAGAATTCTCCGGTACCCGATGCGCACTTATTGCCCGTTTGTACACTGACAATATTGTAGTGATCATTCAAGGCATAAAGAATGAAGTTTTCTGCACCAAGGCTGATCAATGCTCTGCAATTCCTGGATGTGACATGCCTGAGAGCGTACTCCGTTGCGATGGGTTCAGTGATTTCAGGGAGATTCAGGAGTTCTTTGAATTTTCTCCCTGTGATGACAGCATAGCTGTAATTACAGAGGTCCAGATCCTGAAAAACATCGGTCAATGCCTTTTGTGGATGTCCATCGTGATTGATAATCCGTTTATCAATCACATTGAATTTATTATCAATAGATACCATCTTTACAGTCGAAGCACCTATACAAATACCAAGTGATCTCATCTATGGAATTCTCCAGCTTATATAATGTAGGGCACCTCTAAAAAACCCATTTAGTTCTTGACTCAATCTTTTCTGCCGCTACTGCGTTGTCAAAATGCCCATGTAATCAGGTGCGTACCGCAGGAGCAAAGCTTCGAGGAACGCACCGCCATTTCGTCAATTTCCTAAAGCTGTTTTTTAGAGGTACCCTGTAATAGATATTATATAGAGTTCAGATATCCCTGTCAGTACTGGAGTACCTGTCTGAATGGGTCCACATGCCCAGGGCAGGGTTGGTAATGAAGTATACTTCTTCACTTCCTACGTTGTTCCATCCAGGCTTCATTGAGGAAGGGTTGTATCTTTTCATTAAACTATTCAGATCGGCATAGTTGTAGCCAACATCCTGGATGTCCTTCTGGCTTAAATACTCTGATGCACAGGTAATTCGAAAACGTCCCTCTGAAGATCCATGGATAAGGTGGGCAGCCGTGCTCAAACTCGCCTTTAAATCCGGGTTTCGCCGAACAGCGTTAAGTACCGAAGGTGTTCCACAGTATCCATAACGACGAATCAGTCTGTCAATTTCCCTGTCTTCACCAAATCTCGTCAGTCCCGGTCCTGATATTATAATTTCTCCCCCGTCAGCCATGGCCATACGGGTCCGGTAAATGGCTTTGTTTCCCAGCCATGTACTGCGATATATCTCTGGATTCAAATAGACAAAGCATTTTTCAATGGGTTTCTCAACAATGATGAGGTTCACCTTTCTGGAGAGAGCAGCAGCCTTTTCAAAGCACTCCCGCCCATCACCAATAAATAATCCTCTGACAGCCGGTTCGCCTGATGATTTGAGACTGACAACTGTGAGAACGTAGAGGATGGGTAACTCCCCTGCGAATTTATTAATTGCATAATCCAGTACGGAACGAACCGGTGAATCTGTGTGGCCCATAATTTTTTCCATACCATAAACAGCACCGAGAAAATGACTCTTATGTATTCCTTCTGCTCCCCCTGTACCAATCAGGATGTTTTTTGAGTGATTCGCCATGCCGATCACTTCGTGAGGAACAACTTGACCAAGGGAGAGAATCAAATCAAAGCGTCCTTCGATAAGGATTCTGTTGACCTGTGCCGGCCAGTCGTACGATATCTTACCTTCAGACACTTCTGCCAGATAGGAGGCAGGTACAGTGCCGAGAGTCATCAGGTCAGTTTGCCATTTGTGTTCTCTGAATATCCTGTGGGGAATACATGGGAACATACGATTAATCTCACCTGAAGTCATGGGGGCATGGGTTCCCAGGGCGGGCAGCACAGCGGTAAGTGATTTGCCATAGTACTGGTAGGAACAGGAGGTAAGTTCGCCTGCACAGGAAGGCAGGCGGGTGATATCTGGAGGAACAGCCAGTACATTGTTCCGTTTCCCAAGTTTATCCAGAGCCTGGAAGAGTCCTTCCTTTAAATCCTTCCGGGAAAGAGAGATGTTGATTCCACTTCGCTGGTAGTAAATCAATCAGAATTCCATGATTTGAGCATTGCGCATCTGAATCAGTGTCATGAATGCGTCATAGCGTGCAGCCTGGAGAATTCCAGCTTTCCGGCGCTCCCCTTCTTCGAAAATAGTAAAATAAATAACAAATTCAGAGTAGCACGAATACAAACCGGAGTAACTCCGGGAATGCAGGTGATGAGGAACAAGCTCCGGGAATAGGATGACTTTTATGGATTCATCAAACGAACGTCGGGCATCGATCATTCGCTTGTCATATTTACGGTGAAGAGGATTGGATGAAATGGCAATTTCTCCAAGGTCAATATCTGCAGTGGTGAGTCTGGCAAACCGGGATGCCGCTGAGAATACCGGATGCTGCTGTGTTTTTCTGCAGGTGGCTAAAGAATCCCTGCCCCTGATAATCGTTCTCATCGCTTCACGGTATCGAAATCGCCGGATTCCTTCCATTCTGATAGGAGGGTTTTCCAATCCATATTGATAATACAGTCCCAGACCATCCAGAAAGTCATTAAACAGTGGATAAAATATCCTTGATTCTTCCTCATCCATTGGCGGTATTTGCCAAATTGAATCCGTGTCAGTATTTGTATCATCATTTGCTACCTCTCTGTCCACTGGGTTTTCTTCCGGTTTGATTTGAACAGGTGAGGTGATTTTTTTTACCAGCAGTTCATAGGCATCGTTGATTTCTGTCATTCTGGCATGAGCCCATTCTGGATGATCTCTTACCTTATCGGGGTGATATTTTTTTACCAGAGTGCGGAACAGTACGCTAAGTTCTTCCATGCTGATTGGGGAATCCAGCCTGAAAATTGCCCTCGCCTGGTTTAAATTCATAATATATACTAATCTTGAGAAAAAAATTTGACAATAGTGAGCGTTTATGATAATACTACATCTATTGGAGGATCCATGGCTAAGATATTGGAGCTGTACAAAGCGTATAAAAACAATGAATTACCCCGGGATAAAGGTTATATAATTTCAGAGTTTCTTGATGATGCCACCCGTTATGCACATTATGAAGTCATTTCCTATAGGAATGTGAAAGATATCTATATCAATGAAGAAGGTTTGTTATTTCAAGCTGATGGCAAGAAGCTCTACATCCTGTTTGAACCACTGAACTACGGTTCCAAGCATCTTGAACCTGTACATCGCGATGAAGCACATCGCATACCTCTTCGGATAAAAGAACTGGAAGTTTATAATACGAAGAGACAGGAAAAAGTAATGATTTCCAAGGAACCTATCATAACTTACACTTCCTTTACTATTGCGAAGGAAACTGGTCTACATACATCCTACATTGTTTACAATGATGAATCCTCAATTCGAACAATACTTGGATTTTTTGAACAATCCTTGTGGAAAACGCTCAATATAACCAGAACTGATGCCTTAAATGCCTGTGATTTGATTGCAAAACCGATGGAGATCCTTACAGTCCCTGATGGATTGTCATAGGTTTATTGCCCTATAGAAAGCATTCTCAAGGTTCCCTGGAGTTCTTGAATCTTCCCCTGCTGAAGTCGGATCAGCTCCAGAAGCTGGTCTACCTCAAATTCTGATGTATTCTCACCTGATTTTTTTTCTGATTGTTGAATTGCAATGTCGTTTTCCGTTTCGATATGAGCCAGTTCATAAGAGTCTGAGTAGTAATCCAGTTCTAAAGGCATTTGCGGAAAATTCCCACTTTGAAGAATCTTCTGGGAGATGCGATGGACTTCATTTGTAACAATGTGTTCAGGAAAGTCATGTACAAATGGGGTGAGGTTTTCAGAAGAACGGTTGACAATCTCAGTTTCCAGAACAGTTCCCAGACATTCAATGTTTATGGAAAGGTTTTTCTTACATAGATCACGCAATCCAATAGCTATCACAATGTCTGATGCACTGTTTATTTTATTAAGTATGAGCTTTGGTTGAAGGACATCAAGAAATGCTGATGCCTTTTCTCCATCTTCAATACTTATTTTAGTGATAGATTCCATGATTTCACTCATTGTTTTTCGATCTTCTTGATTCTGTTCTTTAACAACGCTGTTCAAATACTTTGAAATACCTTTATTGGAAGCAAAGGCTCGCTGCAGAAATCGTAGAACATAGTTTTTTAAGAATGCATAGGCATTCATTACCGATGTTGTTTGTGGAGTTGTAATAATAAGTCCGGAGTTTGATACCAGGAAAAAATCAAGTACAGTGAAACTGGTACCGCCGCCCAGATCCAGAATAATATAATCAGCCTCAGTTTCCAGCAGGCCATTGATTATCAGTATCTTTTCAGGCTGTGTGATTTCCCCGACTCCATAGACATGGACATCCCCCGGGATGTAATATAAATTTTCCCATTTTGTAGGGCAGACCAGTTCAGACACCGAGGCCTTGAGACCGGATATGATATTCCCTATTCCAGGTTTTGTATTCTTTACCCCAAGCAGGGTATGGATATTTGATCCACTGAGATCCAGGTCAACAAGAACAGTTTTCTTTCCATTCTTTGCCAGGCTTAATGCCATGTTCACCGCAATGATGCTTTTTCCAACGCCTCCTTTACCTCCGGCAATGGGAATGATTTTGCGGCTGACATTTTCATTAAGGATCATGTTAGAATTATCGTTAGGGAATGCGATTATGTAAACTGCCATATTAGTCATGACAAAAAAATCACTACGAATCTTCCTGTTTATTACTTGTCCAGATAGATGATTTCGGATAATTTTTCCCAAGGAGTAGATAATTGATAAATCCAGCTTCCCTGATCGGTGCAATTCTAGGTTTCTTTATTGGTACCTATTTTTTGCGATCTTTTCTCCTGGGAATAATTTTTTCAGCTATAGGAAGTTCTATTGGATCAGGAATCGGTGTTCGGACTTACCGGAATAATCACCAGGCCCGTAGTACTCATGGATGGTTTTCCGGTTGGGGGAGCGTCGGTTCAGCAGATGGACCTGTCTTCATGGAAACCCTTTTCTCCATGTTGGGCAAGCTTGCTGCAGCGGATGGATATGTCAGTTCAGAAGAAGAGAAGACTTTTCGAAATGTAGTGATTAATGAACTGCATATTACATCTCCAGAAAGCATATCCATGGCTATGAGAATTTTCCGAGAAGCATCTTCGTCTTCAACACCAGTTTCTCAATATGCAAGTCGTGCCAGAGATACTTTCGGGAATCGTCCACAGTTACTGGAGATGATGCTGCTCATTATGATCCGGGTGAGTGCATCCGTTGATGGAATCCATCCGGCAGAAGATAGGATTCTTCGGGAATCTGCTGTAGTTTTTGGGTATTCTGCAAGTGCATATGAATCAATTCGATCCCGCTACACATTTGGTGGACGTTCTTCCCGTGGAAACAGCTTTGCAGGCGGATCAGGAGGTGATTTGAAGGATGCTTACGCTACCCTGGATGTCAATGCAGATGCAACAGAGTCTGAAATACGCAAGTCATACAGAAAAAAAGCCGCTGAATATCATCCGGATAAAATAGCAGCAAAGGGACTTCCAAAGGAATTCACCGAATTCGCCAGGACCAAATTCCAGGAAATTCAACATGCCTGGGAGCTCATTCGTAGCGCACGGAATTTCTAACTTTCCATAGCACTTGATCCCAATTGCTTGTGTTTGTCCACTTCCCAGGGCCACTGAAGGCATTTTTCATGCACACCAAAGAGAGATATATCCGCATAGCCGGAAATGACCATAGTTTTTATGTGAGCTGCACCTTTCAGTTCTTTTACAGCCAGGTTCAGAGTAGCTCCAGTGTTACAAACATCATCGACCAGAAGGATGCTTCGGTTTGATATATTCTCATTCATTTTCTCCAATAACTGTGGAGAATCCATGATTGGTTGATGATTATCGTCTCGAAATTTGATCTTCATCAGACATAAAGGGATATTTAGCCAGTGGGAAACCAGACAGGATGGCAGTATTCCGCCTTTTTCAATACCTACAACAAGATCGAAAACGCCGGTCACTTTCTTCTTGACCGCATTCATTATCGCATCCAGTGATATAACTTGCTCAGTCATTTGAATCCCTCCCCCTGGATAAATCACAGTTGCATTGTTTTTCATCCATTATCCCAGTCGATAACCTCTGGAATGAAAACAGCCAGGAATTATCCTGCTGTTGAGTGTGATATGTCCTCACAGGGGTCATGAGTATTCCAGGCATTAATGAAATGAGAAAAATTATCGAATAATTCCCAGTGGGTTTGGTTTCATCAATAGTTTTGCATATTGAGCACGTTTATACACCCATGGATCATTGGATTTTTGTCTGCTCATCTTTCCTCTGAAAGCGTTTATATTCTCATACCCTTTGACATCCATCCAGTTGTTTAAATCTGAAACAAGACGACCCAATTGTGTGATTCTATTCTTGTAGAGAGTACTGACAACTTGAACGACATCAGCACCTGCTAATAGCATTTTTACAACGTCCAGGCCATCCATTATCCCGCTTGAAGCACAGATACAGGCGTTTACATTGCCATAAAGTAGACCTGCATATCGCAGAGGCAGCCGATTGGCTGTCGATGTACTTAAATTCAAGGGCAGGGTATTTGCTTCTTTCTCTACATCTATGTCCGGTTGGAAAAACTTGTTGAATAACACCAAACCCTGTGCTCCTGCATCAGATAATTTTCTAGCTATAGTGATCGGAGTTGTATAAAACAAGCTCATTTTTATAGCAACAGGGATTTTTACACTTTTTACTACTGCCTGTACAGCTTCCAACTGTTCCTGTTCTACGGAAGCACTATTGTTTGCCTGCTGTTCAGGATTGGCAAAAAAATTCAGTTCCAACCCGTCAACTCCAGTCTCCTGAAGTTTAACGGCCCATTCTGTCCAGGTGTCTTTGTTAACTGCATTCAAACTTGCAAAGACAGGAATGGATACTGCTTCTCTGGCTTTTTGAACCCACATCAAATGGGTATCGGGACCGGAATGTTCCATCTCTGGATAAAGGCTGGACATTTCTGCATTAAAACCGCTGAATTGTCCCTGCTCTTCCTCAAAACGAGCTCTTTCAAGCTGAATTTGCTCTTCAAATAAGCTCTTTATTATCAGGGCACCTGCTCCTGAATCTTCAATCTTCTTGATTGAATCCATATGTCCAGTGAGTTCAGAGGCACCAGCAATAACAGGGTTTTCAAGTGCTATGCCCATGTAAGAAGTCTTTAGATCAGCCATTGTTTTCTCCTCCATTATTGGATCCGTCAGACATGACAGATAATTCATTATATCTGAGAAGCAACAAGTAATCCAGACCGATTCAAGGATTGCGGTTAAGAAGGACGTCTCGATATAGTAAATCAGTGTGTATTTGTGAATTATGGATGGAATGGAATGGACGAGTGATGAAGCACAATCCTCAGATGGCTATTCTCGTTTTGTACATATCCAAAGGTGTATTCAGCCAGCAATGACTCTTCTTCCATGCTTGTGAAAGTGTAATGTCCCATTGCCATGGCAGTAGCACCATTACAGTATATGCCTGCATTATCAAATTGTACTGATTTCCATGGCCTGAGAACGAAACCTGTATCTTCGCTGAAAGAAGAGTTCCCCCCAATAAAATAGGACAATGCAGATTCTCTGGTGAGCCTGAAAGGATGCGCTGATGCCCTGGTTGGCTTAAATAAGACCTGTCCTTCACTGAATGAATACAGGTTATCCAGGAATTCTTCTGCTTTCTGTACTAATGCAGAAGGGCTTTTGATAAGTTTTCCCAGTTCAATGACGTTGTTAGCCCATTTATACTGGGCTTCATTGATCTCTTCTCTGGTGATATCTCCTCTATTCATAGTGGAATCCACACCACTCATACACGGTGCTTTCTGTTGACCATATCTGCTGAAACAGGGTTGAATAAACTGAATGTGATAGGTTATTTGCTTTCAGGTTCAGTACCCTTTGGGAGTTCTGTGTTGTCCTGATCATCTTCATTGCTGTTAAACGATTCTCCACGGAGCATTGCCAGATATTCAGCTGCATCATCAGTGGGTTCCGTTACACCTTCTTTCTTTTTAAGAAGTTTCTCCTCACGCTTCTTCTTCTTTTTTAATTCAATTTGACGTTTTTCGTAAGTATAGTGACTGCGTGCCAAAGAATCCCCCTGTTGATGTTATGCGTGAATTGGCTGCATCAGTAATCGTCATTGGTTTGGATGCATGGTTGAGCAGGAATCTGTAAGGTATCAGCAGATTGATTATGCTTTGCTTACAAAACTCCTCACCCATGTACTTGACGCAAATACTCTTATTGATACAGCCCTACTGATCAATAAGACTTGCGGGGACGATCTGTTCTCTCGCGTGCTACACTGACTTTCAATTGACGTCCCATATGGTCTTGACCATTAAGGGACTCGACTGCGGAATCGGCCGCAGCTTCATCCTCCATTTCTACAAAACCAAATCCTTTGGATCGATTGTCATATCGGTCGATGATAACTCTGGCACTGGTAACCTGGCCATGCTGGCTGAACAAATTTTCAAGTTCCTGATCATCGATAGAATAACTAAGATTCCCGACATAGAGCTTTTTGGGCATTTTTCTCTCCTGAGTACGTTAACCCGTAAGTGGCTGTTCATCTTAAACGTTGTTACGGAAAGAAAGGATAGAGGGCAAGGCCACAGAACAGGAGGCATCGACATCACTTATCGCTCGTGCTAACACGTGTGCAACGACCAGATTGGAACGTTACCAATCTTACAGTCTTCACAGAATACAATATTGGCAACTTGTTGTCTATACCCAGGGACTGCTTTTTTATGAGAAACCTGTGATTTCAGGAAATCCGGTTGAAATCTGCCATTCAGTGTAAGGAGAAACTTCAAGTAAGCGAAGGCTGTTTGATCATACTCTCCGTAAAATGACGTGCTATATTAGAGGTGCCCTACAACAGGTGGCCAGGAATATAGTAGTATGCTGCTCTGACAGATGGTTACGGCACAGTTGAATTATCGGTCAATTCCTCATTATGCTCTTCAGCCCATCGTTTTTCATTCATACGCCAGAAGAGTTTGTTATTCAAAGCCCTGTTGCGTTCGATATTCTTCAATCCGATTATGCATAGCTGCTTGAAGCGCAGAGGGAAGAGAGCAGCAAAGGGATTCTCATCATATTCCTTCAATATTGCGTTGAATTGTGCTTCAGCCACTTTGATTTTGCCCATTTTGTAATGAATAAACGCCTGTTCATATCTTGCGGCTATTTTTCTTGGGATGCTTTCAGGGTATCGAATAAGAAATACATCATAGTAAAACAGGGCATCCTTGTATCGACTATCACCGGAAGCTTCTTGAGCATTTTTGAAAAAAATTTCCGGTGACCATGTGGGGTCAAGGGTATCAACTGCACTGATGCAAGATGATAGCAAAGCTGGTATAATTATTATCGAGAGACGTTTCATGTATCCTGTCATTTATCAATAAAACTCCCTCAAGCATGATAGTGGATATAAGAGAGGCGTATCAAGCTGGACAGAGACAGAATCGGTGTTATTTCTAAACTGAAAGAACTCGTCCCAGCACAGTATTATTCCTCCCGATCTTGTAGTCTCTGACAATTTGATCTGGTGGCCATTACCCAGTGTCAGAAATCCTGTAAAACCCCCTTCAACCCCTCCCGGGATCCCAATTCCCTAATATAGCAGAACGGGCCAGTCTTTCACATCGATTCTGTATCGTATCGGAAGAAACCTCCAGATGACGGCTGATGTCATTCACACCTGAAGAGGTCACCAGTTGCTGTAGAAGTTCCTCGTAATCGACGACCTTTTTCGCGTAGTAATCGATGGAAAAAGTCTGGGCGGAAAAGGTCCTTTTGCAGTCATTGCAGATGGAGCGTTGGACTGTTCCAAATGCTTCTGTGTGGTAAGAACTGTACATCGAAAACCAGTTTTTTGGTTTGGAGTACTGAAATTGATACATTCCGGGTTGGGTCAGTGAGGGAATAACATAGTCGATCTCCTTATAAATTGTTTTCTTACTATGTTATGGGCACCTCTAAAAAAGCCATTTAGTTCTTGACTCGATCTTTTCTGCCGCTACTGCGTTGTCAAAATGCTCACGTAAGCAGGTGCATACTGTGGGGCGTAGCCCGAGGAACGCACCGCCACTTCGTCAATTTCCTAAAGCTGTTTTTTGAAGGTACCCTTGTAACGAGCTTGACATGGGTTTTTGTTACATTAACAAGCTTTCTGACACTAATAAGGATTCTCAGGTCGCATTAGAGATAGAATCATAGACTTCATCTTTTGCCGGAATATTTACTCTCAACTCCTTCATATAGGATTTCAAATCTCCCATAGGCGTATATGTATCACAGTGATCCATGGACCGACGTGCGATTGTAAAATACTTGTATAATTTCTCATCGCCAAGTTTTTTACGCCATTTTCCGGCACTGCATCTGATTCGTAGCATGTATTTACCATCATTGGTGTAATGACGGATGAGTTTGCAGTTGATGCAATTAGCACAGTAGATTTTCTTATTTAAATTCTCTTTTGATGGATCAAATACTGGAATCATTCCTATCCTCTCAGGCACCTCTGAAAAAGAATTTTCTTCTCGAAGCTATATTCTGGAGAGACCTTTTATTTTAACAGGTATCCTTGTTCTGGATTATCGACGAAACAGATGAAAAAATTGAATCCCATATCAGTCTTCAAGATCATGACAGGGAACAGTATTCCAGATTTCATCGGCATATTCTTTGATGGAACGATCAGAACTGAATCTTCCACTGCCGGCAATGTTATGCAGGGCCATCTGATTCCATATCTCCCGATTTGTCCATGTCAGGTTTGCTTTGTTCCGTGCTTCACGGTATGAAGCAAAATCGGTCAATACGAAATAGTTGTCAGCAGCATTGCCTTCCACTCCATGAATCAGGGAATCATACAGTTCCCTGAAGTCATCGCCTGAACCAAGGGTTCCATCGACAAGAGTGTTCAATGCCCGCTTGAGCATGGGATCTGATTCAAGTATAGCGGTAGGATCGTTTTTTCCTGAATGACGGAGGGCGGCAACTTCCTCAGGAAGCATTCCGAAAATAAAAGCATTGTTCTCACCGACTTCTTCCACGATCTCAATATTGGCACCGTCCATAGTACCCAGGGTAATGGCTCCATTCATCATGAATTTCATATTACCAGTTCCTGAAGCTTCTTTTCCGGCAGTGGATATCTGTTGAGATATTTCTGCACCTGGGATGAGTATTTCGGCAATACTCACCCGGTAATCGGGAATAAAAACCACTTTAAGACGGTCGGAGTTCTTCTTATCATTGTTAATGATATTGGCCGCGGTATGAATCAGATGGATAATCTGCCGGGCTCTTCTATAACCTGGTGCTGCTTTGCCTCCGAAAAAAATAGTTCGATGCGGTAACATCAATTCCGGGTTATCCTTGAGAATCAACCAATCGTGTATGACTGAGAGAATGTTCATCAGTTGTCTCTTGTACTCATGAAGACGTTTTATTTGTACGTCAAACAAGCTGGATGGATCGATGATCAGACCGGTGAGTTGTCGGGTCAGACTGGCCATCTGTATTTTGTTAATCTGTTTTATTTCATCCAGATTCTGCAGTATGGACTTATCGCCGGCCAGAGATCTCAGATTGCTGAGCAGCGACAAGTCTTTTGTCCATAGGGGTCCAATTATTTCATTCAAAAAACTTGCCAGGGAGGGATTGGCTTTTCTCAACCAGCGTCTCTGTGTAACCCCATTTGTTTTATTGTTGAATTTGTCCGGCCAGAGTTTGTACCAGTCGTTGAGCACACTGTTTTTGAGGATTTCTGTGTGTATGGCGGCAACTCCATTGATGCTGAAAGAGGCCACAATAGCCAGGTGGGCCATTTTGATCATTCCATCAGCAAGTATGGACATCCTGTGATGCCGTTCTCTTTCTCCAGGGGCTGTTTTTATGAGTAAGGCCATGAAACATCTGTTAATCTCTTCCACAATTTGTATGAGACGTGGAAACTCCGCACGGAAAAGGTCAATACTCCATTGCTCCAGTGCTTCGGTTAGAACTGTATGATTCGTATAGGCAAAGGTTCGAGTGGTTATCTCCCATGCCTGATTCCATTCCAATCCTTCAATATCCAGAAGTAGTCGCATGAGTTCAGGTATGGCGATTACTGGATGGGTATCGTTAAGCTGTATAACAGCCTTTTCTGAAAACATTGAGAGGTCTTCACCATAGACAGAATGGTATTCCCTGATGATATCCTGAAGAGATGCAGAAGTGAAAAAATACTGCTGACGCAACCGCAAAACCTTACCGGCCGGATAGCTGTCATCAGGGTAGAGTATCCTTGTAAGATCTTTTGCCCTGTTCTGCGATTCCACAGCTTTCTGATATTCTGTGTTATTAAACTGTTGGAGGTTAAATCCATCCACTGATTCAGCTTCCCATAGTCTCAGAGTATTGATGGTTCCGGTTTCCCACCCAATGACAGGCATATCACAGGGTATGGCCCGTACATCCTCCGTATCCACAAGTCTGAACCCTGGCGTACCATCAGGGTGTATTTCGCTGACCACGCGGCCTCCAAAAGGCACAATAACCATTCGATCAGTCCGGCGTATGGACCATGGATCGTCTTTGGCCATCCAATCATCGGGTTTTTCCATCTGCCTGTCGTTGATTATTTCCTGTCGGAACATTCCATATCTATAGCGTATACCATATCCACGGGCCGGCAGGTTGAGAGTGGCCAGTGATTCCATAAAACAGGCAGCCAGACGGCCAAGGCCTCCATTGCCCAGAGCTGCATCCGGTTCAATATCCTCGGCAGCATTGAGATCAACTTCTATTTCCTCGAGAGCCGTGGCAATATCATCTCTCCAGCCAAGATTGATGAGATTGTTTCCCAATACACGGCCGATGAGGTATTCCGCGGAAAAGTAATATGCCTTCTTCAGTCCGCATGAATGTACATGTTTCTCAACATCTCTCCATTGATTCCAGAGCAGATCCATGATGGCCCTGGAAACAGCTTCATAGGTATCTCTAGGACTCGCTCCGGCAACTCCATCTCCTGTTTTTCTATCAATCCAATAGTAAAATCGATTCAGAAACTCTTTCTTATCCAGCTTCATTTTCTTCTCTCATAGAATTTCTGCATGCTCATCAATGATGCGGATGTTGACAGCATTCCCGCTCACAAAGGGCATGGCTTTAATGTTTTCGAATGCCCTTGTGATATCTTTCACTCTGGCTTCATGGGTAGTAATAACAACCGGGACACAATCCCCCTGGTGATATTCCTTTTGTACAAAAGAATTAAGGCTAATATTCCTTTCAGTCATTTCAGTTGCGATTTTAGCGACGACACCACTTTTGTCCTCTACATCAAAACGCAGATAATGCCGGTGGGTGGTGTTCTGCATATCAGCCAGTTTTATTGGTTCATGTTGATCTGGCCAGAGAGGCAGTTTCTTAAATAGAACAGGCCAGGTTCCTATAGCAATGGAGAGAATATCCGATACAGTAGCAGAGGCTGTGGGGTTTCCACCAGCACCCCGGCCGTAATACATAGTGTGCCCTACTGCATTACCATAGACACTTATCGCGTTGAATGGCCCTGAAACAAAGGCAAGAGGGTGGTCATCAGGGAGAAATACGGGTTTGACCGCCATTTCCAGACCTTGATTGGATCGGCGGGCAAAAGCAATGAGTTTGAGAATATAACCAAGCTCCCTGCCTGTGGTAACATCAAATAAATCAAGCTTATCAATTCCTTCAACAGGTATGGCACTCAGGGGAACAATCCCGCCGAATGCAAGAGAAGCCAGCAGGGTGAGTTTGTGAGCGGCATCGGTTCCATTAACATCCAGTGCAGGATCGGCTTCCGCAAGTCCATCAGCCTGGGCCTGTCTGAGGGCTTCCTCATAGGTTTTTCCGTGCTCTACCATTTCGGTCAATATAAAATTGGAAGTTCCATTGACAATACCGTATAAGGCGTCATTGATGTTGGCCGACAATCCATCGCTCAGTGCTTTTATTACAGGTATTCCACCGGCACAACAGGCTTCCATTCCAATGCTGACATTGTTTTTTCGTGCTAGTTCAAAGAGTTCTGTGCCATGATGGGCCAGGAGGGCCTTGTTCGCCGTTACCACATGTTTTCCCGCTTTTAATGACTTTTCGATGATGTTTTTTGCCTGGGTAACTCCTCCAACAGTTTCCACTACGAGGTGAATAGAGGCATCTGCCAGAACTTCATCCAGGTTTTCTGTAAACAGGTTTTCGTCAAGACCAGCTTCCCTGGCCTTGTTAAATGTCACACTGATCAGGGCTTTGATGACCAGTTTTTTTCCCGTCAGTTTCTTGAAGCGATTACTATTATTGATTAACAAAGCTACAGTAGCATTGCCGACTGTACCGCATCCAGCAATGGCTATGCCAAATTCTTGAGAATTCTCCATAATACCTCCATGGTGATTTGAAAGAATGAATGAAGGTGAAATCTTTTTCAAGAGGTTCTGTTCCTGAATAAAGGGATAGATGACTGGTTCTTATGTGCAGAACAATGCAAGGGTTGACATGAATTTATGTATTTTTTAGGATTCAGTGATAATTAAAATCCAGGATTATAAGTTTAGGAGCTGATATGAAAAGTATTTCAGTCATTACAATTCTCATTGCAGTTCTTGCAGGCTGTGCAAGTAGTGCGACGAATGTCACACGGACTTCTTCTGATGAAGTTATTGATTTAAGTGGGCGCTGGAATGATACCGATTCCCGATTGACGGCAGAAACAATGGTGACTTCCATGCTTACAGGTGTGTGGGTAGACCAGTTTATGTCGGAAGAAGATAGAATTCCGATTGTTATTGTTGGGCGTGTCCGCAACAAAAGTTCCGAACACATTGATGCGAACACATTTGTCAAGGATATTGAACGGGAATTGGTGAACAGCGGCAGGGTTTCCTTTGTTGCAGCCGGTCAGGAAAGGGAAGAAGTGCGTGCTGAGCGGGAGGATCAACAATCCCATGCTGATCAATCAACAGCGAAGGCCTTAGCTGCTGAAACTGGAGCTGATTTTATGATTCAGGGAATTATAACCAGCCAGACAGATGCTATCGAAGGAAAAAGAGCCACACTTTATAAAGTTGATATGGAAATCATCAATTTAGAAACAAATCAAAAGGTCTGGATTGATACCAGGCAGATTAAAAAACTCATAGAACAGAAAAAATCCTCATGGTGATATCCTCTTTCAGGTGTCAATTTATCTCGCCGATCATTCTTCTCAGCATAGCCATTTCCTGTGCCAGTACAAGGACAGCACAGGAGCAATATGCTGAAGCCATCCCACTGGTGAGAAAGGGGGAATATCTACAAGCTGCTGAAGTAATCAAAGAAGCCAAAGAAGATAGATACAAGGAGAAGGACAAAGTTCTCTATTATCTGGACTCAGGTATGCTCATGCATTGGGCAGGTGAGTATGAAGAAAGTAATCGATTACTTACTCTCGCTGAAAAAGGAATTGAAGAATTGTTCACTAAGAGTATATCCAAAGGACTTTCATCGGCTATTCTGAACGATAATGCTCTGGATTACTTTGGTGAAGATTATGAAGATGTCTATCTCAATGTCTTCAAATGCTTAAATTATATTGCCTTAGATGATACTGAATCTGCGCATGTAGAAATCCGCAGGGTGCAGATTAAGCTCAATCTTCTTGAGGATAAGTATAAGAAACTCGCTGAAGAATACAATTCCTCTGAAGAGGCTGAAGGACAGATTGAAGTAAGGGAAAACAGGTTTCACAACGATGTTCTGGCACGGTATCTGAGCCTTCTTCTTTATCGTGCGGAAGGAGCATTGGATGATGCCCGGATAGATCTTCAGTTAATAGATGATGCCTGGCTCACTATGCCTCAATTATATGATTTCAAAAAACCACCTCTACCGGCCATTGAGGATCTTTCTGATGGCAATGCTCTGGTTAATTTTATAAGTTTTACCGGGTTAAGTCCTGTAAAACTGGGTGTTACTCTCAGGATTGACAGTGGCACAGATGAACTGCTACTCAGCATAGAAGGACAGGATGAAGAATATGTTAACAGTTTGACAGGTTTCACAGTCATCCCTGTACCTGGAACAGCCGCTGGAGTCCATTTCAAAATGCAGTTTCCCCGGCTGGAGAGTCGTCAAACAGCAGTTGATCGCATCATTGTAAAACTTGATGGAAAGTCCATGTATGAAATTCTATTGCTGGAAAATATGGAAACGATAGCAAGGGAAACTTTTCTTCTCAAGCTTCCTCTTACGGTTGGACGTACAATAATCCGGGCGACTATAAAAAATATCGCGAAAGAAACTGGAAAGGATGCGTTAAATAATAATTTGAAAAATCAGGGAGCTGGAGGGGCAATGGTCGGCTTTTTAGCTGGTCTCGCGGCAGATGTTGCAGTTGATGCTTCTGAAAATGCGGATCTTCGTATATCTCAGTTTTTTCCTTCATCAGCATGGGCAGCAGAAATTCCAGTGAAACCTGGCTCTTATCATGTCAGTCTGGATTACTGGGATGGAGATGTATTGCTGGGAACAACCGATCATGGAGTTCATGAATTTGTTCCCGGGCAGCTCAACTTAGTTGAAAGTTTTTTATTGAAATAAGGAGAAACTATGTTAAATACTGGATATGTTGTTCATTGGATCATGATTTCAGTCGTTGTGATGAGTATTTCATGCGTGTCAGCTCCTCCCGCACCTGTATCCGTTCCCCGTGGAGGTGATGCACCGGATTGGGTGAGGGATAAGGATTCAGCCTACCCCGTGACTGAATACCTTGCCGAACTTGGTGAGGGAGATAGTCTTAGAGGGGCCAAATCCAATGCAGCAGGAGCAATAGCTCAGCTTTTCAAAACACAAATAACGGTTGACAGCACAATTCGTACTCGATATAAGGAAATCACTGGTCAGGATGATACCATTCTTGATCTGACCGCACAGACAGATATCGATCAGACCATTGGCCAGAGTGCTGATGAATCCCTGTCCAATCTTCGATTTGGAGAATCATGGCAGAATGATATGGGGCAGGTCTATGTCATTGCCTATCTCGACAGGGCAGAGACTGGAAACCTCTACAGGCAACGCATTCTTGATGATGATAATCGGGTAATGGAGCTACTTGATCGTTCACGAAGCCAGGTAGATGCCTTGCGCCGTTATGCTTTTGTCGATGCGGCCCTTGTGATGGCTGAATCAAATATGGTTCTTGTGGAGCAGCTTGAAATCATTAACCTGCCCATGTCGCGATCCATTATTCACCCGTATGACCTGGGGAATCTTAAGGCAGAGAAGGCCGATCTTGCTTCAGAACTGAGAATCAAACTGGAAGTCACTGGTGATGACTCTGATCAGGTTGAGGCAGCCCTTTCCGAGTGGGTAACCAGCAGGGGATTTTCCATCACTCCAGATGGAGATATGTTCCTGACAGGAGTTGTCAGCATCATACCCGTGGAGCTTGACAATAAGTATACAAACATGAATTGGGAATTAAATCTCAACCTTCTAGACAGCAATGGCATCCCGGCTGTATCTCTGGCACATCAGGATCGCTCAACGGGAATAAGTGAATCAGCAGCCGTTTCCCGGGTTTACCAGGATATGACAGGAATGATTCGCAAGACATTCGATAAATCCTTTAATAAATATCTCAGTTCTTTCCTGGAAAAATAAGTATTGCAGGTTAAACGGGGGATTTTCGATTTTCGGGCGGCATTTCTTTTTTTACTAGTCTTCACAGTCAGGCCTGTTTACTCACGGGATGCACGACAGGTTTTTGATACCCTACTTCAAGCCTATCCTGAGAAGGTTTCCAACGTAAGATATCAGGATGGAGACTGGAGTTTTATGGTCAGGGGAACTCTGCTTTTCTGGGCTGATGGCCGATTATTGCCTCTCAGTGATAAGAATCAGGAAGAAAAGTATTCCCCATACCAATTTTACCAGATTCCGAAAGAAATGCCGCTTATTCAAACACTTTCCAGAAGTGAACAGCACAGGATTCAGGAGAATATTAAACGCCAGGAATCCAGGAAGTATCCAAGGCATCCAGCTTTTCTTAACTTACTATGGGGTATGGACGACTTTCAAACAGCTGAAAAGACTGTTCAATCCATTGTTTTTCTTGGAAGAGATATCCTGGTTCATCCCGAAATAGTTGAAAAACTCGCCCTTGTTGAGGCAGAAATCAGGGCATTGGCATCCTATGATGAAACAGTCAGAATCTGGTTGAAAAGCCTGTCAACTATTGGAGCTTATGTCTGGAGAGATGTCGCAGGATCAGCAAATCGGAGCCTTCATTCTTATGGTCTGGCCCTGGATCTGATTCCCGAAGATTATGGAGGTAAACAGGTTTACTGGCGATGGTCCAGGCTCTATAATCCCAGATGGTGGGCAATACCTTATGAAAAGAGATATTTTCCTCCCGAGAGTGTAATCCTGGCTTTTGAAGAACAGGGATTCGTCTGGGGAGGAAAATGGTTCTTTTTTGATCAAATACACTTTGAGTATCGTCCGGAATTACTCACCAGTCATAATCATTTGAAGAAGAAATTACAGGATTGAGAACAGTGAAGGTGCAAAGCAGTATCCCTCCACCACCCTTCTGTCCCCGATGCATTCATTACTTTATTACATGGGACGTCAATTTTCCCAGGGGATGCCGGTTGTTTGGTATTAAATCCCGTCGATTACCCAGTACTGAAGTCCGTCTGGCCAATAGTATTGATTGTCCTTCATTTCAGAAGAAACAGTACTTGAAGTAAACAGCTCTTTCTCCCGGTACGGCTTACGGGTATAATCACAATATGAACTGTGGAATCATTGGTCTTCCAAATGTTGGTAAATCAACAATATTTTCAGCCTTGACGTCAGTACCCGCTGAAGCAGCCAACTATCCTTTCTGCACAATAGACCCGAATGTGGGCATTGTGGATGTTCCTGATCCTCGTCTTGATCGAATACATGAAATCATCAAAGCCGACAAACAGGTTTTTGCTACAACAGAATTTGTGGATATCGCCGGTTTGGTGAAGGGAGCTTCTCAGGGTGAAGGACTGGGAAACCAATTTCTTTCGAACATCCGTTCTGTGGGTATCATTGCCCATGTCATTCGATGTTTTGAGGATGATGACATTGTTCATGTGGACGGCAAACTCAATCCAGTAAACGATGTGGAGATCATCAATACAGAACTTGTTCTGGCTGACCTTCAAACTGTTGAGAAACGACTTGAAAAAAACAACCGTCAGGCTAAGGCTTCTGATCCTGGAATACGGCAGGAAGCACTGGCCCGGATGGAATTGCTAAGCAGAGTGGAAGCCCATCTGCAGGAAGGTCTACCAGTCCGGAATATGCTACTTGACAGTGCTGATTCTGCCCGTCTTGAAGAATTGTTTCTGCTAACCGCCAAGAAGCAGATATATGTGTGCAATGTTGACGAGGGTGGAATAGGTGATGAAACGCCCTATACTGCTGCCGTCCGGAAAATGGCTACCGAACAAAATGCTGAAGTTATTATACTATCAGGTAAACTTGAAGCCGACATTGCCTCTCTGGAGAATGAAGAAGAACGGACACTGTTCCTTGAAGAATCCGGTATAATAGAATCCGGCTTATCATCATTAATCAGAAGTGCCTACTCTTCCCTGAATTTGAGAACATTTTTTACTGTTGGCGGTACTGAAAACCGAGCCTGGACATTCAGGAATGGAGCAATGGCACCCCAATGTGCCGGTATAATTCATTCCGATTTTGAACGGGGTTTCATCAAAGCTGAAGTCTTCAATTGTAGGGATCTGTTTGATCTTGGTAGTGAATCGTCTATAAAATCTGCTGGCAAGCTGCGTCTTGAAGGTAGGGAGTACCCTGTACAGGACGGTGATGTTCTTAACTTCAAGTTCAATGTCTGAGAATACGAGTTATTGTCAATAGTTGTGGATGAGAAAATTTCAAATCCTTCATTTTTTTTCACGCGGCCTCTTCCTTGAAGACTCCATCTCTACAAAACACACCCTCAATAACACTGGGGATCAGCTTGTATCCACGTAGCTTTCGCCAGTTCTTTTCAGCCTCCAGGCAGAGCTTCCAAACCATAGGCAACCTCTAAAAAACCGTTTTTGGAATTTGGCGTAGTGGCGGTGCGTTCCTCGGAGCTTTGCTCCTGCGGTACGCACCTGCTTAAGCGGTTGGCGGTGCGTTCCTCGGAGCTTTGCTCCTGCGGTACGCACCTGCTTACGTGAGCATTTTGACAACGCAGTAGCGAGGAAAAAGATCAAGCCAAAAACGAAATAAGGTTTTTTAGAGGTGCCCTTATGTGTTTTTGACAACCATCTACGTTAAATAGGGAATTCCAAAAGCCGGTGCTCCTGGAATTCCCTCTTAATTCTAAAAATCGCGCTTTAGCGGCAACCTGCGCTGCCGCTAAAGCAATTGTTAAATAGATAAATAATTAAAAAGCCCGTACCGCACGGACACTGAAGCCGTTGCCCCTGTTGGAGGCGCTCGAGGCATTATCGTCGAAGCCGTGGAAGTACGCGAGGGGGATGACGGCACTGTAATCCGACGAGGACCAGTAGTGGTCATTAGGGTCAGAGGCAAAGCTGCCAACGGTATCCTTCAGCTTATACAACTCAGCCAGTTCATCCCTGGACGGCAAAAACCAGTCGCCATAGCCGCCCTCTGTGTAGTCAGCACATGCCTTTGCCGCATAGTTTTCTGTGAAACCGGCATCCTCCATAGCTGCAACGATAGCCGCTGTGTTGGATTTTCCGGTTCCTATGTCTGCACCTGTTGTCACTCTTGTCGTAGTATCACCCCATTTATAAGCAGTAACAGAAAGATCACTGGGGGCCGCCTCCAGATAGCGCCAACCGTCAGACTCTGAGTCCTTAACGTAGAACACTATGCCTCCGGCGGGGCCGGTACTGCCTATGCCATATTCGAGGACTTCAATAGTGACCACCTTCGTTACCGTTCCTGTATAATCGCCAGTACCGGTCATCGCTATTGTTACTGATACAGCTTCGGTTGTTAGCTGATCTGGTGTGCCCGAAATCTCGCCTGAGCCTGAATCTAAATTCAGTCCAGAAGGCAGGGTACCGCTTGTTACGGAAAAGGTTCCCGTGGCTCCCTGCGGATCTATCGTTGGGGTAACACTAGTGGCTACGTCCTTAGTACCGATAATTGCCCCATAGTCTATGCTGTTAATGCCTTCCTTTACGGTAATTTCAATGCTGTCTGACATGCTACTGTCAGCGTCCGATGTCACGGTAATCGTAATTGGGCCGCCAACCGCGACTGATGTAACCAGGCCAGAGGGATCAACGGTTGCCACGTTTGAATCGCCGGAACTCCAGGTTAGCTGCTTGTTGGTGGCATTGTTTGGCTCAACGGTTGCGCTCAGTTGCAGGGTTCCACCCATGGCAACATCTGTTGTTGCTTTGTCAGCAATGGCTACGCTGGTTACGGCTACTGGCGGTGTGGCTGAACCCTCAGTGGATGCCGCACTTTCACCAGTGGTATTCGAAGCGGTTACGATGAAGAATACCTCTTCGCCGTTTGTCAGTCCTGTTATGGTGTAGGTGGTGTTAGTGGTGTCAGTTACATCCGCTTTTTTATCGTCGGAACGTGTGAAACCTGTGGAATCACCCCAGTATACGGTGTACTTGGTGATGGTTCCAGGGGTCCCGTCACCATTAATGATTCCCGTATCGCTTGGGGCCGTCCAGTTTACTACAACCTGCCCATCTCCGGCAGTTGAATCAATGCTGGCGGGCGCACCGGGGGGCTTGTTTGCTTCAACCGGCGTGCCGCTATCTTCGGTGGATGCCGCACCTTCACCAGCGGCATTCGTAGCGGTTACGATGAAGAATACCTCTTCGCCGTTTGTCAGTCCTATTATGGTGTAGGTGGTGTTAGTGGTGTCAGTTACATCCGCTTTTTTATCGTCGGAAGGTGTGAAACCTGTGGAAGCACCCCAGTATACGGTGTACTTGGTGATGGTACCTTCGGAACCATCACCATTAATGATTCCCATATCGCTTGGGGCCGTCCAGGTTACTACAACCTGCCCATCTCCGGCAGTTGAACCGCTGATGGCGGGCGCTCCGGGGGGCTTGTTTGCTTCAACCGGCGTGCCGCTATCTTCGGTGGATGCCGCACCTTCACCAGTGGCATTCGTAGCGGTTACGATGAAGAATACCTCAGTGCCGTTTGTCAGTCCTGTAATGGTGTGGGTGGTGGCGTCAGTTACTTCCGCTTTTTTTGAGTCGGAACATGTGAAACCTGTGGAATCACCCCAGTATACGGTGTACTTGGTGATGGTACCTTCGGAACCATCACCATTAATGATTCCCTTATCGCTTGGGGCCGTCCAGGTTACTACAACCTGCGTATCTCCGGCAATTGAACCGCTAATGGTGGGCGCACCGGGAGCCCTGTTTTCCTGAATCTCCTCAGGAGAGGAAGGGTCTGGGCATCCAATGAATCCGCTGAGTACTACAAGCCCAACGAATATTCCCAGGGGTTTCAATTTCTTCTTCATTTTCATCTTTCCTCCATACAGTCTTTTGAGAGAGCCAATTCAAAAACTCTCTATAAGTTATCATTAGGGTACCTCTAAAAAATAGTTTTGCAACCCTCAATTCGGGAAAAACGTTCTTTTTTTCATTTTGGTCTGAAAATTTCGACCTTTCTCAGTGATCTCAACCCGTTATCAGGTTTTTTCCGGCTTACGGAGCACATTCAGTGCCCACTTATCCCAGGGATTGTCTCAAATACACATAGCGACAGATGTTATAGCTAAGGTTCAGTAGTCCAATGATCCCTTCTATTCTCTCTTTGCCTATAGTACGCAACTTGTCCACTTTTATGGTCGTTTTCATAAATCCAAATACGTGCTCCACACGGACGCGAAACTTCGATTTTTCTTTGTTGGAGGCATTCTCTTTATCGCTTAACGGTTTGCTTCTGTAGGCTTAGAATCATGGACTTCGGCACTGCTGACCCTGTATTTTTTATCAACTTGCTTCTCGCATCCACCTGACGACGCTTGTCCTCGCTCCATTCCTCTATCATTTCACCGTTTTTGATCCTGGCATTCTCTTCTTTGCTATTACGTTGCACTGGCACTTCTTTGAAACTGGCATCCACGATTATCCCCTTTTCGGCTATTAATCCCTTCTCTTCAAGCACTTGATAGAAAAGTTCAAATACCATCCTCTCGTAGATTCTTTCGCATGGCTTTTTCCACGGGACCGCTATAAACATCCCAATCGATCACCTGATCGAGCTTTTCAAGATAGTCTCCCTTGTTGCTCAAGACTGACAGGCGAAAATCTTCATCGAATAAAGTTTTTTCTTGTCGTTTCATGCTAATCAGTATAACAGTTCCAGGTTTCTTGAGGTGTTAGATTTTGCCTCTATGTTCCATGGAGCCACTTCTTTTATAGAGACCTCTCCGGGTGGGATACAAGCAATGTGACAAATATAAATGACATGTTCATAGATTCAGGCTTGGACTCACAGGTCAGATCAGCAGAACCCCGACAGCTATAGGGATGGCTGTAATTGTTAAATAGATAAATAGTTAAAAAGCCCTCACCGCACGAACATGTAGATCGTTGTACTTGACGTAGTCGTACTGGCCGCCATCGTTGAAGGTCTGTCCCCACGCGTAGTAGGAACTGTCCTCTGAAGAAGACCAGTAGGTATTAGACGCGAAACCTCCAACGGTATCCCTCTGCTCATACAACGCATTCAGTTCATCCTTGGACGGTAAAAACCAGTCGGCATAGCCGCCCAGATCTAAATCATCACAGATTTTCGCCGCGTAATTACCGTCCTCCAGTGCCCTAACAATCGCCTCTGTGTTGGCCTTACCGTCCCCTATGCCAGTGGATGTTCCCCCCACAGATGTTCCGGCACCACCCCATCCAACCGAAGTGGCCTGATCGCTTGTCACCGCCTCCAGATAGCGCCAACCGTCAGACTCTGAGTCCTTAACGTAGAACACTATGCCTCCGGCGGGGCCGGTACTGCCTATGCCATATTCGAGGACTTCAATAGTGACCACCTTCGTTACCGTTCCTGTATAATCGCCAGTACCGGTCATCGCTATTGTTACTGATACAGCTTTGGTTGTTAGCTGATCTGGTGTGCCCGAAATCTCGCCTGAGCCTGAATCTAAATTCAGTCCAGAAGGCAGGGTACCGCTTGTTACGGAAAAGGTTCCCGTGGCTCCCTGCGGATCTATCGTTGGGGTAACACTAGTGGCTACGTCCTTAGTACCGATAATTGCCCCATAGTCTATGCTGTTAATGCCTTCCTTTACGGTAATTTCAATGCTGTCTGACATGCTACTGTCAGCGTCCGATGTCACGGTAATCGTAATTGGGCCGCCAACCGCGACTGGTGTAACCAGGCCAGAGGCATCAACGGTTGCCTTGCTTGTATCGCCGGAACTCCAGGTTAGCTGCTTGTTGGTGGCATTGTTTGGCTCAACGGTTGCGCTCAGTTGCAGGGTGTCGCCCATGGTAACATCTGTTGTTGTTGGGGAATCAATGGCTACGCTGGTTACGGCTACTGGCGGTGTGGCTGAACCCTCGGTGGATGCCGCACCTTCACCAGTGGCATTCGAAGCGGTTACGATGAAGAATACCGCTTCGCCGTTTGTCAGTCCTGTTATGGTGTAGGTGGTGTTAGTGGTGTCAGTTACATCCGCTTTTTTATCGTCGGAACGTGTGAAACCTGTGGAATCACCCCAGTATACGGTGTACTTGGTGATGGTACCTTCGGAACCATCACCATTAATGATTCCCTTATCGCTTGGGGCCGTCCAGTTTACTACAACCTGCGTATCTCCGGCAATTGAACCGCTAATGGTGGGCGCGCCGGGAGCCCTGTTTTCCTGAATCTCCTCAGGTGAGGAAGGGTCTGGGCATCCAATGAATCCGCTGAGTACTACAAGCCCAACGAATATTCCCAGGGGTTTCAATTTCTTCTTCATTTTCATCTTTCCTCCATACAGTCTTTTGAGAGAGCCAATTCAAAAACTCTCTATAAGTTATCATTAGGGTACCTCTAAAAAAATAGTTTTGCAACCCTCAATTCGGGAAAAACGTTCTTTGTTTCATTTTGGTCTGAAAATTTCGACCTTTCTCAGTGATCTCAACCCGTTATCAGGTTTTTTCCGGCTTACGGAGCACATTCAGTGCCCACTTATCCCAGGGATTGTCTCAAATACACATAGCGACAGATGTTATAGCTAAGGTTCAGTAGTCCAATGATCCCTTCTATTCTCTCTTTGCCTATAGTACGCAACTTGTCCACTTTTATGGTCGTTTTCATAAATCCAAATACGTGCTCCACACGGACGCGAAACTTCGATTTTTCTTTGTTGGAGGCATTCTCTTTATCGCTTAACGGTTTGCTTCTGTAGGCTTAGAATCATGGACTTCGGCACTGCTGACCCTGTATTTTTTATCAACTTGCTTCTCGCATCCACCTGACGACGCTTGTCCTCGCTCCATTCCTCTATCATTTCACCGTTTTTGATCCTGGCATTCTCTTCTTTGCTATTACGTTGCACTGGCACTTCTTTGAAACTGGCATCCACGATTATCCCCTTTTCGGCTATTAATCCCTTCTCTTCAAGCACTTGATAGAAAAGTTCAAATACCATCCTCTCGTAGATTCTTTCGCATGGCTTTTTCCACGGGACCGCTATAAACATCCCAATCGATCACCTGATCGAGCTTTTCAAGATAGTCTCCCTTGTTGCTCAAGACTGACAGGCGAAAATCTTCATCGAATAAAGTTTTTTCTTGTCGTTTCATGCTAATCAGTATAACAGTTCCAGGTTTCTTGAGGTGTTAGATTTTGCCTCTATGTTCCATGGAGCCACTTCTTTTATAGAGACCTCTCCGGGTGGGATACAAGCAATGTGACAAATATAAATGACATGTTCATAGATTCAGGCTTGGACTCACAGGTCAGATCAGCAGAACCCCGACAGCTATAGGGATGGCTGTAACCGACAGGGGAGGACGGCGGTGAGTACCGAGGTGTCCCTCCTTTGCCAAGTCTTGTCAGTGCATGTGGATTTGATCTCTGGAGTGTTCTGTGAGTATTATCGATTCAAATTAGTATCAAAACCCGGTTATTTCAAATATCCCAGCCAGTCCTGCTGCTGATCAATCATGGTATCCACCATTTCAGACATCCCATGATAGTTATTGACCATCGGACATGCCAGCACAGCCTGAAGTACGAGATTCCGGCTTTCCTGTAATATGGCTTCGGCAGTAAGGTCATACACACCTGCATAGCCCCGTATCAGGGCTCCAAATCCCTTAGGATAATCATCAAAGTGTACTGGCTGTATTCCATCTTTATGAATGATGCCCGGCACCTCCACCGCTATGGAATCAGGAAAGTCGGGAATCGCCCCATTATTAAGAACATTGACCGCAAGCTCCTCATGACCGGAATCGGTGATGATTCCTTCGATAATGGGAATGACCCGTTCATGCACATCCAGTGTAATTTCAGACCAGGACTGGTTTGAGAGGGCATAACGGTAGAACTCATAAAAGTCCATAATCCCCTTATGATCGACAGCATCCTGGGCCCAGGAAACATACTCGCCAAGGTGGCTATCCAATGTGATGGGAAGCAATCCATAAGTCTCAAAAATGGCCCGAAACAGACGTCTGTCCGTCCAGGGACGTTTGCTTTCCTGCCTGTTTATGATCTGGCGTTCATTTGAACCTTCCGTTTGGGGGACAATGCCTGTCTCACGAACATAGTCCCAGATTTCTGTAAACCCTGGTTCCTTTGCAAAGAAAGCAGGTGCCTTATGTCTTATGTCGGGATAAGCATCTTTACCGCTGTCAATATATTGGGCCTCAAGTAGAACTGAAAAATGATTCAAACCTGCTGCCCTAACCTGAAGATTTTCCAATCTGGTGTCCAGAATGACTGGTAAATAACGTTCGAGAGATGCTATTTCATGACACAGTCCAATAAACTTGAGATCTGGATATCGACGAAGTACTGTTGTGGTGATGGCCGTCATGGGATTTGAGTAGTTGAATACAATGGCATCAGGACAGTGTAATTTCACATCACCGCAGATTTCCAGGATGGGTGGAATGATGCGCAGGGCGTGAAAAATCCCCCCGGGACCACCATTTTCCCCGTAAACTTGATTGACACCGAACTGCAGTGGAGTTTTCCAATCCTGGTCCCAGAGTGTGAATCTATCGCCCACTTCTATGGAAATTATTATAAATGTGGCTCCTTTCAGGGCCTCAGCCCGGTTCGTACTGGCTGAAAGTGTGAATTCCAGATTATGTTCTTCAATGAATTCACATCCTTTTCTATATATTGTATCCAGAGCCATGGCATTGATGTCCAGCAGAACTAATTCTGTTCCTTTGAGTACCGAACTCTGAAATATCTCACCCATCGTTCCTAAACCGAATTGGGCGCTTCCTGCTCCAACGAGAACAATTTTCATAATATCTCCTTCAGGGTATCTTCAAGAAAGTTCCGGCTCTGACTTGAATTTCTATCAAATTTCGGGAAGCTGTTATTGAGATTCCTTCATTTCCAGAACCTATTCATCAACAACTGGGTAGGTATTGTCAATGGAAAAACGATGTATCCAGACAGATCTCATAAATAATGGCCATTGAAATTGTGTATCGGGTTTCGATTGCTTTTACCGTTCTGGGGTACCTCTAAAAAACAGCTTTAGGAAATTGACGAAGTGACGGTGCGTTCCTCGGAGCTTTGCTCCTGCGGTACGCACCTGATAGTGGCGGTGTGTTCCTCGGGCTACGCCCTGCGGTACGCACCTGCTTAAATTTTTTGTCGATACAAGGCGGCAAAAGTGGAGCGTAGCTTAAGTGTTTGGCGGTGCGTTCCTCGGAGCTTTGCTCCTGCGGTACGCACCTGTTTACGTGAGCATTTTGACAACGCAGTAGCGGCAGAAAAGGTCGAGTCATGAACTAAATGGGTTTTTAGAGGTGCCCTCTGACAATTCCGGCAAGTATCCTATAAAACTGGCGATCACCTGAATCGCTTCCCGGTAGTGTTCCTCCTCCAATGCGGCCATGAAGGTAATTCCGGATGCGCGATAGGAAACAAATGCCGGTGCGATACTCTGTTCAGTCATTCTGGTCAGTACAGCAGAGATGAGACACGCTTCATCTCCAAGATTCTCACCCACCGCCCCGACTATACAGAGATCCGACTGTTTCTCAACCTCACTGAGATGCAGGTCTTCCTTCATGGTATCAATATCTCCATCACCCGGATTCCGATTTTCCCGAGGTTCCAAAATGACCAGAAGTGTATCACACTGGCATGCTGAATAGAGAATTTTCCATCCCATTGCAGCTAAACTCTCCAGGATTGTCAACTGTAGAGAAAGGTTGTCTCCCAGATGGGCATTCTGAAATCGATAGGCGGATACACCCACCCTTCCGGCAACCCCGGTAATTCCCGGGCGGGTCTTCTTTTTTTTTATCACGATCATGGTTCCCGGGGCTTCGGGGATATTGGTGTTTCGGATATTGATGGGAATTCCGGCGGCGCTGACAGGCTGAATGGCCTCTTCATGAAACACTTTCGCCCCCAGGGCGGAGAGTTCGCGAAGTTCCCTGAAAGAAACCTCTTCTATAGGAGCAGGATCATCCACGATACCGGGATCCGCCGCCAACAGCCCCGATACATCGGTCCAGTTTTCATAAACCCGGGCCCCTGCGCCCCGAGCTACCACAGCGCCGCTAATGTCGGACCCGCCGCGGCTGAAGGCCCTTATACTTCCCTCGGCATCCTGGCCATAGAATCCAGGAATAACCACCTGGCTGTCGGGGGTAATAGCCTGGTCTATCAGCTTATAGCTCTCCGAAGAGAGTTTTCCCCGGGTATCAAATCGGATGATTTCTTCGGCATCCATAAAGGAGAATCCCATGTATTCGGCAATGAGGCGGGCTGAAAAATACTCCCCTCTGGATACGGCATAGTCATAGGATTTTTCGTCCTGAATCCGGTCTCGAGCTTGATAAAGAAGCTCTGTCAGTCCTGAGCCAACTTTCAGATCGGCGGCTATCTCCAGAAACCTCTCACGGATGGGCGCAAAGTCTGCTTCAATGGACTTCTCTCTGACAGCAGCTTGATAACAGGCGATTAAACGATCGGTTATCTTGATATCATCCCTGGTCCGTTTTCCCGGTGCCGATACAACGACCAATCGCCGCTCATGGTCTGATTGAACAATGGCGGCACTTTTTTTTATCTGTTCTGCCGACGCCAGGGAGGTTCCGCCGAATTTGACAACTTTCATAGCATCCTCTACTTGATGAATATTTTTTGTGGGTATTCAATAAGTTTTTTACAGCCTGTTTCGGTCACAAGAAAGGGTTCGGAACACTCCACACCGTAGGTATCCAACCAGATTCCCGGCATAAAGTGAATAGTCATTCCCGGTTTCAACACAGTTTTATCTCCCGGACGAAGACTCAGGGTGTGCTCCCCCCAGTCCGGGACATAATTCAGGTAGAGAGTACGCGACAGCGGTACATTGTAGTGGTGACGGGCCCCCGCCAGTTCCAACACCACCACATCTCCCTTTTGGGCACCTCTAATAAACCTTATTTCGTTTTTGGCTCGATCTTTTTCCCTACTGCCGCGTTGTCAAAATGCTCACGTAAGCAGGTGCGTACCGCAGGAGCAAAGCTCCGAGGAACGCGCCGCCAACCGCTTAAGCTAGCTCCGCTTATGCCGCCTTGCATCAAGAAAAAATTTAATCAGGACTGTTCCTCGGACTACGCCCTGCGGTATACACCTGATTAAATTTTTTCTGATAACTGAGCGCCCGATTGTGGCAAGCCATTCAAATTCAAGGTTCATCCAGCTCCATCAGAGAAATCTAACAGATAAGCAGCTTGAAGCAATAGCCGAAACGGGAGGGCTGGCAGCCCTGACCTACCCTGGCATTTTTGTTCATGAAATACCTGAAAAAGTGACATTTTCACGATTAGATGTGATCACCCTGACGTAATTGGGTTTAGTGATTGACTTTTATTCTAATCCAATGTACATCTTACACAGTGTCAGAAAGCTTGTAGAGGTCTGATTTTGATTAAACCGGGAGAGATAAAGCTTTCTCATGGTACAGCTGCTTTTTCTGATTATGGTTGTGGATGGACGAATGGTTATTTGTAGCAGGGAAAGGTTACTTCGATATTTTTTTGTCGTAAATACTTTCTTCATCAGATATTATTTCTCCAGTAAAATGTTCGTCTCATTACAACAAGCTTCAGAACACTGGTAAATTCAATTTCCTGATGGGTTCCCTGTGTCGTTAATGACAATGAAATAGAAGAACCAGCTATGAAGGATGTATGTGGTTGTCTTACAGGGTTGCCGGAGTATGTAATTGGAATGCCCTGTGATTAATGCAGGAGCGCCTGAGAGTATTTCGAGTACTGTTGATCGTCGTATGGCGATTAAAAACTGATCCCGTAACAACCCCTGGACAGGAGGCCGTCCCATGAAACCCACTCGATTCGCAGAACGATTCACAAAGAAAACCGGTATTGGTGCACTGATGGAAGATCTTGGTCAAGCCATGCAGGGCCATATCGACATGCATATGCTGGGTGGCGGCAATCCAGCCCATATCCCGGAAGTGAATGCGATTTGGCGTCGTCGTATCCAGGAAATTCTTGCCAATGGCGCCGAATTGGAAGAAACTCTATCCAACTATGACACGCCTCAGGGGAAGAAGGTCTTCCTGGAATCCCTGGCAGATCTTATGAATTGCGAATTCGGCTGGGAATTGAAAACAGACAATATAGCTATTACCAACGGCAGTCAAATTGCCTCCTACATCCTTTTCAATATTCTTTCGGGTCCGAGAGGTGATGATGGGATGAATCGCATCCTTTTTCCTCTATGTCCGGAGTATATCGGATATGCCGATCAAACATCTGAATCCAAAGCCCTGGCAGCCCAACCTGCGGCATTGGAATACACACGGGAAAACTTTTTTAAGTATCATGTGGATTTCACTCACCTGGAAGTTGGAGAAGATATTTCAGCCCTGTGTGTATCCCGTCCAACCAATCCTACGGGCAATGTTCTCACAGATGAGGAAATTATCCATTTATCTCGAATCGCTTCTGATAAGAAGATTCCTCTTATTATTGATAATGCTTATGGAGCACCCTTTCCACAGATTCTTTTCAAGGACATAAAACCCTACTGGGACGAACATATCATTTTGAGTATGACTCTTTCGAAACTGGGACTTCCATCGGTTCGGACTGGTATTGTTATTGCCTCAGAGGAAATAATAGCCGCTCTCTCGGCATGTAATGCTGTGTTGAGCCTCAGTAACGGCTCATTTGGGCAGGTTCTGGTGAAGCCTCTCATTGATTCCGGGGATATTCTCACTCTCTCTCGAGATGTTATTCGTCCATTTTACCAGAAAAGATCCAACCTTGCTGTTGAAGCATTGCAGGAAGCCTTTGGCGATAACATTCCATATCGAATACATGAGTCTGAAGGGTCTATTTTTCTCTGGCTCTGGATTCCTGATCTTCCCATAAGCTCAGAAGAACTCTACGAACGCCTGAAACGCAGGGGTGTTCTTGTTGTGAGTGGTCATTATTTCTTCTATGGTCTGGAGAAGCCATGGCCTCATGCTCATGAATGCCTGCGGTTGTCCTACGCCCAGGATCCAGACCGATTCAGGGAAGCGGCTGTAATCATCGCTGATGAAGTATGCCGAGTGATGAATTAAGAAAAGAAGTTCGTCACTTGATCATCCCTGCAACCCCTACACCCTGATCCACAATCAATTGTATTATATCTCATGGAAGAATACTGGCCATGACACTGCTCTGGTATGATCTCGAAACCTTTGGTTTCCATTCCCGTTATGACAGAATTGCCCAGTTCGCGGCCATACGGACTGATGAAAATCTCAAACAACTGGAAGACCCGGTCGTGTATTATGGCAAACTCAGTCCCGATTATCTCCCCGATCCTATGTCATGTCTGCTCACCGGTATCACACCCCAGGAAGCCAATACCAGGGGAATTATTGAAGTCGAACTCATACAGGCAATTGATAGGCAGTTTTCCAGACCTGGAACCTGCATCCTTGGATACAATAGCATTGCCTTTGATGATGAATTCATCCGCAATCTTTACTACAGAAATTTTTATGATCCCTACAGGCGTGAGTGGGCAAACGGTAATTCCAGATGGGATATCCTGAATCTGGCTCGAGCCACAAGAGACTTAAGACCCGAAGGTATAATCTGGCCGGTTAACGAAGAAGGCAGACCTTCAGTTAAACTGGATCTGTTGGCTGAAGCGAATAACCTGCACCATGAATATGCCCACGATGCCTTATCCGATGTTAAAGCCACTATAGCAGTTGCAAACCTGATCAAAATGAAACAGCCTAAACTCTTCAAGTGGGCGTGGCAGCATCGAACCAGAAATCAGGCTCGTACCCTTATTGATCTGGAAGACCGCACTCCACTGATCCATACATCAGAAGTGCATTACAGCCGTAAGGGCTATACAACACTGGTTTGTCCTCTTGTCACCGATCCTGAGTTGAGAAACACCATTTACGCCTTTGACCTCCGCTCCGATCCAGAACCTCTACTTACGCTCCCTGATAATGAAATTCGCCATCGTATCTTCACTCCAACACAGGAACTGGAGGCCGAAGGCATATCTCGTATCCCTCTCAAAGGGATTCATATGAACAAGGCACCATTTCTTGCACCTCGTTCCGTTCTTGATCACAATATGGCCAACCGGCTGGGTATTGATCCTATTCTGGCCGAAGAACGCTGGAAGAGAATCAAGGGTGACCCTCATATTGCTGGGAAACTCAGAAAAGTCTTTTCCAGGGGACAGGATTGGGGATCAATAGATGACCCGGACTTCCAGATTTATGATCGATTCTTTCCTGATGAAGATAAGGAGGTGCTGGCCGAAATCCGGCAGACAGTTCCGGAAAAACTCATGCAGTTGAACCCGGGGGCCAGGGATTCACGGATACCGGAAATGCTCCGCCGATACATTGGTCGAAACTACCCCGATCACCAGGATGATGAAACAAGCCGCAGGTGGAAGAGTTTCTGTGCTTCACGCATTCTTTTTCCTCCTGTCCCCGGTGTATCCGACCTGGGTGAATATCGGAAGCGAATTATGGCATGGATGGAAAATGATAACCTGGAAGCAGAGAAGAAGCCCATTCTCAAATCTCTGCAGGAATATGGAGATATGCTGGAACAGGAACTGCTTGGCCTGGATACGGAGTTATCATGACCCCGGATTTAACAAATTCTCTGGTTATTGGTATTTCTTCTCGAGCTCTTTTTGATCTTGAAAAGGAAAATCGCATCTTTGAAAAAGAGGGACTGGAAGCTTATTCCAGGTTCCAGCAGGAAAATGAAGGGAGAATTCTGGAGCCCGGTACTGCATTCCCATTGATCAATGCCCTCCTGAAGCTCAATGAAAAAATCGGAGAACATCTGGTTGAGGTTGTTATCATGAGTCAGAATAACCCTCAAACAGGGCTTCGCATCATGCACTCTGTTGACTTCCATAATCTGGATATTACCCGAGCAGCATTCTCTGGTGGTGCCCCCATTGGCCCGAACCTTGCAGCCTTCAGTGTTGATCTTTTTCTGTCCAAAAACTTTGACGATGTCCAGGATGCCGCGGATCAGGGAGTGGCAGCCGCCCAGCTTTATTCCCCTCCTGAAGCATTCAATCCGGATACCGATGAAATTCGTATTGCCTTTGATGGAGATGCGGTTCTATTCAGTGAAGAAGCGGAAGTTCTCTTCAAACAGCAGGGATTGGATGCCTTTCTGGAAAATGAGACAATTTTTGCGAAGATCCCCTTACCTGAAGGACCTTTTGGCCGGGTACTGCAGACACTTTCCCGCATCAAGAAGGCTTCCAGTGAACCGTTGGTTCGAATTGCTCTGGTTACTGCCCGAAACAGACCGGCACATGAGAGGGTCATACTCACCTTACGAGGCTGGGGTGTGAATGTTGATGAGGCCTATTTCCTTGGAGGATTGTCCAAGGATCAGATTCTCAAGGCTTTCAATGCCCATATTTACTTTGATGATCAAGACCAGTACGCGAGATCTGTCTCTCACCATGTGCCGTCAGGTAGAGTTCCTTACAAACGGACATCTCCACTCTACAAACCAGGATCTGATACCTGAACACAGTTTTCCAGTTGCAGGAATCCTGTAGAGCTTGAAGTCAATCCAGCCGGTCGGTGAGGATCCCTGCTGAGGGAGAAATATGACAGCAAGTTGGAGCAATATAGAAATCAGAGTGATAGTCTTATTTGAAAACAGAAGAGTCAATCTTTAAGCTGAGGAACGCAAAGGCAGTTATCAAGAAGTACAGATCTCCATTTTTATCAGAGGCATACCCTCTTTCATTTAACAGGTCTGAATCAGCATATGATTTTGAGAATAACACTTCATTTTTCAATCTTCCTGACATTCCGGAAACTTTTTAGTAATTCACGAAGAAATATGGATATTCGCCCAACCGAAGGAATGTGCAGTTTTTCATCCGGTGAATGGGGTTGTATTATTGTGGGACCGAAAGAAATCATATCCATATCTGGATAATGGGATCCTATGGCTCCACATTCCAGACCGGCATGAGTGATCTCAACAATGGAATCCTTGCCGGAAACTTTTTTCCAAATCCGCCTGGCTTGATTGAGCAGTTCAGACTGTTTCCGGGGTTCCCAGGGTGGATAGTGGTTACCTGTCGTACAGGTTCCTCCACAGAGTCGAGCCAGACTTTTCATTATCATGACATAGTCATCGCCACGACTCATCACAGAACTCCTGATGTTTGTAAGAATTTTCACTGCTGATCCCTCTGTATAAAGGATGGCAAAATTCATACTGGTTTCGACAATCCCTTTTACATCGGTAGACATATGCTTAACCCCATTGGGAATCATTCGCAGGGTATCCAGCATCTTTTTACTGTCATGGGGGGATAATAAACCTTTTTTGGGTATTTCATCCTTAGAGAGTTTCAGGAATAAATTCTTCTCAACAGCAGTATTTTCATTTCTTAGAACAGCTCCTGATTCGGAAATAAGCTCTTCCAGTCTGGTCAGGTGGTTTAAGGGAACCGCAACCAGACTCCTGGCTTCCCGCGGGATGGCATTATGAGCTGTACCGCCGGATATCTCACCTGCAAATGCTTCCGGGATGACATCGAAGATATTATTCAAAACCCTGGTCAATAAAACATTGGCATTAGCCTTGTTCAGATGGATTTCAGTTCCTGAATGGCCTCCTTCCAGTCCACCAACTTCAATTCTTCTTACTGCGTATCCCTTTGGAACAGGTTGCAGGCGAACAGGGAAGCTGAGATTAATATCCATGCCCCCAGCACATCCAACCGTAAAAATACCTTCATCTTCAGAGTCCAGGTTTAGCAGTATATTGCCAGACAGGAAATCAGGTTTAAGATTCTGAGCACCGACAAGACCTGACTCTTCATCAGAAGTAATAAGAATTTCCAATTCTGGATGCTCCGATTCAGTATCAGTAACGAGATCAAAGAAAATGGCCAGAGCAATGGCGTTGTCGGCACCAAGACTTGTATCCTTTGCCCGGAGCCATTCTCCATCCTGCCATGATGTAATAGGATCATTCTGAAAATCATGCTTCACTCCGGATCTTTTTTCACAAACCATATCCATGTGCCCCTGAAGAATAATTATTGGAGCTTTTTCGTATCCACTCGTGGCCGGAACCTTGATTAGAATGTTCCATACATCGTCAGTACTCACTGAAAAACCATGTTCCCTGCCCCAGTTCATCAACCAGGGGTGGATTTTTTCCAGATGGTGAGATTGACGGGGTATTGTATTAATTGCATTGAATATTTCAAGAATTCTATTAGTGGGATCAGACATGTAAATTTCCTGTTTCTTTATTTCTGCGCCATCTTATCAATATGAGGGCAGCAGCCAGTAAGGGTATTGTAAGTATTATAATGACTTTTTCAAGCCAGTCACCCCACCGGGTGTAAAGAGTTGTTATGTCATCATATACAGGAACTTCACCAATAAGATGTCCCTGAGTAAAAGGAGGAAGTATCTGTGTTACTTTTCCATTGGGATCGATGACACAGGTGATACCGGCTGTGGATGATCTTACCACGCTACGTCGGTTTTCCACAGCCCTGAAAATGGCCATGGTCATGTGCTGAATAGCACAGGCTGGCTCAGGGCTCCATGAATCATTGGTTGTATTCACCATTATCTGTGCCCCTTCCCGGACAAAATTCCGGGCAAGATAACCAAAGGTGTCTTCAAAACAGATAAATGGGCTTACCCTGGGACCATCCCATTTTGAGAGGGAGAATACCTTGTATTCACTTCCTTTCCCATAAAGAGGAGTATCCTGTGATGCAATGTAATCGGACAGGCGTGGAAAGACTTCTGCATAGGGAAAATGTTCCGAGAAAGGAACCAGATGTATTTTCCTGTACCGATCTATGATCTCATTACCATCAAAGAGCAGGACGGCATTATAATCCAGTCTTTTTCCGGCAATCAGTTCTCCATCGTTATTGCCAATCAGTATGGGAATATCCTTCCCATCAAGGAAACTACTGAGCTTGTTGATGAGGTCAACCTTCATTCTGTCCTTTCTGTACTTGAGATGCCATTCAATGGATGGAACAAATGAGGTCTCAGACCATACAACCGCATCCGGTTCTTCCTCCAATGCTGTTTGACTTTCTTCAATAAGAGCCTTTAGAGCAATACGCCAGGCATTAATACCTGTCAGCCAGGTGTTGACATTGTGCTGTATGAGAGCGGGCCGCCAGATGGGACTCTCTCTGTAATCGACCCTGGACACCAACCCATAGATATTTGCTGCAAGGATAGATACCAGAAAAGCTATTCCGGGAATCACCCATCGTCTGGATGGTTTTCTCCAGCCCTGTAACGGACTGAATCCTGATTTCAGGTGTAGAAATCCCACATTAAGAAGCCAGCCTCCAATAAGGAAGGAGGGAAAGGCTACCAGCAGACTCACACCCATCACTCCGAATATATCGACAATTGCAATAAGACTCCGCCATTCATACTGCGTATAGCCGATAATTCCATAGGAATAACCCAGAAAACCCTTGGTTCGAACTACCTCGAATGCAGCCCAGACTAACCATTGAGCCAGCCAGCCATATCGTGAAAAGCTTCGATCCACCAGGAGAAGAATTGGGAAAAGAATGAAAAACCACCCTGCGTAAATCGTTGGAACCAGTACAAAACTGACCGGATTAAAAGTTGCCAACCAGAAATTGAAGAGGGCATAAGTGATGTATCCATAAGCAACACCCCATAGGGGAGATGTCCACCATGAAATTCTTCTAACAAGGAGTACAACCGGGATCAGGCTGATCCAGGCTACTGGAGCCCAGCCCCAGTCTGCAATAAAACTCGGGAAACTCAGTGCAAAGAGCAGAGCGCCAGCAAGGAGCAGGCCTGTATCAATGACCCATTTCGATATTAGCTGACTCTTTTTCATCTGAACAGACTAGCATGCCTTTCGAGACCATACAATAAGAGATTATCAGCGTAAATGCCTTTCCCATAATTTGCGTTTGTATTAGAATATATGAATAGATTATGGGTCAGGAGGTTCTATGAAGAAAGTAGTTATTGTCGCAACACTTATTATGCTGGGAGGTGTCGTTTGCGCTGATGGTCATTTGAAGTTTGGTAGTCCCGAAGGGGACTGGGGGGTACGCAATAAGGGGCTTTTCCAAAAAGATGCTGATGCACCCCGAGCAAAAACCTGGGTTCGTGTCTTTCAGGATGGTTCGATGAACTATGAATTCATCATGAAGTACGAAGGTGGTGCCGAAGATGGTCATGGAGGTGTTGGAATACATATACTCAGTGATACAATGCCTGTGGGGAAGAGTTGGGGTATGGGTGATTCATGGCTGCTCTGGCTGAACTACGACACATCTCCCATCAGCTCTGACATACCTGAGGGATTAAGTGCTCAGGTGTACAAAAGTTCTTCAGACTCTGATATGGAATTGATTGATTCGATTTCTTTAAGAGATATTGAGCCTCTTGCAGTCCGATACCTGTATTCAGAGATTCCTGTGAAACTGACTTATGTAGCCAGTTTGGGAAGGATATTGATAGCTGACCCCCGTGGCAAAACAGCAGGGTGGTATATTGACCTCCCAGGTGGTCAGAATGAAACAGGGCAATATGTTGCTGTGCGTACAAACGGTGTCAGAATAAGCTTCACAGCACAGGATGTCGAATTATAAATCTGACAAAGAAACGAAACGTATTGAAGTTATATCTTCTTTGAAGGCACTGAGTCCCAAACAGCGGAATCTTGCAGAAGTACAGGCAGGAAATCAGTTAGCGTCAACTCAGTGCTGGAAATCAGCTCACTGCATACTTGTCTACATATCAGTGCCGATTGAACTGGGAACTGAGTATGTTATCAGAAATGCCTGGCATAGTGGTAAAAATGTTTTTTCTCCACGGGTTAATGGAGAGAATCTCGAGTTTTGGAAAATTGATTCATGGGAGAACTCATTTATCACGGGCAGCTTTGGTCTACGTGAACCGAAATCCCGGATAAAACTATGGAAAATGACCGACTATCCTGGAACAACGTTAATCATTGTTCCAGGCTTAGCCTTTGATATAAAGGGTCGAAGACTTGGTCGTGGAGGTGGCTTCTATGATAGATTCTTGTCTCAGATGAGAGTTGAAGCAGAGAAGGCTGGTTTTGAACAACCTGTATGCCTTGGATTTGCATTCAAGGAACAGATTTTTACTGCTATTCCATTTGAATCCCATGATATGAAGATGGACGGATTAGTGTCTCCAGATCTTGTAAGAAAAACCTAGTGTCAGAAAGCTTGTTGTAACCAGATATTGTTTAAGGGCACCTCTAAAAAACCTTATTTGTTTTTGGCTTGATCTTTTCCTCGCTGCTACGTTGTCAAAATGCTTACGTAATCAGGTGTGTACCGCAGGAGCAAAGCTCCGAGGAACACACCGCCAACCGCTTAATCTAGCTCCGCTTTTGCCGCCTTGTATCAAGAAAAAATTTATCAGGTGCGTACCGCAGGAGCAAAGCTCCGAGGAACGCACCGCCAACCGCTTAATCTAGCTCCGCTTTTGCCGCCTTGTATCAAGAAAAAATTTAATCAGGTGTGTACCGCAGGGGTCTGTGTCAGAAACACCTTGCCAACCGAACAGATAGTGTCACTTGATTTTTCTCGAATCCGTCACGATTTTCAGTATCGGCCCGATGAATCGCCCATCTGGCCAATATCCGGCCAAAACAAGCCGCAAATAAGGCAAAAAGTGAATACAGACTGAAAATAAGAGAACTCAGGGGCCTTAAAACTCCCACAGTTCCCATCTTACGCAGGTTATATGCCAGCATATACAGATAAGATTCAGCCTGCACACTCTCCAGCCCCCGCAGGCTGAAATGAGTGAAGTGCTGATTATGTTTCATGTCTCCAAAAACGCTCTCAACCTCATTGCTCCGGCGTGAATATAATCTCCGGCCTGTATCCGTCTGCAATCGGGTTTTTGCCCTTTGCTGCTGATAGCGATAATGCCGATTGACTTCCAGTCTTTTGTAATCTTTATCTTCACCTATACAGGATGATTTGTGGGGACAAATGCCGCAGAAATCACAAATATAAACACTGGAAGCAAAGTATAAAAGCTCATCTTCTTTCCGCATCTTATAGCCGGCGGGACAATGAATCTCGCCGGCATCATTCATTTTGAACTTGAAATGCTTATACCGGGTTTGGGCCGAATTTTTATTTTCAGCCCAATACCCCGGATATTTTATATAGGCTCCCATACCGTGATGTTCAAGATAATCATAATTGTTTCTATAACCGTAACCTGCATCGGCTATGACATTTTGAGGGCCGCCAATTCCCAGCGCCTCTCGTTTCGCCATATGTTCTATAAACACCTTGCCGTCATTGGCATTCTGATGAACTGTTACACCGGTTACAAATCCATCCTGTGTGCCGATTTGAAGATTATAAGCCGGAAGAGTTTCGTCATTCTTCATCCTCATGAAAGTCGCGTCTTCGTCTGTTTTGCTGTAAGAGTTGCGCTCTCCCAAAGTTTCCTGCTGTTTTTCATATTCTGCTATTCTGGATGATTCCTCTTTTAATTTTTTAGACAGACTTTTCTTTTTCCTTCGGGTTGACTTTGAATCTGTATCTTCATCAATACTCTCTTCAACCTTCTCTGCCGCAGCGTTCAAACCTTCAGGGTCGGTATCCTGTGGTATTTCCACATCGTTTAACCGGTTGGCTTCATCAATTATTTCCGATGCCCGCTGACGAGCCATGTCTTTGTATCGCTCACTGTTCTTTTTCCAAATCACTTTGTGTTTGTTCGCGTCAGCTTTTACCTTCGTGCCGTCTACAAAATAATCTTCTCCTTTGATGTATCCTTCGTTCAAAAGAACCAGCACGACTTCGGCGAAAACTTCTTCCAGAATCTCTTTGAAATACTTTCCCCGAAACCGATTGATCGTAATAAAATCAGGACGCTGGTATGCACAAATCCACATAAAGTTGATATCTCTTTTAACTGCTTTCTCCAGCTTGCGACAGGAGTATATCCCTTGTGTATAACCGTAGAGCAACAGTTTCATCATCATAGATGGATTATATGGAGGATAACCGCGCTCTCCCTTAAAAGGTTTGCACAGTAACTCGCTATTTAGCTGGTCAATAACCCGGCTGACAACTCTGACGGTATCGTCCTGGTCAATCAATTCGCTCAGGTTCGGTGGCAGCAGCATTTGTTCATTCATGTCATAAGGGCGGAACTTCATACTTTAGTTTACCAGATTTTTTATTACTGACACAGCCCCCGAGGAACGCACCACCACTTCGTCAATTTCCTAAAGCTGTTTTTTAGAGGTACCCTTGAGTAATAGTTTGATTCGGCGAATTATTCCCAGGATTGATAAGGAAATCGACCAGAAGGGTATATCATAAATGCTTTTCTGTAAGATTTAATTCGCTAATTATAGGAAATATCTTAATTAACAGGCTTTCTGACACAGCAAAAGTATCGATAGGTAAGATCTACCTCAACAATATCTTTTTTTTTATTCAATCCTCCGCCTATAGCGAAAATGGGCATCTGATTTCAGGAAGAGTTGTCATATTGGAGATTATGTGTGTACAATGATGGACTGGGAGGGCAGGTGTTTTTAAAGCACATTGAAATTCACGGATTTAAATCATTTGCAGACAAAACAGTTATAGAGTTCAGTGATGGAATTACAGCATTGCTCGGTCCGAATGGCTGTGGGAAAAGCAATATCGTTGATGCAATCAAGTGGGTACTTGGCGAGCAATCCGTCCGAAATATGCGTGCCGAACGGATGGATGATGTTATTTTTAGCGGAACCGAAGACCGCAAATCTCTAAGCTTCGCCGAAGTTACTCTTGTTATTGCCAATGATGCGGGAATCCTTGTGTCTGAACATCCAGAAATAGCAATAAAACGACGAATTTTCAGGGAAGGGGACAGCGAATACTTTCTCAATGGGACTTCTGTGCGCTTGAAAGAAATTCGTGAACTGTTCTTCGATACAGGAATCGGAAAATCGGCCTATTCCATCATGGAACAAGGACGTATTGATCAGGTCCTTTCAAATAAACCTGAAGATCGCCGGCATCTATTTGAAGAGGCTGCAGGTATTACAAAATTCAGAATGCGTGGCAGTGAAGCAGAGCGCAAACTGGTCCTCACTGAAGAGAATATTGTTCAGGTGGAAAGCATACTGAGAGAAGTTCGTCGAAGTTATGAGACTCTTAAGAAACAAACAGAGAAAACCCAGGAATATCGACAATTACGTGAAACACTGTTTGAACTGGAACGTGACATCAAACTTATACAATGGAAAGAGTTGGAAAGGAATCGCAATAGATATGATAATCTGCTGACTGAGAAATCAAAGAAGCATTCCAGAATTGTTGAAAAAATTGACTCAATGAAAACAGCTCTTGCTGATGAACTAGATTCCGTGAATTCAATGGAATCAAGTCTCGTTGAAAGTCAGAAACAGGTTTATGGGATAGACCTTGAAAAAGAGAACCAGGAGCGCATGCTGCATGGAATTTGTGAGCGGAGAAATGAAGCAGAAGAAGTGCTTGAAGCGACTGGAGTACGGGAAAAAAATGCCACCGAGTCTCTAAAAGGGTTGGCTGAACTCAAGAAGGCACGGGAAGTTGATCTGGAGAAATATGCCGATCGAATGAAGGAGATTGAGAATAACATCATTTCCTGCCGGAAAACCATTCAATCGGCCGATCTACGAATGCAGGAGATTTCAAACGAGAGTACTGAAAAACAGAATTCACTGCTGAAGGAAGAGAATGCTCATGAAAGATTCCAGGATGAATTACACACTTTGACAGATGATATCGTTCTGGAGCTGGACAAACATCTGGGTGAGGCCACTGATAACAGTGTGCGCCGTAACCTGGGAAAGCAGATATCGGATAGAATAGATGAGATGCGAATTCGAGTGGAAGGCCGTTCCAACCTGTTGATCGACCAGATAAAACTTGCAGATGGTGAAGAGGCACTGGCTCTGGTGGAAAATATAGCCACAGAGCTTGTTACTCTCACGGCATCACTGATTGAACTCGGAAGCCAGTTCAATCAGTATAAGGGATTGGATTCTGACTTCCTGGAAGGATTTCTCGCTCCTGAAGGAATTATAACTCAGAAACGAGAGCTGGATGAAAAGATAATTACCTCAAGAGAAAGAACTGTTAACCTCAAAGAGTGTCTTTCTCATCTGAGTGACGAGAAGAACAGTCTTGTCATCAAGGTGCAGAAACTGAAGTCCAACCTGGAAGGCTTTCGAGTGTCTCAAGCCCGTACGATAACACAGGCAGCAGCGCTAGAAGATGCACTTGCTTCACTGGCGAGGGAAGTTGAGTCAGGAGAAAAACGTCTAAATGAAATTCTCCAGCAGCAAGTTACGGAAAGAATCAGGATAAAGAATCTCGATAATCAGATTAAGGAACAGATTGCTAAACGGGATGAAATGAATAAGACGCAGGAAAAACTCCGCAAAAACATGGTGAAACTGGAATCCGGGATTTCAAAAGAGAATAGCAGAATGACTGGCCGTGAAGTGAAACTGAAAGCATTGACAGCTCAAAGGACCTCTCTGGATCTAGAGAAGGAGAGGATTCATCTGGAATTAAAACATATTAATGAGGAAGAACAACAGCTGCTGTTTGATTTTCAGGACCGCCATTCACGAGATCTCAATAACTTCGTGGATATGAAAGAAACTGTCCCTCAAAGCTCAAGGGAGATCAGGGAGCAGCAGGCCAGGGTAAAAAAAGAACTCAAATCCCTTGGACATGTGAATCTGATGGCTCCCGAAGAATTCACAGAGGTTTCAGAACGGTACAGTTTTTTATGCAGTCAATTGGACGATCTGAACAAAGGACGAGAAGATCTATCGAGAATTACTGAAGAGATACTTAAGGAATCTACAGTAAAATTCCTGAAAACCTACCAGCAGATTCAGAAAAATTTCCATGAAATGTTCAGGCGTCTATTCGGAGGGGGAAAGGCTGAACTCCGCCTGCTCAATCAGGATGATCCATTGAATTCCGGTGTTGAAATTTATGTTCAACCCCCTGGTAAAAAACTGGAAAATATAACATTACTATCTGGAGGGGAGAAATCGTTATGCGGGATTGCCCTGTTGTTTGCCACCTATTTGTCAAAGCCATCACCATTCTGTATTCTTGATGAGATTGATGCTGCACTGGATGAGGTGAATATTCAGAGATTCATCAATGTATTGGTTGATTTCGGGAAGTTAAGTCAGTTTCTTATTATCACTCACAATAAGATGACTGTAACAGGGGCAGGAACATTACTGGGTGTTACTATGCAGGAATCAGGTGTCTCCCGACTTCTTACTCTGAGATTGGATGGGAAGGAACAGAGTATAAACGATGAATAACCCGTTTAAGTTGATTACAAAGCAGGAATTGTTCATAGTATCGGGAATAGCTCTCATTGTAACCCTCATCTCGATTATTATCATTATAATTAGCACTTCTGCGAGAAACGAAAGTAATATATCTGCCGGTATTGAGGAAAGCAATAGAATTGAACGGCAGGCTCTATTACGGGGGAGTGGGTTTGGTATTGAAGATTTTTATCGGGACATCAGGGAACCCGAGCCCGAAGTATCCTACCCTGTATATCGACGTAAATCTGCCTGGACTGATGATGATATCGAATTGTACTGGATTGATCCTGCGGAAGCAGGAATCGATACCCTTGAAACCGATAATGATAAGCTAATTTTGCAATCACTGGAATCCGCAAAGTGATGAAGGGGATTGCGATATTCCTGTCATCTTTATCAGTATTGATTTCAATCATATCAACACAGACGGCATGTGTCAGTACTGTAGAAAATGATGGTCCGTTACAGAAAGCAGACAATGATTTAAATTCGAGCGAACCACAGGATTCCGATGACCCCCTGGTTTTGAGCAAGAACATATCCACAGTAGAGGATTCCCCGACTTCCGAAACAGTCGTGGATACCCCTCAGGCAGATGAAAGAGCTATGGTTGCTCCCCCCACATCTGAAACAGCGATGGATACCCCTCTGACACCCGAAACAGTCGTGGATGCCCCTCAGGCAGATGAAAGAGCTATGGTTGCTTCCCCCACATCTGAAACAGCGATGGATACCCCTCCGACACCCGAAACAGTCGTGGATCCCACTCTGGCAACAGAAAGAGCCATGGATGCTTCCCCTACATCCGAAATATCGATGGATACTCTCTCCACATCTGAAACAATCATGGATACCCCTCCGACACCTGGAACAGTCACGGATGCCACCCCGGCATCCGAAACTACCATGAATGCTCCTCCGATATCCGAAACAGTCGTGGATGCTTCCCCCACATCTGAAACAACTATGGATACCCCTCTGACACCTGGAACAGTCACGGATGCCACCCCGGCATCCGAAACTACCATGAATGCTCCTCCGATATCCGAAACAGTCGTGGATGCTCCCCCCACATCTGAAACAACTATGGATACCCCTCTGACAGCCGTGAAACATGATTCAAGTGATTTTTCTCCGACTCTGGAAGGTTGGGGCTGGGTATTTCGCTCTGATCTTTCCACTCCGGGTAATTGGCGTTTTTTGAATCGAGAACGTGCGGGAAATTCGACGAAGTTCAATTTCAATTTTGATGATGAAGGAACCTGGAGCTTCGTATTTGATCAGCAGAATCTATCTGAGGGAGGTCGTCGACGTGAGATCCGCAAGTTGAAATACAGTAAAGATCTGGGTGTTGAGATCATTGACAGCGGCGAATTGAATTCACCAGTTCCTGAGACTGAAGAGTACACGGATATACAGGATGACCCGGAACCAGTTCCGAAAGAATCTGTTGCTGTGGACAGTCGAACTACTGAAGCTTTGATTCAAGAAGCAATAAAAAATGGTTCAGCCGGGGAAATCGCTTCATTGCTACCGCGCTATATGGAAAATGAAGTAGATCCTGAAGTCCTGGATTCAGTTGTAAATATTCTGGATGATGCTGCTGGTTATGAAGAAGAAGTTTTTAACGCGCTGATATCACTCTCACAGTTCAGTTCCCATCAAAAAAATGCAGAATGGCTGTTTCGGTTGGCATCATTCCTTGCAAAACCTGGAGAAAAAAGAAGTCTTTCTCAAGCTGTTGTTTTTTACCAGAAAGTTATTGATTCATGGCCGCTTTCCAGATGGAGGGAGTTGGCAGAAGAAAGGCTCATCTGGTTGAAACGTCATTACTTCCGATCACAGTAGAATAATTATCCTCTTCATGAATCTCCATGGTGATTCTAACCGAATCTGACTGGCGCTGTGTTGTTGATATTTGTGCGGGAACAGTTTTCTGTCTGCGAATCCTTCTCACCCGGTACTTGATCAGCTCTGTGGTTGACTGATTCCCGGTTTGCCAATAGACTGACTCAATATGCTTGACAAATTAACAGAGGCTTTTTCAAAAATCTCACGGCGTTTCTCCGGTAATCATCGTATCAGTGAGAAGAACATTCGGGATGCTGTAGAAGACATAAAGACTGCACTCCTGGAAGCTGATGTCAATCTGCGGGTTGTTCGTCAACTCGTGAATCAAACGATTGAAGAATCTCTTGGAGAAACAGTTCTGAAGTCAGTAAATCCAGGTCAGCAGTTTATCAAGATTGTTCATGATAAAATCCAGGCTCTGCTGGGTGACGATGCCTCGGAACTGAAGCTACGGGGACCTGACACGGTATCTGTTATTATGATAATGGGGCTTCAAGGATCGGGCAAAACTACAACGACGGCAAAGCTGGCACATCGACTCAAAAATGAAGGACGTCGTGTGTTGATGGCTGCCGCTGATTTAACACGACCGGCAGCAGCGGAACAATTAGAAAAACTTGGTCAGCAGATTGATGTCGAGGTATACAGGGAGAGTCGATCAAAACCAGAAAAAATCACTAAGAACGCATATAAAAAAGCAAATAAGGAACAGTTTAATGTTCTTATTGTGGATACGGCTGGCCGTATGCAAGTCGATACTGATCTGATGCGGGAAATCAAACGAGTTCAGAATTCCGTGTCTTGTGATGAAACACTTCTTGTAGCAGATTCCATGACTGGTCAGAACTCGGTTGAGATTGCCAGAAAATTTAATGAAGAGCTGGATCTTTCAGGTGTAATACTGAGTAAGTTTGATTCAGATACACGTGGTGGTGCTGCCTTATCGTTCAAAAAAATTACTGGTAAACCGATCAAATTCATTGGTGTCGGTGAAAAGATAGAAGATCTGGAAGTATTTTACCCTGAGCGAATTGCTTCCCGGATCCTGGGAATGGGAGATGTGGTCTCTCTGGTGGAAAAAGCCCGGGGAACTATGGAGGACGATGAAGCTAATAAACTTCAGGAGAAAATACTCAAATCCAGGTTTACACTTGAGGATTACCTCGACCAGATCAGTCGAATGCGGCAAATAGGCAGCATGAAAACAATAATGGAAATGATGCCTGGTATGGCAGGTCAAATTGATGAGTCAAAACTGGATGAGTCTCAGTGGAAGAAAGATGAGGCTATTATCCTGTCGATGACCTTGGCTGAACGCAGGAATCATAATATACTTGGTCCACCCAGACGCAAACGAATAGCCAGAGGAAGTGGTACAAACATTGCGGCTGTGAACAGATTATTGAAGACTTTTGATAGGTCACGAAACATGATGAAAAAAATGGCAAAGAATAAGAAACTACAGAAACAGTTTCTGGGCGGCATGACTGTCCCGGAGCATGGTGTAAGGAGATAAAATATGAGTGTCAAAATAAGACTAAAAAGATTCGGTTCGAAGAAGCGTCCATATTACCGAGTCGTGGTCATGGATTCCAGGAGGCCGAGAGATGGCCGAACGATAGAAGAAGTTGGTGTTTACCATCCCATTGAAATAAAAGAAAAACAGTTTTCCATCAAAGAGGATAAGGTAAAGGAATGGCTGATCAAAGGTGCACGGCCGACTCCAACGGTCAAGAGGCTGTTGAACAAAGTCAGTATTACCGTTAAGTAGGCATTATGAGTACTGATCTTATTGAATATATTGTTCAAGCTCTGGTCGATAATCCTGATCAAGTAGAAATAACCAGGATTAATGGGGAAAACTCCTCTATCTGGGAATTGAAGGTTGCAGAAGATGATATGGGTAAGATTATTGGCAAACATGGACGAATAGCCAGAGCAATGCGGATTTTACTCAGTGCTTCAGCAAGGGAATCCAACAAAAGATTTGCCCTCGAGATTCTTGACTGAGAAGCTTTCATCGCAGTTTTCCATTGGTGCTGTAAGAACATCCTTTGGTGTGAAGGGCTGGTTGAAGCTTGTGAGTTTTTCTGGTGAATGGAAGCATTTCAAGGTCCTTTCATCAGTTGTACTGGCAGATACTCATCGAAACAACCCGGAAAATTATGATATAGAGGGATTTCAAATTCACCATGGCAATGGGATAATGAAGCTTTCCAGAGTCGATGATCTTGAATCAGCCAGGGCCCTGGCAGGGCAGATCTTGTTTGTATCCAGGGAATTTGCAGTTCCATTGGAAGCTGATGAATGGTATGTCAGGGATTTAATCGGTCTTTCTGTCATCGATAATGATTGCAATTATATTGGTGAGATAGTATCTATGATCAAAACTTCTGATGACCTGCTGGTGATCTCCCGAACTGATAAAAGTCAGTTCATGGTGCCGTTTCGAAAGCAGTTCGTAGGAGAGCCGGATTTTGCTTCCTGTAGCATTGTTCTAGAGGCAAAATGGCTGGCTGATCTATAATGAAATTCACATTCCTGAGCCTGTTTCCGCAGATATTTGAGGTTTTTTTTAGCGAGTCCATTATGGCAAGGGCTGTCGAACGAAATCTTGTTGAATTTGAACTTGTCAATATCCGTGATTATGCTTATGATAAGCATCGTATCTGCGACGATTCTCCTTATGGGGGTGGGGCAGGAATGGTATTGAAACCTGAACCGCTGTCACGAGCTCTTGATGAGGTCGGAGCCAGGGACAAATTGGTTGTGTATCCTACACCATCGGGAAAACCATTTAAGCAGGAAGTCGCTGAACTGCTGGCAAATGAAGAAGAATTGGTCATTATTTGCGGGCGATATGAAGGAATAGATCAACGTGTTATTGATCTATATGTAGATGAAGAAATTTCCATAGGTGATTATGTCATTTCATCTGGTGAGATCGCATCATTAGTGATTGTTGATGCTGTGTATCGATTACTTGACGGTGTTATCAGGCAGGAATCATTGAAAGAGGAGAGCTTTGCACAACAGCTCCTGGAGTATCCGCACTACACCAGACCAGAGGTTTTCAGAGGTCTAAGGGTACCGGAAATTCTACGAAGTGGTCATCATGCAGAGATCAATTCATGGAGACAAAAAAAAAGGTTTGAAAAGACCTTGAGTAATCGACCCGACCTTCTTGAGAAAAAAGGTATGGAAAAAGGAAAAGAAAATGGATCTTGTTAAATATGTAGAGGCAGAACAAATTAAGGATGGTGCCGAGAACTTTGGAGTTGGTGATACCATCAAAGTTCATTACCGTATAGTCGAGGGTAGTAATGAAAGGATACAGGTGTACGAAGGTTTAGTGTTAGCCCTCAATAACTCTGGAATCTGCCGTACTGTTACTGTTCGCAAGATTTCCTATGGTGTTGGAGTAGAAAGAATCTTTCCGGTTAATTCTCCCCGTGTTGAACGCTTTGAAGTTGTTCGTTCCGGTCGAGTTCGCCGCTCAAAATTGTACTATTTGCGTAACCGTATCGGTAAAAAAGCGATTAAGGTTCGGGAATTGATAGTCAGTAAGAGCAAAAAAAACAGCAGATCATCCGAATCAGGGTGAAGCCATATCGGAAAGGTATAGAAGGAGAAAACAAAGTTGCCTGCTATTTCGAGGAATGTGGGTATGAAATTTTGGAAAGACGATTCAGATCCAGGCTGGGAGAGGTCGATATTATAGCAAGGCAGAGAGATGTCATTGTTTTTATTGAGGTTAAAACCTGGGATGCTTTAGGCATGGAGAGTCTGAAGCATTCAATTGATTCACGGAAACGTGTTAAAATCAAGGAAACAGCATCAATTTACCTGTATCATCATCCAGAATTCAGCGATTGTCGTATCCGCTTCGATTTGGTTCTTCTGTCAAGGAAGATGGAAATTCTGAATCATTGGGATTATGCGTTTTAGGGAGAAGGAGCTCCAATGGTACGCATCGCTAAACAAACAGACCCAGCAAAACTGGCAGAGCTGAAGGTTCAAATCAATGACCAGAGGTATCTGCAGGTAGCGATTGAAAGGATAGCGAAGAGCTTGACTGATGAAATCGTAAACCGTACTGGGGAGACAAATGAGTACAAGATCTAAACAAAGCGGCAGGCGTGGTCGTCGTCGGAATCGCCCGCCTCGATTAGATTCATCACGACCCCTTGATTATGAAATGGTTCTCTGCGGAATTTGCAGAGAACCAGTCAAGGATATCTATTCTGCATTATCCCATCCAAAGGATGGGATTGCAGTTCATTTTGATTGTGCGCTGAAAGACGCAGAAAAGAAACTCAAACCGCAAAAAGATGAAAAAATCATTTACCACGGTAAAGGTTGTTTCGCAGTGATCGCAACCTATCCCAACAATCAAAACAAGCTGAAAATTCTTCGAAGAATAGATTGGGAGGAATTGGATGAATCTCCCGACTGGAGGAAGAAACTTCAAACAAATATACTTAAAGGTTCCCTTAGATCAGTAATTCTCTTTTAAATCCCGGAGAAGCTTCATCGCTTTCTCCTGTATTGATGTGATATAGCCGTTTCTTGCATCAGTTAGTTTTGCCACCTCACCAATAATTGAAGGGTTGTTAATAACCCCCTCCCTCTCCACAATGTTTTTAACAGATTCAAGGTAATTGAATGCGAAATTGTTATCTTTTCTTATAGCAGTTTGTCGAAAAATCGATTCAACAAGAATACGGTCACGGTAGGTTGTATCGGCCAATTCAATGGTGGATAAAGCTAAAATCGCCTCACTCATAACCATGGGTTCTGGATCTGTCAGCAAAACTAAACTGAGTTGATCTGCGGCTTCTTCAGTGTTCATTCTCCCAAGCAATCGGGTGGCTTCGGTTCTGATTTCAGGAAAATTATTGATAATCACTCCATCCTCACGGAGTATATTCGTAACGCCTTCACTGGACAAATCACTCAAGATAGCCAGTACCTCTGGATTCCCCTGTGCTGTATTATCAGAAATCATTTCATCAATGTCTCTCAGGGCTATCATTTTAAGATCTCTATCATTTGATGATGCTTCTGCTCTGAGAATCTGTGTTTTTATCGTACTTTGAAGATACAGTTCTTCAATCGTTTGCTCAGATTCCTGAGCAATAACAACAACTGCAAGTGATAAAGCCGTAATTATCAGTAAAAGACTTCGTTTGTTCATTATAAAACTCCTAATAGAACTGGAGACTGAATCAGTGTCAGAATAATTCCGTCTCTCATTGTATCCTGAACTACCATACCGTAATTTTCCACATATCATCAATATTCTCCAGTTCATATAGTTTTGCCCGTTTTCCATCAAATGAAGAATAGGCAACAACCTTATTCTCACTGATGAAAACGATTTCTTTCAATACAGCCTGACTCCGGCTTGGTACTACAACAATTTTGAAGTAATCTTCCAAAGAAGTCAATACAATGTCGTTTTCCAGTAGTTGTGGGTACTGATTATACTCGTTGAGAGTTTCATCAGAGCTGTATTTTTCTGAATATGCCTGAGAAATATAGGTCTTCCAGCGTTCAAACTGTTCCTTAGCAATAACGGAATTCAGTTTTACTATCAATTCTTCTATTTCTTCAAATGTTCGTTCATACATGGATTGAGTTACTTCAAATTCCTGATCCTCAGATTCTGTATCATCAGGAGTTTCCTGGATTTCTTCAGTCACTTCTTCAAGCGTGAGCTCTTCAATAATTTCTTCATGTGGCGGCTGGAACGCTGTCACACAGGCTGAAATAAATATTGATATGGATGAAATCAGCAGTACTTTTTTCATTGCATAAATCGTAGTATATTCTAGAAATTGTGTCAATATCCAGAATGTTTGTAATTCTGTGGAACGCTGTTATAATGGATGGTTATTGTGATTAAAGCTGTTTACCCTGGTACTTTTGATCCTCCTACTCTGGGCCATATCAATATAGTTTCCCGTGGTGCACAAATTTTTGATTCTCTGCACATTGTTATTGCTGTCAATAACGAAAAGTCGCCATTACTGAATCTGGAAATGCGTCGGGATTTAATGGCCGATCAAGTTTCCAGGCTTGGACTGACAACGGTAGAGGTGAGCATCTGGGATGGGCTGATCGTTGACTATTGCCGTAAGATTGGAGCCGATATTCTGCTTCGTGGTATACGGACAGGTACCGATTTAAACTATGAGTCTGAAATGGCCATGCTTAATAAGTATCTTGAATCACGTATTGAAACTGTGTTTCTTCCAGCGGAACCTGAATTCATTTTTCTTCAGTCAAAAACTATAAGGGATTTGTTTTTACTGGGGGGAGATATCAGTGGAATGGTTCCAGTCGAGGTTCATACTGCCCTGGTAGAGAGAACTATCTGTAATGGGCACCTCTAAAAAACCTTATTTCGTTTTTGGCTTGATCTTTTTCCTGCCTGTGCGTGTCCGCACGCAGACAGGCCGCCTTGTATCGACAGAAAATTTAATCAGGTGTGTACCGCAGGGCGTAGCCCGAGGAACACACCGCCACTTCGTCAATTTCCTATAGCAGTTTTTTAGAGGTACCCTGATGAATAAATTGCCTTCCCAATGACAGGCTTTTTCTCAGTATACACCTTGAATTGATCGATATAATAAATGATACAGCTCTACGTGTTGATAGAGTGAGATGGGAGGTCTCGGTGTCATATCGACTGAAAATTCTGGTGTTGACATTAATACTAATCTCGATATCCACAGTTATTACAGCTCTCAGTCATACTGTGGCATCTAACGAAACTCTCTATAGTCTGTCCAGAAAATACAAGGTATCCATTGAATTCATCCGCCGTGTCAATGACCTGACAGATGATATGATCTACCATGGAGATGAACTTGAGATACCTGTGGATGGAACAAGTGAGATAACAGTTCAATCCGGGGACAGTTTATCCAGTTTGTCATATCTTCTGGATATTTCCGAAAGAAGTATCATGGAGGCCAACAATCTTTCATCAGAAAGCATTAAAATCGGGCAGATACTAAAAATTCCTCCCCCAGTTCCCGAGGGATTCCATAGAGTACTTCGCGGTGAAACCATTCTGGGGATTGCGTCACGTTATGGACTCTCTACAACTCAGCTCAGAGCATATAACCATATTCAGGACGATGTAATCTATCCAGATCAATTGATTGTAACTCAACCTCCTCATCCGGAAGGGATTCGAGTTGACAGAGGACAGTCTCTGTGGGAGATTGCCCAAACTTATGATATAGCCATGGACGATCTCAGACAGTGGAACAGCATCGACGAGAAGCAGATAATTCATCCAGGAGAGATACTGGTACTGTATCCCCATATTACCAGTCCTGCATCAATTATTGATCTTCCGGGTGCACAGAAGCCAGTGGCTCTTGCATCTGTTCAGACTCCTGTCTTCAGGGTAATGGATATACCCCGGGAGGGAGAGTATTTTTACTCAAAACCACTGAAAGAAACTCAACCCAGTGTTACTTACTGGGAGGGATCCACAGCTTCGGCTGCAATTGATTATCAGAGGGCCCGAAAAATCCTTGAAGCGTTCAAAATGGAAGTTGAACAATTACCTGTCTTAAGTAGGCAACTGGATGGCTGGCATCTGGTTTTGGATCCCGGACATGGAGGACTGGATCCTGGAAGCATAGTATCGGTTAAGGACGGTAACGGAAACTCAATTGTTATTACCGAAGATGAATATGTTTATGATATTTCACTCAGGGCATATCAAGACCTTGTTCGTCATGGTGCTTCGGTGGATTTGACAATTATCGCACCAGATCATCATATTCGTAACAATGAGAATGCCAGAAAGAGCTTCGTCAACCGCAAAAGTGAAGTATATCACAGTAAGCACCACAACGAGACACAGGGCTGGCGTCCTGTTGGGAGCATTGACGGACTTGACCTTCGCAAGACCATTGCTTCCAGATCCATCAAATCTGTTCCTCAATCCCGAAGATCCAGAGGAACACTGTTTGTGAGCATACATGCTGATAATTCTGCGAATTTTCCCGAAGGTACGGCGGTTCTTTATGATGGTGAAAACAAAAAAGAATTAGCTCGTTCAAAGGCTTTTGCCACTGTTATGGCCAGGAACATGGGAATTGGTTCCTTTATTCATCAACAGAATTTAAGGGTACTGAAAGGAAATCCTGCCGATGCAGCGATACTGGTAGAGGTGCGCAATGTGCATTATACAGGTGATGCATGGGCTCTCCGCAGTACAGAACTTCGTGATCAGGATGCAAAGATGCTGGTAGAGGGAATACTTGACTGGGCCGGACAGTAGACTGTTGACCACAGCTTGAGGAATAATGTTTTATGAGTCCGGATAATAAACGACGATTACACACTCCCCAGGGAGCAGAGGCTGTGTACCTTGAAGAGGCCTGCCGTCACCGGAAGCTGCTACGATTGACTGAAGACCACTTCACATCCTGGGGATACCAGCCGGCATTAACTCCTGTGTTTGATTACTATGAAACCTACCGGTCTCTTCTGGATCATGCACAGCTGGAACGGATTTATCGCTTCCCGGACAGGGATGGAGAATTGCTGATGCTCCGATCAGACGTTACTCTTTTTCTGGCAAAACAGATGGGACTTGTTTTAAAGAGTGATGAGAGTCCTGTACGAGTGTACTATGCGGACAGTATCCTGCGGCATCAATCGGAAGAGGATATATCCAACGATGAGTTTTTCCAGGTGGGAGGAGAATTGATCGGTCTTTCTGGTTGTGACGGAGATTTGGAAATATTGATGCTTTTGCATGATTTACTGACAGAACTCCAGCTTCCGAAATGGAGGATGCATATCGGTTCACGGCAACTAACGAACAGAGTACTGGGTCGGCAGGGAGATACTGGCGAAGCAGGAAAACTCATGGAAACTCGTGATAAGGCAGCCCTCATCAAACTCCTTGCCAGATCAGGATTATCCGCTCCTGAATCCCGGGCTGATCTTTTATTCTTTCTTGGAACCCCGGATGAGTTTGCCGGTTCCTGGAAAAAACTAACTTCTCAATGCGGTGAATCATCGAATAACGGGATAGCTGAAGCAGCGGAAGAACTGGTTTCCCTGGCTGTTGAATTGACTCAAATCGTATCTCAGGATTCTATTCGAATTGATTTATCGGAACATGGAGATCAACCTTACTATACAGGATTCACAGTGAAAGCCTATGTTGAAGGAGTTTCAACAGCGGTAGCTTCCGGTGGGCGGTATGACAATCTGTCAGGTATTTTTGGAACCAGACTACCTGCGGCAGGCTTTAGTTTGTTAACACGCAAAATTGAACCGCTGAGTATTTATGCCTCTGCAGTTTCAGAAGATTTGAAAGCATCAAAGGCACGGGGTGTTGACTTCATCCAGCGCTACAGAGATGCTGAAAATCGAAGAAAAAACGGAGAAAAAGTTACTTTATCATGAAAAGAATCTTGAATGTCCTTCAAAACAGTATTCATCTCGATTCAGACCTGATCTTCTTCCTTATCGTGAAACAGGTGGATTCTTCCAGAAGTTTTCAAAAACGAGTTACTCCAACGTGCCCTTGACACTTGCCATTCCTAAAGGCCGACTGCTGCATTCATTGGAGGAGTATTTATCGGAGAGGGGTATAACAGTCGTTTTTGAACCCCGCCAGCTCTCCGGAATTGACAGCAGCGGTTTGCTTGAGGTCTATAAGGTAAAAAACCACGATCTGCCCACCTATGTTCGTCATGGCATTACCGGTCTGGGAATTGCAGGAGATGATACTGTTGCGGAATCAGGTTTATCATTCCCCCGAATGTTTACTTTTCCATTCGGCGGTACCAGACTTTGCCTCTCTGCTCCTGTCGGGTCAAAACCTCCTGAGCGAATCGGGGGAACTGTCAGTGTCGCAACTAGCTATGTCCGCATGACAAGAGAATGGTTTCATCAACATGGGATACCTGTAAAAATCATCCGTCTTGGCGGTAGTGTCGAGCTAGCACCTGCCCTTGGCCTGGCCGATTACATAGTTGATCTTGTCGAATCGGGTCATACACTGGCGGCTAATGGATTGGAAGTTGTTTCTCAGATGGCTGAAATCTCTGTCCGGCTGATTGCGAATCCGGCCTATTTCAAACTTTGCTATGATGGGATTAAGAAACTGACCGATATTCTGAGTATGGAGAAGTAATGATAAAAGTCCAGAGAAAAACCAGGGAAACGGATGTTCAGGTCATTCTTGACATGGGGGCTGATGGGCCATCTGATCCTCAGACAGGTCTGCCGTTTTTTGATCATATGCTGAACGCCATGGCATTTCATGGGCGATTTCATCTTGAAATCACAGCCAGTGGTGATGTTGCCGTTGATCCTCATCATCTGGTTGAAGATACGGGACTTGTGGTTGGTCAGGCTCTTGAAGAGTACCGCTTGAAAACTGATGGCATTGCCCGATATGGTCAGGCTCTTATTCCCATGGATGATGCCCTGAGTGAAGCGGCTGTTGATGCCTGCGGTCGTCCTTACCTTGTCTGCAATGTGCAATGGCCGCAAACTCATGCCGGCGATTTTGATCTATCCCTTCTCAGGGAGTTCTGGTGGGGGCTGGCTGTTGCGGGAAAACTCAACTTACATCTCCATACCCGATATGCGGAGAATGCTCATCATGGGGCCGAATCTCTCTTCAAAGCTGTCGGGCGGGCATTGGGTAAGGCGTATCAGCCCATTCAAGGTGGCGAATCAGCCATGTCAACAAAAGGAAAAATATAGATTGTGGCCAGGGTACTTCAGGAAGGGTTCATAAAAACTGTCAAACCCAAAACCATTCAGGTGAAATCTTCGGAAAAGGCGGCCTTGATCAGAAGAGGAAATCAGCTGCTCAATTCCGGTGATGTGGAGATGGCCAAAAAAATATTCCTGTCCCTGGGGTATTCTGATGGTATAATCAGAATAGGTGACCATTACTATAATAATGCCGACTATGCGGAAGCCTGGCGGATGTATAGGATTGCCCCAGCTCCAGATAAGGCTTCACAGATGACAGAACTTATAGCAAATATCCTGGTGAAGTGGATGGAAGACGGGGATAAATGATTGGATTTATCCAGTTCCCGGATAGATAATACTGATTTAGAGAAATTATGACACAGATAAGCACTACTTGTTTTCTCAATGATTCAAATCGACTCAGGAAATGTATATCCTGATGAAAACACTGTGATTCTCTACGCTGGTATGGAGATTTTGATGAGAACTCATTTGTTTTATTTCTTTTAATAAAAAGGAAATAAATTCATAATTCAGTAAGTTGGCATGATATGTGCTATATAGGTAGTGAGATCAATTTCATGAGGAGGTATGATATGAAACATCTCAGTACAACTACCTGGCGGCCATTGAGCCTGATGAACGGTTTGGATTCCATGCTGAATCATTACATGGAGACTTCAGATCCCCGCGTCGGATTTGCTGTCGATACAGCTGAAACAAATGAAGGCTATCGAGTGCTAGCCGATCTACCCGGATTCGCAGCGTCTGAAATTGATGTGCGGATAGATAGTAATGCATTGGTTATCGAAGCCAGTGTGAAAGATCGAAATGAGGAAGAAATAACCTGGCTCAGTCGAGAACGATTGCAGGGAAATCGAAAACGTTCACTTATTCTGCCCGATGATGTGGACAGGAACTCTGTTGAAGCCACGATGGAAAATGGTACTCTGATTGTTGAACTGAAGAAGAGTCCTGAATTCAAACCTGTCAATATCAAAGTGCAGGGTTAATCAGGGAGGTATCATGCAGCCGTCATATTCGCATTCAGGATATGACGGCTTTTTTGTCAGTAGTGAAATCCACTTCGGCCGATGAACTCCCGCAGGATTGAGTATAGAGGAACTTCCTCAATAGGGAAGGGAGAGAAATTATCCAGAAAAGCTAAAAGACGTCTTGCCTCTCCATATTCCTCTTCAACAGGAGATACTGTCCGTAAGAGGGGTTCGGCAAACACCTTTAATATGGCCAGTTCGTAATCAAGGGCTGAATTGAACATGGTGTCGGCCAGATACTGCCATGGGAAGATGTGTTTTTCTTCTCCACGGCGAACAGATGACCAGATCTTGAGTGTATTACTGGCTGAGTACTGGCGAAACTGATGATCCCGGACAATACGGCGAATGAGTCTGTTGTCTGTTGTAGGAATGCGGATATGGTTATCCAGATTCAAGGTTGTCAGGGCGGAGATATAAATACGAAATGCTCTGCTCATATCCAGATCCGGCGTTAAGTTGGGATTCAAACCATGAATTCCTTCGAATAGAAGAACACTGTCTTCATTGAGGATTGTTTTTCTACCACTGGGTAGACGTCCTCCAGTTTTTTTGAAATCGAAAACAGGTATTTCTACTTCTTTTCCGGCAAAGAGGTCTGCAATGTTTTCATTGAAGAGTTCAAGATCCAATGCCTCCAATACCTCAAAATCCGGTTTACCGTCTTTATCTTTCGGGATGTCTTCTATTCTGTTGTAGTAATCATCCAGACTGACAAGCTCCGGATGCAAGCCAATTGACTTAAGACTCAATGCCAGTTTTTTCATGAATGTTGTTTTTCCTGACGATGAGGGACCAGCTATCATGACGACCTTAACTTCACTGGATTTCCTGTCAATCATTCCTGCTATTTCTGCAATTTTTCTATCGTGAAGGGCTTCTGCTGTAAGAATGAAATCTATTGCTGTACTGCGTTGACGGGACAGGGTGTTGAGACTGGCAACATTGGATACAGAAAGAATCTCTCCCCAGCGTTTGTATTCTTTATAAACGGTATAGAGCTGAGATTTATTCCTGCTCTGGTTCGATACTTGAGAAGTTTTATTTGACGGGTAACCTAATATGAGCCCCTCAGCATAGGGCTTGACAGAGAATTCTTTCAGGACACCTGTATTCTCAACCAGAGGACCATACCGCAGTGTCATGTACTGTTCAGTTCTCCAAATCTTTAACGGAGAATAGTTAAGCTCCTGTAGGAGTAATACAGTTGATTCGCGTCCCAGACTCTTATAATACTCGATCATATCGGTCCAGGACATTTCATCGGGTGTGATGTCCTGGGTATCTTCAACAATTTCCTTCATCCTGCTTTCAATACGCTCAGTTTCCTGGTTGCTGACTGATGGTACATCATCTTGAAATCTATAGAAGAAACCATGATCAAGGGAGTGTCCAATAATTATCTGGCGATCATGATAGATTTGACGAATAGCTATTTCAAATAGAAATATGAGTGAGTTTTGATAGATTCGCTGTCCGGAGGATTCTTGCAATGCTACGGGTTTGAGTTCGCAATTGACAGTTATTCTATCCATGAGAGAAGCGTATTCATTATTCATACGGGCTGCAATTATTTTTGAGCTGTTTATATCCAGATCCGGGCTGAAACATTCATGGATGCCGGTTCCGTAGGGCACGTCCAGTTTTTGCTTTCCCAGGATGACAGTCATATTTCGTTCTCTTATCATTTGGAACTCCATACTGATGATTTATCAGAGCAGGAGATTATTGGCCTGCAAACTGGAAATCTGTTGATTGCTGAGAGCACTGACGATGGATAAACTGTTCTCTTCATGTGTATCCACAATAAGAGGGTCTTTGAGTCGATTGAGGTTTTTATCCAGCAGAAGCTTTACAATTGGTGATTTCAAATCTTTCGGATTAATCTCCTGAACAACACCAATGGCATTGTTGTCCAGTGCGATATAGGTTCCTGGAGGGTACAATGATAAAGTCTTCAGAAGTGCCTTTATTACTGCCTCATCAAAATTTGTACCAATCTCCTGCATCATCAGCAGCATTACAGAATGAGGATTCAAACTGACTTTATACGCTTTTTTTGAGATACGGGCAGTATAAACACTTGCTACAGCCAGAACTTTTCCTATCAGGGAGATACCCACTCCCTTTATTCCTAATGGAGAACCTGATCCATCTTCTCTTTCCTGGTACTGAGCGATGCCCAATGGAATATCGGGTGAAATTGATGACTTGCTTCGTTTGAAATAAGTGGTAAGCAGTTCTTTTCCAAGGATTGGATGAGCTTTAAACAGTTTCTCTTCCAATTCATTCAGCTTTGATTTTTTATTATACAACTTGATGCATGTCTGATAGGGAATCTTCATCATTCCAATTTTGTGTAAAACTCCTGCAACTCCAAGTTCTATAAGTCGAAACATAGGTATTTTCAATGATTCACCAATCAATATGGCAATAACTGTGGTCATGCAGATACTGTGAATAAAGATGTTTTCTACATTTCCGGATCTCCCGGAGAGTTGTAGTACATATTGCTTGCATTCTTTAATCTTCACGATGAGATCGCTCACCATTTCCGTTATCAGTTGTAAATTAATTTCCTTTTTGACGTTAAACACAGTATAAGTGTCCGTAATGAAATGATGTAGATCTTCATATAATTCTCTGGCAGTTCTCAGGTTTTCTTCAGCTTCCGCGTCAATGCTGAGTACCGTAGCATTTGCAATTTCCTCCACAGCAGGAGTGGAAGCATCTGTCATGGTTCCCCTGGTAAAGACTTTTTGAAACTCCCAATTCTTCAGATTTCTTATCAATGACTCAGTTACAGGGGTTTCTCTGGTGAGAAGAAGAATTCTCTCATCAAGCCACAGCAGGTCATTTAGAAGTGCCCTGGGTTTGAGAGAACTTACAGGTAATTCATTAATTGCCGACATATACTTTCTTGACCCCTTCTTCTGGCTTCAATACACTGATTTTTTAGTACTCAATTGTATTTGGGCACTATCTTTTAATAATACAGGAGTGTCCCGTGAGATTTAAGTCCATGTTCTGGATATATAACACAATTGTCATATTTGTGATCATATCATTCACTCTTATCTCCCTGTTTATTTTTGGTACAATCTACATAGTAGAATACTGGAGCAGGATGTGGGTTGTCACTGCCATCTTTGTCATTTTAGTTGGAATACTTGATTACTACTTCATTGTTAACTGGAAACTCTTTGACTCAATGGAAAAAGAAGACTGGCCGTTACTTCTGGCATGGTTGGAGGATAAGATATACAGAAAAGGTAAAATTAAAAAGCACTATGTCAACCTTCTGATCAATACGGCATTATCGGTATCCAATCTGGAATCAGTGAGGAAACTGGAAACTGAGATAAGGCACCGGAAACAGGAATTACTCCCAAAAGTGGGAGTATCACTGGGTATTCCTTTGTTGTTGAAACAGAATCACAGGGACATATATAATTATTATACACCATTTGCGGAGGATGAGAAAACTTCTATGCGTGAATGGGCCCAATGGTGTCAGGCCTATGCTTCTGAAGATACAATGTTTTCTGTTCTTTTTGAATTATTGAATAGCCAGGATCCATCCATAAGTTTACTGTCCATGGATTTACTGGAGCAGAATTCAGGGGGACTGGATGAACAGGATATCAGGAGAATTGATGAATTCAAAAGAAGCATCCATTCAAAGTTAGCTGGTTCAAAGGGAGTCCGCATCCTGCAGGAATCCCGTGAAAGAAGTCTTATCGCCAATGTCATGTCTTCCCGAGTTGATACTCTGCGAGACAATCTCATTAACCAGTGAATTAAGGAGTCCATTGCCCTATGAGTGTTCGTGTCCGTTATGCACCTTCGCCAACAGGCCTACAGCACATTGGCGGAATTCGTACTGCATTGTTCAATTATTTTTTTGCGCGGGTCAGTAAGGGAGAATTCATCCTGAGAGTGGAGGATACGGATCAGGAGAGAAGCACTCCGGAAGCCCTCAACGACTTGTATTCCAATCTGGAATGGCTGGGTATCGATTTCGATGAGGGACCCGGAAAAGAGGGGGATTGCGGTCCTTATATACAATCCCTCAGGAAGGATATCTACAGGGAAAAAGCGAAACAACTGGTGCAGATGGGCAAAGCCTATCCCTGTTTTTGTTCCTCTGAACGGCTGAACCGGATCCGTGAGGAGCAGAAGAATTCAAAAACTGACATTGGTTATGACCGCCGATGTGAGAGTATTTCTCCATCAGAATCTGCCCGCCGCATGGCTTCTGGTGAGCCATATGTTCTCAGGTTAAAGGTTCCTCGGGAGGGTAAAACAGAATTTACTGACCTTCTGCTTGGCCGTATCAGTCGCAGAAACAAGGATATCAATCCTGACCCTGTCATTCTTAAATCGGATGGATTTCCAACCTATCATCTGGCCAATGTTATAGATGATCATATGATGGGTATTACCCATATAATGCGTGCCCAGGAATGGATTCCTTCGGGGCCGTTGCATGTATTACTCTACCAGGCATTCGGCTGGACTCTGCCTCTCTACTGCCACCTTCCCATGGTGATGGGAAAAGATGGGCAGAAACTCTCCAAGAGACATGGAGCAACAGCGGTTTCAGAATTCCGTGCCGCAGGCTACCTGCCTGAAGCCATCATCAATCATATTTCTCTTCTGGGTTGGAGTTATGATGATTCCCGTGAGTTTTTTACCAGAAACGAACTTTGTGAACTGTTTTGCATTGAGAAGATCAATAAATCTCCAGCCGTTTTCGATTACAGGAAGCTTGAGTGGTTTAATGGTCAGTATATCCGCAGAAAAAACCCGGAAGCTTTAAAAACTGAGCTTGGAGCCATATTGGTACAGGATGGAATAATATCCCATCCAATATCAGATAAAGACAGAGACGTCTTCGAGGGTGCATTCCCCATTGTCCGGGAACGGCTGAAAGTCCTTGGTGATGTATCGTCCATGCTGAAATTTCTTTTTGATGATCCCGGAACTGGCAATATTGAAGATGCCATCCCCAGGAAAATGGATCGTTTGAAGACAGCAGCTGTACTTAGAGCTGGAATATTATTATTGGGTAATGCACCAGAAGTTCCCCTCGCTACCAACCAGACAGCGTGCCGGGAATGGGACGATGACCGGGAGAATGAATTCCGGGCAAAGGCCGATGAATCCGGGTGGAAGTTCGGAGTAATGATGCAGCCTCTACGACTGGCCGTTACGGCCAGCAAGGTCAGTCCCCCCCTATTTCCGGCAATTCGATTACTTGGGATTAAGGAATCCCTCCGGCGGGCGGAACGATTACTGAAAGAACTGGAGGGATATCTTTAGAGGTACCCTGTAACAAAAACAGCAAAGGTCATGGCAATTGTGGCTGCGATGCTGGCAATTAGATGTCCAAACTGCCGACCGGTACGGCTTTCTGACCTCTTATGAATATGTCGCCGGTGTTACTAGACTCATTGAACGCGGATATTGTCAGTCGGAACGCATTGAGTTATAATCAATTAGCTCAAACTGAAGTCATGGAGAGGAGAGAAGGATGAAAAACAGGAAAACAATGGGAGCGCTGCTGATAATAGTGCTGATGATTTTGGCGGGGTGTCAGGAAAATTTGACCCCGCCCCTTCTCCCTGTAACCGGCCTGTCGCCCGCTAGAGGCGCAGGTACCACCGATACAACCCCCGCCTTAAGCTGGGATGCGGTGCCTGGAGCGGCGGGTTACGAGGTGCAGATAGCCGCCAGCGAAGGGGGGGTGGCCAGTGCACAATCGGTGGAAGTGAGTGCAGCCAGTTACACGCCTTCAACGGGCTTGACGAACAAACAGACCCACTACTGGCGTGTGCGGGCGAAGGATGGGGACGGCCAGAAGGGAAGTTGGAGTGCAGAGCATTTTCTTGTGGTTGATGATGACTTCGTCTCCGTAGAAGGGGGCAGCTTCCAAATGGGCTTCACGACAAAAGAGGACGATGAGAAGCCCGTCCACCCGGTGACGGTGAGTACGTTTTATATGAGCAGGTACGAGGTGACGCACGGGCAGTATCTGGAGTTTCTGAACAGAGCCGGGGTGTCCGCTGCCGGGATATTGAACGGCAACGAGGTAATAGACATGGACGGCGATGCTGTGGCTTTCAGCCATGACGGGACGCTGTTCAGATTCTCCGGTTCGGGGCATGCGGACAGCATCGACTGTCCAGTGATGGAGGTGACATGGTACGGAGCGCCGGAGTATGCCAACTGGCTGAGCGCGGAGTCCGGCCTGACGAAGGTCTACACGATAAATGGAACCAGCGTAACGGCGGACTGGGACGCGAACGGGTACAGGCTGCCGACGGAGGCCGAATGGGAGTATGCGGCCCGTGGAGGCAAGGCCTCTTAAGGATACCTTTACGCAGGAAGCAATAATGCCGGAGAAGTGGGCTGGTATAAAGATAACAGCGGGCCGAGTACCCATCCTGTGGGCGGGAAGGCTCCCAATGAGCTGGGCCTCTATGACATGAGCGGTAACGTGTGGGAGTGGTGCTGGGACTGGAAAGGTTCTTATTCTTCGGAGAGTCAGAGCGATCCCATGGGGCCTGCTTCGGGCTCGAGCCGTGTTACTCGCGGCGGCAGTTGGATCAATTTTGTCTGGGACCTGCGCTCGACCAACCGCGACGAATTTAACCCGGGCAATAGCTTCAATGCCATAGGTTTCCGGCTTGTTCGGCGTTAGTTTTGAAGGGTCCAGGCCGCCTGATTAGTCATGGAAGGAATTTGTTTCTTAAGCGAACGAGCATTCATGGTCATTACAAAAAAATCCGGTATTTAATAACTAAAGGGCACCTATAAAAAACAGCTATAGGAAGTTGACGAAATGGCGGTGCGTTCCTCGGAGCTTTGCTCCTGCGGTACGCACCTGCTTACGTGAGCATTTTGACAATGCAGTAGCGGCGGCAAGTTCGAGTCAAGAACTCAATGGGGTTTTTTTAGAGGTGCCCTTTAGTTTGCCAGATTTTTTATTACTGACACAGCCCCGAGGAACACACCGCCACTGCGCCAAATTCCAGAAACGGTTTTTTAGAGGTTGCCATAAGTGATACCCACTCTCCTCAGGTAAAATCATCCTGCTTGCCCAAGCTGACTGAAAATGCTACGTTAGTTCTCATTCTATAAGTAAGGATTAACCTGTGGCCAAAGAAAAACAAGCGAACACTCTCGATAACGAACATGGGGCATCCATGGAAAGGATTGTCTCCCTCTGCAAAAGAAGAGGATTCGTCTATCCTTCCAGCGAAATATATGGTGGCCTGTCTGCCACCTGGGACTATGGCCCATTGGGTGTTGAACTCAAGAAAAACATTCAGAAAGCCTGGTGGAAGGAGATGGTTCAGCGCCATACCAATATCGTTGGTCTGGATGCCGCCATCATGATGCATCCGCGAACATGGGAGGCCTCAGGTCATGTTGAAAATTTTTCCGATCCCCTGGTGGATTGCAAGAAGTGCAAGGCTCGATTCCGGGCAGATCATCTGGAAGAACTTCGCAAAGAACAGGGGATTACCCATTCCAATTGTCCTGAATGTGGGGGGGAGCTGACCGAACCCCGGCAGTTCAATCTTATGTTTACCACCCACATGGGGCCGGTGGCGAACACAGGATCTATGATTTACCTCCGTCCTGAAACAGCCCAGGGTATCTTTGTCAATTTCAAAAATGTGGTGGATACCACAAGGGTGCAGATACCTTTTGGAATTGCCCAGGTTGGTAAGGCGTTCCGGAATGAAATAACTACAAAGAACTTCATTTTTCGCACCTGTGAATTCGAACAGATGGAAATGCAGTACTTCGTGAAACCCGGCACAGAGGATGAGATGTTTGAGGAATGGAAGGTCAAACGCCTGTCCTGGTATGTGAACCGTTTGGGCATTATTCCGGACCGGCTTCGTTATTCAGAACATGGACCGGATGAGCTGGCCCATTACGCGAAGGTGGCCTTTGATATTCAGTACAAGTATCCATTTGGATGGCAGGAACTGGAAGGAATCCATTCACGGACGGATTATGATTTAAGACGGCATGGCGAGTTCTGTGGAAAGGAGATTAACTATCTGGACCCAGTCGATAACAGCCGGTACATCCCCTATGTTATTGAAACTTCATCCGGTCTAACCCGGAGTGTATTGGTTACCCTGATGGATGCTTACCATGAGGAGAATATTGGGGAGCAGAATGGAAGGCCGGACATACGTACTGTGTTGCATCTCCACCCCGATATTGCTCCGGTGAGAGTGGCCGTTTTCCCTCTGGTTAAGAAGGATGGACTGGCTGAACTGGCCCGGGATCTGGAATTGGAACTCCGTGAGGACTATTCCACTTTTTACGATCAAAGTGGAGCAATCGGGCGCCGTTATCGCCGCATGGATGAAATTGGAACTCCATTCTGTGTGACCATTGATCATGAGACAAAAGATAATAAAACAGTGACCCTCCGGTTCAGGGATTCCATGGAACAGGTGAGAGTTCCTCTTGACGGTGTTAGTCAGATTATCTGCAGGGAAAGCAGTCAATACGTTCGGAAAACAACTTCGGCTTGAATGATGGATGCATTAGACATACTGAAGGAACGGGGATTTTTTCAGCAGTGTACCAGTGAAGAAGGCCTGAGGAGTGAACTTTCAAAAGGATCTCAACGGTTTTATATTGGACTTGATCCCACAGGCCCCTCCTGTCACATCGGCCACCTTGTTCCAATCTATGCCGCGGCTCATTTACAGAGAGCCGGTCATGTCCCCATAATTCTTATGGGCGGAGGAACTGCTCTTATCGGGGATCCCTCGGGCAAGACTGAAATGCGGCAGTTGATCAGTCCTCAACAGGTTGACCAGAATATCACAGGCATGAAATCACAACTTTATCGACTCATTGATTTTGTCAACTCCAACGCCATCATTGAGAACAATGCTCAGTGGCTTACACCGCTCAATTACCTTGATTTCCTCCGTGACATTGGGAGACACTTTAGTGTAAACCGCATGCTGACTTTTGAAGCTTACAGGCAGCGTTTGGAAAAGGGTCTGTCATTTTTGGAATTCAATTATCAGCTTCTCCAGTCCTATGATTTCCTTGAGCTGTACCGGCGCCACAACTGTGTCCTTCAGATCGGCGGGGATGACCAGTGGGGTAACATTGTTGCGGGTATGGAGTTGATCCGCCGGGTGGAAGGTGTTACAACTTTTGGTCTGACTTTTCCCCTCATCACACGATCGGATGGAAAGAAAATGGGCAAAACAGAACAGGGCGCTCTGTTTCTGGATCGGGAACTTGTTTCTGTGTATGATTTCTATCAGTACTGGCGCAATGTCCCGGATGAGGACGTTGGCCGATTTTTACTTCTCTTTACCTTTTTAGATGCAGAAGAGTGCCGTGAACTTGGTGCGTTGAATGATAGGGCCATCAATGATTCCAAGGACCGGCTGGCCTGGGAGATTACCAGACTCCTTCATGGTGAGGAGGAGGCCATGGCAGCTCAAGAGGCCTCTAAATCCATGTTTACAGGAATCGGGAATAAGGATGGAATGCCTTGCACAGAATTATCACCAGATCTGTTCGATAATGGAATGAACATGATTGATCTGTTTGTCATGACCGGTTTGTGTTCATCGAAGAGTGAGGCACGTCGTCTTGTACAGCAGGGCGGAGCCAGGGTGAATGATGACAAAATGGATGATATCGATGCCGTGATAATATTGGAATCCTTCATCGGTGGTGAGATAATTCTCAAAGCCGGTAAGAAGCGTTTTCATCGTGTCAGTGTGAAGCCAGACGGTGCCTGATGCAGATAATCGGAAGGATGAAATGCCGGAACACGAAGAAATGCCGGCTTTGGTTTGACCAGAGAGGAATAAAGTACCATTTTGTTGACCTTGAAAAACGAGATCTGAGTCAGGGTGAATGGCAGGCTGTCGCGGCCGGGCGGAATTGGGATGATTTAATAAACCGTAGTGGAAAGGCATGGGAAAAGCATCAACTGGCCTGGAAGGATTACAATCCCCGGGATGAATTGATGGATGATTCCGCTTTGCTCAAAACTCCGGTACTGAGGGAGGGGCGAATGGTTGCGGTTGGTTATGACCCAGGGGCATGGGAAAAGGTTCTGCAGATGATTAAATCAGGGGGGGGGAAATGAGCAGGGATGCACAGAATTTCTATAAAACAATGCTCTCAGTCTGGGATAGTATGGACATGGCTAATGATCAAACAGCAGATTCAGCCCATAAGTTTTTGAGAGCACTGGCAGGTGTTCAGGAAGCGAATAATCTGGAGAATATTTTCCGTGATGCGGTCAATGTATTGCATGCTGAGTTTGATAATGCACCGAAAGATAGAAAAGAAGCATTATTGAACCTTCAGCAATTGATTGACGGCGGAGATGCCACGGAAAAAACCATTGTTCATGCTGTGTGGAGGGCTTTTTTTCCTGAGGCTCTTCATCTCGATGATAACCCGGAAAAACAAATTGAACTGTTGCGCAGGAGTCGGCGGATTGATGTCCACAAGCTTGTTGATGATCCCATTGATGATGTTCCAGACCAGATTGTATTTACTTCCAATGTTCTTCTTTCTCCGCCTGTTCCCAACAGGGATTCTGATGCCAATGAAGAAGTGAAGACGATTGTCCAGGGTGCTGATGAGGTCAATAAGGAATCTCAACAGTACTGGTATGATCATCCTATACCTATTGGTATTCCTCCGCAGAATGATGAAGTGGTGTATGGATTGAAGGGAATGGCTCAAACTCTTGCTTTTGAGAAAAAACGAGGTACGGCTCGTTCATCGGATCGGCTGACCATGCTGCTTTCCGTGTCCGTTACTCACAGCGGCCTTCATTGTTGGGCAGGACCCTGGCTCAAGGCGCAACTGGCAGGAGTGGCGAAAGAGAGATTTGAGGGATTGGATGTTTTTGCCTTTACGGAGGTGGATACGGATAAGATCGTCGATGTACTGGTTCCCTGGCTGGACAATCCTGATGACGAAGCTGCACTGAGGAAGACTTTTGGAGTTGATGGGGAATATGGACGGCATTATTCCTTTTTGAAGGCCATGCCGGCTCTCTGGGCCATTTTGGATAACCCAAATATAAAGGCCACATTCAAAATTGATCTGGATCAGATTTTTCCTCAGGAAGTTCTCACAGAGGAAACAGGAAAAAGTGCGTTTGAACATTTTAAGACTCCTCTCTGGGGAGCCCTGGGAAAAGATGTATCCGGACAGGACGTTGAGCTTGGCATGATTGCCGGAGCTCTGGTGAATGAAAAGGACATTTCTGATGGATTATTCACACCGGACATCCCATGGCCTTCCGATCTTCCTCAGGGCGGTGAGTTCTTATTCTTCAAACAGAGACCCATGGCGGTATCCACTCGCGCGGAACTCAATACCCGTAATGGAGATGTCGAACCCATATACCGTATACATGTTACGGGCGGAACAAATGGTATCCGACTGGATGCTCTGCGATGCCACCAGCCTTTTACTCCCAGCTTCATTGGAAGGGCTGAAGATCAGGGTTACCTTCTCTCAGTTCTTACGAATCGACGGGAACGGGCATCGTTACGGTATGTCCATGCTTCTGGATTGATTATGCGTCATGATAAAGCCGCCTTTGCCGGTGATGCGGTAAAGGCAGGAAAAGCCGGTTCCTATGTTGGAGACTTAATCCGGATACTTGTATTCAGTGCCTATGCCGGTTTCCTGCCCGATGGACCTGAAAAGATCAAGAGATTAATAGATCCCTTTACTGGATGCTTTGTAACACCCCTTCCCATAACACTTGTGATGCTGAGTCTGGCCCTGCATCTTCTAACCCCGAGCAATGAGGACGGTCGAAAAAGCATTCTTTCCCTTGCCAATATACGGCTGCCGGATTGGGTAAAAAACTATGACAGAAAATCTACATCGTTGAAAAGCATATGGCATCAGGAGAAGCGTGGATGGAATGCTTATTATACAGCCCTCAATAACCTGGAAGCTGCAGTGCAGGCAGAGAGCGATGAAGCTCATCACACATCCAGACGATTTAAGGAAATTGTAAAGAACTGCAGAATAACTGACAAATGAGTCTCATCCAATGGTTCCCCGGCCATATGGCTGGAAGCAGAAGAATCATATCGGAAAATCTCAAACGGGTTGACGTTGTTATTGAAGTCCTGGATGCCAGAGCCCCTGGAGCCAGCCGTAATCCCCTTCTAGAGCAAATGACCCAGTTCAAACCTCGATTGATTGTGCTGAATAAAGATGATCTGGCTGATTCAGCCATTACAGCTCTTTGGTCAGAAGCATTCGAAAAGGATGGGAAGGTTTTACCTGTAAGAGTTTCAGGCATGCGAAAAAAAAGTTTATCCTCCATTCCTCCGGTATGCAGGAAGCTTTGCGAGGGAAAGTCCTGGCTGGCTCGCCGCCCTGTCAGGGCCTTGATTGTTGGTATACCCAATGTGGGTAAATCAACAATTATCAATGGACTGGCAGGGAGAAGGAAGGCTGAAGCCGGAGCTGCTCCCGGTCTCACACGCCATCTGAACCGTATCCCTATAAGCCGTCAGTTTGAGTTATTCGATACACCGGGTTTACTCTGGCATAGATTTGAGAACCCACAAACAGGCATTGTACTATCGGCTCTGGGAGCTATCAAGGAAACAGTTTTACCGGAAGAAGAAGTTACAAGAAAAGTCCTTGTGTATCTAGCTAAACACTACCCGAAACCTCTTGCCAATCGCTATAAACTGACTGATATACCTGAAAATTCCTATGAGCTGTTGGAACTTATCGGCCGGAAGCGGGGTTGCATTGCAGCTGGAGATACTATTGATATTTCACGCATCTGTCAGATGGTTCTCAAAGATATCCGGGAAGGAAAATTCGGGCGCATCAGTCTGGAGCGACCAGGTTAAAAGAGCTGGAATCAGGGTTCCGGTCTTGCCAGTACCTTCCATTCTCCATCTATATCCAGTCCCACAAGAAAAACAAGGAAATCGACTCCGCTCAAGTCGATGTGTTTAATGTTATTTTCATTTCCCATAAATAAATACATGTCCATATCCGGAGACCATTCCCTGGAAATATCGAACCATTCCGGGAACATCCGGGAGAACGTTTCGATGGAGTATATCCTATAGATGAAATGCTTCCTGTAATCCTGAAGAGTTGATATGCCGGGAATGCCTGATGGAAGGGGAAGGCTATATTTCTGCCTTGAGCTGCCATCGTCGAGTATACGTATTGTATCGTTTTGTGAACGATAGTATTCGGTCAAGTCACCTGTAATACAGGACTCAATAAATGTGAGTGAAAATTCCATGGCTGTCTGCAGGCCTGTATTAAAGGGCTGGTTACGATAGTTTTCGGAGTTGATCCTGGGTGCCCGGGTGTAGGCCAGTTGTACAGAGGATTCTTCATGACTGGGGCGAATTGACTTTGCCTGCATCTCCCAGACTTCCATCGATATGGCATAGATGGTTCCCTGGAGGGGTATTCGAGGAGATGCAATCAGTTTTGCTTCAACGATACTGCGATCCCCTGAGTCAACTAATCGTCTGATATCCTCAAACCAATTACTGTATGAATCATTTTCCTTCTGAACACTCTGGGCCCAGTCGTGTGTGAATAGTGAGGTACCTGCCTGATTGAAAATTCTAACCTGGAGTGTAACAGGTCCGCCTGAACTCTGGTGTTCATAGCGGCTGCGAAGCCGCCAGATCCTGGGTGACTTCTTATTTGTGGAATGAGACTTCACGGTATCCCAGTCAATGACGGCAATAGCGGTCCAGCCCCTGGAGCTGTCCAGAATCACTGGAGGAGTTTCTGGTCCGCCGAATATTGTCAGTGTATCAGCAAGAATATTCTGGGATTCTTCTGCATGGATTTGAAAAACTGATATGAGAATCAGCAGCAGTATAGGGAAGCGATTGTTCATTGAATACCTCAATGAAAATATCGACATTCAGATAGTACTTTGTTAGGGCACCTCTAAAAAACCCATTGAGTTCTTGACTCGATCTTTTCTGCTGCTACTGCGTTGTCAGAATGCTCACAGGGAAACTCACTCAGATAGTAATTCAGTTCTCCGGCCAGCCCGATGGGGAGGTAGGACGCTGAAACCTCCAGTTTCCTGAAATCAGGATACATCCTTCGATTTATAGAGATTCTGTCGCTTCCCTGTTTGCGGACTCCACTGATAATCGTTATCCTGAAGGGAACCAGGGGTCTGACACTCAGGGAGTGAATTGGAGGAGCTTTTCCCGCCGGATGATGCGCTGACAGTTAAATCCTTTGAGAAACAAACAGCCATAATCCTCAATGAACCATTGAAGTAATCTGGAACTTTGTAGCGGACGGATCGGGTTTGAGGGCTGGATTCAAGAATTCCTGACCAGAATACAACCGGAGCCTGACTCTTCTTCCTGATAGTTAATCTATCAATCTTTAGATTGTATAGGTGTCAGAATATCATTGAGATCATTTTGAAAGATGGATGGTATTGTCATGATCTTTCTTGTATAGATTTCTCTGCTCTCCTCATTCTCTTCACTTGAAATCTTTTCCAGAAGAAGGGCGGTATTGACATCATTCTCATTGTAGGAAAAAGCTGCCTTCTCCAACTGAACATATACATCCTTGTGGAGCGTTTTATCTTTTCTATCGATGTAGCTGAGTTTAATAAATCCGGAAAACTCCTCATTAGAAACGGCTGCAATCTGAAACCTGTCAAGCTTCAACTTTGAAAGAGCCGTCAGCTTTGGTTCCTTGAAAGTTCGGATATTATTCTCAGTAATAACAGCCGCTCTTGAATTGGTGATAATATAGGACTTAGAACTCCAGCCATTATCTCCACCAGGAAATTCGATATGGATGAAATCAATATTGTCATACTTCATTTCACGTCCGGTTGTGTAGACAATTTCTCCTATTTCAAGATATTTGTGGGGTATTAAACGCTCATCACCCTGTTCGTCTTTTACCAGTTTTCTGTAAGAGAGTCCCTGATAGAGATTAATGGATGGAACTCCTTCACCAGTATAGGTACTCTTATCGTCGAGAGGAGGCCTCAGGGATATTGTTTCTCTGAGAGGTGCATCAAGAGTGAGAATTTCAGTTTGAATCCATCCAGGATTCTCATCATCGTGAATGACTGGATACCAGTCTGTTGCATCCCCCTCATCCCAGGGATTCACAGCAAGAACCCGCATTTCTGTCCAGCCTTCAATTCTATCTGAATTTATATCGGGTTCTGTATGGATGCGTCTTTCTGATCCCAGATTGATATTCACATTGAAAATTGAGCCTGTCGAAATAGCCAGGTTGAAGAAGTCTGATCGTTGTTCAGGATATCTAAAAGCCTTCAAGGTGAGTTGAGCAGCACCAATATCATTGACATTGACTGATAATTTATCATATTCAATGTAGAGTGTTTCAGGGTTGGAAATTCTGTCTCCATCGTACCAGGAGAAAGTGATTTGTGCGAATCCATTTTTTTGTCCCTGTTCAAGGGATACCGCAACAATTTGACCGCCGGGAACAGTTCTATTGACAGGGGTTGTTATCATTGTTTTTTTATAAAGCCATGCTTTTTCGACAACAACGGCACTGATGGCATTTTTTGCCAGTCGAAAAGTGGACACCCATCCTGATGTGCCGTCGCTGAGTTCAACTCTGGAATAATCGTAGGAATTGCTACCACTTGTCAGTTCCTTATCGATTCCAAGGTAAGTTATTTCCGTTCCCATATCCAGTTGATGCAGTGATCCCGATATTGATTTCTCATCCCTGGAATCCCAGACAACCGCTTCATCTCTGAGTACAACGGCTGGAATATGTAACTCAGTCTCAGGAGGTGACTCTTTGGATTCACTTGATCCTTCCAGGGCACTTGTGGCTTCCAGAGTCTCATGGTCTGAATCAGTCTTCTCAGAATCCTGACAGGATGTCATTAGCACAATACTAGCGAGCAAAGCTATTTTGCCTAAAAATTGCATCACTGTTTCCCCCTCATATAGTAGTTATCAGAATACAGGACTGAGTGAAACATTGCAACCAGGAGATATCTTTCAGACTATTGGTCGGTGAGAGAACTCATGTAGATTTTTTCAATCCCAGGATTTCCCGTGCTTCTGCGGGTGATGCCACTTCCCGTTCCAGGTCCTTTGCAATTTGAATTACACGGCTAACCAGTATCTTATTGTCCGCAGGTATGTTTCCGGAATACACAAGAGTATCTTCAAGTCCGGTGCGGACATGGCCGCCCAGTAGAATACCCGCGGTGATCATGGATACATGAGCCTTTCCAATACCGCATACGGTCCATGTTGAATTTTGAGGGATAATTTCAGTCATGAACAGAAGATTCTTGATAGTTCCCTGAATGGATCCTGGAACGTTCATCACCATGTTGAAATGAAGGGAATCTTTGAGAATACCCTTTTTCAATAAGAATGATGCATTGGAAATCATGCCGCAGTCGAAAGCTTCAATTTCAGGTTTTATACCATGGGAGTACATTTTTTTAGCCAGTGCGTGAATCAATTGGGGTGAATTTGCATTGACGGAAGACGGGAAATTGGATGAACCGGTGGCCAGACTGGCCATCTCAAAGGGCAGATCCAGCATCTGACCCCGGCACTCAATTGAGTTATCCCCCCCTCGTGCTCCGGTTGAACACTGGGTAATTACATCAAGTTGACGGCGGTGAATCTCGTTAAGAATCGCTTCAAAATACCTACGGTCATGGGTGGGGTTTCCAGACTCATCCCGTGCATGAATATGAGCGATGGAAATACCCTGTTCCAAACCAGTTTCAATCTGGTCTGCTATCTCAATGGCGGTTATCGGAGTTGATGCATTGAGAGCCTTTGTGGGTATATTTCCAGTCAGTGCCAGAGTTATTATAAGTTTGCTCATAATGGAATGCCTTCCCTCCACAGTTATTCACTGGCAGAATTGTTCTAATTTTTCTACACAGCGATTCATTGTCTTCTCAAGTCGATAAAAGAGCATATCTATTTCTTCGCGAGTGATGTTTATTGGCGGAGCCAGGAGAAAGTGATCGCCGAGATTTCCCGGAGCTGATTCACCGCCAGGGTAGAGTACAATGCCTTCTTCCAGACCAATTTCCATCACAAGCTGACTGGCATTGATCGAGGCATCAAATGGTTCCTTTGTCTCTTTGTTTTTGACTAATTCAACACCAATCATCAATCCTTTACCCCGAATGTCTCCAATCACAGGATTGTCGGCCAGGCTCTTCAACTTCGAAATGAGGTATTCTCCCTGAATCGCCGAATTTTCCACATACCCTTCACGCTCGATGATTTCCAGCACCTTGTGTGCAATACCACATGAGAGAGGATTGCCAGCAAAGGTGTAGCCGTGAACAAACACTCCCGATCCCTTGAGCATGATGGTCTCAAAAACCCTGTCAGAAGCAACAGCGGCACCAATGGGGGTGTAGCCGCAGGATAAACCCTTGGCTAAAGTCATTATATCAGCCTTAACATCATAATGATCGGAGCCGAATTTTTTACCAGTACGACCAATTCCGGACATCACCTCATCAATGATCAGGAGAATATCATATTTGTCACAGATTTCTCTCACCATATCAAAGTAGATTTTTGTGGGATGGGCTCCGGGAGCGGCAGCCCCTACTATGGGTTCGGTAATAAATGCCGAAACAGTATCAGGATCCTGATTAAGAATTTCTTCTTCAAGTACCTGCGCTGCTTTGATACTGGTTTCCTCCAGTGTCTTACAGTTCCAGGGATTTCGGTAGTGGTAGAATTGTTGTATTTGAGGAAACCCCGCATTCAATATGGGCCCATAAGGGCGACGGCGACCCCAGACACCAGTCAGGGAGAGGGCTCCCAGTGTGCTCCCATGGTATGCATTCCACTTTGAGATAATTTTCCATTTCTTTGAATCAATTCCATTGCGTTCCACAAAGTATTGACGGGCCATTTTAAGAGCTGTCTCAATGGCTTCAGATCCACCGGAAACAAAGTAGACATGATCAAGGGAACTGGGAGTCCAACTGGATAGTTTTTCTGCACAGTTCTCAATGGAATCCACTGTCCATCTGGAAAGATGGGTATAGGCAATTCTTTCTATGTGCTCCCTGGCATAGGCCGCAATTTCCTTGTTGCCATGGCCAATATTCGCAACTGCAGCTCCCGAACATGCATCAATGTATGAATGACCTGAATCATCAAACAGGTGAATACCTTTACCGTGTGTGATCCTTGGGTAACTCCAATTCTGATTCCGATAGAATACATTATTCCCAGGAGCCTGTTTCATATTCGGGTTTTCTGTTAGTTCTCGGGAGCATTCAATGGCTCACCCTGATTTTCGGGAGGTAGTTTATTTCCTTCTGAACCTACATTTTCTCTGTCGCTGCTGTTACCGAATTTCATTATCTCCCCCGTATAAGGGCTGTATATATAATCCGGATTAAATTTATTGCCATTTGAATCAATTTTGAAGCTGCCTATATCAGGTCCAAACTCAATGGCAGTAATCGATTTACTCCAGATTCGGTTGCTTACCAGTTCGTTGTTAACAGGATCAGATTTTTTATACACTACATATTCGTCATCCCGCTTAAAGAGACTGTCTGGATTGGCTATAATCATATATTCCTTTCTGATTGAATTATTGGGAGCCAGTATTTCTGATCTTAAAACAATTTTTCCTTCAAGCCACCATTCTTCTTCATTATCCCATTTGATGATATCCAACCGCTTTATATCATTAATCTCTATATTGCTTTTAACACGTTCCCCATCATCCAGAATTATAGTAACATTCCACTTTTTGCCAAAGTTGGCGAGGATTTCGTCTACTTTGATGACTTTGGATTTGGTTGTATAGATCACAGCTTTGCCTCTATCCTCCAATCCATATATATGCAATGCAAGAACACCAGTAAGAAGTAGTAGCATAGTATTTCTTTTCATAAAGAGCCTCCGCCTGTTCCAGAATATAATATATAATTAATCATCAAGTTTGTGATTGTCAAGATTGTTACCTTAGATAATCGGAGATTCATGCTATCGGGCACCTCTAAAAAACCTTATTTCGTTTTTGACTCGATCTTTTCCGCCGCTACTGCGTTGTCAAAATACTCAACTAAGCAGGTGCGTACCGCAGGAGCAAAGCTCCGAGGAACGCACCGCCAACCACCTGGCTACGCTCCGCTTTTGCCGCCTTGCAAAGAAAGAATTAAATCAGGTGTGTACCGCAGGGCGTAGCCCGAGGAACACACCGCCATTTCGTCAATTTCCTGAAGCTGTTTTTAGAGGTACCCTTAATTAATCTTTCCCGGATATTTTCGATACCTCATCTCTGATGGAAACAGCATCTTTTGCATTCTGTCTGATCTCCTTCCATTGCCGTTTTTCAATCAAACTCCTTGATGCAATCCATGATCCTCCCACACCTCCAATATTTGGATTCATCAGGTAGTTCTTTAAGTTGTTCTGTCCCACACCTCCAAGAGGTATATAGCGAAGATTCAAATGGAGATATGGAGCATTGATAGAATTCAAGTATTTCAAACCTCCAAGGTGTTCTGCTGGAAATAGTTTGAGAATTCTAATGCCCATTGAAACAGCCGCTTCAATTTCAGATGGAGTGGCAACTCCAGGAAAAAAAGGCAGGTTTACCGATGCCGCTTTTTCAACAACCATACGATTAAAACCTGGTGCAACAGCAAAGGGAATTTCCAATCCTTTTAATTGGTCTATCTGCTCAGGTTTTATTACCGTTCCGGCACCAATAATCATCTCGGGGTATTCCTTCTTTGCTTTTTCAATGGCTTTCAGGGAATAATCTGTTCGTAGAGCCAGTTCAATTATACGGATGCCGCCCTCCAGAAGTGAATCAATAACAGGTTTTAATTCATTTTCTGACTCAAAAACCAGTACAGCTATAATTCTTTCTTCCATAATTCTGTTTTCGATCATCTCTCCAGAAACATAGTTCATCTTTACGACTTCATTCTCCTTAAAACATATAAACCGCTACTGTAGATATTATCTCACTGGAGATATCATGTGAATTCAACAAGTTCAATTTCGAACTGATTTATTCTTACACACTCCGGGAAACTAAGGCAGGATCAGAGGGAAACAGTACCGTGAGATTTCGTTAAATCAGAGTACAATCGTTGACATTGTTAGTTGATTGAAGTGTAGAAAAATCAAAACTGTGTCTGTTACAACTGTAGTTCAGGAGTTCCCATGTTATCTTTTCTGCCTGTGCGATTTAATTCATATGCAGTGTCAGAAAGCCTGTAAGAGCCTGGTTTCATTTAAACCTGGTCAGGTGAAGATTATTACACGATATAACAGCTCAATACTCATATATCGTTGTGTCAAGGCAATTTGGGATAATAAGATATCCTGTCGGTAGGGGATATTTTTAATTTCTTTGTCTATCAGATGGCAACCTCTAAAAAACCGTTTTTGGAATTTGGCGTAGTGGTGGTGCTTCGTTCCTCGGTGGTTCCTCGGAGCTTCGCTCCTGCGGTACGCACCTGATAGTGGCGGTGCGTTCCTCGGAGCTTCGCTCCTGCGGTACGCACCTGATTACGTGAGCATTTTGACAACGCAGTAGCGAGGAAAAAGATCAAGCCAGAAACGAAATAAGGTTTTTTAGAGGTGCCCAGATATAATATCTCTGATGGAAGAGCTGGTTCATTTAACAAGCTTTCTGACACTGGAAAATTCATATTGCTTACTGTCCAGGATTTTTGTCCATTGACCAAATTGATAGAAAGTCGTTATAGTTCTGAATTCTCCCTGTTTCCTGGAGGATGGTGTGAAAATTGTAATAAACGGTTTTGGACAAATTGGCAGGAATGTTTTCAAGATTGCCTGTGAACGGCCTGGCATTGGATATTGTTGCTGTCAATGATATCACCGACACAAAAATACTGGCCAGTTTATTGAAGCATGATTCTACTTACGGAGTGTATAATCGGCATGTTGAGGTCGGTAGAAACAGTACTATGGTTGATGATAAGAGAATTATGACATTGTCCGACCGCAGTCCGAAAAACTTGCCATGGGGAGATCTGGAAGTTGATATTGTAATTGGAATAAAAAGGGGGATTGATGACTACAGTTCACGCATACACAAGCGATCAGGTACTTGTTGACACCCCTCATGCGGATCCAGGAAGGGCCCGTGCAGCCAACCTCAACATCATTCCAACAGGCACAGGGGTTGCCAAGGCCATTGGAAAAGTCATTCCAGAGCTTGAAGGTAAACTCAATGGCATGTCAATGCGAGTTCCAGTTCCTGTAGGATCGGCGATAGACTTTGTTGCCAGTTTATCAACAGATGTTACACCACAGGAGGTCAACAATGAAATTAAAAAAGCAGCAGAAGGTGATATGGACGGTATTATCGAGTATTCTGAGGCCCCTCTGGTTTCATCTGACATTAAAGGTAACAGTCATTCCTCGATCTTTGATTCCAGTTTAACCATGGTAACCGGAAATAGTTTGATTAAGGTTGTTTCGTGGTATGATAATGAATTTGGCTATTCAACCAGAGTGGTTGATCTTGCACAGAAAATTGCGAAGTAGAGGAGAATCCATGGTTTTGAGAACAATAAACAGTATTAACCCGGCAGGGAAGAAAGTTCTGGTCCGTGTCGATTTCAATGTTCCGGTTGCCAATGGTGTGATTTCCGATGACACACGAATGAGGCGTGCGATACCAACACTTAAGAATCTTCTTGACAGGGATGCTGCACTCATTGTGATGAGCCATCTGGGACGCCCTGAAGGACGGGTAAACCCTGAATACAGTATGACTCAGCTCAGAGAGCGTTTATCAGAATTATCCGGCGTCAATGTTGTAATGGCCCCGGATGTCATAGGTCCTGAGGTGGAAAAACTGGCAGACGGTCTGAAAAGTGGAGAGATCCTGCTCCTGGAGAATACCCGGTTCTACAGTCAGGAAAAAGATAATGATGCTGATTTCTGTCAATCACTGGCCAGACTTGGTGATTTTTATGTCAATGATGCATTTGGTGCGGCTCATCGTGCTCATGCCTCGACTGTGGGTTTGGCAAAACTGCTTCCGTCAGCAGGAGGCCTGTTAATGGAAAAGGAATGCACATTTTTTGACAGAGTTCTGGAGAAGCCGGAGAAGCCTTTCATTGCCATTATAGGGGGAGCCAAGGTTTCATCCAAAATTGCAGTCCTGGAATCACTTCTCAACAAGGTGAATGCTTTCATTATCGGTGGAGGAATGGCCTATACATTCATGAAAGTACAGGGTAAAACGGTAGGGAAATCCCTGATAGAGGATGATTACACGGATACTGCCCGCTCCTTTCTCAAAGAAGCTGACAGCCGAGGGATACAGGTCCTTCTTCCCCTGGATCATGTTGTTGCCGATGAATTCAAAGAAACAGCAGAACCACAATACGTGGACAATGTCAATGTACCGAATGGAAAATTAGCCATGGATGTTGGGCCGAAAACAGTGGAAGCCGTGAGGAATCTTCTTTCTGATGTAAAAACTGTTGTCTGGAATGGCCCTATGGGCGTGTTTGAGTTTGAGTCCTTTGCAAAGGGTACTCTGGATGTTGCCAGTATTATTGCTGACTGTCAGGGGTTAACGATTGTTGGCGGTGGTGACTCAGTCGCGGCTGTCAACAAATTCAATCTGGCCGATAAAATAGATCATGTCTCAACAGGCGGAGGAGCTTCACTGGAATACCTTGAAGGTAAGGCCCTTCCTGGAGTGATGGCGCTTAAGGAGTAGATAATGCCTCGTCAGTATTTAATTGCCGGTAACTGGAAAATGAATAAAACGCCTCAGGAAGCCATTGAGCTTGCCGGGGATGTTGTTGATATGAAGAAAGGTTCAAACACTCGAAAAATGATTGCACCTTCCTTTGTCTGCATTCAGGCTGTATCCAGAGTTCTGGAGGGAAGTGATGTTACTCTTGCTGCTCAGAACATGGCTTCTGTGGAAACCGGGGCCCATACGGGTGAAACTTCGGTTTTAATGCTGAAGGAGTTGGGAGTGCAATCCGTAATCCTTGGGCACAGTGAACGTCGTCATGTTTATGGAGAAACCGATGCTTTTATAAACGAAAAAGTAAAACTTGGTCTGGCTCATGGAATGGAGATCATTCTATGTATCGGGGAAACTCTGGAGGAAAGGGAAGCCGACAGGGTGCATGATGTTTGTTTTGGTCAGTTGGAAGGTGGTCTGGCCGGGGTCAATGCGAATCAAATGGAGCGTCTTGTTGTTGCCTATGAACCAGTGTGGGCTATTGGCACAGGAAAAACTGCAACACCGATTGACGCACAGGCTGTTCACAAGGCTTGCCGTTCAAAGATTGCTACATTATACTCAGAATCAGTTGCTGATTCCATTATTATTCAATATGGTGGATCAGTGAAGCCTGACAATGTTAAGGATCTTATGGCTCAACCGGATATCGATGGTGCATTGGTCGGTGGTGCCTCACTTGATGTTACTTCCTTTAGCAGCATTGTGGCATTCGACATCGAGGGAGTGTAAATATTTTGGGTATTGTTGGAACTGTCTTTCTTGTATTATTCGCGATAACAGCTGTGTTGATTATTGCACTGGTTATGCTTCAGGATGAGCAGGGTGAAGGATTCGGCGGTTTATTTGGGAATGGAGGAAGTTCAACTCCCTTCGGAGCCTCAAGTGGCAGTGTGCTAACAAAAGCCACGTCTATCCTGGGAGTATTTTTTATTGTATCATCCCTTGTTGTGGCTATGGCATACAAGTCAGGAGAAAAAGATGATGTTATCGGTGCTGCTCGACGAGCAGAGGAATCAGGTCCCAATTGGTTTCTGGAGCAACCTCTGGAAGAAGAGCAATAATCCAGGAGTAGATTCTGCGAGTTGCCATAGTCTATTATCCCTGTCATCACTCCATTCACCTCACAGGTATTGTGCGGGCATTGAGTGAGGGGATTGAGGAACAGGGACATGATGTGACCATTGTAAATGCAGGAACTGATGGAAGTATATCTCTTACTTCGTATCATTATATCGTTGTGGGAACAATTGCACCATCCTTCTTTACCGGAAAAATATCCCCAAATCTTGGTACCTTTCTGAAATCATCTGGTATGCTTTCAGGGAAGCGAAGCTATGCATTTATATCCGGTAGGGGATTGAGGAAACCCCGACTATTGCAGTCACTTATGACAACCATGGAAGCCGAAGGATTGTATCTGAAGAAATCTGATGTTTTGAACAACCCGGATGAAGCCAGGGTTGTTGGATCCCGCCTCCATATTGATCAAACTCAGGGATTGAGGTGAAATCTATGAGATATGTTATTAAACTATTTACAGTAGTAATTCTTATTCATATAACAACAATGCTCCTCCCAGCCCAGGATATGGCAATTGCCACTGTACGTTACAAACGGACGGAACCTGTTTCCGGTAAGAGGCTTGATCAGATGATTGAGACTCTGGAAAGACAACAGGGCAGGAAATTAACAATGGAGGAGAAAAAGAACATACTTGAATCCCTCATTGATCAAATGCTTATTCATCAGGCAGCCGAAGCCGAACGTCGTATCACTGTTACTTCAGAAGAGGTGGAACAGGCTGGATTGCGGCTTATTTCTCAGCAGCTTACCAGTATCGGAGCCCTGCCTCCTGGAGCTGTATTAACAGACAAGAATCAATATGAACAGATTATTAAACAGCAGGGTCTTACGTTAGAAGAATTTGAATCAACCGTGCAGAAACAGCTCATGGCTGAGAAATATGTCAGTTTTCACGGAAGAGAAGAGTTTCAGAATATTGAACCTGCAAGTGATGAAGATATTAGTGCAGAGTACCAGAAGAGAGTTCAGGAATTTGTTGTTTCCGATTCTGTATGGTTCAATCAGATTTTCTTTGATACTCGCTCCCTGAGTCCTGCTGAAATAAATGAGAAACAAATAAAAGCGGATGACGTTCATCGGCAATTATTAAACACCTCAGCCACATTTATTGATCTGGTTGTTGCCGAATCAGAGGATGAGGTTTCCAGGGCTCGTGGTGGAAAGATTGGGCCACTCATGAAAGGCGATGAGGTGGCTAAACAACTCTATGGCAGTGAGTTCATCAAATCCGTTTTCAAGATGAATGTCGAAGATATCAGTGGTGTTTTAAAATCAAAAGTAGGCTTTCACATCATTCAAATTACAGAAAAAAAAGCCGCTCAGCTTCTGCCCAAAGATTCGACAGAGGTAAAGACCTATCTCCAGCAGCTTATTTTCGCAGAAAGATATCAGAAAAAATTCGATGAAATCGCAGAAGGTATTCTTGAAGAGATTCGTGCCAAATCGACTATCAATTACTTTGGCGAGTATAAGTAGGGATGGGAAACAGGCGAAATGGGAGGATTGTCGCCATTCAGGGATTGTACGCATGGGAAGAAACAAAATGTGAATTGGAGAGTGTTCTTCAATTCGATTGGCTGGATAGAAATGTAGGAGATGATGCCAGGTCGTTTGCGGCCTCAATTATCTCGGGAGTGGTAGAGAACCAGTCGAATATCGATGAACACATTCGAAAACAATTAAAGAATTGGAGTTTCGATCGACTGACCAAAGTGGATTTATCCATACTGAGAACCGGTGTCTATTCCATGCTCTGCCAGAAGGAAATACCAATCTCAGTAACAATAAATGAAGCTGTAGAGATTGCAAAACAATTAGGCTCACCGGAATCCTATCGATTTATCAATGGAGTTCTTGATGGCATTCAAAACTCAATAATACCTTAATGCTATGAAAAACCATAAATCGGTCCGTTTCCTTCCCATTTTAATTGTAGTTCTGATACTTCTTACACAGTCCCTTACTGCCTATCTGTTGCTGTTCCGCAGAACTGCTGATGACAGGAAATTTGATGAGACTATGCAGGCTGTTGAAGCCGCCGTATTAGAAAACAGAAATTTACGAGCTGGATGGGAGATGCTTCAAGCTTCACGGCATGCCGTAACAGTCATGCAATGGAAACAGTTACTACGGTCAGCTGCACTGCAATTGCCTGAAGATGCCCAGTATAAGAATTATAGATTGTTAGAAAGACTGGCCTACAGGGCCAAAAATGTCTTACCTGATAACCAGGATGTAACGGCCTTCCTTGTGTGGACTCAATTAAGATCCGGGAGAATAAAAAAAGCAGAAAAAACTGCTGTCAATCTCTCTGGAAATGTCTGGCCAACTCTCCTTGCTGAATTGAAAATTCTTGCTTACCTGGATGAAGAAGATCTGGAGATGGAAGATTTCTATCGGAGAATAGAATCAGATCTGAATGCTGAATTTCTTGAGGAAGTAGCTGAAATTACCCAGTCCGCTGTCCTCACAGTTGATGCCGCACTGGCCCGCATGAGAGATGGGGAAACAGACAGAGCCCTGGAACTTGCCAAAGAGTCAATATCCGGTAATCGCTGGTGGAAGAATCTGGAGTTTCCCTTCCATCACAACTTATATTCAGCTCTGGGACGACTTGCGTATGATGCACGAGATACTGAATCGGCTGTTACCTGGTTGAATACAGGCATCCAGGATGGACGAAGCCGCCGAATGGTTTACTGGAAGGATCTGCAGTTCCTTGGTGATATCTATTGGAAACAATACAGATTGCAGGGACGTTCCGATTATCGCAATCAGGCCAGGAAACTCTGGTATGAGGCATTGAGAATTGTATATCCAGATCTGACGGCCAGTATACCAGAGAATTCCTGGAAATTGTGGATAAATCTTTCCATACTGGAGAGTACTGAAGGAAATAATCGTCAGTCCGAGGTATTGCTTCGTGATGCCCTGACCATTTTTCCAGATCAGAGTGAGGTGAAATCTGCATGGGCAGTAAAAAATGCTGATGACAACCCTGGTCTGGCAAGTCGCTTGCTTCGATCAGATCCCAACCAGCCAACAGACTATGTATCAGCCATAGCCGCTCTCAAAGTCGATCCAACATCTTTGCCTCCTCACTTGTATGAAGCAGGACTCTGGGAACTCTTCAATGAAATAACCATTGAGAAATCCACTGTTCAGCCTGTTGATATCAGAACATTGACCACTTTTTTGCTTGAATATCTATCCATCCGAAAAGATTTTTCGTCTATCGATATTGTGGTGGATCGCTATAGGAAGTATTTTCCTGATGAAACGTGGATTCTCTCATGGCGACTTGCTTCTGATGCTTCACGCTATACAGCCATTATTGATCTCATTCCTGCTCAAGCCGGAGAACTTGCTGTTTATAATGAATTCAGAGAATTTGTCAGAAGGGAAAAAAGTTGGAGAGGTCTTCATGATACAGCACTATATGCTTTGATGGCTTCTCAGGAGCTTATAAGCATTGCCGATGGATTCATTGAAAAACCAACACATATCGACAGAAGTCTTCATGATCCATTACTGATTTATTCTCTCAGGAATGAGTTTAGAACTCTCGGTAAGGATAATTTACCGCTTGAAGATAGAGTGCAGGCATTAATTCAAGCACGAAGCGATACGGAAAAACTCGTAAAGTCAATTGGTGCAGGGGGACGCAAAGGAAGAGAGTATCGGTCGATAGGCAAGGCAACATTGATTGAAGAAATTGATTCTCTCTATTTGAATTCTCTGGATGATTTGCAAATGGCACTCAGCATTCCCATGATTGCTGCGGACAAAAAGGTACGTCTGTACTATCTGCAGGCCTTTGTATTTCGATATCTTGGTCAATTTGATAAGATGAAAGGAGTCATTGAAGCTGCATTGGCAATTGATCCAGCGAATCCGAAACTTCAGGAGCTCTATGGAAATGAGGTCATACAGTGATTTCGATAAAGAACACCATGCAGCAGGATGGTATTCAACGTTCAGCTGATTTACTCTCAGAAGTCTTCATCAGGCTCAATGAAATGATTCATTCTGGTATCTCCACACTTGATATAAACCGTGTTGTCGAGGAGACAATACGAAATGGTGGAGGAATTCCTGCTTTTTTAGGTTATGGAGGATTTCCTGCTTCTGTGTGTACTTCTGTCAATAATATCGTGATACATGGTATACCCAGCAGTGAAAAATTAGAAGCAGGGGATATTGTTGGCTGCGATATTGGAGTTATTCTAAACGGGTATTACAGTGATGCCTGCAAGACTTTTTCTGTAGATGAAATTGCTCCTGATACTCATGCACTTCTGGATATCACCAGGAAATCACTTGAGGCAGCGATTAATGTTTGTTTTCCTGGAAATAGGATTAAGGACATAGGCAAGGCGGTTACCAGGATTGTTAAACCTGAAAAGTATGGGATTGTGTATAGCTTTTGTGGACATGGAGTTGGATTGTCTCTTCATGAAGAGCCGCAGATTCCTAATTACTATCCTTCGAGAGGAAGTAATCCACGGTTAATGCCGGGCATGATTCTGGCAATTGAGCCGATGATTAATGCCGGCAATGCCGATGTGCAGGTGCTTGATGATGGTTGGAGTGTGACTACTCAGGATGGATCATTGAGCGCTCATTTTGAACACAGCATATTGATAACTGACAATGAACCCAGGATACTGACTTCATGGGGAGAAACTCAATAATGGAGAAACCAATTCTGAAACATACCATACTGACTTTTTTACTTGGTGGACTGCTGATGTATGCAATCAGTTTCCGTGAAGCTTCCATCCCGGATACTGCGTTCATACCTGAAGCTAGAGCTGCGGAATCTCCAGAGGATTCATTGGTCAGTCTTCTGGAGGTTCAATCGGCATTTCGGCTGGTAAGTGCACAGTTAAATGCGTCAGTGGTGGAAATCAAAGTGGAATCGGAAAAACTTCTCATGGAAGATAACCCGGAAGAATTGCCCTGGAATGATTTTTTCAAAGATCCGTCCAAAGAACCGGAGGGTTTACAGTTTTATCGAAGTATGGGTATGGGCTCAGGTGTTATTATTCATCGAGATAAGGATACCTACTTCATTGTCACGAATTCTCATGTTATCGGTCATGCTGAAACTATCAATGTCAAGCTCTACAGTGGAGAGTCCATTTCCGGTCAACTTGTCGGTAAAGATGACCGGAGAGATCTGGCGTTGATAAGAATAACCAGCTCTGAGAAAACTCTGCCGACAGCAGAATTTGGTGATTCTGATACCCTGTATGTTGGAGACCTGGTTCTGGCTATTGGGAATCCATACGGGTATGGGAATTCTGTAACGGCTGGAATTGTCAGTGCCATGGATCGCCGATATGGACCTCAGGGTAATATCAATGCCTTCATCCAAACTGATGCGGCCATTAATCAGGGTAATTCCGGTGGTCCGCTGATCAATATCCACGGTGAAGTAATCGGAATCAATACATTCATTACAACGCCCAATAGTGGCAGTATAGGATTGGGATTTGCCATTCCGGCCAATAATGTCCAGTCGTATGTGCGGCGGCTTCTTGAAAATGGTGTTGTACGCTATGGATGGTTGGGAGCCAGTCTGGGGATCTACAGCCATGAAGTAGCTGAATCCCTGGGTCATCCTCCAGATCATGGTGTCATGGTATACCAGGTATTTCTTGGCTCTCCAGCGGATGAAGCAGGTCTGCAGGCTGGAGACTTGATTCTAAGCATGGATGATGAGCGTTTTACTAATTATGAAGCTCTGATATATGAAATTGGAGAAGTCACTCCAGGTGATACAGTTGTCTTCTCTATTGACCGATTCGGCCATAAGCTGGAACTCCATTCCATTATTGGCGAGAGGCTGGGGGAGGATGAGATTCTCGCGATGTACAAATTTGCCTGGCCTGGATTTGTTCCTGCTCCTATGAATGATGAGATTAGAGATCTTATGGGTCTGCCGCATCACTTCAATGGAATACCTGTCGCCGTGGTATATCCTCGTTCGCCAGCCCATACTTTCGATCTTCGAGAAGGTGATATCATCACATTTATCAATGATGTTCTTATCGACAGCATTCCCGCTCTATACACAGCCCTGGGGAAGGTGGAGCCGGATCTATTGACGATAACAGTTTTTCGAAAAGGTGAAAGCATCACCCTTACCATACCGGAAGGTCGTTGAATATGGAGAAAGAATTTATATCCCTGGAAGCTATGAGAGATAATGCATTGAAGCTGGCTCATCGCATGTATAATGATGGATTCATACCAGACATCATCTATGTCTTACTCCGTGGTGGTGCTTTAATGGGTAATATATTCAGTGAGTTTTTCAAGCTGGTCAAAAAAGATGACAAGCCTGTTTTTTATGCTGCGGTTGTTGCACGATCATATACAGATCTTCATGAGAGGGGACGTGTCCGCATCGATGGCTGGACCTATGATCCGCAGCACTTGAGGAGTGGTGATAGAGTTCTCATTATTGATGATATTTTCGATACTGGTCGTACAATAAATTATCTGGTTGACTGCATCATGGAAAGGGGAGTACCGGCAGAGCACATCAAGGTGGCCGTTCATGACTATAAAAAAAATCCTGAATGTGAGCAATTACCTGTACAACCGGATTACTGGTGCCGGGAGAAATTCAATGATAATACCTGGATACATTATATGAGCCATGAACTGGAAGGTCTGTCAGATCAGGAAATTGAAGAATACTATCTTTCAGGCAGTAAGGAACTGGCTGAAGTATTTGATACCTTGAAGTGTATTCAGCAGAAGCAGCACGATAACAGATTCAGAGCTCCGGGGAAATCCTGATAAATCCTGGGCTTTATTCCCGTTCCCACTCCAGACCTTCGCCACTGTATGTTATTTGATCATTGGCGTTGATTCTCCAGATGCCATCTTTGTCAGTGCTTGCATAAACATAGTCTCCATATAAGGTTAGTCCAGTTATCGCATCGCTGCTCAGATCGCTTGCTATATATGTCCCGGTTTGTGCGAATGTGAAATCACTCTTGCTTGTGCGAATTTCCCATTGAGATGGATCATTGGAGTTGGCTACGATCTCCATATATCCTGAACTGCTGTTGTTCCCAACGCTTCTTGTTCCCGCAAGAATGAGATTGTCAGTGGAGGTGGAGTGATTTGATCGACCGCCAGCCACTGTAGAGGTAACATCAAGGAAACAGGAAAATCTATAGCTGGATGTCAGGGTTTCCCACCTGGTTCCATCGGCACTTATATAGAGTGGATATGTGGTTCCGTCGAGTTTCCAGGATGCCATGATGAAAACTCCGTCAGGCCAGGCTGTATCAGTATGTCCGGAGAGCCAGGTTAAAGCTCCGGAAGGGAGAGTGGTTGTATCAGCAATCTGTACACCTGATTCATCAGTCAGCTGACCCGTTTCATCAACTGGATTGATGATTGTAAATCTGTAAGTGCTTTTCTCATCATAGGCTGCACTTGAGATGTATGAGTTTTCGAGAGTCGTATCCCAGTCTCCTGTCTGGTGGTGGGTACTATTCAAGTCAGTGTTTTTGTTGCCAATCAGGTACAGGGCTGAGCCGCTGAATATTGATTTCTGCCCGAAGTCGCCACTGTACTCCAGTACATTGACATAGAATACTTCGCTTGTGGCCGAGGGATCTGGACAGTGAAGTGAAACTGTTTTGTATGAACTGTCATCACTGAGTAATATGTCGTTATTAACTGTAATGGGGGTGAATTCATCCACAGCAGTGTAATAATATAAACCTGTGCTCAAAGTACCTGAGGAGTACCTGCTCAGGGCAAGAAGAAGTGTATCGTCGGAAGCCGCTACGGATTGGATATTGGTCCATCCCGAAGGCAGTGCTATGGAAGACCATTTGTTGCTGGTAGAAGTACTCCGGTTTGTGGTATTGCTTTTATACAGCAGGGAGACGCTTGTGAAATAATCATATGAATGAGTAGAGTATTCATTTTTTATGGTTAGAATTCTTGAAGTTCCCATATCTTCTGGCAATAATCCCCTGTCAATTCTTTCTGTCGTTGTTATATAGGCAAAAATTCCAACGCCCTTGCAGCCAGACAGGAGTAGAGCAATTAATACAAGTATACACACTGCATTTCTATGGAGTGAAGTTTTGCATTTCATCAAAAGTGGTATTCCGCTGTCAGTGTTATATCCATGAAATTCCCTATACTCCTTTCATTGGCATTTTCTGATCCAAGTTGAGGAACAAAAACATAACCCACATCTAATCCAAATGACCATTCATAGCTCCAGTCAAAGTAGATACCTACTCCTGGTCTGAGATATATATCGACAAGAAAATTATCATCTTTCCACGATGTCAGGCTGATTCCGGCATTGAGAAATATCGGTATGGTAACTCTTCCCCATGGATGAAACTCATAGCTTCCCTTCAATGATATTGGCACCATATAAGTGAAATTTTCATTGATATCCTGGGAAAAGCTTCCACTGACCTGAAGGCCGATTTTCCAGTTAGGAGATAGATATATGCTGTATGTTAGAGAACCAGCTCCTCCAGCATACATATTAGGCGGATAGGTTCCAGCTTTATAACTTGTGTTGGGAAAATCATCCAGCAAAATCGTAAACAATGGAATGAATATGCCAACTGTTATCGCCAGAGATTGATCTCCAAGAGAGCGTTGATTCAGATTTAACTGAGGGACAAAGGGGTCTTCATCTGGTAGAACTTCCTGACCGATGAGGGAGTGAGCATTGAGGACCAACATGGATGATACCAGAAACAGGACTCTACTGAAGTACATATATTTTTTCATAATTCATTAACAGGATTCCAGTATATCGGCTTATCGGTCATAAATATATTCACAGAAGTCGATAATTTCATTATTGTCATTATTATGAGTGCCCGAATCATGGATGGTAATACAATCGCAGCCAATATACGCAAAGATATAAAAGAAAGGGTAGGGGGGATGGTTGCAGAAAACCGCCAGCCTTGTCTGGCTGTAATACTTGTTGGAGATAATCCTGCTAGCTGTTCCTACGTAAGAGCAAAAGAACGGGATTGTACAGAAGTGGGAATTCGTTCCCATGATATACATCTATCGAAGGATTCAACTCAAACAAAGCTTCTGGAACTGATAAACAGGCTGAACAATGATGAGAGCGTTCATGCGATTCTGGTTCAACTACCGCTGCCGGATCATATTGACGAGGAGACGATCATCAATTCTATTTCTCCTGAAAAAGATGTGGATGGCTTCCATCCTGAAAATATCGGCCGTCTGGTACTCAATAAGAAAGGTATTATTCCCTGTACTCCGCTGGGGGTTATGAGAATACTTGAGACTGAAGGAATTCAAATAGAAGGAGCAGACATAGTTATTATTGGTCGGAGCCGAATTGTTGGAGCACCTTTAGCAAATCTCCTGTTTCGCAAGGCTCGTGGAGGCAATGCAACCGTAACAGTCTGCCATACAAGAACTAAAAAACTGGCTGAGAAAGTTCGTCGTTCAGACATTGTCATTGCTGCAGCCGGCAGACCTGATACTGTTAGGGCTGATATGGTGAAAGATGGCGCCATCGTTGTTGATGTTGGTGTTAATCGGGTAGAAGACCCATCATGCAGACGGGGATATCGATTAATCGGGGATGTTGACTTTGAGAATGTAAAAGAAGTTGCCGGGGCTATTACTCCGGTACCCGGAGGTGTTGGCCCGTTAACCCGGGCAATGCTTCTTCAAAATACAGTAGATATTGCCTCGCAGGTTGATTATACTGAAGGCAACAGGAGGGGATCATGCCCGGTCGTTTATTAGTATTCATTCTATTGCTTCTTATCATTGGGACTTTTATCGGATTCAATATTGGTTTTACCTCAAACATAAGAATCTGGTTTGGAAGTAATGGTGTACTTACAGATGTTCCAATTCTTCTAAGTCTTTTTATCATGTATCTGACAGGTTTGCTTTCCTCAATACCTTTCATCATATTCTGGAATGTAAAACAGAGAGAGAGAAAGAAGCGAGATGAGAGCTCTTATACAGAAATCGATAATGAACCAGACAGTAAGCCAGCCAGGATTCTTGGAGCAAACAAGTCGAAGGCAGATGACGAATAGTGAGGTTACATGAAATTTCTTCGCTCAGGAATGAACTTCCTGACACCATTGCTATTACTCCTTCATGGAGAATTACTCTTTGGCAATACTATTGATTATGCACGAAAACTGGAGAATGAAGGACTTCCTGAAGAGGCTGTCCAGATTTATGGAAATTGGCTGATAGAGAATCAATATCATCCAGATGCTGGAAATGTACTGATACATGCCTCTTCACTCCATGAGGATCCATTTGAAACCATTTCATATCTGGGCAGATATGTGCATCTCATTGAGCCGACCAGGCAGGGAGAAATATACTCCCGTATGGCTGAATTAGAGGTGATTCTTGGACTTCTGCAGCATGCTCTCACACACTATTCCCTGGCCATAAAATCTGGTGGTTCTCAAGTTGAATTCTGGAAACTGGAGGATTTAATTTTAAGGTATTCCATGGGATTGAATGTTTACGATGAGGCTGTGGAGTTATTGATGTCGTCCAGTAATTCAACAATCAAATCAAAATCAGGTTTGCTGACAGCAATGCTCGCTGGAAGGGAGGATCCTGGTAAAGGTATCGCAGCAATAAATAAATTGATTGATGATGGACTTGTTCTGCCCTCGACATGGTTGGAACTTGCCCGTTTGCAGATCCGTAGCGGTGACAGGGAAGGGGCTGAGAAGTCTGCAAGAAGTCTCGAACGTGATTTCCCAGGTTCAGTTCATCTCTATGTTCTGCAATCAAGAATACAGGCATGGGAATCGCCCTCAATGCTCATGGAGTCTCAAGCTGATCCTGTTCTATCATTCATACAGGTCGGAGCATTCCGTCAGCGTAAACTTGCAGCACAGTTGAGAAACCGCCTCGAATTCGATGGTTTTACATCCTGGTTGGAAAATGAAAATGATCTTTGGCTGGTGATTGTCAACAATCCTGACAATCAGGCTGAGATCCGCTTGAAATCAAAGGGTTATGATGTGTCAGTCTACAGATGATACTTGTTCTATCTGCTCAAACCTTAGAAACTCAGTTCCAGAAGCTATTGCTCCACTCGTGCTTAAGACTGCAGGAGAAAGAGTAAGTGACTGGATGATTCCTGCATTATCACTGTCCTGATCGTATGAGACAATCCAGTTCTGCGTTTCTTCAGTGAAGTTGTCATCTTTAAGAAACTGAACTTGCAATACTATTGTCCCATCGATGGAAAAAAACGATGCCGTACCAACCCGTTTCTCACCTTTGACATGCCATTCTATACGGGGAAGATTGATTACAATTTTCTGATCCCCATGACTCTCCCATACACCTGGAAACGTTCTGGATTCCAACAGCGTCTTCTGGGATTGCTTACTGTCGAATACTGCCTGCAAAGATGAATTAAATCGACGGTAGGAATTGTTCCAGTCCCCGAATGATCTGGAAAGATCAATGCTGTCCCATGTGTCGGCACTCACATATACGGTATCGACAAGACTTGGGACAACAGAATTCATCATCTTGAAATAAAGACGTTTAGATGTTGTTCGATGACTCTTCCCCCAGATAAAGGATTCCAATGTGGATCCATCATAAAACATTATTTCTCTTTTTTCCTTATTGAAATACAGGATATCTTCATATGCCCTGTCTCCACTTTCTCTATACCAGGTCCCATGAAGATAATCTTCGTAGGTTGAAGCATTTCCCGCATATAGTTTCTCCATCCTTTCTTCCAGTATAGTCTCAGCTTTAATAAGAAGTGATTCTCTTCGTGTGTAGACAAAGCTCCGGGGAACCCATTCCCATCTTGTTTCGATGAGATCTAATTCATTATCTGATTCGGGATTAATCTCCTGCACTATTATGGAATATGGTGTGCCTTCAGCAAGACCGCTGTAATAGTCTGCCGTGCGATCCACGGTGGAGATATCAATGTTTCCCTTAACACTGAGGCTGAATACTCTGGTATAATCTGTAATTTCTCCATTCTCTGGAACTGCGAATACTTCAGTGACATGCTGACCGCTTGTATCGAAACCAACAACAACAATATCATCCCTGCCATTACCGGTGAGGTCTTCCAACCTGAGATTGATATCAGTTAGAGTTCTGGTGTTCAGTGCTCTCTTCCATGCAATACTGTACTCGTTTCGAATGGTATTGGCCGAAGCGATTATGAGTATCAATGGTTCTTCTTCATTGTCGAATGATGCCGCAAGGAGTACCTGTTCATCAGATGTATCTGTGTCGAGATTCCTATTACTCAATGTGAGAATGCTGTAACCCTCCACGGGATTAATCAGTGGAAGAAGGGTCTCTTCCAGTACATTGGAAGGTTGTTCTGCATCTCCATCATTCTGAGTGGATTCGGTCACAGGTGTCAGCACCCCTCCGTTTACAGGAAAAGAGGATTCATCCTCTTTCTTACAGGAAGCGATGGGGATCAGTAACACAATGAGCAGTAAGCTGTAATTGATTCTCATACTTATGTCAGCGCCTGATCGGAATCGAACCGACATCTTCAGCTTGGAAGGCTGAGGTAATAACCATTATACGACAGGCGCGGGTAGTTTTATTTCTGTTGTCAAACAGATGCCATTTTTTAATGACACACGTGTTAACTGGTGTTTTTCTCCTTCTGGAATTGTTGTACGTTTCAGAATCTCATTCTATACAGTCGAAGTGGGTTCGTCAACTACTGTACCCCATTGTAGGATGAAGATTGGTATCGTCCTTCTGAAATCGGACAGCAGGGAAGGTGTTGTGTTTCGAAGTCCATTGTGACAGAGAGGGCTTGATTATAATGATTCCTGCTACCATTATTGTTTATGGATATGCGTGATCCATTCCTGAATCTTTCTCCATTGGACCATCGGTACTGGCAGGCGAACAAGCTACTCTTTGAGGCTCTCTCAGAAACATTGAGCGAAAAAGCTGCTGTTCGCTATAATGTTCGATGTGAAGCAGCCTTGCTGAAGGCTCATATCCATTCTCATTTTGATGATGATCCAGACCTGCTGACCTCTACCTCATCTCTGGAAGAGACCATCACTCCTGAAGAAGTGGGCAAAGAGGAAGAAATCACGCAGCATAATATCCGGGCACTGGTGAATGTTATACAGAGGCATGTTCCGGAGAAACTGGCTCCCTGGGTGCATTTAGGAGCAACATCGGTGGATATCCTTGATACCTCAATGGCCATGCGGATACGGGATGCCATGATGGGTACCGTATTGCCCCTGATTTTCAATCTGCTTGACAGCCTCATTGTGTTAAGCGCCCGGAATGCGGATATCCCTCAAGTTGGAAGAACTCATGGACAGTTGGCTGTCCCGATTACATTTGGATTTGCAATAGCTGAATATGTGTCTCGAATCGGGCAATCGATGGTAAGGCTCTGCAATCTCAGCCGCAGTCTTCGAGGTAAACTTTCCGGCGCCGTGGGAGCATATAACGCAGCGAGTCTGATGACCAGCAATCCCCAGAAACTGGAAAAATCTTTCCTTGATGAACTTGGACTTAAGCCCGCTGATTACGCGAATCAAATTGTAGAACCTGAACACCTTCTGCGGCTGCTGCTTGAGTTGAATGTCTGCTTTGGTATCATGGCTAATCTCGCTGACGATCTCAGGCATCTCCAGCGCTCTGAAATTGCCGAAGTCCATGAAACCTTTGAATTCGGTCAGGTGGGCTCTTCCACCATGCCGCAGAAGCGAAATCCATGGAACTGCGAGCATGTTAAAAGTCTCTGGAAAGCCTTCTCTCCAAGAATCATGAGCTTCTACATGGATCAGATCTCCGAGCATCAGCGAGATCTCTCCAACTCAGCCTCGGGCCGATTTATCACGGATTACATCGCTGGATTTTCTGCGGCGACCTCCAGGATGAAGCAGGTGATTGATGGATTGAAAATTTCCAGAGAAAGAATGCAGACCAACCTTTCATCCCTTGGAGATTCTGTTCTGGCAGAACCAACTTACATCCTTCTGGCATTATCAGGGTATGCTGGTGCTCATGAAATCGTACGCAGGATAACTCTGGAGGCCGATTCCAGTGGCAGAACCATGAAAGATATCCTGAGCAAAGAATCAGCCATCTGGGAAGCTCTGGATATGAAACTCAGGGAAGTCCTTGGGATGGATGCCGAAGAGTTTTATTCGACACCGGCGACATATAACGGTATCGCTGAAGAAAAAACCCGGCAGATCACACATAAATACAGACAGATATTAGAAGCAATCAAGAAGGATGTAGGAGAATAGTTATGGTGAAAATTCGAGACTCTCTGAGTTATGATGATGTTCTTTTAGAGCCGACATATTCCAAAATACTGCCGGAGGATACCGATATCTCAACACAAATTTCTCCCCGGATAAAACTCAATGTCCCCATAATTTCAGCAGCCATGGATACTGTCACGGAAGCTCCGATGGCCATCGCTCTGGCCCTCAATGGCGGGACTGGAGTTATTCATCGCAATCTTTCAGTAGAGGCACAGGCTGATCAGGTGTTAAAAACAAAACGACACCTCAACTGGATCATTGACAATCCCGTTACCATAGAAAAAGGCATTACACTGTCCGAAGTCAATAGGATCATGGTTGAAACAGGGGTTACCGGTTTGCCGGTTCTGGAGAATGACAGGCTAATCGGGATCATCACTAAACGGGATTTGAAGTTCAATGATCAGTCGGAAGCTCTTGTTGATGATGTCATGACTCGAAATCCTATAGTTGAAACGGGTGTTCCCAGCGAGGAAACGGCTCGAAAGAAATTCAATAAGCACAGGATTGAAAAGCTTCCCGTTGTTGATTCCAATGGCCGTTTAACAGGACTGATTACTGTCCGGGATATGGAAAAGCATCAGGCTTATCCCAACGCGGCACTCGATAAGTTCGGTAGACTTATTACCGGTGCTGCTGTTAGCCCGAATGACTGGAAAAAAAGGGTTCCAGCACTGGTTGCCAGTAAGGTTGATTTTGTTGTTCTTGATACAGCTCATGGGGCATCTATGGAGGTGTTGAAAGCTGTAACAGATATAAAAGGATCCTGGCCGGATTTACCTGTTATTGGCGGGAATATTGCCAATGGTGATGGCGCCAGACGATTAGTAGAAGCTGGAGCGGACGTGGTGAAGGTTGGTGTGGGGCCGGGATCGATCTGTACTACCCGCGTCGTTGCCGGGATTGGAGTCCCTCAGTTCACAGCAGTGGTGGATGCTGTTGAGGTCTGTGACAAGTATGGTATCCCTGTCATAGCCGATGGCGGCATTAAGTATTCCGGCGACATTGTCAAGGCCATCGGTGCGGGTGCTGCAGCTGTAATGCTGGGCAACCTCTTTGCCGGGCTGAAGGAATCTCCCGGCAGGGAAATCATTTACGAGGGGAGATTCTTCAAGTCCTACAGAGGTATGGGCTCCATAGGAGCCATGCAGGCTGGAGATGGTGACCGATATCGTATGAGTGCTGGTGAGGAATATGTACCGGAGGGTATTGAAGGACGGGTTCCATACAAGGGGGAACTCGCTCCTTATCTGCACCAGTTGGTGACTGGTTTGAGAAAGGGAATGGGGTACACGGGATGTGTCTCCCTTTCGTCATTGCGGAAGTATCGTCGCTTTATCAGGATAACAGCAATGGGACTCAGGGAGAGTCATGCCCATGATGTCAGTATTACTCAGGAAGCTCCGAATTATACCCGTTGAAAAGGAGGAAAGTACATGAATCTCGTCGTTATTGGTGCCCAGTGGGGTGATGAGGGAAAAGGTAAAATGGTGGATTACCTTTCCGAGGATGCGGATATTGTTGTTCGTTTTTCGGGAGGAGCAAATGCAGGGCATACTATAAAAGTTGATAATAAAACCTTTGCCCTTCACCTCATTCCCTCAGGAATCATTTCCTCTGGTAAAACTGTTGTGCTGGGAAATGGAATGGTTATTGATCCCGTTTCCATGTTTGAAGAGCTTACTGATCTCTCGGCTCAGGGGATTACATGGAAGGGACGGATCGTTGTTTCAGACCGGGCTCATCTTGTTCTGCCGAATTACAAAAGTGAAGATAAGAGTATCGATGAAAAACGGCCCAGACCCATAGGAACGACAGGCCGGGGTATCGGTGTAGCCTATGGGAAAAAAGCTTCCCGGGATGGACTTCGTGTAACTGATCTCTGGGATCCTGTGATCTGGGAGTCCCTTGGTGGATCGGACAGGGACTGGCTTGAACCCTACAAGAAAAAACTGGAGTCCCTGAAGGTTAATCTGGCCGACTATATGATGTCTGTTGATGGGAAAAAGATCCTTTTTGAAGGGGCCCAGGGAACTTTGCTGGATCTGGATCATGGAACCTATCCCTATGTGTCCTCGGCGACATCCACCAGTGGAGGAGCCGCTATCGGAGCGTCATTGGGTCCCCGGCGTATAAATCAATGCCTGGGCGTATTAAAAGCCTACCAGACAAGAGTGGGGAATGGTCCCTTTCCAACAGAAATGTTGAGCGGTGAAGATCTGAAACTCGGCAACAAACTGAGAGTACTGGGCCATGAATACGGCGTTACCACAGGCCGGCCAAGAAGAATTGGATATCTTGATCTTGTAGCACTCCGCTATTCTGGCTGGGTGAACAGTCTGGATGGTTTACTTCTCTCCCACCTGAATCTCTTTGATGGATTTAAGTCTGTCAGTCTGTGTACGGCCTATGAACTGGACGGGAAAAAAATTGAATACTTCCCATCCAATGCGTCAGAACTTGAAAGGGTAAAACCGGTACTTAAAACCTTCCCGGGCTGGGTTGGTTCTGTTACAGCAGCCCGCTGCTGGGATGACATGCCTGATGGAGCCCGCCATATTGTCGATTTTCTGGAACAATACACCGGTATCCCCGTGACTGGTTTCTCCGTGGGTCGGTTGAGAGAAGAAACCTTCATGAGGAAGGACGTGTGGACAGCATCCTGATCCTGGATTTCGGAGGTCAGACAACACAGCTTATTGGCCGCCGTATTCGGGAAATCGGGATCTACTCGGAAATTGCTCCGGGCAGCAGTCAACTCTCTGACGTCGTACACAGGGATATCAAAGGCATCATTCTTTCAGGCTCGCCCCGTTCATCCTGTGAGGAAGACTCACTTAAACCAGATAAGGCTGTTTTTGACTGCGACCTGCCAGTTCTTGGTATTTGTTACGGCTTCCACCAGATGACTCTCATGGCAGGGGGCAAGGTGATGACCCTGCCACACCGGGAATATGGTAGGGCCAGTGTAACGCATGATGAAGCTAATCCCCTTTTCGCAGGTGTGCCCGGGAGTTTTCAGTCCTGGATGAGCCATGGCGACAGTGTTACCTGCCCGGGCAGTGGATACAGATCCATCGCTGAAAGTGAGAACAATGTTGTGGCTGCTGCGGGTCATGTGGAAAAGGCACTTTGGGGCGTTCAATTCCATCCTGAGGCCAGTCACTGTGAATATGGAAAACGAATACTGGAAAACTTTGCTGTGGGTATATGCGGTGGGAAGAAAGAATGGTCACTTGAAAACTACCTTGAAACAAGAATTGAAGAAATTCGTCATAAAACGGCAAACAGGGATGTTCTTTTACTGATCTCAGGGGGTGTCGATTCAACCGTAGCGGCTTCACTGCTTCTGAAAGCTCTGCCGCTGGAAAAAGTGTGGTTGATGTACATTGATACCGGAATGATGAGGAAGGGGGAATCTGATCAGGTGGCCGCTACTCTTAGAGAATCCGGGGCCGAAAACATCCTTCTCATTGATGCCCGGGATCGTTTCCTGAAGCCGCTGACCGGGATCGTGGATCCCGAGAAGAAGCGGAAAATCATCGGAGACACCTTCATTCAGGTTCAGCAGGAAGAAATATCGAGGCATTTGTCGAGTGACTATCTTCTCGCCCAGGGAACTTTGTACACCGATCTCATTGAGTCAGGTCAGGGTGTGGGTAACACAGCCCAGGTTATCAAAAGCCATCACAATGTTGGAACCCCTCAGGTGCAGGCAAAGCGAGCATCTGGTGAATTGCTGGAACCACTGAATCAGCTCTACAAGGATGAAGTACAGAATCTGGGAGAAATCCTGGGAGTTCCCCGGGATATTGTGTATAGACACCCCTTCCCTGGTCCCGGTTTGGCAATACGAATAATTTCAGATGTTACCGAAGAGAAGCTGGAAATCCTTAAGGAAGCCGATGATATTTATATTAGCGAACTAAAAACCCGGGGCCTGTATGAACAGATCTGGCAGGCTTTCTCGGTATTACTACCGGTCCGTTCTGTTGGTGTAACCGGTGATGCCCGGGATTATGGCTATGTTCTGGCCCTCCGAGCCGTAGTAAGCCAGGATGGAATGACGGCCGATGTCTATGATTTCCCCACACGAGATCTTCTGGAGATCTCAGCAGGGATTACCAATAAGATAAAGAGCATAGGTCGCGTGGTCTATGATGTATCTTCCAAGCCTCCAGCCACTATTGAGTGGGAATAAGTTTGTGTCTGGATAACATACTGAGCCATGACATTAATTTCCTGATACCCTACAATACTGACAATAGTAACGATAGGAGGAATACATGAGTGTACACATAGGAGCACCGGAGGATGCCATTGCCGAGAGGGTATTGCTACCCGGCGACCCCATGAGGGCAAAATTCATTGCTGAAAACTATCTGGAAAACCCCCAGAGATACAATGAAGTCCGGGGCATGTACGGATACACAGGCCAATACAGGGGATGTCGCGTCTCTGTACAGGGAACAGGCATGGGCATGCCCTCTCACATGATTTACGTCCATGAGCTCATCAATTTTTACGGGGTTAAAAGTTTGATTCGTGTGGGATCCTGTGGGGCCCTCCAGGAATCCATTAAAATACGGGATATCGTGATGGCCCTGAGTGCATCCACCAATTCTGCCATGCTGACAGAACGATTCAATGGAATGACTTTTGCTCCTGCCGCTCATTGGACTCTCGCCGCCCAAACAGCTCATACGGCCCATAAACTCGGGATTGATCTCAAGGTGGGAAATGTCTTTTCTTCCGATACATTTTACAATGAAGATCCTGAGGCGTGGAAACTCTGGGCACGATATGGAGTTCTGGCTGTGGAAATGGAGGCGGCTGCACTCTATACGGCTGCCGCACGATACGGCGTGAAAGCCCTCTGTCTTCTCACCGTCAGCGACAGTCTCGTATCCCGGGAGGAGACTTCATCAGAGGAAAGGGAAAAAACTTTCACCCAGATGATGGAACTTGCCCTGGATACCATTATTGAGGTGGATACCCGGCCTTCTCTTCAATCTTCATAATTTCTGTAACTCGGTGAGCATGCCTTGAGTCTTCCTCGTGCTCAGCATTGAGAAAGGCCTGGAGCATGTCTGTGACAGAATCCTGGTAGTTTATGCGGGATCCAAAGGCGATAAATTGACAGTTATTATGTTCCTTCGCCATAGCAGAGGCAAAGACATTCTGGGGAAGGGCACAGCGGATGCCCCTGACTTTGTTGGCGGCAATGGAAATACCTATCCCAGTTCCACAACACACGATGCCGTAATCAAAGCCGCCCTTCATGAAAAGTCGGGCAGCTTCTTCCCCTTTGCCAGGGTAGTCAGCTTTTTTACCAGATTCCACGCCAATATCCACAACTTCATGCCCCTGCTGAGCAAGCCAGGTTTTGAGTTCCTGCTTAAGTTCTACAGCCGCATGGTCGTTTGCAATGATAAATTTCATAGGCCGATCCAGTCAGTTGAGAAGTGTCTCATCATTGGCAAGATTCTCACCACGGATATCATGGAAACGCTGTACCAGATCATCCACTGTGAGGCCTGCCTTGTTTTCATCTTCAGCACTGAAAATAATTTCTCCGCCGTCCATCATGATTAACCGGTTTCCGAGGGAAAGAGCCAGTTGCATGTTATGGGTTACCATCATCACGGTCAGATTGTAATCCGCATAGAATCGTCTGGTCAATTCCAACACTCTGGCGGCATTTCTGGGATCCAGTGCGGCCGTATGCTCATCAAGCAGAATGAGTTCCGGTGAGGAGAGGACCATCATGAACATGGTTAGAGCCTGACGCTGACCTCCGGAGAGCTGGCCCACATTGTCTTCCATTCTATTCTCAAGATCCATTTTCAACTGGGCCAGCATGTCCCGGAGTTCCATTTTTTTCTTCCTATTAAGACTTATTCTTAATCTCTTCATTCCTTTGTAACCGGCAATGGTGAGATTGTCCTGGACACTCATGTTCCCGGCTGTTCCCATGAAGGGATCCTGAAAAACCCGGCCAATGAAACTGGCCCTTCTGTACTCCGGCCAGCGGTTAATAATGGTCTTATTGCGTCTGATTACACCATAGGCAGGAGGATAGAGGCCGGAAATGGCATTGAACAGACTGCTTTTTCCTGCCCCATTGGATCCAATAATGGTGAGAAAATCCCCTTCGGTCATTTTTAGATCAATGGATTTCAATGCCTGAATTCTATTGGGAGTGCCTTCTCCGAAAACAAGGGAAACTTCTTCCAGGCTAATCATTGTTTTTCTTCTTCCTGAAACCGTTCATCATGTTGGTTCTGGTTAAAACCAGCGACAGAATTATCAGTAGTCCTGTAATGAGTTTAAGGTCATTTGGAGTCAGACGTACCAGATATCCATAGTAGCGTCCTCCATACATGATGCCCTTGTACATTACGGCTCCGGCAATAACACGTATCAGCAGCCAGTGGATTCTGGAACTCCTTATCAGAAATTCACCAATCATCACCATGGCCAGTCCACTGACAACCATACCAACACCCAGGGATGCATCGGCAAACCCCTGGTATTGAGCCACCAGAGCACCTGATAAGGCAACCATGCTGTTGCCCAGACCCACCCCTATAATCTTCAATATCCTTGGGTTGGAGCCAAGGGAAATCACCATCTGTTCGTTGCCGCCCATGGCTCCGAGGGTGAGTCCAAGATCCGTGTGGAAGAAAATATGAAGAGCCAGGATAACCAGGGCGGCGATAAGACCGAAGAGAAGTAACTGGGCCATCCCCGATGACATGGAATTTTCAGTCAGATCCACAATTTGCCTGATGAGATGACGTTGTTTGAGCAGGGAAACATTGGCCTTGTTTCCCAGAACTCTGATATTGATGGAATACAGCATGGTCATTGTCAGTATACCTGCCAGGAGGGAAGGAACCTTCAATTCATTATGAATGAGGGCGGTAATGGTGCCAGCCGCTGCTCCGGCCAGTACAGAGGTAAGTATTCCCACCCATACGGGAATTCCTGTCACCAGGGAAGCGGCCATCACAGCGGCACCCAGGGGAAATGATCCATCCACAGTGAGATCGGGAAAATCCAGTACGCGAAAAGTTATAAATACGCCAAGGGCCATGATGCCGTACACCAGACCCTCAACGAAAATCCCTTCCAACACTAACGAATAACCGTTGCCGCCTTGGAAATCAAATCCTCTGGAACTTCAATGCCCAGTTTATCGGCAATCTGCAGGTTGATAAATAATTCTATGTCATCAACAGAGGTCATAAATCTTGTTGGTATTGAAGCTGGATCAGCACCTTCAAGAATTTCTATAATCAACTGACCCGTTGCCTTTCCCATCTTGTAGTAATCGAATCCCCAGGCCAGAAACACCCCATTTTCATCGGCACTGCTGGGATCGGCACTGAGGACCGGGATGTCATTCTGGTCTGCCACACTGGAAAGAGCCGTAAGAGCTGATACAACCGTATTGTCTGTACTGACATAGAAGGCATCAATGCGGGAAACGATGGATTGGGCGGCCTGCTTGACTTCCGCCGAACTTGTAATAGTTGTTGGTACGAATTCAATTCCAAGTTCAGCACACGCTTCACTGGTAAGCTCTGCCAGCCTGACTGCGTTGGCTTCTCCTGATGAATACACATGTCCCAATGCCTTAATTTCCATCATACTGGCCAGAAGCTTGATCTGATCTTTTACAGGAGTCATATCCGATATTCCGGTGATGTTTCCTTCACTCTTTTCCAGAGATGGGACTAAACCGGCATCCACCGGATCAGTGACAGCACAGAATACGACTGGAACCTCATCGATAACATTGGCCAGAGATACAGCTGTTGGTGTCGCAATACCAACGGCCAGATCAACTTTGTCGGTTTTGAATTTCTGGGCAATGGTTGAGGCTGTTGCCATATCGCCGTTTGCATTCTGGTTGTCAAATTCCACTGTGGGGTAGGACTCACCTACAACTTCCATCAAGCCATTCTCCAACGAATCCAGGGCCGGATGAGCTACAATCTTGGTAATTCCAATACGTAGAGGTTTTTCCATCTCTGCTTCCTCTTGAGTTCCTTTCGCGAAGGTGTGCAGAGGGAACAACAGGATGAAGCAGGATGTGAGTATGATAATTGCCTTTCTCATTTCTTTTCTCCTTTTTGTTAAAAAACATTCTTAACATGAAAATGAACTTTGAGTCAATTACAGAATTGTTATTAATCTATCTGAATGGTGTCAACAATCCTGAAATGGAGTATGGTAATCACAGAAAAATCTAAATATTTAGGAGAAAACCATGTCTGTTTCCCAATACTCTGTTACCAATTCTCAGACAGCTACCCGTACCCTGCTGAAGAATGTCTATCTCTGGATGACGGCCGGATTGTCATTGACAGCTGCCGTTGCCTGGTGGACGGCTTCGAGCCCTGCTGTTCTGCAGTTGTTATTCGGTCGGGGACCATTTCTGTTCTATGGACTCATAATCGGTGAATTCATCCTCGTACTGTCCATCTCCAGCCGGATCATGAATATGTCTGTTATGGCGGCTGTTGGATGTTTTATCGCGTATTCGATGCTCAATGGTCTGACCATATCCGTCATATTGCTGGCCTATACAGGTACGGCTGTTTTTCAGGCCTTTGTAAGCTCTGCCGCCATGTTCGGCGTTATGAGCCTCTGGGCTGTTACCACAAAAAGAGATCTATCCGGTTGGGGGCATTATTTATTCATGGGGTTAATCGGCCTCATTATTGCTGGTCTGGTTGGCATTTTCATAGGCGGGAGAGCCTATCATCTTCTGTATTCCGGGGTAGGAGTGATTCTTTTTACCCTGCTCACAGCGTATGATACCCAGATGATCAAGAAAATGAGTAATCAGGTCAGTGCTTCTGTTGGCGAAGATGATTTCATCCGCCTTTCAATTCTGGGTGCATTGAAGCTGTATCTTGACTTCATCAACATGTTTCTTTTTCTTCTCCGGCTCTTCGGCCGTCAGCGATGATCTTTCAGCATTCTGACCTCAGGGAGTATGGCGGAAAGTGTTCAATTTATCTGACTCCGCTCATATGAAGCACAAAGGTTTCATCATAGCCGGAACTCACTCAGGCTGTGGGAAAACCACTTTGACCATGGGGCTTATTTCCGCTTTGCGTTCCAGGGGATTCAAAGTGCAGCCCTTCAAGAGCGGCCCGGACTACATTGATCCTGGATTCCATGCCCTGGCGGCAGGGCAAACCTGTCGGAATCTGGATACCCGCATGATGAACGACAGCATAGTTCTGGAACTCTACAAACGCCAGATACGGAAGGCCGACATCGGCATCGTTGAAGGAGTCATGGGACTCTTTGATGGGGCGGGAATCAATGATGAGAGGGGGAGTGCGGCTCATCTTTCCAAAGTTCTTGGACTTCCTGTGTTGCTGGTTATTGATGCCCGGGCCATGGCACGGAGCGCAGCCGCCCTGGCCAGAGGTTTTATTGACTTCGATCCCGATGTCCATGTCTCTGGATTCCTTCTCAATCGGGTTGGATCGGAGCGTCATGCAACCCTTCTCATCTCTGCCATAGAAGACGCAACAGGCCGTCCGGTCGCAGGATGTGTTTTCCGAAGTGATGACATGTCCCTCCCTGACCGCCATCTGGGTCTGGTGCCTGTCTGGGAGAATGAGGGTGCGACAGAATTTATTGATCGTATCAGAGTACAGGTCGGCAGAAGCCTCAATCTGGATAAACTGCTCTCTCTTGCTGAAGACACTCGTCCTCTGCCGGAAGAATCGGGAGGTCTTTTCACCCGTTTAGAAGCAGTTGTCCACATAGGGAAACCAGTTATAGCTGTGGCGAGGGATGCCGCGTTTTGTTTCTACTATCAGGATAATCTGGATTTTCTGAAGGCCGCAGGTGCTCGATTAGTGGAGTTCAGTCCCCTGTCCGATCAGAAATTGCCGGATAATACGGCGGGAATCTGGTTTGGCGGAGGATATCCTGAACTGCATGGTAAAGCCCTCTCCGAAAACCAGGATCTCCTGGAGGACATCCGAAAATCAGCCAGGTCATCCATGCCCATGTTCGGGGAATGCGGTGGATACATGTATCTCTCAGAGGCCATTGTGGATGCTGAAAAAAAACGTTATCCGATGGCAGGCGTTCTGCCGGGAACCGCTGTAATGGGCAGCAAACTGGCATCTCTTGGCTACTGTCAGGTTAGTCTTGCCTGTGATACGATTTTCGGACCGGCCGGAATTGAATTGAATGGTCATATTTTTCACTGGTCAAAGATGACAGATATGCCTGAGGATTCCCGGCCCCTGTTTCATGGCATCGAGGGGGGAGTGAGTATCAAAAATGTTGTGGGAAGCTGGATGCATGTTCATTTCGCATCCAATCCCCAGGCCCTGAAGAGCTTTGTTGCCGCTGCCTGGAAATGGGAGGAGAATAGATTGTGAGAACCCCAAAAATACGTCAATACCTTGCTCCGGACGAAATCTATCGACGGAGTTATGCCCGGATAAAAGAGGAATTTGGTAGCTACAGAGCTTCGGAAGAGGAGATGTTGATACGTACTCGCATTACCCATACAACGACTGATGTGGAATTCGCGAAGTCGTTTGTATTTCATCCCCAGGCTCTGGAAGCAGGAATCCAGGCTTTGCGATCAGGCGGGAACATTGTTACCGATGTTACCATGGTGGAGTCCGGTATCCGGCCTCGACTACCTGAAGCGTATACGGGGAGTTTAGCCTGCTTTCTCTATAATGATGGAATTGCCGATGAGGCCGATCGCACTGGAAGTACGAAATCAGCCGTTGCTCTGGCAGGGGCCCGTGAATTCTATAAGGGCGGTATAGTGGCCATAGGCAATGCCCCTACCGCCCTGTTTGAACTCATCGATCTCATTGAGGAGGGTAAAGCAGAACCTGCTCTCATCGTTGGAGTACCGGTGGGGTTTGTTGGTGCAGCGGAATCCAAACAGGAATTACTCGGCATGAATGTTCCCTTCATTACAAACCCGGATCGACGCGGCGGGAGTCCGTTGGCGGCAGCCATTGTCAACGGACTTATTCATCTGGCCTTCTTATGAGTGCAGGGTCAGAGGACTATCGTACTGTCCTTGGAAAAGAGGATGGCATGCAGAGAGGAATAACGACCGGTACCTGTGCCCAGGCGGCCTCTCTCGCATCAAGTAAGATGCTTGTATCAGGGAAGAAGATTGAAGAGGTCAGTATACATCTGAAAGATGGTCGGCAGTTGACCATTCCCATCGTGAATCCAGTGTTTGACAGCGACTACGCGGAATGCGGTGTAATCAAAGATGCTGGCGACGATGAGGAGGATGATGTTACCCATGGGGCAGAAATCAGAGCCAGAGTCTGGGTGAGTGATGAACCGGGTATACATATTGATGGAGGGAAGGGTGTTGGCCGTGCTACCAGGAAGGGATTGCCTGTTTCGCCCGGTTCGGCGGCCATCAATCCCAATCCCCGAAAACAGATTGTCAGAGAACTCCTTCCCCTTGTCCCCCCGGAACGAGGATTTCATGTTCTGATTTCGGTCCCAAAGGGGGAAGAATTAGCCGAAAAGACCTGGAATCCCAGACTTGGTATTGAAGGCGGCATCAGCATTATTGGAACAACAGGGGTGGTAGAGCCCAGGTCTCTGACCTCCTTCAAGGCCTCCATCATTCTTAGCCTGGAGGTTATTCGGCAGAGCGGACACGATACCGCCGCATTGGCCTTCGGCTATGTGGGGGAAAACTGGTACCGCCTCAACAGGGGCTGGGGTGAGGATAGAGTTGTTAAGTTTGGGGACCATGTCGGGACGGCACTGGATTCGGCCTCATCCAGGGGCTTTTCCCGCCTGATTCTGGCCGGACATCCAGGTAAGATGAGCAAAGTGGCAGCCGGTTTATTCGATACACATTGGAAGGCCGGGGATGCCCGGATGGAAACAGTCGCTGCATGGGCCGGGGCGGCAGGCGCGGATACAAACACAATTCAGGAATTGCTGAGGCTTAAAACGACGGAGGCTGCTGTTTCCTGTCTCGCCGGGAGAAATCTAAGTTATACCTGGGAATTGATGAACAGGCGGCTGTTGGAACGATGCCGTATCCGGCTGAGTCAGGGCCGTCATCATCCTGTATTAGAATCCATACTGATAGACATGGAGGGGAGGGTACTGGCACATGGAGAGATTTAAAGTTGTCGGAATGGGACCCGGGGGACTGGATTACATCATACCGGCCGCCTTCAAAGCCATTGAACAGGCCGATGTTCTCGCCGGGGCACCCCGGCAGATTGAGATGGCTGAAAAAGAAATACTTAGAAGTAAGAAGGAGACATTCCTGTACCGGGCCAATCTCAGTGAACTGATTGATTACTTACAGGCAAATCGGAATAAACGCATCGCCGTACTGGTGACCGGTGATCCTGGTTTCCATAGTTTGCTGGGTGTGATTTCCCGCAGTTTCTCTCCGGAGGAGTATGAGGTGATTCCCGGGATCAGCAGTTTTCAGTCCGCCATGGCCTGTCTGGGTAAGCCATGGCAGGCCGATTATCTTTGCAGCTGCCATGGAAAGGACTTCCAGGAAATTCAAAAGGCCGCTTTGAAAGCCCTGCGATCCGGCCGTCGTATCATACTACTCACCGATGCCAGACGATCACCCTCTTATATTGCCAGGGAATTGCTCAAGCTGGAAATTGGAAATCGCAGGGTATGGCTTGGGGAAAACCTGACTCTGCCGGATGAAGACTGGACGGCATGCAATCTGGAAGAAACAGCCCAATCCGGAAAAGACGGTAGGGATGATTCTTACAGTCTCTGCGTAATGATCGTTGAATGAAAGGAATTCTATACGGGATTGGACTTGGACCCGGAGATCCTGGTCTACTGACACTGAATGCCGTGGAAGCTCTGAATGAATCCGATGTCATATTCATCCCCAGGGGTATACGGACAACAGCTTCGGCTGCCGGGAGTATTATTGACCGGGTATTGAAATCGGGACGAATAAATCTGAATAAGGAAAAGGTTCCTGTCATACGGGAACTGATATATCAGATGGATAGAGAGCCCCTGAAGCGTGCTGTATTCTGGAAAGAACAAGCTGAAAACATGACTGGACTGTTGAAACGAGGTCAGATTATCTCCTATGTCACTCCAGGCGATGTATGCTTCTACAGCACGTTCGGCTATCTTCAGTCAGCTCTTACCAGTCTTGGTACATGGGATATACGACGTATTCCGGGAATTTCCAGCTTCCAACTGGCATCTGCGGTACTTGGGAAGGATCTGGTTTCAGGCGGTGAACGGCTTGGGGTCTACCCCCTCCCGGAGGATATGGATGAGCTTACGGACATCCTTTCAATTCACGGGACCATTGTGGTGATGAAAATTGGAAAACGGTTGACTGAGTTTCGTTTGTGGCTCAGGAAACGGAATCTGGAGTCCTCCGCGTCATTTGTACGCCGGGTGGGGTTTCCTGATGAAAAGATTTCTCCCTCCCTGGCCGAACTACCGGATGGAGAAAGTGGGGGGTTATCTCTGGTTATAATTAAAACAGATATACTACAATGACGTAAAACGATGAGCGGAATGAAAGGAGTATCTGATATGAAGAATGGAATGAACGCCAAAGTATTGAATCAAACTGTCAACCATGCGTTGAACTGGCTGGACAGTCTCCAGGATGGCCCTGTTGGTCCAAGGGTCGACACATCGACACTTCGGTCCTATCTGGGCGGTCCGCTCCCTGAAACGGGCACTCTGTCCGAAACAGTTATCGACGACCTGGTTTCTGCTGTTGAAGGCGGCTTGATGCGCAGCTCCGGTCCCCGGTTTTACGCATGGGTAACCGGAGGTACACTGGAAGCCTCTCTCGCGGCCGACTGGCTGACATCCACATGGGATCAGAATGCCGCCTTACCCGATCATTCCCCTGCCGCCGCTATTGTGGAAGAGGTCAGCGGCGCATGGTTGAAAGAACTGCTGGATCTGCCCCGCAGGACTTCGTTTGCCTTTACAACAGGGTGTCAAATGGCTCACTTCACCTGCCTCTCGGCAGCACGTCATGCTGTTCTGCAAAAGGTAGGGTGGGAGGTCAACAGTCAGGGGCTGTTTGGAGCTCCTCCTGTTACTGTCATTGTTAACAGCAGACGGCATACAACCATCGATAGAGCATTGCGCTTTTTGGGATTCGGCCTGAATGCCATACTTCCTGCTCCGGTTAATGACGATGACAGGATAGAACCGCGGCAGTTCCAGGTGCTGATGAACAGGATTAACGGTCCGGTAATCGTCTGCTTGAATGCCGGCGACCTGAATATCGGTACTTTTGATTTGTTTGAAACAATCATTCCCATTGCGAAAGAACATGGGGCCTGGGTGCACATAGATGGAGCATTTGGACTGATGGCTCGTGCCAGCCGGAAATTCGCGTCCCGGATGGCCGGACTGGAACTGGCAGACAGTTGGGCCACCGATGGACATAAATGGCTGAACCTGCCATACGACTGCGGATTCGCATTTGTCCGGGACCCGGAAGCACACCGCGTTGGTATGACTGTCAATGTTGCCTATGTCAGCAATGATGCGAAAATCCGCAATCAGATGGACTGGAACCCTGAGTTTTCCCGCCGGGCCAGGGGATTTGCCGTCTATGCCGCTCTCCGTCAACTAGGGCGCAAAGGGGTTGAAGAACTTATTGACAGAACCTGTGCCATGGCTGTCAGACTGGTTTCCGGTCTGGGGAAATTGCCGGGAGTGGAAGTTCTCCGTATACCCACATTGAACCAGGGTCTTGTTCGATTTCCCAGTCCCTCTCCCTCATCAACCCCAGCCGACAGCGATCGCTGGACAAGATTGATAATTGAGGCCATCAATGCGACTGGTGAAGCTTTTTTCAGTGGATCTGTCTGGCGGGATATGCAGGTTATGCGTGTCAGCGTGGTAAACTGGAAAACCTCGGAAGCTGATGTGGACAGGGTAATTGCGGCCGTGGCAACTGTACTTGAGAATATATCTGAGACATGATTCGTGCGTGAACAGGTGTTGTACCAGTTGATGAAATCGGCAAACCAGCTCCGTAATTGGGGCGTTTTACTACGGGGCACCTCTAAAAAACCCATTTAGTTCTTGACACGATCTTTTTCCTCGCTACTGCGTTGTCAAAATGCCCACGTAAGCAGGTGCGTACCGCAGGAGCAAAGCTCCGAGGAACGCACCGCCAAACGCTAAGCTACGCCCTTAGCTTTTGCCTGCCTGTGCGTGTCCGCACGCAGACAGGCCGCCTTGTATCGATAAAGAATTTAAGCAGGTGCGTACCGCAGGAGCAAAGCTCCGAGGAACGCACCGCCACTTCGTCAATTTCCTAAAGCTGTTTTTTAGAGGTACCCATAAATTATTCGTTGATAATAAAAAGGGGGCGGTTTACAACTAATTCTGTTGCTTTGTCAATTCTATTGGACCGACAGATGTATTCCAATAATTAACTGTAGTAGCTGTTAACTTGACAAAACGTAAGTCATACTCCTGTCCTGATGCACTAAACATAACCTTGTATTCATTGTCTGTTTTCGGATCTTCAGTCACAGTCACTGATGCGTACACAGTTTTAAAATCTACTGTGATTGAACTCATTATTGATACAATGTTATCACTTGAAAATGTATATGTTATATTTCCAGTAGTATCGTTCCAGGTTCCATATATCCAGCTTGGTGGTGTAAACTTACTGGTACTATCTGTCCCATTTTCACATCCTAAAAGAGCAAGAAAACCAAATACCAATAGACCCATAATCATCTTTTTCATAGAAATCTCCTCAAATAAATCTGGAGCTATCGTCAAAGCTTTACAGCTTTCAGGAAAAATTCCGCCCCCGTCATTTTTCCTCACGGAAAGATATTTAGCATTCCCGATAACCCTTTATATACGTCCAAAATGCTTTTCTCTGCTTAGATTCAAGAATATTGCTCATCAAGGGCGTATAAGAACTATGAAAAGATTATCACGAGATCAGATTATTTGCAAGGAGAATCTATTGAAAAAAAACTATAAAAACACTACCACAACAGAACCTGTGTGATAAATTGGATCTGGACTATCCGAACATCAATTCATGCCTGCAAAGTCCAAACCAGTATGTCGTAGGGACAGATGTTGATTCGCGTTTTCAAAACGGATCAATACAATTCATTTTCAAACCATGAAGGAAGGTGTATGGCTGGAAAATATGTCATTGTGGGCGGAGTAGCTGGCGGAGCTTCCACGGCTGCCCGATTGAGGCGATTGGATGAGGAAGCTGTTATTGTTGTTTTTGAAAGGGATGATCATGTGTCTTTCTCTAACTGCGGTCTGCCGTATCTGTTATCGGGGGATATACCGCATAAAGACAAACTTGTTCTTATGAACCCGACTACTTTCAAAAATCAGTACAATATTGATACCCGAGTCAACAGTGAGGTAGTGGGAGTTGACCGCGAAAACAAAAAAGTCAAGGTAAAATCCAAAGATCGTAATGAGTATGAAGAAACCTATGATTATCTGATTCTGTCCCCCGGTGCCGATGTTGTTGTTCCTCCCATTCCCGGCCTGGATACCATCCCTCATTTCATCGTAAAAAATGTAGTCACTACAGCTGCTTTGCATGAATACATTCAGAATCCCGACAACAAGGTCAGGAATATTGCTGTGCTTGGTGCTGGTTTTATTGGTCTGGAGGTAATGGAAAATCTTAAAAAAGCCGGGTTCAACGTTTCCCTCATAGAGGTTTTAGATGATATTCTGCCCCTCCTTGATCCCGATATGGTACAGATCCTGCAAAAAGAGTTGCTGGACAAGGGCATAGACATTCATCTGGGAACCAGATTGGAAAAAATTGCCAGTGGTATTCTGGAGCTTTCGAATGGTAAACGCATACCCGCTGATGCCCTGGTTCTGGCTACAGGTATTAAGCCTGCTATAGAATTTGCCAAAAAAGCTGGTATTGAAATCGGAGAATCCGGTGCCATCCGGGTGGATTCCAATGGCCTTACAAACGATTCCTGCATATATGCGGTAGGTGATGCTGTTGAGGTCTATTCCCGGATTTTGCACAAGTATATTAGATTGTCCCTGGCCGGACCTGCACAAAAAGCAGCACGCAATGTGGCCAATCACATTTATGGACAGAAAGTCACCAACAATGGATTTATTCATTCATTCTGTATCCAGCTTTTTGATTACAATGTTGCCTGTACCGGATTAACAGAGAATTTACTGATAAAGGATCTCCCCAATCTCCAGTATTCCGTTGTCAAAATTGTCCCCCAGGATAAGGTGGGCATAATGCCCGGTTCACAGCCACTGCATTTTAAACTCATCTACGAAAGACCTTCTGGAAAAGTTCTGGGCGCTCAGGCCATTGGGAAGTGTGAAGTCACCAAACGCATAGATATAATCGCTACACTTATAAGTATGGATGGAACAATTCACGACTTACAGGATGTGGAACTGACCTATGCACCGCCATTCTCCACAGCCAGAGATATTACCAATATGGCCGGATATGTTGGCTCCAACCTGTTGGCTGGAGACTTTTGTCAGGTCGATTGCAGCCAGGTAAGAGATCTGGTTAGCAGAGATGCTGTTATTGTGGATGTCCGCGAAAAAAGTGAGTGGGACGCTGGTCACATAAAAAAAGCTGTGAATATTCCGTTAAGCGAAATACGGCAGCGTATTGGGGAATTCTCCAGAGTAAAGCCGGTGTATGTCCATTGCCGTAGTGGGCAACGCAGCTACAATGCGGTGAGATTGCTGAGGCATTATGGCATTGACGCATACAATATTGGGGCCGGCTTCCTGGGATTATCGTTTTTTGAGTACTTTCATGATAAAGTGCAGAATCGGGAACCCATAGTAACGGAGTATAATTTTGACTAGGAGCCTGTCGGACTTTAAGACTTCAAGGCAATTTTGAGGTGGAAGAATACGACGCGCATACAGGAGATTTTGCCCTGTCTTAATTTTTCCAGATCATCTGTGGGCAGGCAGTCCGCGTACTGTCGAGTCGTATCATTTTCCGTAATGCTTATTGACTTAATACCGTATTTCCCTTCGAATAGATCAATTCGGTCAGGATTCTCATAGCACACATGGACAGTGCTGAACAGCATGAATTCCAGACAATCGTCCTCGCGAAAGAGGGCAGCGGGTAAAAGTGGTGCAGGCCGAAACACCGTCTTACCCGATTCTATGACGATGGGCCGCCGACCAAGGATGAATTCAGACCACATCGTGAGATACTCCGCTGTAGCACCGGAGAGGCGTCCAATGAAACCGCGCCCATGAAATTCCTCCACGGGATAGCGGCTGGAAGCGATGAAGGAACTGTTTTCATACGGGCTGCGGCCATAACGACCGGTATCAAGAAATGGTATTAAAACCTGCTGTGCCTCGGTCCAGAAGAGTTTCCCATCACCGATATGCAGCAGTTCGAGGAGATATTTGTATTCCATATGGAGCCATACCGAACCATTTTCAAGCCACCCGCCGGGGAAGGCCATGGCTCGTCCCAGAGAAGCAGGTTGATCATCCAGAGGGGCATTCAGAACATACATGCCCAGCTTCGTATCGTATAAGGAACTTTTCTTTACCTTTTCATGGATCAGGATCTTTTCCTCCAGCGATGAGGTGATTTTTATCTGCTTCACCACCCCCTCCAGGAAGAGGGGCAAGGTACTTCGCTTCATCCGGCCAGGCAGTACATATCCATTTGTCCCGGGATTCCAGGATGTGGGTTCAAAGCGGTAATAGGTGGGCAGCAATCCGTCATTTTCGACTGCTGCGGCTGTTAGTGCCTCATCCAAACGGCTCTTACTGGTGTTCAGGAAGTCCATCACTTCTCCCAGGGAACCTGTTCTCACCTCTGGTTCTTTGTTGACTCCTCCGGCCGTCAGGGATGTTCGGTACCTGTCGCAGGCTCGCCGTCGAGCCAGCCAGCGTTCATGCTGGTCCGGGAGCAGTGTGATAGTCTTCAAATCATCAAGGAGGTTCCAGACGGCGCTGAACAAAGTAACAGATTGTTCCTGGCGGTGCCCGGCAAGAGACAATAGCATGCGCAAAAGACGTAGCAGCTCGGCACCATCACTCAAGGAAGACCCAAAATGTCCCGGCAGACCGTTGAGAGCATCATACCAGCCAGGCCGACCAGCCTCCATCTCCAGGCCCCTCTCCTCATAACCTAGAACGGCGCATTTTACCAGAGCCAAAGTGATGAGTTTTTCCATCAGGGTAGAACGGTGTTCAAGGAAGCGGCCCTCATGTGTTTTTTCCACCAGATGACTCCCCGCAACAATCTTCTCATTGACACACTTGAAACGTTCATCCAATGGGCGAATACGTATTCCGGGAGTTTCATACCAGCGGTAATCAGCACAATCGAATAGCAGTTCATCTGTCCGGTCTGGATAGATTCGCAGGTATTGATCGATGAGATCCAGATTGTAAGTCCAGTGATCAACCCAGTACCCCTCACCAAAACAGGCCTCGGGAACATATTCTGTTGTACTTAGAATGGTTGGGAAGTCCTGCGGTGGAATGTTGGCATTGGCAAGATCGCCGGGGGTGAAAATGCCGTTTTGCGGGATTTTCAGACCGGGAAACTGGCGAAGGATTCTGGTGCTTGCCTCGTCATTCAGTCGAAAACCACCTCCACCGACAATCAGGGGGTTGTATCCATCGGGCTGAATGAGATCCATGAACTGCCGGATTGCCGCCGTATTCATTTCAGGCTGTAAGGTGATGTCAATGCGGCGGTTTTGATTCATGTCCCGGTAGTTGCCGAATCCTGTTGAGTAACGGGTTGGGAGGAGGGAGAAATCGTTATAGTCCCTCTCCATATCACCATGCTTGCGGCTGTACAGATAGTAGGTTCGGGCAGTATCGCCCTCACTCCATACCACTGGCTTACCACCTCGCAGGGTGTTGTCCAGAGCCGTTTGAGCGGTGTAGGCGTCCAGGTCGGGAATGGCGGTATGCATACGAAACGGTGCGATGCATTCGTCAATTCGATTGTTATACTCGGCGAATTTATTCTCAAACCACTGGCTGGACTGCCAGTCATGCTGGTGGTTTTCCGCGATTTGGGGGCTGGCGGTATACCCGTAAATCGTGTATAGATCAATCTTTTCATCTGGCTGCAGGGTCGTTGATAGACCGGTGAAGGCTGCCGGATAACGGCCCAGGAGGACCGGTCTACTGGCCATTACCTCAGTCAGTCCGCCCTTCTGGAAGCGTTCTGGAAAATCATAGGAGAGGTTGTTTCCAAAAACCATTTCGGCGTCAACCAGGGGCTGCAGTACCCTGTCGGTACCAGCCAGCCGGGCAACAGCTGCCATAAAATGACAACCTTTTACCGGATGTATATCAACAGTATCTTCCATGCTGGCACGAGTGCGAAAGAGAGGCAGTGTCGGATTTACCAGGTTGGTCTCTATCCAGGCTGCGGCGGTATAACTCATGGACTTCAGAACAGCATCATTGATGCCGCGGGGTATTATCCTCGGCAGACCGTCGAGCAACTCAAGATTTGATGATCGGGAGGTTATATTGACTATTTCCAGATGCCGCAGCAGGCCCGGATAGATTTCACCCGGTACGGTAGCATAATCCACCTTTATTCGGAGCTTTCCATTGTCTTCGATGAGATGAAATCCCGAAAGGCCAACCGAAAGACGCCGCGCAGGAGTGGACTTGTCAATTCCATCGGCAAAGGATTCCCAATACTCTCCATCCTGTCTCAGGAATGTTCGAAATCCCAGCCTGCCTGTATCCCGGTATGCTTGATCGGCCGGTTTGAATTCCAGGATGGGATGATTCTTATCGGAATATCCAAAACACGCCACTCCCTGTCCCCTGTTGACGTAAAAGCACCACAGGGGAGTGCCGTCCGGTCCGGCAATTCCCGGTAGGAAACTGGCAAAGGGAGCCTGGAGGTGGTAGGCATCAAATTTGAATCGGTACTCATTGTTCTGAATGGAGGTCATATTCTACTGGTACACCCGGACCCAGTCCACATACATCTTCTGCGGAAATGCGGTACTGCTATCTGGATATCCCGGCCAGTTTCCGCCCACTGCCAGGTTGAGCAATATAAAAAATGGCCGGTCAAACGGGGCGGGAAAATCACCCAGGGAAGATGACCAATTCCTCTTGATCTGGTAGGTTTCCCCATCCACAGTCCAGCGGATTTCACCCCTGCTCCAGACTATGCCAAATACATGAAAATCATCGGAAAAATTGCCATTCGGCAGATTGTATGAATTCCCCTCATGCGCCCAGGGGTTGCCATAGTGAATGGTGCCGTGAACCCTGGATGGCTCATGCCCCAGGTATTCCATAATGTCAATTTCACCGCATTCGGGCCATGGATTCGTCGAAATATTACTTCCCAGCATCCAGAAGGCCGGCCATATACCCTGTCCTATGGGCAGTTTTATACGTGCCTCAATGCGTCCGTAAGTCCATTCCTGGAGTCCCTGGGTAAGAAGCCGGGCAGAGGTGTAATCGCTGCCCTGATAACTCTCCCTACGGGCTTCAATAACCAAACCCCGTCCTCCCCCGGGCAAATCATCTATGCGGGCATTTTCGGAGCGGTTGGTGTAGTATTGAAGTTCATTGTTGCCCCAGCCATTGAGTCCCTTATCTGTACCGGTTCCCAAATCGTAAGTCCAGTTGTTGGTGTTGATGGACGTACCGTCGAATTCATCACTCCATACAGGGTTCGCAGAATTAGTTTCTGTTCCGGTGAATTTTACATCGTCGATGAAAAAAGTTCCGGGTTTGTAAATTCCTCCTGAATCACCCGTCCTAGGATGCCACAGACCAAGGGCCTTGAACCGGGAGAAGTCCACGTCGGAAAACAGAGTTAAATCTACGGAATAGGTTTTCCATTCACCATGAGTTTCTGTCAACATTAAATCGAATACATTAACAGATTTCGATCTGCGATCAATGTCCTCAAGTTTGAATTCCATGTAGTCCACCGAAGTATCCAGTTGACTCGTATTGAGTGCGAATGAAAGTTCTGTGCTATTGGATAGGTCTACACCGTTTGAATCCTGGATATAGCCACCGCCCCAGTTGCTATCTGTCGGCAAGTCAATCTTTATGGATCTCCCGCCCGCAGTGGAACCGGTATCAATTGTTGCATCCAGATTTGCGGGTCTTGTCCCCTTGTTGGTTTGTATCATTGCTGTAAAACCACCCTTCAACGCATTGTCGAAGATTGTACTGGTGAAGGTCGTACTCTTCAACCATTGGGCGGAAAGTGTCAAATCGCTGACTACCGCTGTGGTTCCGAATAGAAACTCGGTACCGCTTCCATCCGCTTTTGTGTTCCAGCCGGAGAGTGTATGTCCGGTTCTGCTGATACCCGTGGGTGCAGTGGAAATTGTTTCGCCCGAAAGCAGTATTTCCCTGGATTTTGACAGGGTGCCGCTGTCAGCGCCATTGGCATCGTAAATCACCGTATGGGTTAGAGCTATATCATTGCCATCCGCTTTCCCGGAAGGCAAAAAAGGGCAAGCCCCCGATAATAGGATAAATAGACCTGCCAGGAAGACATTGCCAGTGGATTTTTTAATCATGGAATCATATCCTGTACACGTATGCTAACAGCTACTGGTACACCCGGACCCAGTCCACATACATCTTCTGTGGAAATGTGGTACTGTTGGGAGAGCCAACGAAATAGCCGCCGACGGCCAGATTAAGCAGGATGAAGAAGGGCTTGTCAAAGGGGGAGGGGTAGTCGCCCACCGAAGATGACCATTTTCGCTGGGTACTGTACTTCACTCCATCGACGTACCATCAAATCTCTCCCGAGCGCCATTCTATGGCGAAGACGTGGAAGTCGTCGGAGAATTTTTTGCCATCTGGAAGGGTGTACTCTTTGCCCGCATAGACGTGAGGCGCACCATAGTGAATGGTACCGTGTACCTTCCCCGGCTCCTGGCCCTTGTACTCCATGATGTCTATTTCTCCACAGGCCGGCCAATTAACGGCGTCTATGTTGTTGCCCAGCATCCAGAAGGCCGGCCAGATGCCCTGGCCAATGGGGAGTTTTATCCGCGCCTCGATGCGCCCGTATGTCCACGATTGAAGGCCCTGGGTGAGAAGCCTGGCGGAGGTGTAGGCACTGTTGGAGTAGTTTTCCTTGAGTGCCTCAATGACGAGGCCCCGCCCGCCGCCGGGGAAGTCTTCAATCCGGGCATTTTCGGATCGCTTGGTGTAGTACTGCAATTCATTGTTGCCCCAGCCTTTTAGGCCCTTGTCGGAGCCAGTGCCCGTGTCGTAGGTCCAGTTGGCCGTATTGATGGCGCTGCCGTTGAATTCGTCGCTCCATACCAGAGTTTCAAAATTGTTGTCCATGGCGCAGGAGGCGAGGGCCGTTGCCATGAGTAGCAGTGTAGCGAGCGCATAGACGCGCCGTTTCAAGTGTTTCCAGCACAGGCGAGCGGCCTGTTTTGCAATGCGCCAGCGCGTTAGGGATGCGCAAGGGCAGCCTGCCCCTGGCAGGCCGGAGCGTAGCGGAGCCTGGAGCAGCCCGCCCCTGCGGCCGCCGCAAGGCGGATTGCAGGGGAATGCCCAAATAAAGAAGAAGCGTTTCATGGAAGATATGCTAAAGCCCCAGTTTCGCTTTGTTTTCATCAACCTTTCTCTGCTTGTATTCCATCAATTTATCCAGTCCAATCCGCATCCTTTCGTTTTGCAGATCATCCCACAAGGAATTGAATTCGGTTTCGCTTCCGGCTTTGAGCAGTTTGGGAAGATATTTGCCGAACAGACTCGTCAGTTTGGCGCCGATTATTCCTTCGGGTTCAAATGGCTGCGGATCCGTGTTGTCATACACAGCATAGCTCCGGGTGTACGGTTTGGTCCATTCACTGAGTTCCTTGTAGGGAGTAACCGCTTCGCCTTCCCATTGAGAGAACATGGCATTGTCCATGAGCATCCAGTATTTCACCGAGGCCCCGTACTGCCTGTCAAACGCCGCTCTGTCGGCAGTCAAAAGCTTCTGCACCTCGGGGAGAAAGCCTTCCTTACCGTCCACGACATCCCAGGTTAAACCTTTTATTCCCAGATACAGATCCCGCTGACCTTCTTCGCTCATCAGGTAACTCATAAAGCGTATGGCTCTGTCCGGTCTTTTGGCGCTTTTGGAAATAAAAGTCACTGTCCAACCCGAAATGCCCTGGCCCGCAAGCCGCGGCGGATCCAACTGGGCATTGGCCGGTCCGTCAACAGCCATGTAGATGGAATTGGGGTCCTCCGCGTAGCGGAGTGCCTGGGCATCGATCATGTCCGTATGCTGGTAAAACATGGCGAAGTAGCGGCCCTGGGCAATCTTTTCCTCCATCTGGCTTCGCCGATCCAGATACACATCGCTGGCAATAAGTCCTTTAGCCTGGGCCTGGCGGAACACATTGAGCCAGCGTTTGTATTCCGGATCCGCGTAGCGGTCGTAGAGCTTACCATTCTTCTCCATGGGGATGGATAGAAAATTCATAAGATAGGATTCAAGCGAGTCGTTGCCCGTATCGAGAAACTCCTTCAGTCCAAGCGGAATAAGAGGCTGTCCATTCACCTGGGGGAATTTGGCTTTCGCATTTTCCAGGGCACTTAAAAACCCTTCGGGAGTGCGCATGGAAGGTTTGCCGATAGCTTCATATATATCCTTGCGAACCAGGAAGGTCTGGTATGAGGTGAGATCATTCTTCTCATAATCATCGGGTGTATAGGATGCATTGGGATAGCAGTAGATATGCCCATCTTCCTGGGTGTACCAGCCCACCCGGGCAGGCACCGCGGCCTTGAAAAAGTAGGGATCATAGTTCCTGGCCAGTTCATCCAGAGGAAAGGCCATTTCACCCGCAATAATTTCCCTGACTTGAGGTTCCCACCAGCCCACCGTTACAAAATCCGGCAAGCTGCCTGACGCGATCATAGTGTTAATCTTGTCTGCCTCGTTCCCCGCGGGAATGATGAACTCGATGTCCACACCTGTTTTATCAGTCACATACTGTGAAACAGGGTCTTCTCCCCAGATTCCCCGGAACCAGGAAAAGTTCAGATACCAGTCAAAGCGCACTGGCGATGTATCCAGCGTCCATCCTGGAACATTCGGATCCAGGTCCTCGGGTGGAGGGGCCTCCGGTAGAGCGGGGTTGTCCGAATCTCCACCGGCAAACAAGGCCGCCGGACCCGCGAGTGCGAGAAAGATAATTAATACAATATTCAGCACAGCAAGGCGATTTTTGAACCACGCACCGCGAACTGAAAGCTTTGAACACTGTCTTCCACCAGATTTTCGTTTATCCGCTTTCGGATAACTATGCTTTAATTGATACATTGCTTAACTCCTTTTGTTTTTTTAATGACATCAATCTGTATCCTTTTACAACTTACCCTTTCACTGCTCCAATCATTATCCCTTTCACAAAATACTTCTGCAGGAACGGATACACCACAACAATGGGGAATGTGGCGGCAACCATTGTGGCCATCTTAATGGACTGTGAAGTAACCGCGCTGCGTGATACAGCGGCAGGCATGTTGACCATCATCTGACTGGATTGGTTCTGGGCTATAACCCGGTACAGATATGTGGCCACCGGTTGAAGGTCCGAGTCGTTGATGTAGATAACTCCGGTAAAAAAGTCGTTCCAATGCCAGACTCCCTGAAACAGGGCAATGGTGGCCACAACCGGCATGGACAGCGGCAGGATAATCCTGATGAATATGCCGAAGTCATTCATTCCGTCTATTTTGGCCGATTCTTCAAGGCTGTTGGGTATTTCCCGGAAAAAAGCCTGAAAAATTATCAGATGAAAAAAATTGAACATACTGGGCAGAATGTAAACCAGAAGGTTGTCAATAAGACCCAGATTCTTAACCAGCAGAAACGTGGGAATGAGTCCCCCATTGAAAAACATGGTGATGACACCCAGTGTCATAAAGACTTTTCGTCCAATCAACCGTTTCTGCATAAAAGCATAGGCCACCATGGCCGTGAAGAGAATATGGGTGCCCGTACCAACAATCGTGCGGAAAATGGCAATCAGAAATGCCTGAATTATACCCTTGTTGGAAAACATAGCCCTGTAGCTTTCCAGACTGAAAATCCTGGGCCACCAGTATATGCCGCCCATAAGAGCATCGGTGCCGTCATTAAATGAAATGACTATCGAATACCAGATAGGGTAGAGGGTTATGAAGCAGATGGCGAGCATGATTGTAACGTTGATGGCCGGAAACAATTCCCTGCGGGAAGATGTTCTATTCAATATATGGCGATTCATGTTTTTTCCTTTCACGACTTAAAACACCCCTCTTCCCTGTACCTTTTTGGAAATCCTATTCGCTCCCAGCAGCAGGATCAGGGCAATAATCGCCTTGAACAGACCCACCGCCGTGGAATACGAGAACCGCAGACCCCGTATACCGGTCCGGTAGACATAGAGGTCAATAACGTTGCTGGCATCGTTGTTCAAGGGATTGCTTAAAACCAGCATCTGTTCAAAGTTTGTGTTCAGGATGCCGCTGATGGCCAGAATCAGAAGGATCGTAACCGTCCCCGCGATGGAGGGCAGGGTAATGTGCCACATCTTCTGGAACCGGCCAGCTCCATCGACCACAGCGGCTTCGTAGAGTTCATTTGGAATACCGGAAATAGCAGCCAGATAGATAATGGCGCCCCAGCCCATTTCCTTCCAGATGTCCGAAACGATTGCCAGAGTCCAGAAACCCTGCGGTCTGCCCAGAAAGGGAACCGCGTTATGGTTCGGATTCAGTTTGCTTAAGATTTCATTCACAAAACCTGTCTCCGAGAGCCAGGGAATCAAAATACCCCCCAAAACCACCCAGGACAGGAAGTGGGGCAGGTAGGAAATAGTCTGCACGCTACGTTTGAGACCATTCGAGCGAATCTCGTTTAGCAGCAGGGCAAACACAATGGGCATGGGGAAAGCCACAAGTAGTTTCAACAGACTCATTCCCAGAGTATTTTTCATGGCGAGTAAAAAATCGGTATCATGGAAGAGCTCCCGGAAATGCATAAACCCAACCCAGGGAGCATCCCCGATTGTGTTAATTATCCGGTACTCCTTAAACGCGATAATCACTCCATACATGGGCACGTAGTTGAAAATAAGCATCCAGAGAACGCCGGGAAGGGCCATAGCCAGCAGTATCTTCTGTCTGGAAAGCCTGTATATCACACTACTGTCATTATTCATATTTAATCATTCCTCTCGTTGTACACGGCCCTGAATCCTTCCACTTGTATCCTGACCGGCCCGCGGATTGTTCCTTGCACAGTTTCCTGGGTGGCGATTTGCAGATCAACCGTTTCTTCAGTGCTAAAAGAGCCAAAATCGTCTTTCAGCGATATATCATGCCAGAAGGCTCCCTGAGGAATAACTGTCTTTTTGTCATAATAAATTGGCAAGTGAAGCATAATAAGGTTCCTGCTCGGTCATTTTTCACTCCTTTTAATAGTTCCTCGTGCTGTTTTCGATATTCTCCAAACCTAAAGAGTTGACCAGGTCCTTAGGCTCCACCGTTCGTGCTGTGGTTCGTTGTTCAAAAAACAGTCCCAAGGCTGGAAGCAAAGTTCCTGTTCGCAACCCACAAGCGGGGAGTCCTGGAAGCAAGGCTCCCAGAACTCCCCAAAGCCGCAGAGCGCGCCAACCAGCGCCGTAAAGCGGCTTAGTGGAGAATCATTGACTAATAGAAATAAATATTGTCTATATAGACGGTTTTTCCGCCGCTGCCCTCAATCTTGATCTGGAAGAGATCTGTCAAATCCAAACTGGCATTGCCGGTTGTATACTCACTCAGATTAATATCGTAGGAGTTCCAGGTGTTGAGTGTTGGATTTTTCGTAACTCCATGCTGTTGTGGACCAGGCGATATCAAATAGAAAATGAAACTCGTTTCATCCGCCGTCCACAAATCGAAGTGCACCTTTGTTTTGCCGGACACATCCACACTGGTAATCTCAATACCCTGATAATTCAAATTGGAATACTTGTTGACTTTATTACCAGCAATGGTTTCTTCACTGTACACAGTAGCCTGGCCCCAACCAGGATTCCAGTTGGTAACATTAATTTGTGTAGCCGCTGTACCATCATAAGTTTCACTGTACAGGTTAATAACATCCGCAGCGGAAGCAGTGGGTGCTGTTGGAGCATCAGGCGGTGCCGCTGTTATGTCTATTGTAACGGCAATGTCTGCGGTATCATTCGCTGATACGCCATCGGCGGCGGTTATTTGAACAGTAGCGGTGAGTTGCGTATTGGTGGCATAGACAAACTTCGTGCCATCGGCGACTTTGAGTTCACCAGTATTTGAATCAATGCTCATGGCTCCAGACACACTCTGAGTCGTTATGCTATAACTCAGCGTTGCTCCCGCGGTCACAGTAGTCAGTTTTGCTATTTCTTCCAATACGGTATCCGCGATAGGATTCTCACCAATAGCTTTGCTGAGTGTCGCCGGTGCCGTCACATCTAATGTGGGGGCATTTCCGTTGGATTTCAGATAAACCTCATCAAGATCCAGCTCGTGATTGTTGCCGAGCAACTCGTATTTGAACTCCTTGATAGCTTCCTGCATAAAATTCGCATCACTTGTAATTTCTGTCAGTGGAATTTCGTATTTTGTCCAGGTTGTCGTAAAAGTGCCGGTCGCAGGCCTCGCTATAATTGGTCCCCCAATATCTCCAGATGTTCTGTGTCGACTGGTCAGGATGAATTTTAGCTGTGTCGCGGCAGTCTTATTGACTGCTGGTGTGCCGGGCGCTTTGGCCCAGAACACAAGGGTGTCATACCCGGTGAAGTCGATATACGGACCATTGCCCCAGCCGCCGGCGGCCCAGCTTTGCGCTTCCGTTCCTACCAGTTTGAAGTAGCCGCTGGTGCCATCGGCGCCGCCGCTTGCTTCCGTGGTGAAACCAATCGTGTTATCGTATCCTCCGAAGTGCGTCATGCCTGAGCTCTCGATCTCCGGTGTGCCGACGCCAGCGGCATCGCCCAGGAAGTAATACCGGTTGTCCACTGAATCGACGACTGCCATCGTCCATTTGGCATACAAAGTTATATTGTCGGTTACCGCAGTTGTACCGAATACAAAGTCATCACCATTTCCATCGGACTGGGTGTTCCAGCCGCTAAGGGTGTAGCCGGTTCTGGTTATGCCCGTGGGCGCGGCCGAGACTGTTTGGCCATCGTTTACGGTATCGGTAGCTTTTGACAGTGTGCCGCCGTCTGCGTTGTTGGCATTGTAGGTGACTGTGTAGGTGGTGGGCATGATGCCGTCGCTGATGAATTTAATGTCGTCCACATGGAACGTACCAGGCGTGAATGTTCCCTCATCCCCGCCAATCTTAGGATGCCAGAAGCCTAAGTGCTTAAATTTGGCAAAATTGACTCCAGTAACCATAGCGGTGAAGAAGGAATATGTTCTCCAATTACCAACGGTGGGAACTGCGGTTAAATCATATAGATTATAATTTTTATTTCCAGCATCTACATCTTCAAATTTGATCTCCATATAATCAACACCTGCATCAAGAGTGCTGACATCAATGGAAAACTGAATCTTATTGTACGAAGAAGCATCAATTCCCGCTTCATTCTGCACAAAACCTCCGCCCCATGTTCCGCTGGTTTGGCTGATTTTGATTGATGTCCCGCCTGTGCCCGCAACTGATTCAGTCGAATCAGCAGCTATGGCGGCATCAGAATCAGAGTTAACACCTACTGTAAATCCGCCGTGCAATGTATCGTCATAAATAACCCCAGTAAAAGCGTTGACCGTTACATTGACAGTAACTGTTTTGCCGCCAAGGTTTCCAGTGATAACAGTAGATCCATTGCTTACGCCTGTTATGGTGCCCGATGCATCGACTGTGGCTATAGCAGACTGGTCAGAAGTCCAATTTACATACGCTGCAAGATTTCCTGCCTTCACATTGGCTATATCCGTTCCGTCCACCGCAAACACGGCACTCAAGTCGCCGTCGCCTATTGCGGCGGCAACCTGCGACGGTACATTCTTGTCTCCCCCAGTATAGGCCAGGGATTTTAGGGTCACCGATCCCAGATTCTCGAACTTTATGTCGTCCAGATAGATGGTTCCACCATTCGCACCGTCCGAAGCGTAAAACAGGCTGTTTACGGCGGTCAGCTTGGCCGGATTAGGCAGGGGAATGATGTACTTTGCCCATGATGTACTGACGGCCTGGTTTTCAAGCCATACTTCGTATTTCTTGCCGATCGTGTTAATAGCTTCATCGTCGGCGCCGAATCCAAATTTATCAATTTCGGTACTGGCGGTCTCTGCCTTGGCCCAGAAACTAAGGACATTGAAGCCGGAAAGGTCCACGGTTCCTTCAGGCGTTTGGCCGCTGCCCACATTGACGGCCACGGCATTCCAGCCCGTCGCACTGGACCAGTCTACCTTGAAAGACGTAGTGCCTCCATGCGGGTCCGTGGTGTCCCCTGCAACCGTAAAGCCGTTATCTCCATTCCAGTACAGCGGTTCGGTCACACTAGAGGTGAAACCATCCTCGTAGAGAATGCCGCTGAACTGAACGGTCCCTCCGCCTTCGTCATCCGTTGTGCTCGGACAACCGGCGAACAACAGAACTCCGACAATAGCTATCGCAATGAATGCATAGCTTCCGATTTTTTTTGTCTTCATAACTTCCTCCAATTGAAGTTTGATTTATATTGGGTTAACAATGCCAATACATTGCCCCTGCCGCCTATCTTACCAGCTAAAAGAAAGATAGGCTAACAGTTCCATTTTCCACTGCTTCCCATCGGCCGTATCTCCGGCGTATTCATCGAAGGTGCGGCCCTTCCAGCGCAATCCTATGCGATTATGGGAGTTCAAAAAAGACGGCAGCTCGAAACCACGGGATATGTCCAGCATCCACTGCAGGGGGTAGGTGATGTTGAGCTGCCGATACCAGTCCTTATGGCCCCAGGAATTTATGTCCAGAGAGCTGCTAATTAGCCAGGAGCCTGCCCGCATTGCCAGGCTGCCGCCCCAGAAGTTGACAAGGCGGCTATCCTGTCCCCAGCTCTGTCCATATCCGCCCTGTAAGCCCAGTATGAAGCGAAGCTGGGGGGCGGCATTCCATACTATGCGGCTCTTAAGCGACCAGAGGCCGCGCACTTCCGGCAGTCCTCCCGATAGGTTCGTCTGTTCCCCGAACTCGTTCTTATAATGAGTGGCGTCGGTGGGGCCCTCATAGAAGGAGTAGAGAAAGGAAGCGTAGCCGGCTAATTTGGCGTTTTCGCGGTCCGCATTGTTCCAGTCAAAGAAGTAGGTGTCTCCGGTGGGGTCCAAGGCCACAACCACTTCCAGCTTGTATGCCTCTCTGTTGTTGTAAACGGCCAGGGGATCTGTTAAGGATTTGCGGGGATTGTCGGTATTGACAGGAAAGGAGATGGGTATCCTGGCCTGAAATTGGGGCGTTATGGAGAGCATGCCATATTGGAACTGAAAACCGCCTATGAATTCATTCCTGTTCCCGGTGCCCACATCGCTAATCTGCGTGCCGGTTCTCGGCGTATAGGCATTGGAACCAGCCAGACGCCCGGCATGTATGTATTTGGCGAACAGCCGGGTGTAGAGGAATATCTCCGAGCTGATGTCTACCTTAAAGGATAAGGTGTCTAGGAGTTCGAATTGAGATTTGGTATCGGAGATGGAATAGGTGTCGCCGGTCTTTTCAACATGGGTGTAGGGATCTCCGATGTATTCCGAACCGGAAAAGAGAGTGCCGAAGCCCAGGGTGAACCAAGGCAGGAAGTTCAAGCCCATCCAGCCGCTGGCCCTCCGCCCGTGACCGGTCCCGGCAGACTGACTGCCCGAAACCACCTCATCGTACATAAGCGCCCAGGACAGCTTGTCGCCTTTTTTATAGTATTTTGCCATCACCTGGGGATCGGCATCCCAGTGAATTTCAGGCCCGCCATAGATTTTCAGGCCGTCCAGAAATTCCTTTCCCGTCAGTTCAATCCCGAAGGGCGCCCTGGAACCCGCAATGTCCATGCCCACGTAGTCGAAGGACTCCGGCAGGAGATGGAAGTAATCCCCCTCTCCTATCCAGTCGGTGTGTCCGTTATGGAAGTAAAAGTCCAGGTCGGCATACTTGGTTTCCCAGTTCAGATATGCATCGTATATCTGCACCGAGGGTTTTCCCGCATACGTTTCGCCTGAACCGGCGGCGCCTGATGGAAAACGTGTCTGGTCCACAAATGCATCGGCGCTCAGTTCATTGCCCTTGTAGGGGGTGTATTCCTCCTGTTCAAAAGCCGTGTCGGGAACATGTCCCTGCACACGGAAGGTCGCGCCCGCCTTGATGTTGTCATAGGGGTTCAAATCGAAGCCCAGGTAGGCCCATTCTCCCGCTGTCGACTTTATGTTGTTCAGCGGCTCTTCGCCTTCCATGTCTGTGTCGTCGAAAATACCCGCACCTGCGAAGTTCACCCTTCCCCTGAACCCGAGGATGTGGCTTTCCTTCTTTTCCTGCCTCAGCGCAGCAATCTCGGCCTGGTTCGCATACTGCTGAACATCGAATTCGAAGTAGTTGTCGATGTCTTCGCCGGTGCTGTTTATCTGATCAAGCTTCCAGATTTTCTGCAGGGTGTAATAGGCCGCACGGGGACGCCGCTGATGGATGCCGTCCCGCTTGATGGGACTCTGGGCCACGATGCCAAACCATTCCTCGTTCATATTATCTTTTTCCTGAGAGGAATCATACGCATAGGCACCATTGCTCCAGGATCCGCTTTCATTATGGATGTCCAGTTCACTTGTCATGCCGGTTTTCCACCATTCATCCATCCATTGGAAGACAAAACCTCCAAGGGAGTTCCCGGTTTTTCCCTTCCCATAGGACTGAAGATAAATTTCCTCCCACTGACTTTTAATATACAGAGCCTGGTGGTACTGATCTTCCTCTCCTTCCACGACGTTAAAGGCATCCGCTCCAAATTCAGTGAAGACGATGGGGACATCAAGGGTTGTGTCGATACCCTCATAAAACAATTCGTGAGCGGCTTTCCCTCTATAGGTGTTTACGCCGAGTATGTCGAGAGAGGGGGTGAGGGCCTCGATGATGTTCAGGTACTGAATGTCGCCGTTTACAATGCCCACCGGTTTGGTGGGATCGATGTTCTTGACGATCTGTATCCCTTCCTCAAAGAGACTGTAGAGGTAACCGGCACGGATTTCCAGCCGCTGTCCCACAGGAAGATTCTCGATAGCATCGCTGTCCCATTCCAGGCCGTAATTGTTTTCGTTGCCAAGCAGGTATAGGAGAACACCCGGAACACCGGTATAGCGGCTTATGTTCTCAGTCAGATTCTCAAGAATAATCTCGCGGGTCCGCAAATCGGCATAGTTTGTTCGACCATGCCAGCGGCCGTCTACCATCATCCCATATCGTCCAAAAAGATCGTTGACCACAGTATATATGCCATAGCGGTTGTACAGGTAGGAAATCCACTCGGGAGGAACATCGGTGAATACCCGGATGGCATTCACTCCCATTTCCTGCATCAGGGATGCATCGGTGTCTATCATTTTCTGGATGATGGATTTTGGCTGTTTCCAGAGGTTGTAGCTGTAATTCTCCCCTATCGGAGTGAAAGACCACACCACACCATGAATGGCCATCGGTTTTCCATCCACCATCAACCGCCAACCCAGTTCGGGATCTTTTGCCGTCTTGACCCACTGAGAGGCCGGCAATGAAATCACCGATAAGGTAATAGTTAGTAATAGTCCCAGAATTCGTTTATTATAGATAATCAGGATCCTCCTTGCGAGTTTCGGGTAGTTCAACGACAATGCCGTCTCCCCAGACAGAGGGGTTATTCCAGGGGTTATCTTTCTCACTCATCCAGTGAACCATGCGGTCACGTTCGGATTCGTCCGCATCGTTAACCTGGAAATCACAGCGCACCTTCCGTCCAGGTTTCAGTCCTTCAATCATCATCAGACTTAAGGGGATGGCCGCCTCTATTTCATATCCGCTTTCAGAATACCGGGCTGCCGCCGCGAATACCGCACCTTCCTGATCGTTTACCATGTAGGCTCCCACGGTGCGTTGATTGATAACAATGTCAACTTCCATTATGTTTTCCCTGCTCCGGGGTACCAGTCGTATCTGATTATCGCCATTCTGGTATTTTTCATGTCTGGTTGTGGAGGGCCCGAAAAATATTTCCACGGTATCGCCCCTCCAGGCCATGGATCCCGGCAGGAAGTTCTCATGCGGAAGATCATCGCTGACCCGGCTGTACAGGAAAAGATTGATTCCATCGGTGCGGACAACAAAGAAAGCCTCGGCATCTTCTGGAACATGGGAACCACCGTACACCGCCAGACGGGTAAGGGGGCCATCCAGGCCGTTCCATTCAGTAAATGTTCCGTCAATAACCGGAATATCTGTTTCGCTGAAGTACACTGGCACCTTTGTGTCGGGGTGAGGCTTGCCTCCAGTACCGCCATCATTGTTTGTTGGTTCGGCAGGAACCCAGGGCGGCTCCATTACATGTTTTGGGTAGTTGGTGACACAGCTGAGCGGTAAAATCAGGAGTGTAACCAGATATAAATGAATACGTATCCATTTATAGCATCGGAAAATCCTACAGTTTTTCTGATTTCCCATATTTCTCCCATCGTATACATCTAAAATTTTCTTCATGGACCTTCTATAATGGATTGTCATGATTAATCCATTTTAACTATGGTTGAAAAACTGTCAAGAAAAAAATGTAAACGTATTCAAAAAATTTTGTTTTTTTGTATATTGGACGTCCTGTGAACTGTTTGAAGGGTGGACACCAGCTATAATTTCAATGATAGAATAAAAGTATGGTAGAATGAACTGGCAATCCTGGTTATCCACCAGAAGGGTACCTCTAAAAAATAGCTTTAGGAAATTGACGAAGTGGCTGTGCGTTCCTCGGAGCTTTGCTCCTGCGGTACGCACCTGCTTAGATTTTTTGTCGATACAAGGCGGCCTGTCTGCGTGCGGACATGCACAGGTAGGCAAAAGCGGAGCGTGGCTTAAGCGTTTGGCGGTGCGTTCCTCGGAGCTTTGCTCCTGCGGTACGCACCTGCTTATGTGAGCATTTTGACAACGCAGTAGCGGCAGAAAAGACCTGTCTGCGCCGTGCTCTGCGCGGCAGGCAGGTCGAGTCAAGAACTCAATGGGTTTTTTAGAGGTGCACAGAAGTAACAGTGTTGCTTCTGGTATCCAGAACTTATCTTATCATACGTAACAAAACGGAAGAAGGATGAATTTTATGCCCAACCAGCGAGATGTGGCAAGGCTAGCGGATGTTTCCACTGCTACGGTATCTCGATTTCTCACGAATCCCGATGCGGTCAAACAGAATACAGCTCATCGGGTGGAAAAAGCCATCATTGAATCCGGTTACAGGGTCAATGAGTCCGCGCGTATTCTGAGAACCGGCCGGAGCTACCATATTGGTATACTGTTTCCAGGCATAGGCCCGTTTTACTGGGAAACACTCCAGGGGATACAGAATCACCTGACCTGTTCGGGCTATTTCAGTACCATCTTTTACTCTCGCGATATTGATAACACCATTCATAGTTCACGCGAGAAGCTCTCGAGTTTTCTCAATAATAAAATGGTGGAAGGAGTCATTTACTTCCCTCTGAAGACAGCAGAAGATGCTGAAATATTGAAAAAGCTGCGGCATTTCCACAAACACCTCATCATTGCAGATCAGGATATGAATGACAATTCTATGGATCAGGTTTTCATAGACAATTATCAGGCCGGACGAACTGCAGCGACGGTCCTGCTGGAGGAGGGCCATGAAGAGTTGATTTTTATTCACGGTATGGAGACTTCCTATGCTGCAACTGAACGCCGCAAAGGTTTTCAGGATAGTCTTAAGGAAGCAAAAATCCCCTGGTGTGAAGAGCGAATAATTTTTGGAGACTATACATCGACCACCGCGTATAATCATACTCGAAAGCACCTCCCGTTGCTTCCGCCATTCACAGGTGTGTTCGCGGTGAATGATGCATCGGCCATTGGTTTTCTTCGTGCCGCTGGGGAACAGGGTCTGCGGTGCCCACAGGACTTCTCTCTGATAGGATTTGACAACAATGAGGAATTCACCCCCTATACGAGTCCTTCACTCTCCACTTTTCAGCAGCCGTTGAGTGAGTTGGGCTCCATCGCTTCCGCACGCATCATCGAGAAGATAGAAAATGAAACGCCGCCAAGAACGACGATACTACAAACTGAGTTCATCCGGAGAGAATCCCTCGGAGAAGCTCCGAGGAACGCACCGCCACTGCGCCAAATTCCAAAAACGGTATTTTAGCGGTTGCCACTTGTAGAGAAATGAGTTTTCTGATATAAAGTGAAATTAACTTTTGAAGCATCCTCAGACTTCCAACCTTTCCATGATGCGAGGAGGTGTGTCATGTTCTAGTACAATTGTCTTTTACTTTCCCACAAGTCATTTCATGCTATTTATTTTTGGATGAGCTAACTTATTTCATATAAGTTAAGTTACGATGGAAAACCGCAGGAGGTTTGTTATGAAGAAACTGATTAATAGCACGGAGACGGTTGTTAAGGATTCGCTGGGTGGCGTGGAAGCTGCTCATGGAGACCTGGTAACTGTTCATTACGATCCTGACTTCATTGTCAGAGCGAAGTCGCCCATCAAGGACAAAGTGGCCATTATCTCAGGGGGCGGCAGCGGCCATGAACCTATGCATGGCGGCTATGTCGGGTATGGTATGCTGGATGGCGCCTGCCCAGGTGATATTTTCACATCTCCAACACCGGATCAGATGGAGGCCTGCACCAGGGCCGTGGATGGCGGGGCGGGAGTGCTCCACATTGTGAAGAACTATACCGGTGATGTGATGAATTTTGAAATGGCCCAGGAACTTTGTGAAGCCAACGGCATCAAAGTCACCGCCGTCGTCATGGATGACGATGTCGCTGTGAAGGACAGCCTGTATACAACGGGAAGACGCGGTGTTGGAGCAACTGTTATAGCGGAAAAAATCTGCGGTGCGGCTGCCGAGAAAGGCCGCGACCTGCAGCATGTGACAGATATTTGTAAGGAAGTGAACAAGAATGGACGCTCCATTGGTATAGCTCTAACTTCCTGTATTACCCCGGCGGCGGGAAAGCCAACTTTCGATCTCGGCAGTGAAGACATGGAGTTTGGTATCGGTATTCACGGAGAACCGGGAAGAACACGGATGAAGCATGTGCCCGCCGGGGAACTGACGGAAATGATGGCCGATGCCGTGCTGACGGATCTTCCCTTCAAATCAGGGGATAATGCCATTGTCATGGTGAATGGTATGGGCGGAACGCCTCTCGTTGAACTTTATGTTGTGTACAACGAATTGGCCAGGATCATGAAAAAGAAAGGAATCGCGATCAGGGGGAAACTGATTGGAAACTACATCACTTCCCTTGAGATGCAGGGCTGTTCAATCACAGTTGTCAGGGCTTCTGACGACATGATCTCATACTGGGAATTTCCAGTTCATACTCCGGCATTGCGCTGGGGTGTATAGAAGTCGCGAGTGCGACTAAATAAATAAGGGACTCTATAGAAGCTCCCGAAGAAATTTGGAGTAAAAAATGAATGATACAGGACGACAATTTACAGCTGAGTTTTTCGGCACACTTTTACTGGTTTATATCGGCGCTGGTAGCGCTATGTTCTTCGACCTCCTTGGTCTCGTTGGCGTTTCACTGGCCTTCGGTTTCATCGTTGCCGCGGTGGTGTACTCACTGGGCAATGTCTCCGGCGCGCACATAAATCCCGCTGTTACCATTGCTCTATGGGCTTATGGTCTGATCAAGGTCAAACAGGTCGTTGTTTATATTATCGCACAGGTCCTCGGGGCAATCGTGGCCGCGCTGCTCATGAAATTCACCCTGGGGTCCGTCGGATCCGGTCTTGGTGTGACTGGTCTAGCGGATGGTCTCGCGCCCTTCACGGGTGTGGGTGTTGAGGTTATCGCAACCTTTATTCTGGTACTCACCGTTTTCGGCTGTGCCGTAGGGAAGGGAAAAAGTGATTTTGCCGGTCTCATCATCGGTCTTGTCGTGGCAGCGGTTATCTTCACGACCGGTGCCGTCACCAATACGAGCATCAATCCGGCGCGAAGTATCGGCCCTGCCATCGTCGCGGGGAATTTTACCAATCTCTGGGTTTACATTGTTGGTCCCATCGCTGGCGGTCTGCTTGCAGCAGGAGTCTTCAAGTATCTGGATGGCGGAAGCACGGAATAAGTGACAGGATGGCAGTATGGTGACGATAGAACGACTCCTGGTGTTTTTGGGGAAATTATCGGAAGTGTACAATGAGAACGAGGCCTTCCTGACCGATCTGGATTCCGCTATCGGAGATGCTGATCATGGTGTCAACATGAAGAGAGGCTTCCAGACTGTTCAGAAGCATCTTGCGAATGTTTCCCCGGATTCCATAGGCGAATTACTGAAAACCGTATCCATGCAGCTTATCAAAACCGTAGGGGGGGCCTCCGGCCCTCTTTACGGCACGTTTTTCCTCAAAGCATCTATGGCCGCTGGCGATGCGAGGGAACTTGACGCAAAACAGCTTTTCGGCCTCTTTGAAGAGGGCGTGGCCGGACTGATAGCCCGGGGGAAGGCAGAGGCCGGTGACAAGACAATGATCGACGCATGGCTCCCGGCATTGGAGGCCATGAAGGAAACACAATCCTCTGTCAGGGAAATGCTCACGAAGGGAGCAGAGGCTGCTGAGGGGGGCATGAAAAGTACTATTGATATGATTGCGAAGAAGGGCCGGGCCAGTTATCTTGGTGAAAGAAGCCAGGGTCATCAGGATCCCGGTGCGACATCAAGTTTTCTACTGCTGAAAACAGCGGCAGAAACTCTGGGAGATTGAAATTTGGTCGGCGTTGTTCTGGTCTCACACAGTAAGGCTCTGGCCCTGGCCACCTGTGCCCTGGCCAAACAGGCCGCCAGTGAAGCCCGCGTAGTGGGGGTTGGCGGTACAGGCGATGACGGGAAGGAGTTTGGTACCGATGCAACGGCCATAATGGAAGCCATCACCCAGGTTGATTCGGAGGATGGTGTACTGGTTTTGATGGACATGGGAAGTGCCTTGCTCAGCGCGGAGACGGCATTGGATTTTCTGGGCGAAGAGGTGGCTTCCCATGTCCATCTGTGTTCTGCGCCTTTGGTTGAGGGGGGGATTATTGCGGCCGTCCAGTCGGTCATAGGCGCCGATATGGAAACTGTGAAACAGGAGGCATTCAGTGCGCTTGAACCCAAGAGTGAACAGCTTGGCGAGGTGGTTGAGAGCCGTGTTCCCCCATCCGGACAGGCTGTTTCCTTCCCGCTGGACGCGTTGAGTGAAACCTTTATTATAAGGAATCAGCACGGTCTGCATGCGAGACCAGCGGCCACCCTGGTTCAGACCGCTTCGAAGTTCGATGCGGAGATATATTTGAGTGTGAAGAATTCAGTCAAACAACCTGCTTCCGCCCGAAGTCTGAATTCCATCGTCACGCTGAACCTTCGAAGAGGAGACGCCGTTATTGTCCATACGTGGGGAAGGGAGGCACGGGAATTTCTTGATGAGATGTCCATCCTGGTTCTGCGCGAATTCAATGAGAGGGAAGTCAGTGCTGAAGAGCTGGAGGTTTTGCGCAATGCGGACTCGGCAGATAAATCGGTGGTCAATAAAGAAAATCAGACTTCTCCCCGGCTGGTCAGTATCTCCCGTGGACTGGCCATGGGAAATGTATGGAAAATTGATTCCACAGTGGAACCAATTTTTCACGATGAGGCGGTAACCTCAGCCGAAGAGGAGTCCGCACAGCTCAATGATTTGCTTGACAGGGCACAGAAGACCCTGATGACGGAGATGAACTCCCGAGGGGAGGGGGAGGCCAAATCTGTTCTACAGATGCATCAGGTGATGATGCAGGATCCTGACTTGCTTCGTCGGTCGAAGGAAGGTATTTCTAAAGGTAGCAGCGCGGAACGTGCCTGGTGGACTGCGTGCATGAATGTTGCTGATGAATATGGAGCTATTGAAGACAACGAACTGCTCCGAGCCAGAGCGGATGATGTTGTGGACATCGGAATACGCTTACTGCACGAATCAGACAGTGTTACCGTTTCCACTATAGCGGATCCGCCGGAAGATGCCATTCTGTTCATCGATGAGATCAGTCCGGGGATCATTACGAAGTTTGACTCCCGGCAGGTGAAGGGCATCGTTACAAGGACGGGCGGTTCCACATCCCATGCCGCGATTATTGCTCGTTCAGAGGGCATCCCCATGGTCAGCGGTTGTGAGGATATGGATGCGATACCATCACAGGCCATTGTTTTTCTGGATGCGAATTTACCGGAGATTGTTTTGAATCCTGATGCTGAGATGGCAGCAGCCTGCCGGAAGAAGATGAAGGATCTGGTGATTTTGAAGGAGGAGTTCACCGCTCAGGCACAGGAAATGGCTCATACCCGGGATGGGATACGGATCGAATGCACCGCGAATATCGGGTCACGGCGGGATATGGACGCGTCGACAATCAATTGTACGGATGGAATAGGTCTGTTTCGTTCGGAATTCCTGTTTCTCGACCGCCTGTCACCACCAGGGGAAGAAGAGCAATATGAGGCATATTCGCATGTTGTGAGGGCGATGAAGGGACGGGATGTGATTATTCGAATCCTGGACATCGGAGGAGACAAAAGTATCCCTTACCTGCCATTAACCAGGGAAGCCAATCCCTTTCTGGGACTGCGCGGCATACGCTTTGTCTTCCAGCATGAGCAGATTTTGCATGTTCAGCTTCGTGCCCTGTTCCGGGCGGCTTTACATGGCAGCTTAAAAATCATGTTGCCCATGGTTGTGGACAGGCAGGAAGTTATGCTTTTTAAGGAAAAGATGGAGGATGTGAGGCGGGAACTGGAAGAGGAAAAAACGGCATGTGCCCGGCATATTCCTCTCGGTGTGATGATAGAGACTCCGGCCAGCGTGATGTTGATTCAGGATTTTGCCGTGGAATCTGATTTCTTCAGCATAGGGACAAATGACCTTGTGCAATATGTCCTCGCAGCGGAGCGTGGCAACGCCGCTCTTGCTGATCTTTACGATGTTTGCCATCCAGCTATGCTGCACACCTTGAAGCGGGTAAGTGAAGCTGCTCTGGCTTCAGACACAGCTCTCAGCGTCTGTGGGGAAGCTGCCGCCGATTTTGAAGTCATCCCCATCCTTCTGGGTATGGGTATACGGAAATTCAGTGCTTCAGCCAGCCGCATACCAGCACTCAAGCATCTTATTCGTTCCCTGTCCATCAAAGAGTGTCAGGTTTTTGTCCAGGATGTCCTGAAGATTGAGGGAGCGGCATCAGTACGCAAAGCTGTTCGTGAAAGATTCGCGGAAGTACAGCGTCTGGCTGCTGTTATATAGATCAGGTTCGTTACTGCTAACAGTCGATTCAATACCCACCCCTGTCGAAGCCTGGGAGTCTGTCGGACTTACACCTCACGGCTTGATTTTTGCCCTTTTTTCCTGCTGCTACTTACCAGAATACTCACGTAGCCCAGCTACGGAGGCGAGATATATCGAATAATCCTGCCTGAAAAATATAAGCAGCTTATGTCGTGGATTAATTCAATTCAACGTGTTTATTTGTCTTGGAGTAAACAACCCATTCACAGATATTGGTAACTCTGTCTCCGATTCTCTCCAGGTATCTGTTTATGAAAAGAAAGGGGACAAGGCTTTCCGTTTTGCTTGGATTTTCTTTAATTATATTTATGAGCTTATCATAAAGAGCATAGTATTTGGTATCGATATAATTATCTCTACTGGCGATTTCTTCAGCCCATAACGAGTCGAGTTCAATAAATGACTTCAGAGCTTCCTTCATCATCTGAGTTCCGAAATCCATCATATCCTGCAAATAGGGATCAGTCAGTTTCAATCCTTCTTTACTGACTTTTCCAGCCTGTTTAGCCAGATGTCTCGCGTGATCACCCAGTCTTTCCAGTTCATTAATAATTTTAATTACAGTTAGAACTTCTCTGAGTTCTGTGGCGACCGGAGACTCTATAGCTATTATTGAAGTACACTTGTCTTCAATTTTCAGTTGAAAATCATCAATATCCTGATCTTCCTTAATAACTTCTTTAGCCAGTTCCTTATCGGCTGTTAACAGGCTTTTTAAGCCTTTATCCAGCAATAGTGATACGGCTTCTCCCATATCTATTACTTCTCTAAGAATAATATTTAACTTTTCGTGAAAGTGAGTTCTGATTTTCATCTTTTATCTCTCCCCTGTATGGTATTAACCGAATTTTCCACTAATATATTCTTCGGTTCTCCTGTCCTTTGGATTGAGGAACAGGTCATTTGTTACGCCGTACTCCACAAGGTGCCCTTTTCTTTCATTATTGACCAGAAAGAATGATGTAAAGTCACTGATACGCCCGGCCTGATGCATATTATGCGTTACAATGGCGATGGTATAATTTTTCTTTAATTCAAAAATAAGCTCTTCAATTTTTCCGGTTGCAATGGGGTCAAGTGCCGATGCTGGTTCATCCATCAGAATGATTTCCGGTTTGATGGCGATCGTCCGGGCAATGCACAATCTCTGCTGTTGTCCCCCCGAGAGTCTCATGGCACTCTGTTTCAGCTTGTCTTTTACTTCTTCCCAGAGAGCGGCTTTTTTTAAAGATCTTTCAACCAACTCATCCATATCCCCTTTATAGCCGTTTATTTTGGCAGCCCAGGAGATATTGTCATAAATACTCTTGGGGAAAGGATTGGGCTTCTGGAAAACCATTCCGATTCTTCTGCGCACAGCAACGGCATCGACCCTGGGATTGTTAATATTTACGCCGTCAAAAAGTATTTCCCCTTTAACCTGCGTTTCAGGCAGCAGCTCATTCATTCTATTGATTGATCTGAGCACTGTACTCTTTCCACATCCCGACGGACCGATCAGGGCTGTCACTTTATTCTTTACCAGATCCAGGTTAACATTGTCAACCGCATGGAAATCTCCATAATAAACATTAAGATCTATCAGTGAAACAACGATTTCATTTTCCTTTTTTCTTATCTTGTTTTTATCTGAATGCATAATTTTTTCCATTGAAGAACTCAATAATTTGATCTCCTTTTTTTAGTGATTTTATTTCTTGTATAGATGGCAAAGCCGTTCATTGTCAGCAGTAAGGTCAAAAGGACGATGATAGCCGCCGCCGCAACGTTTCGGAACTCGGGCTGAGGTCTGGCAGTCCATTGATATATCTGAATCGGCAGAGATGTGAACTTGGAGAATACATTGGTAGGATCCACCGAAATAAATGTTGAAGCACCTATGACAACTATAGGAGCTGTTTCTCCAATGGCTCTTGATACGGCCAGGATGGTTCCGGTCATAATTCTGTCCATTGAGTTAGGTAAAACATGAGACCAGATTGTCTGCCATTTCGTCGCACCGACGCCATATCCTGCCTGTCTCAGTGTTTGGGGGACGGCTCTTAGAGCTTCCTGGGCATTGATAATAATAATGGGTAAGATGAGAATGGCCAGTGTCATGCCCGCTGCCATTATGGTCCGTCCGTTTGATGTGGACGGATCGCCATAGCCGAACATAGATCCTCCAGTAAAAGGTTCCATTCCTCTTACAAAGACAGTCAATCCTAATAAACCGTATATAATCGATGGGACCCCCGACAGGTTGTAAATATTGACCTGGATAAAACGTGTAAAGCGATTATTCGGGGCATATTCTTCCAGATATATGGCTGCGGCAACACCGATGGGAAAAGCAAAGGCTACAGTTAGAAGAATAATCATTAGACTTCCCAATATGGCTGTGCGGATTCCGGTTTTTTCCGGGATACTGGCCTGCGGATCGAGTATGAAGCGGGAGTTTAACCATGCTCTGAATTCCACATGAGCTCCTTCGAAATTATTCTTTACATATTGGATAATTGTTTTCCTGCTGAAGAGAGATTCCCTCAAATTCCAGCTTTTAATCACAGCCGGTTCTATGATTTTTTCAAAAACAAGAGACATAATATCTTCTTTTGATCTTTCATTAAGGGGCACTTCGGAGTTGAAACGTCTTATCAATCCTTTGGAAAGATGAGATTCCAATAGGCCGATTAATTCTTCTTCGCTGAGCTCATCGAGATTCCCTGAAGAGACCAGTTCTTTCGGTTCAATGGTGTTTTTAATGGCCACATAACCGAAAGCGCCATTTATTATGTTGAGCAGAAGCATTACAAGCATTATGACGGCAATGATTGTCGAAACGCTGAAAATTATATACCAGGTATTACCTATTTGGTAACGTTGTTTGATGTTGCTTTTAAAAGAGGACATTAATCGTACACCTCCTGAAATCTTCTGACCAGTTTTCTACTGAGAATGTTCAGTGACAGGGTCAGGAAGAACAGTAAGAGCCCCAGAGCGAAAATACTGTTGTAGTCAACCGTGTTGTAGCTAGTATCACCGCCTGAAATCCGGACTATGTAACCGGTTAGGGTTTCGGCTGCTTCAAAAGGATTGAATGTGAAATTAGGTCCGGCTCCCGCGGCGAGGGCTACTATCATCGTCTCACCGATAGCCCGACTCAATCCCAGAATGAAAGCTGCGGCGATCCCGCTGAATGCTGCGGGAACGACGACTGTCAGGCTGGTTTCCAGCCTGGTTGCTCCCAAACCATAGGAGGCTTCACGCAGTGAATAGGGAACGGCTTTCAAAGCGTCTTCCGTTATCGATGTTACAAGAGGGAGGATCAGAATCCCCATTACCAGACCGGCCGATGCTGTATTGTAAATATCGACTGTGTCTGTACCGAAGATTATACGCAAAAGCGGTGTCATAAAAGTTAGTGCGAAGTATCCGTATACTACAGTGGGAATACCAGCCAGTATTTCCAGTATAGGCTTAAGCACTCCGCGAACCCTCTCATCGGCATATTCACTCAAGTAGATGGCGACAAACAGCCCCAGGGGAGCGGCTACGGTCATGGCTATAAAACTGGTGGTCAGTGTTGAGTTCAAAAGTGGCAGCACTCCGAATTCTTCAATCAGCGGCTGCCATTTAGTTGAAGTGAGGAATTCGACAATACTGACTTCCCTGAAAAAAAGAAGAGATTCTTTTCCTAAGATTACGATTATACCCAGGGTCACAAAGACGCTTACTCCTGCACAGATAAATAAGAACCACTGAATAATGAATTCATGATATTTTGGTCTGACTCTGTACCATTTATTATCAGTTTCTATCATTTATTATCCTTATTGATACTATTAGCAGGGTCAGAATACTTGCCGAATTTTCAGAAACGATTATGTTTCTGTTAGTAATCTGTTAAAGTGGGGACACTTTGATAAAAAAAAGACCATCCCGGGGGGATGGTCTCAGTCAGGTATTATTATCTAATTCTTAATACATTCCGTTTACAGCGTCCAGCCAGGCCTGTTTGCCTTTGGCGAGAATCGTATCATTAGCAGGGAAATATCCAACTCTGATAATTTCTTCGTTTACATATGTCAGATAGTAAGCGATAAAAGCAGCAACCTGGGGTTTCTCTCTCATTATGCCGGCATCGGAGTAGATGAAAAGAGGTCGTGCCAGTGGGTAAGAAGCGGCATCTACATTTTCTCTGTTGGGCTCAACGCCATCTATGTTCAATACTGTCAGGATATCTTTGTTTTCGATATAGTATGCATATCCGAAGAATCCGATACCATAGGGAGATTCTGAAATCCCCTGTACGAGAATGTTATCATCTTCAGACATCTGGAGATCAGTAGTTCCGAGAATGGGAGCTGAATCTTTATCGAATACTTCTTCGACGAAGTAGTCAAAAGTCCCGGAATCTGTACCGGGGATGAATTTGAGAATCTTCTCATTGGGCCATTCAGTTCTAACCTGGCTCCATTTTTCAGAAGTAAATATCATTTCCAGTTCGTTCATGGTTACATCTTTGACAAATTTGTTGTCTTTTGAAATTGTTACGGCCAGGGCGTCCGTTCCGACTCTGAACTCAATGGGATTCCTGCCGATCTTTTTTGCGGCGGCCATTTCTGTATCTTTTATTGGTCTTGAAGCATTGGAGATATCGGTTTCACCGGCTACAGTGAATCTTTCGAATCCGGCACCGGAACCGATAGAGTCTACCGTGATATTGGATCTGTATCCCTCATCGGTAAATCTTTCAGCCATTGCTTCGGAAAGGGGGAAAACTGTTGAAGATCCCGCAGTGATAATATCACCCTTGACCTGCAGAGGATTAACTCCGGGAAGTACTCCGTCTTCCGAGTCAATTATCCATGAGAATTTACCATATTCAGTTTTCGCACTCTCTTTGGATCCGGTAGCAGACAGAGTCATTGCACTTATTGTCAGTACAATAAGCATGATAAGTGATTTTTTCATTAAATTCTCCTAAAAAATCGTGATAATGACAATTTGATTGGAGTATTTTCAGTTTGAATTAAGGTTTTATTAGTATTCAGTTAAAATGTGTGGGCTGGTAGAGTAATGGTGAATTTGGCACCTCTGCCTAATTCGCTGCTTACTGATATTTTTCCTTTGTGAGCCAGAATAATATGTCTGACGATTGAAAGTCCCAGTCCTGTGCCTCCTGCATTCCGGCTCTGCTTTTTATCAATCCGATAGAACCTCTCGAAAATTCTGTCCACTTGCTCCGGATCAATACCGACACCGTCATCCTCCACAACAATCTCAATCTTTTTCTCTCTCTTTACCGCTGTTTGCCTGCCGGAAATAATTATGGAACTTCCTTTCCCAGCGTACTTTACCGCATTGTTGACAAGGTTGAGTATAGCCTGTTCAAGCAGATTGGGATTGGCCTGAACTCTCAGTTTTTCAAAGCAAACGATTTTTATAGATATATTCTCTTCGGTCGCCGAATCAAGAGCGGAGGTATAAGCACTGAATAACAAGTCATATAGATTAATGGTTTCCTTTTGAATATCGGCTCCTTTATCTTCTATATTGCTTAAAGTAAGAAGATCTTCGATTATCGAACTGAGTCGCCTGGAATGCTTGTCGATTACCGATAGAAAATGGAGAATTTTGTCCCTCTCAGTAATAGCACCATCGAGCAGGGTTCCTACATATCCGTTTATCAGGGTTATCGGAGTCTTTAATTCATGGGAAACATTTGATACAAACTCCTTGCGAGTATTTTCCAGTTTCTTTATATGGGTAATATCGTTAATCACAAGAAGAAATCCGGCATTGGCATTTTCTGAATTCCTGATGGGGCAGCAGTGTATCTGAACATATTGCTCCAAAGGTCTATCGAGACAAATGGTATCCTGACTGATTTCAGAATTGGAAAATGACTCCTCGATTAATTTTTTTATCAGACTGTTCTTCAGGACAGAATCCAACGTTTTTCCCTGGCTCTGGCTAAGTAATTTTCCGGTTAGAGATTCAGCTGCAGAGTTCATTTTTCTAATCTTCAGATTACTATCAAGGAGTATGACAGACTCAATCATGCTGTTTACCATGGCCTGTAATTCATTATTCTGGAAAGAGGTTTTATCGATAATATTGCGGAGACGGTCTCCCATTACATTGATTGATTTATTCAGTTGGTAAACCTCCAGGGGACCGTTTTCTTTCAACTTGAGAGTAAAATCTCCTGTTGAATAATGTGTGGTTATATCTTTTATTCCTTCTATAACCTGGGAAAACTTTCTGGCTGATACAATGCTGATAATAACCGTTACAAGGAGTATAATAAGACTGAACAACAATACTTCTCTAAGTGTTCTGGAAATTTTTTTTCCAATATAGTCAACTGACAGAGCCATCCGGACAATAATGGATTTTTTCGATGGGGGAATAGATACATATAGCATATTCTCCGAAAGAGTCGAACTTAACCTTTTTGACACTCCGATAGTTCCGGATAGGGCTTTGATGACTTCCGGTCTGTCTGCATGATTTTCCATTGTCATGGAATCACGATGGGAATCAGCATAGACCTTCCCGTTTATCCCTATAATGGTAATCTGGGCGTTTACCTGTTTACTAATCCGGTTAACCATTTCTAAATAATCTGAATCGGACCCTGACAGGGGAAGCTCGTTATGGATAATGAAACCCTGCTGTATCAATGAATTTTCAAGCTCTGAGTAAATGCTTTCAGAATATGTCTTTACGGAAAAGAAAAAGACGGATCCAATTGACAGGATTATCAAGGAAAGAAATATCAGGAGGAAATAAAAGAACAGTGAAATCTTTTTCAAGGAGAAACCATCCTGTAGCCTATTCCTCTTACAGTTTCAATGAATCGTCCAAAATCACCCAATTTTTTTCTTATTCCAAGTATCTGCACATCGACTGACCTTTCTGTAACGGCATAACCATCACCTTTAACCGTATCGATGATCTGGTTTCTTGAAAAAACGAAACCGGGGCTTGATGCCAGATATTCCAGTATTGAGAACTCTGTTACAGATAAATAGATTTTTTTTGAATCGAGAAGCACTTCATGACGATTGTGATCAATGGTTAAGCCATGGATATTTATTATATCAGTTTCAGGATTGGAGCCAGACGATCTTCGTCTGAGTGTCGCTTTTACACGAGCCAGTAAAACTTTTGGACGAAAAGGTTTGGTTATATAATCATCAGCTCCGATTTCCAGTCCCATTATAATATCCTCATCTTCAGCTCGGGCTGTCAGCATGATGATAGGAGTCTTTATAAATTCTTTGTTCTTTCTAATTTGCCTGCACACTTCAAATCCGCTGATTCCCGGTAACTCAACATCCAATATGAATAAATCGGGAGATTCAGAAGATAGACACTTGATAGTATCTTCACCGTTACCAAACTTAATAACTTCATACCCAGACACTTCCAGGTTAAAAGCAATTAATTCCCTGATATCATCTTCATCTTCTACTATTAAAATCTTCTTCATATATAGTTCACCCTTTTATCTTGATTTCAATTCTATCAAATCTATATTAAGATTTCGTTAGAAATGCAAACTACCAGGAAGATTTTTCAAATTGACCATATGGCCTGAAAAAATACTGAGATGACCGATTGTAGTTGAAATAAATTTTCTAAAGACTTCTCATGCCCATTGTCGGACCACTCGGCTTCCTTGCTCTCAGCAATAAAAGCCGCTAAAAACCCCGCCCCAATGGGAGTCTCGGCGACTTCACGCCCCCCAAAAAAACCCTTTCGTGTAAATTCGCGCCGGTAACTTGTCAAGTTAACTGTCCACTTTTTCATGAAACTCATGCTCTCTTATACCTCAAGCTATCAGATGAATTCCGATAGCCTCATTGGCCGACTTACCACCCAGTATCCGCCGTGGGTCGTTGTTCACCCAATCCTGTATCATTTTTATATCCTTCTTGCTGTAACGGCCAATATCACAACTTTTCGGTATGAATCGCCGTATTAAGCCATTGGCATTTTCATTACTTCCCCGTTCCCACGATGAGTATGGGTGCGCGTAGTAAATAGTCGTTCTCTAATATACGCCGGTCTGGTCGAAATACTTTTCATTGCTGATTTCGCTCTGTTATGCCTCTTATGGCCATTTGAGCCATTCTTGCGCCTCCTTTTACCCCGAAGCAGATAATTCTCGGCATTCCCCAGCAGGCCTTCATAGATATACCGGTAGAGGGTTTTCGTACTGATTCTTGTACCCGTTGGCCATGAGTACTTCTTATAAACCTAAAAAAAGCAGTTAACCCTCAAATTCTACTGAAGGACAAACTCCTGTGGAACTTTGAGCGGACGATTTTCAAGAAAATACTGAAAGGCTATACTCAAAATCATTCGGTACAATCCAAACTCTTTCAACTGCTCCGCATTCTCGCTTATCCATTGGAGAATACGGTTTACTTGAGTCATTAAATGTCGGATTTTTTTGTAATGACCATGAATGCTCGTTAGCTTAAGAAACAAATTCCTTCCATGACGAATCAGGCGGCCTGGACCCTTCAAGAATAGTGATCGGCTGGTTCTGGCTTCATAATGTTTGTGCGGCATCACAAGGCGAATGAAGATACTCCGCCAGTTATAACAGAGGGCTGTTATACGAGCCATAACACGACAACGTGTTATATCTTGAGTCGTGAAGCCTGCCCATCCCCATTGGTTCTTCATTTCATCAGAAGTGTTCTCTGCATCTGCACGATCACGATAGTGTACAGCGATTGTCAGTAATTCATCATCCAAATCTGTCACCAATACAGCATACTCATAGATATCTCTTTTACTCTCACCAATATCGAAAAGATAATCTTCCTTCGCAAATGGTGGTGTAGACTTTATCGTTCTGATATGCCTTCTTAAGACGATAACCCGACGACTTCGACTCCAGCCTGAAAGGTAAAGTCGGCTTTCTACACCCTCCCAGTCCTGCCCCGCACAGGACCAGTCATCCCTGGTGAGTAATTGATTGATTAAAACCTTGACATACCGGCTTTTACGTAGCTTAAACAAATATTTTACACCTCGAGATTCACAACCACCCATCAATCCTTCATTCCCATAACCACTGTCTCCACGGACAAAAGTGGGCTTCTTACTTTCCTCTAAACTGTCTAAGTACTCCCATAGTCCTGAGCGACTGTACTTTCCAGCGGTCTGATTACCTGGTAATACATCCACGTTTAATACCAGGCGAAGATTTCCCACAAAGCATGTGTGATATGTATGAGAAGGACGACCCGGCTTATGAGGATTATACCCAACTTCAGCATTTTCCTGATGACCATAGAGCGTTTTAACCGTTACATCTATATCAAGAAGGATAACGGCATTTCTTCACGCCAGGATTCATACAAACCGGACAATTGCAAAAAACGGGCAAAATATACCGCCTGGCCGTAGTCTGAATGACTTCGACTCTCGTCCCAGAGAAGTTCTACTGTTCTTCCCAGGGTCTCCAAGCTCTCTGTTTTTTTCGATTCACCCATTGGGTGCGTGTCGACTGCTGTGCTTTTAGTTTCCATATGCTTATATTAAAAGACTTTAGCCGGAAATTTCTATACTTCTAGGTTTTTAACTGCTTTTTTTAGGTTTATAGGAGTAGCGATTGAGATATCTGCCCGGATCATTGGGAGCGCCGAACAGCTTAAAAGTATTTCGTTCAAGCCCTGAAATCGGTGTACCGGTCAACCCGAAGAAAAAGGCATTCGGCAGCGCCCAGCGCATCTTTTAACCCAGACTGCCTTCCTGCGTGCGGTGCGCCTCGTCCACCAGTACAATGATATTATCCCGGGGATTCAGGCCATCGGTCTGGTGTTCATCAATTTCCACCTCATCGAATTTGAAAATGGTGGTGATCAGAATCTGTCGGGAATCCTGCTTCAATTCCTGTGCAAGTGCCTTGCAGGACTTCACCGGCGTAACGTTTTTGACAGCGGCATTGTTGAACACCGAGTTAATCTGACTATCCAGATCCACGCGGTCTACCACAACCACCACGGTTGGATTCTTCAAGTCGGGATCTGCCTTGAGCATCTGCGCCGCAAACAGCATCAAGAGTGATTTCCCGGACCCCTGAAAATGCCAGATCAATCCCTGACGGGCATCCTGTGTTTTTACGCGTTCCACAATGGCCTTGGCGGCTTCGTACTGTGGATAGCGGGGCAGAATCTTGCTTTTGAAGCTCGGCTTGCCTTCTCCCTGTTTGACCGTTGAGAACACAATGAAGGACTGCAGGATTTCCAGCAGGGTTTTCGGGTGCAGCAGACGCTCGGCACTCTTTAGCACGGTGCGCATATCCTGCGGGATTTCTTCCCGGTCTTCGGTGCTGTGCCATGGAGCCCAGTTTTTGAAACGGGCACCGATCGCGCCGTAATAGAAAGTTTTTCCTTCCGATGCAAAGCAGAGCAGGTTCGGAACAAAAAAGGCTTTCTGGTTTTCCCAGTAATGCTTTTGGCCACCCAGAAAATCCGCAGCGCCATCCTGCCAACTGATGGCATCGCGCACCGGTGTTTTCACCTCGCCGACCACCAATGGCAGACCGTTGATATAGAACACCAAGTCAAAATAACAGTCTCTTGTGCCGGTAAACTGAACCTGCTGACTGACCACAAAGTGATTGTTCTGCGGGGCGTCGAAATCAAGCAGGTGAATGGTGATGTGTTCACCATCTTTACCAAGCGGCATGGAAATGCGCCCCAGCAGCCAATCCTGTAAAATCTCATTGGCCCGGATTAGCCCGCTGTAACCCGCCTCCAGCAATACGCCACGCAGACGGTGAATCACTTCATCCGCCAGATCCGGGTTGGTTGCCAATGGTTTATTCAATCGGCAAAGCGCATCCTTGAGCCAGGTGTCGACAAAAACATCCTGCGGCTGCTTGCCATAGAGCACCAGATTTTCACCATGGACATATTTCCATTTCAAATCTCTATTGCCCGCAATGTACTCCACCGTCTCTTCAGCCACCATGCCGGTTTGAGTTGTGACGGGCTTGCCGACGAGGTGGTCGCGTAGAGCATTCTCGATGGTATTCATCTCATTGAAGCTCATTGGTTATCAGCCCTTCGTGGAAGCGTTACTTTAAGATAATCTTCTCTTGCTTCAAAAATAGGATCGCAACCATTATGTGAACGCATTGCAGGAACCACTTTTGTTCTTAATCCCATCCCGCGAAAATCAACATAGCCATAGTCGCGCATGACCTCCATAATAATTGTGTTTCGAGTGTAGCGTTGCCCGGCAAGCATCTTATCAATGGTCATCGAATTTTGAAGACTACCGGGGCTAATGATTTCAAGTCGATCGGAATAAATACCAATTTCAATATCAACAAAACGCGTCCAGTCTCTGTGAACCACGGCATTGATTAACACTTCTCTGATGGCCTCAATTGGGTAAAACCAATCAGTCTCTCGCTGCAAATTTTCGTTAATAACGTTAGATTCTTCAGAAATAAACGGTGTAATTTTTTCAAGGGCATTTTCTACGAGTCCTTCATCAATAAGCTGCTTACCATGACCCGAGACATTCCACCTTCCTGCAAGTGGGGCATCTAATACCACATCCAATTCTGCTTTGTATTCTTTGCCTGCACTGTTGAACGCAAAGATTCGAAGACCACTCTGTTTTAAATATTGACGTGGCTTCTTTCCAAAAAGAACCATACCAGCGATTGTAACCATCCCTTTGGGTTCTGATAGGAAACCAAGGTTAGCGAGTCTGTGTTCCCATTCATCTTCTGTCGATGGGACTTCAGTATCTTTGATAATATCCCGCAAATAGCTCTTAATACGATCAATATCCAAATCCTGGGACGTTGTACGTGAAATTGATAAAACTTCTGTATGGAGCATGCCACCAATTTCATACAGCCTCATTTGCTGTTCTCGGGTAGCAGATCGTGAAGTTGAGCCTACACGAACAAATACTTCTTCGACCTTGTTATGCCTTCTCACATAAGGCTTGGAGTTGCCTTGGGGAAAGGAGAGTACTGCAACAGTTGTCTGTTCATCGATTTTCACTTCCTCAAAAAAAGGCAAAATCGTAGGATGAACCTTTTCAGAGATGATATTCATCACCCATTCTTCAATATTGTCGCGCTGAACCCCAGGAATTGTACCGTTGTCATCAACTCCAATTAATATTTTACCTCCCTGGAAATTCAACAGAGCGACAACCTCTTTCGCAAGCTGTTCAGGACGAATGTCATCCCGTTTGAACTCCACGCCAGAATTTTCACCGTTGGCAATAACCTCTAATAGTTCAGTCTTTAGCATAGTTTCACCTTAGTATCCGTATTTAAGTTTGCGCTGATTAAAGGCCGCGCGACCACCTTCGAGAATGTTTGCCGCTTTTTCACGCACGACGGGCACATCAATCGCACCTTGTGCTTCGGAAGGCATGGAGCCTTGACCGTCATTCACTTCAAAGATGCCAATCCACTCCGCATCGCCAAACACGGGAATGTTTGCGTTGTGGGTGGCGAAGATGAACTGACGATTGATTTTAGCATCTCGCAGTTCGGTCACAATTCGATCGGCAATAAAGGCGTTATCCAAATTATCTTCAGGCTGATCCATGATTAAGGGATCTTTGTTTTGCAGTAACAACAAATGCAATACAGCGGTGCATTGCTGGCCGGTAGAGAGCTTAGCTAGAGGACGATAGACGGGTTGCCCTTGATGAGACACATTTAACTCTATTTCAATAATATCCGGCAATTCCAACTCTTGCAGCTCCAACACTTTTGAAGACGGAAGCTTGACCAAGGCGCTAGCCACCGTTGCAGTGATTCCCCATCCTGAGCTTGTTAGTGTGGCTTCACCTTGTTCGATCAGCTCCGCAAGTTTAACCGGCGAGAAGTCGTCTGTCGTGTTGATCCATTGTAGGCGTCCTTGGGCCACGCCTTCCATATTGCAGCCTAATAGAAAGTCCACAACGGGCTGTTTGTTGGCTTCTGGTTGAACGGTCAACTTCAATTTATCAGTCAGCTTGTCGTTTAGTTTTTTGAGAGATGACTCAAATTTTGCTGTGCGACTGGAGCGATAACCAGAAAGCTCTTCCAGGAGAGAGGCTCTTTGCTTTTGAAGTGCATCAATTAGCGCCTGCTGGTTCTTAATCGCAGCTTCTTTGGGTTTAATGCGCTCAATACTTTGCAGTAGCTGTTGATACTCCAGGCCAATCTCTCTACCGCTTTTCCCTTCGCTTGAAGGTAGCTCCTTGAAGGTCTTTTCTAATGCTGACTCCTGCTCTTGAATACCGGATTGCAATTGAGCGATCAACGCGGAAATGGACTCTTTGCTCCTGGTAAATTTTCCATTCCATGCATTAAGCGTGGCTTCGGCATCAATCTTTATTTGATCCAATGCCGTGCGTATCTTTTTCAGCGTTTCGGCATGAGGTAGTTTTTCCAGCACCGAATCGCTCAAAAAAACCGTGTCAGGCAAGGCGTCTTTAATTTTCTCAAAGGCTTGTTCTATGTTGGCTAGCTCTTCATCAATCACACGATTTTTTAAGCGTTTCTCAGTTTCCAATAGAGGAATAACCTTGAGTTTATCTTCGATGCCCAGTGCTTTGAACTGATTCACCTGCTCCTGCAGCTTCGGTAGTTTGCTAAGCTCATCTTCAACACTGGCTTTGCTTTCCAATGCTTTGTGCAATTTGACGCGATTCTCTTTTAGGGCCGTCAACACCTGCTGAATTTTACTCTCAAAATCACTGTGTTCCGTATCCAAAAAACGTGCGAGTAACTTTTTTTGAGCAAGGCCGTCCTGAGCGATTTCATAAATTTCATTCTGACCGTAGATCTCTATTTCAGGCAGTATGTCTCGTGGCGTAAAGGTTGAAATGGTGCCAGTATCATCTTTAATGGATGCGCCTTCGCCATAACGGTGTGCAATGGTGTATTTTTTACCATTCATTTTGGATGAACGAATCACCAACTCAATACGAGCCCTGGATTTACCGATATTCTCTTTGATAATTTCATTATGCTGATTCTGGGCGTTTTTGCCAATGGGCTCAAGCTCCAGCGTATAGCGAATGCATTCAAGCAGCGTTGATTTACCTGTGCCGCGACCGCCAATGACCGAATTCAGATGCTCCGAGAAATCAATGTGCAACCCGTCCAAATAGCCGCCTGTAATGGAAAGAGATTCGATGTACGAATAAAACTTTTCCGACACATCGCTATTCAGTCGCACCCGGGATTCTGGGTCTTGAAATGCCAGCTTGAATGCTTCAAAGGAGGGCTTGGTCATTTTGATCAGGCAAGACGCTTTTGGATTTTTCAGTGTTTCTGGTTTTTCAACATCTTTGGCATTGATGATCGCGATGGGTGTTTCGCGCTGATAGTCGGTATTTTTGTTGAGCAGTATTTGACGAAAGCCATTGCTTGAGTCGGTTTTCAAATCATCAATTGTCCCTGGAATTTGAGCGGCCCTTAATTTTTCATTCTGCCAAATGTGGTTCATCCGTTTTTTCAACAGGCCACTGTCATCGGTGCAGTGTGCAGCATAACAAAAGCCTTTCAGCTCTTCGACTTTGCTGAAAATCTGCTCTGCACTTAGCTTGGATGGACGAACGCCGTTTTGCGCATCGGTTAATTCCAAATTACCTAAATAGCGGTTTAAATCCGTTGCGCTTGTGTTTTCGGAGAACAGGCAAACAAAATGAATCTTCTCACTGGAAGCTATCTCAAATCCCGGGAATACCAATATTTCTTCTGGGTTCATCACAGCACTAATCGCGTCAATGCCGTCCACATTGCCATGATCAGCAATGCCCAGAACCTTAATGTTTTCTTCTTTACAGACCTGTAATAACTGCTGGTTGTAATCATTCTCAGTTAGGGTTTGTTCCTGACCACGATAAGAGAGGTAGGACGATGGGTTTACCTGCAAGGCGCATTTCCAGAATTGTGCTTTGGTATATACTTCAGACATAGTTCACCTCATTTATATTGATATTCATAAGTCTATTCTTTACACAAGCATCGTGTGTATACTTGCCGTAAAGCACCAGATCTTCACCATGGACATATTTCCACTTCAGGTCTCTGTTGCCCGCAATGTATTCGGCCGTCTCTTCAGCTACCATACCGGTCTGAACGGTGACCGGTTTGCCAGTTGAAAAGGATGAATTATGAGGGATGAAGGATGAACCGTAAGGAGCGAAATCTTCCCGGACTTCATTCATCCTTCCATCTCTCATTGAAGCTCATTGGGCACCTCCAAAGGTATCTTGAAATAACTTGGTTAATAGTTTTTGTATTTTTGCTTCTCTTAGTTGTAGTAGTTTGATTTGCTCTTCAATATAACCAAGGGTTTTTATGATTTGCTTTTGTTCCTGCATTGGTGGAACCAGAACTTTTGCATTAAAATAGTCTTTGGTTGTAATGCCTGTTAATGCTGTTTGCGTTGCTACTGACATCATGTATTTTCGAGCAATCGTTGAAGATAAAAAATAATTTAAAAAAAGTGGATGTATTAAATCTCGACTTACTTTATAACGTCTGGTGTGCCAGGCAAAAGCTGTACCAGCGCCACTCTCAGTAACACAAACATTTTTTGCTATACCGTCTCTAACAAGTGATGATTCTCCATAAAGTAAATCGCCCTCATGAAGTGTGAACTTGGCAACTTCCTCGCCAGTTAAAGGAACTTTATTATAGATTTGCCCGTCTACCACGCTATCAGAATATAAGTTTCCAACTCCAATGATATTCTGTCCCTCCCCATAGAGGTTTTTCTTTTTGTAAACTCCGGCACTATGTTCAGTAACTAAATCCTTCAATACAGATATTTGCCAGCTCTTCGGTATTTTGCCGAAAAAACTCTTCTTAAAAGTTGACTGATTAACTCCTCTAAATAGGATTTCATTGGATACAGAACGCTCCATTTGCTTGAGAGATATGAGAACCTTATGACTGTATTCCAGTACAATTTTCGCCTTCTCCAGCACTTCGAGGATCTCTTTCTGGCGCTCATTCGGCGGCAGAGGGAATTCAAACTCTGCCAGTGATTTCCATTTGGTTCTTGGTGATAGAGACCCGGAAGAGGTTTTCTCAGCCCAGTCAATAAAGGCATCGGATTGAATGATAAAAGGCAGCAGACCGGAAATGATTTTCTTCGGGATCGCATCCATCACGATGATGTCGCCAGAACAGATACCTTCAAAGTCAGCAACAGTAGCTTTCTTCTGATAGCAGCGACGTTTGCCAAAAAGAATCTGCCCGGCTGAGAAACGACGGGTAAAGCTGGGATTGTCTTCTACAATGATCCCTTTTCGGGCGATACGCAGTGACTGCGGGTCCAAATGCTCAAGGCCGGCATAAAACTCCAAACCGTCCTCAGCAGGGTCTTTGGCTGTCGACTTCACTTCCTTGGCAATCTCCCCGAACTTAACGATCTGCCATCCGTCCTTTATCTGCTTTTCTGAAAGTTCTATTGCCATAGTTACACCTTATGGGGGGCCGAAACACAAGCTTGTGGATACTGGAACTGAAAATACGAGCCACAAGACAGTTTGTGGACATTCTGTAAGCCATAAACTATTTTGTGTATTGTTAAATCGCGAAAACGATACACAATGTGCGTAATAGATGCCAGACGATACACAAAATTGATCACAGTATTTTCTTTCCTTCAGCAATATTCAACAGATCAGGAAAACCGAGAACCGCTGCACGTCGTCCGCTTCCCGGGCGAAGCTCTTTTAAAATGTCGGCTGCCTTAAGCTGCCTGAGTAAGCCCATGGCCGTAGTTTTATGAATATTTGTTCGTCTTACAAAGCCAGTGGTCTCAAAGATCGGTCGATCAAAGATGGCATCCAGCAGATGCACGGTGTACTGGGAATGGGTAATCTCATGAATCTGACTCTTCATCTCATCGTATAAACCCATGATCGCTTTGACCTTGGCATTGTTGCTCCTGGCCCGTTCGGTGATGACCTGCAGAAAAAACGCAATCCAACCGTTCCAATCGCCTTCGCAGGAAATGTTTTGCAGGCGGACATAGTATTCCTCGCGGTTCGCTTCCAGATACGAGCTGAGGTAGAACATCGGCTGCGAAAGCTTTTTCTTTTGGTAGAGAAAGAGTGGGATCAAAATGCGGCCGATACGCCCATTGCCGTCCTTGAAGGGGTGAAGCAGTTCAAACTGGGCATGAACCACGGCAGTTTGCAGGAGCAGCTCAATATCATTGCTTGCCATGTAGTTTTGCCAGGCTTCCAGATGGTCTGGAAGCTGCAAGGGATTGGGCGGCACAAAAGAGGCATCCTCAATCATACAACTATATTTGCCAATCCAGTTTTGATCCTTGCGAAACTCACCTGGTGTTTTATCCTGACCACGCACGCTGTTAAGCAGGATTTTATGCAGTTCCCGCACAAAAGAAAGTGTGATGGGGCGTTCATCCAGATAATGATGTGCCGAGCGCAAAGCCTCGCGGTAATTGATTATTTCCTGGATATCTTTGGCCTTTTCGCCTTCCTTGAGGATACCGGCTTCCTGCTCCAGAACTTCATCCACGGTTGCCTGTGTACCTTCAATTCTGGAAGAGAGCACGGCCTCTTCGTTGGTTAGAGGGGATAGCATCACGGATGGATTGACGATCCCCTGGAGCAATCCGTCATAGCGGGCCAACTCGGCATTCGCATCGCCAACCAAAGCGAATAGTCGCTGATAATCCAAGCCTTCCAATGGCAATTTATTCGGTTCATATGGTTTCATGAATCACCTCCATTATTACACCTCAATCCCAATTTCAGCTAATGCTGCAAAAAGTTTCTTAGACTGCTTTTTGAGTTCAACGCGGCCGACCTGCCAAGCCTCGATGGTTGATTCCAAAGTCTGACCATCACCATTTGCACCGCCCTCAACATACAGAGGAATCGAGAGGTTGTGCATGTTCTCTCTGATCTCTTCAATATCCGCTAAGCGGGCTATCTCTACATGTGTTTCCGGCTCAAAATAGGCAGCTACCAACCGCTCGAGGTTTTTATCACTCAAGAAGCTGAACGCTCTTTCCCGGGTCACTTCCTTAACGCCGTTTATGAACAGCACTTTGTTTTTTCTCTCTTTGGGTTTGTTCATGCGCAGGATGATCACGCATGATTCCATGGGAGAGTTGTAAAACAGGTTAGGTCCCAGACCGATGACAGCCTCAATCATGTCGGCTTCAATCACCTTCTTGCGAATGTCTGCTTCCGAATCTCTGAACAGAACGCCGTGTGGCCAAAGCATGGCGGCCCTGCCAGTTTTGGGATTCAGGCTCTTGATGATGTGCTGAAAAAACGCATAGTCAGCACAACCTTGAGGAGGCACACCGAATTCATTGCGCAGATAAGGATCTGCACCAAATTTGCTTCTGTTCCACTTCTTGATCGAGTACGGCGGATTGGCAAAGATGACATCAAACTGCTTGAGGCGGTCGTATTCGAGAAACTTTGGCTCGGCGAGTGTATCCCCACGCTGAATATCAAATTCCTCGATGTCGTGAAGAAACATGTTCATTCTGGCGATGGCACTGGTCAGCAGGTTTACTTCTTGCCCGAACAGTTTGACTGTGCGCCATTCTTTGCCATCGGTTCGCAAATCCATCACCGCATTGAGCAGCATGCCGCCGGTGCCGCATGTTGGGTCATACGCGCTTTCGCCTGGCTTCAGCTCCATGACTCGAGTCATGAGATGGACGACTGTTCTGTTGGTGTAAAATTCAGCGGCTGTATGGCCGGAATCATCTGCAAATTTTTTGATGAGGTATTCGTAAGCAGCCCCAAGGTCATCCTGGGTTACTGCGCTGATACCCAGCGGTATCTTGCTGAAATGTTCCACCAGTGACGACAGCAGGTGATCCGGAAGCCGTTCTTTATTGGTCCACTGCGCATCACCGAATACGCCGTATAGACGCTGGTTGCTTTTCTCAATGGTCCGCAGTGCCTTTTGTATGAAAGCACCAATATTGGTTGATGTTTCACGGAGTGTGTCCCAGCGGGCCGCTTCAGGAATGATGAAACGGTGCTGCTCAGGTAGTGCGGCAAACTCTTCATCGCCATCCGAAAAGGCCAGAGCTTCCTCATACTCATCCTTATAAACATCAGACAGCCTTTTATAGAAAAGCAGTGGGAAGATATACTGTTTGTAGTCGGAAGCGTCGATTTGCCCCCGCAGAAATTCTGCTGCTCCCCAGAGCATGCTTTCCAGTTGTTGTTGCGAAAGACTCATAATTCAAAACCCTCCCGTTCAAGCAGCAGTTCCAGTTCATTTTCCGCAGTTTCAAGTTCGGTCAGCCTGGCTTTGAAATCCCGGAGGGCTTCTTCTACGGTAATTTTATCTTCTTCGAGCGGCTTTTGGACGTACCTTGCAATGTTCAGGTTAAAATCATTTTCTTTGAGCTCGGCATACTCGACCCAGCGAGTAACGCCTTCTTCCTCAAAGGAGCTTTGCTTTTGTTTCTTGTAGAGCTGATAAATTTCGTCGGCCTGTCCAGTGGTCATGGTGTTTTGGGCTCGGCCTTTGGTATAGATTTCCTCCGCATTGATAAACAACACCGGTGATTTTGCTTTGACTGATTTTCTCAAAACAAGGATGGAGGCAGGAATTCCTGTTCCATAGAATAAGTTGCCAGCTAATCCAATCACCGCTTCTATAGCGCCCAAATCCAAGAGTTTCTTCCGGATCTTCGCCTCTGCACCGGATCTGAATAAAACCCCATGAGGCAGAACAACGGCCATCCGGCCACTGCCTTCCTTCATGGATGTGTACATATGCATGACCCATGCAAAATCGCCATTAGTCTTTGGGGCCAGCCCGAACGTATGCCTGTTAAAAGGATCGGATGACCACTTCTCATGGCCCCATTCTTTTAGGCTGAAGGGTGGATTTGCGATTACGCAATCAAACTGTTCCAAACGGTCGTAAGTCAAAAACTTCGGATCTCTCAGGGTATCTCCGCGTCGTATCTCAAAATCTTCCATCCCGTGGAGATAGAGATTCATCCGTGCGATCGATTCGGTTGTCAGATTTTTTTCCTGCCCTTTAAGCTTCAATAGTCGTGGGTCGCCACCATGCTCACGCACATGATGAACAGTTTCCAAAAGCATTCCGCCGGTGCCACAAGCGGGGTCGTAAACGGTTTCCCCGGGTTGAGGATCCAGCACATTGACCATTAAGCGGACGATTGAGCGGGGTGTATAAAATTCTCCGGCCTTCTTGTTGGCCTTATCGGCAAATCGCTTAATCAGATATTCATAGGCTCTACCCATGTCGTCATCACGAACATGACCGACACCGAGCTTTATTTTATTGAAGTGATTCAGGAGCTGGAGGAGCAGATGGTCTGGGAGGCGTTCTTTGTTGGTCCATGGCGCATCTCCAAAAATTCCATAGAGACGGTCATTGGTCTTTTCGATTCCAGGAAAAGCAGCTTTCAGCGCTTTACCAACATCCTTTGTTGCGGCAATGACATCATCCCAATGGCATCCCTCTGGCACTTCAATGCGGTGCTGTTCTGGCGCTTTTGCCATTTCTTCGTCGCCATAGAACTCCATGGCTTCTTCAAATTCTTCATCATAAACATCACAAACCCGCTTGAAGAACAGTATGGGAAAGATGTACGTCTTGTAGTCAGACGCATCAATCGGGCCTGTAATAATATGTGCCGCTTCCCACAAATGACGTTCAAGGTCATTAAGCGATAGCTTGCTTTTCTTATCGTTCATATTCGGTCTTCCATCTTTCCGAGTTATTAATCTTCTTTTTCATCGGTGATATGAGAAGCCGCGCCGCCAGCCTCAACCCATGCATCTACCTGATCTTTTTTGAATTTCCACAGGCGGCCCATTCGATGCGCGGGCATTCCGTGCTTATCTATCCACTTGTAGACGGTATCCTTACCGATCCCAAGGTATTTGCATATTTCGTCCACTGACAACCAGCGATCATCCATTTCTGCCATGTCTGATACTCCTCCTGGGGGCTATTGCTTTTTGCCATGACCTCAACTGAGGCAGTTAAGGAATACCGCAAATACAACACTCCCACTTTAATTCACCTTGCAAATATACTGAGATGAAAGCCGGAAGTCAAATATTCTTTGCCGATTTAAGCCGATTTCAGTCTATTCTGCTGGATACCAGCGTCCAGAGGCTATCCTCTCCATATTATGACCGAGCTTGTAATTGTATAAACCAACCGGATCAAGTCGCTCGACTCTACCGCCACCAGAACCCGCGTATAAACACACTGCAAACGGGTGTCGGCAATGGGATCGGCGGTTCCGGTGGCAAGTATGCTGCTCTCCGGGACTTCCAGGGCCGGGAATCCGGCGGGCAGATGATAGAGCCTGCCCCATGTGGTGGCGGGTTCATGCTGATGGCCCGGGTGCAGAACCGGTCAAAGTTCCAGAATCCCTTTTTCAAGATTCCATAGACAAAAAACCTTAACAATTGCTGATTGGGGATTTCGGACTGCTGATTTGGGAATGTGGGATTTAGGCATTTTTCACTCCTATTTTGATGGTTTCTTTAAATCCGAAGTCGCAAATCCGACCTCCGCAATCTATTTTGCCTCCATGAATACAGAAGATTTCAAAAACAGAACAAAGGCTTTTGCCCTGTGGAATTTCAAGCTCGCGCCAGCCGGACGATTTCGGATTTTGGATTTCGGAATGTGGATTTTTAGAATGGGAGTTGTGGGCGTGTGAGCTTCGAACTTCAGCCATGTCTTCAAATCCGCAATCGCCAATCTGCAATCCCCAATCAATATATTCTGGTTCCGAGGCGTAGAGCACCGCCTGGTGTTTGCGGCTGTAACGCAGCGACAGTAGCTTGTTCCCCTTAATGACGATAATGGCCCCGGGATCGAGTCGTGAGGCCAACACGGCGCTCATTTGGCAGCGACACAGGCGCAGGGCCTTGCGGAAGCCTCGACCGTCAATGGTTCCGTCGGGAGCAAAGCGATTAGCCAGCCGGAAAAGTAGCTTGCTGTCCACCTCGACATAGCGAGGCAGGCCGAGCCTGCGGAACAGATAGTCGGCATTATAGATGGTGCCGTTATGGGTGCCGATATGGTGAATGGCGTCTGGCCTTTCATGATCTCCACCAGCTCCGCGAAGTTTTTCCCTTCCACAGCGATGCCGTCAGCTTCCAGCGGTTCGCCGTCCCGTGTCGTCGAGTGGATCAGTATCTTCATGATTCACCTCCTAAAACAGAAAGGCCGGGATTAGACCCGGCCTCTGTGGTTTGAATGGTGGTTTCGGTTTCATCCGGTTTGGGACGACCGTTCCTGAAGGCCACATCACCGGACATGTTTTTCATCAGGTGTAATCGGGCGGTTTTGAACTCATCCCTGATCAGGCCGCCCAGCACGGTTCGCTACTTCCTTATCGCGGTAAAGTAGGAGACGCTTTTCTAACGGCGAAGTACACGTACGGGGTTTTTTGAACTGCGAATTGAGGTACCCTTGACACGAAGTGGGCTATGAAAGCTTGTAAGGAGGGAAGTCCGACAGGCTCCTGGTGGATGGATTTGCCGTGGGTGGGGGTGCGCACTCTGGAAAAGGAATCATGGAAAGTCATCCCGGTTTCACCGCCGAGATTGATTTCCGATGGAGGACACGGAGTCTTACCCCAATTCGTTCTCCCAATCAAAATACATCCGCAAACACTGTTTATTCAACACCTTACCGCACATCAAACTCCTTCAACCTGCCGGACTCCGAGAAAAATTTAATTCTCTACATTTTCCCGAAACAGAGAACGGACGTGGGTTCGATTCCCGATTGAATACCCGACGGTGTGTTTCACAAACCATGTCTGGTTGCCTCCACATACATCACCTTCAGATCTTTTTGGCGATGTAAACGCCATAGCTGAAGTGCTCCCGGTGTTTTTCATAGAGGGCAATTTCAGCCTTTTCACATTCGATAATTTCCCTTGCCTGATCACTCCCACCATTCCGTTCGAGGAAGGCATCGAACCCGTTTTGCATGGGCCGGTAATAATTCTCGATCCAGCAACTCGTGGGCAGATAAAAATAGCCTTCCGGAATGTAGCCATGCCGTTCGAGAATTCCGATCTTTGCCGAGGCAACATCGATCTCGGGATACTCCGCATTCCAGTGGGATTGAAGATCGGCCGGTCGGTCAGCAGTCAGCCATGTGATTTCCGAAACGATGAGTTTACCTCCCGGTTTCAGGAAGCGCCTCCAAGCTGATACTCCGGCTTCAAAACCCATATTATAGATCGCACCCTCCGACCAGATGACATCGAACTCCTCATCGGCAAAAGGCAGCGCGTCCATGGAACAGCTCAAGGTGGTTATTTTGTCTGCCACGCCGTGCTCGTTGGCTCTGGTTTGAAGCTCCTCAAGAAATTCCGGCAGGAAGTCCACGGCGGTAATTTCGGCATCCAGTTCCTTGGCAAGCTGGATAGTTGAAGCGCCGGTGCCACAACCGATATCCGCAATCTTTAAAGGGCGTGATTTATCGAGTCCGGCCAGCATCAAAGCTTGTTTTGTCTCGGCTTCGCCTCCCGGGCCTTGTCTGAAATTTGATCTATGCAGATCAATCAAAAGCTGCATTTGTAAGTCGTCCATAGTTTCTCCTCAATCAATATCGCTAATCAGTCTCTCTGCCAGCTCCCGAACGCCATCAGGATAGCCGTGCCGGATCTCATCTGGGGACTGAAACTCAACCAGACTCCCCAGTGCATCACCGGCAAGCTGGCCAAGCAGGCATCCTTGGGCTCTGGATGTTCTGTCTATGCCCATGCAGCAATCTTCTCCTTAATCAGTATTTTCGAATGAATAGTATCAATGAACATACGACACTGATCGCTCATGAGCCTGTTAAAATCAAGAGATGTATTATCAGGGATTTTCAGAAAAAGGACATGAAACGGGATTTCTTGCCCCTGCTGGCGAATAACATCGGAAATCAGCCCCTGCGTTTTATCCAGATTGAGTGAAGCCCATCGTTCTTCGGATATTGGGTAAACAAAGCCACAGCCGTTTATAGCGGCTCCATTCCCATACTGACCTATGTATGTGTGCAACTGGAAAAGGTCTTCGCGCTTGACCCCGAACTGTGGATCAAAGGCTTTATACTTCACATCAAAAACGTAAAGGCCGCCATCACTCTCAAAGACAAGGTCCGGTTCAAGTTTACGCATATAGCCTTTGAGAGCACCGGCCGGTATTTCATAGCGTTGCTCGAACTTGCTAAGCAGGCGAACCCCATCTCGCTTGATGAGCTTCCGAATGAAATATTCGAAAAGCATCGATATATCGAAAAAGAAGGCGCTCGAATCATGCTGGGAGTCAAAATCAGAACCTTGCTGGCTGATAACTTGCTTCGACAAATCTATCAGCACGTTATAGTCGTTGTAGAAGGGATTGGTGAAATACGGTGTTCTCAAAATTTCCTGACGGGATCTTTTCACGCCCTGATTGGCGGTAAGAAACGCGTTGTAGACATTCCTTGTTCGCTGGCAAAAAGAATAATGCTCAACCGCCTCATAGGCTTTGATAAAAAGAGAGGTCGCGGGGCTGTCGTAGCTGTGTTCACGGTAGGAGCATAAATACTTTCCAGAGGTTTTGTTCCGGAAGTAGTCAACCGCATCAATTGTTCCGCGAACGCGGGAAATCCGATCATTCTTTGTAATGTAGGTCTTGGGCAGCCCCAGCCGGTAAGCTCTCTTGAATTTGATATTCCAAAGATATGCAAGGAGCCACTCGTAACCATCGGAGTGACTTTCACCGCCAATATTTTCCAGTTCAAGAAACCCGTCGGCATCAGCAATGATGTACTGAAGGAAAGCATCACCAAAACGCGAGCTGATCTTCAGGGAATAATCGCCACGTTTGACAAACCCAATCAGATTGCCGGTGTTGAGATTGAAATTTCTGGCATCCGTACCCGTTACACCGATAAAGCCACCGTCGGTATTGTGTTCGTAATCTTCATCATTGAATAGGATTAGTGCATCGGCAATATTGTCATTCAGTGTTTTTTCGACATCACGAGAAACCGAATTCAAAAAATGCCAAATGGCAGACTCGTTATTCAACACCTTTTCCCTTTGCCGGTGTTCTCTGGAATGTAGCTGAATCGGTTGTAAAAACCTGTGATTTGTCAACACGCCATCGTTGACCAAATAAGACTGGTTATCGACCAGAGTCCCGTTCTTTATGATATCGAACAGCCACACGATTTAAACCCCGAATGCCTTTCCGAAAGAACCGATGAGCTCAGCCTCCTTGCCGGTACCGCGTAGGTATTCCTGCAGCAAAGGCCGGATGCAATCATCCCAGACATGCTCTCTTACTTCCGCAACCGTAAGGCTGGTGGCATACTTCAAGTTCATCAAATAGGCATGACCTATTTGGTAATCATGGCCCAGCAAAGGTTCCTCGGCTATCTGGGTGTTCAACCGTTCAAGGTTATCCGCCAGAGGTACCCAGGTTTTGCAGAACTGGTTCAGATGGTATCTCAACAGCCCTGTATCCGGCGTCACTTCTTCCCAGCGGAATCTGCGTCGGAGAGCGAAATCAAAGCTTTCTACACTCCGGTCAATGGTATTCATCGTTCCGATCAGATAGATGTTTGTCGGGATGAAAAACAGGTATCCTTGATCGGTCTGAAGCATGCCGGTGCCTTCGTTATTCAAATTGGCATATTGGGTTTTGACGCTACCTTTAATGCCTCGATATTCCAAGCAATACATCAGCTCACCAAAAACCCGAGACAACTCAGCCCGGTTAACTTCATCGATTATGAAAAAAAATGGAGGTACAGCATCGGATACCAGCTTGGATGAGTCTGATATTTCGAAGATATACTGCCAATGATCACCTGATAATTTTTCTCTATGGGGACGAAGCTCATCGATTGTAATTGATTCCCAGTCCCGATCGAGACCAAGACCGAAAACATCAATTTCCCACTTACCGGCGTTTCGGCAGAATTCCTTGAAAACACCATTTTGCAACGTCAGCTGAGCGGTTCCATTACCATCCAGAACCGGGCGTAAGCCATCCATGAAATCCTCATAGCTGAAAGACGGATGAAACTGTACCAGCTTAATCTGGCTTGCATGTGTGAGACTGCTGTTCGGAGCAAACTCTTCTTTCCAGATATCAAACAACAGGGAGGTCTGCTGGCGAGCTTGGTATGTTTTCCCTATTCCGGGAGCGCCGTATTTAACGATCTGCTTTTTCAGGCTGAATGGATTGGACAGATTCTCGTAGAGCAACCAAACAAAATTACTCAGATAAAACTCGTCCGTTTCAATCTCTGTGTCCCTAATTTTGTATTTTTTATACTCATTTGAATCACTAACATTCGACTCAATCTCATCCAACTCAATATTATCCTTAATTTTATTCATTAACCACTGATTTTTTGAGAACCAATCATCTCCACTTGGTTTATCTTTTTCGGTTAATACAATGATTTTTTCTATTTCTGTAAGCCAGCTGAAGACCTGATTAAACTTACCGGAATCAACAGTAGTAGAGACATCGAGCGTGCAGGCTGCCGCCACACGATTGACAAGAACCGGATTGTTGGACTTGCCTTGGGCAGACCACGCATCGTCAAATTTCCGGAAGTTATCTTTGTCTGGTTTCAGGATAAATTTTTCCAGCGCAGATATGAATGTCTCGTTTTTGATGAAAGCCTGAAAGTTTTCATCGCTTAAAACAGACTGACCGCGAGAAGCGATCCCGTTACTTTTTTCATAGAGGAGCTGCTTCAGGAAAGCCTCATCAGTTTGAGATAAGCCTTCTCCTGATTTGATACGTTCACGGATCTGTCCGACCTGACCGTAAAACTCACGATAGTCATCATGCCAGCCTTTGACTTCGTGTTTCCGGTTTTCAATCAGGTACTTGTAAAGATTTTTCAGTCTGCTTTTCATTTCAGCCCCTTATTTTCTAAATCGTTCTCTTGTTCAGCGATCGGCAGTTCCTCCAGCTCGAAAAGGTCGTGTGACATGTGGCGAACACCTATGTTGTATTCCATCAGTATCTCTCCCTATTATTCACTTTTAACCACCTTTGTACATCCCGGACCGGACAGTGAACTGCGGCCGCCGGATACAGGTGTGATGTTTATCTGGGTGCTGATTCTTTCTTTCAGTGCCGATACGTGGGAGATGATTCCGATCAGCTTACCGTCCTGCTGCAGGCCGGACAATGTTTCCAGAGCCATTTCCAGTGCCTCTTCATCCAAGGTGCCGAAGCCTTCATCCAGAAACAGGGAGTCCACCCGTACTTTCCGGCTGGCCATTTTCGACAAGCCCAATGCCAGCGTCAGGCTGACGATAAAGCTTTCACCGCCGGACAGATTCTTGGTCGACCGGATTTCACCGGCCTGATAGTTATCGACGACATTCAAATCCAGCGGCTGTTGTTCATCACGGATCAGCAGATAGCGATCGGTCATTTTTTCCAGCTGTCGGTTGGCATGAGAAACCATCAACTCAAAGGTCAATCCCTGAGCAAAATTACGGTACTTTTTCCCGTCAGCTGAACCGATAAGACCATGCAGCTTTTCCCAGCGATGGCACTCTTTTTTCTGGGCCTCAATGGCAGACTGCTTTTCCTTTATCCGTTCTTTGGCAGCCCTGTTTTCACTCAGCTTGTGCTTGAGACCGGCAACGGCATCGCGCAGTTCTTTCAAGGACTCTTCAAATTCTTTGAACTGCGGTTCCAATTCCTCAAGCGTCTTATCCGTGAGCTTTTTGGCAATCTCCGTGGACAGACGCGTCTTGCGGTCTTTCTGTTTCGCTTTGAGCTCCGTTCCCGCGTCATCGAGTTCCTTGGCCCGGGAAGATAAAGATTCCCGATCTTCCTGTGACAGTCTGGCTTCAAGGAAGGTTTTCTCATCGGCAAAGCCTGCCGGAACCAAAGCGGCTGAGAAGTCGGTATCCGCTTTTTTGAGCTCAGGCCTTCTTTGCTTGATGCGCTTCTTCAGGGAGTCAACATGGGTCTTCGCCGTTGTCAGTTTCTGCTGTAGCCCGGTGTTCAGGTCTCTGGCTTTCTTCTCGGCATCTTCGGCATCGGCAATGGCTTTGTTCAGTCGGCCTTCTTCATCATCAGGCTTTTTTTTATCGCCGTACAATTGCTTCCGCTCTTCTGTTCCGTCGGCCAGTTCCTTTTTGAGCCGTTCAAGAGTTTCCTGTTTTTCAGCCAGAGCCTTGACCTGTGTATCAATCACGGCATCAAGACACTTCACCTCGCTGTCGATGGCTGCAATCTGTTTTTCGATGTCGGTCTTTTGTTTTACCTGCTCCTGCCATCGTTGGATTTTTGATTTTAGATTGCGGATTGCGGATTTGGGGTCTGCGAAATCAATGCTGTATCCCAAAGGATCAAGCTTTGAGCTAATAGCCAGCTTGATCTCATCAAAGCTGACCCGAAGTTTTGTCAGGGAAACCTTTAATTCAGCGAGCGTTTTTTCAGCGGTCTTCTTGTCATTGGTCGCTTCGGTTTCCAGCTTCTCGCTGTCATTCAGGTTTTTACGGGCAGCGGTTTCCGCCTGTTCCAGTTTTTTGATGGCGGCTTCCTGTTCGTCAGCCTTGTCGATCAGCTTGGTCAGCGATTCGATCTTTTGCTCGATCTCATCGGGAACCGGAACATTACCCTCGGCAAAAGGATGCTCGGTCGAGCCACAGAGTGGACAGGGTTTGCCGTCTTCCAGTTTGGCCCGTTGGTCTTCAAGCTCCTCGATTTTCCTGATGAAAGCCATTTCACGAAGAAGGGTTTCCTTCTCGGTACGATATTCCCGGAGTAGTTTGTCACCCAGCATTTCGCTCAGAGCATCCTTGCCTTGCTGCAGATTTTTACCTGCGGACTCCAGCTCCTGTTTCTTGAGCCCACATTGCTTGGTGGCTGCCTCCAGTTTCTTTGCGGCATCAGCTATGGCCGTATCGGCTTTTTTTAGTTCGGCTTCTTTCTGCGTAGTCTCCCGTTCTTTGGCGAGCAGGTTCCCGAGCTGTTCTTCAACACCGGCAAGCCCACTGACCAGCCATTCATCCTGCGCATTCTCTTTGATGTATAGCTCTGCTACCTCCAGCGTTTTTTCTGCGGCAGTGCGTTTTTCCTGTTCCTTCACCCGGGCCTGTTTGTTGTTCTCAATCTTTCCGGCTTCCTTGGTACAAGCATCAGCGCCTTCCGATACCGCCTTTGTTTGTTCAGTGTTTTTTTGATCAAGTGACCGGATTTTCAGGATCAACGGGGCTGCTGTTTTCAGCTCCTCTTTGGCTTTCAGGGTGAGCTGTTCAGCAGCCTTGAGAGCCTCTGTTTGTGTGTTTGCAGATGATTCAAGCTCAGGAAGTGCGGCTTCATCCGTTTTCAGGGCGGTCTGATCGTCGGCTTGCTGCTTGCGGAGGGATGTTACGCTCACGTATGTTCCGTCCAGAGACGCGGCCTTGGTGGCAAGTTCAAGTTTGGTCCGTTCCGGTTTGAACGCCTCGGTGTCAGTCTTCAGTTTGGCGGCGTCATCCGTAAGGCTGAGGATCTCCTTTTTAAGATCTTCAATAGTGGTCAGCCATGTGATGGCTTTGCCTGTTTCGGTTGATTTACCGGCAAGCTCGGTCTCCTGTTTCTGCTTGGCCGCAAGTTCGTCCTGAATTTCCTTTTCCTGTTTCGGTTCCAGAATCACGATGCCGGATGTTTCGGCGTTCAGGATGTTGAGCTTTTCCCGCTCATCACGCTGGCGCTCATGAACACGCCGTGAGATTTCTGAATAGATTTCGGTGCCGGTGATCTGCTCGAGGATCTTGGACTTCTGCTCAACGTCAGCCTTGAGGAAGGTATCGAACCCGCCTTGTGCCAGCAGAATGGAGCGGGTAAAACGGTCAAAATCCATCCCGGTTTTTTCTTCAATGACTCCACCGACAAGGCTCTTTTTGGTTTCGATGGGCTTGCCCGTAGCATCGTCCGCAATCTGGTGTTCCTGATCCTGCAGGTTCCCTTCCGCCTTTTTCCGTGCCCGGCGCTGTTCCCAGTGGCAGCGGAATCGACCAGCCTGGGATTCAAACAAGACCTCGGCATAGCATTCACCGGTCTGGCGAGACATTATCTCATTCCCGCTCTTGGTGATCTTCCCAAGGCGGGGCGTGGCTCCATACAGGGCCAGGCAGATGGCATCAAGAATTGTCGACTTGCCCGCACCGGTCGGACCAGTCAGGGCAAAGATACCGTTGGATACATATTCGGGATCAGTGAAGTCTATGACCCATTCACCGTAGAGGGAGTTGAGGTTCTTAAATCTGAGTTCAAGGATTTTCATGATTTTTGAACTCCGATTTTTGATTTTTGATTCTGCTGCGAAGTTTTGATTGAGGAAACGAATATTGCTGTTAGTTCATCGGCTTCCTTGAGTAAAGGTTGGACTTTAGATTCGGGAAGCAGACTACCTTCGACAATCAGCTCAAGCCAAAAATAGGTCTCATCAGCTTCTTCTGCAACTATCCCCAGTTTTGAAATGAATTCAGCCTTTGATCTGCTCCGACATGCTGCTCGATAATTGGCACCAACAGAAGTCCCGGAGCGGATAATTTGCCTACCAATAGCAGTTGCAGAAGTTGTCTTTGGCAGTGCATCTACCAAGTTCATAATTCTTAGCGCAAACTGCTTTGTCCGGTCCTTAAGCTCCTGTTCCATAAATCAGCATTCCTCAATCAAAAATCAAAATTCATTCACGTCTTCTTCATGGAGAGACTTGATTATTTCGTTATAAGAGACCGTCAGTTCCTCACGGTCTTCATCAGGCACCTCAAAGGCATCCAGACAGCGGGTAAAAACATCCCCGGCATCCAGATCATTGAGGGTTTCATCTTCCGCGACGGTACTGATCACCCGGTCCATAAATCAGCATTCCTCAATCAAAAATCAAAATTCATTCACGTCTTCTTCATGGAGAGACCTGATTATTTCGTTATAAGAGACCGTCAGTTCATCCCGATCTTCATCGGGCACCTCAAAGGCATCCAGACAGCGGGTAAAAACATCCCCGGCATCCAGATCATTGAGGGTTTCATCTTCTGCGATCGTACTGATCACCCGGTCCATGACACGCCGGTTTTTGATCCGCCGGATTTCCATGGCTGAGTCGGCCATGGCCTCGTCGAGCATCTCGCGCAGGTTGCCGATGATGTCGCTACCGGTGTATTCAATCTCAAGCCATGCAGCACTTTCTTCCTTTTTGAGTTCCTCCAGCTTGGCGTGGATATCATCCAGCGATCCAACAATGCGGACCAGCTCCTGAAAACATGGGACCTCAAGAAGTCTGATTTTTGGTTTTTGTTTTTTGATTGTTGTATCTTTTTCAAAATCCGACCTGTCAAATCCAAAATCTACAAGCACAACAGATTTCTGTTGTTTTGCTTCGCCATAACCCATTGGAATCGGTGAACCAGAGTAGCGGATGTGCTCCGCGCTGCCGACCGACTGAGGAACATGCAGATGGCCAAGGGCCAGATAATCAATTGACGAGGGGAAAACCTCCTCTCCGACATGCGCCAGTGAACCCACGTAAAGCTCCCGGACACCATCACCGTCAACCGTCTTACCGCCTGCCGTAAAGAGGTGGCCCATGGCTATTACTGGAATTTTTGATTTTTGATCGTTGATTTTTGATCGCAGAACGATTTCCTCGCGTTTGCGCTCTGCGATTTTTACCACTTCGGCATAGTGTGCCTTGATGCCTTCGACCAGTTTACGGTTCTTGTCGTCAATCGATTCACCTGGCTCAACAGTACGGACATCTTTATCCCTCAGGTAGGGAACCGCACAAATGATTGCGGATTTTTCAAGGTTGAGTGCATCGCCTTCACAATCCGCATTCCGCAATCCAAAATCTAAAATCGGAATGACCTCGTCTGCCAAATCATCGGTCATGGAGCCGACCACATATACATTCAGCGCACGAAGCAGCTCCTTCGGGGCATTCAGAAATGACGGAGAATCGTGGTTCCCGGCAACGACCACAACATGACGGCAGCAGGATGCAGCCACCCGGCAAAGGAAGCGATAGTAGAGCTCCTGCGCCCTGTTGCTGGGCGTGCTGGTATCGAACACATCACCGGCAACCAGCAGAGCATCAACCTTTTCATCTTCAATGGTCTGAGCCAGCCAGTCCAGAAACGCAGTGAACTCCTCATAGCGTTTCCGGCCGTAAAGAGAGCGGCCTAAATGCCAGTCTGATGTGTGGAGGATTTTCATAGGCTAATCCAGCAGTATCGCTTTCTGCATCAGCATCTGGTTGTTTTGATAGAACGGCACATCTGTATTCCCGAGAACAGTGGGCGGCACGTTTGACAGCTCAGTGAGATTATCCATCGGTGCGATGACGCTCTTAGCTCCGTTTTCGGAGAGCATGGTCACCTTGTCCACAAAGTTGATCACCCGTTCGATGGCACCACCAACTGAGATATTTCCGAGCACCGACAGACCGGTTTTGAGGTTCTTTTTGTAAAGAGCTGATACGATGGCGATGTAAACAGCGGAACCAATTCCTGATCACTTGTACTGGTGTAGCAGACACCCGGCAGCAACGGTGTGTTCTCGATAAGATGTGAGCCTTTTTCTTCGGGTAGACCTACAAAGCTCTCTTCCTGAGTTTCCTTATCGATGTAGGAAAAGTTGGTATCCCAGAACTCCATACCACCGATCCGCTTGAGCTGCTCTTTTACACGGCGACGCATTTCCAGAGCGATTTCAACATACTCTTTGATGTCTTCTTTGGTGTATTCACCATCTGGGTGCATGAGCTTGATCAGGCCGGAAACCGTCTTTTTGACCGGCTTGGTATCACGCTGTTTCAGATGAGCTCCAAGGGAGTAATATTTTTCAATCGCATCTGTATAAGTCACTCGTCTCAACGACTTGAGAGCCTCGGAAAAGTAATCGGTGCTGAATCCAAAACTGGAGGTGAAGTGTTTTGGTGAGAACTTGATCATCTCCCAGCCTGGCAGATAAAAATGGATACGATCGAGAAAGGCCATATCGCTGTTAACCTCACCGGATAGCGGACTGAACAGATGCGAGGTTTGCAGGACCGTCTCAACCGATTGATTGATATTCCCGTTTAAGATAATGGAAGCGACCCCCGTAATTTCACCTCCGGCACCGGCCCGGGAGAATGAACCCGATTCCATGTAGTCCTTCATGAGAGGAACGGCTTCTCTGTCTTTGAATATCTTGTCGGTTGCCTCATCAAAGCAGATGGCATCCCATTGTCCTACTGCACCGACTTTGCCGGTTGAGCCATGGACAAACAGTTTGGCAACAGTTGCTTGGCCACCCGAAATCAAAACGGCGTAAGGTGTGAGCTCTTTAAAGACAAACGACTTACCCGTAGAGCGTGGTCCCAGCTCAATGAAGTTGAAGTTTGACTCAACCATTGGGAGTAGCCGGGAAAGCATAAGCATCTTGATACGATCAGTGACACCTTCTGCACTTGGCTCATAGCCGCAGCTTCGTAATAGGATGTCGAGCCATTCGCTTTTGGTGAATTCCTTGCGCTTATTTATGATCTTGCTGTTATCAAAACTGGAGAGCTGGATCGGCTTAATCTCGGTAATCACAAACGGGAAGATGTTCTGGCCGATCTTTATGTAGGGGTCATACTCCACATCAATAATCGCCCAGATGCCTCCCATCAGCATTTTTTCATGCTGCTTAACCAAGCCGTCGCTGATGTTTCCATTTTTGATGTTACTGTTTTGTAGCTTTGCCCAGTAAATGTCCTTCCTGGAATCCAACTCGACGGAAATCTTGTCTATGATCTTGTAGCGGCCTTTCTCCCGAATCTTTGAATGAATCAGTGAGCTCTCTTCCGGATTTACATAGTGCTCGATGAGAACCTTTTTAACGTTCTCCATTCCGGTGTGGATTTTTTCGTCGTCATCAGTGGAACACGAGTTGGCTATCAGATACTCAAGCACAAACACCGGTACATTGGCCCCCACCTTTACGGAGAGGACAAGATCTTTCTTGACCACGAACCCTTGGAAATGCTCCAGAAGTTTTTTGTCTATATCATTCAATACTGCCATAATCAGTTCCTTATCATTAGAGAAGCCCGCCTAAATCTCTGTCTTTATTTTGTTTTACAACGGCCCGGTCGAGTTGCTGCTTGGTGGCAGCATCCAGAAGGTGGACTTCGAGTTCCGAATGGCCATCAAACGTATATTCCTTGGTTACCCGCTCATTCCGCTGAATGGTAAACACATCGCTTTTGTTCACCTGTGCCTTATTGGCAAAGAAGACCAGATAAACCTTTCGATCCATGAAGAACAGATCTCCGGCACCTTTGTCGGCCTGAATCTTGATTGAGAACAATTCGCCGGTGACATCTTTCAAGTCCCCTTTGTTTTCAATCGATACAGACAGCGAAGTTGCTGATGCTCCGGATCGTTCCCAGCAGAAATATGGCGTCACCAGCTCTTGAGGTGACAAACCTCCATGGGAAAAGCCGTACAATCCCGGCGTCTTGAATGGGTTGATATTCTTTGCAAAATAGAGGTAATCGAATTGCTTGTAGCTTTTTTCTGCCTCGACCAGACCGGGCGTCAGGTCGACCTGCTTGGTTTCTGTGCGGATATAACGTTCAGCTTTGTCAAAGTCACCCTTTGGTGAAACAGAAATCTTGTCCGCGGCACTCAGCAACCCGGTCAGCACGAAACCGTGATCCGTGATCAGATAGACATTGCCATAACCACTGTCGAGAAGAAGTGTGATTTTTTCGGCAAAGAAATCGATGGTCTCCGGGAAATACTTCAACGCCTTTTGCTGAAGTTTCTCACCCATGTCATCGATGTCTTTACAGGTGCAAATCAAAACCTGTCCGGGGCGAGCCTCTTCGGTAACTTCATCCAACCGAATAAAATCGATAGTGGCATCGGGGTTCTGTGCGGTCAGATATTTCTCACGGTTAATCTGGATCGCTTCAGTCACTCCGTTGGTCATATAAATGCGGCTCATGTTGTTTTCGGTTTCGGACGGGATATCCGCAAGGATTGAATCCTTCTTGAGGTTGGCTGTCCCCTTAACCTTTGCCGCGACCAGTTCCGCTATTTCATAGGCCACACCATCTCCGACAATAACGGCTGTCTTCAAGCCGCCAGCATCATCGATAATTCGCTGTAGAGTCCCGGTTTGGGTTTCTTTATAGCCGTTCCAGTGTTTGAACCATTTATTGAGGAAGATAGAGACATGCTCTTTGTAAAGCTCCTGAAATGGTTCGAGGAGTTCTTTCCGATTGAGGAATTCGGCGTAGAGATTCCGAATGGCTGTATCCAGTTTGCAGAAATGCTTTTTGTAAAACTCAACGCACTCACTAAATGAGCTCAGGTACGCTATGTCTTTGGGATCGAATTCCAGTAGAACGATTACATCACTCCAGAAGTAAATGCCGAGAGCCTGAGCCTGCCTGCTTTGATTCCGTTGACGCAATTTGGCCAGCGTATGTGGTGCAGATGTTTTGTCGGAAATGGTTGCGCCGATTTCAGCAAGCCACCGTTCATCCACCTGCCGGAAGGGATGATGGATACTGACATTCCAGATGTCCAGATCAGAGCCAAGTGTGTAATTACCAAGGTATCCGGTGAATGAATCGCGATAGGTTACCGAGTCGAGCCAACCCTTATAAACCGATTCAAGGATCTTATCGCAGCTGCCATTGGCCAAGCCGTCGAGCATGGCTTTCACCACTTCACCGGCCAGCGTAGACGCTGGCTTATTCAGATAATCCTGCCCAAGCAGTTCATTGACATTGTGGTAAAAAGTCTCTCTGAGCTGTGCGTCATATTTCTCTTTTGAGTAGCTTTCGGGATCATGCACAAACGGAAGCAGTTCTTTGTTCAGGTCGAATATTTCGGTAGCGCCTTTGTGACTGAGATCCATCCAGTAGGTGAGGTCTTTGCCGACACTGACTTTGGCTGCCGCAATCAGCTCTTCCTTGGGAAGGTTGATATTCAGGTTCAAGGTCTGGTGAACCTTATCCTTGATGTAGTTCTGCAGGTAACGGATCTCCAGGCATCCACAGGTCTCGCAATATTCCCGGATATACTTGAGCTCATCCTTTTTTGAGCGGGTATAAATGAGGAACCGCTTGTGACTGGGCTGTGCTTTTTCAACGAGATACTTTACGTGCAACTCTTCCAGCTCGGTATTTGCCTGCTGAATAGTGTATTCCGCTCCAAGGGTCTTCAGTAAAAACTCAGCATCGCCGGATTCATCAATAAACACAGCAACAGTGTGTTGCTCGTATATATCCCGCAGGTCATTTTTAAACCACTGATCGATCATGAAACCACCCGTTTTATAATGCACTTGAATTGATTTCCATCACGGTCATCAATAAAATCAATGTCTGGATAATTTTTCAGTGCACGGAGAATGCCTGAACCAAACCCACGGTACGGCAATATCTGGTATCCAAAAGAGGCTAAAACAGGGTTTCGTGTGTTTGAATTACCAGATCTAATATTGGCAACCGTGAGGTTGTTAGGCAAATAGCCTGGACTTACAATTTCGACACGATCCGAGAAGATAAGCACCCGCACCGGAGAAAGGACGAAATAATCACGATGAACTAAGGCGTTGGCTACCAGTTCTTCCAGGACAATTTTCGGGATCTCTGGTCTCCCCACGCTGTTTATTCCTTGTTCTCCCTGAATCTGCTTCATGTTAGACAGGATGAAACCAACTGTCTGTTGAAAAATATCTGACAGTTTGCCTGTAATATCTCGACTATCAATGTATGACTCGGTTGCTATCGAATTTCCGGGAAATGCCGCAGCTTTTACCATATATGAGGGCAGCCTGCTTGACGGATTCTGAGCGAATAGCATTGCTCCTGTTATGTTTATCTCTCCGTTATTGCCTAAATTAAGATTAGTGATTGTTTGCTCCAGTGGTAAGTCTTGTTCCTCTAAGGACTCACCATATCGCTTTTGAAAAAAGGCGCTAAAATATGGCATATCAAGGTCTGCAATCGTCATTCCTTGCGCTGGGATTACATCAGCATGTACCATTCCTGACTCTTGGAATAGACGCTGAATTTCTTCGCGCGCCGTAGCCTTCCTTTTGTCTGCACCACTCTTTACCCAAATCGTTCCATTCTTATCCTGATATGGTTTATTAATCCCCTTCGGAACATCAATGATAAGAACTCGCCCCTGCTGCAGTGTTATGATCTCTGTAAGCGGGTTGATTGGCGGCTTGACATTCTGACTTGCCACATTGGAAAGCAACTGGTTGATTCTGTGAATATCTTCAGATGATACTCCGGAAACAGAACCGTCATCATCAACACCAACAAAGATATTACCTCCAAGCGTATTACTGAAAGCAATAAGCTCCTGAGCTAATGAGTCAGGATTATTCACATCCTTTTTGAATTGATTTCGGCTGTCTTCACCTTGGGCGATGATCTGTAATATTTCTAGGGTTTCCATATCTGATAAATCTCCTTACGTCGATCAAAGGCTTCCTTGCCACCTTCCATGATCTTAACGATTGTTTTCTGGGTTTCATGATTATCTACGCTTCCGCTACAAACAGACTCTTTATCGTCCATGAACGAACATGCATGCACCAGTTCAGCATCCCCCAGCACAGGAATATTCGGATTGTGTGTGGCGAAAATAAACTGAACCTCAGGTTTCATTTTCCGAATCAACTTGATGACATCCTCGTAAATCGTCTGGTTGTCTAAATCATCTTCCGGTTGATCAATAATGATAACATCGTTCTCCTTTTGACTGAGAACAAAAAGGATCAATGCTGAAGCGCGTTGCCCAAGAGAATGGTGTTGCAACTCCTTGTCTCTGTATAGAATCGTAAACTTATTTGGGGTCTGATAAGTGAGCAGTGTTTTAAGGTTCTTCAAAAACAGATCTGTGAGTGTTTGTGGATTACTACCGAAAAACTGCTTGGCATTATCCAGATCTTTGTAGATAACCACAAAGTCGGCATACTCCTCCGAAATCCCCTGATAGGTGGTTTCGTGAATGCCACTGCCCTTAAACATATCCTTCATAAAAGACAAAAACGCGACCTTATCCTCTTTGTAATCAGACAAGATAGATATAGAGGAATTACCTGTTCCAACTTTATCCAATTCGTCCTTGATCAGGTAAAATTCCTGTAACCAGAGATGGTTCAGCTTTTGCAATTCGACCAACAGTTGATCCTGAAGATTTTTCTTTTGGTTACCCTGTTTTTCCAGTTCACCAATCATCTGGGTTGCTGCGGTAAATTTCTTTTTCAGATTTAGAAACTCATCCGAACTGATGTTTTGAGATCCGCTAGCTTTTAACTCTTCTGCCAGTTTTCGTTCAATCTCAGCAAACTCTTCCACCATCCCTTTGCGAATTTCAGACAACTCGTTTTGGTTGGCAAGCAATGCCTGCTTTGTGGTTTTCTCGCTGGTCAGCCAGTTCTTTACGGATTCTATAAATGAGACATAGGACTCGTATTGCTGGTAGAACTTCTTAAACAGTTCATCGTTGTGTTTTGACTGGTAACCACGGAAATTGCGGAGATCGTCTTCGTGTTGAGCTAATAGACTTTCCAGATCGGAGACAAAATTCCCCGCCAGTTGGACTCCTTTGTTTATCGCACGAACATCACTGTCAAAGTCCAGGCGTTTCTGAAGTTTTTCTTCAACGCCATGCTCTTTATAGAAGTTTAGCCTGTGCTCCGTGTCTTGCTTGATCTGTTTCTGCTCAGTAATTTGCTCCTGCACATTAGTGACCTTCATTAGACGATCAACGGCTTCCGTAACCATTTGTTTTTGCCGGTCAATATTTCGGCGCACCTCATCCAGCTTTGAACCAAGCAGCTTATCCACCAGATCTTTTTCAAAGCCTTCTCCGGTACTGGAGAGATCCTTTTGTCCAAAGTAGATAGGCTTGCGCAAAACAGTTTCGCGGATAGATACTCCTGGCTGCAATTTCCCGTCAATCAATACCTCGGAATAATTCTCCTTCCATACTCTGCGGATGGTGCACCGTTGTCCGTATCGATCTACTGCGTCAATTTCAACTTTGCCGCCGCTTCCGAGCGTAAAACCAACCAGCTCCTGTTTGTATTTTTGATCTCCGGCTTTTTCTCCGAAAGGGATCTCCAATGCATAGCGGAGCACCTCAAGCACCGAAGATTTACCACTACCCCTGATACCAATGAGCGTATTCAACTCGGGAGAAAAATGGAGCTCCTGATCTTTGAGCGTTCCACCGGTAAAGCGTATTGAGCGAATATGCGAATGTTGGTGATCAATAGCTTCTGTGGAAACCCGATTGTCTTTGTCAATTAGAGCAAACTTCACCGCATCAAAGGAGAAAGCGCCCAGCTTGAGATAGCACGGCTTTCCGTCGCCTATTTCTGCGATGGTTTTACAGTCAGAGCCTTCAACTTCGGCTGGATACCAATCACCAAGCCATTCTTTTACTTTGGTTCTGCATACTTTGCCTGGTTTGTCGTGCGTTCGAACCTTCTGAAACCCAAGAGTCCTGCAACGCACTGTTTCATATCTTTTATGCTTAAAATCTCCGAGCTTTCCTCCGCCCATTTCACGCCACAACCCACTTTTCTGTTCTACATGGGCAAAAATAAGGAAGTAGTCGCGGCCTGTTTTCTCCAACTCTTCAACAGCCTGTAGTATGTTCTTGTCGCTTCTTCCATTTTCATTCTGGTACTCGGATTCAGCTTTCCCAGGAAACATGGTTGTAATGAAGGGCGATATGTAATCATTACCGTTTTCCAGCCATTGATCACTAAAGACAATCAATGTATGAACGCCGTTTGAGCCATCATTTACGGACAATTCAACCCCCGGAAGCAGGCAGATTTCCTTTTTAGAAGCTGTCTTTTTTAGGGACTTGAATTCGGATGCATCAAACTTGTTATGATTCGCAATCACGCCGAGTCTAATCCGGGCTCTTTCCAAACCATCAACATAATTTGAAAAGTAGTAATCCTCGCTGTCAGAATATTTGAACTCCTTATCCGCCTTGGTATGGAGGAGAAAATCAGCTCTGAGCCAAGTCGAACCATATTTGAAAATTTCAGGGTGTTGAACATTATTATTCATTGTGATTTTCTCCTTCTGCAAACCAACCTTTTTCGGTCAAGACACTGTAAGCCAACTCAATCTGGCGAGGGGTTAATTGCTTCTTACGCTCATTCCATTGATGAACCTTAGAGACTACCTGTTCTATTGTTGTTGCATATTCTTTTGTAGCGACCCAGTGAACCGTCGCCAATAATTCCATTCCAAAGGGGGATTCAAAGCCTTCAACTAAATTTGAAACCTTATCGAAATGCTGCTTTGTCTGAGGATGTTCCTGCAGAAACATGGAGGCATCTTCATAGGCACCGGGCACCAGCTTGAGCTCCTTATCTGGCCTGTCTCCACCGTCTACATAGCCAAAGAGCAAGTGGCCTTCTAATGCATTCAATACATGCCGAAGGTTTTCCGCATAGGGGCCGTAGAGGTTCTTTTGATACTTTAAGCGGAGCGGCTCGCCGCTTTCCTGAAGAAAATACATCAGCTTATGTACTTCAAGCAGCGACACAAAGGGATCTAAAAGTCCGGCGAGATAACGGTGCATCAGCTCAACCAACGCAGCGCGTCCCGGTGTCATATTGGGAACCTTGCGGTTTTTGACCATTTTTTCAGCTTCAGGTGCGCCTTTGGGTTCAAAGACGATGACTTTCACTTCAGACAGCTGTGAGAGTGCACTTTCGATACGCCCCCTCACCTCACTCCAGTCCAGCCCGCCCAAGCCACAGCCTAGCGGCGGAAGCGCAATGGATTTGATATTCAGCTCGGCAATAACTTCAGCCAGATCCTGAAGGCCGGACTCAATGTCTTCCATACGGCTGGCTCCGCGCCAGTGCCGTTTGGTCGGGAAGTTGATGACATATTTGGGTCCAATCAGAGAGCCGGTTTCATGGACAAACATTTTACCCGGCACAACTCCCTTCTGCTTGCAGGCCGCCTCGTAAACTCTGAAGTTCTCTGGAAAACGTTTCTTAAACTGCAAGGCAATGCCACGCCCCATAACACCTACACAATTGACGGTGTTAACAATCGCGTCTGCTTCTTCCTTAAAAATATCGTCTGTTTTATACCTAATCATAATGAAGTTCTCCTAAATAGTACCAGTTGCGCTGAACCGTGACTGACGGCCGATGCGTTGTTGAGTTCAAAGCAATGCTTACCTGCTGAACTTGAGCTTGAGAATAAACGCCGACCGCTTCAATCAATGCCCATGGAAACTGCTCTTCCAGTAAAAATTCGGCTTGCTTCGCTTCTTTATATTGTGACCAGAAATGGGCATTCACTGCATTCCAGTTAATCTTGTTTAGATCACTGACAGAGCAATAGTCGTTAAAATAGTAAGATCCAGCATTTGAATCGGTAAAAGCCCAACGTTTATTGTTTTGTTGTGCCCAACTAATGACTGCATTCAGATCTGCCTGCAGATGAATGATGGGCTGTTGTCCGCCTCTATAGGCAATGTCCTCATGACTTTGCTGCGAGATAATATAAAGCATGATTGAGCGGGGGCAAAAGTAGAACGGTACACATTGGCCAACCGTCAACCCTCCATGGCTTGAAAGACCGTTGGTCAAGCGCCTTTGCTTGATATGCGACATGCCAATCATGGTTCCACCTAAACCTTTGCTCTGAACCGCCGCATCGCTCCACAAACAGCCCTGACTAACAATCGATGCCAACCTGTCCACATGCACGATATGATAAATCTTTATCAATTGAGAATTGGCGGTTGATAATTGAGAATGGGTTTCGCTCATTTTGCACCCCCATTGCTTTTGCTGGTTTTAATAATACTGGTAAGCAGTTTACATAGCTCAATAATCTGTGGATTGATGGATTCATATTCCTTCTGAGTGAGAGTCTCTGACTGAAACAGCAGCTCTATCCAGTAGTCGGTTTCGTTGGCTTCTTTGAGAGCGATGGCCATTTTGTGAATAAAGTCTGCTTTGCTTTCCGCCTGTTCTGCCTCACGCACCAAAGCACCAACAGCAGTCCCAGAACGAAGCAACTGCTTACTCAAAACAAACTCCCGCTTATCTTCGTTCAAATACCTGCAAAGTTTCACAACCCGCAAAGCAAAAGTAAACGACATATCTTTGACCACATTCTCTCTCATTATCAATTCTCCATTATCCATTCTCAATTGTCATTTACCAATCCGCGTTGAGGTACTTTTTGAGTTGTCCTGCATTAAGCACCTCGTAAGGGATCATCTTCTTTTTCTGCAGGGGGGCGATGTTTTTGCCGACGCCGTCATCAAGGGTCGGGTTGTAGCCTTCGGCCAGCAGCTCATCAATCTTGGCTTTGAAGGCTTCGATCTCTCCCAGCTGTCTGAAGATGCGGTCTTTTTCGTTCTGGGCATCGGCACTTTCGTTACCGGAAAGGTCGCTCTGGCGGTTGACCAGCGAGCGTTCCCGGTGCTCTATGTAGACCGAGCGTAGGCGCATCAGCTTGTCGTGGCTCCATTTATAGATGATGATGTAACAGTCGAAGCCCTGTTCCGGCCCGCTGGAGAGATGCCAGATAAATGGCGTCTTGGGCAGGTACATGAACAGGTTCAGGTGGTCGGAGAGTTCCGCAAAGAAATATTTGTTCAGGTACTCGTGGATCGGACGACCAAGGATTGAATCGAAGCTGGAGTACTGGGCTGAGCTGAAGCCTTTTTCACGGAATTTTTCCTCGATGCGGTCCAGCAGCACCTTTTCCCCTGCATTGGGCACCAGCGGGATAATGCCGTCTTCATCCTCCATGAGGATCTCCCGAACCATGTCGGCCAGAAATTCCATGGCCAGCGTATGCATCCGCTGCTGCGGAATCACATTGCTCTGCTTGAACCAGTACCAGATGTTGATCGGGTTGACCTGATGCCGGATACAGAACTCCTCCAAGTCGTTGTTGCTCTGGTAAAGGCTTCCGAACCCGTTTTCAATGGCCTCACGCTCTTCGGCGGTAAACTCTTTGGTTGGTAATGTCTTAATAAACTCACGAATGGCATCCAGTGGGAATTCCTTGGTGGCTTCCGTTTCGGCCAGATAAGCATCCCTGGCTTCTGAGGTAACCGGCAGGCCACCGATGCTTTCACCTTCTTTGGCCAGCACCATCGCTTTGTCATGTTCAGTTAGGTCATAGACCTCGAAGATCTTCTCATTAATGATGGCCTCGTTGATGAGGACTTGGGTGAGAAGGTGGTTTTCGTAGTTGAAATACTTCTTTGCAGAAACCTTTATTTCGAGGCCAGAAGCAATCGGAGCGTGATTAAAAGTCTTCTCTATCAAAGAGAACCCACATAAATGTTTCTTTGCAGCTACACATACTGAAGTAAGTATCGTAACTGTTTTTTTATGACTGTTTTCGGTAATTGGATATGGAAGTCTTTCCACGTCTCCGACTGTCGTACTGACTGTGGGATTCAGGCAGCTTGCAACATACAAAAGCAATTTTGAATTTAGTGCAGCAAGAACAAACTCAACTTCACTATTATCTTCTATAAAAACTGAGCGAGAGGCGCTGTCAAAAACACACCCTTTGTCGAGGACTCTATAATTTACACCCTTTGTACCTACCGAACTAAAAGTAATTCCCCTCTTGAAGTAATAGCCCTCATTCCTTACAGAAGCACCTCTGTTATTCTTGATTTCTGAACCATCATTCTCCCAGTTTAGAACTGTCCACATATTTCCAAAGTATTTGTTGTAGTTGCCTCCTTTTGCATAGGGTACCCACTTTGGGTTCCCAGAATCATAGCGTTCTTGGATTTCCCACCAAAACCGTAAAAACCTATTGTTATTGGCTGTTGTTAATCCTTCAGCGACCTTTGACTTATCCTTTAATGTCGCTACACCAAACTTCTCCCGGAAGTCGTCTGAGATCCAGTAAATGAAAGGCCAAGATTTGATGATCTTCAGCTTAGATTGAGAAAGGGTGTAGTTGTGCTCATTTTCAGTGCCACTGATATAGTCATCAAGAGCCTGTAAACAGAAATCCTTTTTATATTTTTCATTTGGAGTTCGAGTATATTGATCCAGAGATACGAACCAAGCATTTCGATCATTCGATGGCCCTTTTTCCAAAACATAAAAAGCAGGGTCGACCATGATCGCCCCGAATAGATTGCTTAAGCTGTAATCGACAAAAACATTGATGTGTGTTTTGTCGATCATGAACTTTCGCACATCCTCAAATGTCTTGATGAACATAAATGTTCGAGGATGTATCATTGCCAATTTTCCATTATCCATTGTCAATTCATAACACCGCTTGATAAAGGTGGCATACAGGTTCGTGTGGAACTTGTACGGCTTCTTGTAGTTGTCTTCAATAAACTCCTTAAGCTCCGGCCCAAAGTCTGCGCTATCCGTATAGGGAGGATTAGCCGTTGCCACATCATATTCGGTGGTGAGCAGTTCAAGGAAGGTGATGGCATCCCGGGTCTTGCTGGTCAGAAAGGTGCTTCCCTGAGCCTGAGCATATTGCTCGACCGCTGTTTTCAGGTTGGTGAAGAAGGTCGCGGCAAAGTCCTTGTGCGCCGCAATCTCCATGGCTGTGAACAGCTCTGGCTGGGCTGAGCTCTGTTTGGCCTCCAGCATCTTTAGTTTGGCTTTGACCTTTTCATCGAGTCGGATGAGTGAGCCGAATTTGTAGGCATACTGCAGGTCGTTCCAGATCTCGGCAATCAGCTCCTGCTGGCTTTTGTCCAGCGTGGTGCCTTCCGTAAAGATATGCTCAACGGCTTCGTATTCCGGCAGGTAAAAGTCGGAAGAGACCACGTTGAAGGCCAGCTCACCAATGGTGCGGCGCTTCTTTTTGGCCTTGATAAAAAGACCGAGTTGGGCCAGCTGAACCGCCCGGTCATCCAGATCGATGCCGTGCAGGTTGTTTTCGATAATCAGCTTGGGGATCTCTTTTTCGTCGTAGTCGGCTCCGTAATTGTCGATCTGATCGACATAGAGCTCATAAAAGAAATCGAAGGCATAAAGCAGGAAGTTGCCCGATCCACAGGCGGGATCGATGGCTTTGACTTCATGTAACGGTTTGGGCTTTCGTTCCTGAGACTGCGGTGCATTGGCAATCTTATAGCGACGCTTGATCTCGGAGTCAGGGAACATTTCCAGATAGAGTTTACCCAGCGAGTTTTCCACCAGAAACTGGACCACCCAGCGTGGTGTATAAACCTGTGACTGCAGGGAGACCTTGTTGTATTCGGTTTTGTCGCCGCTGTCCTTGTGGGCCTTCTTCTTGACGTTGTTGTAGCTCTCATACATCCAGCCGAGCACATCATCGCTCTGCCAAATATCGTTGCCCACCTGGCTATCCTTTTCCACTGCATTGAAGGCATCGATGATCTCGTTGAGGCTGATGGCATCGGGAAGCAAGGCGTAGGGATAGGCTTTGCTGTAGAGCGGAAGCGTCTCGCCCAGTTCGTCAAAAGCGGTCTTCAGGTATTCACGGATACCTTCCAGCTCTTCCGAGCACATGTGCGGGTTCATTTCCAGCCATGCCTTGTGGCCGAATGAGCGGTCGCCGTGCTCCGGCTGTTTGGTCAGAACCGGCGGAAACAATGCGGCAGCTTCCATCACTTTGACCGCCGCCAGTCGGTTAAACAGGGTGAAGGTCAGCTCATCGATGAGCTTTTCTCGGGCGTGTTCATAATCCCCGGTTTCCCCGATATGGTTTTCGAGCATCTCCTCGAAACGCAGCCGCTTGGGCCTGACCTCTTCAGGAAGTTTTTCAATGTCCAACTGCTTGGTTTTACCGATCCCCAGCCGGGCGAAATGTTTGTCGAAAGCCGCCTCAATGAGGTCCCGAAGCTTATCTACATGTTCTGGTAACTTCATTATTTAGAACCTCGAATCTGGGAGTTAGGAGTTAGAATAGCTTTGCGATACGCATTCAACAGCTTGCCTACTTCCTCACTTAATTCCCATAAAGTTGATTTGTTTAAATAGTGCAGATCGTGCGCAAGGATCAGATAATAGCGGCACTCTTCCAATGAACCCTCGGATATATTCAGGAAACGAGCTTTATCTGCTTCTGAGTACTTTCTAAATCCTTCAGCGATGTTGGCCGGAACGGAGACAGCAGCCCTTCGGAATTGTGACGTGAGTCCATATAGCTCTTCTTTTGGAAATGAACGCGTGGCTCCATAAACACCCATGACAAAAGCATGCGCTTTTTGCCAAACGATCAGATCCTGAAATGACTTTGCTGCTTCCATTCTAACTCCTACCTCCTAATTGCTAATTTCTAACTCAATCTCTTCTTTTGGAAATGAACGCGTGGCTCCATAAACACCCATGACAAAAGCATGCGCTTTTTGCCAAACGATCAGATCCTGAAATGACTTTGCTGCTTCCATTCTAACTCCTACCTCCTAATTGCTAATTTCTAACTCAATCTCTTCTTTTGGAAATGAACGCGTGGCTCCATAAACACCCATGACAAAAGCATGCGCTTTTTGCCAAACGATCAGATCCTGAAATGACTTTGCTGCTTCCATTCTAACTCCTACCTCCTAATTGCTAATTTCTAACTCAATCTCTTCTTTTGGAAATGAACGCGTGGCTCCATAAACACCCATGACAAAAGCATGCGCTTTTTGCCAAACGATCAGATCCTGAAATGACTTTGCTGCTTCCATTCTAACTCCTACCTCCTAATTGCTAATTTCTAACTCAATCTCTTCTTTTGGAAATGAACGCGTGGCTTCATAAACACCCATGACAAAAGCATGCGCTTTTTGCCAAACGATCAGATCCTGAAATGACTTTGCTGCTTCCATTCTAACTCCTACCTCCTAATTGCTAATTTCTAACTCAATCTCTTCTTTTGGAAATGAACGCGTGGCTTCATAAACACCCATGACAAAAGCATGCGCTTTTTGCCAAACGATCAGATCCTGAAATGACTTTGCTGCTTCCATTCTAACTCCTACCTCCTAATTGCTAATTTCTAACTCAATCTCTTCTTTTGGAAATGAACGCGTGGCTTCATAAACACCCATGACAAAAGCATGTGCTTTTTGCCAAACGATCAGATCCTGAAATGACTTTGCTGCTTCCATTCTAACTCCTACCTCCTAATTGCTAATTTCTAACTCAATCTCTTCATCGGGTCTGGCTGCGGCCAGCGACGTCAGTTGAGCCGTAAGGAGTGATTTATATTCCTGCACCGTCATGACCTTGCTGGTCACCTGAAAGCGTACTTTACGTGGTTTCTTTGGTGCTGGAGGCTGATCCGGAGAACCGCCACCAGTATCCGGTTCCGGCTTGGGAGCCTCTGTGATAAAGCTGCTCTGAAGAATCAACAGCTCATTATCCTTGGTAGGAGCCAGTGCCGTGTAGTTCAGAATATCCGAGAGTGAGTAGCCGCAGTTTTTACAGGTAATGGCATATTCCAGCACCGGTTCTTTGATGATACGGTCCGAACAGTAACGTTTGAGTTCGTCCAGCTTTCTCTGGTTCTGGGTATTCAACTCGGCCGGGTAGCCTTTCAGGGTTCTGAGGGCAGCATCGACCTTGCCGTTAAGCAGCTGGTATTCATGGCTCATTCCGGCTGCGGCGTTCTTGATCAGCTTGTAATAACTGTCTTTAACGATCTGCACCTGCTGCTGTAGGCTACCGAAGTTTTTGACCATATCCTGCTTGTACAGACGGTTAAACTCCTCGTGCGCTTCCTTGATACTGTTGTCGGTCCGATCCGCCTTTTTGAGCTCGCTGACCACCTCTTCAATGAAGCGTTTGAACTCCCTGACTTTGGAGAAGTTCTTTTTGATAAACTTCTGCGCCTTCAGAATGGTTTGGATGGCGCTGGAAAACTGATCGCTGTTGGTCAGCAGATATTCGACTTTTTCGATGTAGTTGCTTTCTGTGACCTTGCCACCATAGCTCAGTAAGGTTTGCTTTTGGTCGGCGACTGTCGGGAAAAGGGATTCGAATCCATCAACCGTATCACCCAGCGTTGTCAGTGCGCCGATGAAATGGTCAGCCATGTGTCTGATGCTGTCTGCCAGATCAAAGTCGTTGGTGTTCCAGTCCACCTTACGCCCGGTATGAGATTCGATTTCCAGATCCATCAATAGCTGGACAGCCTGATTTTTCTGAGCGGCTGTCAGCGTGGCCGTAATAGATTTAAACGATGCAGACTTAAACTTGGTAGCATTGGTAAAAGCTTCCTGAATGCCGCTCTGTTCATGGGAGAACCAAGTGTCCCCATTGTATTTGACTGACAGGCGACCGGCCCGCAGGAGCGCTGCTAAGGTGGAGACGATGGTTCCGAAAGAATAGCCCCACGGTGCGCCGGAAAGGTCAGATTCGAGTGTGCGGCCATCAACATAGCGGCTCTTGATCTTGGCATTGATCTCTTCAACCACCTTCAGATGATCGCCGGTAAAGTTGCCGTGGCTGTCGAAGAATTTGAAGTCGTCGCCGGAAAAGAGACGGCTCAAGCCTTCTTTGCGGCTGCTGAAAATTTTGGATACCAGACTTTCAGACAGGCCGGAGGCCAGACGCTTGGTATAAATGTTTTTGATCAGCTTGCGCTGCAGTTCACTGATGGTACCCTTAAAACTGTCCGCGTTGAGCAGGTGCTCGTCAAACATGTAGATCAGCGAGGCATTGCGATATGCCTTTTCGATTTTTACCCGAAGCTCCTTTTCTTTCTCTTCCCTGATAATGGAAAAGTCGCGGATAATCTGCCGCTTGGCAGGATCTGACTCGTTGGAGTATTTCTCCTCCATATAGGAGTAGCGGCTGACTTCACCAATCAATTTGTCGATCAGCGTGAACTCTTTGTTGTCCGGTACCAGCGTGATGAGATCCTTCTGGTACTGGGTCTCCAGCTTGAGGTTCTCGATGAAGTCCTGACGATTCTCGCTGATATTGAAAAGGCTGTAGACCGTCAGTTTCAGCTGCTTGCTGCCCGGACCTGTCAGCTCGTCATCCTGATCAGACAGGACGCTGAACTTGAAACTGTCGGTGCCATCGTTGAAGGCGGAAACCGGAGTAAACAGTTTGTAGTCCTTGATGCAGTTGATCAGAGATCGCTTCTTGCTGAAAAGCTCGACATCGAAGTCCTTCATCTCCTCAAGGAGCTTGCCCTCAAGATCAGACGTGATTTTATAGTTGTTGTTCGAAAGCAGAAGCACCTTGGCTTCCAGCAGCAATGCAAGCGCCTCTTCAATGACCGGTTTGACGTCATAGTACGTGGTAATGTCAGAGATGTAGCTCTTGGTTATATTTTCCACGGTTGGCGACACAACTTCGGAATCTGCCAACAGATGAATGGTCTTCAGCAGCTTTTCCCCGTCAATGGTACTGCCGCGCTCGTTCAAGATCTTCTTGGCTGTATCGTATTTGTTAACCAGTCCGATTGGAGGTGCTGTTTGGGCCTCTGTGCTGATGGCATAGCCTGGGGTGAAGCTGTAGAGCTCTTTTTCCCTCATCTGTTTGCGCAGCACATCAAACGTGGTGATGATCATTCCGCGAGCGGCAATCTGTGTGGCCACCAGCGCATTGGAGCTGAATAAGAATTTCTGCAGAATGTCGAACTGGTATTTATGGAACGGATAATATGTTGCAAACTCGTCCGCATTGGTCGTCTTGGTCGGGAAGGATGACTTCAGATTTGTGGCATCCGACACGAGCCCTTCGTTTTTCTTGTGGTAATCGGCAAGCTGCTTGTGACCGGCATCCGTTTTATGAAGTAGTCGGGAGCGGATGATGACATCCACCTCTGTGGATTCAAGATGCACCTTGGTCTTAAAGCGGTCGGTCACCTTGGTCAGCTTACTTCGATTTACATTGGCATTATTGATGACATCATCGAGTTTTTCCTGCGCAATGGCGATGGTCCACACCTTGTTACTGATGCTCGAAAGCGCTTCACTGATGCCTTCCAGATCGAGTAGCGTGAACTTTTTCTGGCTGATCGCTTCGCTGGCTTCGTCAAAGACAAAGACGAGGGTTTCGTCCGTTCTGGATTTCAGATATTTCTCAAGTTCGGCTTTGAATTTGCTCGCCGAGAAATCCTCAATGGCCGAGCTGTAAACTTTCTGGGTGTCGGCATAGTCGGCCTCGCTGTATCCCATCTCAGCGAACACTTTTCGCATCACCCTTGCAACCTGACGGTTGCTGGTTTTCAGCTCATCCCATTCCTGCCCCTCAAGGGATTTAGCTTTGCCTTTAAATTCATCCAGTTTCCCATCAATGAAGAGGTCAAACTCCATGTAGCCATAGATGTCGTCCCGGAAGCCCAGGTTTTTCAAAAGGTTGGCAAAGAGAGTAAATGCCAGTCCTCTGTCAGTGTTTTGCTTGGCCACGTCGAGGAACACGACCCTGCTGTTGATCGCTTCGAGGTTGCGGATGGAATTTTCAATGAGGCTTTCGTCTGAAACGCCTTTCAGCCTTGGGATAAATCGCTCCCGGGCTGGAGTTCCGTTGATGGTCGGATTGTCGATGATGTATCCTAGCATCTTACCGAAATAGGATTTTCCGGAGCCATAAAAGCCAGACAGCCAGACGCCTGTTTCTTTTATATTGGAGGTAAACTGGTTGGTAAAATTGTATAGGTGCCGACCAATTCCCTCGGTCACGATGTAGGATTCAATTTCCTGCTGGATTTCCAGTTCAGAGCGATCCTCCAGGTCGATTACATTTTTAATATCTTCCTGAAGATCCAGAGTCAGAATTTCGTTTATTTTTGTCATGTACAGCCCCTTATTTCACCAACGTGCAGCGATACTTCGATGCAGGTTTGAAGTTCAAAAAGTAAATGTTGTCGTCCTCTATTTTTGACGGGTAAAAAATCACCAGAGGATGAGGTAGGTTCATGACGGCCTTATGCTCCATGATATTTACGTTTTCGATCCCTGTCCCAAAGAGGCAACCGGTTCTTATCAGAAATGGAATTTTGTCGTTCTGGCAGGCGCTCTCAATTTCACTGATAATCAGGTCGAAAAGATCCGGTGTGGGATCATCTGAACGAAAGATCAGGTGAGGCGTATTTCTGAAATCGTTGTAATACTCACTGAAAGAGTCCCAGCCATCCTCGTCAATGAACTGAATCAGCAGTTTGCTGACATCAATGAATGATGCATTGTCTGCATAGAGCTCTTTCGCTTTTTCGATGTATTGCTGTTCTTCGTTTGGCGGATAGGAGAACAGAATACTGTTTCCGCCATTAGCCTGACGTCTCAATTGATCTTGGTTTGCTATGTGAAACTTCAGATCAGTAAATTTCTGCTGATGATCAGTTATATAAGGCATCGCAAATTCCTTTATAGCTATGGGTTAGTTCGATGTTCAAAGCGACACCGTTAAAATTCATATTGAAAAAGCCTTTAAGAGAGAGCTTTTTCAGCCGATCCTGAACATCTTCCGACGGTACAAAGCTAATGGGCAGCAATTCATTTGTCAGGATATTACTGGCACTTGGAGAGAGTAATTTCGCAAAGTAAAGGAAGAGTACCTGCGCTTCAGAGGACGGTCTTATGTGCTTGAATGATTTGACTCTTCCGGGGCTCAGGAATCCGAGCTTGCTCATCAGATTCAAGTATTTGGTCGAAAGCGTATTAATAGTATTTTCAGACCAGCTTATTCCCAGCGATTCATTCTTGCGCAGAAACTCTTTTAGATAAGCGGTGATGTCGTCTTTGGATATGCTGGCGCGGCCTGAGTAGTAGGTCTTGGCAAAAAGACGAGAGGAGATTTCTCGGAATAGCCTGTTATTCAGGGCGAACTGCCAAACAAGAACCAGTTCCTTGTCCTGCAGCGGAACCCGCTCGGTAAAGATTCCCTGCACGAGAGCCTGATGCTCCTCGCTTTTAAACTGCAGGAAAGCCTTTCGAACCTCTCGTTCAATCCTTGTGCGGCTCTTTTCTGTACGGAGGTTAAATTCATTACGTTGATTGACGAGTTCTTTTAATGAGTCGGATTGACTGAAATGAGAGTCTATGGCTTTGAAAATGACACTACAATCCTTCAGCCCGCCAATCACATTGATTGCGGTATTATAAGCACCAAGGTCTGTTTTGTTATTTGCTCGTTCCATTGATTACTGCTCATCCTTTTCCGGTTTGTCCGCTGCGCCACCAGAGCGAACCCATTCATCAACCTCGTTTTGTTTGAACATCCATCGACGTCCTACCCGGTGGCCCGGCATATCTCGTTGCTCGATCCACTTGTAAACAGTTTCGTTGCTCACATTGAGATATTTGCAAATGTCATCGACTGTAAGCCATCGTTCTTCCATAGGTCATGTCCTTCTTAATCATGAGGTTATTGCATTAACTCCAAGCGGTCAGGCTTGAAGAGCCTCTGTATTCGGACGCAATTTCCGCAATATACCCATCAAATATAACTGTTTGTTAGACCGAAATCAAGTTAATTATTGCCGAATAGTGCCGACGAGGCAGGATTTAGCCCCATTTTCCTGAAGTCAACCGCTCTCGACCCTTATAGTCCTCCATAGTGTAGGTCCAGCAGCACCTCTGGTCGCCATTTGACTCCATCGCCACCAGAACCCGCGTATAAACACAGCGGCCATTCGGATCAAATGCCTCCAGCCGATCGATGGGCGGCAGATCGAAACCGGGATTGGCGAAGGTCATCAGCTCACCATGGACCAGATCCCGGTCATTCGATTGATGATTGCTGATTGCCGAATGTCGATTGTTTCCGAACAACTGGACTGCTGAGTGCGGAATTTTGGTTTCGTTCTGCAAACGGGTGTCGTCCAGCGGATCGGCGGTGCCGGTGGCCAATACAGAGCTCTCCGGGACTTCCAGGGCCGGGAATCCAGCGGGCAGATGATAGAGCCTGCCCCATGTGGTGGCGGGTTCATGCTGATGGCTCGGGTGCAGAATCGGTCAAAGTTCCAGAATCCCTTTTTCAGGGTTCCATAGACAAAAAACCTTAACAATTGCTGATTGGGGATTTCGGACTGCTGATTTGGGAATGTGGGATTTAGGCATTTTTCACTCCTATTTTGATGGTTTCTTTAAATCCGAAGTCGCAAATCCGACCTCCGCAATCTATTTTGCCTCCATGAATACAGAAGATTTCAAAAACAGAACAAAGGCTTTTGCCCTGAGGAATTTCAAGCTCGCGCCAGCCGGACGATTTCGGATTTTGGATTTCGGAATGTGGATTTTTAGAATGGGAGTTGTGGGCGTGTGAGCTTCGAACTTCAGCCATGTCTTCAAATCCGCAATCGCCAATCTGCAATCCCCAATCAATATATTCTGGTTCCGAGGCGTAGAGCACCGCCCGGTGTTTGCGGCTGTAACGCAGCGACAGCGGCTTGTTCCCCTTAATGACGGTAATGGCCCCGGGATCGAGTCGTGAGGCCAACACGGCGCTCATTCGGCCGCGACACAGGCGCAGGGCCTTGCGGAAGCCTCGACCGTCAATCTGAAGTTTTAAGGGAATTTCGGGCTAAATACTTATATAGAAAAAAGTTGAGATAGTTTTGCCTTCAAAACGCCCCCATGTAATATTGCAATTTTATTATATTATTGTATTGACAATTATGTAGATATAATTCATAATTCACCCATGTATATTCAAATAGTACCAAACAGAAATTCGCCTCCCTGCATTCTGCTGCGGGAAGACCACCGAGAGAATGGCCGCGTTATCAAAAAGACTCTGGCTAATTATAACCAAACTGCCAGGTCATGCCGTTGAAGGCCTTCGACGGTTGCTTAAAGAAGGACCAGAAGCCCTATCTGGAAATGATTTCAAAATCACTCGAACTCTGCCACATGGTCATGCCGTTGCCATCCTCAAGGTTATGAAAGATCTTGATATCCCTCGGTTAATTTTCTCCCGCCGAACTCCCGAACGTAATTTGATTATCGCCCTTATCGCCCAACGTATTCTTAATCCACAATCGAAACTGGCCACTTTTAGGGAACTTATCGGACCATCAAAGACCACGACTTTATCAGAACAGATCGGTTTGGATGAAACCATTGGAGAATATGATATTGACAAATCGCTTGATTGGCTCTTAAAACGTCAGCATACGATTGAAACGAAGCTAGCTGACAGACACCTCAAAAACGGTTCGTTAGTTTTTTACGACCTAACATCTGCATGGTATGAGGGAAAACACTGTCCCCTCGCTAAACGGGGATACTCTCGAGACGGTAAGAGGGGCAAGCTACAAATTGAAGTGGGTCTTCTTTGTGACTCAGAAGGACGTCCTGTGGGGGTTGAAGTCTTTGAAGGCAACACAGCCGATCCGATGACGGTTTCCAGCCAGATTGAAAAACTCCGAAATCGCTTCGGTCTTGAACGGATCACTGTGGTCGGTGACCGAGGAATGCTAACTGAAGCGAGCATTGACAGGGAAATACAGGAAGAACTCTCTGACGAAAAGGTTGTATTTGCGTACAAACGGCTCTCCAACGTTGAACAGGCATTTCGCTACATAAAGTTGGTGGACTTGAAGCTACGGCCCGTTTATCACCGCCTGGAGGACAGGGTTCGGGCGCATGTATTGGTTTGTATGCTTGCCTACTATGTTGAATGGGAAATGCGGAAACGGATGGCTCCCATTCTCTTTGAAGATGAAGCTTCTGCCATTGAAAGGGAGAAGAAAAAGAAATCCATCGTTTCTCCTGCGAAAAAATCTGGTAAAGCCCTGGCGAAAGCATCAACAAAACAAACAGACGATGGAGAACTCGTCCATAGTTTCCGAACGGCGTTAAATTGTCTTGCAACTATTTGCCAAAACACAATTGAATTCGATTGTAAAGAATCCGCATCCTTCACGCGGGTTACAGAACCGGTAAACCATCAAAGAGTAATCCTGAATCTTTTGGGGGTCAGTATGTAGTCGCTATATATCCCCAGTAACGTAACATTGGGAAATTGGCTAATTGCTTTCCCTGTATGGGAATATGGTGGTCTTGCGATAAAAACTTCAGTCTAAAAAACAGCTTTAGGAAATTGACGAAATGGCGGTGCGTTCCTCGGAGCTTTGCTCCTGCGGTACGCACCTGCTTAAATTTTTTGTCGATACAAGGCGGCAAAAGCGGAGCGTAGCTGGGCGTTTGGCGGTGCGTTCCTCGGAGCTTTGCTCCTGCGGTACGCACCTGCTTACGTGAGCATTTTGACAACGCAGTAGCGGCAGAAAAGATCGAGTCAAGAAATAAATGGGTTTTTTAGAGGTGCCCTTGACACGAAGTGGGCTATGAAAGCTTGTACGGAGGGGAAATCCGACAGGCTCCTGGTGGATGGATTTGCCGCGGGTGGGGGTGCGCACCCTGGAAAAGGAATCATGGAAAGTCATCCCGGTTTCACCGCTGAGATTGATTTCCGATGGAGGTGGGGGGAATCGAACCCCCGTCCGGTTGGGCGTCTGATATACTTCTACAGGTTTAGTCAAAGATTAGTTTTCGTGCCCGGAATGGTATTTGACAAACCAACCGAGCCTTATCCTGTAATTTTCTGCCTCAAAATTCATAAAATATTAAACAAGGAGTTTAATGAATAGGCAAAAACATTCCTCACACAATTTCAGGCAATTATGTCAGTGAGTTCCGGTTTATGTCGAAGCATCCGTTCCTCGGAACAGCGTAACGGAGATTCGTGACTGCTAATTTTATGCAGCCAGGGCGAGAGTGTCATCGAACTCGACGACGATCTCATCTTCTTTTTTTCTGGCACTTAAAGTTGTGCGCTAGTTTTAGGAGTTGGCGCTCCACCTGCAATATAACCTACGTAAACCTCCCGTCGAAACCAGTGCACCCCCAGGGTGTTAATCAGGAGGTATACATCTATTATATGTGTTTGTCAAGTTCTATATTTATGCTCTCTTTCTAAATCTCGCTGATTATCCCGAAGCTGAATGGTCCTTCTTCTGTCGTGTAACTTTTTACCACGGCATAAACCCACTTCTACCTTGACATAACCCTTGCTGATGTAGAATTTTAATGGGATAAGTGTACATCCCTTTTCAGTGACACGGCGATCCAGTTTCATAATTTCTTTCTTATGGGCAAGCAGACGGCGAGGTCTTTCAGCCGTGTGGTTGAAAACTCCGGCAAGGCTGTAGGGAGTTACATGGAAGTTTCTCATCCACAGCTCTCCGCTTTCTATTTCTACATAGGAATCAGAAAAATTGAAATCGGCCTTCTTGATGGATTTTACTTCAGTGCCCACCAACTCTATCCCGCATTCCAGTCTATCTTCAATGGTGTAGAGGAATCTTGCCTTTCTGTTGTCAGCCAGTAAGCCTGGAGTTTTTTTCTTCTTTTTCTTGCTGCTACCCATACTATGGATATAATCACACAGGAAAGGAAACAGGGTCAACTCAGGGTGATTTTAGGGAATCACAAGTCGGAAACCCACCACCGGACTGGTCTGATGAGCCTCAAGTGATCCCCGGGCTGATATCGGATAAGGCATGCCATCATCTATAAAGGCCGCGCCTCGAACAGGTCTTTTCTCACTACTCATATCCGATTCCACATCCATGTAGGAGGATTTTCCGGATGGAGGTCGAAATCGATTTTCATTATATCGAAAAGGATTATATCCCCATTCCCGGACATTGCCAGCCATTCCCTGAAGGCCAATGTTACCCTCATCCGCTTTGTCGGTTGGCTTCAGAATCTCCGAAAGCTCTGAGGAATCTTCCAACGTGCCGTTATTAATACGAGCGGCGATTTCCCATTCATCCTCCTGAGGAAGGCGAAACCTGCCTCTGCCATCTGGGTATACTTTTTCCGTGAGCCAGTCAGCGTAGGCCATGGCGGCATACCAGGAAATTTCAGTAACAGGATATCCTCCCCTTGAAACCGGCATCTGATCAGTCCAGGACTCAAGATAATCATCATCAACAAGGTCATTACGCATTAATTCCCCTTTGTTTTTTTTCGACCAGTAAGGGACCTCCTGGATAAAGGCGGCAAATTCATCAATGCTCACCTCTCTGATGGCAATCTGGAAGTTTTCAACTGATGCCTCCACTGGATGGGCACCGTAACGGGGGAAATACTCTCCGGAATCAACAATTTCAACATCACCAATCGGTGCCTTCAGGGAAGGTATGCTGACGAAACCCTGACCGTTGACTGTTCCGCGGATGAAATCCCTGGACAGACGGAGTTCCTGATAGATCTGACGGGTTTCCAATGAGGAGGGCGTGGCTGGTCCTGTATCCGGTTTCTGGTTCATCAATTCCAACACACCTGCCATGAGAGACAATTCTTCCAGCATCTGGGCGGTTTCTCCAATATATGCGGCAAGTTGGAATGGATTTGTCACTGATTTCGGCGAAGAAAATAACTGTAGCCCCCTGTTGATATCGGCCAGATGTCGGACATCCCTTGCCAGAGGCAGACAGGCTTTCACAAGGGGAGCAAGATCGACTATATGGGAATCAAGAACGGTTGAATCCCTGGCAAGCCGTGTAAATGAGGAGGGAATGGCATAGCGGTTATTATCCGCACCCGTGGCATTCCATCTGGAAAACTCATTCATACCCCTTTTCATAATGGAATAAGGTTCTTCCGGTTCAAGAACAATGACGATTTCTCTGCGTTTTGGGAAAAGCCAGGACGCAAATATTCGGCCGGAGATTTTTTTGGTGATGATTTCATCCTTAAATCCTGGGCGTCGGATCCGTATTTCCCTGTTGCCTTTCGGGATGAACACAGACTCATAAGTTCGGCCTGCCCGGATACCATCTGTGATGACCGATGCATCAGGCGGATCGCTGTACACCGTCAGCATGGTTCCGTTCTGGTTAATGCCCGGCAGTATGAGGAGGAAGAAGATAAGGGCCAGAGCAATGGCAAGCCAGACAGTGGGAACGTAGTGTCTGGGTGAGATCCCCAGAATGGGCTTCAACCTGACTTCGATAGTATCCGGATCCTGTTCAGAAGAGCGATTTTTTTTAAACAGCATGTTCCAGAGTATAGAGTTGGGTTTTACTGTGGTCAATAATCCCGGGTATGGGTATAATAAACTTGTGAATGCGAATAATAGTACAGATTTCATTTCCCGACTTATCATCTTCTCAGAGCGGATTCTTACCTTCAGGGCTCGTCGGGTCGCCCGGGTGAAGTTGAAACAGAAACGGCACAGTTTCCTCATGGAATGGCTGGATGCCTTTCTCTGGGCGGTCATGATGGTACTCCTGCTCAATCAGTACCTCCTCCAGGCGTATCAGATCCCCTCTGGTTCCATGAGAAATTCACTCATCGGCGGTAGAGATCCTTATACAGGCCAGCTGAGTAAAAGTGATCGGATATTCGTGGACAAACTGACTTACGGCCCTGAACTGCTCCCTGGTGTGGCTAAGCTTCCTGGATTTCGTGAATCCCGCCGTAGTCAGGTTGTAATCTTTGAGAATCCAGAATACAAAAGTCCTTCACTGGCCCATGAAATTGCACAGAGAGTCCTCTACATGGCCACTCTGTCTCTGGTGGATCTCAATCGGCGGAATGGAGAAACTGCCCATCAATTTTTAATAAAACGACAGGTGGCGGAAGATGGCGACCGCGTCGTTGTCGCAGAAGGTCAGTTATTCATACAACCCATGGGTGAAAGTGAGCTTATTCCCGAAGAAGAATTCAAGCGATTCGCGGAATTGGAATACAATATCAATCACCTGCTGGATACTGACTATTACAAAATACTGGAAGCAAAAATTCAGTTGACAAGGCTGGAGAGGGCAGGGTTGTCAGTCAGTCCTGAACTCAGATTACTGGCGTCAGAGAACTGGATCACATCGTTGAAAAAAAATGTATTTGATCCCTATGAGGAAGAACGAATTGATTCAGCTGTACTGAATCGTCTCTATCCTCAGAATGAATCAATTTCACACAAATCGGCCGTCTATGAGCGGGGCATATACGTCCCTGAAGAATGGATCCTTCCCCTTGGCGATAATCGAAGTGATTCCCTGGATGGGCGGTACTTCGGTCCGATTCCTTCAAAATCCATACTTGGCCGTGCACTTTTTATCTACTGGCCTCCTGGAAGGGTAGGTATTATACGGTGAATTCTTCATCCCAATCCGGGCTTTCATTCAAGGATCGGAGAAATTTTCAGCGCCAGCGATTGCGTTCTCTGGGGATTTTTATCCTTGTTCTGGGAATTTACATATCGATATCGACATATCTTATTACCCCCTGGACATTGAAAACTCAGGCCATGGCCCCAGGCTACCTGCCGGGAACCAGAATACTTGTGGTCCAGTTTCTTCTCAGAGATCGCGGTGGACGCTTAAAGAATCCTCCCGGAAGAGGAGATATTGTCTCTATCAGTTCCCCATATATTCCTGAATCCGCATGGCCATTATCTTTCATCAATTCCCTGGTACGTTTTTTTACTTTGCAGAAGGTTTCACCTGGAAGGCATCTTCGCAATAGCTGGGAGAACGAAAGAATCTTCAAGAGGGTTATTGGAATACCGGGAGATACAATACGCATAAGAGGGTCGGTTGCGTACATCAAGCCTCAGGGTGAGAAAGAATTTCTTAGTGAGTTTGAACTGAATGGAATGAGGTACGATCTGGAAATTCAGGAATTACCGGAAGACTGGAACGATGAGCTTCCCCTGTACCACAGCACTGATTCAATGGTTCTGGACGAAAACCAGTACTATGTTCTGGGAGACAATAGGAGAAGTTCCAATGATTCTCGCTATTGGGGGCCGGTCAGTGATAAAAATATTCGAGGCAGAGGAGTTTTTGCCTATTGGCCAATCAAAGCTTTTGGATACCTCCACTGATCTTTCTCTTTACATCCATATCCCTTTCTGTATAAGTCGGTGTTTTTACTGTGATTTTTACAGTGTTGCCGATGCTGATCCTTCTCTTGTCACAAAAGTTCTGGGAAGAATTCTTCAGGATGTTATCCAGGAAATCGACCGCCTTAAACCAACAAGAATTTCAACAGTTTTTATCGGCGGAGGTACTCCCTCGCTGATCCCGACCCATGAGCTTGCTGATTTTCTGGAAGAGCTCTGTAGGGTTACAGGCAAAGTCGATGAATTTACCATCGAAGCTAATCCTGAATCTCTGAGTCTTGAATTTCTGGAAGTTCTAAGATCAAATCAAGTTGATCGTATAAGCATGGGAGTTCAAACCTATGATGACGATCTTCTGTGCTGGCTAGGCAGACCGGCGGGCCGGGAGGCTTTGGTGGAGGCTGACAAACTGTTGAATACCCATTGGAAGGGCCGGATAAATCGGGATGTTTTATCAGCTCTTCCCCGGAAGTCTCACAGCATTCTTGATGACATTGATCAGGCCCTTGAGAATCACCCTGGTCATATTTCCATCTATGAATTGACAGTAGAAGAAGGCACGGCTTTAGCGCGGGATAGTAATCGGCTCAAAGAACTTCCGGACACAGAAGAAAAAGATGATGAGTGGGAAAGGATTCTTTCATCCCTGAAAAAACAGGGGTATGTCAGGTATGAAGTGTCCAATTTTGCCAGATCCGGGCATATTTGCCAGCATAATATGCATTACTGGCAGATCAATCCCTTCCTGGGTGTGGGACCAGGAGCCACATCAACTCTCTGGAATGAGAGGGGTGCCGAAAGACGGCAGGAAGCTAAGGATATCAGACACTGGCTTGAGTTTCCGGAAAAATCGAGATCCAGAGAAATTCTCAATTATAGGGAATTCATGCTTGAGCATTTTATGATGAGTTTGAGGACTGCGAGGGGTCTGGAAACAGATCGATTCAGAGGGATCTTTGGAATCGAACCAGTTTCCATTATTCCTCATTCCATCCAGAAATACCAGGTGGCTGGCGTTCTTTTTTCAGATATGAAATCGATATTCCCCATATCTTCGGGTATGGATTTACTCAATTTCATCCTCATGGATATTATGGATGAAATTCATTCCTATGAGTATCATAATGACTACGAATGGCCTTTGTATTGACAATCAGGGAATGTTCTGACAGGCTTGGGCTTTACTGAACTGCAAGGTATCTCTAAAATCAGCTCTGGGAAATTGACGGAGGGATTGTCGGCCTGTCCGTAAGCAATACACTGGTAGACAAAAACGGAGTGCCGCTGGACTGTGAAGCATTTTCGATGCCGTAACGGCGGAAAGTTCAAGTCAGGAACTCAATGTTTTTCCTGGAAATATCCTGTAGAGTAAGCCTGGATGAGGAGTGTGCATGTCGGGTCACAGTAAGTGGAGTACAATTAAGCATAAAAAGAGTGCAGCCGATGCAAAGCGTGGAAAAATATTCACCAAACTGATCAAAGAAATAACGGTTACTGCAAAAATGGGTGGTGGAGATGAGCAGTCAAATCCCCGTCTGCGCACGGCGGTTATGAAGGCAAGGGCATCCAACATGCCCAAGGATACAATTGAGCGGGCAATAAAAAAGGGAATTGGTGGTTTGGATGGCCTGGAGTACATTGAATTGAGCTATGAGGCCTATGCTCATGGCGGTGTCGGATTACTCATTGAAGCCCTGACTGAAAACAAGAATCGTACAGCCGCGGATGTGCGGACTATTTTATCAAAAAATGGTGGACAACTTGCTTCTGCCGGGGCTGTATCCTACATGTTTAAACGCAAAGGACTCATCGTATACGCAGGGGATTCCATAGATCATGATGCTTTGTTTGAGGCAGCTCTGGAGTCCGGGGCCGAGGATGTTGTCGAAGATTCTGGTACTATCGAAGTTATAACAGAGGCATCAGTCTTTATCGATATACTGGAAGCTTTGCAGTCTGCTGGATTTCCTGAAGAAGAGGCCGAAATTCTTATGCTCCCGGATAATAGAGTATCCCTGGATGATGAAGGCACTGGCAAAGTGTTGAAGCTTATCAACAAGCTAGAGGATAACGATGATGTACAGTCGGTCGCATCAAATCTTGATGTACCGAAAGACTTTGAGCTTTCTGAGTGAAATTCAGAGTACTGGGTATAGATCCCGGTCTGGCAAAAACAGGATGGGGTCTGGTGGATAGTGATGGCAATCGGCACAGACATGTTGATCATGGACTCATTGAAACTCAGCCTGATCAACCTCCTGAAAAACGTATACTTGTCCTATATCGGGAATTATCGAGCCTGGTCAATGCGTATAATCCTGCCGCCATGGGAGTGGAGACATTGTATTTCGTCAAGAATATCAGTTCAGCGATGCCGGTTGCCCAGGCCAGGGGCATCGCCCTGCTTGTCGCCGCTCAAAATGACTTGAAGCTTTGCGAATTTGAACCTGCGACAATAAAACAGTCAGTGACAGGTTCAGGCCGTGCCGACAAGAAACAGGTTCAATCCCTGATACAATTAATCCTTGGTATGGACAGCATTCCAGGGAGTGATCACTCTGCCGATGCACTGGCGGCGGCAGTTACATTGATTCATCATGGAATCCTATGGTCAACAGTATCAGCGGAGTAATAACATTTAAAAGTGAGGGAACCATCGGAATTGAAACCGGTGGTATTGAGTGGGCCATTGCCACAACTTCAACCTCACTGGCGGCTCTGCCCACAACAGGAGCTGATGTTCGCCTCTATACCCATCTTCATCATGTCCAGGATTCAATGAAACTCTACGGTTTTGCGAGCCTCATTGAACGGACCCTGTTTCTTGCCCTTGTATCGGTGAATGGCGTGGGACCTTCCCTGGCACAGAAGATCCTTTCAGGGACAACACCTGATCGCTTTGCTGCGGCTCTGGAGAATGAAAATCTGGACAATCTTTCCTCCATCCCCGGAATTGGGAAGAAAACAGCACAGAAGATTCTCCTGCAACTCAGAGGCAAACTTACTGCTGACAGGGAAGACCCATCCTCTGAGGTTGAAAGGAAGGACAGGGATGTGATCGCAGCTCTGACAGCCATGGGATTTGATGCCAGAGGTGCGGGAAACGCTGTATCGGCCATAGTCGAATCAAGTGATATTGCTGTATTAACCGGCGAAGCAAGGGAACGGGAAATCCTCAGGCGCGCAATTATCGCCTTGAGTTCTTAGGTATCAAATGGACGAACGTTTACTGGAACCATCAGCAGCACATGGAGAAGATGAGGAAGATGCCGGCATCAGGCCGAGATATCTCGATGACTTCCAGGGTCAGAAAGAACTCAAGAGCAATCTTTCAGTATTCATTCGAGCAGCTGTTCAGAGAAAGGAACCACTGGATCATGTTTTTATCAGTGCCCCGCCGGGTCTGGGGAAAACCACATTAGCCAGTATCATGGCCAATGAGTCAGGATCAGAATTCAAGGTTACTTCGGCTCCGGCCCTGGACAAGCCCAAAGATCTAGCCGGACTCCTCTCCACCATTCCTGAAAGAACTGTTTTCTTTATTGATGAGATTCACCGCCTCAAACCCGCTATCGAGGAGATGCTCTACATAGCAATGGAGGATTATGAACTCGACTGGATCATAGGGCAGGGCCCGGCTGCTAGAACGGTTAGGATACCTGTGCCCCCCTTTACACTTATTGGAGCAACAACAAAACCCGGGCGGGTATCGAGTCCCCTGTTTACCCGTTTCGGAATAACAGTCCGCATAGACTATTACAGTCAGGCTGAATTGAATGACATTGTTCACCGAAGTGCCAGAATTCTGGGTTTGAATATTGTCGATGAGGCCGCTGAATTATTAGCCCAGTGCAGCCGGGGAACACCCAGAGTCGCGAACCGTCTGCTCCGCCGCATGAGGGATTATGCTCAGGTGGAGAGTGATGGTCGCATAACAAAAAAAATAGTTGAAAGAGGATTGTCCCGGCTTAAAATCGATCTGGAAGGTTTAGAAGAACAGGACAGGCGTATCCTGGCGGCCATTATTGATCGTTATGGAGGCGGTCCTGTTGGAGCCGAAACCCTGGCCATCAGTGTTGGTGAAGGCACAGACTCCCTTGAAGACTTCTATGAGCCATATCTCATCCTGCGGGGATTTCTCCAGCGGACACCCAGGGGAAGAACAGTGACTGACCTTGCCTACAAACATCTGGGAAAGTCCAGAAAAAACGATGAAGACCAGCTCCTTCTCTTTTAATCTTCCTGATCATCTCATTGCTCAAGCACCTCCGGATGTTCGGGGAAGTAGCCGGTTGATGGTTGTCAGCAGAAACTGTGATCCGGGTTTTGTCCAGCATGAAACTGTTCAGAACCTTCCTGGTCTGATTCCACCGGACACTCTCATGGTTTTCAATGATACAAAGGTTAGAAAAGCACGTCTTTATGCAGTTAATGCTGACACCGGGGGACGGGGTGAATTCCTTTTCCTTGAGCAAATCTCCACGAGTGAATGGGACTGCCTGGTGGATAAGGCGAAAAAAAAACGAACAGGGCAGGAATGGGTTTTTCCAGACGATGTAACAGGCAGAATTATAAGAGCATCGGCAGAGAACAGGAGAATTCTCCATTTCGACCTGCCGCTCCCGGAGGAATGGTTTGAACGCCATGGTCACATGCCCCTACCTCCCTACATACGCCGTCCTGATGGGCCGAATGATTCCAGAAGCTATCAGACTGTTTATGCGAGACAAGTTGGATCAGCGGCGGCACCAACGGCCGGCTTACATTTCACGGCGGAAATCCTTGATGCCTTGAAGGAAAGAGGAATCCGGTCGGCATGGATCAACCTCAGGGTGGGACCTGGTACATTTGCGCCGATTCGATCCGAAACAATTCTCGATCATACCATGCATACAGAGGAATACAATGTTCCTCAGGAAAGTGCTCTGGCGGTGAATAGTGCTAAGGCCGAAGGGCGAAGGATTCTTGCAGTTGGTACGACATCTGTCCGTACCCTGGAATCCGCATGGAATGGCAAAGGTATTGAAACTGGTCATGGAACAACGGATATCTTCATCTATCCAGGTTTTAAATTCAATGTTGTTGATTCGATGTTCACAAATTTTCATACGCCTGGATCAAGTCTTCTCGTCCTTGTTTCCGCATTTACCGGTAAGGAAAGAATTCTGGAGGCCTATAGGAGAGCAGTTGAGGAGGAATATCGTTTTTATTCTTATGGAGATGCCATGCTGATAGTTTAAAAGGTCTCTCAATACGTATCAGGATCCATCGATTCGAACTCATTTCTTACCTGATTCAATCGTGTCAGATGAGCATCAATGATGTCTTCATAATCCAGATCTCTGTTTTCTATTCGAAAGGCCTGATCTTCCCAGTTTTGTATCTCTTCAAGATGAATCCACTTGAATCGATTATCTCTAGCCGCTAAGGCATACTCTTCCGCCAGAAACCAGGTCTCCATGGCCAGCTCATAAAACTTCTCAGCCGTTCGAAGACTGTCCAGATTGACACTTTTCCAGGGATAGTTATAAAAATACGCCTTAAATTTATCATATTTTGCCGCCATGGCCAGGTATTCGTCGGTGATCCTGAGATAGACATGCATAACGAAAAGATTGCGGTACTTCTCCCATTCTGTTTCATTTTCAATGACTGCCAGGGCATTAAGGGGGTTGGCAAATGGTGCTCTGAGAGCCATTGACAGATACCAGATGTTTTCTGCACTGTCTTCAGGGTATCGGTAGAGACTGGTATGGCTCAGTTTGTAGAATTGCTCGGCATATTGCGTTTTTATCGCCGATAGCATAGTAACTGGTATTGTGACCAGAAGCATTACAGAAAATAATCGATTGTTATTGACCATAGTTTCCTGGAATATCGGCAGATTTATTTCGATTTCTGATTCTATGAGGAAGATTCAGCGAACAATTCTGCTAGAAAAGAAAGAGATTCATCGGTCATTTCCCGTGGAGGACGCCTGGAATCCAGTGTGAGTATAGACATACCGCTCCCCGCATAGTGGCTTATGGATCTTTCATAGGCAATTGTCACTCGATCCTGGAAATCCTCAGTTTCATAGATATCTCTTTCCACTCGATCAGACAAACGCTCCATGGCATCCTTAACGGGAATTCTCAGGTAGATAAGATATCCCGGAAGAGGATAAGCCGAGTTTAAGCTGTCTACCCAATCCCAATCTATCTCCAGAGACTGATAGGCCAGTGAGGAAAATAAATATCTGTCAGTAATGTATATTCCTCCCTTCTCAACAGTGTCCTGTATTCCTCCATCCCCATACAGGTGTTCTCTGCGGTCAGCTGCGAATAGAAGAGCCATGGTTTCTGGTTCCAATGTGGTTGAGCCGCCCAGGGTCTTACGTATGAGATGACCAACAACACCATCAGTTGGTTCGTATCCAGCAACAAGCTTTTGCTTCTGCGCACTCAGGGCTTGAGCAATTCCCTTAACAAGAGTCGTTGTACCCGCTCCATCGATACCCTCTACAGCTACCAGGTTTGACCATATCTTTCGATTACTATTCATCCATGTTCCTTTCGATAAGGTTCAATAATTGTTAAGATAAAACTGATGAAAAGAACCGTCCACCCCATAATCCTGACAGGTGGGAATTGATGAGAAGAAAGATCATTGTACATGCAGTTCAGATACTGATCCTCTCCCTGGTAGTCATTCTGGGCATACTTGTCATGAATCCATTACATAATGCTGTCAGAAAGAGGGTAGAGCTTATACAGAACAATATCATGGTCCAGTTGGAGAAAGAACTTGGTATTGAACTGAGTTATGAATCCATTTCCCCAGCTCTTCTGTCAGCTGTGACTATCCGCAACCTCAAGGTATCATTTCGTCAGGGGGATTTCACTGCCAGGAGGTTTCGAATTTTCATAGATCCTCTTCAAGGACTGAAATCCACAGAGGATAACAGATCTAATTGGATTACCCGTGTTTCCATCCTCAGAAGTCAATTAAATCTGGAACTTGTCAACTCAGACATGGAATCACCTGGTCTTCTGGATCTTCAGTCTTTTTTAATCGACCAGTTGGAAGATATATCTCTTGTATTCAATGATTTCTCAGTAAGAATCAAGGATGAAAGACTGGGCATTGTTGATGCAGAAAATGTTTATCTAAGGCTTGATGGAACCAAAGGTCTGGTTCGGTATGATTTTGAAGGTTCTTTGAAGATCAATGAGCCCATGTCAATCGAACAGCTTGGTCAGGTTAACATGGAGTTCAAATCAACCGGAAATTATTCCACTCTGGAATCAACCTTCAATGGCCGTGTCAATTTGCTGTCCTCAACCCTGAACAAGTGGATGATTAAACCAGTTTCCGTTGATCTGACTTACAAAGACAGGAAGCTTTCACTCCAGCGCATTAACGATGCCCTTCCTGTTGATATTGCATTGCAACTGTCTGAAAAAGAGATCAAAGCTTCAGGATCTCTTGGCAATCTGGCCATCAATGAGTTTATTCAGCCTGTAGAAGAATACCAGGCGCTCAATCCATGGTTTGATTCGATTATGGAAGGTGAATTTGAGGTTTCAATGAATCCAGAAGGAGATAGATTTGCATACAATCTGGATATGCAGATAGCATTACCCGCACAGGCCGGTCTTCCCTGGCCCTGGCAGATCAAGGTTAAAACACAGGGTGATGAGCAGGAAGCTGATATCAGCAGTTTCTCTGTTTCCCTACCCTGGGCAGTTGCAGAATACTCTGGACTTGTCGGTCTTGATACTTTGACCCCCATGGGATGGCTGTCTGTCGATTTTGAACGATCACTCCTGGGGTATCCTGTGGATGCTGATTTCCGTGTCAGTACCATAACCGATGTAATCAGCATTGAACCAATCCAGGTTATTGCCGGAAATCTCGATTTTCATGATTTCAGCATTTTACTACTTCAAGAAGACAGACAGTATTCGATGGCGCTTTCGGTGCTGGCCGGCATTCCTGATGCTGCCGCGGATAAACACATGCTTATCGATTTGATGCTGGATATGGAGAATCAACCCGCTCTTTATGGATTTGTTGACGTTGAAGGATTTGAAGCGAGTCATGTTCTGAGTCTCATGAATGCATCTCGCTATTCCAATGCGGGGATAGTAAAAGATTCCCTGTTCAATTTTCATGGATCTCTGGAATCCAGCTTCAAAGGATGGATTTTCAGTGTAGATGAAGCATCCATTGTGAGTAAAAATGATGCACAGAACCATGTCAGTGTTAAGGGGAGAATTACACCTCTTCAATGGTCACTTGATGGAGTCCGGATATCCTGGAATGGTTATACAGTGGAAGGACGGGGATTGGCAAAAAGGACAGAGGAAGGCGGAGTTGCCGAGGGACGTCTGGTCATAGATGAAGAACTCTATCCCATAGAAGCAAGCTGGATTCATAAAGGTCCTGTGAGAATAACAGGTTCTCCAGGACTGGAAGCTGTTTTTGGACCGGTGACGCAAACTGGCCGAACCATGGCCGTGAAGGCTGAAAATATCAATATCCCATTGAGGAACAATCGGCTTATGACTGATTTCAATATGAGGGGTATAGTCGGGCGTGAAAACTGGGAAGTTTTCATAAGTAGATCCCAGCTGACTCTGATTCAGGAGGGTAGAGATATCAATTCATCTGTAGAATTCATGGGGAATATCAGGCCTGGATCCGTAGTTTTTCCAGATATCAATTTTGTGGATTCAGTCGGTTCTCTTGCAGGTGAAATTATTTTAAATAACTCCCGCCGCAGCAATCTCTTCACCGGTTCCTTAAGAGTGGGATCCGATAATGGTGAATCATATTCAATATCGGCTCGTCATTCCAATGATAACTGGGCGGTTGATCTGGATATTGCTTCGGGCAAAATGGAACGGTTTGGAAATCTGGATTTGCAGGGATTTCTTGATTTACAATGCAGTTTTACCGGGAATTTGAATAATCCCATTGTAACACTCGATGTATCGACTCGAGAAGGCTATCTCAACTCAACTCCTTTCGGTCTTCAAGGTAAAGCAAATATGAACAGAAATGACCTGAAGGTTCACGGTTTAAGCTTCCTGTATGAGGGAATTGCTCTGGAGCGTGGTTTGTTACTGGTGAATATGGATACCGGTTCCCTTCGAACAACGATGGGACTCAGTGCCACCTACAATCAGGTTCCTGTTACGAGCGGTTTTGCGCTGGAACTCAATTTTGATAAGAGTATTTCTCTCTTCAATCTCGCCGACCTTAGCAGCACTGGATTCTCAGGAACGCTGGCTACTCATGAATTAATGTGGAATGAAAATCCCCACCTTCCTCCGCTGACACTGCAATTCAAAAAAAATAGTGAATCCATAACTGTGAACAGTCTTGAAAAAAATATACTTGATTTCAGTTATTCTTTTGCCAATGGAAATCTCCATGTTATTTCCGGGGCACCAATGCCCATCACAGCAAGCGGCGGAGGTACTATCTATGATGGTCAGCTTGACTTGAAATTCCCAGAATTGACAGTTGATCCAATTCTCATCAACTACGCTATGATGAGAGACCCGATATTACTTCAATATCATGTCATATTCCAGGATGGATTAGTGACTGGCAATCTTGACATCCGGGGTCCGGTTGCTTCCCCCAGTCTTTTTGGAATCATGCGGGCTGTTGATCTCAAGGTGGATACTCCATATACCTATGCGGATATTAAGCCAACAAGTACTCTTGTAACCTTTGATGGCAGCAGAATAACCTTCGAAAGAACAGTCGTTCCCATTGGAGATGGCATGGCCTATGGTGAAGGCCATGTGGTTCTTGAGAATTGGAAAATCAGTGAAATTGACATGATCTATGGCTGTCAATCGATTAAAGATGGGGATGGGGTTCCCGTCAGCTATCCGTTGCTGGGAGTCTATCTTGATGGATCCGTAACGGCAGAAATTCATATGACAGGAAGTTACAGAGGCTTTCACCTGGAGGGTGATATAACCATGCCTTTCCTTGAGGCATCTCTTAAATCCCCACGTGTTCCAGTCAAACAGCGAAGACCGGGGAAAATCCCAAAACCCATTACAATTGATTTCCGTATTAGGACTGGAAAAAACTGCACATTCTATCTTCCCAATGAACAATTAAAAATAGTACAGGCGACAGCGGAACAGGGGCATACCCTGTCTTTTTTATTTGCCAATACTCCAGGAAAGCTGTCTCTCACCGGGACATTGCCAATCAAGTCTGGAATTATCCACTATTTCGACCGGAATTTCCAGATCACTGAGGGAGCAATGGTGTTTAATGAAGCCCTTAAGAATTTTGATCCGATTATACAGCTTAGAGCTGAAACACGGGTTCATGATGAGGATAATGAGGAAGTAACAGTGGCATTGGTCTATAATGCACCTATAAAATCCGATTTCAATCCCAGAATTGAAACAGTACCAGTTCTGTCTGATATTGACATTCTTGCCTTATTGGGTCAGGTTGTTATCCCGGACAGCGAGGCTGGAGGAACAGAATTGAGTTCAGTACTATTAGCTGCCGGTAATATGTTTGCACAAGTTGGTCTTGTACAGCCATTTGAAGCACTGTTGAGGGAAGGTCTTAATCTGGACATGGTCTCAATAGAAACCAATATAATTGGAAATACTCTGGCCGATAGATTAAATATAGTCTCCGGGACTGCTGAATCCAGGCCAGTTTCCGGTTTCGGACGCTATCTGGATAACACAAGTCTTTATGCAGGAAAGTATATTGGAAAAGCATTATTTGCGTCTGGAGCTGTATCAGCTCGTTATCATGAGGGGCAGCGTCTCAGTTCAGTCTTCGGAGGATTGGAATTCGAAACTTCTGTTTCTCTGGAAATGGTTACTCCATTCTTCAATATTGAATGGTCCTACTCGCCGAATCCTGCGATTTCTCAGAATTTCATTGCCGATAATACAATCTCTTTAAAATGGCAGTTTATCTACTAGTGTACGAATTAAAGGAACTTTTATGCAGCGTTTGACTCTTATTCTAGCCCTTATTTTTGCGGGAACTGGATCTCTGTTTTCTCAGGAAAAAGAATGGTTCATCGATAAACCTGTTGCTGATATCCGCTTTGAGGGGCTCAAGAGTATTACAAAGAACGAACTCTATGGATTAATACGTCCCTATATTGGTCAAAAATACTCAGACTCACTATCCTGGGACATACAGAGCAAGCTTTATGCCCTGGATTATTTTGAGTTGATAGTTCCTGAAATAATAGAAGGGGATCAAGGTCCTGGCAGTGTCATTTTAGTTTTTGAAGTTCAGGAAAAACCTCTCATCGTTGATATCATTTTTTCGGGCAACAAGAAGATCCGACCTGGTGAACTCTCTGATACCATACTGGTGAGAGATGGAGATCTATTGAACCCGGGTTTATTGCAGATTGATGAGCAGGCCATTAAATCGCTCTACCTGGAGAAAGGCTTCACTGATGCAAGTGTGTCTTCGGAATTTCAGGTTAATGAAGAAGCAGATCAGGCGACGATTACCTTCAACATTGTTGAAGGTACACAAACCAAGATCAGTGAAATCAGATTCATTGGGAATGACAAATATGTCCCTGACAATGTATTGCGCAACCTGATGACTACAAAAATACAATCGTTTTTTAATAAGGGTCTATTCATTGAGACAAAACTCCAGGAAGACATAAAGACTATTGAAAGGCATTATGGAGATATGGGTCTTGTAGATATCCAGATCTCTGATGTCGAAAAGAGCATCATCTTTGATGAAAAAGACAAAATGAACAAAATGATAATTTCCATTTATCTGGATGAAGGTGAACCCTGGAAATATGGAGGAATAACCTTTTCAGGAAATAACATATATACGGACGAAGAATTTGATGCACTTATCACGCAAATAAAGGGTGAGACTTTCAGTTTGACAAGTTTTCAAGTTGATTATCAAAAAATCAGAGATCTATACGCGGATAGTGGATATATTTTCACAACTCTCACCTACAAGGATAAACGGGATTATATAACACAGACAATTTCATATGAAGTCAGTATAATTGAGAGAGACAGAGCCTATATTGAGAATATAATTATTAGAGGAAACAAAACAACAAAAAGCTATATTATCCGAAGAGAATTCCCACTGGAAGAAGGTGAGGTTTTCAGTAATACAAAAATTATCAGAGGCACTCTCAATCTTCATAATCTACAGTATTTTTCAGAGATAACACCGACACCATATCCCGGCAGTCAAGATGGTTTGATGGATCTGGTTATTGATGTTGAAGAAGCCAGAATTTCCAACATTGCCTTCGGACTGTCATTTTCCGGTGGTAAGGAATTTCCTATCGCCGGAACCTTTTCGTGGCAGGATAAGAACTTCCTCGGCCGCGGACAGGTTATCGGTGCCAAAACATCTGTTTCTCCGGCGACACAAATGGTTTCCCTGAAATTCACTGAACCGCGAATGCTTGGAAACAACTGGATGGGTGGGATTGAGTTCAGTTACAGTCATAATCACAGGAGCAGAGTTAATCAGGATGGAGATCTCAATGGAGTCCCCGATCCTTATACCACATGGGAAGAGTATGAAACTGCTGACAGTCTTGTTCCCTCAAGTTCCCAGATGGCCTATGATTCACATTTTGTCTCTTCAACATTGAGTACCGGATATACATGGTTTACCCGACTGGGACGTCTGGGACTGGCTACAGGTCTCCGACTCTCCTGGGAGTATGTAACCTATGATACAAAAAAATTCACACCTCATAACAGTTTAGTCAGGGATAACCTTGACTCATGGCAATACAGTGACAGTATATTTCTTCGTTTGAGCTGGGATACACGTGATCTACAATTTGATCCCACAAAGGGATTCCTTTTGAGTGAAACCATAACATTCGCCGGTGTACTTGAAACTCTTTCAAGCCGTAACTATATTAAGTCAGTAACACAGTTTAACTGGCATCTACTTCTATTTGATATCCCCGTTGGCAAGAAGGCTGGTAGGTTTAGAAGTGTGTTTTCGATTGAATCTGCTTTCAATGCAATCGTCTATAAACCCTGGCTGGATCCTGTCGGCAATATCGCTGAAACAAATGGCTTTTTTGTCGATGGAATGTTCATCGCAAGAGGTTGGCCCATAAGTACTGGTGAATACTATAGATACCTCTGGGACAATACCATACAGTTTAAGTTTCCCATTGTCCCCAATATTCTCTCGTTTGATATCTTTCTTGATGCTGTAGGGGCCTGGCAGAACCCATCTGGAGATATCAGTGCCTTGAATAATTGGAGCGGCAATGACTGGCGTTTCAGTCTGGGTGCGGGTTTAAGATTTGCCAATCCTCAGTTTCCTATTGGAATCTACCTTGTGAAACGATTTCAATGGAAGGATAACGTTTTTACATGGTTCCCGGATGACGTTGGAAAAGAATGGTATGAGTTCAAAGAAGCAGGATTGGATCTTGTCATAGCTTTCGACTTGAGTATCTATTAGGATTCTTCTGGAAATATCCTCTCCAGTTCCGTCTTGAAATTTTTTCCTTTTCCATGGAAAATCTCATCACCAGATTTTGGAAGCGAGTTTGTAAGAGATGCCCATCAGGAGTTTATAAATGAAACGAACAATCTTAATTACTCTGGCACTGGTTTCTGCCGCTGTTGGGGCAGAGCAGATCACGAAGGTCGCAGTACTGGATTATTCCCGCATATTAACAGCATTTTATGCGGATTCAGCTGAGGCAAGAAAAATAGTTGAAATGAAAGAGGTTTTTGCTGATGAGGTTAAAAAGCTTCAGCAGGAAATCCAGGAATTGGAGGAAAAAAAACTGACAGCCCAGGACGAGGAAAATTCTTCACTGGTTCTTGAATTGGACAGTCGTATCACGAGTCGGAAACGATACTACCAGGAGTATATCCGTGTGCGTGGCAATCAGATTCAACAGGCTTCTGCCAACCTGAGTTCAAGTCATGAACTTGCACAGGAAATTCTGAGAGAAATCAAATATGTTGCAGAATCAAATGGTTTCAGTATCGTTATGAAACGATCGGATCCCAACCTCTTGTGGTGGAGTTACGAAACTGACATCACAGATCTTGTTCTGAATCGCCTGGTTAATACCGAATAATAAGTGCCAACATCAGCCAACACACGGGAATCCACTCCAATGCTCCGTCAATACGAGGAGCAGAAAGCACAGCATCGTGATGCGGTTCTTTTCTTCCGCATGGGCGATTTTTATGAAATGTTTCGAAGTGATGCGGTTGAAATCAGCCGGTTACTCAACTTGACGCTTACGCAGCGACAGGGAATACCAATGTGTGGAATCCCATATCATGCTGCTGGCAATTACATAGCTCGTCTGCTGCGGCTGGGAAAAAAAATAGCCATTTGTGAACAAATTGAGCTTGCTCCGGATGGAAGGGGTTTAGCTCGGAGGGAAGTTGTTGAAGTTATTACACCTGGTACTGTTGTTGATGACGCGTATCTCAATGAACATAGTAACAACTACCTTGCCGCTCTGGGTGGGCCTGAAAATCAACCGGCTTTTGCCTGTATTGATCTTTCCACCGGGGAATTTCGAGCGACAGAACTTGAGCCTCCGCTGCTGAAAGATTCACTGCGCCGAGAGTTGGCTAAAACAAATCCTCGGGAAATGATTGTTCAACAAAGCTTGTTGGAATCAAAAAACTTCTCATTTCTCATTGATGACAGTATCTTACTCAATTGCATACCGGATTGGAGTTTTGATATTGCCGGTGCTGAAAAAAGGCTAAAAACTCAATTTGGCACCATCAGTCTCAAATCCTTTGGAATGAAAGAAAACGATTCCCGAGTCCTGGTTGCCGGTGCCATTCTCGAGTACCTTGCCGACAATCATCAAAACATACTCCCCCATGTCTCCTCCATCACCTGCTATGATGAGAGTGATTATGTCGGACTTGATGAATCGACTATCCGCAATCTTGAAATTGTTAAAAACTTCCAGGATGGCGGAATGAAATATACTCTTCTGGATGTTTTGAATCATACGAAAACTTCCACAGGTACAAGATTACTTCGTCGGAAGCTCCTGCAGCCTTCTCCCAATGCCGATTTCATCAGGAAATTTCACGACAGGGTCGAATGCGTATATAAAAATCAAATACTTCTGTCACAATTGCGTGGGATTCTGTCTGGTATTCAGGACATTGAACGGCTGGCTGCAAGAACCAGCATGGATCGTGCTCATGCAAAGGATCTTATGGCTATTTGTAATTCATTGAAAAAAGTATTACAGATCAATGAAATTCTTGAACCGCAACTATGGAACATTGATGAATCCAGGGTGCTGCCACTATTCAAGGAAGGAGAGAGGCTATCCCGATTACTTTCTTCATCATTGCTGGATGATCCTTCCATACTGCTCACTGAAGGCCGGTTGATCAAAGAAGGCTGGAATTCAGAAGTAGACCGGTTGAGATCCTTTCGGGATGCTGGCAGAAGTCATCTTGACAACTATACAGCAGAAGAAAAAGCTGCAACTGGTTTATCATCGCTAAAGGTTAAATACAATCGCATTCTTGGTTATTTCATTGAAGTCAGCAAGAATCAAGCCCAGAATACCCCCGAACGATTTCGCAGCCGTCAATCATTGACACAGGTCGTCCGCTTTTCAACTCCGCGTCTGGAAGAACTTGAAACAGAAATCCTGAGTGTTGATGAGGAACTTGTGAGTCTTGAGCGGGAAGTCTTCCTTGAGATCAGAAATGAAGTTAAGAAAAGTATACCAATGCTCCTGGAAATTGCCCGTCTGACTGCGGAAATTGACCTTGTACAATCCTATGCCCATGCTGCAACTGAGTATGGATATGTACGACCGGAAATAAGGGAAGACATCATCATTGATATAAAAGGAGGCCGTCATCCTGTCGTGGAACGGCATTTGCCTCAGGGAGACTTTGTGCCCAACGATGTTATGCTCAGTGGTGATGGGGTATCATTTGCCATGGTTACTGGACCAAACATGGCAGGGAAATCCACTGTACTGAGACAGGTCGCACTTATAACTCTGATGGCACAGGCAGGCTCATTTGTTCCTGCAGACTCGGCTGTCATTGGAATCGCTGATCAGATATTCTGTCGTGTAGGGGCGTCGGATAATCTTGCCAGAGGTGAGTCAACATTTCTGGTTGAAATGAATGAAACCGCCAATATACTGAGAAATGCAACGTCCTGCAGTCTGGTGATTATGGATGAAGTTGGACGGGGTACAGGAACCGATGACGGTCTGGCCATTGCCCAGGCCGTATGTGAATATCTCCTGGAGTCTCAATGCCCACGAACAATGTTTGCGACTCACTACCGTGAATTGACTACTATTGTTCATAAACGACTGATCAATCTATCGATGGCCGTCCATGAGGCAAAGGGAAAAATAATTTTTCCAAAGCAGCTTATACAGGGATCAGCAGAATCTTCATATGGGATACATGCGGCAGCTCTGGCAGGAATCCCTGAACAGGTTGTAAGACGTGCCAGAGAATTACTGCTCAAAAAAAACACTCAAGCGATACAGTCTGGCAAGGATTACACTCCCATGCTGTTTGATCCCCGGGATCTAGTTCTCGATGCCCTGATGGATATTGACATTGATGCGTTGACACCACTTGATGCTCTTCAACAGATAAATAGATGGAAAATGGAACTTGAGGCTCATTAGAGCAGGATTTCTTTGGTTTTTTTTTACTGAGATAACCAACTACACCACGTCATATTAAATATGATAAAACCAGAAAACATCTGTCCGATATGCGGGCGTATCGCGAGAATGGCATTTACACCCTGTCAAACTTGCAGTAAAATGATGAAACACTCTTTTGATTTAAATTGTTCTTCATGCTCAGCCGATCTTGCAGGAGCCGATAACCCATGTCCTGATTGCCGCCTGATTGTTGAACAATCCAGTCTTGATGGTTTAAGCAGTATTGGTCCCTGGATGGGACCATTGCGGGAATGGCTCTCTCTTTTGAAATATGGTGGCGATGTTCGGCTGGTACAATGGCTGGTCAAGGAGTTTTTCAATATGTGGACATTGTCTGGATGTCATCTTCCTGTGGTACCAGTGCCGCCAAGGTATGGAAGAATCCATCGTGAAGGCCATTACATCGTTTATCAGATTGCTAACAGGCTTGAAAAACATGGGATACCTGTACAGAGAATCCTTTGCAGAGAAGATAAAATGGCGCAGAAAGACTTGAATAGAGCAGAGAGATTAGCTGGTATAAGATTGAATTACAGTATAAAAAAGAGCAGGCGAATTCATGGTTCTTACATTCTACTTGATGATGTTTCAACAACTGGTTCTACACTCTCAAGATGTGCGTCAGTACTTAAAAATGCTGGAGCTTCCAATGTCTTTGCCATGGTTGTCTGCAGGGCTTGACTCCACAGCACAATACAACTATCATGGGTTACGTCTTATTTGGTGTAAAGAGTCCGCTTGGCGGTCTCTTTTTTTATCCGGGGTAACAGATGGGGAAGAAGACTGCTGAAACTGACCTTGAAACTGCAATAGCAAATCTTGTAGAAGGTATGAATTTTGCTCTTGTAGAGATGAGTACTGGCCATCATCGTGGTGGAGTCAAAGTGAATATTGTGCTCCACAAAAAGGGAGGAATAACTCTTGACGATCTTGCTGAGGCACAAAAAGTTCTCCGGCCACAGTTCGAACTTGTTTATTCCCGGGAGAATCTTACTCTTGAGATTACTTCGCCTGGAGTATCAAGGAGGATCAAGAATGTCCATGAGTACACTGTCTTCAAAGGTCTTGGTGTCAGCATTCTTGTCGGTGACGAATGGAAACAGGGGATTATCAACAGTACTGATGATCTTTCCGTCGATCTGGATACCAGCAATGGTTTGAAAAAGGTACAATTTGTTGATATACGTAAGGGAAAACTTACTTGAAAGGAGATCAATTGGCAATGGACAGTGATTTTTCTGAATCGATCAAACTTCTGAAATCAGACCGGGGTATTACAGAAGAGTTGGTTTATGAAACGATAGAAGTATTTCTTATGGCCGCCTACAAAAAAACATTTGGTACATCAGACAATGCTGTTGTCCGTTTTTCTGATTCTGGCGATGATGTGTCAATTTACGCAAGAAAGAACATTGTCGAAAACGATGATCTTTACGATCCGGTTGCGGAAATTGAGTTAAAAGATGCTCTGGATCTGAATGACGACTGCGAGATTGGTGATGAGTTACTCATTGAAATAGATCCGAAGGATTTCGACAGGAGTGCTGTCCAGAATGCGAAGCAGAAAGCCTGGCAAAACCTCAGGGAAATTCAAAAAGACACTCTCTATTCCGAGTTCAAGGACAAAGTGGGTGAAATGATTATCGGTTATTTCCAGAGGGAGAAGAATAATACCATTTATGTTGACCTTGGAAAAACCGAGGGCATTCTTCCACGCCGTTTTCAGTCGCCTCGGGAAGAATATCATAGTGAAGATCGTATAAAAGCAATGATTGCTGAAGTGAAAAAAACACCAGCAGGCCTGGAAATTATTCTGTCTCGATCCCATGGGGAGTTTGTCAAACGAATCTTCGAACTTGAAGTTCCTGAAGTTTACGATGGAACTGTGGAAGTCTTCAAAATTGTCCGTGAGCCAGGCTATCGAACAAAGGTTGCCGTATACTCTACCAGGGATGATGTTGATCCAGTAGGGGCATGTGTTGGTCTTAAAGGGGTGCGGATTCAAGCCATTGTGAGGGAGCTTGAAGGCGAAAAAATTGATATTCTCAAATATGATACCGATCCATCTGTATTCATCCGTAATGCCTTGAGTCCTGCGGAGGTTCAGGAAGTCATTATAATTGATGCTTCGAAAAGACAGGCGTTGGCCATTGTGCCGGAACAGCAGCTCTCTTTTGCCATTGGGAAGCAGGGGCTGAATGTCCGACTCGCCAATCGACTGGTTGACTGGAATATCGATGTAAAAACTGAAGAGCAATTCCAGAATATGGATATCTTTCAGGAGATTTCTAAAGCAGCTACGGATCTTTTCAGCGGTATAGATGGGAATGGAGAGGAAATTGTTCAGATAAGAGAGCTGCCGGACATCCCTGAGCGACTTGTCTCCCTGCTTAAAGAAAATGGAATCGAATTAATAGAATCATTGATCAATTTAACGACCGATGAATTGAATGCTCTTACGGGACTCACCCCAACTGATGTTGAACATATTCAGAAAATCATTGAAGATAATGTTGAAATTATTGAAGACTCTGAATTAGAGAATGACGAGGAAGCATCTGTTGACGGTGAAGAAACAAATAACGATGATAACGGGCAGGAAGACGATTCATTGAGATGCCCGGAATGCAGCCATCTGATTACACAGGACATGAACACCTGTCCTGACTGTGGTGTCGAATTCAGTTTTGAGATAGAATAATTCAGGAACAGGTTGAACAAATAGTAATGGCAGAAAATCTTAGCAATAAAAAGCCTAAGGCAACTCTTATCAAACACCGGAAAGATAGTGAACCTGTCAGAACCAAAAAAAAGGTTGTGGTAATTAAGAAAAGTAAGCAGAAGCCACCCCAGACAATCATTCCCGTCGTGAGCAGTAAGAAGAAGCCTGACAGTACAGTGGTTAAGGCAGAAGCTGAAAACAAAGTACAACCTGAAAAGAAAACAGATTCACCAAAACCAGTCGTCAGTCAACAATCAAAGGCATCAAATACTGAAGTTCAGCACAAGCTGGTCGAGAATCAGAAGCAAACAGAAGAAACGTTCCAGCCCAAACCAGCTGTCGTTGAAAATAGATCCGTCTCATTTGAACGAATAGGTTCAGGAAAGGATACTCTTCCATCACCTCCAGGGAATTCAGAGACTAGAGGCGTTCAAACACTTGAGGTAAAACGGATGGGAGGACGGGCTGGAATTGTAGCAGGCCGTCGGGTGAATGGAGGATTTCAACGCCAGGGAAGTGGGCAGAGGCCACAGGGAGGGACTCAACAAGCCCGGACAGGTGGATATAATCGAGGATCTCGTTCGGGACACTTTAATCGGAATACTTCTCATGGCCGCCCGGATCCAAATGCCTCAAAGTCAAATCGAACCGACTCCAGGAGACCTGGCACTGGATTGGGAGGTGACAGATCTGGGAGAATACGGCGTCACGGGGCTGGAAGTACTGCCAGTTCCCGAACTGGTAGTACTCCTGTGCCTCCTCCCCCTCCAACAGCAAATCGGGGGAAAAAATTCTATAAAGCCAAAAAAATCTATGATAAACATAAGGAACAGCAGGAAAAGCTTTATCAATATTCAAAGAAAAAACAAGTCATGCAAACCAATCCTGTTCCTAAGAGAATTGATATCATGGAAGTTATTACTGTATCTGCTCTTGCCAGAAAAATGAATCTAAGGGCATCAGAACTTATCTCCAAGCTTATGGGTATGGGTGTGATGGTTACGATCAATCAGCAAATCGATGCAGAAACAGCAACTATTCTAGCTGATGATTATGATTGCAAGGTCAACATAGTCAGTCTGTATGATGAAACGGTTATTGAATCAGACAGGGACAGTAACAGCATTACAAAGCAGAGACCTCCCATCGTTACCGTAATGGGACATGTCGATCATGGTAAAACAAAACTCCTTGATGCGATCCGTGACACCGATGTAATTGCGGGGGAGCATGGTGGTATTACCCAGCATATAGGTGCGTACATGGTTCACCGTGCTGAAGGAGATATCACATTTCTTGATACTCCCGGTCATTCTGCCTTTACCATGATGCGAGCCAGAGGGGCACAGATTACAGACCTGGTTGTTTTAGTCGTTGCGGCCAACGATGGTGTTATGCCGAGAACAATAGAGGCAATCGAGCATGCTAAAGCAGCAGAGTCTCCAATCATAGTTGCAATCAATAAAATGGATCTGCCGGATGCTGATCCAGATCGAGTCAAACAACAGCTTTCCAGGTATGACTTGATCCCTGAAGAATGGGGTGGGTCAACCCAGTTCGTAGAGATATCGGCATTGAAAGGGGAGGGACTCAAAGAACTTCTTGGTACCTTGACCCTTGTTTCTGAAATGCTGGAACTGAAAGCTGACTGGGATTGCAGGGCAGAGGGCAAAGTCATTGAATCCAGAGTTGATCAGGGAAGAGGTGTTGTTGCCACAGTACTGGTGGAAAATGGTACTCTCAATGTTGGAGATTCATTTGTCGCGGGTATATACCACGGGAAAGTAAGAGCCATGTTCAACGACAATGGAGTACCGATTCAAAAGGCAACTCCCGCCATGCCGGTTGAAATACTGGGATTCTCTGGAGTTCCTGGTGCTGGTGATCCCTTTCAAGTTACTGAGAATGAAAAAGAAGCACGTCAGTACGGTTCAAAGCGTCAGGAACTCAGGAAAATGGAGACGGCTCGAAATGTCAAAAAAGTCACATTGGACAGTTTGTATGATTCAATGCAGGAAGGTGAATTACAGGAACTCAAGGTTATAATAAAGGGTGATGTTCATGGATCTGTTGAAGCCCTCAAGAATACCCTGGAAGATCTCAGCAATGAGGAAATCAAGCTGGTGTGTATTCGAGCGGCTGCTGGAGCAATAATTGAGGATGATGTCAATCTGGCATCTGCTTCCAATGCAATTATTGTAGGATTTCATGTCCGTCCGACAGCCCGGGCATTGACAGTCGCTGAGAAATTGAATGTTGAAATCAGGAAATACAGTGTTATATTCGAGGCTGTTGCAGATATAAAAGCTGCCATGGAAGGTCTGCTGACACCAGATATTGAAGACATTGCCATTGGAAAAGTTGAAGTCCGTGAAACATTTAAAGTTCCAAAAATAGGAACGATTGCCGGATGCATGGTTACTTCCGGGGTGATCAGGCGTAAGAGCAAGGTAAATCTTATTCGTGACAGTGTTGTTGTACACTCCGGAAATCTGTCTTCTCTCAAGCGATTCAAAGATGATGCCCAGGAAGTAAAAGAAGGTTATGAATGCGGGATTGGTCTTGATCAATTTTCGGATATACAAATTGGAGATGTTATCGAAGTACTTGAGGTTCGGGAAATAAGTAAGAAATTGGGAGAATCAGGTAATAGTGAATGATATCCGTCGGCGACGAGTGGAAAGCCTGATCAGGGAAAAAATCAGTACTCTCATTATGCTGGGAATACTCAAAGATCCCAGAGTTGATTCTTCGATTGCATTGACACAGGTAAAGGTCTCGAAAGATCTCACTTCGGCCAGAATCTGGGTGAGTTCATTTGGCGGGGAAACCGCTACAATGAGGGCTGTTCAGGGTTTGGCTCATGCAGCAGGATTCATCCAGTCACGCATAGGTCAGGAAATCAGATTTAGAAACACACCTCGATTGTATTTTGTTTCTGATAAATCAGTTCGTGAGAGTCTTGAAGTTAACAGACTTATCGATCAAGTGATGAAAAACAGCCATTCTGAATAGCCCATGACAGACTTGCGCCCATCAAAAGTCTACATACTGGACAAGTGTGCAGGCATCTCAAGCTTTGGAGCCCTTGAAAACCTCAAAAAAAGAATTGGCACTAAGAAAGTCGGTCATGCTGGTACATTGGATCCTTTTGCAACGGGATTGTTAATAGCCATGTCCGATAAAATGACCAGAGCAGTTTCATTGGTCTCTGAAATGCCAAAGGATTATCTGGCTAAAATTCGATTCGGTGAAGAAACAGACACCCTGGATAGGGATGGGCGAATAGTTGCCAGTTCTGATATTCCGGAATACAAAGAAATTCTCATTGCACTGGAAAGTTTCAGAGGGGAAATTATACAGACTCCTCCCATTTTTTCAGCAATTAAAACAAATGGCAAACGAGCCTATAAAAGTGCTCGGCAGGGACTGCATCCTGTATTGCCGGAACGGAAAGTCCATATATATATATGTGAAATTATTTCCTGGAATTCTCCAGATCTGGATTTAAGAATAAAATGCTCAAAAGGGACATACATCAGATCACTCGCACGGGATTTAGGACTGGCCTGCAGCAGCAGGGCTTATTGTGAAGAGCTACGGCGTATGGCTATCGGTCCATTTACGGTTGAAATGGCTTCTGATGAAGGATTATCAGCAGAGACTTTTTTCAAATCAATAGAGATCCCCTCCGTAATGGTTCAGAAATCTGTCGCTGAAGCAATGAATGTCGGTCGTCCGATAGGAAGTATACAGGAATTCCTGCCCCCTGATGCCGAGATGGTTTTCATCCAGAATGAACAGGGGATTGATGTCGCTCTGCTTGACAGAATTTCCTGTCAATGGTTCTACAGAATTGTTTTTTAGTGTCAGAAAGCTTGTGCGGTGAGAAATCCTCCCAGCATAACATATTCTAAATTCTTTTCCTGTCATATAATACTCTAATAGAAGCAATTACTTCGTTTAACAGGCTTTCTGACACGGCAAAATCTATCAATAATCCTGATCTGACTGTGATTATTCCTGCATGTATTTCTCAGATTCAGTCCATCCGATAGACCATGCATGGCATTGACAATTCAGAGCTTGAAGGTAATCATTGAGTTTAAGAAGGAGTGTTCTGCTTGTCGTATCAATTGAATCACAAAAAGTCTCTTGGTATGCTGGAAGTTTTCAGTATTGCAACCGGAGCGATGATAAGCTCCGGTCTCTTTGTCCTGCCTGCAGTGATTTTTGCCGAGATTGGTTATGGTGTGGTAATAACCTATCTTCTGGCTGGTGCAATGATGATTCCCTCATTACTGGCCAAAGCCGAATTGGCCACGGCCATGCCGAAATCCGGCGGCACATATTTTTTTGTTGAACGAAGCCTTGGATCATTGCTGGGGTCATTCGCAGGCTTTGCGGGCTGGTTCAGTATTGCTCTCAAAGGAGCTTTCGCTTTGGTAGGTATCGGAGCATTCTGGACTTTGATAAACCCCACAACCTCTCCAATCACCTACAAGTTTATCGCATTGAGTTTTGTGATAGTTTTTACTCTCATCAATCTTACCGGAGTGCATGGTTCGGCAAAATCACAGGTAATCATGGTTGGGGCATTGATTCTCATCCTGGCAGTCTACATAATTGCGGGTGGGATACGGAGTGATACGATGGAAATCGCGAAATTCATTCCTGAGAGCTTTCGTGATATACTGCCGCTTACGGGCATGGTGTTTATCTCGTTTGGAGGCTTAACCAAAGTGGCGGCTGTGGCTCATGAAGTAAGGGATCCGGGTAAAACCCTGCCACATGGAATGATATTGAGTTTTATCATAGTGATTGTGATATATGTACTTGCGATTACTGTCACGGTCAACCTGCTTCATGCAGAGACTTTCAGGCATACCCTGATGCCCCTGTCCGAAGGTGCCGCGGTAATCGCCGGTCAGCCCGGTGCGATCCTGCTGGCTGTTGCGGCATTAATCGCTTTTGCGACAACGGCGAATGCGGCAATTCTGTCTGCTTCTCAGAACCCGGCGGCTATGTCCCAGGACGGGCTTCTTCCTGCCTGGACAGGTAAAATAAATTCTCGCGGAGTACCTGTTCCTGCAGTTTTAATAACCGGTTGTTTCATGGCCCTGGTGATTCTCATTCTGGATCTGCCTAATCTTGTCAAAGTCGCTTCAACGATGAAACTCATTCTCTTCCTTCTCGTTAATCTTTCACTCATATTGATGAGAGAAAGCCGAATTGTCTCCTACCGCCCACTGTTTAAAGCTCCACTTTATCCAGTTCTACCCATCATAGGCATACTAATTTCCTCGTTGCTGATATATTCCATGGGATCTCTACCCCTCATGATTTCGGCTGGTTTTTTCGTCGTCACAACAATCTGGACCATAATTTACCGCCGGGGAAGCCCGAAACGGGATTCTGCTCTCTTTCGAATTGTTGAACGCATCGTAGCTCAGGAATTAAGAAGCTCAAGACTGGCTGATGAATTGACTGATATTCTTATAGAACGTGACGGCGTTTCTACCGATCGATTCGACCAACTCATCCGCAAGGCCATCATTCTGGATGTGTCAGAACATCTTAACCGCAAAGAGCTTTTTGAAAAACTGGCAACCGCTTTTTCATTGCGGCTGAAGTCGGACTATCAAGAAATCCTTGAAAAACTCATCATACGGGACGCCCAATCCACCACCCAGGTTTCAGATTATCTGGCCATCCCTCACATTGTTCTGGACGACGAGGAAAGTTTTGAAATTGTGCTGGTTCGAACCAGTCAGGGAGTGGCATTTGAGAATGGACTCAGTGAACCAACAATAGTATTTGCCCTGGCAGGTACCATGTCTGAACGGAATTTTCACCTTCAATGTCTCATGGCGATTGCCCAGATTGCTCGAAGTGCTGATTTTATCAACAAATGGAATGCAGCCTTCGATGAGGAAGAGCTGCGGCTGCTCGTTTTGTTAGCAGAGCGAAGCCGCTAACAAAATCCTGTTGATGGTTCTGTGGAAGCTTCCCTTCTGTGGCATTGTACCGCACTCTTGACATAAGCGGGATCATCTGGTATTGTATTAAATTCCAAGGGCCAATGAGTTCTGATTTTGTGGGAAGCCAGGACTGTAGACCGACTTCCCCCTGCATCGGATTAATATCCTTATTGGCAGATTTATGACCCGGATCATTGAACAGACCGGAGGGTGTTAAACTTCACTCTGATTATTACTGACAAGGAGAAATGTCTTGGCTCTCACCAAAGAAGACAAAACCGCAATTGTGCGTGAATACGGAAAGAATGAAAGCGACTCTGGACGTACAGAGGTTCAAATTGCTCTTTTAACCAAACGAATCGAAGACCTTAAAGGTCATTTTCTATTGCATAAAAAGGATCATGCATCCCGGCGTGGACTGCTGTTGATGGTTGGCTTACGTCGTCGTCTGCTGCGCTACCTTAAGCGAAAGGATCTTGAAGGATATCGTGAACTCATTGTAAAGCTTGGTCTGAGGAAATAAAGGATATAAAATGCATACAGCAAGTATAAGAATCGGTGACAGGGACTTGATCCTTGAGACTGGCAGAATTGCCAGACAGGCTAATGGAGCCGTCTTAGCCCGATATGGCGATTGTGCCGTTCTCTCGACCGTGTGTTGCGGTTCAGAAGTCGTTGAAGGAATGGATTATGTTCCTTTAATGGTCGATTACAATGAACGTTATTACTCTGCCGGAAAAATCCCGGGAGGATTTATAAAAAGAGAAATGCGGCCCAAAGACAAGGAGATCCTTGTCTCCCGACTTATCGACAGGCCTATGAGGCCTCTCTTCCATAAGAGTTTTGGGCGTGACATTCAGGTCATACCCATGACTGTTTCAGCAGATCAGATTAGTCCTCCTGATGTGGTGGGCATGATGGCTGCCTTTGCCTCGGTTATGGTATCAGACATTCCTTTCAATGGACCTGTCGCGGCAATCCGTGTGGCTTCGGTTGATTCAAAACTGTATGCCAATCCTGGATTCGAACAATTGAAAAGATCGGAACTTGATCTTGTTATAGCTGGAAACAAGAAGGGCATTGTTATGGTTGAGGGAGGGGGGAACGAAGTTCCTGAAGAGAGAATGCTGGAAGCCTTATCCTTTGGAGAAAATATTCTCAAAGATCTCTGTAAATTCCTCGAAGATTTCGCAGAAACAGCCGGCAAAAAGAAACTTCCCCTACCGGAAGCACTGCCTCCGATGAGCTGTGAGGAAGCGGTGAGAACAGCCGCTGAACCTCTCTATACCAATGCTCTCTTTCTTGGAGACAAGTTTTCCCGATCTGATGCAGTTCAGCATGTTGACAATCAACTCATTGAACAGTTTACAGATGAAATTGAGGCCTATGGGGATAATGGCTCCTCTGTCTTCAAGGCATTGCTAGGTGAAATTCAGTCGACCATAATGCGCAAATCGATAATTGAGGATAATAAACGCTGTGACAACCGCACACCTGCTGATATACGCGATATCTCAACAGAAATTGGACTTCTGCCGCGTACTCATGGCTCCAGTCTATTCACCCGTGGTGAAACTCAGTCCATCGGCATTGTTACCCTGGGTTCTACCTACGATGAACAGATATTTGACGATATTGATGGCGATCGCAGGTCAAATTTCATGTTGCATTATAATTTCCCGCCTTACTCGGTCGGTGAAACCGGACGCACAGGGACTGGACGGCGTGAAATTGGTCATGGTCATTTAGCACAGCGGGCCATTGAGCCCATATTGCCAGATAAGGACACCTTCCCCTATACCATACGTGTCGTTTCGGAGATTACTGAATCGAACGGATCTTCTTCCATGGCTACCGTTTGCAGTGGAACAATGGCTCTGCTTGCCGCAGGGGTTCCAATCAAAGCTCCCGTGGCTGGTATCGCAATGGGATTGATATTCGAGGGAGGCAAGTATGCCGTACTGTCAGACATTCTTGGTGAAGAAGATCATATGGGAGATATGGATTTCAAAGTAACAGGCAGCGCGATCGGCATTACAGCCTTTCAAATGGATCTCAAAATCGATGGGATCAGTATTGACATCATGAAAAATGCCCTGGAACAGGCTTGTCGAGGAAGATTGCATATTCTTAATGAGATGTCAAAAACTATCAATTCTCCTACAGGAAGGATCAGTGAATATGCACCGGCAATCGAAACATTCAAGGTGGATATAGATAAAATTGGCTCCATTATCGGCCCAGGAGGTCAGAATATCCGAGCCATCAGTGAGAAATCCGGCAGCAAAGTTAACATTGATGACGATGGTGTGATTACCATCTTTTCCAGGGATGGTAGTACGGGTGCCCGTACTGCTCTCGACATGGTTAAATCCCTTGTCGCGGAACCAGAATCCGGAATGGTTTATGAAGGTGAAGTAAAAAGAATCATGGATTTTGGTGCCTTTATAGAAATCCTGCCTGGAAAGGAAGGATTGTGTCATATCTCAAAGCTTTCGACCGAACGCGTGAGCAGAGTTGAGGATGTCGTAAAAGAGGGAATGAAAGTCAAGGTGCGACTGGTGGAAATTGACCGGATGGGCCGGCTGAACCTCAGCATAGTTGATGCTGACAAAAAGGATTGGAAACCCGCCCGTAGTCAAAATTCTCCCCGGCGGCCTATGCGATAATCGCATGAAACAGAAGGAACAGGCTGGTTCTGAAAGCATCAGAATTCCATACACAGGTTCACAGGAAAGTGCTCCGCAATATGCCAGTTCACATGCGGCAGGCGCTGATCTCAGAGCCAGTATTGAAAGTCCTGTTAAAGTGAAACCAGGTCAGCGTGTGTTAATACCAACCGGTATCAGCCTGGCTATTCCCCCAGGATGGGAAGGGCAGATAAGACCACGTTCAGGGCTGGCCTGGGAAAAGGGAATTACCCTTCTCAACAGTCCCGGTACAATTGATGCTGACTATAGAGGGGAAATCCGGGTTATTCTGATTAATCTGGGAGAGGATACTGTTAAGATTGAACCGGGTCAGCGAATTGCTCAGATGGTAATATCTCAAGCCCCTCAGGTCGTTTTTCAATTCACAGGATCACTTCCTGATTCAGATCGTGGTGCCGGGGGATTCGGTTCTACTGGAATATGACACCTGGTTTTCAATCCAGAGATTTGCAGTGAAAAAAAGAATTTTACTTAAATACTACAGACAGCTTGAGAACTATATTGCGGGTGAATTTCTTTTTTCTTTTTTCGTGTGTTTCCTGTTTTATTTCTTTATCTTCCTGCTGAACCATTTACTCCTTCTTGCAAGGCAAATCCTGGCTAAAGGCATCCCCCTGTCATCCGTGCTTCTCTTGATCTTTTATTCATTTCCAACTTTTATAACATTGTCTGTGCCATTTGCCACTTTGACGGCAACACTTATGGCCTATGGTCAATTCTCATCTGAGAATGAAATTCTGGCCATGCGATCTCTGGGATTCAATTTCTTTGTGATATTTCGTCCTGTTCTGATTCTGGGAATAACTCTGGCTGTTTTGTCCTTCATAACCAACGACTTTTTTTTACCGGCAGGAAATAGAGCATTTCGGAAGCTGTGGCTTGAATTAACCTTGACCAATCCCGGATTGGAACTCGAAGAACATGCCGTCAGAAAATTTAAGGACTCAACTCTGATAACAGGTGACATCGATAAAACAGGGATTCACCCACTCATAATCATTGAGAAAGATAATTCAGGTAATCGTTCAACACTGATGACAAAACTTGCCGCGCCGGATATTCAAGGCAAACAGGGTAAAATACCCGGCTTCAATATGTTTGAAATATTTACTTTGATTCCGGATAATCAAGATAGGGAAAAATGGAGTTGGAGCCGCGCTGAATCGATGGAATATCATCCCTTCTCAGATACATCAACCATTGTCAATCAACAGACTGGACCGGCATCCATGCGAGTTTCGGCTGTTCGCAAAGTGGTCAGAGAAAAAAGACAAACCTTTCAACAACGTCAGGCCGCTCATAAGATGGAAACAGATATTTCACTATGGTCCATCGCGCTTAACTATGCGGCATTATCCACGAGTGATGTCGATAATCGTGAAATAATCAAAACGAATGCCATGGAACATAGTGCTGAATATGCTTCTCTCATCGCTAATAAACCGGGTGATCATTCCCTGCAGGTCTGGACTCTGGAGTTTTACCAGAAGTACGCAATACCATTTGCCTGTATCCCCTTTGTTGTTCTGGCCTTTCCCCTGGGTTTAACGGCTCGAAGAGGGGGGCGAGCCGTTGGATTTTTTGTAGGGTTGTTACTGGCAACATTTTATTGGAGCCTGTTAGTACTTGGACGATCTTTGGGTCTAAGATCTGAGATATCTCCTTTCGTGGTTATGGCTTTACCAGATATTCTACTGCTACTGGCTGGAATTGCACTCTATCCAAGAAGGAAGAGCGCATGAGAATGTACCGGCGACAACTGCTTTTGGAATTCATACCCTTTCTTTTTCTGGGTGTACTTTTCTTTGGTTTGATACTTGTTCTTGCGGATATCTTTGCGAATCTCTGGCAGTATCTCAATAAGGAAGTTCCATTCTCAAAGGCCATCGTTGTCAGCCTACTCTATGGACCGAAGGCGATTGCTTATGCACTGCCTGTCGGCTCCATGTTCGCGGCTGCCTTTGCCCTTGGTAATCTTGGAGCTCGTAATGAGCTTATTGCTGTATTTGGATCCGGCGTTCCTTTATTTCGTTTCACGATGCCCATTCTTCTAGTCGCCTTGTTCGTCAGTATTGGAGGTTTTTTTTTCGAAGACCGGCTGGTCATACCACTCTTTAAGGAAAGAAACAAGCTCTCCAGGGAATTACTTGATATTCAGACTTCAAGCAGCCGATCTCAGGCAGTGGCCATTTCCATGGAGGGTCAGGTTGTTTACTTTGCAGATTATTATAATGCTGACAATAAAACTCTCACAGGGATCACTGTTATCATCCAGGATTCAGAGGGGAATTTTCAAAAACGCATTGATGCACAGCGAGGGTTATGGGATTCGGAGTATAAAAGATGGCAGTTGGAAACCTGTCGAGTGTTCAGTGAAGAAGGGGGAGATATTGTGCAGGAACATATAGGTATTTACTCTGATGAGATGCTGGTGGAAGAGCCCGATACCTTTAAGTTGGACACCCGGGAACTGGAAGAAATGACGAATAATGAAGCTCTACTCTGGATTAATACTCAAAGAACTGCAGGACTGCCGTACAAAGGACATCAGGCCAGATTGTACCAGCGGTATACAATCGCTTTAACTCCATTGCTTGTTGTTCTATTTGCAGGTGCTCTTGGTGGCCGTTTCAGGCGCAATATCCTTTTGATGAGTCTTCTGGTCAGTCTGGGTTTATCCGCTGCATGGTACATTTTTCGTATGATTGCCACGCTTATATCAGAATTGGGTTATATCGAACCATTAACGGGAGCTGTGGTTCCCTATATACTGTTCCTGGGTTTCGGTATATGGTTTCTTAGAACCGCAAATTCCTGAAAATGATTTCCATATATGCCCAGGATAAAAACTCTCTGGCAAGAACAGGACAACTCCATTTAGCTCATGGCAGTCTTCAATTACCTGCTTTTATGCCAGTAGGTACCAATGGGACTGTAAAAGCCATACTCCATGCATCGTTGCTGGATATGGGCTATGAAATCATATTGGGGAATACATACCATCTGTACCTCCGACCTGGAATGGATGTCATTAAGAGCTATGGGAATTTACATGAGTTTTCCTCATGGAATCGCAATATCCTGACGGATTCTGGAGGATTCCAGATCTTTTCTCTGGCACCTTTTCGGAAAATCAGTGAAAAAGGAGTTGATTTCCGATCTCATATTGATGGTTCTCTACACTGTTTAACTCCTGAGTCAGTAGTTGATATCCAGTGTGATCTGGACAGCGATATTCAAATGCAGCTCGATGTCTGCACTCCGCCGGGAATCAGTGAAAAAGAAGCTGTAAAAGCAATGAATCTTACTTCAACCTGGGCAAAAAGAGCAAAAAAACGCTGGCTGGAAAAACAAAATGAATACAGGGGGGTATTGTTTGGAATTGTTCAGGGTAATTTCTTTCATTCTCTGAGGGAAGAAAGTGCCCGGCAACTTGGGGATCTGGATTTACCCGGCTATGCCATCGGTGGATTATCCGTGGGCGAGGAACCTGAAACTTTCAAGGAATTTCTTCACTATACAGCCCCTTTTCTACCTCTGGAGAAACCAAAATATGTAATGGGAATCGGGACTCCCGGTTATATGCTGGAAGCTGTTGAGGCTGGTATAGACCTGTTTGACTGTGTATACCCCACCAGAGTTGCCCGTAATGGCACCTGTTTTACATATAATGGCATGTTGAATCTTAAAAATGCGAGATTTCGTCATGACACAGCACCTGTTATGGACAGCTGTATCTGTCCGGCATGTCAGAATTACAGCCGGGGATATTTGCGCCACTTATTCGCTGCTGGAGAAATTCTGGGACCCATGCTTGTGACTCAGCATAATCTCCAGTTTATCTATACAATGATGGAAGAAGTCAGAAATGCCATAACTGACGGAAAATTCACAGCCTACAAGAATAGCTTTTTAGAGCGTTTTCAGGACAATGGGAATGGATGATTCTACATATCGAAAGAGTGCCGTTAGCACTGTTCTGGTCATGATGTGCACCCTGGCAAGCCGTATTCTGGGATTTGTCAGGACAGCAGCGATTGGGGCATTGTTTGGGGCTGGAGGCACTGCGGATGTGATCAATTTAGTGTTCAGTATACCCAACAATCTAAGAAAACTTCTCGCGGAAGGAGCGCTGTCAACAGCCTTCATCCCGGAATTGTCACGGCTGATTACAATTGATTCCTCCGGGAGACGACCAAAATCACTGGTGAGTACAATTCTGGGACTTCAACTGACTTTCATTCTCCCACTACTGGCCGTATCCACATTTTTTCCCGAACAGGCAGTGAAGCTTTTCGAAAACTTCTCGGATCCTGCAAAAAAAGAACTCAGTGCAGTTTTGTTCCGGTGGATCATGCCATACCTGTTATTCGTCTCAATAAGTGCTGTCATGATGGCCGTTCACAACACTCATGGCAAGTTTGTCATACCAGCTGTTGCACCCTTGATGTTTTCCATCTGTGTTATTGTCAGTCTGGCAGTCAGTTATTCTTCATGGGGAGCAATGTCTATAGCCTTTGGTGTGCTGGCGGGTGGAACAGGTCAGATCCTGTTACAGTATCCAGGTTACCATAAACTCAAATACAACCTGAGACCCATCTTCAGATTTGATAATGCCAATTTTCATATGGTAATGAAAAGATGGCTTCCAATGCTACTTATATCCTCGCTGTTTGTTATCAATAATCAAATCGCCATGTTACTGGCTTCATTCCTGCCGGACAAAAGCGCCTCATCTATCTCATATGCCATTGTATTTTACCAACTGCCCTTTGGGATATTCTCAGCATCCATTACCACTGTCTTATACCCGAAAATGAGTCTTCAGGCAGCGACACATGATAATCAGGGTATCTGTGAAAGCCTTGGTTTTGGCTACAGAAATCTTTGGGCCCTTCTCCTTCCTTCAGCCTTATTGATGATGACTCTGGGAAAACCTCTGATTGCTGTAGCATTTCAACGAGGGGCGTTTGGATTTGAAGACACCGTCCTTACAGGACGAGTTCTCACAGCATATTCCGTTGGAATGCCATTTATCGGAATCTTCAATATCACTCAACGTGCATTCTATGCAGTCAATCAGATCCGAAAACCCTTTTACTGTGCTCTTGCGACAGTTGGCATTGATGTTTTCCTCTCTTTGTTGTTTGTATTCAGGTTTAATGGCGGCAGCCAATCGCTTGCATGGGCTAATACTCTGGCATTTTTTATTGGAACCTTGTTACAGTATACTTTGATCAATAAAACCATAGGATTCAGTATAAAAGGCATTACATTGCGATTCGCAGGGAAGATCATTTCAGCTTGTATATGTGGTTCATTGGTTATTATTGCAGCTCATTACTCCCTGGGATCCCGGTGGTGGGAAGAAGGCAGTACCTGGAAGAATTTCTGGCTACTGATATCTGCAGGAGGGGGAGCGGTAGCGGTAATTCTAAGTCTGTATATCTGGATGAAGGTTGAAATTGTGTCGATACTGTTTAAGAAGAAAAAATGAATGTATATCATATTCCTGTTATAATCCTGTGCTTCATCCCAGTCTTACTGTACTCTCAGGAAAAAGATGCTCGAGAACAGATTCTCCGCTACGGTATTGAAAATGATGTAATTACTGTTCTGGATGATCTCACTCAAGACGAAATTTCTGCGTATAACGAACTGTTGACAGTAGTCTTTACAGAAACCCGTAACTCACAAATACTCCTGGGTATATTCAGATTGTGGGAAAAAACTGAATATGAAGCAGGATTATCCTTTGCCAGGGAAGAACTTGACAGGATTATTCAGGATCTGGATTTCTCAGAGGATGTATCTCGGAGCGCATTAACCTATATCGCAGAAATGAAAGACATTGAATCAACAGATGTACTGTTGAAACTCACTGAAAACCGGAATTCTTCCATAGCCGAATATGCCGTGAGAGCCCTGGGGAAAATTGGTGTTGTCGACGATAAAAATATTGCAGAGACACTTCTTAATCGGCTGAAGAATCTTGATACAGCAGTCGAAGATGAGTTAGCCATTGCTCTCATAACGGCATTAGGTGATTTACGTCATGAACAGGCTGGAGATGAACTCCTGTATATCATGGAGGATGAGGGATCTCCGGCAGTACAGCGTCGTATTGCCTGTATTTCTATAGGGAAGATTGGCCGCAGGGAAGATTATCCAGTAATTGAGCGAGTCTATCTGGAGAATGATTCTGACTCAATACTTCGTTCTTACGCATTGGCAGGATTAGCCGAATTCGAAGGGCAGGATATCACGCCAATCCTTGTTCAGGCTTTGAAAAGGGATTCATATTGGAGAATCAGAGTCACAGCTGCTGAGAAACTTACTGGCCGGGATTCAAAGGATATTCAGGCACTTCTACAATACAAGGCTGTCAAAGACCCTGTGAAGCAGGTTCGTATCGCTTCACTTAGATCCCTTGCTGCTACGGATGACAAAGAAACCCATGAATTCCTCTTTGACTACATAACAAATGAGCAATTTGGTACAGAATCAAGGTTGGCTGGTATCAATGCGCTCATCGAAAATAAAATACCCGGTACAATTGATGCATTGGAAACTTTGATAAATGAACTGTGGGAAGAAGATCAGAACCGTTTCTTCGAGTTTACAAGCAGGGAATTGTCATTGGCCGACTGGCCTGAGCTACTGCCACTCTATGAACGAATGCTGACTCACAGCAACTGGCTCATGGTCGTCTATGCTATCAGAGGTATCAGGCGGAACCATCTGGGAATGGAGGAGAAGATCAAAGCTCTGGATGCAGAAGGCGTAGATGGCCGTATTCGTCGGGAAGTTAAGCTTCCTGGGACAAAGTCATCGGAGTGACACTTTTTACTGAATACTTGTAGTTTCTGTCATTTATTACAAACTCCAGGAAATCTCCTTCACTTTTACCGATGAGATTACGTCCAAATGGTGAAAGATAGGATATTGTCTTCGCCGATGGATCAGATTCCCAGGGACCAAGAATTGTGTATGTTTCCTCCCTGGATTCCACCATGTCATCCAGAATGAGCACAGTACCAAACCCGATTTTTCCGGCAATACGATCTTTCTCCGGGAACAGCCGTGCTCTTTCTATCTCATCCTTGAGTCGACCAACATGAAGCTGTAGAGATTCCTGTTTTTCCTTTCCTGCCTTGTACTCAGCATTTTCACTCAGATCACCCAGTTCAATGGCAATCCCGATTTCTTTTGAGTTATTGGGAATCTCCACTTCAAGAATATGCTTAAGCTCTTTCTGTTTCGCCGTTAAACTTGACCGGGTTGTGTAGAAGTAACGCGATGATGCTGTAATTTTTGATTCACTTTCCTGCTTCTCCCCGTAGAGTTTTATATCCGGGAATAAGTTTTGAACCATATCTTTGAGATCCCTTTTGAGAACGGGATCAAGTTTGTTGATTCCCTCAAGCAATGAAAATATTCTTGTGGCAAAGTTTATATCCTCGTCAGCAATAAACGCCTTCAGTTTTTCTTCTTTGAACAGGTATTTCTGTATCCGCCGATTCAGTTTTCGGTTGCTGCTCACGTCCTGTCTGTTGTCTATTTCATTAAATGTAAGATCAAGAAGACGAATCATATTGATAAGAATCTTTGAGATATCCAGCCTGAATTCACTCAGCCACTGATTGTCTGCTGCATGTTGAGCTATCCAGATCAAACCTTCACGATATTCCCTGTAATGCTCAATGATCTCTTCGAGTTTCTTTATGACATTTTCTTTATAACCAGATTCAGATAGAAGCTTCAGCATGCTGTCTGACAGCTGTATGGGAAAAAGATTCAGGTAGATTTCCGGCCATCCTTCAATATGCTTATGGACAGCCTCAAGATAATACAGGCGAATATCAGCATCTTCAATTTGAGAAAATATTTCTACCGGATCTTCTATATCAGCCCAAAGCTCTTTGAAACCCCAATTCAAATTTGGATTCAGATGGGGAGTGTCAATACTTAGTTTTTCCAGGAATAAATAACTTGCCACCAGTTGCGGTGTTATTAAACCTGAATTGAGAAATGCTCTGAAATAGCTGAACACTTCACCAAAAAATTCTGAATCCCTATCGCTGTGATCCATGAATTCTCTAGCGTACTGGATTTTCACAAAGAAGCTTTTCTCCGCTTTGAATTGATTGAACGTTTTCTCTTCAAAGCTCATAGGATTATCACGAACAACAAATTGATCCAGCTGGTCGGGGACATTGCCAAATATCGGATCAGTTTTCAGATGGTTTCTTGCTTGAATACTCCATGTCGTCCATTCACCAGCAGAAAGGATTGTGGGAACGAGTTCACTTTTAATCTTCTTTATATCAGCAACATTGTCAAAACTGCGGATAATTGTCTTCAATGCCCAGGGAATATCCTTCTTAACCTTCAATCTAAGATCTTCTTTGACATGCAGACTCTTCAATACCCATATATGATCATTGGCAAGACTCTGGAGTGCACCAACAGCCATTTTCAATGACATACCATGAGCCCGCTTCCTGGCAAAGTCAATAGTAATCCTATCGTCCTTGATAGATTTGATAATTCCGACTCCCCATGTATTGTGAAAAACAAAACTTCCGGTATCAAATGATATGTGTTTTTCAAAATCAGCTATGGCTTCCAGTACATTACGCCAGTTTTGATTCAGATTGGAAAGCTTTATACACTCATCAACCTGACTGTGAGCAGTATACCTGTTTTTATAGCACTCAATGATTTCCAGTCTTGCCCAGTTATTGCGTCCATCATAATTGAGAATTTTTTTCAGGACTTCAATGGCAACAGCCCACTCTTCCTGTTTCTTGATGGCAGGATATAATGCTTCAAGAAGATTGACAGCCCGATCTGGAGACATTGATTTAGCTACTTTTTTTTCAATCAGGAAGAAGAATTCATAATCATCTACTCCAAGTTCTATCAGTTTCTTCCAGGTATCTTTGACATGATTATACTGGTTCTTATTGACATATCTGTGGATGGCCTTCCTGTAATATAATACAGCACCTTCCAGATCATCATTTGCCTCCTTAATCTCAGCCAGCCGCTTCACGATATCTGTTTCAGAGAAGTCGACTTTAATGAGTCTCTCCCATACATCATGCATGTTCTGAGGGAGGTTCAAGTGCTCCAGGGTTTCGGCCAGAATCTTCAGTGCGTCTTTATTCTCACCGAAATCCAGGATACGCTGACATAGATATTGCACTGCAGACCACTTCTGGTTGTCGGCAAAAATATTGATGAGATGGAGCAGGTGTGTATCATCTACCTGATGTTTGCTTAAGGATATAATACCACTGATATATAGGGCCGCAAAACTGTTTTTTGTATGCTCAAGATGTTCCTCACAGAGGTTTTTAATCTCATCCTGATGATTTTCAGCCAGGATCTGCTCAATTAAGCTGTCAAGAGTCTGGAAATTTCTCACGGCATAATCATTAAGTGTTACCCTTGTCCATTTCTCCTCGTTGAGCATTCCGACGATGTTTTCGACTAATTTTTCAGGCATCTGGCCTCCCTGGCGTTTTATAATTATCTAAAATGTTTTCGGTAAAATTCAGGTGCAAAGAACTTGATGTTTATCAATGTTTCTTCAATGAGAAAACGATCTGCTCCAGAGAGCTGATAGTGATCAGCTAGTCTGAAGTATGCATTAATCAATTGAGGTGTCAGCCGTCCGCTCTTATCGCCATCGGCAATCTCATTCGATAGTGCGTAAATCATCTGGTTAAGTTTCTCATATTCAACTTCACTGAGCTCTCGCTTGACATCAAGTCCTCCCCATACAACACCGTACACTGGAAGCCAATAATTGAAAACCTCTGAATCTGCGGACAGTTCTGTTTCCATGAGTTCTATCAGTTTTCTGAACAAAGGTGATGTTAAACTGTTTATATCCACCTTCGGGGCATCAAGAAACAAAGCTTCACGTATCAAAGCTTTACCAGCGATATCCTCTCCAATTAACACATATGCATCAGCAAGCTCAGCCATACAGCTCACATTTTCAGTATTGCTTATTCTCAGCATATACTCAAGATTTTCAATAGCTTCATCATAATGACCAAGAATTTTCAAGCAACTGGATGCCCGCAAAATTGAATCCTCATCCCCTGTGGCCTTGATTTGATCTTGATAGTATTTCAATGCTTCACTGTGAACCCAGAATTTGAGAGATGAGAATCCTTCATCCAGAGAATGCTCCCTCTTCTCTCTGTAATGCTCCTCAAACACACCCCATTGATAGCGGAAAAAATCACCGCGTGCTCCATCGCAGGCTATACTGGATATCTTCTGAACCCGTTGATCCCAGAACCCGCAGGCACTCATTGCCACTTTGATTTCCTTGTCATTAAAATCAAGAGCATGAGCCCTGTTCAGTAATTTTCCAGCCTCAAACAAGTCGCCAATTTGAAAGCAGCCGCAGACCTGCTTTTTGAGTTCTTCAATTTCAATACTTTTTGATTGTCCTGTCAGCATTCCTGTATTAACCTTACATTTTGAGTATAATCAATGCATGAGTGTAGAGTCAATCGTTCATGGTCTTGGATCTGAAGCCCTGAAAAACTATAATCAAATTCATGCCTGCAAGAAATAGACTCATTGCTCCATCGCTCCTGGCGGCAGACTTCACCAATATCCGCTCTGAAGTTCTTCTTGCTGAAGAGGCCGGTGCGGATATGATACATCTTGACATCATGGATGGATCCTTTGTACCTGTGATATCTTTCGGATCGCATATGGCAAAATCGGTGAGAGCAATCACCAATTTACCATTGGATGCGCATCTCATGGTAAATCAGCCTGCATCCCATGTGGATGCATTTGCTGATGCCGGCGTTAACTCTATTGTTTTTCATATTGAGGCAGAGATACATGCGCATCGTCTCATCCGAACGATACAGAATATGGGAATGAAAGCTGGTGTTTCAATTGTTCCTTCAACGCCTGTCTCGTCTATCGTTGAAATACTCAATATTGTAGACCAGGTACTGGTGATGACGGTCGATCCCGGATTTGGTGGACAGGATCTAATCTTCACTACCCTTGAGAAGGTTCGGCTCCTTGCCCGGATGCGTGAAAGAGGGGAGGGGAATTATCAGATAGCCATTGATGGTGGTTTTTGTCAGCAAACTGCCGCTGATGTCTGGGCAGCTGGTACAGACATTGCCGTTATGGGAACCGCTTTTTATGCCAGCAGAAAACCTCTTGAATCTTTGGAAAAATGCAGAAATACTGATTGTATACTCAAGGATTAAGACTCTTTGTGCCGATATCGATAATGAGGGGGAACATCGTGAAACGGTTTGCACTTCATGCTTTATTTGTACTCTTCAGTATTATGTATACAGGAGTTTCTGCGTTTGCTGGTGATTCACTTCTAGATACTGGAATTGCTGAACTGAAGAGAGGTAGAGCAGAGCAGGCATCATCAATGTTTCAGGGCATTATAAAAGATACCAGTCTTGAAGCATATCACGCGGAAGCATACTATTGGCTCGTTAAAACAGAGATCCTGAGAAAACAGTATGAATCAGCCAGGAAGCTATTAGATGACTACCTTGCATTGTATCCCGATCATTCTCGAAAACCGGAGATGAAATATCATCAAGCTCGTTTATTATACCTTCAGGGAGAACCAGAAAAAGCAATCATTGCACTTCACCACTTCATTCTTGATTATCCACGTTCTCAACTGGTTGCTTCAACTCAATACTGGATAGGAGAATCTCTTATAGCACTGGGACGTCTTGATGAAGCTGAAGAAATTTTCAAGGATCTCATAAAAAACTTCCCTGCAAGTGTCAAGTATGAAGCCTCCCAATATCGGATAAGTGAAATATCCTTTCTCCAACGTGAAAAAGCGCTATTGGATTTTCTGAGATGGAATTATGAAGAGTATCTCAGTCTTGCCGAAAATCTTCAGAGATTACGTGTAGAAGCCTACAACGCCAGTAGGGAGATTGCAGAAACCAATGCCGCGAATCAAAACGGGCAGGAAATGCTGGAATATATGGAACAATTACTGCAGGCAAGAGAACGGTTGTTGAATTTGAAGGAAGAATATGTTCATGAATTGATGGAGCTTTGTGGTAATGAATAAGAGTGGAAAACTGCTTTTGTATATCTGTATGTTTCTTGCAACAGCATCTCTATTCGCCCAAAATGCGAGCGACAGCAGAATACTGAATCTATTCGACGACACTGTCAAAGCCGCGTTTTTCAATGTCTATGCTGAACAAAATGGAGAGGAAATCCTGTTGTGGGATAACCAGAGCAGGGATTCAACATCGAAATGGTTAATCAGTATTGATGGGAAAATTGTTAAATTCAAAAAAAGCAACTGGAACAAAATCATGAAGGAAAATGAGAATAAGTATTCCCTCTCATACAATGAACCTGAGTTTGAAATGGAGCAGGTATTGGTGTTTCAAGATGACAGGCAGAATGGAAGTATAAAGATGATATTCACCAATAACTCAGATTCCAGTGTTAATCTGCGTTCATCTATACTTCTTGATACCTATATCGGCGAAGAAAGCAATGTTCCGTTTCGCGTATCAGATGACATTCCTGTAACAACAGAAACAGAATTTCTTGATCAAAATGTCCCTGAGTGGATATCGATGTCTGATGGGGGCAATGGTATATCTCTGTTCATTGGATTTAACCTGGATTTACCAGTGACGCCAAAGAGGCTGGTATTGGCAAATTACTATAGATTGAATTCTCAAGGCTTCAATCACAGGGTTATCAATACACGGAATTTTGATAACATTCATTACAAAGGACAGATCGACAGTGCTATACTGACTGAGTATAAATCGGTCGATGTCCCGGTTGGAAGAAGTGTTGAGTTTGAATTCTTCTTTGGCTTTGAAAAAACAAGAGTTAAAAATAAAATCCCTGTATCAAATACGATCCCTAAACCGCAGTCGGAACCGGATACAATCCCGGAAGCACAATCAAATACTGAAGCACAGGAATTGCAGCTGGAAAAGAACATCTTATATGAACGGCAGCAGATCATTGACGCATTGCTGGAAGAAATCAACGCTCTGATACAGAATCAGTCAGAATTGACCGAGGAGTCGGTCAGAGTGATCGAATCCAGGGTCCATGAACAGGAGCAGCTTCGAAGGGAGTATGAAACTCCACAGTAAAGATCTCAAACGGGCATGTTACTGGCAGGCAGCTGGCAGACATGAGAAAGTCATAAGATTTCTGGAACCAAAAGTACCGCTTTACCTGGAAGATCCCGATTACTATACGATTCTGGGAAAAGCCTGTTTGGAACATGGAAATACTAAAGATGCATGGATTTATCTTAACCGGGGATTGCAGATTGATCCGTATAATCTCAATATCAGATTATGTCTGGCATTCAATTACCTTAAAAGAAAAGATCCCGCAACAGCATTAAAAATCTGGTTGGAAATTCTGGATGACTATCCAGGGAATAGATATGCCATCAGGGGAATAAATTCTCTCAAAGGTCTCAAGAGCATGGAATCTCAGGAACGTTTTATCGACAGAATACATGGAAGGCATTATCTCCCAAACCTGAAAAACAGATGGCCGGAAAGGGTCGTTCTAATTCTTACTTTCTTAGTCATTTTCTCAACATCTTTCTATTATAGAAATACACTGTGGAACCTGGTTGAACTACAGATAATGAAGATGGAACAACGGCCTGGAACTGAAATCTTTGTTCCAGACAGCAGCATCCTTATACAGGAAGAGTCAGATGCTGTGAATCCCATGACGGACCGGGAAGTTTCCCGTACATTGAAGAAGTCTTTGAGGCATTTCAAAAACTATGAAGATAACAGTGCTCGTTTTGAACTGAACAAAATACGGAATGCTAATATTAGTGAGAGTGTCAGGCAGCAGGTAACACTTATTCTTGAATCTCTTGCTGAATCGACAATTGAGACGATTGAAACAAACTTCACGTATCGAGAGGTCAGCGCCAATCCCCGGCTTTACGAGGATTGCTGGATTCTGTGGACTGGGGTTACAGCCAATGTTGAATTCAATGAAGATGCAATCAGTTTTGATTTTCTTATAGGTTATCATGAAGGAGAGATTCTTGAAGGACGAGTACCGGTTATTGTGCCATTTCTGGCCGTGATGGAACCTTTGACTCTTGAACTACTGGCCCGTGTTGAGCTTGATGAAGAAGGATTTCATCTCGTCGCTAAAACTCTTCATTTTCAGCGCTGACCATTGATTTCCAGCGATTATAAGTATAGATTAAGCAGAATCTCAAAATAATGACCATTACAGGTCGTTATAACTATTCAGGAGGCTTGCTATGGGTAGAAGTAGAGAAACAGTAAAAGAAATGGGCAATAAAGAAAAAGCTGTTGAAGCAGCTCGTCAACAGATAGAGAAGCAATTCGGTATTGGATCACTCATGAAAATGGGTGATAAGCAGCAGATGAAGATAGAGACAATTCCTTCAGGATCCATACTCCTGGATGATGCCCTGGGAGTTGGCGGTTATCCCAAAGGAAGAATAATAGAAATTTTCGGGCCTGAATCCTCAGGCAAAACAACTCTGGCCCTGCATGCTATCGCAGAAGCTCAGAAAAAAGGTGGTATCGCTGCATTTGTGGACGCCGAACATGCCCTGGATCCGATATACGCTGGAGATCTTGGAGTTGATGTCGAAAATCTCTGGGTCAGTCAGCCGGATACCGGAGAACAGGCGCTGGAAATTGCTGAAAGTCTGGTGCGTTCGGGAGGAATTGCAGTCATTGTTGTTGACTCAGTCGCCGCGTTAACCCCACAGGCAGAAATTACCGGTGAGATGGGCGACTCCCATGTTGGTCTTCAAGCACGATTAATGAGTCAGGCTTTGAGAAAGCTAACGGCAACTATCAGCAAGTCAGGATGTTGCCTGATATTTATTAATCAGATCCGGATGAAAATTGGCATCATGTTTGGCAACCCTGAAACAACAACGGGTGGCAACGCACTAAAATTCTATTCGTCCATCCGTCTGGAAGTAAGAAAGACGGAAACCATATCCAGAGGGCAGGATAATGCTGTCGGTAATAGAATTCGAGTGAAAGTGGTGAAAAACAAAGTAGCGCCACCTTTTCGCAAAGTGGAGTTGGAACTCATGTTTGGAAAAGGCATCTCAATAACTGGAAGCTTACTGGATGGCGGCATCGCGCATGAACTTATCAATAAAAGCGGAAGCTGGTACTCTATTGGTGAAAACCGAATAGGGCAGGGTAGGGAGAGTGCGAAACAGTTCCTGCAGGACAATCCAGAGATTACAGCGGAAATTGAAAAGACTTTGAGAGAAAAACTATTTCCCGCTATCTCATCCGGAACTGAAACAGAAAAGCCTGTGGGAACGAGGCAGCGAAGTACTGATACCGGACTTTCCGGTGCTTCGTGACAAAAATCTGGCTTGGTCTCGGCTCTAATATTGGAGACAGGGCGTCTCAGATTGGAAATGCCATTAGATATCTGGAAGAATTTGTTGATCAAATCGTTCAATCGCCACTGTACGAAACAGAACCACAGGACTATTTGAAACAGAGAAATTTCCTGAATAATGTGATTAGAGGACAAACCGAACTGAATCCCTGTCAGCTTCTGAAGCATATAGGTGAAGTTGAGAAGAAATGTGGCCGTCAGAGAAAAAAACATTTTCCTGCAAAAGGACCAAGAACTGTCGATATTGATATCCTGCTGTGGGGAAATCAAGTCATCAGATCTCAGGAAATGCATGAGTGCGACTTGATTGTACCTCATCCTGCAATGACTAGAAGATTATTCGTTCTCAAGCCGCTTCAGGATATTGATCCAGATATTATGGATCCCACAGATGGTATATTGTATTCTCACAAAGCTTTGAAACTATTGGATCAATATGTTGAAGTATATCATACGGGGTGAGCACTTAAGTGAATAAGCAGACAGATGGCAAGCGTCAATATCGGCTTTCTCAATTTGATGGTCCTCTTGATTTACTGTTGTTCCTCATAAGAAAGAATGAAGTCAGCATATATGACATCCCCATCGCAGAGATTACAGAGCAGTATCTGGATTATCTCAAGTATACGACAACAGTGAACCTTGAGGATATTACAGAGTTTTATCTCATTGCAGCGACATTGCTATACATTAAGTCCCGCATGCTTCTTCCTGTTGATGTCAATCTTGAAGACGAGCTTGAAGACCCAAGGCAGGAGTTAGTTCATCAATTGATTGAGTATGAAAGAATCCGTAAGCTTACCGACTTGATGGCTGAACAGGAAAACCAGACTGAGTGGGTAGTGGAAAGAAAAAACACACAGGCAATACTTCCTTTTCCGGACGAAAATGATCTTTGGAATCAAATTGGCCCATGGGAACTGTTGAAGAGTTTCAGCAAAGTGATTAAAAATCTGGGAGGTGAGAAAGTCATCAGTTTATGGGAAGAATTCTCAATAAAGGAAAAAATAACATTGATTCAAGAGTTTCTTGAGGATAGGATTGAGTTTGTGTTTGATGATCTGATAGTGAATCCCGGTTCAATTCTGGAAGTGGTGAGTGCGTTTCTTGCCGTTCTTGAACTGGCCAGGGGCGGTCTGATAGATGTTTATCAGAATCGTCTCTTCGGCGATATAAGAATCAAACAAATGGTATGAATGACGAATGAATATGGAAGCCAATGCCCAGATTGTTGAGGCAGTTCTTCTACTTGAAGTCGAACCCGTCAACGAATCTACTCTGGCCCGAATAGCCGGACTCTCCGTAGAAGAAGTAAAAAAAGCTCTACAAATACTTGAAAAAAGGTATTCATCGGATGAATTCGGTATAACTCCGGTGAAAATAGCTGGAGGTTGGGCACTGTCTCCAAAAGAACATCTCCAGGACAGACTCAAATCTCGTTATGGTAAAAAGAGAACAGACCGGCTTTCCCGTGCGGCATTGGAAACACTTTCAATTGTGGCCTATTCTCAACCCCTAACACGAAGTGAAATAGAGAATCTACGAGGAGTCAATGCTGACAGCATGATTCGAATTCTCAAGGATAAAAATCTCATCAGGGAAGTTGGCAGTAAGGATACACCTGGCCGTCCATCTCTTTATGGAACAACTAAGGAATTCCTGAAAGTTTTCAGATTAGAAAGCATAGCGGATCTACCGAAACTTGATGAACAGGAACTGGAGAGGTTTGCTCAAAATGAAGATGCATGAAGAAGGGGGCATCAGACTGCAGGTTCGATTGGCCCGGTCAGGATTGGGCTCTCGGCGGAAATGTGAGGAATTCATTGCGGATGGACGAGTCATGGTTAACCACCAGATTGTTACGCGGCCTGGTACCAGAGTGAACCCTGGTGATGAGGTCAGGCTGGACAATCATCCAGTCCGGGACGAGAAGAGAAAGGTTTACATTGTGCTCCATAAGCCATCTGGATTTCTGTGCTCTGATGAAGATCAGTATGGCCGTTCCCTGACGAAAAGTCTCCTGGATGTTGTTGTCAAGGAGAGAATTTTTAATGTGGGCCGTCTGGACTACATGACAAGCGGATTGATCTTTTACACGAATGATGGGAAATTTGCACGAACGCTCATGCATCCATCCAGTAATATTGAGAAAGAATACGTCGTAACCACAAAAAACCAGATTCCAGAAGATCTCATAACACGCTTCCTGTCAGGAATCACTGTGGATGGGATAAGATATAAGGCCGTAAGAGCCAGAATTACTGGCCCACGAACAGTCAGCATTGTTTTAGCAGAAGGAAAAAACAGAGAATTGCGACGGGTATTTCTTTCCGCCTCCGTCAGTATAAAGAAAGTTCATCGTGTACGAATAGGCCCAGTGCATATCAAGGGTATAGCCTCAGGACATTTCAGGCATTTGAAGTCCTGGGAAATTGCCACCTTCTTATCGGTAGGTGAACGTGAAGAGAGTGCTCATGGTTATCGCCATTGACGGCCCCGCAGGGGTGGGAAAAAGCTCACTCGCTCACCGAATCGCCAGGGAAATGGATTTTTTCAATCTGAATTCAGGGGCTTTCTACCGGGCTGTCGCCTTGAAAATACTTGATTTGGGACTGCAGAATGCACCGAGAGAAACACTCATAGAAGCAGCCGATCATGCCAGGCTGGATGTTGTTGATAATAATTTATACCTGGATGGCAGGGAAGTGGAGAGCCGACTGCGCAGTGATCTTGTCGATCACTGGTCTTCGGTTCTGTCCTCAATAGTGCCCATTCGGCATGCTGTAAACAGGCACTTGCACAGAATAGCAAAGGGATTGTCCCTTGTTGCCGAAGGCCGGGATATGACCACTGTTGTTTTCCCACAGGCCGATATTAAGATCTACCTCACAGCAAATCCTGATGTCAGAGCACTGCGAAGATTCAGGCAGGGAAGCAGTGCCATGAGTCTGTCAGAAATCAAAGAATCCATCCAGGATCGTGATACTCGCGATACTCATAAGGAAGAAGGTTCACTGAGTATAGCCAAAGATGCTGTCGTTGTTGATACTTCCAACTTGACCATTGATGAAGTATATATTAAAGTTATGAAATTAATTCAACCTGTCTACAATAAATAGATAAACTTGGGGAGAAGTCATGCCCGATTCGGATTCCAACGCTCAGGAGAGCAATCAAGACCAGCTTCAGGAAGAATTCCTGAAATCCCTCTCACACGCCAAAGTAGGAGAACTTATAAAGGGAACTGTAATTCACATCGACAATGAGTTTGTCTACCTGGATGTCGGACTGAAATCGGATGGTAGAATTCCAATTGATGAATTTGTCGATCTCCCGGCTAATGGTGATTCTGTGCAGGTGATTCTCCTCGAGCGGGAAACCTCAAGTGGTGGAATTGTCATATCAAAGAAAAAAGCAGAGATGAGGGTTTTCTGGAAAGATCTCAAGACAGCCTTTGAAAACCAGATGCCTGTCAACGGGAAAGTCCTCAGATCAGTGAAGGGTGGTTATGAGATATCACTTGGATGTGATATGAAAGCTTTTTGTCCAATCAGCAAGATGGATATTCAGCGGATCGGAACTCCTGAGGATTATATCGGGCTTGAATCACCGTTTATAATTGACCGTTTGTTCAGTGAAAATAAAGTCAATATAGTTCTCACTCGACGTCTCTGGCTCGAAAGAGAAACGGAAAAGAATCTGGAGGCCTTCTTTGAGCAGGTCAATGTTGGTGACGAAGTGGAGGGAGTAATTAAAAGCTTTACCTCCTTCGGTGCCTTTATTGACCTCGGGGGATTTGATGGACTGCTCCATATGAATGATATGAACTGGGGGCATGTCAACCGGCCCAGAGATTATGTGAAAAAAGGTGAGAAGATTAAACTCAAAGTAATACGGCTTGACCATGAGAACAAGAAAATAAATCTTTCATTGAAGCATTTTCAGCCAGATCCATGGTCGACTTTTGAAGAAAAATATCATTTGAACCAGATTGTGAAGGGACGAGTAACGAAAATGACAAATTTTGGCGCCTTCATTGAGTTTGAAGAAGGAATTGAAGGTTTGGCTCACATCTCTGAATTCTCATGGATTAAACGTGTTAAGCATCCCAATGAAATATTCAGTATTGGTGATGAGTGTGAGGCCATGATACTTGGCTATGATGTTCCCAATGGACGTATTTCGCTGGGAATCAAGCAGGTTCTTCCCAACCCCTGGGATGAAATTGACAAAAAATACCCTGTTGGTACAAAAGGAAAGTGGCTGGTAAAAAAAATTACCAATGCCGGAGCCTTTGTCCAATTGGAAGATGGCATTGAGGCATTCCTTCATTCCGATGATTTATCCTGGACAAGGAAGATCCGGAATGTGGGAAGTATGTTAACTGAAAATGAAGAGATAGAGGCTGTGGTTATAAGTGTCAGCCCTCAGGATCGACGAATACGGTTGGGGATTAAACAGTTGAATGATGATCCCTGGATTGGTTTCCAGAAGAAATATCCTATGGGAACCATTATCAAGGGAGAAATCATAAGTAAAACTGAGTTTGGTGCTTTTGTGAAAACGGATGAAGATATTGAAGGCCTTCTTCACAAAAACAACCTTCCTACTTCCAGTGAGTCGAATTCAGATGAGGAACTGGCCGCTCTGCGTATTGGTGATGTCGTCGAAGTTGCCATCATCGAAATAAATCCAGCCAGACAGAAGCTTTCTTTATCGATGAAAGAAGCTCAGCTCAAGCAGGAACAGGCTGAAATATCCAAATACATGGATAGTGATGATGATTCTAAGGATTCTTACACATTGGCAGACATGCTTGAGGATAAAAGTGAATAACCGGGGTCACTGTCTTTATGCATCATGCTGCTTCCGGGACATTTGAAAACAGTAATTTCCTGTGGAAATCTCCTGACACGGGTAAGCTCCTGATTGATTCGAAGAAATTTGCCCGTTCCGATTCTCCTGTTTTGATCCCTGGAGAGAGTGGTACTGGGAAAGAACTCCTCGCTGAGAGCACCTCTAAAAACCCTTATTTCGTTTTTAGCTTGATCTTTTTCCTCGCTGCTACGTTGTCAAAATGCTCACGTAATCAGGTGCGTACCACAGGAGCAAAGCTCCGAGGAACGCACCGCCAACCGCTTAATCTAGCTCCGCTTTTGCCGTCTTGTATCAAGAAAGAATTTAATCAGGTGCGTACCACAGGAGCAAAGCTCCGAGGAACGCACCGCCAACCGCTTAATCTAGCTCCGCTTTTGCCGTCTTGTATCAAGAAAGAATTTAATCAGGTGCGTACCACAGGAGCAAAGCTCCGAGGAACGCACCGCCAACCGCTTAATCTAGCTCCGCTTTTGCCGTCTTGTATCAAGAAAGAATTTAATCAGGTGCGTACCGCAGGAGCAAAGCTCCGAGGAACGCACCGCCACTGCGCCAAATTCCAAAAACGGTTTTTTAGAGGTTGCCCTGAGTATATTCATTTTTATTCCCGGCGGCCAACAGGTCCCATTATTCGAGTAAATTGTGCAGCCTTCCCCGGTGATCTTATTGAATCAGAATTGTTTGGTTCCATCCAGGGTGCCAAAAATGATTCGATCAAGGATAGAACTGGTTGTATTGAACAGGCCGATGGCGGCAATATTCTTCTTAATGAAATTGCAGAACTCAGTCTCCCGGTACAGGCGAAGCTTCTAAGAGTACTCCAGGCTGGATTTATTCAAAGAATTGGGGAGAGTTTTCAAACGAAAGTTGATGTGAGAATTATAGCTGCTACCAATGGCGATTTGAAGAACATCATGCGGAAATCCGGATTTCGCAAGGATCTGTATTACAGGCTGGTAGTGTTTGTATTGGAGATTCCGCCTCTGAGAGACCGGCCTGAGGATATTGAAGTTTTTCTGGGGAAATCCACTATTACGCCTGATGATTTGATAATTGAAGGAAAAAGTGTTGTCGATTATTCTGGCAGAGTTTTTAAGGATTCTATAGCAGTATTTAAAAAGAATTTAATCAGAGAATCGTTGAAACTGCATGAGGGCAATCGAACTCGTATGGCCATGGCACTGGGAATACAAAGGACATATCTATCCCGTATGCTGAAAGAATTATCCATCACATATGAAAAGGAGAAACAAAATGATAAATGAGAAAAAGCAAAAAGCAGGGAGTGATCTCTCCCTGCGCGAACGTATTAATACCGGGATCACAAGAAATTGGAAGCTTTTTATACTTGTGATTGTGGGCATGATTTTTGTTATGATAGGCATAATGACTTTAAGCTTCATTCAGGAAAAAAATCGCAATACTTCAGCAGAATTATCGGAAGAAATCCAGGAATTGTATGATGACTGGATCTCGGAGGAACCTGAGGATAGAGACGATGATTCAATAAAGACCTTGATTGATAAGGCTCTCGCTGAGCATCCAGGGCATTTTGCAGCCCAGAAGGCTTTGTTTGTACGCGGCAAAATGGCCTATGAAGAAGAGAACTGGGCAGAAGCAGCCGAAAATTTTGATGAACTTGCCAATAGATGGCCGAGAAGCTACCTTGCACCAGTCAGTCTTTTTAATTCTGCTTCTGCGAAAGAACAGGCAGGCAATGCTGAGGATGCTGAGCAGACTTTTTACAGAATCATTGAATTGTATGCGGAAACCAGTCCACTCATTCCTGAGGTCTATTTTAATCTTGGTCGAATCGCTGAAAGTGTAAATGATGTGGATACCGCCCTGGAAAAGTACAATGAAATTATAGCCGGATACCCTGGAAGCCGTTGGACAGATCTTTCCAGAAATCGCATAATATTTCTTGAAAATCAATCCTTAAAGGGGGAATGAATTGGGATGTAGCAAGTTGCTGACAAACTCATTCTTTTCGATTAGATTTTTCAGCCTTTTCCTGGGACTCATCGTTTTCAGCGTGTTGTTCCTTTTTAGCCTTTTTACAGATATACCTGAAAACCTTGAAACTCGAATCATTGACCTTCACTTCACTTTGAAGCAAAACCTTACACAGAGAAGTGATCAGGAAAATGTTATCAGGGAGCAGCGTTCTCACAAAGTATCCAGGGATATACTGATTATAGGTATAGATTCCCGGACGCTGGATGTATTTGGACGATGGCCTTTTCCCCGCTCCACCCATGCAGACCTTTTAAATTCATTTTCCAGGATTAAAGAGCAGAATGACCGGGAATCTATAGTCCTTCTGGATATCCTGATTAATGAAGTTGCCGATAGAGCATTCGAGGATGCAATTCTTATAGATACTATAGAAGATCATGGGCGAGTTGCCCTCCAGACTCAAATCCATGGTCTCCCATTCTCAACAGCCAGGGAAGAAGAGTATGCTGCCCGATTTGATGCATTGCTTGATAACTACGGTGAAATCCATAATGTTCAGGGTGATCTATCCCATGTCATACCTTATTACGGAATTGAGTCTCCATTAGTACCATATGGCGAAAAAATCCATGCCTATGGTCATGCGTCATACCGGGAAGATAGAGATAAGGTTTATCGACGACAGCAGCTTGTTACGCGATATAGCAGGAAAACCGGCGAGATTTCCTTTAGCAATGAACCTGTTCCAGATATTGATTTCAATGGCAGGGGACATCTAGGGTGGACTGATAAAAATGGCAGGAATCATATGGTTGAGTTTCCTGTCACACAAGACCAGATTGTTTCACTGCACAGGAATCTTCTGGAGAATGGTATTCCCCGAATTGATAATTCAGGTAACAGTTCCTGGATTGTCTCAATCTATCAGGATCACTTCATACCTGCTATTACCCTGTCTCTGGCCCTGCATTATTTCAACAAAACTCTGGATGATCTGGATGTCCAGTATGGATCTCATATACGTATTAACAATCCAATGAGTTGGAATTCTGAAGAAGAAACATGGGAACTCTATTCCATTCCTGTCGGTTTCGGCAGTCGAAGGAGAATGCAGGTATTGAATGAGATTACCATTCCCATCGATGAAAATGGTAATATGCTTATCAATTTCATGGGATTTCGATCATCATCTGATCCGAGCGGTGTCCAGACATTTCCTGTACGCTCCTATGCTGCTTACGCCAACAATGTCCGTAGTTCGGATCCTGAAACATGGCCTAAAACAAAGAAGCTGAACAACAAAATTGTGATGGTAGGCGCATTTACCTCAGGTATGGCGGATGATGAAAAAAATACTCCTCTGGGCCTTATGTTTGGTGTGGAAGTGCATGCTAATGCTCTTAACACTATTGTAATGAATAACTTCATTCGACAGATACCGGCATGGGCAAACAATACTATCATGCTGATTTTGATCTTATTCTTTGCCTGGTTAACATCCCGTATGAAGAACATTGGCTGGTCAATCGCAGTTTTGCTTAGCTTCATTCTGATATCATTTCTGGCGGTTACTCTCGTATTTGAATATAGAAATACGGCATTGAACTGGGCCAATCCTATTTCCGGTATACTGCTTACCTACCTTGCAGTCGTGCTCTATCGGGTTTTATCCGCCGAAAGGGACAAGAAACAGATTGAAAATGTCTTCGGGCAGTTCATCTCTCCGGCGATTGTAGAAGAGCTTACAAACTCTCTGCCGGAACTTGGAGGAGAGGATGTTGATGTTACAGTTTTTTTCTCTGATATTCGAGCTTTTTCTCAAATTTCAGAGAAATTAAGTGCACAGGAATTAGTCATGCTTCTGAATGACTATTTAACCGATATGACGAATAGTCTTGTAAATGATTTCTATGGTACTCTTGATAAATACATCGGCGATGCCATTATGGCATTCTGGGGTGCACCACGCGCCCAGGAAGATCATGCTGTTCGTGCCTGTCGATGTGCTATTATGCAAATATTTCTGTTGGGTAAACTCAATGAAAGAATCCAGATGGAGAGTGGAGAAGATGGATTAACACTTGACATTGGTATTGGATTGAATTCAGGAACCTGCATGGTGGGCTATATGGGAAGTGAGGGGCGAAAAAACTATACAGCCATAGGAGATACTGTTAATCTGGCAAGTCGTCTGGAAGGTGTGAACAAAGTGTATGGGACTAATATAATAATAAGTGAGGATACATGGACTCGAATAAAGCATGAGCCATTCATAGCCAGGGAATTGGATGAAATACGCGTCAAAGGTCGCTCCACTCCTGTCACCATTTATGAATTACTGGACTACGATGGAGATTTGCTGTCAGGCATGTAGATTTGGGATTATCGATGAGAAGAAATTATTTTTTACTCCTAATTCTAATTTCCGGATGCGGCTTACCAGATTATCAATCGATTGAGCCTCCATCTTTCAGTGAAACTGGATCGGAATACTCAGTAGCCTTTTTAACACCTATAGATGATCAGAACATTGAAGGATATATCATTTACTACAAGGTTTATACTGGTCTATCAGATTATGACCTGGTCGGGGTAGCAGACCGACAGAAATTTGACGATGAGACTCAATATAGTAATAACGAAATATCAGCAGGTTCAGTTGTTCCAAATCAGCAGGGATTTTTCAGGATGGGGAAAGCAAGTGAGAGTACTCTGGACGAACCTGTTATCAGTCAGAATACTGTCACGACCGGTACCGCGATCTACATTGGTTATGAAGATGAGAAGCTGATTGCGTACATCGATGAAGATCAACCTCAGGATTCTATAATTCAGGAACTTGCCCGAGGAGTATTGGACTTCAATGTTGCGAATCCTTCATTTCTTTCTTTTAATGACTGGGTGTTCGACTCCAATAATTATACAGACATCGATCTCTACCGTAATAAGAGTACTACAGGGTTTCTGGATTATCAGCCAGTCCGTACTGAGGCGATATATAACACAGCAACATCAATTTCAATACCTTTAACAGATATTTCGTCGCCGAATGAACTCGATAAAAACATACCAATACTGATAGGTGTGGTGGTACATTCCACCGGGATTGATCCCCAGACATTGAAACCATTGAACAGTATTCCCATTCATCTTGGAACTATCGAACTTGATCCGCCAGATTCGTCAGCAGCTCGACAATAGATTCTTTGTTTAGGGAGCATTATGAGAGAATTAATACTGATATTCACGTACCTTGTATGTGCTTTCATAACCGTCTTTATTCTTAAACTAACAGGCTACAGATTTTCCTGGAGATTATTCTGGCTATCCTGGTTTATTAGTTTGAGTGGTGCCTTTTTTGGAGGTGTTTTTGGAATTATACTTCTGAACCACCTGAGTTTCGAGTTCAGTTTAATTATGAGCGCTATACCAGCTTTCCTGGGCGCCTGTTTGTTTATCGGAGTGTTCTTATTCTTAAGATCAATTCCCGACCAATGGTAATCCAGCCACAACTTCCGATAATGTATATTCTGTCTACCTGGATTCTGACTCTACAGCTTTCTCAACTATTGATAATCAAGTAATATGAATCACCATGAACTCTCAATCTTTCACGAATTTTCTGGAAACGATCAAAACTCTTCGAGGTCCTGAAGGCTGTCCCTGGGATAAGGAACAAACTCCTTCAAGCATGAGAACACTTCTTCTGGAAGAGGTGTATGAAACTCTGGAAGCCATCAATTCCAATGATCCCCAACATGTCAGGGAAGAATTGGGTGATGTACTGCTGATTATCAGTATGATTGCTCTGATGTATACAGAGCAAGGTGAATTCAGTCTGGACGATGTTTTCTCCAGTATCAATGCCAAACTCATTCGACGACATCCCCATGTTTTTGCCAATACCGTTGTCAAGGATTCGGAGGAAGTTCTCAGGAATTGGGAGAGAATAAAGGTTGAAATTGAAGGTAAAAGTAAACCGCATGAATCAACGCTGGAAGGTATTCCAGGGAGTCTTCCACCCCTTGAACGATCCTACATGCTTCAGCGAAAGGCTGCAAAAAAAGGCTTTGACTGGCCTGATCACCAGGGCCCAATAAGTAAAGTAATGGAGGAACTGGAAGAACTCAAGCTTGCCGAAGATAAGAATCACAGGGAAGAAGAACTTGGAGATCTGCTTTTTTCAGTGGTTAACTATGCAAGACATTTGAAAATAGATCCAGCAATCGCATTGTTTCGCAGTAATCTGAAATTTGAAAAACGTTTCCGCCATGTGGAGAAGCGGATGAATACCGATGGAGTCCCCCTGTCTCCTGAAAATATCGACATTATGGATGCATATTGGGAAGAAGCCAAATCTGTCCAATAAATCATACAGATTCGTCCATGGAAATGCAGGAATCAGATTGATTCTGAATGTATCAAACTCTATGCCGACGGCGTATATGTATAGATAGTAGCAGTCCAATCGATATGAGGGCTGTCCAAAGCGAAGAACCACCATAGGAAAGAAAGAATAATGGAATTCCAGTTATGGGCATAACACCTATTGACATCCCAATATTTTCAATGACATGAAAACCTATCATGGCAACAATACCAACGGCAATGTAAGTCCCGAATTTATCCTGAGATGTGTAGGCAATGTGCAGGGACCTTATTATGATAATTGAAAAGAGAATAAAGATTATCAGTCCTCCGAGGAAACCTGTTTCCTCTGCAAGTATGGAAAATATGAAATCAGTATTCTGTTCTGGAAGGTATTGATAGTGAGATTGTGTGCCCTGGAGAAAACCCTTTCCTCTGAGTCCTCCGGATCCCACAGCTGTCAATGATTGAATAATATGCCATCCAGCACCCAGGGGATCAATCTGGGGATTGAGAAATACAACAAATCTCATCATCTGATAACCATGGAGAACTATGATGGCACCAATGATGCCGATATATGATACAGCTATTACTCCGAGGAGATACAATAACCCCAGAAAATATCGGCGATAAAAAATGATCCAGCCTGCAACAGCCAATCCAGCTAATACTAAAATTGAAATTATGGTTACCTGTCGTAACGATTTATCAGTAAAAATACGAAAAAATCCATTAGGGATTCGAGATACATGCTTGTCCCAGGCAAAACCGATGACACCAAGAACGATTAAGAGACCCACAATCAGGGGGAAGACAAGGACATTCCACCGTATATCAGCAAAGAATGAAATTGTGAAAAGGATGGGGATGTATACAAACGCAGTTCCGAGATCCGGCTGGAGAAGAATTAAAATGACAGGAATACTGGTAATGATGATTGCCCCTGAATACTGCCCCAGGCTGGAGACTCCCCTACCCCTTTCATCATACCACCATGCCAGCATGATGATTAAAATAACCTTTCCAAATTCTGACGGCTGGATGCCGATGCCACCTATCCCCAGCCATGCACGAGCTCCTTTTACATAAGTTCCAACCATAAGAACCAGAATCAGTGTTAGTATGAATCCGGCGTAAAGCGGCAGGATCAATGATCTCCATCTCTGATAATCAATCCATGAGAATGCAGTCATGAGAATCAGACCGGTTATAGACCATATTGTCTGCTTAATCCATTCCGATGATACTTGAACTCCTTCCGATGTCACACCACTGGAATATATAAAAGCTACTCCCAGCAGCATCAGGCCTAGAACACACAACATCAAACAGACATCAATTCTGAAAAAACCAGTCGTAATCCTATTTTGATTCATTTTTTTCCAGACTCAGGTGTATAAGGCCATCCAGGTTTTGGAAGTGTTTTTATCTGTGTCGTCCACCAAACCTTCCGTCTTTTCCATTCCGACACAACTGATTCGTAAGTTTTATTACCAAACACTCCTTCAAAAATGATGTCTGTTGCTTTAGGAGCCCACCAATCATAAGAATCAGAAGCTTCGATCAGACTGACAACGACTATTCTTTCATCAGGATCATGGGTTTGATAGGGACCATACGCGACAAACCAGTCATGCCATCGATCTTCAAGTCCAACTTCTCCTGTTCCGGTTTTTCCAGCAATCTTCACGGATTTCGTATGTACAGCCCATTTTCCGGTACCCTGAGTTATAACTGAACGCATTGCTTTCTTAATGAAGCGATAGTCAGAGTCCTCCAATAAATCGATAGTATGCAGGATCTCAGGTTCTTTACGGTCGACAACAACACCTGTACCAGACTTCCTGACTTCCTTGAGCAGGAAAGGACGATAGATTATACCATTATTAACGATACCAGCTGTAACATTGGCCATCTGCAGAGGAGTCACTAATAAGAACCCCTGTCCAATGGAGCTGTTGAGGGTATCCCCAGTGGTCCATTTAATATTGTATATGTTTTCCTTCCAGGTTTTATCAGGAACATTGCCAGCAATATCTCCATCAAGTTCAATACCGGTTAGCGATCCCAGACCAAAAGCTCGGGCGTATCTGGATATCAATTCAATCCCAAGTACTTCAACTCCAATTGTACCGAAATATATGTTGCAGGAATGAGCGATCGCATCCTCAAGATTGACATATCCATGTCCACTTCGTTTATGGCACCAGAAAACTCTGTCATTGAGTGTCATGTGGCCACGGCAATTAATATGTCTGTTCAGACTTACTTTGTTTTCCCCCAGGGCAGCGGCACTCATGATGAGTTTGAATGTAGATGCTGGAGCATATCCGGATTGCAATGCGCGATTGAGAAAGGGAAAATCATCATTCATACTTAGATTGCTGAAACTTCCCGGGTTGGATTTCGCGAACATATTGGGATCATATGAGGGGTATGATACCATGGCGAGAATCTCACCGGTCGTGGGTTTTAATACAACGACAGCTCCCTTTCGTGGACCCAATGCCTTTTCGGCCAGTACCTGTATCCTTCTGTCTATGGTGAGAACTATGTCATTACCGCTCTCTGGTGGAATGAAGTCTTCGTCTTCACTGTTTAACTGTTTACCTTTAACATCAACTGTTCTGAAGATTTTACCGTCTTTACCCCTCAAAACTCCATCAAAGGTTTTTTCTATTCCACTCTTTCCTAAACTGGCCGTATTTACATATCCCATATTATACAGAATCTGCAATTCATCGGTTGAGATATTTCCTACATATCCTAAGACATGAGAAAAGGCACCAACTTCATTGTACCAGCGGTAGGGTTTACTCTGCCAATGAATGCCCGGGTAGTTTTCTACAGATTCTGCAATCCTTACAATGGATTCAAATGCAACGCCATCCAGAATTTCTACTGGATTCCAGGAGTTTTTCCAATCAGCAGGAAATCGATTAATGATGCTTTCAGAATCTATCTCCAATAACTGTGACAATCTATTGGATAATGACTCAGGATTCAAAGGTGATATTTCCGCAGGTACAGCATGAATAGCGAAGGAATCTATATTGGTTGCAAGCGGCATGTTATAATTTCTATCCCATATAAGTCCGCGTTGGGCTGGGAGCGGTTCAGATCTTCTTGAAACGGCTTGAGCTCTATCCTCCCAGATAATATTCTCAACAATCTGGAGATTAAAAAGATAGAGGATGAATACCATGAAGAGAACAAGGATGATCCCCCCCACTATGAAGAGCTTTAATCGCAACACTTTATTATCAGGACTGAAACTGCGGCTCATTAGAAACCACCTCGATTTCTTTTTGAAAGCCTGGCCATAAGTAAGAATATTCGGAAGACAACAGGAGAAATGGCCGAATTTACTCCAATTTCAACAAGAGTTCCCCATGTTATGAATCCAATCGTGCCTGTCTGAAGACTGAACACAATGCTCAGCAGATATGCCAGTACATATTTGAATACTGTTGCTGGAAGAGTCAAAAGGAACGGTAGTAGAAATCGATCAGATGAGATATTGGAGTTCAATAAACCAACCATGTAGCCTGTTGATGTGTAAATAAATGCATGAAACCCCGGTGGAGCAAGACTCATCACATCGAATGCTAAACCCACCAGAAAGCCCGTAATCGTACCAGTCATGCTACCATAATGACAGGAAGCGGCAAGCAGCAGGATGAGGGTTATATCTGGAACAACCCCCATGGGAAGGATATCTGTAAGAAAAACCGATTGCAGAACTCCAGTAGAAACTGCTGCAATGATAATCACAACTGTTTTCATTATTTACTACTCAGTATAAAAACGAACTCAATGCGTTTTGAATGAACCATCGGGGTGAGAATTATATCCAGAGTAGTGGAGTATTCCCTGGATCGAACCTCTTTTACTCTACCTATATAGATTCCGGCCGGATATATGGACTGCATACCTGAAGTGATGACAAAATCATTTATTGAAATCAAGGAGCCAACTGACTTAGGTACATAATCCATTATCAATTCCCCGCTCTTCCCTCCCCTTCCGGAAACCAAACCCTCGAAGCGTGATTCGAGGAGTCTTGCCGCTATGTAGTTGCTGGGATTGACAAGAGGAAGGACTTGACATGTTTTTTTATTGACATGGACAACCTTGCCCAGTAATCCAAATGAATCGGATTGGAAAGCTGTAACAACCATGTTGAGCTCAATCCCATCCATGGATCCTTTATCCAATGTGACAGTAGAAAAAAGATTGGACGGGTCACCTGCAATCACCTGTGCCTGGATATGCTCATACTTGAGCCTGCTGGAGAGACCGATTTGCTCTCTCAACACCTCATTCTCCTGTCGTAATTCCTCCAACTCCAGACCAACACCCTGATAGTTCTCCAGTGTATTGAGCAATGCTTCATGCTGTTGCTTGAGATCACGAAGACGCTGCATTGATCCATATGTGTTTTTTAACTGCTCAAATAATGTCCCAGTTACTCGCTGAAACCCAATAAGGAAATTGCTCCCTCTATTTTTAAGATCATTATTGTTCAAAACTTTGACAAAAACCATCATGAGAATTGAAATAGTTAACAATATAGGCAGAACCACTTCAGGACGAATGCCGCCTTCGCCTTCTTCCCGCATAATTCCTTAACCACTCATCATGTCATATAAAGCTCGATTTCCATTGTTATCTTTTTTAGAATTCTCAAAATACTTCCCGGCTCCAATGGCTACACACAGAAGCGGATCTTCTGCCAGAATTACTGGAACTCCAGTCTCATGCGAAAAAAGCTTCGGCAGGCCCTTCAGCATTGAACCACCTCCTGTTAAAACTATACCAAGCTCAACTATATCCGCAGCGAGTTCAGGCGGTGTTTGTCCCAGAGTTCGTTTTATTTCATCTACTACAGCATTAATCGGTTCCTGCAATGCTTCCCTTACTTCAATTGAATCAATCTCCAATCTTCTTGGCAGGCCGGTGATAGCATCTGTACCTTTGATTTCCATTGTTTCAATAGTCTTTTCAGGACTGGCATTACCAATCTTGATCTTAAGAAGCTCAGCCGTATACTCCCCGATAATCAAATTATGAACTGAACGTACATGCTTGATTATCGTCATATCAAAGGAGTCGCCACCCAGACGGATTGCATTAGTAACAACCATGCCGCCAAGGGATATCACTGAGATTTCAGTGGTTCCACCGCCAATATCGACGATCATATGTCCTGCTGGTTCAAATATAGGCATGTTTGCACCAATGGCCGCCGCCAGTGATTCTTCAATGATTTTAACTTCTCTGGCTCCAGCTTTGAGGGCTGCTTCCTCAACCGCCCGCCTTTCCACCTCAGTGATGCAGGATGGAACTCCCATTACCATTCTTGGTTTGATTATCCAGCTTCTGCGTATTACTTTGCCGATAAAAAAACGAATCATTTTTTCGGCCATCTCCAGATCGGCGATAACACCATCTCTCAGTGGACGTATGGCAATAATCTCTCCCGGAGTCTTCCAGAGCATTCGCTTGGCATCCTGGCCAACAGCGACTACCTTTTTTGTACCACGTTCCACGGCAACTACTGAGGGATCACTACTCACCACACCCCGACCTCTTATGTAAATCAGGGTATTACAGGTCCCCAGATCAATTCCTATATCAGCCGACAGGCCACTGAATAATTTCTTCCGGCCCTTCATCGTGCCTCCATTGATTTTGTATGCTCACAGGAATTTCTTCCAATTCCTTAGTTGTATAAGCGCTTCAGAGCACCAGAATGCCCTGGATTGATTCTCAGAACCCTCTGCCAATACCTTTTCGCTTCATGGTTCCTGCCTTTTTTATACAATACTTCTGCGTAAAGAAACAGGTATTCCTCATTGCTTATATCCATATTTTCTATTTGTTTCAAAGTCTCCATCGCTTGATCATAGTTTCCAACATCATAATAGAGCTGACCGAGTTGGAAAAGACCTCTTTTTTTGAGACTATCATCCCGACTTTTATCTATCGCCTGAAGGTAATATGATGCCGCATCATCATAACGGCCGAGATTGAAGGACTGTTCGCCGATTGATAGAAGTAAACGTTCCGTAGGATATTCTTCCAATGCCTTCAAGCACCATTTCAATGCTGTTTCATACTCGCCCATGGAGGAATATGCCCGTCCAAGATACTCATAGATATCATCTGGTTCATATCCTTCCTTAAGGGATGATGACAGATAATGCACAGCAAGATCTGCCCAATACTTTCCCTTGATTAAATAGGATTTTCCCAACATGTATTTCACCTTACCTGGATCAGGGGTACCCCCGCGAGCCAGCAGCAACCGCAGATGACGAATTGCATAGTTCAGATCGACGGACTGTTCTTCAATGGAATTGCGGGATATTGCAAGATAGTATCGAGCATAACCAGCAAACAAAAGCGCATCTCTGTTCAATGGCTTTGAAAGCAAATACTCTTCAGCCACCTCAGTAAGGCTGGCATACCTACCTTCATTCCACAAGGCTTCTGCAGAAACTTCATTATCTGCTCCTGTCGTTGTCCGTTGCTGAATAAGATCAACTCCTCGAGAAAGTGCAAGATACGCAATAAAGATTATCAGTAAGAAAGATGCTGATATAATGACAATACGAATTCGCCGACGGCGGTTCTGTGTTGAGAATGCACTTTTAGTCATAGAAAAAGACGGATCAATAAGCCGGATTCTGTTGTGGTCGCCATCTATCTTGCATCATTGTTACCAACAATATCAATAGCGATCTACCCGTGAACTTTGAGGCGGGGAACCTGTCCACTGTTTGACCTTGCTCCTGATGAGGTTTACCATGCGTCACTCCGTTACCGAAAAACCGGTGAGCTCTTACCTCACCTTTTCACCCTTACCGTCAAAACGGCGGTATCTTTTCTGTGGCACTGTCTGTCACTTCCAAACAGGAAGTGCCCGGGAATTGCCCGGCATCATCCCCTGCGGAACCCGGACTTTCCTCTGGCATAGCCAGCGACGACCCGATCCGTCCACAGGAAACATAATTCAATATCATTTTTTCAGCAAGTAAGAGATTCAAGAAATCATCGTCAAAGATTTTTTTCTTTATCTCCAACCAGATCAGCCAATCCACCAACTTCCATGTCTTCAGAAGTCATGGCATTGGTATATGAATCTCCATCCTCTTCCCAGAAGAGGATACGGCTGCAATATGGACAGAATTGTATCTCATCGCCTCCACGTACATCGTTTACAAATTGAGCCGATAACACCATATGACAGCCACTGCATACATTTGACTTTACTGGCACGATTCCAACACCAGACTTGTTCTTGATGATTCTCTTAAACTTGAACAGGATATCTTTATTCATGCCTGGAGTTAGTTTGCTCTCTTTCTTTGCAAGTTTCTCCAGTTGGATTGTTTTCTTTTTAGTTTCTTCATCAATCCTTTCACTTTCTTCAGCGAGTTCTTTTTCCTGCATGGTGATCATCTGTTCATCGTTTTCAAGAGTACTTCGCTTCTCCACCAACTCCCTTTCTTTCTTTTGAATCTCACGGCGAAATCTTTGCTCATTTTCTGAAGCATCATGTATTTCCTTGTCTAAAGCCTCATATTCCCTCTGTGTGGTGATAACATCCATGCGACTTTCAGATTCTTCTCTTCGACGCTCAGCTTCTTCCATTTCAAAATTCAGATGCTTCATCTCAGCTTTGATTGCATCTAATTCTTCACTGTTCTCAATATAGGCCTGTTTCAAACGATTAAGAATTTCCTGTTTCGTCAACAGAGCTTTGGGTATCAGCTGTATTTCATCTTCAAGTGTATACCTTTGCAATAATATGTCCTGCAGTTGCTGTAGAACATCATACGATTTGTCCATATCCTTCCTCTAGTTTTCTATATAGTCTTTGAGTCTCCGGCTTCTCTTAGGATGACGGAGCCGTCTGAGTGCCTTGGCCTCAATTTGTCGGATTCTCTCACGAGTAACATCAAAATGCAGGCCAACTTCTTCCAGAGTGAGCGAATATCCATCATCCAAACCAAAACGCATTTTCAATACATCCTGCTCTCTTGAGGGTAAGGATTGCAACACCTCATGAAGCTGCTCCCTGAGAATAGTGTATGAAGTCTGGTTGGATGGATTCTTCGTTGTTCTATCCTCAATGAAATCCCCCAGCAGAGAATCTTCTTCTTCTCCAAGAGGAGATTCCAAACTGATTGGCTCACGGGCAACACTTTTAACCGATTTCACCCGGTCTACTGTCCAGCCCAATTGCTCAGCTACTTCTTCATCAAGGGGCTCCCGGCCCAGTACCTGCGTCAGATGCCGTGATTCCCGAAGAACCTTGTTCATCTGTTCAATCATGTGAACAGGAACACGTATTGTACGTGCCTGATCTGAAATCGCCCGGGTTATAGCCTGGCGTATCCACCAGGTTGCATACGTGGAAAATTTATAGCCTTTTCGATACTCGAATTTTTCGACAGCCTTTATTAGACCTATATTCCCTTCCTGGACGAGATCAAAGAAATGCAGCCCTCGATGCGTGTATTTTTTGGCAATGCTGACTACAAGTCTGAGGTTTGCTTTGATGAGCCTGTCCTTGGCTGTCTTCAGCATTATACGGCCATGATGAATCTCTTCCGATTTTTTCAGGATTTCATCAGCGGTCGCTTCAAAATCCAGTTCCATATCGTGGAGCTTTTTTTCTGTAACCTGAACCTGCCGTATGTACTCCTTAATCTCATCGGAAGACAAACCAAGTTTCTGTTCAATATCTCTCCTTTGATCCACTTTTGCCAATCCTCGGCTGAGAGTACGAATTTCCCGCATTGAGCGAACCCCAAGAGTGCGTTCAATGCTATACTGCTGCTTTCGATGCTCATTGATTTCCAATCCTGCGGCAACAAATCGATCTGAGAATCGAATAATTTCTTCCTGATGAATATCAATCTCTGCAATTTGAGTGAATAGAAGCTCTCTCTTCGCATGAAGCTTTTTATCGGAATGGATATCTCCATCCATAACAACAATCCGATTTTTTATGTCCATATACTGCTTCAATGGCTGTATCAATTCCCTGAATGATTCCTTATAAAAATGGTTGATTCGTCTACGTTCAGTCAAATAGTCTGAAAGCTCCTTCTTACTCAGGTTTAATTCTCTCGGTTCCAACTTGCTGAATCCTTTATTGGCTAATTCATGTAATTCCGGGATTATAAGCCCTGAAGTTTTCAGTCCCCTGGTAATAATACTCTCGCCATTTTCCATTCGTTTTGAAAGCTCTACTTCCTGCTCTGCTGAAAGCAGTTTGTCTTTACCGATTTCCCGAAGGTATAAACGTATAGGATCGTCGATAGTAGCATCTTTATCATTGAAAACAAATTTCCGCTGAGACTCAACAATTTCTTCGACTGCTTCTACTGCTTCATCAATATCCGTGTCGATGACAGATTTAATGTCATTGGGATCATCCTCAACAAGGGGCATCTCTTCCTCATGGGCAACTTCCTGATGTATTGCCTTGCTGATGATCTCACCTGTTATTTTAATGCCATTTGTGGTCAATAGTGCTATAACCTCATCAATGGTATCGTTCTTCGTGTATTTCTCGGGTAACCAGTCATGGATTTCATCATAACTGATGGTTTTACTCTTCTCTGCATGCTCCAGTAGTTTCTCTATCATTGAATCTGCTTTAATTCCAGACATAATCACCCTGCTTGATGTGCATAATTTCCTGATCAATTTCCTTAATTCTCAACAAACGTGCTTTTGTGTGTATGGGATCAAGATCATGAGCAAGGGCCTTCTGCAGTTCCGTGCGTTCTTCATCATGAATCCGTATGTTGATCAATTGTATCTTTTCTTTTATCGTTTCTTCTATCTTTTCACTGAATTCTTCGGATAAAGCTTTCTCAAGTATAAGCTTCACCAGACTGTCATCCACAATTTTATCCGTTATCATGTCTGTTCGGGGCATTACTCCATCAATTCTGAACTCATCTATCACCCTGTAAATTGCCAATGCTCTTCGGTCTTTAAACACCTCTGGAGCAAGTAATGCTCTCAACGTTGAGAAGTATTCAGTTTTAACGGCAATGGCTATCATTAAATACAACTCATCGCCAACATTGTCAGTATCCAGGTTCTGCTGGGTATAAATCATTGCCCTGGAGTTCTGCTTTTGTTTCTCTATACGGCTGTAATACTCACGAATCACCGTTTGTGGATTTGTGTTGACAGCTTCAGCCAGCTGTTTAAGATATGCTTCGCATCTTACTCCCGAATCAACAGCCTGCAAGTATGGTAATAGTTTACCAAGTGCCTCCTCCTGTGCCTTCCCTGATATATCCGATTTATCTCCTATTATATAGTATAATAAATATTCGAAGATACTGACAGGTTTTGAAATAATTTTTTTTAATTCTTCAGAACCTTTTTCTTCCAGAAACGCCGCTGGATCGTATCCTTTAGGTAGATGGACAGCTTGAACTGTAAAACCATGATCTTCTGCAATTACTGCAGCCTTCATTGCACCCTTGATACCTGCATCATCACTGTCAAATACTAAAATCAAGTTTTCGGTCAGGCGTCTGAGAAGTCGTGCCTGTTCCGATGAGAATGCTGTTCCAAGAGGAGCAACTGCTTCATTCAACCCTGATTGGTAGCATGAGAGAACATCGATATTACCTTCGCAAAGGAGTACTCTTTTGTTTTTTCTTATACCCTCTCTGGCCTGACCCAATCCGTACAGCTGCTGACTTTTCCTGTAAAGTGGTGTTTCTGGAGAGTTTTTATACTTTGGTCCTTTACTGGTCAAATCACGTCCACTGAAAGCTGTTACTCTATTTGAATCCTGCATTACAGGAAACATCAGTCTATCAACAAAAAATGCCCATTCTGGTGATTTAAGACTGAATAAACCTGATGCTGCTAAAAACTCTGGTGAATAATTCCGCCTGATAAGAAAATGATACAGCCACGTTCCATCAGAAGGTGCCCAGCCAATTGTATAAGCACTGCAGGTATCAGCATGGATTTTTCTGGTTTCGAGGTAATCTCTTGCCATTTCGGCTTTCGGATGGTTGTGAAGCAGCCACTGATATGTGTTTGAGACTCTGATATACAATTCTTCCAGAGCTTTTCTCTGGGTTATTGAGTGCTTCTCTTCGCTTGAGGCTGGAATCTCTATACCCGACTTTTCTGCCAGATGTCGGATTGTTTCCGGAAAACTCAATGATTCGATATCCATGAGAAATTGAATGACACTTCCACCTTTGTTACATCCAAAACAGTAAAAAACATTCTTATCCGGACTCACCGTAAACGATGGAGTTTTTTCTGAATGGAAGGGACACAATCCAAACCATCGCTGTCCCCTGGGCACAATATTGACATATGAACTGACCACTTGAACAATGTCTGTCCGCCGCATGACCTCTTCTATAGTGCTTTCAGGTATAAGACCGGGCATGATTTACCTAATCCTTAACAACGTATTGATTCAGATAGTCGCTTCTTGCCAGAAGATGATCGGTATAGTACCTGGAAAATACATGAGTGCCTTCCTCTACACTTTTTATAACGAAATAGAGAGAATCAATCTGGGCTGGCCTGAATATGGCCTCCAGAGCGACTCGGCCGGGAATAGCTATCGGTCCTGGTGGCAATCCGGAATATATGTATGTGTTATAAGGAGATTCAATGTCCAGATATTGCTCAAAAATTCGCCGATTAAATCGAACGTAATCATCTTTGAATGGACGGCCTTGATCGGTCTCTTCTATCGTATAAACTACTGTTGCACAGGATTGAAGGGCCATATTTTCCTTGAGACGATTGTTGAAAACAGCTGCGATCATGGGAGCTTCTTTTGCCACCCGATACTCACGTTCCACAATGGATGCCAGTATTACTTTTTCATGCAGCTGCATTCGAGTTAATTCCTGCCAGGATGGCAGAATCTCATCCAGTACTGCAAAAAAACTGTCAGCCATGAGCCGTATTATGGTTTGAGCATTGGCCTTTGAGTTCTCAGGAGATTCATCCAGAGGTTCTTCAATTTTGTATGTATCAGGAAAAAGATAGCCAAGCAACCCTTCCTCAGTCTGGACAATGGGATACTCCACCGCCAATGTCTGTACAGCTTCTTCTACATCCGCTGAAGCCGCAAGATTGGCCTTTTGAATTATTTCTGCAATACGGGATGTCGTCAATCCCGGCGGAATTGTCAGCCTGGTATAAACACGTTGTGCACCATTCGGAGTCGTCAAGCTGCGAATGATCATGGATGGGTGCTGTCCCTGCTCCAGCAAGTATCGGCCCGCCTGATGCGGACCTGCAAGCCCTAAACGTGCTACAATACGATAACGCAGGAATAAATATTTTGCACTCCCTACCAGTCCAGCCTCTTCCAGATCCCTGGCCAGTTTACTGAAACTCATGCCGCGCGAAATTGTGATCTCAACCGGAGGCTTATTGCTGTCGCCATAGGGCCTGTCAAGGTAAAACCAGAATACTGACGCACCCACAACAAAAATAATCAGTGCTGAGAGAGGCAACACTATGACGAAGATTCGCACAATATTTCGCAATTGTCTATTAATCCCTGGAGTTCATTTTCAAAGCTGAATTTCAATCCCTTCGCGAGCGAGTTCCACCGCCATCTTTGATTTATGATGCCTCTTCAGACGAGCGTCGAATTGCTTTGCTGATGAAAGAATCTCTTCCAGCTTTGAATCAGATTTCAGTGGATCATGATGAAACAACAGAAGCTTCTTAATGTTAAACTCCCTTGCGAATTGAACTGCGAGGCTGTAAGTAGAATGTCCCCAATCATATTTCGTAATGGCTTCTTCCAATGTAAATTGAGCATCATGAATGATAATATCAGCATTATTAAAATAGTTGTTGTTTTTTTCTGACTTTTTGAAGTCTTTTTCAGAAAGCTGAGTATCGGAAGAATAGATTATGGATCGATTTTTTTCAGAAACTTTGTAAGATGTCCCCCCCCCGGGATGATCTCTGTGTATCCAGGTTATATCAGCGCTGCCTATACTGACTATTTCATCGTTCTCCAGTTTGTGAAAATCTATATCAGCTGTAAAACTATCCCAGCTAACTGGATGATATGGAGTTGACATGAATCTTCTAAGCTTCTTCTCCATCGATGGAAATGGACTGTAAAAATGAATGCGAGCTTCCTCATCGTACATTGGAGAAAAAAAAGGAATCCCCATTAGATGATCATAATGAAAATGCGACAGAAAAATATAATACTCATTGATCTGGCTCTGATTACTCAGACTATGACTCTCCAACTCACGGAGTCCGGTTCCAGTATCAAGAATAATCATTTTCCCTTCTGAAGTACGAACTTCAATACAAGCCGTATTTCCACCAATTGTACTGCTGATATCGGCCGGCAATCCTGCAAGGAATTGTTTTCGTGATTTCTCGCTGCTTAAATCGGAAGGTTCAGCCATACTCAAGACCCGCTCTATCTTTCGGCGAACTTCTTCTGGAGTTAACGGTGTTGGACTTGAACCTCGAACTCCCCAAATACGAATTATCATGATTGCTCCACCAGAATATAATACATCATTATCCCAGAGAGATCAAATCATCATTCTGTTTTTTCTTCAAAAAATGATGAATACCCTTCGTTGAGATATTGTTATTGATGACCTGAATAAACAGGTAAGGCATTCTGGATTTCTGACTTCATTCACAGAGCAGAACCGTCTGAACTTTGTGATGAATTCTTCACCAGGTTGCCAGACAGTTTCTGCAAGTATTCAATTCCCAGTGTCAGAAAGCCTGTAAAACCCCCTTCAACCCCTCCCGGGATTCCAATTTCCTCCTAAACCTTCACATACAACGGATCATAACGACCAGATTTCACTCCCGGATTTCGCCACTCACACAGCCAGGTTTTCTTCTCTTCCACACCCAGATTGACCCTGGGCAACCTCTAAAAAACCGTTTTTGGAATTTGGCGCAGTGGCGGTGCGTTCCTCGGAGCTTTGCTCCTGCGGTACGCATCTGATTACGTGAGCATTTTGACAACGTAGCAGCGAGGAAAAAGATCAAGCCAAAACGAAATAAGGTTTTTTAGAGGTGCCCTTACTATGCTATAACGAGCTTGGCGGGGATTTTTATTCCATTAACAAGCTTTCTGACACTACATTTTTTACTCATGGGGAGAGAAGGATTCGAACCTTCGAAGCTGATAGCAACAGATTTACAGTCTGCCCCCTTTGGCCACTCGGGAACCTCCCCGGAAAAACTTTTTATGAGCCATCTGTCGGATTCGAACCGACGACCCCGAGATTACAAATCACGTGCTCTGGCCAGCTGAGCTAAGATGGCACTATCGTAGGGGAACGTATCATTGAAGGCTGTATTTGTCAACACTGATTTCAAAACAGCCAGGACGGATTCCCAAGCATTACTGTATTATTACCGCAAATTAATACAGCAATTTCAAAATATGCTGCTGGTTCCCCATCTTCAGTTACCGCGGATCCATCAGAATTCATTCTCACTCTGCCATTACCGCTGGTAAAAACAGGTTCAATTGTATATGCCCGTCCATCTTCCAGAGACGTATGAAGTCGACCATCATAAGTAAGCTGTGGATTACAGTGCAGATTCCTGCCCAACCCATGTCCTGCTCCTTCTGAGATCAGCCTGACATCATATTTTTTACAATGATCAGACATTTTTGCAGCATTTCCCCTACCATTACTACCTTTTCTAGTGCAATTTATAAAGGCTTTTGTTCCTTCCCTGGCAGCTTCAATTAATCTCAATCTTTTTTCATCAATATAGCTGACGGGAACTGTTATAGAGGTATCGGCCCACCATCCACGAACAGAACATGCCACATCGATTGTTACAATTTCTCCCTTATTAAGTACTCTGTCGCCGGGGATACCATGCCATGCCACATCTTCTGGAGAGATACTGATTATGTATCCCGGGTCAACTCCACTATCCTGGAGCATTGAACCAATGCTGTCTGCCACAAACTGTGTTGGCAGATCAGGATGGACAGCCATTCTGACAGAATCCAGGGTATGATGAATTATATTTGCGGCTTCAGTTATCGATTCATTTCCGGCAGTCTCCTGTGCAGAAAAAACATCCTCAAATATTGAATGACAAACATCCATAAGCCTTTTTCGGCATTTTTTACCTGTCTGGTGATTTTTTAGAGGTGCCCTTGTGTTATATCCAGTCGAAGTTTTTCAGCTCCACCAAGATATATAGGTATGCCAGGACTTACCCCATAATAGGTAATTAGTACCCTGATAACCCCTGCAAGCATACCTTCGATGTCCGGTTCCTGAGCACAAAACAGGGGAATGGATCCGAAATGTGGACGGGCTGCCCGCAGAGCAGAAGCAGCATTTATCTGTACAAGGTCTGGTGTTTGAGTCATCTGGATACTGACAATATCTTCCAGCTCGATGAGGTTTTTATTCAATATGACATCCAGGAGTTTACCGGATACCTTCTTCATCTCCCGGACTTCATTATCAGGATCATCAATGGTTACCGCACCTCTTACAGCATATAGGAATTTCTGCATGACCATACCCTGAAACTAACCTGGAGGCCAGGTTAATCTCCTTCCGCCAAGTATGTGAGCATGCAGGTATTCAACATCCTGACCCCCATCAGTTCCATTGTTGATTACGATTCGATAACCGCTCCCATTCAATTTAAGCTCTCTGGCAACTTTTGAGACTCCCTGAAAGAAAACTCCAGTATCTTCAACCGACCACTGATCCAATTCCGCCAGGCGAGCAATTTTCTTTTTGGGTATTACAAGTACGTGTACAGGCGCCTGTGGGTTGATATCTCTGAATGCCAGTAATGATTCATCCTCATAAACCAGATCGACAGGTATAGAGCCCTTTATTACTTCATCAAATACAGTTTCATCCATCGTTTCCTCCAGTAAAATTTCCCGGTATTCCATTTATTGTACCCGATTCAACTTCCATGCACATGCTCAACATGCTTTGTCCATCAAATACAAATTTGCCCAGAAACCGGCATCCCGATAACAGGTGAGGTATCCACCAGGAATCATCAATCCACATCTTTTTATAAGGGATCTCCCTTTCAGTACACCAGAAAGGAGCCGCTTCATGAGTTTCAACTGGATGACCACTCCATTCATGGGTTTCAAAAACTGATCCTCGGATAGAATACCCATCAATGAACTGGAAATATAGTTCCCCGCTATGCTTCAGATTTTCCACCTTCAACCCAACTTCTTCCTGCGTTTCCCTGACGGCGGCCTCAGAAGGAGTCTCACCTGATTCAATCTTACCTCCAGGCACATTGATCAAACCTGCTCCCAGACCAGTCTTTTTGTGTATGAGCAGCAATTGTCTGGACTGCATATCTCTGATGAAGCACAAAACGGCCTCATCGGCAGGCACCCATCGGTTGGGATCTATATCTCCGGCTCTGTACATTGACAGAGCCTACCCCGATATATACCGGAAATCAAGGCGCTACATTGTCGTGAAGTACAATCCATGATAGTATTTCCTTCAATGACTCAATCCGATGAAGAAATCAGGAATATTGGCATAATTGCACACATTGATGCTGGAAAAACAACCACGACCGAGAGAATTCTGTTCTACACCCATAAAAACCATCGCATAGGTGAAGTGGATAGCGGCACTGCCACCATGGATTGGATGTCCCAGGAACAGAACCGGGGTATTACCATTGTTTCTGCCGCAACAACCTGCTACTGGAATGATGTTCAGATCAACATCATTGATACCCCGGGTCATGTGGATTTCACTGCGGAGGTAGAAAGATCCCTGAGGGTCCTCGATGGTGCCATTGGAGTATTCTGTGCGGTTGGCGGTGTTGAACCTCAATCTGAAACCGTCTGGAGACAGGCCGACCGCTACGATATTCCCCGAATTGTCTACATCAATAAAATGGATAGAATCGGAGCAGATTTTTATGTTGTTGTTGATGAAATTTGCCAGAATCTCAAAGCCAATCCCGTACCTGTTGCCCTTCCTATCGGGGCAGAATCCTCCTATGAGGGCAATATTGACCTGATCAACATGGTCGAACTCCATTGGGATCTCGATCCGGCCGGCTCACAAATCCGTCAGAGTGAAATTCGAGAGGAATTGCAGCCTCTGGCCGGGGAATGGAGGGACAAACTACTCGACTCTTTATCCGCCTACAGCGATGAAATCACAGAATTGTATATTGAAGGCCAAACCATCAGCACTGAATTAATTCACAAAACCTTGAGGAAGGCCACCATTGCAAAACAGATTGTTCCGGTTTTTGCAGGCTCATCACTGAAAAACAAAGGTGTACAGCCAGTTCTGGATGCCATTCTCAACTACCTCCCGGCACCTGAAGAAATACCGGCTGTCAAAGCCCTGCTCGCAAAAAGTGATAAGTATGTGGACATCCCCCGGAATAAACACAGTAAACTGGCCGCATTGGTTTTCAAAATTCAGCACGACAGGGAGATGGGAGCTCTCTGCTACTTGAGGGTGTATTCCGGGGTATTGAAATCCGGTTCTTCTGTTCTCTATGCCAGTTGCAAAAAACGAGCTCGTATAAACCGACTTCTTCGTATGCATGCCAATAATCATGAGCAGATTTCTGAACTTAAGGCTGGTGATATAGGCGTTGCTATTGGGTTGAAGCTTGCGAGAACTGGTGAAACCCTGGCCGGTGAATCATACCTGGTCGTCCTGGAAACAATGGAATTTCCAGAACCTGTACTTTCAGTCTCCATTGAGCCCAAAACTATGAGTGATCAGAGGAAATTGAAGTCAGCCCTGGATAATTTACTAAAAGAGGATCCCACATTTGCGGTACGGGAAAACAGGGAAACAGGACAACTCATCATATCGGGAATGGGAGAGTTGCATCTCGATATCCTGGTCGCCAGAATTCTGGAGGAATATCGGGTAGAAACGAACATTGGCCATCCTCAGGTAACATATAGAGAAACAATCAGGAAGGAGAATTATCATACAGAAACATACCAACAGACACTTGCCGGCAAGGTTCATGAGGCAACGGTTACATTAAAAGCGGAACCCCTGCCTGGCAGGAAGGGAAATCAATTTGTATCCGATATAGATTTACATACACTGCCCGCTGGCTACCAGGACTCTGTTAAAAGAGGTGTTGAGTCGGCCTTCCCCACAGGTATTGTGCTGGGTTATCCATGTGTTGACATTAAGATTACACTGACAGATGTACAATTCAGTGAAGCCACTGTGAGTGATACAGCGCTGGAAGCTGCGGCATCATTAGGGTTCGATAAGTTGTGCCGAGGAGCGTCTCCAATACTACTGGAGCCAGTGATGGATGTGGATATCATGTGTCAATCGGAAAAAGTGGGGGATGTAATGAGCAGTATCAGTCAGCGCGGGGGGAAAATTGAGAGTATGGAATCCCGGCCATCCTATGATCTTATCAGGGCAAAAGTCCCATTAGTCAAGATGTTTGGATACTCAACGATTTTGCGTAATATCACTCAGGGGAGAGGTACTTTCAGTATGGAATTCAGCCATTTCGCTGAGTCACAATAAACTATGGTTTTGACATAGTCAAAGTTCGGTGCAAGATGTAGAATAGTTAAGTAATCAAGGAGACAAGAACAATTATGGCTGATAGCAGGAACTCAATCCGTAACGTTGCAATCTGTGGGCATGGCGGGACAGGAAAAACAACGCTCGTTGAACAAATGCTGTTCAGAGCTGGCGTAATCTCCAGAGCTGAATCAATTGATTCAGGAAAAACTGTCAGTGATTATCTTGATACTGAGATCCAGCACAGGTTTTCCATGCATACCAGCTTGATGAGTATTCCATGGAAGGATGTTCGAATCAATGTCCTTGATACTCCAGGTTCGGCAGATTTTGTTGGAGAAGTCGTTGCTTCCTTCCGTGCGGCTGAAACAGCTGTGATGGTCATCAGCGCTCCGGCGGGAATACAGATAGAAACAATTAAATTGTGGCGGCGGCTGGACAGCCGAAATCTCCCCCGTGTGATATTTGTCAATAAAATGGATCAGGAAAGGGCCGACTTTCAACAATCACTGAATCAAGTGAAGGAAGCGTTCAACGTAATGGCGGTTCCCCTGACCCTACCATTGGGTCAGGGAGGATCTCATGAGGGAATTGTGGATCTCCTCCATATGAAAGCAATCAAGACAGGCGGAGAGGAAACGAAAATTCCTGAGAGCTTAATGGACGAAGTAAACAAATGGCGTGAGAAACTGATAGAGATGGCCGCAGAAGGTGATGATGAATTGACTGAAAAGTTTTTCGAAAACGACACCCTCGAAGGCTCCGATATAACCAGAGGACTTCTGGAAGGCATGGCCGGGAATACCTTTGTTCCAGTTCTTTGCGGATCTGCTGATCTGGGTTCAGGAATAACAAATGTACTGGACATCCTGACAGAACTCTGCCCTGCCCCAGGGAGGGAATCAGAACCGGTCGAAGATGGAGAGGCCATCGAATACTCGGATTCCAAAGGATTTTCAGGTTTTGTTTTTAAAACTTCCATTGACAAGTTTTCCGGAAAAATTAGCTATCTCAAAGTTGTAAGTGGTCAACTCAAACCCGGTGAAGTATACAATTCCCGCATTGAAAAGAAAGAACGGATTTCAAAAGTATTTCATGTCAATGGCAAACATCTCAAGGAAACACCCCTGTTGCCAGTCGGTGATCTGGGAGCTGTTATCAAACTGGATTCCGTCCATACGAACGATTCTCTGACATCCGCATTACCAGGTGTGCATTTCAAACCTCTGGCCCTCCCCGTGCCTGTTCACACATTGGCCATCAGCTCAGAAAAACAAAAGGATGAAGATAAAATGAATGACTTCCTGCATAAGATTGCAGAGCAGGATCTCACCTTTACGATAGGATATAACGAGGAAACGAAGGAAACAGTCATTGCCGGTATGGGTGAGATGCATATCAACAGCATTTTTGAAAAACTCATGAAGGAATCTGGAATCAAGATTCTTACCCGCAAACCCCGCGTCCCCTATAGAGAAACTATTACAAAAGCTTCTTCTGCTGAATATACACATAAGAAGCAATCAGGTGGTCATGGGCAATATGGTAAAGTCTTCATCAAGGTAAAACCATTGCAGCGTGGAGAAGATTTTGAACTAACAAATGATATCCGGGGGGGAGCCATAAGTAAGGGATATTTTCCCGGTATCGAAAAAGGTCTGCGTGAAGCTATGGCTGAAGGTTATCTGGCCAATTTTCCCATGGTGGATATAGGAGTCAGTGTCTATGATGGTAAGGAACACAGTGTTGATTCTTCAGAAATGGCTTTTAAACTTGCTGCAAAGATGGCATTGAAACTGGCATTTGAGAAATCGGGTGCTGTATTACTTGAGCCTTTAGTTAATCTTACGGTCTATGTAGAAGAGCGTTATCTCGGTGATATCCTGTCCGATATGTCAACGAAACGGGGACGTGTGCAGGATCAAACTCCCATCGGTGGAGGCATTCAATGCATTAAGGCAATCATTCCTCAAGGAGAACTTCTAACATATTCCATAGACATAAAAGCCATTACATCTGGAACAGGTGCCTATGAAATGGAATTCAGTCATTATGAACCAGTAACCGGGAAAATTGCTCAGGATATAATTTCTTCTAATAAATCAGAAGGACATTCCTGACTCCTCACTTCTTTTATAACGGTGATTGCTGAGAATATGCTGTGATATTGGGCGACACTGGATTCGAACCAGTGACCCCGTGCATGTCAAGCACGTACTCTAACCAACTGAGCTAGCCACCCTAAACAGTTATATATGGATTGATATATTCAACCCTCATAGTAAAACCTCCAGTTTACCACTTAGTTTCTTCTTATACACTACTACTCCAGATTTTGCAAGTCTCTCCCAGGATAATCAATTTTTTAGAAGATGATGACTCTGTAACAAAAAAAAGACCCGACTTTTGTCGGATCTTTTTCAGGAATTCAGCAATTACTGAACTGTATCCTCAGGTTCTTCTGTGTCTTTATGCATTTTCTTCTGTTCAAGAAAGCGCAATACTTCTTTGTCCAATAAACGAGAAGTCTCAAACCTGCGGCGTTCCTCTTCTCTATCGGCCAGAATCCCCCAAATCTCTTCATGCTTGAGATCTTCATCCACATCGGTTACCATAGCAAGATCATAGGTGATTGCAATATCCTTAACATAAGTAATGAAATCACCGCCTTCATTCATGGCATCTTTGTAGTATTGAATACTGTCCAAAACCACGTAAGGGATTTCGCGGGGGTAAAGTGATTTTCTTACCAGAACACGGTTTCGTACATCTTCAACATAATTCGGATTCTGCCATACCAGCTTGCGCCAGCCATCAAAGTCAAGATAACCCAATTTCACTTCGTGGTATTGTTCGTCCTGATCTCTCAGGACTACAGAAAGACCAATGGGGTAATTCATGCCGTATACATTGATTTCGACAGATCGCAATACGCCGACATTCTTCACAGTGCCCATTTGATTGAACTGAGTACCTCTGGGCGCACCATCAACAATGGTATTGGTGGAAAATGCAGGAATTGCAAATGGTGGTTTTATCCATGCATAGGAATTATGTGGTAATTCAGGGAAATGGACTCGTACTCCCATAACCTGCTCACCAGCAAATTGAGAAGATGTATTCGCAACAGTAGCAGGTTTTGTGTAGGACAACGAACTGTTGATGACTGTTTGAGATGAAGATGAGAACTCGACTTCCCAGTTGGGGATTAACAGTGATGTTATCATTTTCTGTCTTTCATCTTCAGTAAACTGAGTCCCTGCAAACATACTGAAGTCTATAACTGTTGCTTGATGTTCCCCCTGATAGTCATCAACCAGTTCACTGAAATCAAGCAAAACGCTCTCCTCGGAAAATGCAATACCTGCTGAGACTAGAATAGCGATGAGAGAAAAGAAAAACTTTTTCATAGAAGGCTCCTTTTTCATAATGAAGATTTGGATAATTACCAGTAAAAACTACAATTTTGAAAACCAACTGTCAATGAATCAACTTGAAATTTTCAGGATTTTTCATTTTTTTTCTACTTTTTTTTGAAAAAAAGGGATCGCATTAACCTGTTGACCTTCGATTGTGAACACAACATCCTTCAATCTGGGAAAATTGAAGAGCAGATTAAATCGTATGTTTTCAAGAGCTGTATCAAATGGAAATGACAACTGAGATATTGCGGACAGCATCCTGAGGTCAAGGTCAATATAGATGCTTTTCCCAATCATTGCGACATGATTCAGCTTCGTACCCCTGGGGACTGTTGGTGAAAGAGCCAGAGTAACAGGTCCTGTGAACAACTCGTTGAGATATATATCAATCTGCTCTTCGAGATTAACTCTGGAAGGAACATCTCTCCTTTCAAAACCATTGGATTCTCCTGTATTGACTGGATATCTGAAAACATACCCACGAGTATAGGGCGGCAGAATGAAGTATAGAAGAATGCTTGTGAAATAAAATAATGCTATCAGGGATAATGGGATGAGAGGTCCAGAAAATTTTCTGTGCTGCATTATAACTGTCTATTACTCCCTGTTTTCAAAATAGTCGACAAAGTCACGAATCCCATTATATATACCTTCGGTAATCAATCTCAAGTAATCGGGATGGGCAAGGCGGGATGCTTCATATTGATTTGATATAAATCCTACCTCAATGAGTACGGATGCCATTTTTACATTTCTGACAACAAACCAGCTTTCTTCCCGGCGGCCGCGATTGGGTATATCGGGTCCCAGTAAGCTTTGCAGACTTTCAAGGATCAAGTCCGCAAGATGTATACTCTCATGTGTATACTCTTCTTCCCAGAGTGCATTGATAATGGGAGCGATTGAATCTGCCTTGTGGCCGAACAGGGAAGCATTAACGATATTGCGGCGATAGTTCCTGGGGAGATACCATATTTCATAGCCTTCCGCCCTGGAGTTCAAAGAAGCATTGGCATGTATGGAGAGATAAAGCATTCCTTCACGTGCTTCCAGACTGACATTGTTGGCCATGTGCACCCTTTCCTCCAATGTTGGATACACATCTTTATCACGAGTTAGAATTATGTTTTTATCGGGATAGGAAGATCGAAGTTTTTCAGCCAGCTGAAGACTTATATCCAGAACAACATCTTTTTCAGCAAGTGGAATCTGGACACCGTCAACCTTCCAATGCCTCAGAGCGCCTGTATCCCTGCCGCCATGTCCTGGATCTATCAGTATTGTGATCAGTTTGTGACCGGAAGGTTCTTTTTCAACCCTGTATATCTTCAGCAGTGCACTCACAGCTTCTTCGGAAAAAATCAGCTGACCATTTCTTTCAATTACAGGGCCGGATAACAGGAGCCTTCTACCATTCAGAACCATCCAGGGATCACCTGGTCGAAATACCACTGTATTGCCATCCCGACTTAACTGCCCTGCAGATCGGAGAGAATCCCATTTCATTGCAACTCCTGTCCTTTGCAGCAGTTCCTCAAGGGACATTGATTCTCCATAAAGTTTTACTGACTGATTTCCTGCTAACAGAACAAGGGTTATCAACAGGAAACCGGAAATGTGATTATGAGCATTTACCGGGCGCGGCACAGTTTTCCCTTTTCGAGAAACCATCTCAGTCCCGGAGAACTGCCTCGAACCAGCGCTTTCCAGAAACTGGACTGATGCGAATAATCCATTTCTTTACTTTTTTCCTTTACAATACTCAAACAGTCTTCTTTTTCCATGAGATATATTACATCTTCCATAGTTCGTCCAGTATAGTCTCTACATTTCGGTAGATTCATGGGAATGAAGATTGGAGGTTTGATTGACGAACTTCCTTCCGATGGACAGGGAGGATGCAATTGCCACAGGCGGTCGAAAAAGCCATTGACAGCAAATGCATCTGGCGGGAATCTATCAAAGGAATCCAGAAAATCCCCCGTAGTTCTGTCTGATGGTTCAAGAATAAGCCTCAGAGCCTGTAAGGCCTTCTCCACTCGATGCTCCACTTCCATATACCCATCGCCGACCGCAATAATACTGCCAGCTTTTTCAACATTGTTGACAGGGAATTTAATCGTATCTCCAGTTTTACACCGCAGAAAGACTTCTTGAATTCCAGGAAGCTTCAAGGCGTCCTCCCTGCCATCAATTCTTCGAACAGTGCCGTTGATACCTGTTAACGCTCTCTCTGCACAGATGAGATTGCGTTTCGGGGACATGTCTCCCGGTCTCAATCCCATGGAAAGATACAGGCCTCCCAGCGTTGGCTGCACTCCAGAAGCTTCCGGCCAGGTCCACCCGGACATATAGCCTCCTGACAATCTTGCGGCAATCTCTCCAATAACAGGCCCCCGGGGAGTCAACTTGATATCACCCTTAGCCGCACCCCAGGTCAGACCCAGTGCATTGATTCCATCTTCAAATACCTTCCAGATGGATTCTGCCGATTCCCTGCTTACAGCAGATGGAATTGTATGACCGATTTCAACAAAATATGGAGGATACCTGATTATCCTGTCGGCAAGACCACATCGAATAATTCGATCCCCTTCAATCAATGCATCCAGACTGAATTCAGGACCTTCCACGTATGTTTCGACCAATACTCGCCTTGAGCGTGAATAATGACCTGCACACTCTATAGCTCTGAGAATTTCATTCTTGTGCAAACCCGTTTCATCGATCCGCACAACACCACGGGCCCCCATACTGTCGACGGGTTTGACAACCCATGGTCCGGGAACATTCTGAAGAGCTTCATCCAGATCACTGTCGGCTGTAATCTCCGCGAACGATGGAGAAGGAACTCCAGCCGCGGAAAACGCCTTTCTCATCTGAATTTTGTCTGTTGCTGAGAAAGCGGCTTCCACTCTGTGGCCGGGTAAACCCAGTGCTGAGGCAACAAGAGCTGCCGCATGGGAGAAATCAGTTCCAGCAGTAAAAACACCATTGGGTCCCCTACCCTTCCTTAAGTTCTTTGCTGTTGAAACAAGGCTCGGGGTGTCTTTGAGGTCAATATTATAGAATTCATCACAGTATAATCGACCTGGAGCATCAGGATTTCCATCAGCGGCAGCAACTCTCCAGCCCTGCTCCCTTGATAATTTCAATGCAGGAATCTGCATCTCGCCGCATCCCAGTATGAAAATCATTCTTTCCACATCAGCCCTCAACTTTTTTTATGGCATAGACTTCAAATGTATCACCAAGGCGGAAAAGGTGGCTGAAAATCATGAGGGGCCTGTAGAGTATTGACTTTTTTCTTACTCCCTTGAGAAAGCGTTCGGGATGATGCCCTGTAACCCGTGTCCGGAGTACTTTGAAGCCATATTTTTTTAGGATCAGCTTCGCACTGCGTGGGGACCATAGAGTGTAGTGATCATCAGGGCTGTTCTCCAGAAAATCTGTCAATGAAAGCCGGGCTGATACTCCTGAGGCATTGGGAGTCGAAAAAGCCAGTATCCCACCAGGGGAAGTAATCGTTGATAAACAGGAGAGGACTGGATGAAGCTGAGGAAAATGCTCTATGACATACCAGAGTGAAACTACATCAAAATTCAAAACATTGAATTCTACCGCAGGATTCATTTCAGGAAACTGTCCCTGTAATACTGGATAACCAAGTACATTTCTTATGTATTCTGTACCCACTTCGGATATGTCTGTGCCGTACACTTCAAATCCATTCTCTTCTGCGGCTTGAAGAAATGGTCCAAACGCACAGCCAATATCAAGCAGACTCCCCTCTGATTTATACTTCTTGACAAGCTTCAGCCGGGAATGACCCATGGCCTTGATTGCATCAAAATCTTCCAGGTATGTACGCCCATATTGTTGACGGTATTCCTCACCAAAGTAATCATGTCCATAGTTCACTTCTCTGGCTTCAAAGAGGTATAATCCCAGCATACGGCATTCACTGCACCTGTAATAACTGCGATGACGAAAGCGGGCAATGATTTCCGGCAGCATTGCTCCACAGGCGGCACATACCGGTGTAACAACATTTATACTCTGAATAAGATGACACATTTCCTGTCGGTCTTCATTGCTCAGGTAGTTTTTCAATATACCATTCCATGTTTTCATCAACGTCTCAGGATCCTGTAGCAATGCCCTAAGGTGTCTATTCTGTCTCTGGCTTAAACGCATCGCTGTTTGATTTGTATGTATTACTCCAGGGAAGCCTGTAAATTTTGAAAGAGTTGAATGATACTGGCCGGGATTGACCGTTATCACGCCACAACCGGCAGCCAATGCCTCAAAGGCGGTAAGTCCAAACGAGCAGAACACCATGCCGTATTGATGAAGTTTCTCTTTGAGATTGTCCGTTGCCTCAATAATCTCTATATCATTATAAAGCGGGCAGCATTCTTCCGGCCATGCTCTGACAGGACGAGTCACAGAGATTCGCGTTCTCTTCACATTCATTTCATTGATCAGAAAATCGAGGACAGGAATGGTTAAACCATGGGGGTCCTGTCCTCCAAAACTAATGAGAATTTCTCCCTCAGGATTCGGAATTCTTCCTGGTGGAGGCAGGTTCAACAAAGATACTGATGAAATGTTGGCTGCACTTTGACGTGGACCGGGGATGCTGTCGATTACAAATGGAGCATACAGCCTGGAAGGGCCGTCATCATCCAGAAGCACCGGCATGCCGAATCTGGAGAAATGCTGAAGCTCGAACAGGGGGGTGTTTCTCATGTCTGAAAGGATGAGTATGCTTTTCTGTGTATCCGGGTTTACATTCTGAAATGATTCTGTATGGATTTCTCCCGGAAATCCGGGAATTTCCCTTGCCCATGAATCGGGATTGTCCACTATAAGAGTACACGGGAGGTTGTTCGCGGCATGCAATTCACAGGCCAGACTGTATGAACGTCTGAAATGTCCTGAACCCTTTCCCCTGACATCCAACGGCCTCAGGTATAGTTGATCAGCTTTCATGAGCTCTTCTTGAGCCATTGTACAACAGCGGTGAGTTCAGGGGGAGTTCCGCGGTATAAATCATTGAATAATGAGGAAAGAAAATGATAATCATCCATCGTATCCAGGGTAATTCGGGTTCCAGGAGCCTGCATATCTCCAGGGGCATCCGGTTTTTCAATCCTGTATCGGTGAGGTCTACGGTAGATGAATGGAGAAACGTGCTCCCGTTCATAAGTATCGACCGATTCGCGGAAGGCTTCATTCAGCGCACTGACATCAAGGATTTCGACTCCTGAACCAGGGGGTAGTTTGGCGAAACCCGTATAGTGAGCCTTTGTCCTTGAGGCCAGTTCCAATGCCCTGTTTGCCATTTCCGCCGAAACCAGAGGATTATCACCTGTCGCCCTGACAATTCGATCAACCCCGAATTTTCTGCTGGCTGAATAGTAGCGAGCCAGAACATCATCTTTCGGACCCGTGAAGAGGCTCCAGTTTGCTTCTTCAGCATATGGCTGCAGTATTTCAGCGGCATCTTCCGTAGTTAAGAGGCTGAAAACGCTGGCTTCAACACCGTTCAATGCATTTATTGCATGTTCCAGTACAGTCTTCCCGGCAAGTTTCAACAGGGCCTTATCCGGGAGTCGGGTAGAATCAAGCCGAACCTGGAGAAAAACCCCTGTCACCTCTCCTCCCATATCCAATGCTCACTGAGCTCTATTGCATCAAGCTTATATCGATGACTGTTTTCCCTAACCCAGTGATGAATTTCTTTCCAATCGGAGCTGGCAGAATGATCTTTGTCGCCGGATCTTATCAGATATGACCACCATTGCAGACGACTCAAGCGACCTCCGCCATTCCGGCGGTGAACGGCAAGAATTTTCAGGTAGAAACGACGATACCCCATCCCCGGTGATGTGTTGACTGATGGCAGGTCTACCAGAAGCCCAATTTTAAGTTCAGGATGGGTCGACAGCTTCTCCCCCCATAACCAGGCTCGCATTCCATACTCCAACAGCTGCCACCAGCTTTCCTTTATTGAATGATCGAAACCGCCAAGTTTTCTGTGTTTTTCCAGATTATACATCCCGAAGTAATCCCAGGGAAACAGTGTTGGAGTCTCCCTTTTTCCTGGAGCTGTTGGCAGAACTTGAAACCTGGTTCTGCCGGTTGGCATCGGACCAACAGTTGTATGAAGGATTTCTCCATCAAGATTTTGAATCACGGGAACGGTGCAAATCTGTTTTCTTTCCATTATTTCGCCTAAAAGATGATTCAGAGTATCTGGCCGCTTCATCTGCATGTTAGGTGATATGACATAGCAGTGGTTACAGAGGGCTTCATTGAATGCTGTATCCAGACGGTGTCCAGTATCTGTCCCCTTTTTGAAGATGATGAATCTTACATTGTTATAAAGCTGCATCAACATGAGTACATCTCTGGGGGAAGGATCAGTTTCTATGGACAATACTTCCACAGCTTGCAGCTTTTTAAGTTCATTAAAAAGTGGAGTTCTGTAAGGATTGGAAGAACTGTTGAGAAGTATTATGGAAAACCCATCCTGAGACTTTTTCTTCCTGTCAAGGGTTTCTCCACCCAGGATTGTATAGGAGACGACATCATTTAAGTGACTCTGTCTAGAAATTGAAGGTGTAGAACTCATCACAATTCCCACAGGGTCCAGGGTATTTTTTTTCAATATGAGCCTGGTATAATTTAATTCCGCGAGACCATATCAATTCTAAATCCTCTTCAAAAGCATTCCCTGAATTCTCTCTGCGGCCCAGATCGGTACGACAGAAGGGAACTGTACCATCAATCAATATGGGCATGTCTCTCTTGAGATGCCAGCAGGGAAAACGGTCTAATGGTGAAAGATCGGCCGGTTGGAGATTCTCAAGATAACCAGAGTATGAATCATGTTTCTGAATAATGACTCCCCCACCGACATCCTTCCACTTATGATGAAAATCTTCCAGGGTTTCTTCATTTCCATTCATCCTTACGGCCTGCATCCAGCAGTGACGGCCAAAGAGTTTTGCCAGGGTTTCAGCCGTTTTCTCAGCCTCCTGCATCCCATCCCCGCGCAATGTGCGATACAGGCCTTCATCAGCAGTATCAAGACTGACAATCCACATGAGGCGACCGGCATTGAATTTCCCAGCAAGATCTGCCAGTAAACTCCTTTCCCAGCCAATCCCGGAAGTCTCAATCAAAACACGGATTGTACTGCTCAAACTCAGGGCATGGTGAATCATCTCTCCAATTTGAGGATGAGATGCCGGTTCGCCCCATAGGGATGGTACGATAACAGCATCATCAGCAAATTCATAAATTCGCTGACAGAGATCATTGAACTTTGATAGATCCATAAAATTTCTACCCTTCATTGGATTTCCTGAAAACTGTGGAAATGGACAGTAGGAACAGGATTGGGGGCAATAGTCCGTTATCTGTATGGGAAAGTAACAGGGGAGATTTCGCAGTAAATGGAGATTTTCAGGAATAACCCGGCACAGAGTTTCTGCATCAATACCTCCGGCAGCATATAAGTCTTCGGCAATGTTCTTATTGCGCGCTGTATCGCAGGAGATGGAAACTCTCTCCATTCGCAGATCCATTGGTGATAAATGTGTTTCAATATCAAAGGCGTTAATGTCTTTTTTGAGAATTTCAAATAGACTGTTCCTTTCCAGGATACTGGCGCGCTGAACGGCAAGAGGTTTAAGCTTTGCCAATAACCCTGGCGAAAGAATTTCCGGAGCCAGACCATAGGGATATCCATCAGCGAATGTGTATTCGGCATCGTATCTGTAATGCAGTTCCCACAATGTTTTTGTCAATTCAACATCCACGAGGGGACAATCTCCCCATATATGAAATAAAGCCTCTGGATTCATCTCCCTGGATTTGGAAAGTCCCTCGAGTAGAGCATCGATAAACTCTGTTTCCGTCCAGTTTTCCCGTTGAATTACCTCAGAATACCCCTCTTCAACTTCAATGAGCTCTAATTCAGAATCCGTAAGAAATATAATTCCTTGATAATCCGGAATATTATCTGCCCATTTTATAACCCACTTCAAAGATGATGGACCTCCAAAAACGGATTCATAAGCGTGTGATGTCAGCCCAATCATGTTAATTACAGCAAGATTGCCCATGAGTTCTCCCATCATCGCATTTAGAGATATTCCACATGTCTGTCCCAATGAGAAATATCCGGTGCCGTAAGTCACAGGGCTGCTGGAATGCAGTATGACGGCTCACGGGACAGGCTTGTCTACTGCGATTAGATTTAACAATGATACAGTTGATAACGTTTAACCGGAACCCTCTGTTCCCACATTCATCAAAAATCGGAATAATTAAAAAATGCTGAACAATGATACACAGCCAGTCTGGTCAGTCAGTCAACTCACCCATGCTATCAAAACTCAACTCCAATCCACATTCCCGATGATTGAGGTGGAAGGAGAAATTTCCAATTTACGACATTCGGGTGCCGGACACCAATACTTCACTCTCAAGGATTCCCATGCAGTGATATCAGCTGTTCTGTTTCGTGGTCAAGCAGCTGGACTCAGAATTCAGCCCACTGATGGTATGAACGTTGTTGTTAAGGGACGAATTGAAGTTTACCCACCCCGGGGCAGCTATCAGATAATAATTGACAGCTTACGTGAAGCTGGACGCGGGGCTCTGCTGGAGGCTCTGGAAAAGCGTAAACAGCAGCTTGCTTCAGAAGGATTGTTTGACCAGGACAGTAAATTGCCCCTGCTTCCCTACCCCCGACGAGTCGCTGTCATAACCTCCCCCACTGGTGCAGCCGTGAAGGATATTCTTCAGGTGCTTTCCAGACGAGCAGCCGCACCCCGGATAACAATTTTACCCACACTGGTCCAGGGCATGGAAGCCGCACATATGATTGCGGACCAGCTTGAGAGGGCTGTGAATTACAAGTTGGGCGATGTTATAATTCTTGCCAGGGGCGGTGGAACTCTGGAGGATCTCATGCCTTTCAATGAAGAAATTGTTGTTCGAAGTATTGCTAAATCTCCAATCCCCATCGTTTGTGGTATCGGACATGAAATTGATGTGAGTCTGGCCGACCTTGCAGCAGATGTGAGAGCAGCTACTCCTTCTGCCGCGGCAGAACTGGTCAGTGATCGTTCTGAAGATCTCCTGATGCGGGTCAAAGGATTTCGCCGTGAATCTGTCGATGTACTTTCACGGCGGATTGCCGACACCCACCACCGTCTGGAACACTGTTCCATTGACCGAATGCACTCATTTATCAGGGCTAGAATTGAACTGGAGCTAAGACAAAGTGATGATGCATTCCGTAAACTCTGTACTGAGGCGAATGAACGGCTGGCAATGTTGCGTAAAAGACTGGATTCAGCTTCTGGAACTATCTCAAACATGTCACCAGAGTCCATTCTCGCGAGGGGTTATGCCAGGGTTACACAGAATGGCAGGGGCATCGATTCGGCCTGTAAGCTGAACTCAGGGGATGTTATTGAAATACGGTTCAGTGAGGATGTCGCTTCAGCAAGAATTATTGAAACAGATAAAAGGGAGACTGGAAGATAATGGAAGGATTTGAGAAACGGTTGTCGCGATTGGAGGAAATCGCTGAAAAGATGAGGGACAGAGAAGTCCCCCTGGAAGAAGTTATGACTCTATTTGACGAAGGGTCATCCATATCCCGGGATCTTGAAGAAGAGCTGCAGGGCTATGAGAGGAAGGTTTATCAGCTTGTCAATTCACCTGAGACTAACGGCGAGGGGATTCCTGAAATAGAACCATATCCCCTGGAGTAATATTTCTCTCCTCAAACCATCCACGGTTGACCTCAAGAGCATACAGGACTGTTCTCCTTGATACAACCGACTCCAGTGATAATGGTTCCAGTCTTTCTATCTGACGTATCAACCCATTGGCTGCAATGAATGATATTGACAGGGGAATCGTTGTATTTTTCATCCAGAAGGATGGTTTAGATTCAGACTCAAACACAAAAAGCATACCCGTATTATCAGGCAAACTGCGGCGGTTCATGAGTCCTCTGCGGCGAAGTTCCTGAGTGTCCGCAATTTCCACACTGAGAGTGTGCCCCCCGACAGTTATTTCCTGTGTTGACAGACGGGCTCCACAGGAAATAAGAACTGTCATCAAAACAGAAATACATGGAGTGAATCTTTTAGAATTCATCAATAAATTCCTGCCTGGCACTTTCTCGCCATGCGATTCGGTCTGCTTCATCCTCCAGAGCTGCATCAAAGACTTGCAAGTCCAGATATTTCACTGTAAGGGGACGTTCCAATGCCATGCGGGTCGATCCATCCTCCCACCATACTTTCGTGGGATTCATTTCAAGGGGAATCCTGTATTTCTCCTCAAGGTTTGTATATACAGTATACCAATCTATCACTGCAGGATTTAATTCCAATATAATAGAAGCCAGTTTTTCATCTTCAAAATAAAAAAGTCCCCGCAGGATGAATAATGAACCATCAGCTTCGATCAAGGAGGATCCTGGTCTTTCAAGCAGACTGACTGATTCCTCACCTCTGTAGGTAAACCATGGATCCCTGGACAGTAAATCCTTGACTTCTCTGATAGGCATGCCTAATCCAATACTCCTGTATTCTCGCGGCAGAGATTTTTCGGATTCCTGGGCGGGAGTAACAGTCAGACTGAATCCAGTCAGGAGAAGTACGATGGTTAAACATTTAATACCGTTCTCGATCATTGGCCAACTCTTCCGAAACTCAATTAATCATCCAGAAATGCAGAATTGCTGATATGGAGATCAGGAGTAGTACACTGTATGTCCAATAACGGGATGCAGACCAGGAAGGTCTTCTGTGCAATCTCTTTTCCAGAAAACGGCCATCAATCATTTCCAATGGAATTGTATCTGCCGTGAAACCACAGGTCTTACAACCATGAAGGAATTTCCTGAAATCTCCCCGACTGTAACATCGTGGGCATTGCACTCCGCTGAAGAGGCGATTGCATACCGGACATGATACGGCTCTGGAGTTCACAGATGCTCCGCATGCCTCACATAAGAATTCTATTTTCATTCTTGAGTAACACCGCTCCTTTAATCATACTAGTATATCGGTTATTTTTTGAGAATGCCTGATGTAAAGAGGGAGACATGATTGAGGAATATCCTCCAGAGGAGAAAAGCTTTCTTCGAAGATTTATTGAACGGCTTAAAGACTGGTCAGAAGTCAATCCTCCCTCCAGTTCAGAATTAGATTCTCTCAAGCATGAATTTCGGCTGACACGCAGGGAAACTGATACACTGAACAAACTCTCGCATAATCATCTGCGCCGGGGCAGAAAAGCATTTGCCAGAGAAAACTATGAGCAGGCTATCGCGGAACTTGCCCGTGCATCTCAACTGCGGCCCAGAGATGCGGCACCAAGAGTGGAATTGGCAGAAATATATCTTAAACGGTCACGAAGAAGAGGATCCTCACTTCGGGATAGAAAAAAAATCATTGAGTTAGTCAGGGTCGCGTCGGAATTACAACCCAATAATTCAGAACTTCAACGTTTTTTTCTTGAAAACAAATGGATCAGATTCCATACTGGTAGAAACCGGAAGCATCGGTTAATCCTTGTCGCCTTACTGTTGTTTCTTTCTTCTTCTGGAGTAATGTTGTGGCAGTGGGATTTCATTGTATCGGTCCTGAATAGAGCTACTCCACCAGGAGTTGAAGAGGTTTATGGATCATTTATTTCAAATCCTCGGCCAGTTCCAGTAGACACCTCATCTGTCAATAATGACATTCTCAATACTGAAATCACATTTTCTGAAATAGGCCGGCGAAATGATGATTCCTATCTTCATATAATTGGACGTTTTAAGTCAGAGATGCACAGTATTGAAGCATTGAAACTACTTGTACAGGGTAAGAGCATGGACAGTACGGTACTTTTTTCCATGCCATGGTTGGTATTGGATGGGAAAACCCCTTCCCTGCTGTCCGGGGATACCCTCCCGTTCAACACCTTCCGCTGGCTGGCAGGAAGTGATGCAAATATACAAGGTATTGAGATACTGCCTTTGGAAGTAGAATTCTCAGACGAATCTGCCAGCCCAGTTTCAACTGGTGTGGAAATCAACTGGGATACTCTCAGACCGACGGGGTGTACCCTGGAAGCTGAAGTTCGCAACCGCCGTACCATTGAAGCATTTGATCGCCAGGTTCTGCTGATGGATCTGGCCCTGGAAAATACTGGTATAGCAATAATTGAGGAATTGACATTTGAAGTACTTCTCCATCCAGATTGGACGCCTGCTGAATACAGTATTCTGAAGAATCAAGTTCCCCCAATAACCAGGGGTGAGCGGCGGATTTTTCCAATGGAATTGTCAATCCCCCTTCATGCCAACACAAATGATGTGCCAGTATTTATACGAATCAATAGAGTACTGATACTTGATTGATCTGTATAAAAGGGATATTATCAAATAGAGGTGCCCTGGAATATATTCAGCAGGAGGTAATGCTATGCGATTAGTTTTTCTTGGTCCCCCTGGAGCCGGTAAAGGAACAATGGCCGTCAAAACTCAACAACTCCTGTCGGTTCCCCACATCTCAACAGGAGACCTGTTTCGGTATCATGTCAGTAATAATACCGAGCTTGGCCGCAAGGTGAAAATCATTATGGAAAGAGGGGATCTAGTTTCTGATGAAATAACAGTTTCCATGGTTCAGGATCGATTAAGGAAAGATGATGCAGGGGATGGATTCATATTCGATGGGTTTCCAAGAACAATATCCCAGGCAAAGGCATTCTCAAAGGTCGCAGAACTCGATTACGTAATCAATTTGCAATGCTCAAAAAAAGATCTGATTATACGCCTCACTGGCAGACGATCCTGTCCAGTCTGCGGACGTATTTACCATATTGAATTCTTTCCCCCACAATCCGAGGGAATATGCGATGATGATGATGCTACTCTCCAAACACGGAAGGATGACACCCTGGATGCCGTTGAAAACAGGCTGAAAGTCTATGATGAAGCGACATCTCCATTGATTGACTGGTATGGTGATCAGAACCTTTTGCAGACAGTCGACGCATCTGCAGCACCGGAGGAAGTATTCAGTTCAATCAAGAAGCTTCTTCAGAGCTGATCAACTCCTGGATCACTGGAATCAATTCCGGTGGAATATCAAGGAGAAGATTGTGAATGGCTTCATCATCATTGAAGCCTTTTTGATAGGCCGCTCTCAATGAATCGATACCGATTTCAAAATCAGTGAACTCAAGTAGCTGTAATCGAGCCAATCTGAAGCTGGCAGCCGCACCCGCGCTGGATCCATCCCTGCTGGCACGCTGATAATACTTTGCTGCCCTGCTGTATAACCCCAGTTTTTCCAACATCTCTCCTGCAGAAAGCAGGGCCTCTGGCTTTGGAATGCTTTTTGTGAATCCCCATTCGTACTCATAGATTGCCTCCTGCACATATCCATTCATAGCATACAATTCCGCAAGAATCAGATGATTTTCATCCGTATCTTCAACCTGAAGAAGCTCCTTCTGATATTTAACTGCATCATCAAACTGCTGAAGTTGTTTATAGATTTCAACAATGCTTTTTAGGGCCTCGGCATCAGTTTCCAGGACAGCCAGAGCTTCAAAATAATGGGAAAGAGCTTTCTTAAGTTCCTGACTCTTGAACAACACCCATCCAGACGTCCTGATGACCTTAAGGCTTTCTGGATTTCGTCTCCGTAATTCATTGAGAATTCTGATAGATTCATCATATTGTCTGGATCTGGCTAAGGTTATTGCCAGGTTGTATGATGCTGCGGTCATTCTGGGTTTGACAGCCAGGGCCTCTCTGTAAGCTGCTGCTGCACTTTTGTAATCCCCTTTTTCCTGGAAGGTATTGCCCTCATTGAAGGCATTGACCACAGCTATATCAGCCCGGGACCAGGTGCGGCAGGAAGTACTTAATAGGGCTGTTGATATGATAAATATCCATTGCTTTAGGCAACCTCTAAAAAACCGTTTTTGGAATTTGGCGCAATGGCGGTGTGTTCCTCGGAGCTTTGCTCCTGCGGTACGCACCTGCTTACGTGAGCATTTTGACAACGCAGCAGCGAGGTAAAAGATCAAGCCAGAAACGAAATAAGGTTTTTTAGAGGTGCCCTTTACATAATAAGTCGTCATACTTATAGAACCATTCTCTCTATTTCTCTCACCTGGGAGCGATACAGAGCCGCCAGATTGCTTCCATAATCAGCAATGAGCTGAATTATATTCCGACGATAGTTCGAATCCTTTCCGTTAATCCTGTCCCCCGCATCCCCCAGACCCGGCAGAATGTATGCTGAGTCATTGAGTACAGGATCCATCCACAATGTAAAAACTTCAACATTTTCAATCGACCTGACGATCTGCAGAGTTCCCTGGAGGGCAGAAATAACATTGAATGCTTTAACAGACCCCGGATGAACCCCCCGGGAATGCAGGTACTTGACAACGGTGACCAAACTCCCTCCAGTCGCATTCATTGGATCAGCAAAGATGAGATTTTTATCATTCAGGGATTCGATGTCAAAATAGGACATATCAGGTTCCAGTATGTATTCCATGTTGTTTTTCGATTTGGAATCATTTCGACTGATGCGGAAGAGGGCGAATGATGTTACAAAACCAGTGGAACTGTACTCCTGTATCTCCTTACTCAATATCATGGAGGGGAGAAGGGCTCCTCGGAGCATCACGCACATTACTGAATTCTTGATGAATTCATCAACATCAGGGATTTTGTGTACAGCATAATTTGTGAATGGCTGATTGACAGGTGTTTTTACGACCAGGTAGTTTTTTTGTCTCCTTCCACCTCCACCCCAGGCAAGGTTGAATAAGAGTTCATAAGCTCTCTGAATGTAATAAACGAACTCATCGTTCCCAGTTCTTATATCCCTGATCTTGGCGATGAGCCGGGAGACTTCTCCATGCTGGGTAGATGGAGTTTCAAAGCCATAGACATGGATATTGGGCTCGTCTGATGTAATCTCCTGCATGAATTTTCCCATCTTTTCATACGAACGTATGATCTTGTCCGTCTCAGAGGAAACCAGAGATGGCTTCGATTCACCAGCATCCAATTTCTGGAAGGACTCCATCGCTTCTTCATAATACTCATGCATTCCAAGTATGTTCTGTTTGTCATTTTCTGTAAGGACACCATCTAAATCCTTTGCTCTGAGGATGAAATTCTCAACAGTACTCAAGATGATTACAGCTCCTGTGGAAGAGGAAGGTTGGTTTTGGAAGCTTTTAGTCCAATACCGGCACTCAGTGAAACAGTCAGTCCGCGAGTTGGATCCAAAAGATCCGTACCAATAATGTCGATAACAAGATTGAATATCCCCTTCTTGACAGGATGTATCCTCAGTCCTGTATTCAATGCCCCCCGGACTCCTGCATCCACTTCGGAACCATGCACCGCATAGGAGAAGTTGGAAAAGTCCGTGACCCACACAAGATAGTTATGGAGTATATTGGGAAACAATCCTATAGTAAAACCCATACCATATATCAGCTGACTACTGAACGCACCCAGACTTAAGAATTGCCATCCGAATGCCAGGGTAGTTGTTGCTGGCATGTTGAAAAAGTCTCCACTGTAGGTTACGGAAGCATAAATTTTTGAATTATAACCGGTATAGAGGCTGGTATTGGTGATTTCGAAATCGCCCCCCATGGCCAGGGATGCACCCTGTTCCTCAAAAAACTGAAACTTTGCTCCCAGAACACCGTTCTTTACTTCCTTACTGTCCAAATGTAACAGTCCGAAGACTTCAATTTTCCTGAACAGATTGATGGAAAAACGGGGTAAATGATCCAGATCCCCTGACCAGACAAAGCCATAACCTGAATTCAATCCAATATCGGCCCTGTCCCAACCAATTTGAGCATCGGGAACGATAAACAATCCCGTGGAGCCATTCAGTGTCATACCAGTCACTCCATCGGATCGCGATTCCCAGGCCATCATTTTCATCAAAATGCAGGTTGTCAATAAAGCAAATGATATTAATCTATACATTGCATACTCCTATTATGGGCACCTCAAAAAAACATTTAGTTCTTGACTCGACCTTTTCTGCCGCTACTGCGTTGTCAAAATGCTCACGTAAGCAGGTGCGTACCGCAGGAGCAAAGCTCCGAGGAACGCACCGCCATTTCGTCAATTTCCTAAAGCTGTTTTTTCGAGGTACCCTTATGATAATTATCATGTAATCAAGGACTTTTTGGCAACTGGAGATGAACGAGTTCTGATGTCATTGTTCCCATTTCGGAAAGCAGGGCTGCTCCAGCCTCAACGATGGGCATGGCAAGGGCGGCGCCTGTTCCCTCCCCCAGACGGAGATTCAGATCAAGTATCGGCTGAAGTCCCAGCGTATCAGCAATGATTCTATGACCTGGTTCTGCTGACAGATGACTGAATACCATCCGGTTCCGCACATTGGGAGCCAATTTCACGGCAACAAGTGCGGCAACCCCACTGATAAATCCATCGATCAATGCCAGGGATCCCAGTTCGGCCGTTCCTATTACTGCTCCTGCCATCCCGGCAATATCCAAACCTCCAATTCTGGCCAGTGTACCAATGATGTCTTCCGGGTTCGGTTGATGAAGCTGCAAAGCGTCTTCTATCACCTGTTTTTTGATTACCAGAGATTTAAGTCCTGTGCCGCTTCCAGTCACCCTCTCGGTTTCTTTGCCGGTCAATACAGCTGTCAGGGCCGCTGCAGGGGTTGTGTTGCCGATTCCCATCTCACCGATGCCAACTAACTGGGCTCCTGTTTCCCGGATTGCGGTTTGTGACGTTTCAATTCCTGTTTCGACAGCCCTGACGGCCTCATCTCTGCTCATGGCCTCTTCGATTCTTATATTCCCAGTCCCACGGCTAATACGGCAGATATGTACAGATTCAGGTGCATCGTAGTCACTGGATACTCCAATATCAAAAACTCTGATTTCTGATCCGGCACGGGAAGCCAGAACATTGATGCCAGCCCTACCCGAACAGAAGGCCTTGACCATGGTTCCTGTTACATCAGGATGAGCAAGGCTTACCCCCTCAGCGACAACGCCATGGTCAGCTGCATAAATCAAAGAAAGCTTTGAGTTAATTACAGGCTTTTCGCATCCCTGCACTCCGGCCAGAAGAATTCCCAGATCTTCCAATCGGCCCAGGGAGCCGGGAGGTTTCAGCAAGGCATCCATTTTCAAGGCAGCTCTCTTCATCGCATCTTCATCGATGGGCTGTACTGAAGCCTTGATTCTGCTTAGAAACGCTTCTTCCATATTCATCTTCAGTGAGACTCGTAATAAGGAGCATGTGTGATAGGAGCCAGGACAGGTTTCATTTTAATCTGAGAGGTAGACCCGCTGTTACATGATAGACTCTGCTTGCGGCTGTAGCAATTATTTGATGCGTGAAGCCGGACAGATCCTGAAAAACCCTGCCCAACGGCCAAAGTGATACCAGACCCAGTTCCACCAGGTTGGAGATAAGAAAGGCTTCCCCCCCGCCCTTCTCCCAATCTTCAATACCTACCATGAGCTTGTTGACCTCCTTCCGTCCGAACTGAATGACTTCGTCGTGATCCGGTTTCTCTCCCAGGGGAGCAATTAAATTGCTGAGCCATGAAGTGACACAATCCATGAGCAGTGTTTTTACTCCTGAGAGATTAGAAATCACTCCTGCCGGATTCAATTCTTCTTCGATTGTTTCCCAATGCGTCGGTCTGTCAGCACGGTGTTTCCGGATGCGCTGGGTCATCTCTTCATCACCGGCATACGCTGTGGCCAGATAAACAACTGGTCCAAGCTCTTCTCTGTCCCTGGCTAACCGGGCCGCAAATGAGCTTTTACCACTCTTCATTCCACCAAGTATCAACGTCATGACTACTCCATCCAATAACGCTATATATAGAGTTATTGGTCTATCAATGTAAGAGTCATACACAATATAGCGGATATCAGCAACAGCAACATAGATGATATTCTGACAAGATTAATACATCTGTCTATGTCTGTTGATACAGGAAGCCTTCCATGAGAGTTAAGAGCATAATGCCCTTTTTTTTCCAGCCTGATACCCAGAATTCCAGCTACTGCCGCCATGGTCCATCCTGAGTTTGGACTCGCGCATTTCATACCATCAGTCAGCATACATTTTGACGACAACCTGCCCTCCAGAGATGTCAGACCTGAGGCGATAATAAATATCCAGCCTGAAATCCTGGCGGGTATCCAATTCAGTGCATCATCCAGCCGGGCAGTGATTTTTCCTCCCCATTCATAATCCCCCCCACGGTAACCTAGCATGGCATCCGCAGTATTGATGAACCGATACCCCCAGGCAGCAGGGAGTCCTCCAATTAAAAAATAGAAAATGGGGGAAGCCAGGCTGTCTGTGAAGTTTTCACTCAGGGATTCAATGACAGCTGATACAACAGCTGCTTCATCAACATCTTCCAGAGTCCGGCTGACCAGTTTCTGACTGGCCAACTGCCTTGCTCTGGGGAGATTTCCGGAATCCAGCGCATTTTTTACGCTACTGGCAGCGTAAAGGAGTCCTCTCAATGAAAAAGACAGTTTGAATACAATGGCTGATATTATGATGGCGAGAAACAGGAGTATACCCTTGAATGAGTGAAGGGATTTCTGCAATGGCCACGAAATCATCCCCGTAAGGAGAAGTCCAACAGAGAGGATGAGAGTTCCGCGGAAGAGTAGATGTGCTTTTTTACTGCTGAGTCTTCCGGCCCAGATACACTGTATAACCCGACCCAGCCAGCCCACTGGATGGTATCGGGTCGGTGGATCTCCTGCTAGAAGATCAAGGGCCAGGGCCGTCAGCAGAACGAGCAGGAAGAGTAAGGGGCGGCCGTGACTGAAAAGCATCATCGTCTGGAGAGCACCCTGGATGTGGTGTGTTTTGAATCTGATGGAAAGAATTTAATCATACATCTATCTCCACCTGTCAATCTTCGGCTGAAATGTGCTACTATTTCTGATATGAATGGTTACCTTCATGTATACACTGGTGGCGGGAAAGGAAAATCGACAGCAGCCTTTGGATTGGCTCTCAGGGCCAGAGGAGCTAATCTCAAAGTGAAAATCATCCAGTTCATCAAGAATAAATCCTATTCCGAGATAGGAATCCTGAGTCAAATCGGCGTATCGGTTGAGCAATTTGGGTGCGGGCTCATGCTTGACCGATCCGTAACAACCCAGGACAGGGACAGGGCAAATGAAGGATTGAACAGGATTGACAGACTCTTTTCTGACGCAGATTTCAACCTCCTTATTCTGGATGAAATCAATGTTGCTCTTTCCCGAGATCTGGTGGATGAATCTTATTTCCACAGAATTCTCGACAAACGGCCAGAAGCGATGGAAGTAATCTGCACCGGACGGGGAGCCCCGAACAGTCTCATCCAGAGAGCCGATCTGGTGACTGAAATGAAACCGGTCAAGCATTACTACCAGTCCGGGGTGCCGGCCAGGATTGGAATTGAGATGTAATATCATGAGGAGACTTCTTCCAGGGGAAGGAACATCTGACGCCTTCCATTGATTTCGACGAAATCAGTTCTAATAACAAGCATCTGATGGACACTTTCTTCACTGATGGATTCATTGATGGGTCCCTGAGCCACAATGTACCCGTCTTTCAATAGTATGGCGGAGTCGCACCAGCTCAGGGCTGCATTGATGTCATGCAGGGTGATGAGTATCAACACATCCTTACTCTGACTTCGCTCCTTCAATGAGTTCATAAATTTCATCTGAAAACAAGATCCAGATTGTTCAAAGGTTCATCAAGGAGAAGAAGAGGTGTATCCTGGGCGAATGCCCGAGCCAGTACAACCCTGGAAGGAGCAAAGATGAAATGCTGAGGAACCAGAGCCCTGTGCTTTGCCTGATCTGCTATTGACCAGTCCAGGAGGGGCCTGTTCATCCAGTCTATGCCTCTGACTGACTTCATTCCGGCGAGACATGAAATCAGTGTGGAATTACCCGATCCGTTTTCTCCGAGAAGGGCAACCACCTGACCTCCGGAGCAGTTGAAACAAAGATTTCTCAGAAAAGGTTTCTGATTGTAGGAGAAACTGAAGTTGTGAACCTGAATACTCACAGTGCATTCCGAATTTTTCGGCGGTTCATGAGAATAGCGATGAGAAATGGGACACCGATGAAGGACGTTATTATACCAATGGGCAGTTCTGTATTCCCCAGTATTGTCCGGGCCAGAGTATCGGATACCAGAAGAAACAATGCTCCTGTCAGAGCCGAAGCAGGGAAGAGAAGACGGTGATCACTACCAAACAGAATGCGGGCTATGTGGGATGAGGCCAATCCGATGAAGCCGATTACTCCTGAAAAACTAACAATGACTGCCGTCACCAGGGTAACACCTGGAATAACCGCTGTACGTAGGAATTGCGGATGGATTCCCAGACTTCCTGCCCCATCATCACCGGAGGAAAGGATGTTGATACGCCAGACGGCTGGTATGTTTTGAGAATCGGGATTGATGACCGCCACCTCTTTTAATACGTCCGTGAGAGTTTTGTTCGTGAAGCTCAGAATCTCTGCCGCACGGATCTCTTCCTGAAGAATGGCTCCCAGATTTCTGACAAGGATGGGCAGCCGTTCTGGATTGCTGGTTGACTCAATAATGACAGAGATATTCCGATTTTCAAGTATCGCTATCCTGGCAAGAACATGGGACGAAGGATTATCGGACAGCATCCTGTCCGGTTCATCTATCCCCCTTCCCCATAAAATCGATGATATGGTTATCAGATAAAGGGCCAGTATCCTCATGTCTGAGTCTGCCTAAAGAGCGTCGAATTGTTCCAGGGTGTCCGCGATTCTGTTGATGAACATGTTCTGGAAACTGGGCAGGGCAGCCAATCCATCGGTAACCTCGGCCGGGAGTCCCAGTTGGCTCTTCAAGGAGTCATCTTCATCTCCAGAGACATCATTCAGCATATGATCCCCAAAGGTCAGCATGTAAGTAATAAACTGTACTTTTGAAACTCCTGACTCAAGGATTTTTCTGCGAATGGGTTCCCAGGATGGAGTTCCTTCCAGGCTGACCAGATACGTATTTTTATAATGTGACTGCAGGTAGTTGTTGATTATCTCCAGTTCAGCATTGTACCGGGGATTCTTTCCATTGCCATGGGCACACAATACTGTAGCCGTTTCTTCGTTATTGGCGATTTTATCCTCAATAATCAGAACAGAATTCTCAATGTTTTCCTCATAGTAGAGCAGGGGGTGGATGTATTGTACATTGAGACCAGGAGTCGGTGTGTCCAGTACCTGCTTATGCTTGACCCCCCTCATGATGTGAAATATAACAACCAGTACATTTCTACGGCCCTGTTCCAGGAGGTGATGATAGGCTTCCTCAAGACTGAAGAGGGGAACTCTGGAATCAAAAAGAGTTATTGTGCCGGTTTTGCGCAGTTTGTTGACAATGAAGGAAGATGTAAAACCCCATAAGACCTCGTTGTCTGGAAAGCTCTGTCGAATACGGACATCAAAATCTTCCAGGTTGGCAATTCCTGTATCGTAACTGCTTCCGAAACCTGCAATGAGGATTACAGGTTTTGCATCTCTGACTGAATTAGCGGACACAGTTGAGATACAACTCATGAGAATCAATGATCCAATTAACAGGGACCATGACTTTTTTAGAGGTGCCCTTTATCTGTTTACCATAAATGCTACAGGCTGGTATCAACCCGAATACCTCCAATGAATTGGAGGAGATTATCGACAACGGAATGGCATCCGTGATAACGACTCTCTCCTCGAAGAGTGTTATCTGTGGGGACCCTACAGCAGGTTTCCTGACTTATGATTAACATCCACCGCCTTCCCATTCCAATAGAACAGTGACATTCATGGTGAACAATCCAATTACAGTGACGGGATCGTTCCGGATTTGCACCGGATTCCCTTTTAACCCGAAATCGTACATTCAACAATTCCGGGCACTGTGGGGCTGAACAGATTTACGGGCACCTCTAAAAAACCCATTTAGTTCTTGACTCGATCTTTTCTGCCGCTACTGCGTCGTCAAAATGCTCACGTAATCAGGTGCGTACCACAGGAGCAAAGCTCCGAGGAACACACCGCCACTTCGTCAATTTCCTAAAGCTGTTTTTTAGAGGTACCCTTACAACAATTAGCATATCCGCATTGCTTTGTCCAGAGAATACCCCCTTGGAGTTATCATTCTATTTCCACTCACCCTGGTTTGACTGTTGCCGATAATCAAAGTAGTTTTCATATCCACCCAATTCTGATTTCCAAGGTGCTGTAGAGATGTAATTTCTACTCTCTGAGTATCCCTGTAGGCATTTTGAACTATACCCACCGGAGTATCAGGTTGACGATGCTGAAGAAATATTTCAGAAGATAATAGAAAAAGTCGGTGGCGTTTCAAACTCTTCGGGTTGTAGATGACCGTTACAAAATCTCCTTCAGCAGCCAGTCGAAGACGTTTCTCAATGAGATTCACATCGGTAAGAAGGTCGCTTAGGGATATGACGACAAAATCATGGATGAGGGGGGCTCCCAGCAGGGCCGCGCAAGCTGTCGCCGAAGTAATACCCGGCACCACAACAAGATCTGTTTGTTCGTCTGGAGTCATCAATTCCAGAACGAGTCCGGCTAAACCGTACACCCCGGCATCTCCACCTGAGACCAGAACAACATGCCTACCCTGCCGGTACTGTTCCAGCGCCTTACCACAGCGTTCCACTTCCTTTCGCATGCCACTTGAGATGATTGTTTTACCTCCGAGTAAGGGACTGATCAGTTCAAGATAACCATCGTAACCAACGACCACTTCGGCTGATCTAATCTTTGCCTGTGCCATTGGGGTGAGATTCTCCGGATTGCCCGGCCCAGTCCCGGCGACACTCATTGTTCCTTTCATACCTGTTCATCCTCCCTGGCTAAAGCTATGGTGACACCATCGACGGCAATTTTTGACTGTAGGAGTACCGCCCTTCTTCCCAGCAATAAGGCACATGGTTCACTCACACCCGGCAAACCAAGATGCTTCCAGGCAGGCTCTGAGAGACTGACACTCCCTGAAAAAGTTCTTATGCGGTTTGAGTGTAGAAATACAAGTGGTATACCCATGGTCTCAAAGGCATCAATCAAGCCTGATTCTCCATTTTTGATATCGACACTTCCGGCAATTCGCACTTCATCAATCCTTATATTGTTCCTGTCAAGAACTTCCCGAACTGCTTTTTCCACTGTTTCTGAGGAGACTCCTCTACGACAGCCCACACCCATTGTAATCCGGCGGTTACTGTCCGAGGCTGTTGTGATGACGGGTTCACAGTCAAGCAGACTGGCCACCTTCCAGGCCAGTACATTGGCTCCCCCCTCATGACCACTCAAGGCTGCAATGGCAAAACGGCGTGCATCATCCACAACCACCACAGCTGGATCGGTGTATTTGCTGTTAATGAATGGGGCAATCATCCGGTACACAATTCCGAGAGACATAATGAACACATGGCCGCTGAATGTATGGAAGTGGTTTTCAACCCATTCGCGGAGTTGTCCCCTGCCCCGAAGATCGACTATTTGACACCGGGGCAGCCGTTTGAGAAGCTCTTTTGCCGTCTGTTGGCCATTTTCTGTAATGAAACTCAGAGCGATCATTCTGCCTGGCGGTATCCATGACTGAAAGCGGCATCGTAGAGTTTTGATTTCTCATATTCCGAGTTGAGAACCTGACCGACAATAATCAAGGCATGTCTGGTAATTCTGGATTCCCTGACCATCGTCTTAAGATGGCCTAATTGACCTGTTATGGTTTTTTGATCATCCCAACTTGCCCGATACACCACGGCCACCGGGATGTCAGGGCCAAGGATGGGAGTCAGACGCCTCTGAATATCTCCGGCCTTATCCACAGACAGAAAGATGACAAGAGTGGCATGGCTTTTTGCCAGGGCTTCCAGTTGTTCGGATTCAGGAACTGCGGTACGTCCTTCCACCCGGGTGAGGATAACGGTCTGACTCACTCCCGGCAGAGTCAACTGTTTTTCCAGAGCCGCAGAGGCTGCCTGAAAGGATGAAACTCCGGGGACAATAAGAAAGGGGATGTTCCAGGAATTGAGCAGATCAATCTGTTCCTGAATGGCTCCGTATACGGATGGATCGCCAGTATGCAGGCGGACGATAACACCCTCTACCTCCTTCTTCTTCCAGTATACATGGGCTACTTCATTCAGATTCATACCTGCCGAATCCATCAACTCAGCATTGGAATCGCAGTATTCCAGGAGCCGGGTGGAAACCAGACTCCCTGTGTATATAACCACATTGGCCTGTTCAAGTAGATTGCGACCCTTAACCGTAATCAGATCTGGATCTCCAGGACCTGCACCAACAAAATAGACTTTCATAATATCCTTTAGAGTTTCTCAGGGATCGCTGGAAAATCCTCCCGTCTCTACAATCACCTGCATGATCTGATTCAACACACCTATATCCAGCTCCAGCGCCCAGGCATTGGCGAATTCTTTGATGAATTCATAATCAGAATAGTTCAGTATACTGTTTCCCGCATCCCACTGCCCGGCCATGATATCCAGCACTTCTTCCAATCGATAGATGGCATCTTCGTCAATGGGACCGGGCAGGAAGTATTCGGCCAGTTCTACTGCCATATTCTGTGGAATTGGAACGATTCGGGACATCTTTTCCCGAAGATCTGCCGCAATATCACCGTAATTATCCCAGCCCCTCTTCTTTTTTGATCTTTTCCATGTGCGTAGAAGGTCACCTTCCATATTACCATGATATAATGTCAGGAAAAAGGAGGGAAGCCTTTGAACAGCACTCATAGACGCCCGTCATGGGATGAATACTTCATGCAGGTGGCCAATGCCATCGCAAAGAGGGCAACCTGCGACAGAGGCCGCAGCGGTTGTGTCATTGTGAAAGACCGTCAAATACTTGCATCCGGATATGTGGGAGCCCCTCCGGGCCTGCCCCACTGTGATGAAGCAGGCCATCTGTACAACACCGTTCTTCACAGCGACGGAGTAGAAAAACAGCACTGTGTCAGAACTGTCCATGCCGAGCAAAATGCTATCTGCCAGGCTGCCAGACGGGGAGTTTCCCTCGAAGGTGCAACCCTATATTGTAGAATGACTCCCTGCCGCACCTGTGCCATGTTGATTATTTCCTGTGGCATTACCCGTGTTTTATGTGAACGTAAATACCAGGCTGGTGTGGAATCTGAAGAACTCTTTGCTCAGGCAGGCATTGATGTTGCATTTGTTCATGATGAAGTCCAGCCATACAGCTGATAACTGTGCCTGATGAATCTTATTCTGTTTGATGAAGATGAATTAGCTGATGGGATTCCCTGCGATGATGCCAGAATGGTTCATGTTACGAAAATACTAAGATTAAATGTGGACGATGAATTTCTGGCAGGCATTGTTGGCGGGCAGATAGGCCATGCATCGTTGATATCCCGGAAGATGAACAGGTGGAAAATTCGATTCAATCCTGTAAGAGATTCAACAGGCACTTACCCTGTTACAGTTCTTTTAGGATGTCCCAGACCGCCAGTAGCCCGTCGATTACTGAAGGATTTGAGCACATTGGGAGTGGGTAAAATCATTATCTGCTCAACGGATCTCAATGAAAAATCCTATCTCTCTTCCAGACTGTGGCGAGATGGGTTATATAAGTTTGCCCTTCTTGAAGGGGCCATGCAGGGTGGCGTCACTCACCTTCCATCAGTCACTATCAAGAAGAATCTCAGCAGTTCACTGAAAGTACTACCGGAAGGAAAGAACAACCAGCTCATTGCCCTGGACAACAATCAGAGGGCCATACCCCTGTCCGGGATGGCGGCAGATTTCCGTCAGGTTGTTCTTGCCGTTGGACCGGAACGGGGATGGACTGACAGGGAGAGAGGGATTCTGGAAGGAACTGGATTTACCCTGATTCAGCTTGGAAAGAGAATTTTACGAACAGAAACAGCCTGCTCGGTGGGGGTGGGACTTGTGCTTGAACAGATGGGAGTTTATTCGACTTCAACTGATTCATTACATCAAACCGGGTTTCAACCTCACATCCAGTCCCGAAATGAAGGGATGACAGGAGTCAATACCTGGCGTTGACTTCAATACAGATTATGATTGTATCAAATCTCAATTAGAAAGGAGAAAACACTGGTCATAACTCAGTCTGGCTGTTCCAATGTGTCTGATTCCAGAATAATATGTAGTTGAGCTGTTTATAACTGGCTTCAAAGCAGCAGTTTGAGCTCCAGTGAAGAGGGGTGGGGGAGATTCTTAAACGCCGATACCCCGGATGAGAAGGCTCTTATATGCAGTGTCGAGGAGGATTTCCGAGTGTCAGTAAGCTTGTTAAATTAGAAAAGCATATCTTTAACACGACTGTTATGATGACTTAAAACCTTTCAGTATTAGAAATAGTGAAGATTTAACAAGCTTTCTGACACTCCGAATAACTAAATATATCAATGAATAATATAAGGGTACCTTTTCGATGCTCCCCAGACTCCCAATCTCCCAGAAACCATAAGCTGCTTCCTCGTATGGATGGGAGTTAATGAGAGCATTGATTGCTTTCTTCAGGTGGGCTTTGTCGCAAACCATCTCAACTTTGAGTTCTTCCAGTCGTTCAACAGTGTTTTGAGTTCCAATGGAAGGTTGACTGCCCTGCAGTGGTCTGAATTGACCAATACCAGCAGTCTCCCAGCAACACCTGTCATAATCGCCTATAATCCCGGCTCCGGCCGAAAACATGGCATTTTTAACCTTTTCCGCATCGGAAATGGGTACATAGAATGAGATTTTATACATAAAAACAGTTTTCCTCACTCAACAATTGGAATAATACAAGTTAAAATACAGTATGAATCATAATGTAGCAATCTTCTGGGATGTTGAAAATGTTAAGCCATCGAGCTCCAAGAATCTATTCGTCCAGGGACTCTGGGATTATTCTGAGGGGCTTGGCCGAGTTGTCAGCTCCCATGCCTATGCCGACTGGAGTCAAATGGGATATAAATCGCTGGGCCCCGTCCTGGCGGCCCTTCATTTCAACATGGTACACGTCCCTTATCGAGGTAGAAGGAGAGACAAAAACAGCGCTGATATGCACCTTACCAATGACTGTCTGGATCTTCTGAGATTTCAGGATCACATCGATGTCTATGTACTATTAACAGGTGACAGTGACTTCCGACCACTGGTGATGAACCTTAGAAAGGCAGGCAAGGTGACTCACATCGTCTGCGACATCAAAAATGCCAGTAACGATTTACTGAGGCTTGCCGACAGTTTTACAGACTTCAGGGATATGTATCCCCTGGAAGATGATGACAGTGGAGATGAAGAACCCGGTCGAAAGGACAGTACCCCTACATATTCCCGGGAATACTGGTTTGAACGCCTCGCGGAAACAGCTTCCATACTGCGCAAAGAAAAAAAAGGAACCGATGCCGGCAATGTTAAAATAACTATGAAAAAACTGAATCAGGGATTTGATGAAAAATCTCTTGGTTACAAACGCTGGGGTGATTTCATTGCCGAGGCTTCCCGGGCAGGGTATGTCAGTATGGAATCAGATGATCAGCGTACTGAAATAATCCCTGGTCGTCAGTTCAAGCAGGAAACCGGATCTTTGCAGATTGCTCTTAAAACTCTGGCTGAGACTCTTCAGGAAATGGATGAAGGAGCTGGACCGGAATTTCATCGGTATGGTGTTGTCAGTTCCAGATTAAGGGATAAGAACATCAATACAAAAGCGCTGGGATTCAGTCAGTTCAAGAAATTTATTTCATCAGCTGAGGCCCGGGGTCTGGTAGAAACCAGGGTTGAAAAGTTGACCAGTTTTGTCAAACGGCAATAATTCCGGCATCAGTTTTTTCCCAGATTGTTCCGGGACTTCTGGAGAATACCGATCATGTAATTGAAGGGTGAATTATCCTTTTTGAGTTCTTTTGACCCACGGGTTATTTTGCAGAGGCTCAACCCCAGTTCCCGGGATATCATACGCTGACTCATACCCTGCTTCATCAGACGTACCAGTGTCCAGCGTGAAGATATTTCGGCCACCTCTGCTTCAGTAAGCAAACTCAATAGAAACTCCTTGATTACTTCGGGATCCTTTTCCAGAGCCAGCACATGGGATAGCTCGGTAAGAGGTGCTGAATCAACTCCACTGCTCATATGATTCAATACTGCCTGGTTTTTTACTGTACTGTCAAGTAGAAACATCACTATTGTTATTCAGGAATTCGGCTTCCATTCCATAGTCGTGGATCTTTCTATGGAGTGTTTTTCGTCCTATTCCAAGAATTTCAGATGTTCGGCTTTTATTCCCTCCAAGGGAATTGAGATTCGCTCGAATCACAATTTTTTCCACTTCAGCCATGGAAATACCGAGAGGAATAACGATATTGTCCACATTCCTGCCATCACTGAGCTGGGGTGGTAAATCTTCTACATCGATGTATTCCCCCTTGCAGAGAATTACTGCACTTTCAATAACATTTCTAAGTTCCCTGACATTACCAGGCCAGGAGTAACTCCGAAGCATGGCAATGGCTTTTGGTTTCCATCCCTCTATTTTCTTCGCGTGTTCCACCGCGCTGGACTTAAGGTATTGAGTTGCGAGTAAAGGGATATCCTCTGCCCGTTCCCTCAATGGCGGCATATTGATGTTGACAACGTTCAATCTGTAATACAGATCCTTTCGAAAGCGTCCCATGGCCACTTCCGTTTTAAGATCTCGGTTTGTAGCAGCGATAATCCGGACGTCTACTGTCACGGTTTCTTCTCCCCCCACCCTTTCAAATGACTTTTCCTGGAGAACCCTGAGAATCTTGATCTGGACAGATTGATTGATCTCACCAATTTCATCCAGGAAAATAGTCCCCTTGTCGGCCAGTTCAAATCGTCCCTTACGCTGTCCTGCCGCACCAGTGAAGGCACCTTTCTCATGGCCAAATAATTCTGATTCTAGAAGCGATTCTGTCAGGGCCGCACAGTGAACCTTGATGAATGGGGCATTATTTCTAGGAGATTGGGCATGAATGGCGTTGGCAACCAGTTCCTTTCCAGTACCACTTTCGCCTGAAATCAAAACACCGGCTTTGGTTGGGGCCACTTGATTGATCAATTGAAAAATCTGTACCATAGCAGAGCTTTTTCCAAGCATTTCCCTACCCTGCCTGCGGCGTTCAAGCCTACTCACTTCGGCCTGAAGCTCCCTGTGTTTCAAAGCCAATTCCCTGCGGCTCAATGCCCGTTTTATGAGCAGACCCAAACGCTCCAGATTGACTGGCTTGGTAATAAAATCATAGGCACCGTCCCGCATGGCCTGAACGGCATTATCAACAGTACCATGTCCCGTAAGGATGATTACGGGGATATTGGGGTAGGAAACCGTTACCTTCTTCAAGAGTTCTTCACCCGATAATCCGGGCATTCGAAGGTCGGTAATAACCAGATCAATGTCGGTTTTCAGTACAATTTTCAATCCAGTTTGGCCATCTTCGGCCTGTAGAACTTCGTAACCGTCCATTTCCATGGCCTTTGCCAGACCATTTCTGATGTTCTTCTCGTCATCGACGATGAGAATGCGAAAATTCATGTGGATCCTCCAATCAATAGTCTTCTTCCACTCTGTGGTACAGGGATAGTTATTAGAAATTTTGTTCCCCTTCCTATGACAGAATCCATCTGGAGATCACCTCCATGTTCCTTGATTACCTTGTAGACAACTGAAAGACCCAGTCCGGAGCCTGTATCCCGGGTTGTGAAGTATGGCTCGAATACTTTTCCCTGGATACTTGCAGGAATGCCATGACCGGTATCGGCGATAGTAATACAGATGTTTTCGTTTTCCAGACGAGTTTCAAATCGAATTTCGCCCCCATCCGGCATGGCCGCCAGGGCATTCTTTACCAGATTCAGCAGAACTCGTTTCATGGCACTTTCATCCAGCGGGATGGCTGGAATTGTATCGTCCAGAAGTTGAATGATATGGACCTCATTTTTCTCAACTTCGAATCGAAGGAATTGAAGAAGATCTGTGATAATTGCATTGATATCTGCAAGTCGAGGATTGGGGGTAATGGGACGGACGGTAAAAAGATAATCTGAAACAATGGTATTCAATCTCTCAACTTCTTCTTCAAGGATTTCCAGAGTATCATAAAACTCATCAGGTCTAACATCACCTGTTTCGATCTTTCGTCGAATAAGCTGGATATGAATCCCCATTGATGCCAGTGGATTTTTGGTTTCGTGGGCAACACCCGCGGCCATTGTTGTAAGAGATGCCAGGCCTTCCGCCCTTTTAAGCCTTGCTTCCTCGGCTCTTACTTCTGTAACGTCCTCAACATACAGCATACTTCCTTTGATTTTTCCCCGATCAACCAGAGTAAGAACACCGCAGCTCAATGTTATATTGCCTCCCTTGGAGCGGACAGAAAAATCCCTCATCGTTGCTCCTCTATCCTCTTCCAATGCTGTCTTCACATAGTTGGCAAGTTCCTGCAATGCAAGAACTTCCCAGGCTTTTTTTCCAATAGGATCGGAGTGAAGAAGGGGTAAAAGACGTCGGGCAGGATTATTAAGCATCCAGATCTTATTATTCTGACCTATGACAACAACTCCTCCAGGGATGGAAGACAGTACCATTTCCAGGTGCTCATTATACACAACGAGGTCCCGCACCAGAATACGCAGTCTTTCAGGATTGAGTTTGTTGAGACTCTTTAGAACACGTTTAAAAATTCTTCTCACCTGAGATCCCTTAGAGACAAATAAAGATGATTCAATACAAGACCTGTGGGCAGATTCAGGTTTACAGCTTGAAATTCGGCTTCATTCAAATATTTCATTTTTTTGTATTGAATTAATGGTGAAGATGCCTCATCTACTTTCCAATGCGACTCCATTGATTTGCTCACAGCCTCAAGTAATGACCTGAGTTGAATACAATCCCTTACCTGATTCAATTCTGCTGGGAAATTTTTTTTCCCTAAACCTTCAAGAAAACTCCGGGCAAGTCTGTCCGCTTCTCCAGACTGACCTGTTTGCTTGTTCTGAAAAAAATCTGCCAGACCCGTGTAATCCCCTCCATTTTCACGGAAAACTCTTTTTATGATCTGTGTTTCTTCTTCAGGTGTTCTGGTGTGGAAAGCGTAATCCCGTACTCTGGATACTATGGTTGGCAGCAGCAGAGCCTTTCTTTTCGCTATAAGGATGACTGTTGTACTGGCTGGTGGTTCTTCAAGGAATTTCAGTAGAGCATTCCTTGCCGATGGCATCATCTGGTCAGCTGAGTCAATGATGACAGTCTTATGATCGTTTCCTGCCGATAGAGTCGCCCAGTGTGTGATGTTTCTCACATGGGAAACAGGTAATGCTCCTGGAAGAAATTTCTGAACAGCCGTAGAATTATCCACAATTGATTGCAGGATCTTCTCTATTCTATTCCCTGAGAGGAGTTCCACACCGGAGATCAGGGAATCCATGATTTCTGAGAGCTGTTCCAATACTGGATAAACCCTGGAGATCTTTCTATCTTCACCATCCCATAGAATGGGGTCAAAATGACGGAGAAGTTTTCGGACTGATCTTACCAATATGAATCGCGGGATATCAGTGCTGTCTCTTCGAAGAAGATCGACTGACGCGGCAATATCCGGGGCGAAGTTTCTTGATCCTGCAAGTATTGTATGGGGATGAGCCAATGACCGATGCTGAGCACACATGCTGCAGGTACAATTCCAGTTCCCAGTATTTCTACACGATAGGATTCGAGCTGTTTCCAGGGCTGCTGTCAGTTTCCCTGTTAGAGCAGGACCGGAGAACAGCATAGCAGGAGGGGCAGAACCTTCCCTTAAATCATGCTGGAGACGGTTTGAAATGTCATCCTGATAGAGTAGGTTTTCATACATGGCCTGCCCCAATCAGCAGAATTATGCTGGAAGTATGCGAATCATTCATTACAGGAATTTCTCGATTTCAGCCACGATATTGTCAGCGGCATCTCTGGCAGGTATATTTGCTGCCGCTTCCTTCATGCTTTTTATTTTTATATCGTCTGACAGAAGATCCCTTAACAATGCCGTCAGTGCTTCGGGTTTGATATTTTTCTCAAGAGTGCATGAGAAACCAGCCTTCTCTGCCATGGAAGCATTGAGAATCTGGTCACCACGGGATCCTGTTCTCAATGGCAGGAATATAGCTGGTGTTGAACTGGCTGCCAGTTCCCATACAGCTCCGGCCCCTGAGCGGGATAGAGCCAGGTTAGCTGCTGCAAGCAGATGTGGGATTTCATCATCATTGAAGAAACTCTTACTGAAATAACCCGGCTGATTTGTTATCATGGGGGTTTGGGTGCCAGTCTGGTGAACAATGGCAAGGAATGGAAGGAGGTCGTCCACAGTATTGTCGATTAGATTATTGATTTCTTCCGCCCCCTGTGATCCACCAAGAACCAGGAGCAGAGGACGAGTATCTTCTGGTAAGAGACCAGCAATTTCACGTCCGACAACCATATTCCCCTCAAAGATGACATCCCGTACTGGATTTCCAACAACAGTGGTTATAGATCGCAGGGACTTCTTCATATAGTCAACAGTTTTCTTATATGTCACAAGGGGAAGTGCCCTCATTTGAATATTCAACCGCGTTGCCAGGCCTGGATTGACATCGGATTCATGAGTAAATGATGGAATTCCCAGTATCCGAGCTGCTGTCACCGGGGGAACGGAGACAAATCCTCCTTTGGAGAAGAGCAAGTCAGGTTGTCTGACTCTGAGGATTCGGATGGACTGCAGTAGTCCCCGAAAAGTGTGAAACAAATCAACAATGTTTTTCCAGGACCAGTACCTTCGCAGCTTCCCGGCCGATATACTGACAAAGGGAATCCCGGCCTGTTCGACCAGCTGACGCTCCAATTCAGTCGATCCAATCCAGAATACCTCATAACCATTTCCAGTTAATCGATCAATAATGGGAAATGCTGGATAAACATGGCCCGCACTTCCTCCGCCCGTAAAAGCAATTGTTTTCTTATTCATCATTTTTATTACAAATCACTGAGCGATCTGTCCGCATGTCGTCATTTCAATGGGCGGACTGGGACTCGAACCCAGGACATCCGGCGTGTAAAGCCGACGCTCTAGCCAACTGAGCTATCCACCCCGCATGAAGTATATGAAATGAGAAAAGCTCTGGCAAGATGAGGAATCGTTTTTCCTGCAACTCGACACGAATGCTCCGGCTCTGAATCCCGGATTCAAATCTGCAATAAGGATATCCATCAATCAGAACAATACCAATTGAATCACCCTCCCTGTTCACTATCAGCTACTGTCATGCAATCAGGAGTAGATGGATGAGAAGAGTATAAGTATTATGAATGTATGAACTTCAATCGCCTGATATCATACATAATTACTTCCTGTATCATATTCACTCTATTCCAATTCTCGTCCGGATACCTGAATGCCCAGGAGAATTTTTTCGGAAACGATGTCCCAACAGCTGAAACCCTTGCTGAAATTGTCTCCTGGAATCCTGTGGCCGGTTCTGGTCATATTGCTGTTCACTATGCTTTTCCCCAGGGCTATCACCAGAACGATGAACCTGATTTATTCACTATAAAACCAGAGAGAACAGAGCATATAAACTATGGAGCCATACTCAAGGCAGAACCGGTTATTGCTGATGGTATTGTCAGTTATTATGATGAAACGACTGTCCTGTTGGAATTCAGCACGTCCTTGAATGAAGAGAGAATTACTCTCGCCCTTCATGCTCATTTCCAGCTTTGCGATGAAGCCTGGATTTGCCTGCTACCCGACTCTAACTACCATGAGATAGCATTCAATCCAGTTTCTGCTTCAGCCCTGGAACCTGATGTTGAAACTAATGCCATTCTGCTGTGGAATGAGGAAAATCAATCCGAATTCGAAGAGACAGAATCCCCCAAACCGGTAAAAAAGAGTATTGATTCCCTGCTGTTATTCGCCCTTATGGCATTAGTTGGCGGGATTCTATTGAACATCATGCCATGTGTACTCCCCCTCCTTTCCGTTAAGTCGTTGGGCCTTGTCAGGATGTCCGGCTCAAACGACAAAGCAATACTGGTTCATGCCTGGCTTTACGCGGCAGGTATTCAGGTATCCTTCTGGATTCTGGCCGGTATTGTTATTCTCCTGCAATCCTCCGGAAAACTCATAGGCTGGGGATTCCAGTTTCAATCACCTGTCTTCGTTCTGATTCTGACTGCTGTGATATGGGTTTTCTCTCTAAGTATGTTTGATGTTTTTGTTATTGAGGCACCAGAAAAGGGGATGAAAGGGGCTTCTGCTGCCAGTACACGGGGGGGATATACTGGCAGTTTCTTAACGGGAGTCTTTGCTGTTCTGATCGCTACTCCATGCACGGCCCCATTTCTGGGTGCCGCATTGGGTTTTACCATCTCCCAATCACCCGCAGTGATATTCACAATCTTTTCAATCACTGGTTTGGGATTTGGATTGCCTTTCCTTCTCCTGGGAATCTGGCCGGGTGTTATAAAGAAAATCCCAAAACCTGGCAACTGGATGAAGACTGTGAAGGAAGTGACAGGTTTCATCCTTCTGGGCACTGCCGTTTACTTGTTTACAACATTTATGAAACTGGCTCCTGAAGTTATTCATCTTGTTCCGTGGTGGCTGCTTCTCCTGGGAGTTTCATCCTGGCTGTTCGGTAAGGCGCGGAATCCTTCTGCTGGAAACGTCTTCCGTATTACAGGTCAGATAATAGCGGTAGGAATCGTATTGACTTCTGGATACGCCATTATAAACAGTACCCGAACATCCAGTGCCGGAGGGGAAGATATTTCCATGTCAAAGGATATAAACGATCGAACTGTAAACTTTGATGAAACTGACTTGCTCATGCGAATAGAAGGCGGTGAGTCCATATTCCTGGAATTCACCGCTTCCTGGTGTACCACATGCAAACTCAATCAACGAATTATCAGAAGTAATCGGATTCAGAATCTGATGGCTGATAAGAATATAGTTCATATCACGGGAGATCTCACCACTTACAATGAAACTCTTACCCGCTGGCTGGCCAGTTTTAACAGAGCAGGAGTTCCCTTGTATGTACTCTATCGTCAGAATGCAGAACCATATATCTTTCCTGAGATAATCAATGTCAGGATACTTGCCAGAGAGTTTGAACGCATTCGTCATTGATCTTCTTGTGTACAGCACACATCTGTCGTACTCAAGCCGTACTGGTACCAGAATTTCTGAATCTCATCTGATGAATGCAGAGAAATCCCGGGACTATGTTGAAATTGAATCAAAAAAGATATCTGACACTGTTTTCACTTGACCAATCTCCTTGTTTTCAGATCAATATGAAAGCATACCACGGGATGATAATGCCCGAAATTACCAGGAGTTCCCATGTCTCATATCTCACCACTACAAAAAATACGCTATGAATATAAACCCAAACTCCCTTCAGTCTTCCAGGGTGGAACAGCGTATATCAATGTTGATTATGGCGAACCAACTGAAGCCGGAACTGACCAGAAACAGTTGCGTATGTTATTCCCCGAAACGTATGGTGCCCCTGCTGTCACATTTACCAGAGGAACACAGAGTTCTACCAGAAAACCTGTTAACATTGGAGTTATCCTTTCAGGGGGACAAGCCCCCGGAGGACACAATGTTATTGCCGGGATATTCGATGCGCTCAAAGAGGCTGATCCTCGTAGTGTCCTTTACGGTTTCAGAGGCGGCCCCAGCGGTATCATTGATGATGATACCATGGAGATAACAGCCGAAATTATGGATTCATTCCGCAATACGGGCGGGTTTGACATCATTGGCTCGGGGCGTACAAAGCTGGAAACTGTAGAACAGTTTGAGAAGAGCCTTAAAACCTGTCAGAAATACAGTATTACAGCTGTTGTTGTTATTGGCGGTGATGATTCCAATACCAATGGTGCCATTCTGGCTGAATGGTTTCTCAAGAAAAATGCCGGCATCTCCGTTGTTGGCTGTCCAAAAACTATTGATGGTGATTTGAAGAATCAATGCATTGAAACCTCATTTGGTTTTGATACAGCCACCAAAGTCTTCAGTGAACTCATCGGCAACATTGAAAAAGATGCCTGTTCAGCCAGGAAGTATTGGCATTTTATTAAACTCATGGGAAGAAGTGCCAGCCATATTGCACTGGAATGTGCTCTCCAGACCCAACCCAATATCTGTATTATCTCGGAAGAAGTGAAAGCCAGAGCCATGTCCCTGGATGAAGTTGTAGAAGAAATTGTCAGCATTGTAGTCAGTCGAGCTGAAATGGATATGAACTTTGGTGTGATTCTCATTCCCGAAGGACTCATTGAGTTTATTCCTGAAGTGGGGAAACTCATAACGGAAATTAATGAATTGTTGACGAAAGAATCCAGGTATTTTGATAGCCTAAAAACCATTGATGACCAGTGTGAATGGATAAATCATGAATTGTCCAGGGATTCCTCCTACGTATATTCATCTCTACCCAGAGGAATTCAAACACAACTTCTTGATGACCGGGATCCTCATGGAAACGTGCAGGTTTCCCGTATTGACACTGAAAAACTACTCATGGAAATCGTTAGCGAGCGTTTGAACCACTTGAAACAAAAAGGGAAATACAGGGGTGATTTCAGTGGACTGGCCCATTTTTTCGGTTATGAAGGCCGTTGCGCGTTTCCTTCAAATTTTGATTCGGATTACTGCTACAGTCTTGGATATTCAGCATTTTTGCTGATAGATGCAGGTCTTACAGGTTACATAGCCAGTATCAGAGATCTCCACAAACCAGCGGAAGAGTGGATTCCTGGAGGGATACCTCTCACAATGATGATGAACATGGAACTCCGCCATGGAGAATTCAAGCCGGTGATAAAAAAAGCTCTGGTAGAAATGGATAACGCGGCCTTTAGGACCTTTGCTGAGAGACGTGATTCATGGATTCTTGAAGCATCCTATAAATTTCCTGGAGCTATACAGTACTTTGGTCCTCCAGAAGTATGCGATAAAACAACTGAAACTCTACTGATCGAAAAAACAGTCACAAATTTGCAATGAACCATTCCATAACTGAATCTTCTGTCGATCTATCATATTTGATTGGAATATCAGGAGAAATTCCTACACCTTCATAGTTTGTTCCATTCTCATCAGTTGTATACCCGATAGTTGTCGAAAATCCCCAGCCATTGGGTAATTCATGAAAAACGACCATTCCTAATGCTCCTGTTGTTCTCCACCCTACATGCCTTACCCGGCCCATATCTTTTAGCATCAATACAAACCACTCACCGGCACTGATGGTCAGGATGTCAGTAATGATGTAAACATCATTTGTATAGGTTATACCTCTGGGTTCAATGTAGTGATTTGTTTCAGCACTGAATTCCGAATAACCAGGACCTGTTCGTGTTTTTGTAATCATATAATGGCTTCTTTCAGTTACAAAACGAGAGGCGATATATAATGCATTCGTCCGAAATCCTCCATTATTTCCTCTTAGATCAATGATAAGAGCAGCTGTATCAAGGAATCCTGAAATGACGGAGTCTGCATCAAAGACCCATGATTCCAGCATTTGTATCGCATTGAGTTCCTTTGAGAAGGTTGAAAGATGCATGTAGCCAACATTGAGATCCTTGAGCATTCCATATAAGACGATTCCCGATCCGGTAAACCGGGGTGAATCAAGGTAGGATAAGACAAAATCAATATGATGATAATAGTCATGAGAATCAATTTTGGGTTGAATCCAGCTTTCAGCCAGTATACCTGATTGGGAATCCCATATAGATACATGGGCATCTTCCATGGGCCGAATCATCGCAGTTAGAATACTGAGAAGATCATCATTCGTTTCAGCATTGAAGGCATCATCACGATATCTGGTCCCAATACTGTCCCAATTCAATCCCTTAAGATCAAAGAGAGCATATTGCCTGTCAAAAGTACTCCAGAAGTAGTTGTATATAGAGACATTATCAGTTCCGATTTCCGGTCCGAGAAACAGGGAACAATTACTCAGCATGACTGTGAGGATCCCCAACAGAGATTTTTGCAATACTCTAAAAAACATATCGAATTCCAACATCGATGGATAAAGAGAAGGAAGAAGCATCCAATGGAAGGGTTGTTTTTATGTACTGACAGGAAAATCCACTGATCAAATCGAAGTAAGGTGAAAGATATGTATCCCAGTGTACATCCCAGTTGAAACGGAAATACTGATTAATTGTAACAGGTCCACCTCTGAACAGAATTCTCAGTAGAGAATCACTCAGTATGAAATCCAGTTCATCATTATAGTTTGTCCATGGAGGACGATTGACAATACTGAATATGGAAAAACCAAAAGAAGATCTTAACCGGCCCTTCGTGAAATCATATTCAAAACCAATAGTTGGGAGGAAGGAAAGATCAGCAAACCAGTTATATGAAGTTATGTATCCAGGTAAATAGCCTTCAAATATGTAGCTGACCTGCAATCCAAGAAGGAGATGTCCCTTATCATGGATAACTGGCAGGCGATAACTGGAATTCATATTGAATGAAACATGAACGAAGTAATCATCTCCCTCATAAAGACCTGAGTTTTTACTATACAGTACTCCACCTCCCCCGCCGATGAAAAAATTGAAATCAAATCGAGGAGTTCTCACTCTGTAAATCAATCTACCGCCGGTACCCAGACCATGAAGATGGAGGGGAGATACAAGATGATCAGAAAAATTTGGATTCAGGAAGGATGTTGTCAAAGACAGGGAATGTCTGGTTGAATTCTCTACACCGAACAGTGGAGTGAGTCCAGTCCATACGAATAAGAAGAAGCTGATTGTGTATATGAGATTGGAATTACTGATCATGTTTCAAGAAAATCCAGAAAGAATTAAATCTAACCTGCCCAATCGGGTTTAGTCAAGGGATATATAATCCAGGAAACACAGTTTTTCTGACACTCTCAATTAATCCGGGATGATTCAGTCATGTAACCCACTCACTCGTTGTATACAGCGTTTCAGTTTCCGACAGCGTTTCACTGATTGGAAAAGAAAAACATCATCAACTTCTGGAAACAGATGTTCGGTTGGGAAGTCGCAGAAACTATGCTCATAAGCTTCAAGATTTCTCTTCAGATTCCTAACGTCCTCAGTTTTCTCATTGTAGTTGTCCCAGTTTTCAATAATCTGGTTCAATCCCTGCAGCTCATTCTGGAGGAAAATCCTGACTTCTTCATGGTGATCGGGATTCTCCTGCACGGCTTTTACAGCCTTTTTCACCTGAGTAATCAATTTCAGGGCTTCTGACCTGTTAACAGACGGGATGTAGAGATCCACGCCGCCGGTCAGCATATAAAGCCTTTCTGATCCTCCAAAGTGATCTCTGAACAATTCAGCATATCCCATAAGTACCCTGTCAGTTTTTATCTCCTTTTGACCATATCCATCAGCTTTCATTCGTGGACGCTGCATGATGGAAGACCAACCTGGTGAGGGATTAATTCGGGACAAGTTGATCAATTGCCATTTATGCATTGATGACTCCCTGGCATGGGTTTTCCCAGGCGTATAGGCAAAATCCAATCCGGTAAGAAATATGGGTGCATCGCTGCAGTGCAGAGCAAGATAAACAGTTGATAAACCAACGGAACCCAAAGGAGGGATTTTACGGATTCCCGGGACAGTTTTTTCCAGTCGTTTCAAAACACTTAATTCAGCAAAGGAGGAGAAATAAACTGCTGTACGACCTCCTGTAATACTCAGACTGCCGGGATAAGAAGTGATATCTGCGATGATGTTGATTCCTGTATCGGCGGCCCCATGGAAATCCATATGATTCCAGAACTGTGTCTCAAGAACAGAGATCACATCCGGCCTGATGCCTGCTGCTAGCAGAGTTCCTAGAGATGTATCAGTAGCCCAGATTTCAACAAGTTCTCTGTACTGTATCAGAAAGTCCAATGAATCCTCCAGGGAAGGACCAGCACCAGTGACAACAATGGGTTTTCCAGTCCATGACCGGGGAGATTGCAGGGAAGAAGAGGATAGATTGGCAAAAAGATGCCGAACCCAATGACGACCCAATGCACGAAGAATATGCTTGTTACGCCAGTACGTTGCAAGGGCATTGATGGCAAATTCAGTAAGACGATTATAATCCTCCGGGGATCGGGAAGCACCGGCATTGAGATCAATACGATGTACCCGGCGAAATCTCCAGTATCCAAGGTTGTCAAGGAGAGCTTTCAGGTTGATTTCATCAGACAGTCTTACAATAGATAATTGTGGATGATTCAAAAATTCACGGCTGATGAAAGGTGAGCAGAGATGAAAAAGAGTCTGTGATATTTCAATGGCAAGGATGAAGGAATCATCAGTAATACGATTCAGCAGCTCCTTGAGTCCATATCCCAACAGGGGAGATGGAACAATATAAAGGGTGTGGGGTTCTACTGGAGCAGTTTTTGAAACTGAAATGGAACGTCTGGCCGGATCTCTTTTTGAATACAAATACCGGTCGCAAAAAACTGTAAGGCCACGTCCAGTGTCCTCCAACCGAGGCACATCCATTAACCCTATCCCTGAACTTGATAGATTTTATCATAGGTTCTGGAGAAATTATCATCAAAGAGTTTGGAGTCTTCAGCAAGAATGATGGATTGAAATTGTTCCACAACTGTATTATTCAACTCAGCATCCACAGTACTATTCCATATTTCTGATTTTTCCTGGATTTCTGTTTTGACCAGAGTGAAGAGTCCAATCGCTCCAGAGAGGACAATGGGCTGAGTAATATCTCCTTCCTGCTCCAATGAAACAATGTTGCTCCAGAAGTCCTCTGAGGAAGTTGTTCCCGCGAGTGCCGGATCATCAGTTCTTTCCGGTGAGTTGCCAAGAAGAACATCACCTCCATAGTTAAGTGGGAAGGGCTCTGTTGATTTCACTTCGATTCCTTCAGCCGACATGGCTTCCTGAAATGAATTGGCAGAGATCGCCTTATCCCTGTAGCGTTTAGCCCTGGCCAGGAGAGTGTCTTCAATCATTCCAACTTCGTTCTTCAGCATGTAACTACGGACTTCATCGACAATTTCTTCCGGGTTGGATTCTCTGGTATTACCATCAGTGTGAAATACAATCCAGCCATATTCTGATTCAAATGGACCACCGATCTCACTGGTATCAAGAGAAAAGACTGTATCGGCATTTTCGGCAGGAATGAGTTCGAGGATTCTGTAGTATTCTGTTAACCCCATGCTTCCTCCCTCTTCACTGAAACTGTCTGTGGAATACTCCCTGGCCAGAGTGGCAAAAGCATCGATATCCTGTTTCCTCTCGTTAAACAGAGACATAATCTCCCGGGCGGTTTCTTCATCCTCCACAGTAATTCGACTTATTGGCCGTGTACGGAATAACTGTCCATTTTCCTCTGCGTAGGAAATAATATCTTCATCTGGATAATCGCTATAGGGAAGGACGATGTAGTCATAGTGGCGAACTGTTTCTTTCAAGCTGTTCAGGAAATCAAGTTGAGCATCTGATCTTCTCAGGCTGAGGAGCGAGTCTTCAGTCCAGGTATTCAATGTAATATTCTCTCTTAAGGATTCTCTAAGATAATTCTTCGTGGAAGCAGACGTATTACTATATTTCTCTTTGTCGAATCTATTTTCAGTTTGAAACGAAGAGTCCTTGATAATTTCAAGATCAACAATTCGGGTGCTGGGAACATAGCCGGTTTCTTCCAGATGATAGGCAATTGCAGTACGAACGACCGCATTGGAAAATTCCTGCTGCCATATCATACGCCTGAGTAAGTCATAGTACTGTCCCTCCTGGTCATTACCATCTTCTTCCATCCTGCTGATCACACTGCGCCCGAAGGAATTGTTATAGTCGTAAACAATGTTCTTATCACCGTACCGGCCGAAAACCAGATCTCCACTCCCAAAACCCGTTATTCCAGAAAATAGCGAAGAAAACAGAAGACCGATAACAGCCAGAGCGACAATTGTTAATCCGATATATTTGAAGAAACCACCTCCCTCCCTGGGAGGGGTTCCTTTTTTAAAAGGGATTACTTTCTTATTTGATGACATTCTTACCTACCATGAGAGATTTGAATCTGTCCGATACAATAACACAATCATCAGCTTTGGGTCAACTTGGGAATTCAGAAAAATGTTCCACAGGAACACTACTGCTGATTCCCATGATGGCGTGAAACCGATGTGATGCCATAGCCCTGGTTCCATGTAAGGCCGTTGTTAACGTAAAATAAAAGTACGGTTTTCATATACAAAAATGGAATGCTCCAGATATAGCACGATGGCATCCACCAATGTATGGCGTTCAATATTCTTTCCCATCTGCACAAGCTGTTTTATAGAGGAGCGATCACTAACATTGATAACTTCCTGTGTAATTATTGGACCCTGGTCCAGAGTTTCATCGGCAAAATGGGCTGTCGCGCCTATAATTTTTACACCTTTATACCATGCCTGATGATAGGGTTTTGCTCCTTGAAACGCTGGTAAGAATCCATGATGAATATTGATAACTCTATTCTTCCAGTGTCTGATGAAATCAGGCGAAAGGATCTGCATGAATCGGGCGAGTACAACCAGATCAATGTCATGTTTCTTAAGAATATCCATCATGCGAGCCTCGGCTTTTTCCTTGCCATCTGCGTATTCCACCTGATAGAACGGGATACCAAATTGATGCGCTATATGTTCATTCACAGAATGGTTGGATATAACGGCCATAATGTCGCAGGTCAGCTCACCATCCTGATGCTTCAACAATAATTCCCAGAGACAGTGATTGGTTTTGCTCACAATTATTGCAATTCTTTCTTTCTGGGCAATACTGTAAAGATGCTTGGTAATGTTGAACTTTTTCACAACAGGTTCAAACGCCTTTTCAAAGGTCAATCTATCAAATCCGGGAGGAGCTTCAAATAGAGCTTTGAGCATGAAGATATTCATATCTGAGGCTGTATGTTGTGTTAGATCCAGAATATTGATACCACACTCAGCCATTAAACCTGTAATTCCAGCCACTATACCTTTCTGGTCAGGGCAGGTTACTTTCATGATGAACTTTTCCATCGTAGAATCACCAGACCTCTACAAGAGTAGATCTGAAAGGTCTTTATTTCCGGTCTTAACAGCCAGACTATGGGGTGTTTCTCCTCTTGCGTTGCGTATAGATTCAGTTGCACCTTTCTCAATTAAAAACTCGACTGGAGTACGGCCACTGGAATCCATTGCAAAGATATCGGCTCCAAGATCAAGTAGAGTTTGAAGATTTTCCAGTGGAACAGCATTCATAACAGCATAATGAAGTGGACTCTTCCCCTCATTGTCAATATGAGTCACTCTATTTTCAGCAAAGAACCATGATATAACATCTTCGTTTTGCCTCAATGCCGCCTGTACTGGTGATAATCCTTGATTATTATTGGAAAATATCTCTGCATCTCTGGATAAAAACAGCTCTGAACATCCCCGATTGCTGCTTTCAATCGCCAATAATAGAGGTGTATTCCCCTGAGCATCACGTATGTCGATTAATGATGAAATTGTTTTATAGCCTTTATGAATTGCAAGATGCAGGGGAGTATTGCCATGCTTGTCTCTGGAATCAACATTGGCACCTTCAGAAAGAAAAAATCTGAGCATGCTATCATGTTTCTTCTCGGTGGCCAGATGCTGGGCTGATACCCCTGATTCAAATCGGATCTCATAGTTACCGTTTCGGAGAGGTTCAGTTATATACTTCCAGTTATCATCACCTGGTTCAGGTGAGCCATTTCGGAGGAGCTTAGCTGAGCAAGCTGCAATATCACTGGTAAGATTGCCAGCCAGAGAATAATCAAGGGGAGTTTGTCCTGAAAAGTTTCGCAGCGTCAATCCCGCGTTCAATTGGATCAATGCCTCCACATGAGATATTAACCCTTTCTTTGAAGCAAAATGAAGAAGAGTATTTCCCTCCCTAAAACGTGTATTAACTGACTTCTCAGTAAGCAGATCACTAATGATTTCTGATTGTCTCTCCAGTGCAAGTATGGCAGGCGATAAACCGTTCTCATCTTCAATACTGATATCCGCGCCAGCTTCAACAAGCATTGCGATTACCCTGCCATGCTGATTTTCCACCGCGTAATGCAGTGGTGTTTTTCCACGGTTATCCACAGGATCAATTGAAACACCCCGCATCAACATTTTTCCTACCAACTGAGTATTCCCAGTTCTGGATGCAGCATGAAGAGCAGTTAATCCTTCTTCATCTTTGTAATCTAAATCCAATTCGAGTTTCAAAGCATCATCGACAGCCCGTTCATCACCCCTGTTTATTAAATCGATAAGCTGTAGTTTATTTCCAGCAGAAGTATTGATTTGTTCAGCACTGTTTGTTTCATTACGATTGGATTCTGCTCCTCCATTTGCCCAGAGTATCGAAGAGACCATGATAAGCAGAATCAGGAATACTATTCTATTCATCTACTATTCGAAAATCGGCAGATTAATAGTCGCCTTTAGAATTTGGTTAGTGTATAATCAGTTCATGATTATAAATCTACCAATTATTGGTAGTAGAAAAAACTACTGTATTAACCCGAAGAAAATCATTGCTGTTGGGTTAAATTACAGTTCCCATATCGCCGAGAGTGCTTCCATCAAAGTAAAAGGTTTGGATGGAAAGATGCCTGACGAACCTGTATTCTTTAATAAAACCCCTAATACCCTGATTGGTCCTGATCAGAATATCATTCTTCCCCTATGCCTTTCCGATTATTCCTGGACTGAACCGACTCGAACCGACTACGAAGGTGAACTGGTGGTTATCATCAGTCAGCAGGGGAAACATATTGCTGAAAAAGACGCGTACAGCCATATTTTCGGTTATACCTGCGGAAATGATGTAAGCCAGAGGAACATCCAGAATACCGACAGGGCCGGCTGGTTCAGAGGAAAATCGTTTGATACTTTCGGACCTGTCGGGCCACAAATACTTCCTGGCAATACCAGAATAGACCCGCACAATCTCCAAATTGAAACCAGACTGAATGGGAAGGTGGTGCAGTCATCCCACACCAGCAGGATGATTTTTTCAATTCCAGAGCTCATCTCCTATATCAGCCGGCATATTACACTTGATGAGGGTGACCTGATCTTCACAGGAACACCCTCAGGAGTAGGCCCCCTGAAGCCGAATGACTGCATCGAAGTAGAGATTGAGAACATTGGAGTTCTGAACAATACAGTTGTAAATGAAGAGGATCAATTTCAGGAGACCTGAAGAATAAAAAAGGCCCTTCCTCCTGGGAAGGGCCTGATTCTCATTTATGAGGAAGGATATTGGAATTAGGACTCCACAAAAACCTCATAATGTCCATTACATCACATCAATTACCAGGAGAAGTTTCCATAGATTTCATGGCACTTTCCTGGAAACTCAGTAAGTATTTCATCTTCCCATTATTCAGTTTTAACTCTACACCATTGAACTTGATAGAACCAGTATAGCGTACTTTGTATTTCGGTATAGTATCTATTGCCGGCACGGCCACATTATCATTATCATTGACTATTTGAGAGAACACTGATGTTTGCTTCACGTCAACAAATTCAATTGTCTGTGTTTTTCCACTCTCTGTCAATTCGAGTGTTCCAGCAATTGTATAAATCATAGTAGTCAAATATTTTGTTGTGTTTGTATCTGGCTTCGTTATCACCATTCTTTCGATGAAACCTGTAGAAATAGTAGCGTCAACACCCGCAGTTTTAAGTTCGTTACTACTATGCATCGTAGGGCTGTTATTCACAATGGTTTCTCGAGTCACACTCTCTTTCATCATCCCTACCAAACGGCCGAGGTATTCAGCAACTTTACTATCATAATCAATGACGTCCGTTGATGGCGGATTTTCCACTGCCTGCACTCCATCAACTTTGTAAGTTGCCACTGGAGGTTCCATTGATGTAATTGATCCCATATCAAACGGATTCTGCACCGCTTCAATTTTTTTGTTAACCTTATTGATAAAGTCTCCTATTCCTTTCAGCGTGTTTATAGTTGCCGTGTCGATAGGTATTTCCTTATCATTATTAAGCGCATCCAGTACACTGATAGTGCCTTCTCCAAGTTCCCCATCAGCATTCATCTTAGTGCCTTTGTATTTGACACCAACCATACTAGCCTTGCCATCAGTATCTTCAACTTTGAACTTAATATCATCCGCGTCCACAGACCATGACCCGTCGTTATAGGTGGAAACAGTCAAACTACCTTCAACATCTTTTTTCTCCGCTCCAGGATCAGCAGCGGGAAAAGTGATATCAAATTGTTTGTCAAATCCTTCAGTTGGAGCATCCGCTGCTGCTAATGCTGCTGCTGTCGTACTACCCTGCTTTACTTCACCAACAGTACCAGTCGCAGTATCATAGCTAACGGTAGCACCCTTTGTTACACTGGTACCGACTAATTCTTCAATGCTGGATAATAAATCCACCGAATTATCAGCAGCCGCATTTTGTACATCCGACAGTTCAGCCGGAAGAGTAACAGAGTCTCCACCACTGACATTTGGGCAACCCGTTACCAATACCCCAATAAGTATTACAACAACAATGCCTATTCTCATCGTTTTTTGTTCCATTGGAACCTCCCATCGCTCATACTCATGTATGGCAAAATTTAAGATATTGATAACAGTATAATAAGTTCAGAGTAATAAATCAAGTTAAACTTCTGGCAACCTCTAAAAAACAGCTTTAGGAAACGAATTGGCCTCATCCTTATTTAGATAGCCATCCATGAACTGCCTTTGCTGCCAGACGTCCATGATGGATCGCTCTCACCACCAGGGAAGATCCTGTTACGGCATCTCCGGCTGCAAAAAAACCTTCCACATTGGTATGAAAGTTCTTCGTCAGGATATTTCCTCGGGCATCAAGGGCAATTCCCGGATCATTCACAGCACGACTGTGTTCCAGATGCACAAAACCCATGGCTAAGAGAACAAGATCGACATCCAGAGTAAATCCACTCTTCTCCACCACTTTCATAGATGGCCGTGCTCCTTTTGCTCCAGGTACCCACTCAATACGGTGGAACTGCCCCCTGTTCACTCGACCGTTATTCCCTTCAAATTTCAGGGTTTCAATGCTCCAGTCCCGTTCCACGCCTTCCTTGTGACTGGAGGAAGTCCGCAGGATCTGAGGCCACTCCGGCCAGGAAGGATTCCATGGTTTATCCCATATCATGGGCCTGGGCATTATCTCATATTGATACACATTGATCGCACCCTGCCGCCTGGAAGTTCCAACACAGTCCGAACCTGTATCCCCCCCGCCGATAACAAGGACGTTCTTCCCCTCAGCCGTTATTTCCGGCTTGTCAAATGCCTCTCCACTGATCCGCCTGTTCGACTGACCCAAAAAATCCATCGCAAAGTGGATGCCGTCCAGATCCCGGCCCGGCACAGGAAGATCCCGCGGGACATTGGCTCCCATCGCAAAAAGAATGGCATCAAATTTCTTTTGCAGGTAACGAATTGAAAGGTCATCTCCCACCGTCACACCTGTTTCAAAGGTAATACCCTCAGCGGCCAGTTGCTTGAGTCGGCGGTCGATAACCCTTTTATCAAGTTTAAAATCAGGTATGCCATAGCGGAGCAAACCTCCAATTTTTTGATTCTTCTCAAACAGAGTGACCGAATGGCCAGCCCGTCGCAACTCCTGGGATGCCGCAAGTCCCGCTGGTCCTGAACCGATAATGGCCACTGCACGGCCTGACTCATGCCGGGGAGGTCGGGGAACCACCCATCCCTCCTCAAAGGCTTTTTCTATTATAGCTCTTTCATTCTGTTTTATGGTTACAGGTGAATCATTGATAGACAGGGTACAGGATGTTTCACAGGGAGCCGGACAGACACGGCCTGTAAACTCAGGAAAGTTGTTTGTTATTTCCAGCCGTTCAAAGGCTTCCATCCACTGTCCACGCCAGATGGCATCATTCCATTCAGGTATGAGATTTATTACCGGACAGCCGATTGTATGACAAAAAGGTGTACCGCAGGCCATACAGCGTCCCCCCTGCTCCACCAGATCTTCCAATTTTTTGTCTATTGTAACCTCCTGATAGTCGCCCAGTCGTTTCTCCAGGTCGCGATATTCTATTTCGGTGCGGTTATAGTCTAAAAAACCATTAATTTTACCCATTGAACAAAACCTCCTCAGTAATGACCGTCGTATCAGTTTTCTGCATCTCCCTCTTGAGGATGTTCTCCAGGGCACGCTTGTATTCTATGGGGATCACTTTTACAAACCGGGGCAGGCTTTCCTCCCATGAATCAAGAATCCGCTTCCCTGCAAGACTTCCTGTGTACTTTGTATGCTGTTTGACAAGCTGATGAAGCTGTGTAATATCTTCATCCTCCACAACCGGTTCAATATCCACCATTTCAAGATTGCACCGTGTGTCAAACAACTGACTGTCATCATAGGCGTACACGATACCTCCCGACATTCCAGCCGCGAAGTTCATACCTGTCGGTCCAAGAATAACGACGATTCCTCCTGTCATATATTCACAGCCATGGTCTCCAACACCCTCAACAACAGCAATGGCTCCGGAATTACGTACACAAAATCGTTCACCGGCCATACCATTGATGAATGCCCTACCTTCAGTAGCTCCGAAAAGATTCACATTGCCCGTGATAATATTTCTATGACCGGAAAAAGTGACTCCTTGAGGAGGTGTCAGGATAAGCTGACCTCCGGAAAGCCCTTTTCCAAAATAGTCATTGGCTTCACCAACGAGATGAAATGTAATCCCTCGTGTTAGAAATGCACCGAAACTCTGACCCGCTGAGCCATTGAAGCTCACAGTAATCGTATCATCCGGCAATCCTGCCGAGCCATGAGCCCTGGTAACCCTGTAACTCAAGGTAGTTCCCACACTGCGGTTACAGTTGCGGATTTTTCGCTCTAACTGGACTTTTTTACCTTCTTCAATGGCTGGAAGGCATTCTTCAATGAGAGAAGGATCCAGGGAGAGGGAGAAATCATGCTCCTGAGAACCAGTACAGTACAATGGTTCATTATCAGGGCGTTCAGACGGATGGAGAACTCTGGAAAAATCAAGTCCCTTTGCCTTGTAGTGATCAATGGCTTCATCGACTTTCAGCATTTCCACCCGACCGACCATGTCATTGATGGTTTTAAAACCAAGTTCGGCCATGATTTCCCGCAGTTCCTGAGCAATGAATTTCATGAAATTCTGTAGGTGCTCAGGTTTTCCTGTAAATCTCTTACGCAATTCTGGATTCTGGGTAGTGATTCCAACCGGACAGGCATTGGTATGGCAGGCTCTCATCATTACACATCCAAGAGAAACAAGGGTTGTTGTTCCAAAACCAAACTCCTCGGCTCCAAGAAGAGCCGCGATGGCCACATCCCGGCCAGTCTTCAGTTGACCATCAGTCTGCACCCTTATACGACTCCTGAGTTTATTCATAACCAGCACCTGCTGAGTTTCCGCCAGTCCCAGTTCCCACCAGGTGCCAGCATATTTTATGGAACTCAAAGGACTTGCTCCTGTTCCTCCATCACATCCAGAAATAAGAACCATGTCCGCTTTACCCTTGGCGACTCCGGCAGCAACAGTACCAACACCAGATTCTGACACAAGTTTTACAGAGATCCGTGCTTTCGGATTGGCATTCTTAAGATCATAAATCAACTGGGAAAGATCCTCAATTGAATAGATATCATGGTGTGGAGGAGGGCTGATGAGCATCACTCCCGGCGTGGTAAAGCGAACCCGAGCGATTTCCCTGTCTACTTTATGCCCGGGCAGTTGACCGCCTTCGCCGGGTTTGGCCCCCTGAGCCATTTTAATCTGCAGCTCACTGCAGTTGGCCAGGTAGGCCGAATTCACTCCGAAGCGGCCTGAAGCGATTTGTCTTGTATGACTTCTTCTGTCAGTTCCATTTTCATCCATTTCACATCTATTTTCATCTTCACCCCCTTCCCCCGAATTACTCCGGGCACCCAGGCCATTCATGGCCATGGCGATTGTTTCATGAGTTTCCCGACTGATTGATCCAAACGACATGGCCCCTGTTGTAAAACGTTTCACTATAGTTTCCACACTTTCCACCTGGTCGATGGGAATGGATTTTCCCTTGCGGAAACCAAAAAGTCCTCTGAGAGTATTCAGTCCTCTGGCCCTGTCGTTTACGATGGACGAATACTCCTTGAATGCTTGATAGTCTCCTGTCCGTACAGCTTTCTGCATGGCGACGATGGCATCCGAATCAAATAGATGACGGTCGTTGTCCACACGGGATGAATATACCCCTCCAGAGGGGAATCGATTCGTGTAAACATCGTCTATTGCCCAGGCAGATTTATGGCGGGAAAGCAAATCTTTTTCCAGGGCAGCCATATCCAATCCACCGATGCGGGAGACAGTGCCCGGAAAGCATTTATGTATCAGAGATTCTGACAGACCAACAGCTTCAAAACTCTGGGAGCCCCTGTAACTTCTCAGAGTGGAAATGCCCATTTTGGACATAACTTTTAACAAACCTTTTTTGACAGCCGTAATGTAATGCTCCATTGCATTCTGCAGGGAAAGATTCTCGGGGAAGTAACCTCTTTTTTTGGTATCTGAAAGAACTTCAAACACAAGATATGGATTGATACCACTGCATCCAAAACTTATGAGGGTTGCAAAATGATGAACCTCCCTCACCTCTCCGGATTCCAGAAGCAAGCCAGCCAGATGACGTTTACCAACCTGGATTAAATGATGATGAATGGTGGAAACGGCAAGTAGTGAGGGTATGGCCAGATGATGCCTGTCAATCCCTCTATCTGTCAGAATAACCAGTGAAGAACCCTTATCAATGGCCTTTTCTACCTCCAGGCACACATTTTGAAGCATTTTTTCCATACTTCCCGTGGAGAGATCGGTAGAATAAATCAATCCAACCGTTGATACAGAGAAGTCCTCAATCTCCACTTCTCTCAGGTATTTGATATCATCATTGGTGAGTACTGGATGCGCTAATTTTAGCTGACGGCAGTGGGAAGGGGTTTCAGTGAGCAGGTTGCCTTCCCTGCCCACAAAACTCATCAGTGACATGACAAGATTTTCCCGATACGGATCAATGGGAGGATTGGTAACCTGGGCAAAGTGCTGCCTGAAATAGTCAAAAAGCAGAACAGGGTTTTTAGACAGCACAGGCACTGGATTATCATTGCCCATGGAACCCACGGGCTCCTGCCCATTCTGGGCCATGGGAATAATGATTTTTTTCATATCCTCGAATGTATAGCCAAATGATCTCATGATAAAACTCAGGGTTTTAGGGTCGTAACTGGCCTTGCGAGGTGCCTGTAAGAGTCCGGAGAGTTCGATTTTTTCTTCACTGAGCCAGCGTCGGTAGGGTGCTTTCAGACTTATACGGCTTTTGACCTCCTTGTCACGAATGATGCGACCGCGATTGACATCCACAACAAATATTTTTCCCGGTGCCAGCCGTCCTTTTTCCAGTATTTCTTCCGGTTTGAAATCAATCACACCGGCTTCAGAAGCCATCACTACCAATCCATCCCGGCTAACAGTGTATCGGCCCGGCCGGAGACCATTCCGATCCAGAGTTGCCCCGATTCTCGTTCCATCGGTAAAAGCAATGACAGCGGGTCCATCCCAGGGTTCCATGACCGCCGCATGATACTCATAAAATGCCCGTTTATCTTCGGACATATGATACCGGGCGCCGAAGGTTTCCGGAATCATCATCATGATGGCATGCTCCATATCTCTGCCCGCATGAACCAGAAGCTCAAAAACATTATCAAATACCGCTGAATCACTCCCTTTTGAAACAGCTATGGGATATAGTTTTTTAAGTTCATCCCCGAAGAGTTCCGAAGAAAGGCTGGCCTGCCGGGCATGCATGGTATTGAGATTTCGTCTGATAGTGTTGAATTCGCCGTTATGGGCAATGTACCGGAATGGATGAGCCAATGGCCATGAAGGAAAGGTATTCGTACTGTACCGTTGATGAACCAATGCCAGAGCGCTCACCATATCCGGGTCCGTTAATTCCGTATAAAAAGCAAGAAACTGGCTGGCTACAAACATTCCTTTATAAACAATGGTTTGACTGGAAAGTGAAACCATGTAGTATTCTTCAATAGTAAAACCAGCTTCATTACCGGCTCGGATCAGGCATTTCCGCAATATGTACAAATACCTTTCCAGGTTTTTCCCCGAGAGTGAATCTTTTTTAACAAAGAACTGCCGGATGCATGGCATGCTCCGGCGGGCAATATCACCCAGACAATCCGGATTAACCTCGACATCCCGCCACCCCAGAAAATTCCATCCTTCAACAGCACAGATCTCCTCTGTCATTCTAACAGCAGCAGACCGCCTTTCTGGATTTTCCGGCAGAAATGTCATTCCCACTCCGTACGTACCCGCTTCCGGGAGTGAAAAAGAGGTTGCCTTATCAAGAAAATCATGGGGCAGTTGTATGAGCATACCGGCCCCATCACCACTCTTCTGATCCCCTCCAACAGCTCCCCGGTGCTCAAGCCTGCAAAGGATTTCCACACCTTTTTCCACTATATCATGGGATTTAATTCCGTTAATCCTGGCAATGAATCCAACTCCACAGGCATCATGTTCCTGTAGAGGGTCATACAACCCGCTGGTCTCAAGCATGTAAACGCTCCTCATCATTAAGTCAGATACTATTTCTGGCAGTAGTTACACGATTCTAAAGATAAATGCAAGTCTGTGAAGCATCAATGCAGAAATATGATACATTCAGAATTGGAAAAGTTCAGTGAAGGATTGAGAAGCTCATATTCTCGGAACACACCGCCACTGCGCCAATTTCCTAAAGCTGTTTTTTAGAGGTACCCTATGTTATAACGAGCTTGACATAGGTTTTTGTTGCATTAACAAGCTTTCGGACACTAAGAAAGTATTGTTGCTGAAACCGCAATTTTCTCCCCGGATATCAATCCATTCTGCTTTTATCAAGAATGGATTTTCTGATATACTTCGATACTTTTGATTAAATGGAGTGTATGAATATGCGTGGATATACAAGTGAAGTGTATGAAAAACTGTCCGGGAAATACCCCTGGGAACATGAGTTTCTTCAAGCCGCTCAGGAAGTACTGGAATCCCTTGGACCACTGATGGAGAGGGAACCACGTTACAGGAAGCATCGCATTCTGGAGCGATTGGTGGAGCCCGAACGTATAATTATATTTCGGGTTCCATGGACAAATGACAGTGGCGAGGTCCAGGTAAACAGTGGTTTTCGTGTTGAGTTCAGCAGCTCACTCGGCCCCTATAAAGGCGGTCTCCGTTTTCATCCTTCAGTGACTCTGGGAACCCTGAAATTCCTGGGATTTGAACAGATATTCAAAAACAGCCTGACCGGCCTGCCCCTTGGAGGTGGAAAAGGCGGCAGTGATTTTGATCCAAAGGGAAAAAAAGATGATGAAATAATGAGGTTCTGTCATGCCTTTATGGATGAATTGCACCGTCATATTGGCCCGAATACAGATGTCCCTGCTGGAGATATTGGTGTTGGCGGTCGAGAAATTGGTTATATGTTTGGACGATACAAGAAGCTTCGTAACGCTTTTGAAGGCATCCTTACCGGGAAGGGTTTGAAGTGGGGAGGAAGTTTGATTCGACCGGAGGCTACAGGCTATGGCGCGGTTTACTTTGCACAGGCCATGCTGGAATCAGCACGAAAAACAACTTTCGAAGGAAAAAAAGTCCTTGTTTCAGGTTCAGGCAATGTCGCTCAGTTCGCCGCGGAAAAAGTACTTGACCTTGGAGGAATACCCATTTCATTCTCCGATTCATCAGGCTCCATAATCGATCATGAGGGAATCACTCGGGAGAAGGTGGAATGGGTGAAGGAACTCAAGAATCAGCGTCGAGGACGTATCAAGGAATATGCGGACGAATTCAATTCCACATACTCCGAGGGGAAACGGCCCTGGGAACTGGAAGCCGCTGAAATTGCACTTCCCTGTGCGACACAAAATGAGGTGAATAAATCCGATGCCCAAACCCTTGTTAAGAATGGATGTATTTGTGTGGCAGAAGGAGCCAATATGCCGGTGGAACCAGATGCGGTTTCCATCTTTCAATCTTCTGGAGTCCTGTTCGGGCCAGGAAAGGCTGCTAACGCGGGAGGAGTGGCTGTTTCCGGTCTGGAAATGTCACAGAACAGTATGCGGCTGGCATGGACCAGAGAGGAGGTGGATGGTCGGTTGCGGGCCATTATGAATAGTATTCATGAGGACTGTTTGTCCGCTGCCCGAGATCTGGGTGTTCCTGAGGATTATGTCGTTGGGGCCAATGTTGCCGGCTTTAGAAAAGTAGCTGATGCCATGATTGACCAGGGAGTAGTTTGACGTAATACCACTGGGACAAAAGATATGGACGCAGGAATTATTTTATGGAACCTGCCACCATGCCTCTGACGATGTAGCGTTGCAAAGCCAGGAAAAAGATGATTATGGGTATAATGGCCATCAGTATGGCCGCCATAATCAGATCCCACTGTTTAACAAAAGCACCGGCAAAATTCACTACAGCCAGGGGAAATGTTTGTATGCGCCCTCCTTTGCCCAGCAATATCAGAGGCAGAAGATAGTCATTCCATACCCAGATTCCATTCAGGATGGCCACTGTCGCGTGAATGGGGCGCAGCAGGGGTGTTACAACAAGGTAAAATGTTTTCATTTTGCCGCAGCCATCTATGGTCGCCGCCTCTTCCAGGGCAACAGGTATGCCTTTAATAAATCCGTGGAACATAAAAATGGACAGGCTCATACCAAAACCGAGATAGGCAAAAATGATTCCCCCGTACGTGCGGAGAAGTTTCAGACCAATGGCGGTGTGGATTGTTCGGAACCAGCTTACCAGCGGCAGCATAACAATCTGAAACGGGATGACCATAGCGGCTACAAACACAAGGAATACCAGACCGGAAAATCGGGATTTGGTCCGCACAAGTACCCAGGCTGCCTGAGATGACAGGATGTTGAGTGTAATCAGAGACAGTGTTGTAATTATTGCCGAATTCAGGAAGGAACTGGGATAACGGACATTGGGGTTCGTCCAGATTGACACGATATTCTTGAACAGAAGACTCCAGTTTGAAGGTATCTCCAGGGGGTTACTGGTCACCTGAAATGGAGCTTTGGAAGCATTGATGAGTACAAGAAGGAAGGGATAGAAGTACAGCAGGAAAATGAAGATCATAACGATTTCCAGTGTATGCAGACCGGCCCGGGAATTGAGCTTCTTCATAATTCGATTTCCTTTCTTTTGTTAACCATGACCTGAGCAGTTGAGATAATGACCAGTATCAGAAAGAAGACAACGGCTCTGGCCTGTGCTTCCGCCAATCTTATGCCCACGAAGGCCGTACTATATATATTCAGCGCTAATAGCTCTGTTCCCAATACGGCCTTACCGCCGACCATGGTCGATGGTCCACCTGAAGTGAGCGACACATTGACATCAAACTGCTTGAATGAGTTTACCAGGGTAAGAAACATTGTTATTGTAAACGCCTGGGCAATCATGGGGACGACAATGGCTCTGAATCTTTTCCAGAAACCAGCACCGTCTATGGTTGCCGCTTCATACAGTTCCTGGGGGACACTTTCAATGGCGGCTATGTAGATCATCATAATATATCCGGCGTATTGCCAGGTATTGACAATAGAAAGAGACAGGATAGCTGTACTGACACGTCCCAACATAAGATTTTCAGGATTGGCCAACCCGGAGAACAGTGGAATCAGCTTACCTAATGCGGGAAAGCCGCGGTTAAAAATAAACTGCCAGATGAACCCCAGAATTATCCCACCAATAAGGTTGGGAATGAAAAAGCTGGTACGATAGAGATTGCGGAGTTTCAATTTGCTGGTTACCGCCAGTGCCAGAGCCAGGGACACACAGTTCACCAATGTGACATTGAGCACGGTGAAAACACTGGTCATAAGAAATGACCACGCAAAGGCCGGATCTTTCAGTGTATTGATATAGTTGGTTAGACCAACCATGGACAATCCCTGGCTTGTTCGAGCCGTCGCTGACCAGTCCGTAAAGGAATAGTAGATACCAATGCTGAAAGGTATGATTATTACTACGATGAAGGCAATGAGCACCGGTATGAGGAAAAGCCAAAAAACCAGATCGTGTTTTTTATTCATATAGAATTCCTCCCTGGGATTGATTTGAAATCAATAAATCACATAAAAAACATGAATTAATGCGTAGATGTCGGCATGCGTGGATTACTGGAAAGTGGGTTGTTTCAGAAGTAATCCAGGCTTTCCGGTATCGGAAAACACAGAGTTTTTCGATACCGGAACCATGTTTTACTTTCGATTCTTGAGAGCGTCTGTCAGGAGGCTTGTGAATTCATCCTTTGTTATTTCATTCAGTGCAAACTGGTTATAGATTGGAGCCAGAACTTGATCGCGGAATTCACCCGTGAACAGATACTGGTTCCAGGAGTATATCTTACCCCGGGCAGCCCAGTTTTGAACAGATGTGGACAGTTGTCCTGTGGGGTTAAGCTTGACATTGGCAAATGCGGGAATCATTCCTGCTTCCTCCACCATGTACTTGTGTCCGGCTTCAGTGGCCACCATGTCCGCCAGGAATTTTTTGGCAGCTTCAACATTTTTGGATTCCTTGTTGATAACATACCAGGATGGGGCCGATACAAAGATACCATCGGTGTCTGAGCGCATGGAACCATGGGGAGCAAAGGCCATCCTGAAGGCGACATCCTTCATGTTGGGGTCGGTCCAGTTTCCCTGATGCAGGAAGGCTGCCTTGCTGTTGGCAAAAGCACTGACCTGGGCATCATAGTCACCCGTGGTCAATATGGCCTGATCAGCATATTGGAAGAGCAGTTCAACCCAGTCGGCATACTCGGAGAGACGCTTCATATCTATGTCTCCGGCTAGAAGATCGTTGGCCACGGATTGATCGCCATAGGGCAATCCGTTGGACAGAAGCGAGTTAAAGTTGTGATGTGCTGTAACCCATCCCATGCCGATGCTGGCAGCCATGGATACCACGCTGTTCAGACCCAGTTGATCTTTCATGGCATCAATTTTCTCAAAAGCTGTTTTGAAGGTGCTGTAGTTTTTCAGTTCATCGGGGTTCACACCTGCTTCAGAAAGAATGTCGGCATTGTAGGCCATACCCCAGCCTTCAACCGCAACAGGGAAGCCATACACCCTGCCATCCATCGTAAACGCGACAGAGGTTTCTTTTACCCAGGGCTCCGCTGACAGATCCTCAATAATAGTAGCCCATTCCTTGTAGGCTTCAGGACCATCAATGGCGAAAATATCCGCCATTTCTCCCGCGGCATAATCGGCTGTGAGCTGTTGGGACATGCCGACATCCGAGCTTCCACCAGTGGAAATTACATTAATCTCCACTCCGGTACGAGCTGACCAGTCAGCAGCATAAGCTTTGAGCATGGCATCAATTTCCGGCTTGTTCTGTATCATCTTGATAGGTGCGCCACCTTTGGCGCCATCCTCCGCACCACCACCAGCAAAGCTGAATTGTGCAGCCAGGATAATAGCTGAAACGACGATGATCAGTTTTTTCATCTTATCTCTCCTTTTGGGCAGTCAATAGATTCTTATCAATCAGGGTGCATATACTACCAGGTCGCTAAGTAATCGTCTGGAAACAGTAAAGAAGTATGCACAGGATTGGAATAATGTATTTCCTGCCATTCTAATCTATGTTTTATTGATATTTTCAGATTTTTCAAGTTTCGTCAAGAGATTTAAGTCCAGAACTCGCATTTGACCTGTGTGGACGCTCAAGAAGAATCCATATTCAATGTACACACTGTGCTTTGAATATGCTCTCTACCCAGGAGCGGCACTTTTTTCCTGATGCGCTGAAATTAATCATAAATACTGTTGCAACACGGCGCAATGTAAAAGAGAATAATAGGAGACATAGTTATAAATGCCGAAGGATTGTAATATCAATCTTGCAGGCATTGGGAGTGGTGACCGAGAGGCCGAAGGTGTGCGCTTGGAAAGCGTATGTACTCTAACCGGGTACCGAGGGTTCGAATCCCTCCCGCTCCGTCTTCCCGCAGTTTGTGGGTCCCGTGTTAATGATTGCCGCCCAACCCCGTCAGGTCTGGAAGGAAGCAGCGGTAAGTGGTTTGTCATTGTTCACGCAAGACTCACAGATTGTGGGTTTTTTATCTTGTGATCTCCCGGGTTTCGGACTAGAATAGATGACTGATGGAATTTGAAGTTACAGCGATACGAAAACGACCCAGAACCCTGGCTGAAATGGTTGGTCAGGGGTTTGTTGTTTCCACATTGTCCAATGCTCTGGAGACAGATAAAACTGCCCATGCCTATCTTTTTTCAGGTCCACGCGGTACAGGCAAAACTTCGACTGCCAGGATACTATCAAGGTCCTTAAACTGTAAAAAGGGTCCTACAGCCTCTCCCTGCGGTGAATGCCCTCCCTGTGTGGAAATTGCAAACGGGAATTCACCGGATGTCATCGAAATCGATGGAGCATCCAACACCAGCGTCAATGATGTTCGTGAGATCAAGGATGAAATCCTCTATGCTCCACAGAGTTCTTCTAAAAAAGTCTACATTATTGATGAAGTCCACATGCTATCCAACAGCGCGTTTAACGCGTTATTAAAAACAATTGAAGAGCCTCCTCCATATATAGTTTTCATGTTCGCGACAACGGAAGTACACAAGGTTCCTGCGACAATACGATCCCGCTGCCAACAGTTTCGATTCAGACTATTCACTCCTGAATTGATTCGGGATAAACTTGTTGAAGTGGCTGGTGAGATGAAAAGGGATTTTGAGGATGACGCCCTGTACTGGATTGCCCGGGAAGCCGGAGGCTCCATGAGAGATGCTTACACACTGTTCGACCAGATTCTCTCCTTTTCTGAAGGAAGAATAACCCTTCAGGAAATTCGTGAAAAGATGGGTCTAGTGGGCATGGAATCCATATCCAAACTGTTTGAAACGGCAGCCAATGGCAACAGGAAAGAATCATTGGAACTTCTGGATGAGATTATTTCATCGGGAAAAGCAATTGAACAGATTATAATCGAGATGGCAGACTTCCTCCGGAATCTGGTGCTGTTAAATCATGGTATTGAAAACGAATCCCTTTTAGGGCAAAGTGCCCAATGTTTTCCATCAAGTCCCCGGGAGAACTGGAGTTTGACAGGGCTGAATGCGGCGGCTGAGGATGCTTTTACTCTTTATAGGAACATTCGGTATTCTATCAATCCTCGATACGAGTTGGAGCTCTTCACTGGAAGATTGTGTCGACTGTCTGAAAAACTGGATGCTTCCGAGATACTTGATGAGATCAAGAGTTTACGGCAGGAACTTCTGGAAGGCAACTGGAGCATCAAAGACCAGCCAGATGAGATGGACAGGGAGATCAGCAGTATGGCGCAGGTGCAGACACTGGAATCTGATAATCTCGACCAGGATAGATTTCAGAAACTGATTGCGCAGGTGAAGGATATCAATATCTCTCTGGGAACAACATTGGAGCGACTCAAACGATGGGAATGGAATGATAATTGTCTTACAATGGCTTTCTCATCGAAATTTGACGCTGACATGGTACTGAAGGAAGTTGAGATATTACACAAAGCCGGTGACAGAACTGGATTGCAGCCGTTTTCCATCAAGGTTCAAACCGAAGAGACTCAGGATACCCGGCAAAAAGCATCCGTTGAAACCCGATCGGCTCTGGTAGAAAAGGTATTTCAGGGAGAGATTATAGGAAGATGAAAAGATGAATCCAATGGATTTTATAAAGGATATCCAGGCTCTGCAATCCAGGCTGGGATTAGCTCAGGAACGACTTAAATCATTTCGTGCTGAAGGGTCCTCCGGCGGCGACCTGGTGAAAGTCGTAGTAGATGGAACAATGGAAGCGATCTCTGTCAGCATAGATCCCATCGCGGTAGATCCCAGAGATATCAAAATGCTGGAAGAATTGATTGCGGCATCCTTTACCGATGCTGTCAGGAAAATGAGACAGATTCTGCAAAAAGATGCTGGTAAGGTTGCCGTCGATCTCAATATTCCATCTGATCAAACTGGCAAGGATCCCTGATTGGAACGACTGGATCGCTTAATCAATCACTTCTCCAGACTGCCAGGAATAGGACGTAAAAGTGCATCCCGAATTTCCTATTGGCTCCTGGAAACAAACAAGGAGTTCATTCAGGATTTTTCTATAGACCTGATGGAAATACGCCGCCATATAATGCGATGCAGAGAATGCGGTAATTACGCGGAATCGGCCTTATGCGAAGTTTGTGATTCTCCCGGAAGGAACCATAACATGATGTGTGTTGTAGAGCATCCCAAAGATGTAGCAACAATTGAAATGACCGGGGAATTCCAGGGAATATATCATGTTCTCCATGGGGTTCTTTCACCTCTGGACGGCATAGGACCGGATGAGCTTGGATTCAACAGGATGCTGTCCCGTATTCGTCAATACAGTGTGAATGAAATCATTGTCGCGACAAATCCTACATTGGAAGGTGACTCAACTGCACTTTACATATTGCATATACTGGCCGATGAAGGCATCAATGTAACTCGAATCGCTTCCGGATTGCCCGTGGGAGGCGATATGGAATATGCCGATAAGCTCAGCATTTCAAGAGCATTGAAAGCCCGTCAGAATCTAGCAGATCGGGATTCTTCCGTGTGAATCAGGAAATCCAATACCAGGTGCAATTAACTACTCAGATTCAGAGCAATGGACGCAGACAAATGCTTCCAGCCGTCAGAATCTCCCTGGATGCCTTGAGTAAAACTGACCACTTGATGTCTGAGAAACTTGGCATGGAAATAGATTACAAACAGATACTTGTTGATATGGAGACACATCAATTCTCCTATACTGTCAAACTCAAACTCCACCGTCCCAGTCAGCCATTTCTTGACCCATGGCCTGAGCCTGATAAACTGCAGAACTGGATGAGCAGTATTCGTTCCAGTTTAATTAACAATTCAAACAGTATTAAGATGGATAAAGAAATCAGGAATATTGCAAATTCCTGGAATCACTGGGCTCACGAAGCTGGCTTCACAGATGGCATTGTTTATACGAAGTTTGAACCTGAACAACTGGCAATTTTGCTGAAATGCATGAAGCATGGAAGGGAGGCGCTTGGCAGTAAAGGTTCAATACTGATTACTGATTTTTAGAGGTGCCCCATAGAATTTGGTATCTTCCTCTCAATTTCCAAGTTTGACATAACACCAAAGGTCAATCATTATAATTGAATGGAAATGTCTGACAGCCGTCAGGATCTGATCGATCGGTTGCGATACACATTTTTGAACTCGGAATACCATGAGATTGATGTACTGATCAATGGTCTAAAACAGAAGCCCAACTTTGAAGGTCTTTGTGAGGAGTTTTTCCAGGATTGTCATATTGATTCAGGAGGTAATCTTATTCCTGAAGGTTTTTTCTCCAATTCCAGCGATTCTGCCAGAAATCCCGTATTATTATATGCAATGTATGAACTGCTGGGTATGGCTCCAGATACATTTCTACTTAAACACAGGGTATTGAGAGTGAAGATGACTGAGGGAAACTTCATCAGGGGATTCCATCTTCCTCAGGGACTTTTCGCGCTTCCTCAATTAAAGATTCTCATTATCAGAAATCTGGGGCTTACCGAACTGCCCGATATGATATCCGAGGTCAGTACCCTTCGTATTCTGGATCTTGCCGGGAATAAACTAACCTGTATCCCGAAATCAATTCTAAAACTCACCAGGCTGTCAGCTCTCAATCTTTCTTTCAACCGTATTACAACCCTGCCCTGTATGAGCCAGTTTAAATCACTACGCCTACTCTCTCTCAGAGGAAATAGAATCTCCAGCCTTCCTGATAACTGGTGTCAAATGCAGTATCTGCGTACATTGGATCTTGCCATGAATCGAATTATGTTCATACCTGAGTCACTGAGAACACTTTCACACCTGCAGGATCTCAATCTGGCATACAATGATCTTACCGCCACCACTGAAGCATTTTGGGAAAAGAGTATACAATCAGGTAATCTCAGAAATGAAACCCAGGGTTCACTGGAATTTGGATAGACCGGAGTCGATATGTACCTTCCCGATATATCATCAGATCGATATTCAACAGATCCTCAAAAGCATCAGAAATTCAAAAACAGCCGCTTCTTCAAGGGAGAATTCTGGTTTTACCTACGCTACAGTCTCCTGGTTATATGGTCAGGGCTGAAATTCCTGGTATCAAAAGATCCCCAGAAAGCCGTAACACTTCAAGCTTTGAGAGTAATGAGAATTACTGAGAAACAGGGTATTCACCTGACATTTGAAGGATTGAACAATTATCCTGCCCAGAATGGTCCCTATGTGTTTGCCTGTAATCACAAAGGAACTTTTGAGGTTAATGCCCTGCCCGGACTGGTGGCATCCCGCATACCCATGACTTTTGTAATCAAGGCTTCCCTCCTGAAAACTCCATTTTTTGGGCAGGTTGTCAAACGCTTAAGAGCAATCCCGGTGAAACGAAAGCATCCCGGTGAAGACCTGAATCAGGTCTTGAAAGAAGGAACCCGGCTTCTCAAGGAGGGTGTGTCTGTTATTTTATTCCCTGAAAGCACCCGCCAGGATGTTTTCAAATACAGCAAATTCAACTCTCTGGCCATTAAACTTGCTGTAAGGGCTGGTGTTTCTGTTGTACCTGTAGCCCTTCGAACAGACTGCTGGGGAGTTGGGAAACGATTCAAGGATTATGGCCCGCTTCGCAGCGATATTCCATGCAATATTGCTTTCGGTATGCCTGTTAAGCCCATTGGAAGAGGCAAAAATGAACATCGACAGGTATTGGAATTCATTGCAGACAGACTTGAATCATGGGGTTCTCCTGTCGATAGAGAAACTCCGTTAGAAAATGAAGGCAACCTCTAAAAAACCGTGTGAAAGAATCGACGAGAGGATGGCAAGGGACGTCCTCCAAACGACGCAGTGTTGATGTTCAAGACACTGATTCTTCGCGAGTTGTACCAGCTTTCCGACGATAGTATGGTGGGTACCCCAGAGAGAGAATAGAAAGGAAGGGGCCGTACGGCCCCCTTTTTTTATGCCGCTTACGCGGCGGATAAGTGCTGCGCACTTATCCAAAAGGTAAAAAGCCAAAAATTTACGTCCTCCGAACGGGGCGGAAGCCCAAATAGTAGAGGCCATTCGAGTGGGTGGTGTAGCTGCTGCGATCGGCGGAACGCAGGCGCTTGCCGTCGATGATCCAGCTACCGCCGCGTAGGACACGGCTGGAACCGCTGGACGGCCCCCTGGGATCGGTCTGGCTGCCACTGGAATAATCCCCATACCAGTCCCAGCACCACTCCCACACGTTCCCGCTCATGTCATAGAGGCCCAGCTCATTGGGAGCCTTCCCGCCCACAGGATGGGTCCTCCACCCGCTGTTACTTGAATACCAGGCCACTTCATCTACATTATCACTTCCTGCATAAAGGTACCCTTTAGAAGCATTGCCTCCACGGGCCGCATACTCCCATTCGGCCTCCGTCGGCAGCCTGTAACCTGTTTCCCTATGCCCTCCATCAATTCGGATAACGCTGACTGTTTCTTGATGGGAAGAATTCTAAAAGTCCACACACAGACGTACCTCCAGTTTAAGTATTTCAAAATTATCCAGAAATTCCTCCAGAGGCTCATTCTTGTCATGGGCCTTGTTGGCCGATAAATGCTCCACACAAACTCTATTCCATCACGTTTTATATCCTGACCCGGAGTATACTTGTATTCCCGGGGAAAGTCCCTGGTTACCTCAAATAGTTTGAGCACTAATTTGTCGGTGTCCTGATACACTGGCAAACGATAATATAACGCCATATTTCAAAAAAAATTTTCGCGCTTTAGCGGCAGCCTGCGCTGCCGCTAAAGCAATTGTTAAATTGATAAATAGTTAAAAAGCCCTCACCGCACGAACATGGTCGTAGACGTACTTGTTGGGGACGTAATGGTAGTCACTGTAGAAGTACTGATTCCACGCGCTGGTGGCACTGTACTCCGACGAGGACCAGTAGGTGACAGACGCAAAGCTGCCAACGGTATCTTTCTGTTTATATAACTCATTCAGTTCATCCCTGGACGGTAAAAACCAGTCCTCATGGCGGCCCAGCACTAATTCATCACAGATTTTCGCCGCGTAATTACCGTCCCCCAGTGCCTTAACAATCTTCTCCGTGTTGGCCTTGCCGCTCCCTATGCCAGTGGATGTTCCTCCCACAGATGTTCCATAACCGCCCCATTCAACCCGAGTGGCCTGATCACTTTTCGCCGCTTCCAGATAACGCCAGCCGTCGGAGTAGTTCCCCTTGTCGTAGAACACGATTCCTCCGGCGGGACCGTAACCACCAACAAAATACCCTATCGAAATGGACGCAACCGCGCTCCAGGCCCCAGACTGCCCGTCCCCATCCTTCGCCCGCACACGCCAGTAGTGGGTCTGCAAGTTTGTCAGTGCCGATGTGGGCGTGTAAGAGATGCCCGTTACGCTCGTGGCCGGGGCGGTTTCCACCCCCGCCCGGCTGCCTGCTATCTGCAACTCGTAGCCCGCCGCTCCTCCAGGCACCGCATTCCAGCTCAAGGCCGGGGTGGTGTCGGTGGTGCTGGAGGGGCTCAGGCCGCTTACTGTGCCCCAGTGTACCGATAGACTGTTGATTGCGCTCCAGACCCCAGACTGCCCGTCCCCATCCTTCGCCCGCACACGCCAGTAGTGGGTCTGCAAGTTTGTCAGTGCCGATGTGGGCGTGTAAGAGGTGCCCGTTACGCTCGTGGCCGGGGCGGTTTCCACCCCCGCCCGGCTCTCGGCTATCTGCAACTCGTAGCCCGCCGCTCCAGGCACCGCATTCCAACTGAAGGTAGGCGTGGTGTCCGTGGTTGTGCTCCCGTCCGAGGGGCTCAGGCCGCTTACTATGCCCCACCAGTGTACCGATAGACTGTTGATTGCGCTCCAGGCTCCATGTTGCCCGTCCCCATCCTTCGCCCGCACACGCCAGTAGTGGGTCTGCAAGTTTGTCAGTGCCGATGTGGGCGTGTAAGAGGTGCCCGTTACGCTCGTGGCCGGGGCGGTTTCCACCCCCGCCCGGCTGCCTGCTATCTGCAACTCGTAGCCCTTCGCTCCCTCCACCGAATTCCAACTGAAGGTAGGCGTGGTGTCCGTGGTTATTGCCCCATCGGCGGGACTCAGGCCGCTTACTGCTCCAAAGTTTACCGATAGACTGTTGATTGCGCTCCAGGCTCCATGTTGCCCGTCCCCATCCTTCGCCCGCACACGCCAGTAGTGGGTCTGCAAGTTTGTCAGTGCCGATGTGGGCGTGTAAGAGGTGCCCGTTACGCTCGTGGCCGGGGCGGTTTCCACCCCCGCCCGGCTGCCTGCTATCTGCAACTCGTAGCCCTTCGCTCCCTCCACCGAATTCCAACTGAAGGTAGGCGTGGTGTCCGTGGTTGTGCTCCCGTCCGAGGGGCTCAGGCCGCTTACTGTGCCCCACCAGTGTACCATTAGACTGTTGATTGCGCTCCAGGCTCCATGTTGCCCGTCCCCATCCTTCGCCCGCACACGCCAGAAGTGGACCTTCAAGTTTGTCAGTGCCGATGTGGGCGTGTAAGAGGTGCCCGTTACGCTCGTGGCCGGGGCGGTTTCCACCCCCGCCGGGCTGCCTGCTATCTGCAACTCGTAGCCCGCCGCTCCAGGCACCGCATTCCAACTGAAGGTAGGCGTGGTGTCCGTGGTTAGGCTCCTGTCCGAGGGGCTCAGGCCGCTTACTGTGCCCCACCAGTGTACCGATAGACTGTTGATTGCGCTCCAGGCTCCATGTTGCCCGTCCCCATCCTTCGCCCGCACACGCCAGTAGTGGGTCTGCAAGTTTGTCAGTGCCGATGTGGGCGTGTAAGAGGTGCCCGTTACGCTCGTGGCCGGGGCGGTTTCCACCCCCGCCCGGCTGCCTGCTATCTGCAACTCGTAGCCCGCCGCTCCCTCCACCGCATTCCAACTGAAGGTAGGCGTGGTGTCCGTGGTGTCACTACCGTTGGCGGGACTCAGGCCGCTTACTGCTCCAAAGTTTACCGATAGACTGTTGATTGCGCTCCAGGCTCCATGTTGCCCGTCCCCATCCTTCGCCCGCACACGCCAGTAGTGGATCTGCAAGTTTGTCAGTGCCGATGTGGGCGTGTAAGAGGTGCCCGTTACGCTCGTGGCCGGGGCGGTTTCCACCCCCGCCGGGCTGCCTGCTATCTGCAACTCGTAGCCCTTCGCTCCCTCCACCGAATTCCAACTGAAGGTAGGCGTGGTGTCCGTGGTGGCACTACCGTTGGCGGGACTCAGGCCGCTTACTGCTCCCCAGTTTACCGATAGACTGTTGATTGCGCTCCACGGCCCATACTGACGATTCCCATCCTTCGCCCGCACACGCCAGTAGTGGGTCTGATTGTTCGTCAAGGCCGTTGAAGGCGTGTAACTGGCTGCGCTCGCTTCCACCGCCTGAGCACTGTCCAGCCCCCCTTCGCTGCCTGCTATCTGCACCTCGTAACCCGTCGCTCCAGACACCGCATTCCACCTTAAGGCAGGCGTGGTGTCCGTGGTTGTTGCCCCATCGGCGGGACTCAGGCCGCTTACTGCATCAAAATCTACCCGCAGGCTCTGAACTCCACTCCAGGCCCCGTACTGCCCAGCCCCATCCTTTGCCCGCACTCGCCAGTAGTGGGTCTGCCCTTTTGTCAGTGCCAATGTGGGCGTGTAAGAGGTGCCCGCTACGATTGTGGCCGGGGCGGTTTCCACCCCCGCCCGGCTGCCTGCTATCTGCAACTCGTAGCCCGTCGCTCCCTCCACCGAATTCCAACTGAAGGTAGGCGTGGTGTCCATGATGGCACTATCATTGGCGGGACTCAGGCCGCTTACTGCTCCAAAGTTTACCGATAGACTGTTGATTGCGCTCCAGGCTCCATGTTGCCCGTCCCCATCCTTCGCCCGCACACGCCAGTAGTGGGTCTGCAAGTTTGTCAGTGCCGTTGAAGGCGTGTAACTGGCTGCGCTCGCTTCCACCGCCTGAGCATTAGCCAGCCCCCCTTCGCTGCCTGCTATCTGCACCTCGTAACCCGTCGCTCCAGACACCGCATTCCACCTTAAGGCAGGCGTGGTGTCCGTGGTTGTTGCCCCATCGGCGGGACTCAGGCCGCTTACTGCATCAAAATCTACCCGCAGGCTCTGAACTCCACTCCAGGCCCCGTACTGCCCAGCCCCATCCTTTGCCCGCACTCGCCAGTAGTGGGTCTTCCCTTTTGTCAAGGCCGATGTGGGCGTGTAAGAGGTGCCCGTTACGCTCGTGGCCGGGGCGGTTTCCACCCCCGCCTGGCTGTCTGCTATCTGCAACTCGTAGCCCGTCGCTCCAGGCACCGCATTCCAACTGAAGGTAGGCGTGGTGTCCGTGGTGGAGGAGCCGTCCGTGGGGACCAGGCCATTCATGGTGCCCAAATCAACGTCCGGGGAAAAAATACAACCGGAGAACAGCACCAGAATAATACTTCCTAACAAAATTAAAGTTTTCATTATTTGATTCCTCTTCTATTTTATCGGAGACAATATGACAGTGAAGCCCTCCTTGAAGGCAATATAACACTCTCTCCTCTGTTGATTATTATCCTCAAGAACCCTGGGTGTGTCCACCCCTCTTGTTTAGGGCACCTCTAAAAACCCCCCTGAAACTTCCAATAAAAAACCGTTTTCGGAATTTGGCGTAGTGGCGGTGCGTTCCTCGGAGCTTTGCTCCTGTGGCGGTGTGTTCCTCGGGCTACGCCCTGCGGTACACACCTGGAAGCGGAGCATGAAATGCTCAAGATGCCTAAGAGGCTCGATGTCCTGGTCATTAAAACCAGTGCTTCCTGCGTCAAATTTGAAATCTTCGACTATTTTAGCCAATTCAACCTCATAAGCTATAAATCCTATGGCGACAGGGTGCGATTTGAGGACATCTATGATACGTCCATTTACGCCAATTTGTACCTCAGGGAAAACCGCGAAGCCAGGTACGGCAACACAACCGTAACCCTGATCTGTTCCAGCACACCGAGGAAATTCATCCAACAACACAAGGAGTTCTTCGAGGAAGTCCGTCCCGGCCACTTCACCGGCAACTATGGAATGTATCAAATTCATATCATCAACATAGAGGCCATTCAACTTGGCGGGCCTGACGGCGTGTTTCTCTCCGAGTTCTGCCGGGACATTGGGCGGTTGGCCGATAGGAGGGAGATCGAGAAATGTAATCTCTCATCACACATTATTGACAAACTTATTAGGGGTGTTAAAATGAGGATGACAGTCTTTGAGGGGAAGGAGGAAGACATGGTACCCGTTGCCGATGTAACCGAGATAGTCAGGCCGCAGCTTGAGAAAGCGTGGAATGATGGCATTGAGAAAGGCATTGAGAAAGAGAAGCTACAAACTGCCATAAGGATGAAGTCCGCCGGAGTCGATAGGAAACTCATCAGTAAATCGACGGGATTGAGTAAGCAGGAAATCGAAAAGCTCTGACCGAATGGACAGGAAGCATTGTATGGGGTTTTTCCAGGATTCGGTTGTTTGATTAGAGGAACTTTGTCACCGTTGCTGACAATCTACTCCCCGGCACGGATAAATTGTCTTTTTTTTAACCACGAAAAGCACGAAAGCCGCGAAAATTTAATGGATCCGGATCGAGGAATTACCACCCCGGCCTGTCAAGAATCCGTGTCCATCTTCAGAAGGGGGGAGGTGCTCCAGCCTGCCTTCCAGGGGAGAAGTTTTTGGTAGTGTCATTTTGACACAGTTGGAGCAAAAAATTTTTCGCTCCCGCCTTCGGCGGGCGGGGCGCATTTGCGCTTGGCCTGCCGGCCAATGCACCGATGCGCCAAGGATGCAGGCTACGCCTGCTTTTTTATGGCCGCCCAGGGGCGGCGGGAAAGCTCCGCTTTCCTAAAGGAAGGGGCCTTACGGCCCCCTTTTTTTATGCCGCTTACGCGGCGGATAAGTGCTGCGCGCTTATCTCAAAAGGTAAAAAGGTAAAAGCCAAAAATTTACGTCCTCCGAACGGGGCGGAAGCCCAAATAGTAGAGGCCATTCGAGTGGGTGGTGTAGCTGCTGCGATCGGCGGAACGCAGGCGCCTGCCGTCGATGATCCAGCTACCGCCGCGTAGGACACGGCTGGAACCGCTGGACGGCCCCCTGGGATCGGTCTGGCTGCCACTGGAATAATCCCCATACCAGTCCCAGCACCACTCCCACACGTTCCCGCTCATGTCATAGAGGCCCAGCTCATTGGGAGCCTTCCCGCCCACAGGATGGGTCCTCCACCCGCTGTTACTTGAATACCAGGCCACTTCATCTACATTATCACTTCCTGCATAAAGGTACCCTTTAGAAGCATTGCCTCCACGGGCCGCATACTCCCATTCGGCCTCCGTCGGCAGCCTGTAACCTGTTTCCCTATGCCCTCCATCAATTCGGATAACGCTGACTGTTTCTTGATGGAAAGAATTCTAAAAGTCCACACACAGACGTACCTCCAGTTTAAGTATTTCAAAATTATCCAGAAATTCCTCCAGAGGCTCATTCTTGTCATGGGCCTTGTTGGCCGATAAATGCTCCACACAAACTCTATTCCATCACGTTTTATATCCTGACCCGGAGTATACTTGTATTCCCGGGGAAAGTCCCTGGTTACCTCAAATAGTTTGAGCACTAATTTGTCGGTGTCCTGATACACTGGCAAACGATAATATAACGCCATATTTCAAAAAAAATTTTCGTGCTTTAGCGGCAGCCTGCGCTGCCGCTAAAGCAATTGTTAAATTGATAAATAGTTAAAAAGCCCTCACCGCACGGACATGTATGGCGAGGTACTTGTAGTAGTTGAGCTGGTGGCCATTGAAGAAGTACTGTCCCCACGCGGTGTCGGCACTGGACTCCGACGAGGACCAGTCGTCGCTAGATGCAAAGCTGCCAACGGTATCTTTCTGTTTATATAACTCATTCAGTTCATCCCTGGACGGTAAAAACCAGTCCTCATGGCCGCCCAGCACTAATTCATCACAGATTTTCGCCGCGTAATTGCCATTTAACTCCACTTCATTTCCGTCCCTATCAGTGTAATTACCGTCCCCCAGTGCCTGAACAATCTTCTCCGTGTTGGCCTTGCCACTCCCTATGCCAGTGAATGTTCCTCCCACAGATGTTCCATGACCGCCCCATTCAACATAAGTGGCATGATCGCTTTTCGCCGCTTCCAGATAACGCCAGCCGTCGGAGTAGTTCCCCTTGTCGTAGAACACGATTCCTCCGGCGGGACCGTAACCACCAACAAAATACCCTATCGAAATGGACGCAACCGCACTCCAGGCCCCAGACTGCCCGTCCCCATCCTTCGCCCGCACACGCCAGTAGTGGGTCTGCAAGTTTGTCAGTGCCGATGTGGGCGTGTAAGAGGTGCCCGTTACGCTCGTGGCCGGGGCGGTTTCCACCCCCGCCCGGCTGCCTGCTATCTGCAACTCGTAGCCCGCCGCTCCAGGCACCGCATTCCAGCTCAAGGCCGGGGTGGTGTCGGTGGTGCTGGAGGGGCTCAGGCCGCTTACTGTGCCCCAGTTTACCGATAGACTGTTGATTGCGCTCCAGGCTCCATGTTGCCCGTCCCCATCCTTCGCCCGCACACGCCAATGATGCGTCGTATTGTTCGTCAAGGCCGTTGTCGGCGTGTAACTGGTTCCGCCCGCTTCCACCGATTGTGCACTGGCCAGCCCCGCTTCGCTGTCGGCTATCTGAACCTCATAACCCGCCGCTCCAGGCACCGCATTCCAACTGAAGGTAGGCGTGGTGTCCGTGGTTGTGCTCCCGTCCGAGGGGCTCAGGCCGCTTACTGTGCCCCAGTTTACCGATAGACTGTTGATTGCGCTCCAGGCCCCAGACTGCCCGTCCCCATCCTTCGCCCGCACACGCCAGTAGTGGGTCTGCAAGTTTGTCAGTGCCGTTGTCGGCGTGTAACTGGCTGCGCTCGCTTCCACCGGCACCGCATTTTCCACCCCTGCCCGGCTCTCGGCTATCTGCACTTCATAGCCCGCCGCTCCCTCCACCGAATTCCAACTGAAGGTAGGCGTGGTGTCCATGATGGCACTATCATTGGTGGGACTCAGGCCGCTTACTGCTCCCCAGTTTACCGATAGACTGTTGATTGCGCTCCACGGCCCATACTGACGATTCCCATCCTTCGCCCGCACACGCCAGTAGTGGGTCTGATTGTTCGTCAAGGCCGTTGAAGGCGTGTAACTGGCTGCGCTCGCTTGCAAGTTATGTCGCTCCAGACACCGCATTCCAGTAAGGCAGGCGTGGTGCCGCCCCATCGGCGGGACTCAGGCCGTGTACCTGGCTGCGCAGGCTCCATGTTGCCCGTCCCCATCCTTCGCCCACACGCCAGTAGCCTGAGCACTGTCCAGCCCCCCTTCGCTGCCTGCTATCTGCAACTCGTAGCCCGTCGCTCCCTCCACCGAATTCCACCTTAAGGCAGGCGTGGTGTCCGTGGTTGTTGCCCCATCGGCGGGACTCAGGCCGCTTACTGCATCAAAATCTACCCGCAGGCTCTGAACTCCACTCCAGGCCCCGTACTGCCCAGCCCCATCCTTTGCCCGCACTCGCCAGTAGTGGGTCTTCCCTTTTGTCAAGGCCGATGTGGGCGTGTAAGAGGTGCCCGTTACGCTCGTGGCCGGGGAGGTTTCCACCCCCGCTTCGCTGTCTGCTATCTGCAACTCGTAGCCCGTCGCTCCAGGCACCGCATTCCAACTGAAGGTAGGCGTGGTGTCCGTGGTGGAGGAGCCGTCCGTGGGGACCAGGCCATTCATGGCGCCCAAATCAACGTCCGGGGAAAAAATACAACCGGAGAACAGCACCAGAATAATACTTCCTAACAAAATTAAAGTTTTCATTATTTGATTCCTCTTCTATTTTATCGGAGACAATATGACAGTGAAGCCCTCCTTGAAGGCAATATAACACTCTCTCCTCTGTTGATTATTATCCTCAAGAACCCTGGGTGTGTCCACCCCTCTTGTTTAGGGCACCTCTAAAAACCCCCTGAAACTTCCAATAAAAAACCGTTTTCGGAATTTGGCGTAGTGGCGGTGCGTTCCTCGGAGCTTTGCTCCTGTTCAAAGGTTGCAAAACTATTTTTTAGAGGTACCCAGCTCTTTATTTGACTCTATGGCCCCAAACCATACATCAATATCGTCAGGTGCTGCCGGTTTCCCATCAATGACGCAGGCAATATTCAATCTGGCCTTCAGTACTGGCAACTCATCAGGTAAGAGAAGAATCTCCTGATCAAAATAGAGCCGATACATCCCCTTTCGATACGGTCTGGCCGTTATCCGGATTCTATCTCCGGGATACAGTGAACGATAATAGTTCAACTCAACTTTTCTGAGCACCAGATTAGTACCTTTAGAGGTAAGATCCAGCCAGTCCATACCAACAGACCGGCCAAATTCATGCCGTGCATGCTGGAGGTAATTCAAGTAAACAGAATTATTCACAATTCCCTGCTGATCGCATTCATAATCACGCACACTGAGTTCTACATAAAACATACTTCGGAAGAGTATACAGCTTTCAGGATTCAGGAAACATAGTATATGATTATTTCAGTATGAGTGGGTATCATCTTTACAGATCGTCCAATTTACAGAACTTTTTAGATGAATTTCCGGAAATCTTTATTCCTGACAATCCCCTCTCCGATCCTGTTTTCATCATCGTTCAGAATGAGGGTCTTGGCGAGTGGCTTTCCCGATACCTGACTGAAAAACAGGGGGGGGTGATGGGACTGAACTTTCTCATGCCCGAACAAGCCCTGAGAAAGTTTGTTACTGGATTCCCTGCGGCCTGCCATCTTGTTGGTGGAAATGGCGAAAAAATACTGTTCCTTGATGATATGCAGCTAGTCCTGTTCAAAGCACTGGAAGAGATACCGGAAACTGATGAAGTATTCCAGCAGGTTCACCAGTACCTGAGCTCTGACCGAATCAGCAGGCTCTGGCAATTAGCCTGCACACTGGCCCATAGTTTCCATCACTATAGTATGAACTGCCGCTCCATGGTTGAAGTATGGGAAGAAAACATACCTTTTTCCGGTTCAGCCGCCATGTATCATGCAGATGAGACATGGCAACGGCATCTGTGGTGTAGGATATTCCATCCCAATGCCCCTTACGCTCATTTAGGCCAGGTTCTTTCAGCGATATCACACTCAAATGAAGAGTACGTTGGTGAAAAAGCCCGCATTGTTCTGTTTGGCTCAAACTTTCTTGGAAAACCTGGACTTGAATTCTTCAGGAAACTGGCCGCCACCCTGGATATCCACCATTTCATGCTATCACCATACTCAAGCCTCGAAAAACCGGCTGGCATGTACCTTGCCCATAATGCCAAACTCTCAGCAGGAATTAATTCCCTGATACCTGTACTCAAACCAGAACACCAATATGAATTCTGGGGTATTTCCAATACAGAAGGAAACACCCTGCACCGCCTGCGTTCATCCCTTATAAATGATGAGGATTTCACCGGACCTCCTGTAGAAGACGGCAGTTTAATCTTTCACAATACCCCGGGAATACACCGAAGTATTGAAATTCTAAAAGACCAGATACTCACTGCACTGAGTAATGATGAGAAACTTGCTCCAGGCCAAATCGGAGTATTGGCCCCGGATATCGGTTTATATGCCCCGTTTATTACAACAGTATTCTCATCACTGGATGAAGATGGGTTTCCCCGACGCGATCATTTGCCCTGCAACATAACCGATCTGCCGGCCTGTGATGAATCTCCCTTCCCCTCCGCACTGCGTGCCATGCTTGACCTGCCAGGATCCCGTTTCGGCCGCTGTGAGATTATCCACCTGCTTGAAAATCCCTGTATTGCCCCTGTTGCGAAGGATCCCGCCCTGACTGAACAGTGGAAAACACTGATCGAGAATCTGAACATCCGCTGGGGTGTGGATGAAACCCATCGGCGAAGCCTTGGGGCAGCGGATCCACTAACAGGTTCCTGGAAGCAGGGTTTTCAACGAATTCTCGCCGGGTACTACCATGATGAAGGCGATGATCCGGAAACAATTCCCATGCCGGATATATCCGATTCCATGGCGGAGGATGCTGGACGATTAATGCTTTTTGTTGCGGAACTGGACGAGGAAATCAGGCCCCTGGATAATAAAGTAATGAGTCTCCGGGAATGGGCATCTCTCTGGGAAAGCATCATCACCAGATGGCTGATCCCCCGGCGTGATAGAATTGTCAGGGTGGAAGATGAGTACCACCAACAGCGTATTAAAAGAAACCTGAGAGATCTCAATGCTCTCAGTGATGATGTGGATCACCTTTCGGATTTTTCCGATTCAAACCTGCCATGGCAGGTTTTTCGAGGCTTACTGGATGATTTTCTCTCAAATTCTTCCGGCAGACGTAGCAATGATACAGCTCGAGGAGTGTATTGCGGATCACTTAAACCCACCCGAGCCATTCCATTCCGGCGGATTTATGTATTGGGTCTGGATGAGAATACCTGGCCGACTCAAGATAGACTGACTGGTTTTGACCTGAGAAAGAATGCGCCGGGTCCCATTGATCTTTCCCGGGAGTCCATTGAACGTTTCGCTCTGCTTGAAACTCTGTACTCAGCTTCGGATCATCTCTCACTGTTCTATACCGGCCGGGACAGTGTAAATGGGGAACCGCTTTCCCCGGCCGCGCCCGTCCTGGACTTGATGGAATACCTTGGTAACGGTGTTGAAGAACTGATTCTATACCACCCCCTTTTTCCATACGATCCGGCGGCTCTTACCGGTGAAGGACCACTTGCAACCACATCCGTTAAAGCTCTTTCTCTGGCTGAAGAACGGAGGAGCACTCCAATCCAGATGGAGAATCTTCCTGTATCCCCTCCTGAAAATAATGATGCTGTAGACTGGAAGACTCTGGTCAGCTTCCTGAAAAACCCTGTGATGTACTTCTTTCGGCAGAGGATGGGCGCCGGTTTTCTCTCCAGTAAAAAAGAGCAGGAAAACTATGACCTTCTGGAGTTGGACTCTCTGGAGTGGTGGAAATGGCGGGATAAAACCGTACGGGAGGATGTGTCAGCTTTCGAGGATCCTGAGAAACTAGTCCAGGTTTTCTGTCGCCGGAACTATCTGATGTCAGCCATGAGCAACACTCCTTTCGCTATCTTTCAGTCAGAGAGATGGCTGAATGATGCAAAAACGATGCAGGAGCAGCTTCATCGTATCACCCAGGAAGGATTTCATTCTGGCCCCTCATTCTCATGCCGGCTGACGGGAAAAGTCGATAATTCCATTGATCATAACAGGCTCCACGACATACCGAATCAGGAGATTTTGAATCTTCCAGCCCCAAGAATGACTCTGGCGGGAGCATCCCCCCTTCTCGTCAATGGAGACATCAATGGCTTAAGACTTCTGTCAAAAGATGGAAAACCGGATCGGCAGGTATGGACCCTTCTTGACTTCATTTCCAGACATACCCCAAACGCATCATACAACCTGCGCAACTGGGTGGCAACCCTGGTACTGGCCACGGCTCTGGGTGAGAATACTCCAGGAGAGATACGTGTATTCCGCATCGGAGCAAGAGATTATAAAGCCAGAAGATACTATTTCAGAGAAGATATGGCGCCTACGGGCAGTGCTGGTGAAAAACGGCTTATCATTAATCCAGAAAAACACCTTGAAAATCTGGTAAATTTCTATAGAAGAGGTCAGCAAACCCCCCTTCCCCTCTATCCAGAATTAGCTGATAAAATAAAAAGACCCATAGATCCCGGAGATTATGAAGGTTTCAAAGAGGCTGCTGCCGCCACCTGGGAAAAAATCGTAACCAGTGATTTCACACCGTTCTCTGCAATGCGGGATTGTTCCTGGAGAAAGAGGTTTTTACCGCATCCTCCCCTGGACGATAGTCAACTTCAAAAAGCCTATACAACGATCTACATCAAAGGTGGACTGTTGTGAGTTCACAAGTTTTCGAACCTGAAAAATCACCGATAGCCGGAACAATACTGCTTGAAGCATCGGCCGGTACAGGAAAAACCTACGCTCTTGAACGAATGGTTTCCCGGCTGATTGGAAGAAAACACGATCCTCTGAGCATTGATCAGATTCTTGTGGTTACTTTCAGTAACAAGGCTGCCAGAGAGATGAGGGAACGTATCCGGAAAATTCTCAAGCAACGATCCCGGGAAGAGGATCGGGATGAACTGGAACGTCTCAAATATCAGTCCGCCCTGACAGCCTTCGACAGTGCGGCTATCTACACGATCCACAGCTTCTGTCTCATGGTTTTATCCACCTGGCCCTTTGAATCATCATCTCCCTTTCAACAGGATCTCGTTTCAAGCAATAGATTGGAGACGGAAGAAACTTACGCATGGCTGGCTTCTCAGGAGATTTCCGCCATCGATAAGAGGGTACTTGAAGCTGCCTTTCGGCAGTCAGGTTCCAGTGAAAAACTTGTCAAAAAAATCGTCCGGCTTCTCACCGATGAAAACATTCCTCCTGACTCCCACATCCTTCCCACAGACGATGATATGGACAGATTTCATTCCTTTCTTACCGATTCGGAAAATCCCGGGGGACATTTATGCCGTGCTGCTGATAGACTCTTCTCCCCTTCCTGGAGTATTGAGGCCATTAGAGAGCTTTTTTTGGTTTCTATCGGCACGAAAAAGCGGCCCGATTCCCTGGAAAAAATCTGTCAGCACTTCGCTGCCTGCCGCAGCCTTCACGGTATTCCATCCCTCACGGATGGAATCTTTGGTGATCCATCCAATTCCGGAATCGGCAAGCATTTCCTGTCCCTTCTGTATGCAGCCTACAGTCTGAATGCTATTCCACTGTCTCTGAATCCGGATACCAGAAAGCTCATGGATGCCGCAAAAGGTCTTATCACAGCTTTGCGACCCTACATCGAGTTTCGCCCAACAAACACAGTTGTCAATCTCATTGACCGCTACATGCAGTGTCTGTTTTACACTCAGGCCCGCAGAATACTGGAACAGCGCATCGAAGCCCGCAAGAATGAATCGGGAATCTGGGGCTATGCCGATCTTATTCGCCGGGTGAATAATGCCGTCAATGATGAGGAATCATCCTTGAAAGACCTGCTCAGGATGCGGTTCAAAGCAACCCTGATTGATGAATTTCAGGACACGGATCCCCAGCAGTGGAAATTGTTCCAAACCATCTTTGATACACCTGATCATCTTCTAGCCCTGATTGGAGATCCGAAGCAAAGTATTTATGGTTTTAGGGGAACTGGCCTTCAGGGGTATTACGCTGCACGGGCTGTTGTGCCGGCAAAAAACCACTATTGCCTTGATACGAATTATCGTTCCCGACCTGCTTTGACGGCCGGAGTTAACCGTTTGTTTGAACCCATTTTTCAAACCCGCTCCGATGGAGAGCAGCCAGTTGGTTTTCAGCCAGTGGCCTCAGGCTATCAAAGCAGGGAAGATCTGGACTGGAGCAATGCAGACAAACCAATTGCCCTGCTGAAAGCAGAAAGTGAAAGTCAGTGTACTGAGAGCATTGTTCAGGAAATAAGAGCCATTCTGGATCCGGTTACCGGAGCCCGATGGCTTATGGAAAACAGTTCCAGGGAGGTTTCTGCCTCTGAGATTGCTGTCCTTGTTCGTACAGCCAGGCAGGAAGAAGCGATTTACAATCGACTGACGGCGTTGGGGGTGCCCGCTGTCCGATTCCGCACTCAGTCAGTATTAACCCAATCCATAACACAGGCCCTTAAGGATCTGCTTGAAGCTATTGAGAATCCCCGGAATCAATCCCTGTGGCGGGGAGTTTTGCTGGGAGAGTTCCACCGGCTACCCCCGGATTTGCTCATCAGCTTTGAAAAGGCGGGCTATCTGGACCAATTCTCGGAAAAAGGCATGAAATGGAGGGAGGCATTCGCTCTTGGCCGAGCAACTGAGGCCCTTGAAGATTTCTTTTCCTTTACAGGAAATCTCGGGATATGGGCAGGTAAAATCGGCAGGAAGGATGCAGAAGAGAAACTGGTTCGCCCCTGGAACAGACGTGTTCTATCCGAACCCGATGGGGAAAGAAAGTGGCAGGACTGGAGACAACTCTGTGAACTCATACAGCAGAAACAATTTGAAGGACTGAGAGATATTCCCGGGATCATTGACTGGATGAATCGCAATTCCAGCGATGTGTATCTGGAGAGCAGTGAGTCCGCCATAAGACTGGCGACAGAAAAACCCGCCGTCCGTGTTCTAACCATGCATGGAGCCAAGGGATTGGAATTTCCCCTGGTTTTTCTTCACGGCGGCTACACTTCAAAAACAAAGAGAAACAGTCTTTCTCCCTGGCGATTTGACGACAATGGAACACTTGTCATTGATCATATCTGCCGTGAAAAGTATTTCAACCGTCATCGGGCCTACGCCTGGGAAGAGGATAAAAGGCTGTGGTATGTGGCATTTACCAGATCAACATATAAACTCTGGGTTCCCCTGCCATCAGGAGATGATCATGTTGTCCAACTGGATTCATTCTGGAATATCGCTGACGGTTTGGATGAAACACCCCCTGATAGGGATGGTATCCGCCTTCCTGCTCATGAACAGGATGTGCAGGACGTATCTGAATTCAAAGAGAAACTCCTTTCCCGAATTCAAAAGCTTGTTGCTGATTCAAAATACATGCACATATTCGAACCAGTATTTTCCGATCTGACAGTCCTGAGTCAGCCTGTGATCAATTCCGGCAGAAGGGCTCCGCTGCCATCCAGCGATATCGGAAAACGGGATCCTGCAAATTCAAGCTACACTTCTCTGATCAAGCAGGTTAAGGATAAGGTCGAAAGAGCTGCCCCAAAAAAGAAAATAGATTCCAGCGAGGCATCCCGAAGGACAATTTATGGAACTCTGGTTCATGCCTGCCTTGAGAAATGTGATTTTTCCCTGGCCGAAAACCCGGACGAATCGAAATGGATGAATAACCCTGATATCGAATCTCTTTTTGCCGATCAAGCCGGACGCTGCTTCCCCTGGAATTGGTACAAAGAAAATGGAAATGATCTGAGATTAAAAACCCTTGTGAGGAATACTCTCCGCACTCCCATTCCCACCCTTGGTCCCCTGTATAATCTGAAAACATCCTGTTACCGCCGTGAGGCAGAATTCCAGATGTACATTCCCAGGGATGCCCACATCATTGCAGACGATTTGGAAATGAGAATTGAAAGAGGATTTCTTAAGGGCTTCATCGATTTACTGGTCAACAAAAACGGATTATGGTGGGTAGTAGACTGGAAAACCAATAGGCCGGAATCGGGGCAGAGTATCATGGAGCTAATGGACTCTCACCACTATCATCTTCAGTACGAACTCTACCTACTGGGTCTCTGCAGGGCCCTGGCCGGAAGATCCAATCGACCTGTTGTCTGGGAAAAGGAAATTGGAGGGGCTGTGTACCTGTTTCTTAGAAGTATATCCGAGTATAAAACCGATGGAATATTTCAGTACAAGCCCTCACTGCAACGTATGCTCACCATCGCAGAATCCATGGGTTGTACGGAAATCATTGAATGACTTCCATACTGAAAAAAGCTCTCAAACTCAATCTCTCTCCCTTTCGGATTCACCTTGCGTATTCCCTTTATACCCGTTTTTTTCCAGACATTGATAATGAAAACCTGTTCTGGCTGCTGTTCCACATAGCGGAACAGGCAGGAAACGGGCATTTACGAACTGACATGGGGAGAATTGCCGAAGAAGCTCCACAATGGGCAACTGACATGGAAGACCTGCCGCTTCGTCTGCAGGAAAGCGCAGAGGCCCTGGTGGAGATCTGCGAGTCGAACAGGCTTATCGGCCGACTGAAAACAGATGATGATGCAGCCGACAGTTTGCCCATCCCCCGCCCACCCCTTGTACTCACCCCGGACGGTTCTTACCTGTATTTCCTTCGCCGACGACGAGAGGAAGACCTCTTCCTTGCCATGCTCAGAAAGAGAGTCTTCACGGGTTCTGATTCAATGCCTGAGACCAAATCCAGTCCAGCCGAATCAATTGTATCCCTTGTTCAATCGGGAAGAAAGATTATTCTCCTCACCGGAGGTCCAGGAACGGGAAAAACCACAACCATTGAAAAAGTCCTTGAACTACTCGGCCCATCATATAGTACTATTCTCACCGCTCCGACTGGCAGAGCGGCCTCTCAAATGGCTGAAAACATTCCCGGGCACATTGGACGTACCCTCCATAGTTTACTTGGCATCTATCCCGGCAATAAGACAAATAACGACCAGAAGAACCCTCTTGAAACAGATCTGATAGTGGTGGATGAAGCCTCCATGGTTGATTTACCTTTGATGAATACCCTTCTGTCCAGAATGGCACCGGAAACAGTCCTATTACTGTCAGGAGATCCTGATCAGCTTCCTTCGGTGGAGGCCGGCGCCCTTCTTGCTGACCTCATTGCCGGAACACAGAAAATCGGAGATCCCCTTTGGGGATCTGTTCTTCAACTCACCACGGTTTACAGGTCCAATACGGCTGTATTAAGAGCTGCCGCAGCTATCCGGGAAGGCCGTATGGATGCCCTGCTCTCCTCTATTGACGGCAGTTCGGTCAATCTGCTTCCTCTGGAAGGAAGGGAGAAGATGGCAGAAATCATAGCATCTGAGTACAGGCAGACTACTCATGAATTTGCCGCATTAACACCTCAGCGCCGGGGCCCCTGGGGAGTACCTGAGATGAACGAAAGAATTTCCCGAATTCTGGGAGGAACAGATTATCCTTTTAACGGTATGCCCATAGTCATTACCCGAAACGATGCCACTCGAAACCTCTGGAATGGTGAGAGGGGCATACTGCACAATGAAGGTTACCGTTTATATGCAGTTTTTCAATCTTCAGACGGAGAACAAAATCTGCCCCTGTCCCTCCTGCCGGGATGGGAACCTGCCTGGATGCAGACAATTCATAAGAGTCAGGGATCAGAATATGATTCGGTTTCGATTATTCTGCCTCCCGGGACAGAAAGACTTCTCTCACGGGAGATTCTCTATACGGCCCTCACACGGGCAAGGAACAGGGTGAATATCTTTGCTGATGAAAACACCCTGGCCAGGGCATTGAAAAAAAGAGTGATACGCCATTCAAGAATCCGCCGCTGGGCGGCAGGCATTCGGGATGTGTCCCACTGAGAACCACCTATAGGCAACCTCTAAAAAACCGTTTTCGGAATTTAGTGGCGGTGTGTTCCTCGGGCTACGCCCTGTGGCGGTGTGTTCCTCGGGCTACGCCCTGTGGCGGTGTGTTCCTCGGGCTACGCCCTGTGGCGGTGTGTTCCTCGGGCTACGCCCTGTGGCGGTGTGTTCCTCGGGCTACGCCCTGCGGTACACACCTGATAGCGGTACACACCTGATAGCGGTACACACCTGATAGTGGCGGTGTGTTTGGCAACGCAGCAGTAGGGAAAAAGATCAAGCCAAAAACGAAATAATGTTTTTTAGAGGCGCCCTCTATATAATTCCTGGGCCTGACAAGAGTTGAACTTGTGACCTCACGCTTATCAGGCGTGCGCTCTAACCAACTGAGCTACAGGCCCGCTGAATACTCCCTGGATGCGTGGAATCGACTTTAATTGACCTTGTTTGTTTCGTCAATAGAATACCTGAAAAAAATCCAGGGTACCTCTAAAAACAGCTTTAGGAAATTGACGAAGTGGCGGTGTATTCCTCCAGGTACTCCTTCTTGTCCCGGGACTTGTTGGCCCAATAGATGCTCCGTACCAACTCTATTCCATCCCTCTTCATATCCCGACCCAGAGTATATTTGTATTCCCGGGAAAATCCTTTGTAGCTTCGAATATTTTCAATACCAATTTCCAGGTGTCCTGATACACCGGTAAACGGTAATATAAGGCCATATTCCAAAAATATTTCACGCTTTAGCGGCAGCCTGCGCTGCCGCTAAAGCAATTGTTAAATTGTTAAATTGTTAAATTGCTAAAAAGCCCGCACTGGACGAACACTATGTTTATTATCCTAGTTGGAGTTGACAAATTTGCTGCTATGGAAATTCATTTTCGTCGTGAATTTGAAACCAGACTTCCCTGAAGAAGACCCGTAGTAGTTACCAGGGAAACTATTGGTAAAGGAGTTCTTCGCTTTATCCTAAAAAAAGCAGTTAAAAACCTAGAAGTATAGAAATTTCCGGCTAAAGTCTTTTAATATAAGCATATGGAAACTAAAAGCACAGCAGTCGACACGCACCCAATGGGTGAATCGAAAAAAACAGAGAGCTTGGAGACCCTGGGAAGAACAGTAGAACTTCTCTGGGACGAGAGTCGAAGTCATTCAGACTACGGCCAGGCGGTATATTTTGCCCGTTTTTTGCAATTGTCCGGTTTGTATGAATCCTGGCGTGAAGAAATGCCGTTATCCTTCTTGATATAGATGTAACGGTTAAAACGCTCTATGGTCATCAGGAAAATGCTGAAGTTGGGTATAATCCTCATAAGCCGGGTCGTCCTTCTCATACATATCACACATGCTTTGTGGGAAATCTTCGCCTGGTATTAAACGTGGATGTATTACCAGGTAATCAGACCGCTGGAAAGTACAGTCGCTCAGGACTATGGGAGTACTTAGACAGTTTAGAGGAAAGTAAGAAGCCCACTTTTGTCCGTGGAGACAGTGGTTATGGGAATGAAGGATTGATGGGTGGTTGTGAATCTCGAGGTGTAAAATATTTGTTTAAGCTACGTAAAAGCCGGTATTTCAAGGTTTTAATCAATCAATTACTCACCAGGGATGACTGGTCCTGTGCGGGGCAGGACTGGGAGGGTGTAGAAAGCCGACTTTGCCTTTCAGGCTGGAGTCGAAGTCGTCGGGTTATCGTCTTAAGGAGGCATATTAGAACGACAAAGTCTACACCGCCATTTGCGAAGGAAGATTATCTTTCGATATTGGTGAGAGTAAAAGAGATATCTATGAGTATGCTGTATTGGTGACAGATTTGGATGATGAATTACTGACAATCGCTGTACACTATCGTGATCGTGCAGATGCAGAGAACACTTCTGATGAAATGAAGAACCAATGGGGATGGGCAGGCTTCACGGCTCAAGATATAACACGTTGTCGTGTTATGGCTCGTATAACAGCCCTCTGTTATAACTGGCGGAGTATCTTCATTCGCCTTGTGATGCCGCACAAACATTATGAAGCCAGAACCAGCCGATCACTATTCTTGAAGGGTCCAGGCCGCCTGATTCGTCATGGAAGGAATTTGTTTCTTAAGCTAACGAGCATTCATGGTCATTACAAAAAAATCCGACATTTAATGACTCAAGTAAACCGTATTCTCCAATGGATAAGCGAGAATGCGGAGCAGTTGAAAGAGTTTGGATTGTACCGAATGATTTTGAGTATAGCCTTTCAGTATTTTCTTGAAAATCGTCCGCTCAAAGTTCCACAGGAGTTTGTCCTTCAGTAGAATTTGAGGGTTAACTGCTTTTTTTAGGTTAATACCTGCAAGAGCAGGCCGATTCGAATTACGGAAATACCACCATAACCCTTATCTGCTCCCGCACGCCAAAGAAGTTTATCCGCACATATAAAGACCTGTTCACAGAGGTGCAGCGCGGGCATTTTGTCGGAAACTATGCGATGTACCAGATTCATATCATCAACATCGAAAGAATTGATATTTCCGGCCCTGACGGGATATTCTTATCCGAATTCTGCCGAGAAACTGGCAGGATTTCCGGGGAGGCCGAGATACAGAGCGCCAGTTATTCTCAGGAGATAATTGACAAATTGCTCTCAGGGCATAAAATGAGAATGGGACTCTTTGAGGAAATGGAGGGAGATAACATGGGAGCCGTTGCCGATGTGACAGAACTTGTCAGACCGAAACTTGAGCAGGCATGGAAAGAGGGAGAGCTAGCCGGACAACAGTTGGGCCGGCAGGAAGGCCGGCAGGAAGGCATTCAGAAAGGCGTCAAACAAACCGCCAAAAAGTTGAAGGAAGCCGGTGTTGCCTCCGCTATAATATGCAAGACAACCGGATTAACCCAGGCGGAGATTGATAAACTCTAGTTGCGGTGTTGTAAGAGGATTGATGATTCCGGCGGTTGAAAATTCCTGCGGCGGGGCCGGGGCACATTGCAGAAGACCTTGAAAGCCATCTACTTCCTTCTCCCCGCCACGCCCGAAAAGAATATACTGCACACCAAGCACCCATCACATCGCCAAAATATTCGCACCCTCCCGCCGTTCCCGCCTCTCCAGCCGTTTCGGCCTCATCCTTCGGCCTTTTCGGCTGTTTCGGCTGGAACGGCCTCCTCTTTCTCCGGCTGTCATGCTGCCGGATGCTTTCAAAACTAACGCCGAACAAGCCGGAAACCCAGGTTGTTGCTGCTTTCGCCCGGGCTATCCTCCGGGCTACCGCCGTTGTGGAAGGCCAAACGCAGGTCCCTGGCGGTACTGCCCCAACTGCCGCCGCGATTAACACGGTACGAGCCCGAATCGGGTCCCCTGGGATTGCTCTGACTCCCCGAAGAATAAGACCCATACCAGTCCCAGCACCACTCCCACACGTTCCCGCTCATGTCATAGAGGCCCAGCTCATTGGGAACCTTCCTGCCCACAGGATGGGTACTCTGCTCGCTGTTACTCGAATACCAGGCCACTTCTCCGGCATTATCGCTTCCTGCGTAAAGGTACCCGTTAGAGGCATTGCCTCCACGGGCCGCATACTCCCATTCGGCCTCCGTCGGCAGCCTGTACCCGTTTGCGCTCCAGTTTGCCGTTACGCTGGTTCCGTTTATCGTGTAGACCTTCGTCAGGCCGGACTCCGCGCTCAGCCAGTTGGCATACTCCGCCGCTCCGTACCATGTCACCTCCATCACTGGACAGTCGATTCTGTCCGCAACCCCCGAACCGGAAAAGCTGAACAGCGTCCCGTCATGGCTGAAAGCCACTTCACCGTCGTCCATGTCTATTACCTCGTTGCCGTTCAATCTCCCGGCGGCGGACACCCCGGCTCCGTTCAGAAACTCCAGATACTGCCTGTGCGTCACCTCGTACCTGCTCATATAAAACGTACTCACCGTCACCTGCTGCTGGACGGGATCCTCATCGCCATCTCCTGCCGTGGAGCCCATTTGGAAGGTACCGCCTTCTACGGAGACGAAGCCATCATCAACAACCACATCGGTTGGAACCGAAGATTCAAGTACTTTGATTGTGAAATCTGCTGTTTGAGTTCCTAAATAGATACCTTTCCCTGTTGCAATTACAGTTACAGTGTACTTAATGCCAACAGGATTCTCCAGTGCATTTCGCTTGACATGAACAACACCAAAATCGTTGATTGTAATCCCTTTAGTATTTGGAATAGATTGAATTGAATACTTTACATCACGTCCCACAGCCAGTCCCACAAGTTTCCCTGTCGGCGGTATCTTTTTGACTTCGCCCGCATCCAGGCTACCGGAAAAATTGGAATATGAAAGATCTAGAGTGAAAATATCTGTAAATATCAACTCGACTGGATTACCACAGGCTGCCAGTAATATGACCGAAAACATAAAAACAAAGAACCGAAAGACGACTGTTTTCATAATTGTTGTATTCCTGATGACACCTAAGATATACAATAATTGCAGTAATGTCAATTTTTATAATAAAATAATCCTTCTAACAATGCGTCAATCTACCAGATGCTGCTGATAAAATTCCCCGGTCAGAAGGAATCAATCCCAGGAAGGATTGAAATCATACTTTATATGCCTGTCAGACCGGTATACAAAACTGTTTGTACTGGATTAATCTTTCCGGACAGTTGCCCGGCAGATAACATTTCCCACGTTATCCTCCAGAAACTGAATCCGTCCTTCCAGGTGTTTTCTATACCTGATATACACCCAGTATGAAACAGCCTCTGTAAGGTTTTCTTCATTCAGTACTGTTTCTTCCAGAGGAATTCCCGCGTACTGCTTCAATGCTGTTGACCTCGTAAACAACCATGAGAGAAATGGTATATACAGACCAGCCACGACACAGCCAGTAATCAATGACTTGACCAAAATGGAAATACCTGCTGCTCCGGTTTGAAATATGACGAATGCCACTATAACCGTTAACAATAACAACCCTGAGACAAGCCCGCTAATTACCAGCAGTTTTTTGAAATTTCTATTCATTTCTATACCCTGATTTATTGTACATGATATACATATTTTATAGAATAACCAGAGACTATTGAATAAACCTGTTTCATCAGAAGTTTTACTGTATTCCTGAATGAGAGGTATCCGCCATGTCAATCAACCTGAAAGGAAGATCTTTATTAACACTCCGGGATCTCACACCGGAAGAGATTATCTTCCTCATAGATTCTGCTGTTGATTTGAAGTCGAAAAAACGCTCAGGCATCCGTGGTGAGGGACTGAGAGGAAAGAATATCATACTTATTTTTGAAAAAGCATCCACACGAACCCGATGTGCTTTTGAAGTGGCGGTGTATGATGAAGGGGGATGTGTAACCTTTCTTACCAACAGCCAGATGGGAAAGAAAGAATCCATCGAAGACACAGCCAGAGTCCTTGGTCGATACTACGATGGAATTGAATTCAGAGGATTCCATCAAAAAACAGTTGAAACCCTGGCAAAATTCTCAGGCGTTCCCGTATGGAATGGCTTGACTGATCTTTATCATCCCACCCAGATCCTGGCAGATTTCATGACACTGCGTGAGCATACCTTAAAATCATTCAGGAGTATGAAACTTGTATTCATTGGTGATGCGCGCAATAACATGGGGAATTCGTTGCTTATTGGCGCCGCTCAAACAGGCATGACATTTACAGCTATTGCGCCACCATCTCTGTTTCCTACCAGGGACATCGTCAACTATGCCCAGCAGGTTGCCAGCGAAACTGGAGCGGATATCACAATAACCGACGATATATTCGATGGGATCAAAGGTGCTGATGCTATCTATACGGATGTCTGGGCATCACTGGGGGAAGAAGACCGATTTGCCGAAAGAATAGCTATGCTCAAACCATATAAGGTTGATAAAAATATTATGAAAAAGACTGGAAACTCCGAGACCTTGTTCATGCACTGTCTGCCTGCATTTCATGATGAGGAAACAGAAATTGGCAAAAAAGTTGCAATCGACCACAATATGAATTCCATGGAGGTGAGTGATGAAGTTTTCCGCTCCAGTCAATCCGTGGTTTTTGATCAGGCGGAAAATCGAATGCACACAATAAAATCAGTGATATTGGCCACTATTGGGAATTGACTCTCAGGCAAAGTCATCCTATACTTGGTATCAATCTGGAGAAACTCAATGAATTACTTTAATGCTCTTCCATTCAGGGAAAAAGTACAGCAGCTCGGTACCTGCCGATTTATGGACGCAGGTGAATTCAACGGCACAGCAGCGCTCAGGGATGCGCGGATTGTAATCCTGGGGTGCGGATCTCAAGGTCTGAATCAGGGCCTCAATCTTCGCGACAGTTGTTTGAATGTTGCTTATGCGCTACGCAATGAATCAATATCTGAAAAGCGGCTGTCATGGAGAAATGCCACTGAGAACAAATTTGAAGTAGGAACTTTTGAAGACCTCATACCGATGGCCGATCTTGTAATGAACCTTACTCCTGACAAGCAGCATAGTGCGGTAGTCTCAAAGATTATCCCTCTTATGAAAAAAGGATCAACACTTGGCTATTCCCATGGTTTCAATATTGTCGAAGAAGGTATGAAAATCCGGGATGATATTACCGTAATAATGATTGCGCCCAAAAGTCCGGGATCAGAGGTTCGTGAAGAATATAGGCGCGGCTTTGGTACCCCGACTCTCATTGCTGTCCATCCTGCAAACGACCCGGTCAATAAGGGTTGGGATATAGCCAGGGCCTATGCCGCAGGCCTGGGTTCTGATCGCGCTGGAGTATTGGCCTCATCCTTTGTCGCCGAGGTGAAATCCGACCTTATGGGTGAACAGACAATTCTCTGCGGAATGCTACAAACCGGAACTCTTCTCTGCTATGATAAAATGCTGTCAAACGGTGTTGACGAACGCAAAGCTGCCTCATTAGTGCAATTCGGCTGGGAGAGTATTACTGAAGCTCTGAAGCATGGCGGCATCACACACATGATGGATCGCCTCTCAAATACAGCTAAAATCCGTGCCCATGAACTTTCCATTCAACTAAAAACTATCATGCTCAACCTTTTTCGCAAGCACATGGACAACATCCTGTCAGGAAGTTTTTCAGAAACAATGATGAAAGACTGGGAGGCCGGTGACAGGGATCTTCTTGCGTGGAGGCAGGAAACATACGAAACGGCATTTGAAAAGACTCCAGATGCTGACAGGCTTCCATATCAAATGTATTTTGACGAAGGGACAGCAATGACCGCTATGGTCAAAGCAGGAATAGAATCTGCTTTTGAAGTAATGGTCGAGTCAGGGATTAAGGAAGAATCCGCCTACTACGAATCCCTCCATGAATTACCTCTCATCGCAAACCTTATCAGTAGAAAGAAGCTCTATGAAATGAACCGAGTAATCTCTGATACAGCCGAATACGGGAATTATCTGTTCACTCAGGATGCAATGCCTCTTTTAAAAGATTTTATCGAGCAGCTAAATGTCGTCGATTTAGGTCAATTATATAAACAGGATACGACTATTTCTGATGAAGAACTTATCAATGTCAATAATGCTATTCGCAATCATCCAATTGAAAGGATTGGTAAAAAACTGAGAGAACAGATGAAAGGAATGAAATCATTGATAAATTAACATATTTCCCATCGATTTTGGATTTAAAATGCAAGTAACTTGACAACTTGATAACAGTTTCATATTCTTGAAACGATTAAAATCAAAAGAACATATTCCAGGGGAGAGTTATAAATGTCCAGACCAAGAAAAACATTGAAATTTGAGTCTTTACTGGGTCCACTGAGTGTCGATGAGTTGAAGATACTGAAAGCTGAAATCGCAGTAAAAATTCGCCAGAAAGAAAGAGAAGAATCTCTTAAAAAAGCTGAATTGAGTTCTCGCAAGTTGAGAGACAAAATAAAGATTCATCAGAAGATTTCCTTCACCCATAGTACCCCGGGTGGGCAATTAATCAAAGCAGAAGTAATAGGTATCTTTGCGGACAAAGTGCAGGTTGAAGTAGGAGGCCGTAAACGGTCTGTCGCACTGAGCCGTATTGTTGCCGTCGAATAGCAGTTATTAAGAGGTGCGTTGTAGTTTTCTTCCAGCCTGGATGCGTGGCCGGTCAGAAAGCCTGCAAAGCTTCCTTCAAGGCAACCTCTAAAAACCGTTTTTGGAATTTGACACAGTAGCGGCGCGTTCCTCGGGCTACGCCCTGCGCAGCAGGCAGGTCGAGTCAAGAACTAAATGGGTTTTTTAGAGGTACCCATTAAATGTTTGTGAAGAAAATCCATCCAGAACTTGCCATTATATCCTTATGTGGATATATTGATAGACATTACAGGCAACCTCTAAAAAACTGTTTTTGGAATTTGGCGCAATGGCGGTGCGTTCCTCGGAGCTTTGCTCCTGCGGTACGCGCCTGCTTAAATGAGCATTTTGACAACGCAGTAGCGAGGAAAAAGATCAAGCCAGAAACGAAATAAGGTTTTTTAGAGGTGCCCTACACAAGGTGCAATAGCATCAAAGGAGCTTTCAATGGCAGAACTGCTGACAGCTGATGAATTTAAGGAGAAGATTCATGATTACAGCGCTGGAGATGAATGGAACTACAAAGGTGATGTTCCTGGTTTGATTGATTTTTATGCCGACTGGTGCGGACCCTGTAAAATGATAGCCCCTCTTATTGATGAACTTGCCGCAAAATATGCTGGTAAGCTCAATGTATGGAAAGTTGATACTGATGCTCAGCAGGAGTTGGCGATGCAGTACAACATATCGAGTATACCAACCCTGATGTTTATCCCTGTCAAAGGACAACCAACGATGTCCGCCGGGGTTCAACCAAAGGCTTCTCTGGAAAAACTCATTGAGGAGAAATTAGGGGTAAAATAATTATTCCCAACCTATGCAGCATGTAGTTTCAAGAGTTACTTTGATGCCCTGATGATCCAGTTCGCTCTGAAAGGCGAGGAAACAGAGATTCCAACTGAATTCTAAACCGATGAAGATGCATTTCATTCCCGGATCCGAAAAGCCAACCATAACGACTTACCCAACCACAGAAAAACAGTCAGTATGGAATATAAGGAGAAAAATGAAAATACTCATCATCGGCGGGGCAGGATACATAGGAAGTCATGTCGCCCATGCTTTTATTGATAATGGAGACCAGGTTACTGTACTGGACAATTTCTCCACAGGCAGCCGGATCAACATTCCAGAGCACATGGAAATCTATGAGGGAAATATCCTGGATAAGAATTGGCTGAAAAACATATTTTCCAAAGGCTGGGATGGGATTGTTCACCTTGCAGCATTCAAAGCTGCCGGAGAATCAATGGAAAACCCGGGCAAGTACTCCGTGAATAATATCGCAGGGACAATAAACATCCTCAACGCCATGCATGAGACTGGAATACAGGCGCTGGTGTTTTCTTCATCCGCAGCCATTTTCGGTGAACCAGAATACCTGCCCATCGATGAATATCATTCAACAACTCCAAAAAACTTCTATGGATTTACTAAACTGGAGATTGAAAATCTGATGGACTGGTATGATGAACTCTGGGGAATGAAATTTGCCTCACTCCGTTACTTCAATGCTGCCGGCTATGACATTCAATCCCGTGTGGCGGAACCTGAACACAATCCACAAAACCTGATTCCCATATTGATGGAGACAGCAGCAGGAAGAAGGGACTGTCTCATAATCAATGGGGATGATTACGACACCCCGGATGGCACCTGCATTCGTGATTATGTCCATGTCTCTGATCTCGCTGATGCCCATGTTTCCTCCATGAAGTATATAAAAGGCACACAGAAGAGCATCAAAATAAATCTCGGAAGTGAATCAGGCATCAGTGTTACTCAGATCATCAAGGAAGGCATTCGAATAACCGGTATTGATATTCCATACGAGGTTGGGCCCCGCCGAAAGGGAGACCCGGCAAAACTCATTGCCTCATCCAAACGGGCCAGGGAGGTTTTAAAATGGACAGCAAGCCGCAGTGATGCAGAGACTCTTCTTTCCAGTACATGGGAAGTATATAAAAAGATTTATAATTGACATCAACAGGATATTTGTTACTTGAAATTATGAGTATTACACTTGATATTATCAACTTGCAAGGAGCCATTCATGCTGGTCAATAACATGACAGAGCTAATTGGGAATACACCTATAATCAAACTGAGTACAATTTCAGATGAAGTGGGAGCATCAATTTACTTGAAGTTGGAATCCCTCAACCCAATGAGCAGTGTTAAGGACAGACTGGGAACAGCATTAATACAGGATGCCGAGAAAAAAGGATTACTGGGACCAGAGTCACTCATTGTTGAACCTACCAGTGGAAATACAGGCATTGCGCTGGCCTTTATCTGTGCCCAGCGTGGATATAAACTTGCACTGACCATGCCGGAATCTATGAGTATGGAAAGATTTCGAATACTGACCGCCCTTGGAGCGACCCTACACCTTACACCTGCCCATGAAGGTATGACTGGCGCTATCAAGAAGGCTCAGGAAATAACAGAGTCTATAAAAGGGGCCATCAGTCTTAAGCAATTTGACAATGAAGCCAATCCAGCCTGGCATGAGGCCACAACCGGACCGGAAATATACAGGGATCTCAATGGTGAAATTGCCGTGTTCGTTGCCGGTATAGGAACTGGGGGAACCTTTACCGGTGTATCTCGATACATAAAAAAACAAACAACCAATGTCCACTCAGTAGCCGTCGAACCGGCGGGATCCGCCGTTCTTTCCGGCAATCCACCAGGGCCTCATAAAATACAGGGAATTGGCGCAGGATTCATTCCAGGTATTCTAGATGTAGATTTAATCGATGAAATAATACAGATAGAAGCTGATGAAGCAGGAAAGATATCCCGTCGTCTGGCTTGCGAGGAAGGTATCATTGCAGGCATATCCTCGGGCGCCAACGTCGCTGCGGCCATGCAGGTTGGCAGTCAGAAAAAATATAAAAACAAAAATATCGTTACCATAGCCTGTGACACCGGTGAACGTTATTTGAGTACCTGGTTATTCCAGAAAGAGGAAAAATAATGGGATTTACAACTACAGCCATTCATGGAGGATGGGGACGTGAGCATTCTGTTCGTGCCGTTCCGGTACACCGGACAACAGCCTACAATTTCAAGGATTCGGAACATGCGGCTAATCTTTTTGCTCTCAAGGAATTGGGTCATATCTACACTCGCCTTCAGAATCCCACACAGGATATTCTTGAAACCCGATTAACCGAATTGGAAGGTGGGGTTGGAGCGCTGGCACATGCCTCAGGCACCGCAGCCATTTTCAACAGCATAATCAATATCGCGAAAGCGGGAGATGAGATTGTCGCATCCTCTGAGCTTTATGGGGGAACATTCACACAGTTCAAAGAGATTCTACCCAATTTCGGTATCACAGTAAAATTTGTCAACCCTCACAACATTGATGAATGGAAGGCGGCTGTCACCAGTAAAACACGTGGATTCTATTATGAAACGATTGGGAATCCCTCATTGAGAGTTCCCGACTTTGACAGAATCAAGCAAGTGGCAGCCGATGCTCACATTCCAGTTCTGGTTGATGCGACATTTACCACACCTTACTTGTTCCGTGCTATCGAACATGGAGCCGATGTAATAATTCATTCACTGACAAAGTGGATAGGAGGTCATGGTACGGGCATTGGCGGCATTGTTGTTGATGCTGGAAAATTCGACTGGACTGACCCAAAATTTTCGACTTTCAATGTACCGGATTCAGGTTATCATGGTCTACGCTACGCTCATGACCTTGGCGAACTGACTCCCCTCGCCTATATATTGAGAATGCGTCTGGTTCAAATGAGGAATCTCGGAGCATGCCTCAGCCCCGATAACGACTGGATATTCCTCCAGGGTCTGGAAACCCTTGCCCTGCGTATGGAAAAGCATTCAGAAAATGCATCCATTGTGGCAGAATTTCTCAGTGATCATCCTGCTGTGTCCTGGGTAAACTATCCTGGCCTTGAAAAGGATAACGACAATTACAGAATCTCGTCGCATTATTTGAAAAAAGGGTTTGGTGGAATGATAGTATTTGGAATCAAGGGAGCCAGGGACGCTGGAGCACGTTTCATAGAAAATCTCCAGCTCTTCAGCCATGTGGCAAACGTGGGCGATGCAAAAAGTCTGGCCATACATCCGGCATCCACAACTCATTCCCAACTCAGCGAGAGTGACTTAATCAAGGCAGGTGTACAATCAGATTTGATACGATTATCCATTGGTATCGAAGAATCAGAAGATATATTATCAGATCTGAAGTCAGCATTGGAAAAAGCCTCTGAATAATCAATGGACACCCGAAAGGCGATTCGTTACGGGTGTTTCATCTCTATGAGAATTCAGGTATACTCATTTCATGCACTTCGATATAAATTCAATTCTCGATTCTCTACCTCACTATCTCAAACAACTTGAGAACATCAGAGAAACTATCCTTTCCACAGCTGTCATGATCAATGAGATCCCATCACCAACATTCCATGAGAAAAATAGGGCTCATTTCCTGGCTGACCGATTCAGTGACCTGGAAATGCTGAACGCATCCGTTGATGAAAAGGATAATGCTCTGGGAATCATTCCCGGTTCCGTCGGCGACAAAGATATTCTGGTAACAGCCCATCTGGACACTCTTTTCGACCAGACTGTTGATCACACAGTGACTCTGGAACCAGCACAGATAACAGGTCCCGGAATCAGTGATAACAGTCTCGGTCTTGCCATTCTGGGATCACTGCCGCTAATTCTGGACTGTGTGAAGATGAAGTTTGAAGCCAACCTCGTTCTACTGGGCAGTTCCCGAAGCCTGGGCCCCGGGGATCTGGAGGGCATCAGCTTTGTTCTGGATAATTATCAGCGGACTTTTCATGCTGCCGTATGCCTGGAAGGGATACGGATAGGACGTTTGAGTTTCTCATCTATCGGTATGCTGAGAGGAACCCTGTCATACAGTATTCCTGAAAGGTATGACTGGACAAAATTCAATTCTGTTGGCGCCATTGTTGACATGAATGATATGGTCAACAGAATCCTGGAGATTCCCTTACCGAGCAAACCAAAAACCAGTATTCTTCTGGGGCAGATCGAAGCGGGAACTTCATATAATACCCTGCCGACCAAAGCCAGATTAAGGATGGAAATACGGAGTGAATCGGAGGAAATTGTTTCCGATCTGGCCTTAAGAATAAAAAATCTTGCCGAAGAAATGACATCAAAAACTGGAGCTTTCGTTCAATTTGAGGAAATAGCACGAAGAAAGCCCGGAGGTACAGAATTTTCCCACCCCTTGAACACAACTGCACGGGAAATTCTGAAAAGTCTGGGGATTGCACCAAGAGTAACTCCCAGTACGTCAGAAGTTGCCGCTCTTATCGACCGGGGAATACCAGCAATTACCATCGGACTGACCAACGGGGAAAATGCTGGAGAAGAAAACGAATCCATTGATATTGAACCTATCAGTAAGGGTCTGGCCCAATTTGTCTCATTGCTCAAGGCCATAGATATGGGGTGTTCCAATGAGTCTTAACGAATGGATCAAAGAGAATACATATCATCATTCCGCGTTTTCTGACTTAAAAACCCTTGTTGAGGAGAAAGAAAAATCTGGATTAACCATTTCTCTGTGTATTCCCACTTTGAACGAAGAACACACCATAGGCAAGGAAATCATCATTTTCAAATCTGAGTTAATGAATCGCTATCCCCTGTTGGATGAAATCGCCATAATTGACTCAGGCAGTGAGGATCGCACTCTTGAGGTTGCGGCAAGTTTCAATGCCGATACATACCTTTCTGCTGATATTCTACCGGATTTAGGATTCAAACGGGGGAAAGGTGAAAATCTCTGGAAGGCAATTTATCAGCTTAAAGGAGATATCATTGTTTATATCGACGCGGACATAAAAAACATCCACCCAAGATTTGTCTATGGACTCATCGGACCTCTTATACAACGGTCGGAGGTGAGTTATGTCAAAGCATTTTATGATAGACCTCTTGCCTTTTCCGACAGTATCAGACCTTCAGGGGGAGGCAGGGTTACAGAGATTCTCACCCGGCCTCTCTTCAGTCTGTTTTTTCCAGAACTGACGGGAATTATTCAGCCTCTTTCAGGTGAGTATGCCGTACGGCGTTCCGTTCTGGAAAGCATTCCATTTCCTGTGGGCTATGGCGTTGAAACCAGCCATCTTATCGACGTGTACCGTGCTCATGGCATGACCGCCTTTGCCCAAACTGACCTGGATCAAAGGGTCCATAGAAATCAGGAAACCCGGGATTTGGGTAAAATGTCCTTTGGAATTCTTCAATCATTTCTCCAACGATTAAGAAAAGAAGGAACTTTGCAATGGGAGGGAGAGTTTGAAACGGTACTCAGGCAGTTTCAAGCACAGAACGATAAATATGAGACCATTGAGTATGATATTCTTGAATACGAACGGCCGCCTATGATTACAATCCCCGAATACAGAAAATACAGAGGACTCCCAATAGATTAAAGGGCACCTCTAAAGTGACTGAATCAGGCATGACGCTCCTGGAGGTATTGGGGAGGTACTATACCACTGCCCTGCCTCAGAATGCGATAAGGATTGCAGGTTAAATCAATAATTGTTGATGGCAGCTTTCCCAGACGAATACCTGAATCCTCTACCAGTGCAACCTCATTACCAAACTCCGCATCAATCTCTTGAGGATTGTTCATCGCCAGTTGTCCTGTCCTGTTCACACTTGTGGAATACAGGGGCTGGCCCACTTCAGAAATCAATGAACGAAGACGATAATCCTCCGGTATTCGGCAGGCAACAGTAGAAGAGAATTTGGTTGAAAAAATGAATGTATATGGTCCAGGCCATAATGAAAGGGCAGGATATTCCAGATTGTCGATACCCAGATCCAGCAACTCGGAAACCTCAGATATCAGCACTAAAAAAGGTTGATTCTGATCTCGTCCCTTAATGGATCGAATTTTTTCCTCTGTATCTGGATATCGCCCCACAAATCCATAAATAGTATCGCAGGCAGTGATACAAACCCGTCCATCAGTCAACGACTCCAGAAGTGCATTATAGCTATGTCTGTTTCTGATGAGATACACTTCCAACCCTGGAAAGTACGAATCCAACAATTAAGAACAACAGACTGACAATAAAACTGAGAATACGAAAAAAATTTTGATCTACTTTTCGTTCTGAGTCCAGCACTAAAACCTGACCAGCATCAGGAAGAGTCTGAGTATGCTCAAGGTTGTGGAAATAAACAACATGCTGTCCGGGTTCATACAAACCGATTCCACGCGCTTTAATTCTAATCTCATTTGAATCAGAGCGAAGTGAATTGAGGGTTTGAGTTAATTCCGCTTTCCTGCTGTTTAATAATTCCATATTGTCCGCCAGTAACTGAATATTATCATTCAACCGTGCAAACGCGTAAACACCATTGGGGCCAAAAAAAAGCATGAAGATCATATATGTAAGAAATCCCGCATAGAGTGCAAGTGGTATAAAGAATAACTTCATAATGAGATTGACGGTTATCAACTCTTTCCTCTTTACAGAGAATTTCATTTATTTCCAACCTTCGATGGAATTTCTGATCCAGTCTATAGCCGACAAATCTTGTATTTCGGCAAACGGTAGCTGGAACCTGGCTCTTCCATATTTACGGGATTCAGTATATATTTAAGAATCTTTCCCTGGAAATGATTTAATTCATTTACTTTCGGGATTGATTACGATAATGATAGTGGATAATACTGTTTTTAGGAGTAGTTATGGGCACATCCAATAAATCACGGACAGATCAAGAACTTGAGCGATATGGTGTTTGGGTAAAAACCAATCCTGATGACACATCGGATATATACAGCCAAAGTGAGATAGAAATTGACCCGCCAACTGTATCCGATACTGACGATGGGTTTCTCAGAGAAGAAAATAACAATGAACTGGATATTATCGATATGACAGATGAATATAACAATGACATTTCAACTGATATCTCACTGGATTCCAGCAATACTGGTCTATCTGCTCCTGATTATGATTCAAGAATAAAAGAACTGGAACAAACGCTCAAGGATCTGAAGGGTGAGATTCACCTGCTTAACGATGCAATCTGCGGATTGCAGTCACAGCATATGCAGGTTGATAATTATGAAACTCAGGGATTCTTCGTGGAAGATGAGGATGATGAGTCTATTTCACCGATCGGTGAGGAACTGGATAATATACTCAACTCCTGCAACTTCGTTGAAATGGATGCCGAAGACTCAACATCCACAGCGATGGACTCAGGTTTTGATGATGGAGTCATTGATCTCACCCGAGAAGATGAATTCGGAGATAGTCTGCCACCTGGAGATGATCCAGCCATGGCCATCCTGGATGATACGGCCGGTATGGAATCTAATTTAGATGAAGTTGTTAGTATTGATGAAATTCCTTCCGGTGATATGGATAACATTTCATCCATGGAAGTTGTTCCTGATCCCGGTCTGGATTCTACAGATGATACAGAGGACATAATTTCCTTTGATACTGAAGAAGAATCCTCTGCCGATGAAGTTGATTTCATATCCGAATTCAATCCTTCTGATTCTACTCTGAAGAGTCCTGATGAGACCAGCATGGTTGATGTGGAAGAAATGACAATGAGTGAATCTTTTGATCTACCTGATATAGAGGATATCAGTGATATACCAGTCGATGAACCTGCCAGGACTTTCAGTCAGGATGAAGTAAAAGAAATACTGACTTATATGACGCAGCTTTACAGTGCCTTACCTGAGAATAAACTGGAGGAAATGACCAACAGCAATCAGTATAAAACGTACAGCAATCTGCTGGAGGAGCTTGGAATCCATCCCAATGGTTCTACACAAATTGAGTGATATCTCTCTATCCATCCAAATCCGGGCCATTAACCGCAAGTATTGGCGCATTTCGAATACATTCAGCCTATAATCCACTGAAAGAAGCCTTGAGATTCCTGGAATCGAGGATAAATACATTTCGTCAAAATGGAACTGTGATAATACGGGGAGCCAGTCTTGGTTATCTTGATTCAATTCTGGCAGAAAAACGTCCTGATCTCAGAATAATTGCACTTCATCTCATCCAGGAGCTCTATAATCGACATATAAGTAAACAGAATTCAGTTATACGATGGTTTCCGGAAGAAAAAAAAAACATCGTAAACTTCCTGTTTGATGCGATTAGAGAAACAGACCTTCCTGGTCTGCAGATAATTGATTGGCCAGCATCGATTCAAACCGCACCCGACATGGCTCAAAAAGCATCCGATGCCATTTCCACCGTCGTCAGACGATATACAGGCAACATCACAACAACTGCTGCTTTCGGAAGGTTGTGGATTAAGAATTCACTGCGCAACTACTTGAATTTCAATCGTTTAACCATTCCTTCCACAATAAATGGAGCAACTGTTATTGCGGCTTCAGGACCCTCCCTGGAAAATCATTTGCAAACACTTTCAAAATACCGATCTCTATTCAATTTATGGGCTCTTCCATCCTCACTGCCAGCCTTGAAAAGAATGAGAATCAAACCCGACCTGGTGTTCACAACTGATCCAGGTTACTGGGCCCGTCTACACGGACGCTATTTTTCCAGGGACATACCTGTTGCGATGCCACTGACGGCATCTCCCATACCTGAGGACACCCCTCCCCCCATTCTACTCAATCAAAAAACCATTGGAGAAAATTCTCTACTGGTTGGAAATGACTGGCCTACAGTCGACATTCCCCAGGCAGGTACAGTGGCCATCAGTGCGATAGAAACCTGGCGTCAGATATGCAGTGGTCCCCTTGTTCTCACCGGTCTGGATCTATGCTGGTATGACCTCAGAAGCCATGTAAGACCTCACGGATTTGATGGATGGTTTTCTTCCAGAGTGAACCGGACAATACCGGCACTGACAACCCAATGGAATATTGCCCGGAAAACCGTTCCTGGACAAATCGGTAGATTGAGGACAGGATTTGCATTGAAAACCTATGCGGACTGGTTCAATGACACATCATTCAGACGACCTGTATACCGGTTAATTTCTAATGATCACTGGAAATATCCGAACGACTTCAAAGATGTCAAGAATGTGAACTCATCTGTTTTCAGGAATTTTGACAGAGTGCGAACATCAAAATCTCATATCAAACCGGTACCCATGTCATATGAAGACCGGAAAACATTGATCTGTCAATTGCTTGATCAATGGAGCCGGTTCAGCACAATGCCCAATGAAATTCTCTATACTCTTGATCCAGGTGGTGTACTGGATATTATTCGTTCCGGCAAAACATCAGAGCATCTCTGGACAGCTCAGAGGAATAAAGTAAAGAATACTCTGCAAAAGTTGCTGCAGTCATATGAACGAAAATAGTACTTTGAACCGCAACCTCCTGGCCCTCGGAACAAGGTTTCCCTATTCTATCTCAGAGTTCTCTCATGCTCCAGAGAATCACAATCTCGAATTCATTACCTCACGCAGTGGGCATTCTGTGCCGGTTCTCAACCGCAATGGACGGCCATATCCCATGCATTCCCGCTTTGATCCAGAAAACGAAGGCAAACGTATCGCAGCGAAAGCACCTCAAGGTTTTTTAATAGCTTTTGGTTTGGGTGGAGGCTATCATCTGATCCCCCTGCTCCAGAACAGCAATCTTACCGGACTGATCATTGTTGAGAAAGATGCGGCTCTTATTCGACAAATTCTTGAAACAATTGATTTAACACAACTCTTTCTGGATTCCAGGGTAAGACTCCTGATTGATTCTACCCCGGATGAATTGGCAAAGACAGTATTGGATCGATACCTTCCAGTACTGTACGGAAATCTTGGGAGTATAAGCTTGAGAACAAGATGGGATGCAGAACCTCAGTGGTTTGCCAGTATGGCGGAATCTATAAAGGGTCTTTCGGAAATTCTGGGAAGAGATTACTCCGTTCAATCCCGATTTGGCCGTCGATGGTTTGTTCATACAATCACAAATATTAAAAGAAGTGAAGAAGTTTTCTGCATACTGCCTCCAGCCGGAAAGCTGTGCATCACGGCTGCCGGTCCATCCCTTCAAACTCAACTTCCCCGCATTCGACAATTAAAAAAAGATGGAACAACATTACTGGCAACCGATACCTCTCTCCCTGTATTGATTTCCGCCGGTATTGCACCAGACATAGTGCTTTCCATTGACTGCCAGGTTATTAGTTCCCAGCATTTCTTTAAGCGTCTGCCAGAGGAAACAATACTACTACTTGATCTGGCCTCCCCTCCCATACTCACCCGTCTCACGGATCGAGTACTCTTCTATTCCAGTGGCCACCCATTTTCCTTATACATTAATCAATACTTTCGCGCCTTTCCAATACTTGACATCTCTGGCGGTAATGTGACTCACGCGGCGGCCTCGTTTGCTGATATTGCCGGTACGAAGGAAGTCATTCTTCTGGGTGGGGATTTCTCATATCCTGATGGACGTCCTTATGCTCAGGGGACGTATATTTACCCCTATTTCCAATCGATTTCCACACGCACCGCAGGATCAGAATCGTATTTCTGGAAATTCATTGCGGCTGGTCGACCTGAACGGGAAAAAACAAGTACCGGATGGAGATGGCGAACAAAAACAATGGATCACTATAGAGGAGAACTGGAATCAGCCATCAACACAATGAACTACCAGTTCATATCAGAACCAGGCAAAGGAGTACCCATTCATCAAAAAAAGGCAGCCCCCCCCCGGCATTCTCCTATCGTATCAATTCCAACTGTTGGTTCAGCTCAATCAGGATGGAAAGATTTTCTTACCGAGTACCAGAATCATCTGGAAAGATTACCTCCCATGACGGGATCACTCCAGGATTATCTGGAAGGACTGAAACCTGAAATCAGGCAGACCTTGACCACATTACTCCCTGCCGCAACAACGTTCCAGAATGGTTTAGAGGATGGTACTGCTGCACTGGAATCGGCACGCCAATGGACATTGAATCGTATCCGCAGAGTTCTCTCCAGGACAAATCACTCCCATACAACTCCAGCATAACCAACAAAGGAATCTCCTGGAGAAACATCATAACTCGTGCCGTATGATAGAATTCTCCCCCTCTCTGCGCCACAACTGTATGAATAACTCATTGCAGCGGCAGCCCCTCCCCCTGAACAGGCGCACTTATCTTCAACGGCCAGTGTCAATACTCTCTTCCCTTCAAAATTGATCAATGCCTCAAGGATGCTTGAATCACGATCTTTCACCCATTGGATCGGAGAGTTAAGAGTTTCGTCTGTGATCAGTCCGTAAGATTTCCCATAATGTGTCAAGTCTGTTGAGCCGATAACCACAATTCGTCGATCATATTCATTCGCTATTTCTGCGAGTGTTCTCCCAAAGCTCAAAGCTCGATTATCTGAGGGGATCCTCCATGCAGACCATCTCAATCCAGGCTTGAGGGCAAGTGCCATGACCATAACAACTTCAACTGTGTTATCTGCAACTCCTTCATCAACAAACTTCTCTTCAAATGACTCTTCGACACGTCGTACCAACTCAGTATCGACGGAGTAATACCCCGTTGGTGTATTCCATTGGTCGTAATGATAGGAAATAAAAGCTCCTCCAGGAGGATTGTGCCCGCCCAGTACAATGACTGTTTCAACATCATCCGGCAGTCTGAGAAGAACATCGGCCATAATCGAACCACAATAAGTCCAGCCGGCATGTGGTACAACGCCAGCTAGTACATCTTCATTTTCCCGGGAGGATCTCATACCGGCAAGTAAATCCTCTATATCACTTTTTGAATCAGGATACCATCCTTTTGATAATTTTCGATTTCGGATCTTCAACAATACACCCCATCTATTATACAATAGATATCATGAAGAAATCATTCTCAATAGTATACACTATACTGGCTTTCATTTTACTTTTTTGCATCATCGCTTACACTTCCCTGGAAGTCTACAACTTAAGAAATACAAGGATGATGAATCTGACTGAGGAATCAACCAGGTATACTCAATACCTCTCAGAACTACTCATCGAGAGACGGGATATTGATGCGGAAGTTGAATACGCAAGGAATCTCCTTAAGAATAACCCATTGCTTGTGGCCGTTCAAGTATACTCCCTGGATGATGGACTTAGATTCAGTGTCATTCAACCAGTTATGGATGAATTTAAATCCAGTGCCATTGCAGATTCCAGCAAGTTAGATGGTCTCTCCAGATGGCATTACCATGTTGTTCATCATCCAATGAATATCAAAGAGATGGTTGGCTTACGCGCTTACTATGTTGCTGTCAGTCTGACCTATGAAGACATACGTAAGTTTTTATTGTACATAATCATACCAACCGGGGTTATTTTTATTATAACACTTGCACTGCTCCTTCTTCGTCCAAAGCAGATGAGAGGTTCTCAGATCAATGATACTATGGTGAACAGCAGTATATCAATGAACGGTGACTTTGATGATCCTGTCAGCTTTGATGATCCTGTCAGCTTTGATGATCCTGTCAACTTTGATGATCCTGTCAACTTTGATGATCCTGTCAGCTTTGATGATCCTGTCAACTTTGATGATCCTGTCAGCTTTGATGATCCTGTCAGCTTTGATGATCCTGTCAGCTTTGATGATCCTGTCAGCATTGATGATCCTGTCAGCATTGATGATCCTGTCAGCTTTGATGATCCTGTCAGCTTTGATGATCCTGTCAGCTTTGATGATCCTGTCAGCATTGATGATCCTGTCAGCTTTGATGATCCTGTCAGCATTGATGATCCTGTCAGCTTTGATGATCCTGTCAGCATTGATGATCCTGTCAGCATTGATGATCCTGTCAGCTTTGATGATCCTATCAGCTTTGATGATCCTATCAGCATTGATGATCCTATCAGCATTGATGATCCTATCAGCTTTGATGATCCTGAGGATAGCAGCATTTCAAATGAGGAACGGGATGTGCTGGAACAATTAGAAATAGAACTATCCGAGGCTGAATCCAGGGGGGAAGACCTTGCCCTCTCCCTCATACACTCCAACAATAACAACGACGATTCAATAAAGGAAGCTTTTCTTCCGAATCAGAAGACATTCCAACTGGATGATAATCAGGTTGTCGTTATTGAAAGCAATAAAGATCTGGATTCAGCATTACTGACATCAAAAGCAATGCTCAGTTCTCTTGAAAAAAACGTTGGGGAGAGGAATTTCCACATAGGCATTACTTCAAAAAACAACCGCAATATCAAGGCGACTGAATTTTTGTCTGAAGCAAAACATGCTTTGAACAAAACCAATGAGAATGCGGCGATTGTAGCTTTCCAGTCTGACCCCATGAAATATCTGGAATATTCGAAGGATTAGGATAGAAGCTACTTACAATGATTCCCATAAGATTCATTCTTTTATTTTGTTTTTTGTCAGGATACTCATTTCTGGTAATCTCCTGTGACCGGTCAACAATTCCAGCTAGTTTATCAAGTCATGAAGATATATTAGATTTCCTGGAAATAGTATTAATGGAGGATGCTGATCCCGCATTGCGGTATACGGCATTGGAACCTATCATATCAAAAGCAAGAACACTTGGTGAATTTGACTGGCTTATATCTATTTTAGGCAGTGTGCTGGAGAGAAACCCTGATGATCCTTATGGGGCCTATTACCTGATGTCCATGGCCGAAGGGGCTGGAAGCACCGATTCTGATGAATTAGCTCTGGATTATTTACGAAGACTGCTTAATAACTATCCGGATCTCATTGTCAATAACCGTTCCATCCATCATCTGGCTCTGAGAGAAATTACCTTGAATACGCATTCCCCACGTGAAGCCATAGCGGCCAGAGAAGAAATTCAGACTCGATTTTCTGACCGTATCAATGTCAGTACGAATCATTTCTACTTAGCCAGTGAGTATAAGAAAATTGGTGAGTGGGAAAGTATGTACGATCATTATAAAGCATTTCTTGCCGATTCTGATGCAGTTATACCCGGTGTTCCAGATGCACGATCAATCGCAGGTGATGCATTGAGATTTCATTCTGGAGACAAATCATGGACAATGGTCAGCCTGGACAGTCTTGTTCAGACGATTAAATACGCCATCCAATCTCAAAACATCCAACTTCTTCATCGTTATCAATCGGAAAATTTCTTCTTCATGAACTGGAGTCAGGAAACCTCCGACTCCTTCACCCACATCCCCATGACACTGGGATCTTTCTTGACAAACAGGGTTCGTTATAAAAAAGAACTGGATGAGTATTCGAATGATAGAGAAGCCTTTCTCTGGACTGCTGGATGGACATGGAAGATACCAACATGGTATCTCTATTTTCGCAAAATTGACTATCCGGTTGATCCGGAAATAAATGGACGATGGGAATGGGGCGGTATATACTTCGGCGAACGAATATAATCCTTATTCTTCTTGTCAGTGTTGTTACAATGACTGCGGATGGCCATGTTGGTCCACTTGAGCCTTTGATGTCCATACAGCCGAAACTGGCAAATAGGAAGGCGGCATATAAAAAATCCAGACAAAGTCACACAGGTCCAAAGGCATGGTCTACAGGATTTGAGACAGCCTTGTTAGTACGGAGCGATGTTGAATACTGGATTGATCGATGGTCTGATGATACCGGATTACAAAAACTGCAATCGGCAATGGAACGGGCATTTGAATTCCGTACCGAAGTAGGTACCATCCTGAGAAACGCGGGTATTCCCTGGGAACTGTTATCAATACCAATAGTCGAATCAAACTGGCAGATTAACATAGTATCCTCTTCCGGGGCCATGGGACCCTGGCAGTTTCTTGAATCTACTGGCCGTGGACGTGGATTAATAATTGATACATGGCGGGATGAAAGAAGGGATATCTGGCGTTCTACAAAAGCCGCATCAGAAGAACTTCTTTTTTCCTACAGGCTCTTTAGGGATTGGCCTCTGACAATCGCGGCATATAATGCCGGACCAACAAGATTGAGAAAACTTAAAAATGCTGGTAATTATACAAATTTCTGGACAATGCTGGATGAAGGTGTCATCCCACCTGAAACACGGAACTATGTGCCTCAAGTTATAGCAGTTGCCTATATTCAAGCCCATGCAGGCCGCATGGGACTGCCTTTAAATTGGAAAAAACCAGAGCGATGGCTTAAAATACAATTAAGCCGCTCTTTACACTTCAATCAACTAACAGCTATTCCAGGTGTAGACAATAAACTGCTCCATGAGGCCAATCAGGAATTGCATCAGTCTGTCACTCCACCATCGATTCAGAATTACACAATCAAAATACCAGCTGGTGATTTGGATGAAACTGAGCTCAGGTCCTTCATCGATAATATAAAAGATGCTCCTGAACGATTCTGGCGATATGTCATTCAACCTGAAGATTCCCTTTCAAGCATCTCCAGAAGTCTGAATATACCCATCAATGACATTATGAAGTACAATCCTTCCCTGGAGATGGAATCTCTCAGGGTTGGCAGGCATGTCTATGTTCCTGGAACCAATACCCCTATGCCGGGGATTGCTGTCGATGAAGCACCCAGATGGGAAGGTCAATATAAAGTGAAGCCTGGTGATTCCCTGTGGTCAATTTCCAAACTGTTTGGTGTTTCACCGGAATTGCTTGCAGAAATGAATTATCGCCCTGTGCATGGAATTCTTCACACAGGAAGTCTGCTGTGGGTACCGACAAAGGAGGAAAGCAAGTGAAGAACTGCTTCCTTCTATTTGTTTTTGTACTGCTCTTCTGCGGAATGAGCAGAGGTTTCGCTCAAACAACCATTACAGTATCAATGGACTGGAGTACCGGAGTATTCCAGGTAAAGGCAACCCACCCTTTGAATTCCCGAATGACACCTGCTGATCACCCCATGGCATTAAATTCCCTGGAAAGTGAACTGGGGCCGTTGATTGAAAGACAACTTGGACTCCTTCCGTGGAATAATGAGGGTAGTCTGGCCGATCTCAACATAAAACTGCCTGAAATCCGCACAACGATCAAGCAGCTTTCCTCAACCCTGGAAAAAGAATGGAGTCACCTTTCAACTGACAGAAAATCCATAATCGCGCAATACTCGGTCAATATAATGGAAGCTGTGCATGATTTATTTCCCCCGGAGGAAGTGGTTTCCCAGGAGAAGTACCCAGTAATCGGAATTCCAGTACCCGAGGATCCATGGACAGGTATAGTCATTTATGCCCCAAAAGAGCTCCCTGTTGTCGGTACAGGCAATACAGGAAATCCACAGCCAGCTCTCAAAGCACGAATTCTGGATACCGATCTACAGGTAGTATTTGATTCCAGCTTTGAATCCTTCAAAAAACTGAGCTACAGACCCATGGAGCGAAGAGAAGAAATTGATATCATGGTCGGTCGCCGTCCACTCAGAATTCTAGCCAGGGCATTGTATGGAGAGTACCCTTGCGATATTATTCTAAGCAAAGATGATACACTGCGAATTATGGCTTCAGAGTCCGGTCGTCTGGCATTAGCGGAAGGACGTATAGCCATATTGCTTGACCCGTAACTGGCAGGGAGTAATGATGAACCGACTTCTGCATACTTTGAAATTCTTACTCCTCCTGTCAGCACTTGGCGGCTGCAACAAGCTTGGTATTGGAGTTCTCATGTGGGCACCAGAAGATAGTCGATGGGAATCCGGGGATCTCGTTACAGTCATAGACGAATCATTTCTCAACAAGTCCTATATAGTCAATCTGCCCGACCAGTCAGGACTGAAAGAAGAAATTGATCAGTGGAGACTCAGACTTTTTAAGCAGAAAAAGGATGCCGCTGCCTGGGCCGCCAGTATAAGCGAGTGGAAAGATGTCTATGCTGAATGCCTGTATCAGGGACTCCCTATGAGATCGGAGCCCAGTAATACCTCAGCTCAGATGTACCGATTCATAGAAGGAGAATTGATCAAAATTCTCAGTCAGGAACCCGGACCAGTCATGGTGGGAAACCTTGAGGGTTTCTGGTATAAGGTCCTTGCCTATGGTGGTGTTGATGGATATGTATTCGATTATCATCTAAAGGTCATCAGAATCAAAGGTGAAGAAGAGGAAATTCTCAACGTCAGAGATACAGAAGATGCACAGCTTGATGATTTTCTATCTAAAACCTGGCGGCCAAAATACTATGAAAACATGATAATCAACAGGCAGATAAATCTGGATTTGTTCCGGCCTGAATATGGATTCTTCATCAATAGAGAAAAACAGACCCTGAGAGTAAAACTTCCCGGAACAACTCTTTCAGAAGTATGGACAGACATCATTCCGGTGGGCTTCAATCGCTACGACTTTCATGGAACAAGCTTTCGAGTGACAGTTAATACCAGTACTTTTGTAAGTATCCAGTATAATGTTGACGGATCTGAACATTATGAAGCCTTCATACACCTGCACGGGAATATTGATGATCATATCGCTACAGAAATTGAGCGTCAAAACCGGCTGTATTCCGCTTTAATTGAAAACGGACCGGTGTATGAGAGCCGTTCTTATGGCAGTCTTGCACTCTTTGAAGATGGCCGATGCTCCTGGAGTGGCAAATCTACTCTCATATCAAAAGGGATCCTTTCACTGGACACCGGAAATACAGCATCCATATTTTTTGATCATTTCCTGGCTCCCGAGATTGCTGAAGGATATGATGGCGTATTCAGACTTGGTTTTGACAATGGTGAAACATTGGTTTTCATCTATACATTGAAAGACAATGGACTGAACCTGCTTTACATCCCTGACAATTACATCAATAACAGAATTGTTATCACGGATCAATTCTTTAATTCTGCACGAATATTTTTCAAGTCAACAACTGATGAAACCACTGAAAACAGTATAAACCTGCACCCATCTGAGTAATATGGATTCCATCCAACTTGACGGTCTATCCCTGGCATTTGGGGATCACTCAGTTTTATCCAATGTACAACTTCTGATAACATCCTGGAGTCGAATCGCATTGACCGGTGCCAATGGCAGCGGTAAATCAACACTGATGAAAACGATAGCCGGTTTAATGGAATTTGATTCTGGAAGAATTATTTGCTCAGATGAGACAAAAATTGCCTATTTGCCTCAATTCGGTATTGTGCACAAGGGACATACCCTGTTTGAAGAAGTTCATGCGGCTTTCAGCGAACTGAATACGCTGGCACTCGAGGCGGAAGATATTACTGAGCAACTGGAAATGAATAATTCAAATCAGAAAGCATTACTTCGTAGATATCAGGAAATTGATGACATCCTGGACGATGCGGAATGGAATAATAGAGCAATCCGTATCGAACAGGTGCTGACAGGTCTTGGTTTTAAACAGAAAGATTTTAACTCGGATGCGGCAGCATTTTCAGGAGGCTGGCAAATGCGTATAGCTTTATCAAAAATCCTGCTTGCTGCTCCCGACATACTTCTTCTGGATGAGCCCACGAACTACCTTGATCTAGAAGCAAGAGAATGGCTGCAAAACTTCATCCAACAGTATTCAGGCGGTGTGATGCTGGTTTCTCATGACCGTTCCTTCCTGGATGAGACCTGTAATCAGGTGGCTGAAATTTTCATGTCCAGGGTGAAAATATATAAAAACACTTTTCGTGAATACGAAGATTTGAAGAAGAAGGAGATGGTCATTCTTTTAAAAAAATGGAAGCAGCAACAGGAAGAGATCTCCCGGATAGAATCATTTATCAACCGTTTCCGATACAAGAAATCAAAAGCCGCACAAGTTCAGTCACGCATCAAGATGCTTGCTGAAATGGAACGAATAACCATTCCATCCACCTTAAAACGTATGCATCTGAAATTCCCAGAAGCCCCTCACAGTGGGAAAAATGTTCTCTGCTGTGAGAATCTGTCCTATCAGTATGATGAGAAAACAGTTTTTTCCGATCTCAATCTGGAGCTGCCCCGTGGATCAAAAACAACCGTAGTTGGAGTCAATGGAGCAGGAAAGTCCACTTTATTGCGCATTATTTCCGGAAATGATACAGGATACTCAGGTAGTCTGAAGTTTGGAAGCGGGGTAAAAATCGGCTATTTTTCCCAGGATCAGGATGCTGTACTTGATTCATCCCTCACGGTTCTTGATGAGGCTTCAAGGAATTCCAGGGAGGATAAGAACCATTTGAGAAATTTACTGGGGAACTTTCTCTTCTCAGGTGATGATATCAAGAAGAAAGTCGGGATTCTTTCAGGTGGAGAAAAAAATCGCCTGTCCCTACTGAAACTCCTGCTTGAACCAGTCAATCTCCTTGTTCTTGATGAACCAACCAACCACCTTGATATCACATCGAAAGACATCCTTCTCAATGCCTTATCAGATTTCGGAGGGACATTGATTATTGTTTCTCATGATAAATACTTCCTTGAGCACATAGCCGACAGGGTTCTGGAAATCAGAGATGGAAAGGGAAAACTATTTATGGGAGATTATCCCTACTACAGATGGAGAATTGAAAAAAATGGTTCATCTCATAAAAAACAGTATGTGGATATAAAGAACAAATCGACCACTTCTTCCTACGAAGAGATGAAAAAACGCAAGGCGGAATTGTCCAGATTAAAGAAGGAAGAGAAAATAATTGCATCTGAACTTGAAGAGATGGAACAATCAAACTTCAATCTCCATCTTGAACTGGAAAAACCGGAGAATTATTCGGATCCAGTCAAAGCTCACAATCTTTCACTGAAAATCAAGGATATTGAAGAGAGAATTGAACGCACAGGTGTTCGTTGGGAAGAGGCGATAAAAACCCTGGAAGAATGGGAATGAATTCCGGGCATTGACCGGAGATACTACACTGGAGTATAGTACCTCCGGGATGAATGATGAAACCGTAAAAAAGATTATCCACATCGATATGGATGCTTTCTATGCTTCGGTAGAACAAAGAAACAACCCATCCCTGCAGGGCAAGCCGGTTATTGTTGGAGGACCACCAGACAGCCGCAGTGTTGTTTCAACTTGTTCCTATGAGGCAAGAGCCTATGGCATACATTCGGCAATGCCCACCAGTGAAGCCTATCGCCGCTGCCCGCATGGAGTATTTATTACTCATGCTAATTTCGACGAATATATACATATTTCCAAACAAATTAACAGCATTTTCCGTGAGGTAACTGATCTGGTGGAACCCCTCTCCCTGGATGAGGCATTTCTGGATGTAACAACCAACAAACTCAAGGAAGGATCGGCCACCCAGGTCGCAGAATGGATTCGTCAAAGAATTAAAACTGTTACTAAACTCACAGCATCAGCCGGGGTGAGCTACAATAAATCACTGGCAAAAATTGCTTCTGACTGGAAAAAACCCAATGGATTAACTGTTATTATTCCTGATCAGGCCATGGAATTCTTAAAAACTCTACCTGTCAAGAAATTCTTTGGTGTAGGACCGGTAACCGCTACAAAGATGGCAAAAATGGGAATACACACGGGAGGAGATTTGAGAAAATGGCCAATGTGGCAGCTGAGCGAAGTATTTGGGGAAGCCGGTCCCTGGTACTACAATGTCTGTAGAGGCATAGATGATCGGAGTGTTACAGTAAAATATGAAAGAAAATCACTGGGAAAAGAGCGCACTTTTGATCAAAACAAAACCGATATTGACGAAATGATACTCTTTCTGACTCATCTGGCAGCATCAGTATGGCAGGAGCTCAAGGAACAAAAACTCATGGGTAAAACGCTGACTGTCAAAGTAAAATACTCTGATTTCAAGCTGGTAACACGGAGTCATACATGCACAAACGGTATACAATCCTTAAATCAGACACAAAACCTGGCCACTGATCTCCTCAAGGCAACAAGGGCTGGTTCTCAACCAGTCCGACTCCTGGGACTCAGTTTTTCCTCATTGATTCCTGAGGAAGGTACCTGTGAACGCCAGCTTGAATTTGAGTTTTAGTTCATAATTTCATATCGGTTTTCCATAAGGGTACCTCTAAAAAACAGCTTTAGGAAATTGACGAAGTGGCGGTGTGTTCCTCGGGCTACGCCCTGCGGTACACACCTGATTAAATTTTTTGTCGATACAAGGCGGCAAAAGCTCAAGCGCAGCTTAAGCTACGTGAGCATTTTGACAACGCAGTAGCGGCAGAAAAGATCGAATCAAGAACTAAATGGGGTTTTTTAGAGGTGCCCATAAGTCCGAAAGACTCCTAGAGCATTCTTTCGATCTCCTCCAGAAACTTCTTCATTTTACTCTCCGAAATTCTTATCAAGGGCCGAATCTCACCATTGGCAGAGAGAGTCAGCTCAAGCTCCTTCATCATATACCCAGCTTCTGCAACAGCATTTTTTTTTCCTCTGGAAGCCATCCCGGAGAGATTCGAGACAATTTCTTCATAATGGCTGCTCAGGGGACTCCAACTATCCTGAAATCTCTTCTCCCTTGCAGGATTTTCCACGCCTCGTCGGGCTCTCACCTCAATGGCCTTAAGCCAGCGGGGCATGGCCTGCCACTGTTTGAGCATTCCATCTTCAATAAAACGGCCGGTAACCATAGCTCCTGCATCTTTCATACATAGTTTCAAAAAATCCTGACGGTATCCCTTACCACTGAGTTTTTGAAGGTATTCTTCCACTTCATGGCAGGTGGTCAATATAAGGGAAATAGTTTGGAAATAATCAATGGCCGTCGAATAGAGCTGTTTTCCGCCACCGAGCAACACGGACATCCATTCCTTCTTTTTTCTTACAATTTTTGAGGCAAATACATCAATCACAATTCTTTGCCATATCCGATCTTCCATCTGACTGGCTCCACCATGGGAAAGTGCGGTCTGTCTGGCCTCGCCCTCAAGAAATAATTGTGCTCTGAAATTTTTGATTTCTTTCTTCCAATAAATTGAAGCCAGTTTCTGCTGACCCTTGATCTGCTCTTTTTCCGCAAGAGACTTAAAATCGTAGAAACGAAGTGATACGGATTCGCCATCGTCCTTCAGGGCAGGCCACAGAAGGGAATTTCTGCCAATATTCACCGATTCGGGCAGATCTTCGGGCCAGTCTTTCAAACCGTTGCGTTCATATTTCTGTCTGTATTTCCTGGCAGGGCTCCGAGAAGCAACGTTCTTCTGGTGATTATTCTGATACACTGGTTCAAGTTTCAGGGGATTGTAACCCGATGCCACTTCCCTGCCCTCGTCGTTCAATAAGCTGAAACGCACTTTAAGATAGTCTGGCAGTTTGTCCATTTCCCACATTGTATGGGGAATATCGACTCCATATTCTTTGTACAGCCAGGAAGACAGGGCATATTGTAGATTCTCAACTTGCGGCATATTCTTGAAGGCCTTTTCTGCTGTTTCCGCAATGGGAAACAGTTGACGGCGTATATGTTTGGGTAGACTTCGCAGCATGGCTTCAATCTTCTCCCTGAGCAGTCCCGGAACCTTCCAGTCAATGGAACCATGTTCAATATCTGTAAGTCGCCCTGATGGGATTTTCAAAGTAACACCATCATTTTTAGCACCAGGATTGAAATGGTATGCGAGTCTCCATTTTTCACCCGATAAATGCACTTCATCCGGGTACTGCTGGAGTTTTTCCTGCACATCAATGCCTGTAAGGAGGTCTTTTTCCTTCATGCACAGGATGGATTCCAGATTTCCATCTGTTTTTAAGACTGTATTCAATGTAGAGACATCAAGAACTTCTGCTGGAAGTCGTTGATCATAAAATGCGAGTTGAGCGTCCTCTCCAGCCATGTAATCATTCCGGCGGAGTTTAGATTCTACTGATTCCAGTTTGCGTATAAGACGTCTGTTATTTCTTAAAAATTCATAGTCCCGGGAATCCCTGTCAGCATTAATAAGAAAACTGTTAATGAAGATCTCCCTGGCTTTCCGGGGGTTAACAGGTCCAAAGGGTACCATTTTTCCATCAGAAACAAGAAATCCAAACAGACGGGATTGTTCCTCAGCCATCACTGATCCTGTTTTATTGTTCCAGTGTGGATTTATCCATTTCTTCGTCAGTAAATGCTCTCCCAGTTCTTCCAGCCATAGAGGATCAACAGCAGCGACAGAACGGGCAAAGAGTCGGGATGTTCTCACCACCTCTGACGCAACAATCCACATTGCTGAAGTTTTCCTTGTTCCTGATCCCGGATGTATGTACACCTTTCTGTTTCGGGTTGCTTCATAACTACCGTCATTGGCAGATCTTGCAAGATGGGAAAGCAGACCGCTGATAATGGAACGGTGAATACTGGAGTACCGTTGTGTATAACCACCCGTTTTATCCACCCATGGTTCAGGCTTCCTGCGATTGAGCCGATAGCCATTTTCTTCCATCATTAAAGCAAGTTGACGATGCACATCCATCCATTCCCGCATCCGGCGAAAAGAGAGATAATTCTCCCGGCAGTACCTCTTAAGTCTGGCTGAAAAGGCACCCTTACCTGATTGAGTGCGGAAACCATCCCATATATTCAACCAGGTAATGAAATCAGAATGCTCGTTTTTGAATCTGGCATGAGCCGATTCCGCCTGGGCTACTTTTTCCGGTGAGACTTCCCTGGGATCCTGTAAACTCAAAACCGCCACAATGGGCAGGATATCGCCAGGGCAGTTCTCCCTGTCCGCCTGAATCAGCATTCGAGCAAATCGGGGATCAATAGGCAGTTGGGCCATCATTTTCCCATCGGGAGTTAAGCTTCTGTCCTTCGTCGATACAAGAGCGCCGACTTCCATCAGTGTTCTAAGACCGTCTTTGATTCCGGCAGTCGATGGAGGATCAACAAAAGGGAAATGTTCGATATCGGTTATATCGAGATCTATGAGACGCAGAATGACATCGGCAAGGTTCGTCCTTTTGATTTCAGGAAGTGTGTACTGGGGACGGGCAAGGTAATCCTCTTCTGAATAGAGGCGAATGCAGGTGCCATTTTCAACCCGGCCGCAACGTCCCGCTCGTTGATCCGCACTGGCCCTGGATATGGGATCGACAGGCAGCCCATGAGTACCTGTACCGGGATTGTAGCGGCTGATCCGGGCAAGCCCTGAATCGATAACATAGCGTATTCCTGGTATTGTCAGGGAGGTTTCGGCGATATTGGTTGCAATAACAAGTTTGCGTTTACCTCCAGTCTCAAATACTTTCCGCTGTTCCGATGTCGGCATACGGGCGAAGAGTGAAAGGATGTTCAACCGGTTGGGATATTCCCTCCTGATCAGATCAATGGTATCCCTAATATCCTGCTCTGTTGGAAGAAACACCAGAATATCACCACTCCGGCTACTGCTCAAAACATCCTGTACTGCCGTGGTTATTCGTTCTGTCAGGCTGAGTGTCGTTTTACTGTCCGGTGGTTTGTACAGTATCTCAACAGGGAATGTTCGGCCGCTCACTTCAATAATAGGGGCCTGTTTAAAATGTTCAGAAAACTTTTCTGTATCCAGGGTGGCCGAAGTGATAATCAATTTCAAGTTTTTTCGCCGGTCTATCAATCGCCGTGTCATGCCCAGCAAAACATCAATGTTCAGGGAGCGTTCATGGGCCTCATCAATTATGATGGTATTGTAGTGTCTCAAGGAAGGGTTATTCTGGATTTCTGTTAAAAGGATGCCATCTGTCATTATCCTGACAATATTCTCAGACTGACAGGAACTGTGAAATCGAATTTTGCAACCCACAAGATTCTTATTCCCCAGTTCTTCTCCAATCCGTTCCGCAACGGTCAGAGCCGCAATTCGCCGAGGCTGGGTACAGGCAATCAGACCATGAACACCACGTCTGGCCTCAATGCACATTCTGGGTATCTGTGTTGTTTTTCCGCTGCCTGTTTCACCGGTGAGAATAATCACCTGATGCTGACGGATTGCATCAATGATTTCCTTACGATGCTGAGTTATCGGCAGGTGTTCAGGATATACTGGTTTTGGGCTGACCTTACTCGTCACTTATTCGACCAGCATAGTTTCCCGGGCTGTTCTGGCCTGGGGTTCGGTGTCATAGACATCAAAATCAATATCTCTTACCCAGCCCTTCATCCGGGATTCGGGCAGAATGATTTCAAGCCAGTAGCCGCTACCATCGGTATCCTCAACCTTGGTTATCACTTGAGCAATATATCCCCTTCTCAACACTCCAGTAACATCCGTTTCCATGCTCGAACTCTTCATAAGTTTGAGGTAGGGTTTATTGACAACACCCCAGATTGACCGGGAGGTAAGAACAGGTGTTGGCGGCGGATCAAGATTGACGGGGAGTTTCTCCGGTTTGCAGGATATCATACTGATTATTAACAATAGGCAACCTCTAAAAAACCGTTTTTGGAATTTGGCGCAATGGCGGTGTGTTCCTCGGAGCTTTGCTCCTGCGGTACGCACCTGCTGTAGTTGGCGGTGTGTTCCTCGGAGCTTTGCTCCTGCGGTACGCACCTGCTGTAGTTGGCGGTGTGTTCCTCGGAGCTTTGCTCCTGCGGTACGCACCTGCTTACGTGAGAATTTTGACAACGTAGCAGCGAGGAAAAAGATCGAGCTAAAAACGAAATAAGGTTTTTTAGAGATGCCCAATAAAATGACTGCCATACCCGATTTATTGATCAAGATTCCCGTAGTTTTTTAATTTCATCCCTGAGAACAGCGGCTTCTTCGTATTCCAGGTTTTTGGCCCGTTCTGTCATCTCGTTTTCAAGGGCAATTATTAAACGCTTTTTCTGTTTGAGGTCCAGAAGATTGGTGGATTTCTTCATCACATCAATGCTCATCTGCTCAGCTTTACGCTTGCTCTCACTCCTGCGTACAAGGATGTCCTGTATCTCTTTACGGATGGTTTGGGGAGTAATGCCATTCGCTTCATTATAGGCTGTTTGAATACTCCGCCGCCTGTCAGTTTCTGCTATGGCCTTCTTCATCGCTTCGCTTATATCGTCTGCATACATTATCACTTTTCCATTGACATTTCTGGCTGTACGGCCAATGGTTTGTATTAGACTTGTCTCACTGCGGAGAAATCCAATTTTATCCGCATCGATTATGGCAGCCAGAGCCACTTCGGGTATATCCAAACCCTCTCGGAGTAAATTGATTCCTACCAGAACATTGAATAATCCCCTGCGGAGATCGCGTATGATTTCAACTCTTTCAATGGTTTCTACCTCACTGTGCAGATACCTTGCTTTCAAACCTGAGCCGTTAAGATAATCGGTTAATTCCTCTGCCATCCTTTTTGTAAGAGTGGTAACCAGAACCCGTTCATCTCTTTCAATACAGTTCCGAATTTCTCCATAGAGGTCTTCTATCTGTCCCTGACTTGACCTCACCTCTATGGGAGGATCAAGCAATCCGGTAGGACGGATCAATTGCTCAACAATAACCTGACTCTTATTCTTTTCTTCCTCGCCAGGAGTTGCAGAAACATACACAACCTTATCAAGCTGACGTTCGAATTCATCGTAAACCAGAGGTCTATTGTCGAGAGCCGAAGGCAAACGGAACCCAAAATCAACCAGATTGAGTTTTCGAGATCTATCGCCAGCATACATTGCCCTTATCTGCGACAGGGTAACATGGGATTCATCAACAAACGTAATAAATTCTTCAGGGAAGTAATCAAGAAGGACTTCCGGCCGTTCTCCGGGCATACGCATTGTTAGGTGACGGCTGTAATTCTCTATACCGGAGCAATAACCCATCTCTGCAAGCATCTCCAGGTCATATTCTACCCGTGTTTTAAGACGCTGGGCTTCCATTGTTTTTCCCTGAACCTCCAGGGTTTCCAGTCGATCTTCCAGTTCTTCCTGTATTGTATTCACTGCAATTTCCACGCGCTTTTCGGGCATCACAAAATGCTTGGCTGCATAGATTTTAGTCATGTCGAGGGATTCGATCACCTCTCCGGTTACAGAGTGAATTCTATCAATTCCATCCACCCGGTCAAAGTCCAGGCTTATCCTGTAGGCAATTCTGTCAAGGTAGGCGGGATAGATCTCGATGACATCCCCCCGTATGCGGAATTTACCACGCTCTAGAACAGAATCATTGCGCTGATATTGCATGTTCACCAATTCCAGGCGAAAATTATGAACATCAATCTCATCGCCGGAGTGGATTTGCAAAACCATGTCCCTGTAGGTCTCCGTACTGCCCAAACCGTAAATACAGGACACTGTCGCAACAATAATCACATCGTTTCTTTCCAGGAGACTCATAGTGGCCGAAAGACGCATCCGCTCAATTTCTTCATTAATACTGGAATCTTTTTCAATATAGAGATCGCGGGATGGAAGATAGGCTTCCGGCTGATAGTAATCAAAATAGGAAACAAAATATTCCACCGCATTGTCAGGAAAAAATTCCTTGAATTCCCTGTAAAGTTGAGCCGCGAGGGTTTTATTATGGCAGATAACAAGTGCTGGTAATTGAACCCTCTCAATGGTTTTTGCCATGGTGTAGGTTTTTCCGGAACCCGTTACTCCCAGTAGAGTTTGATTGCTGATACCTGACATTAAACCTTCGGAAAGTGTTTCAATGGCCGATGGCTGATCTCCTGTCGGTTCAAAAGGTGCTTCTGTCCTGAATTTCCCAACCATCTCAATTTCCATTTCGTTTCGACAATATCAATTCAACATCAATTCTCTTTCTTCCCCTGACCAGGTTGACCGTTACTTCATCTCCGGGCCGAGAGCGTTCCAGCGCCACATAAAGATCTCCCAGGGAAGAGATGTTTTCACCATTAATACCAACAATGATGTCCCCCCCCAGATAGATAACTGTGGAACCGCTTCGTACAGCTTTACTGGTTCTCCCCCCCTGTATACCGGCAGATTCGGCATTACCACCAGCCTTAACCCGTGAGACTAGAATCCCCTGGTTCACACTTAATTTCGCATAGCGGACCAGGGAAGGAAATAGTTGGACTGGCTCAATGTCAATCCAGCCGCGTCGCACATATCCATATTCAATAAGATCGGGAACGATTCTCAAGGCCGTATCAACAGGAACAGCAAATCCGATGCCAACAGACCCTCCCGATGGTGTATAAATCATTGTATTAACACCAATAAGTTCTCCACGAGCATTGAGTAATGGGCCACCTGAATTTCCAGGATTTATCGATGCATCGGTTTGAATGAGATCCTGGAGAACAATGCCTCTATCATTTTTAAGGGGCCGCCCGAGACCAGAAATGATGCCGGTTGTGAGAGTCCGTTCAAAGGCGAATGGATTCCCGATAGCCAGTACTTTCTGGCCAACCCTCAGTCCTGATGATTCTCCAAAAGGGATTGTCGTCACCTTGTGATTCCCTGGATCGATTTTCACAACGGCCAGATCGTTTTCCTGATCCGAACCAATGACCTCACCTTCAAATGTTTCCCCATCGGCAAGAGTAACATTAACCTTATAGGCTTTTTCCACGACATGATTATTGGTCAGTATGTAACCCCGGACATCAATGATGGAACCGGAACCTGATGAACCTTCCCTGGGGACTGGTTCCAGAAACCAGTTATAACCCATAACCTCTGTTGTGATGTTAACAACGCCCTCATTCAGTTTGTCATAAATTGAAATATTCTCAATTTCATCCCTGGTGTAGTTCTCTGTCAAAGGAGTATTGGCGACAGAATCAATTTCACTTTCCTGAAATTCATAATCGGGAGAACCTGAAATCGACAGGCTTGGGGAAGCTGCTTCATTCCGGCCTTGACCAAAATTGATAATCCCAAACCCAGAGAGCAGGATTAGAACGAGAAGTAATATTATAAAAACGATAAAATATAATTGGATTTTCCCGGATTTCATTCCTTCAGTATATTTTCTTGAAGCAATCAGATAAAGACCTTTTCAATTCTTCCAGCCTTAAAAGGTGCAAAGTACCAGAGGATTCCAGTCAAGGACCTTCAGACAATGAGGTTACCCGTTTGATAAGACTTTCTGCCTGAGATCCTTGAACAGGGCATGACAGGTTCTCTCAGTAATCATCCATACTTCTTCGAAACCAGCCATACCCCCATACCATGGATCCGGAACATCCCCTGGTCCCTGAGGATCAAAATCTCGAAACATTACAATTCTTTTTAGCTTCGCTGGATTTCCAGCCTTCCTCGCTGCTTTCTGGTAGTGACTACGATCCATGGTGAGGAGTAAATCATAATCAGAAAGATCAGATTGAACGAGCTGACGCGAGTAATGATCCAGGTGGACACCGTGTCGTTTCGCTGTTTCCCTCATCCGGGAATCCACCTGTTCACCAGAATGCCAGGCATCAGTGCCGCTTGATTCAACAAAAAAATGAGATTCCAGATCATTATCCTTGATCAGTTTTTCCATCAGACCATGGGCAAGAGGACTCCGGCAAATGTTGCCAGTACAAATGAACATAATTCGGTACATGAATGAAGTATGTCAGAACCAGTAAATCATGAAAAGACCGGTGAAATACAGCTTACTACTGGATGGGAATCAAACACAGTGTCAGAAAGCCTGTAAAACCCACTTCAACCCATGGTGAATTGTAACATTAACTGTCCGCGATAAAGAGGGCAAAAGAAGCCCCATGAAACTCATGTATACTACTTATGTAAAGACAGGAGTTAACATGGGACAAGAACACAATAGCACAAGCCCGAGGAACACACCGCCACTTCGTCAATTTCCTAAAGCTGTTTTTCAGAGGTACCCTATTGAAATTAGACCCTGAAGCCGCCCACTGCTGGATGAACAAACATCTTGAACACAGTTATGAGCCATTATTATATGAGCCCTTATCACTATCTGGGCGCAACCCTTCGGGTCGGGCTTTCCGCTCCAATGCCTTAATCCGGCAGCCTGGCTCAGTGTAAGAACAGTATGACCGGTGATCGTGCTATCGGGTGGACTCATGCCAGCCAAACAGGCATTCCCCGGTTTCTACAAGTCATCCATAACAATTATCCGGAAAAAAGAAATGGAGATTGCTATCTCCATAGATCTGTCTGGAGAAAGGAATAATTACCTAAATATGGGTCCACCAGGACTCGAACCTGGGACCAACGGATTATGAGTCCGTTGCTCTAACCAACTGAGCTATAGACCCTGAAAAGTGGCTGAAGGGCACCTCTAAAAACCCATTGAGATCTTGACTCGACCTGCCTGCCGCGCAGGGGACGGCGCAGGCAGGTCTTTTCTGCCGCTACTGCGTTGTCAAAATGCTCACGTAATCAGGTGCGTACCGCAGGGCGTAGCCCGAGGAACGCACCGCAAACTAATCAGGTGCGTACCGCAGGGCGTAGCCCGAGGAACGCACCGCAAACTAATCAGGTGCGTACCGCAGGGCGTAGCCCGAGGAACGCACCGCAAACTAATCAGGTGCGTACCGCAGGGCGTAGCCCGAGGAACGCACCGCAAACTAATCAGGTGCGTACCGCAGGGCGTAGCCCGAGGAACGCACCGCAAACTAATCAGGTGCGTACCGCAGGGCGTAGCCCGAGGAACGCACCGCAAACTAATCAGGTGCGTACCGCAGGAGCAAAGCTCCGAGGAACGCACCGCCATTTCGTCAATTTCCTGAAGCTGTTTTTTATAGGCACCCTGAATGCTATACAGGATGACAATTCTCGTCAATAGCAGAGCTGAGAAGAAATCCTGACTAAGCTGCACTGGACAAAAAAAATCCCCAAACTTCAGTTGGTTATGTAAAACAGGATGCTCAACAACGAAGAAATGGGGACAGAAAACCTGGCAACGACCTACTCTCCCACATCAAGTGCAGTACCATCGGCGCTGGCGGGCTTAACGACCGTGTTCGGGATGGGAACGGGTGTGCCCCCGCCGCTATAGCCACCAGGTAATTAATTACAATAGTTCTGTGTGTCAGAAGGCATGATATGAGTCATACCTTACGAAGGATTAAAGAATAATATGATCAAGCCTCACGGAATATTAGTACCGGTCTGCTACATATGTTACCACACTTCCACAGCCGGCCTATCACCTGGTATTCTTCCAGGATCCTTCAGCTCCCTTAAAGGGAGTGGGATGTCTCATCTTGAGGGAGGCTTCCCGCTTAGATGCTTTCAGCGGTTATCCCGTCCGAACGTAGCTACCCAGCACTTACCCTTGGCAGGATAACTGGTACACCAGAGGTTCGTCCATTTCGGTCCTCTCGTACTAAAAACAGATCCTCTCAAACATCCAACGCTCGTGGCAGATAGGGACCGAACTGTCTCGCGACGTTCTGAACCCAGCTCACGTACCGCTTTAAATGGCGAACAGCCATACCCTTGGGACCTGCTCCAGCCCCAGGATGCGATGAGCCGACATCGAGGTGCCAAACCCTGCCGTCGATGTGAACTCTTGGGCAGGATCAGCCTGTTATCCCCGGAGTACCTTTTGTCCGTTAAGTGACGGCCCTTCCACTCGGAACCGCCAGATCACTAAGACCTACTTTCGTACCTGCTCGAAGTGTCCCTCTTGCAGTCAAGCTCTCTTATGCCTTTATACTTTATTCACGATTTCCAACCGTAAAAAGAGAACCTTCGCACGCCTCCGTTACGCTTTGGGAGGCGACCGCCCCAGTCAAACTGCCCACCTGACAATGTCCACTTACCCGCTTCAGGGCAAGTGTTAGAGACATAAATCACAAAGGGTGGTATTTCACCAACGACTCCTCCCAGCCTGACGACCGGGATTCACAGTCTCCCACCTATCCTACACATTGTAATCCACATACCAATATCAGGATGCAGTAAAGGTTCACGGGGTCTTTCCGTCTAACCACGAGTACTCGGCATCTTCACCGAGACTTTAATTTCACCGGATCTCACGTTGAGACAGTGCCCAAATCGTTACACCATTCGTGCGGGTCGGAACTTACCCGACAAGGAATTTCGCTACCTTAGGACCGTTATAGTTACGGCCGCCGTTTACTGGGGCTTCAATTCGCTGCTTCAGGTTGCCCTTGACAACTCCTCTTAACCTTCCAGCACCGGGCAGGTGTCAGTCACTATACATCCCATTACTGGTTCGCAGTGACCTGTGTTTTTGGTAAACAGTCGTTCGGGCCTGGACTCTGCAACCTCCCATCCCTGGGTAGGCCATACTTCTCCCGAAGTTACGTATGTAATTTGCCGAGTTCCTTAACGTGAGTTCTTCCGTACGCCTTAGCATTCTCAGCTCGCCTACCTGTGTCGGTTTGCGGTACGGTACCTGGTAACCTAACCTTAGAAGCTATTTCCTGGCACGATGAATCCACCCTCTTCAATCCTCCGAAGATTCATTCCTCTTAATGGCTCAGCTCATCTGACGGATTTTCCTGTCAGATTCAACACCTAACCACTTGAGCCGGGATAACCATCACCCGGCAGGGCTTCTCCTTATGCGTCACTCCATCGAAATTACCAGATGTACGGGATTATTAACCCGTTTCCCATCGACTACGCCTTTCGGCCTCGCCTTAGGGGCCGACTAACCCTGGGAAGACAAACTTTACCCAGGAAACCTTCGGCTTTCGGCGGGGAGGGATCTCACCTCCCTTTTCGTTACTCATGCCTGCATTCTCACTTCTGATACCTCCAGCATTCTTTACAGAACACCTTCTATCGGCTTACAGAATGCTCCCCTACCCCCATTGGTAAACCAATGAGCCGTAGTTTCGGTACTATGCTTAGCCCCGTTACATTGTCGGTGCACGATTACTCGACCAGTGAGCTGTTACGCACTCTTTCAAGGAGTGGCTGCTTCTAAGCCAACCTCCTGGCTGTCCTGGCAATCATACTCCCTTTTCCACTCAGCATAGTTTAGGGACCTTAACTGACGGTCTGGGCTGTTTCCCTTTCGACCACGAATCTTATCACCCGTAGTCTCACTGCCATACTTTGAATACCGGCATTCGGAGTTTATCTAAGTTTGGTACCCTGTGACAGGCCCTAGCCTAATCAGTGCTCTACCTCCGGTATTGAACATATGACGCTGACCCTAAAGCCATTTCGGGGAGAACCAGCTATCTCCGAGTTTGTTTAGCCTTTCACTCCTACCCACAACTCATCACTGCCCTTTTCAACGGACGAGTGTTCGGCCCTCCACTCCGTGTTACCGGAGCTTCAGCCTGGTCATAGGTAGATCACTCGGCTTCGGGTCTACCGCACCATACTCATTTGCCCATTTAAGACTCGGTTTCCCTCTGGCTTCGGCACTACAATGCCTTAACCTTGCATGATACGATAACTCGCAGGCTCATTCTACAAAAGGCACGCCGTCATCTGTATACATATCACATTGGAATGTATCAGACTCCGACCACTTGTAGGTCCACGGTTTCAGGTTCTATTTCACTCCCCTCCCGGGGTTCTTTTCACCACTTCCCTCACGGTACTCGTTCGCTATCGGTAGCTGTCTCGTATTTAGCCTTGGATGGTGGTCCACCCGGATTCCGACAGGGTTTCTCGTGCCCCGCCGTACTCAGGAACGCAGTAGGAGTCATCAGACTTTCGCATACGGGGCTGTAACCCTCTCTGGCCGAATTTTCCAATTCGTTCTGCTAGTCCTGTACATTCCATATTCCTACGCCCTACAACCCCGGCCATGCCTGAGCATGACTGGTTTGGGCTCTTCCCCGTCCGCTCGCCGCTACTAAGGGAATCTCCGCCAGCATTGAAAACAATACTGGCAATTTTGATTTATTTTCCTCTGGGTACTTAGATGGTTCAGTTCCCCAGGTATAGCTTCATGCAACTATGTATTCACTACATGATATACGCCATTTACAGCATATGGGTTACCCCATTCGGGCACCCCCGGTTCAATGGATGCTTGCTCCTCACCGAGGCTTTTCGCAGCTTGCCACGCCCTTCATCGCCGGACAGCTCCAAGGCATCCACCATGGACCCTTATTCGCTTGATCATATTATTCTTTAACCCTTCCCTGTCCTGAGGAATACCATACCAATCCCGGTACGGAAACTCCAACACATTTAAAAGAACAAAAAAACGGCATCAATATGCCATTCTGGAGGCACGGGGACTCGAACCCCGGACCCCCGGCTTGCAAAGCCGGTGCTCTAGCCAACTGAGCCATGCCCCCGGCTTGACTGAAACAGAACACAAACCTGCGTTCCGAACTCAGGAAAGAGAAGAAAGAGCCACGCTATCATACAGAACCTAAAACCGGAAATTCACTGCATTGGAGATACACTACTCCAACGACTTCTGACAGCCAAAAGGCTGCGTTACCTTTCACATTGAAAGGAGGTGATCCAGCCACACTTTCCAGTACGGCTACCTTGTTACGACTTCACCCCCCTTACCAAACGTACCTTCGGCATTGTCCCCCAATAAAGGTTAGACTAACGACTTCGGGCACCCCCGACTCGGGTGGTGTGACGGGCGGTGTGTACAAGGCCCGGGAACGTATTCACCGCGCCGTGCTGATGCGCGATTACTAGCGATTCCACCTTCACGGAGTCGAGTTTCAGACTCCGATCCGAACTGAGGCCGGCTTTTTGCGGTTAGCTCCACCTCGCGGCTTCGCATCACTTTGTACCGACCATTGTAGCACGTGTGTAGCCCAGGGCATAAGGGCCATGATGACTTGACGTCGTCCCCACCTTCCTCCGGTTTGTCACCGGCAGTCTCGCCTGAGTTCCCAACTTAATGATGGCAACAGACGACAAGGGTTGCGCTCGTTGCGGGACTTAACCCAACACCTCACGGCACGAGCTGACGACAGCCATGCAACACCTGTGCAAGCGTCCCCGAAAGGAAATCCACATCTCTGTGAACGGCACTCACATGTCAAGCCCTGGTAAGGTTTCTCGCGTATCATCGAATTAAACCACATGCTCCACCGCTTGTGCGGGCCCCCGTCAATTCCTTTGAGTTTAACCGTTGCCGGCGTACTCCCCAGGCGGTGCACTTAACGCGTTAGCTCCGACAGTGAAACCGAACGGCCCCACCATCAAGTGCACATCGTTTACAGCGTAGACTACCAGGGTATCTAAGCCTGTTTGCTACCTACGCTTTCGCTCATCAGCGTCAATCTTTGTCCAGGTACTCGCCTTCGCCTCCGGTGTTCTTCCTGATATCAACGGATTCCACCCCTACACCAAGAATTCCAGTACCCCCTCTAAGATTCTAGCCTGCCAGTTTCCCTCGCGGATCCGGGGTTGAGCCCCGGGTTTTCACGAGAGACTTGGCAAACCGCCTACGAGCCCTTTACGCCCAATAATTCCGAACAACGCTCGCACCTTACGTGTTACCGCGGCTGCTGGCACGTAATTGGCCGGTGCTTATTCCTCATATAACGTCATCAAACTGGCATTACCTCCAGTCCTTATTCTTCTATGAGAAAAGGGTTTTACAACCTCTCGGCATTCTTCACCCACGCGGCGTCGCTCCGTCAGGCTTTCGCCCATTGCGGAAGATTCTTAGCTGCTGCCTCCCGTAGGAGTCTGGGCCGTATCTCAGTCCCAATGTGGCCGGTCACCCTCTCAGGCCGGCTACTGATCGTCGCCTTGGTGTGCCTTTACCACACCAACAAGCTAATCAGACGCAGACTCATCTCTCGGCGAGGCCGAAGCCCCTTTCATCCTCACATCAAAACATGAAGATCTCATTCGGTATTACCCCATATTTCTATAAGCTATCCCCAACCGAGAGGTAGATCATCTACGCGTTACTCACCCGTTCGCCACTCTCTTTATGTGCAAGCACATAAAGACCGTTCGACTTGCATGCTTAAAACGCGCCGCCAGCGTTCGTTCTGAGCCAGGATCAAACTCTCCGTGATATAGAGCGTCCGAAGACGCCATTATTCACAAAAATTATTACACCATCTTCTGGATATCATTCCACAAGATGGATTACGAGATAGTGTTTGCACACTGTAATCCCGGTCAAGATTCAATAACTCACCGATATCATTTTAAGGATACCGACTCATTTATGAATTGGTTCCATCTCACTATGCAGTGCATGGAACCACGCGTGGTCTCTTTCTTCCCTTCCCTGATTCTGTACCCATATCTCTGTGGACGGGCACATGCATAAAGATCATTAGCAACACTCTAGAAGTCTGATAGACTCCTGGTATTGCTGAATCTCATACCTTTGTTTACGAACTGAATAAGCTCGAATCAAGTATGTTTGAAGAAGTTATGGTATTGGTACAAAGTTGTCAAGTCATAAAAATCATTTTGTTCAATATTTTTATTAAAAACCTCTGAAACCTGTCTTAACCCAGGATTTAAAGTAGGTGAAAAGAGACAGTAATGCGGTCATTGCTGCCGCAATGAACATCCAGGACAATCCTGTTGTTAGCAATGCCAACCACTCTGAATCCGGGTTCCAGACCTTCATCGACAGAGATAGGAAGCCTGTAAAACTGCAGAAGAAGTAGAGAGTTGATTTGAGTTTCCCCAGAGAATTGGCCCCAAGGGCTATTTTTTCACGGATGAGGAGCATTCGTATGAATATAATCCCCAGTTCACGCCAGATGATTACGGCCAGTGTCCATACAGGCATTAAATTGGAAGTGACGAAGCATATGAAACAGGTCAATCTCAGGAATACATCAAAAAAGGGATCCATTAACCGACCAAGATCACTCACCTGACCAAGTTTACGGGCGATGTAGCCATCAAGTAAGTCTGTGACTTCACTGATGATAAAAAGAGCCCAGATAATGATAATTCCAGCTTCCGGTTTTATCCCGTAATAAATGGTCAGGTACCATGTGAAGAATATCAGTGGGGATGAGACTAATCGGGACATTGTCAGTTTATTGGGAAGTGTCATAGGCAATAGTATCATTGTTCAGCATGAGGAGTACAGCAGTACTTGTTTCAGACTCATTTTCACGTTGTTCAGGAAATTTCTGCGTTGTCAAAATGCTCACGTAAACAGGTGCGTACCGCAGGAGCAAAGCTCCGAGGAACGCACCGCCACTATCAGGTGCGTACCGCAGGAGCAAAGCTCCGAGGAACGCACCGCCACTATCAGGTGCGTACCGCAGGAGCAAAGCTCCGAGGAACGCACCGCCAACCGCTTAAGCTACGCTCCGCAAACGATTTTTTAGAGGTTGCCTAAATATTTAATCTGAATCAATGATTTAGCGGTTGATTGTATTTCTCCTGTGGTTCTGAATCCGGGATACAGCTCAGTTCTCAGCTACCTTCATGCCCTGATATTGATCCAGACGATCCCTTCTCAGGCAGGTTTCAAGTTTACCAAAACCATAATGTTCAATGCCTGAAATGACGACGTCCGGTAAATAGCATTGGAATGCCTGCCGTATCACAGACATTGATGGAATCCATATCTCTCAAAGATCCTCCGGGTTGTATAATGGCCTTTATCCCAGCCTCTACAGCAGATGTGATGCCATCATCAAAGGGGAAGAAGGCATCGGATGCAAGAACGGCTCCTCTTGCTTCAGAGCCGGCAGCAGCTATGGCAATCTCCACTGCACCAATACGATTAGGTTGACCGCTTCCTATGCCCACGGTAGAGGTATTTGCTGCAAGGACTATTCCGTTGGATTTGACATGCTTCACCACTCGCCATGCAAAAGTCAGATCAATCATTTGCTCTTTTGTGGGTTTGATGCGGGTAGGAACTGTCCACTCTGCTTCAGGAGTGAATTCCTTATCAATTTCCTGCAGACATAGACCTCCATCAATGGGAAGAGCTTCCCAGATGTCTGATGGAGGTTTGGACAGGGTTATCACTCTGAGGTTTTTTTTATTCTGGAACTGGGCGAGAGCAGACTGGGAATATCCAGGTGCGGCAACAACTTCAAGAAAGAGACCACAGAGTGATTGAGCTGTTTCTTCATCCAACTCACAATTAAAGGCAACAATACCTCCGAATATAGAAACAGGATCGGCCTTTCGGACACGTGTCCAGGCTTCCAGAGGCGTATCGGCCAGAGAGGCAGCACAGGGAGCTGCATGTTTAACTCCCACGCAGGCCGGTGTGTAATGCTCACTTACGGCACGCCACGCACCATCCAGATCCCGGAGATTGTTGAAGCTCAAGCTTTTACCCTGATGCTGTTCCATGCTGCTCAGGGCTCCATAATCTGAGGAGGAAACAGGCACATACCAGGCTCCTTTCTGATGGGGGTTTTCCCCGTAACGCAGGTCGGATACTTTTTCGTATGAGCTGACAAGAAATTCGGGTGCATCATTATGAAGAAGAGTTCGAGCAATAGCAGAATCGTATGCTCCGGTCAGTGCAAAAACTTTGCCAGCCAATCTCTGTCTTGAGCTCTGGGACAGATTTCCATCAGCGGTACGCCATTCATCCATCAGGGGGATGTAATCTGCAGGATCGGTCAATACTGTGACACAGGTATAGTTTTTGGCCGCTGAGCGTAGCATTGCTGGTCCTCCGATATCAATGAACTCCACCAATTCATCGAATGGCAGGTTCTCACCGGATTTTTCAAAGAAGGGGTAAAGATTCACAACGACCACATCTATGGGACTTATATCCATCGCTATCATAGTTTCCATATGGGTTTTATCACCCCGACGTCCCAGGATACCTCCATGTATTCTGGGGTGAAGAGTTTTTACACGTCCATCCAGAATTTCATCAGCTCCAGTGAATTCTGAAACCTGGGTAACAGGTAAACCTGCTTCGGTCAGGACTTTGCTGGTCCCACCGGTACTAATCAGGTTGTAGTTCTCCTTAACCAGAAACTGTGCCAGCTCAACGATGCCGGTCTTATTGTAAACACTGATCAATGCGATTTTCTTCATGGGGTTATAATGGGGTAAGTTCGACCAGATTGTCGAGTGTTAGTAGTCTCCAGCGACCGATAGTTAGCTGTAATCAGATTCATCTTAACAGGTTTCCGGCTGCTCTGAACTCCTTTCTGCCCGGTGAGAGTGTCAGAAACTGCAGGATGCCCTTACTTCTTTCAGAAATATTTCTTATCCTTATTCCATGGATTTAAATGGAAAAATGAAGATAGGGACTGTTCGAGATAGCAGGCGACTTGACGCATTGATGATTGACGATTATGGAATTGATCAAATGGTGCTGATGGAGAATGCAGCCATTGCGGCCAGGGACGCGATTGAAAAGAAATGGATGATTACTGGTCAGAGTATATTGATTGCATGCGGGACTGGTAGTAATGGTGGCGATGGATTCGCCCTTGCACGACATCTGCACTCACGGGGAGCTGATGTTGAGGTTTTAATCGCTGGTGATGCAAACAGGATCTCAGGCTGTGCTTTGAATCATTACAATACGATGAAACAATTACCCTTATCATTGCTTCATCTGGATTCCTCATCTGACATGGATATTCTGTCCAAACTGGATTCCAGTATATACGATTTAATTGTTGATGCACTTCTTGGAACTGGTCTTTCCCGGAGCATTGAAGGACGAATGGCTGTACTGATCAATGGAATAAATTCCAGTGATGTTCCAGTTTTATCTCTGGATATTCCTTCAGGAATTGACAGTAATACGGGAGATATTCATGGCCTTGCAGTCAAAGCTGACGCTACTGTGAGTTTTGGTTTACTCAAACGGGGGAACCTGCTTTATCCGGGATATGATTTCGGCGGTGATTTATACTTTTCAAGTATTTCCTTTCCTCCTGAGCTAACTCAGGATGAATCCATTGTTCTGTCCATTAACATCCCTCCCCCTTTACGGGAGCGAAATCCAGCGGGACATAAGGGAAGTTTTGGGAAGGTACTCATTATTGGAGGATCACCTGATTTCTGCGGTGCTCCTGCTCTGGCTGCCGCTGCGGCTCTTCGAACCGGATCAGGTTACGTCCGTATGGCTGTTCCCGAGATAATTGCTTCCCGGGTTGTCTCCCTTGTTCCAGAGGTCGTTTTTTCAGCGATGGATGGAAATGGCTTTCTTTCTGGTGAGCATGGCACTGAACTCCTTGAACTGGCGGCCATATCTGATATGGTTGTTTTGGGACCCGGTTTATCCACGAGTCCTGACTCTATAAACCTTGCCAGGAGTATTATTCCCGAAATTGAAGCCCCTTTGCTTCTGGATGGGGATGCCCTGACTGCTCTGGCTGGCCAGGAAGAATTATGCCGGTCCCGTCAATACCCAACTATTCTCACCCCACACCCGGGAGAAATGGCACGTCTTCTGGAATCTTCAATACGAGAAGTCGAGATCAGACGTATAGAAACAGCTATCAAAGCTGCGGAAAGGTATGCGGCCATCATAGTTCTCAAAGGTGCTCACAGTATCATTGCAGATCCTTCTGGAAAAGCATGGATTAACCTTACTGGTAACTCCGGCATGGGGACCGCTGGGTCTGGTGATGTACTGGCCGGGATTATTGGTTCCTTGATTGCTGGAGGCGGGATGCCATTGGATGTCGTCATGCAGGGGGTTTACCTGCATGGACTTGCAGGAGATTCTGCATCAAAGAGCAAAGGGGAAGCATGTATGCTGGCTGGAGATATCATCGAGTTTCTACCTGAAGCTTTTAGAATAGCCTCTGTTGATGACTGTGTTTACTCGAAAAGAATCACCTGTTTATAAGACAGAATACAGTGTCAGGAAGCCTGTTATAACCTGGACTATTTAAATTCAGGGTACCTCTAAAAAACAGCTTTAGGAAATTGACGAAGTGGCGGTGCGTTCCTCGACCTGTTTACGTGAGCATTTAGACAACGCAGTAGCGGCAGAAAAGAACGAGTCAAGAACTCAATGGGTTTTTTAGAGGTGCCCTTCAATCATTGCTCCACCCAGACATTGGGTGCCATCATAGAATACAGCAAATTGACCTGGCGCAACTCCGCTGTCGCTTTCATCCATATAAACACCTAACCGTTTCATACCATCTTCAGTTGGAGTAAGAGATTCGATACGGCCTGAAATGAGTTTCGGCCCATGGCGAAGCTTCATTGTTACATCTGCCGGCAGAATCGGCTCTCCAGAAATCCAGTTGGGGTTAATGACATTGAACCGATTGACAGCTTCTTCCATAGCAACCTTGCCGTGACCAACCGTAATAATGTTTTCCTTATTGTTTCGATGGACAACATACCAGGGTCCACCAGAGAGACCAAGCCCAGTTCGCTGCCCAATGGTGTAGAACCAGGTTCCACGATGAGTACCAAGAATACGACCTGTTCTAACTTCAACTATGGGGCCTTTTTCCGTCCCAAGATAATGTTCCACAAATCTTGAATACTTGATTCTACCCAGGAAACATATCCCCTGGCTGTCTTTACGGAGCTTATTGGGTAGATTCCATCTTTCGGCCAGCGCCCTCACTTCCTTCTTGATATAATGTCCTATGGGAAAAAGGGCAAGAGATGCTTGTGATTGAGTTAGATAAGAGAGAAAATAAGTTTGATCCTTAACTGGATCGGGAGATCGTTTTATACAATAGAGGCCAGAGGTGTTTTGCTCGGCAACAGCATAGTGACCGGAAGCAATTTTATCGAGGGACTCCCCTGTTTTTTCAAGGAATGCTCCAAATTTTATCTTTCGATTGCAGAAGATATCAGGGCTTGGAGTACGTCCCGCTTTCAGTTCTGCCACTGTGTCAGCAACTATCTGATCCCAATACTCTCGCTGAAGACTGATAATTCTTAATGGAATCCGGGCTATGTCACATACTTTGCCAACGTATTCCAGGTCTTCTTTCCAGGGACAGGAACTCAAAGATGTCAATTCATCTTCCAGCCATATTTTCAAGTAAAAAGCCGTTATTTTCGCCTCAGGGTACTGTGCTTTTACAGCCAGAAGAGCTACAGAACTATCAACTCCTCCAGAAAGGAGAACTCCAATTTTCACAATAATATCATTGTGTGAGAAGGGAAAATATACAATCCCAAAAAATGTTGACTGAGGGAATTGAACAGTTGTTTTCAACAAGCTTTCTGACACTGGATAATGACCTCACAAAGTTTTGCGCTTCAGGATTTCATGTTGACACAATGAATTATAACGAATACTGTGTTATAATATGGTTGACAATAAGAGAGTATTAGACCAGATCCGTGTATTAAATGACGGCTGGCAAATCATTGTTAATTATAACGATTCCAGGCAAAGTGCCAGGCAACTTTGCCGCTTGTTTGCAGAAGTTTTGAAAGCATCCACTGTTGGTATGGAATTCAACGATGTTGAGGGTTATTCCTGGAAAGAACAGGTGGATCAGGTGGGCGCCAATACTTCCACCGGGTTCTGGGAAAGACCTTTTACTGATAATCAATCACGTTGGTTTTTTGATGGAGGTAAGTCCCTTATTCCGGAATTTTCTCCTGTTCTGGACTTACTGACACACCAGTGGAAGCATTATCAAAATCCACCAGAAGAAAGACCAGGATACAGACATCGCATGAAGTCGGTCTCAAGTTCATATAATCCAGCCTGGTTTTCTGTCAGTCAGCTATCACGTCAAGTTCTGGATGTCTTACCCAGGCTGTGGAATACACTACACCCCCTCCTCCTGATCGGAGAATCAGGCAGCGGTAGAGCATATCTGGCTGAAATTATGCATCGAAACGGACCATTTCCTTCAGAGCCATTTGCCGTATACAGGAATGATGTATTAAACAGAATGGGGACTTTGCTGGTTCCTGACTGGGATAAAATCAATCATCAGAAAAGAAAAACCTTACTGGCGTATAAACAGCGCATCATTGCAAAAACCTCCGATATAAACAATGCATCTGAAATTTCTCGACAGTGGAAATCTGAAACTAATGATTCCGGCTTGATATTAAGGGTTCCATCTCTTCGTGAACGACAGGAAGACATTCCTCTTCTGGCTAATCATTTCCTTGAGATGGCAGCATTGAATACAGGGAGAAAAGCACCCGGGATTGAACCCATGACTCTGGAAGTGCTGAAAAAAAACCACTGGCCTGGCAATATCAGGGAATTGGAAGAAACTATGGTCTATATTCTTAACAGAACACCATTCAGAACTCAATGTATCAATGTAGAAGACCTTCCGCCTACTGTACGGGGAATGACAACTGATACAGTGAATGGAGAATTTTCAAGCCGATTCACCTCTATGGAGATTGATGTTATGAAGTTGGAATTACAACAGCAGAATGGAATTATTACCCATACAGCCAGGGCTTTAGGTATGACTCCCCGTCAAGTATCATGGCGTTTGAAGAGATATGGTATTGATCCAAAAGCATTCAAAAAAAGAAAGCCCGATAAAATTCCATCAGGCGGCTGATAACAGGGATTGCCCTGCTTTTTCCACATGAGAGGAACGCACCGCCACTTCGTCAATTTCCTAATCTCAACAGTGCTACTCATAAATACTTGAAAAGATGAAAGCATTTTATTATATAGAATATAGCCATGAGTAATAAGGTTTTTTAGAGGTGCCCTCTGGTTATATGGAGTAGTTCTTTGCAAATGATCAAGAACCTCCATCCAGGAAACAGTGGCTCCGAATAACTTGAAGTAATGGAATAATAATGCATCAGGAAAATACAATGGATATTGTCACCAACGGGGTTTCTACAGGTGAAACACAACGCAGACTAACTAAACTCCACCGGACTGTTGAGGGTAAGATTATTGGTCAGAAAGCATTAATCGAGAATCTACTGATCTGCCTGCTGGCTGATGGACACATACTGATTGAAGGCATGCCCGGCCTTGCCAAGACAACAGCGGCCAAAACAATTGCCGAAGGTCTTGAATGTGATTTTCACCGCATTCAATTCACTCCTGATCTTCTGCCTTCAGATCTGATTGGTACCGAGATATACATACATGAGAGAAGTGATTTCACCTTCCGCCAGGGCCCTCTATTCAATAACATCCTGCTCGCTGACGAAATAAACCGTGCTCCTGCAAAGGTGCAGTCTGCACTTCTGGAAGCGATGGAGGAGAAACAGATTACCGTCGGCCACCAGACTTACAAACTTCCAGATCTTTACATGGTACTGGCGACCCAAAACCCCATTGAACAGGAAGGCACCTATAATCTACCTGAAGCACAGTTGGATCGATTCCTGATGTACGTTGTGGTGGACTATCCTGATCATGAAGAAGAACGCCGGATTGCCGATCTGGTTGAACAGGAACAGTTGGAAGAACAGACTACTACCGTATCGGTTACAACACAAAAAGAAATCTTCGAGGCGCGTAAAACCGTTTCCGCGATGCATATGAATGACAGACTTAAGGATTACATCGTTTCACTCGTAACAGCCACCCGCAAACCTGCTGAATATGACGAAAATCTGGCTAGATGGATATCCCATGGAGCATCACCACGTGCGACACTGGGAATGATTCGGTGCGCCAAAGCACTGGCCTGGCTGCATGGTGATGACTATGTGACACCGCATCACATACAGGCGGTAGCACTGCCAATACTTCGTCATCGCATCATCACTTCCTTTGAATCAGAAGCAGATGGGATTACACGTAATGAGATCATCAGTCAGTTACTCGAAGTCGTTGCAGTACCATGAGGCAATCAGCATGCTGTATCCCGACTTTAATGAGCTGGCCGCCCTCAGAAACCATAGTTTTGGATTCTCATCAGCTTCAAATCGCACCGTTATATCGACCTCCGCAGGAGATAATAACTCACCATTTCGCGGGCAGGGTTTGGAGTTTGAAGAGGTGCGGGAATACTCTCCCGGTGATGATATCCGCAGTATTGACTGGCGGGTGACAGCCCGTACTGGAATTCCGCACACGAAACTGTTCAAAGAAGAACGTGAACGCAGTGTTATCATCTGCGTGGACACGAATGTCACGATGCGCTTTGGTACCAGGGGAACGTTTAAATCAGTTCAGGCAGCAAGGACTGCCTCTCTACTCGGCTGGAAAGCCAATAGAGACCGGAACAGAATGGGGGCCTGTTTATTTGGCGATGTACCAGACGGTATGCAGTTTTTTGCCCCGAAACGCTCCCGTACTTCCCTTTGGGCCATGCTCAAGCAACTCAGTGATCAAAATACAATCACTCGATCCCATCCAGTCTCATTGGATGAGACATTGCAGCATATCAACAAAGCGGCTCCTACCGGGGCACTGATTTATATCATCAGCGATTTCAGCAACATCAGTGAAGGCCTGGGACAACAGTTGAGCGAACTTCAGAAACGCTGCAGTATTGTTCTTATTACTGTTGATGATCCAGCTGATCGTACCATTCCCCCGATGGGTGTACTGTTATGCAGCAATCATTCCAGGGAAAGATACAACGTTAATACGGATAGCCAGACTGGTCGGGAAATCTATACCAGAAACTGGCAGGAGAACCGGAACCAACTGGTGCGTATGTCCCACAGACTTGGTATCTGCATCATATCCATTGCCACCAACAGCAGTGTGCAGAAGGAACTGACACTTGGATTGAAACGTATAAGTTCACGGAGGAGGGTCTTATAATGCCTGTAACTGACCCACTTGCAGAGATGTATGATATTGAGGGACTGGATGCGATCAGCTGGTGGCCGCCAGCTGTTGGCTGGTGGATCGTTTCAATCCTTGTCCTTTTTCTGACAGCAATCATTGTAGTTTTTTACCGGCGGAAAAAGTCCTTTGAGCGCAGCTGGTGTAGCAACACACTTAAGATTTTGTCTGAAATGGAAAACAATACTTCTAAACAGGATACTGTTGCTACTCTGTCGGAACTGATCCGCCGCATTGCTGTTCATCAATACTCCCGGAAGACCTGTGCTGGACTGGAAGGTAAAAAATGGATTCAGTGGCTGAAACAACATGATCCTGAACACTTTGACTGGGAGACAGAAGCCGCATGGCTGATTGAAGCTCCGTATGCCCCACCTGGTACATCAACTATTGAATCTGAAATCAAAACAGCGATACAGGCAATAAGGAAGTGGGTAAAGTAATGTTTATCTTCCACTGGCCGTATCTGGCGCTATTGCTTCCCCTGCCTATACTGGTATGGTGGCTCCTGCCGACAGGCAAAAAGACAGATGTTAATACATCCCCGGAATTACTGTTCCCCTCCCTTGATAAGATTCGCAATGCGTTTCCAGCATTCAGAGCTTCTGAGAAAAAATCCCGAAGAGGATACTGGGTATTGCGATTGTCTGTATGGGTATTACTGGTGTTGACAATAATGCGCCCACAGCGGGTCGATCAATATATACATGTACAGAATGAGGGATATGATCTAATGCTGGCGGTCGATATCTCTGGTTCCATGCGTGCTCTGGATTTCTCAACAAAGGAGAAGGCTGTCAGCCGTCTGGATGTTACAAAAGATGTGGTGGGACAATTCGTGAGGGAACGTCAAGGGGATCGTATCGGACTCATCCTGTTCGGTCAGCATGCCTATCTGCATGTTCCCCTTACGCTTGACACCCTGTCAGTCAGTCAGATGCTTAATAATGCCGTATCCGGTATGGCTGGAGATGCAACTTCCATTGGCGATGCTGTTGGGCTTGCAGTGCGGAATCTGCGTGAACGCCCCGAAGGCTCCCGTACAATCATCCTGCTGACCGATGGAAAAGATACCGCAAGTTCCATCCCTCCGCTTGAAGCCGCCAGACTGGCAAAGATATATGGTATTCGAATCCATGCAATTGGTGTTGGCAAAGATGGACCAGTTCCCTATCCAGATAACCTCCGTGGTGTTGTAATGGTCGAATTGCCCATGGATGAACAACTGCTCAAAGACATTGCAAATGAAACAGATGGACAGTTTTTTCTGGCTGCGGACACCAATACGCTGGAAGATATCTATGACACGATTAACAAGCTGGAAAAAACTGAATCTGAAGAGCGTGAATATCTGATCCGCCAGCCGCTTTATCGCTACCCACTGGGAGCCGCATGTATATTACTGTTGATACTGTGTCTTGCTCCAATATACAAGAAGGTTGTCCATGATGTTTAGAGATTTCCATTTCGAGAGTATACTATGGCTTTGGGGAGCGTTGCTTATCCCTATGGTGTGGCTGCTCTACGCTCTGTTGTATCGAAAACGGAACAGCACATATCATCTGGATGACTTCATCGATGAACACCTTTTACCACATCTGGTGTTGAACAAAGATGCTGTTAATCAATCGATATGGAAGTCAATTTTACTGTGGTCAGTGCTATGGGCATTGCTGATGATGGCCCTTGCCGGGCCGCGCTGGGATTTTGCGGAGATTGAGGTATACAAATCAGATCAAAGCCTTGTGATTCTACTGGACTTATCGCAGTCGATGGATGCAGAAGATGAAAAGCCGTCGCGTATTGCCAGAGCGAAACAGGAAATCGAAGATATACTGCACTATGCCCAGGGTGTAAGAATTGCCCTGATTGTTTTTGCTGCTGACCCCCATATGATTAATCCACTGACGGATGATATGGAATCCATTCGTCACCTTCTGCCATCGCTGGAGACAGACCTTATTTACATACAGGGGAGCAGATTATCACCTGCCTTTGATATGGCATACCGGATGTTATCATCCGAACCCGGTAATAATAAATCAATTCTGGTCATGAGTGATGGCGGTTTCGAAGACGCCAGTGCCATCGCAACTGCACGTAAACTGGCATCCAGTGGGATTATCATTCATACAATGGGTCTTGGCAGCCTGGACGGTGCACCGGTGAAAGACAGTAAAAACAACTTCATCAAAAAAAACGGTTCAATGATTATCTCCAGATTGGAGGACGATAAACTGAAAGCCGTCAGCAGAACCGGGGGCGGACAATATCTGAAGGCCGAGTATCACGACAGGGACAGCCGGACAATACTGGATCAACTGGCATTGCGTGCTGAGGCAGAACAGGTGATGCAGAGCACAACCCGCCACTGGGAAGAACAATTCTATTTACTGATACTGCCTGTACTGGCTATGTTTCTGTTCTGGTTCAGAAAGGGTTTTGTATTTCCTGCGATTTTGCTTTTTCTATGTATGCCAGTGGAACATACCCATGCAGAAGTCCTCGATTACTTCATAAACAATCCGCAAAAGGGGAAAAACGCCCTGGAACGAGGGGATTACAACACTGCGATCCAGAAATTCAAAGATCCGTATCGTCAGGGAGTTGTTCATTACAATGCTGGTAATTTTCTGGAAGCAGAAGAAGCTTTCAAGAAGTCCTTCCGTCCGGAAATCGCTGAGGATGCCACCTATAATCTGGGCAATGCCCTTGCCAGACAACAGAAATACAATGAGGCAATCCAGGTTTGGGAATCTCTCCTTGAACAGAATCCTGATCATAAAAAGGCCAGACATAATCTTGAGATTGTGAAGAAACTGCTTGAGCAGCAACAGCAGGATCAGAGTCAGGGCGACGACCAGGAAAACAAGAATGGAAACAAGCAGGATCAAGGAAATTCTGATCCATCAGATCAGAATAACAAGACCGAACAGCCTGAAGATGGTCATCAAGATAACCAGGGAGGGGAAAATTCTGAAAATCAGGAATCATCGGAACAGGAAGGAAGTGAGGCAAAGACTTCAGAAGAAGATCGTATAAAAGAACAGCAGAAAAACATGGATTCTGGAAGTACTGAACAGTTAGAGGAGAATAGAAGTCAAAGAACACAACAGGATATCGATGCAGATCAATGGCTGAATCGCATCACAAACGACCCTGAATCATTCTTGAAGAACCAGTTTTATATTGAATCCAGACAAAGGGGGACAAAGGAAGGAAGCGATCCATGGTGAAGTACATTACCACAGTGGCCATGACACTCAGTCTATTTATGCCATCTCTGGTGTGGGCGGCAGAATTCACCGCCAGTATCAGTCGGGACCAGCTTGTTGTAGGTGAAAGCTTGACCTTGAGGCTGGAGCTTTCTGGTACTTCAGCAATAAGCAAACCCTCAGTGTCCAGTTTGAAGAAGGATTTTGATGTAGAGAGCAGAGGACAATCCTCCCACACCACTATTATGAATGGCAATGTGTCATCAAGTACTATCTGGACTTACAATCTGACGCCTAAGAAGGAAGGTCATATTACTATTCCATCTTTGAGTATCAAAACCTCGGATGGTGAGATCAGCAGTCAATCTGTTAACGTATCGGTAGGAAAAGCATCTTCATTGCCTTCGGTGAGGCAGCAGAAGGATATAGCAGTCACAGCAAACGTCAGCAAAAACAATCCCTACAAAAACGAACCGATTATCTACACGGCAACACTGATAACCCGCCACGACATGACCGATGTGAAATTCAGTGATCTTTCTATGGAAAACGCTATTGTAGAATCTGTCGGCGAGCCCAGAATCTACGATAAGGTACAAAACGGCGTTGCAGTAAAAATGCTTGAAGTGAAGTATCTTATCACCCCTCTTCAACCTGGATCAATCACAGTTCCTGTCATGGTGATACAGGGTGACATTCCCGCACGTGAATCAAATTCAGGATCATTGTTTGATGACGACCTTGATCCATTTGGCATGTTTCGCAATCTCAATCAATTCAGATCGTTCGGCATGACCAGACTGGAGTCATTCAGCGTGGCCAGCAATGAGATCGCATTGGAAATCAGAACACCACCAGCCGCAGGGGTTGAACCATGGTTGCCTGCTGCTTCTTTGATTGTCACCGAGGAATGGGATGATAAACAAACCTTGAAGACTGGAGAACCCATTACCCGCCGATTCACTATCTCTGCCGAAGGTATTCTGGCAAGCCAGCTACCAGACCTTGATATTCAAGGAAACGAAATAGAAGGATTCAAAGTCTATGCTGACAACCCCATTATGGGAAATGATGTAGAGGACGGTAAGATAACCAGCTGGCGACAGGAAAACTATACCTTAATCCCACAAAGATCTGGAACATTGACCTTCCCGGAGATATCCATTGCCTGGTGGAATGTCAATACTGATAAAGTAGCTGAAACAACCATACCGGACCGTACTCTGGAGATTTTGCCAGGAACAGAACGTGACACACCTCCTGATGAACAACAGAATTTCCAATCCTCAGAACAAATGGACAATCCACCTGAAAAAGGCCTTCCAGCATCACCCCTGACACAGAATAATAACCGCTGGTTGTATGCCGTGATCGCTGGATTGCTCATCATATTATTGCTTGTACTCTTCTGGGTAATCAGTCTTCAGCACAGAGTAACACGTCTTGTAGAAACCAGAGAAAATACCTTGCAGAATAGACAATCTGAACCGAAAATCAGACAAGTTCCAACTATTACAAACAAGGAGTTGGCAAAAACTGCTTCGGCAGAAGAAATCCAGAGTTTTCTGCGGCGCTATGGACAGGAGCATTGGAACACATCCGGGAACGCATCGCTGGGGACACTGATTACCGCTGTTAAGAAGCAATATCCACAGTATTCCAGAGAAGCTGACCTGACACTGAAAGCACTGGAGGATGCACTTTACGCCGATAAAGATATTGATATTGAAAAGGTAAAAGAATACTGTACGACTCTTCTGACAGATACAACTCGAGCAGAAAGAGCAGCACAGAGAAATGTGGCTGAAAAACTACCCGATCTCAATCCCAGCTGACCGAAACCATCGGCGGTGTTCTCCTCATTTTTTGTCGATACAAGGCGGCCTGTCTGCGTGCGGACACGCACAGGCAGGCAAAAGCTAAGGGCGTAGCTGGGCTTAGTTGAGTATTTTGACAACGCAGTAGCGGCGGAAAAGATCGAGTCAAGAACTCAATGGGTTTTTTAGAGGTGCCCGTAAGTTCAGGCTGTGTAAGAAATGCGGCATTCAGCGTTGGCTTAACCAACGCTGAATGCCGTAGTTAAATGGGCAAATAGTTAAAAAGCCCTCACCGCACGAACAGGTGCAATGCCTTCCTTGCCGTAGGCGCTCTTGCTGCCACGGTCGAATTCCTGGCCCCAAGCGCCGGCGGAATTGTACTCCGACGAGGACCAGTAGGCGCTAGAGGCAAAGTTGCCAACTACATCTTTCTGCTTATACAACTCATCCAATTCATCTTTGGACGGCAGAAACCAGTCGTCATAATCAACACCGTTATGGTTTACTTTATAATCGCTACAGATTTTCGCCGCGTAAGCCGATTCTCCGTTATATCCTCCGTTAGCACCAAGTACGTCCACTATCGTCGCTGTGTTGGATTCTCCGGTTCCTATGGCTGTACCTGTTGTTCCTGCTGCTGCATCTTTACCCCAGGTAGCACTAGGCAAATCACTGGGGGCCGCCTCCAGGTAAGTCCAGTCAACGATGGCGGGATCAGTATTCACATAGAAGATTTTCCCTCCGGCAGGGCCGGTGTTGCCTACGCTGTACACTACCGTCAGTACGAAATCGACTGCTTTCTTTCCAGTGTACTTGCCCGTTCCGGCGGCTGTAACGGTGTAGGTTCCGGTTTCGCCTGTATCGATCGTTTTTGCTATAGAGACTTGACCGCTGTTATCTATGGTGACGGCAGTGACGAGGGCTCCATCTTTCTCTATGCTCAGGTCGTAATCAGTTCCTGCGATCAGACCGACATTGTTGATCGTTACGGAGAAAGTTGATTCTTGCAAGGGGGGGACAGTTTGGTCAGCAACGGAAATAGAGTAGCCCTGCACAGTTGTAATATCTATAGAATTGACTGTCAGAGTGAAGGTGACACTTCTCGTACCTCTGTACTTGCCCGTTCCGGCGGCTGTAACGGTGTAGGTTCCTCCATCACTCACCGCGATACTGTCGGCTATGGTGATGGTGCCGTCATTGGCGATGCTGACAGCGCCGGAGCTTACGCCAGTTCCAGTAATGCTCAGGTTGTAGTCGGTACCCGCCGTTAGGGATAGGCTACCGCCGACCGTCGCGGTGTGGGTTCCCCCTGTCAGTGCCGTTACAGTTGTATTGGCAACAGTGAGGGAGAATGCGGCGGAATCCAGGTTAGCGATATCTACCTGATCTTTCTTAATCACCGTCAGGGTGAAGGTCTTTGTGTCGTTTACACCATTCTTTTCTATCGTCGCGGTGAGAGTAACAGACGCATCGGCAGCATCAACAGCCGGGCGGGTAACCATTCCGTCATTGGCGATGACGCCGGTATTGCTACTGGACCACGCTATGACGGTTCCGCTGGCTCCGGTAGTCGGCAGGGTCATATCCTGGGTTACCGAATCTATGCTGTCACCTTGCGCATAGCCAATGGCTAGCGCGGTCTTATCAGCAGCTACCGATTCCTGATCACTCAATCCTTCACTTGCTGCGGAACAGCCTCCCAATCCAATGAGGAAGAGAAATCCGACAAGCGCCACCAAGGGTATCGCTCTTGTTAATTGAATCATATCTATGAACCACCTTAAAAAATATGAAGGAGTTTATCAGACTTCACTGATAACGTCAAGGCAACCTCTAAAAAACCGTTTTCGGAATCTGGCGTATTGGCGGTGTGTTCCTCGGAGCTTTGCTCCTGCGGTACACACCTGATTACGCGAGCATTTTGACAACGTAGCAGCGAGGAAAAAGATCAAGCCAAAAACAAATAAGGTTTTTTAGAGGTGCCCTTGACAGACGGAGAGATACAGGAATGGACTATTGCAACACAGTTTATCTCCACTGACCAATAATGCTCATCGGATTCCCTTATCTCCAACTTGAAATGCAGAATTGACAGAAACACATCCTGCATCTAGCATCATTGGAATATGCATGGCGGCAATATTGAACGTATCGGCAGGGAATATGGCATCAATCCGGAAAGACTCATTGATTTCAGTACGGGCATTAATCCTCTGGGATTCCCACGTCATGTCCGCTCAATTATTGACCGAAATCTTTCCCACACAACTGTCTATCCTGATCCGGGATATAGAAGCTTCAAGGAAGTGTTGGCGAAGGAATATGGTATTCCCCACTCCCTGCCCGGTAATGGCAGTTCGGAGTTGCTTCTTGCCCTTCTCCGGGCACTTTGTCCGCCCCTGGTTATTGTCGCCATGCCTTCCTACATCGACTATACCCGGTACAGCCGACGGCTGAATATACCAGTCAAAGGAATACATCTCAAAAAGGAATATGGATTCATTCTGGATCCCGATGACTTATTTCCGGTTCTGGATTCGGCCCCCCCGGGATCCATGGTGATAACAGGTAATCCCAACAACCCCACAGGCCGACTGTTACCTTCTGGAATCATTCTGATTTCAGCCACTCAGTATCCTCAACATTATTTCTGTATTGATGAAGCTTATTGGAGCTTTGCTGATCAAGGAAAGAATTTCAGTGAGACATCAAAGGATCCCGGTAATATACTCAGACTGCGTTCACTCACCAAACTTTTTGCCATTCCTGGCATCCGCATAGGCTACCTTTGCGGTGAAGCCGATATACTGACCCGCATCAATCGAGAATTACCCGACTGGAATGTGGGCACCCTGCCCATTCAACTGGCTCAATCCCTGGTAAGGGATCGAAAACATGGTCAATTAACAAGGAAGTGGCTTCAGAAAGCAAAACCGGCTTTCTATGATGAACTTGCTCAATTTCCACAACTGACAGTCTATCCAACCGACTGCAACTTTCTACTCTTACAGGTAAGAGATATGGGGCCGAAGTTATTTTATAAATCCATGCTGAATCAGAATGTCGTCCTTCGCTCCTGTGAGGATTTCGATGGTCTGGAACCTGGATTTTTCCGAACCTCAATCCGCCTGCAAAGAGATAATGAGCAATTGATCGAAGCCTTAAAAAAGGTATTCAAAGTCAAAAGGAACAGACAGCGTGCAGGATCTGAGAGAGTTCTCATGTTCCAGGGGACCTCCTCCCATGCTGGGAAATCTTTGATGACAGCGGCATTCTGCCGGGCACTTGTCAACAGGGGAATTTCCGTAGCACCTTTCAAAGCTCAGAATATGTCACTTAATTCCTGTGTTACGCCTGAGGGGGGAGAAATCGGACGAGCACAGGTATTGCAGGCAAGGGCCGCCAGAATAGAACCCCATGTACTGATGAATCCTGTTCTTCTCAAACCAACAGGGGATGCAGGTTCTCAGGTCATTGTTATGGGTAAGCCGGAATCAACACTCTCAGCCATGGCCTATCATCAGCGTAAAAAAGAACTCAAGGGAATAGTCAGGCAGGCCTTCAGTACCCTGGCGGCTCAATATGACGCCATTGTAATGGAAGGAGCAGGCAGTCCAGGAGAGATAAATCTCCGTGAGCATGACATAGTCAACATGTCAATGGCAGGATATGCTGATTCGCCTGTCATCCTTGTGGGAGATATTGACCGAGGGGGCGTCTATGCCTCCTTTGTGGGTCACCTGGGGGTGATGGCTGAGTGGGAACGCCATCTCGTTCAGGGATTTCTGGTCAACAGGTTTCGAGGGGATATCACTTTGCTGGATGAAGCCCATAAGTATTTGGTGGATCGTACCGGAAAGCCAGTTGTCGGTGTGATGCCCTGGGTTCACAACCATAATTTGCCGGAAGAGGATAGTGTGGATTTCAGCCTCCGCTATACCAGTCCCAGCGAAGACAGAGAAGGAATTCTCATAGGTTTCATCGATCTGCCGCATTTATCCAATTCAACAGATCTTGATCCCTTCCAGGATATTCCAGGTGTCAGCCTGGTTAGAATTGACACTAAGGACAAACTTCTTCACCACCAGCCCGATGGAGTTATCATACCTGGCAGCAAGAATGTTATTGCTGATTTCCAATGTCTGCAGGAATCAGGCATCATCGATGTACTGCTACAATTTGTCCATACAGGTCATACAGTTTTGATGGGCATCTGCGGAGGCTTTCAGATGCTGGGGGACAGTATTTCCGATCCTCATGGCATTGAAGGACCGGCTGGGTCTCGTATCTCAGGGATGGGTTTGATCAATCTAGAAACTGTTCTGGAAAAAGAGAAGACTCTCCAACAGACAACAACACGGTTTTGCTTTGATTTCTCACCAGTAAAAGGGTATGAGATTCACCATGGCCAATCGACATACAGGAACGAAGAAGAACTCTTTGAAAAACCTTCCCTGGGTTGCCGCCGGATGAATGTGTGGGGGACTTACCTTCATGGAGTCTTCGATAATGATGGTGTTCGTGAACGATTTCTTTCGGAAATCCATCGCAATTCAGGTGTACCCCAGTCTTCTTCAGGAAGAACAGGAAAAAGCCTTGAAGAAGCTCTGAATGATTTCACCGCAGTATTTGAGCAGAATGTTGATATTGCTTACTTGATGAAACTGATGAATCTGTAGAAAACTGCAAAGAATGGTTTTTTATGGTATAGGCATTGGACCGGGAGATCCTGAATTGATTACGCTCAAAGCGGCTGAAATCATACATTCTGTCCCACGAATTTTCTATGTCAGCGGACAGGGAAACCGGGAAAGTGTTTCCCGTATGATTGTGAGCAGTGCAGGGAAAGGTGTTGATGAAAGGCTTCAAGGGCTTCGTTTTTCCATGAAGAAATCCATTGATGAAAGAAGGGAATCCTGGCAGAAAAATGCCACAATTATTGTTGAATCTCTGAAGAAACACCATGAGTGTGCCTTTGCGACCATCGGAGATCCCATGATTTACAGCACCTTTATCAATGTACTTCCTCCGATAAAAAAAATTCTGCCGGAGCTGGAAGTCAAAGTAATACCTGGTATAACATCCTTTCAGGCAGCGGCGGCAGAGCAGATTATTCCTCTGGCAATGGATGATGAAATCCTGACCATTGTACCAGCGTGGAAAGCCCCCACCCTCCAGCGTTCGGCTGTATCAGATTCAGACACAACAGTGTTTTTGAAGGCTTTCAAGAATTGTTCCAGTGTTCTTGACTTCTCCAGGAAAAACCATACTGGTGAATTTCTGTATGCCTCACGCATCGGCCTTCCCGATGAAAAATATGTGACTGAAAAAATGGATTCATCTGAGATGCTGGAAGAGTATCTCAGCCTGATAATTTCCAGAAAACGAAAGCTGAATGATGGATTGGGTTGATCTGGCCATTGATGTGGGAAAAGGCTGGCTCAGATTCACATGTTCTGTGGCTGCTGGAATTACTCCGGGAGTCCTCCTGGAAGCTACCGGATGGCTTAAAAAACTGTCTGCGGCCTGGTCTCCTGCAACGAAGTACTACCACCTTCCAGCCGTGTGCGGTTCCAGTTTCTTACTCGCCTTTGCATCCCCATCCAGCGCCAACAGTTTACTGGCCTCCTGGTTCAGTAATGGACGTATCAGCCGCATAACTGATGCCTGCCTCACTCGAAAAGGAGTTTTTACACGTCTGAATCAACTCATGCCACCCTCACTTTCTTTCCATATATCTGCGGAAAGCCTCAGTATTATAACCAGCCATCCTGGAGGCAGACTCAATGCCGCAGCCATAGCCAGTCCCTTTCCAGGAAATGGAGCACTCAACAATTACCAGGTCTTTACCACCCTGGTAATCGGGTATGTTATAAGTCTACCTCTACGTACAATCCGTCATGCCCTGCCCATGGGAAAATACTCATGAAAGAGCAGGAAGATGTATTTCCAATTGCATGGATAACCCGAAACCGCCATGTACTTTTTGTTGGCGGGGGCAAAGTGGCTCTAGCCAAGCTGCAGCGGCTTGCTGAACACCGCTGTACGATAACAGTTCTTGCCCCGAAAATCCATCCTGAGATTCAAACAATGGCTGTGCAGGGTTTGGTTCGGATTAGAGCTGACAGCTATAGGACAGATATGCTTGAAGGCAGTCATCTTGTATTCGCGGCAACCTGTGACAGTGACCTTAATGCAACAATCCTTCAGGATGCCCGTCATTCCGGTATACCAGCCTGTGCTGTCGATGGAAACTGGCGGGATGGAGATTTTATCACACCAGCCATAGCACGAGGAAGCCATGGCATAGCAGCCTTTACCACCGGTGGAAGATCCTACAGGATAGCCAGGTTGGTGAATGGAAGTATACAGCGTCAATTGGATGCCACCAATAACTGGATGCCTGTTGTTATTGGAACAAGCCACCTGCAGCTTAACCTGAAACATCTGGGGGAAATTCTGTGTCGGGATACTGACAACATGAAAGGCCGCTGCCTTGAAGAACTACGGGGCATTCATGAATTTATGCTATTGACCACCTGCAACAGGGTGGAATTCTATGGGCTGGTCTCAATCCGTGATATCACACTCAGTATGATTCGAACACATCTGGGCTTCAAGAACTTGAAAGCCGATGAATTTTATGAATTATACGGCTTTGATGCCCTGTCTCACATGACACAGGTTGGCTCTGGCATCCTCAGCCAGACACCAGGTGAGAACCACATTGTTTCCCAGCTTAAAAATGCAATCCATGAAGCAGAGAAACAAAAATGGGCCGGGCCATACATGAAGGACTGGCTTTCTAAAGCTCTTCATGTTTCCAGGAATATCAGAAAAGGTATAAGTCCTTACTTGAAGTACAGGGACATTGAAAATCTTGTTACGGCATACATGGAATATATCAGCCCTGGGGGAGGAAAAATCCTCCTCATGGGGAGCGGTGTTATTGGCCGAAGTATAGCAGAAGAGTTGAATAACAGATCCCATCCATTCACATGGGCCTACCACAGCCGCCCTCCCTTACCCCCGGATGGAGTTTCCATCCTGCCAATAAAGCCAGAAGAACTGAAGGCTAACGGTCCCAGTGACATTGTGATTTCTGCCTTAAGTCTGCAGGATCCTCTTAAATACAAAGATTTCGAAGGAATACTGAAACCCGGTGGATGGGCCATTGACCTGGGTGTTCCCCGCAATCTGGATGCAGAGTGGAAGAAAAATCACTCACTGACTGATTTGGAAGACCTCAAACACTGGTATCGCCGCAACATGGCTGATTTACAGACTATCAGAAAAATCACTGATAAGGAAATTGAGAGCCACCGTGAAAACTATGAAAAACTCATCTCAACACTTTAATCCACTCAACATACGCTGCGGCTGCCGACCAAGCCCCCTCTCCATGATCCAGACGCAATCCGCGATCGATCAACTTAACAGCTTATTGCCCTTTCTCAACTGGACAATCATACCCTTCTCATCACCTGGAGACCGGGATGTAAATCTGGATCTCCGGGAAAGCCCGGATGATTTCTTCACCCGGGATCTGGATGAAGCTGTACAGAGAGGGGATATTGATTGTGCCATACACAGTGCCAAAGATCTTCCGCCCAATGGTTCAAAGAATATGGACTGGTTCTGGCTACCCTGGAAGGAAGAACCAGAGGATGCCCTTGTATTGAGAGAAGGAGAATCAGAAGAAGGATTGAACAACGGGGGCCGTATCGGTGTGAGTTCAGACCGGCGCCTCCGGTGGTGTATAGAGCACTATCCCTCAGCCAGATCTCTTTCGATTCGAGGCAATATTGAGGATAGGTTAGCCCAATTGGATGAGGGTAATTTTGATGCAGTGCTTATAGCCGTTGCCGCACTGAACAGACTGTCCCTTACCGACCGTATAACAAGAATTATTCCGCTAAGTGAACTTCCTACTCCCGAGGGACAGGGGTATCTGACTCTGAGCTTCTCTCAGGGTCATCTCTTTTTCCAGAAGATGAGAGCCCTGCTACACCCCCCTGTTCGCTTCGTCGGTGCCGGGGCCGGTGAGGGGGGCTGGATAACGGAATACGCAGGGAGCGCCCTGGAGCAAGCCGAAGTGTGCCTCTACGATGCCCTTATTGACAAGAAGCTGTTGCACAGACTGCCCGTTGATTGCAGGCAAATTCCGGTGGGAAAGCGTTTCGGGAAGCATTCCCATAGCCAGAATGCGATCTGTGCACTTCTTGTTCAATATGCCCGACAGGGAAAGATAGTTGTTAGACTTAAAGGGGGCGATCCGGGCATCTTCGGCCGACTCAGAGAAGAAACGGCAGCGCTGGATGCAATGTCGATACCCCACATTGTATATCCTGGTATCAGTGCCATGACCCTGGGAACCACCGGGACCGGGTTATTGCTCACCAGCAGGGGACTCAGCCGTGGATTCAGAGTTTGCACTCCAAACCGCTCATCATCCTCCCATGATTTCACGAACATCTTTCCAGACAACAAAGATATTCCAGCCGTTGTATACATGAGTCTCAGTAAGTCAAAATCAGTCAGAGAATACTTTATCAAGGAAGGTTTTTCAAAAGATGCGGATTGTTCCGTGGTGTATGCAGCTGGCACATCTGAAGAGGAAATTCACTACTGCTCATTGGACAACCTTGACCAACTTCCTGATCCCGGAGAAAAAACAGGACTCATCCTGGTCAATCTCCCCATAAACAAACCCTATCGTCGAAATGGCCCCCTCCGTGGAGATCGAATTCTCCTCACCTGCAGTACAGAACTGCTGGAAAGAGCCCGTCTGGGCGTTGAAAATGCAGGGGGACGACCTGTTCTCCTGCCCCTGATTCAGCAGGTATACATGGAAGGCAGCCTGCCCTCTCCGGAGGAAATTACCCGGTATAACTGGATTGTCCTCACCTCTCCCATGGCCATCCGAATATTCCTTACCGCATACAGGGAATCAGGGGGTGATTATCGCTGTCTGCCAAAAATCATGGTGTGTGGCACTTCCTCCGCCAGAGTTCTCAATTCCCATGGTCTGATACCTGATTTGATACCTGTTACCGGCTCTGATACAGATGCCCTTGCGGTAGCGGCCCAGTCAGTTGTTTTGCCTGAGGAGCGTATTCTGCGCCTTCGATCCGATGTGGCCGGAACAGGACTGGGCAGAAAGCTGTCTGAATTCTGTACCGAAATTAAGGATATTGAATTCTACCGTACTACCGGTATACACACAGATGAACCATGTCCGCCGTTTGAAGCCGCTTTCTTTGCATCCAGTTCTGCCGTTCAGATCTATCGAGAATACTGGGGAGTGGATTCACTCAAGAATAAACCTGTTCTGGCACTGGGACAGCCTGTAAGACAGTTGTTGGAATCAATGGGTTTGAATAATATTATTGTCGCGGAGCAAAGCAATGCCGAGGGAGCGATACAGACATTGGCCATAGAGTACTTTCGACAGATGGTGAAAGAAGATGGGATATCCTGAAACACGATTACGCCGACTGAGACAAAACTCTGCCATGAGGAGTCTCTTTGATTCCCCCTGGCCGGGACCGGAGAAGTTTATCTGGCCTGTATTCTGCCAACCCGGCAAGGGTAAAACAGCCATTGATGCCATGCCAGGCCAGTTTCGTCTGGGACTTGACTCCCTTAAAAAGGAAGTTGAGGCAATTATCCATCAGAGAATTGGAGGGATTCTACTTTTCGGGATTCCTGAATCGGATACAAAAACTTCCAATGGATGGAAAGCGGCCGATGATGATGGAATTGTACCCGCTGCTGTCCGCACAGTGAAGGCATCCTTCCCTGAACTACTGGTGTTGACCGATGTTTGCCTTTGTGCATATACGGAACATGGGCACTGTGGACCATTGAACTCACGGGGGGATGTCGATAACGATGCCGCCCTGAAAATACTGGCGGAAACGGCTCATTGCCATGCCCGGGCTGGAGCTGATATCGTATCACCCAGTGCGATGATGGACGGTCAGGTACAGGCAATCCGTCACGAACTGGATGAAGGCGGTTTCCCGGAGACCCTCATTATGAGTTATTCCACCAAATTTGCCTCCTCTCTGTATGACCCTTTCAGAGAGGCCGAAGATTCAGCTCCCGGACATGGAAATCGCAAAGGCTATCAGCAGAGCTTCCGTTCCCGCCACCAGGCCATCAGAGAATCTCTGGAAGATGAAATAGAAGGTGCCGACATCCTGATGGTCAAGCCCTCTCTCTGGTATCTGGACATCATTCAGAGCATCAAAGAAAAAACTCTTCTTCCAGTAGCAGCCTACAATGTAAGCGGTGAATACTCCATGCTCCATGCAGCCGCCAGTCATGGCTGGGGGAATCTCAATAACATGGTACAGGAATCACTCTTTGCCCTGGAACGAACGGGAGTGGATATCATCATCTCATACTGGGCCAGGTATTACTCCTCTTATTTTCCAGGAAACCGGGAATGACCAACAAAGAGTATTTCGACAGAGCTGTCAAAGTAATACCCGGAGGCGTCAATTCACCAGTGCGTTCATTTTCTTCCGTCGGCGGCACACCGATTTGCATCCAGAAGGCACAAGGTGCTTACCTCACAACAGTGGAAGGAAAAACCCTTCTGGATTTCTGCCAATCCTGGGGCCCGCTTATTCATGGTCATGGTGACCAGGATGTACTCCATGCCGTCCATCAGGCTGTGGACAGAGGACTTTCCTATGGCTGCAATCATACTGGTGAGGCAGAACTGGCTGAATTGATCCTCGGAATGATTCCCCATGCCAACCGCCTGAGACTGGTCAATTCTGGCACTGAGGCCGTTATGACAGCTCTGCGTCTTGCCCGAGCCGCAACTGGAAGATCAAAAACAGTAAAATTTGATGGCTGCTACCATGGTCACTCAGACTCTCTGCTGGTAGGAGCAGGAAGTGGATTGCTGGCAGGGGGAGCTACATCATCTCTGGGAGTGCCTCAGAGTCTGGTAAACGATATCCATGTCCTGCCCTACAATAATCTTAAATCCGTAAAGAAACTCTTTTCTGCTGTCGGCAGCCAGATTGCATCAGTCATTGTCGAACCAGTAGCCGGTAATATGGGCATTATTAATCCGATTCCCGGGTTTCTGGAAGGCTTGAGAACTATTACTGAGAAAAGTGGATCCCTTCTCATATTTGATGAAGTTATCACCGGCTTTCGTCTACATGCAGGAACCTATGCAGAACTTTCCGGGGTAAGGCCGGATATTACCGTTCTGGGAAAAATCATCGGTGGAGGCATGCCTATCGGTGGAATTGTTGGCCCTGAGACAATAATGGAATTACTTGCTCCTCTGGGCGGAGTATACCAGGCGGGAACTCTCAGTGGGAATCCTGTGGCCATTGCCTCAGGAATCGCAACTCTCAGCAAATTGCGAAAAAAAGGAAAATCCCTGTACAGGCGGTTGGAGGAGATGACCAGACGCATTGCTCATGGCATGGAATCTGCTGCCGGACTCAATGGCATTAGTATTGCCATATCCCATATCGGAGGAGTTTTTACCCCATTTTTTCTTGCAGAACTGCCCACAAACCTCACCGAAGCTAAAGAAGTGGATACTGATCTATATGCTCAATTCTTTCATGGAATGCTCAAAAGAGGCATATATTTACCGCCCTCCCCCTTCGAGGCCGCGTTTCTCAGTGATGCTCATACTGATGAGGAGGTCATTTTAATGCTCAATACTGCTGCCGATGTTTTTGAGGAGATACGAACGTAGTGTCAGAAAGCCTGTCCCCCCCCTGCGGATCAATTTCTGACGGGAAGTCATTCTTCCTTTAAGCCTGAGATTGGCAAACCCTGTCTCATAAATGAACTCGGACTTGCTGCCGGCAAAAATGTTGATAAGGAAAAGGACTCCAGTCCATCCGCCGCCATGGATTCCCCACAGTCCAGAATGAGTATGGGCGTCGAAAGCCATGTATCCGTTGACCTCCACATACAAATTAAGATACTGTGAGGGCGATTACAATCGGGATGTAGCGCAGGGGGAGCGCGCCTCGTTCGGGACGAGGAGGCCGTGGGTTCAAATCCCACCATCCCGAATTCTCTCCAATACTTCAGGGTACCTCCAAAAAACAGCTTTAGGAAATTGACGAAATGGCGGTGCGTTCCTCGGGGCTTTGCTCCTGCGGTACGCACCTGCTAGTGGCGGTGTGTTCCTCGGAGCTTTGCTCCTGCGGTACGCACCTGCTTACGTGAGCATTTTGACAACGCAGTAGCGGCAGAAAAGACCTGCCTGCGCCGTGCCCTGCGCGGCAGGCAGGTCGAGTCAAGAACTCAATGGGTTTTTTAGAGGTGCCCTTTATCTAATGCAGATAACTTTCCGATGATGGAATAGTATGCATGGGAATTGGCGTTTAACACTTGCGGTATGTCTTCATTTTATTCTCGTCGATATGGCCTTCACTGGAAGTATTCATGTGTTATCCCGTGGTGATACTCTGTATTCCCTTGCCCGACACTATGATGTTACAGTCGCTGAACTATTGAAAGAAAACAGTATTTCTGATCCATCTTCCCTCTCAATTGGAACCAGACTCTCAATCCCGGACAGAACCAGTGCAAATTCTGTTAAGTATAAAACATACAGGGTTGTCAAAGGTGATACCTTTTACAGTATCGCACGACATTTTAACATGACTGTTAAGACTCTACAGCAGATTAATATGAAATCAGCAAATCAACTTCTCACAGTAGGTGAAATCTTAAAAGTTGGAGAAACCACAGGAACCACTGATATCCGATCAACATATCTTACTGGAGTATCCCAGGTCAATTCAGTTCCATGGTGGCCGGTTGCTGGAAAGATACGTCCGCTGGAAGGAAAACTGAGCGGGGTTTCTATTGAAGCTGACTCCATGAGTTATATTCATGCTGTTGCTGCTGGCAGCGTGGTATGGACTGGTCCCTATCGTGAATTCGGGAATGTCGTACTGATCGATTCCGGGAGCTATATCTATCTCTATGGCGGCAATGATGATCTCTTTGTGAATGTTGGCCAGCCCATAAATGCCGGAAGCAGAATCGGACGTCTTGGAGATTCAGGTTCTGAAGGGAACCAGCAATACTCATATTTCTCAGTGTTTCGAGAGGGGATTCCAGTACCACCTGAGGATGCACCCAGAGGCTGACGCCCTGAAACACTATGAAGAAGAATTCTGTGCACTTCTATGTCACACCCAGAGATTCATTCTCCAGAAAATGCATGGATAATGATGAATCCACACTTTTTAGCGATCTGGAATCTCCCTTTACAGAGGCAGGACGACATCTTACTCCAGGGCATGTATACCCAGTTCTGGAAATAAGCGACGATATCCGTCAACTGAAAACTATCGATGATAAAGGCAATTTCTATACAGGATTAATAGGATTATTCAAATTTGTCAGAGATGAATCTGGTACATCTCGACATACCTGGTAAACCACTTATACTATCAGACTATGAGACAGAGCAAAGTGATTAATGAGTTGATGGAAGCAGCCAACCTGCTTGCAGCCGAACCCGATCCTATTACTATGCTTATGATACTTCTGAGAATTTCTTCTGATTACTCCCTTTCTGAAACAGCATGTATCTACCTCAAAAAAAAATCTACTGCGGAAATGGTATTACTCCATCACCAGGGCTTTGGTGCCGTTCCAGAGTCATTACCTCTTGAATCAGAGTTTATTCAATTCCTGGAAGAATGCAGAGATGCCATTGTTGTACACCATCGAAATCAGGATTCATGCTCTGGAGTACTGCTGCACGATGAAGTTAACAGTGGAATCGCATTGCCAATATACAGTCAAAAACAATTCTATGGGGCTCTGTTTCTGAACAGCAGAAATGAGTATCATTACGGGAACAGTAGCCTACAGTATGTCAATGCACTTTCACTTCTGGCTGGAGGACTATTAAAAAACCCCGTATTCAAATTCAAAGGACCACTGGTATGAATGAAGTACTTTCCTTTATACTCTCATTCACAGCATCACTGCCGCTCTCCATAAAAGTCATCGGATTAACAGTTTCAGTAGCAGGAGTTTCCATATTGATTCTCCATCGATATTCACCATCTTTATTTAGCAATCGGAATCGTCATCAAAGCCTGGAACATCTCACCAAAAAACTGAACCGTTGGAAACGTATACAGGATGCTCAAAGCCTTCTCCAGTTGGAGGATTTCCAGGGTGCTTATCCCGTCTTCCTGGTTGCATTAAGGGAAAAACACATTGCCGGGGTATTCAGTGAATGGCTTGAAGAATCACCCGGAATAACAGCCATTCGTACAATGGCCATTTCCGGTAATGGTCAGAGTTTCGATGGAAGGAAAGCCAGAGAACTTCTGGACAATGTAATCGATTATGTTAGAGAGATTTCAGGTGACCCTGAATGGCCAGCTCGATACTTTGCCCTGTGCGTATTACTGGGAGATGAAGATATTCAAGCGCAACGACTGGTGTCTGAGGCATTTTATGATTCTCACCCGCTTCTACGCCAAACTGTTGTAACTGAAGCAAAGATGGATTCAGATGAATTATTCAATAATCTCATTACCACAGCTCTGGATGATCCTGTTCCAGAAGTACGCAGATGTGCCAGGAACAGGATAGACCTGGACTATCCAAATCGTTGGGAACTCAATCTGGACAAGTTGAATTCTCATCAATACATTCATGTACTCGAACAGCTGAGAACCAGGTCCAAAGAGGATGAGAATGCAGCCGTTCAAGCTCTTTCAGGAGGCCTACCTGAACTCCAGATGACTGCAGCTCAATTTCTTGAAAAATCCGGGATGCTGGACAAGATTATAGCAGGTGCAGACCTGGGTGATAAAGAAGACTGGAAACGCCGTTTCAACCTGCTGCATCACGCGTTAGCAGTCGGTGTTACAGGTTTTCTTTCTGTATTGAAGTTCACAAAATCGAATGATGTGCAATTGCTGGGTGCAAGACTGCTACAAATTGATGGTGATGTAGAACTCATTGCTCCATTGGCTCAAAGAGTTTTTGCACACTGGAAACCCGGCTGTTCTGAATCCATGCAGATATACAAAGAAGTTATTACTCTAATATGCAGTAGAGGACCTGATAAAGCCCAGTCCCTGTTAGGAACTGAGTTGAGAAATCAACGCTACCGAAACGATATTCTTGAATTCATTCTCCCCCATCTCCCCCCTCATGCCGCTCCAGTTTACAAGGATATTCTACTGGAATTCCTTGTTGATCCTGTTTACTCTGCTGAAGAGGCCTACCTTGATATCATGTCCAGATTGCCCTATTCCATGTTCATCAATACTGTTCTTGACATTCTGGAATCTCATAGCGCAAAACCCTATCCTGTGAGATTACGGGCATTGCGTGTTCTGGGGGTATGGCATCTCGATCAAAATCTTCAGACAATAATTGAAAATCTCCCACTTCTGTCTACCGAGTATTATCCTGAATTTACCAGGTATTTTGCTGCAATGAATGAAACGGTACTGATAGAAAGGGTATCATTTATTCTAGCCTCCCCTGATGTCAGTATAAGGGCCGCATTAATCTCCTGTTTGCCCCAAAACTGCATCTCAGCTTTATCAAAGGAGATTCGCTCAGGAATAAGGGACAGTAGTCCTGAGATAAGAATTGCAAGTGCACGAACTCTATCGAGAATTAAAGGATTCCTTACAGTAGAAGAATTAGTCCGCCTCATTAAAGATCCTGTAGAAAGAGTTCGACAGGAATCGGCCCTCCTGACAGGTACAGCTTCACCAAAGGGCATCCTTGAAGTATTCGAGCAGATTATCTGGAATACGGATGAATCAATTGAGACGAAAAGGGCAGTATTAACAAGTCTATCTATCGACTCCAGAATTCGATCAATTGAAATTCTGGTGCATTACCTCGACCAGGGTAATATCCTGGAGAAAGAAGTCATTGCGGCTTTATCGATGAAGACCTGTTCCAGGTCACTAATAAGACTGGCTAAGTATTTCCAGCATTCGAATTCTGTACTTAAGAATAAATTGATCGAAGTGTTCAGAGCTATGGGAAAAGATTGTGAAAGGGAATTAACACCCTTGTTGCGTGAGATTACACCAAATCTCAAACCATTTCTGGTAAATGTTCTGACAAGTATTGGTTATGTGGAAACTCTCATTCACCGATTCAGAAATCGATCTCCTGCAATCAGGCGGGAAGCCGCGGAACTTCTGTCCATTATTGGCACAGAATCGGCATATCGAGGTATTATTCTCGCAGTACGAGATCCTGATACTGAAGTTAGGATACATGCAGTTAAAGCTCTCGAAGCATTGGCGAATCAGGATAGTGAATTAATACTGAAATTCCTGAAGTATGATCCAGATAAAAAAGTCCGCCAGTACACCCAATGGGCGATGAAACGCATGGAAGCAAACAGTATTCCCTGATGATCAATTTAACTGAATGACTATTACAAGGGAATGAAGATTCTGCTATTATAATCCAATGGTTAAACTGAATACAAACTATCAGGATCTTCAAAAGGCTTATCTTTTTGTTGAGATTGCCAACAGGGTTAAAGCCCACTCGGCAAATCGCCCGAAAAGAAACCTCATCAAACTTGGTATTGGAGATGTCAGCAGGCCGCTACCTCCAACAATTATCGATGCTTTCCATAGAGGAGTGAATGAATCAGGATCGGCTTCCACATTTCGGGGATATGGTCCGGAGCAGGGATACTCTTTTCTCAGGGAAGCCATCGCAAAGTATGATTTTTCAAAGCGCGGATGTGATATTTCCGCTGATGAGATATTCATTTCTGATGGAGCAAAATGCGATACCGGGAATTTTCAGGAGCTTCTCTCCACAGAAAACACAGTGGCCATCCCGGATCCAGTCTATCCAGTATATGTCGATACAAATGTGATGGCAGGTCGAGCCGGCAGCTTCAGAGATGGCCGCTATGATAAAATTGTTTACATTGAAGGCAGGGAAGAAAATGGATTTGTACCTTTGCCGGATACTTTACCGCCAGAAGGTGCTGATCTGGTCTACCTGTGCTTCCCCAATAACCCCACAGGTGTAACTGCAACAAAAAAGGAACTAACTCAATGGGTAGATTGGGCGCTTTCCAGGAACTCACTCATTCTATTTGATGCGGCCTATGAAGCCTTTATATCAGAAGAATCCATTCCAAAATCAATCTATGAGATTCCAGGAGCCGAAAAATGTGCTGTTGAGTTCAGGAGTTTCTCTAAAACAGCAGGATTCACCGGCACACGGTGCGCCTTCACAGTTGTTCCAACTTCGATAGTGTTTGATGGTATCAGTCTGCATGATCTCTGGAACAGGAGGCAATCCACTAAGTTCAATGGTGTATCATATCCAGTTCAGTTGGCAGCGGCGGCAGTCTATTCTCCAGAAGGTCGAAGGGAAATTGAGGAATCAATTAATTACTATCTGGAGAACGCCAGGATTATGCGATCGGCCATGCAGGAAATTGGATTTGATGTCTGGGGAGGAATCAACAGTCCTTATGTATGGGTAAAAACAGGTCAGGATTCCTGGAAAACCTTTGACTATCTTCTCAACGAAGCTGATATCGTTGTAACTCCAGGTAGTGGCTTTGGGCGTATGGGTGATAATTACATACGTATAAGTGCATTCAATGACAGGGATGCAATTAACGAAGCCGCATTCCGCATATCCCAGCTACTTATGAATTAATTGATCATATAGAGGTAAAGAGTTCCTGGTCTTTTCCGCCTCTGCTGACATGCAGAGATCTCTTCGCCGATATCCACGGTTTTCTTCTTCGTTTCAATCCTCAATCGGCCTTTAAGAACAACTGTATATTCATCGAATTGAGCTATTTGACCGCCTTCTTCCCACCCCTCTTCGCTCACCATTCTTGCGATACTGACATCTTTGTCTTGAGGTGCCCTTGAATATTAACTCGTCCGAAAAACTCCTGGATGAGCTTCTTTCCGGTGCCGACAGCTTCAGGGTACCTCTAAAAAACTGATGGTTTCTCGATTAACCTCGTCATTTCTCCTCCATGCTTTCCAGAGTAATCAAATCATAGGGAATCCAGTTATTCTTTAAGACTGCTTCATTTCTTAAGATTTTGAGAGCTGTATCCATCCCTGTAAAACCCTGAGCATAGGTGTTTTCCTTCACAGAAGCATCAAGTCCCTTACCCAGAAACTTCAATGTATCAGGATCAGAATTAATTCCAACTATGAGAATATCGTCATCGGCAATACCAACACCCTGGCTTGCCAGAAGAGCCCCAATTCCCATTTCGTCATTACTACAGATAACAGCATCAGGGATCCTGTTTCCTGAAAACCATTTCTCGGCTATTTCCAGCCCCTTCACACGTTCCCAGCCTCCATCATCCTGATAGACAATTCTGAGATTAGATTCTTTGACAGCTCTATTATTTCCATTGCGAATCGCCTGAGCGTCTTCATCCTCAAGAGGGCCCTTAATGATCCCCACATTGCCGGAACCACCCAGCTTTTCACTCACCCACTCAATCTGGAGTACACCCGCATCAAAGGGATTTGATGCGACAAAGGCATCAATTTTACTGATGAAATCTTTACCTGGTAAGTGATGAACAACAACGATGGGAATTTCCATTTCATCACAGAGTGATATTGCATTGCTCAGCATACTTGAATTGAGTGGAAGAATTACAAAAGCAGCCATACCCCATTTCAACATCTTTTCAATACGGTCGATACCCGTATCATTGTTTCCAATTTCTATTTTTGTCCTGACATCCCTGTTTTCGGCATCAAAATCTCTAATACCATCATATAAGTCCTTTTGCCGTCTCTCCGTCATTTCAGCAAGGAATACACCTATATTATATTTTCTGCCGTCATCGGTCTCCTGTCCACCACTGGCAGATAATATCGAAGAAGCGAGATACAACAGTACCAGTGTGAAGGAAAATCTATACATACATACCCTCTTCAATGATTATCAATCCAGGTGGCACAATCATATCAGTCTTGACATATCCACCTCGCCAGATTACATTATGCTGTCGTACAGGAAAACCAGCCTCTTCAATATAGTAATCATGAAGCTACAGATTCAACAGTATAATAAAATTCGCGATCTCTATTCCGATGCTGATAAAACTGTTATTGAATCAGAAGAATTCGATAAGGATAAAGCTTTTGGCATCGGAATTGTAATATTCACATCCGATGAGGTGAATAAAAGCTTACTACACACTGTCGAATTGCTTAAACAGGAAGATGCTGATCAATTATACATACAGGATGATTATTTCCACATAACCCTGCAACAGATTTCCGTACTTCCAGCATACTTTGACAATTCAATCTATGACAACCACATTGACCGGGTCAATTCAACGATAAACAAAATCAAACCTTTCAAGATTACATATCGAGGATTGAACAACTTTCCCAATGTCGTATTTGCTCAAGTTTTTTCCAAAGACAATAATCTCTACTCCTTTCAACAAAAGCTTGCTGAAGCCATACCCAGGCAGGAATCCCAGCTGGCATTTATTCCCCATGTTTCCATTGTCAGGTTCACAAGAAAACCAACCAGATTGCTCAAAGCAATTCCCCGATTTGAGAATACTGATTTTGGCAACCAAACCGTGGACAGTATTGCCCTGGTTAAATGCAGGCTCCCTTTCAGAGGCGAGCATTACGAGATTATGCGGACTTTCAATCTTGGATCGGGGAATTGAATAAATCCCGGGAATAACGGCTTTCCAGTTCCAACAGTTTTTTCTTCACCTGCAATCCTCCACCGTAGCCGCCTAATCGTCCATTGCTTTCAATGACGCGGTGGCAGGGAATTATTACCGCTATAGAATTGGCTCCATTAGCGGATGCCACAGCACGTACAGCTTTTTCTTTCCCAATATCCTTTGCTATTTGCAGATAAGTTGATGATGTTCCATAGGGAACCTTCATAAGAGCTTCCCATACTCTCTTCTGAAAATCGGTTCCGCACAGAAGCAGGGGTATCTCAAACAATTTCCGATTCCCCATAAGATACTCATCAAGCTGCTCCCGTGTCATATTGAGGATGTCATTATTTCGCTCAATGAACTCAGCTTTGAGACTCTTTTCAATTCGTCTGTTAATGGTATTTATCATTTTCCTATACCGGAAGTCCAGTATGCAAAGCTTACCTTCAAAGGAACCCAATATGAGTTCTCCAATACTGGATTTATGGTATTGAATATCGACCTGGTTCATAATACTTCTCCATCATTTCTGTCACGCTCTGTCGATGCAATGAACTCTGACAAACGGCTGCAGTCATCTGGACTGAGACGTGCCGTTATCCTGATTTCGTTTTCCCCATATTCTTCACTGAGAACAGTAGAATCCTGATGCAGCTTTGAGCGCATATCCCACCTGCTTTGCGGGATACGCAGTACAACCATCGGTCGTGCCCTGTCCAGGGTTTCACTCAGTTTCATCAGGAGTTCCTGCAAACCTGAACCCGTATGGGCCGATACCATCAGTCCAGTTCTGTAGCACATTTTCAGCCTGTTTATATCTTCAGGATTCAGGGTATCAGTTTTATTGAAAACAAGCAAATGTTGTGTGTTTTCGGCACCCAGTTCTTCCAGAACACTCTCAGTTACCTTGATATGCTGATCAAGTTCAGGACTTCCAGCATCAACAACATGCAAGATTACATCAGCCAGAGTGGCCTCTTCCAGGGTGGAACGAAAGGCATCAATGAGATCATGTGGGAGTTTTCTTATAAAACCGACGGTATCGGTCAGTAGAATTTCCCGCCCACCTATCATTTTCATGCGTCTGGTGGTGGGGTCCAGGGTAGCAAAGAGCTTGTTCCTAACATAAACATCCGAACCACAGATAGCATTGAGCAGGCTTGACTTACCCGCATTCGTATAGCCAACCAGTGAAACCGAGGGGATGGGCTTATCCATGCGTTTCCTGCGGCGTACTTCCCTCTGTTCCTTCAGCTTAATCAATTTGCGTTTCAATTGGGCAATCTTATCAAGAACCAGACGGCGGTCGGTTTCCAGTTGTGTTTCACCCTTACCCCGGTTCCCCCTGGATCCTCCACGCTGACGTGACAGATGTGTCCAGGCTCGAGTAAGCCGGGGCAGACTGTATTGCATTCGGGCCAGGGCAACCTGCAGAACGGCTTCTCTGGTCAGGGCCCTGTCCGCGAAGATATCAAGAATCACTTCCCGGCGGTCAATAACCGCTGTATTCCATTCTTTTTCAAGGTTCCGCTGCTGTGCCGGTGACAGATCTACGTCAAAAACAACAAGATCAATGTGGTCAGCATGCAGGCTGCGAGCAATTTCATCAACCTTTCCCTTCCCCAACAGCCATCGCGGATGGGGTTCCCTCAGATTTATAACAAGACTGACAGCTGTTTTGATTCCAAGAGACCTGACAAGCCTTGCCAGTTCATCAACATGGGCCCCGGCTTCCTGCCTGCTTTCTGTCTTTATCATTATCCCGATGAGTAATGCATTTTCGCACATCCGGGACATTGGAACCCTTCCATTCATTTCAGCAGGAATACTATGCACTCTCAGTCTCAGGGACTCTAATTACAAACCCCTGAATTTCATTGCGAACCCGGAGGTCGATGTTGAATTCTTCCTCACCTTCGACAATATCTAGAGAGGAAAACTGGCACTGTTCCCTATACTGGATGCCGCTATATCCTTCCGCCAACTGACTTCGTCTGGAAATGCCCGTACAGAGAAACTGTATGCTGAGTCGTCGATAACTCACTTGAACAGTACCAGGTATTCCCCATAACCTTCAGCTTCCATTTTATCTTTCGGAACGAATCTCAGAGATGCCGAATTGATGCAATAGCGTAATCCGCCTTCCTCCCGGGGTCCATCATTGAAAACATGGCCCAGATGAGAATCGGCATTTTTGCTTCGAACCTCGGTTCTTACCGAAAAAAGCTTCTTGTCAGTCTTACTGACGAGGAAGTCAATATCAATAGGCCGGGTGAATGATGGCCACCCAGTCCCTGAGTCATATTTATCCGTCGAAGAAAACAAGGGCTCACCTGAAATAATATCCACGTAAATTCCTTCCTCATGGTTATTCCAGTATTCACCAGTAAAGGCCCGTTCCGTACCATCTTCCTGAGTCACCCTGTACTGAAGATCAGTTAGTTGAGATCTCAACTCCCTGTCGGTTGGTTTTTTATTCATTTTCCATTTCTCATCCTCCCAGACAGAAGTCAGATATCCTTTTCTATTCGAACCTGCATAATAGGAATAGTATCGTTCTGGATTTTTTCTGTAAAAATCCTGGTGGTATTCTTCGGCTTCATAAAATGGCGATAACGGCAGTATCTCTGTTACAATTTCTTTGTCAAACTTTCCAGTTGCAGATAAGCTTTGTCTGGACTCTTCTGCCAGAAGCTTCTCAGACTGACTGGAAAAAAACACAGCAGTTTGATACTGTTGGCCTCTATCGTAAAACTGTCCATACCTGTCCGTTGGATCAATATTTCGCCAGAAAACATCCAGTAATTCCTTATACGAGATTAACTCATCGTCATAACTGACCTTTACTGCTTCGTAATGCCCTGTACCGCCATTAACCACCTGTTCATAGGAGGGATCTTTCACTTCCCCCCCTGTGTAGCCGCTCACAACAGACCGAACTCCTCGCAGAGATTCAAATGGAGGTTCAAGGCACCAGAAGCATCCACCAGCAAAGACTGCTTCCTGCAACTCAGCTGACAGTATCTGGATTGAGTATAATCCAAATACAGCAACAAATAGAAATGCCGAATACTTTTTCATATTACACCCTCCTGGTATACTCCGGGGTACCTCTAAAAAAATAGTTTTGCAGCCCTGCCGCCGGAAGCTGGCCTTGCCTGTCGGCGCAGACACTATCCGCACAATGTACGCTGTCTGCATATCCTTCAAAGCAGAGCACCATGGGTGCTCTGTAGAGCATTCCCCTAAAGAGCAGTACCGCCGTACTCGTAAGCGCCGATGTCGGGACGCCCGGTTCGCGTGTAGCCACGCGCGTCGGTTGCGGTAAGGTCTATTGCATTTCCGTGAAGAGTTGTAGAGCTGCTGAGTGTCAAATCAGTAAACCAGTTTGTGCTATCCTCACTGTAGTAGAAGGTAAAACTGCCTACCGTTCCGGACCGCCGCACATACACGCCTTTGTTGATTGCGGCACTGTTTTCCAGCAGCGCAATCGTCTTCACAAACCCGCCGTTATCAGCCAAATTGGCAGCCAGCTTGGGATCATTTATAATAATATTGTCCTGAGTCACAGTTACCGAATCCGTGCCGCCGCCAATACCGAGTCCGTCATTCGCATTATTATCGGAAGTCACGCCGGAAGTCGCTTTTATCCCGTGCTGCACCAGGCTGAAGGCGATGGTCATTTTCTCAGCACCGCCAGCAGTTGAGGCATTGTGCATGTAGATCTGCTGGCCAACGGTTTTTTGAGTTGCGCCGCCTTTATTGTTCCAGAACAACGAGTTCACGATGGTGGGGCCGCTTCCTACATCGTTGTCGTTATACATTCCGCCGCCGTCTTCTGCCGCCGTATTGTCGGTGAACGTGACATGGCTCAGGGTGGGCGAAGAGTACCAGTTATACATCCCGCCGCCGCCGGAGTATGCCGTATTGCCGGAGAATGTGACATGGCTCAGGGTGGGCGAAGAGTACCTGTTATACATCCCGCCGCCATCAGTACTCGAATTCCCATTAGCAATTGTTACTCCATAGAGCAGGGCTGTTTGGTCTATACCGCTGTTACGAAAGACACCCCTTGCATTGTCCCCGCTTATTGTGCTCGTTCCGGTGTGTTCCCATTCATTCCATCCGCCGACTATGGCCACATGGTTTTTCATTGCAAGGGTGGCTGTCGGCGTGTATATTCCCGAAGCCAGCAGCACAAGATAAATCTTGTTTGCCCCCACATCAGTAATACTATCCATAGTTGCCTTTATGTCTCCTGCGGCATTCTCCGAGCTGCTTGCGTTCCCATTGCCTTTCGAAGAGACATATCTGGCTACTATGGCGGCATTGGCTGCATAGGGCTCAAGCACAGTCTGGACAAGCGAGCCGTATGCGCTCAGATCCGAAGGTACCTTGCCGCTTTCTATAACTGATTTCAATTCATGGGTATAGGTGGAACTTCCTGCATCGGCGCAGGAAAGCAACAGCGGTACGAAGACTGCTGACAGAACCAGAAACACTAAAAATCCTCTCTTCATATATTCCTCCTTAATCTATAGGGTACCTCTAAAAAATAGTTTTGTAAACCTTGAATCGGGAAAAACGTCCTTTTTTTCATGCTAATCAGTATAACAGTTCCAGGTTTCTTTCGGAACCCAGGTTTGGAAGATTCAGGGGGTTTCTTAGAGGTGCCCTGGAAATATTCTATAATCGACAAAGAAGTCATTCTTATCCGGGGTATAACAGCCCGGAAGAATATGAATTAGAACGTGTGGCTTAACTGACTGTCGTTATATCGGGGATAATTCCACCTCCAGATAAGGCCAGCCGACCGCATAGCTTCCACCCGCAAAGTCTTTTACCGGCAACTCCATTTTGTCGCTCCAGGCTCCGCTATCGTTCCGGTATGCCCCTGGAAGACCGGCCTCACGGCCACCTTGCTATCCCTCACGAGCTGGCGCAGTACGAAACATGCAACCGCAAAGGACGCTTCGACTCTGCGCCGACAGAAACAGATTCTGCCGGCGCAGACACTATCCGCACAATGTACGCTGCCTGCATATCCTTCAAAGCAGAGCACCATGGGTGCTCTGCAGTGCTCCTCTAAGGAGCTGTACCGCCGTACTCGTAAGCGCCGATGTCGGGACGCCCGCTCCGCGTGTAGCCCCGCGCGTCGGTTGCGGTAAGGTCTATTGCATTTTCGGGAAGAGTTGCAGTGCTACTGAGAGTCAAATCAGTAACCCAGTTTGTGCTATCCTCACTGTAGTAGAAGGTAAAACTGCCTACCGTTCCGGACCGCCGCACATACACGCCTTTGTCGATTGCGGCACTGTTTTCCAGTAGCGCAATCGTCTGCACAAACCCGCCGTTATCAGCCAAATCGTCAGCCAGCTTGGGATCCCCATTGATATTATTGGCCTGAGTCACAGTTACCTGAGCCTTGCCGCCGCCAATACCGAGTCCGTCATTCGCATTACCATCGGAAGTCGCTTCTATCCCGTGCTGCACCAGGCTGAAGGCGATGGTCATGTTCTCAGCACCGCCATTTGTGTCATTGAACACGTAGATCTGCTGGCCAACGGTTGTTGGAGTTGCGCCGCCTTTATTGCTCCAGAACAGCGAGTTCACGATGGTGGGGCCGCTTGCTCCATCGTTGTCGTTATACATTCCGCCGCCGTCGCCTGTCGCCGTATTGCCGGAGAACGTGACATGGCTCAGGGTGGGCGAAGAGTTCGAGTTATTATACATTCCGCCGCCGTCGCCTGTCGCCGTATTGCCGGAGAACGTGACATGGCTCAGGGTGGGCGAAGAGTTCGAGTTATTATACATTCCGCCGCCGTCGGTTGCCGTATTGCCGGAGAACGTGACATGGCTCAGGGTGGGCGAAGAGTTCGAGTTATTATATATTCCGCCGCCGTCGGTTGCCGTATTGCCGGAGAACGTGACATGGCTCAGGGTGGGCGAAGAAGAGTTATCGTTAAACATTCCGCCGCCGACGCCGCCGTCGTCACTTGCCGTATTGCCGGAGAATGTGACATGGCTCAGGGTGGGCGAAGAGTTCGAGTTATACATTCCGCCGCCGTCACCGTAGGCAGCCGCATTGCCGGTGAACGTGACATGACTCAGGGTGGGCGAAGAGTTCAAGTTATACATTCCGCTGCCACCAATACCACTCGACGTTCCATTAGCAATTGTTACTCCATAGAGCAGGGCTGTTTGGTCTATACCGTTGTTACTAAAGACAACCCTTGCATTGTCCCCGCTTATTGTGCTCGTGTCGGTGTGTTCCCATTCATTCCATCCCCCGACTATGGCCACATGGTTTATCATTGCGAGGGTGTCAGTCGGGATGTGTGTTCCTGACGCCAGCAGCACAAGATAAATCTTGTTTGCCCCCGCATCAGTAATATTTTCCATAGTTGCCTTTATGTCTCCTGCGGCATTCTCCCAGCTGCTTGCGTCCCCACTGCCTTGCGAAGAAGTAGCGACATACCTGGCTACTATGACGGCACCGGCTGCATAGGGCTCAAGCACAGTCTGGACAAGCGAGCCGTATGGGCTCAGATCCGAAGGTACCGTGCCGCTTTCTATAACTGATTTCAATTTATGATGCCACGCAGCATAGAGTGTTATGCTTTCGGTTACCGACTGTTCGAAATCATAGACGGTCTGAAAGCTGTCATCGACGTACCAGTTTACAAGGCTGTGCCCTGCCCGCTGCGGATCTTCCGGACGGGACGCTTTCCCGCCTGATTCGACACTCTGGGATGGCACAGCGCTCCCTCCTCCGCTATTAAAGGTAAGCGTATAGGAGGTTGTGGAACTTTCTGCACCGACGCAGGAAAGCAACAGCGGTACGAAGACTGCCGACAGAACCAGAAACACTAAAAATCCACTTTTCATATACTTCTCCTTAATCTATAGGGTACCTCTAAAAAAATAGTTTTGCAACCTTTGAATCGGGAAAACGTCCTTTTTTTCATGCTAATCAGTATAACAGTTCCAGGTTTCTTTCGGAACCCAGGTTTGGAAGATTCACGGGGTTTTTAGAGGTGCCCTGGAAATATTCTATAATCGACAAAGAAGTCATTCTTATCCGGGGTATAACAGCCCGGAAGAATATAAATTAGAACGTGTGGCTTAACTGACTGTCGTCATATCGGGGATAATTCCACCTCCAGATAAGGCCAGCCGACCGCATAGCTTCCACCCGCAAAATCTTTTACCGGCAACTCCATTTTGTCGCTTCAGGCTCCGCTATTGTTCCGGTATGCCCCTGGCAGACCGGCCTCACGGCCACCTTGCATATCCCTCACGAGCTGGCGCAGTACGAAACATGCAACCGCAAAGGACGCTTCGACTCTGCGCCGACAGAAACAGATTCTGCCAGCGCAGACACTATCCGCACAATGTACGCTGCCTGCATATCCTTCAAAGCAGAGCACCATGGGTGCTCTGCAGTGCTCCTCTAAGGAGCAGTACCGCCGTACTCGTAAGCGCCGATGTCGGGACGCCCGCTCCGCGTGTAGCCACGCGCGTCGGTTGCGGTAAGGTCTATTGCATCTCCGGGAAGAGTTGCTGTGCTGCTGGGATCCAAATCAGTAAACCAGTTTGTGCTATCCTCACTGTAGTAGAAAGTAAAACTGCCTACCGTTCCGGACCGCCGCACATACACGCCTTTGTCGATTGCGGCACTGTTTTCCAGCAGCGCAATCGTCTGCACAAACCCGCCGTTATCAGCCAAATCGGCAGCCAGCTTGGGATCATCTTCGATATTGCTGACCTGAGTCACAGTTACCGGAACCGTGCCGCCGCCAATACCGAGTCCGTCAGTCGCATTACCATCGGAAGTCACGCCGGAAGTCGCTGCTATCCCGTGCTGCACCAGGCTGAAGGCGATGGTCATGTTCTCAGCACCGCTATTTGTGTCATTGTGCATGTAGATCTGCTGGCCAACGGTTGTTGGAGTTGCGCCGCCTTTATTGCTCCAGAACAGCGAGTTCACGATGGTGGGGACGCTTGCTCCATCGTTGTCGTTATACATTCCGCCGCCGCTGCTGCTTGCCTCATTGCCGGTGAACGTGACATGGCTCAGGGTGGGCGAAGAGGTCACGTTATACATTCCGCCGCCGATGCTGCTTGCCTCATTGCCGGAGAACGTGACATGGCTCAGGGTGGGCGAAGAGTTGAACAGGTTACTCATTCCGCCGCCATGGTTTGCCGTATTGCCGGTGAACGTGACATGGCTCAGGGTGGGCGAAGAGTTATCGTTAGTCATTCCGCCGCCGCCGTTGTTTGCCGTATTGCCGGAGAATGTGACATGGCTCAGGGTGGACGAAGAGTTCGAGTTATACATTCCGCCGCCGCTGCCGCCGGTAGCCGTATTGCTGGTGAACGTAACATGGCTCAGGGTGGGCGAAGAGTCCAAGTTAAACATTCCGCCGCCGGAGGTTGTCGCCGTATTGCCGGTGAACGTAACATGGCTCAGGGTGGGCGAAGAGTTCAAGTTAAACATTCCGCCGCCATTACTCGACGTTCCATTAGCAATTGTTACTCCATAGAGCAGGGCTGTTTGGTCTATACCGTTGTTACTAAAGACAACCCTTGCATTGTCCCCGCTTATTGTGCTCGTGTCGGTGTGTTCCCATTCATTCCATCCCCCGACTATGGCCACATGGTTTTTCATTGCGAGGGTGGCTTCCGGGATGTGTGTTCCTGACGCCAGCAGCACAAGATAAATCTTGCTTGCCCCCGCATCAGTAATACTATCCATAGTTGTCTTTACGTCTCCTGCGGCATTCGCCCAGCTGCTTGCGTCCCCACTGCCTTGCGAAGAGACATACCTGGCTACTATGGCGGCACCGGCTGCATAGGGCTCAAGCACAGTCTGGACAAGCGAGCCGTATGGGCTCAGATCCGAAGGTACCGTGCCGCTTTCTATAACTGATTTCAATTTATGATGCCACGCAGCATAGAGTGTTATGCTTTCGGTTACCGACTGTTCGAAATCATAGACGGTCTGAAAGCTGTCATCGACGTACCAGTTTTCAAAGCTGTGCCCTGCCCGCTGCGGATCTTCCGGACGGGACGCTTTCCCGCCTGATTCGACACTCTGGGATGCCACAGCGCTCCCTCCTCCGCTATTAAAGGTAAGCGTATAGGAGGTTGTGGAACTTTCTGCACCGACGCAGGAAAGCAACAGCGGTACGAAGACTGCCGACAGAACCAGAAACACTAAAAATCCACTTTTCATATACTTCTCCTTAATCTATAGGGTAGCTCTAAAAAAATAGTTTTGCAACCTTTGAATCGGGAAAACGTCCTTTTTTTCAGAGTTATTGTCAATAGTTGTGGATGAGAAAATTTCAAATCCTTCATTTTTTTCACGCGGCCTCTTCCTTGAAGACTCCATCTTTACAAAACACACCCTCAATAACCCTGGGGATTAGCTTGTATCCACGTAGCTTTCGCCAGTTCTTTTCAGCCTCCAGGCAGAGCTTCCAAACCATACTTAATGTTGCCGCCCTTGAACCACAGCCCCTGGTTCTCTTCGTTCTAAGGCGGACAGTAGCAAAGGTTGACTCAATCGGGTTGGTCGTCCTGATGTGAGTCCAGTGCATCGCCGGAAATTTGTAGAACGTGAACAGCTTCTCCCTGTCCTTTTCCAGACACTGGGTGGCCCTGGGGTATTTAGCCTGAAAGGAATCAATGAATAAGTCATAGGCTTTAAGAGCATTCTGCTCGGTATCTGCCATATACATTTCATGAATCATTGACTTGGCCTTGCCCTGGATATTCCTGGGCATTTTGTTTAACACATTCGCTGTCTTGTGCACCCAGCAACGCTGTTTTTTTGTTTCGGGAAAGATTTCATCCAGGGCATTCCAGAAACCCAGCGCACCATCCCCAATGGCCAGCCTGGGGGCGGCGGTGAGACCCCGGGCTTTCAGTTGGAGCAGTATCTCCCTCCAGCTTTGTGAGCTTTCCCTGTATCCGTCACTGACGGCTAGAAGTTCCTTCTTCCCATCCTTGTCAGCTCCCATGATTACAAGAATGCAGCTCCTTTGATCATCAAGCCTTACATTGAAGTAGATGCCGTCCACCCAGATGTAGGCGTATTCCTTAGCTTTCAAATCACGTTTCTCCCACTGAAGAAACTCATCTTCCCAGAACCTTTTCAAGCGGACTATGTTCGTCGCCGACAGTCCGGCAATACCTTCACCCAGAATCGAGGCAAGAGCTGTCTGGAAAGCAGATGTGGACACACCACTGAGGTACAGCGCCGGAACAAGGTTGTCGATACTGGGAGTTCTGCGCATATAGGTTGGCAGTATGGCACTGGTGAAGCGATCCTCTCGCTTGCTCTTTAATTTCCTGTCATCCACTCCTGGAACCTTGATTTGCATTTGACCAACCCCTGTCACAATTTTTCGTTGGGCGTGGTAACCATTGCGTACAACCTTGCGCTGATTATTCTGATCACGCTCATGTTTATGGGCATTGATGTAGTCTTCCACTTCTAACTCCAGGGCATGAATAAGCATCTTTCTGGCTCCCTCTCGCAAAACCTGATCCAAAACCGATTCTGTTTCGCTTTTCAGCACTTCCGAATCATTTCCGTTTGTTGTAAACTCTTCCATAGAGCATCTCCTTTCTGTTTGGCTTTTTCACCAATTATTTTACAGAAGGATTTGCTCTTTTTTTACCCCATCCACAACTTTTGACTATATCTCTTTTTTTCATGCTAATCAGTATAACAGTTCCAGGTTTCTTTCGGAACCCAGGTTTGGATGATTCAGGGGGTTTTTAGAGGTGCCCTGGAAATATTCTATAATCGACAAAGAAGTCATTCTTATCCGGGGTATAACAGCCCGGAAGAATATAAATTAGAACGTGTGGCTTAACTGACTGTCGTCATATCGGGGATAATTCCACCTCCAGATAAGGCCAGCCGACCGCATAGCTTCCACCCGCAAAATCTTTTACCGGCAACTCCATTTTGTCGCTCCAGGCTCCGCTATCGTTCCGGTATGCCCCTGGAAGACCGGCCTCACGGCCACCTTGCTATCCCTCACGGGCTGGCGCAGTACGAAACATACAACCGCAAAGGACGCTTCGACTCTGCGCCGACAGAAACAGATTCTGCCAGCGCAGACACTATCCGCACAATGTACGCTGCCTGCATATCCTTCAAAGCAGAGCACCATGGGTGCTCTGTAGTGCTCCTCTAAGGAGCAGTACCGCCGTACTCGTAAGCGCCGATGTCGGGACGCCCGCTCCGCGTGTAGCCACGCGCGTCGGTTGCGGTAAGGTCTATTGCATCTTCGGGAAGAGTTGCTGTGCTGCTGGGATCCAAATCAGTAAACCAGTTTGTGCTATCCTCACTGTAGTAGAAAGTAAAACTGCCTACCGTTCCGGACCGCCGCACATACACGCCTTTGTCGATTGCGGCACTGCCATCCAGTAGCGCAATCGTCTGCACAAACCCGCCGTTATCAGCCAAATCGTCAGCCAGCTTGGGATCCCCATTGATATTATTGGCCTGAGTCACAGTTACCTGAGCCTCGCCGCCGCCAATACCGAGTCCGTCATTCGCATTACCATCGGAAGTCGCTTCTATCCCGTGCTGCACCAGGCTGAAGGCGATGGTCATGTTCTCAGCACCGCTATTTGTGTCATTGTGCATGTAGATCTGCTGGCCAACGGTTGTTGGAGTTGCGCCGCCTTTATTGCTCCAGAACAGCGAGTTCACGATGGTGGGGCCGCTTGCTCCATCGTTGTCGTTATACATTCCGCCGCCGCTGTTTGTCGCCGTATTGCCGGAGAACGTGACATGGCTCAGGGTGGGCGAAGAGTTATCGTAATTATACATTCCGCCGCCGCTGCTGCTTGCCTCATTGCCGGAGAACGTGACATGGCTCAGGGTGGGCGAAGAGTTCAAGTTAAACATTCCGCCGCCGTTGATGGAAGTCGTATTGCCGGTGAACGTGACATGACTCAGGGTGGGCGAAGAGTTCAAGTTATACATTCCGCCGCCATCACTCGACGTTCCATTAGCAATTGTTACTCCATAGAGCAGGGCTGTTTGGTCTATACCGCTGTTACTAAAGACCCTCCTTGCATTGTCCCCGCTTATTGTGCTCGTGCCGGTGTGTTCCCATTCATTCCATCCCCCGACTATGGCCACATGGTTTTTCATTGCGAGGGTGTCAGTCGGGATGTGTGTTCCTGACGCCAGCAGCACAAGATAAATCTTGTTTGCCCCCGCATCAGTAATATTATCCATAGTTGCCTTTATGTCTCCTGCGGCATTCTCCCAGCTGCTTGCGTCCCCACTGCCTTGCGAAGAAGTAGCGACATACCTGGCTACTATGACGGCACCGGCTGCATAGGGCTCAAGCACAGTCTGGACAAGCGAGCCGTATGGGCTCAGATCCGAAGGTACCGTGCCGCTTTCTATAACTGATTTCAATTTATGATGCCACGCAGCATAGAGTGTTATGCTTTCGGTTACCGACTGTTCGAAATCATAGACGGTCTGAAAGCTGTCATCGACGTACCAGTTTTCAAAGCTGTGCCCTGCCCGCTGCGGATCTTCCGGACGGGACGCTTTCCCGCCTGATTCGACACTCTGGGATGCCACAGCGCTCCCTCCTCCGCTATTAAAGGTAAGCGTATAGGAGGTTGTGGAACTTTCTGCACCGACGCAGGAAAGCAACAGCGGTACGAAGACTGCCGACAGAACCAGAAACACTAAAAATCCACTTTTCATATACTTCTCCTTAATCTATAGGGTAGCTCTAAAAAAATAGTTTTGCAACCTTTGATTCGGAAAAAACGTCCTTTTTTTCATTTTTTCGGCTCTTCGGACATTCTTGTGGAAAGCATAAAAATGTCGTATGATGACGAAATGGATGACAAAGAGTTATATCGGCAAATACTGGGAATAATTGGACCATGGGGTCTAGTAAAGACCACTCTCTCTTTAGACTGAAGTTTTAAGGGAATTTCTGGCTAAATACTTATATAGAAAAAAGTTGAGCTAGTTTTGCCTTCAAAACGCCCCCATGTAATATTGCAATTTTATTATATTATTGTATTGATAATTATATAGATATAATTCATAATACACCCATGTATATTCAAATAGTACCAAACAGAAATTCGCCTCCCTGCATTCTGCTGCGGGAAGACCACCGAGAGAATGGCCGCGTTGTCAAAAAGACTCTGGCTAATTTAACCAAACTGCCAGGTCATGCCGTTGAAGGCCTTCGACGGTTGCTTAAAGAAGGACCAGAAGCCCTATCTGGAAATGATTTCAAAATCACTCGAACTCTGCCGCATGGTCATGCCGTTGCCATCCTCAAGGTTATGAAAGATCTTGATATTCCTCGGTTAATTTCCTCCCGCCGAACTCCCGAACGTAATTTGATTATCGCCCTTATTGCCCAACGTATTCTTCATCCACAATCGAAGCTGGCCACTTTTAGGGAACTTATCGGACCATCAAAGACCACGACTTTATCAGAACAGATTGGTCTGGATGAAACCATTGGAGAATATGACATTGACAAATCGCTTGATTGGCTCTTAAAACGTCAGCATACGATTGAAACGAAGCTAGCTGACAGACACCTCAAAAACGGTTCGTTAGTTTTTTACGACCTAACATCTGCATGGTATGAGGGAAAACACTGTCCCCTCGCTAAACGGGGATACTCTCGAGACGGTAAGAGGGGCAAGCTACAAATTGAAGTGGGTCTTCTTTGTGACTCAGAAGGACGTCCTGTGGGGGTTGAAGTCTTTGAAGGCAACACAGCCGATCCGATGACGGTTTCCAGCCAGATTGAAAAACTCCGAAATCGCTTCGGTCTTGAACGGATCACTGTGGTCGGTGACCGAGGAATGCTAACTGAAGCGAGCATTGACAGGGAAATCCGGAAGAACTCTCTGACGAAAAGGTTGTATTTGCGTACAAACGGCTCTCCAGCGTTGAACAGGCATTTCGCTACATAAAGTTGGTGGACTTGAAGCTACGGCCCGTTTATCACCGCCTGGAGGACAGGGTTCGGGCGCATGTATTGGTTTGTATGCTTGCCTACTATGTTGAATGGGAAATGCGGAAACGGATGGCTCCCATTCTCTTTAAAGATGAAGCTTCTGCCATTGAAAGGGAGAAGAAAAAGAAATCCATCGTTTCTCCTTGGGGAATTGGCTAATTGCTTTCCCTGTATGGAAATATAGTGGTCTTGCGATAAAAACTTCAGTTTAGAGGAAGGCGGCGTGGATGTCTGCGACACCTTTCGCATCCCTAACACGGTCCTGTCGGCTGCTGAAAAAGCACCAACTCTAAACGACACGAACGGCGTAGACTGATGGGGCTGGATGAGCGGTATGGCCTGAGTGCCAGATGCATTCCTGGGCAGCTATATTATGGATTCCGCCAGGTTTCTAAGAATAAATACTGGTTTCTTCCGCGAACAAATGACACGACACTAAGTGGCTGTCGGAAAATCGAACCTTCGGCGGCGGAGTCGAATCACAGATATCGTCCAACTTCCGGGGACAGCGGTCGGCGAAGGGACAACCGACATCTTTTTTGGTGGGATTTGGCGGTGAACCTTCCAGTTGTATGACCTCATTCGCGAGGGAGGGTTCCACCTCTGGCACTGATGAGAGGAGGGCCTCTGTGTAGGGATGATGGGGCGGGGAGGTTACCTCTTCCCGGGTGCCAAACTCGCAGATCCGACCCTGATACATCACCATGATGTAGTCACTCACGTAATTGATAACGTTCAGATCGTGGGAAATAAACATGTAAGCGACACCCGACTCGTACTGTAAATCCACGAGGAGATTCAGCACTGAGGCCTGTACAGATACATCCAGGGCTGAAGTGGGTTCATCGCAGATGACGAGGGAGGGGGTGATGGAGAAGGCCCGGGCTACCGCAACCCGCTGCATCTCTCCTCCGCTAAGACGGTTAGTCTTCCGTGTGAGATATTCGGCACCCAGATCAACCTTGCGCAAAATATTCACAGCACGTTCACGTCGTTCCTTCCGCGACTTGATTCCCAGGAGCCGCTTCATGGGACGGTCAAGAGTCTGTTCCACCGTGAAGGCTGGGTTGAGACTGCGGCCGGGATTCTGAAAGATAAGCTGTATGTTCTTGAGAACATCGTTGGACCGCTTGCGCCAGGACATCGTAATATCCATGCCGTCAAAGAGGAGTCGCCCGGAGCTGGGGGTGGTTAATCCGCTCACCATGTGACTGAGTGTGCTTTTCCCACAGCCAGATTCTCCGACAATCCCGAGAACCTTGTCTTTGAACAAAGTCATCTCTATGCCGTTTACAGCCCAGATCTTTCTGCGGGAACTCCGAAACTGTTTGTACAGGTTTCGGATTTCTAACAGGGTTTCATCCCTGGTTTTCCTGGCGATGATGGCCTCGTCGATCTGGGATGGTTTGAATTTCAGGGTGTCATCGGGAACATCTGGAGCAGAGGCCCGGCTACAGGCGGACAAGTGTCCGTCACCGAAATCTTTCATCCCATAATCATTCTCGCATCCCGGTACTTTTTTGAGGCAGCGTTCCACGAAAGGGCACCCCGTTTCTTCAGGACTCCGACGCTTGATATACCCAGGGATGGTATTGAGGCGCCATTCCTCCTTTACAATGCCCTCACGAGGCATGCAGTTCACAAGGGCCCGGGTATAGGGGTGCCTGGGTTTATTGTAAATAGCCTCATTGACTCCTATTTCCACAATCTCCCCTCTGTACATCACGGCGATACGGTCGGATACCTTGTTGATAACCCCGATGTCATGGGAGATGTAGAGGATGGACATGCTAAACCGTTTTCTGAGGTCTTTGACAAGATCCAGGATGGTGGCCTCGGTGGTTACATCCAGCGCCGTGGTCGGTTCGTCCATGATGATGATATCGGGCCGACAAAGCAGGGCCATGGCTATGCAGATGCGCTGCTGCATCCCCCCGCTGATCTGATGAGGATAACGCTTGACAATGCCCTCGGGGTCTCCAAGGTACAGGTCTTTGAGGATTTCGGTGCTGGCCCGGCGGGCTTCGACTCTGGAGTAACCCCTATGGAGTATGGTCGTTTCATCCAACTGACGGCCTAAAGTGAGGGAAGGGTTCAGCGATGAATAAGGGTATTGGTAGACCATAGTCAGACGGTCTCCCCTGTAGTTCTGGAGTTCCCGGGGGGACTTCTCCAGGAGATTCTCTCCCTTGAAAAGCACCTCCCCTTCCCGGCTCGCGTTGGGTGCCAGATAGTCCAGGATGGCGTAAGCCAGAGTACTCTTGCCGGAACCGGACTCGCCGATAAGGCCCAGGGTTTCATTGGGCTGGAGGCGGAATGACCCCCCCCGGACCGCGGCGACCGATCCAGTCGGTACAGTATAGGTCACATCAAGATTGTTCACCTCCAGAAGGATATCATTCTTCATGGATTAGAACCCTGGAGACAAAATCGGAGACAAGAGAAATAGCGATAACCAGTGAAGCGATGGCCAACGCGGGATAGAGGACCGTCCATGGCGCGAAAGTCATCAGGGACTTATTCTCGATAACCATCATGCCCCAGTCAGGAGTTGGGGGTTGAAGCCCTACACCGAGGAATCCGAGGGATGCCACCATCATGATGGAGTAAGCAAACCGGGCTGTGGCCTCCACAATGATGGGGCCGAGAGTGTTCGGTAGGATTTCCACGAACATGATGGCCGGATGGGATTCGCCCATGAGCCGAGCCGCGTCAACATACTCCACATTCTTGCAGGTGAGCAACGCGCCCCTCGCCACACGGGCCGTGGCCGGAATGTAGGCAATGGAAACGATGAGTGTGAGACTGATTATGGTGGAATCACCCAGTATGCCCAAAACAACCATGGCCAGCACCAGAGGGGGGATGGCCATGAGAATATCCATGATGCGCAGGAAAACTATGTCCAGTAACCCTCCGAAATAACCCGCGGAAAACCCCACAAGGACACCGATAACTGTCGAAAAAAACGAGGTCATCAGGGCCACCGTCAGGATGGAACGGCTCCCCATGACGATGCGGGCAAGGATGTCCCGGCCCAGGGAATCGGTACCCAACAGATGTCCCCCCACCAAAGGAGCGGTTATCTGGTGTTCAATATCCATTTCCGAATAGGTGTACTTCGACATCCCTGGACCGAATATGGCAGCCATGATCCAGAAGAACAGAATCGTGATACCGAGAACGGCCATCGGATATGAGCGAAGTTGATAGAGGAGGTTCTTCACAACCCGTCACCCGAGTATCGGATGCGGGGGTTGAGTAGGCTGTAAAACATCTCGGTGATAAACGTTGAAACCACGAAGATCAAAGTAATGAACAGGACGCAGGCTTCGATAAGCGGCAGATCCCGGGTCTTGATGGCCTGGAGGGTAAGGGAGCCGAGCCCCGGATAGGCAAAAAGCGATTCCACAACGATCAAACCGCCGAAAAGCCAGCCCATGTTCATACCGATGATGGTGATAGTGGGCAAGAGTGCATTCCTAAGAGCGTGCCGAAATATCACTATGCTCCTGGGCAGGCCCTTGAGTTCCGCGGCCCGGATGTAGTCCGAGTTCATAACCTGTATCATCGAAGAACGCTGCATCCGTGAAACGTATCCGAACATGACAATAGTGATGGACAGAGCTGGCAGTACGAGGATCTGGAGATTCTGCCACAGAGTCTGGCCGACCGGAATGATGCTTGTAATGGGCAAAATCTTGAAGGTGACGGAGAACAGAGAGATCAGCAAAACACCAGAAACAAACTCCGGCAGAGCCATAGTGGCCAAGCCGAAGAATGATACGACTGAGTCAGGCCACTTGCCGGCCTTTACCCCGGCAAGAACACCGAAGAAGATGGCGGTTGGAATATAGAACACCAGGGCCGTCAGAGCCAGCACCACGGAGTGCCCGACTTTCCTCCATAGAATAGTGTTGATCGGAACACCGCGCATGTATTGCGAGGTGCCCAAATCGCCTCTAAGGAGATTGGCCATCCAGCTTCCGTACCGAACATGGAATGGATTATCCAATCCCATGGACTCCCGAAGCACCGCCAGAGCTTCCGGAGTAACGCTCTGACCAAGGATGATCTGAGCGACATCCCCCGGCATAATCTCGACGAGGAAGAAGATCAACAAGGACATAGCCAGGAGTGTCAGAACCATGAACATCAGTCTTTGAGCAATCTTCTTTAACCAACCCATGCCTCAACTACTTCTCAAGCGTCAAGTACTCGTACTGGGTCATCATGCTGAAAGCCTGTCTGTAATCCTTGATTTCCTTCCTCATGGCAACATAGTAAGGAACCTGCACGTTGATCAAAGTGCCTTCTTCATAAAAGACTTCCTGGATACGGTCGTAGTACTGTTGTCGCTTCTCGTCATCCATTTCCACAAGGATACTGGCCAGTAAGTCATCGACTTCCGCGTTCTTCATGTGGGACTCATTCCATGGACCATCGGACTTGAAGGCCAGCATCAGAAGCATTGATGGATCAACACGCGGCGCCCATCCCGTAATGAGCATGGGGGCGTTCATCCAATACTGGGTGAGGTAGACATCGCGGCTGAACCCCTTGAGCTGAATATCGATTCCCGCCGGGGCCGCCAGTTCCTTCATGGTCTGGGCAATCGCCTGGGTGTAGGGATGATCAGAGCCATAGTAGACCTCCACCGACAGGCCATCGGGATAGCCGGCCTCGGTCAGGAGTTCCCTGGCCTTGTCGATATTACGCCCTCGAAAGGGAATGTCCTTGTACTGGGGCTGGAAATTCAAGATGGGAACTTCGTTGAAGAAGACATCTTCACCGAGGATTCCCTGACAGGCCCTGGCCAGAGTGTCTGGATCCATGGTGTATTTCATGGCCAGACGAACACGATTGTCATCGAAAGGCTCCCGGTCGGCGGCCAGGGCGACCATACGGTATTCCTGCCATGGTGATACGACAACAAAGCCCTGCTTCTCCAGGCGCTCCTTGTGGATGGCGCTGATGTAGGGGACGATATCGGCCTGTCCCGCTTCCAGCATGGCGACACTGGAGTCAATATCGCCAACGAAGTAGTAGATCCACTCGTCGGCCCTGGGCATACCCTCCAGCCAGTAGTCGGGGTTTTTCACCAGATGAGCCGATTCCTTGGGTACGAATTCTTTCACCATGAAGGGACCGGTGCCCATAGGCGCGGTTTCGCCCAGGTTCGCGTAATCATACTCCGAAGAGAGGACGCACATGTTATACGCGGTGAAGAGATACATGAACATGGGCCTTATATCGCTCAGGCGGAAAATGATGGTGTAGTCGTCAGGCGTTTCGATATCCGCGACGATGGAAAAGTCCTGCTTCTGCAAATGACCGATATCCGGGTCCTGGGTTCGTTCGACAGTGAACCGAAGGTCTTCCGAGGTGAAGGCCGAACCATCGTGGAAGGTGACGCCTTCCCGAAGTTTGAGGGTCCAAACCCGTCCGTCATCGCTGCTCCACTCAGTGGCCAGGCCAGGCATCAGGATGTTGCCGTTTGTCGGGTCGAGCTCAACGACGAAGTCGTAAATTGACGCATTAAAAGACGAGGTCTGTCCGTCCCAGACGCCGGGGGTGATGAGGTTGTGAATCTGTGTAACTTCCCGGATAGTCAGCACTTCACCGGACTCATCAGAACTTTTTGGACTACACGCGCTGAGCGACACGAGTCCAATCATCAAGGTGAGGACGAGGTGAAAAATATTCCTATATCGTTCCAAAGTTGTTAACTCCAAATAATAAATATAATGAACACTAACATATAACTGTTTTTAATACAATACATTGACTGCGTACAATCACGAGTGCCAACAACGGTCGGAGTAGAATTGCTGTTTTCCGGCATATTTTTAGAGGTCAACGACTCCAGGTTTTATTCTATCCTTCATGCAGTATGAATCTTCTTTCAGACTAACGAAAAGTGGTGGATAAGTCTGTCCCAAGTGGCCGTAGCAACGGCATCACCTGAGGGCACCTCTAATAAACCTTATTTCGTTTTGGCTTGATCTTTTTCCTCGCTGCTGCATTGTCAAAATGCTCACGTAATCAGGTGCGTACCGCAGGAGCAAAGCTCCGAGGAACGCACCGCCACTATCAGGTGCGTACCGCAGGAGCAAAGCTCCGAGGAACGCACCGCCACTATCAGGTGCGTACCGCAGGAGCAAAGCTCCGAGGAACACACCGCCACTATCAGGTGCGTACCGCAGGAGCAAAGCTCCGAGGAACACACCGCCATTGCGCCAAATTCTAAAGACGGTTTTTTAGAGGTTGCCGTAAGAATGCAATTTATAAAGGAGATCGACTATGTTATTCCCCCACTGTCCCAACCCGGTATGTATCAATTTAAGTGCTCCGAAGCAAAAAACTGATTTTCGATACACAGTTCGTACCACACAGAAGCATTTGGAACGGTCCAGCGCTACATCTGCAATGACTGCAAAAGGACTTATTCCACCCAGACTTTTTCCATCGATTACTATGCGAAAGAGGTGCCCTATTGTTTAACTCCCGGTGACGGTGGTTTCATTCGCAACTTTTTTCGTTTTACGCTTATTCCTTCGGCGAAAGCGTATTTTCCCGGACTGGAGAAGCTCTACGACAACTTTATCCCTGCTCTCAAAACGTCCCTGAAGAATAGCCATGGAAAGAGGATCCTCTATTTCCTTTTGAATAACACGCCAGAGAGATCTGGCGCCGTAAACCGCATCAAAACCCTTGTCCAACAGGAATTCTTTGACTGCCCTGTCCACTTCAACACTGATGTTTAAATCCTTCAATCGCCCGGATACTTCTGTCAGCATTAAATCCATAATCTGTAAGACATGATTGTACTCAAGACTGTGAAAAACAACGGTTTCATCTACTCGATTAAGGAATTCCGGTCTGAAAATCCGTTTGAGTTCCATCATTGCGGAAGATTTTATCTCCGAGTGGGATATCGCTCCATCCCTGCTGGTACTGAATCCAAAACTGCCGCGGCTGAATTCTCTGGCGCCAGCATTAGAGGTCATAATCAAAACTGCGTTCCGGAATGACACCTTATGACCAAAGCTGTCCTGCAATTCTCCTTCATCCAGAACCTGTAAAAGGATATTGAATATATCGGGGTGAGCTTTTTCAATTTCATCAAGAAGAATCACTGAATAGGGACGCTTGCGTATTTTTTCTGTCAGCAATCCTCCCTCCTCATAACCGACAAATCCCGGAGGAGCTCCAATCAGACGAGATAGATTGTGCTTTTCCATGAAATCCGTCATATCAATCCGAATCAAAGAATCGGAATTTCCAAAGAGATATTCGGCGAGACTCTTTGCAAGCAGGCTCTTGCCCACACCTGTTGGACCAAGAAAGATAAATGAACCAAGGGGACGGGATGGAGAATTCAGACCTGTCCGGGATCTGCGTATCAATGATGAAACAGAAGCGATAGCTTCATCCTGGCCAATCACTGTTTTATGGAGTTCATCTTCAATCTGGAGAAGTTTATCCGATTCATTTTTCATTATTCTAATCATGGGAATGCCCGTATTCTCTGAGACAAGTTCTTGAATGTCTTCTTTTGTAACCTGGTTTTTTACCCTGTCAAGAGAACTCTCCCATTCATGTTTAACAGCATCAATTCTCGACCTCATTTCTTGAACTCTGTCCCGCATTCTTGCAGCACTTTCATAATCCTGTGCGTCCACACAGGAAACTTTTTTATCGCTGAGTAGTCTGCACTTCTCTTCCAGTTCTTTGATTTCCTCAGGAAAAATTCTGTTCTGAAGACTTTTTACAGCTCCAGCTTCATCAATTAGATCTATGGCTTTGTCAGGAAGATTCCTGTCTGCGACATAACGGTCAGCAAGATCGGCCGCGGCCTGCAAAGCGTCATCGTTGTAGCTTACCTTGTGAAAATCACCATACTCGCGACTCAGTCCTTTCAATATCTGACAGGTCTCACTGACTGTTGGTTCATTGATGATGATAGGCTGAAACCGTCGTTCCAGAGCACTGTCTTTCTCAATGTATTTCATATATTCATCAAATGTTGTGGCACCGATGCACTGGAGTTCTCCCCTGCTCAAAGCTGGTTTCAACATATTGGAAGCATCAAGTGCTCCTTCCGCAGCACCAGCGCCGATAATTGTGTGAAGTTCATCGATAAAAAGTATGATGTTACTTGTGCTGCTGATTTCTTTAACAACTTTCTTTATTCGGCTTTCAAATGCACCTCTGTACTTTGTTCCGGCAATCAATGCAGCCAGATCAAGACTGATAATGCTCTTTTCCAGGAAGACATCAGGAACATTCCCTTTGACGATTTCCATAGCAAAGCCTTCAACTACAGCTGTTTTACCCACCCCGGGATCACCAATCAGAACTGGATTGTTCTTTTTGCGACGAGCCAGTATGCGTATCAGTCTGTTGATTTCCTTCTCCCGACCAATAGCTACACTCAATAAGCCTTTACGGGCCATGTCCGTAAGATCTCTTGAATAGTCGACCAGGATTTCAAGCCTGGGTTTATTCATTTTGGATATGTTGATTGTTGAAAAACCTGATTTTTCCACTGATATGGATATTTTTCTGCTCTGATTCCGCTCAAAATAAACTTCTCTTACAACTCTTCTCAAATCATCAATTGAAATATTCTTTGATTCGAAGAATAAACACATGGGACTTCCCTTCTCCAGGACAGCAGCAAGCAATAAATGCTCCGTACCAATGTACTCATGATTCAGCCTGGCAGCCTCGTTAGCAGAGACATTGAGAAGTGTTTCCACCCTGCTTGAAGGAGAGATCTTATTAACCTTGTATGGATTTTTGAGTTGTGGAATGCCAAACATAAGATGTGGAGTAAGAGCTTCGATGCCAATATTCAATTTATCCAGGCATTTGACAGCCGCACTGTTTTTATCATTGATCATGGCAAGCATAACATGTTCATTCTGGATCTGGTCTGAATGAGATCTCCTTGCTTCTTCCATAGCAAAATCAGCCAAAATGCGTTTAGCTCGTGGGGTTAAATCCTTGATCATGTAAATCTCCTGCTTGTAAATTATACTGTTCTGTCAGATAAATGCTACTGAAATCAGACAGAGAACTGGAATTAATGCTTCCTCAATACTTCCAGGGGTTTAAGTTTTGCAGCTCTTATAGCAGGAATCCAGGAAGCTGCAATGGACAGTATGAGAGTGATTACTCCAATTCCAGCGGTAACCATCCAACGCATTTCTACTGGAACTGTCTGGAGATAATGCCCCTCGCTCAGCAGAATGGGTGCCGGACCATCGTTAAACAATCCAGTTATTAAGGACAGAATATATTCGATGCCAGCAATAATGGGGTTGATGAACCAGGAAATCAATAAACCTCCGCCAAGACCATAAATGGTACCGATGAGAGCGGCCATGGTACCGGTAATCACAAATGCCCGGCTTATTGTTCCCGGTGAAGTCCCTGTACACTTGAGAATTCCAATTTCCCGTCTGTGCTCAAGAGTCAGCATGACCAGTGATGTCATAACATTGAGCACAGCAATTATGATGATGAGTGCCATAATAAGGAGAAGTATACTCCTTGTGTTTTCAAGATTACTCAATAAATAACGGTTTAATCCCTTCCAGTCCGAAGTAGACCATCGAGATGCCAAATCCAATTCCAGATTCTCCCACAGTTCAGGGTTCTGCCTGATATCAATGAACTTGCCGCCAATGAAAGTTTTACTGTTTTCATCAGCGAGAATGCGCCAACCCATGTCTGGTGAAATAAATGCCCAGGTGCGGTCAAGATCCTGGTAACCTGTGGAAAAGACTCCCCTGATCACAAATTGTGTTACCCTGGGAATGATTCTGTTATTGGGCATCTGTCTGCCTGTCAAAACAAGAATGCTATCCCCAACACCGGCGCCCAGATATCTTGCGGCTTCCCGGCCAAGGAGTATGGAATCCCCACTGGTGTTCCATTCTCCACTATCAAATTCAATGTAACGATCAAAACCAGTATCTCTGAAAGGAGCATTTTCAGGAATGGCTCTCAATGTCAGAGCTGTTCTTGGGCCTTCTGAGCGAGCAAGACCATATCCTGTCCGTTCAACCCAGGCAGACCTTACTCCTGGTTTCTGTGCGACATCTTCCGCCAGCTTTTCCCAGTCATCCTTCCGTTCATTCTCCCAGGAACGGACCTGGAAATGATAGGATGAAGTTTCCACATACCGGGCTGTTATACCTTCAATCATGGCTGCCGCGAAATGATCAACGACAACCAGGGGAATAAGAGACAGGGATATGCCCAATGTAGCCCCGAAAAGAGGGTGACCATGTTGGCGGTTTCTTCGCCCCCGGAGGAATAATCGCCAGGCTATAAAAATTGAACCCCTCATGTCTACTGCAGTAAACCTTCCTTGAGATAGAGCATCCTGTCAGCCTTTCGAGCCAGGTCTTCTGCATGAGTTACAAGAAGAAGTGATTTTCCCGATTCCAGCAGGAGATCAAAGATTAAATCGGCTACCATGGCTCTGTGCTCCTCATCAAGGTTCCCGGTTGGCTCATCGGCAATGATGAGTTTCGGATTGTTAACCAATGCCCGGGCTAATGCGGCTCTCTGGCGTTCTCCACCAGATAACTGCGATGGATAATGGTGGCTTCTCCCGGCAACGCCTGCCTGATCCAGGAATTCCAGCGCTCTATTTTCAGCTTTTTTGCGGGATACTCCCTGCATAAGCATGGGAAGCATGACATTTTCCAGAGCTGTGAAGTCCTTGAGAAGATAATGGAATTGAAAAACAAAACCAACAACCTCTGACCGGTATTGAGTAACTTCTTTTTCACCCATTCTGGTAATATTGTAACCACAGGCATGGATCTCTCCAGAGTCGGCTCTATCCAGACCTCCGATTAAATTGAGAAGAGTACTCTTCCCGCTTCCCGATGTTCCCATGATGGAAATACTTTCCCCAGTTCTCACCTCAAGGTTTATATCCTTGAGCACTCTCAGTACCTCGGAACCGGAGATATACGATTTCTCAACGCCACGCACCGATAGAATTACATCATTCACTTCGAAGAACCTCTGCTGGTTTTGATCTGGCTGCCATGGATGATGCTCTCACGGCTGCCAGAAAAGTCAGAATCACTGCCGTTGACAGGATATAAACAACATCGATAACCATAACCTGGGAGTTTTGAAATAAGGCATCAACTGTCTGGTGCTGCGTTATATTCCATGAAGTATAAACAATACGATTCTGAATACTTCTGAAGAACTGGATTATGGTGTTGATGTTTTCGCCAATCAGTACTCCCAGAATACTGCCGGAAACTCCCCCAAGAGTTCCTGTGACCAATCCATGCTGCAGGAACAGTATTCGAATATTCCACGGAGAGGCTCCTGTCGCTTTCAGTATGGAAAGGTCTTCGATTCGTTCTGTGGCCATACGTCTCAAAGAATGATCAATATTCACAGCAACCACAACAAATATCAGAGTTACAAGTAGAATCATCATTATTTTCTCATTCCTGAGGGCCCCGAAAAAAGAGCTGTTTTTCTCTCTCCATGAGCTCAATTCCCCCGATAGAAGCATATCATTTCTCCCAAGACGGCTCATTGCTTCAGTAACTCTTTCCGGGCGGATGAGTTTCACACCCAGTTCCACTCTGGAATCGTCTATAAGCACATCCATCGTATCCAATGAAACAAAAGCCATACTGCTTTCATAATTCTGGTACCCGCATTGAAAGATGCCAGTTACCTCAAGCTGTACTTCTTCCGTCGATACACCGTTACTCGAAAGAGTAAGGACTGAAACCCTGTCACCGGGGGATACTCCAAGGTTGTAAGCCAGAATCCGTCCAGGAACAATTCCCTCATTCTCCACGTTGAACTCACCTTGAACGATTTCCAGGTAATGGGCCAGATTTTTGTCTCTTGTATAGGTATCAGGAGGTATACCCCTGATGAGGGCACCGGAGAGTTCAGATCGCTTTCCACTGAGCATCGTTATACCCTCACGGAAAGGAGTCACAAAGACAACATCAGGGTCTTCACCTATTGTACTGATAGCAGAATCGATATCGACATCATCTCCATCAGGCATCCAGTGAATATGATAGGAACCAATTTCCAGTATACTGGTTATGAATCCCTGCTGGAGTCCATTCATAACTGCAAGAATTGTATTAAGAGTTGCTACCCCTATGCATATAAGCAGTACTCCAATAAGAAAAATGAACCGGCCCCGTCCACCCCGACGCCCCGTTATGAATCTCCAGGCGACAAAAAAAGTCCATTTTGATTTCATTCCTGCAGCTCACGTACTCGAACAACTAAACCATACCGCAAAAATTCTTCCTTAATTCTCCGACCCTTCTCCCAGTACACACGTATCACGGCACTTCCATCCCTGAATATGGTTTCGATTTTTTCACCGGGAGAAATCCAGGTGGTATCTCTTGTTTTCAATCCATTTTCATAATGAGTTTCCCGTTGTTTCTCCCCTTTCTCAGACCACTCGTATTCTTTCAGCGAGACTCTTCCTTCCCCTCGTTCAACAACACTGCTCAAATTGGCATTGTCCCAGGTAAAGTTTCGAGTGAGCAGAAGAACATCTTCATGCAAAATCTCTTCCTGTTCAAGATATCCCTGTGCATCATACTGACTGATACGAGTCGTATCCCCTTCATGAGTAATGGTTTGCAGAATCCTGCCATCTTCTGTTCTTATAAAGGTTTGAGACTTTACAATTTCATCATCCCTGTATATAACCTGTTCGAGAGTCTGGGCAAATTCATTCATTTCAGTAATTGACCAATCATCTCCTGTTCCATATTGACTCCTGAGATTGGAACCATTGACATGGGTACGATACTGACTTTCCACATGGATCTCAGGGTTCTCAGAATCCTGATTGAATATGTAGAAAATTCGGTTGTTTCCATCCTCATCGTAGAAGTATTCGACTCTGGACAGCCGACGGTTATCAGCATCCAACTCCTCCCATGCCTGAAGGACTCCATCAACTCTTGTCAGTACGATAGAAGATTGAACTTCATTGTTATGATAAAGAGTCTGAGTTTCCATGTCATCAATGCTTTCAACGGATATTTTCCAACCGGATTTCGGATTATATCCAGAATCTATAGGTTCTCCTACATACCCTCCGGGACCGGAACTATACCATTCCACTGCACCGAGGGCTGTGCTTGCGGCGAATAAGACAGTGCTTAAGAGCAACCTATTCATCGGGCTGATCCAGGAGTTCTTCCAGGTATTGTTCAGGATCAAATGGGTGCAGATCATCCATCTTTTCACCCTTTCCCAGAAAGGCTATGGGTAGTTGCAAATCCCTGCCAATAGAAGTAATAAGTCCTCCTTTAGCTGAAGAGTCATATTTAGTCATGCAAACTGCATCGATACGGACAGCTTCATGGAAGGCTTCTGCCTGCCTCATCCCATTTTGACCGGTTGTCGCATCAACAACAAGGATTTTCCTGCAGGTATCATTCTCTCCCAGTTTACCCTCAATGATTCGGTTAATCTTCTCTAATTCCCTGACCAGATTCACTTTGTTGTGCATCCGGCCAGCGGTGTCTGCAAGAACAACACGATCACCCCGATTCCTTGCGGAGGTAATAGCATCATAGATGACAGCAGCAGGATCAGAGCCATGATGCTGTTTGACGATTCGGGCCCCAACCCTATCGGCCAGTATTTCCAACTGCTCGACAGCCGCGGCACGGTAGGTATCTCCTGCTGCCAATGTCACTGGACCGAGACCGTTTTTTATAAACCGGTGAGCCATCTTTGCAATGGTTGTTGTCTTACCGACACCGTTTACTCCAAGTACTAGATACATGGAAAGGCGGTTTTCAGGAGGATGGAGTTCTGTTGATATCAATGATGGTCTGATGATGTTTTTCAGTTCATCAACGCATTGAGTTTGTGACCAGTTCTGTGAGGATGATGTATATCTCCCGCGAAGTTCATCGACCAGTGCTGCAGCGGTTGATATTCCAAGATCAGATTCTATAAGTAAATCTTCGAGGTCTTCATAAAAGTCTTCCATACTGGATGAATTCCTGGAAAAGAGATCGCGAATACGCAGGCCAATACTTTTTGAGGAAACAGATTTCTTTTTTTTCTTTCTACCAAACATTGGAATTACATTGTAGCTAATTCGCTAAATCTTCAACAGATTTCAAGTACTTTCCCAGGTTAATCAATGTGAGGATAAGAAGTCCAGCATTGATTGCAACACTGCCCCACATTACCCCGGTTGTAATCTGAGATGTGGAGTAAGATGATTGTTTATCCGAAGCGCTGGTGCTTTTATTGTACTGATCCAATAGATTCTGATTCACTCCCATCAGTATTAAAGTGGGAGCAAGGGACAGGGAAAACCATGCTGCGGCACTGTCAAAACGGCGTCTTGCCTTCTTCATCTCTTCCTGCGGATCAAGCAATACTTCATCGAGAGGAATTGTAAGACGCTCGGACTCTGGTGTCAGTGGTACTGTGCGGCTCTTGAATCCCTCCTTTTCCAGTGTCAGAGGCATGATTTGATCCGGTTCAATTACGGGTAAAGGTGTCAAACCCAGCCACATGGCACCCAGGCGAACCGATGCCCCTGCTGGAATTGAACTCACCAGAACCTGATTCACCTCAACAGCTTCCATTTCGATGAAGATATCCAGATGCTGATCAGGTAGTAGGACAGTTTCCTGAACCACAGGCTTGTATCCATGAGCACTCACTTCAATACTGTACTTGCCTGGATTGAGAATTCCATCAGACCAATATCCCACTCCTGCGAATTGATTATTCACACTGATGAATCCCACAGAAGGTTCGACCTTTACAACAAGAGAAGACCAGGGCCTGCCCAACATAATTCCACGAGCCCTGGAGGCTATTATATCAGCAGTCTCTTCAAGCTCAGTTCTTTCAATTGCCCCCTCCCACAGTACTGATTTACCAGCCTCTGTCCAAACATAGGCCACAATACCATAATAATCACCTGCTTGAACAATGCCTCCGGTAATCAAAGCATCTAATTCATGTTTTTTTCTGTAGATCTCAGGGATGGCCCCATTGAGACTCCAGAAATGACCACCGTCTTCAGCAGGAGGAAATGCTATACTCAGCTTCTCCGGAACAATGATGCTTTTGGGTAAACGGCTCCGATTCTTCTTCAATGCCTGACGGGTTTCAAGGATTTTTTCTTTCTCCTGAGAAATTTTATCAGGATTGATACTGAGTTCGAAGAGAGAGTTGTCAAGGTTCACGTGATAACTCTCAAGTTTTTTGAGGAGTTTCAACTCTTCATCGGCAATGACTTCCCGAGCCAGGGATAACCGTTCATTTTCTGTTAGATTGTGTTCAGGGATATCACTGAGTCCATCATGTAGAAGTCTGCTTATCACTGTTGAGACAGATATAAGGGACAAGTTGTCTTCATTAACATCAAATATGGCAATCCCTACATCCCAGGATTCCTTATCTGAAGATAAGCCGTCCTCTGCCCCCAGTTCCAGAGAAGAAAACACAAGGACAAGGATACACAGGATGAGTCCCTGTTTTTTCGGCAGTATCTTAATCACTGGATCAATCCACTGGACCAGCGGAGATAAGTATCAATGAATTGATCAATATCACCATCCAGGACGGCCTGAATGTTGCCTGTTTCATAACGGGTTCTTAAATCTTTTACCATAGTATAAGGATGAAAAACATAGGAACGAATCTGGCTCCCCCAGCCAATATCTTTTTTCTCAGCCGCATTGGATGCCCGTTTTTCACTCTGTTTCTGGCGATAATACTCGTAAAGACGAGATTTCAGAACTTTCAAAGCTGTCCCTCGATTCTTCAGCTGACTTCTTTCATTCTGACACTGCACAACTATACCGGTTTCCAGATGAGTCATTCGGACAGCACTTGAAGTTTTATTAACATGCTGACCACCGGCCCCGGAAGCCCTGTATGTATCGACTCGGATTTGTTCCGGTTTCACCTGTATCTCAATATCATCTTCAAATACAGGAGAGACATAGACAGATGCAAAAGTTGTATGTCTTCTACTGGCCGAATCAAACGGGCTTATCCGAACAAGACGATGTATGCCCCCCTCTCCTTTTAAAAATCCATGAGCATAATCACCATCCACCTGAAAATCAACAGATTTTACACCACCTTCTGCATCCTGAATATCCAGCAATGTCAGTGAAAAGCCACGCCGTTCTATCCAGCGGGCATACATTCTGTACAGCATGGAGGCCCAGTCACAGGATTCTGTACCGCCGGCGCCAGAATGTATCGTAACGAAAGCTGACGCAGAATCAGTTTTTTCACTGAACAATTCCAGAATACTCAAATTATCATAGGCCAATGACACAGAATCAATGGCCTCAAGAATCTCCTTTTCCATATCTTCATTCCCAGCTTCAACAGCCAGGTCATAAAGAGTTATTGTATCCTCAAGTTCATTAATGAGTTCATCCCATGGTTCATAGCGAGTTCTCAACTTTTTCAGATCCGCCATTGTTTTTTCAGCTGATTCCCGATTGGTCCAGAAATCGGAATCGGCTGATAGTAATTCAAGGCGTTTAGCTTCTTCTTTGAGCTTCAGAGAGTCAAAGATGACTCCAGGTTTCGCGAATATCATTTTCCAGTTTTTTCAGCAATGGGTTCAAATCATTCAACATGTTTCCAGTACTCCTGTTGTTGTTTTTCTATTTTTTTTTATCTGTGAGATCATGTAATTCACTCCATGCTTTCTCCTGCTGCTCTCGAGTAAGAACCTTTCCCTGACGGGGAGTCTTCTGATTTTTCCGCTTGTTCTCGTCTTTGTTCGCCGTTATTTTCTCCTGCTTCATGTTCTTTTTCACCGATGCAGGTTTTCGAGATTTTTTGACTGTCCTGGTTTTAGCAGGTTTCCTGGTTTTCCTGGATGTTTTTTTCTCTTCCTGAATCATTTCCTTCTCTGAATTTTGATTCAATGGACTATACCGGCTCAGGTAGCTTTCATATTGACCGAGTACTTTCATAAAAAACTGGCGGATAAAGGACAGTTGTGAAAATGTCTGTTCAAATATCTGTGATAGATGGAGGTTGAATAAATCATCGATCTCTCTGAATTTCACACTTCCTGGAACGAAGTACTTGTCCAGCACACTTCTCAACCGCTGCATTTTAGTATTCTTCAAGACCTTGGTACCATAGTGTATTATCCCGTCAGCAACCAGACGTGGAGATGAATACAATGCATTCATAACTTGATAATTCTCAGCTATTCTCTGCTTAACTTCTATCCTGAATACCCTCAAGCTTGAGAATATTGAGGCTTTCTTCCTGTTATTTGATCTCAGGACTAAAGAGAATTGTTTTAAATAGTATTTACGAAGTTCAGAAGATACGACATCATGTTCTGTCTTAAATAACAAATAAACATTATCACGGTAAATGTATTTATTATCAAGTAGGATTACAGTAGGAAGACCAGATTTTGTGTTGGATTTTAAGAATCTCTCATCGAAGACCTGTCTTATATCTTCCCATTTTTCTTCATGCGGTTTGAAAAAGTCATTGAAGTCCTTACGATCGACAAGAAAACCATCCTTTTTTGCAATGGAGAGTAGAAGATTCTTCATGACACTGAGTTTTTCCTCTTCATCTTTCCGAATCGACTCCATTTCTGTCATTTGATTCTCTGTGAATGCTCTGATAATCCTTGCCGATCGAAACAGCTCTATTGAAGTAGTAATCTTCTCTTCAGCCAGTCTTTTCCGATTTTCGATTAAGGTGTTCGTGAACCGATTCCAGAAATCATGTTCGTCCCTGGAAATTGATTGTTTAAACGCTGTTTCCAGCTCGCCCATCATTCTTGAAACAGTAGCCTGCAGTCTTGAATTCTTTTGAATTGCCTGACGAATCCTTACTCTGGAAACTTTCATCAAAACCGGGAGAGATGGGGGTGTAATAATAATATTGTAATTCTTGCCGTTATCAATATTAAAAACTACAACTCTATTTTCATATTGATTCACAAGGTCAGTTGTGATATCGGTAAGAGGTAGCTGCTGTAGTAGTTCGACTGGGAACTTGTGTTTTTTACCAAAATCCTCAACAGTCGGGAATGGATCTGTACTTGTAAGCTTGATGCTTTTCCAGATGTTTTCAATAATCCAGTACCAGAATCGCGGAGAATTCATCTCTGTCAGAATGACTCGAGAATTTACCAATTTCCCATTGCTGATACTTTTCTCCAGTATCCCACATCTCCCTGCCTGGAGAAATTCCATAAGAGTTTCAAGAGTTTCTGTTACCGCTGGAACCTTTCCTTCCAGTAAGGAAACCAGCTTCTTAAAAGATATTTCCGGCTCTAACAAATCACAGATTTCAGAGAAGAGGGTTCTTGGATGATCGGCAATCGTCCCGAGCTGAAACAGGAAGCCATCTCTGTCTTTCGGATCCATCTGAAGGTAAGAGGGGGTTTCGGGTTGATTGAGTAGGGGTGCATTATCACTTATTTGATCGGCCATTATCCCTCCTATGCCTGTTTCGAGACCTGAATTGCGGTATGAAATGGATGAGAGTTCTCAATAATACCATAACTCCGAGAAAAAAGAGGACTGAAACCAGGGCCTTCATTATGATTCAGTATACGCATTTAGAGGGGTTTTGGCAATGAAATTTTCCAACACCGGTGGCTGTGAGATTGCAGAACGAAATCCGGATGCAGGGTTCCTCTGGTAATATCGACAACCTGAAAATCTTTCCCTATTGAAGAATCCAATACGAACTTCCTCAAACTCACAGAAAAAAGCACAGATCCGGAAGGACTAAGGTGAGACATGGCCAGCCTGATGATCTCAGAATGATGCCTTTGAACCGACCAGTCTTCCCGGCCAGCTCCATTGGAGTACGCGGGAGGATCTATGAATATCAAATCAAATTTGCCCAAAGATGTCCTCAGCCAGGACAATGCGTCAGAACAGACCAGCTTATGCCTCTCACCTGCAGTCCTGTTCAGCTTTAGATTGTCATGACACCAGTCAAGATAGGTTCTGGAAACATCAACACTGACTGTAGAAACAGCTCCTCCCAGGGCTGCCATGACGGTAAATGTACCCGTATATGAGAATAGATTGAGGAATCTTCCATGCCCAATCGTCTTCTTAACAAGTGCTCTGGTTGGTCTGTGATCAAGAAAAATGCCCGCATCCAGATAATCAGTCAGATTGACAAAGAACCGTGCCTGATTCTCATTGACGATGATACGATTGCCTTTATTTCCATGATTATGACTGAACCCTACACCTTTTCTCCGGGTTTTCAGAAAGATATCCGCATCGCTGCAGCCGGTAAGCTCTTTTAGAACACTCAGAAAGGTCTCCATTCGCGGCTGGAACGTTTTCCTGAAAATTCTATCGGGTTCGGCAAATTCCTGAACATGGTACCAGTGATTCTCATAACAATCCACGGCAAAATTGAAGTCCGGTATATTGGAATCCCATATTCTATAGCAGGATATGCCGCTTTTATCGGCCCATTTCTTCAGCGCCTCAATGCTACGCTGTAGAGCTGTCCTCAGTGCAGCTTTTCCAGGGTCAATGACTGATTTGTTGCGTACAGTGGTTTTCTTCTCTCTTTTTTCGGGTATGGATTGTTTTTTCACAGTGAATTTATCATAAATACCCAGAACCAAATCCATGCCACCACTGGATGTCGGACAGTATTTACTGGTTTTCAGACAGCTTGAGGATGCCGTTTTTCTGTCCGGTGCCAGAAGTGCCAGATGCCAGTCCGTGTCCATGGTACGAAACAATGCACCGATGGACATATAAACAGGTGATGGATCCGAATTGTCACGATGCCCGTATGGAGGATCGGCACAGATAAGTCCATTTCTGGTTTTTGGCCAGAAATCTGGTTTTCCCTTTCTTATATCGTGGGTCTGTAGACGTATCAGAGATCCCAGTCCAGTGCGCCGAAGATTGTTCCCGGAGACTCTGATGGCATTGGGATCAATATCAAAACCCACAATCATAGGCAGGTTTTCCAGAGAGTTGCCAAATTGGATCTGTGCTCTGGTCAATATGCTCCGCCACAATGCTTCATCGTGATTCTTGAAGTATGAGAATCCCCAGTTTTTGCGATGGATGCCCGGAGCGGCATCAGCAGCAATCATGGCAGCTTCAGCGAGAAGAGTACCGCTGCCGCAGACAGGGTCAACAAAGGAGCCGCCGTCATCAGCTATTTCCTTCCATTCGGCCATAGCCAGAATTGCTGCAGCGGTAGTTTCTCTCAGAGCTGTATCTGATTGTTCCAAACGATATCCACGCTCATGCAGCGGGGGGCCACTCCAGTTCAGATAGATAATAGCTTCATATCCATCCCAGCGGGCCTCTACACGCACATCGGGATTTCTTTTGTCAACAAAGGGCCTTGAGCCGCATTTCTTAGCAAACCGATCTGCTATGGCATCTTTAAGTCTTAATACTGAGAATCGAGGATCATGCTGCCTGGGAACTCCAGTAACACGGCATGCCATGCTTGCTGAGGGAAGGAATTTCTCCTCCCAGGGGATGTCTGCGGCAATCCAATAGAGCTCATCGATGGTTTTGGCCCTGCCCCTGCCCATCTCCAGCAGAAGACGTGATGCTGTCCGCAGGTACAGTGAAGATTCATAGGCCATCGGCAGGTCGGCATCAAATCCAACTCCACGAGAACCAGACTGCAATCCTCCTGCTTTTAGTTCCCTCAATTCTCTGTACAGGACTTTTTCAGCTCCCGGGGGGCAGGGTGCAAAGAATCTCAATCACTTCTCCAGATAGAATTCCACCCGTCTATTACGCCATCTTTCTTCAACATCTCCGTGCGGTACGATGGGTTTACTACCTCCGATCCCAATTCCTGTAAGACGATTGGATACAATTCCTCGATTTGATAACTCTTTGACAACAGTCGCAGCACGATTTTTCGACAATGGAACCAGGATACTGTCCTGTTCCCTCTTCGCGGCTGCTGGATTGTTCCATTTCAAACTGACGGCATGTCCCTCAACAATGATTCTGTATCTTCCATATTTCTTCATGATTTCCGCCAGCCTGTCGAGGACCTGGACATTCTTCTTTCCCTCATCTCCTGTGAGAGTTAACCGGGGTGAGCTGGGCTGGAAGGTTATGTTATTGATACGAATCTTCAACCTGTCCCCTTCCCGCACAACCAGAACATCGACAGGAATGAATCCCCCACTGCTGGCTGTATGACCCAGAACATCGGTTACCTCGAAGATATATGGATAATCTTCGGCCGATTCAACCAATTCTCCCTTCCCGCTACGGCCATCCCAGATTATACGCTCCGAAGGTTTGCCGCGACCGGAGAAACTGATGAAATCCCTTTTACGGGGATCCTGTATATTGAACCTCCACTCGCTGATGCTTGAACTGTCTTCCACAAGAAAACCAATGACAACCTCATCGTCTACATTGTCACCATCAGGGCTGAATGGCTGTGGATTGATTGTCACATCAAGATGGGGAGGGGATCCATCTGATACAAAAGATCGGGATTCAGCCCGAGGTTTTGTGCCCTTCGCATAGTGAACAGAGAGAACACCCTTGAACACTCCTTCAACTGGATTTCCCCGGGCATCAGTACCGTCCCATTGAAATCGGGCTGGTATTTCATCCTCACCTGATTGGGAAACAATGGTCTGTTCTTCAGCATTTTCAATCGAAAAGATCCATGAATCTATGCCCGCCGTGTTTGGAACAACTGATACAAAGGACTGAAATTTCTCGTCATCTGTTTCTCCGGCTTTGATGTATCCTTCCTTTGCAGTGAGATACACCGGCGTTGGTTTCGTATCAATCTGTAAATCTTCAATCCTGCGCCTGGTTTCATTACCCGCCCTGTCAGTTCCTGTTATCACATAGTTGTAAACTCCATCAGGCAGAGCATTACCGGATGCATCTGTTCCATCCCAATCAATTGATATCAAAGAATCTGACCACAACCAGGAACGGACGGCTTCTCCTTTTTCATTATAAAGGTAGGCTTCAAATCTCTCTTCCTCTGAAGACTTCTGCAGGATTTCAAGCACATCCTTTTCCCCATCTCCATCCGGACTGAACAGTGGATCCCTGACAGACACCTCCATGAATGGCGCCTCAGTATCAACAGTCAGACTGCCCGTACCCGCGGAAGCGGATGTCCCTTTGACATAGTTGACTGTCAGGTTTCCTGTGTAGTCACCATCGGCGACACGGGTTCCTGAACTACTGCGACCATTCCATATTTGTTGATCTGGCAGTGCTCCTTCCCCGGTCCAACTCATGACGGTACTGCCCCTGGAATCCACAATATTGAGATTCCAGTCTGCTACCGGTGAATCGTCCTGAGTAGAAAGGAAGAAACTCACCTCATCCTTTCTGCCATTACCTGTTGGACCAAATACATCCAGAGAAGCCGTGAGGGATGCCTTGACAGATCTGGTATCCACCTTGACCGATACAGGAGAAGACTGACCGGTATTACCGGCTTCATCAGTTGAGAATAGAACATAGGTGTATTCACCATCGGCGACTAAACGACCTGTTGAGCTGCGTCCATCCCAAACCAGGGATGTATCAGCCACTTCAATCCAGGACCATTCGTTCACGATATCACCCTTGCTGTTTCGAATAGATCCCTTCCATGTTTTCTCCGGCGAAGAATCCTGCGTGAATGTCACACGATCTCTATGACTTCCTTCTTGAGGAGAAAACACGGTCCAATTAGCCTTGACACTCGCCCTGGGCGGAGTTCTATCGATGACAAACCTGGGTGAACTTGTCTCAGAGATGTAGCCGTTATCATACTCAATTCTCAGATGCCCAAAGTACTCTCCTTCCTCTAAGCGCTGTCGAGCATTATTCATACCATCCAGACTGAGTTCTCCAGGAATTGGACTTGATCCAGCCCTGGTCCATGAGCGGTAGGATTCACCATTCACCCCAACAATGTCCACACTCCAGTCGACTATGCCTGAAATCAAAGAAACTTCAGGAGTCAGAGTCAGGGTGGAGAGGCGGCTTGCAGTCCCTGGAGAAAAGACTGCCTTATCTATGGATAAACCAATCTCCGGTCTTTTTGTATCAATAATGATCCCCTCGATGGATCCCATTGCCACATTACCGGATTCATCGGTTGATTGCACGATATAACGGTAAACACCGTCCAGAATGGCCGAACCCTCATCACTTCTGCCATCCCAATCCAGAACTTCCGGAGAGGAATCTGACCATGTCCAGGTTCTGACGGCATTCCCAGCGGCATCCTGGAATTCAGCTTCCCAGCGATACTCCCGGCTGCCCTCCTGTTGAACAGGAAAGGAATCCTTCAAACCATCGCCATCAGGTGAAAAGATCAGATCCAGACCTTCGACGGCTTGAAGTTTCAGATCCGGCTCCACTGTGTCCAGAACAATCGGAATTGATTCGGACAGTGCTGAATTATTATTGTCATCACTGAATTGAAGAGAAACAGCATACTGTCCATCTTTAGCAGTGGTACCGGTATCTGTTATACCGTCCCATCTTAAGACCTCCGGCAACGTAATACCTGTTCTGGGGGCAATAAGTCTTGCCCAGAGATTCTGAACCGTCTCATTCTCGGGTCTTTCTTCCTTGTTCACAAATGTCCGGACAGGACTGCCCCCTGAATCAACAATCTGCCATTTATACGTGGTTATAAAACGTTCATCTTTCACTTTATATGGAAGAATGAGTTCATCTTGAACTCCATCATAGTTGGGGGAAACATACTGAACCTCGTCACTCTCCATGGTTATCACGGGAGGATTCGTATCCTTTACCCCAAATGGAAGCATCACACCACCGCCAAATCCCCATATTCCATCATAAAGGGGTGATACAACAGCTTGAATATCAAGTTCAGAAGTTTGAATCTTCCTCTCCTTACCTGCTTTTCCAAGGGCAAAATTCAGGCCAAATGTTACAGATGGAATGAGTGTATTCAATGAGCCGGAGATTGCATCCCGAATCGTCAGCGAAGAAGATACTGAGAATCTGGCTGACTGGCCTAAATAGAGGTCTCCTGCTACACCGAGCCAGATATCGGTTACAGAGGGAAGACGCAGGTCGGTACGCACGGCCAGTCTTGCCTTTTCACCACTAAAAAGGTCGAATGCAATACCGATGGCAGGCGTAATATTGCCTGGAATTGCATTAAAATATCCCCGGGATGAACTGCCGAAACGGTAGCCTAAACCTGTAATGCTTCCGCCCCAGGAGAAATTCTTCAATCCCCATATATTGTCTGGAATGTGCAGGAATCCAACATTCAAAGCGGCACCGCCTTGTAGAGTACCGTCAAGTTGTCCAAGATCTCCCACCAGACCAATCCCGAACCATAAATCCGAGTAGATTGCTTTGGAAAAGGCTACACTGAGGTACGCTGACATCCCCAGATCCATATCAGTTTCTTCATAGGCCTTTGTGTCCAGAAAACCCATCGTTGTGCTTATCACACCACGTCGGACAGGGATTGAGAGTCCTATATTGGCAGAATGACCCATTCCCTTCACAGTATCCAACCCCTGTAGGTTAATGTAATTGAGATCCAGGATTGTTCGCTGAAATCCCGCGGCGACAGCCGGGTTGAGAAGTATTCCATGCTGTGTTTCTGTCCGGGTAATATGGGCCCCACCGCCAAGGTAGAATGGGGATAATAATCGGTACCGAAGTTCACCAGCTGATGGAGGGGGTGATTGACCTGTCGCCGATACTGAGAATAGTACTGTGATAGCGAGAAATATTGTTATGTGTTTCATATAACTGTCCTTGAAGTGAAAGGGATTACAGTTTCAATACGTGCTTGATTGACTCAAGGTTTAACCGGAATGAAGAGCCTCGGCCTTCCAAAAATCCATGAACTTCCAGCAGATGAATTGAAAGATCCGTGTAGAATACTTTTTCTCCAGTATCCTTACGCTCAATAGTGACATTTATCTTCCTGGAGATGGCATCTTCCCAGGGACAGGCAAGATGCCCCCTTGCTTCATCGGTTTTAACCAGCCATTCATCTTCAACTGTTATTGGCTCTCCCAACCCCTTCCGTCCTTCATCCATGAAGTAATGAAGCTTTTCACAGATCTCCATTCTGTCCAGTCCAAGCCGCTGCAGAATCTGTGCATCCTCATCGATGATGGTGGAAAGGTTCCGCTTATCGGGACCAAGAAAGCCTTCCGCTGTGATCACACCTGCTGCCATGTTGGATTGGGCTTTTATCAATTCCTGTGTCATTTTCATATTTGCCCCCTCTATGCAAACTTATCATAGTATATATTTTCCTGGATGATGCCATTATCGTTCATTACTCGATTACAGGCATCAATCATACCAGGGCTGCCGCAAAGATAGCCCTCCAGTTTCTTTCCTTCTGAATCTATATGATTTTTAAGATAGGTATCAAGAACTTCAGTGATCAGGCCAGTTGGACCATCCCAGCCATCCCCTTCTTCCGGTTCAGAGAGGGCAGGAACAAAATGATAATTTGGGAGTTTACTCTCCAATTCCTTCATCTCGTCAAGATAGAACATATCCCTGGTTGTTCTGGCTCCGAAGAAATACCAGACTTCTCGATTTCTCTCTCCTTTTTCCAGCATATCGTACAGCATGGATTTAAAAGGAGCCATACCGGATCCTCCAGCAATGCATAGCATCACAGAATTTCCTTCTGTACGCTTGAAGTCACCAAATGGACCGACGAGCTGCATGCCCTGCCCTACTTTAAGAAACTCATGAACATAGGTAGTGGCGATTCCACCAGGCACCAGCCGGACAAGAACTTCAATTCTAGTTGTGGTGGAGGGACAGGATGACATGGAATACGCCCGCTGAGTGGTTCCTTTTATTTTATTGTAGGGAGGAATGACCAGCTGGACATATTTACCGGATTCAAATTCCACTGTTTCGCCATTCAAGTCAAAAAGGACTTCCTTGATATCGTAGGTGACATCCTTGATGGAAATCACCGTGGCATCAAACTGCTTGACATTGAATAAATCCTCATCAATTTCTATGCCCATGCTGTCCTTTACCTTGATTTGACAGGCCAGTCGAATGTTCTCTTTCTGTTCTTCAGGTGTAAGATATGGTGTTTCAGTCGGCAGATACGGGCCAATATCTGTGACAACCCTGCATTTGCAAGCCCCACAGCTTCCCCTGCCCCCGCAGGCTGAGGGCAGATAGAGTCCTTCAGCTGAAAGTGTCATCAGAAGCGGGGCACCGCCCTTGACTGTCATATCTTTCCTGCCACCGTTGATATCAATATTGACATCGCCATAATTGTTCGCGACCAGATCCACAACTGTAATGAGGGCAGCCATGACACCGGCAATGGTGCCAATAGCCAGGGGTGCAATTAAATAACTCATAAGTCCTCCCTACTGTACGTTAAGCATTCCGCTGAAACCAACAAAAGCCAGAGCCATGAATCCGATAGTGATAAGCGTCAGGCCCGGACCCACTAAACCGGACGGAACCGGAGCCCGCGACACTTTTTTCTGAATGGCCGCCAGGGCCAGTATGGCCAACCACCAACCCAAACCGGAACCCAGTCCAAATGTAAGAGTCTGCAGAAAATCATAGTTCCGAATCTGCATGAACAAGGCCACTCCCAATATAGCACAGTTCACTGTAATGAGGGGGAGAAATATCCCCAGACTCATGTATAACGCGGGACTCACCCTGTCTATAACCATCTCCAGCATCTGCACAGTGGCTGCAATAATCACTATGAATATTATGTAGCGGTACACCATAAGATCCAGAGGAATCAGAATATATTTCATGATGGCCCAGTTGATGACCGCTGTTATGGTGAGAACCACTGTTACGGCCAGACCCAGTCCGTTTGAAGATTTCATGTCCTTGCTGATGGATATAAAGGAACACATCCCCAAAAAATTGGTAAGGAGAATATTACCGGTAAAAACCGAAGCAAACAATATAACCAGAGGATTAATCTGTGGAGCCATTACGCACTTTCCTTATTAAGCATGATAGTTTTTGCCACCCAGATGAGGCTTCCCAGGAGGAAGAAGGCACTTGGCGGCATCACCATAATCGTCCAGGTGGTAAAGCCCTCACCAACGATGGGAAATCCCAGAAGGGAGCCAGCTCCCAGAATTTCTCTGACAATGGCGATGATGATAAGAACAGCCATGTACCCCACACCGCTGGTAATGCCATCCCAAAGGGCTTCCAGAGGTGGATTGGCCTGAGCAAAGGCTTCTGCCCTTCCCATAATAATACAATTAGTAATGATGAGACCAACATAGGGACCCAGTGCCCTGGAAATCTCAGGAAGGAAGGCTCTAATCACAATGTCAACGATTATAACATAGAATGCGATGATGATGGTTTGAACAATCATACGCACTTTGCGAGGGATAAGACTTTTCATCAGTGACACCGTTGTGCTGGACAGTCCTGTAACAAAAATCACAGCCGCTGTCATGATGAGTGTGTTGGCCAGATTGTTGGTTACAGCCAGTGTGGAACAGATTCCCAGTATCTGGACAAAGATTGGATTATCCGTCCAGAGATTCCTTTTCAGAATTACAGCCGGGGTATCAGTACTCATTATCGAGCCTCCCGAAGTTTAGCAATTTCATTATTTATGATGACCTCCATGGCGGCACTTGTAAGAGATGCGCCTGTCACCCCATCCACCACTGAATTATCGGGATTTGAATCCGATCCACCCTCACCCTTTCGGATAGAAATCCCATCGGGCTGGATCTTCTCATGTCGAAACTGATCTTTGAACCAGTCCTCTTCAATTCGCCCGCCAAGACCAGGAGTTTCGACATGACTCATGATGTCCAGACCAATGATTCGTTCAACAGAAGCATCAGAAGCCAGAACCCCGGTAACGGTTCCCCACAATCCCTGGCCACTGAACTGCTTGATCAGAATCTCCTTTCCCTCAATGGAAGCTTTTATTATGGAATCACCATCAACAGCACCGAAGAGACTGTTGAACGTCCTTAATGTTTTATCATTGTCATTTTCAGTCAGACCAGCAGCGCTCAGAAATGCCTGAGCTTTGACCAGCTCTCGATTCTGAGCCACTCTGGCGGCAGTGGCATTGTCAGCTATGGCGATAATAAAAACAAAAACAAAAGCGACCAAGAAGGTAAATACAACAACATAAAGAAAGGATTCCCTGTTCATGAAGCACCTCCTGATTCCCTGACAGGTTTTGGAGCTGTTTTTTTCTTCTTCATGGCGGCAGGAAACCACTCGTCCAGCAAGCTTGCGAAGGTGTTCCCTATAAGCAGTCCAAAACTCACTCCCTCAGGAAAGAGGGAGAAAATCCTGATAGCGGCCGATACACCACCGATGAGAAAGCCATAGGCCCATTGGGATCCAGGATTTTTGGGTGCGGTGACAGGATCGGTCACCATGAAAACCGCTATGTAAAGAAAACTCCCTGAAAAGATGGATTCCAGAGGTGGAAAGGGATTTATACTCCCAGCAGGTTTAATGCCAATGGCCCACAGAGCCGTTGTAACAGCCACAAAACTCAAAAATGTGGAAATAATAATTTTCCAACTGGCTGTTTTGGTTGCTGTGAGATAAACAGCCGCAACTATTATCAGAATGGCGGCACTTTCTCCCAATGCTCCAATTCGAAAACCAGTAACAAGATCGATGAGATCCGGTGCAAAACCCTCCTTCAGATCCATCAGCGGCGTCGCCGCTGTGGCTGTATCAATGGAGGTATCCAGGCCAAAGTTCCACGGCATACCGGGTTTCCAGGGTTCAAGGAAACTGCGCTGCATGCCATTGGGAAAAGAAACATACACAAACAGCCGGCCGGCAATGGCCGGGTTGAAAATGTTCCGGCCGAATCCGCCATAGATGTTCTTGGCAAAAACCACACCGAATACGATACCCACAGCGGCTATCCACAATGGAACCGCCGGCGGCATTGACAGAGCGTATAGTGAACAGGTAACCAGAACCGCTTCGCTTACTTTTTTACCCCTGGGTCTGGTGAACACGTATTCCGCTAAAATACCAAATACGAATACTACACCCGTAATCGTCAAACTTCGCCATCCATACAGTAGAATGGAAAATATAAATATCGGAACAAGAGAGTAAATAACTCTTCTCATCATCAACTGTTTCTGGAACATTCCTGCCCACCTCTAATGCAAATTTCAATGTAAGTCAAACACTGCATTAACTATTATCTATTTCGTAATATTTGGCTAGAGTCATAGTCAAATTTAGGGAATTATTATAGGGCACCTCTAAAAAACCTTATTTGTTTTTGGCTTGATCTTTTTCCTCTGCGCCAAATTCCAATAACGGTTTTTTAGAGGTTGCCTAAAGTGTTGACACTGAATATTATGGCCAATGGAGAATGCTATGCTGAGAAAAGCTGTTGTTGCTGATATTGGACAGACCGATGTTGGGTTATTGATGCTGGATGAAGTAGAAAAAGCTCATGATGAGGCCTGTCATCAAGTTGTCGGCTGTGGTTCATCAGGTTGTGGATGCCGTGTAAGCGGCAGACGATTCAGAGCAGCTAAACCAGAAGGCTTTGTAATTAGTACTGGTGATACCGTAGAAGTCTCCTCTCCGGTAGGTCTGGGGGCCTCATTTCTAATACTGGGAATTCCCGTTGTCGGAGCAGTAGCTGTCTGGTTTGTCATGACCAGATTCTTTCCCAATGCTGCTGAAGGCTTTACCGCCCTCGGAGCCTTTCTTGGTGCCATTACTGCTGGCGGACTGGTATTCATCTCCGGTAGCCGAAGAAGGAATAAACGTCTGCCGGAGATTGTATCCACTGTGACATCAAGGCCAACTCCGTGAAGAATACATTCCTGACAATCCTGGTTCTCCCCGTTATTCTGACCACAACTGTCAGCACCGCATGGACACAGTCTGTCAACTCAATACTCCACCGGGCCGTTGAGCTCACGGGAACTCCCTACCGAAGTGGAGGAATGAATCCCGGAGGCTTTGACTGTTCCGGGTTTGTTGTCTATCTCTACAAACCGACCTTACCCGATATACCGCGAATATCAAAACAAATCGCCAGAATCGGAACGAGTGTCGCAGCCAGACAATGGCAGCCAGGCGACCTTCTATTCTACGCGACCGGTGCCAATCCAAACCAGATCAATCACGTTGCGATCTGGTACAGTGAAAATCAAATCATCCATAGTATTTCCGGTGGCCCGGAGACAGGTGTTGTGATAACTCCAGCGGACAGCCATTATTGGAAGACCCGTTATGTTTCAGCCAGACGGGTGTTGCCTATGGAAGAAGTGATTGATGAAGTGTCATCTCCAGAATCGGCTGAATCTCCAGGGGAGATACCGCCTCCAACTCATCGGGAGAAATCCCCATGGGACGATTTCGATGGGATTCTTCGTGGTGATTTTGATGTCTGGAAGAAAGCAGATGATACAGCATTCGAAGCGTTTAAAAAGAATTCAGTGTCAGAAAGCTTGTTAATGGAATAAAAATCCCCGTCAAGCTCGTTATAACATAGTATGAAAACAATTTATAGGCAACCTCTAAAAACCGTTTTTGGAATTTGGCGCAGAGGCGGTGTGTTCCTCGGGCTACGCCCTGCGGGACACACCTGAAAGTGGCGGTGCGTTCCTCGGAGCTTTGCTCCTGCGGTACGCACCTGCTTAAATTTTTTCTTGATGCAAGGCGGCCTGTCTGCATGCGGACACGCGCAGGCAAGCAAAAGCGGAGCTAGCTTAAGCGGTTGGCGGTGCGTTCCTCGGAGCTTTGCTCCTGCGGTACGCACCTGCTTAAATTTTTTCTTGATGCAAGGCGGCCTGTCTGCATGCGGACACGCGCAGGCAAGCAAAAGCGGAGCTAGCTTAAGCGGTTGGCGGTGCGTTCCTCGGAGCTTTGCTCCTGCGGTACGCACCTGCTTAAATTTTTTCTTGATGCAAGGCGGCCTGTCTGCATGCGGACACGCGCAGGCAAGCAAAAGCGGAGCTAGCTTAAGCGGTTGGCGGTGCGTTCCTCGGAGCTTTGCTCCTGCGGTACGCACCTGCTTATGTAAGCATTTTGACAACGTAGCAGCGAGGAAAAAGATCAAGCCAAAAACAAATAAGGTTTTTTAGAGGTGCCCATAATCAGTTCCACTCTTCCGGACAAACGGCCAGAGACCATACACCCGATTTATCATGCCATCGAGCGATAACGACAAACCCCCGAATACTCCCAAAACCTTTGCCATAGGATGCCGAAGAGATTTCCGTACGTGACCAGGTCTCAGATGATTGAGTTTTTTCAATCGCCATAGAACTGTTCTCTCCATGAATCCTGAGAATCATTGCGGCCAGGGCTGCTTCATCAGCTCTTTTAAACGTCCTGACCAGCGTGCTCTGCTCAGCTCCCAGTCCTACAGTAACTATCCATCCCGGGATTACTGGGGGTTTGTTTATCCATGAAGGTTTGCCTCCCACGTAGTCAGGCTGCCAGTTCAGGTGGGGGATTTCCGGTCTTTCCAGCTGAAACTTCACCCATGTTCCCTCTTCTGTTACCCATATCTCTCTGGCTTTCATATTTTTCATGGCAAGATCCATGGCCTCACCATCATAATATGCCCGGGTTCTTCCAGTAAAATTCGCCCCCTGCTGATTACTTATCATGAAATCCTGGCTGGATCCCCAGAACTCTGAGAATACACCAGCCTGGAGTGCAGCATTTTCCAGTGCCAGCAGTTTCTCCTCCTCCCTGTTGGAACGACGGGAACCAGCAGCCACAAAGAAGAGAGAATCATCGGAGAACCTGCTGTCCCAGATCCAGAGAGGAGTGCCGTCTTCTGTTACTTCATGTTGAATAGGATTGGATTCTTCGGGCGATTTTTCCAGGGTAATGCAGGAGGCAACTGTTGTGATTAAGACTGCTGCTGCAATGACGTATGTGCTCCATTTCCGCCTGAAGTTGGCAGAGAAAAACCTCTTAGTCAGTTTTCCGGGGCTGTTTTTCAGTAGGATTCTCAAGTTTTGATTTTTCGGGCACAATGTCTGTAAGCAGAAGAACTTCAAGGAATTCACTGTTTCCCCATCCTGTTTAGACTCTCAAAATCCTTGAGCAGCAGGGCATTCTGAGGAAGTATTGATAGGCCTTCCAGAATATACGCACGAGCCTGATCAAATTCCTTCCTTCGATATGATTTGACAAACTGATTATGAAATACGGCAGCTGTATTCTGTTCAAAGGAATTCAGCATCCTGTTCCATCTGGGAATCCCGGCCAATTCAGAAGAGGCATTTTTCAGGAATCTCAATCCTTCAATCCAGTTGCCTCCTGCTGACAGCCTGTTTGCTTCCGTAGACCAGATGTAAAGCGAGATTTCAGACCACCTGTCAAATGTGATAATGCCATCATTCAACGCTGAATCAACTGAAACCACAGCTTCAGAGAAGGGTCTATTCTCAATTTTGTCCTCCAGAATCCACTTTCTAACTTCATTGTACTTCTCTTCAACGTACGAAGGTGACAACAAAGCCGAGAATCTATCATCTTTAATGAAATTCAGTGCATCATCAAATTCATGGGCTTTTCCATTGCGTGCCAGTTGATTATTAAAGAGAATTTCCGCGCTTTTCTCCAAACCATGCCCGACACCCAGCAATCGGGCCGCTTTGCTCAGCATTATCAGAGCTTCTTTATTATTGTTCTGATTATCGCTTTCGGCAACAGCATTGTTGAGAGACTGTATGAAGTCTTTCCGGGCAGTATCTGTTCTGGACAAAGTCCACTGATCCAGTGCCAGACCAACGGTCGGCTGCCAGTTATTGGATTGTTGGAGGAAGGCTATGCGATTCTGGAAGATCAGGGAAATGAGTTCTTTATGATTTATATCTCTACGTTGATTATAGTTACTTGGAGGAACATAGGCAAACCCTATCTGACCTTCAACCAGGTCCAATATTTCCTGCCTGGAACCGGGATCAAAACCATAATAATTGGTTGTTTCAACATCAATACCATCTCCAATACCAGGAAGTCGACAGAAAGCATGATCCCTGGTTACGACGCCCTTGATTTCAAGACCAATGGAACGGGTAAGAATCAGGTAAAAGACAGCGGATGAAACACAATTATATTCACCACTGTCCAGAAGGATATCCATGCGTGTCTGATCCTCTACATAACGAGTGAGGTAATTATCATGCATCCATTTTAGAATTGCCTCACTGTCGGCCATATCATCGCCGGTCGCAGTTGCTGCTGCTTTCCGGGATATATCCAGATACCGGGTTGTATACCCTTCTATGCGGCTGCTCTCAACTCCAGAAGCGATAAGAGAAGACTGGATCAATGCTTTGATGGGAAGTGGTTCTGGCATTGCTGAAAAAGCGACGATTTCCCTGGTGGGTGTAAGGCGAACCTCTCCAGAGACAATGCCAGGAACGAATGCCAGAATGAACAGGAGGATGTATCCAGGTGTAACACTGAAAAGGATCGAGTCAGGAGCTCCCTTGAGCATATTACTGGCAACATTTGAAATCATGATATATTATATTCATTGTAAAGAAGGAGAGCAATATGTCCCCGGATTATGATATTGTGATAATCGGCAGCGGACCTGCGGGTATGACAGCCGCTCAGTACGCAGCAAGGGCCAATCTTGAAGTTCTTGTTATTGAGGAAATGGCTCCCGGCGGGGCCATGCTACTCATCAACGAAATGGAGAATTACCCGGGATTTCCCGATCCAGTCAATGGGTACGAAATCAGCGATAGGATGCGGAAACAAACTGAAAACTTCGGCGCTGAATTCAAAATGGCCACAGCGAATTCCATAAGCAGGGAGGGGGATGTATTTACAATTAAAACAGGTGAAGGCAAAGTGACATCCTGGACTGTTATCCTATCGACTGGAGCAAAACATAAGAATCTGGGTGCATCCGGTGAGAGCGAATTCTCCGGGCGTGGAGTCTCATATTGTGCCACCTGCGATGGTCCCTTTTTTAAGAACAAAAGGATTCTGGTTGTAGGTGGAGGCGATTCTGCCTGCGATGAAGGAGCCTATTTAGCCAATCTTACCGATCAGGTGGTATTGATACACAGACGTGATCGTTTCCGAGCACAAAAAACACTGGCCGATCGTATTATCAACAACTCTCACATCGATGTGAGGTTCAACCATGTTCTGGAGAGGATAGAAGGGGGAAACAAAGTTAATTCTGTTATTCTGAAGCAGCTGGATACCGGGAAAACATATAAGGAGGATATGGATGCCGTTTTCATATTCATCGGATCCATCCCTCAAACCCAGCTCGTCCCGGACATCGAGAAAGATGAGGCTGGATACATTGTTACAAACCATAACATGGAAACGCAGATTAACGGTCTTTTTGCTGTAGGAGATGTACGGGCCACACCCTTCCGTCAGGTTATCGTGGCCTGCGGTGAAGGAGCCATCGCAGCTCACATGGCTGCTGCTCGCATTGATGGGATCAAAGGAAATATTTATGCGGGGTTGAAACAGACTTAGCGATGCCTCTACGTTCAATTATTCCTGGAATGCTGATCGCTGCTACGCTCAGTCCGGTATTTACCAATTCGCTGCCCCACTTTAATGACAACACTGAACCGCAGGTGCTCGCCAGACAGATTGTCAACTCGATGAACAACACTGAAATCATTGGTCAGGTACTCATGTTTGGCTACTTTGGTGAAACACCCGATAAGAGCATTCTAACCTTGATCACCAGGAATGGTTTGGGTGGAGTAAAAATATTCGGCAATAATGCTAACGACCGAAATCGTCTGGCAGAAACTATAGCGGTCTACCAAAAATCAGCACTTAAACTGCGTTTTGGAATACCCCTTCTCATTGCCACCGATCAGGAAGGTGGCTGGGTTAGACACATCAAGGGGGGGAGTTCAATAACACCTGGCAATATGGCTCTGGGTGCTGATCCCATTCCTGGAGATGCTCTGGAAACTGGCCGCATCATCGGCAGGGAACTGGCCGCTGTTGGTGTGAATATGAATTTTGCTCCCACTGTGGACATATTTATCGATCCACAGGCCGATGTTCTCGGCCCCCGTACTTTTTCATCCCATCCCGGTTGGACAGGAATCCTCGGCCAGGCATTTGCCCGAGGCCAGGAAGAATATGGAGTGATCAGTACAGCCAAACATTTCCCTGGTCATGGTGACACTTCTGAAGATTCTCATGGAACCCTGCCCGTTGTTTATGCTGACCTTGAAACTCTTCGACGGCGTGATTTCCTGCCATATGAAATGATGATAAAGGCAGGACTGCCGGCCATTATGGTGGGACATTTAGCTTTCCCGACTATTACTGGAGATCATATCCCTGCTACTTTCTCGGAAGAATTTCTAACCATCATTCTCAGAAAGGAAATGGGATTCGATGGGATCATCGTTACTGACGATCTTTTCATGGACGGTGCCCGTATGGACGGAGATCCCCTTCATCAGGGTAGCTATCGAGCAATGCTTGCTGGAGCTGACTTGCTCCTTGCTTCCCAGGATCGCAATGCTCACAAAGATATATACTATAGATTCCAGGCTGAAATGCTCAAGGATAGGTCATTCAATGATAGAGTTCGGGAAGCAGCCACAAGAATATTGAAGATGAAAATCACATGGCTGAAAGGTCCTGAATCTGTCCCCTACTTTCCGAAACCATTTGAAACTGATCCTGATGAAGCATTCGATACCAATGGATTTATACTGACCCAGGCCGCAAGAAGCATCACTCTGGTGAGGAACAGAAGATTTCCAATAAGAAGAGAAGATGCCGGGAAGGTGCTTATTGCCGGCTCTTATCAGGATTTCTTCACCGAAGGTAGAAATCGTTATCCCAACGCGAAAACCTGGTCACTGGATTTCAACAGAAATCCAGGAATCCTCCAGCGTCAAGGCCGGCTACTGGCCCAAACAGCCACAGGTTTTGATACGGTTATAGTTCTTTTATCAAGTAAGGAGACAGCGATTCTTCTCAATGAATTGGAAGGAATTGGAGATCGGGTTGTTGTAATTTCTGTTCTATCACCGGCTCATCTGGACAGGTTGGAATGGGCCCGAACTGCTCTGGCAGCTTACGGTACCGGGAAGGAGAGCTTTCAGGCAGTTTTTGCAGCTCTGGCTGGTGATTTTGTACCGGAAGGCCGACTTCCCATTCCTCTTGAATAATTCCATGAATTTCAAACTTTTAAAAAGGTCAACCTTTAATCAATTGGTAGAATTTCTTAAAACAGATGAATGGCAGCATGTCCTTCTGACATCACGTTTGAAGGAGTCCGGGAATGTACTCCCCCGCACGATTACCGATGGACGGATCTGGCTTCTCAGTGATACTGGAGGAATTCATGGTTGCCTGTACATGGCCAGATATGGTCTTGTGATACCAGTATTCAAATTACAGGATTTCCATTCCCAGGTAGAAACCTTTCTACAGAGGCTGATTATGAGCCGTCAGAACAGAATTTATTCCGTTACAGGAATGAGCGACCAGGTTAATCTCATTGTAAATCTGTCCAGTTCAAGACCTGTTCATAATGTGTATTATAGGATGTTTACGTATGATTCACAGAGGAGCAGAAATGTCGTCAGGAATCCTTCAATCAAGATTGAAATGGCTGATCCATCAGATTTTGAGAAGCTCTGGCCCCTGGAAAAGGCGTATCAGAATGAAGAGGTGGTAAGAGCTGGTTACAGTCTGAATGAGAACCATGCCCGAATGCTCTTTTCTCATTCCCTGAAGAATCAGCTCATATACTACATAACTCTGGAAGGTCATATTATTGCCAAGGCCGGTACCAATGCCCGGGGATGGAACTATGATCAGATTGGAGGGGTTTATGTCGATCCTGCATACAGAAACAGGGGTATGGGTCAGCAGGTGATGCAGGAACTTCTCAATACTGCCGAGAGGGACAAACGCAGGGTATGTCTCTTCGTCAAAGAGACTAATAAACCAGCTCTGTCGCTGTATTCATCACTGGGATTCAATGACAGGGGGAGTTTCCGTATTTCTTATTGGAGGTGAGAAATTATGATTGTACTGATGGTCTGTTCTGAGGCCGTTCCATTTGTTAAATCCGGTGGCCTTGGGGATGTTGTTCCTGCACTGGCCAGAGCGTTGAGTAAAAGGGGACACGATGTTGGCCTTCTGATGCCCCGATACTACTCCGTGGATAAAAGTCAACTTGAGAAAATGGATGAACCTCTGGGCGTCCCACTCGGTCAGCAGGAATTGTGGTGTGGAGTGTACAGAACCCTACTCCCTGGAAGCCGTGTTCCGGTATGGATGCTGGACAGGGAGGATCTATTCGGGCGTCAGGGGATCTATGGTCCTGATGGTTCTCATCCCTGGCCTGACAATGCTCTTCGATATGGCTTTCTTTCCACAGCAGCATTTCAATTATCCCGATACCTGAACCGCATCCCTGACATTCTTCATCTGCATGACTGGCAGTCAGCCCCAGCGGCCTGGCTACTAAAAAACTGGGAGCGGAACCGCGGTTTTGAACAGACGGCGTCTGTACTCAGCATACACAATCTTGGCTACCAGGGTGTTTTCCCTGCATCTGAGTCATGGATATTTCCTTTGGAACCTCGGAAACTGGATCGGGAAAGTCTTTTCAGAAATGATGAAATGAACTTCCTTGCTGCGGGAATCAACACAGCAGATGCAATCAACACAGTATCTCCGGCATACGCGAAGGAAATACTCAGCGCTGAGTACTCTCATGGGCTGGAGGACATACTGACCGCCAGAGCCAACAAGCTGACGGGCATACTGAACGGGATGGATTACCATGACTGGAATCCGGCTAGAGATAAGGCATTGAAACCATATAACTACGGTAGGAGAAGGCTTTGGAGGAAGGCGAAACTCAAGGTCATCTTACAGGAGAAAGCCGGTCTACCTGTGGATAAATCCATACCACTTTTCGGAATGGTATCCAGATTGACAGGTCAGAAGGGTATTGATCTCATGGTAGAGCCCTCATCTCATGCCATGGAGGTATTTCGCTCAGGCCAGGCTCAGCTGGTTATTCTTGGCACTGGTGAAAAAAAATATGAAGAAGCACTGCAGGCGTTTGGGAAAAAATTTCCCCACTCATGTAGTATCAATCTGGAATTCAGCAACTCCTTTTCCAGACTGATCGAAGCAGGCTCCGATATGTTCCTTATGCCCAGTCAATATGAACCCTGTGGATTGAATCAAATGTACTCACTTCGATATGGAACCCTTCCCATTGTCCGACAGACCGGAGGACTGGCCGATACGGTGATTGATTTAAATGGAGACCCAGTTACCGGGAACGGGTTTGTTTTCGGCAAACTGGACAGCAGGGAATTCGCGGATGCGATAATGAGGTCGATCACTGTATTCAAAGACAGGAAAAAGCTGATAACTGCACGCAGACGAGCAATGAAGCTTCGGTTCGACTGGGACTTGTCCTCCATCGGTTATGAAGCGATGTACAAGGAGGCACTGGACGAACTGTAATCCATTGATCCTTTCATGCCGCAACAATCCTGTACACGCCCGGACTTGCTCTCCTTCCACTGCTCACAGCAATCAGCCACAGACGCATCAATCAATCCGCTTTCGCCAGCACTCTAACAGATGGTCATCAACTAATCCCGTCGCCTGAAGATGGGCATACACCACCACTGGACCAAAGAATTTGAATCCCATTGTTTTCATTTCCCTGGCTATCCGCTCGGAAAGAGGGGTACACACGGGAATATCATCCAATTGCTTCCAGCGGTTCATAATAGGGCCATTGTCAAAAAAACCCATAAGCCAGTTAGCAAATGATCCATGCTTTTCCCGAATATTTAGAAATATCCGGGCATTGGAAATGGATGCCTCTATTTTCCGCCGATTACGGATTATTTCATCATTCTCCAACAGACGGAGCACATCGTTTTCACCAAACCGAGCTACCAACTCCGGGTTAAATTCCGCATATGCCCTCCGGTATCCTTCCCGTTTCCTTAGAATCAACAGCCAGGACAAGCCTGCCTGAGCCGACTCCAGAATCAGAAACTCGAACTGGGTTCTGTCGTCCAGGGTTAGCTTCCCCCACTCCACATCGTGGTATTGCCTGTACAGATCGTCTCCGGCACACCATCCGCAGCGTTTTATACCATCAGCACCTGTTTCCAGATTCTGCATTGAGTTCAACTCTTCCTCCTGATTATCAATTAATACACGATCCAACAAATTGAAACAAACAGACTTCTGGTATTATGGGGCTCAAGTGGGGATCCTGTCCACAAACGATGCAGGCCAGGATTACGTTGAGATATAATCAAAAGTTGTGGATGGGGTAAAAAAAAGAGTAAATCCTTAATAAAAAGGATCGTTCATGGTATTTCTCCTGACAACTCTTCGGGAGAAGCTAATACCAGACTTGAATATCCAGCGTCTCCAATTATCTTTTCGATAAGTTTTTTGTGAATGGATTATTGATATGCTTAATATTCCAGGTCGCTTCAAAGTCAATGCTGGCAACTGTTGCGAATGCAATACACAAAGCATCATCGGGGAACTCTTCTATGGCCCGCTCTAACAACATCGCGTTAGCATTGCCTGCAAAATCTGGAGTATAAGCCCCATAAGCGCTCTCTTCGGGAGGCAAGTCTACGACTCGCCTCCCCTACTGCTGCGTTGCCAAAATACTCACGTAGCCCAGCTACGCTCCGTTAGATGGATGGGTTCGGGAAGGACGGGCTGGGGCATCATTTCAGGGATGGTTGGGTCTTCCCGATTGAACCAGAATGCGGCTCTACACCAGGGGGTCTGGGGGATGGGGAGTTCAGTATGGTTTTGATATCATCGGGGGCAATAGTCATGTTGAAACCTGGCATAGAGTTTGGCGGCTTCCAGTCCGTGTTCCTTGTAGTATATCAGGGCTTCAGGGCCGTACTGAATAAAGAGTTCCCAGACGGGGGCGAGGGGGGTGGCGCTTATTTCGCTGGCAAATGCTTCTGTGCTTATGCGATATTCCGGGGTGTCAGGGGATTCCTGATAGATGTAAGTAGTATTCCCCAGCCACAAATTGACGGTGGCATCCATACTTTCGGATGCCCGCATGCTTCCATCGAGGCTGAAGGACAAGGAGTATACAATGGTACCATGTCCCCTGAGGTTGCGGATGTTTGTCTTGTTATCAGAGCCAAATTCCGACTTTAATCCCATTATCTGGACAAATTCAGCGATTTGCTCGCCGGTGGTCGCTGTCTCGTCCGTGCTGGCTGTTTTGCCTGAGCTGGCACAGCCAACGATTATCAGGGCTGTAAAGGCGATCAGGCAGGGTTTTTTCATGGATTCTCTCCTTATATTCCATGAATTACTTGCAGTTTATCACAAGTTGAATTGTTTGTCGATCGGGGATATTTCATAATACATCCGAAGTATTCAATCGAATAACAGTTTTATAGCACCTCTAAAAACATCCACACAGCAATTATTATTATCCTACCCTACCTGAATCGTATGATCTGCAAAGGCAACGCTACGGAAATATCAGGATACTCCGACACATGGCTCTGAACCTGTTGAAGAAGGACAAAGGCTTGAAGGCTGGAATCGCCGCCAACGTAAAAAAGCTGAATGGGGTAATGCCCTGTTCCAGGTTCCTGGTCATGGCTGAAGTTTTAAGGGAATTTCGGGCTAAATACTTATATAGAAAAAAGTTGAGCTAGTTTTGCCTTCAAAACGTCCCCATGTAATATTACAATTTTATTATATTTATGTATTGACAATTATGTAGATATATTTCATAATATACCCATGTATATTCAAATAGTACCAAACAGAAATTCGCCTCCCTGCATTCTGCTGCGGGAAGACCACCGAGAGAATGGCCGCGTTGTCAAAAAGACTCTGGCTAATTTAACCAAACTGCCAGGTCATGCCGTTGAAGGCCTTCGACGGTTGCTTAAAGAAGGACCAGAAGCCCTATCTGGAAATGATTTCAAAATCACTCGAACTCTGCCGCATGGTCATGCCGTTGCCATCCTCAAGGTTATGAAAGATCTTGATATTCCTCGGTTAATTTCCTCCCGCCGAACTCCCGAACGTAATTTGATTATCGCCCTTATTGCCCAACGTATTCTTCATCCACAATTGAAGCTGGCCACTTTTAGGGAACTTATCGGACCATCAAAGACCACGACTTTATCAGAACAGATTGGTCTGGATGAAACCATTGGAGAATAGGACATTGACAAATCGCTTGATTGGCTCTTAAAACGTCAGCATACGATTGAAACGAAGCTAGCTGACAGACACCTCAAAAACGGTTCGTTAGTTTTTTACGACCTAACATCTGCATGGTATGAGGGAAAACACTGTCCCCTCGCTAAACGGGGATACTCTCGAGACGGTAAGAGGGGCAAGCTACAAATTGAAGTGGGTCTTCTTTGTGACTCAGAAGGACGTCCTGTGGGGGTTGAAGTCTTTGAAGGCAACACAGCCGATCCGATGACGGTTTCCAGCCAGATTGAAAAACTCCGAAATCGCTTCGGTCTTGAACGGATCACTGTGGTCGGTGACCGAGGAATGCTAACTGAAGCGAGCATTGACAGGGAAATACAGGAAGAACTCTCTGACGAAAAGGTTGTATTTGCGTACAAACGGCTCTCCAACGTTGAACAGGCATTTCGCTACATAAAGTTGGTGGACTTGAAGCTACGGCCCGTTTATCACCGCCTGGAGGACAGGGTTCGGGCGCATGTATTGGTTTGTATGCTTGCCTACTATGTTGAATGGGAAATGCGGAAACGGATGGCTCCCATTCTCTTTGAAGATGAAGCTTCTGCCATTGAAAGGGAGAAGAAAAAGAAATCCATCGTTTCTCCTGCGAAAAAATCTGGTAAAGCCCTGGCGAAAGCATCAACAAAACAAACAGACGATGGAGAACTCGTCCATAGTTTCCGAACGGCGTTAAATTGTCTTGCGACTATTTGCCAAAACACAATTGAATTCGATTGTAAAGAATCCGCATCCTTCACGCGGATTACAGAACCAGTAAACCATCAAAGAGTAATCCTGAATCTTTTGGGGGTCAGTATGTAGTCGCCAGGTCCCCAGTATCGTAACATTGGGGAATTGGCTAATTGCTTTCCCTGTATGGGAATATGGTGGTCTTGCGATAAAAACTTCAGTCTAAAATATACATTAATTTATCACTTTGGGAGAAATAATCCTCCAATTGATTTGCGTGTCCTTCGTTAACCTGTCTTACCATCTGTTCGAGATAGGAAACTTTCTGGAATATCTTTGTGCTACCTTCTGATCTGTCTTTTTGACAACCTGGTTTCTTAAAAATGCCCCTGCTAATGCCCCTCAAGGCCACAAGAACAAAAAGCAACCTATGAGCCATTATTGAAATCATAAAGAGAAGTGTTACGCCCTGTATGCACAGCGATGCCCAAAAAAGAACCGTAGAAATAAACTTCGATTCCAACTCTCTAATATATTCAAAATGCATGAGGATTGCCACGATGACTGAAAAGAAAGATACCATTATCACTCTAATTCTCACCAAGTGCATAGTCTCTATAGTATTGAGTTGTGAATATTCAAGAGATTCTCTCTTTCGCACCACCGTCGATAGGAAAATATACGATGTTACGAGAATAGCAAGCATGGCTATCTGTAAGGCTGCCAAATACAAGAATGTGTCATTGTCTAATGAAACGAAGGGCCAGGTAAATTCGTCCCCTGCCAATGCCAAACCCACCAGCGCAAAAGCTAAGATAACGAGGAGTATAAATATTTTGTTGAGAAGAAAAAAACCAAAAATGTAGTAATACGCACCAATAGTGCGATTTTTTCTCTATGAGGGCGATGGTATCGGAAAATTTCCGTATATCCAGTGACTTGTTGATGTATTCCTTCAGAATACGAGGATTGCTGGATTCCAGCCCCATTTCGATGAAGATGTCCTTATTTGTCGGCGAGAACACACGCTTAATCTCATCTAAATATTTTTTGCTAACGGTGGTGTAATGTGTTTCAAATATAATTGACCCTATGGCAGTCCTTGCCAGAAGTCCATTGATCGACGAAAAGAGTTCCCATGAAACCTCCTCTGGATCAAAATAGTTGCCAAAAGACCCGACGATCACCCTTTTATGGATGTTTGTTTGGAGTATATTTTCAACAGCCCGAAGTTTTTCTTCGTCGGAATGCTCGGTGGTACTCCCATAGTTGCAGTATACACACTGCCCACCCCTGCCAAACCTGCACCCAATGCTGCTAAGGCAAATATGCTTGGTAGCACCATACTCCCAGAGAACCACGGGATCAACCTGTATATCGGGGTAGGGCTTGGAGAATTGACTTAAAACCTGGGTCGATGGGTTCTTCTTCACAGGGTATTGTTCCGGCATTCCGGGCAGTCCGGGCCTAATTCCATCCCGTGCTTCGCCAGGATGCACAGGGTCTCATGGTAAATATCACGGATCTCCGCATTGCTCAGGGGAATTCTAGACTGAAATGGCGTTTCTGGCAAGGCCAGAAAGGGAGAAAGAATCGGACGAACCCCCATCCTGCAAAGATGCTCTACGCCGGCCAGCAGAGAGGCCCCAGGCTCAAGGCCAACGACAAGGGCCGAATAAACCCAGCCGGACCCTCTTAACCGCTCGTGGGCATACCTGAACGCCGCATCGTATTGATCCAGCGGGATGAGGCCCTTCCCGGGCATGATCTCCCTTGCGATATCCTGATCAAACACCTCAAGATTGAAGCCGAACTCCGTAACACCCGCCTGGATGTAGGCATCTATGTCTGACAAATCTTCCGGCGGAAGGCACATAAGGTATATGGGCATATCCGAGAATTGTCGAATCCTCCGACAGATCTTCAGAATGGGTTCCCTTTCCTGCCCTCTATGATTGGAGAGACCGCCAATCATCACGTGGCGGAAGGGGCGGTTTTCCAACGAAAAGATGCCTTCAATTGCCTCCAGCACATCGTCAGTTCTAAATTGAATAGGATAATGAATGGCCTCACAGAAGCGGCATTTCATTTTCGCCTCAACGAAGGTGCAGAACGAGCAGTTTTGAATACGCAATCTGTCTGTTGCCAGAAGGAAGATTCTTTCAAGGGGAATCCCCCCCCTCGTGGCCTTTGTCAAATAGGGAAAACGCAAGTCCATGTCTACCGGCACAATACCCTGTCCGTGATAGCAGAGAACAAACCTACCATCCCGATAATCGATTTCAAAGGGGGAGAGGGCGGACAATTTTGTGCTCAGCGGCACATTGTATTTGCTGCCATCAATGTCAATGTCCAGGGAACGGTAGACCCCCTCCCTCATACCTCCCTTCCAGGCCAGGGAAAACTTAGCGGACGACGAAATTCTTGCTCCCTGGTTCAACAGGGCAATCTTCAGGCGAATCTTGTCTTTAATCTCAAGGAGGGAAGACTGCCATTCCTCCGATGGTTCAATCAAATTCTGATGTATTCGCAGATTCCCATCCCGGGCACTGGCTATATTGTCACGAAATTGCAGGGTAAATTGATGGGCTTCCTCATCTGAAGGCTGCATGGGATCAAAGCCGTCACCCAGGCAGTCTTCAACCCTTGGCTCCTCGAAGCTATGCCTATAGATGGAATCCAAGTGTGCCCGATGGATTCCAGAGAAGGAAAAACTGCTATAGCCGACGAGCAGGGCTTCCAACTCATCCCGGCCCCGAGAAGGAAGATCGGAGGAGAAGGCCTGTTCGTTCAGTTCCTGGAGAGATGGGAAACCCCTCTCCCACAGGGCCCTGTTCAAATCGAGGGAAGAACCCTGGAAACGTGGATTGATCTCCAGGAAGAGAATGTCCCTGCCAGTGATAAGGGCATCCAAACCGAGGATACCCCTGTACCCCTCCGCTTGCAGGACGCTACACAACCTGCGGGCCTCTTCCCTATATCACCGGTCGGTATTCCCATCAATTTCCCGGTAGGCAATGTAATCGGCACCATAATAGAGCAAACGCCCCCCATGCCGATGAATCATCTGCATGGAGGGTGGCAGAATTACAATATCCTTGCCGTTAAGGCATTTGGTGGCCTCAGCAATCCTGCTGACATCCGGAGATGCATAGACGAGCATGGGATTATAGCTCATGAACCGGGTCTTTGGGTCCTTATCCAAGACCCTGACTTGCTCATTGAAAATGAACTCTGTCTGCTCGTCGGTTACCAGGTTGTGGTTTATCCGCCTTCCCACAAAGGAACAAAAATTCCGGTTCTCGCCGGAGCCGCTACCGTAGAGGGTGATGGAACCGGAAAAAAGCTCTCCCGTATGGCGGATATCCGATTCCCGGGGGCCAATCCAAAAGAGCCTAGGTCTCACGGAGGTCTGGCTCTGAATCAGTCCAAAATCCTTCGGATAAGGATGACAGGTTAACAAAGAATACGAGAAGGTGCATCAATACTTCACAGCCTCTGGTTTGTCCGCCGCCTCATTGCTTAACCCGTTGTGGGACAAACCCCTAAGAGAGATGCTACGATTCTAGAAAAGAACCTATCTCCTGTCAAGCGATTCAAACCAACTCTCCAAATACAGCCCAGGGCATCCATCCTGCCTGCCTTGCAGACAGAAACTGACTAATGGGGAAGTTTCAAAATCAACCCTACGATATTTCCTTACTGGAAAAATATTAACGCAACTTATGGATGGCATGGGACGCTGTGTGCAGCGTAAGGAGGTTCAGAATTATTTTTTTTGAATCCTGAATCCGTATTCGGCACCATAATTATTGGATTTCTGAGAAAAAAAGCCTACCGGTAGACTGATCCCCTTATTTTAATCCAGAGGAAATGTACTACTACCTGAATCCGTATAAACATCACAGCTAAACAAGTTCAACCTTCTATAGTATAATGAGTTGAAAAAAAACACCAATACACCAAGAAGGTGAACCTGGATATAGCACACCTCTAAAAAACAGCTTCAGGAAATTGACGAAGTGGCGGTGCGTTCCTCGGGCTGCGCCCTGCGGTACACACCTGCTTAAATTTTTTCCTGCTCATCATATTTGCCCTCGAAAAGGGCGCGGGCATTCAGATCCCGGACCTGCTGCAAAGTCATAATATCCATACTAACCGGGAGATTTTCATCGATTTTTTTGTTGACCATCTCTTCGACATCTTTCTTTTCTTCGTCTGTCATGGGCTGGGGGTGGATGAAATCGAAGCGGAGCCGATTGTACTTCTCGACAATCGCCTATATTTTCTTTGTCCATCTTCGAAGAACAATTCGGCAGGTCAGCGACGATGAAACCCGAATCATGTCCTCAGAATTCCCTGGAAGAGCTGTGCACCAAGGGTTGGAAAATAAAAATAAATCAGAAAAAAGACTTAATTCTGTCGGAAATAACAGGGATCAATCAACTGGAAATGTTTTGTTTGATATACTACCGAAGAGAACAGAAATTCTACAGGATTTTTTATGTAGTTTTATGTTGGTGAGAAATAGAGGCTAACCAACCGATCTTCTACTTTGATAACATTATTCCTTTTGAATTGAATCTGTCATTGCACAGAAAGTTTTCGCAGAGGCTGAATTTCGATTGGGCCAATTGTTTCTTGATTAGTTTCAACATAGTCGACAAAGTTATCGAAGGGATAACTCCAATAAAAGTCATGCCTGGTTAGTAGATCCAAATGGAAATCTACTTCGTATTCGAATTCACCTAAAAAAGTTACAGATCCGGCATTGGCCTCAATAATTGTCATAAGACTATTTACAATAGGAATATATGCTTCTTCTGAATAAAAAAGTCTTTGACTGATTCCATATATTCCTGTAATCGCCCACCGGCCTGTTGGTATTATATTGAAGATGGGGATATCTGAATCTGCAAAATGGATATGGATTATTTTATCTGTTTCTAAATTGATAAGCTCAAAACCATGTTGATATCTCTGAAACTTACCTGCTAGATAGGCATTCTCTGTGTCAATGGACTTTAGCGATATACCAGTTGACACGCAACTATTTAGAAAAATCAAAGTTAATACTACAACGCCGATTATTTTCATCATTTCTATCTACATCTCTTCAATTTTTCTAAAAGAATTAATTTCACTATATTTTTCTAGTTTTACACTTCGTACGAATGTTCCCCCTGGTCTGAAAATAGGTATTAACCCTGGATTTCTCACAATGCCAAGCTCGATTATATATTGATTTCCAGATTCAAATTCAGCAAGCATGACTCCTTTAGCACCACTATTTGATTGAAAATCTCTAATTTTTGGAATGAAGTAAATTAGATATTCACCAGGCGAACAACGGAAATTAATGTATTCCATTTGATCAAGCACAAATATTACATCCTGGTTTATAAAGATTTCCATATCAGCAGCACTGCCAATTGAATTTGATGGACGATATATAGTAACTTCTACTGAATTATCTTCGCTGGAAATATCTATAGCAAAAATTCTCACGGTTTGCAGCACAGCGAGAATCCCAATTACTATGCCCCTTTTCATTGCATGTTCCTTTCTATGAAATATTTCTTAACACTATCTTCTTTATTTTATGCAGAAATTCGATAGTACCCATTATATACTCATAGGAGTTATTGTCAATAGTTGTGGATGAGAAAATTTCAAATCCTTCATTTTTTCACGCGGCCTCTTCCTTGAAGACTCCATCTTTACAAAACACACCCTCAATAACCCTGGGGATCAGCTTGTATCCACGTAGCTTTTGCCAGTTCTTTTCAGCCTCCAGGCAGAGCTTCCAAACCATAGGCAACCTCTAAAAAACCGTTTTTGGAATTTGGCGCAGTAGCGGTGTGTTCCTCGGGCTACACCCTGCGGTACACACCTGATAGTGGCGGTGCGTTCCTCGGAGCTTTGCTCCTACGGTACGCACCTGTTTACGTGAGCATTTTGACAACGCAGCAGCGAGGAAAAAGATCAAGCCAAAAACGAAATAAGGTTTTTTAGAGGTGCCCTTAACACATTCGCTGCTTTGTGCACCCAGCAACGCTGTTTTTTTGTTACTGGAAAGATTTCATCCAGGGCATTCCAGAAACCCAGCGCACCATCCCCAATGGCCAGCCTGGGGGCGGTGGTGAGACCCCGTGCTTTCAGTTGGAGCAGTATCTCCCTCCAGCACCCAGAATCGAGGCAAGAGCCGTCTGGAAAGCGGATGTGGACACACTACTGAGGTACAGCGCCGGAACAAGGTTGTCGATACTGGGAGTTCTGCGCATATAGGCTGGCAGTATGGCACGGGTGAAGCGATCCTCTCGCTTACTCTTTAATTTCCTGTCATCCACTCCTGGAACCTTGATTTGCATTTGACCAACCCCTGTCTCAATTTTTCGCTGGGCGTGGTAACCATTGCGTACAACCGATTCTGTTTCGCTTTTCAGCACTTCCGAATCATTTCCGTTTGCTGTAAACTCTTCCATAGAGCATCTTCTTTCTGTTTGGCTTTATCACCAATTATTTTACAAAAGGATTTGCTCTTTTTTTACCCCATCTACAACTTTTGATTATATCTCGGAATAAACAGTGTGATCCAGCATATAAAAGCAACCGCCAGAGGGTTTAGGAATTTTGAAGATTTCAGAACAGCGATACATTTTCACTGCGGAAAATTGGATATGTATTCATAGGAAAGTTGGAAGAGCCTTTTTGATAGAGTTAGAGAGGGAGAAGAAGACAAGTTAGGAGTACCTAACTAATGGGAGGACAATAATTCTGAAAAAATGTGCGAAAAATACTTGACGTGATTAAATATAAGACATAATAATAGTATAAAGGATGGTTTCTATGAATAAAGTCTGCGCAGTGTTTCGCGGAAGTAGTATGTTTTTTGTTCTCTTCACGGGTATCGTTCTCTTGACGACCTGTGAAGTTGTTCCACCGGGTAATTCTGTCGATTCGATCATCATCAAAGAGGGGACGACTTCGACGGGCACTGACCCCGGCGCGTCCATGACAAAAGCCTACGGAGAGGCCCTCTCCTTCAACGCGGTTGTAGCTGGCACCGGCAGCCCCGATGACAGTATAAGCTGGACAACTTCTGACAGCGCGATCGCAACCGTAACCCCCAGCGGGATTGCAAACAAGCAAGTAACCGTTACTATAGTGAATTCCAGCGGGGATGCGATAATAACAGCAACGAGCCAGGCGGATGGCTCTAAAACCGATTCACTCACCATAACAGCCGAGAAAAAATCAATCTCATCCGTCGCCATGTCCTATACGAATCTGACGATTGACGAGGGTGCCGCCACAGGAAATACGGCCGCTGCCGTAATAGGCCAATTCCTGGTGGGAAGTGACACACTGGCAGAGGCTGTGGACTTCACCATCGCCAGGAAATCCGGCACATCAGGCACAGGACCAGACCCGGGAACGAATGTCACCATCGATCCGGCGACAGGGACGATAACGATAGCCCCTGCGCAGACGACCTTCACCACGACCACATACACCGTCACCATGACGGGAAAAGGTCACTACAAAGACAGCAAAACGGCCGATATCACCCTGACGGTCAACGCAGGCACATCGGGGAATTCAATTGATTCGGTCATCATCAAAGAGGGGACGACTTCGACGGGCGCTGACCCCGGCGCGTCCATGACAAAAGCCTACGGAGAGGCCCTCTCCTTCAACGCGGTTGTAGCTGGCACCGGCAGCCCCGATGACAGTATAAGCTGGACAACTTCTGACAGCGCGATCGCAACCGTAACCCCCAGCGGGATTGCAAACAAGCAAGTAACCGTTACTATAGTGAATTCCAGCGGGGATGCGATAATAACAGCAACGAGCCAGGCGGATGGCTCTAAAACCGATTCACTCACCATAACAGCCGAGAAAAAATCAATCTCATCCGTCGCCATGTCCTATACGAATCTGACGATTGACGAGGGTGCCGCCACAGGAAATACGGCCGCTGCCGTAATAGGCCAATTCCTGGTGGGAAGTGACACACTGGCAGAGGCTGTGGACTTCACCATCGCCAGGAAATCCGGCACATCAGGCACAGGACCAGACCCGGGAACGAATGTCACCATCGATCCGGCGACAGGGACGATAACGATAGCCCCTGCGCAGACGACCTTCACCACGACCACATACACCGTCACCATGACGGGAAAAGGTCACTACAAAGACAGCAAAACGGCCGATATCACCCTGACGGTCAACGCAGGCACATCGGGGAATTCAATTGATTCGGTCACCATCAAAGAGGGGACGACTTCGACGGGCGCGGACCCCGGCGCGTCCATGACAGAAGCCTACGGAGAGGCCCTCTCCTTCAACGCGGTTGTAGCTGTCACCGGCAGCCCCGATGACAGTATAAGCTGGACAACTTCTGACAACACGATCGCAACCGTAACCCCCAGCGGGACTGCTAACAAGCAAGTAACCGTTACTATAGTGAATTCCAGCGGGGATGCGAAAATAACAGCAACGAGCCAGGCGGATAGCTCTAAAACCGATTCACTCACCATAACAGCCGAGAAAAAATCAATCTCATCCGTCGCCATGTCCTATACGAATCTGACGATTGACGAGGGTGCCGCCACAGGGAATACGGCCGCTGCCGTAATAGGCCAATTCCTGGTGGGAAGTGACACGCTGGCGGAGGCTGTGAACTTCACCATCGCCAGGAAATCCGGCACAGGACCAGACCCGGGAACGAATGTCACCATCGATCCGGCGACAGGGACGATAACGATAGCCCCTGCGCAGACGGCCTTCACCACGACCACATACACCGTCACCATGACGGGAAAAGGTCACTACAAAGACAGCAAAGAGGCCGATATCACCCTGACGGTTAACGCGATAAGCACGGCAGACTATGGCGTTCCGGCGAGTATAACCGCGCCGACAAATACGGGCAGTCAACTGGCCCTGTCATGGGATGAGTTTGACAGCGATACAGACACCATCTACACGGTCTACGCGTACAACTTAACAATACGGACATCAGGAGAAACAGCTCCAACTCGCGATGAATTCTTAATAGGCAAGAACACGGTAGCGGATGTTACCGCTGTCATGTCGGAAGTATCAGCAGTGACTCGATGGACGGGCCTGACAGATCCATTTACAGCGGCAAGCCAATTGAGCGACTTACGGCTGCATCCAGGGCATAAGTATGTTTTCGTGGTAACGGGAACACGAAATGGTAATCTTGTTACCAATACAATGGCCGCGACCGTCCTTGACATATCCGGTTTACCGCCCGCTGTTTACGGGACACCCACTGCCGGTGGCAATAGCTTCCCCGTGGTGCTCATAGCGGAAGCGGGAGGGGTGAACTGGGATACGGCGGCGCATTATTCCAGGGCGCAGGGAGGAGGGGCCTCCCTTGTGGAGATAGGTTCACAGACGGAACAAGATGCGGTAGTCGCCGCCATAAACCAGACTGCTACGGGGGTGATAACGGAAAGCGCAAGTGATGGCGGTGGCGCGCGCTATCTGTGGATAGGCGCGACAGATAAGAAAGCGGAAAGCGATTGGGTTTGGAATGGCGACGATGATGATGCTACAACCACCCCCTTAGGTACAGGTCAGGGGCAAAACTGGACTGGAACGGCCTATCATAACTGGGGAACCCGTTCTTTCAACAACACTCAAGTGGAGCCGGATAATTACGGCGGCGGCCAGAACTTTGCCGCTATAGGAATCGATGGATGGCCAGTACAAAATCCAGGATTTTTTGGCTCGCAGTTCGAATGGAATGATATCGAAGGCACAAATACGCTCAGCGGTTACGTCATGGAGGTAACACAGGACTGGTAGAAGAACGCACTGTCAGCCCAGGCTGCTGGGGGTGCTTATACCGCTATTGTTGAAACAGTCTCGAAGTCTCCGCCAAGCCCCCAGCAGTGGGATTTTTACCCGGTGTCAGAAAGCTTGTGGCAACCTCTAAAAAACAGCTTTTGGAATTTGGCGCAGAGGCGGTGTGTTCCTCGGGCTACACCCTGCGGTACACACCTGGTAGCGGTACGCACCTGCTTACGTGAGTATTTTGACAACGTAGCAGCAGGAAAAAGATCAAGCCAAAAACGAAATAAGGTAAGTTAGAGGTGCCCCTAAAGCTGTTTTTTAGAGGTACCCTTCAAATATTTTCAACACCAATTTGCAGGTATCCTGACACACCATTCGGCCTCACCGGTATGCTGAATCTGCATATATCTGTTGTCCTTCGTCTGATTCATCAAGCAACCCCTCAAACTCTTTAGAATCATGTACTTCGGCACTGCTGACCCTGTATTTTTTTATCAACTTGCTTCTCGCATCCACCTTAATATGATTTTTATAGCCAAAATAACTCCTCTTGTTCTTTTTCGTCCAACGAGCATCTGTATCCTTCTGACGACGCTTGTCCTCGCTCCATTCTTCTATCTTTTCACCGTTTTTGATCCTGGCATTCTCTTCTTTGCTATTACGTTGCACTGGCACTTCTTTGAAACTGGCATCCACGATTATCCCCTCCCGCGTTCAAGTCCGAGAAGCAACACCCGGCCCCCTCCGGGGGGTACCCCTCGGAGGGGGATAGAAAAAGGCGGCATCCATTGTCAGTGTGTAATAACCACAAAACGCACAACAAGGAGCGGCCGCCTATATGCAATGTAAATCACAGTCTAAGAGGTTGTATAGGGTCCTTGCCCCTGAAGACCGAGAAGAAATTATGATAGGCAGGCGCCGGGGAGAATCTATCTGCTCTATTGCCCACCGCCTTGATAGAAACCCTTCGGTCATTTCGAGAGAGATCAAAAACAACAGCGCCGAAGACAATCAATATCAGGCATACTGGGCCAATAGCAGGACACATATCCGGAGGCGACAAAGCAGGAAACGTGAGAGGATCAGCGATCCGGTTATACGTGAATATGTCATTGAAAAACTGGAACTCGGATGGAGTCCCCGGAAAATTGCAGGGAGAATTGAGATTGATCTTCCAGGGAAAAGCATCAGCCATGAGACCATTTACATGTGGGCACCTCTAAAAAAAGGCGGGATTTGACACAATATCTCGTCTGTGGACGGAAAAATCGACGAAAACGGCACCAAAAGCGTGGCAAGCGCACACTAATACCCAATCGGACCGGTATCGAAGATCGTCACTGTGTATTAGGCGGGTTCAAGAAGTCCCGGACCACAGTGAATTCACTGTATGGAAGCAACCACATTCTTCGGGGCATTGCATAAAACTCACAGCAGCCGTTTATCACCCCGTGCCAGGCGCCTGCCTCCTGACTCGAATGAGGTGCCGGCATGCTTTCATTCCTTCACCCCGCCTGCGGACAGCCCTCCGGTAAGATTCTTCTGAATCGCCATAAACAAGACCATAACAGGCAGAGCCGTTAACATAGAAGCGGCCATGATTCGGTCCCAGATGGCGTTTTTTGAGACGAACAGGCTGCGAAGCCCGATGGGCAGAGTGTATAACTCCTTGTAGCCCTTCAGGAATACCGAGGCGAAAAGATATTCGTTCCAGGCAATCATAAAGGCATAGATAAATACCGTAACAATGGCCGATGCGGAAAGAGGAATTACGATGCGCCGGATAATGCCGAATCTGGAGACCCCCTCGATGAGAGCCGCCTCCTCAATGGAGTAGGGAATGGTTCTAAAGAAATTTCCCAGCATATAAAGGGATACCGGCAGCGTCTGAACCAGATATATGGTTAGAAGGGAGGTAAAAGTGCCTGCGGGAGTCGCCAGAAAGCCCAGGGCAACGGCAATGCGGTATAGGGGGATGAGCAGAAGTATGCCCCCTATCATATATACGAACAGAACCCCGCGCTGAATCATTCCCCTGCCGCGATAACGCAGGCGGCTAAAGGAATAAGCCCCAAACACAGCCAGAGTCACCGACAGCACCGCGGCCATGAAAGAAAGAGTAAGAGAGTTGCGAAAATATTTGGCAAAGGGGAAAACATCACTGGAATCCCTGTACTTTGCCAGAATCGCTTTACGCTGATGGCGGTCGAGATCAGATTCCTCCAGGAGAATCTTCACCGATTCGGGGACATCCTTCACCTGTTGATCAATGTTGAGCAGCTCCTTATACGCCTCGAGATTGACCTGAGTAGGCACCAGCGAGGGATTGCCCCAGTCCCATTGATATTTGAGTGACAGGGACAGCATCTGCAGGAAGGGAAACAGGGTGAAGAGAATAATGAGCAGGAGCAGCAGAAGAAATCCGATTTTGCGCGGAATACGCCGTATTCTCACCATTTGAGCACCCTCTTGACATAATAGAGAATGAACCCGATGAGCAGTACAAACTGAAGAATCACCAGCGCAGAACCCTGACCCAGGTCAACGACTCCCACGAATGCCTTGAAGTACGTGTACACCGAGAGCACCTTAACATTGTCCGTAAGCAGGTAGATATCCTCGAATTTATTGAAATTCCAGATTACCCGGAGCAGCACAAAGGCCCCAATGACAAAATAAAGTTCTGGAAGGGTTATGTAGCGGAATTTCTGCCAGGGTCCGGCACCGTCCACATCCGATGCCTCGTAGAGATTCTTGTCAATAGCTTGAAGCCGGGCAAGCAGCATAAGGTAGGTGAAGGGAAAATTCTTCCAGATCGAGAAAACAATGGCCACCCAAAGGGCTGATTCGGGGCTGCCGATCAGATTGAATCTCTCCGAAAACAGCCCCAGCCGTTCGACGGTTATGTCCATGAACAAACCATTCACCGGATCAAAGAAAAACTTCCAGGCGTAGACAACCGAGAACACAGGGGCGACATAGGGGAGCAGGATCAGGCTCCTCACCAAACTCCTTAAGGGAAACGGCCTGTTCATCACCAGCGCCACCCCCAGCCCGACGAGAGTAGTTCCGACGGTGGAAAAAACCACATAGAGCAGGGTTGTCAGTACCGCCTTCCAGAAAGCCGGATCGCCGAGTACCTCAATGTAGTTGGCAGGACCGATAAATTTGCTCTGATCCAGCAACGAAACACTGTAGAAACTCGAGATGATGTTGGCGACAATGGGGTAAAGGATGAGGCTGAGGATGATAATCAACGATGGCAGTATCAAACCCCAGCCCAATGCCGATTCTCTCTGGCGGAACGTCCTTATAGTCATCATAGTCGCCTACTCATTGATTATCACACCCTTCTGCTCTCCTCAGCTACAGGGCGCCTCTAAAAAACCGCTTTTGAAATCTGGCACAGTATCTTTTGCGTGCAGAACACGCACAGGCAGGCGGAAAAGAGCAAGGCAAAAACGGAATGGGTTTTTTAGAGGCACCCTACAGTGTTTATAAAAACAACGGCCTTAGCCCCCTCCTCCTGAAAGAGGTTATTACATCAGCTTCCTCATCTCGGCCTCGCCCCAGTCCATAGCCTCGTCCACATCCATGCCTTCCTGGGTAATCTTGTAGATCACCTGCGGTATGATCTGCTTGGAATAGATAACTCCTGCGGCGTCGATGCGTTTTCCGCCGACGATGCCGAAAGTCTCTATGCTGTCCAGTCCGCCGATGATTTCGGCCATTTTTTCCGGACCATAATTCTCGAAAATTTTCTTCGGGTCCTGCTGGAAGCGGGGGTTAGTCGCAATGCTCTTGAGGACAGGATTCATACCTCCGGGAGCCATGTGCAGGAAAGTTATGTAGGCATTAGGCGAATAGAGATAACGGACGAATTTCTGTGCGGCAGCGGTTTTTGCCGCATCGTCTGTCTTAGGGAAAGCCAGGGAGACAATGGTGCCATATCCTGCCGGGCGGGTATTGCGGATGATGGGAGCCATCCCCGTGTTCTTCACCAACTCAGGATCAAAACTGGTGCCAGCTAGATTCTCGAAGTTTTCGGCAGTCAAGGAGCCCGCGGCGACATCGGCCAATGCCAGGTCGTCCATGATGTAGGTTGAATAGAAGAACATCGCCATCTTGCCTTGCAGATAATAATCCCTCGCCCGCCAGGTTTGAGGGCCGGGGGGATTATATTTCGCCAATTCGGCATAGTACTCGAATGCCTCCTTCATTTCAGGCGAATTGAAGATAAGATTGCCATCTTTGTCGAACAGGCCTGCGCCGTTGGACATGGCAAACTGAGTGAAGCATTGTTCGGCATAGGCTTCCGCCTTGGTGCCGACGAGTATTCCATACTGGTTGTTCGCCGGATCGTAGAAATACCTGGCCGCTTTGAGAACATCATCCCAGGTTCCCGGCGGATTCAGTCCGGCCTCCTCAAACCAGTCGGTACGGTACCAGATTCCCTGTACCCATCCGTGGTAAGGCATTGAATAGTAGGCTTCACCATTGCCCATTTGATTGAGCCTCAGCACCCCGGCGTAGAACTTGTCGATGCCGATTTCCTCGACAATCATAGTCGCAGCCTCGGTGTTCAAGAGACCGGCAGACCCGAAAGCGACAGTGTTAGGGGTGGCCGCTTCGATGAGAGCAGGCAGGGTTCCGGCGGCGGCAGCGGCATTCATCTGTGTCGCCATGTCGTTCTCATCGACAGGGATGACATCGACAGTGATGCCGGGATTCATTATCTCAAACGTATCCACAAGCACCTGAATCGTGGCCTGCCGATCAGCCTGTGTTTCGGTGGTCCAGAATTCGATATTCACCGGACCGGAATCCATTGAATCGACTTCACCGGCGGCAAAAGCCATGCTTACGATGAGCAGTGTCACCGTAAAAAACGAGAATAAACGGTTCATACAATTTCCTCCATTGAAATTATTTCTGATGCTTCCATCTTACAGCAGAGTTTTCAGGATACCTCTAAAAAACTAGTTTTGCAACCCTTGATTCGGGAAAAACGTCCTTTGTTTCATTTTGGTCTGAAAATTTCGACCTTTCTTATGTCTTGAGTTCCTCATCTCTCCTAAAGCCACTGGGAAATTCCAATATAAACCAGCGACAATGCAAGTAAAATACTGATAACCCGTAGTGTAAGAGGGTTTTTGAAGACCGCAGATATGAACACTCCTCCCAGAGTCCAGGTCAGGGCGGAACAGCTAGAGACCAGCATGATTATTGATTGGGAGTACAGCACCGTGGAAACTGTCCGCGAAGCGGGGAGGGAACCCAGGGCGCTCAGTACGAAAAACCAAGCCTTAATGTTGATCCACTGAAAGAAAAAGGCCGTCCAGAACCCCAGGGGTTTGTATTGCTTCTTCCCCCGGGATCTGCCACCATCACCTTCAGGATCAGCGGAATCGGGGGTATCGCCGTCGTCCTTCCCTGCTCCTGGTACGGTTAGCTTGACCATTCGGTATGCCAGATAGGCAAAATACACCGAGCCGATGCTTTTGATGATTGTATCAAAGAAGGAGAAACGAAGGATGAGTGCGTAAATCCCCATGTTGATGCAGAAGAATAAAAAGCTGAATCCTACTACAATTCCTGCGATATGGCGACGTGTTTTTGCCAGACCAAAGTATATTCCGGATTGCATAAGCATACTGTTGTTGGGACCGGGGGTGAAGGCTGCGATTACAGAAAGAATCAAGAAGTTCCATAAAGATGTCATGGGGGATAGTATAACAGATAGTGGGAAAAAATCGTCGCCCAGAAGGAAATGAGATGGTGGCAAACTGAAAATTATTAAGTTATGCTACTTCTGGAGGTGGCAATGAAGGATAAGACGTACGATATTATGATCCATGCTCCCAGGCTTCATGTTTGGGTCATTATGCTGGACGAGAAAACCTATCCTTTATGGATCAAAGGTTTTTAAGAAAACTCAAAAATGATAGGCGAATGGAAGCAGGGCACATTGCCGTGTTAACTAAAGACGGGAAGGCCCAAACCGAGGGCATGGCAAATTGGATTGGAACGAGAGAAGGGTATCTCCTAAAAGAAGAGGAAGGTGCCACCGCTTTGACAATCTTGATGCATTATCATCCAGACTATGAGCAAATGCTTGATGAAGGATGGGGCGTGTCTTTACAATGACTCAAGGAGCTTTGTGAATGACAAGGTGATGATTTCTAAGGCTCCCGGTAGTGTGGACTAACCTATTCGAGATCTATTTTACGGGCCTGTCTCATCTCTAAACCCCTCACAATCACATAGGCTATGAGAGCAAAGACAAATACAACCAAATACATCCAGGCTATGGCCTTGAGAGTTTCAATGACCGTCCTGTAGACCTCGAGGATCCATCGATTAAGGGTGAGGACCAATATGTCCTGATTGTTATAGCCCTCATTGATATAACGCTCAAGATTGTAAATTCTCACCCCTCCGGCAACACCCACGACACAGGCAGCAAAATTGATATACCTGACCCAAGCGGTATGTATCTTGTCTTCGATAATCCGCTTAAAAATTGCCGATATCGGGATACCAAATAGTTTTACTACAGTAAAACTAACCGCGATTGCAATTCCAAAGGTTACTAATAGTAATGTAAAAAACATCCGATCTCCTCCTGAGATATTGTAACGAACAAACGGCAGAGCTCCCTCGTTCAGGGGAAATCTCAGGCTTCTCCGGTATCCCCCAGATCCACCGATCCCGTACCACTTCGGACGGGTCCCCCGGGTTCCCAGGGTCTTCATGATGTCCTCTTCCCCATCATCCTTGTGAAGAGAGTATCTCACGGAGACGATAGGAGAGTCAACAGGATTCTTTCGGACATTGCTCCATGGTCGATAAAGATGTCAATAATGATATCTATGGTTGATCTCATTGACTCACGATCTGTCGAAGACTAGGATGACCACGATGAAGCGGTATTGCCACCATTTCATAGCAGTCATACTATTCCTGGTGATTTCCGGGACACTTTCGGGCCATCCTCATATGTGGATCCGGGGGCAGGTAATCCCCGAACTGGGACGGAAGGGTCTGGAGTATGTCCGGGTTATCTGGGACATCGACGAACTGACCAGTGCCGCCATTATCCTCGACTACGATACCGACCGGGACGGTGTCCTGAATCCAACCGAAACGGAAGCCATTCGTCGTGGAGCGTTCGAACACCTGATCGAACAGGAGTACTACATGTTCGTGGAAATCCGGGATCTGTATGCCACTCCCGGACGCGCCCGGGATTTCAGTGCCCATATTGAAAATGGCCGCCTTTTTTATGATTTTCGGGTTCCCCTGGAGGTTCCAATCCGATGGAATGAAATGGCAGATGTGAGGGTGTTCCTCTTCGACCCGACTTATTTTATTGATTTCCGTCCGGATGATATGAGCGCCATAACCGCGTCCTGGGAAGATCGGGAGGTCGATTTCACCGTATCGTCCCACCGCTCTCTGACAGTGGGCTACGGCATGGTGGATGTGGTGAGCCTGAGTGCAAACGAGATAACCCGCTGATGAGCACCCAGACGACCAATCCTTTTACCGGCCAGACCACGGCTCCTACGACGACCATACCCGTGCCGGAGTTTCTGCGGGAATGGGGATTTCGGCTCCAGGAATCCATGCTGGAGGCTGCGCGTGTGGTAACCAATGGCAGCGAAGGCAATGTCCGGGCCTTTCTGTTGGCCATCTCCATCGCCATTCTGTTCGGTATAGTGCACATCATAGGTCCGGGGCACGGTAAGCTGTTCACCATTGGTTACTTCGGTTCCCGTCGGGCCAGGTTGAGGGAAGGACTGGTTCTCAGTGCGATGGTGAATATTCTGGATTCCCTGTCGGCCTTTCTGCTGGTGGGCGTCGCCTACGGTATCCTATCGGTTTCCCTGAGGGCCGTTGGAGTGGAAGTGGGACGCATCACCCGGCTGATTGCCTACGCGGCAATATCAGTACTGGCCCTTTCTCATCTAATCGGTCATATCCGGGAAAGTAACCACCATAGTCATAATCATGACAACCACCAATACAAAAACATGCCGGTATCTTTTCCGAAGACGATGAAACCCTGGATGCTGGCTGTCTCAGTGGGACTCATCCCCTGTCCAGTCTCCTCGGCCATCCTGGCATGGGGCATCGTCAATGCTGCCCTGGGATTCGCGGCAGTTCTGGTGGCCGGAGTTTCAATAGGCGGTATGATTGCCATGACGGCCTTCAGCCTGGCGTTGATCGGTGGTAAGCAAGGAATGACAGCACTGATGGAACGCCGGGGATTCAGTCGTGCCCTGACAGTCTTCGAGTTCGCATCACTGGGATTCCTGTTCGTCGTCGGCGTTCTGATGTTCATCAGCGTGCTCTGAGAGTGCCGCTATTAAAGTTGAGTATAGAGTTAGCGGTAATATTACCAATGTCAGTTGATATCTCCTATTGATAAGCATCACCAGGATAAGTCCTTACCTTCACCTCACCCAGGAAATAATTATTTTTTTCCTTTCTAATTTCGATGTTTTGAGGTCTGACAGTATTATCGATGTCCTCAACTCAACTTCTTTGCCCTCTTTATCGTAGACAGTTAATGTTACAATTCACTCAATCGTAGAAAAAGGATTGATGCTTTTATCATTAGTCTATACTCTAGTTAACCTGGGGACTGGAGTCCCACAACTAATTAAAGGAGTTTTTTAATGAAAAAAGCATTAATCATTATCGCTATCATTCTGATGGCGATGCCCGCCATGTTACTTGCAAACGGCGGATCTGACGATGACGCGGAGGGTAACCTGGTCATCGGTGCTAACATCTACAGCTTTGCCGACAATTTTATGAATGGTGTGATGAAACCTGAGCTTGAACGCTACGCTGCCGAGAAGGGCGTAGAAATCGACATCGTCGATTCCGAAGGTCAACAGGCCAAACTTAACGACCAGGTTGATGTTTTTATCACCAAAGGTGTTGATGTTCTTGCTATTAACCTTGTCGATCCCGCATCTGCAACGACCATCATCGACAAAGCAAAAGCTGCAGGTATTCCCCTGGTCCTTTTCAATAAGGAACCAACAGAAGCCGGCGCCATGAGTTCCTATAACAAAGTCTGGTATGTTGGTACTAACTCGGCCGAGTCGGGAATAATACAGGGCGAAATGATGGTAAATGACTGGAAAGCCAATCCTGACTGGGATAAGAACGGCGATGGTACAGTCCAGTACGTCCTGCTCAAAGGCGAACCTGGACATCCCGATGCTGAGGCACGAACAACAGAATCGGTCAAAGCTTTTAGAGATGCCGGCATCTCTGTTGAAGAACTGGCTCTTGAAGCCGATCCCAACTGGTCAACCCAGCACGGCAATGATAAAATGGCCACATGGCTGACTTCGTCCTTTGGCGGAGACATTGAACTGGTTATCTGCAACAACGACGGTATGGCTTTTGGGGCAATCAATGCGCTCAAAGCTGCCGGCACAATGCTCCCCCTCTATGGTGTGGACGCACTGGATCAGGCTCTAACACATATCGCCGATGGCGAAATGAACGGAACCGTTTTGAATGACGGCGTTAATCAATCCCGGGCTACTATTGATCTTGCTGTCAACGCTGCCATGGGCAATGATATTACTGCCGGAACCAACTGGGTTATTGAGAATCAGACAACAAAAGCAGTTCGGGTTGCATACGTTGCTGTAACTCCCGATAACTACGAGGATTTCCGCTAAGCCATCTGGTTTTTCGGATCAATTTGCAGTTTCCTGCAGGAAGAAGTCATCTGACCTCTTCCTGCAATCCTTTGAAGGGAGGCTGGAGACATGAGTCAATCGCAGGAATATCTTCTGACCATAAAGGGACTCAGCAAATCTTTTTCCGGGAATAAAGTACTGGACAACGTAGAGCTGAATGTCCGTTCTGGAACAGTTCATTCACTCATGGGAGAAAACGGATCCGGGAAGTCAACAATGATGAAATGCCTGTTTGGTATATACCATCAGGATTCAGGAGAATTCTTCCTCAAGGGCACCCCTGTTGACTTCGCCGATCCAAAACACGCCCTGGAAAACGGTGTTTCCATGGTTCACCAGGAACTGAATCAGGTTACCAAACGCAGTATTTCAGACAATATCTGGCTGGGACGCTACCCCAAAGCCGGTCTATTCGTCGACGAACGTAAGATGCACAGGAATACCAGGTCCTTATTCGACAAGCTGGGCATTCACCTGAATCCAGACTTAAAACTGGAGGCACTTTCAGTTTCCCAGAGGCAGATGGTGGAAATTGCCAAGGCCGTTTCCTATGACGCCAGAATCATTGTTCTGGATGAACCAACTTCTTCGCTTACAGAAAATGAAGTGGAGATTCTTTTTGGTATAATCAATGTTCTGAAAGACGAAGGTGTCGGTATCATCTACATCTCCCACAAAATGGATGAAATCTTTAGAATATCCGACGATGTTACGGTGCTCAGGGATGGTCAGTATATCGGAACTGACACCATAGAAAATTTGACGATGGACAGGATTATCAACATGATGGTTGGACGGGATCTTGACCACCGTTTCCCGCCCAAAACCAATGTTCCCGGTGCAGTTCATATGGAGGTAAGAAATCTCAGAACAAAATTCCCACCGATTGTCCGTGATATAAGCTTTACAGTCCGACGGGGTGAGATACTCGGAGTGGCCGGACTGGTTGGTGCCGGACGAACTGAGATGGTGGAAGCCATCTTCGGAGCCCGAACCCGGGAAAGCGGTGATATTTTCATTGACGGCAAAAAAATAGATAACCGCTATCCAGGAAAATCAATCAACAATCATTTTGCCCTCCTTACCGAAGAACGACGGAGTACCGGCATCTATCCTGTGGGTGATATCACTTTCAATTCATGCATTGCCAATATCAAATCCTACAGGAACAGGCTCGGTTATCTGAACGACAACGCGATGATGGAAGATACAGACAGGCAGATATCCAATATGCGTATCAAAACGCCCAACCGCCATGAGCAGATCCGGAATCTTTCGGGTGGGAATCAGCAGAAGGTTATTATCGGCCGCTGGCTTCTCACCAATCCTGATGTACTGCTTCTGGATGAACCAACACGGGGTATTGATGTGGGCGCAAAATATGAAATCTATCAGCTCATTATCACTCTGGCTGAATCCGGGAAGTCTGTGATTGTGGTTTCTTCGGAAATGCCCGAACTGATTGGAATAACTAACCGAATAATGGTATTGAGTAACGGTCGCATGTCTGGTATCGTCGAAACAGATAAAACGGACCAAACTGAGATTTTCAATCTTGCGATGAAATATTTAAGCAACAGCAAAGAGGCGGAAATTTAATGCGACTTTCCATTGGGAATATAAAGACCTGGAGTCGGCAAGACTGGGGCGACTTTTTCATTCGAAATGCTATCTATCTGGTTATTCTGGCTCTAATTGCAGCTATTATTATCATGGAACCAAAATTCCTTTCCCTGCGAGTTTTAGAAAATGTTTTAACGCAGTCAGCAGTCCGGTTGATTCTGGCTCTGGGTGTGGCCGGGATTATAATCCTCCAGGGCACAGATCTCTCTCTCGGCAGAATGGTTGGACTGGCTGCTGTTGTTTCGGCATCCATGCTTCAGCGGGCTGACTATGCCGGCAAGTTTTATCCGGGTCTGGAGAACATGCCCCTTTTATTGCCAATGATAGCGGCGATGGCTGCCTGTGTACTATTTTCGGCCATCAGCGGCTGGGTTACCGCCAGGTTTCATATTCACCCGTTTCTATCGACCATGGGCATGATGACTATTCTCTACGGTGTGATTCAGATCTATTTCGACTTTGGTTCTGGTGGTGCCCAACCCATTGGCGGTCATTTAAGAGCATACACAAAAATAGCAACCGGTCGGCTTTTTGAGTTCTCCGCAGGCGGAGCGAAAGTCGGAGTGCCATACATCGTTATTATTGCCGCTGTTGTATCAATGATTATCTGGTTTATCTGGAACAAAACAACCTTCGGGAAAAATATGTACGCAGTGGGGGGCAATCCTGAGGCCGCCAAAGTTTCAGGTGTCAATGTTATGACAACGACCATTATGGTGTATATTATGGCTGGAGTACTCTATGGCATCGGCGGATATCTGGAAGCTGCCCGTATCGGTTCAGCCAACCCGAGTACCGGTTTTGGTTACGAACTGGATGCCATTGCCGCCTGCGTTGTTGGTGGGATATCGTTCTCAGGTGGTATCGGCAAAGTTTCCGGTGCTGTTGCCGGTGTGCTGATGTTCACCATTATCTCTTACGGTATGACGTTCGTCGGCCTGGATCAGTACTATCAGTACATTATCAAGGGTGTAATCATCATTGCTGCCGTGGCACTGGACACCCGAAAATACCTCAAGAAAGTCTGAAGGCAACCTCTAAAAAATCGTTTTTGGAATTTGGCACGCACCTGCTTACGTGAGTATTACAAGGCGGCAGCGAGGAAAAAGATCAGGCGAAAAACGAAATAAGGTTTTTTAGAGGTGCCCTGAAGTTTTATAAAGCCTTTGACACATTGAAACAGCAAAATCTATTATTTCCTCATGTCCAGCATAGAATTCATTGTCGAGGGAGATATAAATCAAACTTCCGGCGGTTACTATTACGATAGACAGTTCATTCAGATATTAAAAAACCATGGGCACAATGTGACCGTTTCCAGAGCGACCGATGAGCAGGCAGGCCGCACAGAAACCGACATGTATATTATCGACGAATTATGCCACCCCGATTTCTTCAGAACAAAGCATTTTAAGAGGCTGCGTGCCAATGTTCCCATTGTTGGTATGGTTCATCACCTTGCAAGCGATGAAGCACTGCCTTTTTTTGATAGAGTAAAGCATCTTATTATGGAACAGAAATTCTTGAATGCCATGGATTTTGCCGTATTCAACTCACAGGCCACCAGAGAATCGGCCATAAAAAAAGGCCGCTACAGGGGTCCCTGGGCGATAGCGATTCCTGGACGCACCACTGATAATGGCATCAGCAGAAAACCAGGGAGAAATTCCGGTCCGCTCGAACTTCTTTTTTTGGGCAATCTTATACCGAGAAAGGGGATACATTATGTGCTGTTGGCATTATCGAAACTACCGGATATACCCTTTTCATTCACCATTGCCGGGGATGACACCGTTGAACCGGCCTATACCAGAAGGATAAAAAGACTGATAAAACGCTACAGGCTGGAAGACCGGGTTGCCCTGAAGGGTCCTGTGTCAAACAATCAAAAAAAGAAAATCCTGGGAAGCGCCGATCTCATGCTCATGCCTTCCTCTCATGAGGGTTACGGCATAGCCTATATAGAAGCGATGGGCCATGGTGTTATTCCGGTTGCCGGCTTATCCGGCGGTGCCGGTGAAATTATCCGGCATGGTGAAAATGGCTTTTTGGTCAATCCCAGGAAGCGCTTGGAAATAATCAGCGTCCTTGTCCGGATTTATGAAAACCCTGACTGGAAAAATCAGTTGAGCAGCAATGCACGGCAAAGCTGGCAGAGCCACCCACTGTGGCAGGAAACTTTTCAGCCTATCATAACAGCATTGGAGGATCTGATTTCAACCGACCCATGATTATTCCTGATGACTCTGTATAACAGGAAACTCTTCCGAATCATCGAAATTATGATGCATTTTGGTCCTTTTGGTATTCAGGTAGTCACGGTTGAAACTGTTTGGTTCCATTGCAATCGGAATTCGGCCCATAATCTTGATTCCCTCTTCTTGCAAGCCCGTGAATTTAGCAGGATTGTTGCTTAATAGTTTGATGGACTTTACCTTGAGCAGTTTCAGTATTCTGGCCGCAAAGGTATAGTTTCTTGCTTCCGGTGGCAGCCCAAGTTCCTCATTGGCTTCAACGGTGTCGAGCCCCTCCTCCTGCAGCCGGTAAGCGTTGATTTTGTTTACCAGGCCAATGCCTCGGCCTTCCTGTCTGAGGTAGATAACAAGGCCCTGTCCATTTTCCTCAATGAAACGCAGGGCTTTTTCAAGCTGCTTCCGACAATCACAGCGCAGGGAACCCAGAACATCACCGGTGTGGCATTCGGAGTGAATGCGGCAGGGCACGTTCTCTCCCTCCTTGATAATGCCCTTGATAATGGCAGAATGTTCCTTGCCGAAATCCTGTTCAAGAAAACCCACAATGGTAAAAGTTCCAAATTCTGTAGGTAGTTTCGCCTTGGAAGATATTACAATATTCCTGTGTTGATCATCTGCCGCCTGCAATATGTTCTCCTTTTCGCCTTATGCCTGCCCATGCCTGCTCATTCTCCCAAACACGTATTTCCATACAGGAAATGCGCCTCATATCCACATCGCTTATCCGTTGTGCCAGTCCCTTGAATAAATGACCATAAATAAAATCACACAGATTTTCCAGGCTGACCGGTTTATGATCAAAGTACTCATGTGCGTTAAGGTTCTTCCCTTCAATATCGGTAAACACCGCATCCCGCAGTTTTTCCAGAAGGCTTATATCCAGAGAGAAACCGCGTTCATCCAACTGGCTTATATCCAGAATCCATTCCAGTTTGTAATCATGGGGATGGGGTATTTTTTCCCGTTCCGGGACATCTCCGGCAAGAGAATGGATGGCCGAAAAAAAACCGACAACACTGACTTTATACATAATCAACCGCCAGGGACCAACGCAATCAGGCCGTATGTTTCTTTGCTTTCAAACAGTTGGTACGCACGGACCGCCTGACTGAATGGGAATCGATGGGTCAGCAAGTCCCGTGTTTCCACCTTTGCCGCGAGATCGGCCGCGACCCCGAGCCTTCTTGTCTTGTTCCAGTGGCTGCTCCTTAAGGGTGACATATTGGAAACCTGGCTACTGATTAATTTTAACCGTTTCCAGTGAAAGCTGCTACCCAGGTTAATAGGTATTTCCCGTTCTCCGTACCAGCTTGCCACGGTCACCGTCCCCTCATGTCCGCTGTATTCCATGCAGGTTTGCAGGCCCTGAGATGATCCGCTGGCCTCGATGCAGAGGTCAAACTGATCTGCTGCAAGCTGCTCAGTATCACAGCAGAAATTGCCTTCAGGAAACCAGCGCTTTTTTCCAGGGTCAATATCAAATACCATGTTGACCACGCCCATTATTCTTCCAAGGATACGGCTGGTCAGAGTTCCAATGACACCGGCTCCTACAATCAGAACACGGTCGCCCAGTTTTGGCAGGCTGTCGTGTATAATCGATATGGCTGTTTCCAGATGAGGAATAAAAAGCGCCTGTTCATCATCCAGATCATCTTCCATCGGAAAGAGAGCTTCTTCGCGGACTAATGCCTGTTCCGTATGGGGTAGGAAGCCCAGGTATCTTGTCCCGGCTTCATCCTCTACAATGTTTATGTAGCCATAGGCGAATGGATAGGTAAACTCGCCATCCATGCAGTCTACAGCCGGATCGGATGGCCTGCCGGATAAAAAATTCCCCAGGTAAATCTGTTTCTCCGTTCCCGGACTGATACCCATTATTCTTGATCGGAACAGCGTCTTCCCTCCCTGCGGAACCGTCAGTCTGTCCGTCCGTATCTCCACTGTGCCGGGAGCCGTGAAGTAAACCGTTCTGGTCAGCACGCTTTTTTCATCGGCGTTAAGCAGGTTCCAGCAGACCTCGTTCCCCATAATGGAAATGTTTTCCACCTGGGGGATAATCACGTCGTCAAGGGATTCTATTCCGAGATTGCCGAACGCGGGTATTCCCCGGCCAATTACTTTCGCGGCAGTAACGATAATCATATTATTCCAGAGATTCTCTTTGACGAAGGAGGTCAGCACTGCCGAACCTCCTTCAACCATCAGGCTTCTTACACCGTATTCCTCCAACTGATTAAGAACCTGTTTCAGACTAAGCCTGCCATTGCCATCGGTCGGAACCCCATAAGCGATAATTTGTTTCTGCTCAAGGGCCTTTATCCGATTCAGATAATCCCTGGAATTTTCGCCTGAAAACAAGGCATTACTGTAGAAAACAAGGGTTTTGACATCTGGTGAACTCTGGGCAATCTGTGAAGTCAAGGGAATCCTGAGTGAGGGATCAAGGATGACTCTAAGGGGGTTGCAGCCTTCGTCTATGCGGCAGGTAAGCATGGGATCGTCGGCAATAAGCGTTCCTATGCCTATGAGAATAGCATCGTATTCCCCGCGCATTTTCTGATTAAGCTGCAGGCTGCCCTCGTCGCTTATGTACCTTGATTCTCCGGCAAGGGTTGCAATTCTTCCGTCAAGGCTTTGCGCAAAAGTCAAAGTTATCTTATTCAGCACAATTCATCATATATTTTAATGATTGTTCCATGCAAGGAGCTGGTACGGGTTCAGGACATAGGTAACAGATTTCAAGGTTCAGAGAAAACATCTATGATACGTCCATTTACACCAATTTGTACCTCAGGGAAAACCACGAAGCCAGGTACGGCAACACAACCGTTTGGCGGGCCTGACGGCGTGTTTCTCTCCGAGTTCTGCCGGGACATTGGATGGCATTGAGAAAGAGAAGCTACAAACTGCCAAAAGGATGAAGTCCGCCGGAGCCGATATGGAACTCATCAGTAAATCGACGGGATTGAGTAAGCAGGAAATCGAAAAGCTCTGACCGAATGGACAGGAAGCATGAATGAGGTTTTTCCAGGACTCGGTTGTTTGATTAGAGGAACTTTGTCACCGTTGCTGACAATCTACTCCCCGGCACGGATAAATTGTCTTTTTAACCACGAAAAGCACGAAAGCCGCGAAAATTTAATGGATCCGGATCGAGGAATTGCCACCCCGGCCCGTCAAGAATCCGTGTCCATCTGTGGTTTCGATTCTTCAACTCCGAAAGGAGGTTCTTGAAACTGTTTCAGAAGGGGGGAGGTGCTCCAGCCTGCCTTCCAGGGGAGAAGTTTCTGATTGTGTCATTTTTGATGTAGTTGTTAGGGCGACCGGCCGGTCGCCCTCGGGGAGGTTAGGGTTTGTTTTTAACCACAGATGGACATGGATGGCCACGGATTGGGGGGGGGGGCAGACTTCCTCGGGGGGGTTGTTTTTTAACCACGAACCACACGAATGAACACGAACGGGGGAGCTGATTATATTTCCTCGGGGGGGTTGTTTTTTTTAACCACAGATAGACACGGATGTCCACGGATGGGGGTGGCTTATTCCTTTGGAGGGGTGTTTTTTTAACCACTGATGGACATGGATGTTCACGGATGGGGATGGATAGGGGACTCATATTCCATTGGGTGGGGTTGTTATTTTAACCACGAACCACACGAATGAACACGAACGGGGGGGCAATATTCCTTCGGGTGGGTAGGGTTTGGTTTTTAACCACGGGGGGGTTGTTTTTTATAACCACGAACCACACGAATGAACACGAACGGGGGGGCAATATTCCTTCGGGTGGGTAGGGTTTGGTTTTTAACCACAGATGGACACGGATATTCACGGATGGGGATGGATGGGGGGCTCATATTCCATTGGGTGGGGTTATTTTTTAACTACGGAACCCACGGAATGACACGGACTGGGGGGAGGGGGTTGTAGACCTCATCGTTATTGGAGGGATTAATAATTTCCACGATGGGGCGGGAGTTTACGAAGGCCCGCTGGGCGTAGGAATCCGACTCGACAGACAATTCCGCCAGGGCAAAGTCTTTGCGGTTTTCCACCAGGAAGTTTATATCGCTTGAAGCAGTAAAATCTTCCACCTGATCCTTCTCCACCCAGCCGTACTTCCCGTATATGCCCACCTTATACCAGTTGTCCAGCTCGCCCACTACATCGAAAACCGCACCTTCGGACAGTGCCGCCAGCTGTGGCACTTCATCGGAAGCTCCGCTCTTCACTACAATGCTGCTGATGGATGAAACCTTCTTGTTCAGGGTCAAAACCGGCGATCCTACCGTTCTCCCAACCGGAACGTCCAGTTCTTCCGCTATAAGCGAGCCAAAGGACTTGTCCTTGACATCAAGTCTCAGGCGGAGGGCCTCACCCTCAAAGGCACGCTTCACTCCGATAGTGGCATTAAGAGAGACTGTTTCTCCGCCATGCAGCGATGGTATCTGGGTCGTGTTGTTGAAGATGTCTATTCCCTGCTCATCGGCCATCAGGGTTATCTGTAAATTGTCCAGTACAAAGATGGAGTTGTTTTTAACAATGAGACTGAAATCCACCCCTTCTCCCACCTGAATCATTCCGTCCTTATTTCCCGCCGAGCTTGGGCTGTCCCCGTCGCTAATGGTATAGGTATAGAGTGCTTCCGGCAGCGAAAAAATCCCGATTTTTGCTAACTGCTGAATCTGATCTTGAGTGAATTTCAGACCGCTCCGGTAAAGAGCCTCCACTACCTGGCTGGAAATATAGTTTTCGCTGGCAATCCGCATCACATCATCGGCATCGTACGGTATCCTTTTTTCCAGCAGCACCAGTTCAAGATTCTCCTGGCTGATTACTTTCTTGCCTGCAAAATAGACGAGATCGTCAATAGTGTAGGGAATTCGGTTGTAACGGAGCAGCTTGTCTATAACATTTCGGTCAATGAGTTCATCTTCAAGCAGAGCCTGTATCTTCCTCATACCCAGATCATTCGCCCTGATTAGTGCCGCCCTGCTCAAATCGTTGACGGTGAAAAACTCCCTATCCAGAAAGGTTTTAATTGTTGCCGTATTTAAATCGGCAATATGCCTTATCAGAAAGGCCGCATCGGGCTTCAAAACACTTATCATACCCTGCAAGTCTTCAGGAACATAGCCATTGGATTCCTTGAAACCCACTGTTACCGGAACACTTCTTCCGGAGTCCAGATAGCTGAAGTCATCGAAGGCCAGAGTCCGGCGGGCCTGGCCGCCTGCCGGTATCCTGCCGAAATAGACTGATCTTTTCCGTTTGCTGCCTGCTTCTCCCACCAGAACCTCGGCGGTGAGCTTGAACAAATCTCCCTTACCGGAGTTTGTTACGGCAACATTGATGAGCGACTTGCCCAGATAGTCAACAGATCCGCTAAACCCCAGCGTTGCTGAGGGAAAGGGCGGTAATTCGGGTGTCCCCGATTCCAGAGTTTCAGGGTTTTCCAATACGGCGGCTATAACAGAAGTGCCGTAGGTTTCATACAGTTTGCCAAAATCCATGTCCAGTTTCTCCTGAAAACATTCCAGCGGACTTGGCATCTTTTCCCCTGACAGCAACCCGTCTGCCCCCTGACTGATAAGGTAGAGAGCGGCATCCCGGCGCTCCCGTGCAGCCGCCCAGTACAACGGTGTAGTGCCGCTTCCCAAAGCATCAACTGCACCGCCGCTGCCTGCCAGCAACTCCAGCAGCGTCAAATTCCCGTTGTAAGCGGCCAGATGCATCGGTGTATAGCCGTCATCCCTTTGGGCATTCACTCCTGCCCCCATTTCAATGAGCGTCCGGACAGTATCCTCGCGTCCCAGCCACACCGCATGATGAAGAAAGCCCGCACCGTCTTCGTCTGTCCAGTCCACATTCATTTGCCCAGAGGCCAGAGCGGCTAAAAATTGCTCTTCCTGACCGTCATAAAGCATTTTCCTGTAATCGGCCTGCACCGTTTCGGCTTCCGCTGCATCCATCCCGCCAGCGGCAGACATACCACCGTCCGTACTCCTGCATGAAAGCAGAATAAATCCAAGAAAAAACAACAGATTAACATGAAATTTCAACTTATACTCCTTATTTCGAATTTCCCTCTTCCTAAAAAGTATGGCCAGGCGGCTGTGAGAACAGCGCTATCGCTGATTGAGTCAGGTTAAAGGACTTGGCGCGCAGGCGAGACAGGTGCTGGAACAGAAGTGGACTGGTTGTACACCTGGAAATACGATGCTTCATTTGGTTCTTCGATACCGCCTTTTCAACATTCTCCCGGAATCTCTCTTTCAGAGCAAGGAAAATAAGGCGGACTTCCTTCAGGTACATACCGACAGAATTTTCCTTGTGCTGCTTCACATCATCACAAATTACACATAGAAGAACATTCAAAATATCTATAGGGTACCTCTAAAAAATGGTTTTGCAACCCCTGATCTGGACAAAAGCCTGTGCTCCAGTTTCAGAACCTCCGACTGCCGCCGTCCGGGCATCCCTGGGAAGGGCTGTTTTCAGCTCTATCTGGCCGATGATTTTTCCGGTACCGGTTCATCCACCTGTAACCAGTTTTTGGAAACAGATTTCGATGGTAATTTCTCTGTCGCAAAGCTTTATACAGTGTCAGAAAACCTGAGGGAAATGGTGTGGCGGTTTTTCGCCAGGATGGACTGGACTACGCCATGATGGTGTCGGCATACTTATTCAGGAGAGTGCGCTAACTGCGGTCAAATGCAAGCAGGTAATACTCGGCCAACCCCAACTGCTGGAGCAGCAGTAATGTTCCGCCCCCAATAATATTGTCAAGGGCAGAATGCCGCACCGGGAGCATGGAGAGGCCATTCAGTATGGTCGCTCTTAAGTGCCGGTTCAAGGCAGGTTCAGGCATAAGGGACGTAAGGTTGATTTCCTCACTCAGAACCAGACCATTTCGGTCCAGGACTTCAATGAAATCCGGTCTGGACGTGAATCCATGGGAATGCCAGTGATTCCGAAACCGTTTGATCAGCTTTGCTTCGCGGCGGCTGAAAGGTTTATCCTCTTTGATGAAGTCATCAATGACAACGAGGCGGGAATCCGGTTTCATTACTTTCTTGAGATTGCGGACCAGAAGATGATGATCGGGATTATGCTGAAGGCTTTCAATGGCGTATATCAGATCAAAAGGTTCTCTGTTTTCATACCACAGAGGATCAAGATAACTCCCAAGCTCAATTTCGGTGCCAAGTTCCCGGGCGATTGCGCATTGGACAGGGCTTATACTGATGCCAGTGTACCTGGCCTTGTGCCTGCTCCTTAGATACCGTATACTGCCCCCGATGCCGCATCCTAGATCGAGAATTCTTTCAGCACCAACTTCTCTTACAAATCCAAGAACAAGCGAATTTGAATAATGGGCCGAATCATTTTCGTCGGCGGTCGCAGGAGGATGGAGCCTTCTGTGAATGGCCCCGACCTGTCTTTTCTTCTCCGTCCTAAGGAAACGGGAACTGTTGTTGTCGTAGTAATTGGCGACATCGCACTCGATCGTCTTATTGCTGAACATGGCCGGACATCGCGCAAGGCTGACAGATGGAACTAATCGAATGTATATTTTTCATGACATAAACTTTCAATGGCTGCCCCGTGTTTCCCTACTTGTTCTTGTCTACACCTTTACTGCGCTGAAACTGGTAGAAAATAGCGTGCTTTTCCTCCTGCTGACCACCCTGCTGTTTGCTGTGGTTATCCTATACGGGCTTTGCACTGCATTGCAAGACTCTCAAGTCAGTTTCAGAATATTCTTCCGCCGACCGGCTAATTTGCTTACCCTGATTAGAAGTCTATGTGTTATGGGAGGATTGGTCTGCGGGGTGTTATGGCTACGTAGCAGAAGCAGTATATCCGGCTGGTCCTCGGCAATTCTGACGAGTTGGGGATATATGGCTGATGCCATTGACGGATGGCTTGCCCGGCACGAGAAAGTAAGGTCGACCGCTGCCCAATGGGGGGCCTGGTATGATCGTGAGACTGATTCGATTCTGTTATGCCTGAGCTGTGTGGCTGTTGTTCTATTCGAGGATGTTCCTCTGTATTACATTCTGCCGGGAATCAGCCGCTACGTTTTTGCGCTGATTTTCCAGTTTTTTCCAGTCGAATTTGTTCCATCCAGATGGTTTTGCTGGTATTCAAAAACCATAGCGGCGGTCTTTCAGACGGTAACCGTGTTTCTGTGGTGCAGCTTGCTGCTTTCTGGGGAATCCGAGGTTCTCAATAAATTCCTGGCGTTTCAGATAAAGTTTTTTCTCCCGGCCACCATGCTACTTATCTTTTCAAGTTTTTTTATAGAAACAATTTATAGAGTAAGATTTTTCCTATCCATAATTCCACCAGGTTATTGGACAGGGATATTCTGCTCCTTTGTTATTTACTTTCATATCCCACTGCGCTATGCAAAAATGAAGGTTTTTTATGAACAGTTTATCCATCCATCGGATATGGTATATGATGTTGGCACCCATCTGGGCAGCAGAACCCGCGTATTTCTGGCTCTGGGAGCCAGGGTTGTGAGTTTTGAGCCTCAGCTGGCATGCCGCGGGCTTCTTGAGAATTGGTTTGGGAATCATGAACGGGTTCAGCTTGAATTTATTGCCCTGGGCGCTGTAGAGCGGCGTACAGAGATGCTTGTTTCAAGACGCAATCCCACACTTGCCAGTACCAACCAATCATGGGTAAAGGAAATGGGTGAGCGCAGCGAGTTCCAGGGGGTGGAATGGGACGGCAGATATCAGGCTGATATGAAGACTCTGGATATGATGATAGAAGTATACGGGAAGCCCAGGTTCATTAAGATTGACACTGAGGGCAATGAGAAGGAAATTCTTGACGGCCTTTCCGTGGCCGTGGACTGTGTCAGCTTTGAGTTCATGCCGTCTCAAAAAGATCGGGCAAAAGAGTGCATTGAAAAACTCATGTATTTAGGCAAGTATAGTTTCAATTTCTCCCTGGGCGAGTCCATGAAAATGAATTTGACCTCGTTTATCACCGATACAGCAATGAAAACACTCATCGATTCATGGCCTGCCAGGGGGAAGAGCGGGGATATTTATGCAATCTGTCAAAAACCTGATTAAGCCGCTGGCAGTCCTTCTGCTGCTTCATGCAGGCTTTGCTTTCTACCGCCTGATTCCGGTACTGGAAAACTTTTCTCCCCTGACTTTTCTATTGCCCATGGGAGAGATAATGATTGTTTTCGTCCTTCTTATCGGAACTCGATTCCGCAGAGCAAGAACTGTGGCGGCACTTTGTATTCTGTCGTTTCTCGTCTTTTTTCTTTTAGGAGAATTATTCTTTCGGATAATCTATCTGGAACACTTCGACATGATCTCGGACATGCAGTTGATTCCCAATTTTTTCGTCATGCTTCTTCAGGGGACAAATCTTCCCGCGAATTTTATTCGAACTGCCGCCGTCATGATGACCGGATCGTTCATAATCCTGACAGCCTATGGTGTCATGGCTGTTATCAGAACCATTATCAGAAAATCGGCAGGCAGCGGGGATGTTCTGTCAAACAGGAAGATAGAAATTGCATTGAGCGCGATAGCAGTCCTTCTCATGCTTGGGCCTTTTGACTCCCCGGTTTCCCAGTCCTTAAGAATGATAAGCGGAGGCCGCGTGTCAGACCCCTCCCCAATTTCGTATGACGTCGAAACCGAGGAATTGACCGGGACCGCTTTACAAGACCAGGAGCCTGAATGGGTTTTCCCGGGCATAAAGGACAGCGATGTTCATTTTGTTGTCATTGAGTCTTACGGAGCCGTCCTGTTTCAAAAAAAGGAGTACACGGACATTTTGCGCGATGTGTATGCGGAGCTGCAAATGCGGCTTAATGATGAAAATATGCTTGTTCGAAGCGGCTTTGTGCGATCCCCGGCCTTCGGCGGCAGAAGCTGGCTTGCCGATGCCACCCTGCTTGCGGGCGTACAGATTGCCAATCAGAAAATATACGACGAAAGGATCCGCAACGGAGAAAAAGCCCATCTATTGACAGAGATGAAAGAAGCAGGTTATTGGAGTTGCTATGTGGCGCCGGGCTCAACCCAGGCCAGCGCGGAATGGAAAAATGCCTATCCCTTTGATACCTATCTATTGCAGGATGATTTTGATTATCAGGGTCCGAACATATCCTTTGGAGCAATGAGCGATCAATACATGTTTTATGCGTTTGCCGTGAATCATCTGAAGGAAGATCGGAAGGAATTCGCCTTTTATCTTCTGGTCAGCTCTCACACTCCCTTTGTCAGAATTCCGATGTATAAGGAAGACTGGGATTTCAGTCAGAAAGGCCGCGAATACGAAAACGGCTACCTGAGATACTTTGAAAACAACTGGCTGTATGGGGATGAACTTGCCGAAGGCTACCTGGAAGGCATACGTTACAGCCTGACAACAACGGTCCATTATTTGACCAATATATTATACGGTAGAAATTTCATGCTGATAATAGGTGATCATCAGCCAAGAACACCTGTAAGCGGTCCCAACGCGGGTTATCCTGTTCTCTTCCATATTGTTTTTCCGGCAGAAAGCAGTCTTTCTTTCCCGGAAGGCTGGACACTGAGTTCCGGCCTTGTTCCTCCGGAGTTGCCGACAGATTACAGGGAGTTGCCCACGATGGCCGCCATGCCGCATCTTATCGAACAGATTATCAAATGAACCGATTGATCATTATTGCCGGAAACATGCTGACTTGTTTCGGGAACAGCATGTACGTTGTGGCATTGCTGGTTTTCATTACGGCTGTCCATCCGCGTCCATTCAATATCGGCGCGATACAGGCTGCCGCGCATCTGCCCATTCTGTTGTTCGGTGTTTTTGGCGGCATACTGGCCGACAGAACGCAAAGGCCTGGAATTATAGCCGGAACGGATATGGCCCGAGGCATTTTCCTGTTAACCGCCGCCGTCGTTCTCGCGAACTTTGAAATTGACAACCCATTGATTGTGTTTCTGCCGCTGGTCTTCCTTAATGCCGTGATGCAGGCCTTCTTTTCTCCGGCTGTCATGAGTTACATATTGGACCAGAAGAGTGGACGGGTTGATCTACTGAGCCTGCGAGTCGGCACCGGACATTTATCCTCTTTAGCGGGCCAATTACTTGGTGCAGCGCTCTATCCGACCTTTGGTTTGATTCCCCTGCTGCTTATAAACAGCGTCTGCTTTTTTGCCAGCGGCATATCCGAGGTCTTCTTGAAGGAACTTCCTTTTCACGCCCGGCAAAAGAAAATCCACCGTCTACCGCCTGTCCGAAGTTTTTCTGTCTTAATAAAGGATTTTCTTGAACTTAACCGCAGGGGCGCCCCGGTGCTTCTGTATCTTGGGATGCAGGCGGTCAATACTCTGGTGCTACTCAACTTGCCTTTTTTCTTTACCGAACGGTTAGACCTGAACGCACAGTTTATCGGCTATGGCCTTGCCTCTCTTCTGGGAGGAAGCATTCTTTCCGGTATGGTTCTGGGCCTGAGCGGACTGGCAATCAGGGTTGGAAACAGATCAACACAAGGGGCCGCCCTTGTATTCGCCGCTGTCTGCATTGCTGCGGGAGCGATTCGATTTGACAGCGGCGCACGGCTCTCTCTGTTCATGCTCTTCTTGTTTCTTGTCGTCGCCGGTGCCTGTCAGGGATGGATTCATCTTGTTACGGTTCATCTTGTCTACTGGAAAGGGGACGAAGAAACGGCGGCAGGTAGACAGGGGCTACTTGAATCCGCGGCCGTTGCCATTGTCCCAGTTGGCTACTTGCTGAGTGTCGCCGCGGCATCCCTGTTCCCACTGGACACGCCATGGCTGCTATGGATTGCAGCAGGATTATCGATCAGTATTGTAGGGTTTGGACGGTGCAGAAGGGCGGGGCATTGGTGGAGCATTTTAGTTGCCAGGAATAACAGGTAACCTGGCAAGTTACCTGTTGCTTACATGGAATCTACCCTGACCAGGAGAACAAGGGCTAAGAAACTTGCTGTTGAATTAATGGGTACCTCTAAAAAACAGCTTTAGGAAATTGACGAAGTGCCTGTGTGTTCCTCGGGCTACGCCCTGCGGTACACACAGGCAGGCAAAAGCGGAGCGTAGCCTGAGCTACGGTTTTTCCCTGGAAAAACACGCATTCTTGACAACTTAAGTAGCGGCGGAAAAGATCGAGTCAAGAAGAGGAAATTCAAAAAGTCGGTGATGATGCCGATTGTAAGAACCTGTCCAATGGCGGGGCCTTCTATCTTTTGCCGCAAAGATTTGTGGATCCTTGTTGATCATAGCGGTACAAACGAAACAATTGCGGTTATGTGAAACCAGCACTGTGAACCCGTAAAGCAAGAATTCCTGCAAAGAAATTAAGCAGTCAATTACGCGCAACCAGCACAATCCCAACTATCGACAGAAGGATTGCCAGGAAAACGATGCCCAGCAGATCAACTCGAATGTTGGCCTCAGGGGAAAAGATGCACACTCCCAATTCCCACAACGCAGCCAATCCCCACGCCACTGTAGGGATGAGTAGCCCCCAATCGCCGATCTTGCCCGTTATACCTCGCTTTTTCCGAACCAGAACAAAGGCAACCAAAAATGTAATAGCGATGAACGCCAAAAATCCAAGTACCATAGTTTTTCCTTCTGCAACCGGTATTAGAAAACTTTTCCACAGTTGAAAGCCCAAAACGTCCCTATCAGGAGGTGGACCCCAAAGGTTAGACAGCAACGCTACCTTTTTTTGGTGGATAACCAGGATTTAACTCCCGCTCACCCTGTAATTTAATTATCATAAAACATAAGGGTACCTCTAAAAAAATAGTTTTGCAACTCTCGATTTGGGAAAAACGTCTTTTTTCATTTTGGTCTGACAATTTCGACCTTTCTTAGCGATTTTCAACCCGTTATCAGGCTTTTTACGGCCTCCGGAGCACATTCAGTGCCCACTTATCCCAGGGATTGTCTCAAATACACATAACGACAGATGTTATAGCTAAGGTTCAGTAGTCCAATGATCCCTTCTATTCTCTCTTTGGGGGACCTCTAAAAAACAGCTTTAGGAAATTGACGAAGTTGGCGGTGCGTTCCTCGGAGCTTTGCTCCTGCGGTACGCACCTGTTTAGATTTTTTCTTGATGCAGGGCGGCAAAAGCGGAGAGTTGGCGGTGCGTTCCTCGGAGCTTTGCTCCTGCGGTACGCACCTGTTTACGTGAGTATTTTGACAACGCAGCAGCGAGGAAAAAGATCAAGATAAAAACGAAATAAGGTTTTTTAGAGGTGCCCTATAATCGACAAAGAAGTCATTCTTATCCGGGGTATAACAGCCCGGAAAAATATGAATTAGAACGTGTGGCTTAACTGACTGTCGTCATATCGGGGATAATTCCACCTCCAGATAAGGCCAGCCGACCGCATAGCTTCCACCCGCAAAATCTTTTACCGGCAACTCCATTTTGTCGCTTCAGGCTCCGCTATTGTTCCGGTATGCCCCTGGCAGACCGGCCTCACGGCCACCTTGCATATCCCTCACGGGCTGGCGCAGTACGAAACATACAACCGCAAAGGACGCTTCGACTCTGCGCCGACAGAAACAGATTCTGCCGGCGCAGACACTATCCGCACAATGGAGGCTGCCTGCATATCCTTCAAAGCTGAGCACCATGGGTGCTCTGTAGAGCATTCCCCTAAAGAGCAGTACCGCCGTACTCGTAAGCGCCGATGTCGGGACGCCCGGTTCGCGTGTAGCCACGCGCGTCGGTTGCGGTAAGGTCTATATCTCCGGGAAGAGTTTCAGAGGCAGAGCTGCTGATAGTCAAATCAGTAAACCAGTTTGTGCTATCCTCACTGTAGTAGAAGGTAAAACTGCCTACCGTTCCGGACCGCCGCACATACACGCCTTTGTCGATTGCGGCACTGCCATCCAGTAGCGCAATCGTCTGCACAAACCCGCCGTTATCAGCCAAATTGGCAGCCAGCTTGGGATCATTTATAATAATATTGGCCTGAGTCACAGTTACCGAATCCGTGCCGCCGCCAATACCGAGTCCGTCATTCGCATTATTATCGGAAGTCACGCCGGAAGTCTCTGCTATCCCGTGCTGCACCAGGCTGAAGGTGATGGTCATGTTCTCAGCACCGCCACTTGTGTCATTGAACACGTAGATCTGCTGGCCATTGGTTGTTGGATTTGCGCCGCCTTTATTGTTCCAGAACAGCGAGTTCACGATGGTGTGGCCGCTTGCTCCATTGGTGTTGTTATACATTCCGCCACCTCTGATTGCCGCCGTATTGCCGGAGAATGTGACATGGCGCAGGGTTGGCGAAGAATGCGAGTTATACATTCCGCCGCCGTCGCCTGTCGCCGTATTGCCGGAGAACGTGACATGGCTCAGGGTGGGCGAAGAAGAGTTACCGTTAAACATTCCGCCGCCGCTGTTTGTCGCCGTATTGCCGGAGAACGTGACATGGTTCAGGGTGGGCGAAGAGTTATCGTAATTATACATTCCGCCGCCGTAGTTTCCCGTATTGCTGGAGAACGTGACATGGCTCAGGGTGGGCGAAGATTTATTGTTATACATTCCGCCGCCGATGCTGCTTGCCGCATTGCCGGAGAACGTGACATGGCTCAGGGTGGGCGAAGAAGAGTTACCGTTAAACATTCCGCCGCCGCCGACGCCGCCGACGCCGGTAGCCGTATTGTCGGAGAACGTGACATGGCTCAGGGTGGGCGAAGAAGAGTTATCGTTATACATTCCGCCGCCGCTGATTGCCGCCGTATTGCCGGAGAATGTGACATGGCTCAGGGTGGGCGAAGAGGATAAGTTACTCATTCCGCCGCCGTTGATGGAAGTCGTATTGCCGGTGAACGTGACATGGCTCAGGGTGGGCGAAGAGTTCGAGTTATACATTCCGCCGCCGTCACCGTAGGCAGCCGCATTGCCGGTGAACGTGACATGACTCAGGGTGGGCGAAGAGTTCAAGTTATACATTCCGCTGCCACCAATACCACTCGACGTCCCATTAGCAATTGTTACTCCATAGAGCAGGGCTGTTCGGTCTATACCGCTGTTACGAAAGACCCTCCTTGCATTGTCCCCGCTTATTGTGCTCGTGTCGGTGTGTTCCCATTCATTCCATCCGCCGACTATGGCCACATGGTTTTTCATTGCGAGGGTGTCAGTCGGGATGTGTGTTCCTGACGCCAGCAGCACAAGATAAATCTTGCTTGCCCCCGCATCAGTAATACTATCCATAGTTGTCTTTACGTCTCCTGCGGCATTCGCCCAGCTGCTTGCGTCCCCACTGCCTTGCGAAGAGACATACCTGGCTACTATGGCGGCACCGGCTGCATAGGGCTCAAGCACAGTCTGGACAAGCGAGCCGTATGGGCTCAGATCCGAAGGTACCGTGCCGCTTTCTATAACTGATTTCAATTCATGGTGCCACGCAGCATAGAGTGTTATGCTTTCGGTTACCGACTGTTCGAAATCATAGACGGTCTGAAAGCTGTCATCGACGTACCAGTTTACAAGGCTGTGCCCTGCCCGCTGCGGATCTTCCGGACGGGACGCTTTCCCGCCTGATTCGACACTCTGGGATGCCACAGCGCTCCCTCCTCCGCTATTAAATGTTAGCGTATAGGTCGTGGAACTTTCTGCACCGACGCAGGAAAGCAACAGCGGTACGAAGACTGCTGACAGAGCCAGAAACACTAAAAATCCTCTTTTCATATATTCCTCCTTAAATCTATAGGGTAGCTCTAAAAAAATAGTTTTGCAACCTTTGAATCGGGAAAACGTCCTTTTTTTCATGCTAATCAGTATAACAGTTCCAGGTTTCTTTCGGAACCCAGGTTTGGAAGATTCACGGGGTTTTTAGAGGTGCCCTGGAAATATTCTATAATCGACAAAGAAGTCATTCTTATCCGGGGTATAACAGCCCGGAAGAATATAAATTAGAACGTGTGGCTTAACTGACTGTCGTCATATCGGGGATAATTCCACCTCCAGATAAGGCCAGCCGACCGCATAGCTTCCACCCGCAAAATCTTTTACCGGCAACTCCATTTTGTCGCTCCAGGCTCCGCTATTGTTCCGGTATGCCCCTGGCAGACCGGCCTCACGGCCACCTTGCATATCCCTCACGGGCTGGCGCAGTACGAAACATACAACCGCAAAGGACGCTTCGACTCTGCGCCGACAGAAACAGATTCTGCCGGCGCAGACACTATCCGCACAATGGAGGCTGCCTGCATATCCTTCAAAGCTGAGCACCATGAGTGCTCTGTAGAGCATTCCCTTAAGGAGCAGTACCGCCGTACTCGTAAGCGCCGATGTCGGGACGGTCGGTCCGCTTGTAGCCACGCGCGTCGGTTGCGGTAAGGTCTATTGCATCTCCGGGAAGAGTTGCTGTGCTGCTGGGATCCAAATCAGTAAACCAGTTTGTGCTATCCTCACTGTAGTAGAAGGTAAAACTGCCTACCGTTCCGGACCGCCGCACATACACGCCTTTGTCGATTGCGGCACTGCCAACCAGCAGCGCAATCGTCTGCACAAACCCGCCGTTATCAGCCAAATCGGCAGCCAGCTTGGGATCATCTTCGATATTGCTGACCTGAGTCACAGTTACCGGATCCGTGCCGCCGCCAAAAATACCGAGTCCGTCAGTCGCATTACCATCGGAAGTCACGCCGGAAGTCTCTGCTATCCCGTGCTGCACCAGGCTGAAGGCGATGGTCATGTTCTCAGCACCGCTATTTGTGTCATTGTGCATGTAGATCTGCTGGCCAACGGTTGTTGGATTTGCGCCGCCTTTATTGTTCCAGAACAGCGAGTTCACGATGGTGTGGCCGCTTGCTCCATTGGTGTTGTTATACATTCCGCCACCTCTGATTGCCGCCGTATTGCCGGAGAATGTGACATGGCTCAGGGTGGGCGAAGAGTTATCGTTATTCATTCCGCCGCCGACGTTTGCCGCCGTATTGCCGGAGAACGTGACATGGCTCAGGGTGGGCGAAGAAGAGTTACCGTTAAACATTCCGCCGCCGCTGTTTGTCGCCGTATTGCCGGAGAACGTGACATGGTTCAGGGTGGGCGAAGAGTTATTGTTATACATTCCGCCGCCGCTGCTTGCCTCATTGCCGGAGAACGTGACATGGCTCAGGGTGGGCGAAGAAGAGTTATCGTTATACATTCCGCCGCCGATGCTGATTGCCGCATTGCCGGAGAACGTGACATGGCTCAGGGTGGGCGAAGAAGAGTTACCGTTAAACATTCCGCCGCCGCCGGTAGCCGTATTGTCGGAGAACGTGACATGGCTCAGGGTGGGCGAAGAAGAGTTATCGTTATACATTCCGCCGCCGCTGATTGCCGCCGTATTGCCGGAGAATGTGACATGGCTCAGGGTGGGCGAAGAGTTATCGTTCTCCATTCCGCCGCCATTACCACTCGACGTCCCATTAGCAATTGTTACTCCATAGAGCAGGGCTGTTTGGTCTATACCGCTGTTACTAAAGACCCTCCTTGCATTGTCCCCGCTTATTGTGCTCGTGCCGGTGTGTTCCCATTCATTCCATCCCCCGACTATGGCCACATGGTTTTTCATTGCGAGGGTGTCAGTCGGGATGTGTGTTCCTGACGCCAGCAGCACAAGATAAATCTTGTTTGCCCCCGCATCAGTAATATTATCCATAGTTGCCTTTATGTCTCCTGCGGCATTCTCCCAGCTGCTTGCGTCCCCACTGCCTTGCGAAGAAGTAGCGACATACCTGGCTACTATGACGGCACCGGCTGCATAGGGCTCAAGCACAGTCTGGACAAGCGAGCCGTATGGGCTCAGATCCGAAGGTACCGTGCCGCTTTCTATAACTGATTTCAATTCATGATGCCACGCAGCATAGAGTGTTATGCTTTCGGTTACCGACTGTTCGAAATCATAGACGGTCTGAAAGCTGTCATCGACGTACCAGTTTACAAGGCTGTACCCTGCCCGCTGCGGATCTTCCGGACGGGACGCTTTCCCGCCTGATTCGACACTCTGGGATGCCACAGCGCTCCCTCCTCCGCTATTAAATGTTAGCGTATAGGTCGTGGTACTTTCTGCACCGACGCAGGAAAGCAACAGCGGTACGAAGACTGCCGACAGAGCCAGAAACACTAAAAATCCACTTTTCATATACTTCTCCTTAATCTATAGGATACCTCTAAAAAATAGTTTTGTAAACCTTGAATCGGGAAAAACGTCCTTTTTTTCATGCTAATCAGTATAACAGTTCCAGGTTTCTTTCGGAACCCAGGTTTGGTAGATTCAGGGGGTTTTTTAGAGGTGCCCTGGAAATATTCTATAATCGACAAAGAAGTCATTCTTATCCGGGGTATAACAGCCCGGAAAAATATGAATTAGAACGTGTGGCTTAACTGATTGTCGTTATATCGGGGATAATTCCACCTCCAGATAAGGCCAGCCGACCGCATAGCTTCCACCCGCAAAGTCTTTTACCGGCAACTCCATTTTGTCGCTCCAGGCTCCGCTATTGTTCCGGTATGCCCCTGGAAGACCGGCCTCACGGCCACCTTGCTATCCCTCACGGGCTGGCGCAGTACGAAACATGCAACCGCAAAGGACGCTTCGACTCTGCGCCGACAGAAACAGATTCTGCCGGCGCAGACACTATCCGCACAATGTACGCTGCCTGCATATCCTTCAAAGCAGAGCACCATGGGTGCTCTGCAGTGCTCCTCTAAGGAGCTGTACCGCCGTACTCGTAAGCGCCGATGTCGGGACGCCCGCTCCGCGTGTAGCCCCGCGCGTCGGTTGCGGTAAGGTCTATTGCATCTCCGGGAAGAGTTGCTGTGCTGCTGGGATCCAAATCAGTAAACCAGTTTGTGCTATCCTCACTGTAGTAGAAGGTAAAACTGCCTACCGTTCCGGACCGCCGCACATACACGCCTTTGTCGATTGCGGCACTGCCAACCAGCAGCGCAATCGTCTGCACAAACCCGCCGTTATCAGCCAAATCGGCAGCCAGCTTGGGATCATCTTCGATATTGCTGACCTGAGTCACAGTTACCGGATCCGTGCCGCCGCCAAAAATACCGAGTCCGTCAGTCGCATTACCATCGGAAGTCACGCCGGAAGTCTCTGCTATCCCGTGCTGCACCAGGCTGAAGGCGATGGTCATGTTCTCAGCACCGCTATTTGTGTCATTGTGCATGTAGATCTGCTGGCCAACGGTTGTTGGATTTGCGCCGCCTTTATTGTTCCAGAACAGCGAGTTCACGATGGTGTGGCCGCTTGCTCCATTGGTGTTGTTATACATTCCGCCACCTCTGATTGCCGCCGTATTGCCGGAGAATGTGACATGGCTCAGGGTGGGCGAAGAAGAGTTACCGTTAAACATTCCGCCGCCGCTGTTTGTCGCCGTATTGCCGGAGAACGTGACATGGTTCAGGGTGGGCGAAGAAGAGTTACCGTTAAACATTCCGCCGCCGCTGTTTGTCGCCGTATTGCCGGAGAACGTGACATGGTTCAGGGTGGGCGAAGAGTTATCGTAATTATACATTCCGCCGCCGTAGTTTCCCGTATTGCTGGAGAACGTGACATGGCTCAGGGTGGGCGAAGAAGAGTTATCGTTATACATTCCGCCGCCGATGCTGATTGCCGCCGCATTGCCGGAGAACGTGACATGGCTCAGGGTGGGCGAAGAAGAGTTACCGTTAAACATTCCGCCGCCGCCGCCGACGCCGGTAGCCGTATTGTCGGAGAACGTGACATGGCTCAGGGTGGGCGAAGAAGAGTTATCGTTATACATTCCGCCGCCGCTGATTGCCGCCGTATTGCCGGAGAATGTGACATGGCTCAGGGTGGGCGAAGAGTTATCGTTCTCCATTCCGCCGCCATTACCACTCGACTTCCCATTAGCAATTGTTACTCCATAGAGCAGGGCTGTTTGGTCTATACCGTTGTTACTAAAGACAACCCTTGCATTGTCCCCGCTTATTGTGCTCGTGTCGGTGTGTTCCCATTCATTCCATCCGCCGACTATGGCCACATGGTTTTTCATTGCGAGGGTGTTTGCCGGCGTGTGTTTTCCTGACGCCAGCAGCACAAGATAAATCTTGTTTGCCCCCGCATCAGTAATATTATCCATAGTTGCCTTTATGTCTCCTGCGGCATTCGCCCAGCTGCTTGCGTCCCCACTGCCTTGCGAAGAAGTAGCGACATACCTGGCTACTATGACGGCACCGGCTGCATAGGGCTCAAGCACAGTCTGGACAAGCGAGCCGTATGGGCTCAGATCCGAAGGTACCGTGCCGCTTTCTATAACTGATTTCAATTCATGATGCCACGCAGCATAGAGTGTTATGCTTTCGGTTACCGACTGTTCGAAATCATAGACGGTCTGAAAGCTGTCATCGACGTACCAGTTTACAAGGCTGTACCCTGCCCGCTGCGGATCTTCCGGACGGGACGCTTTCCCGCCTGATTCGACACTCTGGGATGCCACAGCGCTCCCTCCTCCGCTATTAAATGTTAGCGTATAGGTCGTGGTACTTTCTGCACCGACGCAGGAAAGCAACAGCGGTACGAAGACTGCCGACAGAGCCAGAAACACTAAAAATCCACTTTTCATATACTTCTCCTTAATCTATAGGATACCTCTAAAAAATAGTTTTGTAAACCTTGAATCGGGAAAAACGTCCTTTTTTTCATGCTAATCAGTATAACAGTTCCAGGTTTCTTTCGGAACCCAGGTTTGGTAGATTCAGGGGGTTTTTTAGAGGTGCCCTATAATCGACAAAGAAGTCATTCTTATCCGGGGTATAACAGCCCGGAAAAATATGAATTAGAACGTGTGGCTTAACTGATTGTCGTCATATCGGGGATAATTCCACCTCCAGATAAGGCCAGCCGACCGCATAGCTTCCACCCGCAAAGTCTTTTACCGGCAACTCCATTTTGTCGCTCCAGGCTCCGCTATTGTTCCGGTATGCCCCTGGAAGACCGGCCTCACGGCCACCTTGCTATCCCTCACGGGCTGGCGCAGTACGAAACATGCAACCGCAAAGGACGCTTCGACTCTGCGCCGACAGAAACAGATTCTGCCGGCGCAGACACTATCCGCACAATGGAGGCTGCCTGCATATCCTTCAAAGCTGAGCACCATGGGTGCTCTGCAGTGCTCCTCTAAGGAGCTGTACCGCCGTACTCGTAAGCGCCGATGTCGGGACGCCCGGTTCGCGTGTAGCCACGCGCGTCGGTTGCGGTAAGGTCTATTGCATCTCCGGGAAGAGTTGCTGTGCTGCTGGGATCCAAATCAGTAAACCAGTTTGTGCTATCCTCACTGTAGTAGAAGGTAAAACTGCCTACCGTTCCGGACCGCCGCACATACACGCCTTTGTCGATTGCGGCACTGCCATCCAGTAGCGCAATCGTCTGCACAAACCCGCCGTTATCAGCCAAATCGTCAGCCAGCTTGGGATCCCCATTGATATTATTGGCCTGAGTCACAGTTACCAAATTCGTGCCGCCGCCAATACCGAGTCCGTCATTCGCATTATCATCGGAAGCCGCGCCGGAAGTCGCTTCTATCCCGTTCTGCACCAGGCTGTAGGCGATGGTCATGTTCTCAGCACCGCCACTTGAGTCATTGAACATGTAGATCTGCTGGCCATTGGTTGTTGGATTTGCGCCGCCTTTATTGTTCCAGAACAGCGAGTTCACGATGGTGGGGCCGCTTGCTCCATCGTTGTCGTTATACATTCCGCCGCCATGGGTTGCCGTATTGCCGGTGAACGTGACATGGCTCAGGGTGGGCGAAGAGTTATTGTTAAACATTCCGCCGCCGTAGTTTCCCGTATTGCCGGAGAACGTGACATGGCTCAGGGTGAGCGAAGAGATAACGTTATACATTCCGCCGCCGCTGTTGCTTGCCTCATTGCCGGAGAACGTGACATGGTTCAGGGTGGGCGAAGAGTTAGCGTAATTATACATTCCGCCGCCGCTGTTGCTTGCCTCATTGCCGGTGAACGTGACATGGCTCAGGGTGGGCGAAGAGTTATTGTTAAACATTCCGCCGCCATTACTCGACGTTCCATTAGCAATTGTTACTCCATAGAGCAGGGCTGTTTGGTCTATACCGTTGTTACTAAAGACACCCCTTGCATTGTCCCCGCTTATTGTGCTCGTGTCGGTGTGTTCCCATTCATTCCATCCGCCGACTATGGCCACATGGTTTTTCATTGCGAGGGTGGCTTCCGGGATGTGTGTTCCTGACGCCAGCAGCACAAGATAAATCTTGCTTGCCCCCGCATCAGTAATACTATCCATAGTTGTCTTTACGTCTCCTGCGGCATTCTCCCAGCTGCTTGCGTCCCCACTGCCTTGCGAAGAGACATACCTGGCTACTATGACGGCACCGGCTGCATAGGGCTCAAGCACAGTCTGGACAAGCGAGCCGTATGGGCTCAGATCCGAAGGTACCGTGCCGCTTTCTATAACTGATTTCAATTTATGATGCCACGCAGCATAGAGTGTTATGCTTTCGGTTACCGACTGTTCGAAATCATAGACGGTCTGAAAGCTGTCATCGACGTACCAGTTTACAAGGCTGTGCCCTGCCCGCTGCGGATCTTCCGGACGGGACGCTTTCCCGCCTGATTCGACACTCTGGGATGCCACAGCGCTCCCTCCTCCGCTATTAAATGTTAGCGTATAGGTCGTGGAACTTTCTGCACCGACGCAGGAAAGCAACAGCGGTACGAAGACTGCCGACAGAACCAGAAACACTAAAAATCCTATTTTCATATATTCCTCCTTAATCTATAGGGTAGCTCTAAAAAAATAGTTTTGCAACCTTTGAATCGGGAAAACGTCCTTTTTTTCATGCTAATCAGTATAACAGTTCCAGGTTTCTTTCGGAACCCAGGTTTGGAAGATTCACGGGGGTTTTTTAGAGGTGCCCGAAAGAGATATAATCAAAAGTTGTGGATAAGGAGAATGGTCACAGGTACGCCAGAAGCCCGAGTCTTCGAGGTTGCCCGCATATAATCAGGGAACGGACAGGAGTCTGGATCGGAACGCGGGATCGGGTGCCGCTGTATTCTCAGGATACTCCGGGATATCCAGGAAAAACACTTCATCTCCAGTTGAGATGAAATCAAATTCACCATTCCGCATAAATTCCCCCTCACTCAATGCCTCTGAAATATCAGTGATATTGACACTTCCAAGATAGTCAGAAACTGGATAATCAATTCCCTCTTCTGTCACAGCAGGACGTGCGGCCCCTTTTCGAAGAACCACAAGGGATGCATCCATATCAATACCCTGCCATCGGCCCTTATTGAGAAGCAGGGTATCTCCCTGCACATCCAGTATGGATATTCTCATAGGGATGAAGGAGGATACATCCTGAACGAGCAGGTTCAAGCTGTCTTTAACTTTTTCCTGACCAGTTCTCAACTGTGTTACTTGAGTCACAACCTCCCCTGTTCTGCCAAGGTAGACTGTTGCGGCCGCACTGAAACTGCGTTCAGTTTCGGCGAAATTGAGTAAAATGAAATAATCCACTGATTCACGAGCCATTCTGAAGGCCTCAGTATAGCTGTTAACTTCCCGTACTCCAGGTCGAATTCCCCCATCAAGATTGATTACGGAAATTTCAGATCTGGCATCCAACAGATTTGCAACATGAGATGCCACAGCCATACCGGCCCCTTCATGATCATGAAACAATTGTTTCTCAGGAATAATAAATACTCCGACTTTCCAGTCCGAGGGAGGAAAGTTCCATGGGTCGTCTATACCCCAATTCTCGGCAAGACTGCTGATCTCAGAATGCTCCAGCAGATTCAGATACTTTTGAACAGAAGACTGTCTTTCAGAATCATTTTGAAGCTCAATGGTAATCGCATATAGCTCATCTCGATATTTCCCGGGGAAACCCATGAGGCGAATCAGATTGGCATATTTCAACCAGTGATCCACATTGGTACTATCGATTTTCCTTGCCCATTGGTAAGAAACTAATGCCTGCCTATAGTAATATGATTCCTCAAGCCTTTTCCCCTTATTGATATGCCAGGAGGCAGCTTCTGTACGAAATTCCATCAAGCCATCGACAGCCTGCACCAGGGGCGCTTCTCTGAAGATTCTTGTCACCTCATCATCAGGATTCTGTCTCAGCAGAAGTCTCAAAAAACCCTGGGCAGTAGATTCCCGTCCCAGATCCCTGTAGATTCTGGCTTTGAGGAACAGTAATTCAGAATTCTCATCACCTGGTATGGATTCCAGGAGGGCAAGAGCGGCTGCAGGATCTCCCCGCCTGAGAGCCATGGAAGCATTGAGAACAGCAATACGTCTGTAACGGCCATCATGGGGCCCTTGAAGCATTGCTCTGGCATGATCAAGGTGTTTGGCCACTTCATCCCACTCGTCATACAGAGCATAGTGTTCAGCAGCCTGTATCCTGAGATGTAAATCATCAGGATACAGTCTGAGAGCTTCTGTTAAAATATTCTCTCCTTGAGTTTTTTCTCTGGCATTATCGTGGAGTATGATCAGTTGTAGCAGAACTCTCAGATTCCCCGGAGAGTATTCGAGACTGCGATTATAGGCTCTGTCAGCCAGTTCCCTCCTGCCCTGTATGGCATAAACCTCTCCAAGACCCTGGTTCACCTCTGAATCATACGGTCTTCGTGTCAATAAGTCCGTATACAGAGCAATGGCTTCATCATATCGAGCAAGAGCTGTAAGGATTCTTGCTTCAATAATAATGCGCCGTTTATCCTGGGAGGTATAGCGTTTGGCGGCTGTTATTTCCCTGTATGCTTCTGAATACTCACCCAGAAGATATAAGGCCTCCGCCATGCTCAAACGGGCATCAGCATAGGATGGATTAAGCATGATCGCCATCCTGAATGAGTCAATGGCTGTGTAGTAATCATCCGATGCCATCGCCTGTTCTCCCATTCGATAGAGATCACGCTCTCTGATTTTTTCATTGGCATATAATCGATTTGTCCAGGAAAAAAAAGCGATCAGACAAAGAATAAGCAGGTGTAATACTCTTCTATTCACTGCTCGGAATCTCTCTGGAAACCTTAACCTGTTGGATCTTATGACCATCAAGGGATTTGATGACAAAGGTGTACCCATTCCATGTAGTTTTTTCATAACGGCCTGGAATTCTGCCGAACAGATCGAAAACAAATCCGCCAAGGGTATCAAAGTCGTCAGCAGGCATCTGGCTGCCCAGAGCATCATTTAACTCTTCCATGTTTACCCTGGCATCACAGAGCCATTCGTTTTCACCAGCCTTGAGTATGTCTTCAACCTCATTGTCAAATTCATCCTGGATATCTCCAACGATTTTTTCAAGAATATCTTCCATTGAAATGATGCCCGATACACCTCCATATTCATCCACCGTAACAGCTATATGGGTACGCCGCTGTTTCATTTCCCGAAGCAAACTATCCAGTTTCATGCTTTCCGGAACAAAATAGGCCGGCCGGACAGCATCGGGAATGGAGATATTGCCCCCATCAACAAAAGATGTAAGAAGATCTTTTACATACAGAATTCCAATAACATTATCAATGGTATCCCTGTACACTGGAAAGCGCGAATGTCCAGATTTCATGAGGTTGGAGAGCGATTCCCCAACTCCTGTATCCTCAGGGACAAAAACTGTATCGATTCTCGGAATCATGACTTCCTTGGCGGGAGTATCTGAAAGACCCACGATGCCACGCACCATACCCCAGTCTTCCTCATCCAGATTTTCAAGACCTTCCGATTCGATGGGAGCATCCTGCTTCCTGTATTTGCCCCGAAACCATTTCATTAAATCAATCATTTATGAGCTGACCGCCAGATGTCGAGTACCGGAAACAAGTTTTTCCTGAAGTGTCAGCATATTTCCCTCAAAGTCATCTCCAGGATGATCCATTCCCTTGAGGTGAAGCATGCCGTGAATGATTACCCTTCTCAATTCTTCTTCCATGGGACGGTTGAGCAACTCCGACTGCTCAGCCACCCGTTCAAGAGAGACGACAATATCCCCGGCTTCTACGAGCTGGTTTTCCATGACTGGTATGGATTCTCCTTCACTCTGCGCAAAAGATAACACATCGGTTGCAGCATCAATGTTTCTCCATCTGTAGTTATAGCGACGCATATCCTCATTATTGGTAATAAGAAGACCAATACTCCAGGTCTCAATACCAATTCTATCAAGAACTCCTTCCATAAATAACCTGATAGATTCCAGATTATAAGGTATTGTATCCAACGTGTTAATTATCTCGATTTCATTCATCGCCCTTTATTCCCATGATTCTCATAAGCATCAACAATTCTCTTCACCAATGGATGACGGACCACATCCTTTGATGTAAATCTAATAACTGCGACTTCCGCAAGATGTTCCAGTATTTCTATTGCGTCAGCCAAACCAGAAGCTCTTTTCTGCGTGAGATCAATCTGTGTAAGATCACCTGTTACTATAACTCTGGAACCTTCTCCAATACGGGTGAGGAGCATCTTCATCTGCTCGATTGTGGTGTTCTGAGCTTCATCAAGAACAATGGTACAGTTGTTGAAACTTCGCCCTCTCATGTAGGCAAGAGGAGCAACTTCCAGCTGACCATTGGATTTCAACTGCTCAAAAAGCCTGGTGTCTATGAAAGCTTCCATGGCATCATAGAGTGGCCGGAGGTAGGGAGCAAGTTTCTGAGTGAGATCACCTGGAAGAAAACCAAGGCTTTCACCTGTTTCAACGACTGGTCTGGTCAATATGATTTTTTGTTTCTTTCTGGAGAGTAATTCAATCAGGGCATGAGCAATGGCAAGAAATGTTTTCCCTGTACCAGCCGGACCCTCACTGAAGATAAGATCTCGAGTCTTCATTTCCTGAATGTAATCCGCTTGTGTTCGACTTTGCGGATGAACTCTATAGTTTCCAAAGGGCAGATGAAGAACATTGTTCCGAAAAGCATTATTATCCTTCTGGTTTTCAGACCCCATGGAGTAGTATATGGATCTTATATGATGTTCATAAATAACATCACTGCTCCCCGCTAATTCCAACAGTCTGTCCAGTATGCTACGGAATAACTGCCTTGATTTCTTATTCTGGGATTGTATTGTTATTTCATTACCCTGCGAGTAGACAGGGCTGGCAAGCAGAGTGCTTATCTCTCTCAAATTACTGTCATCCGGCCCGCACAGGGTTCCCAGGAGATGGGGGTTGTCAATAACGACTGTCAGACTGTTATTCAATAAATACTCTCGACCAACCTTGAAACAATGTAGCTATATATATCATTCTGAGTCAAGATTCTCTCCAAAGGATTCAACCGACCAGACATCATCTTCATACTTAGTTTTCTGGTTAAACATCGGCAATGGATTCCATTTAATATAGATGCTGAATTTTGATTTCCAGTCATAAGCCTTTGTCGTGTTATTAATAGATGGACTGCCGGAATACTCCAGTGTAACATCCCAGTTTCTTAAATGGTGAACCATGGAGAACACAAGTTTTTCCATGTTAAACTGCGAATCAAGTCGATCCTGAGGATTAAAAATATTGAACGACTTCGCCAGATCTTCAAACAGATTATACTCCTTTGTTATATTCAACTGATTTCGCCAATGAGGAAAATATAGATACATACTGCTATTAATCGCGTGAAATGAAAGTTTTATATCTAAAAACTTGTGGATTCTAAATTCCTGAGTCCACACGAATCTGAAAACATTGTCCGTTGGTTTGGCAAGATTGATTTTCCATGAAGTATCCAATGTGGTTTTCATCTTGATTCTGTTTTTCCAGAAGGGTAAAGGATCAATTGTTCTTTTATACGAAAATTCCAGATTGGTGGCCGTGAATGCATCCTGATCTGGATCCCACTTCACTGTGTTCTTGTTCCAATTGTATGTTTTCGCATAGGAGGCAACTAAACGAGCCTGGAAACCCCAGAATTTGAAGTTGGATTCCGCCCTGGTAAACCTTCCATTTTCAAGATCATACAAAGCAGTTTGTGAAATTGTAACTTTCTTATCCCAAAAAGTCCATGAAGCTGACATATTCAATGGATCATGGCTCCACGTTTCGTCTTTGAAAGTATTCTTCTGACTGATACTGAAATTCAATCCTTTGTATTCCAGCCCGGAACCAGCCTGTATGGAGTATTGCCTGCCCAGAGGTGGTAGATTTGTTGAGAGAGTTGAATTAATTGAAAAGATACCGACTTTATAAATAATATTTGCCAGAGACGTGTGTTTTTTTACATCTTCGGCATTTTCAATCCATTCCAGTTGATATTCAGGATCATCCACCGTTGCATTATCCTGGAACACATAGCTCAAAATATTGGCATCAAACTCATATTTAATATAGGAAGTGCTCAAGCTCTGTATTCCCTGAAATAATTTCAAATCGACACTGGCGCTGTTATCCCAGAGGAATTTGGAGTATTTAAAATCTGAAAGCTTCGTTTTTTCGTCAACAATATCATCTGTGCCGTAAACCGGCCTATGAAACTGGTAATAGCCGGACAATCTTGTCGCACCGTTGACCTTTAGAAATCCCTCCCAGAGATTCATCCCATATTGAAATTTACCAGTATGTATCGTGTTTATTTTCGCGGGTTTGAACATCTTGAAACTGACTTCTTCAGGTTTGGTCCAGGCTGTGTTTAATAATTGATCGTCCATGTAAAATTGAGAATCCAGACCATAACTGAAAGACAGATCAAGTAGTTTTGAGTTGTAAACTGTATTGTAGGCACTGATGTGGACAGGAATGTCAATGACATCGGACTCGCTGTCTGCGTCCCCGGATTTCTGTTCATTTGATTCCGTATTCTCTTCTGCTTCTTTCTTGATGCGGCTGAGAGTAAAGTTGGGTAAAGCTCCCTGGAAAGAGAATTTTATATCGGGTAATACTAGTTTATCCGGATAGAAAAACTTCCTTGCCGGATCATATAACCTGTCTGGATTGACTGAAGAGGTAATGCTTTGATTATCCTTGTTTTTCCAGGTCAAAGATGCTCTGATTTGAGGAAAAGAAAGATTGCTGATCCAGGGACTGGCACCAGCGATATTGAATCTATATGAACCAGACAATGCCCATGACATTGAATTGGTCGTTGTGCTTTTTTCCGTGCTGTCTTCTTCACCAAGTAACAGTTTCATCCAGTCAAAGTTCTCTTTGCGATCCCCGAAATCCTGAGCAAAAAACGGATCTGAGTGCCAGGACAAACCAAGATTCCAGGTTTTATACTTGAGTTTAATCGAAGAAGACCATCGGAATGGCACTGATTCTGAACCAATATAGCTGTTATTCCAATAGACTTTTGAAGTCGAACCTTCATTGAAATAGACACCACCAGTATCATCGATACTACGGCTCACTCCTATGGATGCGTGAAAATCCAGGCTGCCATCCTTCCAGAGTTTTGGGAATGCTCCATAGAAACCTGTAACAGCACCCAGACCTGTGTAGGCATCAAGAATATACTTCAGGGTACCAGTCTCCTTCTTCGTGTCTTCCTTCTTTTCTGTTCCCAGTTTTTTCTTCACCAGGTACAGGCCTTCACGAACCAATTCATAATCGGCACCGGCACTATCGCCAAAGCCCAGCATGGAGAAATCATCATCATCTTCTTTCTGACCCATAAAATAGGTAGTTGTTTGAATGTAATAACCAACATTGTTGCGTTCACCGATAACGGGATTGAATAAAAGATCCCGGCCGGATTTCCAATAGAAAGGTAGGTAGAGAACTGGAATATGTCCAACAGATATTGTCGCGCTGAGAATACTCCATTCTCCAGGACCTGTTATCCATATTTTTGCAGCCTTAAAGGCATAGTCAGGATTCTCAATATCATAGCTGGAGATTGAACCATCAGTCAGCAAAAGGATATCAGTACTTGCACGTTTTATTGATTCACCCCTGAAAAAAAACGGAACATCTTTCCCATCTATCTCTTCATGTCTCCTGGAAGTCCCATGAAAAATTATCCCTGTCCAGTCGCTCACCTCGAATGTGAGGCTATCCCCGGTAAAGATCTCTTCACGTCCTTTGTTATCCACGATGTATTCAATGTTACCAATCGCAGAAATCGTTTTTTTTTCTTCATTGAAAATAATTGTATCGGCCTGTACCCGGTGCTTTCGGCTGAGCTTGGTGTCATTGACAACAAGGACGACATCACCACTCAATCTCACGATTGATTCAGTTTTATCATCTGATATTTTTACTTCAAAGTATTCACTGCGTTTTGCTGATTCAATAATAACCTGATCACCATTACCTGCGATGCTGTCACTGTCTCTTTCCAGACTTTCAATACTGTAATGGGAGAGAAGTCGGCTTTTAAGCTGTTCAAGTCCTCCATCATAAGGCAGATTGAGAACTTTGCACCAGGCAACAAGTTCCTCCCTCCCTGAAGTTTTTATATCAACTTCAAGACTTTCCTCAATCAATCCAGGTCCCATGCTCTCATCATCACTGTCTGGACGGAGATCAGGATCTGGAGTATCTGGTATTTCCTCACTCTGATTTTGATCCGGAAGAATTGGTTCGGTAGTTTCCTGTCCGACGAGAGAATGCATTGAAAACAGTAGAAGACCCACGACTGTTCCATTGAATAATCCTGGTATCTGAATCCATCCTGATCGCATATTCACTGATCGGCCAGTATCTCCCTGAGATAGTATCCGGTGTGAGAAGTCCTGGAACGGGCAACTTCTTCCGGTGTTCCCTGCACAACAATTTTCCCACCGGCATCACCACCTTCAGGACCAAGATCAATGATGTGATCAGCCTGTTTAATCACATCAAGATTATGCTCTATCATACAAATTGTATTTCCATAATCCACGAGAGTCTGCAGGACTTCCAACAGTTGCTTCACATCAGAAAAATGGAGTCCTGTTGTTGGTTCATCAATTATATAAAATGTATTGCCTGTGTTCTGTTTTGAAAGCTCAAGAGCCAGTTTTATCCGCTGTGCTTCCCCACCCGAGAGTGTTATGGCCGATTGTCCAAGCTTGATGTAACTCATACCGACAGAAATCAACGTTTCGAGTTTACGAAGAACAGAAGGAACATGGGAGAAGAAATCAGCAGCTTCATCAATGGTCATGTCCAGAACATCATGAATGTTCTTCCCCTTGAACCTGATTTCAAGAGTTTCCCGATTGAACCGGCGTCCCTTACAAATATCGCAGGTAACATATACATCGGCAAGAAAATGCATCTCTATTCTCCTGGTACCAGCTCCTTCACAAGTCTCACATCGACCACCCTTGACGTTGAAACTGAAACGGCCAGGTTTGAATCCCCTTGCCTTCGATTCCGGCAGATTGGCAAACAACTCACGGATTGGAGTAAAAAGTCCCACATAAGTTGCAGGATTGGATCTCGGTGTTCGGCCAATTGGACTCTGGTTGATGCTGATCACCTTGTCGATGTACTCGGATCCAGAAACTGAATCACAGTTTCCTACTGGATGATGGGTTCTACCCAGTGTATTGGAAAGTTCAGGATACAGGATGTCGGAGAGTAGTGTTGATTTCCCTGAACCTGAAACTCCCGTGATCAGCACAAATTTCCCCAGGGGAATCTCTACATTGATGTTCTTGAGATTATGCTCTCTTGCTCCCCTGATAAAGATGCTTTTGCCATTCCCCTTTCTCCGCTCCTCTGGAACATGAATGGACTCAACCCCACTCAGGAACCTGCCTGTAGGACTGTCAGGATTCGTCAGTATTGCATCCAGGGACCCCTGAGCCACGACACAACCACCATGAACTCCAGCCCGGGGTCCCATATCAACGATATGATCGGCTGTCCGGATGGTTTGCTCATCATGTTCAACAACAATCAGAGTATTGCCAAGATTTCTCAAGTGAACCAGTGTATTAATGAGTTTTCCATTATCCCGCTGATGCAGGCCGATGGTGGGTTCATCCAGAATGTATAAAACTCCCATGAGAGAGGAACCAATTTGAGTTGCCAGACGAATTCGCTGTGCCTCCCCTCCACTCAAGCTGGCCGATTGCCTGTCCAGAGTCAAGTATCCTAATCCCACACTTTCAAGAAAACCCAGCCTGTCCCGTATCTCCTTCAATATCTGTTCCGCGATATGACTGTCTGTTTCATCCAGAACCAGATCATTGAAGAATTTCCCTGCTTCATGAACAGGAAAAGTGGTAACATCATGAATGTTTTTTCCACTGACAAAGACACTCAAGGCCTCCAGGTTCAGTCGTTTCCCATCGCAAATACGGCATGGCCGCCGTGTCATGAAGCCTTCCAGCCAATCCCGTACACCTGATGATGTGGATTCCTTATAACGGCGGTTCAGATCCGCAACTATTCCCTTGAACTGGGAAGAATACTCATATTTCCCCGTTCCCTTCTTGTTCACATAGGTAATGTCAATGCTCTCATCACTTCCATAAAAGATGGAATTCAGCACATCGGATGGCAGATTTCCCAGAGGTTCATCCAGACTGAATTGGAAAGTTTTAGCCAATCCATCAAACCAGCTTCGATACCATGCCGCTTCGGGATTGTAGGGAAGAAGTCCACGCTCGTTGAAGGACAGTGAAGGGTCGGGCATGATGAGTTCCTGGTCGAATTCCTGGGTCATTCCCAAACCATCACAGGAGGAACAGGCACCATAGGGACTGTTGAAGCTGAACAATCTGGGCTGGAGTTCGGGAAGACTGAAGCCGCATACCGGACATGAACTCCGCTCGGAAAAGAATAATTCCTCATCACCTTCATCTTTGAGGATGCGTATTCTAACTTTTCCATCTGCGATTTCCAATGCAGTTTCTATGGAATCTGCCAGACGCTTCCGGCTTGAATCGTCGATTTTCACCCTGTCTACAACGATGGCAATGTCATGCTTCTTATTCTTATCCAGAGAGATTTTATCATCCAGGGAAAGGACTTCTCCATCGACTTGTATTCTGATGAATCCGGATTGTCTGGCATCTTCAAAGATTTTCCTGTGCGTTCCCTTCTTGCCCCGAACTATGGGGGCCAAAACCATCAAACGGCTTCCAGATGGAAGGGAAATTACCGTATCAAGTATCTGATCAACCGATTGTTCCCTGATGGGGGTTCCATCTTTTGGACAGACTGGTCTTCCAATGCGGGCATAGAGCAACCTGAGATAATCGTATATCTCCGTTATGGTTCCGACAGTTGAACGTGGATTCTTACTTGTAGTTCTCTGTTCAATTGAAATCGCAGGAGAGAGACCCTCCAGATAGTCAACATCGGGTTTATCCATTCTCCCCAGGAACTGTCTTGCATAAGCTGACAACGATTCGACATAGCGTCTCTGTCCTTCAGCAAAGATTGTATCAAATGCCAGAGACGATTTACCGGAACCCGATAATCCTGACACAACAATGAGTTTATCCCGCGGCAGTTCAAGATTGATATTGCGGAGATTATGTTCCCGCGCCCCTCGTATTACAATATCCTTCATCAAGGACTCAATGTGCCAGTTGTAATGAAGGGTTCTTCCAGTTGACGCCGGGCAAGAAGTCTCCAGCGGCCGGACACAGACCGTGAGATTTCATTTTCTGCCAGAAACTGCCACAGGTTTTCCGCCCGCTCTACATAACCCTCAGCGTATAATGAAACTGATAGAAGATAGAGTTGAGGCCAGAAGCCGGAATCACCAAGCCACTGTAGCAAAAGGGGATGGTAATCTCTTACAAGTTCCAGTAATTCAGCCATTCCATCCAGATCCCCTGGATATCGAACATCCCTGTCAGGATATTTTGAATCCTCTTCCAGATTTATATCAAAGCGCCATTCAGGTCGATAATCTCGATAATGACCTGAAACCGTTGAGAGCAGGGCAAGAATGGTTCGAAGTGAATGCAGTAGAGACGAGCGATAGCGCCCGTCTTCCCACGCAATCTCACCCAGCATGCGGCGGGCCTTTAACGAATGCTGTAATTCACTGCGATAGAGGAACAGTAATTCATCCAGTCCCCTGGTAACAAAGTATTCAATGTAGCGATGTTCAAGCTCTATTTCAGAAATGGAAGAAGCTCCTTCCGAGTCTGCAATTTCCATGAGAATCAGCTCCGACTCCGAACGGCGGCTACCGCCGACTTTCAGTAAAAGCTCAGCCAGAGAGTATAAGATCTGGTATCTGTCGTCAGGTACTCGCAAATATATGGCCAGATTCAGTGCTCTTCGGTACTGTTCTTCTGCCATAACGACCTGCCCCTGAGCGGCATAAACACGGCCAAGCCAGTATTCTGCCTCAGGATACTCATCCATAGCTTCAACAGCTTCAAGTATATACTCCATGGCAGTGGTAACATCCCTTGATTCTAATGCCGCCTTGCCCCGTTCCAGAAGAACCCAGGGAATGTCCTGGGCGCCACAACAGACACTGAAGACAACAAGTAAAAAGAATCGCAAAGCCCAGGTCAATACGTTATTCTCCCTATAAAAAAATGTAGGAAACCAGAGTGTAATTCATTTTGGTCAATGGAGATCCGATCAAGTACAGCCGATACTGAATGCTTCCCCCAGGTACCCTTATATGACGTTTAGCCGACAACTCCCCGGAGAAATACCATGGCAAACAGGGCCACTGTTTCAATTAATCCAATGACCATCACATAGTTTCCAAAACCTTTGCCTGTTTCGGCCAGTGCATCTGAAGCTGCGGCGGCAGCAGCCCCCTGCATATATCCTGAAGCGCCAATGGCAATTCCACCGAACAATCCCACCTCCAGCAAAACCAGCGACGGCAGTGCTGAGGCATTGATGGCAAGTAACAGAATCAATCCATAAAAAGTCTGGGTGAGCGGCATACCAACGAAGGCAACCAGCATAAAGGGCGCAGCTTTGTTATTCGCATAGCATTTCTTCCATGCCCCTATAGCTGCTTGACCAGCTTTACCCATACCAAATGCTGAACCAACAGCCGATAAACCCAATGCGGCACCATAACCAAGTGACCCGATTTCCATAATTACTCCTTATTTGCTTCCGATATCTCAACTTCTGGAACATGCAGGCTGAATGGCTTGAAACCGATTCCAGCCCATTCCATATCCAGGTGACCGGAGAACTCAAGTACATTGAGCCGCACACCGTGAACCAACACCGATAATGAACTCAAAACCAAATTTAACGCGTGACCAATACCAAGTATCAACACAGCAGCTACGATAGCGACTCCCTCTCCGCGAGGTGCCATCGCATTAAAACTCTGGGAAAGAGCCACCCCAACCAAACCAACAGCGAAAAGCCTGATAAAGGATATTATATCACCGAAGGCCCCAATGGAATTGAGCAGAGTTGGAAGCAGGTTCTTCAATCCTCTCAGTACCCCACTCATGAAGGACGTTCCCTTCTTCTGCTCCCCGAAAATCAGGATGACGAGAAGTCCTCCAAGTATAACCGGGAGCGCCAACTTCATAATGATGGGTAATGGAGAAAGCTGCAGGACGATATTCATAATGAGCCAGTACATGGTAATCACGATGGACAACCATCCTAACTGTGCTATAGCTGACAGAGAAGGGCATCTGCGAATAAAGTTCTGCATTCGCGCTATTAGAATCATCACAAGACCCAATAGAAGACTGATCCACATTGTAAATGTGGTAGCATTCATTGAATCATCAGGAAAAACCCTCATCCTGACGACATAACCTGGGAAAAGATCATCCTGGTAGGTGGCAATTGCTGGTATAACAAAATTTCTCAGCGCTGTATCCCGTACCAGAGAGAGAGATGAAAACCAGGTTCCCGTCACTGTTCCCCAAATCAAAGTTGTAAAACCAAATACTAAAACGAGACGGAGTGTGTCTGTCATCTTTCGGATTCTCAGAAAAACAGCCAATGAAAGTATGAGAATAACGGTTCCATACCCGGCATCCCCGAGTATCATGGCTGTAAAAATGCTGAGAAAAGATAGAAACCAGAAACTGATATCCGGTTCATGATATCCTGGAAAAATTCCCATCAACTTGAAAACAGGCTGGATAACTCTGAGCAGGGGAGAATTCTTTACCAGAGTAGGAACCACTTCATCCTCATGTGGATCTCTCATCACCAATCCCCATGATTTTTCCGCAGCCAGCGATTTGAGATTATCCACTTCGTGCACGGGTATAAAACCTGTAAACCCTGTCAGTCCTTCATCAACCGGCAGTGAACTCCTTATCTCTTCAAATTCAACATCCTGTTGTACAGCAATAATTGCCTGCTCCATCATTGGATAGAATGCTCCCAGTTCTCTCAATTCCTGCCTTACCCTGACTAAATCCTCTTTTGCAGCCGAGATCATAGTTTCCAATTCGGATAAACCATACTCAGGTAAATGAATACCCTCTTCCCCTCCATTTTCCGGGGGTTGTCTGTATATTAACACCCCAGAAACAATGCTCTTCTTCTTTCGCATTGGAATAAACACAGCTTCCGTATCCATTCTCAAGCGTTCTCTGGTTTCAATGTCAGAATCAATCAAGCGAATATCGATCCCTTTCGCGGCCAGCATCCTTATGTCGATGGGACTGAAGTTCTCCCATGGTTTCAACAGTTCGTAATCTGTGTTCAACTGAGAAAGACGCTTGAGAAGTTCACCTTCCCTGTCTTTATTTCTCAGGATCTCATCAGCTTTTTCATGCGCTTCTTTCCTGTCCAGCCTGGTATGGTGATGACTCTTCCTGCCTTTGAACTGGGCAATACAACCCTGAGCTTTGTTGAGTTTGTTTAACTCATTCAACAAGTCTTCAGGCACTGCCATGGCATCCGGTTCCTGTTGAATATGCATAACACCAGCTCGCCGCAACGTCTTCAAGGCCGACTGTCGATGTTTCTCCTGGAGAGCTATACTGACTTTCTTCATTGTAACAATCATGAAGCCGACCTTTCCAATCCCCTTTTGGAGATTTTGCCTCGTACAACCGCGGCTGTTTGCTGATCACCGAGATAAATTCCGATTTTCTTTATATGGGACTGGGTCTCCGGGATTTTGATTTTTTCAAACAGGTTTACTCTCTGTGAAGTAGTACGCAATTCCCTGGCCAGTCTTCTTCGCTGTTCATTGAGGACGCCCAATTTTAAATAATGCAGAATAACTTTCTGTAATTCCTTTACAGCCCTATCAATCCAGAGTGGCATGAGCCAGAGATCACAGGTAACGGGAGCAAAGACTGCTCCTTCAAAAAGGGGAATACTGACTCCAGCGATGTTTCCTTCGCTGGTTTTCACCTCTTCCAGAACCAGCAAAGTTTCATCCAACCCCACCTCTTCACCAAAAACAGCAACCCATTTATTGATGTCATTTTCCAACTTATCCTTCTCATCCTGTACTTCTGCAATCCGTTCTTCAACTTTCTGAATTTCCATTTGAAGCTGCTGTTTCTTCAATATGAGGGTCGGCAGATACCGATGATACATTTTAAGAGAATCCTTTTGTTTCTTAAGCTCATTCTTAGTGAGTCTAACCTTAGCCATCAATCCTGCTCTTGTTTACTCCGGCCAAAACTGCTCTATCAAATTCGAACGCAGACCTGTTTCCTCTTTTTCAAAACACTCCGCAAGAATCTGCCAGCCATTATCCAGAGCTTGTTCAATTGGTATATTAACAGAAAGACTCATCATTTCTTTCTCAAACAAACCGCCATACTTTAACAATTTTTCATCCCAGTTTGTCATTAGAAAACCCATTGACTGCTTTTCCAGGGAGTCTTTGTATGTGGCATACAGCTTAATCATACCATTCATTAATGGACGATGATCGGCCCGAGTTTTATCATTGACCTGTTGTTTGAGGCGGCTGAGAGAACCGAAAGGTTCTATCCGTCCATTCCTCAGATAAAACTGACCTTCAGTGATGTAGCCTGTGTTATCCGGGACGGGATGTGTAACATCATCCCCCGGCATCGTGGTTACAGCCAGAATAGTTATGGATCCCGCCCCCTCGATATCCACCGCTTTTTCATACCGGCTGGCCAGCTGGGAATAAAGATCTCCTGGATAACCCCGATTTGACGGAACCTGTTCCTGAGTGATGGCGATTTCCTTCATGGCATCGGCAAAGTTGGTCATATCTGTCAGTAATACCAGAACTTTTTCGCCTTTCAGTGCAAATTTCTCTGCCACGGCGAGGGAAATATCCGGCACCATGAGGCCCTCAACCACAGGATCTGCAGCCGTATGAATAAAGAGTATTGAACGATTGATCGCCCCCCCCTCCTCCAGGGTGTCCCGGAAGTAAAGGTAATCATCATGTTTAAGTCCTATACCACCCAGTATGATAAGATCAACTTCAGCCTGAAGGGCTATCCTTGCCAGTAACTCATTGTATGGCTCTCCAGAAATGGAGAAAATGGGTAATTTTTGACTCTCTACCAGTGTATTAAAAAGATCGATCATCGGGATACCAGTCCGAACCATATTTCCTGGAATGATTCGCCGGGTTGGATTAAAGGATGGTCCCCCTATGGGGATCATATTTTCTTTCAATGCGGGGCCTTTATCCCGTGGCTCACCCGAACCATCAAACACTCTTCCCCGTAGATTATCACTGAATGAAATCTGCATGGACTTTCCAAGAAAACGTAATTCATCCCCAGTGGATATTCCGCGGGTACCAACGAAAACCTGGAGTGATACCAGGTCTTTGTCCATTTTTATAACTTCCGCAAGAGATGTCCCAAAAGATGTATTGATAACTGCTAAATCCCCGTACCGAATACCATCGGCTTTTACAGTGATGACATTGCCTGCAATGGATTCAATCCGACTATACACCTTATTCATTTGCCAGTTCCTCCAGAATTGTGTGGGCATTCGGATCACTACCCATGGATTTTGATTGTAACATGAATCTGATTTCTTCTTCTATGGATTTGAAATCATCACTTTGCATTTCAGCACCATTATAGTCCAGGAATTTCTGCCTCAACTGGTAGAACCATTTCCGGGCATCTTCCTTATCTTCACAGTTCAATTCGGCGGCCAGAATTTCAATCATCAATGAAAAAACCTTGATCTGTCTTTCAGGTGTTACCGCTGCATCGACAGCATCAAATGAATTTTGCTGAAAATAAACAGAATCGAGGAACTCACCCTTGTGAAAAATGATGTAATCTTCCAGACTGGTTCCTTCTTCACCAACAACTTTCATCATCGAATCGATTTCTCCAGAACGGGCAAGGATATTATGGGCATACCTGACACGGTGCTCCGGCATGATCCCCCTGTACTTGCTCCAGGATTCGGTGGGATGTATTGCAGGATACTTTCTGGCATCTGACCGTTCACGGGATAATCCATGGAAAGCACCAACAACTTTCAAAGTGGCCTGAGTAACTGGCTCTTCAAAGTTTCCACCAGCCGGGCTCACAGTACCGCCAATGGTAACCGATCCTGTACACCCATCTTTCAAACGGACGATTCCTGCCCTTTCATAAAAAGCCGCGATGTTCGATTCCAGGTAGGCAGGGAAGGCTTCCTCTCCGGGAATTTCTTCCAGCCGGCCAGACATTTCCCTCATGGCCTGGGCCCACCGGCTGGTTGAATCGGCCAGCAGAAGAACATCCAATCCCATCTGACGGTAATACTCACCAAGGGTTACAGCCGTATAAACGGAAGCCTCACGGGAAGCCACCGGCATGGAAGATGTATTGCATATTATGATAGTTCTTTCCATCAACGATCGGCCCGTCTTCGGATCAATCAGCTCCGGGAATTCCTTGAGAGTTTCAACAACCTCCCCTGCCCGCTCACCGCAGGCAGCTATGATAACAATATCCACCTCCGCATGACGGCTGGTAATCTGTTGTAATACTGTTTTCCCTGCTCCAAAAGGGCCGGGTATGCAGTATGTTCCACCCTTGGCCACAGGGAAGAACGTGTCCATCAACCGAATCTTCGAGACCATGGGTTCAACTGGCTTCAGGCGCTCTTCAAATAGTTTCACCGGCCTTTTTACCGGCCATTCAAAGGACATAGTGAATTTCAACTGATTCCCATGGGTATCAGTGACCTCAGCAATTTCTTCCTGAACAGTGTATTCTCCTGCAGGTTTAATGCGCGTTATGGTATACTCATCCACTCTGGAAAAAGGAACCATAATCCTGTGTTTGAATGATTCTTCAAGCACTATACCCAGGCAGTCCCCTGCTCCAACAACATTACCAACTTGAACCTGAGGATCGAAGCTCCATTTTTTATTTCTATCCAAAGCATCAAGATAGATACCTCTTTCCAGAAAGAAACCTGCTTTCTCGGCTAATTGCGGCAGGGGGTTCTGCAATCCATCATAAACCTGTCCAAGGAGTCCTGGACCCAATTCAACGGCCAGCAACTCACCTGAAAACTCCACCCTGTCTCCAATGCCGATACCCTTGGTGATTTCAAAGACCTGAACCTGGACGACATCGCCTCGGATCCTGATTACCTCTGATTTAAGGTGTTTATCACCTGCTACAATGTACCCGACTTCATTCATGATAACATCACCATCTGAACGGACGGACACCATGTTTCCATTGATACCGATTACTGTACCTGTTGTATTCATTCTTGACTCCCCTCTGAAGCCCTCAGCACACGTTCGTGTATACTGTGGAAGTTTTCTGAGCCTCGCTCCATATCAAACATTTCCTGCCTTTCCAGTAGAAGCAATTTCAATCTATACCCACGGAGAAATTCCATATCAAAACTATGGCAGCAAACCAGTTCGTCAATTTTCAACCATCGTTGATTATTGAGATACATTTCAGCTTCCAGCGGATTAGATTTTGACATTGCTTCACCGGCAATTCTGCGAGTATCAGATTCTGTGTTGGTTTCCCGCAGATAGGAGCTGATATCCCTGCCAGATTCTACTCCTCGAAGTATGGCCAATTCATTTCTCAGACTTCTATCCCACATACGGAATCTCCGTGAGAGTCCCCTGGAACCAGTTCCCTCAGGGTTGAGGTTTCCACTAAGTAAATCTTCATAATCGACAGGTTTCAGCATACGCTCACACAGTTCCAGCAGATCTGAACTCCTCAAAGGTGGAGATTGATCAGAACTGGCAAGAAATGGAAGAGAAGCAGCTATGTAGTAGAATATTGACAAGTCCTACTCCTGGCCGGAAATGATTTTTACAAGTTGTGGGTTTAGAAAACGGGACAGCATTTCCACAATCTCCTGATCTGAAAAATCATAGAACATCGACCCATTTTTCATTGACACTCTAAATCCCGCATTCAGTCCTTTGATGGGTACAATTTTCATGCCTTTTTTGAATTCGTCAACCATTACACCACGTAATCCAGGTTCAATTTGGGCAAATTGATTTTCAGGGATCTGCACGTCCACACCACCTGGACTCTCGATTGCCAGACTTCGTATTGTTTCCATGACAGCCTGGGATAGAAGTTCTGGATTCAGGGAATCAGCAACGGAAGATTTAATTATCCCGTTGAACATATCTTCAATACTGGAACGTACTGTCAGCAGCAGATCCCTGCCGGCATGCCTCAGAGCTTCTGTGCTGCTTCGTTCGGTATTTTCAGCTTCTACCTCTGCCACTTTTTGAATTCGACGAGCTTCTATCTCTGCCTTGCTGACAATGTCCGCGGCTTGCTTCCGTGCATCGACAATGATACGGGATGCCTCATCCTCAGCGCTTCTAATACCATCATTTTTGATTTTTTCAATCAATTCACTTAACTGAACATCCATGTTTTCTTCCTTTACTCAATACTTGCCGAACCTATGCGGAAATCACCTGTAATCTTTAACAGATGCCTGTCCCGTTCCAGTTTCAATGCCCTGTTGGGAAAGTATTCCGATAGTTTTAACCGTACCAGCTCTTCCGTATCTTTCTCAATATCATTCTTCACCGTTTCCGGAATGTGATCCAGAGTAGACATGTGAATTCTGACAATGTATCCACGTCCAAGTTGACTTCCATATCCTGCGGAGAAATCAGCTCCTACATTGAACAGTCCATCCATCTCCTTGTTAGCAGTAATTCCTCGTTTGGATCTATTGGGATGAAGATTGAACAATCCTCCATACTTGTTTTCCAGCCAGTCATCAACATCATCGAACATCTTCTTGATTTGATGCTCCCACTCCATAATCCCTGGATGCCTCATTCTCAGCTCACCATGCTATCTGCCATGAATGCGATTCATCAGAAAAAACAAGATCTGCTAAAGACTGAATAAATACACCGGTAGTCCCCTGAATATCCCCCCCGACAATCTTTACCGGTTTGCCCGGTGGCTTAATTTTCAGTACAAAGCTGGATTCTCCGATAAGATCAACCAGAATCTTTCGGGTTGCTTCATTCAATTCCCTGGAATAATCCGGAAGAGCAATCTCAAGAGATCCTGAATCGGTATTTCCCTCAATTTTGACATCCCAGTCAAGGAAGCTCATCAGTTTCTCAACAGATACAGCATGCAGTTTAACGATGATTCTGTCTCTTCCATCTGATAACCGACGAAAACGGTAACTAACCAGTTTCACTCCTTCATTACGAATTGTTTGAAGCATAAAGTCTTTTTCAGTAAGGAGCAAGGGCCAGGGATCGTCAGCGCCGAATCCACGGCCAAATTCTGCGATATCAGAATTCAGGTAATACTTGAGAATCACATCGACCTCACCGTTTTTCCGCATATTCATCTCAGTTTCTATGTTCAGACAGGATAAAAAAGTTGTCATCACAACGATACAGAACATGACAGGCAGAGAATGCAGCTTAAACCGAGGATTCAAATTCATCGAGTCATAATAACTGTTTATATCAATGCAGGTAAACACACAGAATCATTTGCCTTCGAGTTTTTTCCTCAGCTCACTGTGGATTTTTATATAATTATCATACCGGTCCGGATGGATCAGCCCCTGTTTGACTCCAGCAATTACAGCGCAGTCTGGCTCATGCTGATGCATACAGGGTTGAAAACGGCATCCCGGGTCGAGTCTGGCAATTTCCGGGAACCTGTAGGCGAACTCAGTCAGTGGGATCCCATGAATGGCCAGGTCACGCACTCCAGGGCTGTCAATGAGTCTCCCTCCCCAGGGAGTATCAATGAGCTGAGCAAAGTTAGTCATATGTCTGCCTCGATTGTACTTTCTGGAAATCTCCCGGGTTGGCAGATCAAGTCCAGGGAGGAGGCAGTTGATTGTTGACGATTTACCCGTCCCTGAAGGACCGAAAAAAACTACAGTTCTGGTAGAAAGACTATTTTTTAAATCATCAATACCCTCGCCTGTTCTGGCTGAGCAGCGGAACACCTCTATTCCAATACCTGTCCATGCGGCTATCCTTTCCTCAATCCAGGGCTGAATTCCAAGATCAGTTTTGCTGATCAGGATCGCGACAGGAACATTCCGATCAAAAGTTGAAATGAGAACACGGTCAACGAAACGCGGGTTGAAAGATGGTGATTCAACAGAACTCAAAACAAGAATCAGATCAGGATTAGCCGCAATAGTCTGCCAGACTTCCCTCTTCTTGTTCCAGCGTGAAAATTGACTGTGTCTGTCCAGACGTTGAGAAATCAGACCCCTCCCTGGTCCGGTCAATGATAACTCTACGCGGTCTCCAGGAGCCAGGGGATTGTAGACTTCCTCTTCGTCTGCGAGGATTTTTCCTTTGATTCGACATTCAGAGTAGTTGCCGTCCGAGTCTCTCACCCGGTAAATATTATTGATTCCCCAGTAGACAGTTCCCGTCATTCAAGAACTCCGGCCCACTCCAGTCCGGCACGATGGGCGAAACGCTGATAACGATCATCCCTTCGTCCACCCCTTGTAATATGAAACACCCCTCCAGCAGAATGTATAGAGCTACTATCAATCAGGGAAAGGACTCTCCGACCCACACCATCCATGGAATCAATCACTCTGACCGGTTTCATCTGCTCTTCTATGATTCGCAGGACATGGAGAAAATGTGTACAACCAATGACAAGCGATTCAATACCGGCCTCTTTCAGAATTGTGAGCCCTCTCTGCATCACCTGCCGTGCACCCTGGCCCCCATCATCAAGCCAGTCCTCTTCAACATACCGGACAATATCTCCAGCTGATACTTTTACAATTTTTCTGTTGGCGGCGAATGACTCCACCAGCCTGTCGACGTATGTGGAATTGACTGTTCCCTGAGTCGCCAGCAGCCCAATCGGCCGTGAGCTGTAACTTTCAGCGGCCGTTTTTAAAGCCGGAACAGTACCAACAACCGGGCAAGGGGCAATTCTCCGGATATCGTCCAGCGCAATGACAGATGCAGTATTGCATACAATGACCAGGATTTCCGGAGAAAGCCTGGAGAAAACAAGCTTTGCTGCAGAAAGCACGGCCTGCCTTACCTGGTTTTCCTGCAGCTCTCCATAGGGGAAATTCCCTGTATCGGCCAGATATGATACTGACAGTTCCGGGTTTCTTTCCTTTACCCATGAAAGGTAGGGCAGGCCTCCTATACCAGAATCAAGGAAGACAATGGAAGTCTTAATCATCACCAAAAAGGGAGGAAAACGCCTGTCTGGTAGTAGTATTCCTGCTGTCAGTTCGGGCAGATTTCACTTCTGTTGACGGTGTAAACCAGTCACAGAAATTGCTCCTGTCTTTGTCAACGATAGGTTCACTCACCGGTTCACGGCAGTCATTGGCCATTCCCGGTGCGAAATGCTCACAGTTTCGACAGGTCTTTAATTCCTTCCCACAGTTGGAGCAGACAGTGTTTCTGTAGATTGGGGCGGCATATACCTGATGACAATGATTGCAGGCTGGCATGACTTTATTCTAGTGCATGACTTATTTCATATCAATGATCATGGATGCAAAATCAGATGGAAAACTTTGATACGGGATGTTGTATTAAAATTTCATTTTACTGTCTACGTGAGCATTTTGACAACGTAGCAGCGAGGAAAAAGATCAAGCCAAAAACAAATAAGGTTTTTAGAGGTGCCCTGTATAATACCCGTCCATCGAAAAACAGGATGATAGCCGGCAAACTGTTCATCTTTTCCGCAGTAGTCACTATAATACCATCCGGGTTTCACCTCCCGGATGCATAATGGTCTATGGCAACCTCAAAAACCGTTTTTGGAATTTGGCGCAGTGGCGGTGTGTTCCTCGGGCTACGCCCTGCGGTACACACCTGATAGTGGCGGTGTGTTCCTCGGGCTACGCCCTGCGGTACACACCTGATAGTGGCGGTGCGTTCCTCGGAGCTTTGCTCCTGCGGTACGCACCTGCTTAATTTCTTTCTTTGCATGGCGGCAGAAAAGATCGAGTCAAGAACTAAATGGGTTTTTTAGAGGTGCCCTTTATACGAATTCTGGTATGAAATACTGCATAAGCGATGCTGGAAGATCCCAAACCGCCTGGGAAGAGAGGTTTATAAACGTATTGATGGAGTTACTGGATAAATATGAAATATGATATGAGTTTTGCGGTTGACGGGATGATCTGTGCATCCTGTGTCCGTGCGGTTGAAAAGGAAATAAATAAAGTTCCCGGAGTGGAATATGTTTCAGTAAGTCTTACCGATGGCAAGACCTACGTTGTTACTGAAGCAGAACCTGACTGGGACAGTTTTGCTGCTGCCGTGGAAAAAGCAGGTTACATTCCTCTTGAGGTTGTACCATCAGAAGATGAAAGCGAGGCCATTTTCAAAAGGGCAAGGCACCGTGTCCTCATTGCATGGACTGTAGCCCTGCCGGCCGTTCTTCTGATGATACTCCACATGAGTGGTATTGAACTGACATGGCTGCCCATAGCAGAAGTTCTGGCAGGTGTTCTCGTACTGTTTGGACCGGGACGGGGCATTTTGAAAGGAGCATGGACTGCTGTTACTCACCGCCATGCCAACATGGATGTTCTGGTCAGTGTGGGAACTATGGCGGCATGGAGCACCGCTGTTATGGCCCTGGCGGATTTTCCGATCTGGTCGTTTGGCACCATGGCTCCATTGCTGCCCGCCTTCCACCTGACAGGCCGACTGGTTGAGGAACGTCTTCGCAGAAAGGCAGGAGCCAGTTTAAGGGAACTTACCTCCTCTGATGTTACCAGAGTAACGGTAATCGGCCAGGATAAAATCGATGAGTTGCCAGTTGAGGCTGTAAAGGTTGGCATGACTGTCCGTATTCGAACCGGCGAAAGAATTCCCCTGGATGGCAGAATAATTTCTGGCAGCGGATCTGTTGTCGAGTCCATGATTACAGGTGAACCCCTCCCGACTGCCAAAGTATCCGGGGATGAAGTTGTCGGGGGAACTGTGCTGGAAAATGGTTATCTGGAAGTCGAGGTAACCAGAACCGGAAAAGACTCATTTCTAGCCCGTATGCTTACCCTGGTGGAGCAGGCCCAGGGGGGGCAGTTCCCGCTTCAAGCCCTGGCTGATCAGATCTCCGGAGTATTCGTGCCCGTCGTGTTGAGTCTGACAGTAGCAACCTTTGCTGCCTGGATGTTTTTCCATGAGAACCTCAATCCACTGCTGCACAGGTTTTCTACAGTTCTCCCCTGGCTTCCAGCGGATGCCGGTCCCTGGACAACGGCTGTGTTTGCTTCGATTTCCATGCTGGTCGTCGCATGCCCCTGTGCCCTGGGGCTTGCCACCCCGATGGCAGTCAGTGTGGGAATTGGACTGGCGGCACGGCGCGGACTCCTTTTGAAAGGTGGTGAGGCCCTTCAAACTTCCGGCAGGCTGGACATTCTGGTTTTTGATAAAACGGGCACACTGACGGAAGGTAAACCCACTGTCATTTCATCAACTCTCAATGATGAAGACAGACAGGCTGTCGCACTGCTGGAAACCCACTCCATTCATCCCCTGGCTCATGCTATTGTGAACTGGGCAAGCTCAGAGGATGTCAATTCTACATCCGATGTGAAGGAAGTAAAAGAAACCGCTGGTGAGGGTATATCCGGTTTGATTGGGGGAATTCATTATTCCATAGGACGCCCCGGGAATCAAAATTCTGTTACAGAAAAAATAGGAACGACGGTTGAAGTTCTCAAAGAGGGAAAAACAGTCGGCCACATAGTCTTGAATGATGCAATCAAAGCTGAAGCAGCGGATTCCATAAGGATGCTCACCAAACGAGGGGTACAACCTGTCATGGCCACGGGCGATGGACTTGATATTGCACTGGAAGTCGCTCGAAAAACAGGTATTCCACGCAACAATACCCATGCTGGTCTAAAGCCTGAAGACAAACTGCGCATTGTTCAATCCTTTCAGAAACAGGGACTGCGAGTCGGTATGATTGGGGATGGAATCAATGATGCCGCAGGATTAAAGGCTGCAGATGTAGGATTTGCCTTTGCTCAGGGCACGGATCTTTCCATGGAGGCTGGGGATATCATAATCACTCGAGGAGGTTTGGAGCGAATTGCAGAAGCCCTGGCTCTCTCGAGTTTGCTCGTAAAAAAAATTAAAGGCAATTTATTATGGGCATTCGCCTACAACCTCATTGCCATACCAGCGGCTGCCTTAGCGTTCATTCATCCTCTGATGGCAGAAGCAACAATGAGTCTAAGCTCTATCGGAGTTATTCTCAATTCTCTTGGGATACGATATCATTATGAGAAGATAAGGAGATTGAACAGGTGAATAGTTATGAATTCGAAGTAAGTGGAATGAACTGTGGTCATTGCCAGACCAGGGTGGAATCTGCCTTAAAGCATTTAGCCCGGTCAGTCAGTGTCAATCTGGAAACCGGTACAGCGGTTGTTGAGAGTAACAAACCTCATGGAGAGCTTGTATCAGCATTGGAAAAAGCCGGATATCCGAGTCGACTTCATCGAAACTGATATTGTGATTATGTTCAGATTCCTGAGTCTTCTCATCTTTTTCCTTATTTTCTCCGACCTTCCTCTGTCAGCCGATACAGTAGAGAACGAAGAGAGACATGCCTATGACACTGGTCTCATCCTTTTCGACCAGGCTCGTAGACGGTACTGGTCGGCCGAGGGAACCCACATAGGCAGTCTTGGATTGCTTAAAAGGGCGATTCAATCACTTGAACATATTGCGGATCCGGTTGTTCGATACTACTTGCTGGCAGAAATTGAATTGTACAGGGGTAGAATGATGCTGGAGATCGAGAGCAGGTCGGAAGCCAGACCATATTTTCTGGAGGCAATGAAACTGGCCAATATGTCTGCCAGCCATCAGGAAACAGCAGAGGCCAATCGTGTTCGAGCTGAAGCCGGGTATGCCTGGCTGTATTCCAGAAGAATATGGCGACGACCCTCTATTTCAGAAACAATCAGTCGATGGAGCAACAAGGCCATGTATCTTGATCCAGAAAACCTGGCGGCTCAAATCATCCAGATAAAGGTAGAACTCCGCAAGACCAGAAAAGGCAGTGCCGTTCTCAACGATTTTCGCCAACGCCTTGAAGCATTGGAATCCAATAAAGAACTCGATGCGATTCTGCTTTTTCGCACACGTCTTCTTCTTGCGGAAGTTTATCGGAAACTACACGATAAGGATAACTCCAGAAAATGGTGTTCTCAAGCCGCACTGATATTTCCAAAGAACCCTGTTGTGAAAAGATGTCATTGACATTGACTAAAACCGATACCCGAAACTCAAGTTGAAAACGATGTCCGGTCCCTCCCAGGTTATGGGATCTTCCTCGACATAGAATTGCCATTCGAATCGATCATGCCGTCCCTTAATCCCAACTTTGAGATCGGTCTGGATCAGGGAGAATTGATGGATGACACCGTAAGGTTCGTGTGAATAGGTGTCTGGACTGTGTATAGCCGATGTCTGAAAATTCATCTGGAGAACCAGGGATATTCCACGGCTGACACGAAACTCAATCGCTGGTATGAACTGAACCATAACTCCAGCCATACCATCAAAGGGGAAAATGACACCGGCGTTCCCATAGAAAGCCCATCGCTTCCATGGTCTCCAGTCTGCAAGAATTGCCAATGCCATATCGGGATTATTCGACCCGAAACCTTTGCTTCTCAATCCTGTAGGAATTTTGAAAGCTGCCCCCAGGGCAAAAGCAAAATTCTGCTGCTGTATCAATGTCCACACCAATCTAAGATCAGTATCTCCCGATACAACTGTTTCACCGCTTCCCGCATAGTTAAAACCCGCAGTACTTTTGATATTCCACTGCACCCGGTTCACATCAAAGTACTGCCTTCCAGCATTGGCAACACCCAGAAAAGAATGAAAACCCTCTATAATTGAATCCAGGAATCCTCCATAGAGGAAATGGAGCCGCCAGTCCAGACTCAGCCGGAACTGTGGATCGAATTGCCAGTCCATGCCAATCTCCAGAATAAAACTCTCATAGTCCAGAACAGTAAATTCATTCTGCTGCTCAGTTGGTAACTTTTTGTTGCCAAGCGCTTTTATTTGCTCACTATCCAAAACCCCATTAGAAAAATCATTGACATAGTAAAATGCCGTCCGTAATACTCTGGTTTGATGCGGCAGAGATGCAGCTTTATCAGCAGGAAAACTGAACCAGGGAAGATGCAGCAGGTAAACATTGCGCCCTCCCAGGGGCCCAAGAGCCGGCTCATTTCCCGGGGGAACAGCATAAGCGCTAAACAGAGCTCCTGAGAGAAGAAGCAGGGTAACAGTGAAGACTCCGCGTATGAGTTTATACAAGTGTAGTTCCATTATTCATAGCAAGGCAGCATTCATTAACCAGGCACTTCTGCCATTTTGAGACCGATACGGATCATCCGTGCTGCTCGCTCAGCAGCATCCAGCAGACATTCCTGAGAGCGGGATAATGCATCTTCAAGCAGCATCGGTCTGTCCAATGTACTCATGATTGAATCAATACCATGCGAATAAACGGTTGAAGCACCCTTCTCAATGCCACCAACAATGGCAAGAACCGGCAAACCAATCCGCTGAGTTCGTGCGGCAATTCCAACTGGAACCTTACCTCGAATAGATTGACCATCTATTCTACCCTCACCTGTAATCACAAGATTGGCATCGCTGATCATCGAATCAAAATCGACAAGATCCAATACGGTATCAATACCACTCTTGAGTTCAGCGTTACAAAACGCCATCAGAGCAAATCCCAGACCTCCCGCGGCTCCTGCACCATGAAGGTTTCTCATGCTCCGGCCCTTCCACTTCTCAGTCACATCAGCCAATACTGTCAGTGAGGCATCAAGTTCGTTCATCATCCTGGGACTGGCACCTTTCTGCGGGCCATAAACTTTAGATGCACCCTGCTCTCCCAGAAGCGGATTATCCACATCGCAGGCAACATGGATGGCTGCTTTTTTCAACAGAGGATGCACATTGGCATCCTCTATTCTCTTGAGTTTCAAAAGAGCGCCTCCCCCTCGCTGCAGTTCATTCCCATCCGCATCAAGAAAACTATAACCCATAGCCTGGGCCATACCAACGCCTCCATCATTGGTCGCACTGCCTCCTATTCCAATTGTGATGTCTGAATAACCGGCTTCAAGTGCAGCAACAATCAATTGACCCGTTCCATAACTACTGGTCAACATGGGATTTTTTTTGTTCTCAGCAAGTAAAGGCAGCCCACTGGCTGCTGCCATCTCCAAAATGGCTTTCGATCCAACAACACCGTAAGAAGCCTGAATGGACGCCCCAACAGGATCATCCACAGCTACATGGCGTAATTCACCATCAAGACCTTCAATAAGGGCATCGACTGTTCCCTCCCCCCCATCCGCGACAGGTATCTTCAGGAACCGGGCATCAGGAAATACCCTGGACACACCCTGCTCAATCAGGGATGCCACCTGCATACTGGTATTGCTTCCCTTGTATGAATCTGATGCAATGACGATTTTCATTTCCAGTTAACCTCGGATGAGTTTGATACAACCATTATATACTTAAAAGTTCTGACTGACAATGGAAACGGAGTCATACATAGATCCGGTTCAGGTTCAAAATCCCGGAACAATACGGATACCAGGGATGCAGTCCCATTGTTATATGGACCAGTCCCCTCCTCCATCACCAAATCGATTCTTGATACGATAATCCGAAGTCTTATTGTAGATTACGGAATATGGGGGAACAGATTCAGTAATCCACACATTCCCCCCGATAACAGATCCCCTGCCAATGATGGTGCTGCCTCCAAGGATGGTGGCACCGGCATATATGGTTACCTCATCTTCAATCGTGGGATGTCGTTTCTTATCAGCTTGTTCTTTGGCCACACTCAATGCCCCAATGGTAACGCCCTGGTACAACTTGACATTCCGGCCTATAATTGACGTTTCACCAATTACAACTCCGGTAGCATGGTCAATAAAAAACCGATCTCCAATAACTGCTCCAGGGTGTATGTCAATGCCTGTTTTACCATGGATGTATTCACTCATCATCCGGGGAATGAGGGGGATTTTTCTGAGGTACAATTCATGCGCTATACGATGACTGGCAACAGCTTCCAGCCCGGGATAGGAAAGAATGATTTCATCCCGGCTCCATGCGGCCGGGTCTCCCTCATAAGCAGCTTCAACATCATCCATGGCACGCTCCCGGAGATTTGGAATCAGGCACAGCAAATCCAGAGCGATGTTCTCAGCCCTGGTAAGACAGTCACCGGTTCCTGTTTCCTGTCCCTTGATTCGAGTAGAATACTCCAGACTTCGTGAGATCTCAAGAGTAAGAGCCCGGGCCAGTTGCTGAGTTCTTGCTCCAATTGTATAAACTATGAGATTATCCTCAAGCTGCTCTTCTACCTGGAAACCCGGGAATATAAGGGATTCAAAGGTCTCAAGGATGGCAATAACTCCCCGCCGTGAAGGAAGGTTCTCTCCTCCCATGTGGTTGATACCACCAATATCATCGTAGGATTTGATTATTGTTCTATTTATCTCGGCAATGCGTGATTCTCGACTCATATTCATAGCGATCAACTTACTCAGGCATTCCCCCTGGAGTCAATCCCATATATCCTGACGGCATGAACGATTCAAAACTGGCATGGAAATGCCTCAAACGGGAACTCATCCATGATCTCCGCATTTTCCAGTTGAACAGGACTCATTGTCTGTCGCCATCAGGGGATACTGTTCCCTTTATTCAGATTGATGCTCCTGACTGGGTCACCATAATACCAGAATTACCAGTAGAAGATGATACTCAGGAATTCCTGGTTATACGACAGTACCGCCATGGCAATGAACGGATATGTATGGAGTTTCCAGCAGGAACACTGGATACAGGGGAAAAACCCCTGGAAGCTGCTGCCAGAGAATTACTGGAAGAAACCGGTTATAAAGCAACAGAGCTTGTGAAGATTGGATCCGTCAGCCCGAATCCGGCTTTCATGAGCAATAAAACGCATACCTTCCTGGCCCGTAAACTGGAGAAAATTCTTGATCAGAACTTAGACCCCCATGAATACCTGGATGTTCACAAAGCGACATATTCTCAGATTCAGAAATCCATGGGTAATAATGAATACAACAGTGCAATAACTGTCCAGGCGTGGTATATGTATCTGAAACACACAGGGAGATTGTGATGAAAGCTGTTGTTGTAGAACAATACGGCGGACCTGAAGTCCTGTCGGTCAGGGAAGTGAATAAACCAGAGCCCAAAACTGGTCAAGTTCTGATCAAATTCCATACCGCTGGAATCAATCCTGTGGATACATACCTCCGATCTGGAACCCGGGGTTATTCTCCCAAACTGCCATGGACTCCGGGATTGGATGGCGCCGGTATCATAGAAGCCATTGGAGACGGGGTAGAGGGCATGGAAGTAGGAACTCCTGTGTATACAGCCGGATCATTAACGGGAACCTACGCCGAATATGGCCTGTGTTCACCGCAACAGGTTTTTCTCCTGCCGAATAACCTGCACTGGCATGAAGGAGCTTCACTGGGTGTTCCATACTTCACGGCAGCAAGAGCCCTCTTCACCAGGGGAAATATCGCTCATAGGAAGTCAGTTCTGGTGCATGGAGCATCGGGTGGGGTGGGATCGGCTGTATTACAATTAGCTGCTGGATACAACCTGACATTGATGGGAACAGCTGGTTCAGAAACTGGCCGTCGGCTGGTTGAATCTCTGGGAGCAACATGCTTTGATCATCGGGATAAGGATTACATCGCCAGAATCAGAGAACACTGTGGCGGGGGAGTCGATCTTGTTATCGAGATGCTTGCTGACAGGAATCTCGATAATGACCTTGATTTGCTTGCTGCTGGTGGGCTGGTGCTTGTAACAGGAAGTCGTGGCCGTATTGAAATTGATCCCCGCAAGTTAATGAATGCTGAATCATCAATTACAGCCATGACAGTACTCAATTCCACCCCTGAAGAGAGATTGTATTATTCAAATCTTATATCTCAGGGCGCTGAGTCAGGTCGTATAAAACCACCCATTGACAGAGTTTTTTCACTGGAAATGGTAGCACAGGCCCACATTCAGATTATGAAAGGCCCTCATGCTGGAAATCTCGTTATCGACATCATGGATTCTGATACTTGACTGAAAGATTCTTCATCGATACAAGGCCGCCTTGTATCGACAAAAAATTTAAGCAGGTGCGTACCGCAGGAGCAAAGCTCCGAGGAACGCACCGCCATTTCGTCAATTTCCTATAGCTGTTTTTTAGAGGTACCCATGAGCATTTCGACAACTCTTTAGCAGCAGACAATCCAGTCAATAACCAGGTGTTTTGTTCTCAGCAAGAAGACGATTCAACGCCTGTGAAAACTGCTGGACATCCTTATGACTGTAAGCAGACTTCTGTCTAGAAACCATACCGCCCTCTTTCATGGCACGCATAATAATGGCATCTTCTATTCGTTTTGTCAGCGATTTCTCAGTCCATACCCTGCCCCTGTCATTCATAACTCGGATGCCTCTGACTGTTAACTGTTTTGCCAGAATCAAATCCCGGGTAAGAACCAGATCCTGCGGCTGGCTGTTTTTCTCTATGAAGGTATCTGTTCTACCGGAACCATGACCAACAACCGTAAAATGAAACCACTCCCCTGTCAGTCCATGGAGATGACGATCTGCAACAATCTCCACGACAACCCCTGCCTGTTCTGCTGATTTCAAAGCTGCTGTCAATGCCCGTGAAGAGATGTTGTCGCCATCAATCCATATCTTCATATTTACCGGCCAGGTTCTGCCAACACCACTTCTCCCGTGCCGGATATCCTTATATCTGAGGCACTGAATGGAACAAAGGCACTTTTCCCGGCAGATAAACTCAGGGCATCCTTTTCATCTTCCAGAGAGACACTGCCCTTGAGGCAGAGAATAATTAGCGGCCCTTCACCACCAGGTATTCTCAACTCAGAGTCATTTTTCCCTCCCGGGCGGCCAATGCCAAGAGAGAATTCCTTTGCTTCCGTTGGGAAGAACTCAACTGAGTTCGCATTTTTACCGACAGGAATCTCCAGGATGGCAGGTTCTGTTGGTTGGAAGTCCAATACCTGTAAAAGTTCATTGACATCGATATTTTTAGGGGTAAGTCCCCCACGGAGGACATTATCTGAGCTGGCCATAAGCTCGACACCAAAACCACTGAGATAGGCGTGGAGTACTCTGGCAGGCTGGTACAGTGCCTGCCCTGGCTTAATCTGTACAAGATTGAGGAAGAGTGGTGCCAGAATTCCTGCATCCATGGGAAACTGATGGGAAAGCTGAAGCAGCCATTTGCACTGGATATCATCCCATCCAGAGGCATGAGGATTCCGAGCAGATTCAAGAGTCTTCTCCAGCAGGTATCTCCGCTGTATTTCAGGCAGAGTCAATAACTCATAAGTGAAATCCTTCAATCCCTTTTCACCGTCTTTCTTCAAGCAGTCAAGCTTCTCGAGCTCTCCCAATGAATGAAAATTATCAAATATTTCGTATGGTGAACGAAAGCCAATCATCGCAGTGAAAGGTGTGAGGGCCATAATGATTTCGGGTTTATGATTATTATCTTTGTATTGTCGGAAAGGAGAATCCAGTGATATACCAAGATCATTTTCCCTGGCAAATCCTTCCTCAGCTTTTTTCCTGTCAGGATGAGCTTGAATGGAGAGAGATTTTCCTGCTGCCAGTAACTTCAGCATGTATGGGAGTTTTCCATACATCTGTGAGGTTTCATGACCAAGAATGGAAACTGGATTATTACTGATCCATTCATCTAAACCTGTCCATTGACCATCAATGTCAATCAGCGAAGGAGCTGATGGATGGGCCCCCATCCATACTTCAGCCGCAGGCTTACCTTCAGGCCATGTGATACCGAGCATTTCGGGGATATGACGGTGATGTCCCCAGGCATAATCCCGGATCTGGTTTTTCATTAAATAAAATGATTTCATACGATCTGTATTCCATTTTTTATGGAGATTGTCAATTGATCCAGCACTCGTCATGTATCCAGCAAGGTGCAGTTCATTTCACTCTGCTGGTATATCAACCATCCATTCACCTGGCATTACTGGACGACCCAGAATATAACCAGTAAACTAAATTCCAAATCTGATGTCGATATGATCGCTTTGTTTTTAGAGGCGCCCTTAAGCTGTAGACTGTCATCGCGAATTCTATTTCCACAACTGGAGTATGGGCAGATTGGTTAGAATTGGAAAAACAAATAGAAAAATTCGCAAAGCATGTAATTTGCTGTCCCGGGAGTACAGTCTATCAAAATGGGAAAAAGTGTTCGAATCTATTGGCAGTACCCTGGAAGAAGAACCAGATTATAAAGTATTGCGCAAATTCATGCGAAGAATAAACATATCGAAGGAGGATCTTCGTCAGATATCGACATCAAAAGCTGTGGCTGTCAGACGAGTTGCACGTATACTTCTCTTTTTCAATTCACAGGGACAGGATTTGATTCTGCAGCATGGTTTGCGTGATCCATCAGCTGTTATCCGCTCTGATTTCATTCGCTTGAGTGAGGAAGGAATTGACAGATCAAGATTATACAACCAGCTTATCAAACTGATCCGTGAAGATCCTGATGCAAGAGTGAGAAAGGCGGCCGGAGAAAGATTGTCGACAACCTTTGCCGATCTGTATTCTGTAGACTACCAGGGTTTGCCAGACTTATCCAGAATGCTCATGCTGGATGCCCTTGATGGGATATCCAGAAGTGATGAAGAACTGGCCCTGAAACTCCTTTTTTCAAATGATCGTGAATCATCTTTCCGGGCAGCCCGCTGTCTATGCAGATGGAATTCTCTTGAACGGCTTTTTAATGACGGCAATCAGGAAGCAGTCAGGATATTGGAGTACTGTGCAGAATTCGGTATTGTTGAATATCTTGAGACTATGCCTGTCAAACCCGCGAAGAAGAACCTTGCTCTGCATCTTGCCCGAAAGGCCAATCGGAAAGATATTATCAGGCATATAACCGGAAGCGATACTTTCAGACATGAAGTGGAGAACTCTCAAGTGATCGACATCCCCGGGACTGAAAAGCTCTTCTGGAAAATATATGATCAATCTCCGGAAGAACGGGCTATGTCAATAAAAAAACTGCATCTTAATAGCAGGCTCTTCCAGACATCAATTGAAACGGTATTCCCTCCACCAGACCATGATATAAGTTCCGCTTTACTTTTTGAACTTGCAAAACATGGGAAATGGATAGACTGGACATCACGTTGTGCAGATGCACTGCTGTCTCTGGATCCTGATATCCGCCTATCAGCGGCATCCGCTCTGGTTGTGATAAACCCTGAAGAAGCATCATTATCCCTTCCGCCACTCCTCCATGACCCGGTTGGCAGAGTCAGAGAAACGACACGGCAACTCCTGTCGGCTTCCACTCTCACGGACAGGCTTTGATGGTTGTTGTACCAGCCGGATTCTTCCCTGCTCCACCCCTTCGACAACTGAATACTGATAAGTCCATCTGAACCCCTGTAGACAAGAGGCCGTGATTGACCGTATTGTGGACAGCATCAGGGCAGGATGGGCAGCATCTGTTAACAATGCAGATAACCTGCGATGGGAGCCTCTGGATTGAGCGTTTCACACAGGACAGCATATATTGCCCCTATGTCCAGACCTGTCGTGCCCGATGGAGGAATACCATGAAAGTCATTATGGACCTGTGCCTCGTTCCAATCGGTGCCGGTGTTTCAGTATCACGTTTTATTGCCGCCTGCCACCGTGTTTTCGATGAAGCTGGGCTGGAAACCCGCCTGCATGCCTATGGAACCAATATAGAGGGTGAATGGGATGATGTGTTCGCAGCGGTCAAACGCTGCCATGAGATTGTCCATGGGATGGGGGCGCCTCGTATTACCGCTACCATCAAGCTGGGTACCCGCACAGACCGGGAGCAGTCCATGGACGACAAGGTAATCAGTGTCGAATCCAAAATCAACCAGAAAGATGGGGCAGATCATTCCTGAGCCACTGCAATACCCAGTACGATTCTACATTGAAACTGCTAATGCAATTTTTTCTTTGAGAATAGATTCTGCTCCCACGTTATGGTTTATCTGCTTTTTTCTACCCAGACACGGCCATTTTTGCCATCCATAACAATGCTCACATTCTCTTCCAATACACTGCGGACGACTGATCCCGAGTTGATTCGGGTCTTTTCCAGAGTATCCCAATCAATGAAATCGTTATCTTTTTCTGTGGCAATATGGGCATACCCGACACCCAATGCCACCAGATTGTGAAAGAAATGTGAGCCTTGAGAAGGCTCAGGATCTGAATGACCGCGGATTACCTCCACAATGAGTTTTGCCTGACAGACCTGGGCCCAGGAAACCGGTATTCCTAAAAATCTATCCCGACTTCCCCAGCGGCCCGGACCGATAAGAATGGCATGTCGTGATTCTTCGGCCAGTTTTTCCATTATCTCACTTATCTGATCTCTGAGTAATTCGGTTCCTGATGGGTCATATAATTCAGGGTCAACCCAGATAATATCTGATATGCCCTTTATGATCCCATGCCCAAGAGCTTTTTCTGACCGCAGAATCAACTGTGAATCTTCAGGAAGATCTGGTATGGACGCTATTGAACCAACCTGAGAGACAAGGGGACGCACCTGGAGCAATGAGAAGACTGCATTTTCCGATGAATCGCCCTTCCAGTCCAGCGCGAATTCCAATTCCACTGGAATTCCCATTGCTTTGCGGGAAATCTGTAGCAGATAATCCAGCAATGGAGCAAGGGGAAGCCAGTCATAAGACAGAATATCTCTATAATCCACTACCCGAGGTCCATGGAATTCGGTTCCATCCACAAGGCGATGGCCAATAGAATCCCAGGTGGAAACAATGTGCTTGAGTACCTGCAGATTTTCACCATCCCGTATACTTAAACGCTGCAGGGTACTCCTTTCCCCCTTTGCCATATCAATATTATCCAGCTCTGGAGGGCATTTCAACGCCCAGAAATATGCCTGTCCCTCTCTCCAGCGATCTTCTTCTGTACCCCAGGGGACGGTGGGATACCTTGGACAAAACAGGTACCCCCGATCACCCTCAACAACTGATCGACCAAGTCCTACAGCAATTCTGGAGGCACCATCTTCTCTGTCCATGGGGCCAATTGGATAGTAATTAAGGGACTGTGCTGTACCTGAGAGACGAGGAAACCAGAAGTCGCCATTTTTACTCCCAGCAAGCCTCTGTATTACAACGGCCATTTTTTCTTCATCCCTCCCCACACCCAGAGCCTCCCGATATCTCGCGGCTTCTATTGAAAAAGTACTTGCCCACACAAGCTTAACCGCATCGCAGAGAAGTCTTACCCGATCATTGGAATTGACTTCACCGGGGATCATGTAGGTATCGTAAACACCGGCAAAAGGTATGGATTGAGAATCCTCCAGAAGAGTGGACGATCGAACAGCCAGAGGACCTGTTTCCCTCCTGGAAAAAATTTTGAGGACCTGGATGAGTTCTTCTGAAATCGGGGCTGCAAGAAATGCCTTGCGAAGTTTACTGTTTTCCAGATCAGACTCAACAGGCAGATCACTGCCATCCAGGAACTTGTCGAACTCCCCTGTCGCAATGATGAGTGTCCTTGGGATTTCAACCGTAAGAGGGTAAAACTTCTCTCCTGGAAGTATGGCATGAATCAGGGAGTTAAAAAAAGCCAGACCCCTGCCCTTACCTCCAAGGGAACCACTTCCATACCTTACAACCGCTCCCGAAGCACCAGGATCTTCAAAGCTGAAGTCTATTACCCGGCCGCGATGGCGGGCTACTCTTACCTCTTTGAGAATCCTGGAAAAAAAAGATCTCCGTTCTTCCGCATCAGGAAAATCTTCCATACGCACAGGTTTTATCTGCCGAACCACACTGAATTCACCACGGGCAGCCATCCAACGGGAAAAATCATTCTGATCGGCATGGTGGAGGAATGATTCGGATGGCAGGGAATTAATCGCCAATTCAAATTCCCTGAGAGTTCGTACCCGCCGGAGAGGTTCACCTCTGGGATTGCGAAATATAAAATCACCAAATCCCAGTTCCTTCAGTATGAACTTTCGTATACCTCGATGAAGATCACCCGCAAGTTTTCCCTGAAAACGGGCACCACAGGCTTCAGCTTTCACAGCCAGACTGTCATCTGATGATTGAAAAAGAACAGGTACACTGATACCCATCTCCCGAAAGCGTTCTATCAGTGAGAAACCCGCACTGGAGTCGATCTTCCCATTCCGTGTAAAGGAAATATCTGACACAATCCCAATGAGCGCATCCTTGTAGGTTTCACCAATCGTCAGTGCTTCAATCCAATTCCTGGCTAAAAGGACTTTGGGCCGGGTTCTCATACGCCAGTACTTATCCGTATCATTCATTTCTTCCGCTATAAGCCGTTGAGTATGAGTCATTATCTGAGCATACAACAGGGGCAGGTAGGCGGAATAAAATGGAACGGAATCTTCCACAACGAGCAGAACGCCTACTTTTCCATCACTGGTGTCATTAGGTGAATTACGCTTATCTTCAACGAATTTAATCATGGCAAGGAACAGCCGCGAATCACCGGTCCATACAAAATGAGCATCAATCAGTTTACTATTATCGTAGTTATCAGTATTGGTTGTGAACTCACTCCTTGAGGAATACAGCATTAAGACAGCCAGTTCAGGATGAAGTTTTTTTGCCATTTCAGTCAGTTCAACAGGCGATAGATTCCCGGTTCGCATACCGATGATCATTAAATCAAATTCCCTGTCTCTCAAATTCTCCAGAGCCTCTTCTCCATCAGCCACAGTAATAAGCCGCGGTACGGTCGTGAGGTTGAGCTGATGATACTCACCAACGATTTGATCTGAGAGCTTGGCATCATGTTCCAGAATCCATGCATCATAATGAGGGAGTACCAGAAGTACATGACGAATGCGCCATTGCATGAGTTCATGGAATGTATCATCGCCGAATTTTAATTTATCAAATGCGGTATTGAGATCGATATTGTCCATTCCGCATCATAGCACGAATAGGACTGACTGGTACCTATAAATCCTGGAGGAGTATTGGTGAAGGTTCTTCACTTACACCATGTTTTTCAGCAAATTGCCTCAGAAGATCTTTTTCCCTGCTGTTGAGGCGCTGCGGAATATTGACTTTGAGCTTGACGATGAGGTCGCCGCGGCGGTTTTTATCGCCATGGATCGGGACTCCTTCCCCACGAATGCGCAGCATTTTCCCATCCTGAGTACCACCGGGGATCTTGAGCCGTATGCGTTTGTTATCCAGGCTGCGGACCCAGATTTCGGCCCCAAGAGCTGCCTGAGTCATGGCCAGGGGGACGACACAGTACAGGTCATATTCATGCCGTTCAAAGTACTTATGATCTCGTACATGGATGTAGACATAGAGATCGCCGGGAGGAGATCCTTTGTGACCATGGTTGCCCTGCCTTTCAAGACGCAAACGCCGTCCCGGGTCCATTCCCGGCGGAATGGTGACTTTAATTTTCTGGTGGACCTGACAGGTACCGCTTCCTTTACAGCTCCTGCAGGGATCGTTTATAACCGTACCTTCCCCTGAACAGGAGGGACAACTGGTAGCAATTGAGAAAAATCCAGAATTCTGTCTAACCTGCCCCGAACCTCCACAATGGGAACAGGTTCTCACTCCTTTCCCGCCAATACCATTACAGGAATCGCAGGCATTGAGCTTATTGTACTCAAGTTCGACTTCCACACCAAAGACTGCCTGATGAAAGTCTACACGTATATCCTGCCGCAAATCGCTTCCCCGGGAGCGACCGCCAGATGATCGGCGACTGCTGCCCCCACCAAAAATGGACTCAAAGATACCGCCAAAGCCCCCAAAGTTATCCCCAAAGATATCTTCAAAACCACTGAAGGCCGATGCGTTAAACGACGGTCCATCCATTCTATCCACGCCTTCAAATCCATACTGATTGTAGGCCTGGCGTTTTTTATTATCCGAAAGAACTTCATAGGCTTCCGTCGCCTCTTTGAATTTCACTTCAGCCTCAGGATTATTCTGATTACGATCTGGATGATACTTTATAGCCAATTTACGATAGGCTTTTTTTATTTCTTCAGTACCGGCATTTTGAGGAACTTCGAGAACCTCATAATAATCTCTTCTTGCCACACAATCCTACTTATCTTCATCGACAACTTCATAATCCGCATCTTCTACATCGTTATCAGTGCCTGCATCGCCCGCCTCGGGAGCGGCTTCGCCTTCGGAACCATTATCAGCAGGCGGGGTTTTATACATCTCTTCGGCCAGTTTCTGAGATGCCGCTGCAAGAACCTGGGTCTTTTCCTTTATGGACTCAGTATTTTCAGATTTCACAGCACTTTTCAGATCGTTAATCGCAGTTTCTATGGAAGCCTTATCGTCATTGCTCACCTTATCCCCAAAGTCACTCAATGCTTTTTCCGACTGATATATCAGTGAATCCGCATTGTTGCGGACTTCAGCCGCCTCCCTTGCGGACTTATCTGCATCAGCATTGGCCTCAGCTTCCTTTACCATCCTGTTGATTTCCTCCTCGGACAGACCACTGGAGGATTCAATTCTGATTTTCTGTTCCTTTCCGGTTCCCATATCTTTGGCGGAAACATGAACAATACCATTGGCATCAATGTCAAATGCCACCTCTATCTGAGGAACACCACGAGGTGCGGGAGGTATTCCTGTCAATTCAAAACGGCCCAAAGTCCTGTTATGGGCGGCCATATCTCTCTCACCCTGAAGGACATGAATCGATACCGCCGGCTGATTATCAGCCGCCGTGGAGAAAACCTGACTTTTTTTCGTTGGTATCGTTGTATTTTTTTCAATAAGCTTGGTAAACACGGCACCCAGAGTTTCAATACCGAGGGACAGAGGAGTAACATCCAGTAAAAGAACATCATTGACATCCCCACCAAGGACTCCCCCCTGGATAGCAGCTCCCATGGCAACAACCTCATCGGGATTAACACCACGATGAGCTTCTTTGCCAAAGATTTTTTTCACAGCTTCCTGCACAGCTGGTATGCGTGTAGAACCGCCAACAAGAATGACTTCATCTATATCCGATGACTTATAACCAGCATCTTCCAGGGCCTGGATACAGGGGCCTTTGGTTCTTTCCACCAATTCGACCGTCATTTGATCAAACTTAGCCCTGCTCAAATTATACTGTAGATGTTTCGGACCAGAGGAATCGGCTGTTATAAAAGGAAGATTGATATCCGAACTCTGAGTTCCTGAAAGCTCTTTCTTGGCTTTTTCAGCGGCTTCCCTCAGACGCTGGAGCGCCATTTTATCCTGAGAGAGATCAATCCCCTGATCCTTTTTGAATTCACTTACAAGCCAGTCAATGATTTTCTGATCAAAATCATCGCCGCCAAGATGTGTATCACCATTGGTGGACCGCACTTCAAACACACCGTCTCCAAGATCCAGTATGGATATATCGAAGGTACCGCCACCAAGATCGTACACCGCAATCTTTTCTTCCTTCTCATGCTTGCCAATACCATACGCCAGAGCAGCTGCTGTCGGTTCATTGATAATGCGTTTTACTTCAAGACCGGCAATTTTACCGGCATCCTTGGTAGCCTGACGCTGAGCATCATTGAAATAGGCAGGCACCGTAATAATAGCCTCTGTCACTTCTTCACCAAGATAACTCTCAGCGGTTTTCTTCATTTTCTGTAAAATCAGTGCGGATATTTCCGGTGGCGAATAATCCTTGTTCTTGATGTTTATCTGCACAACATCATTGGTACCTTTTCCAACAGCATAGGGTACCATACTCAATTCTGAGTCGACCTCGCCGAATCGTCTACCCATAAATCTCTTTATCGAATAGATGGTATTAACTGGATTGGTAACCATCTGATTCTTAGCTGCCTGCCCCACAAGACGATCATCTTTATCGGTAAAGGCCACCATAGAAGGAGTCGTTCTGGCTCCTTCATCATTCTGTATGACAATGGATTCAGTTCCTTCCATTACTGCGACACATGAGTTAGTTGTTCCAAGATCAATTCCAATGATTTTACCCATTATTCAACTCCTTCTTCGATTATTTCTTCTGGTACGACTCTGGTTTCATTGCTGCTTTGAATTGGTTTGACAACAATAACTTTTGCTGGCCGAAGGACTCTGTCATGCAAACGATAACCAGCCTGCAGTACCTGCTTAACCATGGCATTCTCCACCTCTCCTGATTCTTCCATCATCATAGCCTCATGAGCCAGAGGATCAAAGCCTCCACCAGGCTCAGCAATGCGCTGTAGATGATATTTATCTGTTAGCATTCCAATGAACTGCTTTCCTATCATTTCAATACCTGCATGAAAAGTATCAAATTCCCGTGATTTAACGGAAGATTCAATGGCCCGTTCAAAGTTATCAATCACTTCTGCAAGATCTTTCAGTATATCCTGGTGACGATATTTATGATCTTCCTGCTGCTGTTTCACCAGTCGCTTCCTGGTATTCTGCATTTCCGCAACTATTCTCAATTTTGAATCCTCAAGTTCAGCAATTTTCTCTTTCAAAACCTGTGATTCTTCAAGATCCGCGGACTTCTCGATATCTGTAGATTCGTCACAAACAGACTGTTCCTGATCACAGTTTTCTACTGTTTTCTCGTCCAGGACCTCTTCCCCATCATTCATTGACTATGACTACCTCTTATATTATTTTAGTTTCCTGTATTTTTCTGTGGCTTAAAATACTCAAAAGCAAGAATTACGGTCAAGTAAAACAGATATTAAATTAATGATATGAAAATATCAAAGAAAAAATGCTTTCCATAGAAAAAAACATTGTCGTTCTTACTCCTTTGTACTACAATGTAGTTAATGGTACGCAAAGTTTTCTTGAATGGACAGGTAAGAACGCTTCTGGTTCTTGAGGATCAGCAGGATGAGACGGTTTTCAATCCAATTCTTGAAACTCTCAGCGAACAGGCAGAGCGTATAGCAAGTCTGGAAGCTCAGAATAGAGAGTTGATCAGACAGGAAGAAATTCTCATCCAACTGGTGGAAATAACGACTCAAACAGGAGAACTCATGTCCCGCAGCCTGAGGGCCTTAAAGAAACTGGAAGAAAACCTGCAAAGTGAAGAGCTCCTGGCTATGAGTCTCAAGGAACATGATTCCGAATAATCTCACTTTTTATTCTTCGGCATTAGATTCAATATCAGTTCAACTTCGCTACGGCTGATTTTCGTATAGTTGGCAATTGTCATTGGATCCCAATTCTGTTTTGACAATCTCACTATCATTTCCCGAGTACTCATATCCGGCAAACCCGGGTCTTTCCTGTTATCCTGTCGGGATAGAGAACCAAGCAGCCGAATGTGCTGCTGCGTTTCTGTATTAATCTCTCCCAATCGGGTTTCGGCCTTAGCCAACCACTCCCTTACCTTACCAAGTTCTTCCAGGCGGGAATCCAATTCCAGAATGGAGGAGTCCAGTGCGGCGACCTTATCAACAGCCGTATCAATTTTTTTCTTGTTGTCCGTTATAACAGCCTGACGTTTTGCTACTTCATTCATGTTTTCCTTCATGGAAGCCAGGGAATCACCAAATCCCCTGATTGAATCTTCCAGTTCAATCATCTGTTGAAAATTACTGTCAACTCCCTCAGTCGTTTTATCAAGAACCTTTGTCGTTACGGATAATCGGTCATACTGTTGAGTCAGATCTTTCTGTAGATCTTCCAGTTGTTTCAACCGCACCTGAAGATCCAGTAATGTGTCATGTGTGTCATTAACTCTGTCCAGTTTATGCTCTATCGATTCAGACAAACCACTGATTCGGGCGATCTTCCCTTCAAGGTTATCAACTTTTTGCTGCTCAGTTAAAAACCGGCTCATTTTTGCATTGACATCAGAATAAAGACTCATTACATGTTCATATTGCTGACTGATTTCCTGGATTTCCGCGCGGCTTGATCCTACTACTTCAATTTGACGTTTGAGTTCCGCGAGATCTTTTTTCAGATGTTCCTTTAACTCATCAGCACGTTTAAACACTCCAGTCTCAGCAATGAAGTCTTTCTGCCGTCTGTCGATTTCGTTAAGATTCTCGGACAGACGCAAACTGTCTTCATCTATTTGACTGATCATTTCACTTCGATAGCTATCGACACGACTTCGAGAATCCTGAACCAATTGCTTTAGATCTCTAATTTTACGCTCTAAATCACTTTTTGTTTCCTGCGAATTCCTTCGGAACTCAAGGAGAAAACTGTCTTTTTGTTTCTTGAGATCATCCATGGTTACCTGACGTTTTTCTATAAGCTCGTTTGACAGAAGGTCAACCCTCTCCCTCATATCAGATATCTCCTGGACGATAACAGTCCGTTCTCCATCGGATTCAAGAATTAACTGCTCCGTACGGCCCTTAAACTCATCCTGGATATCAGTAATCCTGGTTGTGAAATCCAACTGCAAAGTGTCAACACTTTCCATCATAACCCGCTCTGATTCTGAAATCTGTTTATTGACACGAATCTTCCAGTCATCATTATTATTCTGGACTTGATGCATTTCATTTGCCAGATCTTCCTTCCATTCTGCCATTTCCCGGGAAAAACCAGTTATTTCCTGTTTGATCATTGTAGAAGATTTGGACAGCATCTCATCAATTTCACTCTCCATCGAACCAAACGCCTCATGGAATTCAACAAGAGCAGATTTCTTTTCTGCGGTGAGTTTTTCCGACAGTGATTCTCTGAATTGAATTATTTCTTTCTCGGAAATCTCAATTCGTCCTGTAAGGGAAGCCTGTAATGTATCAACCTGAACCTGAAATGCATCAATCTGATTGAAGACATGTGATTGTAGATCCACTAGCTTCTGTTTCAATTCAGCGGAATGCTGCTGTTCTGTAATATCTCTTTGCCGCACAGCCTTCAAACTCAGTTCCTCTATTTCCAAATCCGCATTTCTCTGCCATTCATCAAGGGATTCCTTCAACTCACTGCTTCTATTCTTAATGTCTGCAAAGAAGTTGTCCTCAAAGTCCTGCAACTTCTCCGAAACATTGTCATAAGCACGTTCCTTCAAGCTGTTCAATCCATTTTCAAGGTCGGCCATTATTCGACGAATTCGTATTGACTCATTTTCAAGATCCTTATTTTCATTCTCCCTCTTCGCTCTCAATTCGGCATCAAATTCCTTATATACAGCTTTGAAATCTTCCACAGCCTTCTCTTGAGATGCCTCCAGACTTTCCGCAAGAACATCCATATCATGGATGAAACCTTCAATGTGCTTGAAGCGGTTTTCAACTTCTTTTTTATAATCAAACTGGTGGCTTTCAATAGATTCCAGCATTTTGTTCTCTTTCCTGTGGAAAGAATCGACAAATTGAACTTCCAGTTCATCCAGTTTTTTATCAAGTTCAGTCACATTGGACTGGATGTGTATCTCTTTTTCCTTCAAGATTTTATCAAAACCATCCGAAGTAAGCTGTATACGTTCCTCAATGTATTTATCCGTATTTATCACCTCAGTATCAACGAGTTCCATGAGTTTGCTCACATCCGAATCAATTTTTGAAGAAATTGAATTCACTTTATCGTCCATATATTTGTTGAGACGATTCAATTCCAGGTGGAGATTCTCTTTTGTGTCCTTGTTCAGTCTGTCAATACTGGATTCCATGTGCTTTTCCAGATCAGCCATGTTTTTGTCAGAAGTAATCGCTGTTGACTGAACACGCTGTTCCATTTCCTGTAATTCATTGAAACGATTATCCAGTGTGATGGAGATCAACTGCAATTTCTCTTCTAAACGGCTTGCAAGACTACCGGATTCTGCTTGAAACCGTTCATTCAGTTCACCCAGATTGATATTGAAACCTTTTTCAGTAGATTGAACCTGTGCTGCCAGGTGTTTTTCCAGGTCACTGACATCTGAGCTCATTCTCTTTTCCAACTCCTGCAGCTCTTTGAAACTATCCTTGAAGTCGTTGGAAACGGTCTTCAATCGGTCATTAATACGCGACTCCAACTCCCCTGTGTTGTTCTGTACTCGTTCTTTTATTTCTTCAAGACCTGTATTGAATCGATTTTCCGCAGACTCAACATGTTCATCAATCTGCTTATCAAGCTTATCGATACGGGATTTCATGTGTTCTTCCAGCCGATTATCAAACTTCTTAATGCTGGATTGCACCTTATCCTGCAATTCCATAAGACTGGATTCAGTATTATCCGAAGCGGACTGCACCTGTTTTTCCAGCACCTTCAACTCATCCAGATCTGTGTTGAAGTTCTCCGATGCAGACTGAAGCCGTCCTTTGATCTGGCTCTCTAGATTGTCAGTCTCCATTTGCAGCTGTTCCTGGATTTTTACAAGCGTTATATCATGTTCACCGGACATCGCTTCAACCCGATTTCCCAGACGCTCCTCTAATGCGGTAACATCTGATTGTATCTGCTTCTCCAATTCTGTCAGGTTGGAATCTGAATCCAGGGAGATTGTCTGAATACGCCCTTCCAGATCACAAATCTGGCTGTAACTGGTTTCAATACTCTTTTCCGATGATTGGATGCGGACTTTAAGACGATTTTCAAGATCATCCACACTGGTTTGCATACTGTTTTCCAAATCCGCAAAACGAGTATCAAAATGACTTGCGGCATGCCGTATTCGTTTTTCCATTTCTTCCAGCCTGTTGTCACAATCAACTGAAACTGTTTGCAAATGCTCATTCATCTCTTTCAATTTTGACTGAGAATCATCCGATGCAGCAGAAAAAACCTCTTCCAGTCTTTTATCAAAAGCACTGGTTTTAGATTGAATACTCATTTCAAATTCTTGAAACTGATTTTTTACAGCATCCATATCATTGCGTGTTTCTTTCAGCTCATCCTGAATACTTGCGGCAGTGGATGATATTCTGTTTCTGAGATCATTGATTCCCCCGAGCCATTTTGCTTCCAGACGTGATGAATCGGAATCTATCTTTTCCTCGAGAGCAGAGAAAACTTCATCCTCCAGTTTTAACCCCTTTTCGGCTGTTTTCTCACGGCGTTCATGGAAAACAGTCTCTATCTGGGTCAAACTGTCCTGATATGCTGTAATTCCAGCCTGCATTTCTTCGTCTCTTTGAATACTGAGATTATCCAATTTTTCCCTATACAGATCTAATTGACGGTCAGTATCATCGAGATTGCCACGAAGGTAGAGGATTTCACTATTGAGATCGGCCAGAACTTTGTCGCGGAATGCCGCAAAACGTGCTTCATCTTTTTCTTCAAGTGAGGAGAATTTTTCACGGATTTCATTTAACCGCCCACCGACTTCATCCACATATATCGATTCATCCTTCAATCGGGACAGATTTTCATCAACTCTGAGAGCTAAATTATTTAATTCGTCAAGAGCACGCTCATGAACTTCAATCTGCTTCACTCTATCTTCAAGTTCATTGGTACGCATGATAATTTCATTCCGTGCATCTTCAATATGCGAATAAATTGTTTTGTTTGTTTCCTCCTGCACTTCAAGATCAAGGAATGAATTGTTTATCCCATCGATTTTCTGCTTGATCCATTTATCAAGTTCACTCCTGGTCTTCTCAGCATAATTTCTGACTTTCATAAGAGATCTTCCTGCTTTGTCATAGCGCTTGGACAGGTAAAAACCAATGCCTACACCGATAATAATGAGGATATCTGCGCCATCGAAAAAGAAAGTCATCTTGTCACCTCGCTAAGAATACTGTCAGCTAGATGCTGATAATTGGAATAAACAGTGACATCGGACGGGACATGACGTTTATCGATACCCACAAGGGCACCACGCATACCCGAGTTTTCAGCACCCCGAACATCATACTCAAGTCTATTACCAATATAGAGAATATCTTCAGCATTAACACAAAGCTTTTCAGCCATTATACCGAATGGTTCCGAATCAGGTTTAAGCCGTTTTGACTCCGGGAAACCCAGAGTAACATCAAAGACATCATCCAATCCAAAGTATTTGAGTTTGTTTCCAACAGGAAAATCCGACAATACGGCCAATTTCAATCCAGCATCTTTAAGACGCAACAATGCATCAAGAACTCCCGGATAGACTGGAACATTCCGGAAACATTCCTCCCATTTCCTATAGATTATACTATCACGGATGAATTTAGATGACTCCCTATCACAATGAAGTTTTTGAGCAAATATTTCCAGTTCATCCGAGTCTGTGACCCTATTGGATTCCCTCATAATACGTCGAGTTTTAATAAATGCTCGAACAACTCCCAGATTTGAAATCATAAATAAAATTGAACGTTCCTTCGCTCGACGTTCCTGGTAAAGAGTTCCATCAATGTCAAAACCAACCGCTTTCAGTGCCATTTACAACCTTTATCATTTGAAACCACGCTACTACACCCATGGCTCTTCCACTCCATCAATGCCTTATCCAGAACTGGAGTGGATATGAGTTTCTGGAAAACGGCATCAGTGAGAGGAGTAAGTTTCGGAGTGGCATGAGGTTCCAGGTATCGCTTGAGTATCATAACGAACACTCCTTTTCAAGGAGTATGGTCATTTCATGGCTGCCAATATCGCAACAATTCACTCCGCTGCTTGTGTGATTGAGAAGTAAATTATTCATCCCCCTCCCCTTAATCACTATTTTAACCTATTGAGATGACTGATTCCAGAAGAATTTCCTGAATTGTATACGAAATCTACTGCAATTTGGTATGTCTGGCTTGATTACTCTGTTCAATACCCGGGGGTATGCCTTATGAGTACCTCAAAAAACAGCTTGACATGGGTTTTCGTTGAATTAACAAGCTTTCTGACACTACAAAAAGCTTACTAGCTGTCCTGGTATGTTTCGGGAAGTGGCAGAGGTTGGAAATCTGGAGGAATTACCACTCGAACCAGGTGAACCATCACTTCAGGAACAACCACATCTCCAGAATCATCCCTGCCCATCTTCCCATGTTGAGCCGCTTTGTCCAGAATAAATTCAAGAAATCGGGGCTGGGAATCTGTTCCCGGCTTTCTAATCAAAGTTTCAGCGACATCTCCTGTATCGAGAACGGCAACATGGAAACTTCCAGCCTCCCCGCCCCCACGACCGTCATCAAACCATGGAGCAAATATCATAACATGCCAATACTGATGCAGGGCTATCGGATTTCTCTCTTTCTCACTGGCATCAGGAACAAAACGGGAATTAATCGCAGCCAGATAGATAGAACCTGGATGAATGGAAGTCAGTTGATACAGAGCTGATATCAAGTCTCCGAGTTCATAGCCGATGTCCTTTTTATGAGGAATACCAAAGAGATTACCTGTATTCAGCACCTCTTTCTCTTTTAAATCAAGATTCCGGCGAATACGTGCGGACTCTATTTGCTGAGCAAGATTTCTATTCCAGTCCAATCCAAACAGTGGGTCTCGAATAATACTGTTATTCTCTCGAATTTCCTGACCGGTAGCTGACCGGGATTCACTCCAGGAATTCAAATTCCCTGGCTGAGCCGTTTTCCGTAAGGGAGCAATATCCAGGTATTCCTGACCAGGTTTACCCATCCAGGCTGAATATATTCCATCAGCAATCCATTTCACAAATCCTGCACAGTTTAATCCGGTCCTGCCTGGGGGAACCGCATTAACGGGTAGTGGCTCTCCAGTTTCAATCAATACATTCCGTCCGCCTCCATCAATGGCGGCATCATCAAATTCAACTATTTTATCTGTATAAGGCCGTATCTTTTTGACCAGAGTTTCAACTCGGCGATAACCATGCCGTCGGGGATTGGGGAAGATGAGATTCCAATCAATCAACCGATCAGTACTGGAGATTATTTCAGCAAAGGATGACAGTACCAACTCTTCAAATGAGGAAGGTATAATGACATCATTCCCCAGTTGTTGACCGTATAGATGTATATCAAGACGACTCCGGTTCTTGTCTTCTGGAAATATACGGACGAAGCTTTCCTCATCATCCTGCAGGAATACTTTGGCCTGTATGAATTCACCAGTCAGTATACTCTTCTTTATAATCCATGTTCCTCTGCCCCAGAGTGGATATTCTCCATCCATGTCATTTCCCCGTTGATTGCGGAATATGAGGTACCACTCCAGAATCATCTTCCTCAATTCAAAGTGAACTATCCGCCCATCGGAACGCTGTCGGAGGACGCGAAATGTGGTTTCATCAGATGGATATGAGGGAGACATCACAAGGTGCTGCAAAAAGCGCCGACTTTCCCCATTTTCGGGAAAATCTGACTGAGCAAGCATCTGACGAAACAGTGCCAGATTGGTTTCATCAGCCCGAATTCCCATTATTGCCACTGCGGCCGTCAGGGAAATAAAGAGAAATGCTCGTTTTTTATTCATTGTTTTCCCTCCCTGAGCTCCAGTATTACTGGAACCAGATTGAAACTGAAATCACGGCGGATCTGATTGACAAGGAAGCGGCGGTAGGAATCAGGGAAACCAGTTTTTTTGTTGACAAATGCTATAAACCGTATTGGTCTGGTAGAAACCTGGGTAATATACTTAATCCTGAACGATCGCCCACGCCTGGACGGCGGTGGAGTCAGGTCGACCCACTCAGCTTTGGCACGATTTAATTCTGCCGTATCCACTCGCCTGTTCTGCTGCTGATCAGCTTCAATAACAAGATTCAGCAGTTTTGATGTATTGTATCCGTGGATGGCTGAAACAGGCATGATGGGAGCCCACTCCAGAACAGGAAACTGAAAACGTATTCGATCAACCACCTTCTCAAGTTTTTCAGGATCAGGATTTTTTTCATCCCATTTATTGATAGCTATAACCATGGTTTTACCCTTCTTGAGGGCCAGAGCAGAAATCTTCTTATCCTGATCAGTAAGACCCGCGCCAACATCAATCAGGAGGATGGTAACGTCAGCCTCAGACATGGACCTTACAGCCCGGTTAACCGAGTAGTATTCAACATTCCCGGCCACTCTGGTTCGCCGACGCATACCTGCTGTGTCGATGATTCTCAGTGGCCGGCCCCTGTATTGAGTCTCTCCGATGACAACATCCCTTGTTGTACCGGCAATTTCCGACACCAGAGAACTATCTTTGCCTATAATCTGATTAAGAAGCGTCGATTTGCCGGCATTGGGTCTGCCGACAATGGTCAGCACCAGTGCTTCATCATCTCCTGTTTCATCGCTGTTCCCTGCATCGTTTCCACAGACCTTCTTCAACTGCTTTCTCAAAGCGTCCTTGAGGAGATCCATATTTCTCCCATGAGCTGCTGATATGGAGATGGGAGTTCCCATACCAAGTGCTTCGAATTCCCATGCCATGCAGTCTTTATCAATGCTGTCAGCTTTGTTGACAGCCAGTACAACTTTGCTTGAGAATACGCGAAGATCATCGGTAATAAATTGATCCTCAGCCGTTATGACTCCCAGTTCAAGCACAAAGAGAATAACATCCGCATTCTTCATCTCCAGACGTGCCCGATCCGCAACCAGACTGTCAAAGTCACCATCAGGATCGGCTTTAATTCCCCCTGTATCAATAAGAGATATCGGGATACCCCTTAAAGAACTGTTTTCCTCAATAACATCACGGGTCACACCGGATTGAGGAGCGGTAATAGCACGGTGTCGGCCCAGAAGTCGATTGAACAGTGTCGATTTACCGACATTGGGTCGTCCCACAATCACTACTCTTGGTTTTCTATCAGTCAAATAAATATCCTGTGTTTTTCATAGTTAAGGCAGTATCCACCACATAGGCCAATACAATGCTTCCTGAAACATATATCGACCAGATGATGTGTTTTTCTTCGGGAATACATGAAGAACCGCCAGAGTTTCATCCCCCTTGAGGATATGATCGGCCGCTCTATCTCATTCCTCTCCAGAAAATACACGGAACATGAGTTGTATGGAACTCATGCAGGTCTTCCAATTCCATGAAATGCTTCTATAATATGGCATGAAATCTTCAAGAAAGAAAAACTACCATTCTGTTTCTCCAGAGACGACCCGAAAACAGACAGAACAACCCCACCGGATTGATTTTCTTACAATAATCCTTGTTTCAATCACTTTAATACTTCTTATTCTTGTATTGATTTTCCTGATAATCAGTCAGATTTCCAGAAAAGACGAAGTCGAATACAGCCAGAATCCCATTATTGAACGTGTCAAAGATCCTGTCATACAAACCGATCCGGTCGAACCCATTCTGGAACTTGGAACACCAGAACTCGAAACGGAGAACATACCCGATGTCAGGGCTCCATCAGTCAATACAGAAATAACAGGACAGGATAAAGCCCGTCTGTTTTTCATCAAGTTCATTGATGAGCAAAAGATTGTTACAAAAAGTGTATTGCGGGATGTTTCTTCCTCCAGAACTCCCTTAACCACAGCCATCCAATCCCTCCTGGATGGTCCCCGGGCTGGTGAATTGAGTAACGACATGTTTACTCTGATACCCAGGGATTCCAAACTTCTTGGTGCCCGTGTCGATACTTCTGTGGCCTATCTTGATTTTAACGAAGACTTTCGTTTCAACACTCTGGGGATCGATGGTTACAGGGCCCAGGTTGAGCAAATTGTTTATACGGCGACCGAATTACCCACGGTCGACAGGGTTCAAATCCTGATAGACGGTCAGAGGGTGGATTATCTTGGTGGGGAAGGATTCTGGGTTGGGAGTCCATTGGGACGGGAAGATTTCAAATAGGGATACTTTTCAAGAATTTTTCACCATCCCTGTTTCAAGTGCCCTGTCAATTTTTTGATTGATATCAACCTCATCTGAACATCGAACAGTAGAGAGCAGGAAGAAGACTTCTACATTGCCGCGGCGACCGGTTAATGGCGAAACGATTGCGTCATGGATAAACACCTCATCCATCTCTAAATCTTCCTTGAGCCGGAAAAGAACCTCCCGGCGAGCTTCCATGGTTTTCACAACACCATTGAAATTCGTTTCCCGTGGATTCTCAAACTGTGGTTTTATCAGGGCCAGTAGGTGTCCCCCTCCAATGAGTTTCAGGATATGAGCGGCTGCTCCCCGAATAGAACGGAAGGCAAGATCGGCCACGGCAAGCTGTGCCGGTGGCTTTAAGTAACCTGGATTCAAACTCATAATATTGGTTTTCTCATGAATTGTGACTTCAGGATGAGTTCTCAGCTTCCAGGCGATCTGATTATATCCCACATCAATGGCATGGATGTGGCCGGCACCCCGCTGCAACAGACAATCTGTAAAACCGCCTGTTGATGTTCCTGCATCTATGCACACCTTACCCTCTGGATGGAAGTCCAGATTATCCAGCACACTATTGAGTTTTACCCCTCCCCGGCTAACAAACTGTTTTGACTCATGGAAGAAATCAGAGTCAGATGATACTAATGCTCTGGAATCCCTCACAAGTTCGCCATCAACATACACCTCACCGCATAGAATGGCAGCGTATATATCCTGTCTGGACATATCGGGCCAGATCGTATCAAGGTGGAGCAGAAGGGGCCTCCGAGTTGACTTCAGAGGCATTCAACTGCCTTCAAACCGCCAGAAAACGCGCTTGATTTCCAGTGCCTTCCCGGAATCCGTATCAATTGTAATCACAACTCCATTTAATTCGCCATGACGGCTGCCCAGCTTCCTTCGAATGGGAACCTGATTGAGCGCCCGCTGGATGGACAAATCCGAATCGATACCGATTACACTACCGGATGGACCGCACATCCCTGCATCGGTAATAACAGCCGTACCCCCGGGCAATTCTCATCGCCGCGTTGAAGGGGCAGTCAGCATTCATGCTCATCCGAATCTGGCCAATGACATTGATCACTCCAACAGCAGTATTATTGACTCTGATCAATACAGAACCACGTCCTGGAACTGTTGATGGATAGTTTGCCGGTCTGAGGATTCGTTCATCCGACTCCAATAATGGATAGGCATCCTTCTTATGCCATATATGATTTCCACTGGTAATAACATCGACACCAGGAGCATAGAGTTTCTCGGTATAAATCGAGGCCAGATCACTGCTGTCCGCCATGTTTTCACCATTGGCCACAATGATCTGGGCATCTGTTTCTTCTTTCAGCTCATCAATTCCAGCCGTCAGGGCTGCAAGTCCCGGGTCGCCAATCAAATCACCAAAGAACAATATCCTCAACCTGTCGGAGGGATAATTCCCACGGTTCAAGTCTCATCTTCTCCAGACAGGCAGGCTTACCGGGCGTATTCAACAACCCGTGTTTCACGGATAATGGTAACCCGTATACGGCCAGGATACTTGAGCCGACTCTCAACTTCCCTGGCAATATCCTTTGCCAGTGTCCGGGCCCGCTGGTCATTCACCAGGGCATGGTTGACCATGATTCTCAGTTCACGGCCAGCCTGAATCGCGAAGACTTTCTCAACACCATCAAACGATAGTGCGATCTTCTCCAGATTCTCCAGGCGCTTGATGTAATGATCCAGAGATTCCCGTCTCGCGCCAGGCCGGGCAGCCGAAATGGCATCAGCCAGTTGAACAATGACACCTTCCAGTGAAGAAATCTCTTCATCGTTGTGATGGGCTGCTATGGCATTAATCACCCTGGGATCTTCACCCAGATGCCGGGCTAATTCTCCGCCAATTTCCGCATGTCCGCCTTCACGGTCAGTTTCCTGACCTTTTCCAATATCATGGAGTAGGGCGCCGCGTTTTGCGATCATCACATCGGCTCCCACTTCACTGGCAATCATTCCGGCAATAATGGCTACTTCCTTGGAGTGGGAGAGAACATTCTGACCGCTGCTTGTTCGGAAATGGAGTCGTCCCAGGGCCTTGATGCCCTCAGGCCGCATACCATGGATGCCAAGTTCAAATAGAACTTTTTCTCCCTCCTCGAAGATAACCTGCTCAATCTCCTTTGCCACCTTGTGTACAATTTCTTCTATCCTGGCAGGATGAATACGGCCATCTTCAATAAGCCTCTCAAGAGCGGTTTTCGCGATGCTCTTGCGAATCGGATCAAAACAGGATATAACGACAGCTTCAGGCGTATCATCAATGATGATATCCACACCGGTCAGAGTTTCCAATGTCCGAATATTGCGCCCTTCCCGGCCGATTATCTTCCCTTTCATCTCATCATTAGGCAGGTTAACCGAAGTGACTGATACTTCTGTTGTAACCTCAGTAGCAAGCCGTTGAATAGTTGAAACAAGAATACTCCGAGACTTCCTCTCCGCTATGTTTTGAGTTTCCTGTTCAATTTTATTGAGAATAACCTGGGCATCGTGCCTGGCCTCATTCTCAATCGTCTGCATTATTATTTTCTTAGCTTCCTCGGCTGATAGACTGGCAATCCTCTCTAATTCGGTCAGCCAGCGTTTCTCTTCTTCGGCCAATCTGTTTTCTCGTAAACTGCATTTCTTCTCTCGGTTACTGAACTGTGATTGACGTTTTTCGAAATCAGTAATTTTTCTCTCAAGGTTATCTTCTTTCTGTTGAAGACGCATCTCATATTGCTGGATCTGGGAACGCTGTTCTCTACCTTCCTTTTCAAGGAGTCTTCTTTCATCCAATATTTCATCCTGAGCTTCCAGTAGCATTTTTTTCTTTGCGTTCTCAACATCACGAAGCCAGTCTTCTTCTTTTCTGAGAGCTTCATTTTCTGATGAAGAGTGTCTTATCTTTGTGTAAATCCATCGAACAGACCATCCAATGACTAAACTACCGAGGGCAATTATTATCAACTGTACGATGTTCACATAATTCTCCCTTAGTAAGTATTCACTTAATAAATAAATATGTAACAATTATACATTCAGACAGACTAAGGTCAAGCAGAATTTCCAAAGACAGTTGACTTTGAATAAACCAGATGAAAAAGAGTCGTATTGAAACTGGAAAAAGTCCCTCCAGACTGTATTAAACAGTCTGGAGAAGACCCTGTGTTTACTCTTCAGCGCTCTCCGATGTGAATCCTTCCAGTATACTGTCGCCAACATAGGAAGAGATTATCACCGGGAATGGATAACTCGATGCAATCACCGGATACCCTTTATCGTTCTGGTTAAAAAACCTGAGTGTTACAACTGTTTCTCCAGTAAGAGTCAGAACAGCGACCGCATTCTCCTCCTCGGGAGGATTCTCAGGAAAATCGGTTGCTCTCAAAGAAGTAAATCTCCCGAGTATTTCATTCACCTTTTCGGTATCCCAGACAACTTCATCCGAATCTGTCCAGGATTCCTCTTCATTTTTTGTGAGCACAATGTCATCCTGGTCATCGGCGGTGTATTTAATTGAGGTAACGGTACCGCGGTTTAATTCAAGAACCAGCTTGTCACGGAATAATTCACTATCCCTTGAAAGTGTTTCAACCATTGTTCCCCGAACTGTATACACACTCCGGTGCCCTGGGAAAAGAACATAATTGTATTTATTGGATGATGAAGTCTTCCCGAAGAATACTTCCCTTAGCAAGTTTTCCTCATTGTAGCCCCTCAGAGTATAGCGGCCCTCTTCATCCAATTCATACCGGCCATATTTTCCCGATTCCGAGACCAGATCGATGGGAGTGGGGTTTTCCAGGAAATCCAGCATGCGATTGACCACAGTGGGGTCCGCGGGATAGCTGTCTGAAAGAATCCACTGTCCTCCATTTTTTTCCATACTCAATGGATTCCCCTCCGGGGGAAGGATCTCCAGCCTGGAAAACTCATCTGTATTGAGTTCCGGAAATGATGGAAGGGTGTAATTTATATCTCCCCTTTCCCTGAAGCTGATGTAGATTATACATAGCAGGGCAATAATCCCGAGTATTACAAAACTTCTGATATCTTTCTCTGTCAGATTAAATTTCATCTTCATTATTCGACCTCCCTGCTGAAAAGAAGTTCTATACGCTTCTTTCTTGAGATACTCCGCAGTAACACGGCTATCCCGACAAAGATCACAATGACTGGCAATCCCACAATATTGAATCCCTTCACCAGACGCCTGAATGCTACAGAGGTTTCACTTAAGGGACTGTACGTCTGCCCCTTACTCCGCATCACCGCATAATCCTCCCTGTTACTCAGGGTATCGACAAGGTTAAGAATAAATGTGGCATTGGCGCTCTTGCCCTCGACATCCAGAATATTGTCCATCAGCAATGTGCTACCCCCGATAACGAAAATCTTTCCATCACCGGAATCTATCTGCACCGTACCGGCAACAGCCTGATCAGATGAAAAAACGGCCAGTGCATCATCACTGTCTGCATCGCCTGTATCCTCTTCCTCAACAGGAGGATTTGGAATGGACTTTCCCTTGAAGTAACTTGACTTTGTACCATCAATAAAAACAGCCGCATTCATGGTAAGCCGCTGATCATCCGAGGGAGGATAGATTGTGGTGGGATTGTAGAGATTGATTTGATCCCGCATCTCCCAGGATTTTTCAGAAGATCTGAACAGCACCTGGGGTTCTACTCCCGAAGCCACATCAGTACTCACGGTCAGTGGTGAATTATTCAGGAGCAGGATGCGTTTTATGCTGCCCATCACAACGGATTCGGACTCGATTGACTCCCTTTCGATGTATGGAGCGAAGTAGTACTTGACTTCCTGTAAACCACCCCCCTGATCCCGTTGAGTCTGGACGTAGCTGTTTTCATCCAGGATGTAGCTGTTTTCAACCGTTATGCCATAATGGGCCAGCAGAGGTTCCAGACCTGTGTTTCGAGGCAGGTATGCCGGAGGCTGTGTATTATAGGGATTTCCTCCAGAAGTATCGACAGCTGTCATGGAGTCAATGAAAAACCCTATGGAATTGCCCTCCATAATATACTGATCCAGTTGAAAGAGTTCCCACTCAGAAAAACCCTCCCGAGGACTGATGATGAGGAGCGTACTCACATCGGAGGGGATCCCATCAGTCAGAGAAACATCGATCAAATCATAGTTTTTCTCCAACAGTTTCTGGAGATTGTTCATTCCGGGTTCATTCTGCCCCTGTGGGGCACTGTAAATACTCCGGGAATTATGATCAGAAAGAAATCCTACTCTGGGATTAATCCCAACGAAAGTATCCACGATACCAGGTAGAACACCAATCAGTGCCGCTGCATCTTCAATACTGTAATTACCAAATATATTACGCTTAAAGAGATTGATTGCCCGTGCTGTAATACCGTTGTCGATGATCAGACCGGCATAAACGGTCGTATTAACAGAATTATTCTGCGGGCCAAGCGGAATGGTAAGGGACGAAAGATTGTACTCCTGTGGAGGTTTCTCACCAGCCGCAAGATTCTCAGGATCAATTCGTTTGAAATCCAGTCGTCCATAATACTGCCGGTTTAATTCTTCCACTTCGTCGGCAAAATCACCCGCGTATGCCGCCAGAGAGGCGACGTTCTTCTCCAGGGACGATGACAGGTAAAGCTTCAACTGGATGTTCTTATCCAATGCCAGAAGTGCCCCTGTTTTATCACTCATTTTCCTCATTGTAGAAGTAATCATGAGTTCCCTGTTTTCTCCCACATCCAGAACGGGGATGGTCTCAATCATATCCCCCTGAATGAATACAATACCCATGAAGGCACTCACCAGATTGACTTCATCAGCTTCAACCTTTTGAATCTGTATGGGATTGATGCCATAGCTCCGTGCATCCGTGCGGTTCGCTATGGATTCTTCATTTTCACCTGTGCCATCAGAACCGATGGAGTGGATTGAGTAATTAAAGAACTTATTGCTCCTGAGACTGTATGCCTCCATGAGATCAGAAATCTCCTGCTCCAGATTATTATACGGTGCAGGAAGATTTTCTGAGAAATAGGCCTTGATAGTCAGAGGTTCTTCAAAGTTGGCCACCACATCCTTACTCGCCTGAGACAGGGAGTGAATTCTATTTTTTGTAAGATCAATTCGAAAAAACAGTGTGCTGGCCACACTGTTGATCAAAAGTACGACGACAACAAATGCTGTCCATTTTATCCATTGCCAGTTAAATTTCATCATCAATCCCCCTCACCGATATTCCCGATTTATGATCCAGGCCGCATAATGAGCCAGGAAAATGAGACTGACAAAGTAGAGAATATCCCGTGAGTCAATAATCCCCCGGCTGATGTTGGTAAAGTGGTATCCTGTTCCCAGTTTCTGTAAAATATGCCCCAGACCAGAAGGAATAAGGACAAGCATTCTATTCACAATGGATAAAAACAGACAGGCAACAGCCCCAATAATAAAAGCGACAATCTGATTTCGAGTGGCGGAAGAAGCCAGTATGCCTATGCCCACATAGGCCGCCGATAGAAATAATCCCCCAAGATAGCCGCCGATTACCGGCCCCCAATCCAGCTCTCCCATAAAGGAAATGAAGATGGGATATGAGAAGGTGGGTAGCAGCATACATAGAACAAATGCCAGCGATGATAAACTTTTACCAACCACAATATCCCCGGTAGTAACAGGCAGCGTTCCCAGAATTTCCATGGATCCACTCCGGTACTCCTCCGAGAACAATCTCATGGTGATGGCCGGAATAGTGAAGCTCAGGATGATCGGCAGCAAGTTGAAGAAGTCCCGTAAATCGGCCCGGGCGGAAAGAAAAAATGTTGAGAAAAAGAACCAGCCAGTGACTAAAAGATAAAGCGTGAGCAGGATGTAAGCACCGGGCGAGCAAAAAAAAGCAATAAATTCACGAAGAAAGATTGTCCGAGTTTGTTTGAAATTCATTGGGATACCTCCGTTGTTAACTCTCTGAAGATGTTTTCAAGTGACTGCTTCTCCTGAACCATTTCCAACAGCGACCAATCGCTTTTCTTTATTGTACTGTAAATCATTTCCCGCATATCTTCCGAACCTTTAACTTCTACAGCGAGTTCACCCGCATCTTCATTTATTGAATGCGATACAACCCCATCCAGGGAATCAAACGTCGTTTTCACCTCTTCTGGAACCGCATTTTTAAGTCTAAGGTGCAAAATGCGTTCCTCCACCAGAGAAGCCTTCAAACTGTCGGCAGAACCATCTGCGACAACCTTTCCCTTATTGATAATCACCACCCGGTCACAGGTTGCCTCAGCTTCACTGAGGATATGAGTCGAGAAGATGATCGTCTTTTCCCTGCCGATTTCTCGTATTATATTTCGAATCTCGGCAATCTGATTGGGATCCAGACCTGATGTGGGTTCATCCAGAATCAGTATTGGGGGATCATCCATCAATGCAAGGGCAAGACCGACACGCTGACGATAGCCCTTGGACAGACTTGATATTGATTTATGCATGACCTCGCGGATACTGCATAAATTCGACAGTTTCCTTAATCGAGGCATTTTCTCCGCGGGATCAATGCCTCGAATATCAGCAATGAAATTGAGATAGTCATAAACGATCATGTCAGAATAAAGAGGGGCTGATTCGGGTAAATACCCCATCCGCGCTTTTACTTTTTGCGGTTCCCTGGTTACATCACAATCATCAATCCGTATACTCCCCTTATTGGACAATAGATATCCAGTCATGATCCTTAAAGTTGTTGATTTGCCAGCACCATTTGGTCCAAGAAGCCCCAGTATTTCTCCATGAGGGATATCAAAGCTTAGATCGTCCACAGCCAATGTGTTTCCATACCATTTGGTGAGGTTTTGGATACTTATCATTCTTCCTCCAAGTATTCCCTGCTATCTGCATCGATGCGGTTCCTTAACCATGTGTCCAGGAACATTCAGCAGAATAATGAGTTTTAGATATTCTTAAGGTATTGGCAGTATTCTGACAAGTAGATTTGTACCAGTCTTACAAGATAGTAATACGGACCTATGCGATAACACCTTTTGATCCGCCGCATGGCAGAGCGGGATTGAAGTGTCCGTCCGAAACCCCGCTGCTGAAAGTCAGATTACTGCAAAAACTCTGGTGTATTTTTCTTGACTCCATACTCCCACCTCGTTATACTCTATCCGGGTGAAGGATGAAGCTGTACTTGATGGCTTCACCATCGCTACATATTTTTATATTTTCGTGAGGATCCCAGATGACTGTCAAACCTCTGCAGGACCGTGTCCTGATTAAGGTTGAAGAGGCCGAAACCGTAACAGCCTCCGGCCTTTACATTCCCGACACAGCCCAGGAAAAAACCCAGACCGGTACCGTTGTTGCCATTGGAGACAACAAAGAAAAGATTACCGTAAAGGTTGGGGACAAAGTCATGTATGACAAGTACGCAGGTACCAATGTCAGCATTGATGATGTCGATCACCTTATTGTCAAGGGCACCGATATTCTGGCTGTTGTCAGTAATTAGCTGCAATGAGGGGTTACTCTAAAGGCTGCCTGCAAAAACTTGTTTCTGGTATCTGGAGCAGTGAAAAGTTCAACCCGGAACCGGAATGGATGTTTTTAAGCAGGAACCTGAATGAGTGCCCCTCATTCTGACGCTTTCCTCCAGAACTGCTTCTATTCACTCAATATTCTAGAGGTGCCCTTGAGAGCTTTTACATACTGAAGACGATGATAGTAATCCTCCAGCTTATCATCCCTGAAGCTCAACCGGCCTCGAAAATCATCAAGACTGTTGAAATTATGAGATTCCATCCAACCCATCAAACCATCGAGTATCTTTCTCAAAACACCTGACTTATGACGGTAGATGGCACTGCAGAGCTGAATGGTCTGCCCTCCTGCCAGCAGCACTTTGATAGCGCCCTCTTCATCATAGATCCCGGTCGAAGCAGACAGTTCTATTCCAGAAGTATCTGACAGAATACCAATCCAGCGAAGCACAGTTCCGAATTCCTCCGCCGACGAAAGCGAATTACCAGACTTAAACTCCAGTTTCTCAATATCGATATCCATCCTGTAAAATCGGTTAAACAGAGTCAGAGCATTGGCCCCTGCTTCTTTCAAAGCATTGGCCAGATTTGGCAGAGCTGTAAATCCTGGCCCAATTTTCACCGCCAGAGGAATATCCACTGTTTTTCTCGCAAGCGAAACCATATTGATTAATCTGTTTTCTATTGACTTCGCATCCGTTCCAGAATCCAGGGCGATGGGTGAAAGATTCAACTCAATGCCGTCCGCTCCCACACCGGCGATCCGTTCAGTATAATCCACCCACCAGCGGGGACTGTAGCAGTTAAGACTGGCAATAACAGGAATATTCAACGAATTAACACTTTTTTCAACAAATTCAAGATAATGGTCGGGTTCAAGGAGCATGCCCATTTTTTCAGCATAATCCCGGGCTTCAGGATGCATATTATGGTCAATTTCAACGCTGGAATTGGCTCCTGCAATATCCTCTTCAAACAATGAAGTAAGAACAACCGCGCCGGCCCCTGCCTTGAATGCCTTCCTAACTCCTGTAATATTGGCTGTGAGAGGAGACGCGGAAACGATGAGAGGATTGCGGAGAGATAGACCCATGTATGTTGTAGTGATATCCATATAAGCACTTTAACGATATATCAGGCAGTCTGTCCATGACCGGAGGAGGTGTATGGGAGACGTTGCCAACTCCTCAGCACATCGGAATCGTGAATGGTTTTGATCTCCCTCCAGACTGCTTTGAGGAATTGTGTCAGAAAGCCTGTTAAGGGTACCTCTAAAAAACAGCTATAGGAAATTGACGAAATGGCGGTGTGTTCCTCGGGCTACGCTCTGTGGAATTAAACACGGTTGCCCTACCCAAAATTCCAAAAAAAAATTTCGGTCCGCCAGAGGCGGACGCGGCCTGCCTGCACCGGGCCTCCGGCCCACCGGATGGGTCTTGTCTTCGGAATTATCGTAAGACCAGCCAACTTCGCCGACATTGTTACCACCGGCATATTTATACCCCCTGGACTCCTTCCCCCCACGGGCCGCATACTCCCATTCCGCCTCCGTCGGCAAGCGGTAGCCATTCGCCCCCCAGTTAGCACTTACACTGCTGCCGCTTATCCGGTACACCGGTGTCTTTCCTTCCAGTTGGCTCAATGCGTTGCAGTACTTCACCGCATCATACCCGCTTACACTCTCCACCGGAAGGTTATCCCCCTTAAACCGGGAAGGGTTGTTCCCCATCACCGCCTTCCACTCTCCCTGGGTTACCTCGGTGGCCTTCATGTAAAACGATCCCACCGTCACGCTGTGTTGCTTCTCATTGTCAAACCGGCCCTCCTCGCTGGATGGGCTGCCCATCCGAAACGTGCCCCCTTCCACCAGGACATAACCTTCGGGCGTATCCGGCCGTTCCACCCAGTTGAAGGCCACTGTCAGGGAATGGTTTTCCTGCACCGTGATGTTTTTGCTTTCACTTTTATCCCCGTAGCGCATCTCCAGTTTGTGGCGGCCAGTGGGAATGTCGGTGAGTCTGGCCCTGGAACCGGTGGGAATATTTCCCATCGATTGACCGTTCAGGTACAGGATGCCCGGTGTCTGGGTCGATACCACCAGGCTGCCATAGCTCTGTTCCAGGCTGAATGACGGAGCCTCGGAACGGGCAGGCGGGGCTGCCGATCCCCCGGCAAGGTAGATGTCGGTTTCCAGCATGCTGTATTCTCCGGGACGCTGGCGGTTTCCCGATGCCTGACGCACATCACGGCGGGTGTTCATCAGGATGTCGGTGAGACTCATCCCCGGTCGGGTGAGGTACTTGAGAAGGGTGGGTGTGAACAGACCGTCCTGGGCTGTTTCCCCGGCATCGGCCGCGTAAACGACGATGCTGTTAGGCGGCGCGTCCACCCGGGCCAGGCCTCGGGCCGTTCCACGGCCAAAGGGATTTTCACGGCAGGCATCCAGTATCACGATGTTGGCATCGGCCCGGGCGGATTCCATCGCCGATACCACATCGGCCACGTTGATGCCCCGGGTGCGGGCCCGCCTTTCATCGGGAATGTCACGCTCCGTGGGCAGTCGGTAGTTCTGTCCGTCCACCTGCACCCCGTGGCCGCCGTAGTGGAACAGGGCAATACCTCCCCTGGTCTTTATCTCCTCTTCAAACATGGCGAACAGAGCGTCAAACCGTTCCTGGTTCTGCACATTGTAGGCCCGTATTACTTTGAAACCGATGTTTTCCAGGGCCGCGGCCATTTTTTTAGCCTCGGGCACCGGATTGGCCAGCGCAGCAAAGTTGTTCTTATAACGGCCATTGCCAATGACAAGGGCGGTTTTATTCTGGGCCGGCAGCATCATGGCCGTAATGGTGAAGGCTACGAGTAAGAGGATGTGTTTTTTCATTTCGCGCTCCTTTTTCGGGGGAAATTTTAACAAGTTTTTGGGGAGGTTGCATGGAGTCTGTCGGACTTAATGACTTCGAGGTGATTATTGATGGGCACCTCTAAAAAACCGTTTTTGGAATTTGGCGCAGTGGCGGTGCGTTCCTCGGAGCTTTGCTCCTGCGGTACGCACCTGATAGTGGCGGTGCGTTCCTCGGAGCTTTGCTCCTGCGGTACGCACCTGATAGTGGCGGTGCGTTCCTCGGAGCTTTGCTCCTGCGGTACACACCTGATAGTGGCGGTGCGTTCCTCGGAGCTTTGCTCCTGCGGTACGCACCTGATAGTAGCGGTGCGTTCCTCGGAGCTTTGCTCCTGCGGTACGCACCTGATAGTGGCGGTGCGTTCCTCGGAGCTTTGCTCCTGCGGTACGCACCTGATAGTGGCGGTGCGTTCCTCGGAGCTTTGCTCCTGCGGTACGCACCTGATAGTGGCGGTGCGTTCCTCGGAGCTTTGCTCCTGCGGTACGCACCTGATTACGTGAGCATTTTGACAACGCAGTAGCGGCGGAAAAGATCTGAGTCAAGAACTCAACGGGGTTTTTAGAGGTGCCCGTAAGTTCAGGCTGTGTAAGAAATGCGGCATTCAGCGTTGGCTAACCAACGCTGAATGCCATAGTTAAATGGGCAAATAGTTAAAAAGCCCGCACCGCACGAACATACCAATCACTGTTCTTGAGGTAGAGGTACTGGAGGCCACTGGTGAAGTACTGAGTCCACGCGTAGTCGGAACTGATCCCTGAAGAAGACCAGTAGTAGTAGCTAGAGGCGAAACCACCTACTGAATCTTTCTGCTTATACAACTCATTCAACTCATCCTTGGAAGGCAAAAACCAGTCGTCCTTCCCTCCCAATGTGGAGTCAGCGCATGCCTTTGCCGCATAGTTTCCTGTGAAATTGGCATCCTTCATAGCTGCAACGATAGCTGCTGTGTTGGATTTTCCGGTTCCTATGTCTGTACCTGTCCCTACTACTGTCGTAGTATTACCCCATTTATACTTACCAGGAAGATCACTGGGGGCCGCCTCCAGGTAAGTCCATCCATCGCTGGCGGCAGTAGGATTCACATAGAAGATTTTCCCTCCGGCGGGGCCGGTGTCGCCTATGTTGTACACTACCGTCAGTACGAAATCGACTGTTGTCTCTCCAGTGTACTTGCCCGTTCCGGCGGCTGTAACGGTGTAGGTTCCGGTATCGTCTGTGCCGATCGTGTCTGCTATAGAGACTAGACCGCTGTTATCTATGGTGACGGCTTCTACGGCGGTTCCATCTTTTTTCTCTATGCTCAGGCCGTAATCAGTTCCTGCGGTCAGATCGGCATTGTTGATCGTTACGGAGAAAGTTGATTCTTGCAAGGGGGGGACATTTTGGTCAGCAACGGAAATAGAGAAGCCCGTCACTGTTGCAATATCGACTGTATCGGCAGATGGACAGCCGGCGAGCAGAATGAGGGCGGTCAGAATACTAATTGTTATGGTCTCAAACTTCATGAACGACTCCTTGTGTTCACCACATCTATGCGGCTTGTCATAAATACTGACGTACTAATCAACTCAAATAAATTCTTCTTCATTATGGTACTCCTTATATATATGGATACCTCAAAAAAAATAGTTTTGCAACCTTTGACTCGGGAATAACGTCCTTTTTTCATATTTTTTTTCTGTAAATTTCGACCTTTCTTAGCGATTTCAACCCGTTATCAGGCTTTTTCGGCTTACGGAGCACATTCAGTGCCCACTTATCCCAGGGATTGTCTCAAGGGTACCTCTAAAAAACAGCTTGCGGTACGCACCTGATTAAGCGTAGCTTAAGAGGAAAAAGATCAAGCCAAAAACAAATAAGGTTTTTAGAGGTGCCCTTATGATTGTTTCTGGTCGACAAAGTTTGCAGGTGATATGGACAATTACTCCCGGAGCAGTTATTCTGCACAGATAGAAAACAACTGATAACCCAAGGCTTTCCATCAAAGCGGGTATAAGGATCAAGCTATGCCCTACCTGAGAAATCTAACAACCGGATCCCTGCAAACCAATTCATTCCTGATAGGTGCCGAATCAGATGAAAATGCCATTCTCATTGATACTCCACCTGAAAGCTACGAAGAAGTGATGGCCACTCTCAATGCTGATGGACGTTCTCTGGCAGCAATACTGATTACTCATTCTCATTTTGACCATGTCTGGGACGCGGCGAAGTTCTCAGTTGATCAGATTCCTATCATTGCTATGAAAGATGCTGTGGAAGGCATTGAGAGACCGGATGCTATGGGTTTTTATCCCCCTGCATCCAACAATCAGCCTCAGGCCGAAGTGACTCGAATCATTCGTGGTGGAGATCGATTGCAATATGCCGGTTTGGAATTTGAAGTGTTTGAAGTGCCCGGTCACTGCAATGGTTCGGCTGCCTATTATGTTCAAAGTGAATCCCTGTGTTTCGTAGGGGATACCATCTTCAGGGGAGCTATTGGAGTTACCCACTTCGCAGGGGGGGATTTTGAACTTCTGGCAAAGTCCATCCGACAGCATATCTACACTCTGCCCGACGATACGATAATCCTTCCGGGGCATGGACCAGACTCCAGAGTCGGCATCGAAAAACAGAGTAATCCCTACATACGAGGAGTTGATTGACATTCCTGTTCTATTGACCTTCATCTCCTGATTTCTGTAGTTTGTAGGATACGCCAGGGAGTTATAATGCCTATTAAAATACAGGACGGTCTACCTGCGATCAAAGTACTCAGAGATGAGAATATCTTTGTCATATCTGAAAGCCGGGCTGTCCATCAGGATATCAGACCCTTGAAAATACTCATTTTGAATCTAATGCCCCTGAAAATCGTCACTGAAAATCAACTTCTTCGCATGCTTTCAAACACTCCTCTTCAGTGTGAGGTGGAATTAATTCATCCGGTCTCGCATGAGTCGAAGAATACTCCTCGAGAGCATCTTGACGTTTTTTATAAAACATTCGACAGCATCAAAGATAATAAATATGATGGCTTCATCATTACTGGAGCTCCAGTGGAGACTCTGGAATTTGAAGATGTGAATTACTGGCCTGAGATGGTGAAAATCATGGATTGGGCAAAAAAGCATGTGTATTCAACAATGTATATATGCTGGGCAGCACAGGCTGGACTCTACCACTACTATGGGGTTCCCAAGTTTCCTGTATCAAAAAAAATATCCGGTGTTTTTTCTCATTATGTCAGCAATAGATACCTGCCTCTGGTGCGGGGGTTTGATGATTTGTTTCATGCTCCCCATTCCCGTCATACCGAGATCAGACGTAAGGATATTCAGAATAAAGATGATCTTCTAATTCTCGCGGAATCGGAGGAAGCCGGGATTTTTATGATCTGCAACAAAGATGGCCGCCAGATATATATTACCGGTCATGCAGAGTATGATCCATTGACTTTGAGAGATGAGTATCAGCGTGACCTTAAGAATGGAGATAATCCCCCTGTTCCCAGGAATTACTTCCCCGAAGACGATCCTTCAAAGCCTCCAATAATAAAATGGAGAAGTCATGCGCATTTGCTTTTTTCCAACTGGCTCAATTACTATGTTTACCAGGCCACTCCCTATGATCTGGAAGCTATTCATTGATGGAGCCTGACCGTTCATTTGGGGCTGTTGTGTTTCGCTCCCAGAATGATGTGGAGAACCATGAATGGCTTTATCTGCTCGTTCATCAGGTAAGCGGAAACCACTGGGATCATCCCAAAGGTCATCCTGAACACGATGAAACGCCTGTAGAAACAGCTATGAGGGAAATTCTGGAGGAAACCGGTGTTTCAGTTCAATTCCTGGAAGGCTTTTTTGTCGAAGGGACCTGGACGCTACCTGATGGTCGTCCCAAAATTGCCGGGTATTTCCTGGGTCAATCAATCGGTGAGAATTGTTATTTTCCCCAACTTGATGAAGAAATCATTGAGGTCAAATGGCTGCCTTACAAAGATGCCCGGATGCTTATCACTTATGATACCGGGAAAAAAATCCTTGATGATGCCGAGGAATTTATTTCCAGGGCATTCGGGCAAAATACCTGGAAATATCTTCCTCTTCGATAATTGTGTTATCCGCATCAGCGTTTTCCATAAGTTCCCGAGGAATTTCTTCCAGGAAAGGCGAGGGTTGACAGGGACTGCTTTTATGTCTGATCGATCTGGTTTGACACGATGACAGGTAGAGTTTGCTTCTTGCCCGGGTGATAGCAACATAGAATAAGCGCCGTTCTTCCTCCAATGCCCGGGCATCAACCTCCAAACTCCTGGAATGGGGGAGAATTCCATTTTCCATCCCAGGCAGGAAGACCACATCGAATTCCAGGCCCTTGGAAGCATGGATGGTCATGAGATTGACTTTGCCAGTATCGTCATTTTCCAATTGATCCCTTGCATTCAGAGTAATGAGATTCAACCATTTTGTAAGTGTTGGCTCAAGATTGTCGGGATGATTTTCCCACTTTTCCATCTGGGATATGAAGAGTTGGATGTTCTCGTAGCGCCATTTCGCTATTTGATCGTTATGCTGAAATTCTTGAGATAAATGACTCCAGTACCCGACTTCTTCTACAAGTTCCTTGAGAAGACTGGCAAGTGTGGTTTTATTCTCATCATTACGGCTGAATACGCTCCTGTATTGCTCAATAAAATCAACAAATTCAGCCAATCCTGTATGTGTTTTCTCATTGATCATTTTTTCGTTACTGAAGACTATACTGGAGGCGGTAGAGTAGAGAGTATGACCGTTATTCCATGCCATTTTCACAATCAATTCCAGAGTGGATTTTCCTATCCCACGGCGAGGTGTATTGATAATTCGTAGGAAGTTCACATCATCATCAGGATTATCGATCACTCTGAGATACGCTATGATGTCTTTGATTTCCTGCCGGCTGTAGAAACTGGTTCCTCCACTTACAGAATAAGGGATACTGCTGGAGAGAAGGGCTGTTTCAATGCTCCTCATGAGAGCATTTGTTCTTACAAGTATTCCCATTCTTTCGTAGGAGATGCTGTTTTCAATCCGGGAGGAGATGATTGATTCGACTATTGATTCCGCTTCTTCTGTTTCATTTTCCGGGGTCATAAACTGGATCGTCATCTCTTCATGTTGATTATGTGTCCATAGATTCTTATTCTTTCTGTCGCTGTTGTTGGCGATGACAGCGTTAGCTGCTTTGAGAATGGTTCCAGTTGAGCGATAGTTTCTTTCCAACTTGATTTCCTGCAACTCCGGAAAATCCTTTTCAAAATTGAGAATGTTGGTGAAATCGGCACCTCTCCAGGAGTATATGGACTGATCATCATCGCCAACACAACATAGATTCCTGTGCTTCTCACCGAGAAGCTTCACTAATTGATACTGGATGGCAGATGTGTCCTGAAATTCATCGACCATTATGTATTGATAGCGTTGGCTGTATTCATTTCGTATCATTTCATCATTTTCAAGAAGTTTGAGAGGTTCCACTATGAGGTCGTCAAAATCCACAGCATTATGGATTCGCATCAAGGTTATATACTCATCATACATTGGCTTATGGGTGCTGTTGATTTCATCCCAATGCATTCGACGGGTTTTTATACCGGAAAACAGATTGGCCAGGGCATTTATTTCCGATGGTTCATAGTTGATCTTGAGATCCCTGGCTGCTTTTTTTAGAGCACTGATTTTGTCGGACAGGTCATAGATAGTGAATTTCGGCCGGAGTCCAGGTACGTTGTATTGTTCGTTCAGTATACGGACACCGAAGGCGTGAAAGGTAGAGACTGTGAGATTGGAAAGCTTTTGCCTGGAAAGACCTTTTACTCTCTCCCGCATTTCTTCAGCAGCTTTGTTGGTAAAGGTAAGAGCGAGTATGCTTGATTGTGGTATCCCCTGATTCAGCATCAGGGCGATCCGTGCCGTAATTACACCAGTTTTTCCACTGCCGGCACCGGCCACAATAAGCAGGGGACCCTCTATTGTGTTGACCGCCAGTTTCTGCTCAGGATTGAGCTGATTCAATACTTTATCAAGAGATTTCCCGGGATTTGATTCAGACATGTTTGATAAGAAGATCCAGCGCTTCGACACCAAGAAGTGTAATGGTGGAAACGATGAGACCAGATATGGCAACACCGGCCAGTACAGCCAGTATTGTTCGCCGTCGGCTTAATCCCAGAAACCAGGCAGCAAGGGTTCCAGTCCAGACCCCGGTAACAGGCAGTGGTATGCCGACAAAAATAGTTATTCCCCAGAATCCCCACCGATCAATTTTACTGATGACCTTCCGTCTGGCTCTCTCAACAAATCGGTCAAAAAGCCGGCGATAGAAACCCATTCTGTAGAATAGCCTGTGTGCAGTATCCAGAAAAATGTATGCAACAGGTGCTACCATGGTATTGACAATAACACAGTATGGGTAGGCTATATACAGAGGATAGTCACCTTCAAGAAGAGCGTAGGGCAGGCCTCCACGAAGTTCAGCTATTGGTAGAAGTGTGAGCAAAGTTGTCCAGATCCAATGTCTCATATTGCTGTTAGCATGGCTAGAAGAATGAAGGGAGTCAAGTGAGAGGAATGCGGTAATGGGCTATTGCTCTTAAAAGCCTTCTCATCAAGAAAAAGGCACGCGGCTCCAGGGATTCAAGAGTATCGAAAGGTGTGTGCTTCTTCTTCCAGGTCTCAGGTGTCATTCCATGAGTACTCTCTCTGTGTGTTGCGGGTTTATTTCTATTGGTTCTCTCTGTTTTCCTGGACTCAAATTTTAGTAGCTCGTTGGCTTCCAGTCCTGGCAGCAGTGAAACCTGGATTGCAGGATACCCACCAAGAAGTAAGCCTAGATCATCAGAAAACCCGGGATTGATACCATAGTCAACATCCCGGGAGAATTCTTTGAGTAATCTATCCAGAGCATTATGAGCTTTCGATATGGATATGTTTCCTGTCTGCAATCCTGCCTTGTGTAAACTATGCCCCCAAATGAGCGTATCACCAATGCCGCACATGTCGAGTACCAGGAATAGAATGTTGTTAATTCCCAACCGATTCAAATGTCTGGCAAGCATCCAACTTCCCTGATCGGTGGCTTTCATGTTCCCTGTCAGTTCTTCTTTATTTGTGAATAGAATCTGTGTATGATGCGGCAGCTTTTCCTGCTTCATTTCTTCCCAGAAAGAAAGGAGCTGAAAGATGGCTGCAGAATTGTCGTTTGCTCCCGGGGAATTCTCCACACGATCATAATGAGCTGTTAAAGTTATCCGATAGTATTTCTGCTCCTGCATTTTCGGAGTTGTCAGCAGAATGTGCTTTGATTTTCCCAGGGGGATGACTTTGTAAGAGATCTCCCGGCGGTTGATTGATTGTGTAAGAACTCCAAACCTGTCAGCATCATGCCTGCAGAATGCATCAAGTTCCTTTTTATCCATCTCAGGAAGAGGTAGATAATTAAGACGGTCGATTTCTTTTTCCATCTTGAACTTGTATACAATTTCAGAAGCATTGTATATCCTTGAACGAATAAGGGCATCCGCGAAACAAAAATTGAGTTTGCGATTGTTCGAAAGAACTAAACTTGAGGGATATTGCTGTGATTAATGCACTTGCCAGAAATTCTTTCCATAAAAAGCGAAAAGGACCGGTTGTTCTATGCATCATGGATGGTGTGGGGATTGGGAAATACGATGAGGGAAATGCTGTCAAAGCTGCCCGAATGGAATATTTCAATGAGGCCTGGAATAATTGGCCATCAACTCTATTGAAGGCTCACGGCAGGATGGTTGGATTGCCTTCTGATGGAGATATGGGTAATTCTGAGGTAGGACACAATGCCATGGGATGCGGACGAGTTTTTGCTCAGGGCGCAAAACTGGTCAATAAGGCCATAGATACAGGTAGTCTCTTCCAGGGGGAAACCTGGATAAAACTCATAGACAATGTGAAGACGACAGGGGGTACCCTTCATTTCGTGGGTTTGATCTCTGATGGAAATGTTCATTCCCACCTGGATCACCTCAAAGCCTTGATCAATGGAGCAAAATCTTCAGGTGTCAGCAAGGTTCGTATTCATGGCCTGCTGGATGGAAGGGATGTCGGGGAAACCAGTGCCCTTGATTTCTTTACGCCCTTTGAAGAGTTTCTGGCGGATGTTTCAGATGACGCTTTTGACGCAGGATTTGCCTCCGGCGGGGGGCGTATGAACATAACAATGGATCGATATGATGCTGACTGGAGTATGGTTGACCGTGGTTGGAAAACCCATGTTCTTGCCGAAGGTGAGGTTTTTGAAAGTGCGACCCAGGCCATTAAAATCCTCAGGGAGAGAACAGGGGCTATAGACCAGGATTTGCCTCCGTTCATTGTTGCAGGAAGGGATAAAAAACCTGCCGGGCCCATTATTGATGGTGACAGTGTAATCCTGTTCAACTTTCGGGGTGACAGGGCTATCGAATTATCAAAGGCTTTTGAGAGTGGACCGGAATTCGACAGATTCAATCGGGTACGAGTTCCTGATGTGGAGTTTGCGGGTATGATGGAGTACGATGGGGATGCCCACATCCCTGGTCAGTATTTAGTTACACCTCCAGCCATTGATAGAACTATGGCCGAATACCTGGTTAAATCAGGGGTTCGGCAATTCTCCATCAGTGAAACCCAGAAATTCGGACATATTACATATTTCTGGAACGGAAATCGTACTGGATACTTTGATGAGTCTTTGGAAACTTATGTGAAGATTCCCTCAGACATTGTTCCATTTGAACAGAGGCCGGCTATGAAGTGTGCGGAGATTACTGACAAGGTGATTGATGTTCTCAGGAAAGGTGAATATGAATTCATCAAAATCAATTTCCCCAATGGAGATATGGTGGGGCATACAGGTGTGTTTCAAGCGGCACAGGCTTCCCTGGAATGCATGGATCTCCAGATCGGACGTTTAATCGAAGTGGTGAAATCTGTGGGAGGAGTGCTTATTCTTACCGCTGATCATGGAAATTCGGATGACATGTACGAACGAAAGAAGGGGGACATTGTGTATAAGGAAAATGGTAAACCCAAAGCTAAAACATCTCATACCCTGAATCCAGTTCCTTTCCTGCTGTTTGACCCCAACTACAATGGGGAGTATTCGCAGAAATTCAATGAGGAACTGGGTATAAGTTCAGTAGCGGCTACCTGTATCAACCTTCTTGGTTTTGAGTCCCCGGAGGACTATGATCCTTCCATCATTAATTTTTAGCGGCATCAAGGTTTTTTGTAATCATCTTGTACTTTTATGGCAGTGATTCGGCGAATTATGATTGAGAATGATGAGAGTTTTTGTTGTTTGAATGTATTTCAATAGCTTGATCCATACGCTCTTAATTCGACGAGAAAAGTACTTTCTCAATTAACAGGCTTCCTGACACTGTAATAGATTCATGCTGAACAATACTATTACACCTATTTAATCGAGGTCAACAAAAGGGCACCTCTAAATTATTGAGTAGGAAAGGATGGTGAAGATTTCAAGTATAGTTCAGCAGTTCTTTTTCTATTCGTGTTTTCAGCATTGTAAATACCCTGTCAAAGGAGGCGTTAATTTCTTCTTCACCACCTGTTGCGGTGGCAGGGTCAGGGGTACTCCAGTGGAGTTTCTCATATTTGCCGGGGAAGATGGGGCAAGCTTCGCTTGCGGCGGCATCACAGACTGTTATGACCAGATCAAAATCTGTTCCTTCAAACACATCCCATGATTTACTGTATGGATTGCCCGTCTCAATGCCATGGCGTTTTAGTGTCTCAAGGGATTTGGGATGCACAAATCCGGCTGGCCTGCTGCCCGCACTCATGGATTTATAGTGTCCAGCTCCCAGTTGATTGATTAGAGCCTCGGCCATCACCGAGCGGCAGGAATTACCGGTGCAGAGGACAAGGATGTTTTTCATCTCACAGCACCCTCTTCTGATGAACAGCATTACATTCTTTCTTGAAACGATTTTTTTGAAATACCATACACATTTTCAGTTGTGCAGTCTGTTGGTTTATAAAAGGTTGTGGCACACTAACTCCATCTGGAAAATTATAATTGACAGCAGATAGATCTTTATCGACTTCGGATAGTTTCACATGAATAAACATACAGGTATCTAAGAAGAATATCAATACTCTGATAATCACCGTACAATAGTTCTGGCGTTCGTTGGCGGGACTCAGGTCGTTTATCTCCACACCAAATTCTACCCGCAGAGAATACGTCACACTCCAAATTTCTGCCTGCCCATCGTCGTTCAAAGCACATATTCGCCAATGATACGTCTGAAAATTTGTCAACGCCGTTCCAATCGTGTAGCTCGTTCCGCTGACTTCAACATAGATGGCAGGATTGTCACCCAGTCCCGCTTCACTATCTGCGATCTGTCTCTGGTACTTGCCCGCTCCTTCCAGGGTATTCCAGCGGAAGGTGGGCGTGGTGTCCGAGGTGGTAACCTGTCAAGGTGTTTGTATTGATTATTCCTGGTACATAGCATATATTTGGCTATTAAGTGGCATCTGGCTACCGAAGTTAAAGAAATCAACTGTTTAGATGCATTCAAGGTCATAAATAAAGAGGAGAAAAATGAAAGAAGAAGTTCCCAGGAGAGTTCCGGAGATAACATATAAAAAAATCCTTTATACAACAGATCTGTCAGAGAGTGGACGTTTTGCATTCCATCACGCAGCAAGTCTGGCCCGCCTATATGGAGCTGAACTCACTGTTTTTCACGTTATTGAAGGCGGCATGGAATTGGACAGTCGTCTTTTCGGATATGTGGATGAAGAATTATGGGAAGAGATTAAGACACGGAATTTTGAAGAAGTAAGAAGTATCCTGATCAACCGTAAAAGAGATAATGCTGCCATTAAGGAATGTGTCAGCCAGTTTCATGGAGATCTGCAGAAATTCATTGGGGATGAGAATGCGGATATCACCTATCGTATCGAAGTTAAGATGGGCCGTCCGGTGGATCAGATTCTAAAGGAAGCTGAAGAGAATCACTACGATCTCATTGTGATGGGTTCCCATGGGCACGGCCTGATCAAAGCCACCATGATGGGAGATACCGTACTCCATGTTGCCAAACGCTCCAAAGTGCCGGTTCTTATTGTCAGGGTTAACAAGGATTAGTTCACCCATTTTGGAATTTGGCGCAGTGGCGGTGCGTTCCTCGGGCTACGCCCTGCGGTACACACCTGATTAAATTTTTTCTTTGCAAGGCGCCAGAAAAGATCGAGTCAAGAACTCAATGGTTTTTTAGAGGTGCCATCATCATTATGATGTAGACGACTGATCTTATCAGGAAAGTCAAGCTAGTCCGCTGAGGATAATACCCATTCCAGCCGATAACTCCTATAATGAAATCCCCTTTCTTCAGGATACAGATCTTAGCGTTTCTACTACCCTCCATAATGCTCCATGCGAACAGAATTCCCCAGGCAGGCGAACTGGCCATGGCTGTTTCAACAGGTGATTTCAGCTTGATTGATGAACTAATTCTGTCGGGTGCTAATCCAGATCAGAGAGATGCCACAGGACAAACTCCTTTGATATACTCAGTAGAAGCTGGTCAATACAAATTGGTCCAAAGAATACTGAAAGCCAGAGCAGATCCAAATCTCATCGGCCGAAGTGGCCTGACGCCTCTGATGACAGCGGTCAGAATGGGACGGGCAGATTTACTTATGCAATTGTTGAATGCAGGAGCCAACCCCAATGTTGTTACAGATATTATGGCTGACAAATCTACCTCTGCCCTGACCATAGCTGTCGACAGGGGGGAGTTCTCCATCACTCGCCGGTTGATAGAAGCCGGCGCAGATGGATTACTTCTTGGAGAACCGGAGACAGGAAACCCCCTGAATCTCCCCGTATGCAGCATCCCCCTGGATAATCGAATCTGGCGAGGATTTGCCCGACTCAAAGACAATGTGAATTCACCGGATTGGGTATCGGAAGAATGGGATCTTCATAGAGCAGTCCGGGATGGAGACTGGTATACAACTGTGAGTCTTCTCAATCGTCAGGCAGATCCCAATAAAAGCGATTCTCAAGGCATAACTCCTCTCATGATCGCATCCTGGTATGGGCATCAACCATTGATAACCCTGCTGCTGCAGCGGGGTGCTTCTGCAGGTAGAATTGACCGCTACGGTGTGGATGCAATCAGCTATGCTGTAATCAGTGGAACTATCACAATACTGGATCAACTACTCACAAGTGAAATGATTGTCAATCCAGCCCGATTTGAACGCAATGTCCTGCAAAGGCAAGCACTGGAAACATCTCCTTACTACTGGGCTGTTATATCTGGACATCCAGGTATATTGGAACGCCTTATCTCTTTCAGATTACCTTTACCGGATGAAGGCCGAGAGGGGATAACCCTGTTGATGCTTGCCGCCTGGATGAGTGACTCATTTGCCGTAAGAAAACTCCTTCCCCTGGCAAACAATGTGGCAGCTCAGGATGAAGCAGGGAGAACAGCCCTGGCATGGAGTCTCGCCGCCTTTGACAGAGATCGTCAGTCCGGTATGGAAAATGGTTACAAAAACCGTGGTAGTAGAAATTACCCACTGGCAAGAATGCTTACCCACTCCACAGGTTCCCCCCAGTACAGTAATTCTCTCATAACACCATATATTCATCCTGATGTTATTGAATCCTGGTCTCCAGGAGGATATGATTCCGTCAATGATGAATGGTTTGAAATGCAGCCATCTCCAGTTCCACATCTTTCTGGAAATGGAGATCTCACTCTATACCGCATTCTCCGCAATGAGGAGCAGGAATCAATCCCTGAAGGCGAATAATGAAAACCAGTAAACTGGTCAATCTCCTCCAGGAAGCCCGTGAGGCCTATTACAATAAAGACAGCCCACTGATGAACGATGCGGAATTTGATGCCCTCGAAGATGAATTGAGAAGCATTGATCCCAACCATGAGTATTTTTCCCATATTGGGTATGCGGCAATAGAAGCAGAGACCAGTAGCAAAATTCAACACAAAGTGCCCATGCTCTCTATGGGGAAGGCAAAAAGTCTACAGGAAGTAGAGAAATGGCTGCGGCGCCTGGATCCCCATCCCTCCTGGGCTCTTGCAATTCAGCCAAAGATTGATGGTTTATCAGCCACCCTTATCTATGTCAATAACCGCTTGACCAGTGTGGCTACCCGTGGTGATGGATCTGTTGGTCAGGATATCACCCATGTTGCTGAATACATCAAGGATATTCCCAAAAAAATAACCTTTACTTCCGATCCTGTGGAAATAAGAGGGGAACTACATCTACCCAAGGATACCGGATACAACACAGACAACCGCCCCCTGAGAAACAACTGTGTTGGCTTAATCAACAGAAAAACACATCGCGAAGATCTTCAATATGTTCGTTTCCTTGCCTATCAAATAATCTGGCCACAATCAAGCAGCAAACAGTCCGGGGCAGCGGCAGCCCCCCAGCATATATCGAGTATGGATCAGCGTTTTAACTCAGAGTTTGCAAAACTGGACATACTGACCGAGTCTGGATTCTATACTTTTGAAAAATGGTTGTTGACTCCGGATATCAAACTGATGGATACCGATTCCCACATGGAAAGCATTATCCGTCAACTGGAGAATATCTATAACAACTACATCATCAATCTAAGGGATAAATGGAACTATGAGACTGACGGACTCATCATTCTGGTCGATAATAATCTTCTCCATGAATCCATCGACAATCGCTGGATAGTCAGTCATCATCATCACTACGCCCTGGCCTTCAAACCTCCGTCAGAATCCACAGTTACCACTCTCATAGACATCATCTGGCAGGTTAGCCGTCAAGGGAGTATCACTCCTGTTGCCCAGTTCCGTCCTGTCTTCCTGGGGGGGGCCACTCTTGAACGGGCCAGCCTCCACAATGCCGATAATGTACGGAAACTCCGATTGTCCGTTGGGGATTCAATCCTGGTTGAACGAGCAAATGATGTCATACCCTGTATCCGAGGCAATCCAGATGCCTCCTCCAGACCAGAAGGCTTTCAGGATCCAGAACTCTGGCCGGAAAACTGCCCATCCTGTGGTGCCAAACCAGTTGAATCCGGTGTGAACATCATCTGCCCTGATCCTGAATGCCGTGACAGGGTATTGCAATCCATTCTCTATTGGGTAAGGCAGAATGACATGGAACAAATTGCATTGCACACCCTTGAATTACTATACGATTCAGGCAAGCTCCGATCCGTCAAAGATCTTTATACATTGACAGAGGAAGATTTTAAAGATCTGGAAGGATTTGGTCAGAAACGGACTGAAAACTTCCTCAAACAGACTGCCAGACGCAAAACCATGACACCCATTGAATTCATAGGACGATTAAGCATACCCATGGTCCAGGAAAAGTCCCTCAGCCGCCTTGGCATCACATCAATTGAAGATTTCATGAATTTCAATGATGAGACATATACCATCGGGAAACGTATTATAGAATGGAAGAATGTGGAACGAAACATGACAATGGTTCAGGAATTGCTGGAAATCATTGAGATTCAGGAAAGTTCCTTCAGTATACAGGCTAAAGCTGCTCTCTGCCTGACAGGCAAGGCACCAGTACCCCGCAAAGTCCTCATCTCAGCTCTCGAAAAAAACGGCTGGGAAGTAACAGGTACTGTCACTAAAAACACTGTGAAGGTAATCTGTAATGATCCAAACGCAACTTCTGCAAAACTGGAAAAAGCTCGTGCGAACAGAATTCAGATTATTTCCTATGATGAATTTCTATCCAGGGAAGGTATTGTTTTTGACGAGAAATCAGTGTCAGAAAGCTAGTAATAACCTGGTTTCATTGAAATCCGGTTAGATAGAATTCTGAACTGATCATCATGCCTTCCTGTCCCTACCCATTCAATCAGTGAGTCCGATTACATCCTTGACCACTCCCTACCCACGTGATTCAATACCATTGATGAAAGAGATTATCGAGCAATGGACAAGAAAAGTGCGGGATGTATTAGAACAACTGGCTACGGAAGAACAAAAGGATCCGATCAGTGTTACTAATAGATTAGTTGCAGGGACCCCCCCAAAGAGTGAAATGGGGGATATATCCTACCCTATGTTTCCATTTGCCGGAGTCTTAAAGCGATCACCACAAATTCTGGCGGACATGGTTTCCGAAAGGCTTGGGGGAATTGAAGCAGGGGTAAGTGCTTTTGGTCCCTACCTCAATGTACACATTGATCGGACCGCCGTCATCGAAAAACTTCTCAACCAGGTCAAAGAAGCCGGTAACACCTGGGGTACCGGACAGGAATTGACCGGCCTCAAGGTGATGATTGAATTCTCCAGCCCAAACACAAATAAACCTCTCCATCTTGGTCACCTGAGAAATGATATTCTCGGTCTGAGTTGTGCCCGCATTCTGGCTGCAAGGGGAGCTGAAGTTTTGAAAGTAAACCTGGTCAATAACAGAGGGACACATATATGCAAATCCATGCTTGCCTATAAAAAATTCGGCTCCGGTCAAACACCGGAGACCTGTGGCATGAAAAGTGATCATTTCGTTGGAGAATACTATACGAAATACGCTCAATGGGCCGCTATGGATGAGAATGCAGAACAACAGGTTCAGGACATGTTACTCGCCTGGGAATCAGGTGATCCAGAAGTACGCAAACTATGGGAAACAATGAACAAGTGGACTCTGGATGGGATCAAGAAAACTTACAAGCGAACAGGGGTGTACTTTGACAGGTGGTATCAGGAAAGTGAAACATATCTTTCAGGAAAAGAAGAGATAGAAAAAGGTTTGAAGAGTGGAGTATTCTACAGGCATTCAGATAATTCTGTACGGTTGAATCTGGATGAAATAGGACTGGGAATGAAGGTTCTTCTACGACCGGATGGTACTTCAGTATACATGACTCAGGATCTTGGTACCGCTGTCAACCGTCATAAAGAATGGCCCTTTGATCAACTCATATATGTTGTAGGAAATGAACAGGAGTACCATTTCCAGGTTCTCTTTTATGCCTTGAAAAAACTTGGTTATCCATGGGCCTCATTACTCCGTCACCTTTCCTACGGGATGGTGTTTTTGCCAGAAGGCAAAATGAAATCCCGCGAAGGAACCATAGTGGATGCTGATGATCTCATTGACAACCTTGCTTCCCTTGCCCTGGAAGAAATTAAAGAAAAGGGTAGGGAACGGGGGATGGAAGATACTGGAGAAACAGCTGAAAAGATAGCAATTGCAGCCCTCCATTACTACCTTTTACAGATGAGTCCGGCAAAGGATATGGTATTCAATCCCAGGGAATCTCTTGCTTTCACAGGGAATACGGGTCCATATCTGCAGTATGTCGTGGCAAGAATCGCAAGTCTAATCTCAAGATTTTCTGAAGATATTGGAGACATCGAAGCTGATTCTTCCCTGTTGACCCGAGATGATGAGTGGATCATGCTCCGGCGAATCGGTGAATACCCCGATCTTGTGGCCCGGGCAGCAGAAAAACTGGACCCCTCCATATTAACCACCGGACTCTATCAAATTGCCCGGGATTTCAGCCATTACTACCATGAAGTTCCCATAGCCAGAGCAGAAGACAGGCTGCTGGCAGCTTCACGAATGTCACTGGTTCAGGCAGTCCTGATCACATTGAAGAGTGGTTTCCAACTCTTAAACATCCCATATGTAGAATCGATGTAAACCTCACCCAGTGTCAGAAAGCCTGTCCCCCCCCTTCAACCCCTCCCGGGACTCCAATTCCCTCCTGGACCTTCACATACAATGGATCATAACAGCCAGATTCCACTCCCGGATTCCGCCACTCACACAGCCAGGTTTTCTTCTCTTCCACACCCAGATTGACCCTGGGCAACCTCTAAAAAACCGTTTTTGGAATTTGGCGCAATGGCGGTGCGTTCCTCGGAGCTTTGCTCCTGCGGTACGCACCTGATTAAATTTTTTCTTGATGCAAGGCGTAAAAGCGGAGCTAGTTTAAGCGGTTGGCGGTGCGTTCCTCGGAGCTTTGCTCCTGCGGTACGCACCTGATTACATGAGCATTTTGACAACGTAGCAGCGAGGAAAAAGATCAAGCCAGAAACGAAATAAGGTTTTTTCCAGGTGTCCCATAGTCGATCTCCTTATAAATTGTTTTCTTACTGTGTTATAACGAGCTTGACGGGGATTTTTGTTGTAATAACAAGCTTTCTGACACAAAGTATATCTTAAATCTTCAAAAACAAATAGAGTACAAGTAAGAAATGAACTACAAATCTCTGAAGGGAAAACTGGTTTGGATTACCGGTGCATCATCCGGAATTGGCCGTGAAATGGCATTCATTGCTGCTGAAGCTGGTTCATCGCTGCTCCTCCTCTCCTCACGAAAAGAAGCTCTGGCTGAAACAGGAAAAATCTGTATTCAAAAAGGTGCAGAATCCATGCAGTACGCATCAATCAACCTCTCTCAAACTGCAGAAACAGCTTCTTCAGTGGGAAAACTTCTTGCTGACCATGGAACCCCGGAGTATTTGATTCTCAATGCGGGCATTTCTCAACGTTCCCTTCTTGGTGAAACGGATTTCTCCGTTATTGAAGAGATTATGGCTGTCAATTTTCTGGGGACTGCAGCTATAGCCCGAATTGTTTTACCAGAAATGGTGAAGGCTGGAGGAGGACACATCGGTGTAACCAGTAGTTTAGTGGGTCGATTTGGTTTTCCAATGCGATCGGCCTATTCTGCCAGCAAGCATGCACTGCATGGTTTTTTTGAATCACTTGCTCTGGAATATCACTCGAAGAGCATTCATGTCACACTTGTACTTCCCGGTCGTATTCGAACAATGATCAGCCATAACTCTCTGGATGGTCAAGGTCAACGGCATGCAGTGTTGGACAGGGGGCAGGAAAAAGGAATGGATCCTCATCTCTGTGCAGAAAAATACTGGCGATCTGTTCTTAAACGACGATATAATGTGGTTATTGGAGGCAGAGAAAAAGTAATGCTGTTTCTGCATGACTGCGTACCCTGGCTTTTTCGAGTAATTGCCCGAAGAGTCAATCCATTATAACACATGGATGTTTATCTCTCCACTTCCAATGATGCACGGAACAATCTTGCACTGGAAGAATCCTTGCTGTTCAATTTGAAAAGACCCATACTTTTTCTTTACGAAAACAATCCAGCCATTGTGATTGGACGCTGCCAGAATCCATGGAGGGAATGTCGAACGGGGTTGGCCAGACGAATGGAAATCCCCATATTCAGGAGAATCTCAGGAGGGGGGACGGTCGTTCACGGTCCTGGCAACCTCAACTGGTCATTAATAGCACCAGTTCCAATCCCTTCAAAGGAAGACACTCTCAAGCGAATGATCAGGACATTGGGAACTCTTGGACTGAGTATTGATATGAATGATCGATACGATCTCACTACTGAAGAATCAGGTATGGAAAAGAAAATAAGCGGAAGTGCTTTCCGGCAGATTTTACATGCCAGCCTCCATCATGCAACTATTCTGGTGAGTGCCGATCTGAATACCATGAGAAGTCTTCTTGATGTCCCTCCACGAAATATTCAAGGGAAGGGAGTTGTTTCAAAAAGATCTCCCGTTGCGAATCTTGCAGATATACTGCCTGGACTAACGCTACAGGATGTCGTTGAAGCCATTGCTGGAGAATGGTCCGGTAAAGCATTTGCGGACCCGATAAATCCAAACGATTTCATACATGACAAGTCCTGCAAAATGGCTCTGGACAGACTGGAGTCACAGGAATGGACCTGGGATAAAACGCCTCCTTTTACCGAGTATTTTGATCGACTCCCAGATTCCCATGGCAAAGTATTGAAGTGTAAAATAAGATCAGGGCAAATCGCCAGAATTTTCATGGATGATGAATGGGACTTAACTCCCCTTGTTGGCAAACGGTATAATCGGACTGAGATATCAGGAGTAAAATATCCTGGAATGCCTCCATGGTTGGATCATTTTGCCGCTATGGTGGAATCTGATGTCAGTTTACACAGAAGAGAGTAAACGAGTGCTTTGTACAGCAAAAAGATTCGCTTCCAGGCAAGACGGATAAAGGTTCTTAAACCGGAGTGTGCCAGAGGCCCATGAGGATTTAAGGTTTTTTATCCAACACCGCAGGGATGCGAAGATTGAAGCTGTACAAAGAACTAGAAGTAAAATGACCCGGGATGGTGTATGAAAAACATTATCAGACTGCTCAAAAGCAAGATTGATCGGCTCGTAAGAGTCGGCTCATGCTTCACCGCTATCCGCCACAAGCCTCAGTTCCCTTAACCCACATCATCATTTTCATATCTCTTAGATGAGTATGATGCCTTGAAAATCAAACTCACAACGGATATCGGTTGAAGCTGGGGCCGTTCAAGTCGATAGTCGAATGAATTGAAAACTCTTGTGTTTCCATGTGGGGACAGCTCAGCCCACCTTTTATTGCGTTTTTAGAAAAAGATGCATCTCTTCTAGCGTGAGGGGGATGTCAGAGGCATTTAGGGAATCTCTAAAAGTAGACCTTTTCACCGGCTGTAAAATCATACTAAGATAGCAAACGTGAAGGAGTCCATTTTTGCTGACCAACCCCTTGATCGTATCATCATTTATAGCAATCGCCATTGCACAGCTGACAAAGGTTCTCATTATCATCCTGACTGAACGCCGATGGGCACTCAAACGCATGACTGAAACAGGGGGCATGCCCTCTGCTCACTCAGCAACAGTGGCCGCTCTCTGCACATCCAGCTTTCTACACTATGGAGGAGGCGATCCATTGTTTGCTATTTCCATTGTATATGGTGTTATCGTTATATACGATGCAACAGGTATCCGAAGAGCAGCAGGCCGTCATGCTGAAATCCTCAATGAACTGTTATCCGAATTCTCCCATCTTTTTGATGAGCGATCACGGCCTGAAGCCCTGAAAACCCTTTTAGGACATACCTACCCCCAGGTTTTTGTTGGGTTGTTTATAGGGATGTCCGTATCGTTCGTAGTAAGAAAAATAATGTAGGTGCCCTGTAATCAATCTATTCAGTTTTATAGCCTAATTCCTGGAGAATCTCTCTGCAAACCTGAAATTCATCCCAGGGCTGTGGTCCAGCGGCGTATACAATTGATTTTTCATGACCTTTTCCCAGAGTCACAACTAAATCTCCCTGCCTGGCCATAATGAAAGATTTCCTGATGGCTTCTCGCCGATCAGGAATTAAAAACAGATCTTCTCCCTGAGTTTTACCTTTGACCCCTCCTGCAATATCATTGATGATACTCATGGAATCTTCCCCCCGGGGATCTTCATCGGTAAGAAACAGGATATCCCCATGATCAGAGGCAATTTTACCCAGCTCAGGACGTTTTTCTCTGTCTCTCTCCCCTGCGGAACCAAAAACGACCATGAGTTTACCAGAAGTGAGATTCTTCAGGAAGGGAAGCACTTTTGAAAAACTGCCGGGAGAATGAGCATAGTCAACCATAACATGATAATCCATATTGCCGTCCAATGTTTTCATCCGTCCTGCTACTCCAGTCAGCTTTGGCAGGCAGTCAACAAAATCAAGGGGATCAATTTCCTGTAGTTCAGACACAGTACAGAGAGCTGCAAGTAAATTCTCCAGGTTAAAAATTCCAGGCATATTAATCCGTGCTTCTGAGTATCCAAAGGGTGTATGCAGAATGAACGATGTTCCAGTGGGATCAGGTCGAACAGCAGAAACATGAAGATCTGCATCTTCATCACGAAGACTGTAGGTAAATACTGGCTTTTCACCTGCTGAAGTAACAAACAATTCGGCATAAATATCATCGGCATTAACGACGCCGAAAGCATCAAGATTTCCAGAGTCAGCAATCATCTGAAATAGTCGGGATTTGTCATTTCTATAGGTCTCCAGGTCTCCATGAAAATCCAGATGTTCACTGGAGATATTGGTTAAGACTGCAGCATCGAAATCAACATCTTCTAATCGGCTGTTTTTGGGAGAAAGGCCATGACTCGTGGCTTCCAGGACAGCAAATTTCTGGTCAGCCTCAAGCATATCATTCAGACACTTGTGGATCAGTACTGCCTCAGGAGTGGATTGTCTGAAAAAATTGTCCCGGATTTTTCCACCAATAGTGAAATCAACTGTAGACAGACTTCCCGCTGAAGATCCAGAGAATTCCAGAAGCTGGCGAATCAGGCTGACTGTGGTACTTTTTCCATCAGTCCCTGTCACCCCGATAATGGTTAGTTTTCTGGATGGATAATCCCAGAATGCCGCCGAAATAGGTGACATGGCCACACGAGTATCAGGCACACGGACATAGGTTATATCTCTTTTTCTGGATTCAATATATTTTGAATGAACTATCACAGATGCACCAGCCTGTACTGCCTCATCAATATGCTCATGCCCATCGACATGTATACCCTTGAGAGCAAAAAACAGACCATCCTTTTTCACGTCACGTGAATCATAGGCCATTGACTTGACACAGGGATTTGCTGCGCCTCTTACTGTTCTATTTTCAACATTCAAAAGCAATTCCTGCAGGTATTTTTTCCTCATGACACAAGTATATTGAAATGGAAAAGAAATGAAAATGCCCGAATGTGGTCTTGATTGTTTTGAGTAATTCATGTTATTCGGCACAAAGCACAGATTGAACAGGAGAAGATATGCCATCAAAAACAACCAGGAAAACAACTGCACAGAGTTTGATTATTGTAGAAAGCCCGGCAAAAGCGAAAACGATTAAGAAGATGCTTGGCCGGGGATATCAGGTCAAAGCCTCAGTTGGACATATCAGAGATATTGATTCAAAAGGTCGGGGTAAAGATGCGTTCGGCATCGATTTTGACAATGGATTTGAGCCGCATTATATTGTACTCCCAGGGAAAAAGAAGACAGTAGCAGAACTAAAATCCGCCACGGATAAAGCCGCTGAGGTGTATCTTGCTCCCGACCCTGATAGGGAAGGAGAGGCCATTGCCTGGCATCTCAAGGAAGCCCTGAAACTTAGCGGCAGTAAAGTAAAAAGAATCACCTGCCCGTCCATCACGAAAAAAGCCGTTACTGAGGCAATACAGAATCCCCGGGATATTGATATGAACCTTGTAGGAGCTCAAAAGGGCCGTCGGGTTTTAGACCGTATTGTAGGTTTCAGCCTTTCACCATTCTTATGGAAAAAAGTCGCAAAAAAACTCTCTGCAGGCCGGGTACAATCGGTAGCCGTTCGCCTGATTGTAGAAAAAGAACAGGAAATTGCTGCCTTTCAAACGAAGGAGTTCTGGAAAATAACGGCTCAACTCCATGCCCAGAACGAAGATCCATCTCCATTTAATGCTGTTCTTGTTTCATGGAAAGATGAAAAATTTGCTTTGAACGGAAAGCATTCATCGTCTGAGGAGAAAGCCCGTGAAGTAGAAACAGCTCTCAAAGTTGCTGATTTCCGTATCGTGGACATGATCAGTAAAAACACATCAAGCAAACCACCACTGCCATTTATTACCAGTACCCTTCAGCAAGCGGCGTCCAGTCAGCTACGTTTTGGTACTCGCCGTACCATGCAGATTGCACAACAACTCTATGAAGGAATAGAACTGGCTGATGGACCTGTCGGACTCATTACATATATGAGAACGGACTCACCCCGCCTTGACCCTGAGGCCGTGAGTGATATTCGGAATTGGATTGGAGAGAAATTTCCTGATAAACTGCCCGAACAACCTCGCCTATATGGAGGTAAGGCAAAAAAAGGTGTAAAAATTCAAGATGCTCATGAAGGTATCAGACCAACATCCGTCCAGTACACTCCAGACTCAATAAAGCCCTATCTCACCCAGGAACAATATAGGTTATATAACATGATATGGATCCGGGCAGTGGCGTCCCAGATGAAAGATACCCGGTACGCAGTAACAACAATCAAAGTGGCTGCCGATCATGGTATTCTGGAAGCTTCAGGCCGCATAACCCTGTTTGAGGGATTTACAGTCCTTGCCCCTGAAGCAAAAAAGTCCAGGGAAGAGTACCAGAATCTCCCAACTGTGGATATCCAGACTCCCCTCACCCTGGACAAACTGACCACCGAACAGAAATGGACAAAACCACCACCTCGCTTTACAGAAGCCAGTCTTGTAAAAACCCTGGAAAAGGAGGGTATTGGAAGACCTTCTACCTATGCATCCATCATTCAAACAATCCGGGATCGTGGATATGTCCGACTTGAAAAACGGATATTCTATGCCAATGAACTGGGCATCACGGTAAACAGTATCCTCCTGACTGAATTTCCTGACATTCTGGACTACCATTTTACAGCTGACATGGAGAACAGCCTGGATGCAGTGGAAGAAGGAACTGTCGACTGGCATAAACTCCTTGCGGATTTCTACAGGAATTTTGCTCCGCGGGTAGAAGCAGCGGTTGAGAATGCCGAACCTCTCAAAGGACGTAAATGGAATGGCAGTGAATCCTGTCCTATTTGTGGAAAATTCTTAGTCTACCGATACTCCATAACTGGTGCTTTTCTTGGTTGTTCAGACTTCCCGGAATGCAAGGGCTTGATACCACTGCCTGGAGAAGGTTCAGACGATGGCGAGACCGATGGAGAACCTGTAGTTTGTCCAAAATGTGGGAAAACCATGCTTCTGAAATCCAGCCGCTACGGGAAATTTTATGCCTGCAGCGGCTATCCGGATTGCTCAAATATAGCCAATCTTGGAGCTGATGGACAGGCCGTTTTCCTGCCGGATATTTCGATGGACTGTGATGAATGTGGCACTCCTATGGAAGTTAAATCGAAACGACGTGGCCCGGTGATGGTTTGCCCTGATGAAGATTGCAGACGAGAGTTGCCGGTCAAGGATGGTGTCGTTATTGACCTGCCTAAAGCTGGCGGAATTAAGTGCGAGAAATGCAGTAGACCGATGATAGTGAGATTAAGCCGTCGGGGACCATTTCTAGCCTGCACCGGATTTCCTCAATGCCATAATGCACTGAGCTTGCAAACCACGGAAGAGAACAATTCCGGTAAGAATAAATAACACCCGGAATACCTCAAAAGTATAATGCTCACAAAAAAACAGACTTCTGAAAAACTTCCAGGAATTACCTGTTGACCAGGAAACCCACCATACATAGAATACTCCTTGTTATTTTACGCAGCAGTGGTGGAATTGGTAGACACGCTAGCTTGAGGGGCTAGTGGCAGCAATGCCGTGGAGGTTCAAGTCCTCTCTGCTGCAACATGGTACTGGAAAACACCCTTGAACGCCTTTACGGGAATGAAGGAACTATTATTAAACGTCAACCTGTCAGTGGTGGCGATATCAATACCACTGCTTTGTTGACCCTTGCCGGGGGCCAGGTAGTCTTCATCAAGGAAAATCATGCCGATCTCGAGCGAATGTTTATCGCCGAAGCTTCAGGTCTTCAGTCACTTGGGGAAATTGCCGTAAGACATTCTTCGCCGCCAGTCCCTCAGGTCCTTGCCTGGGGCCAGGATGGAAATAAGGCCTTCCTCCTCCTTCAAGCAATTCCAACTGGAAAGATCAAATGCGGGAAAGATTTCGGCAGAGCGATGGCCGTTCTCCATCGGGAAGCCCGCCAGGAGAAATGCGGCTTTGAATCGGATAACTGGATTGGCTCCACCCCACAGAAAAACAAAGGTCAGTCTGTTTGGCTGGATTTCTTTCGAGATGAACGCTTAGGCTGTCAATGGCAACTCCTGAGAAAGAATGGATTTGGTGATGCCCAGACAGAGAAAGATATGCGTTCCCTGCTCAAACGCCTTCCGGATTTATTACCGGATGTGGATGATGGAAAACCAAGCCTTCTGCATGGTGATCTCTGGGGTGGCAACTGGCTGGCAGACAATGAAGGTAGAGCCTGGTTAATCGATCCCGCAGTCTATTACGGTCATAGAGAAGCAGATATTGCCATGACTCAACTCTTTGGTGGTTTTCCATCTGGTTTCTATAATGCATATGCGGAAGCATGGCCACTACAGCCAGGATTTATTGAAAGACGAGATATCTATAATCTCTATCATTTACTCAATCATGTCAATCTATTCGGATCAGGTTACTGGATGCAATCCAAAAGCATCATTCAGCATTTTTCATAAGAGTTCGCTGAATAGAATACTGAAGCTTTTTATACGTGACCAGGTTACAGACATCAACTCAGATAAGGATTATACAGTGTCAGAAAGCCTGTAAAACCCCATTTAACCCATCCCAGGGATTCCAAATCCCTCCTGCACCTTACATAGGGAGGATCATAACGACCAGATTCCACCACTCGCACAATCAGGCCTTCTGCTGTTCTTCCCCCAGAAATCTCTGGCAGGTGGACGAAAATGGGGGGATGGGAAGTTTTAGCCTCTATTTCTCACCAACATAAAGCTCCGAGGAACGCACCGCCATTTCGTCAATTTCCTAAAGCTGTTTCTTAAAGGTAAAAAGGTAAAAATCCAGAAATTTACATCCTCCGAACGGGGCGGAAGCCAAGGTCGTCGCCGCTAAGGACAGGCGAGTTGCTGACCCGACGCGTTAACCGCAGGATACGGGCGTAGTTGCCCCAACTGCCGCCACGAAGCACGCGGCTCGATCCGCTTGCAGGCCCCCTGGGATCGGTCTGGCTCCCACTGGAATAATCCCCATACCAGTCCCAGCACCACTCCCACACATTCCCGATCATGTCGTACAAGCCCAGTTCATTGGCTCGCTTCCAGCCCACCGGATGAGTCCTGGCTCCGGAATTATCACGATACCACCCCACGTTGTCCACGTTATTACTCCCAGCATACCTGTAGCCCCTGGACTTACTTCCTCCACGGGAAGCATACTCCCATTCAGCCTCCGTCGGTAAGCGGTAGCCGTCGGCAGCCCAGTTGGCCATCACAGATTCCACGCTTATCTGGTACACAGGGGTACGCCCCTCCTTCTTGCTCAAGGCATTGCAGTACTCCACCGCATCATACCAGCTTACATTCGCCACCGGCAGATCATCCCCACTGAAATATGAAGGGTTGTTCCCCATCACCGCCTTCCACTCTCCCTGGGTTACCTCGGTGGCCTTCATGTAAAACGAAGCCACCGTTACTTCATGCACAGGACTCTCATCCGAATCCGCTCCACTATCTGTACGGCCCATCTGGAAGGTACCCCCCTCCACAAACACATAGCCCTCCGGGGTTTCGGCAACCGGCTTGGATAGCGGGGAAAAATCGTTCTTGTCGTCCCCATTCCCTATTATCAGAGCGGTCTTGTTCTGGGCGGATAGAGCCGCCGCAACCAGAATGATCAATCCGACCAGAATGACTTTTTTCATTGCTTTCCTCCATTTTTTACAAAGGTTTATCTAGTGTAAAAGCACCGACGGGCATTGTAAATAGAGCGAATTCCTCATATTTAATCTACTCGAAGTCTTGTGCTTGCCTCATAACTAAAACCTACTCAGACTAACCTTGATATAGGGGGCCTGAATAGTTGTGAGGATGGCCATGGAATAGCGGCCAGGAAGGAGAAGAGCATCATTTTGAATGAGTTTGTATCACCTACAGCTTACAATCACTCCTATGACGCTTTATGCCCGCGGCAGTACGGAAAATACTCTATGACAGCAAAAAGCGGTATACCACCAGCAAGAAACACCGCAAAAGAGGTGCTCGTCCGGCCCGATACAGCAAAGAGGCCAGAAAAGCGGTTATAAAGTCTACCTTCGTGAGTTAATTTTGACAAATTCCCTTTAAGTTTCTCAGAGATTTCTCAATAGAACGGGTATGTTTATCGCTTGAAATTACGGATTGAACCAGAAAATTTTTATCCGCAGATGAGCGCAGATGAACACAGATTTCCGGAATTGCCAGCAGTCACTGTTCAGATTAGCAATTCTTTGTAAAAAATGATGGGAATTCTGTCATATAAGCGGGAACGGGTGATACTTAAACCATGAATACTGGAATAGAATCAGAGGTAATGCAAAAATCTCTGCGCCAATCTGCGTCCATCTGTGGTTCCAAACTCTTTTTCTGTGTCTTCCGTATATTCCGTGGTTACCCTCCCTCCCCAACCCGCAACTTCAAGCAGGTAGATAGAGCTTCCCAAATATCAATTTCAAGGAAATTGCCCTGTCAAAAATCGCCTCGAAGGCTTAAAGCCCGACAGGCTCCTGGTTTTTTTTAATCTTCCCGTCCCAGATAGGCTTCAATAACTTCGGGGTTATTCCGTATGTTCTCCGGCGTGTTAACCGTAATCAGCGAGCCGAAATTCAGTACGGCGACCCTGTCGCACACCCGGTTGATCAATCCCATATCATGTTCAATAACCATGATGGTAATTCCCCGCTGTTTCAAATCCAGGATCTGTTCCCCAAGTTCCGCTGTTTCGCGGGGAGTCATTCCAGCGGCGGGCTCGTCGAGGAGAAGTAATTCCGGTTCACCCGCCATCGCCCGGGCTAATTCAGCCTGGCGTTGGCTGCCGTAGCTCAACTCGGAGGCTTTTTGTTTTGCCAGATGATCGATTCCCAGAACCCTTAGGCAGTCCATGCACTTGTCATAGTGCTCCTCAAGTTGTTTCTGGCTGCCGGGCAACAGCCATTGCCACCGCCTCAGATTGGCGTTAATGCGGAGGTATCTTCCTGTAAGAACATTATCTAAAACATTCATTTCTGCGAACAGACGGATGGTTTGAAAGGTTCGGGCAATCCCTACGGCACTTCTTTTATGGGGGGGGAATGCGCTGATATCACTTCCCCTATACAGGATGCTTCCGCTGGAAAGTTCATCCATCCCCGATATCAAATTCACCACCGTTGTCTTGCCCGCTCCATTGGGTCCGATCAGACCCAGTATTTCATTCTTGTTATGCCGGAGCTTGAGCCGGTCTACCGCCTGTACTCCATCAAAATTTTTAGAAACATTTACGAGTTCAATCAAGGCTGTTTTCCCCGCTTCTTCGGAAAATTCCGCCACCTAATTCCCGCCAATCCATCGGGCAGATAGATGATGGCTATCATTAAAATAACGCTATTTACAATGGATCGATAGGTTTTCAGAAAGCGCAGAGATTCCGGCAGGAGTTCAAGAATGAAGGCCCCGAGGATGGGGCCGGCCCAAAATTTCCGTCCCCCCAGAACTGCATAGGCGAGAATCTGCACCGCCAAATTGAAGCCGAACTCATTGGGAGATAGAAAACGGGTAATATGGGCACTCAACCCGCCGGTAATACCAGCAATAACAGCACCGGCAACGAAGGCAAAGGTTTTATAAGTAGCGACGTTGATTCCCATGCCGGCGGCCCCCCGTTCATCCTCTTTAACAGCCTCAAGTGCCTTGCCCACGGGCCCCTTCTCCATCATAATGATGAAATAAATAACCCCTCCAAGGACTAGCAGGATATGCCAGGTTTTCGTGTAGGTGGGAATGGAGTTTAGCCCGAGTGCTCCGCCGGTCAATTCAAACCCCAGGACACCATCAATATTGAGCATGACAATCCTTACCACTTCCCCAAACCCAATGGTGGCAATGGCGAGGTAGATACCCTTGAGGCGAAGAACCGGAATGCCGAGAAGCAGGCCTATCACCCCGCAGGCCAATCCGCTCATCAGCAGATTTACAACCAGGGGGGTGTGAAGCTGCATGGTCAAAATGGCCCCGACATAGGCCCCGATACTCATAAAACCGGCATTTGCCAGACTGAGAAGACCGGTGTGCAGTGTAAAATATATGCTCAAGCCAAGGAGGGATGCTATCAGGGCAAAATTAAAGGTCGTTAGTGTAAGCCCCATCATACTTTATCTATTTCTCTTTTTCCGAGAATGCCCTGGGGACGAATCAACAGCATGATAAACAGAAGAAAATAGACAATTGCATCACGGAAATTGCTCTGACCGACGGCGACACTGAATACTTCCAGCAGGGCAACGATCAATCCCCCCGCTATGGCCCCCTTAATGCTTCCCAGTCCTCCGAGAACAATCACCGTCAGACCCTTTAACTGAACCGGAGCCCCCATGTAAGGGGTAACCGCATTGAAGGCCAATCCGTGCAGAACCCCGGCGGCACCGGCGAGGGCACTCGAGAGAAAAAAAGTAACGAGGTATACCTTATCCACACGGATACCGAGCAAGGCGGACATACTCTTGTCGCTTGATACCGCCCTCATGGCCAGACCGGTTTTGGTTCTGAATACAAACCAGCTCAGAGCTCCCGCAAGGAGAAAAGAAAAGAGAATAATCGTTATCTGAAGGCGGGAGATGGTTATCGATCCCCAACTATAAACATGGTGGGGTATGATATCCACGGGAAATCGGCTTTGCTGAGCCCCGAAAATATTCTGACTCAGCGCAGCCATAATAGACCCCGCACCGATGGAGCTTATAAGGGGTGCCAGATAGTCCGGTTTGCGGATTCTGCCCCGAAACTTCTTCAGATAATCCCCCGCAAGTCCGACAAGGATAACGGCTATGCCGGAAGCAAGAAGAATGCGGTTTATCAGGACGGAAAAGATTCGGAAGTTAGAAATTAGGAAGAGGATGAAGCCCAGCCAGATAATTCCCGTCCCCCAGGTAAGCTCCCTTAAGGGTTTGTACGCCAGCCGTTCAAGGAGGATGCCCAGCACCCCCGCCCCCGCCATAGCGATGACAAGAGAGGGCACCAGGGGAAGTTTGAGTTGAGTTACAGACATCAGACCCACGTAGGCTCCCCACATGAATATCCCGCCATGGGCCAGATTCAGCTCTTTTATTACTCCAAAGACCAGGGTATAACCCAGGGCGAAGAGCATGTACACCCCACCCAGCCACAGGCTGTTAACCAGTTGCTGGGGGATTTGCTCCCAGAAAGCCATTATTGGCTAAACAGATTGAAATTGGAGTTTTTCACTATCAGCAAAAATGGTTCGTGCAGGGGGTCGCGGTTTGCATCAAAACTGAAATTCCCCAGGGGGGTGGAAAAATCTTGTATTTGTGCTAGGGCATCCCTGATCTTCGCCGGTTCCCCGCTATCTGCAGTCCGTATGGCTTCGGCCAGCACCAGGGCCGCAGTATAGGCCTGGGCCGCAAATTGATCGGGGTCGGCACCGTATTCCTGCCTAAATGCCTCCACAAAGGTACTGTTCGCCTCGGCGGGGTTGTTGATGAACCAGGCTGCACCGCTGAGGGCACCTTCGGCGGCTTCTCCGGCGATGGAGGCCAATTTTGGGCTGTTAAACCCGTTGCCGCCTATGAAGTAGACCTCTTCCATGCCCAGTTGGCGAGCTTGAAGCATGATATTCGCAGCTTCTTCCGCCAGGGCACTGGCCACGATTGCCTGAGGCTTCAGGCTTTTAATCCTGGTTAGCTGGGGACTGAAATCGGTATCCCCCCTGGAAAACGTTTCGGTGCTTACTATCGTAATATTGTTCGCTTGCAAAACGGCATTAAAGACATCGTATCCACTTTTTGTAAACTGATCATCATTCCCATACATCACCGCAACCTTATTCAAGCCCCGTTCCGCAACAAGTTTTTTGATGGTATTGGGAATTACCATGCTTTCAGGGATACTGGTACGAAAGACGAAATTCCCCATATCGGTTATGCCGTTGGCGGTGTTGCTGCTCCCGATAACGGGAATCCCGTTTTCCTGGGCAATGGGATCGGCGGCGAAGGCGCTGTTGCTCAGCGTTGGCCCCAAAATGGCGGCTACCTTGTCCTGTTTGATGAGTTTCTCAAAGGTGCTGATCGCCTGTTTTTTATCCCCCATGGTATCTTCGACAACCAGTTCAAGACTCCGGCCCTCCCCGATATAGGCGCTGGAATTAACCTGCTTAATGGCCAGTTTTATTCCATTAACGATGGGTTCCCCGTAGAGTGCAATCGGCCCGGTAACGGCATGCGCCGCACCCACTTTGATAACATTATTCTCTGTAGCACTGACGGTATCGCCGTCTTTCTTCTTCGTACATCCGGCGGAGTAAAAGAGCAGAAATCCCAGGAGGACCATCGTCCATAATTTTCTATATACTAACCCACCCCTTTTCATAAGCACATCCTTAATAAAGTGAAATTGAGTCTATGTAAAACCATATTCTTCCAAACTTGTCAAGAGAATAATCCGCACCCGGGAGATATAATCAAAAGTTGTGGATGGGGTAAAAAAAGAGCAAATCCTTCTGTAAAATAATTGGTAATAAAGCCAAACAGGAAAGAGATGCTCTATGGAAGAGTTTACAACAAACAGAAATGATTCGGAAGTGCTGAAAAGCGAAACAGAATCGGTTGTACGCAATGGATACTACGCCCAGTGAAAAATTGTGACAGGGGTTGGTCAAATGCAAATCAAGGTTCCAGGAGTGGATGACAGGAAATTAATGAGCAAGCGAGAGGATCGCTTCACCCGTGCCAAACTGCCAGCCTATATGCGAAGAACTCCCAGTATCGACAACCTTGTTCCGACGCTGTACCTCAGCGGTGTGTCCACATCCGCTTTCCAGACGGCTCATGCCTCGATTCTGGGTGCTGGAGGGAGATACTGCTCCAACTCCCGGGGTCTCACCACCGCCCCCAGGCTGGCCATTGGGGATGGAGCACTGGGTTTCTGGAATGCCCTGGATGAAATCTTTCCAGAAACAAAAAACAGCGTTGCTGGGAGCACAAAACAGCGAATGTGTTAAACAAAATGCCCAGGAATCTCCAGGGCAAGGCCAGGTCAATGATTCATGAAATGTATATGGCAGATACTGGGGCTGTGTCAGCAATAAAAAATCTGGTAAACTAAAGTATGAAGTTCCGCCCTTATGACATGAATGAACAAATGCTGCTGCCACCGAACCTGAGCGAATTGATTGACCAGGACGATACCGTCAGAGTTGTCAGCCGGGTTATTGACCAGCTAAATAGCGAGTTACTGTGCAAACCTTTTAAGGGAGAGCGCGGTTATCCTCCATATAATCCATCTATGATGATGAAACTGTTGCTCTACGGTTATACACAAGGGATATACTCCTGTCGCAAGCTGGAGAAAGCAGTTAAAAGAGATATCAACTTTATGTGGATTTGTGCATACCAGCGTCCTGATTTTATTACGATCAATCGGTTTCGGGGAAAGTATTTCAAAGAGATTCTGGAAGAAGTTTTCGCCGAAGTCGTGCTGGTTCTTTTGAACGAAGGATACATCAAAGGAGAAGATTATTTTGTAGACGGCACGAAGGTAAAAGCTGACGCGAACAAACACAAAGTGATTTGGAAAAAGAACAGTGAGCGATACAAAGACATGGCTCGTCAGCGGGCATCGGAAATAATTGATGAAGCCAACCGGTTAAACGATGTGGAAATACCACAGGATGCCGACCCTGAAGGTCTGAACGCTGCGGCAGAGAAGGTTGAAGAGAGTATTGATGAAGATACAGATTCAAAGTCAACCCGAAGGAAAAAGAAAAGTCTGTCTAAAAAATTAAAAGAGGAATCATCCAGAATAGCAGAATATGAAAAACAGCAGGAAACTTTGGGAGAGCGCAACTCTTACAGCAAAACAGACGAAGACGCGACTTTCATGAGGATGAAGAATGACGAAACTCTTCCGGCTTATAATCTTCAAATCGGCACACAGGATGGATTTGTAACCGGTGTAACAGTTCATCAGAATGCCAATGACGGCAAGGTGTTTATAGAACATATGGCGAAACGAGAGGCGCTGGGAATTGTCGGCCCTCAAAATGTCATAGCCGATGCAGGTTACGGTTATAGAAACAATTATGATTATCTTGAACATCACGGTATGGGAGCCTATATAAAATATCCGGGGTATTGGGCTGAAAATAAAAATTCGGCCCAAACCCGGTATAAGCATTTCAAGTTCAAAATGAATGATGCCGGCGAGATTCATTGTCCCGCCGGCTATAAGATGCGGAAAGAAGATGAGCTTTTATACTTTGCTTCCAGTGTTTATATTTGTGATTTCTGCGGCATTTGTCCCCACAAATCATCCTGTATAGGTGAAGATAAAGATTACAAAAGACTGGAAGTCAATCGGCATTATCGCTATCAGCAGCAAAGGGCAAAAACCCGATTGCAGACGGATACAGGCCGGAGATTATATTCACGCCGGAGCAATGAGGTTGAGAGCGTTTTTGGAGACATGAAACATAATCAGCACTTCACTCATTTCAGCCTGCGGGGGCTGGAGAGTGTGCAGGCTGAATCTTATCTGTATATGCTGGCATATAACCTGCGTAAGATGGGAACTGTGGGAGTTTTAAGGCCCCTGAGTTCTCTTATTTTCAGTCTGTATTCACTTTTTGCCTTATTTGCGGCTTGTTTTGGCCGGATATTGGCCAGATGGGCGATTCATCGGGCCGATACTGAAAATCGTGACGGATTCGAGAAAAATCAAGTGACACTATCTGTTCGGTTGGCAAGGTGTTTCTGACACAGACCCTTAAAGCCTATGACTTATTCATTGATTCTTTTCAAGCTAAATACCCCAGGGTCACCCAGTGTCTGGAAAAGGACAGGGAGAAGCTGTTCACGTTCTACAAATTTCCGGCGATGCACTGGACTCACATCAGGACGACCAACCCGATTGAGTCAACCTTTGCTACTGTCCGCCTTAGAACGAAGAGAACCAGGGGCTGTGGTTCAAGGGTGGCAACATTAAGTATGGTTTGAAAGCTCTGCCTGGAGGCTGAAAAGAACTGGCGAAAGCTACGTGGATACAAGCTGATCCCCAAAGTTATTGAGGGTGTGTTTTGTAAAGATGGAGTCTTCAAGGAAGAGGCCGCGTGAAAAAATGAAGGATTTGAAATTTACTCATCCACAACTATTGACAATAACTCAGGAAAAGGAGTCGATGGCATTTTCCTTGCATTGCATATCTACCTGGGAAGCAAGATTTAAGTTTGTCCTAGTAACATTTGAAATAGTTCCAGGAGGCAATCCTTCAATCTTTTCTCTTTGTTGTGTCGCTTCAGAATCAGGATCAAGAAAGAGCAAGCAAATGTCGCATTTCTTGCTTATGCATAAATTAGCCAAATCCTTTATTCCCCAGTTGATAATGATTGCATTTAGGGAAATACCCATTGCCTTTATAGATTTCGCCGAGTTAAATAGTCTCTGATAGCCAATGCACGAGTCGAAGGATGAGCGATTGTTGAAAATGCACGCTGTATCTAGGTAACGCAATGACCTTCGACTTGGAAACCTATTGTTCAGAATATCATATTGAGTGCGAGCAAAGGCAAGGGCATCTGTGAGGTCAGAGGTAATCTCTTTTCTTATTTTATTGCATGCTGGACCAAGTGCAGCATTAAGATTAGAATCTGTTCTTTTTGGATCATAGGTCAAAGGAGAAAGACCTAACAGGTCTGTTGGCAAATGCAGGTCATCTTCTGCACGTGGCATTACAAAAAAGCAATTCTCTCGACCCAGTCTTCCAATAAAGAGGCCAAATTCGAAAAGAACATTGTCGCGGACAGTCATTTTCTCCTCATTCCGGATTGTGGTCATATCTTCCGGAGAGAATATGAATATGCCAAAATCAAATGCATCAAGAGCGTCTTCTAAATCATCCAAGGCATAACTTGATGGCTTGAAAATGTCTTGTGACCAAACAGTGATTTCTGCCGTGTGTTCAAGGTTCTCTTGAATCGCGTAAGCTAGAGATAGCGATTCAGTTGAAGAGCCAATAAATAGTTTTTTCTTCATATAGTGTCACTTGCATAACGACCAAGATAAGCGGCGGGGCTTTTTCCGTCCGCTTCATCGCCGGGTTATGTGTTTTATTGGGTGAACTTCCAAACATCTTGAATCAGAAAATTATCGAAAGTTTTAATGTGATCTTTGAGTATAGCTTCTGTTTTCATATTGGGTCTAATATCAAAGTAATACACACCGTCCAAAGGATTTAGTTTTATAGTGTAGCCCTTAAAATGCCCCGGAAGAAAAGTGGCATTAATGCCATATTTGCCTTCTTTCCCTTTTCGTTGAACATCGTTTAGAAAAATTGCAAAATGAGGTGTTTCCGTATCTGTCAAGCGATTGTAAAGAAATTTATCAATAAAAATTTTATCAGCCCTATCTTTGCTTGATGTCTTAACCGAGCCAATCGCTTTGGTCACATCCTCTACCTTTATTATCAAGTCATGTTGGTATCTCATTTTGAATGCTTCAACGCCATCAACCTCGACTGGAACAGATATATTGCCATCAGTAACATCAATGCCTATTTCAAGAATAATTAAGCGGATAAAACGCTCAAATAAGTCACCATTTATTTTCCTTGCAGTATTTGACTTGTTTGCTGGCAGTGCATCCAATGCTGCTCCAATAGATTGTTGGCAGGTATAGATGTAGTCATTCAGCAGTTTTCGATTAGACTTCGTTTTTGCAGACTTGCCCCTAATATTTTTGAGAATTGACAAAAACTTATTACGGTTAGAATCAAAAGCCTCTATCGAAAGCATGAGATTACTATTGACAGGTCGTGTTACATTAAACGTCCCATCTTTTTTATATTGAAAGAACTGATAGTTGTTTTCATTCTTGGATACTATTACTGCTTGTAATTTTGTTTTTATAAATTCCAAGTAGTTCAGGCAAAAATCTGTGTAATCAGCGATAGACAGAAAGTTGTCTTTGTTTGTTGCAGTGCTGACAATTCTTTTTAAATTCATCTGATTGAATTCCTTCTGTCATAATTTGCCCTGTCAATGGCAATCCATTCTTCTTTTCTTTTATAAGCCACATTTTCCAAACGCTCAATTGCCCATTCATTATATTCATGAGACAGATCACAGCCAAGCCACTGACGACCTAACTGTTCAGCGACAACAAGAGTTGTTCCTGAACCGGAAAACGGATCAATAACCAAGTCGTTTTCATTTGAAGATGCAAGCACAAGCTTCCTTAGCAACTCCTCCGGTTTTTGCGTGGGATGGGGCGTTTTTTCTCCCATACCATTGCAGGTTGTCGGGACTTCGAGGATGTCTTTGGGTTTTGCTCCTTGAGGATGTGGTGTCCAAATATCTTTTCTCTTTCCTCCGTTGCCGTACTGACTTGTCTCTGCCTGGGGATGAGAAGGATATTTAAGTGTGTGTCTCCCATATGGTATTCTCACATCGTCAATATTCATTGTGAATTTTTTGCTTTTTCGGAGATGCAGGATGCTTTCGTGTGAACGTCCCCAGTCTTTTCCCAAATTCGCCTTATTCTTATAATACCAAACTATCCACTTGCAGCCTTTAAAATATTTCATGGATGGGTGTTTCAGATCAGCTAATATTTCTGAAAATCCACAGATATAAAGGGTTCCCGTTTTTTTTAAAACTCTGGCTGCTTCCTCAATCCATTTCATTGACCAGTCAATATATTTTTCCTGACTTTCAAATTTATCCCAGTCAGCCTTTTTTATATTGTATGGAGGATCAGCAAAAATAAGATCAACTGTCTTGCTTTCGATGCTTTTCAGCCATTCAACACTGTCACCCTCATACAATGTATTTTCTTTACTTTTATAAACAGGAAAAAACGAGACATTTTCTACTGTCGGCAATTGTGTTCCTCTCATTGGCAATTCAAAAAAGGGTGCCTGTTTTGTCTCTGTTTTCATCTTCTTTACTGGCATTGGTTTCCTTCATCTTTGACACATAACGACCAAGCTCACCGGCGTGCTGAAGCCGCAGAGCGAAGCGGCGCGGATTCAGCACGTCCGTGTCGATGCGGTTGTTCGACGTCCATTCTTCAGGTAAGTAATCAAACGTCCTGTGTCCTGACGTGCACTTGGCAACGCATGATTCAGATTCTGCAGAAGCTCCAAGAACACAGCGTGGGCTTCGTCGTCTTCGCCGTTCTCCACAAGGAACGCGGTCTTGACGACATGTGTGTCAAAGGCGACGGAAAGGCACTCCATGCAACCGGGGGTGGCCAGCAAGCTCCGCGAGGCTGCAGCGTAAAGAACTCGGAACCTCGGCAACTCATAGTGACGCGCCAGATATCTCTCCCGGAAGGTGCGAGCCATCGCTAGTTCTACGCAATCATCAGGATGTCCGTTCAGCCTGCAAGCTGCCGTGGTCAGGAAGCAGTCGCCGCCCCCCTTGTTCATCCCGTATTCCATTAGCTCTCTCGTGTTGGAAAGATAGTCTCCCCACAAATTGTAAACAGTCAGATCAACCGCGATGACTCCAGGTTCCTCCGGGAAGTTGGACCGCGGGATCTTGATCCACGTATCCGTCCAACGCGTGCTTTCGTATGCCGGCTTCAAGGTGGAGTCGAATTCGTGGAAGACGCCCCCGTTGAAGCGACTCAACTGGAGCTTGACAACGACACTCTCGTACTTGCTGTTGACCACATCAAGGTCGTAGTAGAGCTGGAACGAGTCTCTCCATCCAGGCCAATGGAGATTTGACACATGCGCTCCCACGACTGATAGGTTTCGGTTGACAGTATGCTGGGACGCATTGACATACTGTGCAAGGCTGTTGCCGCAATTGGAGCAGTATTCCGAGTTCACCACTTGATTCGTGATGTCCTCAATGCGAGGGTTCCCGCACCGTGTGCAGTTCACTACGGTATCTAGTAGGCGGGAGACCCCCCACGATATTCCCGCGTTGAGTACCATAGAGAAGAGGTCCACTGCCATCGTTTCTTCCTCCCGCCCAACGCTATGCTAAGCGGTTTCGCCAACTTCTGAATAACCGCCATTTTACCAGATAACTACTGAATCGCAAGAACCATCTTTTTGTGGTAATCACCCGGCGAAATCCGTCTTCAGCAATTTGTTCGATGCTGCGTCTCAGAACTCTACAAACTCGTCGGGATAGTGAGACATATCGAGCTTCTCTTCATCCGGAATCGGACGAACACCCCATTGCTGCATGGCAATCGCGCCGAATAGGACTTCGATGTCCTTCCCGTCATCATCCTTACCGATGCTGTCGATGACCATTGCGTGTATTGAAATGGCGTGGCCCTGAATATCTGCCTCGAGCACGGTTGTCTCGTTCGCCACCTTCACACCGCCCCCGAGTGCTGTGCGGTATGGCTTGTGGGCCTTACTCCTGGTAAGCACGGAGGCGACAGCCTGCGTAACGTACGTATTCCTCGCACCGGTATCAAACAGCGTCCAACTATCGCGGCCATTGACATTGATGTTTTGCCTGATTCTCCCCATTGGCATGTCCTTTCCTTTGAATCTCGCGGCTCTCACTCTCTACCGTAGCACACCACAGTCGTAGGGTGCAAGCGCTTTCCCATTCCTGCATCGAACGCCCGGCATCAGCGGCCGAGCGGGGCTGTGTCAGAAACTGCTTAAAAACCGAATAGAAATCTTTTCACTTGAATTTTCTCGCATCCTTCAATATTTTCAGTATTGGTCCGATAATTCGCCCACCTAGCAAAAATTCCGCCAAAACAAGCTATAAATGAGCAAACAAATGAATACAAGCTAACAACAAGAGTATTTAAGGGCCTTAATACCCCTACAGTACCCATCTTACGCAGGTGAGTTATTGTCAATAGTTGTGGATGAGAAAATTTCAAATCCTTCATTTTTTTCACGCGGCCTCTTCCTTGAAGACTCCATCTTTACAAAACACACCCTCAATAACCCTGGGGATTAGCTTGTATCCACGTAGCTTTCGCCAGTTCTTTTCAGCCTCCAGGCAGAGCTTCCAAACCATACTTAATGTTGCCACCCTTGAACCACAGCCCCTGGTTCTCTTCGTTCTAAGGCGGACAGTAGCAAAGGTTGACTCAATCGGGTTGGTCGTCCTGATGTGAGTCCAGTGCATCGCCGGAAATTTGTAGAACGTGAACAGCTTCTCCCTGTCCTTTTCCAGACACTGGGTGGCCCTGGGGTATTTAGCCTGAAAGGAATCAATGAATAAGTCATAGGCTTTAAGAGCATTCTGCTCGGTATCTGCCATATACATTTCATGAATCATTGACTTGGCCTTGCCCTGGATATTCCTGGGCATTTTGTTTAACACATTCGCTGTCTTGTGCACCCAGCAACGCTGTTTTTTTGTTTCGGGAAAGATTTCATCCAGGGCATTCCAGAAACCCAGCGCACCATCCCCAATGGCCAGCCTGGGGGCGGTGGTGAGACCCCGGGCTTTCAGTTGGAGCAGTATCTCCCTCCAGCTTTGTGAGCTTTCCCTGTATCCGTCACTGACGGCTAGAAGTTCCTTCTTCCCATCCCTGTCAGCTCCCATGATTACAAGAATGCAGCTCCTTTGATCATCAAGCCTTACATTGAAGTAGATGCCGTCCACCCAGATGTAGGCGTATTCCTTAGCTTTCAAATCACGTTTCTCCCACTGAAGAAACTCATCTTCCCAGAACCTTTTCAAGCGGACTATGTTCGTCGCCGACAGTCCGGCAATACCTTCACCCAGAATCGAGGCAAGAGCTGTCTGGAAAGCAGATGTGGACACACCACTGAGGTACAGCGCCGGAACAAGGTTGTCGATACTGGGAGTTCTGCGCATATAGGTTGGCAGTATGGCACTGGTGAAGCGATCCTCTCGCTTGCTCTTTAATTTCCTGTCATCCACTCTTGGAACCTTGATTTGCATTTGACCAGCCCCTGTCACAATTTTTCGTTGGGCGTGGTAACCATTGCGTACAACCTTGCGCTGATTATTCTGATCACGCTCATGTTTATGGGCATTGATGTAGTCTTCCACTTCTAACTCCAGGGCATGAATAAGCATCTTTCTGGCTCCCTCTCGCAAAACCTGATCCAAAACCGATTCTGTTTCGCTTTTCAGCACTTCCGAATCATTTCCGTTTGTTGTAAACTCTTCCATAGAGCATCTCCTTTCTGTTTGGCTTTTTCACCAATTATTTTACAGAAGGATTTGCTCTTTTTTTACCCCATCCACAACTTTTGACTATATCTCTCGGCGATATACGAGGCTTCGTTGCGGGTTGAACCATTTTTCAAAGCGATTATACTTTGACGCAAATTGATGCATTGAGTCCTGTGTTGCGGGTTGAACCATTTTTCAAAGCGATTATACTATACTCAAAGTGCGATTGTGCGCTTCAACTGTTGCGGGTTGAACCATTTTTCAAAGCGATTATACTAGATTGCGATTATGAATGCTGAAGCAAGAAGTTGCGGGTTGAACCATTTTTCAAAGCGATTATACTGATACTATAATAAATACTTACAATATAAGTGTTGCGGGTTGAACCATTTTTCAAAGCGATTATACTTGATCCGACTGACCACGCCCATCAGTTCAGTTGCGGGTTGAACCATTTTTCAAAGCGATTATACTTGGCAGAATCTCTTTCGGTTAGCCCGAGCCGTTGCGGGTTGAACCATTTTTCAAAGCGATTATACTACCCATCAGTACGCAACCATCAAGGAGTAGTTGCGGGTTGAACCATTTTTCAAAGCGATTATACTCTTCGGAATTCCATCGATTTGAATCGCATTGTTGCGGGTTGAACCATTTTTCAAAGCGATTATACTTTCCAAGTTCTGTCGTATGGTAAAGAGTTGTTGCGGGTTGAACCATTTTTCAAAGCGATTATACTATGACTCGCAATCCATCTTTGTTAGCAGTGTTGCGGGTTGAACCATTTTTCAAAGCGATTATACTGCTTAGGGCAACAGGCTGTAACCCCTGCATGTTGCGGGTTGAACCATTTTTCAAAGCGATTATACTAAAGCTGCTTCTGCTAGAAAGAAAATTGCAGTTGCGGGTTGAACCATTTTTCAAAGCGATTATACTTATATCCTTGAGGCAGGAGCCAGGAGCGAGTTGCGGGTTGAACCATTTTTCAAAGCGATTATACTCTAAAAAAATCAAACGGAGAGCCCATACAAGTTGCGGGTTGAACCATTTTTCAAAGCGATTATACTACTGTAACAGGCGAAGTGAGAAAGAAGGCCGTTGCGGGTTGAACCATTTTTCAAAGCGATTATACTTATGAGCAGTGCACACTGTGCGGATCCTATGTTGCGGGTTGAACCATTTTTCAAAGCGATTATACTGACTACCACGCAGGTCAAAGGCTGCATTGTGTTGCGGGTTGAACCATTTTTCAAAGCGATTATACTTCACAGGGAGCGGTTGCTCATTCCAGAAGTGTTGCGGGTTGAACCATTTTTCAAAGCGATTATACTCGATGAAATTTATGCATTCACCGAATATCTGTTGCGGGTTGAACCATTTTTCAAAGCGATTATACTCGTATCCCCGGATTTAAGTGGGCCGAAAGAGTTGCGGGTTGAACCATTTTTCAAAGCGATTATACTCGGTCTGTATTTAATCCCTTCATCAATACGGTTGCGGGTTGAACCATTTTTCAAAGCGATTATACTCTTGAAGATGCGGGATTAAATGTTGTAAGCGTTGCGGGTTGAACCATTTTTCAAAGCGATTATACTATTCTTTGCCGATTGATAGATGGGTTGGGCGTTGCGGGTTGAACCATTTTTCAAAGCGATTATACTAGGGCACCTTGAAAAAGGTGCCCTAGTGTGGATTTAGCGGCACTAGAGCCATGTTTCAGGGCAGTCTTTCGGAGAAAAAAGGAACTATTCTCAGAACAATAGCAGTTGAGTATAGGTCTTTTTTTGCGGGCGGCTGTTATGTCCGATATAAGAACGCATACTTTCATACTGTTTATCCGTAATGGAGATTATATCCACTCTCCCTGTCGGCGGCAAGGCGTTACGGATACGCCGTTCCACGGCTTCCCCCATCACCTTACCGGATAATGCCTTCATGTATACAGAGTACTGAGCCATGAAAAATCCCTCATCAAGAAGGTAGTTGCGGAATGCCGCAGCATTCTTGCGTTCATCGGGTTTAACCACAGGCAGATCAAACATAACCAGTAACCACATCAGTTTATATCCACTGAGAAACAAGTTTCAATCACCTCCCGAACGGCAGCTTGCCCCTTCCAGACAGGTATCTCAAGTACAGATTTCTTAAGTTCATAACTCCGGTGCAGAGAGTAGCAGTAGGTTTCACAAAGATTGATTAAAGGCGTCAGTCCATTTTGACTCTGAAAATCTGTCCAGATAAGACGGGTCAAAATAGTCTTATGATGTTTATCGACTTCCCCTCCATCCCGCTCATCGGGTTCGATATTATACACAATGGCATCAATAAAGGGACGGAGCGGTTCATGAAGATCGTCCACGAGGGCAAAGAAATTCATCCTGCTCTTATGGTGCAGACCAAAACTTGGATGAAGTCCGGTTCCTACCAGAGAGCGGGCAACAAGCGAACGGGTTATGGCATAGCCGTAATTCAGAAACCGGTTGGCATCATGCAGGTTCTGATCTCGGCGGAAATCCGAGCCGAACAGAGTTTGCCAGTAGGCCCGGGATGCCATCGCCTCCCTGTTGGTGGCATCTCCACTCTGAACATCTTTTGCCATCTGTTGCAATTTTTCTGCTGTCTCCTGATGCGCAGTGCAGATAAGCAACTGGGCCTGGTTCCTGATTTTTGCCTGAACGATTTTCTGCCAAAGACGCTTTCTTAGAGGTTGACTAACGCCGGCCTGTAATCGTATTCGGGCGGCGCTATCACAGTTGCCCTGAAGGGGCAGAGTATAGGAACTGGGCGAATATGACTGGTCGCAGAGAAGCATAATACAGCCTGTCTCGGTTAGCCGGTTGATAAGGGCCTTTGAGAAGCTGGCGCCCTGGGCCGTAATCAGTAAAACCCCAATGTCGGAGAGGGGAACGCGATCAATTTCACTTCGGTTTCTGGAAATTGTGAGAAAACCGCGATAGGCACTAAGATAGGCTCCTTCCCGAGTTATTTCAACAATACGCCGGGGCATACCTCTTTATCGGCGATATATGGGTTTTCCCAGTACATCCAATCCTGCCTTTTTAACATAATATCTCTTGAATATGGTATTTATTGTCTTATAATTCTGCTTGCTATTGTTGCCAATATTCCAGGAAACCCTGCCGGGATTTGTGTGCTTACGCCATTCGACATGATCTTTGGCGGCGTAAATAGGTTGTAAATCCAATCGGTTTTTTTCAATATTGAACCCCGCGACCCTGACATAAAAAGGCGGGGCGCCGTTCTTCGGCTCAAGAAGCAGCACATCCTGCTTGAACACCTGTACGCATTTTCTGGCGGCCGGATGGGGTTTGAACAGCTCGCTATTCTTAACGGCACTCAACTGCATCTCAAAGTAGGTGTAGAAGTGTGGGCTAAGCTGCTTGTCAGGCATAGCCCAAATAATGCACATGCAGTATTCACCCGGAGCATATCCCTTTTGAACCGGAATATCTCGGAAAGCTGCGGTTTGAGCATCCAGGGAATGCAGGGGAAACTCCAATGGCAGGGCAAAGGCTTTTTGTGCCTTGGGGATAAATTTAATTCGCCAGCAGCCTTTCTCAAGGCAGAATTTTTTCAGATTCTCTTTCCATTTACCTGGCTGCTCTCTCACCTGTTCCAGGGCCTGTTTTGTATCATCGTCATATACATGTTTAATTTCGTTTTCTTCGAGGGTGATTAACTCTTTTCGGGTTGTCCAGTAGAAATTTCTTACCAATATCTCCTTGGTGTCAAGTATGGGATTCTCCTTAAGCAAGTTGGACTTTTTCTCCTTGAGACTGTCGGCCTTCTGAGATTGCAAGTTATCTCGAATTTCATCATCCAGGATGTAGTCGTTTTGATTTAACTTCTGAAAAGCCACGGAGCGATCCTTATGGGATAGACCCATCGCTGTATCGTTGAAGAATACACCATTCCGTCCATGGTCGGGCTTGAAGGAGATGAGGCTGGCATCCAGCATCTTCTCTATTCTATCGTGACTGACTGGAAGCGGGGGTGTTGCCAGATAAACCCTTCCTTGTTTAACGGAGTCGTGCAGGTTCGTTATACGCTGATTCATCTTTGCCATCTTCTGGAGATAAGACGGACTCAGGAGTCCAATCACAAGGGCATCGACAGCATGATGCCGATGATCGGAACGATTCTTCTTCCACTTGCGTTCAACACTGGTTTTGCCATTGTTGAGAAGGTAATTGAGATTCAAACTACCCCGAAGCATGTCTGTAAGAATTCCAGGACTTAGAAAAATCTTGCTGAATGGGCAAATCACAGCCAGATAGATTCGGGCACTTCGGCTTATATAAGCTGTATCATTGCCATGTCGCGCAAGAAAGGACTTTTCGCCTTTATATTTATTCAATGCGTCAGCCCTGAAGCGAAGCCGTTTGGCATTTCTTATATGAGGATTGGCCAGAAGCCGTTCTTCAATTCCTTTCCATCGATCAGGGTTTGACGCAAAGGCATCATACGGAGTTCTGTTTCCCTTTTCCTGGTTACACTGCCGATGGACAACGGTCTTGTTGGCCATGCCGTCATCCAATGTCTGGGAGAATGGCAAAATATGATCCACTTCGGTTTCCGCGGTAAGAAGTTGATGAATGCCAATATTTTTACCGCAATACAGACAGGTATGGCTGGCTCCAATACTGAGTTCTTTCCAAAGTTTGTACTTCTGCCGATCCTTCCTGCCTGGATGCTCGAATCCATTTCCCCGATAGAACTTATTGATATCCTCGTTATCCTTTTGGGCCAGGGCCTGCCGCTTTGTCATCTCCGCACGGCTGTCGCGGCTACTCTTCAGTTCCCGTGTAACCTCAATCGTAATGGATTCTGGACGGCCATAACGCTCAATAATGGCATTTACCACTTTTTGAAGCTGCCGCAGTGCAACATGTACACGTGGGTTTCCAATCTTCCCATGCTCCTTTTCGTCCGGGTCTATACTCTTACCCCTGCGTTCAGGAATGGCCACGCAGGACTGACTCAATATCTTTCCATAGTATGGCAGCTCATTAAGCAATTCTCCCTTATAGGCATGGTCACTATGATGCACGCCCAGAGACTCGCAAGCCTTTGCATAGTCTTCCCCATGATTTAACATTCTCTCGTTCAGTTTTCTCATGGCTAAAGCGGATAGATTGCCCACTCCAGCAGGGAATGACGCTTTTAAGACGGCTTGTAGGTTTTCTTCGGGAATCCCCTTTCCCCGCATCCATTCCTCCGCCTTTTCCCAGTCTTCCCGCTGTGCAGAAAGAAGCCACTCAACTAATCTGTCCTGCTCTTCGGCATCGAACTGATTCCAGAAACCTTTCAAATGGCCTGGCTTCTGCATTATATAGGCCGTTTCATTGCCATTTAACTTTGTCCGTTTTTCCGATTCAAAATTGAACCGCCCCCCATTTGGATAGCCCAGAATACCGGCAACTTTAGTGAATGACATGGTGTTTTGGCCCTGCAAACTCGAAAAAGCTCGTTGAATTTCATTGTGGCTGAGGGTGAACTGTTCACTTGGAAGTTGATACTCGAGATTGTGGAGAGTTTGCAGTATTCTGTAATTCTGAAAAGACGGCAGGGCTTTATAGGCCCGTATCTCAGATGGGTACAGGGTGCATCTGCCCCGTTCCTGCGCTTGCAGAGCCCGTTGGTAAAACACACAATTCTTCATTTTTTCCCAAGGCAGCTTATTGGCAAAGTCTGGATTAAATTTCTCCTGTGCTTTTTTTATTTCATCCCATTCGGAGGAATACATGTTTCTGTCGGCTCGCCAAGAAGAGGTTTTCTTGAACCGTAGGCTGTCTTCTTCATTCTGTAGGTATAAAAACTCTCCAAGAGTAATGGGTCTGTCCATATTCCGGGAAATCTGCGTGTTCCTCATATCTTCTTTCAGCTTCCCAATTAATACCATAGACTCTTTTTCTTCTTTGGATATATTTCCACCATCTTCCTGCACGGAGAGAATTCGATTACTCTTGAAACCGCGGCGTTGTCCTAATTGAAAGAGGATTCGCCCAAGTTCATACGGCTTCAATCCCCGTCTTAGGGCTTCATAGCGTAGCCTATATGGATCGGTGGTATCCAGGACGTTCTTAAAAGCCTTTTTATCTTCCGGGAGCAATTCACATTGGCGAAGGAGGTGAAGTAGAGAATTCTGCCGGCGTTTTGTACGCATCCGAAGTCTGCGGCTGCCTCTGGCTTCTCGGCGGGTAACGGCCAAAGATTCCCCACTCTTGGCATCACAGCCATCCGAAAAGATGCGGACTCCCATATCGATTAAATCTGCAGGGCTGCCGTCCAGCGTCTTCCACAAAGCCCACCCAATAGAATTAGTGCCTAAATCCAAACCGAGCCGGTATTCCATGGTTTCCCCCAAAAAAGAAAGGGCGCCGGAGCACCCTTTTTCATCTTACAGCCATCCTTATGGAAGGCTTTGTTAACGGGTTGAACCGTTTCTCAAAGCGATTAAACAAAGTAAATCAAAGTTTGAGAATTGTGTCAATAGGTAATTAGCCATCTGCTGTAATTTGATATAGATATTCTCTCCCCTCTGCGAGATATAATCAAAAGTTGTGGATGGGGTAAAAAAAGAGCAAATCCTTCTGTAAAATAATTGGTAATAAAGCCAAACAGGAAAGAGATGCTCTATGGAAGAGTTTACAACAAACAGAAATGATTCGGAAGTGCTGAAAAGCGAAACAGAATCGGCTGTACGCAATGGTTACCACGCCCAGCGAAAAATTGTGATAGGGGTTGGTCAAATGCAAATCAAGGTTCCAGGAGTGGATGACAGGAAATTGAAGAGCAAGCGAGAGGATCGCTTCACCCGTGCCATACTGCCAGCCTATATGCGAAGAACTCCCAGTATCGACAACCTTGTTCCGGCGCTGTACCTCAGCGGTGCGTTCCTCGGAGCTTTGCTCCTGCGGTACGCACCTGCTTGAATTTTATCTTGATGCAAGGCGGCAAATCAGTAAGTATGGTTTGGAAGCTCTGCCTGGAGGCTGAAAAGAACGGGTGAAAGCTACGTGGATACAAGCTGATCCCCAGGGTTATTGAGGGTGTGTTTTGTAATGATGGAGTCTTCAAGGAAGAGGCCGCGTGAAAAAAAAATGAAGGATTTTGAATTTTCTCATCCACAACTATTGACAATAACTCGTAAGAATTCTGCTAATTCATAGTTGCAACCATAGAAAGGGGATTATATACTACTCTCATGTTTTCCACGTAAGGAGATATATCATGTCAGAGAACAAAAAGGGGATTTTCAGTTGGTATTTTAATACGAGTCTATTACTGCGAATTTTCATCGGTTTAGTACTTGGTGCTATTGTCGGTTTAATTGCTGGCCCTGCAATATCATGGATAAATCCTGCAGGTAAAATTTTTGTCAATCTGTTAAAAATGATTGTAATGCCGGTGGTGCTTTCATCTCTGATCGTGGGTGCTGCAAGTATTAATCCTTCAGTACTTGGCAAAGTCGGTGTCAAAATTCTTATATTCTACCTGTTAACTTCCGCCTTTGCAGTGGCAGTCGGATTGATACTCGGTAATTTATTGAATGTTGGTGCTGGGTTGGAATTGAGCACCTCCACTGAAGCAGTCGGTAAGGTGCTAACTAAACCGAAATTGGGAGATACTCTAATCAATATTATTCCTAAGAACCCATTTGAAGCTATAGCCCGGGGTGAAGTATTGCCTATAATCTTTTTTGCTATAGTTTTCGGCATAGGAATTTCTCATCTAAAAACTAGTGAGAATCAGCGGTTAAAGCAAATAGGGACAACGCTCTTTGAGGTATTTGAGGGAACGGCAGAGGTCATGTACCTGGTTGTAAGGGGGATACTGGAATATGCACCCATAGGCGTATTTGCTCTTATCGCGGTTGTCTTTGCAAACCAGGGTTCCAGGGTCATCGGCGCTCTGGGTGTGGTAACTGCAACAGCCTATCTTGGATACATTCTCCATATTTTACTTATATATGGCGGCTTGCTTTTACTCGGTAAAATTGCGCCCATCCGATTCTTCAGCCAGGCCAGAACCACATTGGTAACCGCCTTTGTCACACGAAGTTCCAGTGGTACGTTGCCTGTTACAATTCAGGCTTCAGATCGCATGGGTGTTGACAGAAGGATCTCTTCCTTTACCCTTCCCCTTGGTGCGACAATAAACATGGATGGTACAGCTATTTATCAGGGAGTCTGTGTCATCTTTATCGGCATGGCCATTGGTATGCCGCTGTCTATAGGTCAACAACTTACAGTAATTATAACCGCTGTTCTTGCCTCGGTAGGAACAGCCGGTGTCCCCGGAGCGGGGGCCATTATGCTCCTGATGGTCCTTAATTCGGTGGGCCTTCCGGTTGAAGCGGGAACACCTGTGGCAGCCGCCTATGCGATGATACTCGGAATTGATGCCCTGCTTGATATGGGAAGAACTATGGTGAATGTAAGCGGAGATTTGACAGGAACTTTGCTGGTCGCTAAAAGTGAAAAGGCAGTTGACTTGTCAAAGTGGAATTAGTTTCCTGATTCTCCGACTCTCGGGCAGCATTTGTGGTGCTTCTGGGCTACGCCCTGCGGTACGCACCTGATTAAATTTTTTCTTGATGCAAGGCGGCAAAAGTGGAGCTAGCTTAAGCTGTTTTTTAGAGGTACCCTACATTATGGAACAACATTTACAGAACATCCTCCCGGAGAGATATTTCATCATTCCAAATGGATAATTCGCTGAATCACAACTATCAGTGAGTATTGAACTACAATATTGGGCAAGGATCCCATCTAACCAGATTTAAATGTAACCAGGTGATAACAAGCTTTCTGACACTGTATATTCGTTTCAAAACCTGAGTGATATTTTGTTATACTGAAATGAATTTGACTTAAGCGTCTGATGGGAATCGAACCCACGTCACGAGCTTGGGAAGCTCGGGTAATAACCATTATACGACAGACGCAAGCTTGTAATCTCCTGTATTGTGAAGGATAGTTTAAGTCACCGGGTAATTACTGCCTTCGACGATCAGTCAGTTGACCCGCTTCTCTCTTCCTTCAATAAGCTGTATGCATCAGCAATTCATATTATGCGGGTGGTGGGGATTTGTCAATTACCACGTTGCCACTGCTAATGGGATGAGTCGGAGATTCGCCCGCACAGTTTGCTTATTATTCAGGGATTGAATCAGCGCCAGATAATTGGCTTCGCATTTTTGTTGTAGAATGCAGGTTGCCATCCACTTATCCCCTTTCATCATCATAAGCCACAAGCACTTTGCCATTAATTGAAGGGCACCTCTAAAAAACCCATTGAGTTCTTGACTCAGATCATTTTCGCCGCTACTGCGTTGTCAAAATACTCAACTAAGCCCAGCTACGCCCTTAGCTTTTGCCTGCCTGTGCGTGTCCGCACTCAGACAGGCCGCCTTGTATCGACAAAATTTTTTAATCAGGTGTGTACCGCAGGGCATAGCCCGAGGAACACACCGCCTCTTCGTCAATTTCCGAAAGCTGTTTTTTAGAGGTGCCTATTACGACCTTCCTGATGCCCATTGTCGGTCCGCGCAGCTTCCTTGTAGCCTGTCGGACTTATGCCTCACGGCTCGATTTCTGGTACTGGTTCAATTATGCCGACTTTTGTATTATACTATTTGATTGTAAGAAACGGAGGTGATTCCTGGATCTTGATGAATTTCAGAAATGCGCGCATATAATGTCGGACTGGATCGCTGACTACTTCAAGACCATTGAAAAATATCCAGTTCGATCTCAGGTTAAGGCAGGCGATATTGCTGCTGAGATTGCGTCATCCTGCCCGGAGCATGGTGAATCCATGGAGACTATATTCTCCAGTTTCAAAATCAAGTGATGATATGCCGGAGTATCGGGATTGGAGTATCTCTCTTGCAGGGCAATGCAGAGCTCTCAAACTCTGGTTTGTAATGAGATCGTACGGAGTTGAAGGGCTGAGGAAGAAAATACAAAGTAATCTTGACTGGTCAAAACGGCTTGCTGAGCATATCCGAAGCAGTGAAGATTGGGCAACTATTCAGAAAACAGCAACCGGAATTGAGACACATTCATGAGTCCACGAATAGTTCATGTTGCGATATGGACAGATGATATTGAACGGCTACGAATGTTTTACATGAAACACTTCGGGGTTATTTCCAGTAAAAAGTATGTGAACTTGAAGAAAGGTTTTGAATCTTACTTCCTTGCCTTCACAGATGGACCGAAGTTGGAAATCATGACCTGTCATGATTTGAAGCTGTTCGATTCATCATCTCCCTGTTCAGGGTATGCACATCTGGCCCTGTCTGTTGGATCCGAATCGGATGTCGATACCGTCACCAGTCAGCTTCAGTCGAAAGGTGTTCCTGTTGTGGATGGACCGCGACGTACAGGAGATGGGTATTATGAAAGCGTAGTACTTGATCCCGACGGCAACAGGATAGAACTTACGGCTTCAGGGCACCTCTAAAAAACCTTATTTTGTTTTTGGCTTGATCTTTTTCCCTACTGCTGCGTTGCCAAAATGCTCACGTAAGCAGGTGCGTACCGCAGGAGCAAAGCTCCGAGGAACGCACCGCCAACACCTTAAGCTAGATCCACTTTTGCCGCCTTACATCAAGATAAAATTCAAGCAGGTGCGTACCGCAGGAGCAAAGCTCCGAGGAACGCACCGCCAACACCTTAAGCTAGCTCCACTTTTACCGCCTTACATCAAGATAAAATTCAAGCAGGTGCGTACCGCAGGAGCAAAGCTCCGAGGAACGCACCGCCAACACCTTAAGCTAGCTCCACTGTTGCCGCCTTACATCAAGATAAAATTCAAGCAGGTGCGTACCGCAGGAGCAAAGCTCCGAGGAACGCACCGCCACTACGCCAAATTCCGAAAACGGTTTTTTAGAGGTTGCCTTCAAATTCCTTTTAAGCTTCCAGTCTTCCTTCAGGTGATTGGAAGAGCAACTTCCAGATTTTATCAATATCATTCACTAAGCGGAAAGGGTGTATCTTACCTGTACAATTTCAGCGAGAATGGCAAGAGCGATTTCTGAAACACCCCGACCGCCAAGGGGTATTCCAGCCGGTCCGTGGAGACGTGCCAGTTGCTGTTGACTCATTCCCTTCGATTCCAGTCTCCTGCATCGGGTGCCATGGGTACGCCGACTTCCAAGGCAGCCCAGGTAGAAGGCCTCAGTACCCAGAGCATACAGCAATGCCGAATCGTCAATTTCAGGATTATGAGTCAGGGTGACCATTGCCGTTTGTGCATCCATGGTCATACCAGGAAGTAAATCTTGAGGCCAGCCGATATGAGTATTGACATCGGGAAACCTTTCCGCAGTCGCCAGCATGGATCTGGGATCAATGACATCAACTGAAAAATCCACCTGAGATGCAAGCCTGCTCAATACCTGGCTGATATGACCGGCACCAATAAGAATGATCTGATATGATGGTCGGAAACGCCATATCAACTGGTGTTCTGAATCATTGTATTGGGTTTCCCTCTCAGATAATGACTGGGTATCAGGAACTATTGCTTCCACATGTATTCTGTTTTCATTTTCAAGTGAAATGATGAGATCCAGGGGATTTCTACCAACAACTGCGGCTGCAATTCTTTCCAGAAAGACAGGGGGAAAAGCCTCATCATTGACAGGAACTATGAGGACTGCAATCCTGCCGCCACAGGAGAGTCCAACGGCAAATGCGGTTTCATCTGCAACTCCGAATTCTTTGATGAAAGACTGATTCGTCTCAATAGAATTTTTGGCTGTTTCGATGACATCAGCTTCAACACAACCTCCCGAAACGGATCCCTCAATATGGGAATCATCCCTCACCAACATGACAGCACCGGCCTGCCTGGGAGCTGATCCCCAGGTCTCTATCACAATCGCCAATGCCAATTCATGACCCGAATGTATCCAGTGAACTGCTGTTTCCATAAGTGTCACAGGGCGACTCCTTTCGATTTGCTCGAAGTATACTATACTTCCTGATAGCGTTGTTGGACAGGGGAACAGATAATCTGGCCGTATGAGAGAAGGAATCCGGAGTAGAACAGGTGTTCCATGTCAGACGCGGGAAGTCACATCCCGTATCGCCAGGATGCAATAGTTGCGTGACACTGTAAGTTCCAACAGGATGTCCAGTTTTACCAGATTCTCCAGCCAGATCAGAGATAGAATAGAACATTTCCCCTGTATTGATTGAAATCTCTCACTCATTCCTCTATATTATTCTCATGTCCACAAAACAACCACTCTCTGTTCGTTCTGAAATTGGAACGCTCCGGAAAGTTCTACTCCATCGACCCGGACGGGAACTGGAAACCCTCACACCTCAATATCTTGAGGAACTCCTGTTTGACGACATCCCCTGGGTGGATAGAATTCAAGATGAACACGATTCATTCGCAGCGGCCCTTCGGGAAAGGGGATGTGAAGTATACTACTACTGTGATCTCCTTGCCGATATACTGAGCAACAATTCGGTCCGGACGAATATCCTGAACGAAGTTCTAAAAAACAGCAGCATACCTGTTGAGCGGCTGGAAGACGATATTCGCGGCATGTTAAGCAGCAAAACAGCCAGGGAACTGGCAGTAATCCTGATCAGTGGACTCCGCAAGGAAGAAGTCCCACATTCAGAGAACGAGAAGCACCTGTCCTACTACATAAAGGATGACTTCCCTTTTTACATCAATCCCCTCCCCAACCTGTATTTCACACGAGATCCTGGCGCCATCATCGCCGAAGGAATAGTGGTTAGCACCATGAAAACTGCAGTCCGAAGCAGGGAAACCCTCATCCTGGATCACATCAGGAAATACCATCCGCTTTTCGCCGCCACTCAATCGATCTGGTACAACCTTGAAGACAACGACAGCATTGAAGGAGGCGACATCCTGGTTCCAGGACCAGAAACAGTCATTGTGGGTTGCAGTGTAAGAACCAGCAGTGAAGGTATTGAAAAGCTGGCAGACCGCCTCTTCCAGGGAAACAGCGGCATTAAAAATGTCCTCGTACTTCAGATTCCTGCGGCCCGGGCATACATGCATCTGGACACTGTTTTCACTATGTTGGACGTGGATAAGTTTGCCATCTTTCCAGGAGTTGAAAATCACATCAATGTATTTGAACTCACACCGGGAAAGAACAGGACCTTAAGCATTAAATCAGAGAAATGCTTGAAGACAGCACTGAAATCAGCTCTGAAACTGCCAGCAGTTCAGATTCTTCACAGCGGTGGAGATGACCGTTTTATCGCCGCCAGAGAGCAGTGGAATGACAGCACCAACACTCTTGCTCTGGCTCCTGGTGTTGTTGTTACTTACAGGAGAAATGTGCACTCCAATAATACCCTGAGACGAAATGGTATTGAAGTAGTTGAGATAGAAGGCTCTGAACTTGTACGGGGTCGAGGAGGTCCCCGATGTATGAGTATGCCTCTGGAGAGGTCTTCTCTGGACTGACTGGCAGTTACAGGAAGAGACATAAGAGCTCCTTCCGACCGTTATCGATTGAGGTCAAATTGATATACCATGTTGGGGAATTGCACAAAGCACACTCTTGAAAATGGTCGTCACTCAGCGCGTTCTACAAGATTTCTGACTCAGTAGTTTTACTACAGAAATCCAATAGGGCACCTCTAAAAATCCTTATTTCGTTTTTGGCTTGATCTTTTTCCTCGCTGCTACGTTGTCAAAATGCTCACGTAAGCAGGTGTGTACCGCAGGAGCAAAGCTCCGAGGAACGCACCGCCATTGCGCCAAATTCCAAAAACGGTTTTTTAGAGGTTGCCAATAGGAATACACAATTCTACCAGGTTAATATATACTGTATCCATGAAAAACCTCCAAACTCAGCACGATCAACTCTGTCCTGTAAGGCAACTCAATGCGACGAGCCTTGATTGAAGCCCTGCGTTTCCTGTCCATACTGCCTGTTCCCAATCCTGAGAATCCGCCGAAATGGAATGGCAAAGTGCTGGCGGTCTATCCCCTGGCCGGTCTGGTAATGGGTACTGTTGTTGCTGGAATTGCCTGGATATCGTCTGGATTGCTGTCAGACTGGAGTGTAGCTGTAATGGTTACTGCAGCCCGAATTGTAATTACCGGGGGCTTACATCTGGATGGATTAGCTGATTTCGCGGATGGATTGGGTGGAGGAACAAATGCACAAGACCGCCTGACCATCATGCAGGACAGTCATATTGGCAGTTTCGGAGTTCTCGCCCTGCTGGTGATTTGCGGGTTACAAACAGTGTTCATTGCTGAATGGCTGGGGGAAGATAATCATTCAAAACACCTCGTCCTCACCTCCATCATACCCCTGGCCATAGTACCGGCCATTTCCAGAGGAAACATCCCCCTGTTAATGACGCTTTTTCCCAATGCCCGTCCCAATGGACTGGGGAATAAGATGCAATGCCATGCAACAGTGAAAGCGGCCATTGCGGCTCTACTCCTTGCAGGACTGATTGCAACCGTATGCTTTTCCATAAGCGGACTTATACTCTGGGGATGCACATCAGTACTGATGGTTACAGTTGGTCACTCAATATCAAAACCACTTGGGGGGCTAACCGGGGATTGCTATGGAGCACTGATCGAAATCGGGGATACCCTGGGATTCCTGGGCATTCTGATCCTGCATGAATTCTTTCCAGCGATACCATGACTGATCTTCTTCTCATTCGTCATGGTGAACCGGAAATGGCCGGGAACTGCATGGGCCGGAAAACTGATACTCCCTTGAGTGGCAGGGGGTTGATTCAAGCAGACCATGTTGCGGATTCCCTTCAGGAGGAAGTACCGTCAATTATATACAGCAGCCCTCTCAGTCGAGCAATCCAGACTGTCAAACCTTTGGCCAACCGCTTAAATTTAACTCCCATCATCAGTCATAAACTGGCAGAGATAGATTTCGGTGAATGGGAAGACTGTACCTGGAGTAATATTCAAAAACGATACCCGGATACATGGAGCCGATGGCTGGATAACCCCGGGAGCATTGCTCCCCCCGGAGGAGAGACACTGGAAGTGTTCAACCACCGTATCATGCAATGTGTGGAAGAAATTCTGCAGCAGCACGACTCCCAGAAAGTGTTAATCTCCACCCATGCCGGTCCTATACGTGCTGTTCTTGGCTACGCTCTGGATATTGAGTTCTCAGTTTCGCGGACAGCAAGTGTGGATTACGCAAGTCTCTCCCGTTTCAGATGCTATTGCAGGGATGACAGTTTGTCGCTGGTCCATTGGAATATACCACTGCACAATGATTATGAATGGTCTCCCAAAACTGTTCAGGGTACCTCTAAAAAACAGCTTTAGGAAATTGACGAAATGGCGGTGCGTTCCTCGGAGCTTTGCTCCTGCGGTACGCACCTGATGCGGTTGGCGGTGCGTTCCTCGGAGCTTTGCTCCTGCGGTACGCACCTGATGCGGTTGGCGGTGCGTTCCTCGGAGCTTTGCTCCTGCGGTACGCACCTGATTACGTGAGCATTTTGACAACGCAGTAGCGGCAGAAAAGATCGAGTCAAGAACTAAATGGGGTTTTTAGAGGTGCCCTATAGCTGGTGATATTAGTTGTGTCGATCTCTCAGGCGTTTTTTATGTGCCATGTATATCTCCAGCATGGCATCATCGGCAGTAAATCTCCTATAGACATTGTGGGCCTGTTTCATAACAGGATCATTGAGTAGCAATGATTTCATTATGTCCTCTTCTTCCTCCAGCAAACCTTCATTCTTAAAGAAGAAGGCCCATTTTTCCAATCTGTCTGTGAGGGTCGAGCTACCCCCTACTTCCATCCTGGGCAGCTCAAGATAGTGAATCTGTAAGTCATCATTCAGCACAAATTTGCCTGAGATTTTTTCGGTAATAATGAAACAGCGGTGTGCTTTGCTCATATCATGGAATAAAATATAATTGAGGAGATTGATGCAGATAATCGGGGAGAGGGACTGGTTGTCTTTATCCTTGTCAAGCTGTTTTCGGTAATGATATACCCGGTAGAAAAGTGAACGGTGAACAAAACGATCACTATCAATAACCTGTATTTCAATATTGGATAAACGCCCATTGCTGTCCCTTGCTTTCAAATCCAGAGTGGACTCCTGAATTTCAAAGTTATCTTCCAGATTGAAGGGATTCTTAATTTCCAACTCAACCATTGGAGGAGAATCAGAGTCCAGAAGGATGGTATTGATGAAATCCAGTAGAATGCTTTTATGCTCCTCCAAACCAAGTAGAAAGCGGACGAAGAAGTTCGATGTGGGATTAACCTTTCTTTGCATCATTTCAAAGTTTATGAGGTCAAGACAAATCATTCAAGGGTGTGTGAAAAGCTCCGTTGCAGCATTGAGGAAATGTCACCCTCTGTTGATTCAAGTATCCTCTTTCAGACGTATTTTTTGATATTCTTTGAGTTATCTCATCGTATCGCAGTTTTCCATTGCGCTGGATAACCGGGACAAGTACGTGCTGTAGGCTTGTATCGACAAAAAATCTCTTCGTCAATTTCCTAAAGCTGTTTTTTAGAGGTTGCCTTATATAAGGATATCTCTCTGACCAATCTATCCAGCTAAGTACCATTCATGAACTCTACTCACCCTCCGGGATGGATTGAAGGGGGGGAACAGGCTTTCTGACACTGAGAATTTTCTTCATGTAGGAGTTGATCATCGCCGTTTCAAACTCCTCATTGCTGTCATAGTCATACCCGAATACATTGGACCACAGGGAAGGGTGTTCCATGCAAAGATAAAAAAACACCTTCTCATGCCAGGGTGTAAAGCATTCATATGTATGGCGGAACATCTTCCGTTTGATTACATGAGGATAGGAGAATTTTCCTCCCGTTTCTTCAAGCGGCATTTGAAGAATACGACTCCTCATGGGATGCTCCCTCATCTTTTTTAATACAGGTTTGATGAAGGTGAGAGTGCCAAGAGAAATCATCACAACATCGGCTGGATCGAACTGGCTCAGAAGAGATTTGATTATTTCTCCATAGTCAGTCTCCCATCCATCGTAAAAAACCATGGGGTGGAAGTGGAAACCAACAAGATTTCCCTGGGCGGTTAGTTTCCTGGCGGATTGAATGCGTCGTTCCAGAGATGCTGTGAAGTGTTCTTCATTGTCGATGATAATCTGGGGATTCAATGACCATGTCGTTATGACATTGGCTGGAACTTTGCGGTGAAGGAGGTGGGGAATATTGTCCGATTTGGTTTTGAACTCCAGAATAACGTTGGGATTCTCTCCGGCAAAATCCAGCAGCCCGTCCAGTATACCGGCACGATTTCCCCACATCAAGGAATCTGAGGATTGCCCAGTTCCAATGTGGTAGACTTTCTCTGGATTGAGTTCGATGGCTTTAAGCTTGTCCAGGAAATCCCGATTGAAACCAACTTTTTCGCTGTTGTAGAAATAACGGATGGAGCAGTAACTACAGTCAAATCCACAGCCTTCAATGGCATCCAGAGTACGAAGATTGCAGCATCGGGTTTTTTGTGATGCCACCGGGCAGAGACCGAATCCTGGACCTGGGCGGTCAATTTCAATGAATTCCTTCGCTCCAATGTTTATTCGAGAGCTTTTACCTGTAAACCCTTTGTATGTCTTTATTTGATTCACAGATTTCTCCCATACGCTACGGATAGCATTCCAGGCGTTTTCACGGGACTGAAATTGTCTCTTGAACCGCTGGGAGATGGGCTTCTCATCCCAGGAGACAAAGTCAAGCGCCATGGTTACAAGATTTTTTATTTCCTGATAACTGAATCGGAAGGTCAAGGCAGCATTTCGTATAGCCTCTTTATCATCAGGGAGAAGATTCTGTGAGGGAGGCTCACTGAATACCTTGCTGATTTTTTCCGGATAAGGGTCAACAAGAGACGTCCATTGAGGAAGCGTATTCTCAATGAGACCGTCAATAAAAGCTCTATCAGGAATGGTGTCACTCAAGTGGTCGGAAAGAACCTTGAGGACGTGAATGTTGCTGGTATCAAGAACATGGATAAGTGAAGAGATGAAGTGAGAAGCTTCCATATCAACCAGAATAGATTCGGAGAACTCGCATTCATTGATTTTCAGGGGGATGCTGCTTGTATGCAATGGAAGACGGAGTGCAGTATCCGGACCACCCTGTACCGAGAAGAAAGTGCCGATTTTCATGTCTGCATCATTGCATCCCGCCATACCGATGTTAATCGCTGAAGATAATTGAAATCGATCAGTAACCCATTTCACTGCCTTTTGGGTGGATTCTTTACCAACACCGGAAACGATGAGCAGTATCTGTGCGCTGCGAAACAGTTTGAATGGTTTTGTTTCAGATTGATGGAGTCCGAAATATCTTATGATGGGTCGGGCCTCCGCAAGGAGTGCTGTGTGAATCAAAATGTATGATTTTCCGGTCATGGTGGGATGTATTCAGCTGACAAGACTCAGTTGACGCCACTTTCCAAATTTGTATCTGAGGAACATGGCAAAACCAAGCAGTACAACAAAGCCAATAAAGATAATCCATGAGGAGACAGGAGGAATCATGGCGATTTTAACAGCATACCAGAGAATTCCGACAAAAACCCAATGCATTACAATCGACATCCACATGATGAATTTTGTATCACCTGCTCCTCGGAGGGAACCGGACAAAACCAGTTGTGTGGCATCAGCCAGGATGTAGATGGCTGCCAGACGAAGCATTGTACGGGCCATGGGGGCCACATTCACTCCTCTATCTTCGAATCCTGAAGAAAATAAATTTACCAGGGGCTGGGCTGCTATCAGAAAAATAATTACAAATATCGAGCCAACGGTCCAGGCTGTAAAAAGGTTTAAGCGAGTGGCTCGTTCTGCTCCAGGAATGTTACGGGCTCCAACATAACGCCCGGAGAGAGTGGTCGCTGCAAAACCAATACCCATCATAGGCACAAAGGCCAGCATGTCGTAGTTCAGGGCAATTGTAACCGCGACAGCAGTGTCCGCATTGTATGAGTGCATGAGTTGAATGAAGAGATTAAATGCAAACACATTGAGAAAAAACTCTCCTCCGGCAGGAACACCAAATTCTAACAGGATTTTCATCATTTTCCTGTTGAATCTCCAATCTCCGATCGTGTTAAATACTTCCCTATAGTGTTTGGAGAAATAGACCGCAATAAGGACTCCAAGGGCCACGGCATTGCCCAGCAAAGTTCCTGTAGCGGCTCCCTGAATACCCAATGCCGGCATACCGAATTTTCCAAAGATTAGAATCCAATTCGCCGGTATGTTGATCAGCATACTCACACAGTTGGCAAACATTACAATCCGGGTTCGGCCCAGACCGATGAAGAAACCGGTGATGGCCTGTCTGATCAATCCGAAGATGGAGCCATAGATGAGTATACGGAAGTAAGACATTTCTATGGCAACTTGTTCAGGAATATGACCCAGCCCCGTGAGCAGTATTTCAACCAGAGGGATGGTAAACAGAAGGAGTGGCCAGCCCACAAAACTCAGATAAATGGCCTGAACAGTTGCCTGGGCACATTTTCGTTTTTCTCCAGCGCCATGGTGCTGAGCAACAATAGCATTAACATATCCTGCTATGCCGGTAAAAAACGACATCACGCAAATTGCAGTGATACCCCCGGTCATGGCTCCTGCTATGTATAGTTTTCCAAGTCTAGAAAGGAATAATCTGTCAACAAATAGATTCACAGTTTCCGAGGCTTGACTGATCACCATGGGAAAGGCAATGGCAGTAATATCCCTTAAACGGGGAAGTTTGGAATAGTCTTCCTTCTCCAGTTGGGGAAGAGGCGTTATGGTTCCTTCGAGGCCTGAATAGTTATTCCCGACAGATGTATCACTCATGGTAGGAGAGTACAATAATTCTGACATTGAGATATAGAGTCTTTCCAGACAATTCTACTTTGATCGTAATCAGAATCACCTTCCCGAAAGATCAAGAATTCTCCCTAATTTCATTTTTCAAGCTTCCGGACACTTTTTTCATATAGCGTCAGGAAGCTTGTTAAAACCTGGTTTGATCTAAACCCGGTCAGACCATGATTTTACCTGGTATAGCAGTACAACATTAGGGCACCTCTAAAAAACCCATTGAGTTCTTGACTCGACCTGCCTGCCGCGCAGGGCGTAGCCCGAGGAACGCACCGTCATTTCGTCAATTTCCTCAAGCTGTTTATTAGAGGTACCCTCAAGACAGAATCAAAGTGACAGCTACCACTGTGCGGTCCACTACTGATGCGGAGCGATATTTCTATTGTCGAACTCTATAAAACAGCCGATATACTCAATATGAGATTGAAGTACAATGCCCCGACCACCCTTACCTTTACAGTTATAGCAACAATAGTTCTTCTAATTGACCAGTATGTCCTCCCTGGAATCATTGAAGCAATTTTTACAGCGGAAGGTACGGTAACATTCCAATTAGATAATATCCCAGCATATATGCGGATGCTGACCCATGTATTCGGTCATGCGGACTGGGATCATCTACTGTCCAATCTAACTCTGATTCTCCTGTTGGGTCCCATACTCGAAGAAAAATATGGTTCAAAGTCCTTATCCTGGATGATTGTTATTACTGCTCTTGTGAATGGGTTGATCAATGCTTTCTTCTTTGACTCAGCCCTCATGGGTTCCAGTGGTGTAGCATTCATGTTGATTCTCATGGTGAGTTTTGCCAACATCAAAGCTGGGGAATTCCCAATTACAACAATTCTGGTTATCGGTCTTTATCTGTTTAAGGAATTCCTGGCAATTTTCCGGTATGATGATATTTCTCAGATTTCTCACATCATTGGAGCTGCCTGCGGGGCATTTTTCGGATTCAGCCGAACCGCAGGTATGAGAAAAACAACTCCAGTTTCTGCTCCGACAATTCCCCCTTTACCCAATAGTAAGGAAACAGTAGGATTTTAGCTCTTTTCTGGAAACATGAATTCGGTTATGGTAAGCACCATGACTGATACAACCCTGTTAGAACAAAGACTGAATGCTCTGAAAACTCGGTACAAAGAGCTGCAGGAAAGTATTGCCGATCCCAATCTTCCCAGGAATCCAAAACTATACAAGGAAACCATGCAGGAATATGGGCATATGGAAGAAACAATGTCCACCTATGCGGACTTTCTGTCGAAAAAATCTGAGTTGGATGATGCACAGAAAATGGCTGAGTCCGAGTTTGATCCTGAGCTGAGAGAAATGGCCATCCAGGAAATTCCTCTCCTGGAAATAGCTCTGGAAAAATACATTGATCAATTAAAACTTCTCATCATTCCACGGGATCCCCTTGATGGGAAGAACATAATAATTGAGATACGAGCTGGAACAGGTGGTGACGAGGCGAGTATCTTTGCTGCTGACCTGTATAGAGTTTACAGCCGCTATGCTGAAACACGGCGGTGGAAGATTGAAATAATGGAATCCAGTGAATCCGAAGCTGGTGGATTTAAAGAGATCATATTCTCCGTTACAGGTAAAAGTGTTTACGGCGACCTGCGCTACGAATCAGGTGTCCACCGTGTTCAACGAGTCCCGATCACTGAATCTCAGGGCCGAATTCATACCTCAGCCGTGACGGTAGCCGTTCTTCCCGAAGCTGAAGAGACGGATATTGAACTTGATGATGCTGACCTGAAAATTGATGTATACCGCTCAAGTGGTCCTGGGGGACAGAGTGTTAATACTACGGATTCTGCGGTACGGATTACCCATCTGCCTTCAGGACTGGTCGTAATCTGTCAGGATGAAAAAAGTCAAATTAAGAACAGAGCCAAGGCCATGAGGGTTTTGCGCAGCCGTTTATACGAAGCTGTGGAATCCCAAAAACAAGCCGAGCGGGCCGCCAACCGTAAAAGTCAGGTGGGAAGTGGTGATCGATCAGAACGGATTCGTACTTATAATTTCCCACAGAACAGGGTAACTGACCACCGCATCAACCTCACACTCTATAAACTCGACCATGTGATGCAGGGAGAGATAAACGAGTTTATCGAATCTCTGAAAGTAAATGCCATCAAAACAGCTCTGAGTGAATGATTTCATGACTATCAGGGACATTCTCAATGAAGCCCGGAAAACTATGGAGCATTGCGATTCAGATACCCCAAATCTGGATACCTCTCTGCTCCTTGCTCATGCCCTTGGTTTGAATCGGGAGAAACTCTACATGAAACTCAGGGAAGATGTTGGGTCAGTTGAAATGACCATCTTTGAGAATTTACTCCATCGACGAGTAAATGGTGAACCAGTTTCCTGGATTACAAGGAGCAAAGAATTCTGGGGTATGGATTTCAAAGTGGGACCAGGTGTTCTCTGCCCCAGACCTGATACGGAGATACTTGTTGAAACAACTCTTGAATTCATGGAGAAAATGAATCCTGGTCATCTCCATGACTGTTGCTGTGGTCCAGGTCCCCTGGCCGTTTCCCTTGCTGTTGAACAACCCTGTTGGGAGATTTCAGCATCAGATATCTCTGATGTTGCAGGAAAATACTTCCATATAAATAATAGAAAATTCGTAAATGGACGAATAAAATACATTCAGACCAGTCTACTTATTGGCATCTTTAATTCATTGGATATAATTGTTTCCAATCCACCCTACCTCACCAGTGATGAAGTATCCGAGAAGAGGGCCCAGGGCTGGAAGGAACCGGCAGAGGCACTGGATGGAGGTGAAGGAAATGGACTGAGCCTGGTGAGTCAACTTGTACATCAGGCTACGTACCATCTAAAACCCGGAGGAATGCTACTGTTGGAAGTGAGTCCATTACAAATGAACACTGTGAAAAAAATACTCATGAAAAACAGGTTTGAATCCATCGGTATCAGGAAGGATCTCGGTAATCGAGATAGAGTGATTTATGGGCGCTTCAGGGGAAAAGATGAACTGGATTGACAAAGATTTGATACTTACTGAAAAGGATCTGGAATCAAGTATACGTCAATTTACCGGACGTCTGAGCATCTATTCACGAACGAACCGTCGCAAAATCCTCAATGCTCTGCATTGGTCAAGAAAGAATCATGAGGGACAGAAACGGGAATCCGGTGAGCCATACATTATTCATCCATTGAGGGTTGCAGAAATACTGATCGAATTGAAGATGGATCCATCCACCATTATCAGTGCCCTGCTTCATGATGTATTGGAAGACACTGATGTCAGTCATGATGAACTGGTGGCTCATTTCGGTGAAGAAGTCTGCACACTGGTTGATGGGGTTACAAAAATCGATGATATCAACATTGGCAAAGGATCTCGAAAGGCGGCCAGCCTCCGAAAAATGGTTTGGGCCATGGTGGATGATCTTCGGGTAATTCTTATAAAACTCGCCGACAAGAGACACAACATGAGTACTCTTCAGTTCATTCAGGATGACAGCAGAAGGCGTCGTATAGCTGGAGAATGCCTCGAAATCTATGCCCCTATGACGGGTAAACTTGGAATGAGTTCCCTGAAATCTGAACTGGAAGACCTGAGCTTCAAATACCTGAAACCTGACTTCTTCGCCCAAATCCGGGATCATGTCAATTTAAAAAAAGAAGAGAGGAGTCAACACCTCAATGAGGTGAAACAAAAACTCATACAGGCGGCATTGAAGGCTAAAATCAAGGTGAAGATTGAAGCTCGTGCGAAGCATTTTTACTCCATTTACAGGAAGATGAAAGATAGAAATAAGGATCTTCCAGAAATCTATGATTTATTGGGAATGAGAATTATCTGTGTTTCGGCCAATGCATGCTATTTGATGCTGGGAATTGTCCACCGGATCCTGCTTCCCCTTGAAGGTCGTATGAAGGACTACATTGCACACCCCAAGAGTAATGGATATCAGAGTATTCATACATCAGTACTCACAGAGGGAGGTCGCCGACTGGAGATTCAAATTCGCAGTCAGAAGATGCATGAAACCGCCGAGTATGGCATAGCTGCTCACTGGGCCTACAAAGTGGGTAAGAATCCTGACCAGTTTCTACCATCAGAAATTGCTGTTGTAAGACAACTTCAGATTCTGAAGGCTGAAGGACATGATGATGCAGGGGAATTCTTAAATGCCATCAAGCAGGATGTATTACGGGACTCCATCATTGTTTACACTCCCCAGGGAGAACCCATTGAGCTTCCAGAAGGCTCAACAGCGATTGATTTTGCCTACCATATTCATTCAGAAATTGGAACTCACTGCTCGGGGGCCAGGGCGGATGGAAGTATAACCCCTCTTAATCGACCTCTCAAAAATACACAAACAGTGCATATACTCACCTCCAAATCAGCCCATCCCCATGTGAACTGGCTCAAACATGTCAGGAGTTCACGGGCCCGAAACAAAATACGCGCATGGCTGAATAAGAACGATTCCAGTGTTGTCATCGACCGCGATATTGTTGCGAAAAAATCGCCAACCACCTCAATTAAAGATAATACCGGTGAAAACAAACTGGAAACTCAGATAATTGATCCCGACAAAGCTGGAGTGGCGATAAATAGTGAGCGCAATACCCTGATTAAGATCAGCAGTTGCTGCTCTCCGGCATCTGGGGAGCCGATCATTGGTTACATATCACGAGGGCGGGGTATCATTGTACATAAAAAAAATTGTCCCAATCTCAAAGGGATTGAAGATTTTGAAGAACGACGTATCCATGTTGAGTGGGAGACTTTCAGTCATAAATCAATACAGAAGTTTAGAATCCATGCAAGTTATACACATAATCTTTTCAGTAAAATTGAAGGTTCAATAAGGAAGCATCAAGGACATCTCATCTCGGGTAGTCTTGACGAAAATGAACGTGGAGAATTGGATGGTTTCTTTACAATTGAGATGCTCAGTTCTGATGACTTCAAAAAGATCTCAAGAAGTATCAGGGCAATTCCGGAAGTACTGATGATAACCAGGGCACAAAACATACAGAACAGAGTTTTGATGGACCAGTTTTGATGCCAACTGATCTGTTATCAATACAGACTCTTTCATTCAGGGTATCATTGTACTGACAACGCTTTTCCAGTAAATATGCTATACTGGGTGTGGAATGGAACTTCATATTGTACTGTACGAGCCGGAAATACCCCAGAATACCGGAAGCATAGGTAGAACCTGTTTGGCATTGAACGCCAAACTACACCTCATTGAACCCCTTGGATTCTCACTAGAGGATAAATACCTGAGAAGATCGGGATTGGATTACTGGAAGAAACTAGCAGTGGAATGTCATTCCAACTGGATTGATTTTCTCAAGGTTTACCCGGATGCCCCATTATGGTTTTTTACAACGAAGGCAGAAAAGCAAGTGGATGCAGCTCAATATGGAATAGAAGCATTTTTGGTTTTCGGTAAGGAAACGGCCGGATTGCCCCATGAACTGCTGCTTTCACAGCCTGAACGATGTCTGCGAATACCCATGTTATCTCAAGCACGGTCTTTAAACCTGGCTGTTAGTGTTGGAATTGCAGCCTATGAAGTCCATAGACAAAATCATTTCAGGAATATGACCTGTTCAGATCCGGACAGGCGTTTACTTAAGGGTACCTCGAAAAAACAGCTTTAGGAAATTGACGAAATGGCGGTGCGTTCCTCGGAGCTTTGCTCCTGCGGTACGCGCCTGCTTGAATTTTATCTTGATGCAAGGCGGCAAAAGTGGAGCTAGCTTAAGGTGTTGGCGGTGCGTTCCTCGGAGCTTTGCTCCTGCGGTACGCACCTGCTTGAATTTTATCTTGATGCAAGGCGGCAAAAGTGGAGCTAGCTTAAGGTGTTGGCGGTGCGTTCCTCGGAGCTTTGCTCCTGCGGTACGCACCTGCTTACGTGAGCATTTTGACAACGCAGCAGCGAGGAAAAAGATCAAGCCAAAAACGAAATAAGGTTTTTTAGAGGTGCCCCTTGCTCAAAAAGGCCCTTTTCAACCAGTACCTGTTCACAGCCTTGCGAAGTTTATTCTTCGTGACCCCGGCCTTCTCAGCATGAGTTGTATCCTTCTTCTTCCGAGCCTCCTTCACCATCACGGTCTGAAATCTGATTAAGAGAACTCCAATACCCTGGTGATTACCTTAAGCTGGCTGAATATACCTCAGTGACTTTCTAAAACCATCCATAAAAACATCCAGAACATCCAATGAAATAATCACCAATTCCCTGTGAGGATTTTTTTCAGGATCCTGTCTTTCTTCGGATATCCGAAGTGCTGGTTTTCTCCTTTTGTCCAGGCTCATTCTGTACTCTCTGCGACCTTTTCCAACAATAAGAGTTTGACCACTACTCTTTCGGTTTTGACGAATATCAGCAACTGTTCTATCCAATCTGATGATAAAACTATCAAGATCTTCCTTGAAAACTACAATGGATGACCGTTGAAATCCTCTCTCGGTTTTACGACTTTCAACGATATTAAGGTAAATATCACCAAAACGATTCTCCTTGATATTGAAGAAATAGGTTTTCTGACCTTCATCAACATACACCCGGTTACTGAAGATTTCTCCGCGTTCACCCATAATCCTTCCCTGTTATCTGAATAATATCCCTCTGCGGTAAAGGGATTTTTCCACTCTCCAGAATTGCAACAGCATAGTGATCAGGATTGTGAATTTGAACATAATACCCATTGGCTCGAAGTCCGTACAACCCGGATACCGGCCGATGCCCTCCAAAATACAGACTTTCTTCCAACTCCCCGTCAAGAAACATAGTTAGCATGGACTCGACAGAACCCTCTTCGGCCTCATTATTTCCTGTCCAGGTAAAATCCAGTATAAGCTGATGATTTCCTCTGTATTCAATCATTTCCCTACGATTGTAAGGATGCCGGGGCTCGGCGTGAGAAATCATAAAACGATCACCCACGGCCAACAGGGGCAGGGATAATTCAAAATCCGCCCATTTCATCAGCATGTTCCATCCCATAAACATGGAAAACCAGTCACGCACCATCTGACCCTCCATAGCGAATTTGTAGAATGACTGATTACCTGCCTCGTTGGAATTTGCCACATTCTCATGGTTTCCCTTGAGAAAGTGAAAACTGTCTGGAACGGCTGTTTTCAGCAGCATAATCATAGCCATGAGAGAAAGACCCTCCTTCATTTCTTCATCCATAGCTTTATGCTGCTGGAAACCAGTTTCATATTCCGACAGGGCCCGATACCAGCGATCTGCACCCCGTGCCTCACTGTGAAGCCCATCACCAACACAGACAATCTGCAGCCGTCCGGTAAACAGGGAATCAATAACACGGTGTCCATTAATTTCCAAATCCATCAGAGCCATTATGAATCCCGTTCTGGCATGGAGATCCGGCACGATGATGGTTGTCCGGTTGCGGGGAAGAAGAACCAGTCCTCCCGGACGACTATGAGAGTCACGGGGACGAATGAGAGGATTCTCATTAGCCAGGACTTCTATAGCCGTTTCAAGAATTATAGATAAATCATCCCTGGCAGGAAGGGATTGTCCGTAATGAAGTCTATGGAGCACACGCCAGAGACTGTCGGCATCGTAATCAGGCAATATCGTCCCCATTCGAATTATCAACAGCTTGAAATTCTTCAGCCAGAGTGACAGTTGCTTCATCGAGTATCTTATTCTGTTTCCTTACATTCAATTCAGCCGGCAAAACAGCCAGTTTATAGACCGCTGAGGTTTGCCTGACAGGACCAGCGGAGAATACAATTTCATGGCCCACTACAACGGTACTCGCAATCTTTGCATTGTCGGATTCTGCCTGGCGGGGGACATTCAGACGTCGATCAATGCTGACGTAAACCGCCCGCCGTTTGTTTTTACTTTCAGGCCCAACGGCCACCAGAGATCCTGACCACGTAAGAGCTAGAAAACCACAGGCAGGGTCACTGCATTCATCAACACTTTCCATGCCCAATCCCACTGACTCCTCAAGAAAGGCTCTTTCCTTTTCCTGCCAGCCGGAAGCAAGGATTTCCATGGTTTCATCACTGGAAGACAAACCCAAATTCTCACGTATGGATATCAGGTGAGCCTGTATGGCTGGATCAAGTGTCAAAAATAGTCTCTTCTTCAATATGTGTTCCTCCAATATAGCAATATCTGTCAGGGAAGATGAATGAATTTCCGACTTTCACCAAGAAATATAGCTTTTATATCGTGTCGAACTCCCAATCCCTGATAGGCGACCCACCATATTTCTCCATTATTTGGAAATTCCTCAGGATACACAGGTAATGTGTTTTCAAGAGTCGCACGAATGAGCCGGAAAACTACCGCGTGGGTAACAATGAGCCAGGTAGAACCAGGAGGGAAGCTCTCCACAGACTTAAAAAACTCAATAACTCTGTCAGCCACCATGGAGTACGACTCGCCGCCTCCCCCGGGATTCCAATCCCATCGGGCCAAAATGTCATTCTCATAACCGTCCATGTTCTTCACTTCATCATAGGACTTACAGGAGAAAGGTCCAAGTTCCTGCTCTGCAAGATTGTTATCCACAATCGGAACAATATTGAACACTTTGGAAAAAATATCGGTTGTCTGACGGGAACGAAGTACCGGAGAAGTGACAATGCCATCAAGGTGGGTTATGTCCTTCAATTCTTCAGCTATCCGCAAGGCATCCTTGAAGCCAGCCTCGGTGAGAGGGTAATCCACACGGCTACCAAGAAGGCGGTGTTTGTTCGCCTCACTCTCGGCATGCCGTATAAAATATATGTTAAGCAATATGTACCACCTTAAAGTGCAGATGCGACCAGATCTCCCACCTCGCTTGTTGAGTATCCCATTTGACCGGCAGACAGGCTTTTGATTTTCGTCCCGGTGATTTGCATAACAGCATTTTCCACAGATTCGGCAGCCTTATACTCGCCCAGAGTATCCAGCATCATGGCACCTGCGACGATAGAAGCCAGTGGATTGATGATGCCCTTACCGGTATACTTGGGAGCTGAACCGCCAATGGGTTCAAACATGGAAACACCCTCAGGGTTTATATTTCCCCCGGCTGCAATGCCCATGCCTCCCTGGGTAATAGCTCCTAAATCGGTGATAATGTCTCCGAACATATTGCCTGTAACCAGAACATCAAACCATTCCGGACTCTTGACCATCCACATGCAGGCCGCATCAACATGATAGTAGTCCCGGCGAATATCCGCAAAGTCAGCCTCACCAATTTCATTAAAGGCCCGCTCCCAAAGATCAAAGACATAGGTAAGAACATTGGTTTTTCCAACCAGTCCAAGACTATTTTCCCTGCCCTTACCCGAAGCCTTTTTCCCATGCCTCTGAGTGTAGTCAAAGGCATATCGCAGACAGCGTTCAACCTGAAAGCGATTGTAAACCATACTTTGCACAGCCACTTCCTGATCCGTACCCTTCATGGAGATTCCGCCGGTTCCAGTGTAGATTCCACCGGAATTTTCACGAACTACAACGTAATCAATATGCTCAGGTCCCTTATCCTTCAATGGAGTATCCACTCCCGGGTAAAGCTTCACCGGCCTCAGATTGATGTATTGATCCAACTCAAAGCGCAGCCGCAGAAGAATGCCCTTCTCCAGTATTCCCGGCTTCACATCCGGATGACCAATAGCCCCAAGATAAATAGAATCAAATTGCTTAAGATCATTGACAGCCGTATCGGGTAAAACCTCTCCGGTTCTCAAATAACGGTCACCACCAAAATCAAATTCCGTCATCTCCAGTTTAAATCCGAACTTTGCTGCTGCTGCATCCAGCACTTTTTTCCCCTCAGCAACAACTTCACCACCTGTACCATCACCGGGCAATACGGCTATTTTGTATTTTTTTGCCATAACTTCCTCTCTCACTGTGTTTCATTGACGAAAACCGCCCTAGAATGAGAATAACGTTATCCCAGAAGAAAGTAAATGATTTCCAGTCACATCCATGATGCTGTTCTGGATAATCCAGTTGGATCAACCTTGAATGGCACCGATCTCCATGTGGCAGACAATAGAAACAACCACAATCAATTACTATTTCTAATTGACAGAAAAAAAGACAAATACTAGACTGGTGTTCAATTAATAAAAAAGGAGATAACTATGAAGAGAGTATTGATGATTCTTACAGTCATGTTGGTCGCATCCATGTTCGTTTTTGCAGGCGGAGGCAGTGAGGAGACAGCCTCCATGGATAAGGCAACCCTCAAAGCCGGATTTATTTTCATCGGCCCTGCCGGTGATTTCGGATGGACATACGCCCATGACCAGGGACGTCTGTATGCAGAGAAGGAACTCCCCTGGCTTGAAACTGTGGTTGTGGAAAGTGTTCCCGAAGGTGATGCCGTCCGTTTCATTGATCGTCTTATACAGGAACAAAACGTCAATGCTGTTTTCACCACAAGTTTTGGTTATATGGAGGATACCCTCAAAGCCGCCGAAAAGTACCCTGATGTGAAATTTTTTCATTGCTCCGGGTTCAAAAGAACGGCCAATGTTGGAACCTACATGGCTGATATGTATCAGATTTACTATCTGAATGGTCTGATATCCGGATCTATCACCAAATCAAATAAAATTGGGTATATTGCAGCATTTCCCATCCCCGAGCTCTTCCGTCACATGAATGCCTTTGCATTGGGAATTAAGGAAGTCAACCCGGAAGCCACAGTCAGCGTAAAATGGATCTATGAGTGGTACGCTCCGGACAAGGCCCGTGAAGCCGCGGAGTCTCTGGTAGCCGAAGGTTGCGATGTACTTGGATTTACCGAGGACACACCGACTGTCATTGAGGTAGCTCAGGAGCATCAGGATAAGGGAAGAGAGATTTACGCCCTGTCTCATTACAGTCCCATGCAGGCCTACGGCCCTGATGCATCCATCACAGGCCAGCTGACTGACTGGGGTCCACTTTACGTTCAAATGCTCAACGACATCAAAGATGGTAAAACCAGTGATATGACCAATTACGACCTTCTCTGGCTTATGAAGGATGGGGTTGTAGAGCTTGGAGGATCATGGGAAGAACAAATCAATCAGTCCTATGTAAGTACCTTCAAAGAACTGAAAACCAATAATGCGGATCTGGGTGAAATCAGTATTTACGACCTTGTAATGAAACGCCGGGAACAAATGATACAGGGCCGGGAAGTCTTTGATCCATTCGTAGGACCGATCTACGATCAGGACGGTAATATGACTATCGCGGCTGAAGAAATGGCCAGCATTGGGCACCTCTTTGCGGAGATGAATTACCAGGTGGATAACTTCATATCACCTCTTCCTCAGTAAAACTAAACAGTCCTCATACTCCGGGATATTACCCGGAGTATGAATGTGTGTATGATGTATGGCCGAACGGGAGTACAGTTTCCGTCCAGCTCCGGAGATATGTTCCTGATTTCATGTTTTTCACTTGAGAAATCTTATCGACAGGAAATATTGTAACAGCCTATCCTGTCAGATATTAATTCGCTGATGGGAATTTCTCGCATCTTACAAGCTTCCTGACACTGTATATTGATGACAACCAGCAAGAGCTGTGGATGAACTTCAGGTAAACGGAGGGCTATTTGAATAGAATTGAATCCCTGGAAATGAAGGGTATCAGCAAATCATTTCTCGAAGTAAAGGCAAATCAGGACATCAATTTCAGCATCAAATCCGGTGAGATTCTCGGATTGCTTGGGGAAAACGGAGCTGGTAAGACGACTCTGATGAACATCCTCTATGGCCTGTATCTTCCCGATGAAGGTGAAATACGGATCAACGATGAAATGATTCACCTGAGAAACCCCAGGGATTCAATGCGGGCTGGTATTGGAATGATTCATCAGCATTTCATGCTGGTGGAAAAGCATTCAGTACTGGAAAACATAGCTCTCGGCTATGAAGACACCCCTTTTTTCTTCCCCCATCGCAGCTTGCGTTCAAAAATACAGAAACTATCGACCCGGTACAGTCTGGAAGTAAATCCTGATAAACCTGTTTGGGATCTATCAGCAGGAGAACAACAACGGGTAGAGATACTGAAAGCACTCTCCCGGAATGCCGATCTGCTTATCATGGATGAACCGACATCGGTTCTAACTCCCCAGGAAGCCAGTGAACTCTTTGATATTCTGAGGGAAATGACCCTTGAAGGACATTCGGTAATATTGATTACCCATAAGCTTGAGGAAATTTTCAATATCTGCAGCCGGGTGATAGTTCTCCGGAAAGGCCATCTAACAGGCGAAGCGGCTATCAATGATGTGGACAAGGGAAAACTGGCCGAGATGATGATTGGCCGGCAGATAGCCACGGCCTACGGTAAAGCTGATGTTCAGCCCGGTGAGGTTCTCCTCGAAACAAAAAATCTCGATGTGGACTCTGACCGGGGTTTACCTGCGGTACGAAATCTGCATCTAAAGGTGCATTCCTCCGAAATTCTCGGCATTGCTGGTGTCTCGGGCAATGGTCAACAGGAACTGGTGGAAACCATAACCGGACTCAGACAACCCTTGAGGGGAACGGTTAAGATGAAGGGCAAGGCATTGAATCACTTCAATGCCAGATCGGCCCACATACTGGGTATATCTCATGTGCCTGAAGAACGGATCAAACATGGCACAGTTCCAAATCTGCTGCTTTCTGAAAACTCAATTCTCAAACAGCACAGGGATTATCCATTCAGCAGATGGATACAGATGAACTATGATGTCATTAACAAACATGCGAATTCTCTGGTAGAAAGTTTCCAGGTAGACACCCCTTCTATCAATGTAATGGTGAAGAATCTTTCCGGCGGAAACATACAGAAACTTATTCTCGGCCGTGAGATATCCTGTGGTCCGGAACTTCTTGTAGCGGCCCACCCCACCTACGGATTGGATGTAGGAGCAACAGAATATGTCCGTAAGCAGATTATTACACTTCGAGACAATGGTGGTGCCGTTCTGCTCGTATCCGAGGATCTGGATGAACTGTTCATGGTTTGCGACCGTATCGCAGTAATGTTTAATGGAAGTTTCATGGGTGAATTAACCCCGGAAACCTGGTCTATTGAAAAAATCGGACTGATGATGGCCGGTTCAGTTTCACAATGAGGATGCTCATTTATGCGTATTGAACTATTTCCACGGGAGAAAATCAGTCCTCAACTGAGTATTCTCATCCTAATTGGTTCACTTACGGCAGGACTTCTGGCCGTGGGTATTGTATTTTCTATGAGTGGAGTAAACCCTGCGAAAGCTGTTTTTTCCATATTCAAGGGGTCTTTCGGCAGTTGGTATGGCATCAAGGAAACTATAACCAAATCCATTCCCCTTATACTCATCGGCAGTGGATTGGCCCTGGCCTACAAAGCAAAATTCTGGAATATAGGAGCTGAAAGTCAGCTTCTGGCTGGTGCAATACTGGCCACCTGGATTGGACTTTCATGGGGACCACACCTGCCTCCCATCATCATCGTTCCCCTTATGTTCATGGCGGCATTCATTGGAGGGGCACTTTGGGGTATGGTACCAGCAGTCCTCAAAGTGAGATTTGGAATCAATGAAGTAATATCCACTCTGATGCTCAACTACATTGCGGCTGAATTCGTGAAATTCCTTGTGGTTGGTCCATGGAAAGGGGCTACCAAGAGCGGATATCCCTACACCGATGACTTCCCGGCCTCAGCCATCCTGCAGCCCTTCTCCAACTCCCGGATTTCTCCGGTGCTTCTTGTTATGGCCATTGCCTGTGCATTGATTCTTGGATGGCTGGTTTATAAATGCCGTTTTGGATATGAAATACGGGTCATCGGGGAAAATCCTCATGCGGCTCAGTATGCAGGTATTAACTTTTTCAAAACCTCCCTTATACTCATGGCCATCTCCGGCGGTATGGCAGGACTTGCCGGAGCCGGAGAACTTATGTCCATTCACCACTATCTGAGTTACCCTGATTCTCTGAGTGCAGGATATGGTTTTACCGCCATTATTGTTGCCTGGTTGGCCAGACTCCACCCATCGTACACCATAATTTCAGGCCTGTTTTTTGCTGGTATCATTGTAGGGGGAGACGCGATACAGATATCCATGGGGATGCCTGCCGCCACGGTGAATGTTTTCAACAGCATCATACTGGTTTTCCTGATTATGGAGGATTTCTTCATCTCTCACAGGATTCGTATTCGCTTCGGGAGGAAAATCCATGCTTGATATTATTACATCCGTTCTCACCCGGACCATCATTGCCGGAACCCCATTGCTTCTGGCAACTCTGGGTGAAATCCTCACGGAAAGAGCTGGGATTATTAATCTTGGCCTGGAAGGACTGATGTCCTCGGGAGCTGTAACGGCTTTCATCGTAACCTTTACCACCGGGAACCCATGGCTGGGACTACTGGCCGCCATCCTCGTGGGTATACTGCTTTCAAGCATCCATGGTTTTGTATGCATCGGTCTACGTTCCAACCAGGTAGTCAGCGGATTGGCTCTCACCATGCTGGGGCTGGGCATCAGTGGACTCTGGGGGAAACCTTATATTGGACAACCTCTTCCTGTTCGGATGCCTTTTATCGACATCCAGGGACTTTCAAACATACCCATTCTAGGTCAGGTTTTATTCAATCACGACTGGTATGTGTATCTATCGGCCCTCCTTGGCATAGTACTATGGTTCATACTCAAACATACCCGCATGGGAATAACCCTTCGGTCTGTGGGAGAGAATCCCAGAGCCGCTGAAGCTCAGGGTATCGCCGTTAATCGTGTAAAATACTATGCCGTACTCGCTGGTGGGGGGCTGGCTGGAATGGCCGGAGCTTACCTTTCGACGGCCTACAGCGGTTCATGGAACGAAGGGATGGTAGCCGGCAGAGGCTGGATTGCCATCGCACTGACCATCTTCGCTTTGTGGCAGCCTGGGGGAGCTTTTCTGGGAGCCTATCTGTTCGGTGGGATTTTCGTCCTTCAATATATGCTACAGCCTCTGGGAATCTCACCCAATATTCTGTCCATGCTTCCCTACGCCTCTACCCTCTTTGTTCTGTTTGCCTTTGGGCTATCCAAATCCGGTAAACGCCGCATGAATGCTCCAGCAACCCTGGGTGAACCCTATGTTCGGGGAGAACGCTGAAGATTCAGAGCGAAGGGTGATTACATCCTCTCCAACAGATCCCCTACACAATCAGGTCCCAGAACATGAAGAAAATTTATTAATCGTGGACCTTTATCCCTGCCAATAAGAACTTTATATACAGTGGTGAAAAAATCTGCAGATTCCAAATTATTTTCACGGATAAGGTTGTACATCAGAATTGAAAAGTCTTTCTCCGATATTTTCCCCAGTTGACTCCTCACCAGAATGCCAAAATCCTTCACTGTAGATTTAAGGTCTGGATTCAGACTTATTGGGCTGTCATCGGGATTCCTGAGAGAAAAACGGAAATCCTCCGGGGCATGATCATTCACCCAGTTCCAGGCACAATTTGCCCGACATCTAAACCTTTCAAGATCAGCTGGTAAGATATCACCCAAACGCTCAATAACCCTATCTATGTTCCCCGAATGTATCTGCAACAGTGTTGTCAAATGCCTGATTTGAATCTGATAAGGTAACCTGGCGGGAACTTCATGGATTTGGGAGAGTTCATATATTCGGGCTTCTTTCTCCCATTTCTTCATTTTTTTGGGGTTATCGGGTTTATTGAAAAAATATCGTTCAGATTTATCGTAATCTTCGTAGACTTTGAGAAGATCAAGGTCAAAACTAATGGCGAGATCATTATTCGGTCTTGTTCCAGCAAAGAAATATCGTACAACCTCTGGCTGATAGTAGCGAAGGATATCTTTGAGCGATACAACTTCACCTGTGGATGAACTGAGCTTCCCACTCCCTCCTTTTACTCGGACAAATTCATATTGAAATGTAACTGGTGGTTCATGATTAAAAACTTCTCTGCTGGTAAGTTTTGCTGTATCAAAGCTTCCCCCTTCAGTATGGTGATCTTTTCCAGCCGGTTCAAAATCCACTTTCTCATAGAACCATCTCATCGGCCAGTCAATACGCCATGGAAGTTTGACCACACTGGTTTTCCGTAAATCAATTAATTCAGAATTTCCACATTCACATTCATAGTGGATGCTGTAATCATTCATCCTGTCTTTTATATGAGTGGTATCCCGGCCGCATTGCGTACAGAAGACACTGAGTGGCCACCAATCGTCTGCCAGAGGTGTTGTTCTGTGGGAATTTAATTGCTTCCGAATGAGTTCACTGTTATCCAGAACAATCTTCATGCACTCAGAATACTGAGAAGAGCGGTATTTTTCTGCCTGGTAGATGTATTCCGGCTCAATACCAACAATGGGAAGAAGCTTCTCAAGAGCTTTCTCATTATGAGACGCATAGCTGACTTCATTGCCTGAAACATCAGGAACATCCGTAATTGACTGGCGCAGATATGTGGCAAGCAATTCCTGATTGGGCAGATTTGCCGGTACCTTGCGGAATACATCATAATCATCCCATGAATAAATGAACCGAACCTGACGTTTTCTATCTCGCAGAGCACGCACAACGAGTTCCACTGAAATGATTTCACGGAAGTTACCTATGTGAATAGTCCCGGAAGGAGTAATGCCTGAGGCACAGACATAAACATCCTTTTCTCCTCTCTCCCGGATAATTCTATCCGCAACGATATCTGCCCAATGAGGCGATAGCGGTTTTTCATTCATAACCATGATGATAACCTGGATCAAAAATTCATTGAACCAGGCAGCATCTGAATGATCAATCTTCTGTTATTGAACGCGCATCAACAACCACTGCCGATTCCATACCAGCAACGAGGATGTAGTGCCCCAATTTCACCGGTCTGGTGTTAGCCACTTCACCCAATGAAATCTTACCAAGTTCCCTGCCATTGCGTCGGTTGTAAACCCCAAGAGTGCCATCATTGCGACAAAGGTATAAGAAATCATCATCGACCATGGGTGGCGCGGATACACCTTCTATTGGCAGAAACCGTTCCTGACCTTCATGCACAGATAAGGCAAACACTCGACCTTTGCCATAGACGTATACAGTATCATTTGCTACGGCGAAATCAGTATATACAGGAATTACTTCACCCATTGCCAGTGATCGTTTCCATGCAATATTACTTCTATTCAGATTAACGGCTGAGATTTGACCCTTGATACCAGCCAGAAAAGCGACATCACCAACGATAGCAGGAGATAATCCTGTCGGTTGGGTTACACCAGTTTCTATTCTACTCTCAACTACATAGCTCATAGAATTAAAGATGAGCAAGAATCCATCATTATTCGGTAAGAGAATTTTGTTATTCCATATAGCTGGAGTTGACCTTGAACCACCAGGTATATCGACTGTTTTAACTGATTCTCCTCCTGCATCAAATACCTCCAGAGTATCGTCACCAGGAAGAATCGTCATCCTGCCAGCCTTAACAACACGCCGGCCAAATTGATTTCTCTGATCGGCACTTAACGCTGTCTGTTTGAGTATTTTACCATACCGCATATCATGTACTGTGAATACTTCATTACCTATCGAATACACTTTACCATCAACTAGCGAAAGTGAAGCATATTCCAACCCATCATTTCCAGTTTCCCTGATCCAATCAAAGACCCCATCTTTTTGCAAGGTATACAGATAACCATTTCTTGTCATCATTACAGCTTTACCGTCATTTGATGCCGGAGTACCAACACCCGGACTACGGAGAGAGACCTTTCCAACTATGGTATGTTTGTTCAATTTTAATTTAATGGCAGGTATATCCGGAGATATTATGATTACTTTATCCATCAGCATGGAATACCCTGGAGCGGAAATGCTCAGATCCAAACGATCACCCGGTCTTCCAGTAATCTCAGTATGGCCTCGTCCACGCTGCTTGCCCCCAATCCATATGGTTGCATTTTCGGGTTCAACATCTATAGTAACAGTAATGGATGAAGTATCACCAGGATTCTCCCTGCTACTTGATAACAGAATTTCCGGGTTGTTTAAAGGTTCATCAGCATCATCATTGAACAGTAGATCAACAACTAATGGAGTTCCAGCTCTTACTCTCCTGGTTTTGACTCTGCCATCTGCAGCAATGGCTTTTACATTCAGTATTTCACCAACAGGGAAAGCACTGCTGACAGATTGCCGACCAGCTTTTTGACCATTGATGAAAATATCTGCTTCATGGAGATCCGTGTTGAAACGGAGAGTTACCATTTGCCGGGATTCTTCTTTGGTGCTTGATAATGCAGCAAGAGAGTTAACCGCATCATCTATTGCAGCATCACTTTTCTCATCAATATCAGTCATCTCTACTTGTATGGATTTCAGCAGCAGGTTTAATTCTCCGATTAATCCCTTCATACTACCCCCCATCCCTTCTTCTACCCAGGAAGCAAGCTTAGCTTCAAGTTCGCTGAATGTTTCAGCATCGAAATTAGCTTCCTTTCCTGATGAAACAACGGGCATCAGAGATCGTATCTCATTGAATTTCGCCACATCGGCTGAATGGTTACCGGCAAGAGCCAGAGATGGAGGTACAAGTAGAATTCCACCTTCATTAACCGCAACATTGATAGTGCCATCAGTATCGACATCGACAAGGAACTGTGTACCGCGAACAGCACAAACTGCACCTGGAACGTTTACTTCGAAGGCATCATTACCGGAAAGCTTCCTGACCCTGGATATAATTGACCCTGCAACCAGAGCACCCGAAGTCTGGGTATTGCTAGCAAATGCTCCTGCAATATCCAGCGAGTATTCAGTATCACTATTTATACGGACAACCCCTATATCCCCTATTTCGATTTCAACGAATGCATCCGAACCAGTAATAATCCGTTCACCGACCGCCAGGGTATCTCCAATATCGATATAACGCTCACCGGAAGAATTAGAAGCTTTTACATCACCAGAAAGGAAAACCACGGATACTTCAATATCATCGGCCTCTCCTACTGCATTGGATGCCTTTGAAGTCTCCGGTTTTTGAGCAACATCCGCAGACTTACTCTTTGTACAACCAGTCGAAGCTGCAAAAATCAGTAAAACCATTCCTACGGCACTGCACAGTTTTGTTGACAATCTCATCTTTCTCTCTCTCCTTTTATTATTGATATTACATGATTTATTTGAAACAAAGCACATTGCTATTAATAATATATACAAATGAAATGCTTTATTTTCAAGATAAAAAGGTGTTGTTAATATGATGATTTGTTGTAGGGTACCTCCAAAAAAACCGTTTTTGGAATTTGGCGCAGTGGCGGTGTGTTCCTCGGGCTACGCCCTGCGGTACACACCTGATTAAATTTTTTGTCGATACAAGATGGTAAAAGCGGAGCGTAGCTTAAGCGTTTGGCGGTGCGTTCCTCGGAGCTTTGCTCCTGCGGTACGCACCTGCTTACGTGAGCATTTTGACAACGCAGTAGCGGCAGAAAAGATCGAGTCAAGAACTCAATGGGTTTTTTAGAGGTGCCCTGTAATCAAAGTGTTCGGTTACAAAATTGAACTGATTAAGCCTCAGGCGAATCAGTCAGAATTTCTTCTATAGCTGATTTTTGTTCAGCATATGATTCGATTACCTGCTCAATATGGGATTCTGAGAGTAAATCCCGGATAACTGGTAATTCTTTCCTGGAAAAATGCAATGTCAATACAGGAAAAGACTTCCTGCCGCTACGATGGGAATCCACGCTTGATGATATTTCTGTGAGGATGAGGGCATAGTCTTTACCCTGTCTCACAAAACGCAGAATACTATCCGTACTGTCAAAAAGATATGCGGCACCTTGATGACTGTAAGTGATATCTGGTTTGACTGTTGCGACATCCTTTAGGACAGTTTGATTGACATCCATTGCAAGAAGACGGGAACGCCACCAGGCCGCTTTGGCGGTTGACTCCTGAAAAATCTCCAGATCCTCACTGGTAAACATCCAGTTCACCTCATCCAGTCCAAAACCCTTATAGGCAATCAGTATCTCCAGGATTTGTCCAGTCTCATCTGTACTGAAGTATGCCATACCTTCCTGATACCCTTCAAAACTCTCCATTCCTACCTCAGTTTTACCTAATGAGACCGGGGCTGCTGAAATAAATTCAGTTCCAATACTGAGAAAAACAAATACTGTTAAAAAATGGAAGGTTCTCATCACCAATTAAACTATCGGTGAAAAAGGACATTTTTCAGGAGTGTTTTTTTTAATTTCACGGTACATCACTGATTCCTACATTCGTGAGCAATATTCACAAAAAGTACATTTTCTTGTAGGATGGCCCTGGACAGCTTAGCACTCTGATATGTTCTTCTCGGATATTCATGGCCTCAATCGTTTTGTTACCATAATACAACAAGAGAACATCCTCAAATATCATGAATACCCATCGAATAGTGGGACGTTGAGTCGGTTTATTCTTCTGGCTCTTCCAACTTTCCTATGGATACATATCCAATTTTCCGTAGTGAAAAAGTATCGCTGTTCTGAAATTTTCAAAATTCCTAAACCCTCTGGCGGTTGCTTTTATATGCTGGATCACACTGTTTATTCCTTCCGAGAATGCGTTGGTTACCCTGTGTTGGACAAATGTAAGAATGTTTGCAATATGCTTTTTTAGCATTTTTGCAGCTTTTATTATGGGTTTAAGTCTTGAATGTGCTGCTGAAAAATACCATCTCTTAAAATAGCCTGCGGCTTCCTCTGCGCTTTCAAAATCCCAGAGCACCTTTAACAATTCTTTTCTGTTCCATGCACGGCCAACAGACAGTTGGTTTAAATTAAGGGCCTTAAAATCACGTGTTTTTCTCTGTAAAATTTTCTCTGTTCTTCAACCAAAGATATTTGGTTCCTTTTAAGGTGTCGTTATTTCGGATTGAAAGTTGTTTATGTTCACTTCTACGCACTTTGTCAACAGCCTCATTCATATATTTCATTATGTGAAATCTGTCATGAACGATATCAGCGTTTGGTGCATATTTCTCCACTCCTGTAATATAGGGACTCCAAAAATCCAGGCTCACTGCTTCAACATAGTCTCTTTGCTCTTTTGAAAGACAACTCCAAAGAGCATCCACAGTCTCCTTATTGTCTCATTTTTCCTTCTGGCAAGTCCCCGGCGAACAGCTCTTTTCATGATTGTATTCATCTCACTCCAGCTTATTCGCAAACCCAGGGACGTCTTGCTTATGTTTTTACTGCCTTCGAGAAATAATATCGCCATTGATTCAAACAGACTTGTGAACCTACTCGTCTCTTGTGCCCATGGAACCTTCAGTGTTTTGGTTTTATGTTCAGGGCATTTTACTCTGGGTATTCGGCAATGAATATATGTCTTTAATTGACAGGTATCCAAATGCCTCAATGTCCGAAGAGCCAAAAAACAAGGGATTGCACACGGTGTGCGAAGAGGCCCGCTACCCCAATCTCCACGAATGCTGGAGCCAACACCGAACGGCCGCATTTCTGATCCTCGGGAATACCTGTACCCGTGCCTGCCGTTTCTGTGCCGTTAAGACCGGCACCTCAAGTCCGCCGGATCAATCAGAATCAGCAAGAATCGCAGAGTCTGTGGAGTGTCCTGGCATTTCCCGCGCTGTGATTACCATGGTAACACGGGTTGATCTTCCCGACGGTGGAGCCGGGCATCTTGCCGCTGTGGGCCGGGCAGTTCATACCCGCTTGCCGGGGACAACGGTGGAACTGCTACGGCTATGTTGTACGGCGAATCCAGTCACACCCATAGCCGAGATGGAGTGCTAGGAAAGATTGTATCGATCTTTCTTTCTGTTGCGCATTTGGGCAAAGTCATCAACTATGGAATTTTCATCTGGGCGTACAAACTCTCGTGCCCGCGTTTTATAAAATCGATTCTTATCTATCAAAGCCAAACATCCAAACACCGAAGCCATGGATTCTGTTTTCTTAATAGGTTTCTCATGCCCCATAAGGGCACTCAGAAACAAGTGCCCCAATTCATGGGCAAGGCAGACCCGAAGCTGTGTGAGGTCCATGCAGGGGTGATAGTATATAATGAAGAAGCGATTTTTTTGGTACTGGGCAGTGCCGACTTCAAGTTCTGTATCGTTTTCGGGAAGTGCCCTCAAAACTATTTGAAAGAAGGGATGCCCTGTCCTCTCCCGAATAATGAGTTCCATGGAACGAATAAGATGAGATAAAAACTGTGTTCTCAGTCCAGAACTCGGGGAATCTATGAAGCTTTCCTTGAATATTTTATGAATTACGCTGATATGTTTTTTGTCGAGTGCCAGCTTTGATGCAATATCCTTGATAAGTGCATCATCAATATCGAACGGCACAACTATAAACCAGCCCTGTCGTATAGCTTATTCATTTCCCATGCCTTTGAAATGAGCATTGATATCTCGCGCTGCAGTTTGTTCTCTTCGGCTATGTCGTCGGAATAGAAGGTGACAGGGTCTCCCATGGCTTTCCTCAGCAATCGGATTTTTTGTTCAGTCCCGCCAATTGCGAACTTTTGAAAAACCTCATTAACCCTTAGCCGTGTCGAACAGCCCTGAAGAGCGCCGATAACAATGTCGACGGTTTCTTGGTCGTCAATTATCGCCGTGCTCATCTCTTCCTCCTGATTTTATGGAAATAGTTATAACACGCTTAATGTACGGGCGATTGAAGAAAATGTCAAGCATGATTTTGATTTCTGAGATCCGGGGTGAATTGTAACATTAACTGTCCGCGATAAAGAGGGCAAAAGAAGCCCCATGAAACTCATGTATACTATTTATATTGTATACGACTTATATGAAAAGAGAGGAGTTAACATGGGACAAGAACACAATAGCACAAGCTATAGAAAGGGACAACACTTCAATTGGGAGGAACGGCTAATTCTGGAAAGAATGATCCGCAAAAAAGGGAAGGACATGCTGACAATCAAACAGATGGCAATCATCCTGGATCGCCATGAAAGAAGTATACGGAGAGAGCTCAAACGAGGATCGGTTACACTTCAGAATAGTGATTTATCTGCATATATGACCTATAGCGCGGACATTGGCCAGAGAAAAGCCCGTAGGGAGCTTGAAGCAAAGGGACCAGCATTGAAGCTTGGTGCCGATTACAAATTTGTCAAGGAGACCCAGAAGCTCCTTAAAAAGAAATACAGCCCTGACTCAGTCATAATGCATTATAAGAAGTACTCATGGCCAACGGGTACAAGAATCAGTACGAAAACCCTCTACCGGTATATCTATGAAGACCTACTGGGGAATGCCGAGAATTATCTACTTCGGGGTAAAAGGAGGCGCAAGAATGGCTCAAATGGCCATAAGAGGCATAACAGAGTGAAATCAGCAATGAAAAGTATTTCGACCAGACCGGCGTATATTAGAGAACGACTATTTACTACGCGCACCCATACTCATCGTGGGAACGGGGAAGTAATGAAAATGCCAATGGCTTAATACGGCGATTCATACCTAAAAGTTGTGATATTGGCCGTTACAGCAAGAAGGATATAAAAATGATACAGGATTGGGTGAACAACGACCCACGGCGGATACTGGGTGGTAAGTCGGCCAATGAGGCTATCGGAATTCATCTTTCATCTGATAGCTTGAGGTATAAGAGAGCATGAGTTTCATGAAAAAGTGGACAGTTAACTTGACAAGTTACCGGAACACTTCAGAATTAGCTCACGAAGGTAGGCTGATTTACAAACATCTCTATAAACCCGCTTCAGGAAGCAAACCACTCTACCACAGTTTCCCGAAGTATGAGTATCAACAATGAGCGTATCTGAATCCATGCGAATCGATCCGGGATATGAACCCGAAATCATACCTGCATCCAGGCTCCCTGCACATCTGAAGATTTTTTCACAGCATCAATGACCATCTGAACTTTCAATCCATCATTTATGTCGGGAGATGGATGTAAGCCCTGAGTTATTCTATTGAGAAATATGTACTGATTCTCTGCATGAGAACGAATCCATCCGATGGGAGTCCGGGCAGGAGGGACTTTGGCTCCCGGATAGTACTGTGCGGTTTCCAGACGCTGCCAGCCTCTTTCCCCTCCAAAGCTACCTGCGGAATTGGCCTCATCAAAGTAATACAGGTAACCGGGATCCATGAGATCAAATTTTAATGCACCCCTCTCCCCATAAATACATATTCGTAAATCATCCATTGTACCGGTAGCAAAACGGGACACCTCTACTGTTCCTGTTGATCCATTTTTCATACGGGCTCTAAACCAGGCGGCATCATCCACCGTAACCGGAACCATGTCCTTTGAACCCTTACTGACCGGTCTTTCCTTGATAATTGTTTCCAACTGACCCTGGACAGAATCAAAATCACCTATGAGGAAGTGGATCAGATCGATGACATGGGAACCAAGATCACCCAATGCTCCTGATCCGCTACTGTCTTTCTTCATACGCCAGGATATGGGACGCTGGGGATTTTGATAGCCCGTATGAAGATATTCAGCCCGCCAGGTAAAAATCCGGCCAATGCGGCCAATTTCAATGATTTCCCGAGCCTTGAGTATCGCAGGGATGAACCTGTACTGAAATACCATCCCAAAAAGCCCATTGAAATCTTTAACTGCAGCAGCAATATCATCCGCATCATCCAGGGTTCCAGCCAGAGGTTTCTCACAGTACACGGCTTTCCCTGCTTTCAATGCAGCCAGGACCACTGGTTTGTGCAGATTGTTGGGAAGAGAAACATCAATCACATCGATGACCGGATCAGCCATCATCTCATCCATGCTGGTGGTCCACTTATTAAACTGACCTTCCTCCGCCGCTGCTCTGGCAGTTTCCGATGAGGATGTACAAACTGTGTGCAGACAGGGACGGGGTATGGTTCCTGGATAGAGAAATGGCAACTCTCCATAATTCAACGCATGTACCCGCCCAATCATACCGTAACCAGCTAAACCTATGTTGATTTTGTCTTTCAAGTAATAATTAGCCCCTACTTCGGCAGGATTTCGGAAAAGATGATAGTACTCATACTCAATGTTGTCGACAAAGAGGATGGACCTGTATTAAGAATACCGGGGAGCTCTACCCTCCCCACACTCCACCTTCAATCCCAGTTATCTGATGGCGGCCTTTACCAGATACGTCTGTGCTGCAAAATGGTTTCTGCCCGGTCTATCCGAGCATACTCACCTCTTTCCCATAATCCACGTCATCCCATTCAAAGCCGTGAAGCTGCATGAAATCACTACGATAACCTTCAATGTCGGTCAGACTCTTAAGATTGTTCCTATTGACAGCGCCCCATAAAGAACGAACTTCATCCTGGACATCATCCCTCATTTCCCAATCATCCAGACGTACTAAACCCTCAGAATCCCGGACTGTACCATCCGCACCGTATACCCTGGAGGCCAGCATTCGGTACATCTGCTCAATACATCCCTCATGGATACCTTTTTCTTTCATAATCTTAAAAATCAGGGATATGTACAGGGGTACGACGGGGATAACAGAGCTGGCGCGTGTTACCAGGGCTTTATTAACCGAGACAAATGCTTCACCGTCCATGCTGGATAATCTGGTATTGAGCTCTTTTGCCGTTTTCTCCAGATGTTCCTTGGCGGCACCGATAGTACCTGCCCTGTACACATCGTATGTAACTTCCGGACCGATGTAGGAATAAGCAACGGTTTTTGTACCGTCTGCAAGAACACCGGCTTCCATCAAAGCATCAATCCAGAGTTCCCAGTCTTCACCTCCCATAACCTTGACCGTCTGGGCTTCCTCATCTCCTTCAGCAGGATTTATGGAAGCCTCCTCAACAGTTCCTTTGATGAAGTCCACGGACTTGGCCCTGTATACCTTGCCGACAGGCTTAAGGACAGACCGGTAAGTAACACCAGTATCGGGATCTTTGCGCATTGGAGAAGCAATCGAGTAGACCACAAGATCCACCTGACCAAACAGCTCTTTAATCCTCTGAATGACCACCCTCCGTGTCTCATGAGAGAAGGCATCAGCATTGAGACTTTCGGCCGTCAGACCAATGGCCCCGGCCTCTTCATCGAAGTATTTATTGCTATACCAGCCAGGGCTTGCAGGCTTACGTTCTGTGGGTTCCCGTTCAAATGAAACACTGAGCGTTCCAGCACCACCACCAAAAGCTGAGGCAATTCGCGTTGCCAGACCGTAGCCAGTTGAACCGCCAATAATCAATACCCGCTTTGGCATGTTGATGGGATCCTGACTTCTGACATAGGCAATCTGCTGTTTAAGGGCTTTTTTAAGACCTGCTGGATGAGCTGTGAGACATACACCGCCGATAATTTTGGGTTCTATAACCATGTAAACCTTCCTTGACTGTTCTCTGTCATTCTTCTTTGTCACCCATCAGGCAAAGCCATGATGCTTCGGCGGCCACTTGATCGCCCACATAGGCCTTCCCGGTCTGACGGATTCCCCTTGAAGTGAGTTGAACATTGTCTATTTCAAACCGGACTTCATCACCCGGAACTACCTGCCGACGAAATTTAACCTTATCGACAGTAGCCAGAAAAAATAGCTTATCTCCCAGAATTCCGGACTCTGCGGCCCCGGCACCGCCACATTGGGCCATTGACTCCACGAGAATGACACCAGGTACAACTGGATACCCTGGAAAATGTCCTTTGAAGAAGTACTCACTTTCTCGGTAGATCCTTGTACCAACGATGCGTTTATCGCTTACCTCGTCAAGTCTATCGACATACAGGAAGGGTTCCCTGTGTGGAAGAAGCTCTTTTACATCTTTATATCCCATATATTTCCTCCATGCTTATTCGTTAAATTCCTTGAAAATTAATGCACCATTATGACCACCAAAACCCAGGTTGTCAGACATCACCGTCCGGATATCAGCTTCCCGACCCACATTGGGCACATAATCTAAATCACACTCCTCATCAGGATGATCAAGATTGATGGTAGGAGGAATGAAATTATCCCTCATCGCCAGCAGGCTGATGATGGATTCCATCCCGCCGGCACCACCGACTAAATGAGAAGTCATGGATTTCGTGGACGATACAGGCAGTTTGCGGGCACACTCGCCGAAAGCTTTTTTGATAGCAATGGTTTCCAGGGGATCATTGGTTGGTGTTGATGTTCCATGGGCATTCAGATAATCGATTTCTGAAGGATGCATATTGGCATCACGGAGGGCCCATTTCATTGCTCTCGCCGGACCATTCCCCTCAGCATCCGGACTGGTAAGGTGATAGGCATCACAACTTATTCCATAACCGGCCACCTCTCCATAAATCTCAGCCCCTCTTCTCAGCGCATGATTGAGTTCTTCAAGAATCAATATACCAGCACCCTCACCCATTACAAAACCACTGCGGTCCCTGTCAAATGGACGACTGGCAGCGGTGGGGTTATCATTGAACTGAGTAGTAAGAGCTGTTATCTGTATAAATCCAGCTATGGAAAATGGAGTAATAGCAGCTTCAACACCCCCACTGACAGCAACATCAATCAATCCTGATTGAATCGCCATAGTAGCGTTGCCAATTGCATCGGTACCGGAAGTACACGCGGTTACTATTCCATAACATGGCCCAAGAAAACCGAATCGGATTGAGATATTGGCCATACCCTCATTGATAATCATTTTTGGAATAGTCATCGGGGGAACACCTCGGGGACCCTTGCTCACCATCAGACGAAGGCTTGCTTCGACACATTCATATCCACCTATACCATTTCCCATTATTATGCCCACACGTTCTGGATCAACCCCCCCTTTATCCAGGCCGGCATCTTCCAACGCTTCCACGGAACCGGCCATGGCGAATTGAGAGAAACGTGCCATTTTTCTGGCTGTTTTCTTATCCATCCAATCAGTCGGATCAAAATTTTTAACTTCTCCAGCAATTTTACAGATAAATTGCTCCGTATCAAAGGCTGTTATCGGCCCAATTCCACTTCTTCCGGATTTGATTGCTTTCCATGATTCCTCTACATTGTTCCCCAGTGGATTAACAGTTCCCAGACCAGTAATAACAACCCTACGACGCTCCATTCTTCCCCCTACATGACCAATCCGCCGTCAACTCGTATCACCTGTCCAGTGATATAGGACGACAGATCAGAAGCAAGATACAGCACTGTTTTAGCAATATCTTCAGGCAAACCCATTCTGCCCAAAGGGATGGCCTTGATATATTCGGCCCTTACTTCATCAGGAAGCTTCGCTGTCATAGCCGTTTCTATGAATCCTGGAGCAACAGCATTAACCCGCACATTTCGCTTAGCTGTTTCTTTGGCCAGACTCTTGGTAAAACCTATAAGACCGGCCTTGGAAGCCGAGTAGTTCGTTTGACCGGCATTCCCCATCTGCCCCACGACTGAAGCCATGTTGATAATACTTCCCGATTTCTGTTTGAGTGCCATAAAAGCTGACGCTTCTCTGGAGACCAGAAAGGATCCGGTAAGATTGACCTTGAGAACAGATTCCCACTGATCAAGGGGCATCCTGAACACCATGCCATCTTTTGTAATACCGGCATTATTCACAACGACATCAAGAGAGCCAACCGAAGTAATATCTTTGATAAGATTTTTCACTTGATTCTCATCAGTTATATTGGTTGGATGAAATGATACACTTGCGCCATTTCCTGCGGCATTATCCATTTCCCCTTTAAAAGGCCCTTCTTCCAGGTCACAGTAGTGAACAGTCGCTCCCTCTGAAAGAACCTTTAAAATAATCTCCTTGCCAATTCCCCGGGCTCCACCAGTTACAAGGACAACTTTCTTGTTAAGTAACACTATTTTCAACTCCTCTTCATTATTATATCACAATGCGGTGAAGACAATAACCGCCAGCATGCTACCAGATAATATAATTTCCACCATATGTAAGACCTCCGCCAAAACCAACTGTCAGAATCTTCATCCCACGCTTTAGAAGTCCCTTTCTATCCATTTCACTCAGGGCCAGAGGTATGGATGCGGAAGAGGTATTGGCAAATTCTTCAATATTCAAGTAGTACTTATCCATAGGGATTTTTGCCCGCCTGGCTGCAGCTGAAATGATACGGTAGTTTGCCTGATGGGGTACTATATAATCAACATCACTGGATTGAAGATTATTCCGTTCCATCAATTCATTGACAATCTCGGTATTCACCCGAACTGCAAAATTATACACCTTCTGGCCATCCATTTTTAGACTGTTCTGTTCAAGATATGTCTTCGCAGGATCAAATGGAGTTGCAGTCCCTCCAACAGGCATACACAGATGTTCAGCACCACTTCCATCCGTTTTGAGAATGCTGTCCTGCACCCCACGTCCAGAATCTTCCGAGCCTAGAACAACAGCTCCAGCACCATCCCCAAACAGGACAGCTATACTTCGGTCATTCCAGTCAATAATCGTAGAAAGTTTCTCTGCGCCAATAATCAGGACATTTTTCGCAGTCCCCCCAAGAATCAAACCACGACCAAACTCAAGGCCATAGACAAAACCTGTACAAGCCGCCTTAATATCACAAGAACCGATATTGGCTGCCGATAGATTATCCTGAACCAGATTAGCCGTAGCGGGAAAATCTCTATAGTCTGAGGTAATAGTAGCCACAATTATGAAGTCAATGTCCTCATTTTTCAAACCTGCTTTTGTAATCGCATCTCTGGCGGCTTCTGTTGCCATACAGGACACAGTCTCGCTCTCAGAAGCAATATGACGATTTCCAATGCCCGTATGAGAACGGATCCATTCATCAGAAGTATCAAGAGATTTTGATAATTCCACATTACTGACACGCCGAGCAGGGATGTACACACCAACAGATCGAATTCCAGCAGTCATCTAACCTCCAAATTACTGTTTTACGGATTATTCACTCTTCCTGACAAACTGTCAATATTGACACAGACAGGATTGATTATTAGCATTGTGACTTTCAAGAGGGAGAAACACTGAATGGACAGGGAACAAATATACGAACTGATGCAAAAATTCGAGGAAAGCCAGTTGGCCGAAATCAAGATTGAATCTGAAGACTTGAAAATCACTCTCAAAAAACCCCGGGTTTCTCATGTGAACCCAGTAGCCCCTGCAGCGGCAGATGCGGTAACCCATGAAAAAGTTTCCGCAGGCAATTCAACAGTTGACCAGGATACAGAGATAATCAAATCACCCCTTATCGGTACCTTCTATCGGTCACCGGCCGCTGATGCACGGCCATTTGTAGATGAGGGTAGTAAAATTGCAAAAGGTGAAGCTGTGTGCATCATTGAAGCCATGAAAATCATGAATAGACTTGAGGCTGATTTTCCATGTGAAATCATCAAAATCCTTGCAGAGAATGGTCAAATGGTGGAATATGATGCCCCTCTCTTTGAGGTTAAGCGAATTCAGAGCTGAGTCATGAAAAAATCAAAAACCACCCCCTTTATTCGGAGCATACTCATCGCAAACCGCGGTGAGATTGCAGTACGAATCATACGAACCTGTAAGGAGATGGGGCTGAGAACTGTTGCGGTGTACTCACAGGCCGATGCTGATGCCCTTCATGTTCGCATTGCCGACCAATCCGTCTGCATAGGTCCCGCTTCCTCCACAGAAAGCTATCTCAACCAGAATGCACTCATCACAGCAGCACTCTACACCCATTGTGATGCCATTCATCCCGGTGTTGGATTTCTATCAGAAAATGCTGAATTCGCCTCGGCTGTGAGGGAGTCTGGATTAGTATTCATTGGAGCTGAAGCCGCAACGATCAGACTTCTGGGAGACAAAATCCAGGCAAAGTCAACGGCTCAGTCGGCAGGGCTTCCTTTGATACCCGGAAGTGATGGCCCAGTAGAAAATGTGGATGAAGCTGTTCGCATAGCAAAAACACTCGGAACGCCCATCATTGTCAAAGCTGCTGCCGGAGGTGGCGGCCGGGGTATGCGGATCATTAGAAATATTGTGGAACTGGAAGAGAGTATTCGTATTGCATCAACTGAAGCCATGAAATTCTTCTCTGATGGAACAATTTTTATTGAAAGATATATTAGAAATCCAAGACATGTTGAGATTCAAATTCTTTCCGATGGCAAAGGGGGAATAATCTATCTTGGAGAGAGAGATTGTTCTGTTCAAAAAAACCATCAAAAACTTCTGGAAGAAAGTCTGTCGACGGCCGTAAGCCCGAAACTTCGGGAAACAATGAAGAAGGATGCGATTCGGCTATTCCGAAAACTGGAATATGCCGGTGCAGCTACAGTTGAATTTCTTGTTGAGAATGACAGGCATTATTTCATGGAGGTCAATGCCCGGGTGCAGGTAGAACATCCTGTAACCGAGTGTGTAACCGGTGTGGACATAATTCGGGAACAGATACTTGCCTGCAGTGAAGGACGAATGGACATTGGCCAGGACTCATTTCGAATTCAGGGCTATGCACTGGAAACAAGGCTGAATACCCTGAAACCTGGCAGGGTTACCATTTTTGAGCCTCCAGGAGGACCATTTGTCCGGACTGATACATTCCTGTATCCGGGATGTATGGTGTCTCCACATTACGACTCCATGGTTGCCAAAGTTATTGTCTGGGCACCGGATCGCAAGTTTGGCCTGGCCCGAATGTCTCGAGCACTCCGGGAAATTCGCATCGAAGGAATTACAACCAACAGGGAAGAGCAATTAGAAATTCTGGAGTCGACACAATTCAGAAGCGGCCGATTTGGAACAGACCTCTACAGTCAAATCATAATGGAGTAAGAGTTATGGTAATGGAATCCATCAAAGGTATACTGCGCAGGAAAAATGAAGAATCTCTGCCTGAGCTGTTTTCAACGGTTGGGGATACGACATGTCGAGAATGCAATAATGAAATCAAGAGAGACGATCTTGTCGCCAGCCTTCAAGTATGCCCGGAATGTGGTTTTCACATGCCCATGCACCCCTATGACCGCATTTCCACCCTGGTGGATAAAGGAACCTTTGTTGAGTTTTCAGAAGAATTATCAAGCAGAAACCCAATCTCACTCAGCGGCTATGAGGAAAAGATCACCCAGGCACAGGGAAAATCAGGCATCAAAGATGCCATAGTGACAGGAACAGCAATGATCGAAAAAAAACGAGCCATACTTGGTGTGATGTCATTCCAATTCCTCGGCGGCAGTATGGGTTCTGTTGTGGGAGAAAAAATAACCCGGGCTATTTTGAAGGGAGCCGATGAATCCACACCCGTCATCCTGATTTCTGCATCCGGAGGAGCCCGTATGCAGGAGGGAATCTTTTCCCTCATGCAGATGGCAAAAACATCCAATGCAGCTGCCCTGCTGGAAGATATTGGTGTTCCCTTATTCATTGTCCTTACTCATCCAACCACAGGTGGTGTGACTGCAAGTTTTGCCATGCTGGGAGACCTCAATATTGCTGAGCCTGGAGCACTTATCGGATTCGCCGGCCAGAGAGTTATTGAGGGAACTCTCAAGGAGAATCTACCGGAAGGATTTCAGCGTGCCGAATTTCAATTGAAAAAGGGTTTTCTGGACATGATAGTCCACAGATCAGAGTTGCGGAAAACTTTGAGTTTTCTGCTCCGCACCCATGAACAGGAGGTTTAGAGATGGATGAATCGATAATCCACAGCAAAATTGAAGAGATAAAGATTCTTGCTGAGAAAGAGCATATGGAAATACCGGGTTTAGATGAACTAAAAAAACGCTACATCCCTGACTTCAATGATACCTGGGAGAAAGTTCAACTCGCCCGCCGCATAGACAGACCCAATACACTGGATTACATAGATCTCATCTGCGAGGAATTTGTGGAACTCCACGGAGATCGTCATTATGGGGATGATCCAGCCATGATAGGAGGTATTGGCACCATCGAAGGCCGAGCCATTACTTTTATAGGCCACCAGCGTGGAAAAAATTTGAAAGAAAACATAGATCGAAACTACGGATGGGCATATCCTGAAGGTTATCGCAAAGCCCTGCGTATTGCGAAACAGGCCGAAAAATTCCATCGACCTGTGGTGACTTTTATTGATACTTCAGGGGCTTATCCCGGAATCCAGGCCGAGGCAAGGGGCATAGGGGAAGCCATTGCGGTGAATCTCAAGGTATTCAGTACACTGAAAGTACCCATCATCTGTTTCATTATCGGTGAAGGAGGTTCAGGTGGTGCTCTGGGTATTGGTGTTGGCGATAAGATCTATATGCTTGAAAACTCAATTTACTCTGTAATCAGTCCTGAGGGATATGCATCTATTTTACTCCGGGATGCCGATAAGGCCAAGGAAGCTGCGGAGATAATGAAAGTAACAGCCCAGGATGTTAATGAGTTCGGCATTATTCATGGTCTTATCCCGGAAGTCCCCGGAGGAGCCCATCTTAACCCGGAGTTCACTGCCGGAGAAATAAAGAAAATGATTCTCAAAGATCTCAAGGTACTGATGTCAAAATCACCCGAACAGCTTATCCGTTACCGCTCTAAAAAAATTCGGGAGATTGGTCATGTCAATGAAAAGAATACAAAAGCTCAGGATTTATTCAGTATCTTTGTGAAGGTTTTTGGCCGTACGGAATAAGGGCACCTCAAAAAACCCATTTAGTTCTTGACTCGACCTTTTCTGCCGCTACTGCGTTGTCAAAATGCTCACGTAAACAGGTGCGTACCGCAGGAGCAAAGCTCCGAGGAACGCACCGCCAAACGCTTAAGCTTTTGCCGCCTTGCATCAAGAAAAAATTTAAACAGGTGCGTACCGCAGGAGCAAAGCTCCGAGGAACGCACCGCCATTTCGTCAATTTCCTAAAGCTGTTTTTTAGAGGGACCCATAAGTCTTATCGAGTGTCAGGAAGATTGTAAATGCAAACAGACATCGACAAGCTTTCTGACACTACGTCAATACAATAACACCTGGGCTTGTACCGGATCAGGAATCACGAGGCATCTGTCGAGTTACAGGTGCTATTACAACATAACTCGTTCGAAAACCGTCAATTTCACGTATGATTGCAGCATAGTGTTCGGCCTCACTTCGAAGTGAGAATGCTCCCAGCCGAACCCTGTACCTGAGGGTTCCATCAATTCTCTTTACCTGTATAACAGCAGGCATGCCTTGTTTTGCGAGTTTGGTCTGTATATCTTCTGCTCGTGATTGATCGGTAGATGAAAAAATTTGAACCCAGTATGCTTTTTCTGTAACTTCCCGGTATTGTTCGGCCTGTACAAGTACGGTTAAATTTTTCTGACCATGAAATTGGGTAAGTGACTGTACCACCTGTTCGGCTGAAATCTGTGTGTGTAGCGGAACGACTGTCTGTTGATTGGAGGATTGTACCTGCGATGGCACAGATTGTACAACAGGATTTTGAGTAGGAACTTCTGGACTTTCATCTGACTTCACCTCAGGAAGAGCTCCATCATCATTGTAATCAGTATCCAATTCACTCACATCTTCTGCCTCTTGAAGAGGAGGATAGGCAGCATCTTCCCGTGCCCAGCTGATAGGATCAAAATAATCGGTTGTTTGCGGATTCTGTCTAAATACGAGGGATGGGTCGAAACTCGAGTCCTCTCCTCTTTTCATCCGCATCAAAAGTAATCCTGCAAGTAATGCGATGGTGAGAACTCCCAGAACACTGATCAGAATCACCATGGGAGAGCTTTGTTTAATTTCTTCGGTCATATCATCCCTCTATCTGACGAAGGACCTCCTCCAACCTGGACTCCAATTGCTCAGGTTTACCAGAGTTCCCCACTCTATAGGTTTCGGCGTATGGAGAGTAGAGTTTAGAATTCAATCCATTTTGACTCTTGAAACGTCCTTTCAGATCTTTCCAGGGTCGATCATCCCGGGCAATAACCCTTTTGCGGCGTATTGACCGGAATGAGTAAACCCAGATGAATGCGTTAAATCTCTGAAGATTATTGATTCTATGCAAATTGACAGCATGAATGGCAGCCGAAATCATCGAATTCTCAGCAATCCATTCATCAGCTTTTTTTTCTATTAATGGATAGGTAATCAATTCAAGTTTTTGAAGCCGTTCAGGCTGATTAAAAACTCTGAGACCAAGAATTCGCCGATTGACTTCACCCCTGTCATCAACGATGCCAGGTCCAAATTCCTCCTCTATAAGACTGGCATTCATGTTCAGAATCTCATGAGCCACAACATCAAGATCCAGGGATCGCCATCCTTTTCTTTCAAGAAAAGATGCAACCAGATTTTTCCCCGATCCTGTCTTTCCCGATATGCCCAGCAGCATTTCATTCCTCCTGGGATTGCTAACGCATCCTTGACTTTCATTCTGACACAGCCATGGTAAAACCCCCATACTGAGGGTGGTCAGGACAGACTCTAATGGCAACCTCTAAAAAACCGTTTTCGGAATTTGGCGTAGTTGCGGTGCGTTCCTCGGAGCTTTGCTCCTGCGGTACGCACCTGCTTACGTGAGCATTTTGGCAACGCAGCAGTAGGGAAAAAGATCAAGTCAAAAACAAATAAGGTTTTTTAGAGGTGCCCTAATGTATATCTCCCCACGATGTGCCTGCTTCAACCTCAGCACAGAGAGGTACCGAAAGCTCGACAACCTCTTCCATAGCTGACTTCACCCTGCTGGAAAGTAGCGGTATTTCCGGCTCCTGTGCTTCGATCAATAATTCATCGTGAACCTGTAGCAGCATCTGTGCTGTGGGATGATGCTCCTTGAGGACCCGGTCAACAGAAATCATAGCCAGTTTCATAATATCTGCAGCAGTACCCTGTATTATTGAATTGACAGCTGCCCGTTCCGCAGCCGATTTTTCTATTCGATTACGGCTGTTGATACCTGGCAGAGGGCGAACCCGGCCATACATGGTTCTAATACCACTATCCCTTTCTGCATTCTTAACAGCTTCATTGATGAATGACTTCACTCCACTATAGGTTAAAAAATAAGCATCGATGAAGTGCTTTGCCTCTTTTCGGCTAATTCTCAACTCATTGGAAAGACGGAACGCACTCATTCCATACATAACTCCAAAGTTAATAACCTTGCCCAGACGCCGTTGCTCAGAGGTGACTTCTGAAGTATCAATTCCATGCAGCAATGCCGCTGTTTGGGCATGAACATCTATTTGAGTACGAAAGGCCTCGGTAAGAGCTGTGTCACCGGAGATATGGGCTAGAATGACTAATTCAATTTGAGAGTAATCGGCTGATATGAATTGACAACCGGGAATGCTTTTGAATGCCTTGCGTATTCTACGACCATTTTCATCTCTGATTGGAATATTCTGGAGGTTGGGATTATTGCTGGACAGACGACCCGTAGCAGAACCTGTCTGGGAATAGCTTGTATGAATTCGTCCGTCCTGCGGATGCACCAACCGTGGCAGTGTGTCGACATAGGTAGATTTCAGTTTTGTGAGTGAGCGGTATAAAAGTACCTGTTCCGGCAGAGGATCTTCTTTGACCATAGTACTGAGGACTGAATTATCGGTTGAATAACCGGTTTTTGTCTTCTTCCCCGGAGTTAAGCCTCGTTCCTCAAAGAGGATCTTTTGGAGTTGCTTTGATGATGCAATGTTAAATTCTTTCCCACAAAGAGAATGAATTTTTTTCGTCAGGTGATGAATCTCATCTCTGAGTTCTTCGGAATAAGCTTCGAGTTCAAAAATATCCAGTCCAATACCTTTCATTTCCATCTCCGTAAGGATGGGGAGAAGTGGCATTTCATAATTCCAGAACACCCTGGATATGTCTTCATCAGTATCCATTAATGGCATAAAATGCTTGTACAGATCCAGGGTGATCACCGCATCTTCAGCCGCATACTCCACGGCTTTATCCAGGGGAACATCATCGAAAGTCCCCCCTTTGGGAACAACTGAGGAAAACTTTGTCGTCTCTGTATTGAGGTACCGGGATGCCAGGGCATCCATCCCCACCGGCGATGAGGCGTCCAGCACCCAGGCAGCAATCATCGTATCAAACCATGCCGATCCTATTGGAACTCCCGCCCGGCGGAGGACTTTCATATCGTACTTGAAATTCTGACCTATGATTCTAATCGGGTTGTTACAAAAAACCTCCGTCAGCCATTCAATCACAAGATTCTTTTCCAGGCATTCCCCATCGGGCCTCCTGAGAGGCAGGTAAGCCGCTTCCGTGGAATCGACGGCAAATGACAAACCAACAAGAGAAGCCTGCATTGGGTCGCGATTATCTGTTTCGGTGTCCAGAGCCACTGTTCCGGCCTCCAGAATTTTTTTCCTCCAGAAATCCAATTGATCTGTGGTAAGGACTGCCGTATATGTGGTGGATTGGAGTTGATGACTGCTATCACCAGAGACGCTGTATTCTGGGTGGAGTGCGGTGATTTCATCCATGAGGGTTTTCATATCCCTGTCCCGGCAGAATGATATGGCCGAATGAATGTCCACTGGCAGAGAACCCGCACTGTGAACAACATCAGCAATATCAAGATCTCTTCGAATTGTAACCAGATGACGGCTCAGGCAGGCATCCTCCTGTCCTTGAATAAGCTTCGCAAGCTTTGAACCCCGGGCTGCTGTTTCAAGATTATTGTACAACTCATCCATAGAACCCCATTCTGAAATCAGTGCTGATGCGGTTTTTGGGCCGATACCTGCTACTCCAGGGATGTTGTCCGATGCATCACCCACCAGAGCCAGATAATCGATGAATTGTTCGGGTTTCACACCTTTTTCTGCCAGGACTTCATCCACACCAATATGCTGGAGTCCGATTCCCCTGCCCGGTCTCAGGATTGAAACGGTACCGCCCACCAGTTGCATCAAATCCTTGTCTGAACTGATCAGCCGGCATACAATCCCCTGTGCATTGCAATAATCGGCCACAGAACCCATGATGTCATCCGCTTCAAATCCATCCATACGGACAACCGGGATACCCAGAAATCCAAGCATTTCCTCAATGAGCGGCACCTGTGCATGAAGATCTTCAGGAGCCGAATCCCGATTGGCCTTGTACTCAGAATACTGCTGATGGCGAAAAGTTGGCCCGACAGAATCCAGAGCTACGATGATCTTCTCAGCACTATACTCATTCTGAAGAGACAGGATATGACGAATGAAAGCATATATTCCCGTAATGTTCTTCCCATCCCTGTCGGTCAGAGGCCTGTTGATAAGGGCAAAATACGATCGGTAAATGAGTCCATATCCATCAAGGATGTATACATCTTTGTTCATGACAATTTGTATTATAGTTGCAAATCAATACATTGGGGAGCAGGAATCTGATAGATATTATTAACAGGTGGGAATTTTCGACGTTGTTTGAGTTCATTGGCCAGCTTCTTCATCCGTTCTCCAAGCTTCTTACACATTTCACGGCTTCGTGATGCCAGTTTTACCGCCACTTTTTCATTGTATTCCAGTAAAACTGTGTGCAGTTTCACTGCTTTTGCATCCTTTATTCTTATCCTCGCGATATTGAGCACCTGTTCCATTCGCCTTGTGGATTGTTCAAGCTCAATAACAAGAGAAGTAAATGAATATCTTTCCAGAATAAACAAATTCTTATACAGAAGATTGTCTATAGATTTAAGGCATGAATCGTACTGAGCAAAAGACAAGTCCAGAGATCGTTGAACATCCCTCCACCACTCGGGATAACAAATCTGACTGTTATCCAGCAAGGTTGATCCCACGGGATATTTCCTTACCTTCAATTTCCACGGTTCCCTCAATGGAATTCCAGGCATCACGAAGTTCAACCATGTATTCACTGACCTGTTTCAGTCCTGCTGGATTCTTTGAAATATTAGCATCGATCAGTATTTGATTGAAATACATATAGAGATGAAAGAGATTCCGGGCAATTTCATTACCATTCTCAAAATCCAATGAAACCATCAGCTCAGTGATAATATCCTGGGCTTTTATAATAGCATTGTGAGCAGATTCCAGATTTGGCTGTTGACGCCCAAGCTCATCCCGGGCAACCTGTAACTGTTTTATGCTCTCATCGTAAAGCATAATAATGAGTTTCCCCTGTGAAGACGTTTTCACATGAGTTTGCCGATAAGCTTTGAGTGGGTTGGTTATCATGAATCCCGTTTCTCCATTCAGATCTTTTCCTTTAACTCTAAATTCGACATATAGATCCTGTAACTTGAAGGCAGGAAATCAAACATTGATTTTTCTTTCATAATGCGTGTCTCCTTAATTCGCCGACTGTTACAATATCATATCCTTGCCGTAAAATGCCATTGATTAGCAAGTCAAGTTTTGAAAAGAGATAATCTTCCCGCTTGCCTGGAAGACCAATGCGGATAGGAACAATGGAACCTGGTCGTACTTCATCCAGTATCTTCCTTACCAGTTCCAGACTGGATCTATACAGCACTCTGGTTTCAGTTGATGCATCCAGACTTACCCAGTCAAGTGCATCAATATCCCTCCCCACATATAAGTAGTGCATATTTTCCGTTGCATCAAGTATCGGATCACTTATGACATACCAGGGGGCATGCCATATATTGACAAGTTCGGAATCCGTGGCACGGTGAAATTCATCCTCATTTCTCGCCAGTCCACGAGCCACAAAGCTTTCATCGATACGGTAACGGTAATCAGCCATATCCATATGAGTGTAGAATAAGCTGCCGATTTCATGACCTTCTGAAGATATGTATCTCGTTGATTCGGGATTACGACGGATAAAATCTCCTCCAATAAAAAATGTTGACTGAAGATTATATTCTGCCAGAGTATTCAGAACTTCACCCAGGCCAACATCATTATCAACAGCATTGAATACAAGTGCTATCTCCCTCTGTCGAATTCGAGAACCATTGTTGAAGACCCTTTCATCATATCCTGTTTGTACATCGTTATTCAGTTTAATCTCAGATGAACTCCATGTATCCTGCTTGAAATTTAACAGACGGCGGTTGCCGTTTCCAGCGATATCCCGAATCAAAACACGATCAATACCGCGGGATGAGAGCTTGGTGTCCATATAAACCCTGAATGACCTTGTTTCCAGACCAGAGGTTTGTATCCCATATCCTGTACTCTTCGCCACTTCCTTCCAGGATTGTGTTTCGGTATTCCACCGATAGTGCTGTCCATTACTCACAGAAGCCACATTCTCATCAATATCATAGCCGATTTCATCAACCTGAGACAGGGTAATGAAGGTACGCTCATTACTTCTCCAGAGCACAGACTCAATATGATGACTCCCGGCAATGATTATTCTATCCGAATCCACCCATACAACTTTACGCGGATCAGGATGATTGATGTATTTTATTTCACTTAATTTGTGAGTGGAACGAATTGAAACACCTGTGTCTTCAAGAATTCCAAGAGATGTACCATCAGGAGATGGAACAATTTGCCTGATATTGGTCAGTTTTTTTAGCTTGAATTGCAGATTATCAGCCCTGCCTGCATCCAACTGGTAAAAAGATGTCTGTGAATTATTGCTTGTTTTACCCCCGGCAAGAAGATATATATCACCATTATCCCGCCACCAGAGCTGAAGTATTCTTTTTGTTTTCGGCAGCAGGAGACAGGGGTATTTTGATGACTGTCCCTGAACATCCCTCTCAGCAATTTCCAGTTTGAATAGAAACAATGCTCCTCCCCCCTTGAGCAATAACACTGACTGACCATCGGGGGACACCCAGAATTGATCCATATTGAAATCAAAATCCAGGGGAATCCTCCCCAAAACACTGCCAACCGATACAAGGTTGGAATAAAAAGATCGGGAGGACAATTCAGAGGCGGAAATCATGTTCACTATATAACCTGTCATATAAAAAAAAATATCCGCATCCATCCACTGGACACTCGATAGATTTCCTTTCCCGAACACCCGATGACTCTCATCAGAAATCCGTGAATTCTCGACAGATTGAATATCCATATAGTACAGAAGATTGTTTCGCGAATAAATGAAATACTTTGAATCATCAGACCAAAGTGCAAAGTTATTCTGGAACACCAGAGAATGATCGTCGGATATCAAACTCCTGGTATCAGTCCTGGTATTATACAGGTAGAGATGTCCAGTAACCGAACCTGTTGGTTCCTGAATTAGAATCCAACGACCATCAGGAGATCCTGCTACAGGAAGGATCTTACCCCCTGGAATACGATGGCCCTGCTTGAAAGAAGGATAATACGGGATACGATTAAAGGAATACCCTTGATCGATATCAGCTCGAAACAATCCAAAATGATTAAGAATCTCCAGTTCCCGGGTGTCTGGATAATATGAAGCCTCTTCAGGATAATATGTGAGAACTTCAACGGCTTCATTGTCATGGTCACTAAGATTCCGCAAGTCAGCCCTCAATACTGTAGTGAACTCATCCCATCCTGGTTGAATGGTTGTACAGGTAAACAACAGCTTATTACTGGAAGAAAGATCGATGGGCTTCAGAGAAGGATCCCCTGCTTCCGCACAAAATGGCAGGATGGTTAATACTATTATGGCAAAAACAGATCTCATCACTTCCTTTTCGGCCTGTAATCAATAATAATGATTGATAATTGGAACAAAAGTCCTGTTAAATTTCTACAATTGTAACCAGATGCTCAATAGCAGCCCATGTTTCCTCACTCACATCAGACCTCACCAGGGTTTTATCTGCCAATGCTTGAGCGACAGGAACACCGGGATTAACTCCATCAGCCCACTCAGGTAGCTTGATCTCCGAAAGCCGTCTTATTTCCATCAGTGCGGCTCCAGCCTCTATCGCTCCCTTTTTCCACTGATCAATAACAGTGATAATCGATTCAAGATGATTCTCCTCCAATCGCTGGAGGGACAGTCCGGTCAGCCTTGCAAGCTCCTTCCTGACATCCGGTTTGTAGGACTGTTGACTCATAATAGCTCCGTCGCCAATTCAGCTATAAGATTATCCAATTCTTCTAACACCCACAGTGGAATGATAACAAGTGAATCCCTAATTTCCTAAAGCTGTTATTTAGAGGTACCCTGAATACATTGGTACCGATAACAAATGTCTTATTCGATTTCATAATTTCAGTTTTATCCATTTCTTGCAGGTGCGTACCGCAGGAGCAAAGCTCCGAGGAACGCACCGCCACTGCGCCAAATTCCAAAAAAGGTTTTTTAGAGGTTGCCTTATACCAGATTTCTCAGAAGCATACCGAACCGTTGATAGCATCAAAGAATACATGTATACTGTATATCCCATGAGTTTAGAAGAAAATCCACTCATCGTACAAGGGGATGGTTCACTCCTTCTTGATGTACATATTCCTTCGTTTGAAGAAGCTCGTGGAGAAATTTCAGCCTATGCCGAACTGGAGAAATCCCCGGAGCACATCCACACCTATAGAATATCGCCCCTTTCTCTGTGGAATGCAGCCGGATCTCACTGGACTGGCTCACAGATCATCACATCGCTTAAGAGGTGGAGCCGGTACCAGGTACCAGACAATGTAATAACTCAAATCCAGGACATCCTGTCCAGATGGGGAAAGATCAGGCTGATCCCTCACCCCAAAAAGGATGACGAATCCAATAATGCTTCGGATGCTCTACTAATTCTCAAGATTGATGATAACAACATTGCGACAGAACTCCGCTCTCATAAATCCCTCTCAAAACTCCTTATACCTGATGGGGATGACTTCATCTTATCCCTTATGTACCGGGGAACTGTCAAGGCTGAACTGATTAAAATAGGTTACCCCGTTGTTGATTTAGCTCCCCTGAGAGATGGAGAGACATTCGATATTCAAATCAAAAATAAATGTTCGAATGGATTACCATTTGTAATCAGGGATTACCAGAAATTTGCGGTCCGTTCATTCTTTGGTACTGGTGAGCCCGGAACGGGGTTTGGGACAGTGGTTATGCCCTGTGGATCCGGAAAAACAGTCGTTGGTATTGCAGCCATGGCCAGTCTTTGTCGGCATACTCTCATACTCACAACAAATGTCGCTGCAGTCCATCAGTGGCGAAACGAACTTCTGGACAAAACTCATATCAGAGAACAGGATATTGCCGAATACACAGGGGACAGAAAATCTACAGCTCCTGTGACAGTTGCGACCTACCAGATAATTACATGGAGGCCGAACAGAAACAGTCCATTCCCCCATTTCGACTTATTCCGTCTCTACCCATGGGGGTTGATCATTTACGATGAAGTACACCTTCTTCCCGCTCCAGTGTTCCGGGTTACCGCAGAACTACAGGCTGTAAGACGCCTCGGGCTCACAGCAACACTCATCAGGGAAGATGGTGCGGAGCGGGATGTGTTCTCTCTGGTTGGGCCAAAACGCTTCGACATACCCTGGAAGGAACTGGAAGCCTCCGGATGGATTGCCGAGGCCCGGTGCCAGGAGATCCGCATGTTCCTTCCCAGGGAATTAAGAGTTCAATATGCCATGGCAGATAAGCGGAGTAAATTCCGCATTGCTGCAGAAAATCCTAAAAAAATTGAAGCAGCACTGCAATTGGTTAAGAATCGATATGAAGACCAGATACTGGTTATTGGTCAATATATTACCCAGTTGGAGGAGGTTGCACGGCAACTCAGTGTCCCCATAATTACGGGAAAAACACCGAATGCAGAACGCGAGAGGATCTACGATCAGTTTAAGAAAGGAATGGAACGAGTCATTGTCGTTTCAAAAGTGGCCAATTTTGCCATCGACCTCCCGGATGCTTCAGTGGCAATTCAACTATCAGGAACCTTTGGTTCCCGACAGGAAGAAGCCCAGCGGCTGGGACGTATATTGAGACCGAAAAAAAAAGATTCATGGTTCTATTCCCTTGTTTCCAGAGGAACTGTTGAAGAAAATTTTGCTCTCAATCGACAACGTTTCCTTACCGAACAGGGCTACCGCTATACAATAGATATCTGGGAGGACGAATAAATGGATAACTGGGAGAAAGTTTTTTCATCCCTGCCGGAATCGTCTTTTTTTGAAGTATATCGTCACTATCTTGGACCGGTCAGCACTCCATTCCACAAGCCCAGGATGATGAATAAATTATCGGAATTTCTTCAACGTGATGATGTTATCCGCCGTAGCATCGAGTTCATTGATGAACTCGATGCCCACATTCTCACCTGTATAGAGATATATGAATATCCGACTGAAAACAGCATAAAATGTCTGGTACCCCACATAAGCCAGCTTTCATTAAGTGAGCGGCTACTCAACCTTGAAGAGCGACTTCTTATCTTCAGAAAACATAAATATGAAAAAGAAACTTTCATCCTGACTCCCCTTGGCACTGAGATGAAGAATGCCGGCTTCCTTGGTCCGGGAATCATCCTTGGTGAACCCCTCGGAGAGATTAAGGAGAGTAATGAATCATGGTTTGATGACAGTTTTATGACTTCAGTCCTGAGTTTTCTTCTGGAATCTCATCATCTGTTCAAAGTGGAAGGAGGCTGGCGAAAAAAAACTCATGCGCTGATCAAAGAACGTTTTCCCCGCCTTTTTCATGATGACAGAAGTAATGAACGTCTTATGCTTACCGGAAACGCATTGCTGGAGTTGGATCTAGCTGACTACGAATCATCAAAGAATCGAAGATACGAGATAGTTATCCCAGAGTGGGCAGGATTGGGAACTCCATCGTCTCTTGACTACCAGCGTAGAAAATCCGGCAAACTCAAGGTAAATATGGACGTATGGAGGGACATGGAAAAATGGTCCCGAAATAAGCGGCGGATTCACCTAATTTCCGGCATCATCAAAAAACGCGGTTTATCGTTGGATAACGCACTTGAGATTGCAAAAAAGATTATCAATGCCATGCCTTTGGGAGTTGCTTACAATGGCGACAGAATTGCTAACCTGATTCAGATTTTTGCCGGGGAAAGATATCCCATTTCTCCTCAATTCGCCCATAGCATTGTGTCCCGCCTGGTTTTGATTGGTGAATTGGTCATCGGAGAAAATGGAACAGTTGGTCGCCCCATACCCCGGAAACCTTCAAATACACCATGCCTTACCATAACTCCGTCTGGTGATTTCATCTGCCATCCCGGACTCCCATTGTTCTGCGATCTTGCTCTGACAGCAGAACCAGTCATCTGTGATGCAGTGAGCAGTTTTCGCCTGGAGAAAAACCGATATATAAAAGGACTGGATGCCGGAATAGATATCGATTCCTTTATTAAGAACATAGAGAAGTATTCCAGACATCCCATACCGGAGAATCTCTCCACGCTGATGACTGAGTGGGAAACCGATTACCGTGCCATCTCCCTTCAGTTTGCCGTTGTTCTACAGGTAAAAGGTCATCGTAAAAAACTCCTGAACAGGACCCATGCTCTGAGATCCCTTTTTGTTGATCATCCGGCAGAAGGAGTATGGCTGTTGGACTATCGGAAAAAGAAGGCATGGCGGGCTGCCCTTGAAAAAGTAGACATTGGCTACATTCCGCACATCCAGGGATTCAGTGATCACCTCCTCAATACTATTGACGCAGAATTGGAACAGGAAGAGGATCTGTTACCGGTCAGATACGATTACGATATTGACGATCCTCCAATCAGGGAGAACTGGTCATTCCCCCACTTCTTTCAACTATCGTCTGCTATCGATGCGTTTGCCAATCACCCCGCCGTGCAGCAGCTTCCCGAAGAAGAGAAGAATATATTCATCAAGAGACTCCACCGCCGATTAATCCTGGTGCCCGAACAAATCCGTCCTGGCTCATGGCGGCGTGAAATCATGACAGCCAGGGGGTTGGATTATCAGGGGAAGGTTTACCTTGCTGAAATGGCGCTGGCCGGTAGAAATCAGCGGTTGGAATTGACCATCCCCGGTAAGGAAGATAACCAGGTCATCACTTTAATTCCCAGGTACATGGAAAAGAGGGGAAGGGATCATACTCTCGTGGGAGTCTCTATACCGGATGAACAGACAGGGTATTATCCCATACGTAAAATCAGTTTTATGAAACGTATCAAAATGTCGATTTTTTAGGAATCATTGTTGGAACACTCAGTGTCAGTAAGCCTGAAAAACCACTGTCAACCCATCCCCACTGACCCCCTCTATGACAGGATTTAACATGGCTATTATCATTGATCACAGTGGTGACCATCAACAGGGGACATTGGAACCTTATAGTTCAATCGTCTGATTTTATTCAAGTGAAAAGGATAACCCAACTCTGTCAGTGAAGGAATCCATAATAAAGATAGGACTCGTTCACCTCTTTATCTATCAGGGCACATAGAAAATACATGTAAAAATCCAATATTATCGGTTACATACAAACTCAATTCTGATATTATTATTGAGTAGCTTGCCTTGAATTGCAAGCGGTAAAGGAAAAAAATGAAACCGACTGATACAAGTAATCCTGATTACTATCACAAAGTTGTGGATTGTCAGTGGGCATGTCCAGCCCATACACCAGTTCCTGAATACATTCGACTCATTGCCCAGGGCAAGTACTCGGATGCGTACATGCTCAACAGGGAATCAAATGTATTTCCGGGGATTCTTGGACGTGTTTGTGATCGTCCCTGTGAACCGGCATGCCGGCGACGGAGAATTGAAGAGAAACCAGTAGCTATATGTCGATTGAAGAGAACCACGGCAGATTTCAGGGATGAGATCAAAGATCGACTTCCAAAGGCTCCTGCAAAGAAGAACGGGAAACGCATAGCACTCATCGGGGCAGGGCCCGCGTCGATGACTGTGGCCAATGACTTGCTTCCACTTGGCTATGAAGTTGTTATTTTTGAGAAGCTCAGCACGACCGGAGGATTGATGAGAACCAGCATTCCTGCCTTTCGGCTTCCTGCGGATATAATTGATGAAGAAATCGGCATGATTCTGGATATGGGCGCCGACCTTCGGTTGAATACACCAGTAGACAGTCTTAAGAAACTGCTTGAAGAAGGGGATGATGATGGGCTTTTTGATGCTGTATTTGTCGGCAGTGGAGCCCCTCAGGGAAAGGAGCTGGAAATTCCCGGTAGACATGAAACAGACCAAATCTATGTTGGTCTGAATTGGCTGGAATCTGTTGCTTTTGGACATGTGAACAGCATCGCTCCCCGAGTTGTGATTATCGGAGGGGGGAATACAGCCATGGACTGCTGCCGTACGGCAAAACGTATTGGCGGAGACAATGTCAAAGTTGTAGCTCGAAAACCCTATAATATGCTCAAGGCCTCGGAGTGGGAACTGGAAGATGCCGAAGAAGAGGCCATCGACATTGTCACCAACTATTCGCCTGAACGTTTCATTATTAAAGATGGTAATCTAACCGGTGTCCTATTTGAGAATGTGGAATGGTATCGTGATGATTCAGGGAAACTGAAATCCCAGAAGATCAAGGATGTTACAATACCCTGTGATGCTGTCATACTGGCTGTTGGCCAGGAAAATGCCTTCCCATTTATTGAAACAGATATCGGAATTGAATTTGATGACTGGAACTGTCCTGTTGTGAATAAAACCAATTACCAGTCAACGCGTCCTGGAGTATTCTTTGGTGGAGATGCGGCGTTTGGTCCCCTGAACATTATATGGGCCGTTGCCCATGGCCATGAAGCAGCCATATCCATCCATAACTACTGCAACGGCATCTCAATTGACCAGCGTCTCCCCAGAGGCATCAACCTCATCAGCCAGCGGATGGGTATTCACCAGTGGAGCTACAGCAACACATGGGATGCATCCCAACGTCGAAGAGTTCCACAGATGTCCCTTAAGGAACGGTTTCTTGACCTCAAACTTGAAGTTGAACACGGCTTCAACAAGGATGAAGCAGCCAAAGAGGCGGAACGCTGCCTGAACTGTGACATGCAGACCGATTTCACCGCTTCACTTTGCATTGAATGCGATGCCTGTATTGATGTTTGTCCTATAGACTGCCTCACCATCACTCATAACGGAGAAGAGACTGATCTGCGCTCCAGACTCACCGCCCCATCTATCAACCCTGAACAGGCACTGTTTATCTCCGAAGATTTGCCTCAAACTGGCCGAATAATGGTTAAGGACGAAGATGTCTGTATTCACTGTGGACTCTGTGCCGAACGCTGTCCAACAGGAGCCTGGGACATGAAGAAGTCAATCATAAGAGTTCCACTTGCTGAGGATTATAATGAAAGATGATAATATTAACGATTTCGTTCTCAAGATTGCCAACGTCAATGGTTCTGGATCAGCCAGTGCAAACAGTCTGATCTACAAATCCATATTCCGTTCCGGTGTCCCGGTGTCAGCAAAAAACATCTTTCCCTCCAACATACAGGGATTACCCACATGGTTTGAGGTAAGAGTGAATGCTGATGGTCACATCGCCCGCTCTCCCAGAGTGGATATACTCATCGCCATGAATCCACAAACAATGAAAGAGGATGTGGCCTCAGTTCGGCCCGACGGATACTTCCTGTACGATTCCACCTGGCCGTTGAGAGAAGATTTGAAACGTGAAGATATCAACTTTCTTCCTGTTCCATTTTCCAACTTGAACGTAGAAGCTTTCCCCGATGTAAAAGTCAGAATTCTAATGAAGAACATCACCTATGTGGGAGCTTCTGCGGCCTTTCTCAACATTGAACTCTCTGTTATCCAAACATTGATAGAAGAAACATACAGTCGAAAACCAGAGCTGGCAGAAGCCAATATGAAGGCAATAACGATGAGTCACAGTTATGTTAAAGATAATTTTGACTATCCATTGCCTATTCGTGTCAACCGATTGGATAAAACCCGCGATTGTGTTCTGATGACCGGAAATGCCGCCACTGCTCTGGGCTGTATTTATGCCGGAGCAACCGTTGCCGCATGGTATCCCATTACTCCGGCCACCTCAGTTTCCAGCGTTTTTGGTCAACTCAGTGAGCGCTTTCATCGGGATCCAGAGACGGGTCGCTTGAATGTTATCATTGTTCAAGCTGAAGATGAACTGGCCGCTGCCGGAATTGCAATTGGGGCCGGCTGGGCAGGAGCGCGTTCATTTACAGCCACCAGTGGGGCTGGAATATCCCTGATGAACGAATTCATTGGATTTGCTTACTTTACTGAAATTCCGGTTGTATTCATTGATGTCCAACGTGTAGGTCCATCCACAGGTCTGCCTACCCGAACCCAACAGGGAGATATTTTATTCGCTGCCTATGCCTCTCATGGAGATACGAAGCACATCCTTCTTTTTCCATCCGATCCCGAAGAATGCTTCTACTTCAGCGTTGCCGCCTTTGATCTTGCAGAACACTTTCAAACACCAGTTATTGTTCTCTCTGACCTTGACATTGGTATGAATGAGTGGTTGATACCACGGTTGCATTGGGATGACTCATATCGTCCTGACCGGGGGAAAGTACTCACGGCTGAACAACTTGAGAAAATGGAGAAGTTTTACCGTTATCTGGATACCGATGGCGATGGAATCGCGGCCCGTACCCTCCCTGGAGTTCATTCTAAAGGGGCCTATTTTCTCAGGGGATCCGGGCATAACAAGTACGGGCAATACACCGAGAAATCTGAAGAGTATATTGAGGTTGTTGACAGACTCCTTCGAAAGGTTGAATCTTCTGCCGACCAGGTTCCAGGTCCTGTAATAGACAGTCAAAAAGGAAACAGGTTTGGAGTCATTACTGTCGGCGGTTGCAATCTTGCCGTCAGAGAGGCTCTTAAACGGCTTGCTGACGAAAGCATACATCTCGACTTCATGCGTATCCGGGCCTTTCCATTTTCAAAACAGATTGAAGCCTTCATCACAGCTCATGAACGTTGTTTTGTTGTTGAGCAAAATCGTGATGCTCAGCTCAGAAGTCTTCTGATTCTGGAAAGTGCTGTCAATAAATCTCAGTTGATTCCAATCCTGGAGTATGGCGGTATGCCGGCAGACGCTGATGCTATTACAAAAAAACTGAGGGAAGCATATAAAAAAGAGGAGAGACAATAATGAGCTACGGTCATAAACCAGAAGTAAGTCATCCTTCAATATCTCTGAATGAAGTGGGTTTAACTCGACGAGATTATGAGGGTGCCCTTTCCACTCTCTGTGCCGGATGTGGTCATGATTCGATTACAGCAGCTATAATTCAGGCCACCTGGGAACTTTCCCTGCCGCCTCACCGAATTGCCAAACTCAGCGGTATTGGCTGTTCGTCAAAAACACCCACCTACTTTATTTCAGAGGCTCATGGTATTAACTCCGTCCATGGTAGAATGGCGGCTGTGGCCACCGGAGCATCAGCAGCCAACCGTGATCTATGGCTGATTGGAGTCTCCGGGGATGGAGACTCCCTTTCCATCGGCCTTGGTCAGTTTGCCCATACTGCCCGTAGAAATGTGAATATGCTGTATGTTCTGGAGAATAACGGCGTTTATGGCCTGACCAAAGGACAGTTTTCTGCCTCTGCCGATGTTGGTTCCAGGCTGAAGAAGGGTGAATCAAATCCTTTCGGACCTATTGATCCCGCCCAGCTTGCCATCAGCATCGGAGCATCTTTTGTTGCCCGTTCATTTTCAGGAGACAAAGCCCAGATTGTTCCGCTCATCAAAGCAGGTCTTACTCACCGCGGTTTCGCCGTCATTGATGTTATTTCTCCCTGTGTTACTTTTAACGACCATGAAAGCTCTACAAAGAGTTATATACATACCAGGGAAAGCATAACTGAAGCAGTTCATATAGATTTCATTGAGGATTCTGAAGAAATAACCACAAGCTATGATAAAGGCACGAAAACAAAACTGACCTTACATGATGGTTCCAGTATAATCCTCGACAAAGTTGCCGAAAACTATGATCCCACTGATTCCCTGGAAGCACTTGCATACATTCGCCGATGTGCAATGAAGGGACGGGTTGCAACAGGTTTGCTCTATATCAATAAAGATGCAGAGGACATGCATGATCACGCGTCAACATGTGATAATCCACTGGTCAACCAGTCATTTGAACTACTCAATCCAGGCAATGAGGCATTGCAAAAACTTCAGGACTCCCTTTGCTGAGAGGTTAACCCTGGAACCGGTATATATTGACCATTGACGACTGTACCCCGATTGTGAAAGATCAATGTCGAAATAACCACGATACTGAGGGGTACCTCTAAAAAACAGCTTTTGGAATTTGGCGCAGTTGGCGGTGCGTTCCTCGGAGCTTTGCTCCTGCGGTACGCACCTGATTAAATTTTTTCTTGATGCAAGACGGCAAAAGCGGAGGGTTGGCGGTGCGTTCCTCGGAGCTTTGCTCCTGCGGTACGCACCTGATTAAATTTTTTCTTGATGCAAGACGGCAAAAGCGGAGGGTTGGCGGTGCGTTCCTCGGAGCTTTGCTCCTGCGGTACGCACCTGATTACGTGAGCATCTTGACAACGCAGCAGCGAGGAAAAAGATCAAGCCAAAAACGAAATAAGGTTTTTTAGAGGTGCCCTATAATCGACAAAGAAGTCATTCTTATCCGGGGTATAACAGCCCGGAAGAATATGAATTAGAACGTCACGCATGAGGCTCAAATTGACCCGCGCGAGCGCGGGTCAATTTGTAGCTCTCCATGCGATTGTTAGCCCAATTCTACTTCTTGTATGGACCAAGAAACTTGTCGCCGTTGAAGTGGATAAGATGGTCAGGGGAATCGGCTATCCACACTTCAGTTTCCCATGCAATATCCGGCGCAAACTTCCTGAAAGTTGCTCTGTCGAGAAACGCCGTCACATAAACAATCTCTGCCGTGCACTCCTTGGTAAGGCGTTTGAGCTCTTCAAGCCTTACCGGTGTAATTGGCCCTGAGCTGTGGACGGCCTCGATAAGGAACAGCCAGTTCTTCTCTGAGCTGTATGCAAGAATGTCCGGAAGTTCGTCATATGTAAGCTCAAAGAAAGATAATTCCTCAAGTGTCTTCTTGTCACAGAGAAGGAGTTTCTTCGCCGTGTCGCCAACATATAGCACTTCAGACGCAAACCCGTAGCGGGGAAGAAACTCCTCAATGATGGCCTTCTGCAAATCATTGTGCTCGCCAGGCGAAAAATCCAGCGATAGACCGTCAGGCAGTGAAACGGCCACTGTTTCAATATCCCGCATGGCGGATAGCCGTTCGCGCAATGTGCCAGTTTCAGCAAGGAGTTCGTCAACATCCTCTTCCCAACCATCCTTACCATATGACCTGACGATATAGGCAAATTGGGGACTGAGGGCATAACCCCGAGTCGGGTTGTTTGTCGCCGCATTGGGATCATTGGCACTACGGTCAACAATTTCAGGTCTTTTCTGCGGATATCGTCGTAAGATCCGCTCGATATGGATTCGCCGAAATTGCTGTTGATGTAGTCAATAATCTGGCGTGTTTGAGGAGCCCAGCCATCTCCGCTCTGTTTGGCTTCCGACCAGTTGTTTGACCGCTTCACATCAACCACCGCGAGGAATGCCATTCCCATCTTCTCAAGGCGGCGCTCAGTCAATCCGTCAAACGGTATTCCGAGGCTGTTGAGAAGATGGAGGGCCTCGTTTATGACCTTCTTGATTGGACGTGACTTCTTTCTCTTTGGGATAAAATCAGGCATAGCGTATTCTTCCTTTCGTGATTCCATTACAAACAGCTCTGGCTGTGCAGGCAGGTTCCTGTAAAGGATTTCAGAACTCGAAAGACGATGCTCTGATTGCAGGTAGGCCACAACGGAACTGGCGATTGCGTGCGCAAACAGCGGGGGAACGGCGTTGCCAACCTGATAATACTGACTGGTTTCTGTTCCGCAAAACTCAAAAGAGTCGGGGAAGCTCTGGAGGCGTGCCGCCTCCCGAACAGTAATTCTCCTGCGCCTGCCATCGGGCAGTCGGACACGATGCATATCTCCTGTTGCTCCTGCCAAGTTCCTGCAAGTGAGCGTTCGCGCTGGGCGGTCCAGGTGAAGGTCACGCGGGTTGACACATTTCGATGCTTTCTCGTATTTGGCGATGTACTTGTCCATGCTTGGAGTAAGGAATTTGGCGTCATCCGGAATGGATGATGCCAATTCTCCAAGGGCCTCGCCTGCTGTGACCCTCGTGGAGAGTTCTTGTGGGAACTGGAAATCTCCACGATGTCCGACGACGACGAGACGTTCTCGGTTTTGAGGAACCCCGAACTTGACTGCATTGAGCAGCTGATACTCAACCACATAGTTCAGTTCTTTGAGTCGAGTCAGGATCTCCTCAAAATAGTGCTTGTTGCGATACAGTATCCCTCGAACATTCTCGAATATCCAAATATCAGGATCGACTTTCTCAATGGCTTCAATAAAGACAGGAAACCCATCCCTTGAATCTTGGAGGCCAAGCTGTTTTCCTCCGACGCTGAAGGGCTGACAAGGAGGGCCGCCAACTACGATCTGGGCAGAGGGGTACTCTTCGCCAAGTTCAAGTCGCTTGCACTTGCAGGTGCCTGCAAGATTGCGAGAATAGGTTTCCGCGTAGTCGGGTTCCATCTCGTACCCGTTGGTGCGGATGCCACAAGCCTCAAACCCCAACGACAGACCTCCGCAACCTGCGAAGAGGTCGATGGCATCGTATTGAACTGACGCAGGTTGCGTCAGTTCTGTTTTCAGCTTTTCAAGGTAAGTCATAGCTTCTCAATATTGCATATAGGGGAGCGCATTTCACGCAGATTCCTATTCTTCATCTATGGGCTAACGCCGCAAATCACCGGCGCTGAGCGACAGCGAAGCGTCCGAGTGAATTTGCCTTGTTATGCGCCTTCTTCATCTCCACCAATTCAGCGGTATTGCCGTATGAGAGCTTCTTTTCTTGTTTCAAACAATCTCTTATCTTCAATAATCACTGCTTTCAATAGCCATCCACCATCTTTGCCCGCTTCTTTCACTGGGTCTGGATTACTGTTTTCATGCTTTAAGTACAACAGGAGCAATGGCGTACCTTGCCAGTAATAGTTATCACCACCCATTAAATCTCTTAGCGAAAACCATTCATCCTTTCTATTTTTGCACCAACAATAAACGCCACCTTGAAGAAAATCTTTTATTCGTCTTTTTTCTTCTTCGGATATTCCGGTGACATTTCGTAGTTCAGATTTTACATTTAACGACATGGTTTGTTTCCTTTGTTCTGCGTATAACTACTGAGTGTACTGCAATATCGAATATAGCTTCCTTCAATACTCCATTTCTGTCGGTATATTGAATCAATTGCCGGATTCTCCTCGTTTACTATTACATATGAATGACCGAGCCACTCTTCAAAGCCCCAAATTGCTGGATCAGCTTCGCGCTGCGCTACGAGTGAAGCACTATGCCTACCGCACGAAAAAATCCTACGTATACTGGGTCCGGCGCTTCATCTACTTCCACCAGAAAAAGCATCCTGGAACTATGGGAACAAGCGAAGTACGTGCTTTTTTAAGTCATCTTGCCCAACGTGTGGCTTAACTGACTGTCGTCATATCGGGGATAATTCCACCTCCAGATAAGGCCAGCCGACCGCATAGCTTCCACCCGCAAAGTCTTTTACCGGCAACTCCATTTTGTCGCTCCAGGCTCCGCTATCGTTCCGGTATGCCCCTGGAAGACCGGCCTCACGGCCACCTTGCTATCCCTCACGAGCTGGCACAGTACGAAACATGCAACCGCAAAGGACGCTTCGACTCTGCGCCGACAGAAACAGATTCTGCCGGCGCAGACACTATCCGCACAATGTACGCTGCCTGCATATCCTTCAAAGCAGAGCACCATGGGTGCTCTGTAGTGCTCCTCTAAGGAGCTGTACCGCCGTACTCGTAAGCGCCGATGTCGGGACGCCCGCTCCGCGTGTAGCCCCGCGCGTCGGTTGCGGTAAGGTCTATTGCATTTTCGGGAAGAGTTGCAGTGCTACTGAGAGTCAAATCAGTAACCCAGTTTGTGCTATCCTCACTGTAGTAGAAGGTAAAACTGCCTACCGTTCCGGACCGCCGCACATACACGCCTTTGTCGATTGCGGCACTGCCAACCAGTAGCGCAATCGTCTGCACAAACCCGCCGTTATCAGCCAAATCGTCAGCCAGCTTGGGATCATCTTTGATATTATTGGCCTGAGTCACAGTTACCAAATTCGTGCCGCCGCTAATACCGAGTCCGTCATTCTCATTACCATCGGAAGTCACGCCGGAAGTCGCTTCTATCCCGTGCTGCACCAGGCTGAAGGCGATGGTCATGTTCACAGCACCGCTATTATTGTTCATGTAGATCTGCTGGCCATCGGTTGTTGGAGTTGCGCCGCCTTTATTGTTCCAGAACAGCGAGTTCACGATGGTGGGGCTGCTTGCTGGATTGGTGATGTTATACATTCCGCCACCTCTGATTGCCGCCGTATTGCCGGTGAACGTGGCATGGCGCAGGGTGGGCGAAGAGTTGAACAGGTTATTCATTCCGCCGCCGCTGGTGCTTGCCTCATTGCCGGAGAACGTGACATGGCTCAGGGTGGGCGAAGAGTTATCGTTAGTCATTCCGCCGCCATGGGTTGCCGTATTGCCGGTGAACGTGACATGGCTCAGGGTGAGCGAAGAGGTGGAGTTATACATTCCGCCGCCGCTGCTGCTTGCCTCATTGCCGGAGAACGTGACATGGCTCAGGGTGGGCGAAGAGGTCAAGTTATACATTCCGCCGCCGTCGCTGCTTGCCTCATTGCCGGAGAACGTGACATGGCTCAGGGTGGGCGAAGAGTTCATGTTAAACATTCCGCCGCCGTGGTTTGCCGTATTGTCAGTGAACGTGACATGGCTCAGGGTTGGCGAAGAGATATTGTTATGCATTCCGCCGCCATCACTACTCGACGTTCCATTAGCAATTGTTACTCCATAGAGCAGGGCTGTTTGGTCTATACCGCTGTTACTTATACCGCTGTTACTAAAGACCCTCCTCGCATTGTCCCCGCTTATTGTGCTCGTTCCGGTGTGTTCCCATTCATTCCATCCCCCGACTATGGCCACATGGTTTTTCATTGCGAGGGTGTCAGTCGGGATGTGTGTTCCTGACGCCAGCAGCACAAGATAAATCTTGTTTGCCTTCGCATCAGTAATATTATCATCCATAGTTGCCTTTATGTCTCCTGCGGCATTCTCCCAGCTGCTTGCGTCCCCACTGCCTTGCGAAGAAGTAGCGACATACCTGGCTACTATGGCGGCACCGGCTGCATAGGGCTCAAGCACAGTCTGGACAAGCGAGCCGTATGGGCTCAGATCCGAAGGTACCGTGCCGCTTTCTATAACTGATTTCAATTTATGGTGCCACGCAGCATAGAGTGTTATGCTTTCGGTTACCGACTGTTCGAAATCATAGACGGTCTGAAAGCTGTCATCGACGTACCAGTTTTCAAAGCTGTGCTCTGCCTGCTGCGGATCTTCCGGACGGGACGCTTTCCCGCCTGATTCGACACTCTGGGATGCCACAGCGCTCCCTCCTCCGCTATTAAATGTTAGCGTATAGGTCGTGGGACTTTCTGCACCGACGCAGGAAAGCAACAGCGGTACGAAGACTGCCGACAGAACCAGAAACACTAAAAATCCACTTTTCATATACTTCTCCTTAATCTATAGGGTAGCTCTAAAAAAATAGTTTTGCAACCTTTGAATCGGGAAAACGTCCTTTTTTTCAGAGTTATTGTCAATAGTTGTGGATGAGAAAATTTCAAATCCTTCATTTTTTTCACGCGGCCTCTTCCTTGAAGACTCCATCTTTACAAAACACACCCTCAATAACCCTGGGGATTAGCTTGTATCCACGTAGCTTTCGCCAGTTCTTTTCAGCCTCCAGGCAGAGCTTCCAAACCATACTTAATGTTGCCGCCCTTGAACCACAGCCCCTGGTTCTCTTCGTTCTAAGGCGGACAGTAGCAAAGGTTGACTCAATCGGGTTGGTCGTCCTGATGTGAGTCCAGTGCATCGCCGGAAATTTGTAGAACGTGAACAGCTTCTCCCTGTCCTTTTCCAGACACTGGGTGGCCCTGGGGTATTTAGCCTGAAAGGAATCAATGAATAAGTCATAGGCTTTAAGAGCATTCTGCTCGGTATCTGCCATATACATTTCATGAATCATTGACTTGGCCTTGCCCTGGATATTCCTGGGCATTTTGTTTAACACATTCGCTGTCTTGTGCGCCCAGCAACGCTGTTTTTTTGTTTCGGGAAAGATTTCATCCAGGGCATTCCAGAAACCCAGCGCACCATCCCCAATGGCCAGCCTGGGGGCGGCGGTGAGACCCCGGGCTTTCAGTTGGAGCAGTATCTCCCTCCAGCTTTGTGAGCTTTCCCTGTATCCGTCACTGACGGCTAGAAGTTCCTTCTTCCCATCCTTGTCAGCTCCCATGATTACAAGAATGCAGCTCCTTTGATCATCAAGCCTTACATTGAAGTAGATGCCGTCCACCCAGATGTAGGCGTATTCCTTAGCTTTCAAATCACGTTTCTCCCACTGAAGAAACTCATCTTCCCAGAACCTTTTCAAGCGGACTATGTTCGTCGCCGACAGTCCGGCAATACCTTCACCCAGAATCGAGGCAAGAGCTGTCTGGAAAGCAGATGTGGACACACCACTGAGGTACAGCGCCGGAACAAGGTTGTCGATACTGGGAGTTCTGCGCATATAGGTTGGCAGTATGGCACTGGTGAAGCGATCCTCTCGCTTGCTCTTTAATTTCCTGTCATCCACTCCTGGAACCTTGATTTGCATTTGACCAACCCCTGTCACAATTTTTCGTTGGGCGTGGTAACCATTGCGTACAACCTTGCGCTGATTATTCTGATCACGCTCATGTTTATGGGCATTGATGTAGTCTTCCACTTCTAACTCCAGGGCATGAATAAGCATCTTTCTGGCTCCCTCTCGCAAAACCTGATCCAAAACCGATTCTGTTTCGCTTTTCAGCACTTCCGAATCATTTCCGTTTGTTGTAAACTCTTCCATAGAGCATCTCCTTTCTGTTTGGCTTTTTCACCAATTATTTTACAGAAGGATTTGCTCTTTTTTTACCCCATCCACAACTTTTGACTATATCTCTTTTTTTCATGCTAATCAGTATAACAGTTCCAGGTTTCTTTCGGAACCCAGGTTTGGAAGATTCAGGGGGTTTTTTAGAGGTGCCCTGGAAATATTCTATAATCGACAAAGAAGTCATTCTTATCCGGGGTATAACAGCCCGGAAGAATATAAATTAGAACGTGTGGCTTAACTGATTGTCGTCATATCGGGGATAATTCCACCTCCAGATAAGGCCAGCCGACCGCATAGCTTCCACCCGCAAAGTCTTTTACCGGCAACTCCATTTTGTCGCTCCAGGCTCCGCTATTGTTCCGGTATGCCCCTGGAAGACCGGCCTCACGGCCACCTTGCTATCCCTCACGGGCTGGCGCAGTACGAAACATACAACCGCAAAGGACGCTTCGACTCTGCGCCGACAGAAACAGATTCTGCCGGCGCAGACACTATCCGCACAATGGAGGCTGCCTGCATATCCTTCAAAGCTGAGCACCATGAGTGCTCTGTAGAGCATTCCCTTAAGGAGCAGTACCGCCGCCGTACTCGTAAGCGCCGATGTCGGGACGCCCGCTCCGCGTGTAGCCACGCGCGTCGGTTGCGGTAAGGTCTATTGCATCTCCGGGAAGAGTTGCTGTGCTGCTGGGATCCAAATCAGTAAACCAGTTTGTGCTATCCTCACTGTAGTAGAAAGTAAAACTGCCTACCGTTCCGGACCGCCGCACATACACGCCTTTGTCGATTGCGGCACTGTTTTCCAGTAGCGCAATCGTCTGCACAAACCCGCCGTTATCAGCCAAATCGTCAGCCAGCTTGGGATCATCTTCGATATTGCTGACCTGAGTCACAGTTACCGGAACCGTGCCGCCGCTAATACCGAGTCCGTCAGTCGCATTACCATCGGAAGTCACGCCGGAAGTCTCTGCTATCCCGTGCTGCACCAGGCTGAAGGCGATGGTCATGTTCTCAGCACCGCTATTTGTGTCATTGAACACGTAGATCTGCTGGCCATTGGTTGTTGGATTTGCGCCGCCTTTATTGTTCCAGAACAGCGAGTTCACGATGGTGGGGCCGCTTGCTCCATTGGTGTCGTTAAACATTCCGCCGCCGGAGGTTGTCGCTGTATTGCCGGTGAACGTAACATGGCTCAGGGTGGGCGAAGAGTTATTGTTATACATTCCGCCGCCTCTGTTTGCCGCCGTATTGCCGGAGAACGTGACATGGCTCAGGGTGGGCGAAGAAGATTTACCGTTAAACATTCCGCCGCCGCTGTTTGTCGCCGTATTGCCGGAGAACGTGACATGGCTCAGAGTGGGCGAAGAGCTCTCGTTACCCATTCCGCCGCCGCTGCTTGTCGCCGTATTGCCGGTGAATGTGACATGGCTCAGGGTGGGCGAAGAAGATCCCTCGTTACCCATTCCGCCGCCGTAGTTGCTTGCCTCATTGCCGGAGAACGTGACATGGCTCAGGGTGGGCGAAGAGTTGTAGTTAAACATTCCGCCGCCGCTGCCGCCGGTAGCCGTATTGCTGGTGAACGTAACATGGCTCAGGGTGGGCGAAGAGTCCAAGTTAAACATTCCGCCGCCGGAGGTTGTCGCCGTATTGCCGGTGAACGTAACATGGCTCAGGGTGGGCGAAGAGTTATAGATAAACATTCCGCCGCCATTATCATTCGACGTCCCATTAGCAATTGTTACTCCATAGAGCAGGGCTGTTCGGTCTATATTGCTGTTAATAAAGACACTCCTTGCATTGTCCCCGCTTATTGTGCTCGTGCCGGTGTGTTCCCATTCATTCCATCCCCCGACTATGGCCACATGGTTTTTCATTGCGAGGGTGTCAGTCGGGATGTGTGTTCCTGACGCCAGCAGCACAAGATAAATCTTGTTTGCCCCCGCATCAGTAATATTATCCATAGTTGCCTTTATGTCTCCTGCGGCATTCTCCCAGCTGCTTGCGTCCCCACTGCCTTGCGAAGAAGTAGCGACATACCTGGCTACTATGACGGCACCGGCTGCATAGGGCTCAAGCACAGTCTGGACAAGCGAGCCGTATGGGCTCAGATCCGAAGGTACCGTGCCGCTTTCTATAACTGATTTCAATTTATGATGCCACGCAGCATAGAGTGTTATGCTTTCGGTTACCGACTGTTCGAAATCATAGACGGTCTGAAAGCTGTCATCGACGTACCAGTTTACAAGGCTGTGCCCTGCCCGCTGCGGATCTTCCGGACGGGACGCTTTCCCGCCTGATTCGACACTCTGGGATGGCACAGCGCTCCCTCCTCCGCTATTAAAGGTAAGCGTATAGGTCGTGGTACTTTCTGCACCGACGCAGGAAAGCAACAGCGGTACGAAGACTGCCGACAGAACCAGAAACACTAAAAATCCACTTTTCATATACTTCTCCTTAATCTATAGGATACCTCTAAAAAATAGTTTTGTAAACCTTGAATCGGGAAAAACGTCCTTTTTTTCATGCTAATCAGTATAACAGTTCCAGGTTTCTTTCGGAACCCAGGTTTGGAAGATTCAGGGGGTTTCTTAGAGGTGCCCTGGAAATATTCTATAATCGACAAAGAAGTCATTCTTATCCGGGGTATAACAGCCCGGAAGAATATGAATTAGAACGTGTGGCTTAACTGACTGTCGTTATATCGGGGATAATTCCACCTCCAGATAAGGCCAGCCGACCGCATAGCTTCCACCCGCAAAATCTTTTACCGGCAACTCCATTTTGTCGCTTCAGGCTCCGCTATTGTTCCGGTATGCCCCTGGCAGACCGGCCTCACGGCCACCTTGCATATCCCTCACGGGCTGGCGCAGTACGAAACATACAACCGCAAAGGACGCTTCGACTCTGCGCCGACAGAAACAGATTCTGCCAGCGCAGACACTATCCGCACAATGTACGCTGCCTGCATATCCTTCAAAGCAGAGCACCATGGGTGCTCTGCAGTGCTCCTCTAAGGAGCTGTACCGCCGTACTCGTAAGCACCGATGTCGGGACGCCCGCTCCGCGTGTAGCCCCGCGCGTCGGTTGCGGTAAGGTCTATTGCATTTTCGGGAAGAGTTGCAGTGCTACTGAGAGTCAAATCAGTAACCCAGTTTGTGCTATCCTCACTGTAGTAGAAGGTAAAACTGCCTACCGTTCCGGACCGCCGCACATACACGCCTTTGTCGATTGCGGCACTGCCATCCAGTAGCGCAATCGTCTGCACAAACCCGCCGTTATCAGCCAAATCGTCAGCCAGCTTGGGATCATCTTTGATATTATTGGCCTGAGTCACAGTTACCAAATTCGTGCCGCCGCCAATACCGAGTCCGTCATTCGCATTACCATCGGAAGCCGCGCCGGAAGTCGCTTCTATCCCGTGCTGCACCAGGCTGAAGGCGATGGTCATGTTCACAGCACCGCCATTATTGTACATGTAGATCTGCTGGCCAAAGGTTGTTGTTGCGCCGCCTTCATTGTTCCAGAACAGCGAGTTCACGATGGTGGGGCTGCTTGCTGAATTGGTGCGGTTATACATTCCGCCGCCGCTGCTGCTTGCCTCATTGCCGGAGAACGTGACATGGCTCAGGGTGGGCGAAGAGTTGTACAGGTTACTCATTCCGCCGCCATGGTTTGCCGTATTGCCGGTGAACGTGACATGGCTCAGGGTGGGCGAAGAGTTATCGTTAGTCATTCCGCCGCCGACGTTTCCCACCGTATTGCCGGAGAATGTGACATGGCTCAGGGTGGACGAACAGTCGGAGTTATACATTCCGCCGCCGTCGTTTGTCGCCATATTGCCGGAGAACGTGACATGGCTCAGGGTGGGCGAAGAGGTCAAGTTATACATTCCGCCGCCGCTGCTGCTTGCCTCATTGCCGGAGAACGTGACATGGCTCAGGGTGGGCGAAGAGTTCAAGTTAAACATTCCGCCGCCGTGGTTTGCCGTATTGTCAGTGAACGTGACATGGCTCAGGGTTGGCGAAGAGTTATCGTTATGCATTCCGCCGCCATCACTACTCGACTTCCCATTAGCAATTACTACACCGTAGAGCAGGGCTGTTCGGTCTATATTGCTGTTAATAAAGACACCCCTTGCATTGTCCCCGCTTATTGTGCTCGTGCCGGTGTGTTCCCATTCATTCCATCCGCCGACTATGGCCACATGGTTTTTCATTGCGAGGGTGGCTTCCGGGATGTGTGTTCCTGACGCCAGCAGCACAAGATAAATCTTGTTTGCCCCCGCATCAGTAATACTCTCCATAGTTGTCTTTACGTCTCCTGCGGCATTCTCCCAGCTGCTTGCGTCCCCACTGCCTTGCGAAGAAGTAGCGACATACCTGGCTACTATGGCGGCACCGGCTGCATAGGGCTCAAGCACAGTCTGGACAAGCGAGCCGTATGGGCTCAGATCCGAAGGTACCGTGCCGCTTTCTATAACTGATTTCAATTTATGATGCCACGCAGCATAGAGTGTTATGCTTTCGGTTACCGACTGTTCGAAATCATAGACGGTCTGAAAGCTGTCATCGACGTACCAGTTTACAAGGCTGTGCCCTGCCCGCTGCGGATCTTCCGGACGGGACGCTTTCCCGCCTGATTCGACACTCTGGGATGCCACAGCGCTCCCTCCTCCGCTATTAAATGTTAGCGTATAGGTCGTGGAACTTTCTGCACCGACGCAGGAAAGCAACAGCGGTACGAAGACTGCCGACAGAACCAGAAACACTAAAAATCCACTTTTCATATACTTCTCCTTAATCTATAGGGTACCTCTAAAAAATAGTTTTGCAACCCTTGAATCGGGAAAACGTCCTTTTTTTCAGAGTTATTGTCAATAGTTGTGGATGAGAAAATTTCAAATCCTTCATTTTTTTCACGCGGCCTCTTCCTTGAAGACTCCATCTTTACAAAACACACCCTCAATAACCCTGGGGATTAGCTTGTATCCACGTAGCTTTCGCCAGTTCTTTTCAGCCTCCAGGCAGAGCTTCCAAACCATACTTAATGTTGCCGCCCTTGAACCACAGCCCCTGGTTCTCTTCGTTCTAAGGCGGACAGTAGCAAAGGTTGACTCAATCGGGTTGGTCGTCCTGATGTGAGTCCAGTGCATCGCCGGAAATTTGTAGAACGTGAACAGCTTCTCCCTGTCCTTTTCCAGACACTGGGTGGCCCTGGGGTATTTAGCCTGAAAGGAATCAATGAATAAGTCATAGGCTTTAAGAGCATTCTGCTCGGTATCTGCCATATACATTTCATGAATCATTGACTTGGCCTTGCCCTGGATATTCCTGGGCATTTTGTTTAACACATTCGCTGTCTTGTGCGCCCAGCAACGCTGTTTTTTTGTTTCGGGAAAGATTTCATCCAGGGCATTCCAGAAACCCAGCGCACCATCCCCAATGGCCAGCCTGGGGGCGGCGGTGAGACCCCGGGCTTTCAGTTGGAGCAGTATCTCCCTCCAGCACCCAGAATCGAGGCAAGAGCTGTCTGGAAAGCAGATGTGGACACACCACTGAGGTACAGCACCGGAACAAGGTTGTCGATACTGGGAGTTCTGCGCATATAGGTTGGCAGTATGGCACTGGTGAAGCGATCCTCTCGCTTGCTCTTTAATTTCCTGTCATCCACTCCTGGAACCTTGATTTGCATTTGACCAACCCCTGTCACAATTTTTCGTTGGGCGTGGTAACCATTGCGTACAACCTTGCGCTGATTATTCTGATCACGCTCATGTTTATGGGCATTGATGTAGTCTTCCACTTCTAACTCCAGGGCATGAATAAGCATCTTTCTGGCTCCCTCTCGCAAAACCTGATCCAAAACCGATTCTGTTTCGCTTTTCAGCACTTCCGAATCATTTCCGTTTGTTGTAAACTCTTCCATAGAGCATCTCCTTTCTGTTTGGCTTTATTACTAATTATTTTACAGAAGGATTTGCTCTTTTTTTACCCCATCCACAACTTTTGACTATATCTCTTTTTTTCATGCTAATCAGTATAACAGTTCCAGGTTTCTTTCGGAACCCAGGTTTGGATGATTCAGGGGGTTTTTAGAGGTGCCCTGGAAATATTCTATAATCGACAAAGAAGTCATTCTTATCCGGGGTATAACAGCCCGGAAGAATATAAATTAGAACGTGTGGCTTAACTGACTGTCGTCATATCGGGGATAATTCCACCTCCAGATAAGGCCAGCCGACCGCATAGCTTCCACCCGCAAAATCTTTTACCGGCAACTCCATTTTGTCGCTTCAGGCTCCGCTATTGTTCCGGTATGCCCCTGGCAGACCGGCCTCACGGCCACCTTGCTATCCCTCACGGGCTGGCGCAGTACGAAACATACAACCGCAAAGGACGCTTCGACTCTGCGCCGACAGAAACAGATTCTGCCGGCGCAGACACTATCCGCACAATGGAGGCTGCCTGCATATCCTTCAAAGCTGAGCACCATGGGTGCTCTGCAGTGCTCCTCTAAGGAGCTGTACCGCCGTACTCGTAAGCGCCGATGTCGGGACGCCCGCTCCGCGTGTAGCCCCGCGCGTCGGTTGCGGTAAGGTCTATTGCATTTTCGGGAAGAGTTGTAGAACTGCTGCGTGTCAAATCAGTAAACCAGTTTGTGCTATCCTCACTGTAGTAGAAGGTAAAACTGCCTACCGTTCCGGACCGCCGCACATACACGCCTTTGTCGATTGCGGCACTGTTTTCCAGCAGCGCAATCGTCTGCACAAACCCGCCGTTATCAGCCAAATCGGCAGCCAGCTTGGGATCATCTTTGATATTATTGGCCTGAGTCACAGTTACCGGATCCGTGCCGCCGCCAATACCGAGTCCGTCAGTCGCATTACCATCGGAAGTCACGCCGGAAGTCTCTGCTATCCCGTGCTGCACCAGGCTGAAGGCGATGGTCATGTTCTCAGCACCGCTATTTGTGTCATTGAACATGTAGATCTGCTGGCCATTGGTTGTTGGATTTGCGCCGCCTTTATTGTTCCAGAACAGCGAGTTCACGATGGTGGGGCCGCTTGCTACATCGTTGTCGTTATACATTCCGCCGCCATGGGTTGCCGTATTGCCGGTGAACGTAACATGACTCAGGGTGGGCGAAGAGGAACTGTTATACATTCCGCCGCCGCCGTTGTTTGCCGTATTGCCAGTGAACGTGACATGGCTCAGGGTGGTGGGCGAAGAGTTAAAGTTATACATTCCGCCGCCGCTGCTGCTTGCCTCATTGCCGGAGAACGTGACATGGCTCAGGGTGGGCGAAGAGGAACCGTTATACATTCCGCCGCCGCTGCTTCTTGCCTCATTGCCGGAGAACGTGACATGGCTCAGGGTGGGCGAAGAGTTCGAGTTATACATTCCGCCGCCGCTGCCGCCGGTAGCCGTATTGCCGGTGAACGTAACATGGCTCAGGGTGGGCGAAGAAGAGTTATCGTTATACATTCCGCCGCCGCTGATTGCCGCCGTATTGCCGGAGAATGTGACATGGCTCAGGGTGGGCGAAGAGTTATCGTTATACATTCCGCCGCCATTACCACTCGACTTCCCATTAGCAATTGTTACTCCATAGAGCAGGGCTGTTTGGTCTATACCGCTGTTAATAAAGACACCCCTTGCATTGTCCCCGCTTATTGTGCTCGTGCCGGTGTGTTCCCATTCATTCCATCCGCCGACTATGGCCACATGGTTTTTCATTGCGAGGGTGGCTTCCGGGATGTGTGTTCCTGACGCCAGCAGCACAAGATAAATCTTGTTTGCCCCCGCATCAGTAATATTATCCATAGTTGCCTTTATGTCTCCTGCGGCATTCTCCCAGCTGCTTGCGTCCCCACTGCCTTGCGAAGAAGTAGCGACATACCTGGCTACTATGACGGCACCGGCTGCATAGGGCTCAAGCACAGTCTGGACAAGCGAGCCGTATGGGCTCAGATCCGAAGGTACCGTGCCGCTTTCTATAACTGATTTCAATTTATGATGCCACGCAGCATAGAGTGTTATGCTTTCGGTTACCGACTGTTCGAAATCATAGACGGTCTGAAAGCTGTCATCGACGTACCAGTTTACAAGGCTGTGCCCTGCCCGCTGCGGATCTTCCGGACGGGACGCTTTCCCGCCTGATTCGACACTCTGGGATGCCACAGCGCTCCCTCCTCCGCTATTAAATGTTAGCGTATAGGTCGTGGTACTTTCTGCACCGACGCAGGAAAGCAACAGCGGTACGAAGACTGCCGACAGAACCAGAAACACTAAAAATCCACTTTTCATATACTTCTCCTTAATCTATAGGGTAGCTCTAAAAAAATAGTTTTGCAACCCTTGAATCGGGAAAACGTCCTTTTTTTCATGCTAATCAGTATAACAGTTCCAGGTTTCTTTCGGAACCCAGGTTTGGAAGATTCACGGGGTTTTTAGAGGTTGCCTGAAGTTTCAATCACTCTCTTTTCCTTAAAGGATCGGCTCAATGCCTCCGCAACCAATGTAGCCTGAAAGGCGTCATCAACAGTAATATGAACTTTCTCCTTTCCCAGTATAGAATCAATATAAAACTGCGCCTCACGCTTAAAAGCGTCCTCAAATCTGTCAAAGAAGGTATGGACACCTTCTCTTCGTACTCCATTGCTGTCCAAAATCTCGACATCGGAAACGGAGGAGGTATAACCAATTCGTATTATTCCTTTTGTTCCCTGTATTTCAGCTCGCGTATCGTGACCATGAAAAGCAGTGCGGGACGCGGAAATAAATGCCAGTGAGCCATCTTCAAATTCACAGGTTCCCATGGTGTTATCAGCATCCTGTACCTTTTCAAAATCCTTATGGACATAACTGCCCCCTACTGCGTAAACCCGGTTAACCTCGGACCCAAGATACCAGCGTGCCAGGTCAATATCATGGACATTCATATCATGAAAAATTCCTCCGCCTGCTTTTACATAATTCACTTGAAATGCAGCAAAATCGTCATGATCTGCAGTACGGGAGTGCATCAAAAACGGCTTTCCTATTGCTCCTTCTTCAATACGCTTCTTAGCGTAAACATATGCAGAATCAAATCGTCTCACAAAGCCCATCTGAAAAACCTTTTCCCGTGCGTAATTCCGTATGATATCCAATACCGAACGACATTTTTCCACGCTGCAATCCAGTGGTTTCTCACAAAAAACATGTTTTCCTGCCTCAAAACCCTGAATAATCTGCTGTATATGCATCGAACTGCTTGTTACAATGAATACCGCATCTATATCAGCCTTTTTCAACATGTCTTCATAGCTAAGATAGCATTCCAGTTTTTCACTAAGATTTTCCCGAGCCCATTGCAGTTCCTCTTCAATAATACTGCATACAGCACAAGGAACCGCTCCTCTGGTATTCATTAAATTCCTTGCATGGCACTTCCCCAATCTGCCAAGCCCGGCAATGCCGATTTTTACCTGTTCCACAATCTTACTCTCTTCTATCCTTTTTCTTCATTAAAAACATCAGCCTCATAATCAGTTAAACAAGTCCTGAAGCTGCTTTCGCATAATGCAGATGCACTCAAAACTGTCCAATTCCCATAAACTGTCATTGAGAAACTCGCCAGAAACCCAGCCATCGTAGCCAGTAGCACAAACAGCATGCACCCAGTCCTGAACTGGAAGAAGATCGGCATTCTCGGTGGTCACGGCTTCAGGACGCACAAAGGGGAAGCGATCCGGCACCGGAAGAGGAAAATGGCCACGATACTCCCGTTCATCTTTCCAGTCTACTGCAGCATCAGGTAAAAGCTGTGGACGAATGCCTCCAGAACAGTGTATTCCAAATATAAGGTTTTTATCTATTTTTGCGACTTCCTCAGGTGTTGTGGATCTGCCGGCCCATAAGTGCCAGAAGTCCAGCACCAGTCCAAAGTTATCTTCTCCAACCCTGTCCACCAGTTCCAGACAAGCGCTGACACTGTGTATGGGAGTCCATGCAGCTCCCTCGTACTGAAAACGAATGCCATGTTCGGCTCCAATTTGTACAAGCTCCTTGATATTCCGTGCAGTGATGTGCAAATTCTCCTCTAAGGTGAGTCCATCCAGGGCCGTGAATGCATTGAGCTGAATACACTCGGCCCCTATCTGAGAAGCAAGAATGGAAAGCACCCTTGCCTGTTGCTGTAATTTCTTCTTTCCTTCACGATCAGGCGCTTCTACATTTCCAATAATGTCAATAGCAGAGACCTGCAAATTCTGTTTTTTCAATGCTTCAGCAATACCTTCTGCTGTGCATCCACTGTTCAAATAGCGCCACAGTTTTTCTGTATGAAGCTCAATGCCATCATAACCTGCCTGCGCGGCTGTACGAATGTCGCTGAGAATATTGGAATATAAGGTTATCATGCCGTGCATTGCAAATTGCATCAATGAACCTTAGCCTACTTAAATTTTTGTATCATATCCATAATACCTGGAATTGTTTTAAGTTGATAGCTGTGATCGGGATGAAAATACTGCGTTAATGCCCGCTGTGTTTTCCCCACTAATATGGTGAAATAATACATCTCGTATCCAGGGGCAGCCACAACAGGATGATAGCTGTTATCCAGAAGTATAACTGAGTTATCCTTGATATGATAAACAGGACCGAAGTCATCGTCATTTACATAGGTAAATTGTGCGCCGAATCCAGACGAAGGGCGAAACTTGAAAAGGTAAATTTCTTCATGATCCGATTCAAGAGGCATACGATCGACATGGTGCTTATGCGGAGGAAATCCAGACCAGCCCCCTGCTCCCACGGTAAATAGCTCACTCAGCAGAAGCTTATCCACTTTTCCCTCCTGCTTCTGCCCAAGTATATGATGTATCTTCCTATGTGTCTTAGTCTCATCACTGCCATACTGCACCGTATCCACTTCATCAGGAGACACCCGAAAGGTATCATATTCCTGTGTTGCCAGCCCTCCGGCAATATACAGCTCAGCCTCATCGCTGAGGCAATGGCATTGAGCTGCAGTATGCAAAGGAACATAAACCGAATCCGGCTTCCCTTCAAAAAGCTCCCTGCGCCTTCCTATCTGTGAAAATGTGCATTCCGTAAGTGCTGCTCTGCGTTCGGAAGTTTTGCTTATAAAAAAATCACACTGACCCCGTGCGACAGTAATACAGCTCTCATAACCCTGAATCTCGTGAGAAAACTGCATCCCTTTTTTCAAAACAACACGATTGAAATATGTCCTCTGAAGCACATGCATCCTAGTGGAGCGAGGATCTACTATGGCTTTGTTCTTATTATCGTAGTATGGAATATGATATGGCATATAACTCCTTTAAGAATCTTCTTGTTCTTTCTGTGCAATAAATTGTTCCAATTCCTGTGCACTGGGCAGGGACTCGGTACAGGAATACCCTGAAATACTGATACTTGCTGATGCGGCTCCGGCTTTTAATGCATGAGAAAGAGACTCCCCTTTCAGCAGATAGCCCAGCATTGCGCTGGCAAAGGCATCACCCGCGCCATAGGGCTTAAGCATTTTGACTGGAAAAACGGGACCATCAAGAAAAGTCAAATCCTGATTATCCTTATAAAAACAGCGGGAGCCTTCTTTTCCTTTTTTTATAATAACAAGAGATGCTTCTCTCTTGAAAAAATACTCGGCACACTCCGCATCATCAAGCTCCTGTGCTGAACGACAACCCAGTGCAATGGCATATTCTTCCTGGGTTCCAATAATGATATCACAGTATGCAGCCGCCTCAACAAGGGCTCGGCTTGCATGCTCAGGAGATTCCCAGCCATAAGGTCTGTAATCAATATCCAATATGCGGAGCAGGGAAAACTTGTGTGCATGGCGCAGAATAGTATGCACTGCGGAGCGGGATGGATTCACCGCCAGGGCGGTGCCACTGACAAAAACTGAAGCAGCAAGCTCTATGAACTCCGGATTGATATCCTGAGGCTCAAGGAGGAGGTCCGCTGCATTATTCCGATACATAATCGTATCTGCATCAGGTCTTCTCTCTGCAAAGGCCAGGGATGTTTTAGCAGAACTGGAATCATACTGCACCTGATCCACATTGACACCTTGCCGAGAAAGATAGTTCACCACAAAAGTTCCATGCCTGTCATGCATAACTCGTGTAATGATACTGACCTGCAGGCCTAAGCGGGCCAATCCGACGGCTACGTTCGCTGGGGTTCCTCCCACAAACACATCATAAGAACGGGTGGTATCAAGACGCAACCCCACTGGTGGATACAAATCAAGATTGGCCCTTCCCACAGTTATGCAGTGGAATCTTTTTTTTGTAAGATCAGGCACAAAATTTTTCATCAGTACATCCTGTAGCTCCGGCAGCCTAGAACTTCCGTGCTTCATCAATATGTTCTTTCATAACCCTGGCAGCCTGCTCTACAGAGGCATGGATGGATTTTTCAGGGGTTCCTGCCCGCCACCAGGTCTCATATCCATCACTCATGGACTTGGGCACGCATTCCACCAGAACAAGGGAGCAGCTATTGCTTTTCTCCGCATTTATAATGGCCTGTTCCAGTTCCTCTTCCGTATCTGCCTTCTGGGCATCACAGCCGTAAGACTGAGCATTCTTAACAAAGTCTATGGGCACGTAGCCGCCATCCAATTGACCTCCTGAAGGATTTCTCATGCGAAGTTCACAACCAAATCGCGGTATTCCCTGCCCTGTCTGTAAATTATCTATGCACTGCCACCCATGGTTATCAACCAGGAAAATATTGATGTGCAGACCTTCCTCAACTGCCATTACCAATTCCTGATGATACATAAGATAAGCCCCGTCTCCCAATACAGCCCATACCGGCCTGTCGGGATCAGCTAACCTGGCGCCAATTGCTCCTGCAATCTCGTAACCCATGCAGGAATACGCGTATTCTAAATGATAACCCAGTCTTGCACGTGTGCGCCACAGTCTTTCTAAATCAGAGGGCAAACTTCCTGATGCACTGACTATAATGGCATTTTTATCCGATTTTTCATTCAGAATTCCCAATGCACGTGTCTGCGTAAACATGCCACTGGTTTCACTTTTCAGGGAATAGAGTCTATCCGCCTCCTTACGCCACCTGCTCTGTATATCCTGAATTGCATTTTCAGTGTCATGGGATACGGTCCAGGCATCCTGCTCAGCATTAAGCTCCCTTAGCGCCAGCTTTGCATCGGCATAGTAGGGCTCTGCATTAATTTTTGTCGCATCCATTCCATTCACATTTATTCCTATGACTCGCAGCTCCGGGTTTCGGAATGCCCATTTTGACGCTGTATGGAAATCATTTAATCGTGTCCCTACCGCAATAAGGCAGTCCGCCTCCGATGCAACACGGTTTGCCGCAAGGGTCCCTGTGGTACCCAGCCCCCCCAGGTTGAGTGGATGATCCCACGGTAACAAACCCTTCCCCGATTGCGTCTCAGCAACAGGAATACGATGTTTCTCAGCAAATAACAGCAGTTCTTCCCATGCCTCGGAATAGCGTACTCCTCCCCCGCAAAGTATAAGGGGTTTTTTATGACGAGCTATAAGAGCGCATATTTCTTTTGCTGCACCGGGAAATAAAGGCCTGCGCTGTATTGTATGAACTCTTTTTTCAAGGAAATCGAGGGGATAGTCATAAACCTCGGCCACCGTGTCTTGAGGAAGAGAAAGGGTAACCGCCCCTGTAGCTGCAGGATCACACAGTACACGCATTGCATTTATGGCCGCCGTCATAAGCTGCTCCGGACGCACTATCCTATCCCAATATTTACTAAGCGGACGAAAGGCATCATTGCTGCTTATGGAATAATCATACTCCTGCTCTATCTGCTGCAAGACAGGATCCGGCTGCCGACTGGCAAAAATATCACCGGGTAAAAAGAGAACGGGAATGCGGTTTGCCGTGGCTGTGGCAGCAGCGGTAAGCATGTTCATCGCTCCAGGACCTATGGAACTAAAGGCACAGAGTATTTTTTTTCTGTTATGCTGCTTGGAAAACCCTATTGCCATGTGCCCTGCACCCTGCTCATTATTGGAACGATAATAGCGCAGTCCCCCTGACTGCAAGGCCTCTCCGAGGCCAAGAACACTGCCGTGCCCAAAAATACCCACCATTCCTTCCACGAATTTATACTCTACTCCATCCAGCGATATGTACTGCCTGTCAAGAAATTTAACAAGTGCTTGTGCCATTGTCAGCGTTGCTGTTTTCATAGTTTTTTCTTTCCTCTTCAGCTCATCCAATCCCGTTTATCTTCAGGATTCCACTTTGTTGTAATTTTAACACTGTCAGTAAAAAATTCCACATTGGACCATCCCGTAATTCCACCTTCACCAAAACGTGAATGCGCTATACCGCCAAAGGAAAAGGGCTCACGAGGCACGGGAATTCCAATATTCACTCCCTTCATTCCTGAGCGAACTCCCCTCATCGCATCATGGGCTACCCGTCCACTTTGTGTAAAAATAGACGCTGCATTTCCGTAGGGGGTGCGATTCTGTAACTGTATAGCCTGACTCAAAGTGTCTGCATGGAGAATCTCCAGGACAGGTCCAAAGACTTCCTCCATAGGCATTCTTTCTTCGATCCCACGCCAATCTATGATGCTGGGACCAATATAGCAGCCCTTTTCCGGAACAGGAAATTCACGGCCATCAAGTATTATTTTGGCCCCTTCTTTATTGGCATTATCAAGATATGTCAAAATTTTATCTCGTGCTGCAGCATGAATGAGCGGCGGGAAATCTTTGCCGGGCGCAATCCTGCGTGCAGCAGTCATGACACCTTCAATAATTTCCTGTGCATTCCCTACTTCAAGGAAGACCGAAGCAGCCATACAGCGCTGCCCTGCCATTCCACAGAAAGAAGCCATGATATCACGCACACAAAGAGGATGGGCATCCTCGGCTATCAAGAGGTAATTTTTGGCCCCGCCAAAGGTTCGCACTCGTTTCAAGTTTTGTGACGCACGTCTATATACCAACTGCGCCACCGATGTGGAACCCACAAAGGTCAAAGCCTTAATGCCCTCATTATCACAAAGCTCTTCCACGACTTCTCGAGTACCAAGCACTACATTGAGAAGACCATCGGGAAGACCTGCTTCCTTCCACAACTCAGCGCTGCGCAGCGCTGAAATGGGAGTAAATTCCGATGGCTTGAGAATCATGGCATTCCCCACCGCGAGAGCATTGGGAACCGTCCAATGGGGAACCATGACAGGAAAATTAAACGGCGCTATTGAAGCCACTGCTCCCAGAGGGACACGCAGGAATTTACATTCAATACCCAGACTCACTTCCTGCGCTTTGCCAGAGATCATCTGAGGCATTGAACACGCAAAATCGGTAAGTTCAATGGCTTTATCGACACCCGCGCGTGCTTCATCCATTGTTTTTCCGTTCTCCAGATGGCATATTTCCGCCAGTTCATCCCGACGTTTTTTTAAGAGTGAGCGATAGGCATAATGAACCTCTACCCGAGTCCTGGTTGTCAAAGCTCCCCAATCCTTCTGTGCTTTCTTTGCAATCTCTATGGCTTTCTGAACATCATCCGCAGTGGAATCGCGAAAGCATCCCAGGGTTGATTCATTGAGCGGGGATATGAGTTCCCGCTGTTCGCCTGTTCCAGCTTGAAACGAACCATGAATAAAATTCTGTATAGTGTAATCCATTCCCTGATATCTCCTTTCAAATTCTATCTTCGGGTAAGATATTGCTTGCGCACATCCATCACTACAGCCACAACAATGACAATACCGCGTGCAACGTCCTGCCAGTAGGCGCTGAGAAATCTCAAGTCCATGGTATTCTTCAGCACACCGACAAAGAAACCTCCCACAACAGCGCCGGGAATAGTTCCTACCCCCCCACTAAGACTGGTGCCTCCAATAACAGAAGAAGCGATGGCATCCAGCTCATAAAGCACCCCAAGAGTAGGTTGAGCGCTGTTCAGTATTCCTGTCAAAACGATTCCTGCAGCCCCAGCCAAAAAGCCTGCATAGGTATAAATCATAACCAGATACTTATCACTATTGATGCCTGAAACCTGTGCAGCGCGAGCATTTCCACCTATGGCATAGGCATATCTTCCCATACGAGTATATTTCAGAACGACATAGGATATCACTGCCATGAGAAGCAATATCCAGATAGGAGTATCTATCCCCAGGATTTTTCCCTGTCCAATGAACTTCATCGCAGGATGTAAATTACTGATAGAGCCAGTTTCTGAATAAACCTTGGTAAGAACGAGAGATAGACCACGTGCTGATGTCATCATTCCCAGTGTCGCGATAAAGGGCGGTATCCTGGTCTTTGTAATAAAAAGGCCGTTTACAAAACCACACAAAGAGCCTATGAGCAACCCTGTTACAAGTGGAACTATGAACGGCAACGAAGAACCATCCTCAGCTATACGGGCAAAACCTGCTGTACCCACTGCTGAGAGAGCAATTACCGATCCAAGAGACAGATCAATACCTCCTGAAATGATCACCATAGTCACCCCCATGGCAATCAGCACCACAGGTGAATTCTGGACTATGATGTTCATGATATTTCTGAGTTCAAGGGTTACTCCATTTGTTGCTATAAAAGAAAAAAGCAATAAAACCGCGAAGATGAGAAAAATTGCATATTTTTGAATGAAGTATGCAATTCTGATGACCCTTCGACCTTCTAAACTCAATGTTTCTTTCGATTCAATCATGTTCTCGCTCCTATTGGTATAATGATTCGTCAAAGGTTTCCATGCTGTTTCCTGTGGCAAGGTGCAGTATTTTTTCCTGTGTCGCCTCCTCACGCATAAGCTCTCCCGACTTTCTTCCTTCATGCATCACGACGACTCTATCACTCATACCAAGTATCTCTGGCAGTTCCGAAGAAACCATCAAAATGCTCTTCCCCTGTTTAACCAAACCGGACATAATTTTATGAATCTCGGATTTTGCCAATACATCTATACCACGCGTCGGCTCATCCAGAATGAGTATGTCGGGGCTTGTGAGAAGCCAACGGCTTATAAGAACCTTTTGCTGATTGCCGCCGCTTAGATTGCCCACCAGCTGATTGAGACTTGGCGTCTTAATGTTAAGTAAATCCTTTTGCTTCAGACCATCTCTCTCCATCTCTTTTCCACTTAAAATCCATTTGTGTTCATAGCTCTTCATATTGGTTATAACAATGTTGTCACGCACACTGAGAATGAGATAGAGACCTGAGAGTTTCCTGTCCTCGGTAAGTAAGGCTATTTTATTTTGAATGGCATCACTCGGATTCCTTATATTTGCTTTTTTTCCGTTAAGGAACATCTCGCCCCTGTCCTTGCGTGTAATACCAAAAAGACACTCCAGAACCTCTGTTCTGCCAGAGCCAATGAGACCGGCAAACCCCAGTATCTCTCCTTTACGCAACTGAAAACTCACATCCTCAAACTGTCCAAAGTGAGTGAGATTTTTGACCTCCAGGACAACATCCCCAATAGGCACCTCGATTTTGGGAAATAGATTCTTCACTTCCCTTCCCACCATATTGCGAATAAGATCCTCCCTTGTCGTTGCCTCGGTGGATGTCGTGCTTATATACTCCCCATCACGATATACCGTGATTTCATCGGTAATTTTGAACACCTCATCCATTTTATGGGTGATGAAAATAATGGTAACTCCCTCTGACTTGAGTTTCTTAACGATACGAAAAAGATGATGAACTTCATTTTCGGTAATTGCGCTTGTCGGCTCATCCATAATAATAAGCTCGGAGTTAAAGGAAATAGCCTTTGCGATTTCCACCATCTGTGTCTGCCCCACGCTAAGTTCAACCATCTGTTCCTTTGGATCAATTTTTATATCCAGGCGATCCAGGAGTTGTTTGGTATCATCATTCATTTTTTTGAAATTAACAAATCTATGAAGTTTTAACGGTTCTTTACCCAGGTAGATATTCTCTGCCACAGTCATGTAAGGAACTGGGCTTAATTCTTGATGTATCATGGAAATACCTGCATCGATAGCATCTCTGGACGACTTAAATACCCTTTGTTTTCCTTTGAATATCAATTCCCCCTCATCGGGTTCATACAATCCGATAAGAATTTTCATGAGAGTGGACTTCCCCGCTCCATTCTCTCCCATGAGGGCATGAATTGTCCCTGGTTTTACGGAAAGCTGTACTGATTTCAGCGCCTTAACACCTGGAAATGACTTCGATATGTTCTTTGCTTCCAATATATATTCCATTATACTTCCCGGGCCTTCACCCTGTTTTTTCTCTGATCAATGACAACTGCCAGGATAATAATAATGCCCAAAACAACCTGTTGCCAATCTGCCGGGATGTTTTGAATATCCATCCCATTTTTTATAACCCCAATAATAAGTGCTCCAATAAAAGTTCCTGTTATTGTTCCCTTCCCGCCAGTCAAACTGGTGCCGCCAATAACCGCGGAAGCTATGGCAAAAAGCTCAAAACTAATGCCTAGACCGGCTTGTCCGGAATCTATCCGCGCTGTTTGTACTATGGAAGCGACAGCTATGAGAAAACCAGCATACATGTAGACAAATAAAAGGCATTTATTGGTATTTACCCCTGACACATGCGCAGCCCGTTTATTTGACCCAATAGCATAGATATACCTGCCCAGGCGGGTATACGAAAGTATTATATGGGTGATAATGCCCATAAAAATAAAAATCAGCACTGGATTAGGAATACCCAATGTAAATCCCTGTCCAAACACATGGGTCAATGTCTGATTCAGACTACTCAGAGGTCGGCCATTAGCATAGATAAAAGCAAGTCCCCTTGCAGTGATAAACATGCCAAGAGTAGCAATGAAGGGGGGAATTTTTCCCCACACTACCAAAGAGCCATTGGAAAAGCCAACTAATACTCCCAGTGACAATGCCGCGAAAATAGGAATAATAAGCGGCATATCTGGTAAATTGGGATAAAGAACATAGGTGCTTGACATCTGATTCTGAGTTAAACTTGCCAGAACCACTGAAATAAGCGCAAGAGCCGCGCCCGATGAAAGATCGATTCCTGTGGTAATAATAATGAGCGTAACGCCATAGGCAATAAGTCCCACTATACTTACCTGCCTCATGACATTAAAAATATTTCCTAACCTCAAAAAAGATCCTTTTGTGATCAATGAGAGGAATACTATTAATCCCAAAAATATGAAATAGATACTGTACTTGCCTAATACTTCCCTGGTTGACTGTTTCATGATCTCCTCTTAATTCTTATGGGCCCTTTATGAGGTTCCCTCGGGTGCAGGGATGCACCCGCCGCTAAAAAATCCGCTGATGGTTTTTTTAGAGGTACTCCAATGTTTAATAAAAAAAGGCTTCCAGGCAAAATGACCGGAAGCCTTCCATTGAGAATTTTAACAGCTTGTTACAATTCTACTGCTTGTTGGAATTACATTGCTCCCTACATCGCTTGCCAGGCCGCAGTATACCAAGAATAATACTCCTTTACTTGTACTGACTGAGATTATCCTTTGTTACTGGCTCAAATGGGATATCGGTAACCTGATCGAAGGCCTCACCTTTAGCCATTTTCACAGCCACCTCTACAGAACCACTGCCTTGCGCCCGTCCATTTTGAAACATCGACATATCCATGCGTCCTTCCTCAATGGCAGCAAGCGCGTCGGGATTGGCGTCAACTCCTACAATGAGAACCTGGTCGCGAATGCCTCCCTCTGTAAGTGCAAGCGATGCGCCCAATGCCATTTCGTCATTGTTGGCAAACACAGCCACAAATTCATCTCCTGAAGCCAGCCAATTCTCTATAACAGTTACAGCATCCGGTCTCTTCCAGTTTGCTGTCTGCTCGCGAATAATTGTGAACTCAGGGGCATTTGAAGCAAGATAATCCTTAACTCCCTTTGTGCGGCCAATTTGAGGGGATGAACCTAATCCTCCTAAGAGTATAACAGCATTGCCAGAACGTATGCCTTTTTCAGCGAGGGTTCTTACAACAAATTCGGCCTGTCCCATTCCAGCTTTTACTTCAGGGGATGCAACAACTGCAACCTTCTTCCCTTCGGGCAAAGCGGAGGGAGGCGCAGGTCTGTTCATATACACCAATGGCACATCAGATGCTACTGCCTTCTCCGTTATAGTGTTTGCAATGTCATTGTTAATAACATGAACAATGACAGCATCGACTCTGGATGTAATGAAGTTCTCAATCTGCTTTATTTGCTCTGCCGGGTTGGCTTTTGCATCAACAATGATAACCTTAACCCCGAGCATTGATGCAGTCTTTTCAACTTCATCCTTAACTCCCTGCATGAAGACATCATCAAAGGTCTCCAAAGTTACACCTATGGTGATATCACTTGTTGATTCACCATCTCCGCCAGCCCAGGCAAAGGCTGAAACAAATAAAACGATAGCAAAAAATGATACTAGTTTTCTCATTTTTTCCTCCTCTAACAATATATTTTTTACACGATAGTCCCTGAATTGCATTCTGTCAAGTTTTTTTCATCGGCAGTCATCAAAAAAGGAAGGCATTACACTCCAGTGAATCGCCTTACAAAATCTCGTCCTCTTCGACCATAATCCAGAGGATTGGCCTGCGCGGGATCCTGCTCCGCCTCAACGACAAGCCAGCCAGAATAGGATGCTTTCTCCAGAATAGAGAAAATGCTCCTGTACCTTGCCTCTCCTATATCACCATCACCTGGTACGGTAAAAAACCCTGATTTCACCCCATCAAGAAAACTCATGTGTCTTTCTTTCATTTCCTTCATGACAGGGAGGCGAAGATCTTTCAAATGCACATGTCCAATCCTTTCCGAAAAGTGCTCAGCAGCTTCAGCCGGATCCTCATCAGAGGCAAAAAAATGCCCGCAGTCATAATTGAGTGAGACGTAGCGAGGATCCGTTTCATGCAGCAGTATCTCGGTTTCCTCCATTGTCTGTACACAGGTTCCCATATGATGATGGAAGCAAAGACGTATGCCGTATTCATCGCGTGCAATCTTCCCCAACTCCTCCAGTCCCCGGCACAGGTTCTTCCACTGCTCAGGGCTGTTGACTGGTTTGTGTTCATACAGCGCCTTGCTGCTATCCCCCTGTATGCTGGTGCCTACCTCGCCTCCGCCGACGACCTTTGCGCCCATGGCAGAAAGAAAGTCCAGCAAAGGTATGAAGTCATCCTTCACCTGTTGAAAAGTCTGGGTGCTAAAGCGATAACTCGCCCATTGATTGCATACTTGCAGACCTCTTTTTTCCAGGAGGGGACGAAGCTGTTCTGGATCGCGGGGAAACTTAACCCCGACTTCGCAACCCTCATAGCCTGCTTCCTGCATCTCATCCAGGCATTGCTCAAGGGGAATATCACCCCCCAGTTCAGGGAGATCGTCATTAGTCCAATTGATGGGGGCAACAGCTACCTTTACGGTCTCCTTGCATAACATAAAAACCTCCGGCTCTCCATCAGGATATATCCTGCAATAATACAGGCTTGTTTTCAGTAAATGATTTCTGGGCTGCATAGGCTAAGCGTACTGATTCATAACCGGCATCAATGCCGCAGGGGCTTGGTTCATTGCGCTGGATTGCATCAATAAATGCCTTCTGTTCGTTGGAATAGGCTTTTTCGTAGCGCTCTAAAAAGAACAGCAGGGGCTTCTCTGTACTGATACCCGTATGGGTGCTTGTTGTCAGTTGAGATGGAGTATCATTTGCTATGGAAAGCGCTCCATGAGTACCCAGCACCTCCAATCTCTGATCATAGCCATATACGGCCTTCCGGCAATTTTCAATATATCCCAAAGCGCCGCCTTTCAACTTGCATGTGACGACGGCAGAATCCACATCACCTGCTTTACCGATATTCTCATCCACAAGCACCGCGGCCGCTGCGTAGACTTCGGTCACCTCCGATGCTGATTGAAAACGAATCATGTCAAAGTCATGAATCATCATATCAAAAAAGAGACCCCCAGAAGCTTTTATGTAGTCCAGGGGAGGAGGAGATGGATCCCGGGATGTTATGCGTATCATCTGCACTTTCCCAATGGCATTATTTTCTATGCCCTGGCGCACAGCCATGAAATTGTGATCGAAACGACGGTTGAAGCCAACCTGGTAAACCAGTGAGCTTCCTCGCAGTGCATTCTGTACGTCGCGAATACGAGAAAGACAAAAATCTACTGGCTTCTCACAAAAAACATGCTTGTTCCTGTCTATTGCACGCAACGAGAAATTTGCATGGGTATCAGAGGGAGAGCAAATAAAAACCGCCTGAATTTCATCATCTTCAAAGACCCTGTTCTCATCCTTCCCAAACTGTTCTACTCCCAGATCGTGCAATTCCTGCCCTGTCGCATCAGTCATATAGGGATCGGCAACATATTTGATGCGCAGAGCAGGATGTCGTGATAATGCTGCGATATGAACTTTCCCTATGCGGCCAGCGCCGAGTACTCCTGCGGTAATAATAAGAAACCCCCTTATCGCTGCGCCTTATCCGGCCAAATCTCGGCCTTTGGGTCTAACAGCCATTCATGCCTGGTTTCAAAATTGCGGCTGTCGGGACCAAATTTGTCATGGGGAAGATGGGGTATCATCCAGATATAGTACATGGGATAGCCTGGAGCGGCGCACTGGGGATGCGTAACAGAGGGCGGTATCATAAGGGTGGCCTGATGCCGTATCTTAAATACCTGCTCCCCTGTTTCTCCATAACCGAAGCCCTGGGGAGAGCCGGGAAAACGATAATGATAAATTTCCGGCTGAGCATGAGTATGGGGAGGATAGCTGGACCACTTGCCAGGATAATTTACGACCTCCCCAAGCACCATAGCAGAATACGGTGCGTTGCTTGCATCAAACACGGTGCGAACAACGCGGGTAGATGTGTCCTGCATGGTATTCTCTCCAAAATTCTGACTTCGCACCTTGTCCTGCTCATAAAAAACGGGATCAAATTTTTGCGGGTTCTCTTTTTTCTGTACACAGAGTTCCACATCACTGAGAGCCCTGATGCTAATCTTCTCCTCCGCAGACACATGCAGCACAAAGGGGGCTTCATCTAACAGACTGCCGCGGGCTGCCTTCCGCTCTTCCTTAGCCCATTGAAATACAACGCTCCCTTCCATAAGGAGAAAAGCACGTTCTTTTCCCTGTGCACACTCATAGACTTCCCCTGAAGAAAGCCGCAGTATGCCAAAATCCATGAGCATGGAAGCATGTGCTCCATGCTCCTCTGTAATGGGGGTGTATCCCTTAGTGAAAATAATGCTATGGACAATCATGATCCCCCCTCAGCTACTTCACTTCAATCATGTGGGAACGGACAAATGAAACAAGAGAATCGTAGCCTTGTGCGAATTGCAGCAGGGTTCGCGCCACCGCGCCATAGCTGTTAAACTGCGATACCTGCATACCGGCAGGTTCATATGCCTTTTTGAAATCTCTAATGCTGCTTAACTGTTTCAGGATAACAGGATCGACCGGATTTTCCATGCGCTCCTTCACTTCAATCCTGCTTTTGTTAAACTTGACCTGCCATCCATAGGGTATTGTTTCAATAATACTGCCCCCGATAAACTCTGACCAGTGGTAATGATTTCGATATGCTGCCGAGAGAAGCCTGGTCTTGAAATTTTTCTCATTATATATCTGATACGCACGTTTAACCGCTGCTACACCAGCCCATTCAAGGCATTCTGGATCCACAACAATACCATCACGGTCACATACGACCTTCAGCCAGTCATCAAGACGACCTACCATAATGGTGCAAACAGGATTGATCAGAGCATTGTTTTTGCCTTCCTGTTTCCGCCTGTGCAAAGCCCGCTCTACTGCCTCGGCAACAGCGATTGCCTGCGGCACCGTAAAGCACACTGTTGCATTGATGCTCACACCGGCATAGGTAACTTCCTCAATTGCCTTAATACCTGCACTCGTGACCGGCAATTTTACCTGCATGTTCTTTCCCAGGCCATGGAAATGGATTGCCTGTTTTGTCAGCAAATCACTGTTCTGGTAATACTTTGTATTGGTTTGAATGGAAAGTCTTCCCTCGCCTTTTTCAGGATCAAACTTTTTCTCCAGTAATTTAGCACCGGCCTTTGCCATATGCTCTATAATAAGCCAGGAAATATCGTCCTCAACGGCGGTGGGATTGTCACGTATTACCTTTGTGAGGGTACTCTTGTATAGGGCAAATTCCTTTGTCAATACAGTGTTGACGATGACAGGGTTCGTCGTGGCTCCTGTGGCTCCTCGGCTTATTGAGTATTTCAGTTCGGCCATCGAACAGGAATCATTCCAGTATCGTGTATCGGTTGTTTTGACCATTTCAAGCAGCTTGTCTATAGCCGCTGGCTTCTTTTGCGTGTTTTCTTTCTTTCGCATATAAGAGTTCCACCTCTCTAATTCATAATATGGGGATTCTCTGGAAAATCCATCTGCATATCATAGTTTACTAATAAACGCAATTCATATCAAATACCCGCGTTGCCTCATAAGGGCACCTCCAAAAAACCGCTTTTGGAATTTGGCGCAGCTATTTTTCTTCGATGCAAGGTGCCAAAAGCACAAGCATAACCGGGTTATGTGAGCTTTTTGGCAATGCAGCAGCGGGGGAAAAGAGCAAGCCAAAAACGGGATGGGGTTTTTAGAGGTGCCCATAACTATTATAATAAGTGTTCAGAATGTTTCAAGGGTACCTCTAAAAAACAGCTTTAGGAAATTGACGAAGTGGCGGTGCGTTACTCGGAGCTTTGCTCCTGCGGTACGCACCTGTTTGAATTTTTTCTTGATGCAGGGCGGCAACAGCGGAAGGTTAGCGGTGCGTTACTCGGGCTACGCCCTGCGGTACGCACCTGTTTACGTGAGCATTTTGACAACACAGCAGCGAGGAAAAAGATCGAGTCAAGAACTAAATGGTTTTTTTAGAGGTGCCCTCAAGCCGGAAAAGTTCAGAAAAAGCTGAAGCTGCCTTTGATAATCCCATTCTGATTCTGCAATGATTCTTATTGATGCGATGCTTGATATGTTTGCATGAAGAAATCCAGGGATATGGACTCAACTGACGCCATTCCTAAAATACCCAGTTTTTTCGAAGCAATGGCAGTACGAACAGACTGGATATTAGTGCCATGCTACCAGAAATAAAACCTATCTGCTGGAATGTGAATTCCTTGAGAATAGCAAACCCGATGAAAGGGGCAAGTATACCGCGCATACCGGAAAGAAGAGCATGGGCAGACTGATAGAGTCGAACTTCACCAGCCCCAACAATTCGGGTCACCCAAAGCTGCCAGAGAAACAGTGATCCAGAGAGTCCTATCCCCATAAGCATTGCAGATATGATGATAACAGGCAAAGACTCAGTGAGGAAACACAGTGGCACACCAACAGCAAAGATCAGGTTGATATAGATCCTCATCGCTGGGAAACTCAATCTATGGTAAAGAGTGGCTGAAAACCGATTAAAGATGAGTTGAAATCCTGAGGGAATGACAACCAGTATCAATGTTGCTATGAAAGGAGAGATACCCAAACCCCTTTCCGGTTCAGCTAGATAGACCGCCCTCAGCGGTATGGTACATAAATTGGCAAAACCTATAAACATCCAGCAAAACTGAACATAAACAAACCGGAGATCTCGAAACGGAAGGGTCATGGCATGCAACCAGGATTCAGATCTGGGCGATGGCTTTGTCCCTGGCAGCCTTGCAAGAAGAAAAGCACTTACGATGAGTACACTGATGGCAGCCAGATTGATCCACCTCCACCAGGAAAGATTGAGATCCAGGATGTACCCGCACCCAAGACCAGAACATAGAGTAACAATGAGATTAAATCCTGCGCCATGAGAAATTCTGCGGGCACGTTTCTTATGATGATAAATCTCACCGTAGAGGTCAGTAAAGAAAGGCTGCCTCAGATGAAAGGCCGCTGAACATAGAGTGACTGCAATCGCATAAGCCATACCGTTCTGGACAACGGTCCCGACAGTCAAAGTTATTGCAGCAGCAATAGTCAATAGAAAAAGTATTCGGGATCGAGATATATTGGTGCGATTGAGAAGTCCAATAAGGGGTGAGGACAATAGAAACCCAATGAACTTTGATGAAGCGATGAGACCTTTCCAAAAATCTCCAACTGAGAAGTACCGTATTGCTATAATGATGAAAACGGAATCAATGAGAGTTATAATGATACCATCGGTACTCTGTCTTATTGTGTCAATGAGCCATGTGCGTTTTTCGTCAGTCATTAATGAACTCATGTGGTATAGTCTGTGAATCAGCCGATATTCGCAGGACACACAGAAGGCGGAACTGCTACATGCAGATTCATTACACTGTCAGCGGTTATGGACAATACTCAGCCAATATTCTTTTCCATCTGATTCAAAGATCCACCCACAAAAACCTTACTGTATCCCATCATACGCAGTAAGCGAGCTCCTTTTCTGGCACGACTGCCTGTAGAACAGTACAGTATGAGGGGTTTGGATTTGTTGCCAAGCCGTTTGCCGCTTTTTGTAATTTTTTCAACAGGTATGCTCATAGCTCCAGGAAAATGCTTAACCCTGTACTCATCACTTGATCTGACATCAATGATATCAGCAGAGCTTATCAGTTCACGGAGACGTTTTCCATGACGACCGGATGTGAGCATTCTGGCATATCCATATACTGTGAGTCCTACTAGAATTATGGCACCGATAATTGTACTTCTATCCATAGAGTCTCCTGTGGGATATATTAGTTGATTTCCCTATTATTGCCAATGGAAAAATCAAAGTCTGCTTCAATTTGACCGTTTTTACATTGATGACGAGTTTTTCATCTGATCTCCAAAAGAACTCCAGATAAGGTATCTGTAAAAACAGATTCAGGGTACCTCTAAACTGAAGTTTTTATCGCAAGTCCACCATATTCCCATACATGGGAGCCATCCGTTTCCGCATTTCCCATTCAACATAGTAGGCAAGCATACAAACCAATACATGCGCCCGAACCCTGTCCTCCAGGCGGTGATAAACGGGCCGTAGCTTCAAGTCCACCAACTTCATGTAGCGAAATGCCTGTTCAACGTTGGAGAGCCGTTTGTACGCAATTACAACCTTTTCGTCAGAGAGTTCTTCCGGATTTCCCTGTCAATTCTCGCTTCAGTTAGCATTCCTCGGTCACCGACCACAGTGATCCGTTCAAGACCGAAGCGATTTCGGAGTTTTTCAATCTGGCTGGAAACCGTCATCGGATCGGCTGTGTTGCCTTCAAAGACTTCAACCCCCACAGGACGTCCTTCTGAGTCACAAAGAAGACCCACTTCAATTTGTAGCTTGCCCCTCTTAAAAAGTGGCCAGTTTCGATTGTGGATGAAGAATACGTTGGGCAATAAGGGCGATAAGGGCGATAATCAAATTACGTTCGGGAGTTCGGCGGGAGGAAATTAACCGAGGAATATCAAGATCTTTCATAACCTTGAGGATGGCAACGGCGTGCGGCAGAGTTCGAGTGATTTTGAAATCATTTCCAGATAGGGCTTCTGGTCCTTCTTTAAGCAACCGTCGAAGGCCTTCAACGGCATGACCTGGCAGTTTGGTTAAATTAGCCAGAGTCTTTTTGACAACGCGGCCATTCTCTCGGTGGTCTTCCCGCAGCAGAATGCAGGGAGGCGAATTTCTGTTTGGTACTATTTGAATATACATGGGTGTATTATGAATTATATCTACATAATTGTCAATACAATAATATAATAAAATTGTAATATTACATGGGGACGTTTTGAAGGCAAAACTAGCTCAACTTTTTTCTATATAAGTATTTAGCCCGAAATTCCCTTAAAACTTCAGTTTAATTGGAATTGGTCTTTCAAATGACATTTGTCGCTCCTAAAAGTTTTTTAAAACTACGCCGCCCTGCTCAACAACTGCACGAAAATCTCCTCCATCCTGGCCTGTATCTCATCCTCGCTATATGCAGGGTCAGGCAAGCCAGTGTTCTCGTCGTACAGAAAATTAAGAATCTCGGTTTTGATTTGTGCTCTGGTAGCCGGGTTCGCTTTCCAGTCCGCCATACGGGACATTATCTCTTTGAGTTTGCTAAGCAGTTCCACTGCCACCTTCTTGATTCTATCAATTTCTGCCTTACTCAATTTTTCTTTTTTCAGAAGGTCGAAGATAAAAAGACTATACTGGTCAGGAAGTTCCTCACGGATATGCCGTTCCTCCTCTCTGTCGAGGTCGTCGTAGAACTTCAATAATTTTTCAAAAGTTTTCTCGATCGTCGGCCTGTCTTTTTCCTTGTTGTAGTCCTTTATCAAATCCTGGTAGTGTTGCTGAAAATCGGTACGAAGCGGGTTCTGTTTCATCATCTCAGTCAATTTGGCGTCAATAACCGATTTCAGGCTCTGGACAGTGGTATTCTTTTTACTGGACTTTTCAAACTCCTGCCGCAGGCGTTCAAAATCAATCTTTGAAATATCATACAGATGTCCGTCCCCCTGGTAACTGTCCCGAACCTCGATAGCGTCATCAATAACACCGTGGAGTTCTTTAATAATCTCGGAGATGTCAGCACTATTGCGGTCACCAATCAGGCTTTTATAGACGATATTTATAGCATCGTAATCGTGGCGGTAATCGTTAACCTGGGGCTTGATATTGATACAGACTTTGAACTTCTTGAACACCTCACGGCACATTATCTCAAAGCGTTTTCTGGTCTGGTCATTCTGGTTGACCGCTTCTTTGGCGTCGTCGATAGCCTTGTTTCGGTCAAAGCCTGTAAACTTATTGATGTCATCCAGTTCAACATTATTTTCTTTCAGGAAGGCTTTGATAAAGGCAATCCCCTCAGCCAGGTCAGCAATCAAGTCTTCCTCAGCAGGTTTGATGGGGTCTACCTCTGGACCATCTCCAGGTTCACCGTCACCCTCATAACCAGCAAAAGTAGCCAGGGCTTTTCTCAGGTTTTTGAGGATACCGCAGTAATCCACAATCAAACCGTTATTTTTCCCCTCGTTTACACGGTTTGCTCGGGCAATGGCCTGCATTAAGGTGTGCGCTTTCAGGGGCTTGTCCAGGTATAGAGTTGAAAGGCTTTTCACATCAAACCCCGTTAGCCACATCGCACAGACGAACACGACCCGAAAGGGGTGGTCGGTATTCTTAAAGGCGGTTTCTATATCTACCCGTTCATCTCCAGCAGTATCAAAGCCGTTTATCATTCGCTCACGATGAGGTGTAATATCCACACTCCATTTATTGAACTTCTCAATTTCTCCCTGTTCCTCGGAGATAACCACGGACATCTGGGTCTCCTCCATCCAGGCAATTTGCCGCTCCCGAAAGGCCATTTCTTCGGGCTCGGTAATCTTCTTTTCAGTAGATTTGAGGGCTCCAATTCTCTTTTTCCATTCCTCCTGGACAATGTCGTGCATTCGGACGCAAGTTACTTTATCAATACAAATGAACATTGCTTTTCCGCTTTCCCAGGCCGTCGAATAATGCTCCACAAAGTCTTTGGCAATTTGCCTGAGACGTTTGTCAGCCGTGATAATGTGGTAGTCTCTGCGGAGTTCTTTCTCCAGTTTCTCGGCGGTATTGATGTCCTCAACTTCAAGTTCTGCAAGTTTCTCAGCGATACGGTCGTTGAGCCCCTCTGTGGTAATTCCGAGTTTTTCTCCCCTGGCGTCATAATACAGAGGAACCGTTGCCCCATCCTCAACCGCCCGTTGAAAATCGTAAGTGGAAATATAGTCCCCGAACACATCTTTAGTGACTTCGTCCTCACCTTTGAAAAGCGGGGTTCCAGTGAAGCCTATATAACTGGCTTGGGGGATGGCATTTCGCATATTAAGGGCAAGTCTGCCGTACTGGGTTCGGTGTGCTTCATCGGATACGACGATAATGTCCTCTCGATTGGAATATGGCTTGGAAGGGTCAACGTCTTTATTGAACTTTTGAATGAGTGTAAACACGAATGCTTTATGCTGGGATAATAGTTCGGTCAGATGTTTCCCGCTGGAAGCACGGCATTCATCCTTATCATTGTCTGCAAGTCCGCAGCCTGCGAAGGTTTTATATATCTGGGTATCCAGGTCATCCCTGTCAGTAAGGACGAGAAAGGTGTAATTTCCCCCGAGTTTTCGGTGAACTTTTCGGGTGAAAAACACCATACTGTACGACTTGCCTGAGCCCTGGGTATGCCAGAATACTCCCAGTTTGCCGTCCCGTTCTTTTCTCTGTTTGACGGCTTCAATTGCTTTATTGACCCCAAGGAACTGCTGGTTCTGAGCAACGATTTTGGTCAGGCTACGGCTGCTTTCGTCGAACAGGATAAAGTTTTCGATTATATCTATGAGGTTTGCTTTGGTGCAGATACCCTTTAAGAGGGTCTCCATATCCACAACACCCTTGTCATCTTCTTTAAGACGCTTCCACTCTCTGAAAAACTTGAAAGGAGATGAAAAGGCACCAACCACCGCTTCAATTCCATTTCCCAGGATACAAAGGCCATTATGGTGAAAGAGTTGCGGAACCCGTTCTTTATAAGTAACCAGGTTTTCCTCATAGGCGGCCTGGACACTCTTGTGGACATTTTTAAGTTCCATAAATACCAGGGGGATACCATTCACAAAACCCATCACATCCGCTCGTCGCCTGCCAAGGGGGCCTCGTATCCAGAACTCACGGACACAGAGGAAATGATTGTTCTCTGGGTTGGAATAATCGATGACTTTCAGTTTTTGCTTGTCCTGCTCTCCCTTTTTATTTTTGAATGTTACCTGAATACCGTCTTTGAGTAAGTCGTATTTTTCTTTGTTGATTTGAATGAGGGATTGGGTGGTGGTGTATTCGGTGAAGGTGCGGATAGCCTCGTCATAGGCGATGTCAGGAAGGTTTGGGTTCAGTTTAACCAGGGCTTCACGGAGGTAACGGGTGAGGATTACTTCGAGGTCATTACTTCGACCGAGCAGGCTGTCTCTGCCGAAGTCCTCGTTATTGTAGGCAAATATATTATCCCAGCCGAGTTGCTTTTCCAGGTAATCGGCTGTGGTGGTTTGGACTAAATTATCCTCTGTGAATAGGTTCATACTTTCCCCCCCTTCTTTTTCTCTCTAAACCTGCGTACAACATCAATGTAGTCTTTATTGGTTTTAATTTTTTTAACTATAAACTCTACAAGTTCATTGGAATACTTGTGAGTAACTGGGTTTTTTATCTGATAATAATACCGACCTTCTGTTTTCCGTATTCCTTCATATTTCAAAATCTGCTGAAAATCATATTGATTAAGGTCTCTAAATAGTTTCTTATTTGAAAGAATAGTGTTAACTTTTCTTAGAATATCTTTTGACAAATTTGGGTGTGTTCGGTTGTGGTCTTTAGGCACCTCAATAATAATGCCTTCTGCATTTGCATTTTCCTTCTGTACGGCTATTTTGAAATCAGTGTCAGTCTCCTTTTTAGTTAGCACCAATTTATATTCGATTGGAATAGCAAATCTATAATCAGATGTTGTTTTATCGATGACGGATATTTTTTTTATGAGGTTTGCAAAGGCCTGTTCTGATTTATCACTTAATATGAAAGGAACAGATGTCTCATCCAATGACTGTGCGTCAGAAACCAGCGTAAAAAGCCCTGCGGAACGGTCAGCATAAGGATTTGGATATTGAAAAGTCTTTAATGCTTCAATGTAGTTAAAAATTGTGGATTGAAACACCCGAATTAGCGTTGATGTTTGAATAGGAATGACTGAATGAACTGCCATATCCCTAATTTCGTTCAAGACTTCTAAATTCTTTCTTATTGGATTTTTTGCTGTAGGATAGATTATTTCAATGGCTTTCAAAAATGCTATAGTCCTTCCATCAGCACGCTGTATAGATTTTTCCCCTTGGGTTTCAAGTAGTCTTGCTTTTAATAATAACTCCCAGGCATTCGCAAGAAGGATATAAAAGCCTTCTATGCGGTATTCATTCATCGGGTTATTATAGTTCGCTAATGCAGTATAAAATGCCTGGACACTTTTCTTTCGGTAAAGACTGCTTTTGGTATCCTTTTCGCCTTTAACACCATAGTTTTTTTGAGACATATATTGTGCAAAGGAAGGATAATCGATGTGGGTTATCCCTTTGGCAAAATAAAGATTTTGAGATTGAAAAATATAAACGTTAATCAGTTTATTTCTGATATATACACCAATGGTTCCAACTTTATACCCAGTCTCCTTCGCCAGCATTTCTTTTGAGAAAGATGCATTCTGAGCCTCGTACTTTTTGAGTACATCAAAAAGGGCTTGGTATTTATCTCGTTCTCTGGTCTTTGACATTCTTATACCTTTAGGTCTCCATTTATCAACCTTGGTAATAATAAATCTCTTGCTATTTGATAATTCATATTTTGTTCAATCAAGTTCAATCTAAAATTAAAGATAGATTTCTGGTCCTCGCAAAATATTTTTAATAAATGTATCGGAGGAACCACCATATTAAGACGTTCAATTTGCCCTCCACTTATATTTGGTTGAGCCGCTCCACCACCAGTATTTATTATTGTGGTTTGGATTTCTGGTAAAGAAAAGAAAGAATAAACATATGGTGTAATACTAAAACCAAATTTACTCTTGAACATCGCTACACGTTGATTTAAATAACAATTTCCACTGGATTTAGGCATTATTCCAATCTTACCTATTGTTGCACCAGTCATCGCAATTATTAAGGTTCCTGGGGGGATAATGAATTTGGAAGCCTTTTCTGCAACGTTATCGTTGATATATTGACAATCCTCGGTATCGACATTTCCGTTTGCTGTAATATTCTTAATTTTAATCACAGGGTTTCCTTCAGCCTGCCAATCTTTGCTTTTAAAGGCGTATCCAGGTAGAACTTCACACACCTCCCCAAGCGTCTTCCTCTCCCATCCCTCGGGCACCCCGTCCACAACCTTCACCTTCTCGTGCCCAGGGAACTTGAACCGCACAAACCACTCCTTATACAAATGCCGTGCGGCCTGTTCCAGCAGGGCAATGCGGCGTTTGTTGTTCTCAATCAGGTCATCGTAGGCGGAGAGAATGTCGGCAATGCGTTTCTGGGTGGGGAGCGGGGGGAGAGGGACTTTCAGCGTTCTTAATGCCCCTTGTGACAAGTTAATTATCGTGGTACCACTTGAAAGGTTTTTTATTTTCTCACGATATAACGGAGATAATAAAAGGTACAGTAAATAATTAGAGTTAATTTTTTCTGAGTATGGACGAAACCTAATGACGAACCCACAATGTGTTCCCTCTTCTGGAACCTCAGATTTGAACTTACCAACAAGACCAACTCCATCTCTTTTGACAGATGACCTCACAAAAAAAATATCATTCATTTCCGATAAGTCGTCTGCTTTTAATTCAATTTTTACTTCATCAAAATCTTGATGATACAAATAATGATGGTCTGTAATATTCTTAACGTTGATGACAGGTATACCTTCACCCATTTTTTCTTTTGAAAAGTTAACACCATTTTTGAAGTCGCCAAGGTCACCAAGGCTTATCAATTCACTCACTCCACCACCTCCCAATGTCCGCCTTTCGCTCCGCCAATCCGTTTCAATTTGCCTTCTTTTTTCATTTTAGCAATCTGCCACTCTATGCCGCTGCTTGATAATCCAAGGATATCAGTTAGTTCCCGAGTGCTTATCTGAGGCTGTTTTCTCATTAGTTGGATGATTTTCTCCCCAGTTTTCTCCCCAGTTTTCTCCCCAGTTTTCTCCCCAGTTTCGCCACCACCAGGTTGCTCAGTCTTTTTCTCGGTTTCCCAGCCCTTGGTCTGCTTCACAAAAGTGACAGTGAAAAAAGTTCCAAAGTCAAAAATCGGTAGTTCATTTCCTGCTTCACTACACAGGTCTCTCATTTTCTTTATGCCCGTTCCCATTTTCTCGATGTGGGTTGTTCTAAGAAGCATTTCAGCAATTATGGGATTTCGGGTCACACTCTTAATGCCAAACTCCTCTGGTTTGAGTGTAGAGGGAAGCCCCCCTGGGTTAGATATTTCCACTCGGTCATCAAAGACCTCTATCATCGTACAGGCACCAGCGTTTGTATAGTCCCTGTGGGTAACGGCATTGATGATGGCCTCACGCAGGGCTTCATAAGGGATTTCAGGGATATTCTTTCTCTGTAGTTCGCCATAGGGCAGTTCATACCGAACATTGATGACCCGTTTCAAAAAGACCATTGCGTTTTCGATATTGGATAGAATATCCCCCTGATAATCTTTGCGGTCGATTACATTTCGTTTATTTGTCCCTTTGTAGAGGGCACAGGTAATCCCCGTATAAGTCATTGCGTTTTCAGGAAGTTGTCCAAAGAAAAGATATCCAGCATTGGTCAGTTGAAAGTCCTCTGTGAGGAGTGCACACCTAAGATTAGCGAGGGTGTGAATATCAGAGGAGGTGGTACTTAGACCTGCCTTCTTGGCATAAGCATTATACAGGCTTTTATCGTAGACCTGCTCGGAAGGAAAGGTTTTATAGGGTTGTTCATCCCAGCGAATATGCCCTTCGTTTTGAATAAAATTGATAACCTCATCACGGGTTAGTTTCTGAGAGTTAGGGCCTATACGTGTATAGAACCCTGTCTTACATTGGTAGGGTTTATCCTTTCCCTCAGGTACAGTTGCAACAATGACATCTTCGATTTCTGAAAGGTGTATGACAACATTGGGTTCGCAGTTTCGGGCGGTATCCTGGATTTGGGATTTCAGTTTGTTTTTATCCTTGACCCCGATAACAGTTCCGTCATCTCGTACTCCAAGCAGTATTGTCCCCCCTCTCGAATTGGCAAAGGCAACCATCTCACTGGCCAGGTCTTTGGAAACCCCTTCTTTATATTCGAGGGTAAAGCCTTCGCCCTCTGAAAGATATAGTTCGAATAATTCTCTTTTCATAGTTAAGTAACCGCAGAGGACGCTGAGAACGCGGAGGGTTCCTGGAAGTTGTTTACAAGTCTTTTTATGCCATTTTTTACCTTGATTGTATTGAAATTGATTATTAGGCCTACTTGTAAGTTTTTTATTTTTAGATAGTTAAGTAATTGTGCTTCATCAATATTAGTCAATTCCCTCACTGCCTTGCACTCAATGATTACTTTGTTCTCCACAAAAAAATCACATCGAAAACCAACGTCTAGTTTTAATCCTTTATATGTAATTGGCATTTCACATTCTTTTAAATAGGAAAGTCCCTCAACATCCATTTCTTTTGCCAACGCAGACTGATAAACACTTTCAAGGAAGCCGCAACCCAGTTCCTTATGAACTTCTATCGCACAACCTATAATTTTTTCAGTAATTTTATTTGTTTCCATAAATTTTCTCTGCTACCCTCTGCGCTCTCCGCGGTTTATATCCCCAGTTCCTCAAAGTTTTTCTGGATTTTATCGGCCAGAACCACCGCTTCATCGTTCAGGCTTTTCAGTTCTGTATGGATTTCCCGCATTGTCTCCTCAAAGTCGAAGTCTTCGTCCTCCTCCTCGGGAGCAACACCAACATAACGGCCAGGGGTCAGGCTCCAGTCGTTTTTCTCGATTTCAGAAATGTCTACAAGTTTACAGAGCCCTTCCACATCCTTGAAAGTACCCTCTGGAAACCGCTCTAACAGCCAGTTTGACTGCTTGTGGAAATACCGCACCTGTTTCAGTGTCTCGACAAGTGCTTTTCGCTCCTCATCCAGGGCTTTCATATTCCTCAGGATTTCTTTACTCTCCCAGGCGTCGGATTGCTTCGCTTTATATTCGCCTTCCGCTGTTTCCAGGTTCTTCTGAATAAGTTTATACAGAAGGTCAATGGACTTCACAATGTCACGGCTCTGCTCTGCCAGGGGTTTCCATTCCTCGGATAGTGCGGACAGTTTTTTAATGTCAGCAATGTCGGTTTTCTTTTTACTAAGTGAGGTGACTTGTTTATTGAATGAGCCAACATCTTCGGTTACCGTATCCAGAGCCTCACCCATCTCTTTGAACTGCTCCTGATATTCCTCGCTAAGGGTCTGCTTATCAAGAAATGCTTTAAGAGGTTTAATGATTTTATCCAGGGATACCCAGAACGTTCCTAAAGGTTCAGAACAATCCAAAGCCGCCCCGCAGGTTTCGTTCAGATATTCACTCACCAAAGAAGCAAAGCGGTCATTTTGATTTCTGCTTAGCCACACGATAGAGGTCAGGTTTTTTTGTTGTTCTGGAGAGAAGTCATAGATAACCCTGGTCACTTTGCGATGCACATTTCGGGCGTCTATCATCAAAACTTTGTCTGTCTGCGTCTTGGCTTTGTCAAAAAACCACAACTCACAGGGAACGGTTCGGGTGTAGAAAAACCCACCCCGAATAGCCATCATACAGTCAACGTGACCAGTCTCAACCAGTTTTCGGCGGACTTCCGCTTCTTTGTTCCCAGCACTGCTGGCCTGGCTGGACATTACAAAACCACTGCGGCCTTTTTCATTCAGGTAGGTGTAAAAGTAAGAAATCCAGAGGTAGTTACCGTTTGATACTTTGTCTTTTTTATTTACACCAGGCAGACCAAACGGAAGCCTGGGGTCATTTTTTACTTTGTCAGCGTCCACCTCATCGACATTGAAGGGAGGATTGGCCATTACATAGTTGACCTGTTCCCTAAGTTCGTGCGGGTCTTCGTAATAGGAGATGGCCTTCTGAATATTTCCTTCCAGGCCGTGAACAGCGAGGTTCATCTTCGCCAGACGTATAGTGGTCGGGTTCTTTTCCATCCCGTAGAACACCACTTTCTCTGATGGATTTTCTTTATGGCTTTCAATAAAATGGGCGGACTGTACGAACATACCTCCAGAGCCACAGGCGGGGTCTAGCACCTTACCGTCACCAGGTTCAATTACATTGACAAGCATTTGTACGATAGATTGGGGGGTAAAGAATTCCCCACCGTCGTGTGCTTTAAGGCCTGCAAATCCAGTCAGGAAGTATTCATAAATCCTTCCAAATACATCACCGTCGGAAGATTGCAGAGCGGGGTCGTTAAATGTTCTAAGCAGGCTTCCGAGTACATCGTTGTCGAGTTCCTGGTATTCACTTTTGGGGAGCACACCTTTGAGACTGCCATAGTCAGCCTCGATACTTTCCATCGCTTCAACAATTGCTTTGGCTCTGTCTTTCTCTGAGGGAAGCGATACCAGGTATTCAAACTGAGCCTGTTCCTGCATATAAAGGGCACTTTTCTGAGCAAAGTCATCTTTGGTCAGTTCTCTTGTTTTGCCGCCTCGGCTGGGAAGGGTCTTGATGATTTTCTCTTTAATCATCAGGAAGCGGCTAAATGCGTGACGGAGAAAAATCAGTCCCATAACAGGGAGGAAGTATTCGTTGGCTGCAAAGTTTGAATTGGCTCGCAGGTTATCAGCACTCGACCAGAGGCGTTTTTCTATCTGTTCGATATTTTCAAGTTGGCTCATTCTCATCCCCTAAATAATTTTTTGTTCAACCAGATACTGGGTGATAATACACTCCAGCATTTGTGAACGATTTCTATTGGAAGCAGTACATTCAGCGTCTAACTGCTTCACACAATCACTACCAATTCTTATGCTAATCACATCCTTCTTTACATCAGGATTGAAATATTTTGAAAAGTCTACCGTAAAGTCAGAGTGCTTTTTCTTGTACTCTGGGAAATACCAGTTCATTACAATTCGTTCAAGCATTTGGGAACGGTTACGGTTCTGCTTCAAACACAGTTTATCTACCTGCTCAACAAGTTTCTTAACCAAACGGGCAGAAACAACACTTTTATCATCAGATGTCGGCATATTACCTCTTACTATCTTGAATACAGTATATTATAGGGTATATACAAATATCACACAATCGGGGCTTTTTTCACTTGCGGAATACAGGGAAAATGAAAATGGGTAGTGTACAATTCTTTCTGTAAAATGGTTTCTTGAGGGTGCTTGAAAAAGTTAGCCAGTCAGTCTCAAAATAGTTTAACCACAAACATTTCGGAGACATCATGACTAACACAGAATACTATAGGCAACCTCTAAAAAACAGCTTTAAGAAATTGACGAAGTGGCGGTGCGTTCCTCGGAGCTTTGCTCCTGCGGTACGCACCTGCTTACGTGAGCATTTTGACAACGCAGTAGCGGCAGAAAAGATTGAGTTAAGAACTAAATGGGTTTTATAGGGGTGCCCCTATGAAATATAGAATCCAAATATGCAAGGGGTAAAAGGCGTAGAATAAGTATTTCAGACTATATCGCCCACGTTCACCATTGTAAAGGATAATAAACGGCAAGGCGGCAATCATCATCCACTGGAACTCGAAGGTCCAGAAATATTCATGATTGGTAAGACCCCACAAGAGAAATAGCACACTTAAACCTGCATAGGCAACATACAAAGCAGGTTTTTTGTTGTAGAAGAAGTAAAAGACAAGGAACATGGCAAGCCCATTATAAGACGCACTTGTCAAAAGGCTGGCAAATGCAAAAAAACCTGCCAAAGCGAATTCGCCCCATTTTTTGATTCCAATTTGTGAGCGTCCCCATTCAAAAGCGGCAATTATACTTACGCCAACTGCAATGGATAAAAATATGTTCTGCGCTACTGGAAAAAAGCCTTCAGGTTGATAAGCAGTCTGAACAATTCGGCTAATGATGAAATTCCCAACCTGCATGATTAATGCCCATACATATAATCGGGTGATATAACGGCGGCGATTGCTGGTTTTGAAATAACTTTCCACTGCAAGAAAAAAGAAAATAGGGGCAACGATGCGTCCTGCATATTCGAGATAAAGCGGAAAACGGTTTGGCAATAATTCACCCAGGTAACTGCCAAAATGTTCGCCGAACATCAGGGCAAGTGCAAATATTTTGAGTTGAAAACCATTGAATTTCAAAATATCTCTCCTTGATTATTTTATGAGCCAGGGTAGTGTACAATAAGTTTCGCACATTTGAAAGTATTCAAACTGCGTAAACTGACTTTCGAGACAACGATTATCGAGAGGTACCAACGTCGAGAGAGCAGCGTGATTGTTCACGACGGATAAATGTATGGGCCTTGTGGAATCGATATGGGAATTTACTCCAAAGGGCACCTCTAAAAAACCTTATTTCGTTTTTGGCTTGATCTTTTTCCTCGTTGCTACGTTGTCAAAATGCTCACATAAACAGGTGCGTGTCCGCACGCAGACAGGCCGCCTTGCATCAAGAAAAAATCTAAACAGGTGCGTACCGCAGGAGCAAAGCTCCGAGGAACGCACCGCCATTGCGCCAAATTCCAAAAACGGTTTTTTAAAGGTTGCCCAAAGTAAGTGCCGGATTAAACATCCTTCAAAAAATCAGGATCAGAGATATCCTCGCTGGTAAAATCATCGAAATCCATATCCGAGATGCTTGCCAATTTATCAGCAGCAGGGGTTTGATTTGAATTCCCTGAAATATCTGGTACGGCTACAGTTGCTAATTCAGGTTTTGTTTTTATTGGGTTATTCTTAAATGGCTTTGTTTTTTTTTTGGGTGCAACTCTTGTGGCCCCATTCCCTGACAGGTTGCCAGTGGTGCTGAATGCCTGAGGTCTGAGATTGCTCTCATTCCATTTCCGGACATAAATACCGGTGAGGAAGAGGTCAAAGAAGTGTCCCAATCCAAGAAGCCCTCCGGTAAACAGCCAGATAAATCCACTCACTCGTCGGCCAAGGTAAAAGCGGTGTATTCCCAGGAGTCCCCAATGCAGGAAGCAGGCATATGCCGTAACATAGCTTTTTCGTCCTTCACCAGATATTGCAATCGCTACTATCACGGGAAGCAGTATGCCTGTGGGTATACTCAACATAATCCACGTAGCAAGAAGACCCCAAAACCGCTGACGTATCCAGTTGAATGCGGAAACCAGACCTTCCCCTTTTACAACATCATACAACTGAGTGATGTTATTAAACCTCCTGGTAACAAATACTTTCACATCACTGAAATCAATCGATATAAACCTGATTTTTGGTGATTTTCCTCCCAACCCTTTGTAGAGTTCGTTGAAAAACCGTCTGTTAACTTTTGTTTCAGAGTCAAAATGCTTTCTGGACAGAGCGATACCTGTGTCATGAGGGTATTGTTTTACCAGAAGGAAATGAGCTGCCGCGTAAAGTGCTGATAAGAGTTCCGGATCCTCGGTCATAGTCTGATATTGAAAACTTTTTGCCGCACGAAACATTATGACTCCATCAGCACAGCCCTGAGTCAAAGCCCGCTGATAAAATGCCCATGCAGCATTGTAATCCTGCTTCCAGAAGTAATCATTTGCATAGAGCGCATCCTTTTCCCATGCTTCTTCTGAAAAGATTCCAGGAACTGAGCAAAAGAACAGGATGAATAACAGGATACAACATTTTCGTTTACTTTCCATAATAGTCTTATTACCAGTATACTCTTATCCTACACTTTTGTATTCGTCTACACAAGGTAATAACTTAATCTGGAGATTTTTATGATCAGAATACTATCCAAAGGCACACTTGCATCAATAAAGACCTCACAGAACCATATTTCTACACAGATTCGATTTGGTGGAGGAATTAAACAGTGTGATTTTTTAGCTGGAAAAGTGGAAATTCAGACTAAATGGGATGATACACAATTGACCGCGGAGCTAATCTCTTCAGAAAGCATCTTCGTAGAATCGTTGACACTGTCATTCAAGTATAAATCGCCAAAAACATCTTCTGATACATCTATCTGGTCAGAATCATTCAGTGATGATGTGCTGTCAGAGAAAGTCAACGGGATCCCAGGAGTTGAAACCAGCAGAAGAAATCGCCATGGTGCCTGGGCAATGTGGATCGGTGAAGCACCGGATGCGGAGGGAATACTTCTGAGCCAGGATTCATCGGCATATAATCATCCGCTAAGTTTTGAGTGTAAGCCTGCTCGTCATCGCATCAATGTTACATGGTCAATAAACAGTCAACTCTCCAGTAAACAGAAAATTCTGCTGTCCAGAGTTGTTGTCGGTCAGGGTAGGAGAATTCAAACTGTCAACTACTGGCAGAAACAATGGCTGATGACCGGTGGTGTAAAAAAAAACAATGTCCATTTGACAAAGGGATGGATAGGCGGGAACAGTATTTCTTCTCCTGATGAAATTAAGGAAAGCTTGAAATTCCTAAAAAAAGAAAAGATAAAACTGGACTGGTTTGCCATTAATTCTGGTTTTGCGGGGGATTTTGACGACTGGATACAACCAACCGATCAATACCAGATAAAAATGAATACGGCTGCCCGTTATATCAATGATGCACAGCTTGTTCCAGGAATTCGTTTCTCCCCATTTCTGGTATCCCGGAATTCGAGAATTGCAGAGGAACAAAAGGAATGGCTGGTACATACAGAAAAAGGGTCGCCTGTCATAAAAAAGAACTGTATTGATAATAAAGCATGCTGCATCCTGGACGCAACAAATCCCGGAGTTAATAATCATATTTTGAACATACTCACTGTAATGAAGAATCAATGGGGCTTTCATGCTTTCGTGCTTGACAACATCACTGACCTGACTATTCCCGGCAAACGGGCAAACAATACTCTCAGCCCTGGAGGACTTGTTTCGAGAGTAGTTAAACTCATAAGAAAAACTCTTGGGAATGACGTTCTTCTGGTTGGCATGAAATCTCCATTGCTATCTGCCACAGGCATGTGGGATATTCAAACCATTGTCAATGAGATAAAACTGACTCTTCCCGAAAAAGCCCTGATCAATATCGCTTCATCGATGATCCACCGAGCTGGATGGAATAAAGGTGCATGGCTCAACGCATCGGGGCCGATGCCTATTGAACTGTTCAGCAGCACTGACCGCTGCTCCAGAAACATGTTGAGGGATGCCATACCTTTATCCGCCGGATCAGTGCTTTTAAGCGGAGACCCCAGGTTCCTGGATAAGAACACCAGCAGCAATATTAGAAATTTCATGGCTATGTTCGAAAAATGCCGCAATGGAAGTATCCTGATTGGAAACCAGTCAGGAGGAGGAAGAAAAAAGGTACTGGTTGTGAGAAATAGTTGTGGTTGGCTTGCTCTATTTAATTTTTCTCCTGATAAAACAACTGTCTGCCTGAGCCGTAGTACACTCAAGAAGGAGCTTGGCATCATCTCTCCCCTCTCCGCTGAGGACAGAACACTTCTTGACAGTCAGGAGATACATCTTGCTCTACCTCCCTGGGGACACCGATTGTTGAAAGGATGAAATTTTCCGGTCTTGATGAAGCGGCTCTTGGTCCACGTCTTGGACCATTCTGTGCTGGACAGATTGAGTTTATCGGAGAGAAGGATTGTTCCCTGTCAACCGATCTCTACGACTCCCTGAAAGACTCCATTGTTTCCGAAAATGATGGCAGTTGCAGGATTGTAGTCAACGACAGTAAAAAGATGTACAGCCCGGGACAGGGAATTCGGAACCTGGAACATGGTGTCGGTGTATTTCTTGAGTTGGCCGGGATTAACTTCCCATATAATTTGCATGATATGGTTTCCACTCTCTGTCCCCCTGAGGATTGTAAGGAAATGAAGGGCAGTCCATGGTTTGAGGTTTGCAGTCGCCTGGTCCTTCCGATGTCGGATATCGATGCAGGCCGGATTAAACGAGATGCGATGATGGTTGAGCAGAATATGAAGTCTGTGAATATCAGGTTTCTGCGACCCAAACTTCGCTTTGTTACGGCAAAATCCTTCAATGAACTCATCGTATCACATCAGGGTAAATCTCATGCTGTACGTTCAGTCCTCCACCGTCTCCTCTCCCATGGAGTGAATCTCCATGACTCAGCACCAGGGCGGTTAACCATAGACAGACAGGGTGGTCGACGGTATTACAGGGATTGGTTATCTGAACTATTCGCGGGTATACCAATAAGGATTATCGAAGAAGGTTCCATACGATCAACTTACATGGTAGGAAACCTGCACATTGAGTTTCTTGTCTCTGCTGACAGCAAACGGTTGGAAACGGCCATAGCTTCCATGTTCGCCAAGTATTTAAGAGAGGCTGGCATGTTCAGTTTTAACCACTGGTGGAGTGAAAGAATCATTGGTATCCGTCCTACAGCCGGTTATCCACAGGATGCAGATCGATTCATTCAAAATCTAGAAGAAGCCGGTCAATTACCCCAGAATAAGGACTTACTCATCCGGCGATTATAATCGATGAAGATTACCCGGATTTTCAAACAGATTGCCAGTCTTCACCGAGAAGTTTTTCTTCTGCGTCAGATCGTCGTATGTATACCGGGCCAAGATCACCAGGATCACCACCACCATCCCTGTCATACAAATGACATGCCATTTCTATCATGAACCTGCCCCTCGAAGAATCGAACAGGGGATCAATGATGACCCTTTCTTTTCCTTCAGCCAGGTGAGCATCAGGACCTGTTATCAGTATCGATTCATCAATTGGAAGAGAGTCCAGAAATTGTGATAGATCAATATCATTATCATCCATAAGACGTTTTCCATTCTGAAAGGCGGCAGCATACACTCTGTTCCTTCCAGCATTCATTACAGGAACAACAACTCCCGGCCAGTATTCCCGGCCTGTGGCCAGTAATGGTAATGCAGGAACAGCTTTTAGATCACAATTAGCTCCTCTGGCAATACCTTTGGCGGTTGCCATTCCGATACGCAAACTTGTGAACGAACCAGGTCCTGCGGAACAGACGACAAGATCGAGATTTTTCGGTGAAATACTGGAATTATTAACGAGGAATTCTACTGCCGGCATAAGAGTTTCGGCGTGCTGAAGCCCGGTATCGATGTAAAATTCTCTATAATTTCCATCAGCAAGAAGGCCGACTGACAGTATTCTACCTGAACTATCTAAAGCCAGGATATTCCATTGCTTATTATTGTACACCTCATCCACAGAGATTCACTCCTATTGTATCAGCCAATTCCATAGAATAAGGCATTGATTTTATTGAGATTTTTAGCTGTAATTTTGGTGAACATGATATTCTTAATGCATCTCCTTCGTGCATTGGATCTGAAGTTTTTAACCTTTCCGAATACTTCAACTCTCTCATCATTTCTGAGAAGGGTTATTTCCATTTTAATGAGAGTCCCTGTAATCACTCTGTGACAACTCTCAATTGTGCATCCTCCAGGAGAGATTTCAATTGTGTGCCCAGTCATCTTGTTTTTAGTATCCACTACCGCTTGACTAACCTTTTTACGCTTGCGTCCTGATTCAATTACTCTAACCTGGTAGAATGTACACCGGCACCTTAGTTTTCTTCGAGTGTGTATTCTTTGCTCATTCGCGAGAATTCCAGTCCCATGATGAAGCATGAGAACATCTCTACCATCTATTTGCATAATGCCGAGGGTCCTGGAATCAAGGATGAATTTTTTGTTGTCTTCATGAATATGAATTGTTACCCGGGTATTTTTGCCCGTCAATTTTCTATACACGCTTTGATCCAGATCAATACCGAGAAATTCCTTTGTGTTCAATGAAACAGGCATCTCCATCCTGGATTCCTGTTCTTTTTTCGTTCTCAATATTATTGTAATGTATTCCCCTATTTTAATTTGTGTTGAGGATATTTTCAGTTTTTTTCTTTTTGCATAATGCTCGACTTTCTGGATAATTCGATATAGATCAAGTTTTTGTTTTTCAATTGTGAGTTCATTCTGGTGCATCGAAGAGAATTTGATAAGTGCTTTCCCTATGGTGTTAACCAGGATAGGAGATGGTATCAATAGATTGAAGGGGTGTTTTATATTGAATAATGAAATACAGGTTTCGAGAAGACGAATCTGATTCATACTCAGCCCTATAGTTAAAGCTTCTCGACGAAAAGCTCTGCGTTTGTATTTCTTTCCATATTTATTCCTGTTTCTCCAGGTAGCAAAACGGTTGACTATCGCAAGGACAAGAACCAGTGCAATGGTTATTCCTCCCATTATCACCAATGAACGCCAGCTTGATTCAGTTTGAAAATATATCGTTGACTGTAGTAATACGATGTGATTCAAGATACAGTTTCTCCAGCAACAGCCAATAGGTTTGGCAGTTCAATGAGAAAAGGCTTAATCTCATACTCCAGTATATCTCCGATAAGAACAGTATCGTTAGTTTTCAAAGCCTCTTCCAATTCGGCTAACATGTTATTCATTTCCTTATTCAATTTAGTCGAAGTATCCTTTTTTTCCATCCAGACTAAACATCGCATGAAAACCTGGAGTGACTCTACTAAATGAATTATGGCAGCCATTGCCACTTTGTCTTTACCAGTTTGAAGTTGAATGGCCACTTCATCAAGTTTTTCTGCAAATTCAGCAAGGTTTGCGACAATCTTATCCATTTGCTTCTCAGGAGTAACAAGCTCTACAAGGTAATTCTCAATGACACTGTTCAGCTGAGAAATCTCAACTCCAATTTCCTCTGGTTTACATTCAATTTCTTCATCATTCACAAATACAGAATCAAGTGTTTTACATATATCTGGCCGCACACTCCTGCCAATGATTTCGAACAGTACGGAACGCATTTCTTCATAAGATTCAGAAAATTCACTCAGTGATTTTTGATCATTCTTATTCAAAGCTTCATTCAGAAGAATTAAGTAATTCTGGGCATATTCAAGGAAATGTATTTGATATTCACGGTTGCTGATGGATTCAATCTGCAGTTTTTGTACAGTATCTATTGATCGGTCAAACAACTGATCACCGGTCAGGGTTGCTTCATCAACCTGTATGGAATTGATTCTCATATCTGCTTTTTCAAGCCATGTAAAAATACCTTTCAAAACCTCACCAATAGTTTTTTCATTCTCCAATTCATAATCAATTTTCTGTCCATTGATTACAATTTCCATATCAGGACGACTCATCTGTTGCCTCCTTGTTGACGGCTGAAATTATCCAATTCTCTGGAACTGTTTTCCAGTTGATTCAGCATTGCTTCCATTGTTCCATATTGACGCTTCATTTCTGCTTCATAATCCTTCAAGTATTCTTCGTAGTCAGCAATCTCTTCCCTGGTATCATTCAGCCGTTTATCTATCCCTGCTATACGATTGCTCGCTAATCCACCTGTCTGTGTAAGAGGAGTTAAATATCTATCTAATGACTTTGCAACTCCAGCATCAATAATCAAATCACCAGATGTGTCATTTCCAAATAACTCCTTGACTTCATCCATTCTCATGCTGAGAGAAGAGTCAAGTTTCTCTTCATCAATTTCCAGATAACCTCGCAATTTTGAAAAGTCGATTGAATTTCCTGAATTGCTGGAAGAGGCATTTGTAGATATACCAATCTGTGCTAAAAGGGAAAGATCATTTCCAGCACCTGTCGTATGGGGACTACTAATAATCGTTTGGAGACGGTTTCTTATCTGGTTAAGAGAAGTATCACCTCGAAAACGTCCCAGCTGTTCTTCCATTTGAACCCTCTGCTCATCATCAAGCCAGGATAATTCTTCCACAATTTTTTTATCATGACTCGTAAGAACCAGGAGCCTTGTCAACAGCTGATTATAGGAAAAAACAAACCTGATAATGCTGTCTTTTGCCACTTCACCATCTGGTTCAATGGTAAGATCTATTGCTTCTGAAGAAGGTCGTTTCAGATGAAATGTCACACCCTCAACAAGGTCATCAATCATATTGGAAGATCTTGTCGCTTCAATTCCTCTAAACTCGATTATGGCATCAGCAGCGGTGCTTGTCATCCTGGTTGGTTCAAGATCGCCATGTCTGGAAGGATCAAAAATCCGGATGTTTTTAATCTCCAATGAGCGATGAGTATTGTCATTCTCAATAAGTATGGCGGACATATCATTGGGTAATCCGGCTTTCTCAACTCTGACAGTTTTATATTCTGTACTTCTGGAAATCGGTGGCAGCAGCTCTGAAGTCCTTTGTCCTTCAGCTTTGAAAACATCCCAGTCATCGACAATTACCGGTGGTGACCATTCCTTGACAGATGAAGGAAGTTCAACACGGCCTGAATGTCCCGCGATAGTAATCCCCTGATACTGACCACTGGGTCCACCCGGCCACAATGGTCCTGGTGGATCAGGAGGTACAGGTTCCTGGTCCCTGTCAATCTCATGAGTTCTGTATTCATATTCCAGCACCATTCCATTTTCAACGGAAACTGTTTCATCGAAAGGAACTCTCAGTGATGTTTCCGGCTGTATGAATATACTTCCATTATTCACTTTTACGCTTTGCATATCTACCGGGGAACCTGAAACTGTTAAAAGCTTACCTGATAAGTTCTCAGGAGTCACTCGTCCTTCCAGGGCAGGAGAAACCCGCACCATATCTGTTTCAAGTGCCAGATCTCGAGCATCATTGAGAAATTGAATTCGATTGGAGGAACCAGGAGGAATGGCCTCTATCATCATAACCTGTGTATTTCTGGTATCACGAACGGTGGCCGCTTTTACCAGCCCAACACCCTTGTCTGTAAGCCGTTTGGTGAAATCTTCCAGAGTTCCCCCTCTGTATTGCAGAGTGACTGATTCTTCACCAACTTTATAGGTGTATTGACCACCCTTAACCCGGAAAGCCTTATCCAATGAGGGAGTAACAAAACGATCTGAAGATGCTATCTGTTTGACAGTGATAGAATAAGTATCATTAGCAGCGGTACGGCCAGCAGTTGCCGTTAGAATACTTTCATTTGAACTGATAACCTTTTTCTCTGTGAAAGGATTTTCGAAACCATAGAGACTCTTTGAAGCTCTCTGGAGAACACCCAGTTCACGGCTGATCTGCTGCCATGTTAATTGAGTTGCATTGAGTTCTTCAACCTCGGCTTCCATTCGGGTGAGACGAACACGTTCAGCATTCACCAAGTCTTCAACAAGCTTTTCAGTATTATACTTGGAAGAAACCCCAGGAATACTCATATCAGACACTAAAGCTTCCTTCGAGGCCCTGTAACAACACTACAAAGCATCGAAACAGGCCTATTATCAGATTTCCTTGTCGAAAAGAATTCCCAATATGCGTCCTATATGATCATGAACCGATTGAATTTCCTTAGAGGGAATTTCTTTGATAACTTTATCGGTATCCTTGTCAATGATTCTGACGACGAAGTAACCCATTTCATCCTTTATATCATATTTGATACGAGTATTACGAATTGCTTTATCTAAAGCAGCTTTCAACTTGACTCTGTCTTGAGTCAAGGTATTATGAGTTTTTTTTGCTTTACTGGTCAGTGTTTTTTTTGATTGATCCACCTGACCCTGGATCACTCCGGTCTTACCTGGTGTTACAGCATTGTTGAGGTGCACAACTTCCATGTTGTCCTCCTTGATTTTCAATTCTCAAAAAAGGGCATCTCAGGGAGGGACGCGTCCCCCCTGAGAATTCCTGATGGAAAAGATGACGTCCAGTTCTCTCTTCCATCTGCATGGACAGATATTCAGCCGAACTCTACCCCAATAGTTGAAGCACGGATTGAGACCGTATGTTCGCCTGTGCCAGTAAAGACATACCAGCCTGGTTTAAAATCGCATTCTTTGTGTACTCCACAACCTTAGATGCCATATTGGTATCTCTGATCTGGGACTCTGCTGCCTGAATATTTTCAGAGGCAATCGCGATTCCCTTTGAAGCCATTTCGAAACGATTCTGATAAGCGCCAAGTTCAGCTCTTTGCTTGTTGACAGATTTCATAGCATCATCAATTAAGCCGATAGCACGGTTTGCTACTTCTATAGTTGAAATAGAAATAGTTCCACCCACACCCTGTTCAGCAGTCAGGCCAAGAGCCTGTGCTGTCATTGTTGCAATAGCGAATCGCTCCGCCTGATCCATATTGGGACCAACCTGAATCTGCATGAAGTCGCCTGTGACGGATGTTGATGAAAAACGTCCGGTAAGCATGTTCATTCCATTAAACTGAGCATGAGATGCAACACGGTCGATTTCATCAACGAGTTGAGAAACTTCAACCTGAATCTGCATTCGGTCTTCTGAGGAATAAACCCCGTTTGCTGACTGAACTGACAATTCCCTGACTCTCTGAAGAATATCTTGAGTTTCCTGTAGATATCCTTCCGTTGTCTGTATGAATGACACTCCACTTTCAATGTTTCTTTCCGCCTGATTCAGACCACGAATTTGACTTCGCATCTTCTCACTGACAGATAACCCGGAAGCATCATCACCGGCCTTGTTTATTCTCAAACCACTGACTAATTGCTCCAGTGCTCTGGATGTAGATTTGCTTGAAACTGCAACTTGCCTATTCGCATTGATGGCACTCATGTTGTGATTGATAATCATATTCCCTCCTTGATATGGGACGATTCGGGCATCCATGCCCTTTATCCTCTAATCACGGGATGGGGAACCGGAAAACAATGCGCGTCATAACCGGTCTGTCCTTCTCCCGGTGGTACGAGGAGCTATTCCCATCAATCGGATGGGAATAGCACACTCGCCCGTGATTAATTCAAGGAGGTGCTTTTCAAAGATCAATAAACCAGATGAGAGTTATACTCCCATGTGAAGAGTATAACTCTCATAAGAGAATACTTCAAGTCTTTTTTCTCTACTGAAGCAATTGGAGCACATTTTGAGACCGCATATTCGCTTGTGCAAGCATTGCGGTGCTCGACTGGCTGAGTATCTGATTCTTACTGTAGTCAACCATCTTTGATGCCATATCAAGGTCTCTGATTCTGCTCTCAGCGGCCTGCATGTTCTCAGCACCGGTATCCAACCCCTTGACCGCCATTTCAAGCCGATTCTGGTAAGCACCAAGTTCCGCCCGTTGCTTATTCACTGTTTTCAATACACTGTCAAGTATTCCAAGATTCCGGTTTGCCTGTTCCTGTGTGCTGATACTGAGAGTAATACCTGTTGAGTTCTGTCTCAGTCCCAACGCTGTTGCGGTCATGGTTCCAATGAACATCTGTATTCTCTCATCCATATTGGGTCCAATATGAAACCACATTGATGAAGTTGGATTGTTGATACCATTCTCTCGCGCAAATCGACCAGTAAGCACTTGCATACCATTGAATTGTGCATGAGAAGCTACTCGATCAACTTCATCAATAAGATGGGAAACCTCAACCTGAATCTGCATTCTATCCTCGCTTGAATAGATACCATTGGCAGCTTGTACAGCCAATTCCCTGATACGCTGTAGAATTTCTGTGGTTTCCTCCAGATAACCCTCAGTCAGTTGAATCAAAGAAATTCCATCTGATGCATTTCGGCTCGCCTGATTGAGACCACGAATCTGCGAACGCATTTTCTCTGAAACAGCCAATCCTGAAGCATCATCTGCTGCCATTGTAATACGCAGACCACTCGATAGTTTTGCCATGTCCTTCATCGTATTGATGTTGGTGTTCTTCTGAGCGCGTAAGGCATTAATAGCACTCATATTATGATTAATAATCATCTATCCCTCCATGAAATGATGATAGTTTCAGGCATCCTTGCCTGAAGCATGATTTTCCCTGCTGCTGTTGACCATCAGCCCATATCGGAATCTGGCTACAGAACTTTAGAAAATCTTCAATTTCATAATCGGGCAGAATCATCGATAAACTTGACCGTATTACACAAAAAAAACTCAAGTTGCAATTGCAGTTGCCGATTAGCCGTTTGTTATTGAGTCGTATCCCTGCTGCATTCCATTTGATTTGAGAATGACAGAGACCGAAATGCAGCATCCAGTATGATTTCTATTTTCCTGGATTGTCTTCAATCAGAGACTGTTCAATATACTCCTCTGGTATCTGTCTGTTGGTTGTAATACCCAGATCTTTCAGCATCTGGGCCTGACGAATGAGATTGCCCCGCCCGGAAGACAATTTGCCTTTCGCACTCTCGAAGCTTTTTCCGGCTTGAGTAATACGACTGCCTACATTTTCAAAGTCTTCAACAAACCCAACAAGTTTATCAAACAGAGCTGTTCCTCTCCGGGCAATTTCCAGAGCATTTCGGCTGCGTTGTTCCTGCCTCCACAGCTGCATGACGATTCGCATTACAAACAGCAGTGTTGAGGAACTGACTAACAGAACATTGTTTTTCCAGGCGTCTTCCCAGATCCTGCCATCTTCGGAAAGAGCCAGCATGAAAGCTGGTTCCAGAGGGATGAACATAATAACAAAATCGGGAGATTTCTCCTCATACAGTTTGTGATAGTCCTTTGCTGCCAGTTCTTTCATATGTGTTCTTACTGAAGATAAATGTGCCTTCAAAGCTTCCGCCTGCTCCACATTATCATCTTTATTGATGTAATCATCATAGGCATTTAGAGAAACCTTGGAATCGATAATCATATGTCGATCTTCCGGAAGATGTATAACCACATCAGGCTGGACACGGCTGCCATCGTCCAATGTATGACTCTCCTGAAGCGTGTATTCCTCGCCTTTCCGCAAACCAGAAACTTCCAGAATGCGTTCAAGTATCATTTCTCCCCAATTTCCCTGGGCCTTGCTGTCTCTTTTAAGTGCATTGGTAAGGTTTGATGCTTCCTGAGAAAGCCTGTTATTCATCTCCATGAGTTTTCGGACCTCATCTCTCAGCGAATGACGTTCCTTACCCTCATTTTCATAGTTCTCCTGTATCTTCGACTGAAATTCCCCAAGCCGCTCCTTGAGTGGATTCAGTATTTCCCCTATACCTGTTTTATTCTGTTCCTGAAAAGCACGTGTTTTCTCATCAAGGATATTGTTGGCCAATACCTTGAAGTGATTTGTTAATTCCTCTCTTGCTTCCTTTAAGAGTTTAATCTTTTCTTCATACTGATCCCGGTCACTGCTCAGTTCCTGCATGGCAAGGGCAAGTTGCCTTTCCAGGTTGGCGATACCTCTGTCCCGTACTGCAAGATCATTTTTACAGGAGTCAAGTCTTTCTCTAAAAGATTCATTCTCCTCTGTCAGCCTCATTTTATCTCTTTCAAGACCTGCTGATCTTTCTTTAAGGGCGGCATTTTCAGCAACCAGACCACCTTGATGGTCTGGACGGCTTCGTCGGACTGCCCAAACAATCCCAATGGTTAGAATGAATACAAGGACAACGAGAAGAGTGAGTACAAGGTTTACCATGAAGGCCTCCGGTCTGTGAAATCATTATCTCATTCCAGTCATCTTAATCAAGGGCACCTCTAAAAACCTTATTTCGTTTCTGGCTTGATCTTTTTCCTCGCTGCTACGTTGTCAAAATGCTCACGTAAATCAGGTGCGTACCGCAGGAGCAAAGCTCCGAGGAACGCACCGCCACTATCAGGTGCGTACCGCAGGAGCAAAGCTCCGAGGAACGCACCGCCACTATCAGGTGCGTACCGCAGGAGCAAAGCTCCGAGGAACGCACCGCCACTATCAGGTGCGTACCGCAGGAGCAAAGCTCCGAGGAACGCACCGCCATTGCGCCAAATTCCAAAAACGGTTTTTAGAGGTTGCCTCAACCATAACAGCCTGACTATTGAATGATGCTGGATTACCGGGGAACAATTTCTGTTCCGACAAACTCCTTCCCTGCAATTACAGCCTGAAGATTGTCAAGGTTTCGTCCATCAGCTGCAATAACAGTCAGACCGATCTCTGAGGCTTTTTTCGCTGCTACCGGGTCAAAAGGCATACTGGAACCTGGTGTCCATTTATCCTGAATTATTGATTTATACTCCTCCCAGGTAAGTCGAATCAAGGGCTTTGCCTGAAGATTCTCCTGAGGATCCGAATCATATACGTGGGGAATATTGGAAAGCATCACAACACGCTGAACGGAGAACCTTTCCGCAAGAATAACCGCATCGCAGTCTGTGGAAAAGCCAGGTTTCCAGCCGGCAGCAATAAGTACCCGACCTGTAAATTGAAAATCTGATGTGGGATCTGTCACAACAGGATCCAGGCAAAGTGAACCGAGAATACTCCGCATGAGTTCTGCATTGAGTCTGGTTGCCATCACACCCACCCAGTCCAATGAGTCCGAAGGAGTCTGGGGTGCTATCTCAGTAACGGCTCCCTGCCAGGCCCTGGCAGCTCCACCGCCACCGGTTACCATGATAAGCCGTTGTAAAGAGTCATCTTCAAGCCATTTCTGTATAAAAGCCAGGAAATCTTTCAAGAAAGACGTATCTGGAGAATCTGGAGCAATTATGGACCCTCCAATATCAAGAACAGCCAGTTTATTATGATTATTCATAACTTCTCCTGGAAATGACACATCATACCTGGACTATCCTTGTTCCGTACAGTGTTGACTCTTGACGATAAGAAGGAAAAAGCTATTAATACTGTGTATGAGGTTTGTTTTTTGAATCGTTTAGCCCATGCCGCTACATTATGTTTTATATCAGTATCATTGAGTCTTTCGGCTCAAGAAACTGCTTCACAGTATTTTGATACAGTTTCTGGGCATTACAAAACTATTTCTGATTATACTGCAAATCTCACTATTACTCGCGGAACTGAGGTACAGACAGCTGTGGCACAGTATAAGAAACCCAATCTTCTCCGTCTGGATTTTTCTAATCCTGCCGGCATGGTCATAGCTGTCAATAGTGAGAAGCTCATGGTGTGGGTGCCTGGATACAGTGTTACCTTTGAACAGGATTTACACCCTGGCGCTCAAGAACAGACGGGAACTCTGGCAACTCCAGGCGGATTAGCACTATTGGCTCGATATTATACCATTGCCTATGCAGAACATCCTGCTCCGGTTGCTCTTGAAACAGGATCTTCTGAACGGGTCATGAAGCTGAGATTAAACTGGAAATCCAATAACGAGGGGTTTAGAGAACTGATAATAAGTATTAATCCCAATAACAAAATGATACGCCGCATGGAAGGCCGTACAACAACAGGTGCAAGAATAGTCTTTGATTTTACCAATATAGTATTAAATAGCGGGATACCAGATACCCGTTTTGATTATGAAAGCCCACCCATTGGGAACTCCATCGAAAATTTTCTATTTGACCCGGGGAATTAGAAGCATGAAGTCAATCGGAGACTCATTGAGAACCGCTCGTGAAGAACAGGGGATCTCGATAGACCAGGCAATAAAAGAAACTCATATCTCACGGCGATACATAATAGCTCTGGAAGAAGAGGATTTCGATGTTTTCGCCGCCGATGCCTATCTGGTCGGTTTTCTACGCAATTACTCTGACTATCTTGGATTGCTGACAGAAAAAATTCTGGGTCAATACAAAAACTACAAGCTGAATGAAACACCTGCCCCCCTGGCAGAACTCATCGGTCCACCCAGGGGATCAATCGCCAGGAAAGTCGTGCTGTGGGCGATCCTCATTCTTTTACCTGTTACAGCAGGTATTTTCAGCATGCCCTATATATCAGTCTGGTTCAAAGATTTTCGCGAACAGAAGCTGAATGAATCAGTAGAAGAAGAACCGCTGAATCAGCAAATCAGACCCACATTACCTCTTTGGGAAGGAATAGTTCATCCAGGAGATACTCTGATCCTTGAAGATTCAGAAGAGGATCTAACACTTCTTCTGTCCAATGGCAAAGATCATCTTAATCTGGATGCAGGAGAAACTGGCAACTGGTCAATGCTACCTGGTGAAGAAATATACTTCCCTGGGAATGATGGCCTTTCACAGTGGCGTATATATCTGAAGGAATCAGGGATTGCCGGCAATGGAGCCATTATAGAGATACAACAGCTTTCAAAATTGGCTTCAGAGGATTTAGTTCTAACAGAAGAATTAGTAATTACACCTCCAAGCGGTGTTGTTGAACGTCAACGTGAACCTCGTATAATCCTGAGTGCCAGCACTCCAGTGAACTACTCCATAAGATTTGAATTTCAAAGCTTCTGTCTGCTCAGATACCAGGTGGACAATGGTGATATACTGGAGAACACATTCACAGATGGCGATACAATACAACTCAATGTCAATAATGCAATAAAGGTCTGGGCATCCAATGCCGGTTCGTTCAATACCAGGATCAATGATGAGGAATTGAGGCTTGGTCGCCGAGGCGAAGTAACGGTGGGGGTGATTCGATGGTTGTGGGATAAAGAGAACGGGATCTACAACCTGACGCTGTTTCCCCTGTACTAATCTAACCCTTACCCAGTGTCAGAAAGCCTGTCCCCCCCCCTACAATCTATCCCGGGATTCAAATTTCCTCCTAAACCTTCACATACAGCGGATCATAACGACCCGATTCCATCCCCGGATTACGCCACTCACACAGCCAGGTTTTCTTCTCCTCCACACCCAGACTGACCTTAGGGTACCTCTAAAAAACAGCTTTAGGAAATTGACGAAATGGCGGTGCGTTCATCGGAGCTTTGCTCCTGCGGTACGCACCTGTTAGCGTAGCTTAAGCGGTTGGCGGTGCGTTCCTCGGAGCTTTGCTCCTGCGGTACGCACCTGTTAGCGTAGCTTAAGCGGTTGGCGGTGCGTTCCTCGGAGCTTTGCTCCTGCGGTACGCACCTGTTAGCGTAGCAGCGGTTGGCGGTGCGTTTCGGAGCTTTGCTCCTGCGGTACGCACCTGTTTACGTGAGCATTTTGGCAACGCAACAGTAGGGAAAAAGATCAAGCCAAAAACGAAATAAGGTTTATTAGAGGTGCCCTTTAGTTAACCAGATTTTTTATTACTGACACAGCCCCAATAGTTAAATGGGAAAATAGTTAAAAAGCCCGCACCGCACGGACACGTAAGTCGAAGGACTTGGCGAATCTGGGCTGGGGGCCTGCGGTGAAGTACTGGAGCCACGCTTCGTCGGCACTGGCCTCCGACGAGGACCAGTACCAGTCTCCAGTGTCGAAGTTACCTACTAACTTTTCCTGCTCATACAACTCATTCAACTCATCTTTGGACGGCAGAAACCAGTCGTCATAATCAACACCGTTATGGTTTACTGTATAATCGCTACAGATTTTCGCCGCGTAAGCCGTTCCTCCGTTATCACCAAGTGCGGTCACTATCATTGCTGTGTTGGATTCTCCGGTTCCTATGGCTGTGCCCGTGTTAACCGTTCCAGCAGCACCCCATGGAACAGTAACATCGTGATCCTGCGAGGCCGCCTCCAGGTAAGTCCAGTCAACAATGGCGGGATCAGTATTCACATAGAAGATTGTCCCTCCGGCAGGGCCGGTATCGCCTATGCTGTACACTACCGTCAGTACGAAGTCGAATGTTTCCTCTCCAGTGTAGTTGTTTTTACCGGCAGCCTTCACGGTGTATGTTCCGGTATCGCCTATGTCGATCGTGTTTGCTATAGAGACTAGACCGTCGTTATTTATGGAGACGCCATTTACTTGAGCTCCATCTTTCTCTATGCTCAGGCCGTAATCAGTTCCTGCGTTCAGACCGGCATTGTTGATTGTTACGGAGAAAGTTGATTCTTGCAAGCGGGGGGCAGTTTGGGCATCAACGGAAATAGAGAAGCCTGCACTGTTGCAATATCTTTAGGATCGACTGACAGAGTGAAGGTGTCACTTTTCATACCGCTGTAGCTGCCCGTTCCGGCGGCTGTAACGGTGTAGGTTCCTCCATCACTCACCGCGATACTGTCGTTTATAGTGATGTCGCCGTTTGCGTCTATCGACATGAAGTTCGGAACATTAGTGTTTCTGTCGGTAATTTGGAGCGTGTAGTCAGTTGTCGCCGTCAGTGGGCCTCCTGCTATCTCAGCACTGTGTGAATAATCTGTTGATTTCGCCGTTACTGTTTTGTCATCAACGGAAATAGAGAAGCCCTGCACTGTTGCAATATCTATAGGATTGACTGTCAGCGTGAAGGTGTCACTTATCATACCGCTGTAGCTGCCCGTTCCGGCGGCTGTAACGGTGTAGGTTCCTCCATCACTCACCGCGATACTGTCGGCTATGGCGATGTCGCCGTTTGCGTCTATCGACATGAAGCCCGGAACATTATTGCTGCTGTCGGTAATTTCGAGCGTGTAGTCAGTTGTCGCCGTCAGTGTGTCTCCTGCTATCACAGCACTGTGTGAATCTGTTGATTTCGCCGTTGCTGTTTTGTCTCCAACGGAAATAGAGAAGCCCTGCACTGTTGCAATATCTATAGAATTGACTGTCAGCGTGAAGTCGGCACTTGTTGTACCGCTGTAGCTGCCCGTTCCGGCGGCTGTAACGGTGTAGGTTCCTCCATCACTCACCGCGATACTGTCGGCTATGGTGATGTCGCCGTTTGCGTCTATCGACATGAAGCCCGGAACATTATTGCTGCTGTCGGTAATTTGGAGCGTGTAGTCAGTTGTCGCCGTCAGTGGGCCTATTATCTCAGCACTGTGTGAATAATCTGTTGATTTCGCCGTTACTGTTATGTCATCAACGAAAATAGAGAAGCCTGTCACTGTTGCAATATCTCTGGTTACTGTTACCGTCAGGAAAGCGAAGTATTCTTTTGTTCCGTCGACTGTTGCCTTCACGGTAATTGGAGCAGTGTCCCTGGCATCCGCGGCCGTTCCAACCGTTACAACACCGGTTGCACCAGCAACACTTACGCCCTGCGGGTTGCCCTCCAGGCTATAGACGATAGTACCTGCGGGCTGGTTTGTCCAATCAGGTGCTGGACTCTGTTTCGCTGTTCCGTAGGTTGTTGTGATATCGCTTGTGTAGATGAAAGAACTATCCTCATCGACAGATAGACAGCCGGCGAGCAGAATGAGGGCGGTCAGAATACTAATTGTTATGGTCTCAAACTTCATGAACAACTCCTTGTGTTCACCGCATCTATGCGGCTTGTCCTGAAGACTGACGTACTAATCAACTCAAAAATTGTTCTGCATTATGGTCCTGCTTATATAGGCAAACGCCTTCCCCCTCTCTCCAGATAGAAATGCAGGGCTCCGGAAAGGGTTGAACGGCTAGATTTGTGAGCGGGGGGGACAGAGAAAATAAGAGGGCTTAGGGTCATGATGCCCCTCCTTGAAAAATTCGATCTCCAGGAAATCGAGTATAGATGATGGAGCATCAGGGAATTTTTGTCAAGTCTTATGCCTCAAATTTCTGGTTCAATACGCGGGAATGCGGTGTTAAGGGAATGTTTTGGAATCAAGAAGATTGTAAGCGGGGATTCATTAAGGGTACCTCTAAAAAACAGCTTTAGGAAATTGACGAAATGGCGGTGTGTTCCTCGGAGCTTTGCTCCTGCGGTACGCACCTGTTAGCGTAGCTTAAGCGGTTGGCGGTGCGTTCCTCGGAGCTTTGCTCCTGCGGTACGCACCTGTTAGCGTAGCTTAAGCGGTTGGCGGTGCGTTCCTCGGAGCTTTGCTCCTGCGGTACGCACCTGTTAGCGTAGCTTAAGCGGTTGGCGGTGCGTTCCTCGGAGCTTTGCTCCTGCGGTACGCACCTGTTTACGTGAGCATTTTGACAACACAGTAGCAGCAGAAAAGATCGAGTCAAGAACTAAATGGTTTTTTTTAGAGGTGCCCCATATATTTTACTGACTGTATTTTTTACAATGACTGGTGTGAAAAATGTCCGTCTCACTTCCTCCATTCTTATTCACTTATCCTGGAACTGTCATACCGAATAACGATCCAACTGCCATTTGAACCATCAGGACGGGAAAGCCGGAACGTATACTGGTTTTTTTGTTTCAGAGGACCTGCATTGGTTGGATAGACCTTCGTATTCATTACAACAACACTTCCCGATACATCCGTGTAGTTAACACTGATGATTTTCCAATCCTCCAAATCGGTCAAAGGCAACAAACCAGAATCAAGTTCACCATCGATAATTCTCTGTCGATAATCGGTTAGAGCAAGTTGATGCTCTGTTGAACTCATGTTTTTCCATTTGTATGAGTACTCAGGAAGGTTCTTCACCAGATCTTCAATGTGATAGTAACGAAAAACAACATCCCAATCACCACGGGTTACAGCATCAATCAGAGTTGAAATGACTTCAGCCGGATGCAATGCATGAATCCTGAAAGTCTGTGTTGTATTGGATTCAATTCCTGTTGGGAGTGTTTCTATCCGCCTTATAGACCAATAACCATCTTTTTTATGGAGGTAAAACCTGAGATCCCGTTCAAACACCTCACCGTATGTATTATATTCAGCTGTAAGAAATACAATGGCTTCATCTTTATAAACCTGTGATGACTGAACTTCAAAACTGTTAAAAGGAAGATCCAATCCGGGCAATAATCGCCATGAACCTCGAATGAGAGAATTCTCAAGAATATCCGGGTTGGAGATTGCAGGCAGATTTCGTGTTAGGGATTCTATATCCAGGTAGATGATGGCCCTGTTGAATCTGGACATGGAATGGTTCTCTATTGTCTCCAGAACAGCACTGACGGGATCAAGATCACGGCTGATGAGGGCTTTGCGAATTGAATCATCAATCTTATCCTTCCACGTATTATCAGTTTCAGGAAGGATGTTGAGATCCAATACTGTTTCAGCTTGAAGAGTTGTCATATTGAGTCCTCTTAATCCAGGATAGAAAAAACCCTCCAGACGATACTGCTCCGCCTGGGGAATATCCACCCAGTCGTTAAGAGTGACGACCATGGAAAGCTCCTGCCCTGGTGAAAGGTGAAGAATCCTGTAGGCCCCGGGATTGTTCACGGCCATAGCAAAACCTTCAGCAGGCTCCATGATTTCACCAGTCAGAGTACGAAGATTGAATCCAAAGCTGTGACGTAGATCATTGGCAAGATAAAAAGATTCATCCTGAGCATCTATGACAGCTGTGTTTGTGAGTGTCAATTTCAGCTCAATGGGATCACCTGGATAATAGATATTCTTGTCATAATAGCGTATACTGAAGCTGACGTCCGCAGAAGCATAAAAAACTCCTGTTATGACAATGAGAAAAAATGTTATCAGTCGTTTCAACATCAAGATCTTCCTTGAAAGGTCGCAGTTATTCATTTTCCTTATCGGCAGGACTCAATGCTCAATGAATTCAAGTCAGCAATAAAACAGGCTCTTGATCTTGAAAAGGACTGGAAATCTCTGAGGAGGGATTGGTGTGAAGGACTGTTTCCAATAGAGGTAAAGGGAACTCCCGGGCCCTGGACGGCATTCCTCCTCTCTAATCTTTCCTCTTTCACCAAAGGGAGCCTCCTTGTCGTTGTACCGGATGACAATGATGCCCGTACCTTGATAAATGATCTGAGTTTGTTTTCCAATTCTGGACTCTTATTCCCATGGTGGGGAACCATGCTGTACAGAGGAGTATCCCCCCATTCATCAATTTTCGGACAGCGGGCCACTGTTTTAGCAGAAATGGCATTGGGAGAAAAAAATATTTTTGTTGCACCTCTTAGAGCCGCTCTGGGTCATGTACCTCCACCTTCGGTGATCCGCAATTCTTTGATTCAGGTTAGAAAAGGGAGTCCCTTTGATTCGATGAACACGGAAATGCAGCTTATTCGTTTTGGCTACAATCGAGTTCCTCGAGTGAGTGTTCCAGGAGAATTTGCTCTTCGGGGGGAGGTGCTCGATATCTATCCTCCGGGAAACGAGGAGGCTGTCCGCATCGTGTTTGAATGGGACGAGGTAGAAGAAATCCGGCTATTCAATCCTTTTTCTCAAGTCAGATCCAACGATCTGGATCGCATCATTCTACATCCGCTCAAAGAAATTCTCTGGGATGAGAACAATATCAATGCCATCATACCCCACTTGCATGGTGATCAGGGTGATTCCATTCTGGAATCCCTGGACACCAGCGGAGTATTTCGCAGTGAAGAATTATTCTATCCTCTTCTGTTTGAACAACCAACCAGTCTTCAGGATTACCTGGATGATAACGGCGTGACAGTTTTTCTGGAGAATGAGCGTCTTGTCAGTACTGAAGTCACTATGCTCAGGGAGTATGAAGTACTGTACCAGAATGCTCTTAAAAGTGAACAACTCGTACCGGAACCAGGACAGATTATGACTTCCCTGGAGAAGATGAAAAACATCGGAAAACGTCGAATTGAATTTTACTCCCTCAATACAGAATCTTCAACTTACAATCTATCCTGTAAGCCGGGACGTTCATTTCTTGGAGATATTGCAGCTATGAAGGAAGAATTGTCATCACTCCTTGACGATGGATTCCAGATATTCATTTTTGCAGAAAGTGAATCCCAATCTCAGCGTATTTCATATCTGCTCCGTGATATTGAAGGGCTTCAAGTTGGTGCAGCCGCGATTTCAGCAGGGTTCATTCTCTCTGAAGCCAGAATCATTGCTATTGGGGAAAGTGAAATTTTCGGTCGTCGGAAAAATGCTCCCGCATCGGTCATTGAAGCACAGAGCGAAATCATTGACACTTTTGTCGACCTTGATCCAGGAGATTTTGTTGTTCATATCAACTATGGAATCGGGCTGTTCAAAGGTATCAAACGCATCCAGTCCATGAAAACCGAGCGGGATTATATTGAATTGGAATATGCGGATGATGAAACAGTATTTATACCCATTGAGCAGGTCAATTACATACAAAGATACATAGCCGGTGAGGGTCGTACCCCACGGCTGGATCGTATGGGTGGAACCTCATGGAAAAGGAAAAAAAACAGAGCAAAGAAATCGGTATCTGATCTGGCAGATCGACTTGTCAAACTCTATGCCCACCGCCAGACAGTCGTTGGCTATGCCTTTCCCAAAGATGATGACTTTCAAGTAAGCTTTGAAGCATCATTTCCATGGCAGGAGACTACAGATCAATTGACTTCCATTGCAGCAGTAAAGATGGACATGGAAAAACCCGGCCCCATGGACCGGTTAATCTGTGGCGATGTTGGATACGGAAAAACAGAAATAGCCATGCGAGCGGCTTTCAAGGCTGTTATGGGGGGACGACAGGTGGCCTGTCTTTGTCCAACAACCATTCTTGCAGAGCAGCATTACGAGAGTTTCATGGAACGGTATAAACGATTTCCTGTCAAGATTGCCATGCTAAGCCGTCTGGTTCCTCCAGTAGAACAGAAAAAGATCCTGAAAGAAATAACCGCCGGTGATATTGAGATTGTTATTGGTACTCATCGCATTCTCTCCAGAGATGTCAACTTCAAGAATATGGGTTTGATTATAGTCGATGAGGAGCAGCGATTTGGTGTTAAAGATAAGGAACGACTCAAGGAACTGAAGGTTTCCATTGACTGTCTTACTCTGTCTGCGACCCCTATTCCTCGAACCCTCCACATGTCTCTGGCGAATCTTCGAGACATGTCACTCTTGAAGACAGCTCCCAGCAACCGGATTCCCATCGAAACATTCGTCCAGACATTTGATGAGGACTTGATTGCCAAAGCCATACGCCGGGAGGTGGAAAGAGGGGGGCAGGTTTTCTTCCTTCACAACCGGATTGAGAGTCTTGAACAAATGCAAATCTTCCTGAGAAAACTTGTCCCTGAAGTCTTCATTGAAATTGCCCATGGCCGCATGTCCCCAAGGAAGCTGGAAAGCATTATGCACCGATTTGTCCACGGTGCGTTCCAGGTTCTTGTCTCAACGACCATCATTGAGAACGGTATCGATATCCCAAATGTCAATACAATAATCATTGACAGGGCTGATATGTATGGTATAAGTCAGTTGTACCAGTTACGAGGCCGAGTGGGACGATCCGGTCGACTGGCCTATGCCTACCTTCTGTATCAAAAGAATAAAGAAATAAGTGAACTGGCAATGAAGCGACTTCAGGTGATCAATGATTTCACTGAGTTGGGCAGTGGATTCAAAATTGCAATGAAAGATCTGGAAGTAAGAGGTGCCGGCAATCTTCTCGGTTCAGAGCAAACGGGAGATATCTGTGCCATTGGTTTTGACCTGTACTTGAAGCTCCTGGAAGATGCCATCCTTGAACGAACAGAATCAAAAAGTGAGGAGATCAAGCATGAAACTTACCTTGAACTGGATTACTCCGGTTTCATTCCGAATACCTATATTTCCGATGACTCAGAAAAGATGGAAATCTACAAGAAAATCGCCGCCGTTTCCAATGATGATGAGCTTCAGAGGCTGCATGCCAATCTCCACGACAGATACGGTCCTCTGCCTGAAGAAGTGCACAGCTTGATTTCCATAGCGGAGATACGAATTATTTGCAGTAAACTCAAGGTGATCAGTCTCAAGGAGCGAAAGGGACATGTTGCAGTCATCTTCAGCAAAGTCTCACTGATCTCAGTTGATAAAGTTATGAGACTTATGAATTCGTCCAAAGGACGTGTCAAACTGGATCCTTCCAGACCTGATGGTCTGTTCCTTGAAACCGGGGAAGTGCATCTGAAAGAGAAATCAATGTTTATTCGTGAATACCTGGGAAAGCTGCTCTGATTTCCCTATGATAAGAAGTTATGTAATCCGGTCATCCCATATCTCTCCCTCCCAGAAACGATCATTTAATGATTTACTGCCAATATGGGGCATTGACAACAGTGAAGTAAACTGGTCGAAATTGTTTCCCGATGCCAGGAAATACATCGTTGAGATAGGTTTCGGTATGGGCGAAGCAACAAAGGAATTGGCTCTACAGCATCCTGACTGGGGTATTCTGGGCATTGAAGTTCATCCTCCTGGAGTTGGGAAACTTCTTTGGTGGATCGAGAAGTTGAGCATTGAGAATATCCGTATTGCCTGCTGGGATGCTGTTGATGTATGCAGTAATCTCATACCGTCGTCCAGTGTTGATGCCATACATATCTGGTTTCCTGATCCCTGGCCAAAGAAAAAACACCATAAGAGAAGATTGATTAATCCAGAATTTGCGCGGATTCTCACTTCGATTTTGAAGGTTGGTGGTATTATTCATGTAGCAACAGATTGGGAGCATTATGCTGACCAGATCCTGAACACTCTGAACGGAGATCCTGGTCTGGTGAATCGATATGCTTCCTGGGCGGCAAGGCCCGATTATCGCCCGGACACAAAATTCGAGGTTAAGGGAATGAAATCAAACAGGATTATCCGGGATATTGTTTTCGAGAAAAAATGAGTTGGCTATGGGGTCTATTATGAACTGATTTCAGAATCTGGTAAAGAGATTTCTTCCTAACATATGAGGCGGAAGGAGTGTCGGGCAGCTTGTATCGATTCTAGACGGAGGAATTAGGACTGCTCAGGTGAATCTTCTCAATCGAATCAATTGTTTCTTGATTCAGTTTTACTGATTCGGATGCAATGCATTCTTTGAGCTGATCCATGGTTGTTGCCCCGATGATATTGCTGGTCACAAACACTCTTTCGTTTACAAATGACAGAGCCATTTGAGCTGGAGTCAGTTGCTGGCTGTGGGCCAGATCAACATAGGCATCGACTGCCTTATCCGTTTTGCTGTTCATGTATCGGGTCATTCTATCTTTTCCCCAGGTACTGAATCTTGCTCCTGCAGGCTGTTTCCCGCCCTGATACTTTCCTGAGAGTAATCCGCCTGCCAGTGGAGAATAGGGGAGCAAACTGACATTTTCTCTCACCAGTACTTCTGCAAGTGCTATATCAACAACCCTGCTGACCAGATTGTAGACATTCTGTACCGATTGTACTTGAGGAATCTGAGAATCCTGGTCATGGAGTCTCAGGCAATGCATAACCCCCCAGGGATGTTCATTGGATAATCCCACTTCACGAATCAAACCTTTCTCTTTCAACTTACCCAGAGCTCCAAGGGTTTCAGCCAGTTTATCATCCTGCTTGAACCAGTTCGCATGATAATCCAGGGCACCAAAGCGGGGAGTCATGCGTTGAGACCAGTGGAGTTGATACAAGTCAATGTAGTCAGTATTAAGTCGTTTCAAACTACCCTGTACGGCTTTTTCAATGTTGACAGGGGGTGTGAAACCATCACCGTTTCGTATGTACTCAACTCCGGGACCTGAAATTTTGGTTGCCAGTACGAGGTTTTTTCTCAACTCGGGATGTTTTCTCAGGTAATTGCCAATGTATTGTTCAGTAAGGCCATAAGTTTTCTCAGCTGGTGGTACAGCATAAATTTCTGCGGTGTCAATGAAGTTCACACCCTGGGAGAAGGCATAATTCATCTGTTCATGGGCATCTTTTTCTGTATTCTGGCAGCCCCATGTCATACTACCCAGGCATATTTTGCTCACCTCAATGGAGGTATTTCCCAGTTTTCTATATTCCATGAGATGATTATACTCTGATTTCGTCACCCATACAACAGTTACAGAGTATCAGTCTGTGTTTTTTTATTTATGCAGTGTCATCTGTAGAACATGATCCAACCATAGTGGATTCTTCTGCAGAGCCCCCCCGTTACAGTTTTTCGATTACCCCTGGTTCATACGTTCATCAACAAGGCTGAATTTGAGATCCCTGAGATTATTAGAAATTGAGACTTTATAGATATGGGGATTCAACAACCGTTTATGGGAATCATCCAGCCTGTGCATACCTTCGATGACCTTGCTCCTTATCTCTTCCAGCGGGGGAGGTGTGGATTTCAATCGCCCTCCACTGATCCGTTTCTTGAGAAGTGGTTCATAAGAGTCATACTGTTTCAGCAGGGAATAACTGTTCCGAAACATGGGATGATTGAAATTGACAGCATGACCTCCACCTATATCCTCATCCTCCAGACAGATAAGATCTCCCAGGAAGACTCCCTGGACATCACGGAATCGGTACACCTGTTTTACTCCAGGATTGGTGATCTTTTCGGGATTATTAGAAAGCTTGATGACAGGTTTCAGGGAATTCCCTACCTGTCTTGCCGTCATTTTATACACTCCAGTGAGGGATGCATCCGGTCCTCCAGTGACCAGTTGAGTACCGATGCCCCAGATATCAACAGGAGCACTATTCGATCTCAACTGCCATATGATTTCTTCAGTTAAGTCATTGGAAGCACAGATATAAGCATCTTTTAAGCCTGCCTCATCCAGTTTTTCCCGGACTTTGATGCTTAAGTATTGGAGATCTCCTGAATCAAGGCGGACTCCAAGGCTTTTCCCCTTCTTCTTAAGCTCCTTTCCTACAGTAATGGCATTTCTAATGCCACTGCCCAGAGTATCGTATGTATCGAGAAGGAGCACTGTTTTATCGGGATATATCTCAGCATATGCTCTGAATGCTTCCAGTTCACTGTCAAAAGCCATGACCCATGAATGTGCCATTGTACCCGATACAGGTATTCCATACTTCAATCCCGCCAGAGTATTGGATGTAGCAGAGCATCCACCGATATAGGCTGCCCTTGAGGCCGATAGAGCTCCATTAATTCCCTGAGCACGCCTTAGACCAAATTCCAGAATCTTCCCCTCACCAGAAGCATTATAAATCCGTGCGGCCTTTGTTGCGATAAGGGTCTGAAAATTCACCTGGTTCAGCAGGAGACTTTCAATCAATTGGGCCTCGATCATGGTTGTATGGACCTGGAGAATTGGTTCCCCGGGGAAAACTATGGAACCTTCATCCATGGAGTAAAGGTCACCAGAAAACTGATACTGTCTGAGAAATGAAAGGAATTCATCCTTGAAGATACCCAGGCTCCGAAGATAGACAATATCCTCTTCCCGGAACCTGAGATGTACCAGCCTGACCAGAAGCTCTTCAAGTCCTGCAAATACAGAATAACCTCCGTTAAAGGGGGGACGACGAAAAAACATCTCAAAAACAACCGGGGTATCCTTATTTTCCAGGAAGTAGCCTTGAGTCATTGTCAGTTCATAAAGATCGGTTAGAAGCGGAGTGTATTCCATATGTATCCTATTAAATAAAGTAACGTATGGGAACCGGTATATGCAATGGGATTACGAATTCACAAGTTGAGAAGTCGAACAACTGGATGCCTGCAGTATGTTTATTCAAGTAGTCAGCAAGTTCAGAAATGAGCATTAGGCAACCTCTAAAAACCGTTTCTGGAATTTGGCACAGTGGCGGTGCGTTCCTCGGAGCTTTGCTCCTGCGGTACGCACCTGCTGCGGTTGGCGGTGCGTTCCTCGGAGATTTGCTCCTGCGGTACGCACCTGCTGCGGTTGGCGGTGCGTTCCTCGGAGATTTGCTCCTGCGGTACGCACCTGCTTACGTGAGAATTTTGATAACACAGCAGCGAGGAAAAAGATCAAGCCAGAAACGGAATAAGGTTTTTTAGAGGAGCCCTTAAGAGATTCATAGATATTTCTCATGAAGGAGATCTCGATATTCTTATATGCTTCATAGAATTCGTTGATATTTCTACTGTTTGAAAGATATGGCATCTAAAAAAAATTAAGGATTGAGTTGAGTTGAGTCAATTAAAATGACTGCTACATTCCGATCAACTCATCAATATCTGTTATCATTTTCAATGTGATACGTTCCATCTCTTCTGACTCAGTCTCCGGGATTGAGTCAAGATCATTCTGAACCTCAGATCGAAACAATTCATCAATAATATAGACATTTGTAAGAATGGCGATTTTAAGCGGATCGTCAATTTTGATCTGCTTTTTTGTCTCTTCCACCTTATTCTCAAGATACTGTAAGACCCGATTAAGATACTCCTGTTCTTCACTGGATCGAATGGCAATGGAAGTCCCAAGCAGTTTTATTGTGAGTTGATTTATACCAGCCATCAGAATATATCGAACATGGACTGTTCATCATCTTCACCGGTGTCTTCAGCAATTTCCTCTGAAATCTGTTCCGTACCCGATTCTAACGGAGCTTCTTCTGTTTTTTCAAGCACGGGTTCCGGCAGATCATTGGCAATATCTTTTTTATCGGATACTGGAGACTCTAATCCCGCTGTAGTTTCTTCAACTTCATCCAGGATGTTGATGACTCCCTGAAAGCTAACCTCCAGCTTCTCCTCATCGGCCTGATGCTTCATCGCTTCACTGCGCAGCTTATCCAAATCAGCTTCAAGTTCCTCTACCCGCCGTTTATTCGTCTCATTCTCCGCATTCAATGCTTTCACGAAATCGACTATTTTTTTTATGCGTGTTTCCAATTGTCGAACTTGATCCAGACTGATCATGGTCTTCCTCCTGTTATTCGAGACTTTTCCTGGCTGTTTCCACCAGGGATTTAAATGAACTCGGACTCTCAATGGCCATATTTGACAGAGTTTTTCTGTTCAGCACAATTCCAGCCTTACTTAAACCATTCATGAACAGAGAATATGAAAGTCCTTCACTTCGGGTGGCGGCAGAAATCCGGGCAATCCATAACCGTCTGAATTCCCGTTTTCGAACTTTGCGATCTCGGTATGCATATTGACCGGCTTTGCGTACAGCGTCCTTAGCAGTACGCATGAGTTTACTGCGTCTTCCCCAATAGCCCTTTGCCTGGTCAAGAATTTTCTTACGGCGGTTTTTACGGCGAGTGCCGTCAATTGCTCTTGGCATAATTATCTCCTGAATATCTGTTTTTTACATGTAGGTCAGCATACGTTTCAAGCGAGGTACTTCAGTTTGACTGACAACGACTCTGTGTCTGAGATTCCGTTTCCTTTTCGGGGATTTCTTGGTAAGGATGTGACGAGTGCCCTGACTCTTATACTTAAACTTCCCGGTCGCTGTTTTCTTAAAACGTCTGGCGGCACTTTTCCTTGTTTTAAATTTCGGCATGTGGTTACCTTGTTCTCCTTCAGCTCAACTCTGTCCGTCTATTTTTTCGACTTCGGGCTGAGCATCATATTCATGAAACGACCCTCCATTCGTGGAGGACTGTCGACCTTATATGAATCATCATTAAGGATTTCCAGTATTCTATCAAGTTTATTCTTACCCAACTCCGTATGTACAAATTCACGTCCTCTAAAGCGGATAGTCACTTTGACGTTGTTCCCTTGATCCAGGAACTCTTGAACATGCTTTGCCTTAAATGCCATGTCGTGCTGCTCAATTTTAGGCTGCATACGAACTTCTTTCAGCTTCACCTGACTTGATTTCTTCTTCTGATCCCTGGATTTCTTTTCCAGTTCGTATTTGTACTTGCCATAATCCAGTATTTTGCAAACTGGCGGCTTCGCCTGTGGTGAAACCTCCACAAGATCTAATCCCAGATCTCTGGCCATATCCAGGGCATCAGCAACAGGTACAATACCCGCCTGTTCTCCCTTCTGATTGATAAGTCTCACTTCAGGAACACGAATAACTTCATTGATCCGCATATCTTTTACGCCCAAATTTCCTCCTTAGACAACATGGAATGAATTGCATCATCACTGCACTGAGAAATGTACAGGAAATATCACTATATGTCTATACCCGGATCCATCCCATCTGAAACCGTAGCGGAGACCTCTGTACCGGACCATGCTCCCGATATACAGGATGCTATCCTGTAACGTACAACTGAACACTGATGAATCGACCTGTTCAAGTGAATGCTTGTAAGAAAGGATAATACAATTTATAATTATTAACCAATGAAGGGTATTATACTGGCAGGCGGCAGCGGAACCCGTTTGTATCCAACAACAATTTCTGTTTGCAAGCAACTACTTCCAATTTACGACAAACCAATGATTTACTATCCCTTGTCCACGCTTATGCTGGCAGGAATACGTGATATTCTCATTATCTCCACACCTCGGGATACTCCTGCAATCCGGGATTTGCTGGGTAACGGAAAACAGATTGGGATTTCCCTAACCTACGCTGTACAGGAAAATCCGAGAGGCCTGGCCGATGCCTTTATAGTGGGGAGCAGCTTTATAGCCAATGAATCGGTCTGCCTGATCCTTGGCGACAACTTTTTTTTCGGCAATCTTCTTGGACAGCTGGTTACCGATTCCACAGAACTGCACCAGGGGGCCAGAGTATTCGGCTACTATGTACAGGATCCAGAAGGATATGGGGTAGTGGAATTCGATGACTCGAAACGTGTCATTTCCATTGAAGAAAAACCTGAATTCCCCAAATCCAATTTTGCCGTTGTCGGACTCTATTTCTATGATAGTACGGTAGTAGAAAAAGCTATGGCTCTGAAACCTTCAGCCAGGGGTGAAATTGAAATAACCGACCTGAACCGGCTCTATCTCCGTGAAGGAACCTTGAGCGTTGAATTTCTGGGTCGGGGCTATGCCTGGCTTGATACCGGAACCCATGAATCACTTCTGGAAGCAGCCAATTTTGTCCGTATAATCGAAGCCAGGCAGGGAATAAAGTTAGCGTGTATCGAGGAAATTGCGTGGCGGAACGGTTGGATTGATACCCCCGCATTGATAGAACTGGGCAATAAATGGCATGCCACACCATACGGACAATACATCCTGGATACGGCTACAGGCCGATGGAGCTGAATATGCCATGTGAAACCATTCTCGTAACGGGCGGAGCAGGATTCATTGGCTCGGCATTCATTAATCATGTTTTCCGGAATACAGATTTTAAGGGCCGTATTGTCAATCTTGACTTGCTGACCTATTCCGGTTGTCAGTTAAGTCTGGGGAAAATTGCCGGAGACTTTTCCAATCGATACGTATTTCTGCACGGTGACATACGGGATACAACAACGGTTCGATCCGCTTTTAAGCAGTATAACATAGATACCGTTGTTCACTTTGCCGCTGAATCCCATGTCGATCGATCCATTGTTGGCCCTGACGATTTTATAACCACCAATATAATGGGTACTTTCCGGCTGCTTGAGGCCGCTCGGGAATACTGGGGTAAGCGACGGGATGTCCGATTCCATCATGTTTCAACAGATGAGGTATTCGGCTCTCTTGGGAGCGGCGGCTTTTTTACGGAAGACTCATCCTACGATCCCCACAGTCCTTATTCGGCATCCAAGGCATCGTCCGATCATCTGGTTCGTTCCTGGTTTCATACTTATGGTTTACAGATAAGTATCAGTAACTGTTCCAATAATTATGGCCCCCGGCAATTCCCGGAAAAACTCATACCAGTCATAATTGAGAGTGCATTGGAACACCGGGACATACCGGTCTACGGCGATGGACTGAATATCCGGGACTGGCTGCATGTGGACGATCACGCCGATGCAGTGTGGAACGTGGTAACACGGGGCCGGTGCGGTGAAACCTATGTTGTCGGAGGAAACAGCGAATCGACCAACATTGATCTGGTAAAACTCATCTGCCGCCTGCTGGCGGAATTGACAGGAGAGGAAGAAAAAAGCTATACGGATCTTATTACCTTTATCAAGGACCGCCCAGGCCATGACAAACGCTATGCCATCGACCCGAAAAAGATTAAGCAGAAACTGGGTTGGAAACCATCCCGCACCCTGCAATGCGGAATGAAAGAGACAATCCAATGGTATCTGGAGAACAGAGACTGGGTGAGTCATGTGAAATCCGATCAATACCGGGAATGGATAGAAAGGAATTACAACAGACGATGACTTTGAGTATCTGCATCCCGGTCTACAACGGAGCCATGACTATTGGGCCTCTGGTTAATGAAATTTTCGAGAAGCTTAACGGAACGGATCTGGAAATAATCCTCGTGAACGACGGCAGTCCAAATGACAACAGCGAAGAAATTTGTGCCAAACTGGCGACAGAGCATGAAAACATTAAATTTATCAGTTTGCGTCGTAACTTTGGCGAACACAATGCCGTTATGTGTGCCCTGTATCACAGTTCCGGCGATTATGCAGCCATTATTGACGACGACTGTCAGCATCCTCCGGTAGAAATACTGAAACTGCTGAAAACAGCACAGACAGGAGTAGATGTGGTGTATTCACGGTTCAATAAAAAGCATCACCACCTGTTCCGCAACATGGGCAGCCGGTTTAACAATGCCGTTGCCACATGGCTGCTTGAAAAACCCGGGAAACTGTATTTAAGCAGCTTCAAGGTGATATCCCGTGAAATTGTTAATGAAATCATAAAGTATACAGGGCCATTCCCCTACTTAGATGGATTGATTCTGCGTGCTACAAATTCCATTACTTCTGTTGAGGTGGAACATCGCAGACGTGCACAGGGTAAATCAAATTACACGTTAAAAAAACTGGTCAAACTGTGGCTGGCCATGTTCATCAATTTTTCCCAGAAACCGCTGCGTACAGTGCTGGGAATGGGACTGCTGCTCTCGTTCGTCAGCCTTGTACTGGCCCTTGTGTTTATTATTGAAAGAATACTCCACCCTGACCTGGTCAGGGGTTGGACTTCCCTTATTGTGCTCATCCTCTTCATGGGCAGTATTCAGATGATATTCCTGGGATTGATTGGTGAATATATCGGCAAGATATATCTGGATATAAACAGGACCCCCCAATGGATGATCAAAACCAGAATCGACTGAATCTTCATCTTTTCCAATTCCTGAAATTTCATGTTGTCGGCATCAGCAATACGGCCATTACCTACGGGCTGTATTCCCTGATTGTGTATCTTTCTGATTCCCATCAACTTGCATTGGTTTGCGATTACGGATTCGGCATTGTCTATACCTTTCTGATGAACAAGTACATTACATTTAAAAACTACGGTTCCGGCGAAGGCTGGAAACAGTTTACAAAGATCTTTGGTATGTATATAATTGTATTTGCCTTAAACTGGATTATCCTGGATCGCCTTATTACAATAGCGCAATGGAATAAGTATATCGCACAGGCAGTAACCTTAGTTGTTCTTTCCATGCTTTCCTTTTTTGGACAAAAATTTCTGGTATTTCGGAGTAGAGATGTTTAGGGAATGGCAGCTGGCCCGTCTTCAATCAATGATCAGTGGTGATGGGGGATATGCCCTGGCATCCTGGCTTGAGGAACAGCGGAAGTCCTCTCATGCCCATATCAGTGAAATTCCCCTGAGCAGCCTTGAGAGGTGGGATTATGACCGGAAATCCGGTTATCTTCTTCTCCGCCACGATACAGGCCGTTTTTTCAGCGTGGAAGGCCGTCGCATCAAGTTCGATTCAGGTCGGCAATGGGATCAGGCAGTTCTGCACCAGCCGGAACGCGGACTATTGGGAATGGCCGCCAGAATACGGTCCGGAAATCTTGAGATATTGCTTCAGGCGAAAATGGAACCCGGCTGTATCAATCTTGTGCAGGCTTCGCCAACCATTCAGGCCACCCGGAGCAACTACACAAGAGTGCATCAGGGAAAAATGCCGGAATATTTTAATCTTTTTACCAGTGTCGATGAAACATTCCTGGTCCGATCCCCCCAGGTGGAACAAACAACCCGTTTCCTTGACAAGAAGAATTACAATGTCTTCCGTATCCTTCCCTCGAACGAACAATTGCCTTCTACCGGTAATTTTCGATGGTGCACATTGAGGGACATCAAAGAACTCTACCTGATGGACAACGGTATCAACATGAACACCCGGTCCATATTAGCCTGCCTTCCTCCGATTATCCCGCACAACATACCGGCAAAAGAAGAATTGCTCCCGAAAAATCCCGAAATTGCGGAACTGCTAACCCGGCTTTACGCCTCCCTGAACAGGGACTCTATGGCCGCATTGCAGCAGGTTGGGGAAACCATGGTATGGTTGGAACAGGTGAGCGAACACGGCACAGTGACAATACATGAGCGTTCCCTTGACGAGATGGAAGATTGGACGATGGACGATTGGTCTATAAGGAGCCCGTATTTCTCAATTGTGGGTATGCGGGTACAGGCCGACCGGGAGGTGGCAACATGGGATCAGCCGCTTGTTGCCCAGCCGGAGAACGGGATATCCGCTCTTGTTGGCAAAACGATTCATGGCGTACCGCATTTTCTTTTTCAGGCCAAAAGCGATATGGGAGGGAATCCGCCCATGCATCTTGCACCCACCGTGTCCAGTTCGGTTCCATCCCTGCGCACTGGAACCGATAATACCCCGCCATTTCTTCAGGAGATTCTTGACCGGCCTCCGGAATCTTTCGTCTTCAACGCAATATTATCGGAAGAAGGAGGACGCTTTCAGAAATGCCAGAATTCCTATAGAATCCTCTGGGATGAAGATTTTCCAATTACCCCCATCCCCGATAATTTCAGATGGATACCTTATGAAACCGTGTTTGAACTTGTGCGTCATGGTTACCTTAACATTGAGGCACGGTCAATTTTCGGGTTGTTGACATGAAAATACTCCTGGTTGGTTATTCCAGCATTGCGGCAAGAAGAATACTGCCTGCCCTGGATACATTGGGGTTGGTGAATATCGATATTGCCACAAGCCGGCCTGACGAGGTGGATGTCAGTCAATACAGGACACCATGTACTGTCTTTTCCGGTTATGAAGAGGGCATCCGTGCCAGCAATGCGGAGTACTGCTACATTTCCACAATCAACAGTGCTCATTATACCCATGCCAAACTGGCATTGGAAACCGGAAAGCATACGATTGTGGATAAGCCCATTGCCATGCAGATGTCCGGGGCAAAGGAACTGGTTGCCTTATCCAGGGCAAAATCCCGTCTGCTTGCAGAAGCTGTTGTGTACCTGGACCATGGCAGAATAAAAGGAACCATGGCTAAATTGAAGGAGCTTGATTATCGCCCTCGGCACATAACATCCACATTCTGCTTTCCGCCCCTGTCAAAAGAGAATTTCCGTAACGATCCCGCTTCGGGCGGAGGGGCAGTGTTGGATCTGGGAGCATACATGGTATCTCCCGGTCGATATTTCTTCGAAACCTCACCGGCAATGGTGGAAGCATGGCCAACCGAATTTCAGAATGGAATGACCGCCGGGATTCATGTTGTTATTATGTATACGAGTGGTCGGAGTTTTTCTGGCTACTATTCCTTTGAGGGTGAATATCAGAATGAAATGACGGTTTCAGGTAAAAACTTCTTTGTCCGTTTTGAACGCTTTTTTACAACCCCGCCGGATATGGAAACCTCAGCCTGTGGTCGAAGAGACAATGCTGAATGCAAATGGATTTTTCCAGCGGATGATGCATTCTCCTCCTGGCTGAAACGTATTCTGTCCATTCGGGATGAAGAAGCAATGGAGGAAGAACGCCGGATAATTATGGAAGATCAAAAAACACTGACGTTGATACGCCAAAAACTGGAGGACAACTCCAAAAAATCCAGGAATGGACTTTCTGGAGATGCCCTGGAAAGAGAAAAGCCATGATAAGAGTATGGACCTATCTGAATGAGTTAAAGGAAGAAGAAGAAGCCATTAAGAATGCTGTTGACCAGGTCCTGCATTCAGGAATGCTGATTCTCGGGGACAATGTGAAGGCGTTTGAAGCAGAATTCGCAGAATGGTGCGGTATGGTTCATGGAGTCGGTGTCAACAGTGGTACTGACGCTCTGTTTCTTGCCCTGAAATCCTGGGGCATTGGTCCCGGCGATGAAGTCATTACTGTACCGAATACAGCGGTCCCCACCGTATCGGCCATTGCCGCAACCGGGGCCACTGCGCGCTTTGTCGATGTTGATTACAAGACAGGTCTGATGCAAATCAACCTGCTTAAGGAGGTCATAAACAACAAAACCAGAGCCGTAGTTCCAGTGCATCTCTATGGCCAATGCGTGGATATGGAAAATCTCCTTGGAATTACCAGGAAATCAGGCCTGAAAGTTCTGGAAGACTGTGCCCAGGCCCACGGAGCAGAACAGAAAGGAATGCGGGCCGGTTCCTTCGGCGATCTTTCGGCATTTTCGTTCTATCCCACTAAAATTCTTGGTGGCTATGGGGACGGTGGTATGATACTGGCTGATAATAATGATGACTCAGAAAAGTTGCGGCGGCTGCGTTTCTACGGCATGTCTGGAACCTATTACTCCATAGAGGATGGATACAATTCCCGCCTGGATGAGCTTCATGCCGCCATACTCCGTACAAAACTTCCCCATCTGGGAAACTATGTGAACCGCCGGCGAGAACTTGCCCGGCGTTATAATACTGGACTGGCGGACACCGGGTTGGGGCTGCCCAGAGAAACTGAGGGCAACCGCCATGCATACTACATCTATGTCGTCCGTCACCCCGAACGCGACAGGTTGATGGAGCATCTGAAAAATAATGACATACACGTCAACATAAGTTATCCCTGGCCCATTCATATAATGCCTGCGTATGAAAAACTGGGTTACAGGAAGGGAGACTTCCCGATAGCTGAAAAACTGGCTGGCGAAATATTCTCCCTTCCCATCTACCCTTCGTTATGCGATGAAGATCAGGAAAAGGTTATACGGGTTTTGAAAGAAGCCCTATGAAAATTGCGGGAACAAGACGACATTACTTTTATGCTCTTGTCATACTTTTCCTGATTCTAAGTGCTCTGTATCTCGGCGTATACAGTCACTACATGCCGGAATACATTGACGACGCATGGTTTTTTTCATGGGCATGGAACCTTTACGAGCACGGTGAGTACCGGGATATTGTTTTTGGCGAACAGAATGGCGGAACTATTTTCTTTCAGCGTACACCGGCCATTGTCTATGGGGCAGTCGCCTCAATTCTGGGTTGGAGCCGGGGAGTGGCCATGGGTGTATCGAAACTCTTCGTTCTGGCAACGGCGTTCATCTGGTATCGTATTGTCCGAAAGCTGGGATATCACCAGCGAATGGCTCTGGCTTTCGCAGGGATAATGCTGCTTCTGGAAGCCTATTTCGGGATTGCCAATAAACTGCGCCCGGAGCCATTAGCCCTGTTTCTCTGCTCGGCGGCCTTCCTGCTGTTTCTGCATGAACGTTATCTGTTTTCCGGTTTCATTCTGGGTATAGCAATAGAAAGCCATCCCTTTGCCGTCATTGGCGGATTCTGGGTTCTCGCATATCTGCTTGTTCTCTGGCCCAGGATAAAAGCCCGCCCAAAAGCATATATCTTACGTGCATTGAGATATACTGCCGGGTTGCTCTTTGGCTTTGGCTACTGGTATTGGCTCCATGGGGAAACTATGAGCCAGCTTGGTCAGGCCGCAGAAAAAGCTGTGGGCAATGTTTTTCTGGAGTATTTCTTTCTCCGCCGTTTTTCCTGGAGACACTGGCCTGAATTGGCTGTCATATTAACCGCCCTGATAGTCTTTATTATCCGCAGAAAATACAAAACGCATCCTTTTGTGCTACCTTTTCTAACTGCTGTAACGGTGATACCATTCATATTGACACGGGGAAATCTGCATTACATTGTCTATATCTATCCCGCAGCCATATTGCTGATAGTTATCGTTGTCGAGGATTTGAAAGCCCTGCATCTGCTGGTGTATGCCATTCTGCTGTTTCAACTGCCTCAGTATGCCTGGCTGTTCCAACAGAACAGAAACTACAATCACCGGGAGTTCATGACCCGGCTGAAACAGGCAGTACCGCCGGATGAAGCATTCATCTACGGCAATCCCAATGCCTGGTTTGCCTTTCAGGAAAGAAATTTTCATGCATACGGCTACTTCGGCCGTGCTGGATTGCTGTCTGACGAATGGCCGGATGAATTCGTGGTTATCGAAACATCTGATTTTATCCGCTGGTACGGTCAATCCGATATGGACAACGCCAGTTCAAGTTATACACGGGAAGACCTGGCTGAATGGATATACTGGGATGGCAAGCCGGTTAAGGTGTACCGGCTGGTTCGTCGGGAATGATCCAGTTATAAGTCAACAGAGTGTCGTGTATTCCAATAACTGTACTGCTATGTAGAGATTTCTTAAGCCAGGTTCATGTTTTTCAGCATCAGATCAAGTTTCTTAACTGTATCATTCATGGGATGGCAGAGGGGAAGCCTCCAAATGGGTTCTATCATGCCCATCTTTGAAAGACAATACTTTACAGGAATGGGGTTTGTTTCCAGAAACATGGCTTTGAAGAGAGGGAGCAATTCAAAATGCATGGATCTGGCCTGATCCAGTCTACCGTTGATTGCGGCATCTATCATTTCACTCATCTGCCTGGGGATAATGTTTGAAGCAACGGAAATAACACCATCACCTCCCATCAGCATAAGAGGAAGGGCCATGTTGTCATCTCCTGAAAGAACAGCAAAGTCCCCAGGTTTGGATTCCAGTACATCCATCATCTGACTCAGTTCCCCAGAGGCCTCCTTGACAGCAACAACATTGGGGTGAGCAGAAATTTTTATTAATGTTGAGGTTTCAATGTTTATTCCTGTTCTACCTTTAATATTATAAACAACGAGAGGTAAATCAATCGCATCAGCGATAGCAGTATAGTGCTGGAAAAGTCCTTCCTGTGTCGGTTTATTGTAATAAGGTGCAACTTGCAGGCTGGCAGCTGCCCCAAGATTCTTAGCGATTCTCGTCATGCGAATTGCTTCATCGGTACTATTCGAACCCGTTCCTGCTATGACAGGAATTCTGCCATCAGCTTTTCGGAGTACACGTTCCACAACAGCCAGGTTCTCTTCATGACTCACTGTTGGGCTTTCACCCGTGGTTCCCATTGGTACCAGAGCATTGACACCATTATCAATCTGGAAGTCAATTAAATGGTCTAGAGCTTCGCCATCTATTGAGCCATCTTTCCTAAAGGGTGTTACCAACGCCGTTAAAACACCTGAATACATTTCCATCCTCCTGTTACATCAAGCATCTCTGAAAAACTTCCATTCCAGATATGTCATGTATCAATAACAATCTCATTACCGGATCACCATGGCATTTTTACAGAGGTGTTCCTTTCAGAAAATCGTTAAAGAATTCATCAGCTCCATGCCAACCAGTTTTATTTCTCAGCCATTCTAAACCAAGAACCGCACCCGAAGCAAATCCCCCACGATGGCGAGCCTGATGTTCAATTGTGAGGAAATCAAATGAAGAATCTATCCTCATCTCATGTATACCAGGAACAGATCCAACACGGATAGCTGAAACCTGGATGACATCTCCAGGGACAGGACCATCCGGTAAATCCTTAATTATTTTATTCTTCCTGTCCAGTTCTGCCAGTACACCTTCAGCCGCCGTAATGGCTGTTCCCGATGGATAATCGGCCTTACCGGTATGGTGGTACTCAGTAAGGGAAACATCATATTCCTGCAGTCTGTTAATAAGTCTGGCTGCTGCTGCTGTTAAGTGAAAAAATATATGGGCACCTATTGAGAAATTAGATCCCTGCAACAGGGCACCAGAATTATTTTCATAGAGTGATCTGGCCCTATCAGCAAGGCTGTCCCAGCCAGTAGTACCGATAACAACGGGCAAGCCAGAAGCTGCATAGACCTCCAATCGGTCTGCTATCCCCCCGGCCAGAGCAAACTCTATAACACCATCGGCTTCCTCAAGGATAGAACTCGTCAGTCTTTCAATATCACCTGCACCAGCAGAATCCACTCGCTGAAGCACAGAATGCCCACGCAAATTGAGCTGCTCCTCAACCATTTTCCCCATTCGTCCATAGCCGATAATTACAACCTTCATCTTACCTCACCTGGACCAAAGTGATTGCACAGGTATTAACAATGTCATCAACAGAGGCACCTCTGGAAAGATCACTGACTGGTCTATTGAATCCTTGAAGAAATGGACCATAAGCACCAGCTCCTGAAAATTGCTGGGCAAGTTTGTAACCAATATTTCCAGACTGAAGGTCCGGGAAAACAAGGGTGTTTGCCTGTCCTGCAACCGGTGAACCGGGAGCCTTTTTCTCACCAACAGAAGGAACAATTGCAGCATCCAACTGCAATTCCCCATCAACAATCAAATCCGGCTCTCTCTGACGTACAAGTTCTAACGCATTTTGAACTTTGTCAACCAGAGGGTGTGATGCTGATCCTTTCGTGGAAAACGAAAGCATGGCGACTCTGGGTTCGGTTTGCAGATAAGTTCGGCAGGATAATGCTGCGGCCAGAGTGATTTCTACTAATTGATTGACTGTGGGTTCAGGGATGGTGGCACAGTCCGAAAAAATAAACAGACCATGTTCACCCCTGTGTTTATCCGGGAAATCCATAACGAAACACGATGATGCTGAACGTACTCCCGGTGCTGTTTTAATAATTGTAAAACCGGCAACTAATACTTTCGCTGTGGGACTCTCTGCTCCGGCCACCAGAGCATCGGCATCCCCCTGTGCAACCATCATTGCCCCCCAGTTGATCGGATCCATAATTTTTTCCCGAGCTTCATCAATAGTCAGCCCCTTGTGTTTCCTCAAAGCATGGTATTCACTGGCATAAGATTCCAGTTTGTCATTCGTCGTCGGGTTGACAATGGAAAAACCATCAATACTCACTTCGGCACTGTTGGCAGCCTGTTCTACAGCATCAGCATCACCAACAAGGTAAACAGTTCCAGCAATTTTTTTATCAATGATGATCCGGGCGGCGTTCAATGTTCGCGGTTCAGTGCTTTCAGGAAGAACAAGGGTACGGCCCATTGTGCATGCTTTTTTTATCATTTTTTCACTGAAGGTCATGCTCTGGTTCCCTTTTGTATAGATTTCAGGGATTATATCATGTTTCCAGAAGAAGGTGAAGCATGGTATATTCCATGAAAACCATCTGCTGCCTAATACAGCAGAATCCCTGGAGAGTATTAAGGCAACCTCTAAAAATCCTTTTTTGGATTTTGGCGCATTGGCGGTGCGTTCCTCGGAGCTTTGCTCCTGCGGTACGCACCTGATTAAATTTTTTCTTGATGCAAGGCGGTAAAAGCGGAGCTAGCTTAAGTGGTTGGCGGTGCGTTCCTCGGAGCTTTGCTCCTGCGGTACGCACCTGATTAAATTTTTTCTTGATGCAAGGCGGTAAAAGCGGAGCTAGCTTAAGTGGTTGGCGGTGCGTTCCTCGGAGCTTTGCTCCTGCGGTACGCACCTGATTAAATTTTTTCTTGATGCAAAGCGGTAAAAGCGGAGCTAGCTTAAGTGGTTGGCGGTGCGTTCCTCGGAGCTTTGCTCCTGCGGTACGCACCTGATTAAATTTTTTCTTGATGCAAAGCGGTAAAAGCGGAGCTAGCTTAAGTGGTTGGCGGTGCGTTCCTCGGAGCTTTGCTCCTGCGGTACGCACCTGATTAAATTTTTTCTTGATGCAAAGCGGTAAAAGCGGAGCTAGCTTAAGTGGTTGGCGGTGCGTTCCTCGGAGCTTTGCTCCTGCGGTACGCACCTGATTACGTGAGCATTTTGACAACGCAGTAGCGGCAGAAAAGATCGAGTCAAGAACTAAATGGGTTTTTTGGAGGTGCCCTCAATTTCTTCTGGAATATTGAGATCAGAAATCTACTCAGGGAACTTCGCAGATTCCTCTCTAAGCAATGCCAACACTCCCCGCCAATCCAATTTCCTTCGCAACCATCTGCATACCAGCCAATGTGTTTGCAATTACATCATCAAGTGGCTCATTCAGCATTTCTGCCCCCCTGGTGATGAGATCGCGATCGGCTCCCGCCGCAAAGGATCGCTCCTTCCATTTCTTCTTAATCGACTTGATCTTCATGTCAAGAATACTCCTGGAAGGACGAACCAGTGCTGCAGCATTGATGAGTCCGGTCAACTCATCAATGGTGTAGAGAACTTTTTCCATATGAGATTCTGGTTTTTCACTGGTAAACATTTCCCAGGCATGGCTACGGATCGAACGAATCCAATCCTCAGGCCAGCCCTCATCACGTAGAATTGAACTTGTCCGATCACAATGCTCCTCAGGAAACTGCTCCCAGTCCAAATCATGAACTAATCCAATAAGTCCCCATTTGTCTGGATCCTCTCCATGCTTCTCAGCGTAGAATCTCATGACGGCTTCCACAGCCTTTGCATGATTAATCAGATTCTCGGATTTAGTATAAGTTTTTAAGAGTGCTAATGCATCTTTCCTCGTTGGTAATCCCATGTTTGGAAGGATACTATATGCCGGGAATATTGTAAAGGACTGGTGGTGGAGAATTGACAGAGGGCAACCTCTAAAAAAAACGCTTTTGGAATTTGGCGCATTGGCGGTGTGTTCCTCGGAGCTTTGCTCCTGCGGTACGCACCTGCTTAAATTTTTTCTTGATGCAAGGCGGCAAAAGCGGAGCTAGATTAAGCGGTTGGCGGTGCGTTCCTCGGAGCTTTGCTCCTGCGGTACGCACCTGCTTAAATTTTTTCTTGATGCAAGGCGGCAAAAGCGGAGCTAGATTAAGCGGTTGGCGGTGCGTTCCTCGGAGCTTTGCTCCTGCGGTACGCACCTGCTTACATTTTTTCTTGATGCAAGGCGGCAAAAGCAGAGCTAGCTTAAGCGGTTGGCGGTGCGTTCCTCGGAGCTTTGCTCCTGCGGTACGCACCTGCTTACATGAGCATTTTGACAACGCAACAGCGAGGAAAAAAAACAAGCCAGAAACGAAATAAGGTTATTTAGAGGTGCCCAGAGGCTGAATACTTCAGATCCACCCGAATCCAAAATGAAACCAATGTGTCTGTGCGGCATGAATTGTGTATCGAAAACCAGTTTATTGCTTCGAGGTGCTGAAATTGAAATACAACTGGATTCTAAACGCTCTTTTTATTGTCTGACCAGACGGATTCCACTCTTTCCTGGTGAATCATACAGTGAGGGATAGGAGAAGGTTGTCTCAAACCAGAACAACTGATCATTCCAGTCATAAATTCCCCCTCCTCTAACGGTGCGTCCCCAGGACTGACTACTGATTACTTCATCTTTTGATGGTCCTATTGGGTCGGTCTGACCATCCCGGGAATAATTATAGGTCGATCCAAATCCTACCCAATCCCAGCAGAATTCTCTTACGTTTCCACTCATGTCAAATAGATTCAATTCGTTTGGCAGTAACTCGCCCCCAATATGAGCATTCTCTCCGTAATTGCTGTTATTCCCATACCAGGTAACATCATCATGATTATTGCTCCCTGCGTATTTGTAGCCCATTGATATTGGACCTCCACGACCGGCATATTCCCACTCAGCATCAGTTGGCAACCGAAAGCCATTGGCATTCCAGTTCACCGTTACATCATCAACACCGCCGGAACCAAAGGTGTAAACCTTTTCCAATCCTCTCTGTCCACTCAGCCAATTAGCATATCTCAATGCTCCATACCAGGACACATTGAAGACGGAGACTCTGATATCCGAAGCCATTTTATTACCTTGAAAAACAAATCTCTGGTTGCCGGTATCATCCTGTTTAATCGGGTGATACACTCCCACCTCAAAAACAAATACCGGGATGTTGTCAATGGTGAGATAGTTGCCAGATGTCGATTGTTCAAACTGTATTTCCACACTGGTGTCATTCAGGAATTGCAGAAACTCCTCATGGGTTACTTCCAGCGGATTAATGGAATACGACGATAGAGTTACCTTCTGATCGGAATTTTCACCCATCATAAAAGTACCACCTGGTACAAAAACATAGCCGTCTTCGAGATCTTCAATGGAATTGAACTGAGTACCATCCGCCAGTGTCACTATATTTTCTCCATGCTGACTGGCATCATAAGCGACCAGCACTCGCGTTTGACTCCACGATCCCGGGTTTTTTCCTGTATCCAGTGCACGTACACGCCAGTAATGAATTTTGTACTGACTCAATGTTGAGGATGGTAGATAACGGGCATCTTGCACTAAGGTGGAATTTGATGTATCCACCAGTTGAGATTTATTATCGACAAGCTGGATTTCATATGCCTCTGCATGCTGCACCACATCCCAACTAAGTTCGTAGGGCTTGCTGTCGGTCATCGCATACAGAGGAGTCATACCACTGATTTGACTGTCTACGATGTTTATTGACCAGACAGCCGTCCAACTGCCGCTGTTGCCGAAAGCATCAACCGCTTGAATCCGCCAATTGTATCGGCCTAAAGTTAACACTTCACTGTCAGCAGGGGTATAGCTTGTACCATACACCGGAATTACAGGAGCAGATTCAAGACTGGATGAATCCTCAGCAATCTGCAATCTGTAGGATGCGGCACCTGACGCACTATTCCAGACAACTCTGGGGGTTTGATCAAAAAGGAACTCATCGTTTACAGGTTCAACAAGGCTCAAGCGACCATCACTGACCGAAAACTTCTGTATTGGAGACCATTGGGAAACTGTTTCATTTCCACTCACTGAACGCACCTGCCAGTACCAGACACCCAGGGACAAATCTTGAAGTGGCAGATACTCTTCCCCTGATATAACATCGACAGGAACAGATGCCGCAACCATATTCAAACTGTTCGTAAGAAGAATCTGATATTTTTCTGCATCATCGACAGGTTCCCAGCTGAGGGACTGTCTGGTGTTATATGTAACAGTACCATCATCAGGTTTCAACCCACTGACAACAGGGAGAGAATCAATGCTGAAAGAGGATACTTTACTCCAGAATCCCACCTGACCATACACATCCACAGCTCTGACTCGCCAGAAATACATCTGGTTTGCATCCAGGGGGTTCTTAGGTGTGTAGTCTGATTCTGACAAGTCAATGATATCCGATCTCATGAAAGAAGAACCGGCCCGAGTGATCTGCAACTGATAGGAAACAGTATCGCTCACCTCATCCCAGCTCAATGTGGGAGTTCTATCATCTAACATGGAATTGACTGGAGGCTGTAGATTTCTTACTATTCCCCATTGTTTTCTGAATCGTATGATATCGCTCCATTCACCTTCTTCGCCTTTTTGTCCAATAGCTCTGGCACGCCAATGCCAGGCACCATTCGGCAATGCTTCAATTGCATGAAAAGAGTCTTCAACTTCCACTGAATGCATATTGACCATCATCATGGCATCCCATATCTGAATCTGATAGCTGGCGGCACCATCCACAGAATCCCAATGGAACGGAACGATAGCTCTGGTAACGATCTCATCTTCTGAAGGGCTCAGAGCACTCATGCCACTATTCCATCGGTCTGGAGATTCATGACCTGGTTCCTTACCTCTCCAGGGTCGACCACTACCAGGAGAATCCCAATATGGCCATCGGCCCTCACGTTTATTCTTCTGCTTATCCTTATAGCGCCCTCCCCAGTCAGCCATTGGTTTCAATCGATAGCCGTCTGCCCATGGGATCAGAATGGCTTCTCCAGAAAAGAACCTGTAAGCAGGATCCTTTCCTTCGGCTGAACTGCGGCGGTTGCAGAACTCAATCGCTTCCTTGAAATCAGACTCGTCTGGTGGCAACTGGGATGAAGCATCCCAGGCAAAGAACTCACCCATAAGATCCTCCCATTCCTCCATGGAAATTTCAGATGGATCTATGTAAATATGTTCATCAGATTCATCATAATGATTTTCTCTGTCGTTTTCGTCAGATGCTTTCTTTGATTCATCATCATGTTTTTTCTTATCTTCTATACTCTCTTTATCCTCGACAGTGTTTTCGTCAGATGCTTTCTTTGGTTCATCATCATGTTTTTTCTTATCTTCTTTACTCTCTTTATCCTCGACAGTGTTTTCGTCAGTATCATTCGATTCCTGATCGGATTTTTCCTGTGATTTTACGAAATAAACATAGACCGTACTCCATTCGCTCTTTTCTCCGTTCGAAGTCTTTGGCCGTACGCGCCAGTACAGAGCTGTTCCGACAGCCAGGGGTGTCTTAAAGCTGTAGGAGGGTTTCTCGACATCGATTACGGGCATTATGAACAATTCGGCCTCAGATTCAGCGATTTGCACTTGATAACCAATTGCATCTTCCATGGTGTCCCATGTCAGCTGGTGTGTGGTTCCGGTCAGTGCAGTGACCGGAGAATCATCGATTGGATCCAACCAATCTCCTGACAGTACCTCTGAACAGCTTGTGAATGTAAAAATGATTAAAACCGACAAGGTCAAACTAAAAAACAATTGATTCAAAACTTTCATATCGACTTTCTACTCCCTGACACAGAACAAATATACATTACTATAATACTCTTGGCAACCTCTAAAAAACCGTTCTTGGAATTTGGCACATTGGCGGTGCGTTCCTCAGAGCTTTGCTCCTGCGGTACGCACCTGTTTATGTGAGCATTTTGACAACGCAGTAGTGGCAGAAAAGATTGAGTCAAGAACTAAATGGGTTTTTTAGAGGTGCCCTTTATTAAAACAATTCCAGCGACCTACATTATCTACACATAAAAAACAGATAAAGCCCACAGTCAATATTGTCAACCTTCGCCATCATCGGTCCGCAGGACAGAAAGAAAGGCACTTTGGGGCAGTTCAACATTTCCCACCATTTTCATGCGCTTTTTGCCTTCCTTTTGTTTCTCGAGCAGTTTCCGTTTCCGGGTTATATCACCTCCATAACACTTGGCCGTCACATCTTTTCTCAAAGCACTGACTGTTTCCCGTGCGATAATACTTCCCCCTACAGCAGCCTGAACAGGAATTTTGAACTGCTGCCGGGGGATCTCTTCCTTCAATTTTTTGCACACCTGCCGACCTCGACGCTGGGCGTTATCCCGGAACACCAGTTGACTCAAAGCATCTACAGGTTCGGAATTGACCAGTATGTCCAGTTTTACAAGATCTGTCTTCTTATAATCAGTCAACTCATAATCAAACGAAGCATATCCACGGCTGTTTGATTTCAACCTGTCATAAAAATCAAATAAAACTTCCCCAAGAGGCAACTCATAGACAAGCTCTACTCTGGTCTCATCGAGATAAGTCATGTCCAGCTGAATGCCGCGTTTGTTCATACAAAGATTCATCAGAGGGCCAAGATAATCTGCAGGAGTAATGATGGAAGCCTTGATATAGGGTTCCTCAGCACCAGCTAGCGTGGTGACATCAGGGAATTCTGCTGGATTATCCAGATAGTAAGCCTCTTTTCTGACCGGTATGATACGATACCTGACCGATGGGCTGGTCAGAACAATGTTCAAGCCATATTCACGCTCCAGACGCTCCTGGACCACCTCTAAATGCAACAGACCAAGAAAACCACAGCGGAACCCGAAACCCAGAGCCATTGACGCATCTTTTTCCCATACAAGGGAGGCATCATTGAGCTTCAATTTATCCAGGGCCGTATGTAATTCTTCATACTGATTGGTATCGACTGGATAGATTGATGAAAACACAACGGGTTTTACTTCTCGGAAGCCTGCCAGGGGTTCATCTGCCGGATTCTCTACGTCAGTAACAGTATCGCCCACTCGTATATCAGATATGTTTTTGATCGAAGCAATCAGCCAGCCGACATCTCCGGCAGCAAGGGAATCAGTTCGTTCAGATACGAGACGGAATTCACCCACATCTTCCACTTTGTACTCAGATCCTCCAGCCATAAATCGTATGGATTGCCCACTCTTTATACTACCTTCAAACACACGGACATGGATAACGACTCCCCGATAGGCATCATAATGAGAATCAAAAATCAGGGCCTTAAGCGGTGATTGTCTATCACCCTCTGGAGCCGGGATGTTCTCTACAAGGGAATTGAGCAGTTCAGCAATCCCTTCACCTGTTTTCGCTGATACCGGCATGGCCATCTCACCGATCAGTCCTAAATCATGGTCAATCTGGTGTCTCACCGTTTCAATATCTGCACTGGGTAAATCTATTTTATTGATCACAGGAAGAATTTCCAGGTTGTATTCAAGGGCCACATACATATTGGAAAGGGTCTGAGCCTCCACACCCTGGGTGGCATCAACGAGCAATAGGGCCCCCTCACATGATGAAATCGCCCGGCTCACCTCGTAGGAGAAATCAACGTGCCCGGGGGTATCAACAAGGTTCAGTCTATAGGTTTTTCCATCAGCTGCTTCAAAATCAATGGTAACTGCCTGGCTCTTAATAGTAATTCCCCGTTCCTGCTCAATATCCATGGAATCAAGCATCTGGTCGTGGAAATCACGGTCGCTGACCAAATGAGTATATTGGAGGAAACGATCGGCCAGTGTGGATTTCCCATGATCAATATGGGCAATAATACAGAAATTTCGAATGAGGGACTGATCTATGGGCATGAAAGAATTATATCAATTAATACTGAAAACTAAAAGACTGTATTGATATTCAAATACGAACCCAATTTAACATCTGATTCCAGGAAACCTGCTTTTCGTCCTTTGAGATCAAGCTGAATCAACACAGCATCATATTCTTTGACATACCGCCATCTCTTCAGTGAAATGGCATCTCCAGCAGAGAAACCTATTTCATCAGAAATGGAACCCTGAAGAACTGATACTATCCGGTACTTCTGTCTGAGACCCCAACCGTCTATTCTTTCCACAGTGAATCCAAATAATGGTGCGAGCAGATGCTCGCGGGCATCCATGGACAGGGCTTCCTTCAATGGAATTTCAGGTCGAACATCAAGGTATGCTACAGCCTGATGAACTTCTCCATCACGTTCCCACTCAATGGTGGCAAGAGTTCCGGGAATACAGGTAATCATGTACTCCTGCACGTGCCGTATACTGACCAGAGACTGGCCATTAATACTCTTGATTGTATCACCGGGGAGTAAACCTGTATCGGCTGCTGGAGTGTGGGGAACCACATAAACAACATCTATCTCTCCTGAATTATCCCAGGCTGAGACACCCAGCCAGGGAAGTTCAATCTGTCCCCCTTCATACAGGGCTGGTATAAGACTCTGGGCATATTGTCCAGGGATGGCAAAATTTACCCCCTCAAAATCTGTTATTCCAGCGAAAACAATACCTATGACCTCACCGTTGTTGTTTAATAATGGGCCTCCACTGTTTCCTGGATTGATGGGGACATCAATTTGCAAAGAACCGGCCAGGGGTTGTACAGATCTGGCAAAAGCCGAAACGGTTCCGGAAGTGAGGGTTTTCGCTAACCCCCCCGGTGAGCCAATCGCTGAGATCCTGTCCCCAAGTTCAGGCATTTTCTGATTGGCAAAGCTAAAAACATATGGTACATCCATTTCGGTTTTCAGCAGAGCAAGATCAAAGTTTTTATCCCAGCCAACTACTCTGGCAGGAATCCGGTCTCCGGATTCCTCATCGGTTTTGATGAAGAGCCTGGAATAGCCCTTATACGATGGGTTCACTTCACTCTCAATGACATGGTAATTTGTCAGAAGATAACCATTTGAATCGATAAAAAAGCCTGAACCGATTCCTCTGTCCGGTACACCCACATTTCCCTCAACGCGTAGTCCTCTGTTAACCCAGACGGTGATTGTTCCATCAATTAACGGCTCCATTCCTGGTGATTCGGGTATGGGTTCGGATCGTAACATGGCCGACAATGATGTATATCCGGCATCAGAAAAAACTCCAGCCAGTTCTTTTCTTGTCTCGTCATCCAGATTATCTGGATTGATATTGGCTTGAATCAATGCCGCGGCCGCTCCAATTCTGCTCGATTCGATATAGTCCATTGCACCCTGAACAAAAAGATCGACCTCTGTGACATCTATGAGATGAGCAAAATCACTCAAGATCTGGAATGAACGGAGATAAGCAATGGCCCGTTTCCAGTCGCCATCTTCACGAGCCGTATGCCAATCAGTTTTGATGCGGTCAATGACGGTTTGATATAAATCATGATTCTTACCGCTTGCCTTTTTCCATGCCTGCATAAGAGGTATTGCTCGTAAACTGTCTCCCTCCTCCAGAAATGATTCAATCCTTCTGGAATAAGAATCGGTGCCTGTAAGATCTGAAAAATCAGACTCCGGAATTCCTGCACAGGAAATGAGTAGAAGAACAAGGACTGCTATACAGGATACTGTATGAAACTTCATTTCTATTCCCATGGATACCAACTATCGGAAGACCACGGTAATAGATCACTTTCACCAGCTTCCGTTATATGGAGTTCACGGACGGAGTCTTCAGTCTCGGTACTGACAAAACGCCTCAGATCCATCCAGTCATCCCCATTGAGATTCCAAACGTGGATTTGCAGGTAGGTTTCAAGAGCCCAGTCTTTCAAATACACAGGAGTCCCTCTCATCCCGGGATCCCAGGCCAGACCAACAATTTCTCCATTTTCATACCGTTCGTAGAGTTCCCATAAACGTTCACTATCAGTTTCTGATATTTTTCGCAATGACCGTCTCCCAGCAGTTACAATGCCATCCTCGTAAAGAAGCTCCTTAACCCAGAGTGGTTCTTCCTGATTTGAATCAGAATAATGGATTTCAACAGACTTGACCGGTATACCTTTGTCGAGCCAGATGAATATTCTGCCCAACTCCCTGCCATCATTCAATTCAGCCTGGAGGGAAATTCTACTCATGAAGGGCCAGAGGTCATTATCAACCCAATCAGGTCTATCAAGCTGGATGGATAAATGGTCCCCATTTCCAGGATCCCAGGTGAAGGATCCCGGGAGAAATATGGCATTTCCATGAGTACTCCCATCAGTGCTGTTGATGGAATGTACTTCAGGGTATGATTTCACATCATAGTGAACCTCTAAACGACCGCCATCCAGACGAATCTGTTCAGGAATGCCATCCTTGAAATGAAATTCCCATTCGTACTGCCCATCCTGGTCTGCATCAATCACCCGGTAAACAGGCTGTCCGTTAACCACTTTAATTCTTTCTTCCTCATACCCATCGTATTCGGTATCAGCAGTCAACATACCCGTAAAAGACGAGATCATCTTCTCCAGAGGATATGAATCTTCCAGCATGCGGGCCAGGGCCAGGTCACCTTGAATATCGGTTAAGGGTTCAAGGCCGATAACAGCATTGGCCAGCTTGACTGCCGACGCACTGAGTGAAGGGAGAATCACCCTGATAGTCTTTCCGCTGACCCTCCCGGAAAGAATCCAGGGCATAATGGCATCTTCCAGAGACTGTCCCCAACGCTTCCGGGCTGAAGCAAATGTTCTTGTCAGTTTTTCATCACCAGCCGCCACAGCAATGGCTCGAAATGCCGATAATGGATGATCCAGATTGAGGTTTAATCCAGCCAGACTGTCTGTTTCCTCTGAAAGGGATTCACCTCTCAGGGCCAGGGCAATGGCCTGTTTCTGATATCCCAGAAACAAGGCTGAACGGGCTGCCGCATACAGTATCGTAATGGCATTTTTTTCTCCCTTCGGCCATGAGGCATATTCGTCAAGGTAGTCTTCGTATTTTTTCAATCGCAGTGCTATCGCGGCATACAAAGAAGCTCGCTTTCTGAATGAAATCTCAACAGTAGCACTCGGTACTGCATCACTGTCAAGAGCAGCCAGAGACAGATCATAAGCCAGACGTACCGGGATTCCTTCCACAGGGACACGCCCATCTTTAACTATCAAGGCCCTGAGATACAAGGCATCAGGACCTGGTGCCTGAAATTCTTCTGCAATGTCCAAAGCACTGCCAGCTTCCATGAGTTCCTTCTGATCCAGTTGAGTTTTGTTCAGGAGATCAGCCGCTCTATCGATCCATATTCGTGCTAAATCATCGCTGGAAAATCCGGCGAATACAATGGAGGAAAACAAAAATGGGAACAGTAGGCGGCGAAGGCTCACACCAGAAGAGCCCTGCCATCTTTTAAACCCCAAAGCTCTCGAATTTCCATGTCATCCATGGTCTCTCTTTCAATCAATGCCTCTGTCAAACTTTCCAGATATTCCCGTTTCTGTTTCAGAAATTTTCGGGCTGTATCCAGGGCATCCTGAAGGATGGAGCGAATTTCCAGATCTATTCTTTCCGCAGTACCGTCCGAGTAATCAGCATGCTGAGCAATTTCCTTTCCTATGAAGATGGGGGAATCACCGCTTCCCAATGCCACAGGCCCAAGGTTGCTCATGCCCCACTCGCAAACCATTTTCCGAGCCAGATCGGTTGCCTGCTGTATATCATTCTGTGCCCCGGTAGTTGTTTCATTAAATATGAGTTCTTCAGCAGCAAATCCACCATACATCACAACCAGCCGGGCTTTGATCCAGCTCTTGCCCCGGCTGTACTGATCCTGTTCAGGCAGACTGAAAGTTACCCCCAACGCCTGTCCCCGAGGAATAATTGTAACTTTGTGCACAGGATCGGCTTTCTCCTGCACATAGTGCAACAGAGTATGACCAGCTTCATGGTAGGCGGTCATGCGTTTGTCTTCTTCTGCCATTACCATGCTTCTCCTGGCAATACCCATGAGAATTTTATCCCGAGCCTCTTCAAAGTCTTCCATAGCAACCCTTTTCCGATTTGCCCTTCCGGCATATAAAGCGGCTTCATTGACTATGTTGGCAATGTCAGCCCCGGAAGAACCTGGTGTAGCACGGGCAATCACAGAAAGATCAACACTTTTCGCAAGCAGCAGCCTGGCTGAATGTATCTTGAGAATCGCCAGACGTTCTTTTACATCGGGTAGGGCCACTACAACCTGGCGATCAAATCGCCCTGGCCGCAGGAGGGCTGGATCTAAAACATCGGGTCTATTGGTTGCAGCAATAATGATAACTCCCGCATCGGTTTCAAAGCCATCCATCTCGACAAGGAGCTGGTTGAGTGTCTGCTCTCTCTCATCATGCCCTCCTCCGTAACCAGCACCTCTGGTACGGCCCACAGCATCAATTTCATCAATGAACAGTATACATGGTGCATTCTTGCGGCCCTGTTCAAAAAGATTGCGAACTCGACTGGCACCGACACCGACAAACATCTCAACGAAATCCGACCCGGACATGTGAAAAAAAGCAACATCAGCCTCACCTGCAACAGCCTTAGCCAACATGGTTTTACCTGTTCCAGGCTGCCCAACCAGCAACACTCCTTTTGGTATTTTTGCGCCAATTCGTGTAAATCGCTCGGGATTTTTGAGAAATGCCACCACTTCCTGCAACTCGTATTTTGCCTCTTTCTGTCCAGCAACATCGGAAAAGGTAACCTTATCACTGGATACATCGTACCGTTTTGCATTACTCCGGCCGAAAGACATGGCTTGATTGCCGCCCCTGGCATTTCTGTACATCCAGACAATGAAAACAATGATCAGGATGACTGGAAGGACTTGAAGTCCCATGGCAAACAATGAGACACCTTTGGAGTCCCCTTTAATTGTAACCCCGCTCTCTTCCAGACTGAGTAGCAGCGTTTCATCAAAATACGGAATTATTGTAACAAATGATGTGTTGCGCCCGTCAGAATTGTATCGGATGCCATGAACCTCCCTCATATCATAAATGGTTACCTCTTCAACATTCCCTGACTGAAGTTCCACCAGAAATGCCGAATAGCTAATTTCTTCACGGCCGGATGACCTTGAGAAGGTAACAAACAGAATAAAAGCAAGTGCTAAACCAACCACCAGATAGAGAGCTGTTCGGTTTCCAAATTCAATTTTGAAACCGTTTTTCTTATCTTTGTTATTATTGTCATCTGACATACTCATCTACCTCAATATATATCTTTTCAGCTTCAACGTCATCGTATACATGCAAGTCTGACTTTCTTGTAATTTTCCCACCTCTTCCAGACAGTTTTTTGAAGACTCTGCCATTGCGTTGCTCAAGTTCAAGCAGAATCGGCCAATCGCTGCTTCTAATATGATAGCAGACATCAGTAGCAGAACTGCTTCGTCCAATACGAATACTCCAGGAACCAAACTGTTCATTGAATTCATCAATGAGATCTTTTCTCTCAACTACAATTCTTACCTTTCCAGCATCTGAATGACAAGACCTCACAACAAAATAATCATTCTGTCGATGAATAGAAACACCAAAGCCCATCCATTTCCCTGAAGTATCAAGAATTCGACGTGCAGCTACAATGGTTTCCCAGGGGAAACGGCGATCTGGAATACTGGAATCATCAATGCGATTCAAAGCCTCCCACAACACCATGGCTTTGATGTACCGGGGTGCCGTATCCCAATTTGTAGCTGACCACCGGCCATCCCTGCTGGTCCATTGGCATTCCACAGTGTTTTGCAAAACAGTTTCCAGAGTTATCTGGACCTCTTTGGAACGTTCTGCCAGAATAAGAGCTGCTTTCTCCCAGCCCGGAATAATCGATGTAAGCAGTGGTATGAGATCATTTCGTATGCGATTACGGCGATATTTTCTGGAGTCATTCGAAGGATCTTCAGCCCATTGAATTCCCTGGCTCTTCAGCCAGAGGCGTAAATTCTTCCTGGATTCAAATAGCAGGGGACGTATTATTCGGCCTCTTTTTATTGGGATTCCCTTGAGTCCTTCCGGACCTGAGCCTGTCAGTAAACGCATCAGAATTGTTTCCAGCTGATCATCAGCCGTATGTCCCAGAAGGATGAAGTGGGCCTTTATACTGTGTCTAAGCTGCTCCAGATGAAACAGTCGAGCCTGCCGAGCGGCCTGTTCAGTACCACACCCCAGCCTTTTCCTTACATCATCTATCTCACGGGATAACAGCTTTATATCTGTGAAGGGAATATTGAATTGACTGCACAGATTTCTGCAAAAAAGACTCTCGGCCTCTTCTTCAGCATCATCACGTATTCCATGGGCAACCCGGGCAGCATGAACAGTCAGGTTTGGAGTACGGGCTGCCAGGGCAAGGAGGGAAACGGAATCCCCACCACCAGAAAGCCCGATTAAACAGATAGAATCCCTTCCTATACTATTCGTCTTCAATGCATCCTGAAATGCTTTCTCTGTTGAAGTTGTAGACACCTCGAAAAAACTCGCTTCCTGAATCTCTCAATCTTGAACCTTAAGGGCACCTCAAGAAGTAACACGGCGGTTCACAAACTCTGAAACTCTTTCAAAGCTTCTGCTCCTCAGTTCCCAGAGAGCCATGGCAGCCTTTGCACAAGCCTCTTCAATGGCCTCTCTTTCTATCTTATCGGGTCTGCCCAATACATGGTCTACAACACTCCAATCTGCTTTCGGGCGGCCAATGCCGATGTACATTCGATTGAAAGACCCTGTCCCCAGGGAGTGAATCAGTGATTTCAATCCATTATGACCTGCATTTCCTCCGGCAGTTTTAAGCCTGCAAGTTCCCGGTGGAAGATCCATATTATCCAATACAACGAAGAGATTTTCTGGTGCCAGAGAGTATTTCCGCCTGAGATAACCTGCAACTCCTCCAGATTCATTCATATATCCAGACCAGCGAATAAAGGAAACAGGACGATTGAACTCATCTCCAGGGATGTCAGATTGATAAACCCTTGAGAATCGACGTTGACGAAATACCACTGCTTTCTCCTGCATCATGGCATCCACAACTCTGTAACCAGCATTATGACGGGTGAATTGATAGCGTGTTCCAGGATTTCCCAACCCCATGACGAACATGGGGTTACCCAGATTATTCTTTTCCACTACCCTCATGATCACTGGTATCCGAATCGGCATCGATCGAAATATCACCCTCAATGCCTTCCTGGTCGGTTTCAACCTCCCCGCCAGCAAGGGAAACAACAACGACTGTAAGATTCAGGTCTGTCCTTACTTCAATCCCTTTCGGGATTGAAATTTCTCTCACATGAAGGGATTCTCCAACTTCAAGGTGATCTATGTTTACGGAAAAATTTGATGGAAGATCTTTGGGAAGACAAACAACTTCAAGCTCAGATATCTTATTCTCCAGAATCCCGCCTTCTCGAACACCCTTTGGAGTTCCTTCAAGATGTATGGGGATCCTTGTGTGGAGTTTTCTGCCAGCATGAATGGCATAGAAATCAATATGATAAACCGAATCGGTCAGAATATCATCCTGTGTGTCTTTGATGAGCACCTTATGCTCTTTTTTCCCATGCTTCAAATCAATGATAGTATTATTGGAAATATTGCGAAATCTGCTCATCCATTCCTTTGCATCGACGGAAATTGTACTTGGACTGCCCGTTCCATAGAGAATTGCGGGTATCCTGCCTTCTCTCCTTAATTGTCCAATGCTCCCTTTATTCTTCACATCCCGGGACTCAACTACCAGTTGCATTCTTTCCATGAATCTCCTCCATTATTACTCAATAAAACTCATCTGTTATCCATTAGCTAGGACGGCAGGATTCGAACCTGCGAATGCCGGGATCAAAACCCGGTGGCTTACCGCTTGCCGACGTCCTATCGCTTGTACTTGCTTTTCTTACTGAATTTCTCCATTGATGGATTCATCAGCATCTCCCATCTTATTATACTCGTCAAGAATCCGGCTTTGCATCTTAACCCTGAAACTTGTGTTGATGGGATGGGCAACATCTTTGTAATCACCGTTTTTTGTTTTACGGCTCGGCATAGCAATGAAAAACCCATTATCACCATCAATAATTTTCAAATTGTGGACAACAAATGAGTCATCAAATGTTATGGTCACATAGGCCTTCAATTTTCCTTCCGAATGAACCTTTCTGATACGAATATCAGTAATATCCATGCCAATCCTCCTGAAGCGGTTGCCAATGATATATTCTATACCTATACTCTGGCTAGATTCAAGGGTTTTTGTGAGAGACAGGCAAATCGAGAAAGTCATATAACTGTTACTATTCTTCATATATCTATATGGGAAATAAAAATAAATAGAATAATTCCAGCATTAGAATGAACTCATAAAAATGAGAAAATTTCCATCATCACGATGAGAAACAGAGAATTTACCCCTGTGGCCTCAAATCGGGGGTATACACCTGGTGTTAGAAAGCTTGTTAATGCAATAAAAACCCCTGCCAATCTCGTTATTACATGGTAAAAAACAATTTGCATGGAATCTTACTCTGCTATTTCCTCACTGATCCAACTCGAAATGTATCAATTCCAGTGCCTCGAAGCAAAAAACTGGTTTGTGGAATCTGATCGTTATACTCCTTTGTATGTGTCCACTGCATATGAGGGATCAGGAAGTGATCGGGATTCCAGAATGGCTCTTACAGGCTTCCTGACACTTATTTTTTGTTCCCCGGTAGATTCAGGGAAGGGAGATTTACTGGAGCAGAAACAGCAGCCCGGTTTTCATCCTGAATAGCAAGAAAAACCTCATTCCTGAACACAGAGACATCCGGTGGTGCCTGTATCCCAAGTTTGATCTGATCACCTTTAATATCTACAATCGTTACCTCAATACGTTCATCAATAATAACACTTTGATTTTTACGGCGGGATAGAATCAGCATGCGTTTCTGGCAGAGAAAGTGGCTATTTCTTCCATAATATTATGCCTGACCTGCCAACTCTCATCACTGGAGATGCATTGACGGCCCACCCGGCTTTCCCTGTTTAATATGATAGGACCTTGCAGGTTGGCTGTCATATACTGGTGGTCATCCGGTATTGTGACTATGGCGAATTTCAATAGTCTCTCATCCTCAATACTATCCAGTTTCAGAGCTTCAAGATCGATGGGATCCAGGCATGGCTTGTAGTCTGGACGGATTATTTCCGGATCAATCAAGACAAATGCAATATCCCGCACATCGAGGGACTGCAGCCAGTAGAAAGGATGCTGCTGAGCATTCATCAGAATATACTCAACCATACCATCAAAGCCGTACAAACCGGATGGTATGGTAATTCGTTGTCTTTCATCAACTTCAATCTGACCATAAGCTTTGGTATCTACTAACATACCATTACCTTAAGAAATCCATCAAAGACGGCTGAAGGATTCGCCCTGCAACCTGATATGCTGCTTTTTGTGTATACTGAAGCATTTTCATTTCCGTGATTGCCTGAGTTACATCAAGGTCAGTAATACTGGATTTCCAGTTTCCAAGAGATTCCAGATCTTCATCCATTCGACTGGAATTTATCGACAGCCGATTGGATTCAGATCCCAGATCAGCGATGTTTCTCAGCAAAGAATCCAGTCCCTTGTCCAGACCACCAACAATGGCACCACCAATCCTTTCCTGATTCCCGGCTAACAGAGCATCCCTCAGGGAAATGACCTGGTCAACCAGTCCACCTCCGGACACCGTAGCATCAGGATGCCAGTTATTCTGCGGTTGTGTGTTTCCAAATTCCCTCAACAGACCCATATCAACCAGTGCCCTGCCTTCAACAGGTTCCAGCCAAATCTGATGCGGAATAGTCGTATTTAAATTCAATGAGCCCGTTACGGGATCCAGAGACGCTTTGACAGCCGCTCCTGAGTCGTTGATTTTCCTCACAACTGTTTTAATATTATCACCTGGTTCCAGACTGATTTCATTTCCATCCAGGATGAATCGATTAGTTTCCCTGACAATGAATCCCTCAGTGTCATTGGCACCGAAGATTTGCTGCGACTCAGCCCAGAAGACTTCATTACCCTGAAGATTCAATTTGACTGTCCTGCCATCGTTTATTTCCATGGTACTGCGACTCAAATCACCAGAATAGGAAACACTGGAAATAGCCGCCGAACCAAGACCGGGGATTCTGCCCTTTTGCACCAGAAAAGGTGGTGTTGTTGTATCATCTCCAGCGAACAGAAATTGTCCATCCCCACCTTTAGCATTTATCACGTTGGTAAGCTCTTCAAGGAGTTCATTGACTTCTACAGCCATCATGCTCAATGTTTCCGGTGAGTTGGTTCCATTTGATCCCTGAATGGCCAGTTCCCTGGAACGATGAATCAGGGTGACAGCCTCGCTCATATAGCCCTCAGCCTGTGCCATACGACCTTGAGCATAATCAATGTTTTTTATATAACGTGAAGCACGCATTTCTGCAGAATCCAGGCGTGTAGCATGGGCCGCATCAATCGGTGCATCTCGAAGACTGCCAATAGATCTGGAAGAAGAAATTCCATTCTGTGCCTTGTTCATTAAAAAATCCAGATTGGACATCTGAAAGCGATTATCAAGCATTGGCATATTCGTGCTGATTCGCAACATATACTAAACCCCCATCCTGTTAATTATTGTATCGAGCATCTGGTCAATATTGGTTATGAATCGTGCAGCAGCATTATACCCATGCTGAAATTTAATCATTTCCGAGAATTCTTCATCCATATTGACCCCGGAGATGGACTGCCGAAGGATCTCAAGTTCCTGCATCATGAGCTTATGACTATCAGCCGTTTGTGAGGCGACTTCTCCCTTGAGTCCTATATCAGCAACAGCCAGAGAAAACCAATCATCAAATGCCTCACTCCTGCCACTGAGTACAGGTCTGTGTCTAAGTTGGGCAATGTCAACTGCAGCCCGGTTATCTCCATCGGCAGGTTTTCGACCCGTGTCACTTAAACCCGAAGCCACCCTGGACGGATCTGTCAACAACTCCCTGTTAACCCTCAACCACCCCGAGGGATGATTAAGCGGTGACACAGAGTAGGCTGTTCCTCCAGGTCTCAGTGCCAGAACAGCATCAGGAGTCTGCCAGTCGTAAGCTGCCTCAGGACCACTGCCTCCAAGTAAACCTGCATAACCAGTGAGAAACTGACCTGAATCCTCCACATGACGAATAACAAAATCCGGGGTATCCCTGGTATCTGTTATACCGGCCCTGAGTTCCAGACGCCCCTCCCTGTCCAATCGGGCCGTCACTTCCGCGGGTGAAGCATTGATACGATCAAGTATCATACCCACTGTATCCATGGCATTATATGGAATATCGACAAGTCCATCATTTCCATCGATGGTGATTACTCCGGCAAATCCCACAGGAGATTCACTGTGCAGTTCATGTATACCCGTAAGACGATACACATAGGTGGAATCCAACTCTCCGTCTCCACTGCGGTCGTAGTTACCTGATAAATTATCCACGAATGGATATTCCTCGAAAAAATTGTATCCCGTAGCACCATTGTCAGACCATCCATCTCGATGGATTCCATTTACAAGGTCTGCAAAGGACATGGTCATTTCATCAAAGGATTGTATTTCTCCAAGAATATCCACGTCACGGAGTTCAATGAGGGCCCCAAGTTTTCCTGATTTGATGGTAAACTCCCGTCCATTGGATTCCCAGACAATGTCATGATGGCCTTCGTTATTGGGATTGGGATCTGTATCCAGATATGATACCAGTTTACCCTGAATGAGATGCAGCCCCCCGGTATGAATCTGGAACTCATCCGGATCCCTGTTTTCCACAGTTACCGGAATGTAGGTTGATAGTTTGTTAACCAGTAAATCCCGCCTGTCATAAAGATCGTTGGGATTGTCTCCTACTGCCTCGGATTTTACAATTTCCTGGTTGACAGCCTTGATATCCGAAAGGATTCCATTAACTTCCCCTACAGAAACCACCACATCTTCATCAACCATTTTCCGAATCTGCTGAAGCCTTGAGTATCGCAGGTTGATTCCATCCATCAGAGCTTCACCCCGCCTCAAAACCCCCTGTCGTTCAGCCTGTCCATCTGGACGCATGGATAGTTCCTGCCATCCCTCCCAGAATTTATCCATCATGAAACGAACCGAGGTATCGTAGGGCTCCTTATGCACTTGTTCTACCTGTAAAAGATAGGAATCCCGGGTACTCCAGTAAGAGGAAAGGTCGCTCTCAGCAATGATGCGGTTTTCCAGAAGCTCATCACGAACTCGTTCAATACTGGCAGCACCCACCCCTTGACCGATTTGACCTGGAACTTCTGCACGGTTAAGTTGAGGCCTGTAAAGAGGATCGACTGTACCCAACTTGACTCTTTGCCGACTGTAACCTTCTGTTGAGGCATTGGAAAGGTTATGCCCTATCGTTGTTAATCCTTTTTGATGAGCGTTGAGACTGCGTTTCCCAATCTCAATACCACTGAATGTACTTGACATACCAACCTCCTACAGGTGATGAGAAAGGATTACGGGATTCAGTTTTTCAGAATCAGATCGACCCTGCTGGTTGTAAATCCGGCCTCGGGTTGATGGATAGAATACTTCCATGATTTCCCGGCTTAATCGTCCTTGAGATTCAGCATAATCGACTACTCCCCGGATACGACTTTTAACCATAAGCAATCGAACTTTGATATCACTTTTTATCCTGTTCACACTGTTTCGGAACTCTGGTTCAAGTTCCGAGACTATTTGATTGAAATCTCTGTCGCCACAAATACTGCCAGTCAATTCTTCCCGGTTTTGTTCCAGGGAACTGAAAAACTCCGTTTTTTTTTCCATGAGCTTGAAGGATTCTTCCAGACCAGTCCACTCCCTGCGGTGAATACTTGATCTCAATCTTCCCACAGTTTCAGCAATTTCTTCCAGTAGATTGCATTCCTGGTTCATAAGTGAGACTAATTGATCCCAGATATGACGTTCATCACTCATATTGACTCCTGAATCATCCCTTCATCATCGGCCAACAATGTATGTGATGTTAATATTTATAAGGCACCTCTAATAAACCTTATTTCGTTTTTGGCTTGATCTTTTTCCTCGCTGCTACGTTGTCAAAATGCTCACGTAATCAGGTGCGTACCGGAGGAGCAAAGTTCCGAGGAACGCACCGCCATTGCGCCAGATTCCAAAAACGGTTTTAGAGGTTGCCTATACCTTTCGTCCCATCAATTCAAAAAGTTCGTTACGGCTTATTTCAAACCATATCGGCCGCCCATGAGGGCATCGCGGAGTATCAAGATTAAACGCGTCATGCAGAATTTGACTGGCAGCAGCGGCATCAAGGACATTTTTATCTTTTACAGCAGTTTTACAGGCAACATCGGCCCATAACGATTTTTCTAAATCTTCAGGAGTTCCAATACCATCTTCGATGGATTCCACCAATTCCCTCTCAAGACCTTTGGCCGCAAAGGGGAGAGCGGTCAGTTCCCACTCATCATCATCATTTTTTCCAAACTTCAAACCCATTTTTTCCAGACGATCCATGCGGAGTTCCAGACGCATCAATGCTGTTCTATCGAGGTTCAACCGCAAAGGAAACAAAAGATGTTCGGTAACAGGTTCTGAATTGCACAATTTTTCATAGAGGATGCGTTCATGGGCAGCATGCTGATCAACAATAAAAAGTGAATCGGATGATTCCGCCAACAGAAAAACCCCCATTACCTGTCCCAGATAACGAAATTTGGTGTTTTTTTCAAGAGGAACGGGATTGAAACGTTCGAATGGTTCATGTTTGTGATCTGATTCTCTTAACTCTCTGGTTGTTGCAGCAAAAATCTCTGCCTGGCGGGGTTTTGTTCGATAAGAGGTCTGATTATATGCCGCATATTCATGAGTTTCTGCCGATTTCCAGGATGGTAAATATGCATTATTCTCTTCAGGAGAAGCTTTGATTGAGGAACGCTTTTCGTACGACTCCCTGCTCAGGCGGTCTTTGATGGTCTCTATAACCTGGTGACGGATTGTGGATAAATCTCTAAACCGTACTTCTCTCTTGGCAGGATGAATGTTGAAGTCAACAAGCTGTGGATCAATTTCAATGAACACAAAAGCAATGGGGAATGTGCCTCCAGGTAGCCAGGAATTGTAGGCATGTACGGCACCCTGAACCAGGGAATACTCATTGATTCGGCGTCGATTGACATTGATATGGATGTACATTCTATCCTTACGGCTTATTTCCGGTCTGGCGTGTATAATGGTTACCGAAGAGTCATCCGAAATATGATTTGTTTCCCACCATGTCGATTGTGATCCCAATCCTGGCCAGCACAAACTCACTCTATCGATGTAAGACCCCGACGGGAGGAACGTTTTTAATTGACCATCAATAAACAGCCTGAAATTGATTTCCGGATGTGCTGCCGCTTTTTCAAGGAATGCACGGCGACAAAGAGTTGTCTCAGCCCGTGTGCTCTTGAGAAACTGTCTCCGGGCCGGAAGATTGAAGAATAGATTCTTCACAGAAACCGTTGTTCCCGGCTGTCCAGATGAAATTCCCTGTTCGATAACTTTTCCTCCATGAACACACAGTCTGAATGCTTTCTCAAATGATTTTGATATAATCTCAAGACGGGAGCAGACAGCAAGACTGGAAAGGGCTTCCCCCCGAAATCCCAGAGTGGTTATTCTTTCCAGATCATCAACGGTGGAGAGTTTACTTGTTGCATGAGGCAACCAGCAAAGTGCCAGATCTTCTTCATTCATTCCATGCCCATTGTCCGATACTCGGATTTCATCAATACCGCCGCTATGAATGTATACCGATATATCTGTCGCCTGAGCATCGATGGCATTATCAAGTAATTCTCTGACTGCGGCATAAGGTCGATCAATCACTTCACCAGCTGCGATACGCTGAGAGACTGTTGTTGACAGAATCTGGACACCTGGTAGATTTTTCTTTATCTTGTATGTCATATTTATAGTGTAATAATTATTGCCAGTTGCTACTATGATTCTAGAATGAACATATTGCATATGAATGCTTTCAGTCTCTATCCAGCAGCAGGATGTACCCGCAGGACAGACTGAATTCCTGGATATACTCTGTGTTTCATACCTGACAGAACATCTTCTGGAGTATTGCCGAGTCCCGTATTATGACTATGAATGAGTTTGAAAAAGGTTCTAACAGACTGTTATGTATATTGATGAAAACAAGGTAGAACAATTCGTTCGACGACTGTGGGAAAATCCATCTCTCAGTGGCCTATCCCCACTTCAAAAGGAAGATCAACTCCATCTATTCATTGATGTCAATGCCGAGGTGCTGCAGAAAACCATGACATCTCCCGCGTTCTTCCCGGGTATTTCATGGACTGTTATCAAGTCGCATCTGATAGAATCGATAACACAATTCGCAGACAGGAGTCTTCAGGAATACTTCAAATTGCTTACAAATAACCACATCGATTTCAAATTCATTCGAACCATGGATACCAGAGTTGTCGATGTTACTGAATATCAAACTGAAATTGGTCAACTTCTACTTACACTGTCGAGCGAGCCTGAATCAAGGAAGGAACTGACTGGTCCTGCGATTTGTATCGCTTCAGGAATGATCGATCGATACTTGACCCATTCATTTCATCGAAACAAACACATAAGTATAGCATTGAAAAAGGTTCAAAGACTGAATATGGAGCACAAACAGATCTTCAACTTCGTTAAAATGACAATGCTGCTCAGGGCTGCTGTACATTATTATGCTCCCGTGAAAGGTACAGAGTTAAAAATAAATCAAGCTGTTATCGACAAAGTAACCCTTGAACTCACGAGAAAAATCCGTTTTCTTCCAAGAGCTTTGATTCTATCCGGAATTAACAGTTATCTGAGTTTTAATGAAAACCCCCAATTGGAAGCGACGTCTCGTCTGGCTTCAATTTTTTCTCAGCGGTGTTATAATATGAGATCTGGCATGGCAATAGAGAGAGGAGCAGAAACCTCCGATAAGAGTTGGTTCAGTGTTGCCCGCAAGAATTATAAATTTTATGGTTTTGATCTGGATATGCTGTATGAGCTTCAATATATTGCTGCTGAATATGGATGGTAAATTGTGAAAAGTAAGTTTTCATCTTTCTTTGAAGGATTGGTAACGACAGCCATTGTATTGGTTCTCATACAAACCCTTCTTGAAGATTCAATGGTGATACTGGGTAAGTCCTGGGAAATACGAAGGATATTTATCTTAACCGGCTTTGCTTTTGATTTGTTTTTTACCATTGAATTCCTTGTACGCAGTTGGAATACTCTGAGTCACAAACAATTTGGTCGGTATCTATTATTCAGGAACGGCTGGGTAGACTTCGCGGCATCGGTACCCTTGCTCCTGTTTTCATCCACACCGGAATTTATATCATTTCTCAGCAATTCCACTTTTGCAGGAACTGGTTCTTTGATGAGCATGCTAAAAATTGTGAAAGTTGTCCGCATAGCCAGAATTCTTCGCTTACTCCGGCTGCTGAAGCTGTTCCAACGCATAAGATTTGCTAATTCAGTCATGATTCAACGTCATACAATAAGAATTATTACAACGGTTGCGGCAACTTTGATAATTACAAACATGATCATCGGTGCTGCTTTCACATTGATGGATAACGCTGATGTTGAGTATTCAATGCAGACAGAGCAACAAGCCGTCATGGAGTACCTGGGGCAACTATATCCTGATAAAATAGAATCAAGTGAAATTGAGACCCTGGTTCAAACTCGACCCATGATATTATCGCTCAAAGACGACAGGGGAACAGTTTACCCGCAGGATACAGGGATGTCATTGGTCAATGATCTGGGACCGGGCGATTATCTCATTGGCAATGTCAACTCCTACACTGTTTGGTTCGATGCCAGACCAATCGCGGTATCCCGCGCGAAGCTGAATCTTACTGTTTTTCTCACAACTATGGCAATGATACTATTGATACTCATCTCATACAGCACACATCTTGCACTGACAACAAGTGATCCAGTCAATGTAATGATGAGAGGTATGTCAGAGAAAAGCTATAATCTGGAGGTGAAAATCAATCCTGATTACTCGACTGATGAGACGTATCAACTGGCAAGAATCTATAATGAAGAATACCTGCCTGCAAAGGAACGGAATAATTCTGGAAATCTTGATATTTCAATGGATGATATCAGTGATCTTTTGAAGCTATGATATTGAGATATTGGCGATTTATTATATTTATCTGCCTTTTAACAGCTTCATACGCTGTCCTCTTCGGGCAATCTCCTCTCAATAAGCGATGGGAGGAATTTATCAGCATACATCATGGTCAAACACGTTTACCTGATGATGAGAAGATGGGGAAACTGGCTGACATCCGAAAAAGAGATGTGTCCTGGGAAGGAGCCTGGACAGTATGCGAAACTGTGTTCAAATCAGTAGAAAAAGGACAGGTCCCATTCGAAGTTTTTTACAAAACAATGGAACTGCCCTTGAAAAGAGAATTTCTCCAACTGCTTGAAGCTGGTCCCCGGGAGGCGGATCGTTGCTATGGATTGCCGGAGAGAGATGAAAATCGAATTACTCTGCCCATTCGTTTATCTATTGGCGGCAAGTTTGAATATGGATACGTTTACCTGATTCTGGAAGATACGAACTGGTTTGTTGAACAGTGGGCTCTGGATCTCTCAAGGCTGCCAGTAACGGAAGTTCCTGTCAAATCTGATGATCCCTCAAGCAGCACTGAAACCCTGGTTCCTGTCACACCGCCGGACGACCAGGGCACATCCTGACCATCTCTATCGTAAAAGGATAGATTAAACACTGGAAAAAGCCGTCTGACAGAAATGAGGCCTACTCCACATTTTCTGTAGTTGTGTTTCATTCTGTAATTTTTGAACAGGTCACTGGTTGTATCAATATCGTTTACATTGTCATCCCAGTTATACGGGAGATTGGTGATATCAAATCCTCCTCCCTGATCTGTAATGGTAATTCCAAGATTGCTGTCCTGCACCTTGAGTATCAATCTGATCCAACCCGTGATTCCCTTATTCCGGTGTGCCTGCCATGAGTTATCAAGTATTTCCAGAAGTGCATAAAGAATATATTCATCCGCGAGAGGTATGAAGGGTATATTAATTCGATTGACTCGTTCTATTATCCTATAAGGCTTTTCTTTATGACTGAACAGCATAGTGAATTGTTTAAGCTTTCTACTTCCGTATAGTATGTAATTCATTACTTTTGCCTTTCAGGATGAAACAGGACTTGAATTATGCATTCTTACATAATTTATATTGGGATATCCCATATTGATCAACTGACAAAACTCTACCCGGATCTAGTTCAACAGGTTTCTCAAAATCTTGATAAGATAGCCTTTCAGTTTGGTGGATGCCTTGAACAGCAGTATCTCTACCGATTTCAAAATGCTCCCAGCGAGTCTGTAAGAAGAACGGCTGAAGCAGCCTGTGCCATGCAATCAATGCTTCAAAAGAGGGGCAATGATCTATACGGAACAACAGTACTTGTTGGAAGAGGGGGAGATGAGTTCTCACCAATGGAGGACTTTGAATCCCTTATTCTGCATACATCTGATGATAACGGAATGTGGTTGGCTCCGTCACTGCAGCAGGACTTCAAGACTCTTTTCCATCTTTCAGATTTTGGTGAAATTATGCGGATTGATTCTCTGAAGGATGTTGGTTTACGACTGGAAGAAAGACTTCCAAAACTTTTAATTCGGCATGATAAGTTCAATATAGTGAAGAGAATCCTGGAAACAATGGAGAAGAAGAACATCGAAAATCGTGTACTACTCATTCGTGGGAAACCAGGCTCCGGTAAACGTGCAACACTGTTTGAAGCATTGCGGCAGCTTTACCCGGATGATGGAGGTGCATCCGTGATCCTGTCATGTTCGGACAGATACGGAAACCCAATGGAACCTTTCTCCCGGGCTGTAATGAATACAAGTTTTTCTGTTGATGATTACCTGGATCAGGAAGGAGTTCAATGGTGGAATTCAACAGGCAATGAATTGATCCAGAATCTGAAGCAAAACAAGAATTGGGAATCAGTTTCCGATCAGCAATTTGTTGATGTAGTTCATGCTTACAGTCTTTACTTCAAAGCATTTAGTAGGAGTCGATATAAAATAGGAAGACCTGCCTATATCATTTTTGATGGTTTAAATCCAGAATCGGAATCCGTTGTTCTGCTCAGGTTAATCTTGACCGAATTGATTGATGAGAAGGGATTCCGATTGATCATTATCCGGGACTCCAATGATCACTCAGAAGATATCCCACTACCTGGTATGAGGCGTGAGGTTGGGTTTGATTTCTCCACTTCAAAAGAATGGATCCAGGTAATTAAGAATGCATCCATAGATGATGGACCTGGAGGACGGGAACTGAAGGGTATCGCGAATCAATGTGCTGGCAATCTTTATAATCTGTTCCATATGCTTTTGAACAGGGAATCTGGAATCAAACTGACTTCAAACTCCTGTCAGACTCTGATTGAAACATTGAGTGCGGCTTCACGCACAACACTGTTTCTCGCGTTCTCTGCATCCGGAATAATCACCCGGGAATTAATAACTCAGAGGTTTTCCGATACTGATGATCAAATTTATGAACTGGGACGCGTTAAAGAATTGCTTGCTCTGGGATTAATCCATGAGGAAAAAGATGGCCGAATCTGCAGTTATCCAGGCGCGGACTTTAAAATTCCTGGCAAAAATTCTGAGTATTTGAAAGAAGCTGAAAGCTTTGGTACATATCTCTACCAGCTCTATGAATCAGGGATCCCAATTGATCCGCTGCATCTATACAATTATCTGGCAATTTGGGGACCGATTAGTTGCAGTATTGTTATTCTGGACAGGCTTCTGGATTCTTTGATTACCCAGAGAAATCTGAAGTTGGCCAGAAAACTCCTCAATGATACTCGGAACCTGCCAACCAAACTTGAAGGGAAAGAAACTGATCTCCTGCAGAGTATTCTCAACAATGCCAGGATGAGATTATATCTTCTTTCTGGTGATAATGATAAGGCATTTAATCATTCAGGAAAAACGCCTGGTTTGCATGACGCATTGTATTCATACTCGGTTGGCCGTTGGAAAAATGCCTTGAGCACAAGCAAGGAAGCTCTATTTCAATATCAGAAAACCGGTAATCATAAAAGTGAAACCTACGCACATATTGAATTGGCCCTGGCACTTCTTGCACTCGGTAATGTTCGGGATGCATTAGAGCATTTCAGTATTGCGCACAGAATTGGTACACAAATAGGTGCAACCTGGGGTGTGTTAAGAGCGGCAACACTGGAAACTGTAGCTCAATTCATATTCGGGAACCTTTCCAAATGTGCTCAGGAATGCCGGTTAAACTGCAATTCTGCCCAAAAGGAAAAACGAGTGGATCTCTGGCTACTCTTAACTCTCATTGAATTGCGGATATCCTGGGAGATAGGGGCATACAGTAATGCCTGTTCAATTGCTGTTGAAGGCTGCAAAGCTGCCGAATTCTACAGTTTATCAGCCGAACACCGCGTAATGACAATATGGAAAGGACGTTGTTTATTGGCCCAGAATGATAGTGATGGCAAGAAAATTCTTGAACAATATCGTACACACAGGGAAGCTCTTGCCTTCCTTGCCGAACATGCATGGCTGAATGGAAATTCTGATGAAGCAATAGCATTACTACATCTGGCAGCTGAACAAGAAAGACACAGTGTAAGACCACAGGGGGAAGCTGATGACTGGTCTGATGGATATTTTCCAATCGAGGGAAGATTGGCAGATATGTCAACTCCTCTTGATGTACTTGGTGAACGAATTGTTGGGATGAAATCTTATTTCCTTGCCTGTAGAGGAGAAACTGAGAACATAGACCGTCTGGAATCCCTGCTGAGAAGAGGTGGGCATCGAAGCTTGAAGCCTTTCAGTTACCAATACGCATTGTGGGCAGCCCTTGGGGCATCGGAGGATGATACAGCATTCCGCACTCGTCATATGAATCGTGCTTTCAACGACCTCCAGACTCGTGCAGGTCGAATTGATGATAGTCAAACCAAACATGCATGGCTTAATGCAAATCACTGGAATAAGCTTCTAATGGATGAAGCACAAAGGCGGAGATTTCTGTAAAGATCTTTCAGTGTCCGGAAGCCTGTTGGATGAAATAATTGCTTCCATCAAAAGTATTAATATACTATGAAACAGCATTTACAAAGCATTTTTCCGGAGAAACTTCACATCACTCCGAATGAGTAATTCACTGAATCACAACGATCAATGAGTATTGAAATACAATATTGGCAAGGATCCTCAACTAACCAGGTTTAAATGAACCCAGGCTATCCTTCCTCTCGCATATTTTACTTTGAAATATGATAACCAGCACTCTGCTGAAGATGAAACTGACAGCACTACCACCTTATAAATCAATGCCACTGGTAAATAAGACGGCTCCAGTGATCACAGATACAGACATGGATACTCTGATAAAAGGAGCCCTGGCTTATTCACAGAAAAACGGCAATACAAAGGACAAAGTGCCTCCTGGAGCCAGGATTATGCATCCAGATGCAACACCATTGTTGTAGAACCACTAAAGCCAAGAAGCCATCGTAAATATGGGAAATATTCGGTCTTTACTGCCTTGAATCCTTTACGTTCGTATAATTTCTTTGCTTTTGGGTTTATATCAATAACATCTAATCGAACACTATTGAATTCATGCTCTTTCGCATATTTTACTATTTCTTCAAGTAATCTGCTGCCAACACCCTTTCCCCTGGCCTTGGCTTGAACAGCTATACCATCCATTACCAGTTCTCCAGGCATTGGTTTTCTTTCGTAAAGACTGAGAATTAAAGCTGCCCAATTACCTTTTATGAAACCAAGCTGCGAGAGTAATTCACTATATGTTATTCCCCCAGTTAGTGAGCCGGCTGGTGTATGGAAACCTGCGATACCTATTAATTCATCTTCTGACACTGCAACCACGGCATTCTCAAGCATGAAACAGTCAGTTAGAAGAAGAAGCCGACTTTTATCGGAGCGCACTGCTACTGAAATCTTTTTTCCAAAAGCTTCATCATATAAGCTTGCTGCACTTGACCTGAATTTCTCTGGCAACCCTATTTGGTAATTGATTCCATTCACACCCATCAATATTCCTTGCAAAACCCAATGCTCCGCATCACTGGCTGACAAAGCGCATAGCGGTTTGTCGATCCGTGTGCATGTACTTGTTAGCAGACATTTTACCAGGGGCTAACAGGTTTTTCGCAAATTCATCTTTCACAGTAGTTCACTCTGAATCAATAATTGCGAACCAGACAGTATCGCGATTTATACCTTTATCCCAGCAGTGTTACCGGAAGATGCCTTCAGACTCAAATCCTGAACGAATTGCGGCTTCCTTACAATTATAGTTCCGGGCACCTCTAAACTGAAGTTTTAAGGGAATTTCGGGCTAAATACTTATATAGAAAAAAGTTGAGCTAGTTTTACCTTTAAAACGTCCCCATGTAATATTGCAATTTTATTATATTTATGTATTGACAGTTATGTAGATATATTTCATAATACACCCATGTATATTCAAATAGTACCAAACAGAAATTCGCCTCCCTGCATTCTGCTGCGGGAAGACCACCGAGAGAATGGCCGCGTTGTCAAAAAGACTCTGGCTAATTTAACCAAACTGCCAGGTCATGCCGTTGAAGGCCTTCGACGGTTGCTTAAAGAAGGACCAGAAGCCCTATCTGGAAATGATTTCAAAATCACTCGAACTCTACCGCATGGTCATGCCGTTGCCATCCTCAAGGTTATGAAAGATCTTGATATCCCTCGGTTAATTTCCTCCCGCCGAACTCCCGAACGTAATTTGATTATCGCCCTTATCGCCCAACGTATTCTTCATCCACAATCGAAACTGGCCACTTTTAGGGAACTTATCGGACCATCAAAGACCACGACTTTATCAGAACAGATCGGTTTGGATGAAACCATTGGAGAATATGATATTGACAAATCGCTTGATTGGCTCTTAAAACGTCAGCATACGATTGAAACGAAGCTAGCTGACAGACACCTCAAAAACGGTTCGTTAGTTTTTTACGACCTAACATCTGCATGGTATGAGGGAAAACACTGTCCCCTCGCTAAACGGGGATACTCTCGAGACGGTAAGAGGAGCAAGCTACAAATTGAAGTGGGTCTTCTTTGTGACTCAGAAGGACGTCCTGTGGGGGTTGAAGTCTTTGAAGGCAACACAGCCGATCCGATGACGGTTTCCAGCCAGATTGAAAAACTCCGAAATCGCTTCGGTCTTGAACGGATCACTGTGGTCGGTGACCGAGGAATGCTAACTGAAGCGAGCATTGACAGGGAAATCCGGAAGAACTCTCTGACGAAAAGGTTGTATTTGCGTACAAACGGCTCTCCAGCGTTGAACAGGCATTTCGCTACATAAAGTTGGTGGACTTGAAGCTACGGCCCGTTTATCACCGCCTGGAGGACAGGGTTCGGGCGCATGTATTGGTTTGTATGCTTGCCTACTATGTTGAATGGGAAATGCGGAAACGGATGGCTCCCATTCTCTTTAAAGATGAAGCTTCTGCCATTGAAAGGGAGAAGAAAAAGAAATCCATCGTTTCTCCTGCGGAAAAATCTGGTAAAGCCCTGGCGAAAGCATCAACAAAACAAACAGACGATGGAGAACTCGTCCATAGTTTCCGAACGGCGTTAAATTGTCTTGCGACTATTTGCCAAAACACAATTGAATTCGATTGTAAAGAATCCGCATCCTTCACGCGGGTTACAGAACCAGTAAAACATCAAAGAGTAATCCTGAATCTTTTGGGGGTCAGTATGTAGTCGCTATATATCCCCAGTAACGTAACATTGGGAAATTGGCTAATTGCTTTCCCTGTATGGGAATATGGTGGTCTTGCGATAAAAACTTCAGGCTAGGCATCCGCCATTGCGGCGGCGGTACTGCCGGCTCACCGCATTGGCGGCAACGAAAGCGGGCCGGTAGCCGATTGTGAATCATTAAGAATTCCGATATTTGTTATTTGTTCTCCAGTTAGCCTTATTGTATTTATTAGATTTCCCCAAATTGTAAAAAAATTATTTGATCCTACTTCTTCCAGAATTTCATCATTCTGAAGCTTTGAATAAAATCCTTCTATATTTTCTGAAAAAGGATCATTGAAAAATAAAGTACCATTACTATTTTTATGAAAAAATTCTGAATATTTATTTGCGATGTTAAAACTTGAATCATGTAATATTAAAGAAATTGAAATCAGATATTCATTATGAATTAGTATAAGAAGATTGTGATAACCATTTGGTGCTAGACCACCATCTCCAACCATCCCGAAATATGATTCACCAATTATTTCATTATCGACTGAATACTTTCGATAAGAACTTAAAATATCATATTTTGCTGTTGGTTTATTCATAATAAATGAAGAATCTTCAGCACTTAGAAGTTCTAATATTGTTTCTTGTGTCACTGTTTCCTTAGTATTTAATAAGAAAAAAAGAGAGTTCGATAAATATGTGTGAGCATATCTATCATGTAAATAATCACCGAGTGGTTTTATTCTAATGATGATTTCAATATCAGAATCAGCACTAATAGCATTTTCTTCATTAGGAGTATAATACCTAAACCTAATTGTTTCTGGAATATCAATTCTCAAATAATAGTCTTGGAAGTTATATTCTTTACCTACTAATAAAGGAATTGGAAGAAGCAATATTACTAATAAAAATAATTTTCTTTCCATTACGTCTTTACTCTTTTAGTCTTCACGCATATTAAATTCTATATTTCGTGTTGGCCATTCCGGCACTAGAGTTTCTCCTCGAATATCTCCGGTTTTTCCATCCCACGGATCATGATATCCAGTATCACCAATTGAATTAAGGAAATGATCGGGAAAAGGATCTGCATCTGTTTGTAGCGCATAAATTCTATGGCTGAAACCACTATCATCATAATTCCAATCACCCATTAATCCTGTGTCAGACCACATATCATTTGCAGCATCTTCCCATCTAACAAATGCATTATTGAGATCAATCGAACCATTATCGACGGCATTTTGCATCATATTTAATCCCTGATCAAATGTAAGCTGTTCACGCGTTTGTGTAGTATATTGTTCAGAAATTTCATTTAGTAAAGATGTAGCAGCACAAGCAGTAGCTGAAAAACTTCGCCCAACAGACTCTTGGAATTGATTTTGTGTAAACATAGTAGGTTTTACTTTTACAGACATAGCGGCCTGACTTGCATATGCAGCATCGGCACTTTCCAGCCCCGTCGGATCAACATACCGCAAAGGATTATTACTCACATACACATACCAGTTCAACCCATCCTGAATCGGATCAACATTAACAAACCGCCCTATGGCCGCATCATAATACCGGGCATTAAAATAATACAACTCCGTGTCATCCAGCTCCTTACCCCCGTAACTGTACTTCGCCGAGTCTTCCGTTTCCGCCTCGTCGGCATCCAGCCGTTTCAACTGCTCCCCAAAGGCCCGATACTCATAGAGCACCTCCAATACTCCAGACTCATCGGTTACAGCCTTGGTGGAGTTCAGGTGATCCAGATGGTAGTAGCTCTTCTCCTCGGAGGTGGTTCCGTCAGCGGCGGTTACCGTGCTAACCCGTCCAGCCAGTAGATCCCCCGACAGCACATAGCGGTTCACCCTGCCCTTCTGTTCGCTCTCATCCGCGGGTAGCTCAATGTCCATCGCCACCGCTATCTGGCCATGCCGCAGGTAGACCGTTGTCTCCTCCGGGGTCTTCTTCACCAGGCGGTTCCCCGCATTGTCGTAGCTGTAAGTGCTCACCTCACCATCCAGGGTACTCTTCACCAGCCGGTTCATGGTGTCGTATTCCAGCTCCAGTATCTGGGTGGCCGAATCGGCGGAATAAACTTCCCGCTTCACCGTGTTCCCGTTCGCATCATACCAGTACCGGGCAAAGAGTCTTTCTTCAGTCTCATCTTCCTGGGTCACATAGATGCTCTCCAGGCGGTTGCGTTCCCCGTAGCGGTACTCATAGACGGTCCCGTTCTGAACCAGCCTCTTCCGGTTTCCGTTCTTGTCGTAGGCGAAGGATTCCACATCGTAGAGATCCTCGGGATCTTCTAAGTTCGCCTGGCCATGATCGATCCCGTTGATCCGCCCGTCCTCGTTCAGGTCGGCGGCGGGATTGTAGATCCTGATCTTCCCCTCGACCTCAATGGGATCAACCTCTTTCTGGGTTCCGAAGCTGGCGGCCACCAGCTTGGACACATCGGTCTCACCGGGAATCAGGGTAACGGCCCCGACGATGCGGTCGAAGCCGTCGTATCGGTACTCGTTGTCGTTGATCTTCAGGATGTCCCCCACCCCGTTGAGGGTGTAGTTCAGATCGGTGATGGCAGTATTTCCACTGAGTACCGATATATGGGAGATGCGCTTGCGGTTGTCGAAGACCCAGCTCTGGTGTGTGCCGTTGGCGTAGCCCATCCGGGTTACCACTTGTGAGTCCTCGACAAAAGATCACTTTAATGCTATACGTACAATCTCCACTGCTAACACAAAGAAATATCCAACGATAGAGATATAAAATAATCGACGAACCTTTTTCTTTCTTATTCGTTCAAGAGCCTTTTCATCGGAAAGAATCAGCCAAAGCATTGTCATCGAAATGATCGCAAACCCCTGTGATGATAAATATTCTCCAATTTCACGAAGCACTCTTACTCACCTCCTCCAAAATCGGATATCGGGGAGGAAGTGAACTCCATATCCACCAAAGTAGGTGCACCTAAATCTGTTGGAGTAAAAAGAAAGTCAAGTGTATCTACAGGCTGCCCACCAACCCATTTTCCAATACTTTGAAGTACATCGGATTCTTCTCCTGTGACTCATTTCATAAGCTCATCACCAGCAATCCCAAGGATTTCCGACATAGAGTCTGGATTATCGTACACTGCGTCCGGATTATCTTCCATTAGGCCAGCTACTGTTTCAGCAACACCTACTGTTGCTTCGACAAAACCATCAACTGCATAGATAGACCCGACAACGATACCTCCTACTGCTACAGGTGCTAGAACACCTCCAGAGGCAACCCCAGTACCACTGGAGGCAATAACAGCCCCGACACCCATTACAGTTTTCAGAGCTCCCTTTACTGCTTTTACGGAGCCATCAGCAACAACATCCCAATTTACTAGCCCCGTCGGATCAACAAACCCCAGCGGATTATTACTCACATACACATACCAGTTCAACCCGTCCCGCGCCGGATCCTCCGTTGTAAACCGCCCAAGCTCCGCATCATACCACCTCGCATTGAAGTAATACTGTCTGGCCGCTTCGTCATAATCCTTCCCCGTGAATTTCACTCTCTCCTCAATGCTCCCTTCGGAGGACACCAGTTCCCCGAAGGGCGATACATCCCCCTGCCAGACTACGCTGCCCTCCTCGTCAAACATCACCGTGGTGCTTCCGAGACGGTCCGTGCCGTAATAATATGTCCCGTCAGGGGTGATCTTGGCCAGGTGCTTTCCCCTGCGGAACACATAGCGGATCAGTTCATCGCCTCGGTGTTCTTCTATAATGTTGCCGTCAAGGTCGAACACATAGCGCACCGTGCCGGCTTTATCGGTGCGCTCTATCCGCAAGTTCCTGTGGCTGTAGCGGTAGGAGGCCGCCACTTCAACTTCTCCCTCGCCGTTAAGCCTGCTCACCGATACAAGGCGGTTGAGCAGGTCATACTTATAGAGGGTATAGCGGCCTTCCTTATGTATGGTAATCTCTCCCCCGCTTTCTGTGTACCTGTCTCCCTTTTCCGTCATGTTCCCGTTTTCATCGTAGCGGTAGGCGTAATCCCCGGCGATCTGCACAAGATCGCTGCCGGGGTAATAGCTGTAGCGGTCACTGCGCATTATGTCGGTTAGGGTGCCCGTGAATAATTTTTCAAAACTGCACATTTCATATGCATGAATTCAGTATAAAAAAGGGCTGAATTGCAAGACATGCTTTGTCAATTCCAATGGCATTTTATTGCCATTTTATAACTTCAACTGTGTATAAAGTCAACAATCAGTAGTCAATAAAAATATAGCCATAATCATAAAACAGTTTCTCAATTTCTTTCCAATTTGGATGCTGTTCTCTCCCAGGACCGCCGCCAAGTGCTAAACCACCATAAAACAATGCCGTATACTTTCCTTGAGATTTTGCATTAACATCAATTCCAGCGTCAAGTAAGGTTTTAATTATTCTAATATCAGCTGTTGCAATACCTCTATGCAACATAGTTGCTCCATCTGATTTTATGAATTTCAAATTAAAACCTCTATCTATCATTTTTTTAAATATTAAATAATTTCCATCATCTTCATTTTTTAACATATTATTCATATACCGATGAAAAAGAGATTCAAATATTGACCAATCAGAAAACTCTATTGGCTCAATATAGTCCAATATAGCTAAAACCTTTTTTGTTTCTAACCTATATATAGCGTTATATAAAGGATGCTTAACTCTGTTCTCTGAATCTAGTGAATCTAGGTTTTTAGGAGTAAAATTTAGATTCTTCAAAAGCAATTGGGCAATCTGCTGTTCTGATATATCCTCAAATTTTAAAAACAAAACAAGACTCTTTCCATTTTTATCATATATGTCCAAATTTATCTTATCATGTGCGATAAGATTATTATATAATGTTTTATTTTCAACTTTCATAGCTAAAAAGAGGATATGTGATCCATCTTCAAGAATTACATTGCTATTTTTTGTGTTTTTAATTAATTCAGATATTATTAATAATCGATTTTCATCAATAGGTTGAAAACCTTTGATTGAGTAATCTACAAAGTACCCCTGCAAACTATAGTTAAGAATATCAGTAATCTCAAAATCATCAAGAACATTCTCATTTAATAATCCTGTAAATTCATCGTAATTATTATCATCTATATATCTCTTGCATTTGGACACAATATCATTACCACTGCAATTAAACATACAAAATACAAATAAATAAATTAATAATTTCTTATTCAACATCATTCACCTCTCTCTTATAAGAAGTTACTCTTAAGCTATCAATAGCATCCACACCATATTCTTTATAGTTAAAATAGTCCGCAGTCTGAAAATACTCCAACTTAGAACTTTTATTGCCCAATTCATCAGTTGTTGTCTTTATTCTATTTATATTAACAGAATGTCCATCAATTCTAGCTTCTACAGATGCAATTAAATCAGGACTATTCTGTAATCTCAGTATCTCTTCAATAGAAGATTCGGTACCAGATACACTGTAAGTATTTGTCTCAAGGTTAGTAGCTGCCTTCTGGAAGTCATTTCTTTCATCTATACTAAGTAACTGGTCATCTCCAAATGTAGCAGTATTGTTATAATCGGAAGGCTTAATTCTTTCTTTACCAAAAAAATCATTTGCAGAATTGGCAGCATTTACTTGTGCAATAAAAACACATCCATAGTTTCTAATCGTACTTTTATACCCCCAATCGGTATGAATTGCTCCGCCACCAAGAGATTGTTGCGCTATATCTACAGTATCTTGTTTCTCTCCATCAATTGTCCTTAATAGAATCAGCCCCGTAGGATCAACATACCGCAAAGGATTATTCCTCACATACACAAACCAGTTCAACCCGTCCCGTGCCGGATCCTCCGTTGTAAACCGCCCAAGCTCCGCATCATACCACCTCGCATTGAAGTAATACTGTCTGGCCGCTTCGTCATAATCCTTCCCCGTGAATTTCACTCTCTCCTCAATGCTCCCTTCGGAGGACACCAGTTCCCCGAAGGGCGATACATCCCCCCGCCAGACTACGCTGCCCTCCCCGTCAAACATCACCGTGGTGCTCCCAAGACGGTCCGTGCCGTAATAATATGTCCCGTCAGGGGTGATCTTGGACAGGTGCTTCCCCCTGCGGAACACATAGCGGATCAGTTCATCGCCCCGGTGTTCTTCTATGATGTTGCCGTCAAGGTCAAACACATAGCGCACCGTGCCGGCTTTATCGGTGCGCTCTATCCGCAAGTTCCTGTGGCTGTAGCGGGAGGAGACCGCCACTTCAACTTCTCCCTCGCCGTTAAGCCTGCTCACCGATACAAGGCGGTTGAGCAGGTCATACTTATATAGGGTATAGCGGCCTTCCTTATGTATGGTAATCTCTCCCCCGCTTTCGGTGTACCTGTCTCCCTTTTCCGTCATGTTCCCGTTTTCATCGTAGCGGCAGGCGTAATCCCCGGCGATCTGCACAAGATCGCTGTCGGGGTAATAGCTGTAGCGGTCACTGCGCATTGTGTCTGTCAGGGCGCTGTGGACGGCCCGGCCGCCGTCGGGCTTGTAGCTGTAGAACTTGTTGACGCCGCCCGAGAGGGCGTAGACCCGGACGCTCTCGGGATCAAGGTCGAAGCTGCCGGGGTCCATTAGCGGCTCGCCTTCCGCGTCCAGCGCGTTGATATGGCTGTGCAGCTTGATGAAACGGGTGAACACCCCGTACTCCAGGGTGAATGTTATCTCTCCGGTCTGTTCGTCGGTTTCCATGCCGAAGGGCTGTTCGGTGTACTGCCCCTCCATGTACCAAGAACTTCTGGACGGTCCTGCCGCAGTCATCATAACAATACTCATAGAGATTACCCTCAAAGTCCCGGTGTTCTGTCACTTCTCCCTGATCGCTGTACACGAAGGACTGCCGGACTCCCCTCTGATCAGTTTCCTCAATCAGTCTTCCCCAAAAGTCATAGCTGTAGGAACGTGTTTGACCCAGGGGATCGGTTTCTTCTGTCAGGCGTCCATCGTTACGGCGGCGGTATTTCCAGATAACCGCTTGGGCGGTTACAGGCCGGTAGGCAATGAGGTGATTTAATTCATTGTACCGGTAGGATTCCTCTCTGCCGGTGGGTAGGGTCTGACTTATCAGGTTGCCGGCCAAATCGTACTCCCAGAGGGTTATATCGTCCCCCCGAACCATCCGAAGTAGTTGTCCCAGGGTGTCGTAGAGGTACTGATACTTCGCCCCAAGGGGGGTTTCGGCTTCCTTCACCCGGCCTAGGGCATCGTAAGTGTATTCATAGCGATGGCCCAAGGGGTCTATGGCCGCGCTGAGACGGCCCAGGGCATCGTACTCACGGCCCCAGGTTTCACCGGCCTGATCGGTGATGCCCGTTAGACGGCCATAGGCATCGTAACGGTAGCTGACACTGTATCCTTCGGCATCCGTCACTTGGGAAAGTCGGCCCAGATTATCAAACTGAAAGTGGGTTTCATTGCCGGTCCGGGGGTCTTTTATCCGCTTTAACTCACCGCTCTGTGTATCGTAGCTTCGCTCTTCTATCACCTGCCCGTCGGGGCCTTCGATTGAATCTTTGCACTCAAAAAGCATCCTTATGAAATAATCAACAGACGAGGGAACATAAGCCATATCATCTGAATTAAGAAATAGCTGATCCCCATTATCCAAGATTAGCTTAACTCGATCATTCGGATAATATACATGATTAGTAAGAAAAAATAAGGTATTAGCCGGTAAGTATGAATACGGAACTTGTGAATCTTCGTTGCGATATACAGGTGTGTTGTCTTTCAATGTCAGAAGATTGGGTAAACTGCCAACGAGTAAAAAAAGAGGAACACCCTCACTATATTCATAATAAAAGCGTTCAATTCTAACAATTCTTTCTTTCTCCACTTGCATACTAACTGATTCCAAATCAGGAATACCGGAATATGAAACTGTAAAGGAAAAACTGTCATTATTAATAAAAAAAATTCGGATCATTGGTTCTAGGGGAAGATTATTTGGTATGCTTGATTTTCCTAAAAGTATATTTTTTATTGAGAAGAAATACTGTTCAAGCAGTGTTATTTCCCTGTTTGTTAATCTTTGAGAGTCCTGATCAATATGCGATGTTTTCTTTGAATTCATCCATCGCATATTGAAATTTTACAAGTGTATATTTCCGATCAAACATTGATAAAAACATATCAAAATCATCAGACTTCACAGTTTTTATCATTTTCTCTACAAAAGACTGTTCATTGTTCAATGGGTCTCTATTTACATATACCACATCTATTGGCCCTGCTTCTGCAAATGATGTAATTAATGCCAAAACCAGGATGAGATTGTTTCTTTGTGTTAATACTTGATGTGTCCTTTCCAATATTTTCATATCCTTCAGCTCCTCTAGATTCTATTTAGTACATTCTTCTCTTCCTGCCTGCTCTGCTGCTTCAGTCATTCTATCAATATAGTCCGTGACAAGTCTTTCAGACGGTTCTATGTAATACTGATCACAATTTTACTTTGGTCGCCATATTCTAATACAGGTTTAATCTTTTGTCCCGCTGGTGAGCCTGTATTGTTGTAGATATCAACGTGTACATGCGGGCCTGTTGAATTCTCGCCATCATTCCCGGCATATGCGATAGGGGTATCAAGGTTTACTTCATCACCAACATTGACCAAAATCTCAGTATTGTGCTGGTAGGTAGAACGCCTGTTATCCTTATGTTTAATGAACACAGTTTTTCCACCTTTAGTATCATTCTTAATGAAACTCACAATTCCTGGTTCCAACGGCAGAACAGTCTGTCCTGTTGTTCCGTTTGATCCATCTTTTTCGACCCATATCATATCAATACCTGAATGTAAACCATTAGTGTCTTTATAAGGTCCTTCTGCTCCGAAAGTGTTTGTAATGCTCCATTCCAGCCCCGTCGGATCAACAAACCGCAAAGGATTATTCCTCACATACACATACCAATTCAACCCATCCTGAATCGGATCAACATTAACAAACCGCCCTATGGCCGCATCATAATACCGGGCATTAAAATAATACAACTCCGTGTCATCCAGCTCCTTACCCCCGTAACTGTACTTCGCCGAGTCTTCCGTTTCCGCCTCGTCGGCATCCAGCCGCTTCAACTGCTCCCCAAAGGCCCGATACTCATAGAGCACCTCCAATACTCCAGACTCATCGGTTACAGCCTTGGTGGAGTTCAGGTGATCCAGATGGTAGTAGCTCTTCTCCTCGGAGGTGGTTCCGTCAGCGGCGGTTACCGTGCTAACCCGTCCAGCCAGTAGATCCCCCGACAGCACGTAGCGGTTCACCCTGCCCTTCTGTTCGCTCACAACCACGGGTAGCTCAATGTCCATCGCCACCGCTATCTGGCCATGCCGCAGGTAGACCGTTGTCTCCTCCGGGGTCTTCTTCACCAGGCGGTTCCCCGCATTGTCGTAGCTGTAAGTGCTCACCTCACCATCCAGGGTACTCTTCACCAGCCGGTTCATGGTGTCGTATTCCAGCTCCAGTATCTGGGTGGCCGAATCGGCGGAATAAACTTCCCGCTTCACCGTGTTCCCGTTCGCATCATACCAGTACCGGGCAAAGAGTCTTTCTTCAGTCTCATCTTCCTGGGTCACATAGATGCTCTCCAGGCGGTTGCGTTCCCCGTAGCGGTACTCATAGACGGTCCCGTTCTGAACCAGCCTCTTCCGGTTTCCGTTCTTGTCGTAGGCGAAGGATTCCACATCGTAGAGATCCTCGGGATCTTCTAAGTTCGCCTGGCCATGATCGATCCCGTTGATCCGCCCGTCCTCGTTCAGGTCGGCGGCGGGATTGTAGATCCTGATCTTCCCCTCGACCTCAATGGGATCAACCTCTTTCTGGGTTCCGAAGCTGGCGGCCACCAGCTTGGACACATCGGTCTCACCGGGAATCAGGGTAACGGCCCCGACGATGCGGTCGAAGCCGTCGTATCGGTACTCGTTGTCGTTGATCTTCAGGATGTCCCCCACCCCGTTGAGGGTGTAGTTCAGATCGGTGATGGCAGTATTTCCACTGAGTACCGATATATGGGAGATGCGCTTGCGGTTGTCGAAGACCCAATTTTGCACCGTTGTGTTAGCGTAGCCCATCCGGGTTACCACACCGCTCCTGTTGTACTCTAAGGAGGAGACAAAGTCTTCACCGCCCTCCCCTATACTCGCCAATCGGCCTAAAGAGCCGTCATACTCGAAGCTGTGCTCCTCACCATCAGGGTAGGTCATCTGGGTAACCTTGCCCTCGTCGTTGTATTGATACTCAAAGCTAAAGACCTGATCGTTCGCCTTGCCGTCCCACACCCGGTCGGCAAGTAGCTGGCGTAAAGCGTTGTCCTTCAGATGCCGATCCAGCCTCGCCACCCGTCCGGCCGCATCGTAGCGGTAGTGCTCAATTAACGAGCCGTTCTCCACCCGGACGACATTGCCCCTGAGGTCGTAGGCCATTGCCACCTCCTCGTCTATCATATCATTCCCATTGCCATCCTTTTTATACTGTTCCATCAGGGTGTTGCGCCCCATTTCATCGTACTGGAAGGTGATTACCTGTTCCTTGCGGTCGGTTTTTTTCACCAGAAGAGCCAGATCGTCGTATTCCATCAGATCACTGGCGCTTCCGTAGTCCTGTTCAACGAGAAGATTCCGCTCGTCGTAGCGGTAGAGGGTGGTGACGCCCTCGGGGTCAACAAACTTCACCTGCCGGTTCAGCTCATCGTACTCATAGGTATAAACCTGCCAGTCCTCCTCGGGGGTATCCGAATCCCCCAGGGCCCTCACCTCAACCAGGTTGCCGCTCCAGTCCCGCCGCTCAACCACCGTCCGCCGCTCGGGGTCAACGACGGTTATCGTGTTCTCCTCATCGTCGTAGGTATACTCCCTGGTGTGGAGCTGGCCGGGAACCGTCTGGGGGTAAATGACCCGCCTGGTGCGGCCCAGGGCGTCATGCTTGACTATCCAGGTCTTATCATAGCGGTCGACCATGGTTCCCTGGACTTCCATGCTGACAGAGCTCTCTTCCGCATCCGGGTCGGTCAGGGCGATCATCCGGCCAAAGGAGTCATAGCTCATCCGCTTCACCGAATACCGGGAGCCCTCCCTGTACTCGATCTCCTCCTCCACCTGGCCAAGGCCGTTCCCCTGGACGGCGGTAACATGAACTTCGCCCGCCGATGCATCTATGTCGCTGATGGAGCGGATGTAGTCGGTCGTGTAGTCTATCTCCCGGCGAATCCCGGGGTTGTTCTTCCGGGTCTCAAAGTAGGCCCAGTTGTTGGCCTTCAAATAATCGGCGGCAAAGTCATTCAGAGAAACATTGTTGGCGAAGCTGATGTCATCATCCCCATCGGGGTTCACCGTCTCAACCTCGTCCCCCACCGCATTGTAGTAATGTTCCACGGCGTAACCGGCACTGTCGATGGCCATCCACAGGGTGCCGTCGTTATTGTAGACGCTCCAGCTCTGAATGACGGCCTGCTCCGTCCCCTCCGGTGCACTCAGCCAGTTGTCGTGGACAGTCCAGCCGCTCCAAGCGGCGATGGTAACCTTCTGCCAGGTCTTCACGGGAAAGGTGTGATACTCCCCATCGTAAACGGTATGGACCTCCACATCCTCCGCATTGGTCTGGGTTATCACATTGCCGTAATCATCGTACTCCAATAGGGCAGCCCTCACCTGAGTTGTTCCATCTTCCCCTTTGAGGTACAGCCAATTCTCGGTAATCTGCCCCAGATCGTTTATGACCGCAGTGGTTTTGTACTCTGTCTCAGCTCCTTCGGAGTGCAGAATCTTCACCGTTTCAATGGGCAGGGAGAATTTTTGATCGTACTGCACCGTGGTCACAAGGCCCGCTCTATCCTCCTTGCGGGTGAGGTTGCCCTTATCGTCGAAGCTGTAACGCTCCGTATACACCCAGCGGCCCCCTCGAAACACTTCTTCCAGGATCCTGGCCCGGTTGCTGTCATAACTGTAGTTGGTCCGTTCCAGAAAGCCCTCCGCCGTTTCGGTGATCAGGCGGTCAAGCACCTCGCTACGGCGCGGCTCATCGCTGATGGTGTAAACGTAACTGCTGGTGACGCTTCCCCGTTGAATGAAGGTCTGGTACTCCCCCCAGTTTCCCCTGGCTCCGGGTTTGTAGTAGATGTAGCGGGTGTCATTTAAGTCCCGGTTGTTATGCCGGTCTTTCCAATATCTCCGGGAGATTTTGTAGTATTCCATGTAGCCGGAGTAGAACTGTTTGGTATACATGCCGCTCTCCGGCGGGTCGTATTCATAAAACTCCCGGCTGCGAAAAGCAGCGGCCCCTTCATCCTCTTTGTGGGTGACGGATTTGAGCAGCAGGTAGACGTTCTCGGCCTGGGAGAAGGCGCTATCGTAGGAGAAGCCCGACCGGCCTGCCTGGTAGCTGTAGCGGGTTATACCGCCCAGGGGATCGGTTACCGTTTTCAACGCGTAGGGTTTGACTTTCTCAACGACACCGGAGGCCAGTGTTTTGATGTCGTCGTAGGCCTCTTCGGCATCGTGGTAGCTGTACTGTATACGGCGGGTTATCTCTTTACGTTCGCGGCTGTCATCGGAATTCTTGAGGCCCACCATCACATCCCAGCTTATGGACTTCAAGTTGCCCTCCGGAAAGTAGTCGAAGACGATCTCCCTTCCCAGGGTGTCTACGGCCAGGACCAGACGGCTTTGGGAATTGCTATTCTCATCGCTGTAGTTCTCGTAGAAATACCAGATGCGGTTCAATCCTGTTCGGTCCTGCTGCATCATCAGGCGCCCATCGGAGCGAAAGTAGTATCGGCTGTTGTCCCTTAGGATCAGCACGTAGGCGCTTCGATGGTCTACCGAGTCGCCGATACGGAGATCCGAGGGCAGGGCGGAGGTATCACCGGTGATAAAGTCTCCGTAGGAAACTTCGCCCCCGGTTATGCCGGAGTAAACCCGCAGGTCCAGAAGGTCATAGCCCCGGATGTTTGATTCGTCATCGTTGTAGACCCCCAGGGTGGCACTCTCCAGTTCGTAGGTGCCGCCGTTATACACCAGGTTTTTGACGGGGAAGTTGGAGCTATTATCCTCAAAGATGTAGGGCAGGCTGGAACTCCAGCCGACACCCAGATGGTTGTAGGCTTCGATGGTATCCGAGGTCAGGATGTTCATCCTGCTGTCAATGGAATTGTGCCCCATGGCGAAGACGTTGGACTGGTTGAGGCTCCAGCTTCGGGCAAACACGAAGTCTAATCCGGCCCGGCCGGGAAGGGCAAGGTCGGTATACCCGAGGGTTATGTTACCGCTCTGGGGGTTCACATCCCCCGCCTTCTCGTTGAAGGGCAGGTTCAGTCCCGCATCGTAGCGGCTGTCGGTGGCCTGGGCAGTAGCGGATAGGGTGGTTATTATCAGCAGAATTCCCGTGAGAACTGTTCTTTTTATCGTCTGTCTCATTACTTTCCTCCTATTGTTATGCCGACTGGGGAGTTACGGGCTTCGTCCAGGTTGATTGTCACCGTGATGGATTTTCCTTCGGTCCCGCCTTCGGCGGTAACCCGGTAGACAAAGAGTGTGGCTATCACGTTCCTTTCGCTTCCTCCTATATAACGGCGGCAAATCGCTCCGTGGTGGGTGTTTTGGGTGCTGTAACTGTCAGTGTCAGTAGTTCCTGTATTGGTTACATCACTGTATGAATATCTCCCCGTAATTCTAAATCCCCCCCCAAATAGAATGTCAACGGTTTTTGAGACTTCTACGCCAAAGGTATGGGAGGAGGTTACACCGGAGGATCGGGAGGAGCTCCCACTCACCGAATCCCCCTTTCCGGGAAAGGTCCATTGGGCCCGATCCAGCAGTAGGCCACTACCCTCGGATTGCTCGGCACTGAGCACCAGGTAGTCTCCATCCGCCCTGGCCAAAATCCTGGGCACAATCTCGTTGGCCCCTATCCTAATCTCCCGGCGTCCGGAGACCGATTCAACCTCGCCGTTGGAAAGTCTCCGATAGAGGGTTACCACAACGGTGTAGCTTCGGTCCGTGCTCTCCGAAGGAAAGTTGTGGGTTACCACAGGGCCATACTGGGTCTCCGCCGAATTGAAGAAGGTCCACTTGGTCTGGGCCCAGTCGATACCGCCGCCCACGGAGTCTTCGGCGCTGAAGGTAATGATCTCGGGGTTCTCCTTGTCAGCCTTGTAGGTAATCACCGGAGTGAGTTCGCTCCCCTCCACATCGATGCTCTTGTAGCCCACAAAGGGCCGGGGATCCCCACGGAAATACATCTTCACCATCACCGGATAGCCCATCTTATCCGAGTCCATGGCAAAGGCATGGGTGATAACCGAGCCATTTTTTAACACCACCTCCTGGCTACCATCGTAGATATGCCACTGGGTGCGTTCCCAATCGATATTCGCCCCGCTGGACTCAAGAACCGAGAGTTTGACAACATTGGGCTGAACGGGAGAAATTCTGCTGTAGCTGATCCGAGGGCTAATCACCGCAACTCCCATTTCCACCTGGTCGGTTATAACCTGGGGTTTTGCACCGTGACGGTAGAGGGTGCAGGTGTAGGTAATCACCTCCCCAGCCGCCGAGGCCTGGACATCGTAGCGCACCACCGGACCGTTACGAACGTACTTGTCGTCGATGAGCCAGTTGGTACGCTCCCAGTCAATGTTGGGTCCGGTGGATTTAAGCACATCCAGAATCAGCACTTTCCCGGTATTCGACTCCTCAATGGTGGTGTTGACCACGACTTCGGCCTCCGGCGTCTGCCCTTCGGCCACCGAAATCAACTGGGTTGCCGTCACCGGGTCGGTTCCGCCCCGGCGCATCAGGGTCAGGGCCACTTCGACAACGGTTCCTCTTTCGATACCCAATAGATTGTAGGTTGCCACCGGCCCGATCTGCATAGCCTGTTCGCCATAATCACCGGCACCGGCCATGGACCAGCGGGCCTGGGAGAAGTCGATGCCGTTTCCAGTACTTCCGGTGGCATCGAAGATAATCTTCTGGCCGACGGTATTATCCCCCTCTTTCAAAGTGATAATCTGATAATCAATCACCGGTTTAATCGGCGCCGCTTCCACGGAAATCTGCCGCGAGATGGTTTCGGTGATGCCGTTGGACCGGTCAGGCACGTTGAGAGAAACGGTGTAGACCGTTTCCTTGTTCTGCTCCGGAAAGAGGTATTCAAAGGTGCTTACCCCGCTTACTTGGTGGAGAATCTGGTTGTCCGCATAGATAATCCAGCCGGCCCGGTACCAGTCGATGTTGCCCAGGGAATCCTGGCCGCTGAACTTCAAAAGAAGATCATTTTTTTCGTGGGTCTCCACCGAAATAACTGGAAGAAGTTTTTGGAAATCCAGATCTATCACCTTGGTTCGTACGATGGAATCCGTCACCGTCTGAGCTCCCACCGGAGTACGGGAGAGGGTCAGAGTCACATTAATCTTGTGCCGGAAGCCGTCTAGCTGGGGAATAACCCTGGGACCAGAGAGAGATACCGCATTCCCCCCGGGGCCGGAGATAACCCAGGAGGCATTGGCGAAGTCGATGTTGTGGCCCAGGGAATTCTCGCAGGAGAGTTCAACGTAGCTACCGTCTTCGGCAATATGTGATTCGATCACCGGTTCAATATCACTCACGATGTCCACAAAGAAGGGTTCAGAGATGGCCACATTACTGTGGTTGTTGGTGTATGCCTTGAGCTGTATGGTTTTGCGGCCGCTGGTGGAGAACTCATACGAGTAACTCTGGGATTTCTGGACCAGAATCTCCTGATTATCGATAATCCAGGAGAAATACCAGTCCTGTTCCGCCCCAAGCTGCTCGGGTTTCCAGGCCGAAAGGCGAACCAGGTAGGGATTCTCCGAATCGACGCTGTGGTTTGGCCGGGCGGCCACCACGGGGATTTCGAGGGTTTGGTAACGGCTGGTGGCCACCTCCTCCCCGTTTTCTTCAATATAGGCCCGCACCAGATAGGCCTGCCCCATCTGCAGTCCCCTGACGGTGGTGCCGGTTTGGCTGAGGACCTTCATCTCCCGCGGAACCGCACCCACATTGTCTTCGGCAACCTCCACCACGTAGAAGATATCACTCTCGGTGTAGGGATCCCAGGTGAGTTTCATCTCGTTACCGTTCACATTCACCGCGGCAAAGTTGTTAATCATATTTTTCATGCCCGATGGGCGCACCGCATTAGAGGGAAGGGGCATTTCGCCGATGGGCTCTGGCTCATTGGTTTTATCGTGTTTGCGTAGCCGCTGATTACTACCGTCAAAGTATTCATAGATGACGGTGGTGCCGTCCCCGGTAAAGCTGGGGTAATCCCCTTCAGAATCCGCTGGGGTCACCCGCAGGGCCGCGGAGTCGGGATCATCCCCCACATTTTTGCCCAAGCTGTTCACCACATTCACACCCCCGCCGGGAATGTGCTGGATGTAGGTGTAGTATATTGCCTTCTGAAAATCCTGGTGTTCGGAGACAAAGGCGATCTTCGATTCGATGCCGGTGAGTTTATTCACCTCATGGGGATAGGTGCTTATCCACACTGGGAGAGAGTCCCGGGTGTAGTTGCTGGTCAGTTCAATCCGGGTTTCGGGATTTTTTACATCCACAATCACAATATCCTCATCCCCATCGTAGTCGGTGGTGAAGACAATGTAGTCGTCGTTTGGAGAGTAGAAGGGAAAACGGGCGTTTTCGTCGGTACTGAAGAGTCGGGTTATACGTCCCGATTTCAGGTGCAAGGTGTATATCTGCCACCGCTGGCCGCCCTGTTTGGCCCCGAGTATCAATGTATCGCCATTAGAGTTAAACACAGGCCGTTCGATTGCGTATCCCTGAATCTCGCCGAGGGAAAGGCGTTCCAGACTCCTGTCTTCAATGTTGTAGAGGTAAATCTGATTGTAATCATAGGGCTCACCCAGGGGCAGAAGCTCTTCGGGCCGGCCTATGTAGAGGTTCAGCCGGGAGGTAAAGATGAGCCTCTTACCATCGGGTGAAAGGCTCGGATAGTCCAGGGCCCCTTCGATTCGGGGCAGGCTATCCGTAGTGAGCAGCTTGCGCAGGTCGCTCCCCCCAGGTTTGGCGGTATACACTTCGCCGTCCTGGAGAAAAACGATCTTGTTGTTCCGTGCCCTTGCCCGCAGTTCTTCCCACTGGGGCAGACGAAGCAGGGCCAGTTTACCGTTGGATTTGGAAAGGAGTAGGGCATAGTAGTAAAGCTGATTCCCCTCTTCTCGGGTCATGATGTCGATATCCGCCAGGTCCAGGAAAAAATCGTTCCCCAGGTAGTTGTGATAGTCCGCTTCGGCCCGATATTCCAGAGTGGTAATCGGGGTGTAACCCTGGTCAAATACCTGGATATCCCCCCGCCTCTCATCGAAAACGAAGATGCGGTTTTGAAAGCTGCGGATCATGGAGGGTGAGAGGAACTCCTTTTCCCCTACACCGAAGCTACCGAACTGCTCCTGCATGGTGAGATTGTTGGTGAAGCGCAGGATGCGCTGGTTGTAGTAGTCCGCCACAAGCAGGCCCATGGCATCCCTGGCCAGAGCCGAGTTAGACCCCAGGGCTGCGGTGTTGTACACCGGCAACACCTTGTCTTCATGCTTGACGTTGTCCATCAGGCCATCCGTTAGGGGAATTCGGGTGATATAATTGAAATTCTCGTAACTTACATAGAGGGAGCCTTCATCGAAGCTAAGATCGCCCAGAAGTCCGGATAGTTCCCTCGAACGGACCTTTTCGTAGTTGCCGTGTTCATTCTGCACTAACTGATACAAGGTGGTGCCGCTACCATTATCGCAAGCAATCAGTAGCTGGTTCTCATTCAGGGCCCGGATGCTGATGGGGTTCAGGGTTTCACTGTCCAGATGATTGAGGATGGCCCTTAAATTAATGGTGAATTGCCGGTGGGAGAAGAACGAGGCATGGGGTTCAATGTCGTACACTTCGACGGCGTAGTCGGGATCACGCCCCTTGAGAACGAAGACCCTCCGGGACTTGTCCTCCCGGCGCACCGATGAAAAGGCAATGGGATCGGTAATCATCTTGTGACTTGCCTCGCGGATCTTTTCGTGAATAATCAGGGTGTCGGAAACACTGAAAAAGCTGCCGTCGGTGCTGATCACCCGCACCCGGGGCCGTACCAGGCCGATGCTGGAGTAGGTGTGGTTCCAACTGTGGGTTTGAGCCTCCGCCGCAGAGGGATTCGCCAGGGTATCAATGGCATCGTACACCCCATCGCCGTCGAAGTCGATGCTCCAGGAAGAGATGCCCTCCACATGGGCGCGGCACTCAATTTGCACCTGGGTTTCGGCGTTCTCCCCCTCGGCAAAATGTCGGCTTAAAGAAAGTTCAATGGGTAGAAGAACCTCCTTGGCGTGGAACACCACCTCCCGCGTGAAGACCCGGTTTGGCCCGAAAACGGACACCATAGTAAGGGGTGTACCCACGGCCTGATCCCGGGTGCCGGGATTCACAAATACATCTTCGACAAAAAAAGTACGGTCTGCGTTGATCCGAGCCTTCTTCCAGCCCGTGTAGCTGCCATCGCCATTCCGGGGACTAAAAGGGTCTTTCACGTAAATTTCCACCCCGGCATGGATGGATTCATCAATACGGCCCACGATGACCATGGGTGCAAACCGCACCAATTCTCCATTTTCGGGAAAGAGGATGGTGGTCAGGGTGTTCTCCACACTCAACTGGTGGTCGGTGTAGTTGCCTACCCTGTCGGTGGCGGTGAGACGGATGAAGTTCATTCCATCCACGGTGATGGGAATCCCGCGGATCTCAAAGCTCCCGTCATCTTTTATAGTCACATCTTGTCCGGTATCCACCTCCAGGGTTTGCAGGGAGATGTCGGTAACGGCTCCGGCCTCCCCGAAGATATTAACCTCATAGAGAATACCGTCCCCGCCAGTAACTCTTTCGATATTGATCAGGTCTGAACGGAACTGAGGTTTGGCGATATCCACAAAGAAGGTAACCTTACTGGGAACGGACTCCACACCATTGGAGCGGGCCTTCACCGAGAAGGTATGGTAACCCTCTTCCAGGTTGTAGAAGCGCACACTTCGCCACTCGGAATTCCAGCTACTCTCTCCGCGGCCGTCAAAGTCGTAGGCATATTCGATGTTCCTCCGGTACTCATTGTCCTTGTAGCCCTTCCAGGTGAAAAGTACGTCGTTGTAGGAGATAAGGGAATTCGGGCTGTTGGTTAGGATAATTTGAGGAGCATTGGACCTGTTGGACAGTTCAAGACTGGCGGTGCGGGTGATGTCTCTCAACTTAAGTGTTATACTAGCGGTGAAATCGCCTTCGGGAATAACAACATCTTTAAGAGTAAAATATTTTGGTGAGGATCCTGATTGAAGCTTATTATCTTTTTCATATATACCCTTGCCATCACTTGACTGCACCACCAGTTTATATTCGACTTCTGAGTATCCGTTCCATATATATTCCAGGTGGAACCTGGCTGTATCCTTTTCCTTGTCCATGCTCAAGAGGGAGAAATCCTTGATCTCCAGGGAGTCGATTTGCTGAGCAAATGTATCGGAGGAGTGTGGCCGTTGCCAGCGTATATTTTCCACCATTTTGCTGGAGTAGGATTTTTCCCGATATTGGAGCTGGAGATCACACTTGTAATTGCCGTAATCCGTTTGGAGGATGTCGTCGAAGTAAAGATGGGAAACGAGTTTCCCGTTGATGAGGGAGGGCCTCCGATCTCCTTCGGCCGTGAAACCGCCCTCCTCATCGGCGGCATTGAGGTCGCTGTCGGTGCTGGTCATGATATAGGAAACCCTGATGTCTTCCAAAATCTCTTCGAGTTGGGAATTCGTGTTCCCTCCTTCACCGGAAATTTCCACTTTAATCATGTAATGTAGGGCAAGGCCCGATTCGTCCTCACCGAAGGAAACAAGTTCGGGTTCTGTCAGTTCGGCCAGGGGAATAGTTTCTTCTTCATCGTCGATGACAGTTGGTGCGGCGTTGTCAAAGCTGTCCTTAAAATAAAAGTACTCGTAGGAGCAGACAATATTCTCCGTGGGGTCAATGACGGGAAAGCTCACGGTCAGCCAGCCGGCGTTGTCCGGCGTCAATTCCTGCCAATCCGCACTGTCGGGACTGCCCAGGAGCCATCGGGTGCTGTCCTGGGCAAGGAAGTCCTGCACGAGGTAGGCGGTACTGGATTTACCATTATAGTCGATCTTGACGGCCGCGCCGGCGTAGTTCAGGTTTTGATCGTCCAGCCGGTAGGAACTGTCGTACTTAAAGGCAAACTGAATATCCGTGCTTTCACCGGAGAAAACCAGAGGTGTTTTGTCCCTCAGGGTGAACCGGGGCTTGGAGGTGTGCAGTATGGTAACGCTGTCCCCGTATTCATAGCCCTTCACTGTAAAGGATGCATCAATGCGGTAGTGACCCGGCGGCCAGTCTGACAGATCAATTCCATTGCGGGCCAGGCCGTGGCGATAGCTTCCATCGGGAAAGACCGCCGAAAAACGGAGAGAGTCTTCAATGTTGTCTTTATCATCTTGGGAAAAATTATAATTGGCATAATCCAAGGACAGTTTATCCCCGGAGGAATCCGGGGAATAGCTGAGAGCCGCCGGGGAATAGTCCGAATACCACGGGAGAAAGTAGTGCTTGCTGATGACAACCCCATCGATATAGCCTTCGGCGTACACCCGCTCGGCCAAATCGCAGCCGATGCGGACATTGTCCTCTTCTGGGTAATTCCCCTCAAGGCTTCCAAAGCGCACATGTCTATTCTCTCCTTCATAGAAAGCGGCAACCCTGCCGTTCACGTAGAAGTACCACGCACGCAGGTGCCAGTCGTAGGAAAGCTGCACGTGCTGCCAATCGGAGGAAACCCTCACATCGGTGGCCAGGGTTTTCCAGACCGTATCACGGTCCTTAATCTCGGCATAGAAGAGCGCCTCGTCCTCCCCAGGGTCCGAAGGCATCCGGGCACCTATTTTCAGATACTCGGAATCAAAGAGTACCACATCCTGGTTGAGGGTTCCCTCAAAATTGGGCGATAGGGGCTTGTACCAGAGGCTCACCGTACCAGACAGATCGAAGGGAAAGGTTGTGGATGCCGCACTGCGATCCAATCCCCCCGCATCCGGCAGTCTTCCGCTGCCTTCATTGAGTATCATGTCGTTGGAGAGTTCAACGCTTCCCATCGTTTCGACGTAGAGTTTCACCGAATCGGGAATAAGGAGATCCCGGTTGTCGAAGACAAAGTGGAACCCCCCGGTCTGAAGAAGCCAGCGCTGGGTCTTGCCGTTTATCTCCATCACCAACCAGTTGTCCCCATCGGAGGAGCTCATCACGGTTCCAGAAACGCTGTACCAGCGGTTTTGCCCCAGGCCGTAGCTGCCCGCCTTGTCCCCGAAATGATACCAGCCCTTCGTCCCGGTTGATTTTTTGATGATAAAACTCTCCGCTTCGTCCGTCACATTCACGTTGTAGGACACGGTCGAATCGGCATCCCGGAAAATTACCCGGCCTTTCCCGGCACCGGTGTCTTTTCTTGCCAGAAAGTTGGGACGGGCAGCCGAAGCCTTCAGGCTTCCGCCTCCACTGTAATAGTACAGGTAGTTTTGATTCGGGGCGTAGTGATCCTGACCCTCCTTGTTGACGAGCCTTAGTTCGTTGGCGCCATCGCCGTAATCCCGGGAAGCATCGAAGCCGTAGAACTCGCCGCTGCCGGTTAAGGCATCGCGTAGCCCGCCAATCCTTGCTATTTCCGCATCGCTCAGCCAGCGCTTGATGTAAAAGGGATTGGCCAGGGAGTAGAAGCCGGTATTCTTAGTTTCTGCGTCTACCGTGGTGTCGGCGCCGAAGTAAAAGGTAGCGCCGGATTCCAGTATTTTTTCCAGTTTCGCCCTGTCGATCTGCTGGGAATGCTGGGGAGGATTTCTTTCCGCCGAATCGTAGACATCGATCACCAAAACACCCTTCGCTCCATTGCCTTCCACAGCAGGATCAATACGCAGGGTAATGAGATTCCAGGCATCCCGGCCCGGGGTGAGCGGGAGGGTATCGCCGCCGATCAAGGCCTGCGGGGGGTTACCGGGGGTCTCCTCAATCAGCTCCAGGCTGGTTCCCTTGTAGCCAAGATGATACATGTCTTTGTCGCTTTTATCGCGGAAGGTTAGCAACCGCTTGTAGCGATTGCTGTACAGGGCATCGGTGGCATCCTCGTCCTCTATGCGTAGCCAGAAGGACAGCGAGAACTTGTCCACATCGCCGGAAAGCGTTGTGGTGCGCTCTTCCATGCTATGCTGGAGAGCGGGATGGACTTTGTCATACAGCTTGTCGGGGCTGGCCCCCTTTTCTTTGTAGGCATCATCGTAAACGATGATGTCGGCAAAGGTGTCCTCCGGCCCGCCGGTAACGTAGATGTCGGAAACATTGTCCGCGGTGAAATTGGGCAGACTGCCGTTCTCATCGTAGACAATTTGGAGCCGCCCAAGGTTAGATTTCCAATCTTTGGGCGAAAACACAATTGATTCGGCGGCATCCCGGAAGGCGGACTTGAGGGCATCAATGTCCACCATGTAGTAAAGGTTGCGAAGCCCTTCCACGTAATGCTCGGCACCGTCTTCCAGCGTCAGGGGGGCTATGACATCGACCTTTACAAGATCCAGGGTGTCGGAATTTTGTGCATGACCGTAGACCTCAAAGCCGATTTCCCCTTCAAGTTGGTTTTTATTCGTCAGTTGGTTGACAAGGGGATCCTTGGGAATCTCAAAGACAAGATAATCCATCCCCTCATCATCAAGCAGGGATTTATCGGAGGCTATTGGGCTGGTGGAGAACGCGTCAAGGTTAAAGTAATATGTCGCTCCGGCATTACGCTTCTCGCCAACATCGGCCCACTGGGCCCCCGCAAGAGCGTAATCACCGTCCAGGGATACAGAACTGCCAAAATAATCACTAGCTCTCCCATCGGTGGCCGTTAGCTTCTCTTTCTGTATCCAGCCTCCAGCCCCCCGCTCAAAGATGTAGGCCGCTCCGGTATTACTCTTCCCGGCGACATCGGCATCTCTGGCCCCCACCAGGGCGTATTCACCGTCCAGGGACACGGAATCGCCAAACCAATCGCTAGAATTCCCATCGGTGGCCGTTAGCTTCTTTTTCTGTATCCAGCCTCCAGACACCCGCTCAAAGATGTAGGCCGCTCCGGTATTACTCTTCCCGGCGACATCGGCATACAGGGCCCCCACCAGGGCGTAATCACCGTCCAGGGACACGGAATAGCCAAACCAATCGTCTGCCCTCCCATCGGCGACCACCAGTTTCTCCGTCTGTTCCCAGCCTCCAGACACCCGCTCAAAGATGTAGGCCGCTCCGGCATTATTCTTCCCGCCGACATCGGCATACAGGGCCCCCACCAGGGCGTAATCACCGTCCAGGGACACGGAATAGCCAAACCAATCGTCTGCACTCCCATCGGAGGCCACCAGCTTCTCCCTTTCCTCCCAGCCTCCAGCCCCCCGCTCAAAGATGTAGGCCGCTCCGGCACCATCTCCCTTATCATCAGCTCCATAGGCCCCCACCAGGGCGTAATCACCGTCCAGGGACACGGAATAGCCAAACCAATCGTCTGCCCTCCCATCGGCGACCACCAGTTTCTCCGTCTGTTCCCAGCCTCCAGACACCCGCTCAAAGATGTAGGCCGCTCCGGCATTATTCTTCCCGCCGACATCGGCCCCATAGGCCCCCACCAGGGCGTAATCACCGTCCAGGGACACGGAATAGCCAAAATAATCGTAAGGTTTCCCATCGATGGCCGTCAGCTTCACCTTCTGTTCCCAGCCTCCAGACACCCGCTCAAAGATGTAGGCCGCTCCGGCATTATTCTTCCCGCCGACATCGGCCCCATAGGCCCCCACCAGGGCGTAATCACCATCCACGGACACAGATTTGCCTAAAGCATCCTCTGCACTCCCTTCAGGGGCCACCAGCTTCTGGTAAGCGGGGTTGTCGATCAGTAGCCCATCGGCATTAATAATCTCCTGTCTCACGCTCTCCCGTTTCGGTAGCGACTGGGGGGCAAACTTGGTGCGGGCAGAAAAATCCCGATAGCCTTCCCCAAGGGAGAGCCCCTGAAGGCCAAAGCTATAGACTGCCCCGGCATTATTCTTCCCGTCAACATCGGTCCCATAGGCCCCCACCAGGGCGTAATCACCGTCCAGGGACACGAATCCGCCAAACAAATCGCTAGAATTCCCATCGGTGGCCGTTAGCTTCTTTTTCTGTATCCAGCCTCCAGACACCCGCTCAAAGATGTAGGCCGCTCCGGTATTACTCTTCCCGGCGACATCGGCATACAGGGCCCCCACCAGGGCGTAATCACCGTCCAGGGACACGGAATAGCCAAAATAATCGTAAGGTTTCCCATCGATGGCCGTCAGCTTCACCTTCTGTTCCCAGCCTCCAGACACCCGCTCAAAGATGTAGGCCGCTCCGGCATTATTCTTCCCGCCGACATCGGCATACAGGGCCCCCACCAGGGCGTAATCACCGTCCAGGGACACGGAATAGCCAAACCAATCGCTAGAATCCCCATGGGTGGCCGTTAGCTTCTTTTTCTGTTCCCAGTCTCCAGCCCCCCGCTCAAAGATGTAGGCCGCTCCGGCATTACTCTTCCCGCCGACATCGGCATACAAGGCCCCCACCAGGGCGTAATCACCGTCCAGGGACACGGAATAGCCAAACCAATCGTCTGCACTCCCATCGGAGATTTGCCTAAAGCATCCCCTGCACTCCCTTCAGGGGCCACCAGCTTCTGGTAAGCGGGGCTGTCGATCAGCTCTTCATCGGTATGCGCCGCTAATTCCCGGGACTCATAGCCATCCTCAATGGCCGTTCTGGGCTCACCATCGTATTTCGGTAAATCTATGTTTATCTCCCGCGGCCTGGCCGTATCGGGTCTTTCCCTCGCGGCAAAACCATCCGCCTGGGCCTCACCGCTGTTTCCAGCCGCATCCCGCACCTCCACTCTTATGCTCCCGGACTCCAGGTTTAGAACCCGCAAATTCTCCCATGTCATCAGGTAGGTATCCTTCCCCAGCTTTTCCACACGGGGATCCCGATTCACCAATCCGCTTCCCGAGTAAAGATAGGCCCGCCGAAAGTTGGCCTCGATTACGGACGCCGATACCTCAATGAGGTATCGGAAGCTGTCATCCACCCTGGTGGTTGCGATATGGACCGCCGGAAGGGCCGAATCGTAGAGAAAGCTGTAATTCCAGGTTCTCTCGCTACCACCCGTTTCCTTTGTCGTGATCTTAAGTTGGTTTCTACCCTCCCGAATTGAGGCGGTGGGCAGGTTCACGGTATCGCTGGTCACCTTATTTTCTGTGTCTTCCCACACCACCTGATCGTTAAGCTGGATTATGAAATTGGTTGCGGCATCCTTGGCAATCTCCAGGGACGGCAGATGATCCTCGGTATTAAAGGACTTGTTGTTGTAATACCGCCCCTCCAGATCGGGCTTGAAGACTACGGTGGTTTCGGCAATCTCCCGAACGTTATCCAGGGTGAACATGAAATCCTCCATGCCAGATCGGCCCGAGGAAGACATGGTGTCTTCCGTTTGGCTCCCCGCCTCCATATAGATAAAACGCCACTGAACACGGTTGACGCCCGTTTTGAATTCATTCGCGAAAGCTATCTCCTTTGGTGAAGGTGACAACTGAGGACTACCCCCATCCAGGAGGGGACGGATGCAATAAGTCTTTTCTGTTTCTGATAGCTTATCAACATAACCTGTAATGGACTCACCGAAATTGATCGTAAGAACGGCCTTCACCCAAGGATCGCCCGCTTTGTCGGGTGTCGGCATATCATCTCTGCCCTGGAAGGTAAAATGGATCGGAACACCCTTGCCGTTTGCCTTCGCTTGCCCTTCGGTCCAGCTATCAGGATGGATGGCGGAAAAATCCGGGACAAAGTGGGTATTCTCAAAGTTCTTTTTTACGGTTACTTTAATTCTCTCGCGCATGTAGCTGTAGGCCGGGATGGTGGGAATCACCTCCACGGTGAAGAATCTCTCGACCTCCTGATCTCCAATCTCGGCGGTAAAGGGAATGGAAAATCGATTGCCCGCCTCCAGCGGCAGGACCATCTCTTCCTGGCTATTTGAAAACACCAGGCCGGGGGGGAAACTGCGCACCAGAACATCCTTGAAGTTCTCCAAGGATAGAATCTCACCGGTTATGATGCCCTCGGCGGTAAAAACGTAGGGAGGGCCTTCGCCCTCCAATGCCCATACCTCCTCCTTATCTTTGTCGAAACTTATCTCCTGCTCATCCGCAGGCATGGAGTAGTCAAAATGCGGATAGAGCGACTGCCCTTCCACTTCTGCGGTGTATTCATGCGGTATTCCGCCGAGATTCTCCACGTAAATAACCAGGCGCTGTTCGTTGGGAATGAGCTCAATCTTTTGTTTGGTGGTGAACGTACCAGATACGTAATCCGATCCAAGGGAGTCGCCGGCGGAGTTTTGTGTCGAGTCCGCTTTATTGGTAATAAACTCGCCACTTTTTAGGGATCTTTGATCCTCGCCATCGCGGGTACTGTAGATTTTGTAACCCACAACGGCACCGTTCAGCCCGAAGTACTCCCCGCTGAGAGACAACTCACGCTTGTCGGTTCTCACCAGAAATGTGCCATTCTCCGGCTTCAGGAGCTTCTCTTCGGGGGAGTCGCCGAGGACGTAGCTGATGTTCCAGAGATCATTCTCCGATTCCACAATTTTCAGGAAAAACTGCATATTAGCCCACACCCCGGCACCGTTGTAACAACTTATATTCACCGGCAGGCGATTCTGGGGATTCTCCACCCTGTAGTTATGAGAGAAAGAACCGTCTCTTCCCACAGAAACTTCCTCGTGCTGAATCAATACTACCTCCACTGTCCTGTCGTAGACATAACCCTTGATGGGCAGGTTGATTTCCGGTGCACTGGTGATTTTCGCCGGAATCTTCTTGAACACCTCCACCGCATGAATCGCCGACGCCAGCCCATGGACAGAGCGCAGGGTAAAGTTGAAATTGAAAAAAGCGTCGGGATGAAGCTTCGAGAGTTCAATATGGAACAAGTAACGCCCTGTTTCCAGGTTGTACTCTTTGCTGAGGGTGTAGCCGTCGTTAGAAAATGTCCCCCCCCTCGTGTCAATAATGAGTTCCTGTATCGACTTTTTGGAATGGTCGGCGGGAAAGGAGAAGAGCGTGCTACCATTGTTCCTTGTCTTAAGGGAGAATCCAAAGTCCACCGCCCCGGCCTGGGCCGGATCAACTTCAAAGCTGAATCCGGTCAGGCCGTCAATATCGTCATTGATGTAGTTAAAACTGCCTTCACCCTCATCGGCAGAGCTCTTATAGAACCGGTATAGACCGGACCCCGAGGCATCAGTCAAAATGTCATACCCAAGCCCCAGATAGATAACTCCTCCTGACGTGATAAAAAGAGGCCAACCGCTCGCCTCTATATTGCTATTGATCGGGATGTCATGACCGGAAGGAGCGTTTTCAGTAGTGAACGTTTCGAAAAATATTTGCCCGGTTTTGGACTGCATCCTATCAGAATCAGAGTTGTTGTAGACAAAGGTATACTGCGAATCGGAAAACCCAACTCCCAACAGGCTGGCGGAAGCTCCAAGCCAATCGGCAAGATCGACACTATGCCGAAAGAAACGTCCGGTGGTTCGGTTTCTCATGAGAACTTCAATTGTTTTTTGTAGGGCCGCCGTGTGGTCTTCCTTGAGTATCAGGAAACTCTCGTAGCTACTACTGTTGTAGTCGTAGGGGCCGTAGATAAGGCTTGTACCACTCAGAGTTTTTGTATCCCCCAAGCTGGGGGGTGAGGTTTTTTGGTATCCGGCTTCCTTCCTCCGGTAGAGGTGGATATTGTCCTCGTTTTCATCGGTACGGATGACCGCAATTTCGGCGCCTTCAGAGAGGATGAACTGCTTGATGTGACCGGTGAAGGGGAGAGGTGTCCGGGTGAGACTTCGAACCTGGTATTTGCCTTCGGCTTCCTCAATATCGTAAAGGCTGAAGGAGTAGAGGTAATCGTAGAGACTCCCGTAGAGGTAAACCCTTTTCCCCTGAAAAATCACAAACTGCACGTGGGGCAGGCTCTGTTCTGGAAATTTGATGTTTGTCATCTTTGTGCCGCTTAAAAGATAGAGGCCGGAGTTCCCGTTGGCTGGAATGTTGCTCACCCCGAGGAGAATTCCTATGGGCGTAGAAACCAGATCGTACGCGTAGATTCCCGACCGGGAGAAGAACACCTCCCATTGACTCTTCCCTGGTAACTTTTGATAAACCCTTGCGGAACTGGTAGAGGTGTTGGCCAGTCCGTAGAGGGTGCCGTCCGCCGCTTCCACGATGCGGTTCATCCCGGAGATGTCCTCAACGCCATTGCCCTTCTCAATCTCTAGTTCCGAACCGGTGCTTTCCAGGGTGATGACTCCATCTTCTGTGATGATGATGGTGTTGTCTCCGTCAATGGGTTTATTTTCGTTGAAATTCCTTATCTTTACGTCAGAATCCAAAAGATCCGAGGTAAAAACATTGGGCTGCACGAGATCTATCCAGAGCCGTCCGGCATCAATATACACAACCCGGGTGATTTTATCGTCCCAGGCTGAACCTTCCCGGTTCTTGTAGGCGACAATCTCTATCTCCCCGTCCTCCAGGCCTTCCAGGGAAATGGGAAAATCGTTTTTGAAAAGGTACTTACTGGTGATGGTGCTGTGGGCGTAATCCGAGGGTTTTATCACCGCTGGCCTCCCTTCAACCAGAATCCTGGGTTTCTCTATGGGATTTCGGGGAATGTGGGTGAGCCACAGGCTTACGCGGTTCTCCACGGGGCTCACGGTAGCCGGATCGTAGGCGGTTTTATAGAGAGAATCGATCTCGCCCGTGACGGTGAGGAAACTGTGGGGGGAAGCCTTGAAACCCTGATTGGCCATGGGCTTCACAAAGTTAAAGATAGTACTGTCTTTCCGATAGTAAACCTGAACCTCATCTTTGAACTTAGCCCCGGCGCTCTCCCCGGTTTCCCGACTAGAGCGGATGCGGTAGGGCAATCCTCCGCCGGCAAGGCCGATTTCGTTATCGATCAGGGTCAGCATCGTGGCGGTGTTTCCGGTAATGAGGGCAAAGCCGCCGTCCACTTCCAGAAACCGCCCGGCATACTCATCCACCGTCCAGGAGGCGGCGCTGTCAATCAATTGAGTATCGTTTAGTTCATCACTGGTGATATTTCGGTAGAGTATGTTCTCAGGGTCCCTGCCTCCGGCGGTGGCGGTAATGGCGTTGAATCCGCCTGAGAGCCATACCTGTGATTCGAATATCTTATAGGTTCCCTCCATTTCCCCGCGATGCACAACGGTCTTTCCATTAACCTGGAGGTCATCGAAGGAACTGCGGACCCGTACCTTCACCATGTCGGTGTTCAGGAGGGCATGGCTGGGGGGATCGAGGATCTCCACAAACTGGGTCGTATCAGACCGGTAGACCTTCACCGCATCGGAGGCGAGGTAGATGTGATTGGCGCCGCCGGAAGGATCCGGGGTGTAGAGTTCGGCGGTGATACGGTTCATATCCGGCGCCAAGCTCACCCTATGCCCCAGAAGCCGTCCGTCCAACACGGGAATGTAATCGGAATCCAGATCGTCAAGGCGGTTGTTGTTGAACCTTACCAGGTAGTTCCCTTCGGTTAGAATCAGGCTGACTGAAGCCTCATCCGTATAAAAAACCTGATTTTCATAGGGTTTCTTGATGCGGATGAACCCCTTCCTTTGGGAAAGGGGAATTGTAACTTGAAACGGCCGGCTATCCTGCCACTCCAGCCCGGTTAAGGCCTTCCCGTTTTTATCCAGAGCTCCGGCGCTGGCGAAACCAAAGGCAAGTTCCTGCGAAGCGGAACCGATGACCCGGAAGCTCAGCTCCACCAATGCTCCATCCCGGGATGTTTCGGCATTAGACCCTCGCATGGAAAACGACACCACGGTTCGGGTGGTATCGAAGCCCTCGCTGGCGCTGTTGTCGGCGTAGAGCAACTCACTGCGGTGAAGAATTCTGCGCAGGAGGCTACCGTCACGAACATCCTCAAGACTGAGGACACCCTCGTCGTACTCCAGATCAAAATAGAGGCTGTGGAGGCCGGGATTATTCTGCACCGTTACCAGTACCCTGACGATTTCTCCTATGCTGTATTCGGTGGAATCGATCTCCGCCTTGACGATGGTTTGTGCCATAGCGGCCTGGGTTAATACAAAAAATAGCGCAAAAAAAACGAGAATGGTTGTTCTAATTGACTTCATGGTACACTCCTATTCCAATAATTTATTTTTTTAAGGGCGGCCACTGTTTGTTGCGGCGACCATTCCCAAATCCAGATCCTACAAGGTCGAAACCGACACTGTGTAAGAATCGACGATGTCTTTTTCAGAACCGGCCGCGGCAAATTCAACAACGAAGATGCCGCCCTTATCCGTGGGAAAATCCACCAAAGTTGTCCCTGCCTTGAGCAAAACCGGCGCTGGACCATCAATGACCTTCACCATGGCATTACCCACGAGGCCCGAATCATTCGGAAGGGCAATCTGAATTCTTAGAAAAACCATTTTATCAACGGTGTAACTATAAAAATCCCTATCCTCGATGCGCCCCTTACCCAGGGTGTAGAGAAAGGCGGGCAGAGGATCCTGCCCGATGGCAAGGCCGGAAGCCTTGGTTTCGCTGTCGTTGGGTTCTGAACTATCAACGGTGTCACCGGAGATGCCATAAATAAAATCTTCACCGATTTGAACGGCCCTCCCATCTCCATCAATGGACAAAACCTTGTAGTAATAGGGGATATTCCTCTGCGGAGGCTCGGAGGTCTTCAAAGGATCTTCGCAGTAATTGACCGCTCCCCTGTAGGCTATTGTTGGCATATCTTCATCGGAGGCTGAAGGGTAGCGATACACCAGATACTCGTTGGAGCCTTCTATGGAGGTCCAATTCAGTTTTATTAGATTAGCATGGGTGTAGCGGCTTGCTTGAACTATGCCGGAAACTGAGGGGATCAAACCATTGGGCAGAACGATGCTTTGATCGTCCGGTTCCTCCTGAGCATCCGGTTCCTCCTGATCGCCCGGTTCCTCCTGATCGGTCGGGGTGCCTGAGCCATCAGAACCGCCGGCAAACTTGGAACTCCCGGAACATCCAACTATCAGGGCAACCAACGCCAGGGTAATCAGCGGAAACCCTATTATGGGCGATTTGGCTCTTTTTGATTGGCCTCCCCAGAAAAAAGCACCAACTCCACCCATTCCCAGTAGCAAAAGAAGCAAACTTTTCATAATTCAGTCCTTTAATCATGTTTCTCATATACAATATTGAAGAATAGACAATTGCCCTAAATTCGTGAGCTAAACTCACAAAAAGTACATTTTCTTGTAGGATGGCCCTGGACAGCTTAGCACTCTGATATGTTCTTCTCGGATATTCATGGCCTCAATGAGATATAATCAAAAGTTGTGGATGGGGTAAAAAAAGAGCAAATCCTTCTGTAAAATAATTGGTAATAAAGCCAAACAGAAAGGAGATGCTCTAAGGAAGAGTTTACAACAAACAGAAATGATTCGGAAGTGCTGAAAAGCGAAACAGAATCGGTTGTACGCAATGGTTACCACGCCCAGCGAAAAATTGTGACAGGGGTTGGTCAAATCCAAATCAAGGTTCCAGGAGTGGATGACAGGAAATTAAAGAGCAAGCGAGAGGATCGCTTCACCAGTGCCATACTGCCAACCTATATGCGCAGAACTCCCAGTATCGACAACCTTGTTCCGGCGCTGTACCTCAGTGGTGTGTCCACATCCGCTTTCCAGACGGCTCTTGCCTCGATTCTGGGTGCTGGAGGGAGATACTGCTCCAACTGAAAGCCCGGGGTCTCACCACCGCCCCCAGGCTGGCCATTGGGGATGGTGCGCTGGGTTTCTGGAATGCCCTGGATGAAATCTTTCCAGAAACAAAAAAACAGCGTTGCTTGGTGCACAAAACAGCGAATGTGTTAAACAAAATGCCCAGGAATCTCCAGGGCAAGGCCAGGTCAATGATTCATGAAATGTATATGGCAGATACTGAGCAGAATGCTCTTAAAGCCTATGACTTATTCATTGATTCTTTTCAGGCTAAATACCCCAGGGTCACCCAGTGTCTGGAAAAGGACAGGGAGAAGCTGTTCACGTTCTACAAATTTCCGGCGATGCACTGGACTCACATCAGGACGACCAACCCGATTGAGTCAACCTTTGCTACTGTCCGCCTTAGAACGAAGAGAACCAGGGGCTGTGGTTCAAGGGTGGCAACATTAAGTATGGGGCACCTCTAAAAAACCTTATTTCGTTTTTGGCTTGATCTTTTTCCTCGCTGCTGCGTTGTCAAAATGCTCACGTAGCCCAGCTACGCTCCGCTTTTGCCGCCTTGCATCAAGAAAAAATCTCTGCGCCAAATTCCAAAAACGGTTTTTTAGAGGTTGCCTATGGTTTGGAAGCTCTGCCTGGAGGCTGAAAAGAACTGGCGAAAGCTACGTGGATACAAGTTGATCCCCAGTGTTATTGAGGGTGTGTTTTGTAAAGATGGAGTCTTCAAGGAAGAGGCCGCGTGAAAAAAATGAAGGATTTGAAATTTACTCATCCACAACTATTGACAATAAATCAGCAACGATAACGTCATCACCATTATCAACGCCATTATACGCTGTGGTTTCTTTATATACAAGCTCTCTGCGTAAAAATAGGGATCCTTGAGAAAACGAAATCCCCGTTCGACCGATACCCCTGGTCTTTGTAGACGGAGATAACTTGCTCATCGCTTTAGAATCTCCTGATCAAGCTCACTGGTTGCCACAACAAACATTCCCCTGCCCTGCTTCGCTCTGGTGACAGCCTCATCGTCTGAATGAAGTTCACCAACAATATGCCATTCCTGCTCCTGTGGAGACTGATTCCTGGAAGGACGCCCTTTTTGTTTGTATACGTCTTTCCTGACGATTCTGCAGGAAAGGGTTTGATAGTGCAGTTTCTTTAGAAACCTTTCTGCGGCCCTGATAGCATCTGTCTCACAGGAAAAGGGCTGGTTTTTCAAGTGTTTAAGGTCTATGGCATTGCGCTCATGCATTTTGGCAAGATTTTTCTCGAATGTCTTCAATTGTTTATGGCAGGCCTGCCGGGAAAATACGGCCAGCCATCTTTGTATAGTTTCTCCGCAGGTGGATTGTACTTGAGCTATAAGCGTATCCATTGTCCATGGGAATCATTGCAGACTTGTTTATACTGTTGTATATATGTTTAACATCCTTCAAGGTTTCAGGAACTCGGGTGATCCATTTTATTCCTTCGGTCATCTTGAGATTCTCTTTTGTATAAAAGGCTGAATCCATGACCATGTAGGGCATATCGGATGATTGAAACTGTTTCTGAAACTTCTTAATTGTCCTGGGAAAGCTCTTCCTGTCACTTGTCCCGCGTTCAAGTCCGAGAAGCAACACCCGGCCCCCTCCGGGGGGTACCCCCCGGGGGATAGAAACGGGCGGAAGAAGCCATATCACTCTGTCAGGATTAGCATTAATCTCATAACGGGCAGCGCCAAAAGCTTAGGGGTAAGTTCTGCATACCTTCCCATTGACAGCGAAAAGATTCACCCGCCTCTTCACCACCAGGTCCATGCGCCATTCACATAGCTGTAATGAAATGACTGCTTGTGACGGCCTTCCGCAACTGTCAGGATAAACATCGAAGTGGTAACCCCTAGATACTCAAGCACCCGAAGCTGGTTTTCATTCGGCTGTATCATACGCCTCAGCTCATCTGGAGATATTTCGATGTATTTTCTCTTTTCAAGGATAGTTTGGGCGATAAGTCCGGCATTTTTCAGAGGGTCCTCCCGGTAGGGATAAGAGAGCAAACATTCCAGGAGGAAGGAATCGATGAAGTGGACATTCATCTGCGGTTCGGTATTTATAACCGGATACAGCTTCTCCGCTTCCAGCCCAAGTATCCTGGGAAGCTCCTCCCTTGTCCATAGTTTCCCCTCCATTAACCCCTGCTGTATACGGCCGCGAAAAGCCGATGCGCCTGAGTCGCCAACTCGCTGGCGATACAGTTCTTCCAGAGACGCCTCATAAGTAACATTGATATTGGCATTGCTGTATACGGTAAAAAAACGATTCAGGTTATCGACTCCGAAGGACGGCTCCCATAAGACCATGTCATTCACAAACCCCATTTCCAGTCTCTTATTATTTATTTGGGCCGGTGTATTGTCCGGGGCAATCAGATTCTTTAACTTGGTATTTTCGAATAATGACATCCGCATCCAGTTAGGGTTCAACCTGCTGGATGCATCATGGAACTTCAAGGCATACGGCCCTTTATACGCCTTAACGAAAGCCCACACCGGATCATTTGGACCATGGGAATCGGGAGTAATATCCTCAGTGAGCTGCATCCATACGCTTTCGGCTATCTCATTCATTTCCGTATATCGTTGAATGCCATCGGTATAAGCTTTCATCTCACTGATTCCCTGATGAACTGCCGATGCCGCCGACAGAAACAAGAAGGACAGAAAAAAAACCACCGCCATCGCCGTCAGAGTGCTATGCCCGTGATCATTATTAATCAAAGCAGTTTTCTCCCGGGGGATATACCCCCTGCAAAAGGAAACAGCATCGTATCGCCGTTAATTCTGACCTGGCAAATGATGCGGCCGGATTCCTGTGTGATCAAAGTCAGATCAAAAATTTCAACCGCCGGAAAGCTATGGCTAAGAACATCTGACTGCCAAATTTTCAAGGAATGGTCTTCCCATTCCAATGTCAGGGTGTCTGATTCCTTCCCTGCAATGTATGGAAAAATCCAGCGGTTACCGTCATTCTGTACAGGATATTCTCTTAACCACCAGGGCGGTGATATTTCTCCAAACCCCTTATCCAGGGCTTTTCGAATAACCAGCTCTTTCCTCAACGCTAGCGTATCGAGCGGGGTTTCCATTAACACCGGCATCAGGCTGGTACCCAGCCGGAACAAAACCAGCATGAGAGTTGCAAGCAGTAATAAACTGACTACGGTTTCAATAAAGGTTATACCCAATTCAGATTTCAGGCTTTCCAAAGTCATCTCTATGTTCAAATGCCGACTTACATCAATAAGAATCTCTCTGCCCGTTACTTGCTTCTGCGCTTGTGCCGCCTGCTCCAAGAAGGCTTGTCTCATAGGTTTCCACTGCTTGTCTATATTGAGTTTGCATTATTCTCAAAGCATTAACAACAGACCGGCCTCCAGAAAAGAGCCCGATAAGGGATATGGACACGATGAACAAAGCCATGAGAAGATCGACATACAGATAGCCGCCCTCACCAGCTTCGAATATCCTGGTTCTCACCATCGCCCCCTTCTACCCCGTCAGCGCCGTATGTCGTGATGCCAAATGGATGCCCTTCCAGACCAGGTACTTGATAAATATATTCACTGCCCCAGGGATCCGTCTTTACCGCACGGGTGAGATAGGGGCCGTCCCAGCCCTCCGGAACAGGATCCGATGAAGGCCGTTTATTGAGAGCTTCCAAACCCTGCTGTTCAGTGGGATAAGTCCCGCAATCCAGATAATAAGTGGATAAGGCCAAAGCCATATTTTCAATTTCCGTTTGTGCCTTCACCCTCCTGGCCTTGCCTACTTGCTTGAAAGCTGTCAAGCCAACCATTGCCGTCAACATCAGCGCTATAGCGATAACGATGAGCGTTTCAACGAAGGTCCAGCCCTTATCTTCTTTGATGATTTCCCATATTTTACTGATTCTTGACTTCAGGTTCTTCTTATTCACTGTTACGGCCTTCTATCTGCTCCAGAGACTTCTTTCTTTCGGCAGCAATGGCATCATCGGTGCGATGAAGATATTTTTTCAATATCTTTAATGCCATCTTTGGATTATTCAGATCATATTGGTAAATATCGGCCTGAAAGAGCAGTATTTCTTTCGGTACTGGATTGTATAATAAAGCAATGTTTTCAAGGATTTTGACGGCTTCTGCCGGCTTGCCCTTTTTCCAATGCAAAATAGCCCTGATAAAACCTGCCATTACTGGCTTTTCACCTAGAGCCTCTGCGCGAATAAGCCACTGTTCTGCCTGGTCCCAGTCCTTCTGCTCAATAGCATCCTGGGAGTTTTCAAGCAAATGGTCAAGAGAATACATTCGGCCATACAAAGCCTGATCCGAACGTAAGAAACTGAAAGAGAATTCCACTGTTTCATAGCCATCAGATTTAAAAGAAACATGATATTTACCGAAAGACAACTCGGGAAATACTACCTTGCCCATAATATCCGTTTGCGCAGATATCTCTTTTGACTTCTCTGAAGTCAGAGTCACCGTTACTCCTGCAAGTGCTCTGTTCTGGCTGTTGAACACCTTAGCCATCAGAGGAGAGCTTTTGTTCTTCATCCTCTTCGACAGCATTTTGTCGGTTTGACAGCCTGGCAAGACCAGAATTGCCAACAAAAAACATATCGTTTTATTTCTGTATTTCATGTATTGCATCATCATAGAAAATTCTGTAATGGGTCTCTTCTTCATCAACAAGCCGCCAACCCCTGTCATCAGCTATTCCCAGAGAGGAAAGGCCAGCCACTTGCCCGGTTCTCAAATTCTTAAAATAAAGCTTTTTCTCAAGCCCATCAATAGCGGCTATTCCCACAAACTGAAAAGAGGATCTATCAACTGGCTGAATTTCTGCTTCCTGTGGCGGGTTAGTCCCATGTACCGGAATACTCGAATTACGGTTTGGCACGGACTGCGGGAATATCCCGGCAAGTTCTGTAACAGGATATTCCCTCTGCTGCGGATCATCCTGAGGCATCATCTCCTGTTCGCTTAGATGTTCGGCCAATTCCATAGGAATATTGCCTGGCGCTGTCAGGGGGGATGCCTGGAAAGAGATGCGTGCCGGAAGGGTTTGAACATCCAGCGTCAGGGAGTGAATGCGGGCACCTTCAATAGCGTCAAGGAAGCTAAGCAGCATATAAGGATAACATTCAGCATGAAATTCCATTCGGCTTGTACCCTCCTGGGTTAATTGCCGGTATCGGTTTACCGCAAAGCCATTACGCAGAAGATCGCTCTTGATTTCTTCTCCAAAATCATATAATTCTTTTTCAGGGGGGAATGACTGATACATACGTATGACTTCCATCTTCCTCGTCTTATCGAAACCTGCTTGAACCGTGTTTAACTCCATCCGTTTCAGCAATTCCAGAGTAAGGTGTGTAGCATCAGATAATTCTTCCCTGCGCTCATTGAATAACCTGAAACTTATCTGGAGGGTAAAAGCAAAACCCGTTATACAAAGCAAAGCCAAAAGCGGTTTTCGCTGTTTAGTCATTTCCATAATCCGGATAATTTGAATATTTCTCCATCCGCTGTGCGCTGTATCTGGTGCAGCCTGACTTGTCCAACAGGATTCAGTTCTATCATATTTTTGAGTATCTCAAGAGCATTATCGCCCTTCCCTGTTATAGAAAACTGATTTCCCTGAATTTGAAAGTGGAGTATTTTTGCCTTATTCTTAAAGACAGGATAAAGACTTTCCAGCCAAGTGTATATATCATGGCTTCTGTGCTGATTAAGGATTTCCCATCCCTCCTCCCAGGGGAGAGAATTTTCCTTCGGCTGCGATATCAATGTTAATTCTTGTTTTTTCTGCTCTAATTGTTTCAAATGATCTGCCATCACTCTATTTCTCTGCCAGGGAAAGAGAAGTATGAATGCATACAGTATAGGTATTCCCATGAACAGCAGCCAGGATGGAGGAAAAATTCTCTTCTCTGCAAACAGCCCGGAAAGTTTCATAGACAAATTCAGCTCATGAACTTCATACCCTTTACGAATGTACCTGCTTGTCAGTTGATCAACTGTATCTATTTCATCGACATACAGGGCATTATCCATTTCGCCATCATTAAAAAAAAACAATCCGCTTCCTGCAGGATTTTTGAATTGATAAATAATTTTTCCTTCTCTTCGCGGCAAATCCTGTCCGGGCGAATGAATCTTGCTGAATTTCCCACAATCTTTGACAATCTTCTGTTTTAATTCTCTGGCGATTAAAAAGACCGAAGCTCCCTTCTTTCCGACCATGCTGTCCCACATTAATCCGTCAAGACTTCCCGGATAGTAAGCAGGAAGCATTTGCGGTATCAGCATGTTGCGATCCTTTTTTGTTACCGGAGGAAGAGGCATTTCGAATACTGGACATTCTTTCAATCCGACAAATACTGCATGTCTTCCCGGCTTGGGCGCTGTGGGTGTTCCCTGGCAATTATAATATATAATATCTTTACCGGAAAATTTAGTGAACAAAGTCATCCCATACCCCCGTAAAGTGTTAAGAGAGGAAGAATTATCTTCAGTATTATGACGAGAAGCATCACACCAAGTATAAGGATCACAACTGGTTCAGCCAGCGTGAGTATGCTGTTGAGTATCTTATTCATTTCTTCCTGATAATAATTTTTAAGCTGGCTAAATACTCTGTCGATTAGTCCTATTCTTTCACCCAGGGCCGTCCATCGGCTGAATTCGGGTGGAAATGCGCTATCAGCGTTAACTAATACCGACAGGAATTCCCCCTTGAGCAATTTTTCTTGAATGATCAATAATCTCTTCCTTAGATATCTGTTTTCCAATACCTCCGCAGCTTGAACCAAAGCTTCTTCTAATACCACACCGCATTGGGTCAGTATCGACAGGGTAAATGTTAACGAGAGCATTTCCCGAGAAAGAATGAATCTCTTCAAGATAGGAATCCTCAACTTGAAACTGTCCAATACATCGCCGCTCTCCGGGTAATGACGAGAAAGCCATCTCCACAAAATGCCTGAAAAAAGCAGCAAGACAAAGACAGAACCGAGAATCGCAATAAGCGTTATGGCCGAATGCATCGCCTGCTCTAAATTTGCTTCGGTTTCTCCTCCAGCCATGGAAACGATATTATTCATTTGCGGCAAGAAAAAAACCAGCAGAGCGAGAATACCCGCAAAAACTAAAAACAAGACCATTGAAGGATATATCAATGCCCCAATAATCCTGGAGCGCAGAACCTTTCTTTCTCTTAGCCATTCTCCCAAAGAAAAAAGTATCTGATCCAGTTTCCCCAGTTTTTGTCCCACTCGTATCATGCCCACATATAAAGGCGGAAAAATGTCTCCCTGTGATTCAACAGCCTGGGCGAAGGAATCACCCCTTTGCAGACAATGCTCGATATGTCGTGCAAGCTGAAAAGTTTTACCTTTGGCATATAGGCCATTGGTTATATGAAATGCTTCCTTCAGGGTTAAACCCGATTGGACCATCATCGATAGGGATTGGGTTAGTTCCAACACGGCCGCTCGATAATCTCCTTTAAGAGGTCCTTCCCTTTTCTTCTCTTCCCAGGATAGAAGGAAGCTCCCCTTTCCCTTCAATCTGACCGCAACTTCTTCAATGCTGTCCCCATACTGCAGACTCCTGGTGATTTTGCCGTTGTTATCTGCTATTCTGCAGCGGAACATCATAAGTAAACGGCCCCCTCAACTTCCGAAAGAGTCGTCTTACCTTCCGCTGCAAGCTGCAGCCCATTATGCAGGAGTGTTTTGAATTGACGGCGTTTCATTATTCCAGAAAGCTCCTGCATACTTACCCCTCGGCTGATATGGGTCTCCATTTCTAAATCAATGAGGAATAACTCGCTGATGACCGATCGGCCTTTGAAACCTGTCCCGCTGCATATACGGCAGCCGGCAGATTCCCAAATCAATTGCGGCTCCGGCAGATGCTGAGATTGCCAAATTGTCTTCTCAGGAGGTTCAATACTTCGGGATATTTTACAACTGTCACACAGTATGCGAATCAGACGCTGGGCCAACGCTCCTTTTAGGACAGCGGCAAGCAAATAGGCCTCCACTTTCATATCAATTAATCTCGGAACTACAGACAAGGCATCGTTGGTATGCAGAGTGGCAAACACCAAATGTCCCGTCAAGGCCGCTCTTACAGCTAACTCGGCTGTTTCACTGTCTCTTATTTCTCCCACCATAATAATATTCGGATCTTGTCGCAGAACTCTTCTTAACAAAGAACTGAATGTAAGTCCAATATCAGTATTCGTCTGTATTTGGTTGATTCCATCAATTTGGAACTCAATCGGATCTTCGATAGTAATTATCTTCTTTTCCCTGGAAACCAATGCGCGCAGAATGCCGTTCAGTGTCGTTGTTTTCCCGCTACCTGTAGGCCCGGTTACAAGGATAAGTCCATGAGGATGTCTGATTAAATTCCGTAATCCGGTGATGTGCTCGGAACAGAAGCCCATTTCCTCCATATCCATCACCCCCTGTCTGCGGTTTAACAGCCGCAATACAATGCTTTCACCATCACGGCTTACAGGGACAATCGATACCCTGAGATCCTCCGATTCTCCGCCTGTTTCAACGGATATGCGTCCGTCCTGCGGCAGCCGACGCTCCATGATATTGAGATTCGCCATGATTTTAATACGCGAGGATATGCCATGAAAAAATTCACGGGGAATTGTACGAACCTGCTTCAATATACCATCCAGTCGAAATCGAACTGACACTTCCTTAGTATAGGTTTCTATATGGATGTCTGAAGCTCCCTGCCGCAACGCATCAAGAATAATCCCGTTAACTAAATTGATGAGCGGGGCATCTCCTTCAAGTTTCTCAAGATTAAGATCATTGCTTAGCATCTGCCCGGCAGAACTTCCGCTGACAGAAAGCAGATCAGCTAAGTAAATTGACAGCTCCCGAGAGTCTACGGATACAAAAATCAGTTCCTTATCCGGTAACAAATTCTGCATTCTAATGCGAAGAAGGGGATCGTCTTCAGCAATTCCAATGGTAAATTTATTTCCATCAGTCTTTAATACTATGACACTATTTTTCTCGACGAATCTCAAAGGGAACTGATTTTCCGCTGGAAGGGGCATCCAGTCTTTCAAACTCATGGAGTCCTCTGACAAAAGCGATCATAAAGAGCAGTATATGGGTTCTTTGCAGTTCTTTCATCTTCCATTACATAGGGAATCAATGTAATGAGGAATTCGGTATTTTTTAGGGTTTCAACCCGTTTTTGAAATAGCAAACCCAGGAGGGGAATATCTCCCCAGCCTGGTATTTTTCTTATATCATTGACTGTATCATGCTGCTTCAAACCGCTTAACACCAGCGGCTCTCCAGACGGACTGCGCACATGGGTGTTCAGAATTTTTTCCGTCGTGGTGGGGATAGTATCGGTATCAGTCTTTGAACTGTCGGTTTCACTGGATATAGTGGTACTTATATCCATGGTAATCATATTACCCCCAGAAACCCAGCCATTGACATCGATAAGCAGACCGCTGGTGATTTCCCGAAAACCTGTCACTTCTTTTTCACCGGTATCTGCATCTATCTGAGTAGTTGGATACCGGGAGGTATTTGTGTTCTGAAAACGAATCTGCTCACCGGAAAGCCCGTACATGGTGGTATCAGCCAATACGCGGGAACGTTTTTGAGATAGAGACATACTCAGATTAACGGCAAATTGATAGCCAAGCTGGTTGACTACGTCAAAAGACAGCGAAACGAGACCGCTCAGAGTTCCCGAATATCCGACGCTGCCTTGTGTCCCCTCTTTTTTTACTGAAAAATCTGAATCCAGGTTCAATCCCTGACTTTCCTCTATTTGCAGCACCAAAATTTCATAACGGATTTGCGGAATAGGTTTATCAATTTCCTTCAGTTGCTCCTGAAGCAATTCCATTTCTCCTTTGCTGCCCTGGAAGAAAACAAGAGTGGGATCGCTGGACGGATGGATTTGATCCTCATTTATCGCGGGCGGAAGATTCTCTCTTAACTGGGCCCACCGTAAATGTGCCAGTCTAACCGCATAGACAGGATGAGAGGAATCCACCAGCGTAAGATAGCTCTCCAGATCTTTGTGTTTATTTTCACTCAACAGTGTTAGAAACGCCTTATCGCCCAAAGCAACTAAGGGTATGCCTGCCATTTCTGGAGCCAGGCGCTCTTTGAATTCATTAAAAGAAATATACTGTAGGTTGTAGCGCCGATAAATCATGTTTTCCGGTTTTTGTTCTAGCTGACGCACAAAATCTTCCAGCGGTTTAATCTCCTGCAAAGTTCCGGTAAGTATCACCGCATTACTTTTCTTATCTATTCTCATGTTTTTAGAATAATTCAGACTGGATGGAAACAAATTGGAAAGCTGATCCACTGCCTGGTTCTCAATAGGAATTCGTATCGTCGTAAAATATTGGCGTAATATGTTTTGCCTATCCTGCTCCAGAATGTAATAAATATCCCCTGACAGATGATAAGAAGAATTTCCCTGCTCATTTAATAAATCCAATATCTCATCAAAGCTGTAGTCACTGTGCCGGAAGTATTCAATTAGATCATTATTTTTCCCAAGAAATACAAACTCTTTCCCTCCTGTTTCCATTAGATCAATAAGTGCTTCTCTGAAATTGACACCCTGAAAATCTGCCGAATATCTCTCGCCATCTCGAATGAAATACTGCATTCCAGCACCTTGGTGCCGAGAAGAAGTAAGACTTTCTTGTTTGCGTAAATAATAATAATGGTCACCACCCTCAAGGTAGAACCGAGGATAGGGCTTAATAAGGATTTCAAGCAGGTCTTTCAATGTGCCGCCATGGAAGTTTATGGTTATCCGTTCTTGAGGAAGAGCGTCATGCAAAATGGTGATATCAAATTCCCGTGTTAGACGGCGAATGACTAACTGCAAATCCACATCTACTGCTTTGCACATCATCTCATCTCCATTTTGGCTGGTTAAAATTCTGCTGACCCTGTAAATGCCATTTGATACGGTATAGTAGATTCCATATTGGGGAAGAAATTGACTGAGCGCCGAATTTAAATCGGTATTGCTAAAAAAATATGTCGCATTGCCGTCAACCGTTTCATCGGCAATGATGGATTGTCCGGAAATCTCTGCAAGAACAAGCAGAATATCGGTGATAGGCTTGTCCTTGAATTGCATTTCTGTGATCTGTTGAGATGCAACTGGCACGGCCAGGAGCATCAGCAAACTTAGCATTGAAGTCCATGTGTTACGGTAAATCAAAACCCTTTGCCCTCATCCAGTAGGCAATACCGGCGCCTATAGTTAAGAATGGCGCGAAAGGAATCGGTTTTCCTCTGCCATTTCCTGTCTTATCCCAGCTAATCCAGAAAGCTGTACAAAGACTGATTGCCGATGCAATAAACAACGATATCAGCCAATAGTAAATGCCAAGCACACCACTAATGGAAAGACTTAGTTTCACATCGCCCATTCCAAGCCGACCTTTCAGTATCCATGATAATACGGCCAGAAAGCCAGCGGAAAAGGAAGCGGAAAGAGCAAAACTGAGCAGGTCTTGTCCATTAAAAAAAGTTATTGCCGCTAAGACTGCACAGCCGGGAATTGTCAGCCAGTTGGGGATAGTGAAAGTCATGACATCCCAGATTGAAGCAGTAAGAAGGAGTGAAAAAAATACGATTGACAGCAATAAATCCATTTCCTAAAAACACAACTCTATAGGGTACCTCTAAAAAAATAGTTTTGTAACCTTTGAATTGGGAAAAACGTCCTTTTTTCATTTTTTTCTGAAAATTTCGACCTTAGCTTATCCCGAAGAGGATGATGAAGGCAATTTTCCTGACCGTTATCAAAAGTAATAGATCGGCACATAGAGGGGGGCAGATCAATCAGCTTCTCAACGAGGGCTGCATTCATTTCCTTAGGAGCACACCGAGGCAGCTTTGCCAGAAGTGTAATTCCCAGAACTCGCTCCTGAAGAACCATGAAAGCTTCTTTGCTCTGTCTGCTGACGGCTGTATCGGCCTCCCAGTGTCCTGCCTCCTGCCGAAGATCGACTTCGTCAGGACGATCTTCGATATCGGTCCGATTGGGTATTAGTGTGCGCTTGCCACGCTTTTGGTGCCGTTTTCGTCGATTTTTCCGTCCACAGATGAGATATTGTGTCAAATCCCGCCTTTTTTTCAAAGATATGGCAACCTCTAAAAAACCGTTTTTGGAATTTGGCGCAGTGGCGGTGCGTTCCTCGGAGCTTTGCTCCTGCGGTACGCACCTGATTAAATTTTTTCTTGATGCAAGGAGGCAAAAGCGGAGCTAGCTTAAGTGGTTGGCAGTGCGTTCCTCGGAGCTTTGCTCCTGCGGTACGCACCTGATTAAATTTTTTCTTGATGCAAGGCGGCATAAGCGGATCTAGCTTAAGCGGTTGGCGGTGCGTTCCTCGGAGCTTTGCTCCTGCGGTACGCACCTGATTACGTGAGCATTTTGACACGCAGTAGCGGCAGAAAAGATCGAGTCAAGAACTAAATGGGGTTTTTAGAGGTACCCTATACATCCACTACAAAAGATGCTTGATAATATCCCTTTCACTCAGCAGCTCATCTTCTGTTTTTTTTATTCGTTCATGACTGAAATCACTGATTTCAAGTTTTTCAACAATCTTCCACTCACCTCTCTCACAGGTTACCGGGAATGAAAACACCAGTCCTTCGTCGATGCCATAGGGGTTACCGGCACTGTAAACACCCATACTGGTCCACTCTCCCCCAGTCCCCAGTATCCAGCTTCTCATGTGGTCAACTGCTGCGGAAGCGGCGGAAGCGGCAGAAGAAGCGCCACGTGCTTTGATAATGGCAGCTCCACGCTGCTGAACAGCCGGGATGAAATCTTTCATATTCCAATCATCACTTACCATGGACACAGCCGCTTTCCCATTGATTGTCGCAAAACTGATGTCAGGATATTGAGTAGGAGAATGGTTCCCCCATACTGTCAGTTTTTTAATCTCAGTTATATGAGATTCAGTTTTATCTGCAAGCTGAGCCAGAGCACGATTGTGATCAAGGCGTGTCATACAAGTGATGTTTTCAGGTTTAAGATCCGGCGCGTTTTTCAATGTTATCAAAGCATTCGTATTGGCTGGATTGCCTACCACAAGAACTTTCACGTCAGGGTTTGCATTGCTGTTGAGAGCCTTGCCCTGAGTGGAAAAAATTGTGGCGTTTCCTTCCAGAAGATCAGCACGCTCCATCCCAGGGCCACGAGGTCTGGAACCTATGAGGATAGCATAATCGGTATCTTTGAAAACCAAATTCGCATCATCCGAAGCTGAAATACCAGCGACAAGGGGAAATGCGCCATCCTTAAGCTCCATCACAACACCTTCGAGAGCCTTCATGGCCGGCGGGATTTCCAGTAGCTGGAGTATTATCGGCTGATCCGGCCCAAGCATATCACCACTGGCAATTCTGAAAATAATGGAATAGCTTATCTGACCTGCAGCTCCAGTAACCGCAACACGCACTGCTTCTTTCATGTCTATAAACTCCTGATTAATTCTCTACTGACACCATAGCAATTATCTACCTGAGAGACAAGCTGCTATAATGTATTTTGATGTTGAATTGATTACTCATCCCATGGAAATACAAAGTCCAGATTCCACCGTGAACGGCATTGAGTGAGTTCCTTTTGGAGAGACGGGGGGACCGGACAACCATGCTCCATCCGGTATTTTCTCGCCAGGAATTCTTTCTCTCCAGCTGTGTAAATCCGTTCAGCACCGGGAGCTTTTTCTGAGTTGCGCAAATCCCGCATTATGGAACCTGCAATCCGTTTGAATGTTGATATGGGGACGAAATGCTCAATATCAATGGCAATGAAAAAATGTCCAATCGGATAGGGGATCATATTCCCATTGGTATCAAATCCGCTGAGAGATTTCAGATAGGAACCATCCTGAAGGGCAGCTGAAAGAACCTCCACAACAGTGGCAAAACCATATCCCTTGTACCCTCCAGTCAATTCACCTAAACCACCCAGGGGAGCAAGGGCGGCCATACCGCAGGTAAGATCAACCAGGACCTGATCTGTGTCAGTTCGAGTTCCACCATTTTTGTCGATGACCCAGCCTGGAGGTAACTCCCTACCTGCCCGGCTGTAAACCTCTATTTTCCCTCGTTGAGTAACACTGGTGGCACAATCAAGGATAAAAGGAAATTCCTCGTCTGTAGGAATTCCAAACACCAGGGGATTGGTTCCAAGCATGTTTTCAACACCATTGGTGGGGGCAATGGATGGCCGGGCATTTGTTCCTGTCACTCCAATCATCCCGGCCTCAATAGCCATGGAAGCGTAGTATCCGGCAATACCATAATGGGATGAATTCCGGACTGTAACCATACCTAATCCATAGTGGCGGGCTTTCTCAATAGCCATTTCCATGGCTTTTTTGCCTACCACATGCCCCATGCCGTTGTTGCCGTCCAGAACTGCTGTAGTTTCTGTATCTTTGATCACATCAATTCTGGTAATGACATTAAGCACACCTGTATCAATTCGATCCAGATAGATGGGTTTGAACCGGCCAATCCCATGAGAGTCAATCCCCCTTTTCTCCGACTCAATGAGAACATCTGTTATGATTCCCGCATCATTCTCTGGAACACCGATTTCAATGAAGCACTGCTTCATAAAATCTTCGAGTAATTCAAACTCAACCCAGCAACAGCCCTTGTATTGATCCAGGTAGTCTTCTACATTCATGAATACTCCTTGAACAGCAATAATAGAATAAACAGGCTTCATAGGCTAGAAGCACTACAGTAACCATCTCAATTCTATACAGGGTGCCTCTAAAAACCGTTTTTGAATTTGGCACATGGCGATGTGTTCCTCGGAGCTTTGCTCCTGCGGTACGCACCTGCTTAAATTTTTTCTTGATGCAAGGCGGCAAAAGCGGAGCGTAGCCTAAGCGGTTGGCGGTGCGTTCCTCGGAGCTTTGCTCCTGCGGTACGCACCTGATTACGTGAGCATTTTGACACCGTAGCAGCGAGGAAAAAGATCAAGCCAAAAACGAAATAAGGTTTTTTGAGGTGCCCTTTATCGACATTATCACAACTGTATGATTCCATGGCGGGTGAAGGAGGCCCGGATGAAGAAGGATACAACTCATGCTGGGAAGGCTGAGATCACGAAAAAGAAACTTCGCAAGGCAGTGAATAGGTACTGACTGAAAAGGCCATTATCAAGCAAGGTCAATCTGGGTGTGGGTGAGAAGAAAACCTGGCTGTGCGAGTGGCGGAATCCGGGAGTGGAATCTGGTCGTTATGATCCATTGTATGTGAAGTCCCAGGAGGAAATTGGAGTCCCGGGATGGGTTGAAGGGGGTTTTACAGGCTTTCTGACACTGGCTACACCATACGTTCTCGGAAGTCTTCCACCAGGGCAACCAACAAATCCCGTGCTGTAGAACCTGGCAGTAAAGACTGGATTTCCTTTCGTCCAGATTCCAGAAAACCCTGGCCCAGCTTCCTTGCTTCATCAATGGCCCCTGATTCCTTCATCAAAGCAATTGATTCTATCACTGGTTCCCAGTCGGCATTCTGTGGGATTTGTGCCGCCCTTTTGAACAACGTGGTCAATCGGAAATCATCTTCCGGACATCTTTCCAGGTGAATTATCACGGGCAGGCTCTTCTTGCCTTCAATAATATCATCACCCATATCTTTGCCGGGCACTCCAGTGCTAAGATTCTGAACATCATCCAGAATCTGGAAACCTATTCCCAGTTTTTCCCAGGCAGCACCAATGCTACTAACAAGGGATTCTGTGGGCATGGCCGCCAGAACCCCCAGACGGGCTGCCAGTGCGGAGAGACTTCCAGTTTTGTATCGGCACATCTGCAGATATGAATCCCGGTCAGGGAATAGAAATTTATTACGGTGCCAGACGATGTCATACCCTTGCCCAAGGTGAAGACGACGCATGACACAAAGCCAGTCCCGGGTCATTCTAGAAATAGTTACTTCATCAAAATCTGTCTGTTCCAATACTGTTGCTGGGAGAAAATACATGAGGTTTCCCATGTTGACTGCCAGGTCGAGTCCATAATCCAGATGAATGGCCGGGGCTCCTCGCCGCATGAGAGCTGAATCTTCAACATCATCAATAATGAGTGAGCCGTTATGAGGGATTTCTATCAGAGCTGTCAGAATATCCGCCTTTGCCCCCCCCCCAAGTGCTTCACAGGTTAAAATAGTAACCATTGGTCTCCATCGCTTCCCGCCCCGTCCAAGAAGGGCACGGCCTGGTTCAAGAAACACATCGGCCTCATCGGTATTCATGTTCTGATTTGATTGACCTGCGACACGGGAGAACCAGTGTTCATCGACAGATTTGGGGAGAACCTTGTTCAGTACGGTTTCAATTCGAGATTGATACTCAGTGAAGAAGTCCATTCAGACACTCAATCTGTACGGTTGTAATATGAGAAAGACCTTCCATGGCCGTATTGAGAAGAGCATTGAGTTGAGATCGATCAAAAACATCTTTTTCTCCAGTTCCCTGAATTTCAACAAACTTGTTGTTCAGACTCACAATATTCATATCAACATCAGCATTGGAATCGGCCTCGTAGTCCAGGTCACAGATGATTTCTCCATTGACAATGCCGACACTCACCGCGGAAACCTGGCCGACAAGCCAGTTCTCAGGCAGGACGATACCACTGGAGGTGTTTAATTCAAATTCAGCAGCCAAAAATACCAGGGCATCGTATAATGCTAGCCAGCCGCCGCTTATCGCTGCTGTCCGTGTTCCTCCATCGGCCTGTAGTACATCACAATCCACGGTCAGTGTAACATCAGGTAAATTGGCGAGATGGACTGCCGCACGCAGGGAGCGGGCGATCAATCGCTGAATCTCCACTGATCGGCCATCTTTTTTTGCGCCATCCCGACGTTTTCTCCCCCTGGAAACGCTGCCTGGTAACATGGCATATTCGGCTGTCAGCCAAGCCCCCTGCTCAATAAATGACGGAGTGCCCTTTTCAATTGTACATGTACAAATCACTTTTGTATTTCCAAAGACAGCCAGACATGATCCTGGTGGATTCTTAACATAATTGCGCTCAAATCGTATCGCCCGCATGCTGTTTATCATAATCAAAGATAGTCATTATTATAAGTGTTCAGACTTGTCAGATGAAACTCTGATAAATATACTGTGCCGTAATAAGTGATATAGAAAAACTTTTTATCTAATCATTTCAAAACTATGCTTATTCGAAAAACATTTGTTACCATATTACTCTTCTCAGCGGCCTTGATTCTTGCTATTCTATCCTGTAGAACTCAGGAAAAAACTGCCTTACAGGAAGATAAGGTTCTACCACCCACAATTCATCAGGCTCCCAAAGATAGAAAAAACCGGGAACCCATCCCATTTGTTTTTGATTGGGCCGGTACAACCTGGATTATAAGAACACCAGAAGACAATCAGACCAGAACATTCCCTGGGTATAAAGGATTTCATCTGGGAGCTGATGGTCGATTATTGTTGATTAATATCGATATGGCCATGGGCGACCGCTGGACTTCAAGGGGAAATATCCTCCAGTTGGAAATTCTTGATGGAACAGCCGATTTACCTATTGAAGGCTCCTTCTTCACCCGAAAACCTGAGGACTCAAGCGGAGATCAGCCTGACAAAGTTCAACTTGTACCAGAATTGAATCCTGAGTCCGCTGGATTGATATTCGAGCGGGCTGACGGAGATATCAGTATCATTGAGAATCATTGGACACCCATAGTATTAGCAGGCGACCATGAAGTCAGATGGCCTGTAGACAGTGAGGTAAACCTGATGCTTCTGCCTGACATGGATGGTGGTTATGGGGTGTTGGGCTATGGGGGAGTGAATAGATTCAAAGGAAGAGTCACCTTGAAAGATGATCGTTTCAAAGTTGACCCATTAGTGATGACCCGCAAATACGGTCCTGCCAGTGATTTTGAAAACCTTTTCGTTCAACGGATTTCGGAAACCACACGATTCGTCCAGATCGATAAGGATCTTTTTCTATTCAATGAAACACATCCAGTCGCTGCTTTTCGTGTGCAGCTTTTTGAGTAAGGATGAAGTTAAGCCCATAAGATACTCATCCATACAGTTGACAGACATCAAAAAGAGCATTATTTTGTCGTAAGAATTGGTGGCGTAGCTCAGTTGGTAGAGCAATCGGCTCATATCCGATCGGTCAGGGGTTCAAGTCCCTTCGCCACTAAAACCGCATACCTCGCCGGAACACCAGTCCAACCGTTGTTATTGTACTTCCCTGACCAAAGCTCACCAGCAATGATGTGCCTATTTGAAAATAATTATTGGCATTCATGATATCAGCGGCAATAAGAAGACGAGCATATAGATAATTCTCGAATACAGATGCCGAAATGAAATTGAACCACATATTGCCTACCGCTAACTCAAAAGAAGGAGATAAATCCCGGTTGAACCTGGGTCGCCAGTTGATAACAAGATCAACAGAGCCCATCATATCGAATGAATCTTCACCAGCACCAGGACCATTGAGGCCAATGCTTCCATGTATCCCCACACCCAAAGATCGCAGAAAGGGTACATTTATTCCAGAATTAAATATAAAAGCTGCTTCAACAACAAGTAAACTGGGAACAAGAGGGATATCATCTTCCCTTCGGACGAAAGAAATCATAGGGGAATACCCTGCCTGGATTTCGAATCCCGGCAGGCGTAAACCATGTTTGTTCTTATCCAGAATCACCAGCGCATTCTCCAAATGTGTTTCTTTGCCAGATAGACTGGTAAGGATTATCGAGTAATCTCCAGGTTTGGAATCGGTTAATTCCAGATTGAGTTCAGCTCTGTTTCTGGAGATAAACTTGATTGATTTAACAGGAATTTCTCCATTTTTTCCTCTCACAACGACCTCTATGTTTTTATCAAAATTCTCACCATGAATCTCGATATTGGCCCCACCATCATTGAGGAGGTACAGGGTGTCAAGCTTGTCTGGATTCAGATCCAGAGATTCATTGAGCTGCAGTACTCCAGGACTCCGGTAAGTACTGCCTGCGGAATTGATGGCGACAAGATCCCAACTGCCTGCTGACAGTTCTTCCGTACTGATCATGAATTTCATTCTATCAGCACTTCTTTCACCTGTTATATGGACTTTGAGGTCATCTTTTTCCAACTGAAATGCTGTATCCTGCTTCAAGGCTGAACTGTCAATTTCCAGTACAACCAGATCATCACCTACCCATCCCCCAACACTGTCTATCACTCTGAACCAGGGGGTACTGTCATATCGAACTACTAACTCCTTCCACCCCGTCTTCGTTGCAATGTTTCCAAATGGATCGAGGAAACTGACCTGATACTCATAGACTCCCTTCTCCAGCTTTACCTTGAGTTTATTCTCAGTTAAATCCATAACATAGAGAATCTTCCCATCCTGCTTGATCTCTACCCGATAGACAGCCGGAATGGCTTCCCATGACAATTCAACACCTCCACTTTCATCTATCAGGCCAATTGACTCCTGACTGAATACAGGGATAACTGCCGTGGATAAGAAAAGAATCAAACAATATCTTACCACCGAAATCCACCTTCAACAGCAGGTTGGAGAAATATGTAAGTATTATTGTAAAAGAAGATACTACTGGCATTAAACACAATATTCAAAAATAAACGCGGAGATATATCCAGATAAAACCCGGCACCGGCTCTCATCGTTAAATCCAAAGAATCAAGATCTGAAAGAGTATGATCACCGATATCAGTTGTACGGTCATAGTCAGTGGAAGTGTATATTGAGCTGGTAAAACCTGCGCCAAAACGAAAAAGGAGCTTGACCGGAAAATTCCAGGGTGTGATATATCTCAATCCCATGATCAACATAAAATGCAGAGTATCAACATTATCGACATATAGATGGAGCCTTTCTGTAGTTGTTAACAGGAAACTAATCTCCCAACCCAATCCATTCAATGCTGGAAGGCGTCTCAATATTTCATTGGAGATATCCCTGGAAAAACCAACCATGAATCCTGTTAGACTATACTCAAATAAAGATAACCCTCTAACAATCGGCATGGAAAATGTATACCCCAATGAAATTGAATTGGGGAATTCTGGTACAGGACGGGGTTTCATCTGGTTTATATCGTTGGAAATCCTGGCGGATAGGGAATCAGGGTCAGATGGTTTCAGTAGCTTTAAAGCACGCTTTTTGACATAAGATTCACCCGATGGATTCTTCAATGATATGGAATACCAACCAGGTTCGGCATCCTGAAGATTCAGGCTGTACAGTAATCTATTATTCCCTGTGTATTGTAGAAATACGGGATCAAGATCTGATGGACCATTAAATATAATTTCAATATTCTTCTCCATCCCTGAGAGTTTCAGAGTTAACTCATTGTATTTTTTTCCAATCCGAATTCTTCCCGGTACAACAGCTTTCAATATGGGCTTGAAATGCTCATGTACAGTAAGAGCTCCACTCATCATATTTGACCGATTTGTATTTACATTTTTTATCAGGAAGTTCCATTTTCCTGCTGATAAATCCTTGATTTTCGGTTTCTGGAAAACGAAATCCCAGATGTTATCAGTCGTATTCTGTACTCTGGATGTCTCAACAACGAGCGGAATAGTATTCCCCTCGCTGTTTTCCAATTGGAATTCAAAACTCTCACCCAGGATTTCTCTGTAACCAGCAATTCGTGCAGTAAAAACTGGTTCTCTGTTCAAATAGATTTCTCCAGGTGAAAAACTCAAAATTACAGGTACTAGATTGGACAGAATCTGTACTTCTTCCCACTGGCTTGCAATCATTTCCTTACCAAATGGACTCATAACAAGAATCCTGAATTCATATTTTCCTGGCAGGAGCGTAACAGGCAAAGAGGAGATTTCACTCCTGAATACCGCAATAAGATCACCATCCTGACGAAATTCTACTAAATAATGATCAGCTTCCTCATAGGGTTCCCACTCGATGAGATCGGCAGCGGTCAGGTTTCCCATGATCATAGTTGAGATAAATAGAATCAGAAAAAACTGATGGCATCCGTCCAATGCCCTATTCAGCATACAGCAACTCGCGAGTTCGAATCTGCGGGGCTGTTCCAGGAAGTTTGACTGATAACGAAAAGGGAACTCGTACTACGGTACTCCTTCGAGCAATTTCCTTCCCTGAGGATTTAGTATAGGATGTTACTTCTAACACAAAATCCCCTATATCCAGAATACTCAGGTTTTTCAACACATAGAAAGAATTCTTGAGATCTGCTATCTGGAATAACAGAAGCTGAGAGTCCCCACTATACAGTTTCAATTCTGTAAAAGCATCATCACTGGCTGACTGCCATTCGAATCTCAAGTTTTTGGCACCTGTCATATCAATATTCTCGCCAATTCCCGGAGTTCTGATCACAGGAGGTGGAAGGTATTCATGATCTATTACAGTAAAACTGTTGGCCCGGCTCAATGGTGCTTCTATATTGGACTTATCCCAGGAATGGACTGTCCAACGATACTGTCCAGATTCTAATTCAGTCAGTAAGACTCGGGGGGAATCAGTTGGATAATACTGTGCGACTGAAGAATTTCTGCTTAATTCAACGGCCCATCGTGTGAGAAATGGACTTGTCTCCCATTGCAGCAGAAGTCCATCCGAAGAAATATCCTGACTATTTATTACAGCACCGTTACCTGGTGTTAAAGGAATTGCCGCTTCTAATTTTATGGCATCTTCGATATTGAAACTGAATATAGCCTTTTCGCTGATACCAGTTTCCTTATTAACTGGATTCTCCCGTATAGAAGCAAGCTCAACCTGATAGGTTCCACCTCCAAAGTTTCTCGGAATGTAGATTTCCTTAATTAAACCCAGTACGGCATCATCCTGAGAAACGATAGTGCCGTTGGGACTCTTAAATACAACCTGGTACATATCAACACCCTCGGCAGGTAACCAGTTCAACAATACAATGCGGTCAGTTGGGAAACTGATGCTTTCCTCAGGAGCAGGATACAGGAGAGTCGGTGGGTTGAGATTTCTCACAATCTTGAAATTACCTTCTGGACTTTCGAGCACAACACTTCCCTGGCTGTCAAGTAACTGAACCTGCCATATATAGGAACCTTCATCGGGCAGGAGCATGGTAAACTTTGGTTCTTCGGTCAGGCTTTGTATTATTCTGGCACTATTTCTTAAATCAGCTCTCCTGAGTGTGAACCTCGACAATCCCTTCAATTCGCTTCTCCAGTGGAATGTATGAAGATTACCAGGTTGGAACTCTATGTTTTCTCCCGGTAGTGGATCCAGAAGCTCAATGGAACTACTTCCTGGTTTAATCTCTAAATTCCATGTTGGGGAGACTGTTACCCTGGCAGCGTCTGCTGAATCGCCTTCAACCCTCCAATAGTATGTTCCCGGATCAAGTTCAAACATGTGCCAGTTACTCTGTGTGACTGCAACAGAAGTCAACTCATTGAAGTTTGAATCCCTGGAAATCTTTATCTCATACTGAATGATTCCATCCTGATTCAGCCATCGGAAAGATGTTCCATCCTGAACTTCAACGGCCGAGAAGGAACTCCTGTTACCTGGAGAAATCAGTTCAATGCTGCTGAACCCCCTGCTCTTCTCAACAAAAAAGCTTTGAGTCTCACTATACAGATTGCTGTCAAGATCACCTCGTCGATAAACAGGAACAACCTGCCACCACCATTGTCCTGAGGCAAGTTCTTCCACGAGAACTGAATTTCCTCTCACCTCCAGGGCTTTCTGAGGATTGGACATGACTGGTGAGTTTGCAATTAAAACATTGTAGAACTCCGCAAACCAGGCTCGTTCCCACTGCAGTAACACAGTCAATGCTTCACCTGAATACGTAAGAGTGGAATCTGGAACAGGAGAAATCAAGGATGCCCTCTGTTCCAGACTGACACTGAAAGAACTTGCAATACTGGCCTCACCTGTTGCTTCGTCAGTAAGACGCCAGTACCAGTGACCATGGTTAATTTCCATGCTCAGTGAATCATTTCCTGCATTCCGGCGAATCACATCACTCTCAAAAGTGAGATCCGCCGATATTTCCAGGACAGGAGTTTCCCAATTCGCCAATAATTCCCAGGAGAAATCAACTTCCCTGGCATCATTGTAGGTTAGCAGGAGTGCATTGGCTGTTGGAGTCAGGGGCTTGATAGGTGTTTTTTCCTGTGTTACCTGTCCTTCTTCTTCATCAATTCTCAATACAGATTCGGGACTTACAATGGATTGTTCGCCATTAACAACAACCTTTACTTCCCCATCCGTGGCATTAACACTGATGCCTTCTTCCTCTGTTAGATTGAGGTTGACAGTCCCTTCCCCGGGGTAGACAGTGGTAGTCTCAGTGCTGATAGCAAGACCAGAAGACCCGGCAGCAAAGACGCTTCCTCCAATGAAATTCACAGTTCGGTTATTGTCAGTGAGATCAACAATGATGTATGTTTCCGCACCGAGCTGTATTTCATCGTACACTTCCTCACCACTTTCATCATATGATCTCAGCACAACGGAAGCGACAGAAGACTTTCCAGTCCGGATGGAATCAAGATTATATATAGAGGAATCAATACTGAGATCTGTCCATTGGTTCTGCTTCGAAACTCGTCTTTGGGCCTGACCTGTTAACTCAACGATTTCTCCTATAAGCACACCATCAGTATGATTAACTGCATTGTTTAATTCATTCCAGAAAAGTACACCGAAAAAAACAGCCATGCCAGAAAAGATGAACGAAACAAGTATATTACGAACTAAGGAACTCGTACTTAACTTCATGTTCCTCCTTGGAAGCGACCTGATTGAAATCACCTTTAAGTCCCAACAAAGTACGCAATTCCGTCAGAGATTTTGGTCTTCTATCATTGTCAAGACGGCCAAGAACAGCATAAATCTTCAGAGGGGCTTCTTTACCTTTAACTTTTATTTTCCTCATTGGAACCAGATCGTATATCCCCTTCACTAAATCCGATGTCATTTCAGTAATCAGGATATCAGTACCCATCGCTTTATTCAGTGCTTCAACTCGGCTGGCGATATTGACAGTATCCCCCATATGAGCCCATTCTTCTTTAGATGATCCGCCACCCATAACACCCACAGTGGCAGGACCGCTATTCATCCCGCACCCTACCTGAAAAATGGGGTATGCAACAGAACCTCTATTCTTGTTGAAATCAATCAATGCATCCCTTATTTTCAATGCACCATCAATAGCACTCTCAGCATTATTGGGTAGATCCTTCATACTCCCCCAAACAGCCATTACAGCATCCCCGATGTACTTATCCACTGTTCCGTCTGTTCGTTCAATACACTCGACAACAATTTTGAAGTACTCCGAAAGATTATTCAATACCAATTGAGGATCCCCCATCTGCTCACTCATAGAGGTAAAATTCCGTATATCTGAAAAGAAAACAGTAACATTTTTTGTTTCTGCATCTTCAGGCAACACATCATCCGCTATCATTTTAGCTACCTGCGGATTAATGAAATGACTCGTTTTAGTTTGAAGTCTCTCAACCCGCTCCAGAACTGGAATCATACTGAGAAAATTCCTGGTGAGCTGACCAACTTCATCAGTCGTATGGGGTTTCAATTTTATGTCATAGTTCCTTGCTTTAATCATTCGAGTCGCAAGGGTCAGTTCCTTGAGAGGGATGGAAAGACTCTGAGCAAAGAAATACACCCCCAGAATTGAAAGACTCAGTATAGAGCCCAGCAAAGTGAGATTGAGTCTCTGAATTCTATCAACAGCTCCAAACGCATCTTTCTCCAGTACGGTTGATACAACACCAAGATTTCCAATGGGTATAATAGAAAATGAACCAATCGTGGTAACAGACTCATCATCCAATACCTCAGTAAACCTTATCTGTCCCTTTGTAGCGCCCTGGGAATACATCCTGGTATACACCGGAGAATCCTTGATAACACCTCCACCAAAAATATGGGAATAATCCGGGTGGACCAGAATCTCTCCCTCAGCATTGATAATGATTGTGGTAGCTATATCGCTCTGCATTTTAACACTTTCAGCTAATCCATGCCCAATATCCACTAATATGATCAAGGCTTCCTGCTGTGTTCCCAGAAGATATGGAGCCGACATGGCCAGTACCGGAGTTTCCAGGTTGGGGATGAGAGGAGATACATTGATAATGACTGTTTCACCATTTTTAGCTCTCAATAAATCCTTGCCACGAATATCCATGATACTTTGCAGGATGGCATTTTCATTGAGGATGCGGTTCTCGCTGAACCAGATCCGATTAAAGAATCCAATGTCATTCCCTGAAATACCGACATAGGCAAGAGGTTGGAAATTCGCAAAGAAACCATTAATCAAGTCTTCAGGATTCTGTGTTGATGCTCCGATCTGGAAGAGAAGATTTGCAGAATCGAAGAGCTGTGTTAACTCATAACCAGCCTGTTTCGCGACCAGACTGGCCAGCGAAATATTTGTATCTTCAATACGATTACTGATTTCTGACCGAAAGAAATACAGTCCAATAAGGGATAGGGATAGCATGGATAAAATGATAATGCTGGAAACAATTAATTGCATTTTCGCGCCGACAGTAAAACGTATTCTGAGATCTCTGTTGCGGATTTTGCGGTTTCTGCGGGCTTTCCGGGCAGAGTTCTTCTTTGAGACAGATTCAAGTTCTTTTACTTCATCAGCATCAAAGGAGAGTTTATTGCCTGCTTTCGATGTTTTCCTTATTTTTGATCGTTGATCATAACTTCTTCTCTCAATGATAATTGTATCAGATTCCATTTCATTGCTTTTTGTGATTTCTTCTGGTACACTCTTCTTCTCGTCGGTGATATCTACGGTTGATTCAGCAGGAATGGCCTTCTGGCTGATTACTTCCGACCTATTGACTACCCGTCCATTGAGGGAGTACTGCTTAAGCCAATTCCCACCACTAAGCTCCATGTCAAGTAATAAGTAAAATGGCAACTTCCTTCCCTTTCCCTGAACTGTGCCCGAAGAAGGGATAATTGTTCCATAAAGAATAAGGTTGGAATTTCTAACGGAATCTTCCAGTATTTTGATCAGTTTAATAAAGCTCATATTCTGAATTCCCAGGTCCAGATAAATCAAAGTAAGTGCACCATCGGGGTTATGACGCTTCCTGGCCAGGGAAGGAATCTCATCTTCGTTCTTAATGGATTCAGCATGGACTGCCTCAAGGGAGGCACAAAGCGATACAGTCCTGACATTGATCTGATATTGGAAAAATAAAGTTCTCAACTCATGGATCATTTTGGGAATTCGTGGATTCAACTCATGGATATTACTGTCGATCTGATGATTTTTAAGATTAACCATGGCAGTGAAGTAGCTGAGAATGGCCCGGATCATACCTGCATGGCTGTCGGACCAGGTAGAATGGGTTCCCTGGATTTTGGAGACAAATACAGCACCACCAGCTGCTATATCAGCAAAATCACTCAGACCGAGGAATGATGCTACCCAATGAATTTTCCGAAATATCGGCATCATTGGTGAATAGAATTTCAGCTGTCTCTTTTTCATGGCATTTTCATGCAAAACAAGTAGTTCTTTCAGAATTTGAGACTGTTTTTCCCAGAGAACAGATTCACTGATTCCAGACTGTTGATTCATTCTATCCCCTTTTTCTCTCTTGAATCATGATACAGGCGAGCAACTATCAGGACAGACTTTAATAGGTGATTATACATTTATCTCCAATAACAGTCTATAATGCAGTAACGGATTCATCCTTAAAAAAAACAGGTGTTTTCAGAAACTGCATCATGAACCCAATGCTTTGTTCTCATTCACTGTTATAGACTCACTGTTGATATATTACATATTTTCCATCATAATACTACTATGGTGCTTTCTGATTCCAGTGCCCTTCTTGATTTCCTCCGCTTCGGAATAAAAATTCCTTCCCTGGATTCACGTAAAACCCGGACGTTGGAATCATTAACGACTCACCCGGAACTTGCTGAGAGGAAATCTGAATGGTATCGGGAAGGTATTGATATCCTTCTTTCCCAGGAAGATTTATCCCTCGCTCATTCCAGGGATTACATAGATGGTTTCTTTAATGAAAAAGTCAATCACCAGCTGATCACCGCTTATGAGTTGGTCAACAAGGATGGTAGCTACAATCGGTGGGTGCCCGAAGACGCAGAAAAGCCCCTGAGATATATGATGCCTCAACTTCTAAAAATGATTTCAGGAGCATATAACGCCGGAAAGATCGCCCTGGAATCAGGTTTCTGTCATTTCCTTGGCGGTGGAACCCACCATGGACACTGGGATTTTGGTCATGGGTTCTGCCCCTTGAATGACAGCGCATTAGCAGTCAGTAAACTCATAAACGAAAAAAGAATTCAAAAGGCCTGGATTATTGATCTTGATGCTCATAAGGGTGATGGTACGGCCGCCATTTTTAAAGATGATTCCCGAGTTACCACATTCAGCATACATATGTCCAGGGGATGGCCTGTCGATGGATCTCTGCCGAAAAATCATCCCTCATACATACCTGGCGACATCGATATTCCCATTGGAAGTGGTGACGAAGATTCCTATCTCGACAAATTAGAAGCAGCTCTGAAACAGTTACAGGAAGATTATACAGCCGATTTCACCATTGTTCTTGCAGGATCTGATCCCTGGGAAAAGGATGAACTGCCATCAACATCCCTTCTGAATCTCAGCCGGGAACAATTATTGGAAAGAGATCAATTAGTTTACAACTTCCTCGAATCCAATGGTCTTCCATCAGCCTGGTTAATGGCCGGGGGGTATGGAAAGGATTCATGGGAGATCCATTCCGGTTTCCTGACATGGGCCCTCCTCAAGAGATATGCCATACGGGCACCTCTAAGGGGCACCTCTAAAAAAATCATTTAGTTCTCAGCTCAATCTTATTTGAAGTTATAGTATTATGAATGCTGTGTCAGAAAGCTTGTTAGATAGATCGATTTCTTCTGTCAGGAAATTAATATCTGATAGAACCAGTATTTACTATTCACCGTACCGGTAAGTTTTCTTATCGTTCCAAAGAGTGATTCGCCGAATAACAGCTACTATTCAACAATTAATCACTATATCTGGCAAGGTTGTTCACCTGGTTGAATTTCAATGAAACCAGGCTACAACAAGCTTTCTGACACTGAAAACTGCTTATTGGAAACATCCAGATTACTCTGACTTGAACTTATCGACTCACAAATTTATTCCCCCTGACATACCACCTCCACAAAGTCTCACTGCCCTTCCCTGGAGCTATCCCTATCCGTGGACTGCGCTCCATCTGCTCCGATGCGACAGGAAACCCATGCAGTATGGAAATTTTCCCGAAACCAATACGGATACAATTACACTCCTCAACTGTAATACCAAAGGCTGATGTGAGTTTTCCAGGACCATCAGCCAGTTTCCTGTAATCAGTACTTTCCACTTCAACTTCAGGGGGTATTTCAACACCATACCGGTTCAACCACATCTTACTTACACCACTAATGGGCTGACAGGCTCGGATTAAAACAGCCTGGCCATTATTCACACAGCCAGTCACCACATTGAAACAGAGGTGAATACCATAGATTCGATACACATAGGTATAGCCACCTGGAAGGAACATCGGGGAGTTTCTTCTGGTTTTACCCCGGAAAGAATGAGAAGCCAGATCATCTTCATGATAGGCTTCAGTTTCAACGATTATTCCTTTAATTGAACCGCAGACCAGTATCCTGCCCAGTAAGTCTGGTGCCACATCATAAGCCTCACGAGTAAAAAAGAAATCATCCAGCAAAGAATTTTCAGGGGCTGTCATTAAACCAGGAGTAAACGGGTTACTTCAAAATACACAGTTAAACCAGCCACATCGATTAGAGTGGACATGAGAGGCCCGGCCGCCACAGCAGGATCTCCACCAACCCTATTAATCAGAAAAGGCATAAGACAGCCCAGCAATGTGGCAAAAAGCACTACGGTTGAGAGGGATATAGCTACTACAAAGGCCTCTTCAAGCTTTACCCCGGGCGGCAGAAGAAAGCTCCGTAGAAAAATCATCAGGCCAGTCGCCGCCGCAATAGCCGTACCGGCAGCCAGTTCCTTGAGGAATGCTTTCCCAACGAGGTTAAGATGAAGATGCCCAGTGGCAAGACCTCGAATGATGAGAGTGGAAGATTGAGTCCCGGAATTTCCTCCGGTTTGAATGATTACCGGTATGAAAAGGGCAAGAAACGCGAACTGCTTTATCAGTTCCTCATAGCCGGCTAGAACATTGGTGGTGATGGTTCCTGCGAGAAGGAGAATGATCAACCAGGGCAGACGCCGCCATATTAAAAATGGTACAGAGGATTCCAGATATTCCCTGGGCTCCCCGCCGATGGCACTCATTCTATAGACATCCTCACTCTGCTCTTCTCGGATAACATCAATCATATCATCGACTGTGACTATGCCCAGAAGCCTGTTCCACCGATCAACAACGGGAAGGGACAGGAAGTCATGACTTTCCAGAACTCTGGCTGTTTCTTCCTGATCGGTATCCGCTCGAACACTGACCACACTGCACTGCATGATTTCTGCAATTCTCTTATTGTCCGAGGCCATCAGGATTTCCCTCAACGAAACAACACCATTCAAGCGTTGAAGATCATCAACAACGTAAACATCATAGATAGTTTCAAGGTTTTCCGGGGCCCGTCTCAGAAAGGCAATGGCCTGACTCACCGTGATTTCGCTACGGATAGCAGCATACTTGGTTGTCATTAAACCAGCCGCATCGTCATCATCGAATCTCAGCAGAAACTCAACTTCCCGGCGGGCCTCATCATCCAGGTGACCCAGGACATCCGATCGCACTTCCGGCGGAACGGTTTGTACAAGGTCAACAAGATCATCTGGATCCATCACTTCCAGGAGATCTCTTGTCGTCTGTTCTGAAAGAACAGTGAGCAGGTTGCGCTGATCAACGGCCTGCAGTTCACCGATCAACTCGCCCCGGGTTTCCTGACTCAAGGCAAGAAAGATTCTGATTCCATCTTCTTCCGTGAGTTCATACCAGCGAGCCGATAGATCGGTAACAGTGTATTCCTTCACTAACTCACGAAGCTCGTCGGGATTACTGTTGAGCAGGGTTGACCATGTGTTCATCAATTCATTCCTGCATAGAGAATCTCAGCTTCCAGACGGAAACCAGTTCGGGATTCCACTTCTTCGGCAACCTCATCAATAAGACGCCGAAAATCCATTGCTGTTGCCCCTCCAAGATTGACAAAAATATTCGCATGCCATGCCGACACTGCCGCCCGGCCGATTGTAAACCCTTTCAGATCGCACCTTTCAATTATCTTTCCTGAAGGAGAACCAAAAGTCCTGTTGTTTTTGAACGCACTACCGGCACAGGGAGCCCTGTAATGTCCCTTTTCCTTCCTGTCGCAGTAGTGATCCAGCATCTTTTTTCTGAGACCGGAGGCACTACCCGGAGATACTTTGAATCCACCTCTTAGAATTATATCCTGACCAGCTTGAAAAGGTGAAACTTTGTAACTCCATTGCGATGAGTGAAACGGTATACGGCTGATCTGACCATCCGGCTTCATCACATCAACCCACTCCAGCACATCAGCAATTTCCGCATCGTAGCACCGGGCATTCATCCAGAGTGCACCCCCAATGGAACCAGGCATGCCGAAAAGGAAATCCAGGCCTTTCCAGGCATGGGAGCCCGTCGTCCATGCAGCTGTAGAAACATCCATTCCAGCTCCAATTACAAGAACATCATTCTCGAATAGATATTCATTGAAACTCCTGGTATCGATTACCAAATCCCGAATGCCACCATCAGCTACCAGAATATTGGAACCACCACCCAGAACGAAGTAATTCAGTTTTTCATTTGTGCATACGTCAAGAAGAGTACGGAGATCACGCTCATCATCTGGTACAGCATAAATGTCAGCGCACCCGCCAATGAGCAGTGTCGAATGACGCCAGAGAGGTTCCTGTGGAAGTATTATACCAGAAATGTTGAATTCTTTCAGTAAATTTGTTATTTTCCTGTGCACAAGCATCATCCTATTCCTGGCGGGGAGTAACCGCAACCGGAGTCAATATGAATCCCCTGCATCTATACAATTCAGATGGCCGGCAGATACAAGAATTTATCCCATTGAAAGAAGGTGAAGTGGGAATCTACTGCTGCGGTCCTACCGTCTATAACTATGCCCATATCGGCAATTTACGTCCATACACCCATTGGGACATCCTTCGACGTACCCTGCAGCACTTCGGCTACACAGTCAGGCATGTTATGAACATCACCGATGTAGGACATCTTAGCGACGATGGGGATGAAGGGGAAGACAAGATGATTGCCGGAGCCCGTTCCCAGGGCATGACTGTCTGGGAAATTGCCAGGTTTTACACCGAGGCATTTTTCTCCGATATTGAGAAGCTCAATATCTTAACACCTACAATATGCTGTAAGGCCACTGATCACATTGATGCGATGATCAACCTTGTAAAGCTTTTAGAGACCCGAGGATATACCTACAGTTCTGCCGGGAATATCTATTTCGATTCAGCTCAATTTCCCGAATACGGACGCATGGCCCTTCTTGAACGTCAGAACCTGCAGCATGGCTCCCGTGTGGAAATCGATACAAACAAGAAAAATCCCCTGGATTTTGTTCTCTGGTTTACAAAGGGAAAATTTGCCAACCAGACTATGCTCTGGGATTCCCCATGGGGCAGGGGGTATCCTGGATGGCATCTGGAATGCTCGGCCATGAGTTCACAATACCTTGGCGAAAGATTCGATATACACACCGGTGGAATCGATCATATTCCAGTTCACCACAGCAATGAAATTGCCCAAAGTGAAGCTGCCTTTGGCCATAAATGGGTGAATTACTGGATCCATAATGAATTTCTCATCATAAAAAGTGGAAAGATGGCTAAAAGCAAGGGGAATTTCATCACCCTCGAGAACCTCATCGATGAAGGTTACCAGGCGCTTGATTACCGTTACTTCCTTCTAGGCGGCCATTACCGTTCTCAACTTGTATTCTCCAGCGAATCCCTGTCGAGTGCCCGTTCTTCCCGAAAAGCACTCACCGGCCGAGTGGCTGCTCTCATCAAGGAAACGATGCCATGTTCTCCTGATCTTCTCGGACCGGCCGTTCTATCCCGACTCCAGAACTTCGATGCAGCTCTTGGAGAAGATCTGAACACGCCACGAGCCCTGGCTGAGCTGTGGAATCTTCTCAAAGACAGTAAAATACCCCCGGCAGAGAAACTTACTGGTGTCCTGAATATGGATGAAGTTCTCGGACTGAATCTTCACGAATCCGGTTCTGAATCGGAAGAAGCCGCTATAGATACGGAATTGAGTCAACTCCTGGATGAGCGGAACAAAGCTCGATCAAAAAAAGACTGGGCATCAGCTGATCGGATACGAGAGGAACTCCTGGCAAAAGGATGGAAAACTGTTGATTCGCCAGAAGGTTCAAGATTGGAAAAGGTGTGAAATACTTTTTTTGTAACTTCAACAATCTCAGGTAGTTTTGATGATAGATGATGATGATTCTCACGAGAAAGCTTTTACCGAGCTGTTTGATTCATTCTATAATGAACTTCTCAATGTATCCTGGCATATTTGTGGGCATGAGGATGTTGCGGAAGAACTGTGCCAGGAAGCCTTTCTACGTTACTATGAACGTAGAAAGCATTTACCAAAGGGAATTGAAGCCCGGTACTGGCTGATACGGGTGCTCAAAAACCTGGCATACAGCCATTGGAAACGTCTGGGGAGAGAGAGAGAGGTTTATCAGACATACCAGCCAGGTGAAAACACCCGGAACGAAGGTGAAGAAACTGTTATGACTGAAGAAATTCGCCGCTTGATTCGGAAATCTCTTGCTGAAATACCATATAAATTAAGGATTGTATTAGTTTTGAAAGAATATTCAGGTTATTCCTATGCAACCATTGCAAAAATCTTGCGAATCACTGAGAATAATGTCAAGATTAGAGTTTATCGTGCCCGGAAGCACCTCTCCAGATTATTAGAAAGGGAGGATTTATATGTGCCATGATGATGCTGTTCTTTCAGCCTGTTTTGACAGCGAACTCACACCGGATCTCAAGCAGAAAGTAGAGGCCCACGTGAAAGAATGTCCTGCCTGTAAAAGGACTCTGGAAGGGTATACCTTCCAGAGAAAACTACTTCATACACATATTCAATCCTCACATTTCAAAGCAGATGCCAGAGAAAAAGCCTGGTATTGTATCAGTCTATTGAAGAAGAACAGGCTAAAACGGCACAATCAAATCTCAATACCGATTCCCATTGCTTCCACAGCCCTGATTGCCATTGTTGTCATGATGATATTGAGCCTTCATCCTTTGATAAAACAGGCTGTATCCCCTGTCGATATCATGGTACAGAACGTCAACTCACCAACTGTTTTGTCACGGGGATATACTCCTGGTGAAGTGGATGCCTTTTTCACCATCCTTGAAGGACGGCAGGGTTTCACAGATGAAGCAATTCACACATTGCCAGCTGAATTGCAGGTTTTCAAAATGGGAGAACCTTTCATCATTCATCCAGCCAGTATTGAGGGAGAGCCTTGAGAAGGATTTTCGCGTCATATCCTGCTCACTGGTTAGTTTTTTTCATCTTCCTGGTATTATACGGAACTCAGCAGGTTTATTCTAAAGAATTTGAATTTGATGTTCACCAGCTACTCAATGATGTCCTACTGATTCATGCAGATATCTCCGTAACAACTCTGGATTCACAAAAAATTCTCTGGAGTACTGAAGTCAATAAAATTACAGTGCCAGGCCGGGATGTAAATATCAGTCTGGAAGGGAATAATGCCAGACTGGAGATTCAATTTGTCGTTTATCCAGCGGATAGCGCTCACACCATTATTGCGGCACAAAGTGAAACCTGGTTCGGCGATCACTACAACAGTGCTTTAACTTCTTTCCCTCTGAAGTATGGTGAAGAAATACACTATTATCCATTGGGTCGATCAGTTGAAGAAATGAAAGATAAACCTGTTGAAATAGTTGTGAAATTCAAAGTCATTCCCTATCTTGAAACATTGGATGATGATTCCCGAGCCGAACTGGAAGCATCTCTTGATTCTTCTGTTCAATTCAAATTAACAGGAGACTGACTCGTTCGTGGAGCATCATAATCCTCTTCTCTGGAAGCTACCATTGATTATATTCGGAATTGCACTGGGCATCTTCCTCCTGTTATTCATCCGCTATCAACGCAAACCAGTTATTTACAGCATTGACCGGCTTACAGCTGTTTCCAGCGACAGGATTGAGGTGACAGGTCAGTTCTTCGGTAAGGAAACTGAAGGAGCGAAGCTTATCATTGGCGGACAGACTCTCACTTCAACCGGTATAATTGACTGGCATGAAGATACAGTGGTTGCCCGAATCCCGAGGATTACAGGAACTGTCTTAGTCAAAGTGAAAAATCGCTCGGGAATATCCAACGGGGTAATACTCGGCAGTTCACAGCGATTTCCACAGATTGAATATGGTTCATGGCTGCCAGGATATCCATTTATTGAATCGATTGAACCCGGTTCCGGTGCTCCAGGATCACTGATTACTCTGAAAGGCAAGGGTTTCGGTGCCAGAAAGGGCGGAAGCCGGGTATGGATTAACAGGGACGATACATCCAACCGTTTGATCCATGAGGAACCTGACACAAACCTTTACACAGAAATTACTTCTTATGATCTATGGATGGATTCCACTATCAGTTTCTGGATACCAACCAGTGCCGCATCCGGGAGCATCTACATCAACAGGGGTAATCGCTATAGCAATCCTGTTCACATAGAAATTACCCCAGGTCCTGGATTCATTGAGTACGGAGAAAAAATCCGTTGGTCTCTAAGACAGGAAGTGGAGATAACAGGTATTGGCTCCTTTCCTGGAAACATACTCTATCTAAATCTGCCAGGACCTGTTCCATCAGGTGGTGGAAAAACTGAGACCACGGTCATCGATGCAAACACTCACCCCATGAATGAATGGAGAGGAAGAGATGGGTATCTTGATATATACCAGCTCAATGAATTAGTGAGCGGTGAAACCCGTATGATTTCCCGCCACATCGTTATTGAAACAGCATCTGTGACAGCCAATGTAAACAATACAATTAAACCCTACGATCCAAATCACCCGGAACTTCTAGTCAGTTTGGGGCAGGATGAATGGATACGACCAGACCTGACAACCCGAATTCTGCCTCGAATTGTAAGAAGTAATCAGAATGAATGGGAGAAATCCCAATCCATTTATAATTATGTAATCAGACTTCTTGAAAGGACCGATCAGCCACAGGGTCATAGTATTGCAGATTACCTGGCCTCAAACATGGCAGACAGCAGAGGCTACAGTATTCTATTCTGTTCTCTATCAAGAGCAGCCGGAATTCCAGCCCGACCTGTTGGAGGAATCATTGTTGATGATGAGAATAATAGCCGGAAGTGGTGGTGGGCGGAATTCTGGATAGAAGGACTGGGATGGATTGCCGTTGATCCTGCTTCAGCCGATATTCAAACGGAGGATGATACCTTTGGGAAACTTGATGAAAAACACATTGCTTTCTCAAAAGGCATACTGGAATCAGAACCTCTTCAACCGAATCCCGTTCTGAAAAAACCTCAAGAGGTTTATTCCTGGCAGAGAATATGGGAAGAAAGCTCGGGAAATCTACACAGCTACACAAGTAGATGGTTTGTTCCACGAGTTGTGAGGGTTTACAGGTAAGGGCAACCTCTAAAAAACCGTTTTTGGAATTTGGCGTAATGGCGGTGCGTTCCTCGGAGCTTTGCTCCTGCGGTACGCACCTGTTTAAATTTTCTCTTGATGCAAGGCGGCAAAAGCGGAGCTAGCTTAAGCGGTTGGCGGTGCGTTCCTCGGAGCTTTGCTCCTGCGGTACGCACCTGTTTAGGTGAGCATTTTGACAACGTAGCAGCGAGGAAAAAGATCGAGTCAAGAACTAAATGGGTTTTTTAGAGGTGCCCTAAGCACAATTGGCAAACTTGCCATTCCAGGCCAACTTCTATAGGATGCAAAATGAGATGAGCGAAAGTCTAGAGAATGTCGATCCGGAAATCCAGCATATCATAAAGAATGAACTTGCAAGGCAGCAATCCGGGCTGGAACTGATAGCCTCAGAAAACTTTGTTTCTACGGCCGTACTGAAGGCCGCTGGTTCAGTACTGACCAATAAATATGCTGAAGGATACCCTTCAAAGCGTTACTACGGTGGATGTGAATATGTTGATACAGCAGAAGAACTGGCACGGGAAAGGGCCAAAGAGCTTTTTGGTGCCGAATATGTCAATGTTCAGCCTCATGCAGGGAGTCAGGCCAATATGGGTGCATTCCGTGCGGTCTTAAGGCATGGTGAGACAATCCTTGGAATGAATCTGGCACACGGCGGTCATCTTACGCATGGATCCCCTGTCAATTTTTCCGGAAAAGATTATACAATTGTAAACTATGGTGTCGATAAACAAAGTGAAACAATAGATTATGATGAACTTTCCAGGATTGCCCGTAAATGCAAACCCAGAGTCATCCTGGCCGGTGCCTCTGCCTATCCCAGAACCCTGAATTTCAAACGTTTTCGTGAGATTGCCGATGAAGTGGGAGCGTTGCTGATTACAGATATGGCTCATATCGCCGGATTAGTTGCTGCTGGAGAACATCCATCACCAGTACCCCATTCTCATATAACAACGACAACCACCCATAAAACTCTTCGAGGTCCGCGCGGCGGGATGATTCTTGTCGGCAGGGATGTTGAGAATGATATGGAAATTACTGCACCCAGATCTGGAAGAATGAAACGCCTTGGAGAGATAATTGACAGTGCTGTATTTCCTGGAATCCAGGGGGGCCCGTTCATGCACATCATTGCAGCAAAAGCTGTTGCGCTTAAGGAAGCTCTGCATCCTGATTTTAAGCTCTACCAGGCTCAAGTAGTAAGAAACGCGCAAGTTCTGGCAAAAGCTCTTCAGGGCAATGGTGTAAAACTTGTTTCTGATGGAACAGACAATCATCTCATACTGGTTAATCTTTCTCCTTTCAAAATAACAGGAATTGATGCAGAATCCTGGCTGGGGCTGGCTGGTATAACAGTCAATAAAAATACCATTCCATACGATCCCCATCCCCCACGAACGACCTCAGGGATCAGAGTGGGAACCCCGGCGATCACTTCTCGAGGTATGGGAGAGAAAGAGATGTTCAGAATTGCAGATTACATGATAGAATCCCTTAAATCGAATGGAAATGAATTAAGGCTTTCGCAGGTGGCTGTTAAGGTAAAAAAGCTCTGTGATGAATTTCCATTGTATCAGGAATCGCAATAATATGATGATCTGCTTGACCAGATTTAATTACAATTCATACAATATGATAATTCATAGCTACTAATTCGTGGAGATTTTATGGGGAACCCCCTTCAATTAGGACTGATCAGTTACAATAAAGGTGCATATATAACTATTGACGGGGATGCTGCGGAGCTATTCTATATAATTCGCACAGGTAGAGTACGTGTACAGAAAGAGTTGGAAATCTTTGAAGAGGAAGCAAAGGATATACTGAAACCCGGCGATTTCTTTGGTGTCGTATCAACAATGTCCAAACATGCCTACATTGAAAATGTTATAGCATTGGAAGATTGTACATTGATTACAGTACGCCCCGATCAATACTCCATGCTTATTGAACGGAATACACCCATTGCAATGAAAATTATCAATAGCTTCTCCAAACAGGTACGGATGCTTGATCAGGCGCTGACACGTCTATCCTTTAAGAGTTCGGTTGAAGTAGATGCATTCCATCTTCAGCAGGTTGGAGATCACTATGCAAAACAGAAACAGTTTAATCTGGCATTCTACGCATACAACAAATTCTGCCTGGAGAATCCCAATGCCCCCAATGTCAGTGAAGTTAAGCAGAAAATGGAGAAAATCAAATCCTATGTTGATCCTGCATCACTCAACGTGGATACAAGCAAGTTTATTCGCCAATACCCAAAAGACTCAATGCTGTTTGCCGAAGGAGAAAGTGGGCCTGAACTGTATATAATTCAGAGAGGGAGTATTCGCATCACAAAAATTGTAAACGATAATGAAGTGTTACTTGCCATGCTTAAAACTGGAGATATCTTTGGTGAAATGGCTTTGCTGGAAAATAAACCTCGAAGTGCATCAGCCATTATTCATGAAGATGCCATTCTCATGGCTGTTAATCGTGCAAATTTCAAGGGAATGGTTATCGAACAACCAAAAGTAATATCCCGGCTCACATCAACATTGGCTGAGCGTATCTGGAATCTTTATCGTCAACTTAAAAATACACTTATACAAAATCCTGTTGGCCGAATTTATGATTGTCTGGAACTGGAACTGGAAAAATCACGGATTGACCTTGGCACACGACAACCCTATGACTTTGAATTCGGCATTAACAACCTGATCAGTATGGTGGGCTTACCTGTGACAGAAGGAAAAATGGCCATAAACAAACTGCTGGAAAGCAAAGAACTCATTCTGAATGGCAAGAATCTCTATTCTCCAGATATAACCAGGATTGTAAAGTCAAATGAATACCATAAAAAAATGGAAATTCGTCATCAATCCATGAAGAGAAAATGACATTGTTTCTACACATAATCTCTAATTATCCTTAACAAAAAAAACATATCAGCATATTATTCATGATGTAATGAAGTACTGGAAAATATCAGCAGTCTCCATACTCATGCTATTATATGGGTGTAGTGTACAGATCCGGGGCAATTATATGAATCTCATGGATGATACTCTTGCCCTGGAAACCATTGGTTTCCTTCAAAGCAGGAACGCGCATCTCTCACGTGACTGTATAACTGTAATCGATCCGTCCGATAACAGTATTGAAGTTATAATTCCATTTGATACCGATCTCAACCAGGACCTTGTTGTGTATTTTACCACGACGGCAGATCCTGGTATCAGCGTCTTGAATTCTGATACCGATCAAGAATGGATATCGAACGAAACAACGCTTTCATTTACATCTAATACAATATCTTACCCAGTAAAACTGACCTCGCAGTATTCATCTACAGGTTCCCCGGCAACCAGGGAATATACGTTATACATCAAAAAGTTTTTCAAACCGGAACTGACTCAGAAAAACTGGGCGGCTGCTAATACCAGTGGGGCCATTGATTTAGTCTTTGAATTTCGCGATGAGAACAACAGTCCGCTAGCATCAGGGATTGACTGGATAGCTGGAAGTTCCGTAAACTCACTCAGCTATGATGACAAAGTCCAAATAGAGAATTATAATCCAACCAATTCATCAGGGAAGTTTCAAGGCCTATCAATAAAACAGGAAATTCCTGGCGTTAGTACAGTGTTTATCCCCAATAGTCATTTTAAAACAACCGATGGCAGGTTCCAGGCTACTGGTGACGACAGACATCCCGAAGACTCAAGTATTACAGGTACACTTCTAACATTCACCTTTATGCCGTCATCAGCAGTATACCTTTCGTCAGATTCCGGGGATGACAGTTATCCGAAAGCTGGATTTAACCCTTCTACTCCGGCCAAAACATGGAATAAAATCATCAATATCTTAGAACAGGCATCAAAAGAACAATTCCAATATATCTATGTTGCTAAAGGTGATTATGATACTAAAGAAGGGGGAAGATTCAAAAACACTGGATCCTGGATCAGTATAATTGGAGGATGGAACAGCGACTTTACTACTCAAGATAACAGTTCCGATAAATCAACCTTCCACAACAGTCTACAACTAAAGGGGGAAAAACAACCATCTGGTGTTTTCGAATACATTGCAACAGCCGTGGATATGTCACAGAAAGAAATCACGCTTTCGAATATCACCATTAAAGTCAATCCAGACAGTGGCAGAGTTCTCCAGAATTCGACAGCCTTATTAGTTTACAGTTTATCAGATAAACCTCATACAGTGTCATTGAACAATGTACAATGTAAGGCAAACGAGGGAACCGACACATATGGAGTGTACATCAAAAATACCAATGTAGAAGTCAATAACAGCAGTATATCAGGTGGAAATGGTACCAACCTGAGTTGCGCGTTATATTTTGAGGGGGATAATCAGCTGACCATTGACAATTCTGATCTTTCAGGCGGTAACGCATCGGCAGGTGATTCAAAGGGTATAGAAATCACAGCGGGGTCTAATGATGGAATCGGGAATGTTAGAATCAACAATTCAAAAATCATCAGCGGTCAATCAGCCGAAAAGAGTCATAGTGCTTATGGCATCGACGCGATTGCTGTAGGCAAATTGGAGATCCAGGACAGCAGCATATTGGCAGGATTCAAATCCTGGGGATCACAAGGACAGTATATAGATGAATCATATGGGTTGAAATTCACCGATGCTACTACTGTTTCACTTGTCAATGTATGGATACATAGTACAGCGATAGGATACCAAGCCGTATCAGTACATAGTGAATCAGCCAATGATTCTGTATCATTAACAGTCGATAGAAGCACACTCATCGCAGAAAATGCGACGAATACACATGGCATGGTATTCAAGGCGAGTTACCCGGAACTCAGTACCATTTCAATGCAGAACTCAGTTATTCATATTGATAAAGGAGGAAATGGAAAAGGTATCATCATAAGCTCTGTACAAGAACTTAATGCCAATATTTTGTACAATACCATCCTTATCAATGGAGAAACGGAGTTAATCGGTATTGATGTACAATCATCATTGAACGATGCTACAATATTGCGCATTTCCAATAACACCTTTTATTCATCACATGATTCATTGCAACTCCAGGGCATAAAGGCTGTATCAGATTTATCCAGTTCAAATATCTCAGCGATTCCAGGAGTTTATACAATCCACCACAATAATTTCTGGGCATCCGGAGGTGTAGAATTTGTTTTCTCAATGTCAACTAACGGAACGTACACACTTCAAAAGATGCAGAGCAATAGTAACGATATCTTTAAAAATAATGTTTCAAAACAAGTCGATGTAGATAATGTAGATATGATCTATAATTACGACACCCCTGATTTCGATATAGGTATAAATACCAGTAATTGATGTGCAGCCTGGGGGAATTGACTTCCAGTACCATGGAATAAGTCAGCAAGTGAACAATACAGACAAGAATGGAAGTAATAGATCGGGTTCATACAGACTCGGATGGTCTATAGGTGCGATAGAATATGGGGATTCCAGTATTCCCCACAGAAATCCATATAGGGTACCTCTAAAAATCAGCTTCAGGAAATTGACGAAATTTGGCGGTGCGTTCCTCGGAGCTTTGCTCCTGAAGATCAAGCCAAAAACGAAATAAGGTTTTTGAGGTGCCCATTATATTTTTCTCACTCTTACTATACAACATTCATATTTGGTTTATATTTCAAAGATAAATTAAGATCAGTTATTAAACTCTGGAGGTTGTAAATGACTATTAAAAGATTGATCATCAGCATGATTCTGATCGGTTCAGTGGCAGGATTTGCTTCTGCCAACGGTGTACGAGATGATGACCTGGATGATGATGGAGAAGGCTGGATATCCGGCAATCGCAACAGAATGGCAGGACATTACTGGAGAGACGAGAAGTTTTCCAACCTGGGGACTGAAACTTATTCCGGTGTCTTTGATTTTGAAGATGAAACATATCCGGTTTTGGAAACAGAAGACGGATCCCGATATTATCTTGCGGTTAAATTCCCCGTTGCGATGGATGACATACCTGATAATGGCGATGAACTGGAAATTGAGGCATTTCCATCCTGGGAATCACCTGTTACATTGATCGTAATGGATGCAACAGTCAACGGTGAGCCAATAAGAGCAGACTGGTGGGAAAGTCGCGATAGATTCAGAGACAGAAATGGATTCAAAAGCCTTGCCGGTGTTAGAGGTAATAACCGCGAATGGAAACGTGGCAATTATGGTGGATGTGGTGGCAACTGCTACTAGAAGTCTTAAAGTCCGACAGACTCCTGACATTCAATTGGAGCCTCCGGGCAGCGTCCATTCCGATTCCGGAAGCGAGTTGAACAGAGAAATCCTGTTGTGACGGCTCTGGTCGTTGAAGATGAAAAACAGCTCAATACAATGATTCGGGATTATCTCGACTCATTGGGCTGGACAACCCTTGGTGCTGAAAATGGCGCCAGGGCACTTCAAATCTTCCAGGAAAACGAAGTGGATTTCGTGTTGCTGGATATTATGATACCGGGACTGGATGGTCTGGATGTGATAAGAAAAATCAGGGAGCACAGTGATGTTCCAGTCATATTCATCTCAGCCTTAACCGAAGAATCTGATAAACTCATCGGTCTGGAACTTGGCGCTGATGATTACATCTCTAAACCTTTCAGTCTCAAGGAAATGGCAGCACGTATCCGTAGTGTCATGAGGCGTGTCAACCGTCCTGTAAAAAACCAGATAGAGGAAGAAACAATACTGACTATTGGAAACCTTGAACTGAATCCCGTAAAACGAACTATACATCAGACTGGTATTTTGCTGGATTTTACGGCTGTTCAATTTGATATCATCCACGGTTTTATGAAAAATCCGGGCCGGGTGTTCAGACGTACCGAGATACTTGAGTTCTTTCAGGAACATGCCTGGGAGGGTTATGAACGAACCATTGATGTGCATATAAAGAATATCCGGAAAATTCTTGAACCTGACCGGGACAATCCCCAATACATACAAACTGTTCGGAGTGTGGGATACCGCTTCAATGATGGGAATTTAACATGAGACTACCTCTGGGTGCAAAGATTCTGGGGGCTTATGGGATAATTGTTTTTCTGGCACTCGGTATCACCGTAGAAGCCGGACAAAGATTTACCCAGTCCCAGTATAATGAATTTGCAATTCAGAGAGATAGATCCCGCGCAAGGGCCATGGCTCCTTTCCTGGATCAACTCATCCTGGAGACAGTCAATCCAGGAAAGGATGACAGACAATCGGTGATGTCCATGGCAGGTCTCCATATCTTGACGCAGACAATCCAGAGCGAACGCCACAGACATATGAATCCGCCGCCTCGAAAAAACAGACGCCAGGATGATTTTTTTGACCGAATGCTCATTACCGATACAGAAGGACGTGTTCTTTACAACACAATGGACAACCGGATAAAAAAATATCCCGACAGAGATGGTCAACCTGGGGGTGTGGAGATTTACAATAATCAGGAAGTGATTGGCTACCTTTATATCGGCCAGATGTTTCCCAGCCCTCCTCGATCGGATGAAGAAAATTTCTTTCAAAACGCCAGTATGAAAACCCTGACTTTTACCGCCCTCATTTTCCTGGTTGCCATCATACTGGGGATACTTTTGACACAGCACATAGTTATCCCCGTGAAATCAATCAATGCCGCTACCCGGAAGGTGAAGGAAGGGGCGCTGAATGTAAGAGTCCCTGACAGGCGACAGGATGAAATGGGTGATCTGGCCAGAGGATTCAATGCCATGACAGCTTCTCTGGAAGCCGCGGATCAGCAACGCAAGCAGCTTATAGCCGATTCGGCCCATGAACTTCGAACACCGGTCAGCATCATTCGGACAAGAATTGAAATGATGGAAGAGGGTATATATCCCATGGATATGGATGGTCTGGCCGCCCTTGCCAGCGAAACCGATCATTTAATCAGATTGATTGAAGAGCTTAAAATACTTGCGACACTGGAATCCCCTGATTTCTCAATGAAATGGGAAAAAGTCAATCTGGCTGAATTGATCAATAAAACAGTGGACTCAAGTCAACCCATCATTGCACAGTCGGGTATTCAAGTGGAAACCTCTATCAGTGATGGCATCCCTATCATTAGCGGGAATACGGAAAAACTCCACCGTATGATAAAAAACCTTCTATCCAATGCCCTGTGTCATGCCCAGAAAAAAATTGCCATCAGCATGGATTCAAGTTCTGCAAACCGGATTGAAATCCTGGTGGAAGATGATGGACCGGGCATACCGGATGAAATGAAAGAACGTGTTTTCGAACGCTTCTACCGGCTGGATTCCTCACGGAGCAGAGATTCGGGGGGAAGCGGCCTTGGCCTTGCAATCTGCCGTGAAATAATCAAAGCTCACTGTGGTGAAATAAGTGTCCGAACATCAAAGAAACTGGGAGGCGCTGCCTTCCTGGTCGTTATTCCCAATCAGAGTACATCTCCGTCAGCGTCGAATAAGCGCGCCTGAACAAATAAATAATCTGAGAGGCGATTCAAAAACTTCTGACCAGCTTTCAAATCGTTCATAATTCTTTCCCGTATCAAAGTAACCAGACTCCGCTCAACTCGACGGCATACAGCTCTTGCCAGATCTATTCTGGCACTGGTTTCACTCCTGCCGTATGTGATAAAGTAATCAGGCATGTCAATCTTATCCATAATATCCCTCTGCCAGATCTCAATCTGCTCTATATCAGACTGACAGATGCAAGGTATTGTATCATATGCAGAATGGGAAGGCGGTACGGCCAGCATACCTCCCAGCCGGAGCAGACATTGCTCTATCCAGTTTACATTATCCCTGTCCCGAACATCGTTTAAGGATGCTTTAACCATGCCCAGGGTCGCATGCAGTTCATCTATCTCTCCAATCACCTTAATCAGAAGGTCGTCTTTGGCACGACGGGATCCATCAGCGATGCTGGTTTGTCCCGAATCACCGCCGCGTGTTGTAATACTGTTAAATTCTATCATATCCATTAGTATAATCATTTTCTATGGAATTGATTATGGTGCCTTGTGCTTTAAGAGAGGAATCAATGAGTAAGCAGCAGGATAACAAGAATAGTAATGAAAACAAAGATTGGCGGGATTTATTGAAAAAGACCGGAGAAAGTGGGGAAAACAACCACGGGAGCCCTTTCCGCAGATGGAAAATAAGATTTCCAATGTGGTATATCCTCCTCGCGATCCTGCTGATCAGCCTTTTTAACATGTTTTTGTTCCGCAACGGGGGGAATTCCATCCCCTACAGTGCATTCAAACAGCTTATCTCTACTGGTGTTATTAAAGAAGTCCATTTCACAAAATCAACCCTCATCGGGTATTCATTTGTGAAGAGTGGAACTGAGAATTCAAATGATGTGAATCAATATCTTCAAAACATTTTCAATTCCAGTTCTTCTGATGGAAACAGGAGTTGGAAAACAGAATGGATTGCCAGCGATCTCAATCTGCTTCCCTTGATGGAAGCAAACAACGTTGTATTTCTCGCCGTACCGGAACGCAACAATTATCTACTCGACTTGTTCCTCCGAATACTGATTCCCATTGTTCTGCTGCTGGTTATCGGGAGATACATGATGCGGCGGATGGGTGAAATGGGCGGCTCCAATGTTATGAGTTTTGGTCAGAACAATGCCAAAATTGTGGCGGAGAAGGATCTAACCACTCGATTCAAGGATATCGCTGGATGCGATGAAGCCAAGGATGAACTGGTGGAGATTGTGGAATTTCTAAAAGTCCCCGCGAAGTACACTGATATTGGCGGGAAGATACCCAAAGGAGCTCTCCTTGTCGGTTCCCCGGGAACGGGAAAAACTCTTCTGGCCAGAGCAGTGGCCGGTGAAGCCAGTGTTACCTTTTACCGGATGTCTGGAGCTGATTTTGTTGAAATGTTCGTTGGTGTAGGAGCCGCAAGGGTTCGGGATCTGTTCAAGCAGGCCAGGGAAAAGGCCCCCTGCATCATTTTTATCGACGAGCTGGATGCCATTGGCAAAAGCCGGTCAGGGACTTTGTCCACCAATGATGAAAGGGAACAAACCCTTAACCAGCTTCTGGTTGAAATGGATGGGTTTGATTCCACCAGCGGGGTAATAATTCTGGCCGCGACCAACCGGCCGGAAGTCCTTGATCCAGCCCTTCTCAGACCGGGACGGTTTGACCGGCAGGTTGTGGTGGATAAACCAGATCAAGCAGGCCGGGAAGCTATACTCAATATCCATTCAGCTGGTGTAAAGATTGCTGAGGATTTTGATATCAGTGAAGTTGCAAAAGCTACTGCGGGATTATCTGGAGCAGATCTTGCCAACATAGTCAATGAAGCAGCCCTGCTTGCCGTCAGATTTGGACGAGACAGGGTAACGAGGGAAGATTTTTTTGAAGCTATTGAGAAAACAGCCATTGGTTTGGAAAAAAGGAATAAGATACTCAATCCCCATGAACGAGAAGTAACAGCATACCATGAGACAGGACATGCACTGGTAAACGTATTCACCCCGGATCAGCATCTGGTTAAGAAGATCACCATTGTCCCACGGGGTTACGGTGTGATGGGATACATGCTTCCAGTTCCTGAAGAGGAAAGATCTTTCCAGACACGGGAAGAACTTCTGGGGCGTATCGATGTCGCTCTGGGAGGAAGGGCCGCAGAAGAAATAATCTATGGTACTGTATCAACTGGGGCTGGGAATGACATTGCCAGGGCCACTGATATTGCACGGGCGATGATAACTCGTCTGGGCATGAGTGATAAATTCACCCATGTATCGCTGGATAAAAAGAGCGGAGGTTTTCTTGGTGATACAGACTCTCATTATGGCCAGACACGAGAATACTCAGAGGATACCCAGAAATATGTAGACCAGGAGATATCCAGAATTATATCCGAACGCTATGTTCGGGTAATGGGCTTGCTGCTGAAACATAAGAATCTTCTGGATATCATAACACACCTCCTTCTGGATAAGGAAACAATCGAAAGGGAAGAATTGATGTCTCTAATCAAAGCAGATGAAAAAGCTGAGGCTGAATATGCCGCCCGTAAAGATGCGGACCTCAAACCCTCCGAAAGAGCCCGGACATCCGGTGAAGCAAGGAACCAGGCCATCAAACAGCGTATGGCTGAAAAAGCTGAGGCCGAAGCCAATGCTCAGGCAAAAAATGAATCCGATCAAGAACCCCTGGACAGTGAGGAGGAACTTTCATGAATTTTAGCTGGTCTTTTCTCATCGATATGAGCATTCTTGGCGCTGGTCTACTGCTTGCTACCTGGATACGATCTCGTGTTGTTTTTTTTCAACGTTTCCTGGTTCCGAATGCTTTAACCGCAGGATTTATACTTTTTCCACTGTATAGCTGGGTTTTTCCCCACTTTGGTCTGGACTCCATGAATCTGAAGAACATCATCTATCATTTTCTCAATCTGTCGTTTATTGCCATGGCTCTGAGAGTGAGTAGAGTGAAACGGGGATCAAGCCGGGATGTTTTTGCAACAAGCACAATGGTTCTGGGACAATATGCTATTCAAAGCTTCCTGGGCACCATTCTCACACTTATCATGATATTCACTTTCTTCCCCAACCTTTTTCCCGGATTCGGTCTTTTTGCTACTCTGGGTTTTTCTCTGGGTTCCGGTCAGGCTTTTGCTATTGGTTCAGCCTGGGAGGCCATGGGTTTTGAGGGATTGGGCAGTATTGGACTGACATTTGGAGCATTGGGACTGATTTGGGCCTGTTTCGGCGGCATTTTCCTTGTGAACTATGGTACCCGTAAAGGGTGGATTTCCCAAAAAGAACAGGAACGCATCAATTCCGGCAATGTTAGAACCGGAGTTCTGCGCCGTGGTGAATCTGGTGATTTCTCATCTGTGGAGAATGTTATCAATCCCGAAGCCATTGATCCGATGAGTTTTTCAACGGCCCTTGTACTCTTTACCTACCTGCTGTCATATCTGATTTTGAAATGTATCAGTTTCCTGCTTGGTTTACTTGGCAGTGGCGGAGCTAAACTGGCCACAAATCTATGGGGGGTAATGTTTGTTCTCTGCGGTCTCACCGCCATTGTTATACGCTCTCTGATAAAAAGCATTCGTATTGAGCGCATTATCGATAATCGAAGTCTGACCAGAATCAGCGGTTTCAGTGTGGACTACATGGTTGTTTCCGCCATAGCAGCTATCAGTGCGGCCGTTATTGCCCGATACTGGATACCTATTACCGCCATTTCAATACTGGTGGGGCTGGCCACTACTTTCAGCCATATCTGGCTCTCCAGCCGGGTGTTTCAAGATCATGTATTCTATCGAGCAGTTTTGATTTATGGCGCTGCCACAGGAACCCTTCCAACAGGATTGGCCCTGCTGCGTATTATTGATCCAAACCTCGAATCTCCAGCCAGCCGAGATTTCATGCTGTCCGCAGGCTTGACCTTTCTGGCCGCCATACCCATATTGCTGACCGCCAATCTACCGGCCATGGGGGCCCTGAATGGTTCTCTTACACCAACGTATCAGGTATTGGGACTCTACTTCCTGTATATAATTCTCTGCGGTACAGCCTACCTGTTTCTCTCGGGAAAACGCCGGTTCAAGAATTATTCAGCAATCTGGTTCAAACGGGATTCTCAGGACTCCTGTTTCCCGATAAGAACAACCATGGAGTAGCAGTCAGTCCTATAACCCTGGTCTCTGGCAATCTGTACTTCTTCTCCTGCTTCAGCAATGTCCTGAGGCGGATCCAATGCCGTATCCACAACACGATACCAGCCGCAGCCTTCAGGGGGTTCAGGCAGGTGGAAATGAACACTGTTTGTCGTTGAATTGAAGTAGACAACAATGTCCTCTTCACCATGAGTTCCATAAATTCGCAGGGCAAGAATATTTTTCTGTCTGTTCCAATCCACTGAATTTCCATGCTCATCAAACCAGTCAATATCGGATTTTCCACCACCGGACTGATTGTCTCCGGTAAAAAACTCCCGGTGCTGCAGGGTCGAATGGTTTCTTCTAAAATTGATAATGAGCCGGGCAAAACGGTAAGTATCGGCATGAGTTTCCAAACGGGAAAAATCATACCATGAGAGTTCCGAATTATGGCAGTAGGCGTTATTGTTCCCCTTCTGGGTACGCTGAAATTCATCTCCAGCCAGTATCATTGGCGTTCCGCTCGACAGGAGCAGGGTTGCCCAGAAATTTTTAATGGTGCGGGTGCGCAGGACAAGGATGGATTCATCACAGGTTTCACCTTCAATTCCCCAGTTGCAGCTGAGGTTATTATCGGAACCATCCCTGTTCTCCTCTCCATTTGCCTCATTGTGCTTCTGGTTGTAACTGACAAGATCATGGAGGGTAAATCCATCGTGTGAAGTGATGTAATTTATACTGTGATATGGTTTTTTTCCGCTACTGGCATAGAGATCGGAACTGCCGCTGATTCTGGTTGCGAAGGCATTAATCATACCGGGATCACCGCGCCAGAATCTCTTTACATCATCCCTGTATCTGTCATTCCACTCAGCCCAGGGGTCACCATAGAAATTCCCAACCTGCCAGGCACCACCGGCATCCCAGGGCTCTGCTATAATTTTTGTGCTGTGCAGAACAACATCTTCGGCAATGCTCTCCAGAATGGGAGGATTGTCCATTATTCTACCTTCACCATCCCGGGTAAGGATTGAAGCCAGATCAAAACGAAAGCCATCCACATGCATCTCCTGAACCCAGTACCGGAGGCAGTCGATAATCAGTTTTCTCACAACTGGATGGTTGCAGTTGAGCGTATTGCCACAACCGGAATAATTCCTGTAGAAGCGCTGGTCTTCCTCCAGCATGTAGTAAATTGAGTTATCCAACCCCCGGAAGGAATAAGTCGGTCCTGTATGATTCCCCTCCCCAGTATGATTGAATACAACATCCAATATAATCTCAATGCCAGCCCTGTGTAGTTCCCTCACCATCGTCTTAAACTCAATCACCTGATCCATACCCCTGCTGGAAACGGCATAGCTTCCCTTAGGGGCAAAGAATGCTGTTGTAGAATAACCCCAGTAATTCGTAATTGACTTATCACCGCTTTCATGTTCATCAAATTCCGCTACAGGTAGAAATTCAATACTGGTAATTCCCAGTTCACTGAGATAGGGGATCATCTCAATCACACCGGCACAAGTTCCCGGATTCTTCAAACCAAAATGCTTTATTGTATTGGGATGTCTGGTTAATCCTCTCAAATGAGTTTCATAGATGATCGTTTCATGGAGGGGGTAATTGAGCGGCTGATCGCCCTGCCAGTCGAAAAAATCATCCACAACAACACATTTTGGCATACAGGTATAATTCCGGCTCGTTGAAAAGGAAAGATCTCCATCCGGGTGATTGGGGTCGTACCCAAAGGCCTTCCTCAAATTCCAGGGAGTATTTCCAGTGAGAGCTTTGCTGTAGGGGTCAATAAGAACCCGATTTCTGTTATAGCGATGCCCTTTTTCAGGCTTATATAATCCATCGACCCGATACAGATACAACTGACCCTTTTTCAAGCCTTTGACAAAGATGTGCCAACAGGATCCGGTCTTGTTGGTCTTTGGGTCCAGTAGTATACACTCATATGGCTCATTATCATCGGACTTTCGATACAGCAGGAGATGAACAGAGGTTGCGTATCGAGAAATCAGAGAAAACTGTACGCCATCTGATGTAAGGGTTGCCCCTGCAGGCAGGGGGTGTCCGGGGGTAATTCGCTTGCTTTTCATAGTTGTCGTAGATGGAACTGTGTGAACACTTCAGATTCCCGGAAAATGTAGAAACTGAGTTCGGCTAATTCTTATTATAAAGATAGTAGAAGAAGTCCATATCAGTGCTCAATACTTTCTTCTGACCCGGGAGAATCTCCTGGTAAGTTTCCAGGGCTTTCCAAAAGCTGTAAAACTCGGCATCAGCATTGTAGGCATTCGCATAGATTCGTGCAGCCTCAGAATCTCCTTCGGCCCGTATCAGGGCAGCTTTTGTTTCCGCTTCGGTAAGCTTTATATCCCTATCCCTGTTGAGCTTACCTACCCATTCGGCTTTCAGGCCATTTCCATCGGATCGGTAGCCGGTTGCCACTTTTTTACGTTCAGATATCATTCTGTCATACACCGACTGAGTAAGATCATTGGAGTAGCGGATTTGCCGGATAACAACATCCAGGAGTTCTATTCCATACTCCGGCATGGAACCCTGGGAACGGGTTAGCATCTCACCTGACAATGCTTTCCGACCATATTCTATGGGAGTGAAGGCATTTTCAAGTATGCTGACTGATGTGTTAGTTTGATCATCACCCTGACTCTCAGATTCTGCGGCTGCATCGGCTTCGGCCTGGGCATTCGTTTGAAAATCCAGAATCACATTGGCTGACTCAAGGATTATATTGGTAGACCTCACTGATTCTGTAAGAGGGTATTGGGAAACGACAGTACGGACAGCCGATTCAATGACATTGTCCAGACGGGCATAAGCTTCATCCATCACACTAACCCTCTGATAGAATACTCTGGGATCAACAATACGCCATCGGGCCGTGGTATCCACCCAGATGTACTGATTCTCACTGGTGGGCATTCGCTGGGGATCACCGTCCCAGGACAGGATTTTTCTGGAATACCGTGTTATTTGATCCACAACAGGTATTTTGAACTTCAATCCGGCTTCGGTATGAACCTTGACGATACGTCCAAATCTTGTGATAACGGCCTGCTCTCCTTCAGGTACAGTGTAAAAAGGCCGTAAAAACGCAACCAGGACGGCAATAATTACAACTGGTAAAAGGGTTTTTGTCAGAGTATTCATTATTCTCTATCTCCATCACCAATGTTCTTCAGTGGAAGAAAATTCTCAAGATTTTTATCAATAAGATCAGTATTCTGGTTGTCAGCCAGGATTTTTGACAATGTTTCATAGTAAAGACGTTCCCGGGTTACTCTGGGCGAACGCTGGTATTCTTGCAGGATAGCTTCAAATAAAGCGACTTCCGCTCTGGCACGATTGACTCGGGCCTGCTTATAACCGACCGCTTCGGCTATTAACTGCTTGGCTTCACCTTCGATTCGGGGGATTTCGGTGTAGTAAGCCTGTTCCCCTTCGTTTATAAGGCGTTCCCTGTCCTGGGTGGCCTTGTTCACATCTTCAAAGGCATCTTGAACTGCACCCTTGGGAGGTTCTACCTGCTGGAGTTTTACTTCAGTGATGTTCACACCCAGCGCATAAAAATCCAGGGTTTCCTGAATCATCTGTTTGCTCATAAACTCGATGTTATCCTTTTCAGTACTGATGACATCCAGAATAGCACGGTCACCTACCAATCCGTTGATAACGGACTGGGTGACATCCCTGATAGTTTTATCTCGATTATCCTCTCGAGACTGACGTGCTTGAATTCGACTGTTATCCACTTCAAACAACCACTCACGGGGAGAAGTGATACGATATTCAATAATCCATGTAACATCGACAATGTTTAAATCTCCGGTTAGCATTTCCGATTCATGAGAATAATCACGCGAATCATAGGTGGTTGTGACTCCTGCCTGAACAGTTCTGAAGCCAAATTGTTTTGATAAAACAACCTGGGGGACCTTATATATCCTATCAATGCTGAAGGGCAGCTTGACATGCAAACCTTCCTCTACCGTCGCACGATAACGACCGAAACGGGTAACGACACCTCGTTCATTGGCATTTACTGTGTATATACTTGATACCCCGACCATAACAAGAATGACCAGAACAACAATCCCGGGAATAAACTTCCCGCTGAATTGCCGCCCTGGCTCCTGGGGTGTAATCTTTTGATCTGACATGGAACCTCCATGTCTGGAAAGTATATCATATGAGGAATAAGGTCAAGATCAAGAAATGGCCCACACAGAATTCTGCAAAAGACTTGAGGGCACCTCTAATAAACCCATTTAGTTCTTGACTCGATCTTTTCTGCCGCTACTGCGTTGTCAAAATGCTCACATAAACAGGTGCGTACCACAGGGCATAGCCCGAGGAACACACCGACATTTCGTCAATTTCCTAAAGCTGTTTTTTAGAGGTACCCTTGACGAAATATTCCTCAACATCTAGTATTGAAATGTACTACTTACGGAGTGTCAGAAAGCTTGTTGACACTCCGGACTACCTGAAAGGAAGGGACATGTTCAAGATGATGAAGCTATTATTACTATCTCATTTGATTACCCGTTACCGATTATTGACGGGGTATCATTGCGGTAGAATGTATATAGCGACCTTGACAGGTTAAACTGTACATCAATCTTAAAATGAATACCTCACCAATTGATCGGGCGTCCTTAATAAGGTCGCCTTTTTTATTAATAAAAGGAAATGGAGGACAGGATGGAAAAGAAAAAAATAATTCTATTTGATACCACACTGAGGGATGGAGGCCAGACCCGCGGCGTTAATTTTTCGATTGAAGACAAAATAAAGCTTACTCGAGAATTTGATGATTTGGGATTTGAATATATTGAAGGCGGATGGCCAGGATCCAATCCAAAGGATATCCAGTTCTTCAAGGAAATGCGAAAGATCTCTTTGAAATATTCTAAACTTACCTCTTTCTCATCGACACGTCTCAAAAATACTGATGTCAATAAGGACCCAATCCTCGCGGAACTGCTTAAAGCAGAAACTCCTGTGTTCACAATATTTGGAAAATCCTGGGATCTCCACGTCTCTGATTCCCTTGAAACTTCGCTGGAAGAAAATCTGGATATGATTTATTCCACAATCGCCTATCTTAAGCCTCGAGGTGAAGAAGTCGTCTATGATGCTGAGCATTATTTTGATGGCTATCGAGCCAATCCTGAATATGCAATTAAAACACTGAAGGCTGCCGCGGATGCTGGAGCAGACTGGATAGTCCTTGCTGATACGAATGGAGGTTCTCTGCCGGAACAAGTAAGAGAGGCTACCATCGCGGCCAGCAATGCTGTGAATAAAAAGATGGGGATACACACTCATGATGACGGCGATCTCTCTCTGGCCAATACCCTTGTTGCCGTGGAATTGGGATGCACTATGGTTCAGGGGACTATAAACGGGTTAGGAGAACGCTGCGGTAATGCCAACCTGTGCAGTGTTATACCCACCCTGTCGTTCAAACTCGGATATGAAACTCTGACACATGAAAATATTGCCAAACTGACACCATTGAGCCGACTTGTTTCCGAACTCTCAAATAAACCCCATCAGGACAGTCTTCCCTATGTCGGGGAGAGAGCATTCACGCATAAGGGCGGAATCCATGTTTCCGCCATACGGAAAAATCCGAAACTCTATGAGCATGTTGTTCCTGAGATCGTAGGCAATGATCGCTATGTTCCGGTGAGTGATCAAGCCGGAAAATCCAACATTCTGGAGAAAATTCGTGAACTGAAAATGGATGTTGATGATGTCCATGCCAGGTCAATAGTATCTGAAATCAAAGAACTGGAGGCCAAAGGTTATCATTTTGAAGGTGCCGATGCTTCATTTGAACTTCTGTCTGATCTGGTAAGCGGAAAACGTAAGAACTATTTTACAGTTCATGGTTTCCGTGTTCACTCATGGGAAAATGACAGGGGGGATATCTGGTCTGAAGCCACTATAAAGGTTTCGGTTCCCGAAGAGGTTGCCGGGGAGCAGGGAATAGATTCCTTCTGGGAGCATACTGCCGGTGAGGGAGCAGGACCAGTCGAAGCAATGGACAAAGCTCTGCATCGGGCATTGGAAACATTCTACCCAGTACTGACAAGCATCAGACTGACCGATTTCAAGGTAAGAATACTGGATGAAGAGGCTGGTACCAAAGCCATCACCAGGGTACTGATTACAAGTACAGACGATGACAGACATTGGAGTACTGTGGGAGTTTCGGAAAACATCATTGAAGCTTCATGGAGGGCCCTGGTGGAATCCATGGAGTATAAATTGAAAAAAGAAGAGGAGACAAAATCATGAATGAAACAAGAAAAATAACAATTTTTGACACAACATTGAGAGACGGGGAACAATCCCCTGGCGCGTCAATGACAGTTGAGCAGAAAATTGAAATGGCCATAGCCCTGGACAATCTTGGTGTGGACAGGATTGAAGCCGGATTCCCTGTTTCATCACCCGTACAATTCAAAGCAGTAAAAAGCATTGGCGAAGTTGTTAAAAACGCCACTGTTGTTGGATTGGCAAGATGTAAGAAATCCGATATTGACGCTGTAAGAGACTCTCTAACTGGCTGTTCAAGAAAAATGATTCATGTATTCATAGCCACCAGTCCTCTGCACATGGAGCATAAGTTAAGGATGAGCAGGGAAGAAGTTCTTGCTTCAATACAGGAACATGTTTCCTACGCTCGGGAACAGGGCTTCGATTTGATTGAATTCTCACCGGAGGATGCTTCCCGATCTGAGTGGAATTTCATGGTGGAAGCCCTCAAAACTGCCGTAGCTGCTGGAGCAAATACTTTGAATATCCCTGATACAGTGGGGTATGCCATGCCCGGCGAATACGGTGCCCAAATGGCCGATCTCCGAGCTGCGATCCCGGAATTGGGTAATGGAGTCATGCTGTCAGCCCATTGTCATAACGACCTTGGACTGGCTGTGGCCAATTCCCTCGCGGCCATTGAATCTGGAACCGAGCAGGTTGAGGTAACACTGAATGGTATTGGTGAACGGGCGGGAAATGCCTCTTTAGAAGAACTGGTGATGGCACTCCACGTTCGCCAGGATATTTGGAACATTACAACTTCTATTAAGCACCAATACCTCTACCCTGCCAGCAAACTTCTGCAAAACATCACGGGTTTGATAATCCATAGAAATAAACCTGTCTTTGGAGACAATGTTTTCAGTCATGAATCAGGTATACATCAGCATGGTGTTATAAATCACAGGGAAACCTATGAAATCATGGATCCTGAACATATTGGGAGAAGTCGAGAATCCTTGATTATGGGACGGCACTCAGGAAAAGCAGCATTGAGAGAGAAACTTGTACAATACAAAATCACCCTCACTGAGGACCAGATGAATACCCTTTATAAGAAATTCATCGTCATTGCCGACAGGAAAAAGGAAGTCTACGATGAAGATATTTTTACCCTGGTGTCCGATGTCTTAGATGTTATGCCAACTGGCTGGCAACTAAAATCCTTTCAAACATGGACGGGAAACAGAGTTATTCCTTCAGCTACTGTGGAATTGATCAAAGATGGCCAGCGAGAACTTGGAAATCAAACCGGCGATGGTCCAATTGATGCTATTTTTAAATCTATTGACCAATGCACCGGAACTTCAGGCCGATTGTCGGAATACATTATTCAGGCCGTAGGCAGCGGCAAGGATGCCCAGGGGCAGGTAAAACTGCAGGTAGATTTTGATGGCATCCCTATCGATGGCAAAGCTGTTTCCACCGACATCATAGAAGCCTCTGCCCTGGCCTATATCAATGCTGTGAACCGCAAAGAGATGCGGGGTGCACCCAGCATCAGGGCAGAATTTCCGTAACATGTCAGTCAGGGTAATAGCGCCAATTTGAAAATCATTGACACCAGCGCGGGCCGACAAAGAGCATCAGGAAGATGGAGGTGATGATGTGGGTTAAAAGGATCGGAGGCTTGTGGTGGATATCGGCGAAGCAGGAGCCGATTCTTCCGGGCAGATCAACCTTGCTTTTGATCAGTCTGATGATGTTCTTCATACACCCTCCCAGGTCGTTTTACTTAACACATTCGCTGTTTTGTGCACCCAGCAACGCTGTTTTTTTGATTCTGGAAAGATTTCATCCAGTCGTTTCTGTGTCAGGAAGCGGTAACACCAGAACTCTCACTCTGGCCGATGATCTGGTTGCCGGTGAAACACTCCGCGTGGATGTCTCAACCGGACTCACCGATGAGGCCGACCTCCCCATCGCGGCAGGAACCGCAAAGACTATAAGTGTAGGCAACCTTAAAAAACCGTTTTTGGAATTTGGCGCAATGGCGGTGTGTTCCTCGGAGCTTTGCTCCTGCGGTACGCACCTGCTTACGTGAGCATTTTGACAACGCAGCAGCGAGGAAAAAGATCAAGCCAAAAGCTAAATAAGGCTTTTTAGAGGTGCCCTAAACAAAGCGGCTTCTGGTGCTAACGGCGATTAACCCTTGTCAGAGTTATCTTTCCTGATGACGTTAAAAATCTTTCTGATCTCCTGTTTGCCCTGTGCAACAACTTCATTGTATTGAGCATGAATGCTGGCAATCTGCTCTGAATACGTTTTCGTAAATTCGGGGTACTGCTCCGGTGTCAGCTTGAATGATTGTCCCGTTTGTTTTCTCAGCAAATCCTCTTTCTGCCTGAGACGTGGTTCCCACTGAGAACGTAGGTTATTTTCCAGTTGGTTGAGAGATTCCAGATATTGTTTGAAAAGTTCCTGAAAGTGATTGATTAGATGATCAAGTTTTTTGCTTCCAGAGGAATCCCCTGCCAGAGCCTTTAAGCCATCAGCGACTATATTGAAAGATGATAAGGCTGTTTCGGAAACAGGAAGGTTGATATTGGCCAGGAAAGTGGTTATAATACCCTCCCTTATCCAGGTAAGTTCACTGCCCTTGAGTTTTTTCAGTTTGCTTTCAAAAGGATTCTCCCCGGGAGAATCCAGATAACGCCCCGCGAGGTTCTTTCCAATGCTGATTGAGTCATTCCTGCGAAGAGCCTCCTTATCAATCTTCACATCATCTGTGCGCTCCAGAGCAAGCTCCAGAGCTGATTTTATCCTGCTCATCATTATGTCCTCCGATTGATAAGATGGCACAAATAGACTTCAGAAACAAGTGTATGACCATTCCAGGAACTTGACCAAAGTCTCATCTAGAGACATGATATACAGTAAAGGGTACCTCTAAAAAACAGCTTGAGGAAATTGACGAAATGGAGGTGCGTTCCTCGGAGCTTTGCTCCTGCGGTACGCACCTGCTTACGTGAGCATTTTGACAACAACGGAGCGTAGCTTAAGCGGTTGGCGGTGCGTTCCTCGGAGCTTTGCTCCTGCGGTACGCACCTGCTTACGTGAGCATTTTGACAACAACGGAGCGTAGCTTAAGCGGTTGGCGGTGCGTTCCTCGGAGCTTTGCTCCTGCGGTACGCACCTGCTTACGTGAGCATTTTGACAACGCAGTAGCGGCAGAAAAGATCGAGTCAAGAACTAAATGGGGTTTTTTAGAGGTGCCCTGAATAAGATTGAAAAGGAATATCATGTGCCAAAAAAAATAGATAAGCGTGTTGTTTTTACAGGATTGGGTACTATTAATCCGATTGCCAACGATGTAGAAAGCTACTGGGAAGGTCTGAAAGCTGGTAAATCAGGTATCCGGCGAATCCAACATGTAAATTTTGACAAGTATCACATACATATTGGCGGTGAGATTGATTTCCCAGATAATCTGAGATCGTACTTCAATCAGCCTAAGATGATTAAGAGACTGGACCGCAACATAATTTACGCGCAGGTGGCAGGTATGCAGGCTCTTCGGGATTCTGGGATAATTGTCGAAGAGATGGCCTATAGATGCGGTGTAGTGATAGGAACTGGCTCTGGGGGTATTCGTGCCCACCAGATAAACATGGACCATGTACATGACGGTAATCTATACGAGGTTTCACCATTCTATCTGATCAGTGCAATTCCCAGCACAGCTACAAGTTATTTTGCCAAAGAGGCAAGACTCAAAGGGCCCATTTTCTCAATAAACTCAGCCTGTGCTTCAGGAAATCATACATTTGGTATAGCCTCCATGCTCATCAAAGCAGGTATGGCTGATATAATTTTTGCCGGTGGTACAGAATCAGCTGTCAACCTCCCGGGTATTATTTCATTTGGAAATATTTCGGCTTTATCGACTCGAAATGATGAGCCTCAAAAAGCCAGCCGTCCCTTTGATGCTGACAGGGATGGCTGTGTACTGGGTGATGGTGCTGGTGTCCTTTGTCTGGAAGAACTGGAGCATGCCAGATCCCGAGGCGCCAGGATTTACGGCGAACTGACAGGATATGGATTTACAAGTGATGCAAGTGATCTGGTTGCGCCCCACCCGGAAGCCGAAGGTTCAGCTCGAGCGATCCGATTAGCTCTGGAAATGGCCGAGTTGCAACCTTCAGATATCGGGCTTATTAACGCCCATGGAACTTCTACACTAATCGGCGATTCACTGGAAGCTCTGGGGATTAAAAAAGTATTCAAAGAAAGAAGCTCTGAAATTCCAGTTCACAGTACCAAATCAATGGTTGGTCATCTTCTTGGCGGCGCCAATGCTGTAGAAGCTATTGCGGCACTTATGGTTTTCAATGAGAATACAGTTCATGCCACTGTGAACTATGATAATCCTGATCCCGATATAGACCTCAACATCGTTTCAGAAAACATGGATGGTTCTCACATTGATCACATCCTCTCCAATGGCTTCGGATTCGGTGGAATGAACGCCTGTGTAATTCTTTCACGCTATAAAGAGGATTGAACATAAGGGCACCTCTAAAAAACCCATTTAGTTCTTGACTCGATCTTTTCTGCCGCTACTGCGTTGTCAAAATGCTCACATAAACAGTGCGTACCGCAGGAGCAAAGCTCCGAGGAACGCACCGCCAACCGCTTAAGCTACGCACCGCCATTTCGTCAATTTCCTAAAGCTGTTTTTTAGAGGTACCCATAAATAATATGGTGTGTCAGCAAGCTTGTATAATACTCACTATTTCTACTAAATGCATGGTTTTAAGTCACCAAAACATAGGTATCAGAGAAGAATTCTTCTCATTTAACAAGATTGCTGACACTCAGAGGAATTCTGACCGGGAACGCTGCTTCCTGCCCGGTTATGCCGCTATATATGCCCTCAGCGAATGAGATCTTGAAGGATGACGCAGACGGTTCAGAGCTTTCTTTTCAATCTGCCTGATCCGTTCCTTGGTAAGTCCCAATATATCACCAATTTCTTTCAATGAAAGAGCGCGGGTATCACCCAGCCCAAAGCGGTATCTTATGACTTTTGCCTCTTTCTCAGACAGTGTTCCAAGCACATCATCAATCTCTTTAGTTAACATTTTCTTGATGGCCTGTTCCTCAGGAGCATCGGACAGAACATCTTCGATAAAATCACCAAGGTTGGAGGTATCCTCTTTATCATAAACTGGTGCTTCAAGGGAAACCAGATCTCTGCTGATTGCCTGAAGAACCTTTACATCTTCTTCCTTAATCCCAGTAATATCGGCAATAAATGTATCAGAAGGTTGATTCCCATATTCAGACAAATATGCTTTTTTAGTGTTGTTAATCTGTACAAGCTCATTGGCTCGATTCATTGGGAGCCGAATCATTCGGGATTTTTCATAAATAGCTTTGAGAATTGCCTGGCGAATCCACCAGACAGCATACGAGATAAAGTGATATCCCTTATCAGGATCGTAACGGCTGATAGCATTCATTAATCCAATATTGCCTTCACTGATAAGATCTTCCAGAGGTAAACCTTGACTTTGAAATTTTTTCGCTGTACTGACAACAAACCTCAAATTCGCTTCAATAAGCTTTAATTGAGCATCTTTGTTACCAGACGCGGCTGCACGAGCTATGACATCCTCCTGCTCACGTGTAAGCAGAGAAACTTCATTGATCTCTTTGAAATACAGGGATAAATCATTATTTTTTTTCAATTGCATTATCATCTCCTGCCTGAAAACAAGCAAGAAACGGGCCAATATTGAGATAGTTCTATGTATTTTATTATTCTATAATAACTTATCTATTTTTTATCCGCACTATTCAATAGAGTATCATCTCTACTGTACTTTGAGAGTAACAGGAATCCTTATAATTGGGCCATTTCTACCCACTTCAACGACACGGCCCACTATTCGAGTCATAATAACCCATGTCATGGATCAATGGCTCGAAATTGGGACATGGTAACCCGATTTTTGAGTCATTGACAAAGTCAAACGGTACGTATGAATTTGGATTATCAGCGACAAAACCCGGGAACACGATGGTAGTACTCCAGTATAAGGTATCCCGCCCCTGACGGCTTAAGCATTTCCACTGACTGGAATAACACAGCTCAACCCATGCATCAGTAATCATACCCATCACAGCATCAAATTCACACTGTCCAGAGAAACGTTTCTGGGGACGTGATGATAAATACCGATTCACCTGGATGTGTTGAAACCTCAGAATTTCCTCTTTAACATCCACAAATGCTTATCTCCAAATCTTATTACAGGGCACCTCTAAAAAACCCATTTAGTTCTTGACTCGATCTTTTCTGCCGCTACTGCGTTGTCAAAATGCTCACGTAAGCAGGTGCGTACCGCAGGAGCAAAGCTCCGAGGAACGCACCGCCAACCGCTTAAGCTATGCTCCGCTGTTGTCAAAATGCTCACGTAAGCAGGTGCGTACCGCAGGAGCAAAGCTCCGAGGAACGCACCGCCAACCGCTTAAGCTATGCTCCGCTGTTGTCAAAATGCTCACGTAAGCAGGTGCGTACCGCAGGAGCAAAGCTCCGAGGAACGCACCGCCAACCGCTTAAGCTATGCTCCGCTGTTGTCAAAATGCTCACGTAAGCAGGTGCGTACCGCAGGAGCATAGCTCCGAGGAACGCACCGCCAACCGCTTAAGCTATGCTCCGCTGTTGTCAAAATGCTCACGTAAGCAGGTGCGTACCGCAGGAGCAAAGCTCCGAGGAACGCACCTGCCATTTCATCAATTTCCTAAAGCTGTTTTTTAGAGGTACCCTACAAATAAGATAGTTATGAATATAAGAAATGGCAATACTTTTTACGCGATTATCAATCCAATACAGTTACTTCCAGAAGTGCGGCTGCGGCAACTTTCCCATTCACAAGAACCTGCCCCAGAAGAGTACCCAGATAGGCATCGTATTCAACCACACGGGCAAGCAGAGTCATTGTGTCGCCGGGTCTTACTTCACTCCTAAAATACACACCTTTGATACGGGTTGCGCGGATATTGGGAGGTGTTGCATCACGATCAATACTGGTGACATTGTTCTCCATGAAATGAACAAGACACAAGCCTGTTTGACCAATGGCCTCCACTTGTAAAGTACCTGGATAGACTGGATAGTCCGGAAAATGTCCCCGGAAGAGTGGGAGTTCCGGTGATAGATGATACTCACCTGAGATAATCCTGTTCTCCAAATCAATTCCCGTGAGATATTCAACAAATAGAAACGGCTCCCGGTGAGGGAGTATACGCTTTATATCTAATAGACCGTAGTTAATTCTGCACGGCAAGGCTTCAGGATCACACAGGGGTACACGGCGATGATGCTTCAGCAGATTGTCTTCGTTATCCATAGGTTTTTAAGAGGTGCCCCATAGAATATCCCTGGTGAAATTCTTCTGATCCTGATGTTTGATTCGCCCCATGGTATTACACAATACCTCTTACAATCACATCTTCAATGATATTGAGCGTTTCATCCATCTGGGGTTTGGTAAGCTGAGAGGATACCGATATGCGGAAACGTCGTGCGTGAGCTGGTACCGCAGGAAAATCCACCGGCTGCAGAAATAATCCCCGTTTCTGCATGGCGGCAGCATATCTCATGAGTTTTGAACCATCAGAACCAATGATGATGGGTATAACCTGAGATTCACTGTCACCTAAATTCAACCCCAGTTTATCCAGACAACTCTTTAAGTAGGCCACATTTTCCCAGAGTTTATCCCGAAGAGTTGAATCCCTGGTGGCAATTTCCAGTGCTTTCAGCAATCCACCAGTGACAGCAGGTGATGGGGCACATGAAAAATTCCACGGGGATGAATACCCTTTGAGATAACGAATCAGTCCCTTGTTTCCACACACAAACCCTCCAACTCCGCCAAAGGACTTACTGAGAGTTCCAAAGGAAATTCCGATACGGTCTTCTACACCAAAATGCTCGGCCACACCACGCCCATTTTCTCCGAATATAAGCGTAGAATGTGCTTCATCTATATAGGACCCGGCGCCAAACTTCTCGCAAAGTTCCAGGATCTCAGGCAGCTTTGGAAGATCCCCATCCATGGAATAAACACCTTCCACTACAACAAGAGTGCGCTTATTTCTGGCTTTCTCCAGCATCTTCTCAAGGCTGTCCAGATCATTATGCTCAAAGAAAAGCATCCTGGCCCCAGACAATGTACCACCATCGATAAGGCTTTTATGGCTTTTTTCATCCATTATCAGGTAGTCACCCTTGCGGATTATTCCCTGAATTGCTCCAACATTGGCCCCTAAGCCACTGGAAAACAGAAGACAGTCATCTTTTTGCTTAAATTTCGTCAGTTTACGGGCTAACTCGACATGAATATCCAGAGTTCCAGATAGCAGTGGGGCTCCTGAAGACCCAAGGCCATACTTATCCAGAGCATCTTTTGCAGCTTGTATTACCTCTGGATGAGTTGATAATCCCAGATAATTGTATGAAGTCAGGTTGATTATCCGCCGTTCTCTACCATCAAGATTACTGCGAATAAGCGTGGAAACCCTGGGAGCTTCCAGCAATTCCTGTTCAAAGAAACTGAACCCCTGCTTAACCGCGGGATGATTCATCCATTCTTCAAAATCCGAAGGAGGAGCCAGGATATCTGTGCTGTCATTAAAGAAAAAATCAGCTAGACTGAAATTTAGAATATCGTCATTGGACATTCAGGATCCTCCTATAACAAATCTTTCAGATGACCGGCAAAATAACCCCACAAACCACTGTCCGATCTTATCCCGGATGAGTAGCAATATTTCTACCTGGATTAGTTTTTATCAAGATATTCCAGGAACTTGTCTGCAAGGGTATCGATATTGGTAATTTCAGCAAGCTCAGCTCTTGGAACTTTGATGCCCAGTTCACGCATGGAGCAGGAAACCACTTCGATCATATCAAGGCTGTTCGCCCCATAATCTTTCATTGAATTCTGTGGGTCAATTTCATCAGCTTTAATATCATCAAGGTTTTCCTCAATGATATTTTTGATGATATCAATGACTTCTGGTTTTGTCATAGTTCTTTCTCCTGTAAGCCGATCCTGGAATCGTCCATGGATCGTTTAGTAATATATTCCATCATCGCATTGTCCCGGAATGGCAATCCAAGATCAGCGTTGATTATTTGGCCATTTATCGCGGACATCAATCCGCTACACAGTGCCAGTATAACTTTACCACATTGAGTAGGTGTTAGGATAGCATCTTCACCAATACCTTTGTTTTCCTTCAGCCACTCAAAATACTCCTTACCAAATATAGCCGTAAATGAAGGAGTACGAACAGTTCCAAAACGTATTGTATTCACACGACAGCCATCATCATAGAGGTGTACGGCTAAATATCGCGTAAAAAACTCCAATAATGCCTTGGAAGCCGCTACATAGTCATAACCTCGATAATAGTTATCCGGTCCGTTTGAAGAAATTCCAATAACGGTTTCAGGATACCTGTCAAATTTCTTTTTTGCCTGGCGGACATAGTCTATCAGAGGCCAGGAACTGTAATCAAAGGATTTATACAGGGATTTCTTCCTGTAATCCTTCAGGGTTTCCGCTTTCATGGCAAATCCTACGTTGGAGACAAAAATATCGATCCCATCATGCTCTTTCCCTATCATTTCCATCACTGTGACAGTATCTTCTTCCCGGGAGACATCGGCTTCCAGGATAAGTGGGGGTGGGGCACCTTTCTCCCTGAAAAGTTTCAAGACTTCATCTTCAGGAGTAGATCCCCAGCGATGAGTAAGAACAGAACGCACGCCAGCAGCACCAAGCTCCAATCCAGCCGCAAGGCCTATACCACTGGTTCCGCCAGTTATAAGAGCAGTTTTCCCGCTTAGATCAATGGAAGTCATCTATCCAAACTCCTAATTCGCGTAATACTCATCAATAATTTTCCTGGTTTCAGAGAAACCAAAGCTGATACGATGCATCAGATCCTCCTGTTTCCTGGCTTCATTGAGCAACTGCCTCTTTCGTGCGCTCAAGGTGTATTTTAACAGTCGAATGGTAGCGGGGTTTTTTTCAGCTATCTGTCGTGCAAGATCTTTAGCAACATGGGTAACCCGCAATTTCGTAACAAATCGGTTGATGTTTGTATTCATGCGTTCAAGCTCGATTCCTTTGAAACGTTTCGCCGTGAACATCATTTCATTCGCGACGAATGGACCAACCATATCGGCCAGAAGAGTGGTGATTCCCATCCCTGGGGTAAATCCCATCGACATGAAAACGGCTCCATAACGGCTTTCTTTCGCTGCGATAACGATGTCTGAACAGCAGGCCAGCGCTAAGCCACCTCCCAAAGCATGACCCTCCATGGCCGCAATAATTGGAAATTCGGCATTCAACAGTCTTTCCGACAGAATAAGATCTTTTACGAGAATCTTTCCCTCGGTAAGGGCCATCAGAGTATTCTTATCGGCACCAGCACAAAAAACATCATGAAGTCCGCAAAGCACCATCACTCGTGGAGGTTCTCTCAAAGCTTCCACTTCATCCATAGTTCGCACAAAATCAGCAATAAATGTTTCAGAGAAAACATTTTTCCCCTTCTCATCATTCAGTTTGAACCACCCAACACCATTAGGATCCACAGTGAAAGTAATAACACCACTCATTATTCATCTCCTTGAAACGGTTCACAAAGGGGAACTGTGGGGCGATATGATTCAAACCAGCTGGGCAGTTCTCCATTGGAAAAGCCTTTAATTGCTTCCAATGTATCAGGACTGACTGCTATATTCACAAGTTCTTCCACTGCAAGATTCCTCTGTTCCTCAAGGGTTAAATATCTCAGTTTCCGCATAAAGGATTTCTGCCTGCCTGTCGCTTCCGGCGAGAGACGCATAAGCCGTCGGCCAAGTTTCTTCACAGCCTTTTCCAGATTATAGTCGGAATGCACCTCATCAACCAAGCCCCAGGATAAAGAAGTTTGAGCATCAATGCATGCGGCTGTTTGAACCAGATAAGCCGCCCTCTTAACCGGCATCCGCATGGATAAAATATAGGGCATCACATTGGCTGGAATGAGACCAAGATAGAGTTCACTCAGCTCAAAACTTGCAGAATCAGAGGCGATAACAACATCACAGGCCGCTGCCAGTCCCACTCCACCAGCCTTCACTGCACCCTGTATAAGAGCTGTTATCGTTTTGGAGCATTTATGTATTTCCTCAAGGAGACAGGAATAAGCTGTAACACTGTCATGAAATTTGACTGCTGAATCACTGATGTTTTCAGAATTAAAGGCATCGAGATCCATGCCGAGACTAAAAACCGGTCCGTTAGACCGGAGTAGAATAAACCTGACAGAATCATCGGTAGAAAGATCCTGTATAGCACTCTGGATACCTTCTATCAAACTGGCATTGAGACGGTTACCTCCAATGGAATCCGTCATCGTTATTATACCCGCGCCAGAATCAATTATAGTCTTTACTGGCAAAAGTTCAGCTCCAGTCGTAGTGACGGACGTATCCATCCACTTTGTTCAGTGTCAGCAGTCCTTTTCCCTGATAGTTACTGTTCCATAATCCAGCAGGGAAATCGCGATCCGGTATATAATTCTCCTTCTCAATACTGTCCTTACGTTTGACATCAACCTCTTCGTATTCCTGAACACTGGCTTCACGGCGGCGATCCAACTGTCCATCGATATCCATGGCCTTAACTTGTTCAATACCACTGTCAAGAACCCGACCACTCCAGAATTCCCCTATGGCACCAGATCCATACGCATAGTAACCAATACGGTCCCCAGTTCGTACCGGGGCTTCTCCAGAAAGCAGACTGGCCGTCCCTACAAAATTGCTGGAACCGTATGTGGAACCAAGCCGTCGTGAATACTTTAACACAGGAAATACTCTTTTCTGAAAGTCTTCCTGCACCTCAGCTTTCTTACGTGGACTGTTAAGATTGCAGAGTGTCCGGTGAGCCTGGAAGGCCATACCAGGAAAGGGGGTATGATAGCACAACCATCGATGATCGTCATCAAAGTCAACTTCAGTACCTGTTCGTAAGGCATAATCATCCCAGGCTCCTTCCAGGGCATCCAGATATGAATACAGACTCACCTCATTATTCCCTACTTCACCGGTGGCACTTGGACGCCAGGTATCATAGAGATCTATAGACCATGTCCCTTTGCGGTATGGTTCAAATTCAACAATTTTCGGCGTTTCACTGACCAGAAGAGCTGCTGCAACTCCACCAAGAACAAATTCTTCCTTTTTTCCCAGATGCTCCCGGGAGAAGTCAGAGGCTATAATCAAAGCTTTGCGGCCTTGATTCAGTCCTGATGCAATCCAGTTTACTCCCGTATCCAGAGCAGCCATGCCGCTGTAGCAGGCATGTTTGACTTCATAATTCCTTATATTCTGATTCAAACCCAGCGCCCCGATAATATTTGTGGAAATTGGTTTCCCAAAGTCGACGGAACCTTCAGTTCCCACAATGAGCATGCCAATACTATCCGGGTCAACATCATTCATCAATGTTTTTGCAGCATTGGCACCCATGGTCACCGTATCCTCCCATACAGGATTCAAAGATCGAGTATCGATAAGATAATCACCAATAACGGTTTGGGGATCCTTGTTCCGGGCTATAGCTATTTGCCGCTGTTCAACGAACATGCTGCATCCATAGATATTCAATTTTTCGATTCCCACTCTATTCATATAATTTCCTCATAATTTCAATCCTGATCCTACCGGGATTCCTATGGAATATAAGTTAACCCTCCGGCAACACATAAGTTTTCTCCATTGATAAAACCAGCTTTTTCAGTTGTAAGATAATATACCGCACTGGCTATTTCTTCCGCTTCCCCAACTCTTTTAATGGGACAGTACTCCAACCATATTTTTTTCAGTTTCTGCGCCAGATGCTCTTCTGTCATATCCGTTTCCACATACCCAACCGTAACGACATTGGAAGTGATTCCCTTGGCGCCATATTCCCTGGCTACTGTTTTTGACAGAGTTACCAGGCCACCCTTACTGACCGAGTAACTCACCTGACCGCTTGAGCCATCCTGGGCTAGCGATGAGATGTTAATTATACGGCCATATTTTGCTCCAACCATGGGCATGAGGAATTGTCGGATCATATAGAAAGGTCCCGTTAAATTGGTCCGGATTACATCATTCCATTCATCATTACTCATGAAAGCAACGGCATTATTCCTGTTAATAGCCGCATTATTGACCAGAACTCCAATTTCTCCAAAGTCATTGAGGGCCTTCTCCACGACGGATTCAACCTGTTCCGGGTATCCCTGGTCCAATTGATAGGATTGGATTTTTGCGTTCGAATTGATTTTTTTGGCTGATTCGATGGTTTTCGCCGCGGCTTCGATATTGCTGGTATAACTGAAGGCACATCCATAGCCTTCCTCAATAAACTTTAGAACAATTGCCCGGCCAATACCCCTGGAACCGCCAGTAACAAAGCAATTCATGATCCCTCCTCATATCGTTTAATAAGTGAGCAACAGTTGATACCCCCAAAACCAAAGGAATTTTTGAGCATCATACTGATTTGATAGTCTTCTACTTCCGTTATAACATTGAGCTTGATTTCCGGATCCAATTTGTCAATATTGATTGTGGGATGAAGACGTCCATGTCTCATTTGCAGTAATCCTCCAATGGTTTCCACCAGTGGACTGCCCCAGCAGGTATGTCCCAGCATGGATTTCGGGGCATTGATTCTAAGATTCCCGGCATGTTCTCCAAATGTATCCTGAATGGCCAGGACTTCCTGCAAATCACCGGAAGGGGTTCCAGTTGCATGGCAATTAACATAGTCAACCTCATGGGGTTCAACTCCAGTCATGGACAGCAGGTCTTTCATAACTCTGGCCTGGTTTTCTGCACCGGGCATAGGAAGGTGATTGGCATTTGATCCCGCTTTCACCCCCAGTAACTCCCCATAGATAGGAGCATCCCTCTCCAGTGCGGTATCAAGGCTTTCAAGAATGAGCGTAGCTGAACCATGGGAATAGAGAAAACCGCATCGATCGGAATCAAATGGCCTGGACGCTTCGGTGGGTCTGTTTTGATAGTCCGGACGAATGACCACTGCATTGATGATTGCCGAAGCCTGAATATCAGCGGGAGAAACATCAAAAGGAGGACCGCATACAACTGACCGGACGGATTCACCGCTGAGGATGTCTCGCAGTCCTTCTCTGAGTGCTAAATTACCGCTTGCACAAGCTCCTCCGATGGTAAACGATGGTCCCTTCGCGCCTAATACTTCAGCAATTATTCCGGGGATATTGGGATCTATAGCTTCTACTCCCGCCAGGGCGTCAATCCACTCAGGATCTTCCTGGAATTGTTTTGTTACCTCAAACATGTAATTGGAATTGAAATTATGCCCGGCAACCATCACCCCGGTATCGACAGGATTTCCTTCATCAATCTTCAGGCCTGCATCTTTCCAGGCAGCCAGAGCTGTAAGAATTGCCATACGCGCAGAAAAAGTTGTATATCGAAAAAGTTTCTTCACTGCTTTGAAGCGAGCCAGACCTAAAAGATCCTGATATTGTTCCAATGCGGCTTTTGTATCGTAATCGCCAAGATCTCCACCGATCTTACACTCAACATTGCTCAAGTCAATTGATGTCCATTGTTTCATTCCGGACTTTCCAGCGATGAGAGCCTCATAAAAGCCGTCCAGTGTATCCGCGAGAGGATTGATCGTACCCATACCGGTAATGACTATTCGCTTATTCATAGCAAACCTTCGATAGCATCCAGTTTACCCGCAGGTTTTACCCGAAGTTTACTCTTCATGTTTTTCCATAGACCGGTTAGAACTATTCCAGGTCCCACTTCAAGAACCTGATCTGGATTAAGAGCCATCAATGCTTTTTGACTGTCAACCCATCGGACACAATGGTCGAGTTGGTCCAGACATGTTTGCCTCAATTCATCACCTCTGCTGACAGTTGCCGCTGTTGTATTAACATATATGGGGATCTTTGGATCTGAAAAGACGATACCATTCAGGAATTCAGAAAATTCAGGTTTCGCATCTTCAAGTAATGGGGAATGAAAAGGACCGGAGACCATGAGCCGTACCAGTTTCATCGCGCCAGCCTCTTCCAGTTTCTTCTCAGCCATGCTCAATCCAGCGGCCGTACCGGAAAGGACGGATTGATTCGGTGAGCTGTGGAGTGCAATATATACGTCATCAATTCCATTAATAGCCCTGGCAATTTCTTCTCTATCCAGACCCAGTACAGCACTCATTCCAACAGGACCATCCGGTGTATCTTTGGTTCGACTGATTCTTTCAAGCAGTTTGCCTCTTTTGTCAACAACCCGCAGAAGATCCTCCCGAGTTAACACACCAGCCTGGTAAAGAGCTGTGTATTCTCCAAGACTGAATCCCGCGCAGGCAGAAGCTGTAATACCACGAACTTCCAGAGCCATGGATGCCGCCATACTGACAAGAATTATGGCAACCTGGGCGACATCGGTGGCCTTGAGTTCCTCCGCACTGCCTTCAAAAAGGATCTTTGCCCAATCACGACCGCCGATGTCCGATGCATCATTGAATAATTGACGTACCTTCAAATCGGCATTATATAAATCTTGTCCCATACCAGGATACTGAGCCCCCTGGCCTGGAAAGAGAAATACTGTTTTCATTGCTTCTCCATTTGATATTCGAGTATGCAAAGTACCCCGGATCAGAAAAATATATCAAGTGCATAGAATCATCAAAGAGTCTTATCATACACCCGATGGATCTTATAATGCACACAACCCCATTTCTCCAATAGATTTCTCAAGGGATAGTTGGATTCTAGAATCCAACTGAATTCACCGATGTCCATATTAGTTCTTAGTCCATCATCATTAAGTTTCGTTATCATCAGTCCATCAATTCCCTTGCTTTGATATTCCGGTAACACCCCGAAAGCAGCTACACGAAGTATCTTGGCCTTTTTCTTCGCTGCCAGCAGTTTGAAGACTCCGGTAGGGAATAGCTTCCCCTCAATCCTCTGCAAAGCGAAATTAATATCTGGTATGGGGAAACAGAAACCAACAGCTTTCCCATTTATCTCAGCGATATATGTAAGCTCTGGGTTCATCATTTTTTTGATGCTTCTTGCCATTTCCTTGAATTCGGGATCATGCCAGGGAGTAAATCCCCAGTTTTTGTGCCAACCTTTTTCCCAGATGTCCTTGACAATCGCAATTTCGGCATCCCAGTTTTTGATGTCGGCCGTTCTGATAGTAATTCCATTGCGTTTCGCTGCCAGTTCAGAAATCCGCCGGATTCTGTCACTGACAGGTGAGTCTCTTACATTTCTCCGATAGGAGTATAGATCCTGTGCCCTGGAATAACCGACATTTTCAATCTGCTGACCATAATACGGAGCCGAGTAGGGCATATCGATAACTGGCAATTCTTCAAAATTATTAATCTGGTTCCCAATTTGGAAATTGGTGGAACCATTGACAGGCCCCATAACCTTCTCCATACCCCTGGATCTTAGCCATTCTTCAGCTGTTTTGAATAACGCTTCACTGACATCCGAACGGTCAAGGCATTCATAGTAGCCGAAGAAACCGGTCTGAGTCTTTTGATATTCAACATAATTCTGATCTATAAATGCTGCGATACGGCCAAGTACCTCCCCATTTTCTCTGGCAAGCCAGAATTGCCCTTCGGTATGGTCATACATGGGATTTTTCTTATTCAAAACCTGACGGAGATCCATATTGAGGGGAGGAACCCAGTTACTATACCGGATACGATGTCCCCAATACACATTGTAAGGGAGACGAATGAATTCCTTAATATCTTTCCGATTGACGACTTTACTGATCTCAATATTCATTACTACTTTCCAGAATACCAGCAATAATCAACTATTGCAAGACGAAACCAGACCCGAATTGTTTCCTGATGCGGCAGAAAAGATCGAGTCAAGAACTCAATGGGTTTTTTAGAGGTGCCCATAATATCCTTCCCACCCCAGGATTGGAATCTCAAAACAGTATTTCATTTTCCTGATAATCACCGATTACGAATCCTCTCATAGAAAGTAATGGCAGCAGGTATGAAAATCACTGTTCCTATCATTGTTGAAAAAAGTGTCCCAGCAATAAGAAATCCAAAGAATACAACTGGCTTGAAGCTGGCAAAGCATAGAACCAGTAGTCCAGCGACCAGAGAAAATGTAGTGAGCACAATGGGGCGGCCCGCAATATGCAAACTTGATAAGAGAGCGGAATTATAGGGCTGTAAACGCCTTTGCTTCCTGTACTGTAGAATGAAATGAACCGAATCATCGAGCCCGACGCCCACTGTTACATTCGTTACCAGAATAGTTGTTAGATCCAGGGGGATTCTGGTCAAATAGAGCGTAATGAAATAAAAGAAAATACCACTGAGCAAGGGTACCAGAGCAATCAAACTGAATGCAAATGACCGGAAAAAGATCCAGGTTACAATCATGCCCAGAGTTATGGAAATCAGAGTAGATCTCAGTTGATCGCGTTTAATTGTCCGGGATGATTCCATAATCAGAAGTGTATTACCCCACATATCAATTTTCACTGAATCATCAAAATAAACAGCTGATTCATCGCGGACAAACTCCTGAAACTCCCGGACATCATTTTCACTGATCATGCTGTATGTATCTGAGTCAGCCAATTTGAGGTAAACTGTTATCCGGGATGCGTCATCGTTAATAATGGAGGATTCCTGGCCAAAGATTACTTTATCTCGTGGGATCATACCAAAATACCGGTAGAGTAAAAGTATTAATCCCCTGGATTCCGGCACAGCCTCCACTCCATTCACAACTTCATTCATTGCTTTGATAATTCCAATAAATGACAGCTTACTGGTTACTGAGGGATGTTCTCTGAGAACTGTTTCAAATCTGTCAGTTAAACTCAGAATTTTTGGATTGAGGAAAAAATTCTTCTCACCATTGGCCGCTGTCAGTGTTATATTGAATATCTGGGAGCCGCCACTGTGTTTGTTGATAAATTGACTCCCGATAATAAGAGGATCGTCTGATGGGAAATACGAAAAGTAATCCGACTGGTGAAGAATGTGGGGATAACCTGATAGGAAGAACACAAACAGCAGGATGAATGAGGCAAGCAGGATGTATCGATATCGAGATGCCAACTGGCCAAATCGAGTGACAAGACTGATTATCATACCATCTTTGATACGTTTACGATGGATTGCCGGTGGTGTTTTAAGGATGTAAAAAACAGATGGCAGAAAAGTAAGCACCAGTATGGCACAAAAGAAAATTCCTAGACCTATCGATAATCCAAACTCCCGGAGGGGACGAATAGTTGTTGTCAACAAGCTTAAAAAACTGATCATAGTAGTGAGTGCGGCTATTATGACAGTACGGATAACGTGTTCAACGGTATCAGTCAGCCATTGCATTTTTTCAGTTTCTCCAGATTTTTCAATCCGGTAATATTCATTGAGAATATGAATTGTATAAGAACTGCCAATCGTAAGAACCAGTGCCGGGACAATAACGGTGAGAACGGTAATCTTGAAACCGATCATAGACATAATACCCAGAGTCCAGATTGTTCCAATGACTGTTACCATAATAGGTAGAATAATAGCTCTCAGTGAGCGGAAACTAAGCCAGAAGATAGTAAGCATGGCAATCAAAGAATATATCATCAATCTGGAAAAATCACCCAACAGGTAAAACGCCACTCGTTCCTGAAACGGGACTTCACCTGTATAGTACACCCTGACCACCTCTTTGAGAGGTTTGATAGCCGCATCGAAAGAGATCATGAATGAGGTAGAATCCACCACCGGTCTACTCACAAAAGCAGCGGTTAGAATCCGGCCATTATTGGAAACAACCAGATTCCTCGATAGTGAACCATCCTTGATACGTCTTTCAAAAATTTCCAATTCTTCAGGATTCGATGGTGCCCTTCCAGTCGGAGAAACTGTTACAGGAATTATCCGCCTGCCTTCTGCATCGAATGAGATGAAATTGAATGGTGACAGGGTAACTATGATTTCTGGTATATCCAGTATGGCATCAATTGTGTTCTGAAATTCCTGGAGAACTTTGAGATTATACAGATCATTGCCATAAATACTGATAAAGATAAAATTCGTGATTTCTTTCTCGATTCCCAGTTCTGTTCGTATTTTATCTATCCGATCATTTTGTCTGGGTGTCAGGTTGTTCACATCGGTATCGATACCAATACCTACGGCCTTCCAGGTCATAAATGCAGTGAGCAATATCGTCAGGACTATAATGAGCTTAGAATTCTTGAGAATGAATCGGATAAAATTCTTGATACTCAAAATTCATCCCATTTCATTGATAACTCACGGAGTACTCCAGTGGTTCCGTAAGCATCAATACCGGCAGTAAAGGAATGCTGTATTTCACTGTATTTTTGTTGATTATACGACCGCCTTTCTGGTCGATGATCTGTCCTTCCACCCGGATTGTCAGATCCAGGGAAGAGGATTGGATTCCTACACGGCTCACCTCGCCCAGAGCGAATGCCATCATGTCGAGATATTCCTCTTCTGTCAGTCCTTCTGTGCCCGCTGGTCCAAATGTCTCAACAAGTGCGTTATTGAAGGACGGGTTCTCATCAAGCAGGGCTGTGATGGTGTTTCGGTTAAGTCTCACCGTTAATTCAGACATACGCCCATCATTCCTCATCTGAACTATTTGACTCTCAGCGGAACCTTCCTCAATACTCTGAAGCAGTATGCTCGGATCCTCGAAAGTGAACTGTCCTGTTATTCTGTTCTGTGCCGGAGCTTCCAGACTGACAAGAGTGATACCCTCACGTTGTCGGAAATCATTTTCAATAGCTTCCAGATCAAAGAATGACAACTGATTTTCTGGTATACTGTCTCCGGGTTCCAGAAGCATCATGACCTGGCCAATCACCTCAGTCAGATAATCAGCAAGCTGAATGTCGAAGCTTACTTCACCATTGCCTGACTTCTCAATATAAACTTCCTGTTTCACAGCACAGGAAGTCACCATAATGATACTGAGTATCACAATCAATACCGGGTTTACCAACATTCTCTTCAAAGCAACACCTCAAACAGGGTTTTATAGAAAGCTCAACTCCTGTCCGTCCAGGCATCCAGATTCCATGAGAATCACGTCGACACAGCAAGAAGCAAACCGGAACCGCAATGGGTGCTTTCAGTGTTCCCCATCAACCTATAGTATAATGAGAAATAAACAAAATGTCACGTCTTCTATTGATACTGACTCCAGACTTCCAGTTTGTTTGTGGTGTGTCCGAAAGCTTGTAGAGATGAAACGGAGGCAGTCTCTACAAAGATAATATATTATGAATAAAGCAATTACGATAGATTTCGATTGGCATGAGTTTTCAGTATTCAAAATGATTTTTTTCGAATCTTAACCATCAATAGTATAAGAACAACTATATCAAGGGAACATCTTAAGGGCACCTCTAAAAATAGTTTTGCTGCCCTTGATTCGGGAAAAACGTCCTTCTATTCATTTTTTCTGAAAATTTCGGTCTTTCTTAGCGATTTCAACCCGTTATCAGGCTTTTTTCGGTTTACGGAGCACATGCAGTGCCCACTTATCCCAGGGATTGTCTCAAATACACATAACGACAGATGTTATAGCTAAGGTTCAGTAGTCCAATGATCCCTTCTATTCTCTCTTTGGGGTACCCTCCATGCTATCGTCGGAAAGCTGGTACAACTCGCGAAGAATCAGTGTCTTGAACATCAACACTGCGTCGTTTGTAGGACGTCCCTTGCCATCCTCTCGTAGATTCTTTTGCATGGTTTTTTCCACGGGACCGCGAAAAACCTCCCAATCGATCACCTGATCGAGCTTCTCAAGATAGTCACCCTTGTTGCTCAAGTCTGACAGGCGAAAATCTTTATCGAATAAAGGTTTTTCTCGTTGTTTCATGCTAATCAGTATTACAGTTCCAGGCTTCTTTCGGAACCCAGGTTTGGAAGTTTCAGGGGTTTTTTTAGAGGTGCCCTAAACAAGAGGGGTGGATACACCCGAAGTTATTGAGGATAATAATCAACAAAGTGGGCGGCCTGAGCCCTGCGGATGGCAGCAGCACGCCGGACACCACGCCTACCTTCAGTTGGAATGCGGTGGAGGGAGCGGCGGGCTACGAGTTGCAGATAGCAGGCAGCCGGGCGGGGGTGGAAACCGCCCCGGCCACGAGCGTAACGGGCACCTCTTACACGCCCACATCGGCACTGACAAATGAGCAGACCCACTACTGGCGAGTGCGGGCAAAGGATGGGGCTGGGCAATACGGGGCCTGGAGTGGGGTCCAGAGTCTGTGGGTCTTCATCTCATTGCTACTGGAAACCGTTTACGTGGAAGGCGGCAGTTTCCAGATGGGCAGTACAGATAGTGATGCTAATTCGGATGAGAGTCCTGTGCATGAAGTAACGGTGAGTTCGTTTTCCATAGCAAAGACGGAGGTAACCCAGGGCCATTGGAAGACGGTGATGGGAGATGAGAACAACCCGTCGAAATGGAAGGGGGATGATCTGCCTGTGGAGAGTGTAACCTGGTATGAGGCAGTGGCGTACTGCAATGCCTTGAGTGCGAAGGAAGGACTGGAGAAGGTGTACACGATAAATGGGACGACTGTAACGGCGGACTTTGATAAGAATGGCTGGCGCCTGCCGACGGAAGCCGAGTGGGAGTATGCTTCCCGTGGAGGGAAGGAGTCGAATGGGTACAAGTATTCCGGGAGCGACACGGTGGGGGATGTTGGCTGGAATAGGGATAATTCCGGTTTGAGAACCCATTCTGTAGGCGAGAAGGTGGCCAACGAGCTGGGTCTGTACGACATGAGCGGAAACGTATGGGAGTGGTGCTGGGACTGGTATGGGGATTATTCCAGTGGCAGCCAGACCGATCCCAGGGGGCCGTCAAGCGGACCGTTCCGCTTGCTTCGTGGCGGCAGTTGGGACGGCAACGCCCGTGTCCTGCGGTCAGCGAATCGGGACGGCGACTTGCCTGGCAGTAGCCTCGACCACGTTGGCTTTCGCCCTGTTCGGAGGACGTAAATTTTTGGCTTTTTACCTTTTGAGATAAGTGCGCAGCACTTATCCGCCGCGCAAGCGGCATAAAAAAAGGGGGCCGTAAGGCCCCTTCCTTTAGGAAAGCGGAGCTTTCCCGCCGCCCCTGGGCGGCCATAAAAAAGGCAGGCGTAGCCTGCATCCTTGGCGCATCGGCGCATTGGCCGGCAGGCCAAGCGCAAATGCGCCCCGCCCGCCGAAGGCGGGAGCGAAAAATTTTTTGCCCCAACTGTATCAATAATGACACAACCAGAAACTTCTCCCCTGGAAGGTAGGCCGGAGCACCTCCCCCCTTCTGAAACAGTTTCAAGAACCTCCTTTCGGAGTTGAAGAATCGAAATCACAGATGGACACGGATTCTTGACAGGCCGGGGTGGTAATTCCTCAATCCAGATCCATTAAATTTTCGCGGCTTTCGTGCTTTTCGTGGTTAAAAAAAAGACAATTTATCCGTGCCGGGGAGTAGATTGTCAGCAACGGTGACAAAGTTTCTCTAATCAAACAACCGAGTCATGGAAAAACCCCATTCAATGCTTCCCGTCCATTCGGTCAGAGCTTTTCGATTTCCTGCTTACTCAATCCCGTCGATTTACTGATGAGTTTCCTATCGACTCCGGCGGACTTCATCCTTTTGGCAGTTTGAGTTATGCCTTTCTCAATGCCTTTCTCAATGCCTTTCTCAATGCCATCATTCCACGCTTTCTCAAGCTGCGGCCTGACTATCTCGGTTACATCGGCAACGGGTACCATGTCTTCCTCCTTCCCCTCAAAGACTGTCATCCTCATTTTAACGCCCCTAATAAGTTTGTCAATAATTTGTGATGAGAGATTACATTTCTCGATCTCCCTCCTATCGGCCAACCGACCAATGTCCCGGCAGAACTCGGAGAGAAACACGCCGTCAGGCCCGCCAAGTTGAATGGCCTCTATGTTGATGATATGAATTTGATACATTCCATAGTTGCCGATGAAGTGGCCGGGACGGACTTCCTCGAAGAACTCCTTGTGTTGTTGGATGAATTTCCTCGGTGTGCTGGAACAGATCAGGGTTACGGTTGTGTTGCCGTACCTGGCTTCGCGGTTTTCCCTGAGGTACAAATTGGCGTAAATGGACGTATCATAGATGTCCTCAAATCGCACCCTGTCGCCATAGGATTTATAGCTTATGAGGTTGAATTGGCTAAAATAGTCGAAGATTTCAAATTTGACGCAGGAAGCACTGGTTTTAATGACCAGGACATCAAGCCTCTTAGGCATCTTGAGCATTTCATGCTCCGCTTCCACCTGATAGCCGCAGGAGCCGAAGAACTCCCTGGCCTGGAGTTTGAAAAAGGCATCAAAAGTGATTGTAACCCTGGAGGGCAGTTTAGGCAGGTTCATGGCTTTAGGATAGCATAAATTGTAAGGAAGAGACAGCGGGCCACCTGACCACCAGGAAGTCCCACTACTGGCGGGTGGGGGTGAAGGATGGGGATGGGCAGTATGGGACATGGAGTACAATCAACAGTCTATCGGGTACAGGTTCAGGACATAGGTAACAGATTTCAAGGTTCAGAAGAGGCATCACCCCCCACTTTTTGTGGAGGTAAGTGGTTCTGATTGAAAGGCTTGAAACCATAGGTTTCTCTGTCGATCAATCCCAGCCCAATATAAGGGCACCTCTAAAAAACCCATTTAGTTCATGACTCGATCTTTTCTGCCGCTACTGCGTTGTCAAAATGCTCACGTAAACAGGTGCGTACCGCAGGAGCAAAGCTCCGAGGAACACACCGTCACTTCGTCAATTTCCTAAAGCTGTTTTTTTGAGGTACCCATAATCAAAATAGATCGAGAAGAACGATTCATCAAGATCTGTGATTCCAATTGTTTCCCCCGCAAGAGCCATACTGATATAAATACTGCTGCGATCCAGTTTCAAACAGCCCGAACGCGCGAGTTTCCGTACCCTGTAAAATAACGGATACCCGATTTTGAGTTTTTTCAGATGTATACACTCTTTCTGACTTCTGGTATACATCTCCCGGACATTTCATACCCATGACAGAGACGGCACTGGCAAAGGGGCTTCCGTTATCGCTTTTGATGACCCTGGGCAGGCCGTAGAGCTTGAAAGTCCTCTCAAAAGCACTTTTAACGTCCTCTGTGCGGGTTGAGCCGAGTATTCCCGCCTCCAAAACGAAACAGCTGAACTCGTCACGGATAGTTAGCGGTTCACACCGTGAGCGATCTTTGGAGTACCACCAGCCCTTGAAGTCAACAGTCCAGATATCGTTGGGAGCCAGTGCCTGATGAGGCGCATTGATTCGTTCCACAGGGGTTGTTTTACGGTATTTTCTTTCCTGGACAAACCCGCTTTTTTTCAAGGCAACCTCTAAATAACCGTTTTCGGAATTTGGCGTAGTGGCGGTGCGTTCCTCGGAGCTTTGCTCCTGCGGTACGCACCTGCTTACGTAAGTATTTTAACAACGTAGCAGCGAGGAAAAAGATCAAGCCAAAAACAAATAAGGTTTTTTAGAGGTGCCTTATGGACACAGCCTTTGATACCGATGTATATTTAGCGATATAGTGAAGGATTATGATACATTGAACAAGGAAGCTGTGTAATAAATAATGAAATCACTCAACAATTGGCATAGATTAAATCAGAACCATTCATTGCCGGATAGAATCAGCGTGATAATTAGCCAAATCGGGGAGATTTATTCAAGCTACTTTGACCAGAACTGGTTCACGACCTTTTTAGGCGACTTTCCCATGACAACCGGACAATTCTATGATATTCGTGCCTGCATATCGATTAGTGAACCTGTTAAAGCCGACATTCCAGTCATTCAAGAGGGTCTCAAATCCCTGAAAGTTTATATACAACTCCTCAAAGAAACTATTGTACCAGAAATCGCAGGCATCAGTAACAGGAAAACTTCAATAAGGAATATGGAAGCAATGTCCAGTGAATCTAAAACACGCTCAGATATTATTGCCTACCTTCTTCCCCTGAATCTAAATACCTTGGAAAACCTGGTGAAGGAACTTGAAGAATCCCTACCTGAGATGCCAGTTTCAAAGAAAAGAATTAACAGGGTTGGCCCTCCTTTCAAATATTGACAGTCTTACCTGGAAATATAGTAATCACAATAAAACCCATGTCAAACTCATTAGAACAAGTAAGTCAAAAAAATCTTGATTGCAACGAAACTTCTGTAGTAGTTATTGATCTCTTCAGGTGTGAAAGAAATAAAAATCTGGCTGTATGAGCGACATAATCCGAAAGTGGGATCTGATCGTTATAACCTTCTTATGCAAAGGTGCTGGAGGAAATTGGAATCCCTGGATGAGTTGTAGGGAGTTTTGCAAGCTTTCTGACGCTGCAAAACTGCTGACAACAGTAAGGTCAGCAGAATCACAGCATTTTCCAAAACAGAGTACTGTTGAATATTGAAGTCATCGAATTCTTACCCAGATACAGCACTCTGAGAAAGAACATAAAATAAAGGCCGGCCCTAAGGCCAGCCACCCATAAATGGGATCAGATACCCGGCATAGTGAACTGGGAGGGGTACTACCCCGGTTACCCGACATGATGATTTTCGACACTTTGACGCATTAAGGTTAGAAAAAAAACAGGAATAGATCGACAAAAAGCGCCAGGAGTCTGTCGGACTTTAAGCCTTCGAGGCGATTTTTAATGATGTTTTCCTGATGCAAGGCGACAAAAACGGAGTGTAGCTGGGCTACGTGAGTATTTTGGCAACGTAGCAGCAGGATAAAAGGGCAAAAATCGAGCCGTGAGGCGTAAGTCCGACAGGCTCCTAGTTTCCCAGACCATAGGGATTCCCACTCTCATTTTCATACTCAGCAATTTTGATCTCGAATAGTAATTCAATGCGGACTCGTCCCCCGGGCCGAATAGTAAAACTCCTGGACAGCTCATAATCTCCCAGTATACTCGTTATAATATGATCCCCTGGTTCCACTTCCAGCGTAAGTATGCTGTTGTCTACTTCAATTCCATTATCATCTGACAGAATTTCATTACCATCCAAAAAAATCTGTGCTCCATCCAGTGTTTTTATGGTCAGTTCCGGAGGTCTGTAATCAAGTGTTACAGGGATATCTATTTCTTCCCCTGGTTCAACGACGACTGTTTTTTCAACCAGAGGGGCATGAGTACTGCTTACAATTATCTTATGTATACCTGTTTCCAATGCAATTTTCTCATTCTGAGATACTTCATTGCCATCGATAGTGATCAGAATTGTTTCCTCAGGCGAACCGGATAAGTTGGTTATGCTGACAGATACCAGTCCTTCATTTCTCCATAGTGGAGAAGCTTGAATTGTGAAATTCTGGCTGTATACCATATCCGGTATACCCTTCACTACTGGCAGAATGGTAAACAGCAGGGGAAAATCATCGGGAGTTACTGCAACCGGAAGAAGTTGAGTAAGGGCATCTCCACTAACGGTATGATGCGTATTAAACGGGATTCGAAGATACATGGATTCTCGGGTAGTCAACAATCTCATATAGACCCGTATCCCATTGTATGATTTTACATCCATGCCTGGTTCCGGAGTAACGCTCTTGTATATCATAAGAGCAAAACTATTCTGGTAGTCCTGCAAGCTTCCTGGAATATCAATCTCAAGTTCCATACCCTCCTGATGGTCTGGTATGGACACAGCATTTATCACCACTATATCTTCAAGATTGAAGGTAATTGCATCACTGTTCCCAGCAATGAACCCGACAGTTTTTCCATTGATACTTTCTGCAGCAAGGTTCTGTATACAAAAACAGAATAATGAAATAATAATGATTACTGCTGTCATTTTCTTTCGTATTCGCTTCATCATCTCCTCAATGCAGTAACCCGCAAAGGATTTATTGGACGTTCATTTCGTCGTATCTCAAAATGCAGATGAGAGCCTGTTGAAATCCCGGAATTGCCAGATGAAGCCACAATTGAACCTGCCATCACACTCTGTCCCTGAGTTACCAGAACTTCTTTGAGATGGGCATATACAGTTTGATAATCCCCATCATGATTAATGATAAGATAAAGACCATAAACTTCCAATGTACCTATATCAGAAACTACTCCATTTCGAGCACAAAGTACAGGTGTTCCTATCTCAGCCCTGATGTCTATACCTGGATGGAAGCTTATTTTACCAGTAATTGGGCTGTTTCTGTACCCAAAATGAGATGTAACCACTGCAATTTCGTCCAATGGAGTAGAAAAAAGATTGCCGAGAAACCGGATACGCTCTTCAGGGGTAAATTTTTCTCCAGGGAAGAACTTGAATGTTTTTGTTATCCCATCAACAGTTGTAATGACAAGATCGGAGCTTTCCAGGTTCTGTCGGGTTTCAATCATATTTCTATTCCACTCCATGTTTGACAATTCCTGAATAAATAATCCGGGTAGATTTGAAACCAGGATTTCTGTTCCAGTGGCAAAAAGAGCCGGAGAATCCCAACCATTCAGTGTGGACAAGGTCTCATAAGGAAGATTGAAATCTGCTGCAACTGTAAAAAGACTTTCCGTGGCATCAGGTTTATATCGAAACAGGACTATCGGAGGGGGATCTTTCATTCCTGAGTACCAATTAGAAACATCCTGCTGTTGCTGCAGGAAAACAAGATCTTGAGATTTATTCTTTTCTCTAATAAGAGGGTAATCTCCAAAGAGATTGTATACAGCCAACAATGCTGTGAGAGCTGTGAAGAAAGATCTTCTCATCATTGAAATGGCTCCAGAAGACTGTCATCTAAACGCATCCCCTGCGGGCCATGGCCTAAAACCCGATCGGGACGGCTTGTACCATGAAAATCAGAACCTCCTGTGATGAATAAATCATGAGTTTGAGCAAGTTCCAACAATCGTTTCACATCATTTTTCGAGGTTCCGGAATGAAGTGCTTCAATTCCATCAAGCCCCATTTTTTTCCACTCAGCTAATTGTGTATTCAGACGGCTCCAGGAAATCCACAATGATTTAGGATGAGCAACAACAGCCTGTCCGCCAGATTGGTGGATTATCTGAACAGATTCTGCCATGGAGGGAAGAGAATTTCGAGCATAATATGGCCGGCCAACACCCAGCCATTTTTTGAATGCATCCGGGACATCTCTGGCTTTACCTGCAGCAATCAACCAACGAGCAAAATGCAGCCTTCCAATCACATCACCATGAAACTGGTTGTACATGGCATCCAGGGAAATATCCAGATCATCATCCCGCATACATTGAATCATTTTCTGGTTTCTGATTTCACGATGCCGTCGTCTTTCTTTGAGAAATTCCTCAATATGGACAATTCTCTCTTTTTTTAGATTGAGACCCAGGAGATGGCATTCTCCAGGTTCAAACTGTACACTGATTTCAACTCCGGGAATAAATCTGATATTTTTTATGTCAGATCTAGCCTGGGCTTCATCGACACCCGCAACGGTATCATGGTCAGTGAGAGCAATAGCAGAAAGCCCGTTTTCATTTGCTTGATCTATTAACTCACCGGGTGACAGTTCACCATCACTTTCTGTTGAATGGGTATGAAGATCTACCATAGTAATCCTATCATATATTGTGTTCGTAGATATTGACAGTGCTTGACATATCCAGTATTCTTCTAGAATTGGTTGTACAGGAGAATATCTAATTGCCGAAACCAATTACATATCATGCAAATGCAATAATTCACTTCGCCGAAGACAAAGCTGATGGGATATCCATACTCAAGCAGGGAAAGATTGAACTGACCAGTATAGATCTTCAAACCGGCGAAAAGATTAGAGAAGCTGTGGAAGCTGGAGAGTTTTTTGGAGTAAAGGCAGCACTGGCTGGAAATATTCACGATGAGACAGCCAGAGCACTGACAGAATGTACAGTTCTGCAATTCACCGTACCTGAGTTTGAAGAACTGATATCAGGAAATCCAAGAATTCTGATGAAAATGCTCAGGGTTTTCTCAAATCAACTCCGGCGGATTCATCATCAGGTACAGAGCAGCCTTTCTACAGAGGACACGGAAATCAACCCCGAGGCCGGACTTATTTCTGTAGGTGAGTATTACAAAGATGAAGGTTTGTATTCTCAAGCCGTATTTGCATTTCAAAGATATCTCAAGCATTGGCCAACTGGATCATATGCTCCGCAGGCCAAGCTAAAGGCGGATGAAGCAAAGGCACTGTTGGAGCAATCCCTTAATAATCCCAATAGCCAGAAGATAGTCCCTAAAAATGTTTCACCGACAGGTTACTCCGCATTATCATTTCATTCCATTGATTCTCAATATAAACTAAAGCAGTATAAAATAGCGCTTAAAGGTTTTTTGACCTTGTTGGAGAACAAAACTGCTGCAGAAAATGAAGCATATGTGGAATTACGGATTGGTTGTTGTTTATATTTCCTGGAAAAATACAATGACGCAATAAAACAACTTTCGACAACTCTGTATAAATACCCCAATCATACTCATACAGGTGAAGCAATTTGTTATATCGGATTCAGCTATGAAGCTCTCGCACAAAAGGAAAAGGCATTGGAATTCTACCAGACAGCCTATAAACATCTCCCGAAAACACACAGCCTGTATCGTCAGATACTAACAAAAATCAATGCTCTTAAAGGAAAGGAATTATGAATCTGGATCTTTCTTTATTCGAGCGGTTCGCCAAAAACTATAGTGCCGGTAGTATTATTTTCTGTGAATATGAACCGGGAGATGCGTTTTACCTTATAAATTCGGGTCAGGTAAAAATTGTTAAAATCTTCGGCAAAATTGAAAAACTCATTGATGTACTTCATCCAGGTGAATTTTTTGGTGAAATGGCTCTTTTAGAAAATGCACCCCGAAGTGCGTCGATCATTGCTGTTGAGGACAGCCGGATTCTGGAGTTCAATCAGAATAACTTCGAGATGCTCATGACCGGTAATCCCCAGTTGGCTCTTAAACTACTGCGTCTTTTTTCTACAAGAATCTATGATCAGAAAAGACGTTTCTCCATACTCACATTGAAGGATGATTCTGCCAGGGTAGCGGATGTGTTCGTAATGCTGGACGAAAAAAATGAACTTGACGAAGAAGTAGCAAATACAGGAGAACGTGAATTCAACTGTTCTGTTGCAGATATTGCCCATTGGGCAGGTATAAATCCCATTCGATGTAGAGAAATTATCAATCACTTTCAAGAGAAAAACAGAATAAGCATTTCTCAGACAAGCATCATCGTTACCAACATCCACGACTTCAAACGCCTTGTAAAAACTCAGAGAAATGCTAATAATAAGAAATAGCTATACAAATCTATTACTATCGCTTTAATTCGAAGTAGAGTTTCAGTATATTCAGATGAATCCCTTACTTGACTGTACCAGTTTGATCAGTATAGTTTACCCAGATTGCCAAAGTAGCTCAGCTGGTAGAGCAACGCATTCGTAATGCGTAGGTCTGGGGTTCGAATCCCCACTTTGGCTTCCACAAACCCCACCTGACTGTGCAAATGGCATATTCCGGGAGTGCATTTTGACCGCCATGCTTCACTGCATGCGAAGGTGCAGGAGAACTCTGCAAGCTTCCTGACACCTGGTATGTGTTATTGTTGAGGGCACCTCTAAAAAACCCATTTAGTTCTTGACTCGATCTTTTCTGCCGCTACTGCGTTGTCAAAATGCTCACGTAAGCAGGTGCGTACCGCAGGAGCAAAGCTCCGAGGAACGCACCGCCAACCACTTAAGCTACCCTCCGCTGTTGTCAAAATGCTCACGTAAGCAGGTGCGTACCGCAGGAGCAAAGCTCCGAGGAACGCACCGCCATTTCGTCAATTTCCTAAAGCTGTTTTTTAGAGGTACCCATGAGTACTTTCTGACCTCTTCCATCATCATATCGAATGGAAAATGTACCTGCTAAAAGATCAGCATCAAGAATGGCCGTATGATCATTTTGAGTCCAGGTTAGCGCAAGGTGGGAAGTGCTTCTACTTTCAATAGACAGTTGACCATCAGAATTGAATGCTGGGAAGGTATTTCTGAATCGAAGCATTTTCAGCTGATTCTGTATGAGTGACCGATTTAAGCGGCTGTTTATTTCTTCTACCGAAAGATTTGTACGGTTAATCTCTTTGTGACCAAGTTCTGATGCGGCATTATAATCATTAGTCCCTGCAAATAGATCCAGATACCAGACTTCAGGAACACCCGGCATGAATATCTGTATTGCCCGGGCCAGCTGCATTTTCTGCTCATTCTCTCCCAGAGCACTGAAAAATGTTGCATTGACCTGATAATAGGAAATCTTTTTTCCATCCAGATCGAATAGATTTTTGATGAATCCTCCCCTGCTGGTGATAGTGCTTATCAATTGATCTATTCGCTCATCAGGTAGTAAGCCGCAAACATCGAGCACAGGGATTCCATCGTGACAGCCCAGCATGTTAACCGTTCGATACTGGTTATCCCGGATTTCCTCTATCCAGGCTATAAGAGTCTCTGAGTGAGCATTCTCCAGGGCATCAATAAGCAATGCCGGAAAGAAGAAGTCATAAAAAAGATACCCTTTTTCTGCAAGCTCTCGATGTACTCCTTCCGACCATTTTGAATGAATCTCCGGTAGCAGAGTAAGCTCGTATCGGGATGCAATGCTCTGTATCCTTTGCAAATACTCCCAAGGTACCAGGCTTGTTGAAGAAATTTGTCTCTCCAACTCTTTTGTGTAAATAGGCAAAGGCATCCAGACGCAGGATTCTGGCACCAAACGATGAAAGCTTTTCTATAGTATTCTCATAATAACTCCAGGTTATTTCTGATTCTGCGTTCAAATCCACCTGTCCAAGAATTTCCCCGGGATAGTTTTCATCTTTTTTCTGGTAGAATGTATTCCAGTAATAGTGGGAGGTGCCGTCCGGCCAGTGAGTTTCAAGAATGGGCAGTTCCGGTTTTCTCATAAAAAGTCTGGAAAGATATTCTTTATCGGGAATAACATACCCCTGAGGACCAGTTTCACCATGATCCTTCCAGAATTCATTCCAGTCTATAAACATCTCACAGAAAGGTGACTGTTCACCTTTATTGAGAATATCCTGGAACTCCGGAGACTGTACTGACAAATGATTGAGAACTATATCCAGTTTAAGCTGAATTCCAAGCTGACGCAGGGAGTCAAGACTGTCAGGAGAGACCAGAGAATTATCCAGGTTGTAGGAAATTATCGAGAAACCACGATCCAGATCGGATCGAAACATGGATGGCAGGAGGTAGAAAGATTTGAAGACATTCTTGAATTCAGGCCGTTCCAACAGTTTTACTGTGGCTGAAAGATTTCCGCCACAGCTGTCAGGATAAGCATTGAACATCACTCCATCAGTGTTCATTTCTTAAGAATTCTTCAAAATCCCCGGGTGATATGAACTGGCCATCCTTTGTAATAATAGCTTTGGCCAGTGGTGCCTGCCGATTGATTAATTCCTGTTCCAGGGAAAGAAGAAGAATCGTAAACAGGCTGTCCGTATTGGAATCCCGGCCTCGAAGTTTACGGTGTTTGGCTGTTTCATTCTGAGTACTGTAAAGAAAGATGGGGAAATCTATCCCTCTTAAAAACTCACTCATCCCATGAGTCCATTCTATAATCAAGACTTGAATTGATGAAAAATCAACCAATTCGAATTTTGTTTCTTCCGGTGTAAGACCGATTCGCTTGAGAGGAATTTCATCTGCACCAGACTTGAATCTATTTATAATCCAGTTCACTGTTGCAAAATCAATTTCCTCATTGGACCCAAGATAGCGTTTTAGTTCTTCACTTCCTTCGGTTTGATATACACTCTTACCGGAAATCTGTTGATTTTTTTCAAGAAGGGCATCCTTTCCTGACCTTATGAGACTCTGGATTTCATCATGCCAGTCAATACAAAAACTCTCATGCCTTATCATGGCGGACAAGCCAGCGTTTCGAAATCGGTTCAGTCTTTCTGCATCATTCATTGAGGGACAGCGGACAGGATAGTTATCACCTGAAAGTAGATAGGTGGGATAGCCTTCTTTTTTACATCGGTAAGAAAGGATGGAGCCTATTTCAGATTTTCCAGAACCTGATCCTCCAAAAATGGACACACATATCTTATTCTCTGAAAACTCCCTGAGGAAATCATGCAGGATGGGAAATAATCTCCGGGCCCGAAGCAAGTGAGATTCATCTATCAGAATTTTATCATCTGGCATATCTCCTGACACGAGATCGGCTGCATCTATTTCATCAATACTCATAGATTCACTCACCATTCCAGGGAGACATATAGGGTAGATTCCCGGCGACTCTTTTAATGTCACTCATGGATTCAGTTAGAATCGCAGTGGAATCCCAGCTTCCATCCAGGAGGGCCTGCCTGTAGAATTCGGGCATAGTTGCATCCCGAATGAGTCCAGCTGCTTCAATTCTCATACTTTCAAGATCAATGGAAATCACTGTTTCAGGGTTATCTTCCACAATACTCTGAAGCTGCTCGACTTCCGGGGGCGGGAGCATGACGGCTGGGATTCCCAGAGAGGAACAGTTCCCCGCAAATATCTCTGCAAACGACTGCCCGATAATTCCAGCAATACCGTAGTCTTTCAAAGCCTGAGGGGCATGCTCCCGTGATGAACCACAGCCAAAATTGGCATTGACCAGGAGTATGGGATTACCAGCCCATCGGGCATCATCAAAAGAATGCCCTTTGTGTTGACCCAGGCCATCCACACGTTCATCGTAAAATGCATACTTTCCAAGGCCGTTAAAGGTAATGCATTTCATAAACCGCGCGGGGATAATTCTATCGGTATCAATATCATTTCCCCGTACGGCGATCCCCTTCCCTTCAATTTTTTTAATCGTCTGAATCATTTTAAAGATCCTTCTTTTCTTACATCGATTATTTTTCCGTTGAGTGCGGCGGCGGCAGCCATCCGGGGACTGACCAGTAGAGTTCGTCCGACTGGAGAACCTTGTCGGCCTATGAAATTGCGGTTTGATGTGCTGGCTGAAAGCTGACGGCCACTGAGTTTGTCAGGATTCATAGCCAGGCACATGGAACAACCTGCCATGCGCCATTGAAAACCAGCTTCTGTAAAAATTGTATTCAGCCCTTCTTCTTCTGCGGCTTTGGCGACAGTCTGACTTCCCGGAACAACAAGAGCCTTGACACTTTTTACAACTCTTCGACCTTTTACCATTTCTGCGGCCTCACGTAGATCTGTCAAACGTCCGTTCGTGCAGGAACCAATGAAAACGACATCGATCTTTTTTCCCAGCATGGATTCTCCCGGAGAGAATCCCATGTGTTCATAGGCTCTGGCCGCTGTTTCTCTCTCATCCTCCGGCAGATCCTCAACCTCCGGCAAAGTATCCTCCACGGATATAACCTGTCCGGGATTGATTCCCCAGGTCACCATGGGTTTTATATCTCGGGCTTGAAAAACAACCTCATCATCGTAGGATGCATCCTCATCCGATTTCATTTCCTCACCAAATGCCTTCATCTTCTCAAATTCGCTGTCGCTCAGACGTTCTTTCAGCCAGGCATAAGTGACCGAATCAGGATTCACATATCCAACACGGGCCCCGCCTTCAATACTCATATTGCAGAGCGTCATCCTTTCTTCCATTTTCAAGGCCCTGACAGCCTCTCCGGTATATTCGTAGGCATATCCGAGTCCACCATTCACTCCCAGACGGCCAATGATGGCCAGGATAAGATCTTTGGCACCAACGCCCGGTTCAAGGTGACCATTTACCTGTATTCTCCTTACCCCGGGACGTGAAAGGGCCATGGTCTGGGTGGCAAGAATATCCCGCACCTGACTCGTGCCGACACCGAAGGCAATTGCCCCAAATGCCCCATGAGTTGCTGTGTGAGAATCACCACAGGCTATGGTCATACCCGGCTGGGTAAGTCCCAGTTCTGGACCAACCACATGAACAACTCCCTGCTTACCCGAATCAGGACCAAAGTAAGTAATACCGTGTTTTATGGTATTATCCTCCAGAGTCTGTATCAATTCTTCAGCCAGGGGATCGTTGAAGGGCCGATGAATACTTTCCGTTGGTATTATGTGATCGGCCGTTGCAAATGTTCGTTCAGGATACTGAACCTTCAATCCCTTCTCTTCCAACATCCCGAATGCCTGGGGAGACGTTACCTCATGAATGAGATGCAGTCCGATAAACAGTTGATCCTGTCCTGAGGGCAGGGTTTTCACCTTGTGTCGCTCCCATACTTTTTCCAATAGATTCTTGCCCGGCATGTTTACCTCCTGATTCAATCCTTCCAGGGAAATATCATCCCTTTCAGAGTTCTCCTGCCAATTCTTTCCCTCTCGTCCACAAGCAATTCATACCAGGGGATGGATTGCTTCACTGCTTCCGGATTCTCCTCCAGCCAATCGTATTTATGCATCAATAACCGCAACGATACATTGAGATACAATTGTATACCGGCTGGACCAAAGGCCGCAAAAGATGTCAACGGCCACAGGATGATCTGCAGTGGTATCATTATCAATCCAGTAAACAGGGAAAGTGCAATATTGTCGATCATAATCAAAGCACATTTCTTCAAAGATTTCCAGAATCCTCCGCTTAAACGATTTCTTACAGCAAAGATCCAGATAGCGGCAAGGTAAATACCCAGGTTCATCCAAAGAAGCAATAACCATGCGGCAACAGCAATAATACTCTTGATAGAAATGTAATAATTCATTCCCAGAAAAGACAGGATGAAGAAACCTGTCATAATCAGGGAATAACCCAGATTGACCATTGCATTTTTTTTAACAGCTTTTAGCACATCCACCCAGGATACGTATTTGTATTCACTCACATTGAACATGATGAAAGAAATCACACCCATCGCAATAAAAAGCATTGGTATAATGACTATAAGGAATAGACCGCCTGTTAGCATTTGAAACCGAAATATCTCAAACATTGGCCAGAAACCAAGAATCATAAGAAAAAGGAAGGCAAAGTTGCAGAGAATCATCCTCCAGAGATTGTCCCATGCATCAAAAAAAGACTTCTTAACAGTCAGAAAAAACATATTGAACTCAGCCCCCCCCTGGTTTTCCATGAGCCAGCCAGTATTTGGCCAGATAAACCATAGGTGTATCAGCAGCAGCAACCAGCCATTTTAGAACACAGGTTGTGATAACTATCTCCCAGAACTCTTCTACTGGAACAAGCCCGGCAAATGCAATCACACTGAATATTGTGGAATCAATGAATTGACTCAGTATGGTAGACAGATTATTGCGAATCCATATCCACTTCCATCCAGGAAGTCGTTTCTTCAACAATGAATACATCCATATATCATGGCTCTGACTTATTCCATAGGCAACGAAGCTGGCCAGAGTAATTCGAGGAAAGAACTTAAACAGGTTCAGCATACTTGGGTGGGCAATATCAAAGGGTGAAGGCTTAAACTGCAGAGATAAATTCATCATTACGGTTAGAATAATCAGAGCAAAAAAACCAATCCAGACAGCTTTACCGGCATCCTGCCTTCCATGATTCTCCGATAGTATATCCGTGGCAAGGAAGCTGGTTGCATAGACAATATTACCCAGTGAAGCTGTTAATCCAAAAAGTTCAACGGTCTTGATTACCTGTAAATTTGCGATAATTATTGCAATGGGCAGCCATGCATAGAGTCCAACACGGCCGAAAAAACGGTATACAGCGAGAATACCGGCAAAATTCAAGCCAAGCATTATTAACCATAACCACTCATTATTCATTGCAAAACCTTCCCATCCAGTCTCAATACAGGACTCCATCGGCTCACATTTTCCAGAGTAAAGCTTCTGACCCTATACCATCGGGGAACACCTTCCTTGAATGGAATCTCTATACTGTTTCCACTCATCGTCCAGTTCTGCAGAATGTTGTTGAAGCTATCTGTATCAGACTCCTGCAATTCATAACCATCGGTATTTTCAGCTTTGTTCCATGATAAGAGAACATGTCCGAGCGGCCGGAGTACGGGCTTACCAAATTGAGGTCTGGTGAGAAAGTCTGTATTAACCATGCTTTCGACAGCAACAGGGGTTGCTGAATTCTGGACATTGGTAGCACATGCTGAAAGGATGCAGGCGATTAATAAAAAAGTTATAGATTCTTTCATATTATAAATAAGAGATAATAGTAGCTTTTTCCACCACTGAATAGACCCGTACAGAAAAATCATGCTGACTGAAGCCCGTCTATCCGGCCCATATTCAGTATTTCAAACACGGGCAACGACGAGCTTCAGTACAGCTTTCACTCCTCAAATTCTACCTGACCAAGTCCATCAATTTCAATCTGTTCACTGCTGACATAGCCTGAATATCTAATAGATCCAAGCCCATCAAGTACTCCCTCGAGGACTCCACCAGCCATGTTGAGTTCAATCTCTCCTGTACCATTCAGATACACATCAGCATTACTCGTTATCATTCCCTTAAGTTCAATGCCACCAATCCCTTCCAGGGTCACTTCAAGAAAACGCACTGAAGAATTCTCCGCTTCAATTTTGCCGATACCAACAAGTCTAATTTCAATGGATTCCTCATTAAAATCTTCGATATTGACAATGCTCGCACCTTCAACCATCAGGGATCGCAGCGAAGGCATGGTAATGGTGGCATCAAAGCTCTGCCTGTTTAGATGCACTCCTTTTCTGGATACAGTACTCATAATGAGTTCATCATTCTTCATTTCAATTTCAATGAAATTCTTCATTACTGCTGGATACGATATATTAATCGAGAAATCATCGGACTTCTCAATATCGACATCCCATCCATCAATGAATACTCCTGTAAATCCTTCGTAATCAAGACTCGTTGACTCCTGTCTGTCCATTCCTTCCATATCAAATTCAGAACCATTCAGAAGTGAACGACCCACAAGAATCAATATCAGGATTATTACTACTAATGCGGCTGATCCGATTAACAATAGTTTTCTACTAGTTTTCATTTTCTTTTTCCTTTTCCTTTTCCTTTTCTTTGTTTTCATAGTGGGAAACAATGTCCATGATTCCGAAACCAAGCTTCTCCATGGTGAAAAATACCCTGGGCAGTTCTTTTTCAATAAACTGTTTTTTCATCATTTCCTCAATCACCTGTAGTGCACCACGTCTAACAATGTAACCAAAGCCTCGATGGTTCTCGATGATTCCATCACTGACAAGGGTTTGATAGCTTCGGAGTACTGTGTTGGGATTCACTCCCATATTCACGGCCATTTCCCGTACTGAGGGGATTTTTTCTCCTACAGGCCATTCGCCGGTAAAAATGAGCTCCCGACTCTGATCCACGATCTGGAGATATATGCATTTTACACTGTCAAATTCCATCACTACTCTGTGTTTCTTTGACACAAATCCAGGCCGTCATCCAACAAAAGATGGGGAATACTCCAGTAAAAAGAATTTTCAGTATTCGAGTTAGAGAATGAAAATAATGCCAGATTCTAACCTCGCCTATCCCATTGAATACGGAAAGATCTGAGAATGTGAATAAGTTACTAAATGACTGGTGAAATACAATTCTGAATATAAGGACGGCAATAAGACCAAGAATAATTGTAAGAACGACAACAGAAAGAGCTGTTTTTACAGCATGGGCTTTTTTGAACCAGGCCGCTCCCAGGAAGAAAACAGATTGAACTGCAATGAGATATATCCAATTCATTAAAACTTCCAGTGAGAAGGGATTAAACATGTTAAATGATAATCCAAAGACAAGTGTGCGAACAATTTCAGATATCAATGCGGCTGTAGTAACAACGATGATAGCAAACAAAGGCACAACAACTGAAACGCCCACAAGTCGAACAATAGTCTTCTCAAGAGCAGACGCCGGCAGGAGAAGAAAGTCATCATTTTTGTTTTTATTATGGAGATCGAGGAATGCCATACTGGCTGTAATAATTGCCGTGAAAAACAGAGGAAGTTCCAGGTATGACATATAATTCACCGAGGAATCAAAGATAGCTTTGATTATGGCGAGAAGCAGAATGAATCCATTGACAGCACCTGCACTGATCAGTGCCATCCTCCAGTTGTTATAGATAGATATTCGTGAAAGAAAACCAATTCGTCTGAGACTCAATATCTGATTCATACAGTCTCTCCTTTTTCAGTTAAAAAACTGTTGATTATTTCAGACTTGGCCATAATGGCATTGAAAAGGACTTCCAGATCTATTGAAGTACCATTTTCATTCGCGCCAGCCCAAACCGAAAGGTGAGCAGCAATAACCGATTGAGAAAAAATCAGCCCCTCAGCATTTTCATCCGGAGGAGAACTTGTCCGGGTCATATGCAATCGATTTTCCACATCGCCCAATGCATGAGAAAAAAGAATTTTTCCATCACTGAGTATAATGATGGAATCAAGCAGGGTATCAACATCCCGTACCTGATGAGTGGAAACGATGAAGAGCCGATCCTCAGTAAGCGCTTCAGCTGCAAGCTTTCGAAATACAACCTTGGATGGGATATCCAAACCGTTTGTTGGTTCGTCCATAATGAATAACTCACACCTGGAAGCCAGGCCAAAAGACAGAAGATACTTCTTCTTCTGTCCATAGGAGAGATTGTTCAGTTTCTTATTCCGAGGAATCTCAAATTCGTCCAGATACCTCTCAAACTGGTCATGATCAAACTCTGGATAGAATACAGAACGAGACATAGCATATTCACGATCAGTAATACAAGGAGCATTTAACTCTTCTGGCAAAACTATGATTTTTGAAAGTAAACCAGGAGTTCTCCTGCCTGGATCTTCTCCCAATACTCTTATTCGACCTCCCTTCGGAAACAGCAGACCTGAAATCAGTCTGAGTAATGAAGTTTTTCCCGAACCGTTGAGGCCAAGTAATCCATAGATATTGCCTTTATTGATATCGAGACTCAATCCTTCGAATAATGATCCTTTGTTATAACCAAAGGACATGTCCTTCATTGTTATCACTCATGATACCTCCTGAATAATGATACAACTATACTACTGTACTAAGACAATAGTGTCAAGAGTTATTCTGGATTTTCTGTGTGTCCGAAAGCCTGTAAAGATGAAATGGAGACTGTCTATACAAAGATAATATATTATGAGTAAAGTAATTCTATTGGTTTTTGAACGACATAAATTTTCAACACTTAAAATGATTTTTCATCAAAAAAGCTATAGGGCACCTCTAAGGCATTTCTTTATTTTCAATTTTTTCGCATATCATCTGCATAGCATTGTCCAGTGATAAATCAGCTTTCTCACCAGTTCTTATACGAATGCTCACCTTGTTATCCTGTTGTTCCCGCTCACCAACAACTAGCATGTATGGGATTTTTTGAGTTTGATGGTATCGAATTTTGGCGTTCAATCTGTCTTTTCCAAGATCGGCATCAACCCTGATACCCTTGCTGCCAAGTTTCGTCTTAACCTCAACAGCATAATCATCAAATGCAGAAGCAACAGGTATAACCACAGCCTGCACCGGGGACAGCCAAACGGGAAAAGCACCACCATAATTCTCTATCATTACCCCGAAGAATCGTTCAAGACTGCCTAAAAGTGCACGATGAATCATGTATGGACGCTGTTCGCTACCATCCGTATCAGTGAATGTCATATTGAAGCGATCCGGAAGATTGAAATCAAACTGAATAGTTGACAGTTGCCACTGTCGGCCCAGGGCATCTTTAACTTTGAGATCAATCTTCGGGCCATAGAATGCACCGCCGCCTTCGTCAAGATAGTATTCCACCCCTTCGGATTCAATAGCTTCTTTGAGAGAAAGCTGTGCATTGTCCCATCGATCAAGGCTTCCTACGGCTTTTTCCGGTTTGGTGGCAAGATAGGCCGATATTTCCTGGAATCCAAAAGACCGGAGCATATAAAGGCTGAAGCGTAAAACTTCCTGTATCTCATCCTGCATCTGAGTCGGAGTACAGATGAGGTGGGCATCATCCTGGGTGAACCCCCGCACACGAAGCAGGCCATGTAGAGTTCCGGAACGTTCATATCTATACACTGTTCCCAATTCTGCCCATCGGTAAGGTAAATCCCGATAAGAATGCTTACCGTTGTTATAAATCATGACATGGAAGGGACAGTTCATGGGCTTGGTGTAGTAGTTGGCCTTGTCCATCACCATGTGGGGATACATACCTTCGGCAAAAAACTCAAGATGTCCCGAAGTTTCCCACAGCCAGCTTTTTCCCACATGGGGAGTGAATATCATCTCATAGCCGTTTTTATAATGTTCCTGCCGCCAGAAATCTTCGACAGCAACACGGATACGGCCTCCTTTCGGATGCCAGTACACCAATCCGGGTCCGGCCTTCTCCTGGAGACTGAACAAGTCAAGCTCCCTGCCCAGATGTCTATGGTCACGTTTTTCTACTTCTTCAAGGTTGTTGAGATAGACTCTTAGCTGCTTTTTTTCATTCCAAGCCGTACCATAGATACGCTGCAGCATGGGCCTTTTTTCATCGCCACGCCAGTAGGCACCGGCAATACTCAGGAGTTTGAAGCCCTGTGGATTGAGCTTGCCTGTTGATTCCACATGGGGGCCCCGGCAGAGGTCAACAAAATCTCCCATATGATAGAGGGAAATCTCTTCATCCTCTGGAAGGTCGTTGATAAGTTCAATCTTGTAATCCTGACCCTGGAAGAAATCCAGGGCCTTTGACCGGGAAATCACTTCCTTTTCAAATGGTATATTGGCCTGAACAACCTCAATCATGTATTGCTCAATAACAGGAAAATCTTCCGGTTTCAGCTGACGTGGAAGGTCAAAATCATAGTAAAAACCATCATCAATAGGGGGGCCGATTGCAATTTTTGCATCTGGAAACATTTTCAGTACTCCAGATGCCATAACATGAGCCATGGAGTGGCGCATTCTTTGAAGCTTGTCCATTTTGTCTATCCTTTTATTCCAACTCAGAGAATACCATAATATTACAAATCCATATTGTGAGGAAGAGGATCCAGGGTCAGTGAAAACTGGATACTTAAAGCTCCTCGCAAAAAGTTAACACCACCAGCATCATAACCTGTCATTTTGTAGATATCCAACCTTGGATAGTAATATATTGTATGAGAGCGAATAGCACTCTTCCAGGCAATTTCACCTCGAAGTATGAGAGAAATTCTTTCCGTAAAATGGACTCCCACATCAATCGTCCCATCAATCCAGGGGAAGCCGATTCCAGTATTTAAGTATTTGAGTCCATTTCCACCATCACGTAACTTATGGAAATCCATGGAATGAGCCAGTGAAGGACCAATACGAGCGGCGAATTCAATAAACCATTTTTTCTTCTGTACTCTCACTTTAAATACAGCAAGTAGACTGTGATAGAAGATCTCATAGTCAATGGCATTGACTCCTATACTATTAGGAACATGCTCAGGATCCCGAAAAACATGATTGGATGAAGAATCAAAGGGAATTGGATGATTATCATATCCGGTGGAATAGATGGAGTTTTCCATTGTATCAGTCCATGCCCAGGTATCAAGGTGATAGGCCAGTCCGAGATGGAGTGAAATCGGCCCCTTATCTATAACCCTTAAATCGATAGAGGCATCCAGGGAGAAACCCCACTTGAGATCAATACTACTCAATGACCAATGGCTCCAGTCCCTGTCAGTGAAGAGCCAATCATAATCGTTCATTTTTCCTGAATGCCAGCCAGGTATAGCTGTATCAAAATCAAATTCAATCCCCACAGCTCTACCGCTTTCCCATCGAGTGTCCAGGCCCAGCATGAGGATGTTCTTCAGTTCCCAGATCAGAAGACTGTAATACTCATTGCTTGTAGGATATTCTAATGTAGGAGAGTAATAGACAATTTCCTGTACTTCTCCCCAATGGAGACCCACATTGGGGGACAGAGTCCAACCTCGTTGAGCAGGCAGGGCCTGGAGATGAAATACAGTGGCATGCAATAGAACGATGACGACTGAATAACGACGCATATGGTAGTAATTTAATCTCTCAAATGAGAAATATCAATGACGGAATTACAGTTTAATCCTTAAACGATGTATGGGTGCAGGACACAGGTAACAGTTTTTTAAGATTCAGAAGAGGCATCACTCCTCACTTTCTGGAGGGATAAATCTCTCTGATTGAACGGCTTGAAACACCAGATGACTCTATCGATCAATCCCTGCTCAATATCGTAAAACAAATCAAAAAAGTACGGTTCACTCGTCAAGATCCGTGATTCCATCTGGCAACCTCTAAAAAACCGTTTTTGGAATTTGGCGCAGAGGCGGTGCGTTCCTCGGAGCTTTGCTCCTGCGGTACGCACCTGCGTAAATTTTTTCTTGATGCAAGGCGGCAAAAGCGGAGCTAGCTTAAGCGGTTGGCGGTGCGTTCCTCGGAGCTTTGCTCCTGCGGTACGCACCTGCTTACGTGAGCATTTTGACAACGTAGCAGCGAGGGAAAAGATCAAGCTAAAAACAAATAAGGTTTTTAGAGGTGACCTTAACAAGCTTTCTGACACTGGATATGTTACTAAATCAGATTATTTCCTTGTTACTATTGTGTGCTGGAGTTATTGAACCAGAAATATTCCAGATCCCTCAGAACCGATTGAGTTGATTTGATGGATTTAAACACTGGCGGAAGGGCATCAAGAAATAACTTCCCATAAGCTTTATGGATTATCCGCGAATCAAGAACGAAGACAGCACCATAATCGTCTGTCCGCCGCATGAGACGGCCAAATCCCTGACGGAATCGGGTGATGGCTGCAGGTATGGTGAATTCCAGGAAGGCATTGCCACCGGAAGCAGTAATAGCATCCCGTCGAGCCCTGGATACTGGTTCGGATGGCGATTTGAACGGCAGCCGTGTAATGATAACCATTCGAAGAGAATCACCGGGAATATCAACTCCTTCCCAGAATGAATCAGTAGCAAATAGCACACTGGACGTATTCTCCCGGAACCGTTTAAGAAGCCGACTCCTGCTTTCATCTCCCTGAGCAAGAAGCCGGAGATCCCCATTCCCCAGGCAGGCACGAACACCTTCAATAGTCACTCTCAGAGTTTCAAACGAGGTAAAGAGTATCAACGCATACCCCCCTATCAAATCCAGAATGCCTGCTGTAGTCTCAACAAGATATTTCTCCCAGGCATCTTTATTGTCGGGGAACGGGGAATCATTCGGTACGCCAAACATCACACGGGATGAGAAATCAAATGGTGAATGATAAAGACCTTCCAAAGGGTTGAGTGAATCTGAATCGGCCCCGATACGGGACCGCCAATGCGTGAAATCTCTGCCCAAAGCCAAAGTGGCCGATACGGCAATAACCGTTCCATAGGATTCCCAAATAGTTTCCCTCACAATACTGGCCACCGACAGGGGGGCTCGTTTGGAATGAAGTTGCTCAATTCCATCCGCTGTTCGGCGCAATTCCAGCCAGAATACCTGCTCTGGATGTTCTGTTCTATTTAGAAACGTATCAATAATATCTGCGGCTTCTTCAAGACCTCCAACAGTCTGCTCTACTTCTATTGACAAACCCTGAAGCTCAATATCTGGATTGTCGACTTTTAATTCTTTGATTCCATCTTTGAGGTCACCGGTCAGTTTATTCAGAGATTCCCTGAGATTTCTCATAGGTTCAAGTAGCCTGGTTTTCTCAAGGATTCCGGGTTCATCGGTCAGGTGCATGGGTGATGAATCAGCAAATAATGCAGGAGCACTGATATCAAGGAATTCCGCTGCTGCCTGGGCCTTATTCACAAGCTTTGGGATCACTCCTGTCAAAAACTCACTCAACTGTGGTTTCTTTTCAGCAATGCTTTTCATTAGACCACTGATGCTCCGTCCTTTTACACGATACAGCCGGTTAAAAAGACGTTTCAATGACGAGGAAGAAATCATGGCCGTAAACAGTGCTGTTGCTCCAGCCTCAATGTGATGGGCTTCGTCAAAGATTATACATTGACAGGCTGGTAGGACAACTGTTTCGTCCTGACTTCCTCCATTTCGTCGTGCAGCTTGATCCGCAAATAGAAGATGGTGGTTGGATACCAGAATGGATGCACTGGCCGCCTGTCTTCTGGCCCTCATGAAAAAACACGGCTCATAATATGAACACAGCATTCCCGGACATGAATCTTTTTCACAGCAAACCCTCTCCCGGATTCCTTTGCCTGGTTGAAATGTAAGCTCAGAAAATTCACCGCTGCTTGTTTCATCTGCCCACAGGCGCAATTCTGTCAGTCCATTTCCCATCTCAGGGAAATCATCACCTGCTCCTGCCTCATTCAGACGCTTCAGGCAGAGATAATTTCCCCTGCCAACAACCAGAACTGTTTTGACATCCCTGCCTGTGAGCTTCTTTGCCAGAGGAATATCCTTCTCCATCAACTGCTGCTGCAATGCAATGGTCGCTGTAGAAATAATCACCCGTCCTTCATTGTTACCAGCCCATTCAAGCGCTGGCAAAAGGTAAGCAAGGGATTTACCAACTCCGGTACCAGCTTCAATGATCAGTGGTCGGGACTCATCAAACGACTGGCTGACACTCTTGAGCATTGATATCTGTCCTGGGCGAAATTCACTGGATTCGAGATAATTACCAAGACCTCCTTCCAGAGTTAAAAGATCCGAAAGATCTCGTTTCACAGTGTTATTGTCGGGTGGCATAGAGACTTCTCCAACTCATAGTATGATTCCCAGGTGCCTCATAAAGACTCACTTCCTGAATACTGCCGATTAAATCCTGTCTGGATGCCGGGTGGATTGAAGCTAGTGATTTGTGCAGCAAAAAGATTCGCTTCCAGGCAAGACGGATAAAGGTTCTGAAACCGGCGTGTGCCTGAGGCACATGAGGATTTAAGGTTCTATATCCAACGCCGCATGGATGCGAAGATTGAAGCTGTACAAAGCACCAGTAACAACCCTCTGCTTAATGCAGACAAACAGGACTCAAAGGGAGGTACATCCGCTCATACCTCACTGCAATTCACAGCGCGTTCAATACAGCTGGAGCAGGAGCATTTCCAGCCACAGTCGATATTATTTCCTTTTTCGTCCATAGAAGCAATATAAGCCTTGACCTTAAGTATCATTTAAGACTAGGTTCTCTTCTGGCAACCTCTAAAAAACCGTTTTTGGAATTTGGCGCGATGGCGGTGTGTTCCTCGGGCTACGCCCTGCGGTACACACCTGATAGTGGCGGTGCGTTCCTCGGAGATTTACTCCTGCGGTACGCACCTGATTAGATTTTTTCTTGATGTAAGGCGGCAAAAGCGGAGCGTAGCTTAAGCGGTTGGCGGTGCGTTCCTCGGAGCTTTGCTCCTGCGGTACGCACCTGATTACGTGAGCATTTTGACAACGTAGCAGCGAGGAAAAAGATCAAGCCAAAAACAAATAAGGTTTTTTAGAGGTGCCCTTCTAATAATTTTCACAGGATGTACTACAATGGATCATAAGATTCCCGTTGCGATATTGGGAGCAACCGGAACAGTTGGACAGAAATTTATCTTGCTTCTGCAAAATCACCCCTGGTTCGAAATCACAGAATTAGTGGCCTCTCATCGTTCTGCGGGAAAACCTTATTCTGAGGTTTGCCAATGGAAACAAACAGTACCCATTCCGGACTACCTTGTCCGCAAAACTGTTCTCAATTCCGGTACTGAACTGAAGAGCAGAATATTATTTTCAGGCATAGAATCTTCTGCTGTTGGATTGCTGGAGAGAGAATACGCGGAAAAAGGCCATGTAGTTGTTTCCAACACAAGTAACCATCGAATGGATCACGATGTTCCCCTGATTATTCCAGAAATAAATCCTGATCACTTCGAGCTAACGAAAAAACAGAATTATCCTGGTGCTATTATCACCAATTCCAACTGCGTAGTTATGCCGATGATCATGGCATTGGCTCCACTGAAAGATGCTTTTGGTATTCAGTGGGTTAATATTACCTCAATGCAGGCGATCAGTGGAGCAGGTTATCCAGGAGTATCGGCCTATGATATTCTGGGCAATATAGTGCCCTATATAGGCAATGAAGAACCAAAAGTAGAAGAAGAAGGACAGAAGATTCTTGGTACGATGAAGAACGATCGCATTGATCCGGCAGATTTTATTGTGAGTGCCCAATGCAACAGAGTCCCTGTTCTTGACAGTCATACCGCGGCTTTGAGTATAAAACTCAAAAATCCTCCCCGATCAATAGAAGAGATAAAAAGGACTCTGTTAAAATGGGAAGGCAAACCCCAGGCAAAAGAACTCCCCTCTTCACCACCCTCCCCCTTGATCATTTTCGAAGAAGAAAACAGGCCTCAGCCAATTTGGGACAGCAATCTAGCTGGAGGAATGTCCATCTGTGTAGGAAGGATTCGGGAATGTCCTATTGGGGATGTTAAAATGATCGTAATGGGGCATAATACTATTCGTGGTGCTGCCGGAGCTGCCATAATCAATGCTGAAGCTTATGTCAAACTAGGCTATCTAAAAGACAAATAGAAGAAAGCATCCAGAACCAGAACTCAGTTCACAGCATAACCATCCAGGAAAGCCTGCAGTAGTGCAATTCCCAGGTAGAGGATGAGACTCGAAACTATTGCAAGCAATGAAAAAATAATGGGTAATAACTCCAGTTTTTTACTGAATGGCAGAGTGGCCAGTGAGGATATAGCCGATAGAAATCCTCCAACAGCTGTAAGAAAGAGTATGCGGAATTCGATGTCGAAAAGGATAATCAGGGTTCTATCAGTAAATCCCTGCATGTTGCCCAACAGATAGAAATACAGGATGAAGAGAGAAGTGCCCATCAACAAAAAAGTAGTACGGCCGCATAGTTTAGGCAGCCAGATTTCTCGAAATCTGAATCGACTGGAATTCATGAGTCTATCATCGTCTATAATCCTGAGTTACAATAGAGTTAATGAACGAATCCACTGTCAACTCTATTATAAACAGTCTCACACCGTTGCACCCTGTGTCTACAAATTTGTGTAATAAGCTGCATATTTCTGCTGACATACGTGCGGTTCTTTTCGATGTCTATGGAACACTTCTTATATCCGGAAGTGGTGATATTGGTACATTGGAGCCATGGTCAGATACGGAAAAGCTGTCCCGAATACTTCATGAATCAGGTTATCCATCCTCATCCAATGAGTTAGAAAACATTGTACCAGTAAAGCTCAAAGAGGTGATCGGAAAGCATCATTATCAATCCAGACTCAGGGGTATAGATTTTCCAGAAGTCGATATACGCGAAATCTGGTCTGAAGTACTCGATATTCTCTGGGAGAAAGAACTTCTCGACTGCGAACCGGATAAAGGAGATATTGATTTTCTCGCCTTGAAATATGAAACGGTGGTTAATCCCGTCTGGCCAATGCCTGGATTTCCTGAAATCAACAAAAAACTCAATCAAAATCATTTCAAATTGGGCATTGTATCCAATGCTCAATTCTACACTCCTGTTCTTATGGAAGCGTTAGCAGACAGCTCATTGAGCCAGATGGGATTCCTTCCTGAATTATGTGAGTGGTCATACCAGCTAAGGAAAGCAAAACCTTCCCCGGACATCTTCACTAAACCATTGAATTCACTTAAAACTATGGGGATATCACCTGAGGAAGTTCTCTTTGTAGGGAATGATATGCTCAATGATATTCTTACAGCATCAAAATCTGGATGCCGGACCTGTCTTTTTGTCGGGGACAATCGTTCCCTTAAACTCAGGGAGGTCGAAATTGGGGAAAGCTTCGAACCGGATATGGTGATAAATGATCTCTCATTATTAGAATGCTTGATACCCGGTATGGGGAGGTTGGATCAATGAGAAAACAGAACAAGCTGGAAAAAACACCTCGCAGAAAGAATTTCAAAACCCGGCTTTTTATTACATTCCTCCTGATTATTATAATCTCTGGAGGAGCATTTTATGCTGGTTGGGTTCAATTCAGCCTGGATGCCGGTGAATATGGTGTTATTTACACTAAAACCAGTGGATGGGATCATGAAATTCTACAAAATGGAGAATTCGCCTGGCGTTGGGAAGCTTTGCTGCCGACGAATCTTACTCTTCATATATTAAAATCCACCATGCAGACTCTGGAAATTAAAAAAACAGGATCATTTCCATCTGGCAGACTTTTCAGCAAGCTTGTTGGTGAAGATGCTGAATTTGACTGGAAAATCAACGCAAGAGTCGACTACAGGATAATTCCGGAGACTATACCGGAATTGGTATCAGAAGGACTGGTTGTTGATTCTCTGGAAGATCTATACCCTGAATATGAATCACGTATGGAAAGTGCATTGATACAGTTTGTCAAAGCAAAAATCATTTCTCTGGATATTGATGCTGTAGAAAAGCAGCTGAAAACCTATTTGAACACAATCGATGATAAAATGGGTGTTATCAATGTCAACATTGTTGACTGGCATTTCCCGGACAAAGATCTCTATGATGAAGCTAAATTACTTATGCTCAAGCACATCAAGGACCGCCAGACAGTGTTGGCGGAGATTGAAGATGCCAGACTGCGCAGAGATGATAATCTGGATGAAACTTTGAGTAGAATGTCTCGATACGGCGAAGTACTCACAACTCATCCAATACTACTGGATTATTTCTCCATGCAGAACAATCTTGAATCATTCTTTGAACCTTCTAAGGAATTGATCCCTGTCATTCCTGAGTGATCTGATGAGTAAGAATCTACCAGATTTTACTTCAATTCTAACTCTGGATGAGAGCATTCTATTGCTGAGACTCATTAAGCCAGCAGCCCAGTTGACATGATTCAGTTCCCATCTCAACCCCTGACTATCAGCCTTCCATGGTCCCCAGCCAATGGGGTAAACTGATACGATATCATCTGGTTCCCCAATGAAGCTCACCCTGTCCTCAATAATACAACTAACTTCTCGTGCAGTGAACCACAAGATATCTGAAGACTCATTGCCTTCCAGTATTTTGACCAGAGCCAGCGTATGATCCAGACGTCCTTCTCCCCCGCCAATAATGGTAATTGAATCACAACCTCTTCGCCGTAGCCAGGCTATACCAATTTCCGTGTCCGTAACATCTTTCTCCACAGAACTTTTCTCGATATTCTCCTGAGGGAAGTTCCTCAACAGTTCCAGATCGGAAAGTGAGTCCATATCACCAACGACCGCTTCAGGTTGTATTCCACAGGCTATTGCAGCTTCCAACCCAGAATCCGCAGCACAGATTATATCACCTTTCCGAACTATTCCCTCAATTAGCCCCTGTGAAGGGCCGCTACCACCCGTGAATAGAATTCCTGTAGGCATACAATATTTCCTCCGACTGAATAACCTTCCGGTATGACTGAAAAAGCATTTTATAATTCCAACTGGGTTTTCCCATTGCCGCAGTCTGGCATCAGCAAGAATTCTTTCGCCAGATTCTACAAGCAGTTACATTGGATTGTCCCTTCATTTATCAATATTAAACTAAATACCCTTCAAAACATACCGATAGTCAGAATAGTGGACAAGGATGTCCACTAATTTCAGGTTGATTAAACATCAAGGAGGATGTCATGATCATCAATCATAATATGAGTGCTCTTTTCTCTGCGCGCCAGAACAAAATTCATAATTTTGGTACAAAGCAAAGCATGGAAAAGCTCTCATCCGGTTATCGTATTAACCGTGCCGGAGATGATGCGTCCGGTTTGGCTGTATCTGAAAAGATGCGGTCACAAATCAGAGGACTCCATCAGGCAAGTCGAAATGCTGCCGATGGAATTTCTTTCATTCAGACCACTGAAGGTTATCTCCAGGGCTCTTCGGATCTCCTTCAAAGAATCAGGGAACTGGCAATTCAGGCATCAAACGGCATTTACAGTTCTGAGGATCGCATGCAGATTCAAGTGGAAGTATCCCAGCTCGTCGATGAAATCGACCGCATTGCTTCTCATGCTCAATTCAATGGCATGAATATGCTGACTGGCCGTTTCGCCCGAGGTATTGGATTCAACTCTGTTACAGCTTCAATGTGGTTGCATATTGGTGCAAACATGGATCAGAGGGAAAGGATCTACATTGGAACGATGACTGCTGGCAGTCTGGGTGTCAAGCAGACGGGATCTGGATCGATTATATCTCTATCCACACCTGAATTGGCAAACCGGAACATCAGTGTACTGGACTCAGCACTTAAGAAAATCAACAAGCAACGGGCTGATCTTGGTGCATATCAGAATCGTATGGAAATGGCCGTGAAGAGTCTTGATATTGGTGCAGAGAATCTACAGGCATCCGAATCCCATATCCGGGATCAGAATATGGCTGATTCAACTGTAGAACTGACCAGAAATCAAATTCTGAATCAGGCTTCCACAGCTATGCTTGCCCAGGCAAATCAACAAAGCCAACTGGTTCTCCAACTGTTGCAGTAAAAGTCCGAACGGCAATTACAAGAATTCATGGATGATAACCCCGATCAAAGGATCGGGGTTTTTTAGAGGTGCCCTATGATTACTCCTGTGGTGAACTGACTTGACCGATTGAAGGTGCATTGTTAGTTTCCTGTATATGGAAAAATCGCCTGCTCCAATACCCCACGATCTCAAAAAAGTCTCACGAATTTTCCACAGATCAGGTTACCAGTGCTGGTTGGTAGGAGGAGCCATACGGAATGGATTATTGGGCAGGGAAACCGATGATTTCGACCTGGCAACCGATGCTGAACCAGGAGAAACAGCAAAACTATTCCATCGAACAATACCGACAGGAATCAAACATGGAACGATTACCATAATTATGGGTTCTCATCAATTTGAAACAACCACTTTTCGCAGCGATGGTCATTACAGTGATGGCCGCAGACCAGACAAAGTTGCCTATTCAAAAAGTATCATCGCTGATCTGGCCAGGAGAGATTTCACGATCAATGCAATAGCCTGGGATTTGATTAACCACAGGATTCTCGATCTCCACAACGGTAGAAATGATCTGAAACAGAGAGTGATTCGAGCCATAGGTGATCCTGTCAGACGTTTTGATGAGGACGCTCTGCGTATCATCCGTGCATGCCGGTTATCCGCCCAACTGGGCTTTACTGTGACTTCCGAGACTCTGAAGGCAATCAATCCTGACAGCATCAGAAGCCTGTCAGCAGAACGTGTATGGGATGAACTGAGAAAGATTCTGAGAACACCCACACCTTCAACTGCATTTCAGTTATTCATCAAAACAGGACTGCTCAAAGTCCTGTTTCCTGAATTCCACGCTGACGATTCCCATCTGCCTTTTTCTTTCGAAAAAAATACTGATGTATTCGATACCGTCCCTTCTCATAGATACCATGTCCGTGCAGCTTTGCTCTTCTACAATGAAAAAAAATCTGCCGGGGAGAATAAAGCCACTGCTGCAAAAATTCTCAAACGTTTCAAAGCATCAAATGCTGACATCGATAAAATCAGCAGACTGATCAGTAATCATGAATTGCAATATGAAAATAGCTGGCCAGACTCAAAAGTTCGGTGTTTTATCAGGCAGATTGGCTCAGATATATTGGACGATCTCCTCCTCCTTCATAAAACCATAGCCGAATATCATGAAAACGATTCATCTCATCAGATTGAGCTTCTGGAAGAGTTACATGGCCGAATTCAAATAATCCATGAACGTAAAGACCCATTGACAATACAGGATCTGGATATAAATGGGTTCATTCTTATGGAAGAGTTGGATTTACCCTCCTCACCCATCATTGGGAGATTACTCAACTACCTGTTGACATGTGTAATGGAGGATACAACGACAAACAGGAGGCATCTTCTCATGGATATGGCCAGGAAGTGGCTGAAGAATTAATTATCTCTTCCATCATCAGCTAAATGCTCCCAGGCTATCTGAGCAACTTTTTGTTCAGCAGATTTCTTGCTGGTACCGGAGCTGGGCCCATATGACACCTCATTGACAAGTACTGTTATCCAGAATGTTTGTCGATGATCGGGTCCTGTTTTTTTATCAAGGATGTATTCTGGGCAGGAGCGATAATGCTTCTGAGCAAATTCCTGTAACAGTGTCTTGTAGTTTTTTTTGTGCCTGTCTTCAATTACTGATTCAATCAAATCCTTGAAGCAACGAAGTACAAATCTGGATGCTCTATTATAGCCGGCGTCCAGATACCATGCACCAATCAAAGCCTCCATGCTGTCAGAAAGAAGGGCTTTTTTCTGACGCCCTCCAGACAACTCCTCGCCCCGACCAACTCGAACAATGGAATCTATGCCGATTTGCAAAGCAACTGTGACCAGTGAATCCTCACTAACCACATGAGACTTAATTCGTGCCAGTTCCCCTTCCGGCCTGTCGATTAGAAGCCGAAACAAGTGATCAGCAACAACTAATCCAAGAACTGAGTCACCAAGAAACTCAAGGCGCTCATTATTGTCTATCATCTCGCTCGTCTCATTGACAAACGAACGATGACAAAATGCAAGATCCAGTAGTTCAATTTTTTTGAATTTCAATCCGATTTTTTTTTGGAATCGAAGTAATTCTTTCTGACGGTCCAATGTTACCTTTGGGGTTCTAAATGTCGATACATCAGAACCCTCAGCAAATGAAAACACAACTACTTTGCGTTAAGTTGTTCCTCAATAAAGGTTAACGCATCTCCCACTTTCTCAAATTCTGTGGCTTTTTCATCTGGAACAGAAACACCAAGCTCCGAGTCGATTGCGTAAAGCAATTCATAGGTATCAAGGCTGTCAGCCCCTAAATCTTCACGAAATCGAGATTCCAACGTTATCTTATCCTTCTCAATCTCAAGCTTGTCCGCAATGAGGTCTTGCAACTTTGTAAAAAGCTCGTTACTCATATATTTTATACTCCTTTGAAAATAATCAATCCATACTTTCAGGTTCGATTATCTGCTTTCCTTTATAAAAGCCACATTTATGGCACACTCGATGTAACATTATCCGACTACCACAATGACCACAAGACATCAAGTTGGGCACAGCAATTCTCATATTGATTGATTGCCGGCGGCGACTTCGCGCCTTGGAAGTCTTGTATTTGGGTACAGCCATAACATTTCCTCGCTCTTCTCAGTACGGCTCCAGACTACAATTTATCAGTATTTTTGTCAAGGGCACCTCAAGTAGGTCAGATGTTCCAAATCAATTATGGCACTTCTAAAAGACAATCAGTTCCTGACTGAATCTGTTTGTCAATACTGCTGATTCATAACTTTAGACTGGAACGTTCCTTCTATAATTCTCTCCACAGGGATTGAACTGACCTGTTTCCTCACCAGAATCCAATACTCATCGGAAGATGTGGCACCGGCAGACCAGCGGTCTGGAGGTAGTTTCTTCCTGTCAGTTTCCCAGATTACAACTCGGCGGGCAATCACAGCATTCGCATTTTCAAGTGTATGCAAAACATTCTTCCAGTTTTTGTTATCAACGTTGAGACGCGGTACACTGTAAACTTCATCCAGGAGGCCTGGAGGCTGTGCTGTTTTGTTATTAAAATCAAATCCTCCAATGAGTTGACGATCATTACGGGTCAAAGATGCGACTGTTGTTTTCAATTCTGATCTTACAGTCTCTGATATTCCGTAGGGATAGGCGATAGTTTGTACACTTCGGGCTTCTCCACCAGCATAATCATCGATGAGTTCCCAACCCCGTAATGTATCATGAGTAAAGAACTCCAGTCCTGTATCACTGATAGGTTTATGGCTCAGGGTGTGTAACCCAAGAATGAAATTTTTATCCAGGTACTGTATTTTCTCTTCAACGATAGGAATTCCGGGATAAGGAAATCCGGGATTCTCGTGGTCACCCAATTGTCGAAACGGGATGGCATCAAAGGACACGTAAAAAGTGAAGTTGATTCTGTTATTCTCTTTTTTTGCGTATTTCTCGAGAATTGCCACCATGGAGTTTCGATTGAGTACCGGCTTGCCAAAGACTCGTTTAATCCTTCCTGTCAGTCTTTCTCCATGAGTCTGATATATCATTGTACCGTAAGAAGCATCATCGGCCCCCATCACTATGGGTTTCAACCCTGTCGGTACCCGGGAAAAATCTCTGGAAAGATATTGATGGTCTGCTATTAGATACCAGCCATTTCTATTGATATATTTCAATAGTTTTCGAAAACGTTCCGGGGTAAGAGAAAATCGAGTTTCATGTCCAATTTTATGGAGACCAAGAATTAATACTTCACCTCTGGAAGATTGTTCAGCCAGGAAGACAACATGGCCCTCCCGGCGAATCATCCAGCCTTCATATCCATTTTTCCAGGCAAGATAATCATAAGGACTTACACCATTGGGAACCTCAATTTTATCTTTCAGTATGGGCCGGTTATATCGATCTGTCGTATACTTCCAGAAAACAGCCCTGGAATCAGCATAAACAGCAGAAGCTGTTAATACATAGACACTGATCACAAGAAGAATTTTCTTCATCAATGCTTATTTTTCTTTTTCTTCTTCCTGGCTTTTGCCCTGGCTCGTTTATCAGTAGCCTCGGCAATTTCCTCAGCGGTTTGCCGTTTAACCGGTTCTGAAATCGGCCTTCCTGGTTTCGCTGGTGATCCTGCTGGCACTGAAGATACAGCAGGATTCGGATCTGCCAGAGTTGCCTTCATCCGCTTCACACCTCTATCATGCCAGGCTAAAAGTATAGGTGAGGCAACAAATATTGAGGAGTAGGTTCCAACAATCACCCCAACAACAAGACTCACTGCAAAAGTACGAATCGTACCGGTAGCAAAGATATAGATTGCCAGTACAGCTAATAGAGTTGTTATGGAGGTGATTAAGGTACGACTCAAGGATTGAGATACAGATAAATTGATAATCCTTCTGAAACTCATATCTTTAACGATTCGGGAATTCTCCCTGATTCTATCAAAGATGACGATTGTATCGTTCAATGAGTAACCTATGATTGTAAGTACTGCCGCAATGGTAGCTGTTGAGAACTCCAGTTGCAGGGCTCCAATAAATCCCAGCAAAAACAACACATCATGGAATACGGCTGCAATTGCCGATACAGCATAATTGAGTTTGAATCGTATCCAGACATAGAGAAGAATCAGGCCCAGAGCAATCAGAGTAACCCAGATAGTCTGGGTAGCCAGACTACTTGCAAAGCTTGAACCAATGTATTCTTCACTGATAAAGGATACACCGTTAAAACGGTCGTTGAGAAGTTTCGTAATCCTGGTAGAAGTTGTGCTCTGAAAATCAGCCGTGGAACCATCATCCGGGACTCTGATATTATATCGCCTGCCTTCGTTCCCAACAGTTTGAACCTGTGGTTTGAAGTCCGATAATTCTTCCCGAATCATTTCTTCATCGGAAGATGATGATATATCGACGGTATAATTTACACCGGCCTGAAAATCAATGCCAAAATTGAATCCGCCAGAAAGATAGAGTGTGTAAATCCAGAATGAAACTATAACCAGCCCGGAAACTGCTAGAGCCGGGACACGATACTTTGTTATATTGAATTCTCTCATTTAAGTCCCCATGCAATGCTGATCTTCTGACGCTTAAACCATTCAGTTCCAACATCGAAAAAGAACCGGGAAACAAACAGCGCTGTAAATAAGGAACAGCCGATTCCCCAGGCCAGGGTAACTGCAAAACCCTGAATTGGTCCCTTTGCAAGCTGTGAAAGGAAGAGGGCCGCTATGAGGGTTGTTATCTGTGCATCCATAACTGTCCAGAAAGCCTTCTTGAAACCGGTATCCACCGCGACTGAACGGCTTTTACCCAGCCTTAATTCTTCTTTAATTCTCTCAAAAATGATGACATTGGCATCCACGGACATACCAACTGTGAGAATAAGACCTGCGATACTGGTCATTGTAAGTGTGAAATTGAAACTTGAGAGTAATGAGGTAAGCAGAAAAAGGTTTATGCCCAGAGCTGTATCGGCTATGATTCCTGCCCCTTTGTACCAGACAATCATGAAGATGAAAACAGCAACGAAACCAATAAGAATTGCCCGTATTCCAGATTGAATGGTATCTGCTCCCAGAGAGGCACCAACAGACTGCAGGCTTCGTACCCCAAGCTGTACCGGCAGGGAACCTGTACGGAGAACAACAGCAAGATCGTTGGCCTGATCATAATCGAAACCAGTCACACTCACGCTGCCGCCAGCTATTGTTTCTGAAATCCTCGCATACGCTTTGACTTTGTCGTCAAGTACAACGGCCATTGACTTCTTTACATTTTCCGAAGTGAGATTCTGAAAAAGAGTTGCTCCCTCCGCGTCAAGTCGGAACGTAACAGTGGGTCTCAGGGTATTAGGGTCAGTTTCAGGTCTGGCCTCCTGGATATGGTTACCATCCAGCCCTGGAGTATCAGGTACCACAATCCAGTCAATGAATTGATCAATACCATAATTGTCCTTGGTATAGAATCCCATCACCGTAAGTCCTTCGGCCAGAGTATCATCTTCAGCTGGTCGGCCATCGACGATTTTTCCGCCCGTGGCCACATAATCCCTGATGGCTTGAGTTCCTTCGTCATCAACAATACGGAAACTCAGGGATCCTCGTCCCATCAGGAACGAATTGATTCTGCCGGGATCAGCTTCACCAGGAATTTCTATAAGGATGGAATCATCAAGCTGTCTGCGGATCTGGGGTTCGGAAACTCCAAAAGTATCAATTCTATTATTGATAACTTCCAGAGCAGATTCCAGAGCTGCCGATCTATCTTCTGCTGACAATACCTCCGTGGTTTCGTTTTCCAGGGAAGTGAAATCCGGCTCCAGAACAACACTCAGTCCACCGGACAGATCCAATCCCAGAGCAAGAATGCGATTCTTAGTGTTTTTCAGATCCAGAATTTTCTGGCGATTATAGTTCTCAATAGACGTTTGAATTTCATTATAGTCACGGAAACCATTGAGTACTGCAGCAAGGGTCCAGTCTTTTGGTACACTTTCATCTCTTTGATGATAATGCTCCTTCGCCATAGTGAGCAGGAAATTGTACTCAACGGGCAAAGGCTCCTCCAACTTCACCGAATTCTTTCCAAGTTCTTTGATTTCAGCTATAGCTTCAGCCGCATCATTCTCAGCCCAAAGTCTGATTTCTTCCCGTGTGCTGTTTGCAAGAGATTTGGTTTCCTGATCAATTAAGAAGTACCACTCAATGGTGGGATAAAGAAAAACCATCCCCAATCCCACACAGATCAGGATTAGAAACAGACGCATCAATTTGGTCATGTATACATCTCCGATATGCGCTATTTCTCATCTTCAGACGTTTTTTCAGTCTTTTTCTCTTCAATGGAGGCCTTGCCTGGAGGAGCAGTATCCTGAGTTGTATTACTGACATCAACAGAACCAATTGCTGTTTTGATAAACTCAAGTGTAGCTCCCTTGTGATCCACCTCGATAACAACAGTTTTATCCGTGATGTTTTTCACTACGCCTTTTATACCTCCGATACTCGTTACCCGATCACCTTTTTTCATAGCTGCGAGCATGTTCTTCGTTTCTTTCTGTTTCTTTCGCTGGGGGCGAATAATAAGAAGCCAGAAGACCGCAAAAACTGCGACTATCATACCGATTTGAACCATGCTGCCTTGCGATGATCCACCAGAGCTGCCCGATGCAGCACCCAGGAGCAATGGAATATTTAACATTTATTTGCCTGCCTTAACAATGATCCGCCCGAGCTTACACATCCGGACGCAACCTGGATTTTATTGAATATCGAGAAATCATAGCATAACGCAACATGATTCGTCAATCAATTATCTGAGTTCTTAATCAAATCACACGAGCACCGATAATACTATCTGATGGTGGTTGCACTCCAAACACCCTGTCAAGATCTTCAACTCCATCATATTTAATCGGTGAAATGGAATTGAACTTCTCCAAAACGAATTCTGATCCCTTACGATCCTGATCGAATATGGTACTTCTATAAGCAACTTGAAACAAACCCTTCTCAGTCAATTCCTGTATGCTCAACTGCCTGTATTTTGAGCGAGCCTGCCTGTCGACAATGGCATAATTGCCATCAAAACCAATAGCAAAGACATATTCATCTTTTTTCAAGCATTCCTCCTGCAAGTCAATTAAGCCTGAACACAGCAGATACAGCTGAAGTTGCTCTATCTGCCGTGCTATTAATATGGATCAGTGTGATGAAACTACATCATTCCGCCCATTCCGCCCATTCCGCCGCCTGGAGCTGGAGGTGCTGGAGGTTCTTTTTCAGGAATATCAGTAACAGCACATTCAGTGGTAAGAAGAAGACTTGCAATGGAAGCCGCGTTCTGTAGCGCACTGCGGGTAACCTTGGCCGGATCGATGATACCGGCAGTGACAAGGTCTGTCCAATCAAGGGTATTGGCATCGAAACCTATCCCTCGCTTCTCGTGTTTCGCCTTATCAGCAATAATAGAACCATCGACACCAGCATTTTCTGCAATCTGTCGAATCGGTTCTTCCAATGCACGTTTAACAATGGCAAATCCAATTTTCTCATCTTCCGCATAGCCAGTCAAATCAGTTTTATCCAGTGCATTGCTTGCCTGAATCAAGGTTAAACCTCCACCGGCGACAATTCCCTCTTCCACAGCAGCACGAGTAGCCGATAATGCATCTTCAACCCGGTGCTTCTTCTCTTTCAATTCAACTTCCGTTGCAGCACCGACATTGATAACAGCAACACCACCAGCCAGTTTGGCCAGACGCTCCTGCAGCTTCTCCCTGTCGTAGTCAGAAGTAGTATCTTCAATTTGTGCCTTAATTTGAGAGATACGTCCCTTGATATCAGCTGCCTTGCCATCACCATTGATAATAGTGGTATTCTCTTTTTCAACTTTGATAGTATTGGCTCGTCCAAGCTGATTCAATTCGGTGTTTTCAAGTTTCAAACCGACTTCTTCGGAAATCACCTGACCACCAGTCAGAACGGCTATGTCTTCCAGCATGGCTTTGCGTCGATCGCCAAATCCCGGAGCCTTTACAGCACAGACATTGAGTGCACCGCGAATAGTATTGACAACCAGAGTTGCCAGGGCTTCGCCTTCAACTTCTTCGGCAATAATCAGAATGGGCTTGCCGGCTTGTGCAACTTTCTCAAGGATGGGTAAAAGATCCTTCATGTTGCTGATCTTTTTATCAAAGATCAGAATATAGGGATTTTCCATAACCGTTGTCATATTGTCCCGATTCGTAGCGAAGTACGGTGACTGATATCCACGGTCGAACTGCATTCCTTCAACAAATTCTGTGGTTGTATCGATGGTTTTTGATTCCTCAACTGTGATAACACCATCCTTGCCAACTTTTTCCATGGCATTGGCAATCTCTTCACCAATTTCCCTGTCATTATTGGCCGAAATTGCCGCTACTTGAGAAATCTCTTCTTTGTCTTTGATTTCTTTTTTGTTCTTGCGAATATCTGCAACGGAGATTTCGACTGCCTTATCAATACCCCTCTTAATCCCCATGGGATTAATTCCTGCTGCGACAGACTTGAGTCCCTCTTTAACTATTGAGTATGCTAGAACTGTGGCGGTTGTTGTTCCATCTCCAGCTACATCATTAGTTCTGGTTGCCACTTCCTTTAAAAGCTGAGCTCCCATGTTTTCAAATGGGGCTTCCAGCTCGACTTCACGAGCAACGGAAACACCATCCTTGGTGACGGTTGGCGCACCAAATTTCTTGTCCAGAAGTACATTTCGACCCTTGGGGCCAAGGGTAACCTTGACGGCGTCTGACAACTTCTGAACACCGCTGAGCAGGCTTCTCCGAGCCTCCTCGTTGAATATCAACTGCTTGGGCATTACTGATAACTCCCCCTATTCATTAGGTATAAAATTAGATTATGGGTGTATTATGCCAATTGATAGCATTCTTCCCGGATAGAACATACAAAAAACATGAAAATTCATCAAGAGAAATCGAAATCTCCACTATACACTGGAAATAAAGTATCATTTCCAGTATTCAACAGCAGGGCTCCATCATTATTCAAGCCAGCAACATATCCGGAACAAATCTGTTTTCCCACTGCATCACCCAGGATAACTTTCACTTTCCTGTTCTTATACGCCAGTCGATGTATTACCTCACTGAGAGGGGCAGGGTGTTCCAGAAGCTGGTGAAATTCGTCAAGAATACCCTGCAGCTCTACCACCGACTCCACCCTGTATCCAAGAATTTCAGATATTCCTTTCGCTGGCGAACGCAACCCGGCCGAGGAACTGCCCAATTCGAGATTCAATCCCATTCCAGCCAGAAAATATTTTTTTTCCACTTCGATAAGGATGCCGGCAATTTTGTACCCAGATACCAGAACATCGTTGGGCCATTTTATCTGAGGACTGAGGTTGTAGGTCTTTTCAAGATGAATGCAGAGTGCGAGGGCAAAGACTTGAGTCAGAGGGTATTGGGTAACTGAAGATTTTTTATCAAGAAGAACTGTGAACAGAAGGGATGAAGCTCCATTTTCCCATTGACGTCCCTGTAATCTACCCCTGCCGGCATTTTGTTTCTCAGCCAGACATACGGTTCCATGACCATAACCATTTTGCATGGCTTCCCGTGCATCATCCATGGTGGATCCTGTGACTTTTTTCCGGATTATATGAACAGGAAAGGACATATGATGATTATACGACTCGAAAGCCTTGTCTGTAAGGCCTGAAAAAAATATGCTGACTGGAAATCAAATCGGGGCAACTTTAGGTGAGGGGATGGTTTAGAACTGTCCCTGGAAGAATACAATAAACCTTGGGGGATTGAAATTGTTAGCAGCTATCATGGGAGCGACCGGTTACACTGGTCGTGTACTTATGAGATTACTCATGGAACATCCCGCCGTGCATTCCATACTGCCTGTATCTACTTCATCCGCGGGGGAGAAGATAAGCAGACTTGATCCTGGATTTGGAGTGCATTTTTCTTCAAAACTCCCTGAAGATGGATGCTTTGTCACCCGCAGGGAAACAGTGCTGAGAAAACCTGATGCTGTATTCTCAGCACTCCCGGCGGGAGATTCTGCCCTTTTCTGTGAACCATTTTTTGGCAAGGCCGTGGTGTTTGACCTTTCAGCAGACTTCCGCCTGAAGAATCCCATGAGCCACGAAACAGCTTATGGGTGTCCTGCCCCATTCCCATCCTGGCGGAACAATGCTGTTTATGGTCTGGCGGAGGTGAATCGCAGGAAGATTGCGGAAACAGACATCATTGCTGTGCCCGGCTGCTATCCCACCTGTGTCCTGCTTCCACTGATTCCCCTTGTGCGGGCAAGGCACATAACCGGTCATATAGTGGTCAATGCTTTGAGTGGAATATCCGGAGCCGGTAAAAAACCCGGCGAAACAACCATGTTTGTAGAACGTGCTGAGAGTGCTACGGCCTATAATCCTGGACGAACTCATCGACATGTACCGGAAATGCAGCAAGCACTGGAGGAATATGATTACCAATACCCATTATTCTTCACCCCCCACCTTGTGCCCATGAGGCGGGGCATGGAAGCAACCATCTGCACATCTCCTGTAGAGTCTTCTAATGAAGAGGATATCACCCACACACTGGAAACCTTCTATAAGGATTCCCCTTTTGTTCAACTGAGCCGCCATGAGATACCGGATACAAGGAATGTTACAGGTTCCAATCGATGTGATATTGGATGGCGTATTGTGGACAGCCCCAAAGGAGGTAAAATGCTCTACATCTTCAGTATTATTGACAATCTTATGAAGGGAGCTTCCGGCCAGGCTGTGCAGGATATGAATATTCGCTTTGGATTACCAGAAACGGATGGTTTACCTCTGATGGGTGAGGTATGAAGGTTATCAAAACAGGAGGCCAAATAGCCGATGATAACCGCCTCATATCCGATCTGGCCGATGAATTAGCCTCAAGGCACAGAGACGGTGAGAAAACACTTCTCATTCATGGCGGTGGAAAAAGCATCAGTGCTCTCCAGGAGAAATTTAATCTAACTCCAAATTTCATCCAGGGTCTTCGACAGACAACTCCCGAGGAAATGCCTCTGGTCGACATGACTCTGTCAGGGCTGGTCAACAAAAAACTGGTTCGTCTCTTTCATGCCAGGGGAATTCCGGCCTGGGGCATGTGTGGAGCTGATGCTGGTATCCTGACCGGTAGGAGCGTTGCATCCCATGGGGAAAAGAATCTTACCGGGCATGTAACGGAGGTTTCCACTGAACCGGTCACACTTCTGTGGAAAGCGAATTACTTTCCCATCCTCGCCCCGCCGGCCATGGATGCTGACAGCCATCCTTTGAATATCAATGCAGATGAAGCGGCCTTGTCGATGGCCATTGCCCTCAGGGCCTCACATCTGATTTTCATGTCGGATGTACCGGGAGTTCTTCGGGATGGCCGTGTTATAAAAAAAATTACATCGAGCGAATCAGAAATGCTTATTGAAGAGGGAGTCGTGACTGGAGGAATGATTCCTAAACTGAGATCCTCTGTTGCGGCTCTCAGAGCCGGAGTCGGCACTGTAATAATTACAGCCTATGGTGGAAACGGCTGTTTATCCAGGATACTGGAAGGAGAATATGGAACAACGATCAGGTAAGGATTACCGCAGTAAGAATACAGCATTGGGAGCCGAAGTCATCAATCACCCCCTGCCAGATCAGTATGGAGAGAAATTACTGGTTTTTGATCACGGAGAAGGATGTCGGTTGTACGATGAATCGGGTAAGGAATACCTTGATATGGGTTCAGGTATAGCAGTCAATGCCCTTGGTTATGGGCGGGTTGATTTAGCCGAGATTGCATATGAACAGATGAAGAAGCTTGTTCATGTGTCCAATCTTTATACAACAAGACCACAACTGGCTCTGGCGGAAAGAGTTCTTGATTCAAGCAATTCCAGGGGTTTTCAGACCACATTTACGGCTGTGAATTTTGGCAACTCAGGTACTGAGGCTAATGAAGCCGCTTTGAAATATGCCCGTCTGTACGCACTGACCCACAAAGGTTCCGGTCATCATCGATTCATTTCTTTCGAAAATGCTTTTCATGGCCGTAGCATGGGGTCTCTCAGTCTTACAGCCAATCAGGCTTATAGAGAACCATTCACACCATTGATCCCCGGTTGTGAAATACTGCCATTTAACGATGTAACCACATTGAGAGAAACCCTGGACGAGAGGGTGGCAGGAGTTATAGTTGAACCCATTCAGGGAGAAGGCGGACTTGATCAACTCTCATCTGGATTTACAAAAGAATTAAACTCACTTTGCCATAGATATAATATACTACTGATCGCAGATGAGGTGCAATCCGGTATCGGCCGCTGCGGAACATTGTTCGCCAGTGAAATAATGGGACTGGAGCCGGATATTATCACTTTGGCCAAGGCATTTGCCGGAGGGCTTCCCCTGTCGGCCACTATTATTCCAGAAAAGGTTAATTCCCTGTTGAAACCGGGGCATCATGCCAGTACCTTTGGCGGCGGTCCGGTTACAACCAGAGTGGCTCTGAAAATATGGGAAACCGTATCGGATCCCATATTTCTCAGCGAGGTGAAACACAGAGGGAATCGTATGGCCGATCTACTCAGTCAGTGTCATACTCCCGGAGAAGTGAGAGGAGCCGGACTTCTCAGGGGTATCAAATTGAATCAAAAAAAGTATGATAGTACCTGGTGCCTGAGAGTGATCAATGCAATGAAGGACAGGGGAATCATCATCCTGAAGACCGGAGTGGATGTACTGCGTTTAGCTCCCCCTCTTATTATTTCCGATGAGGAGGTGGAGTATGGAGTTTCGACGCTGTTAGAGGTTATGCAGAACCTCTCATTGGAAAAGGAAGATTTATGAAGAACAGCAACAAAGTTAAAAAAATATGTCTGGCTTATTCAGGTGGACTGGATACGTCCATAATAATGCCATGGCTGAAGGATAATTATAACAATCCGGAAATCATTGCCGTATGCACAAATGTGGGCCAGAAGGAAGATTGGGATGCTGTTAAGAAAAAAGCCTACGCCTCGGGAGCCTCAAAGTATTTCCTTATTGACTGCCAGGAAGAATTTGTGAGTGAGTACCTGTATCCTATGGCAAGAGCCGGGGCGGTCTATGAAGGCCAGTACCTTCTTGGAACTGCTATTGCACGACCCCTCCAGGCAGGAAAACAAGTTGAAACAGCCCTGGCTGAAGGCTGTGATGCCCTGGCCCACGGCTGTACAGGCAAGGGAAACGACCAGGTACGCTTTGAGCTGACGTATAAGGCCCTTGCCCCCCATCTCAAGGTTATTGCTCCCTGGCGACTTTGGGACATACACAGCCGTGAGCAGGCCATTGCCTATGCTGAAGAAAAAAAACTTGATCTCGGTACAATTTCGGCAAAAAACATCTACAGCCGTGACTGGAACATGTGGCATATGAGTCATGAGGGGGGGCAACTGGAAAACCCCTGGCAGGCACCGGATGAGGAAATGTTCCGCCTGTCAAAAAGTCCACGGGAAGCTCCGGACAAAACAAGGGAAATCACTATCGAATTCGAAAAAGGCATTCCAGTTGGACTGAACGACAAAAAAATGAATGCCCTGCCCCTGCTGACTGAACTCAACACTCTGGGAGCCGCCAATGGAATAGGCCGCACCGATATTGTGGAAACCAGAATGATTGGAATGAAAAGCCGCGGTATTTATGAAACACCAGGAGGAACAATTCTTCATACGGCCCTCAGAGATCTGGAACGATTTACAATCAACTTCGATGCCTTGAACATCAAGCAGAAACTTGCCCAGTACTATTCAGATTTAGTGTACGCAGGAAAATGGTTCACTACGGCACGCATAGGACTGGAAACCTATATGGAATCCGTGACAGCCTACACAACCGGATCGGTGAGACTATCCCTGTACAAGGGAAATGTCTCTGTTACCGGCCGTCGATCACCATACGCCCTGTACCTGGAAGATTTGGCCAGTTTCGGCAAGACCGGATATAATCATGCGGATGCAGAAGGATTCATAAATCTCTATGGTTTGTCCACCGGTGTGACAGCCATGGTCCAGAAAGGATTGGAAGATGGTTCGGGTCAGGCCGTAGCAATGAAACAGGTCGCAGCCAATTTCCATGATAAGTAAATTGGATCAGAATAACTCCTGGGTGCCCTCTTGAGAGCACGATCCAATAAGATCGGGATCGTCTCCCTGATCGATGGATTGCACCCGGACGGAAAACAACCGGTTCCGCACTTCATCAGGTGATTTTTCTCCCGGTACTTCGAATCGAACGGGAACATAATTAGCCGAGAGACCACGGGCAATAAGTTTTCCACTATCCCATTCAGTCTGCTCAACCAGAATTTCCTGCATGGCTCCAATCATGGTCTCCCGGAAAACTCTTTTTCCTCTCCTGGAAATATCCCGAATGAGTCGGCTCCTCTCCTTCTTCACCTTTTCAGAGATTTGATCGGGCAACCTGTCTGCACGGGTTCCTGTACGTCTTGAATACGGAAATGTATGGATATGACCGAAACCCAGCCTCTCACACATTCTGGTCGTATCGGCAAAATCATCATCCGTTTCACCTGGAAATCCCACAATAACATCCGTTGTAAGATTGAATGACTTAATACGACGGCGAAGCTCCCCGGCAATGCTCTCGAACCAGACGGCTGTGTATGGCCGTTTCATAGCCTTCAGTATCCTTTCTGCCCCGGATTGGAGACACAGATGCATGTGAGGGGTCATTTTTGGATGTGCCATGAGATCCAGCAGGCCATTATCCAGGCGATCCGGTTCTATGGACCCCAATCGCAAACGGAAATCTCCCTGAGCAAGAAGACAGGCCTCAACCAGACTGGTAAACCCCTTTTCGCCCTCCTGCCATCGGCTCATGTTAACACCTGTTAGAACAATTTCCCTGTATCCGGAAGCAGCCGCTTCCTCAACAACCTGAACCGTTTGCTCTAATGGGCGGCTTATACCTTTACCTCGAACAAATGGAATGACACAAAAAGTACAAAAATGATCGCAGCCATCCTGCACCTTCACCATGGCTCGAGTCCGAAAAACCCGTTCCGCAACTGGATAGGCAAAGGGAGTTCTTCTGTCTTCCTGGAAATCAGATTGTATCTCTCCTTTAAAATATGCATCCACTAATTGAGGAATGTTGCTTTTATATTCATTGCCCACAACATACGTACGGCCGTCTGCCTCAAGTTCTTCCCTGTGTCCGTTTGCATAGCAGCCAGTCATCACAATAAGAGTTTCATCAGAGCCATGCCGTAAGGCATGATTCATTTCCGACCGGCTTTTCCTGTCAGCCGTGTTCGTTACCATGCAGGTATTGATGATAACAGCATCCACGGATTCTCTGTAATCAGCAATTTCCCAACCCAGGGATTTGAACCCGGTGGCGATGGATTCTGTTTCTGCCTGGTTGAGTTTACAGCCCAGAGTTTTGAAGCTCACGCGTCGAGGTCCGGCCGAATGCTTCTGTCCCCCTGTGAGTTCTGATGAATGGAGTGCCGACATCAGAGTGTTTCCTCTCGAACCACAACTCCTTCCATACTCAGAGGGCGGGCACCTGTAATCTTTACCTGAGCAAATTCACCTGTGGCTACACCTTCGGCATTGACACGGACGGGTATGCGACCCTCTGTATACCCGGAATAGAATCCCGGCTTGCGGTCTTTCTCAGTAACCAGAACCCGAAAGACTTTTCCAACTCTGGCTTTTCTGACTGGTTCCGCAATATCAATGAGGAGGCTGCTGAGAATGTGGAAGCGGCGTAGCTTTTCCTCAGGGCTCACATTATCTTCCCAGTCGGCGCTTTTTGCCCCCGGCCGCATGCTGTAACGGGCGATGTAGGCCATATCGTATTGAAATTCCCGCATGGCATTGGCCGTAGCCTGAAACTGCTCTTCATTCTCATCTGTGAAGCCCACGATGATGTCTGTGAACAGAGTGGAATCAGGGAGGATTCTACGGATGTCTTTCACCACTGTCCGGTATTGTTCCATTGTATGCTTTCTATTCATTTTCCGCAGAACTTCATCGTCGCCGGACTGGAGGGGGAGATGGATCCATCTGGCCAGAACAGGATATCGAGCCATAACCTCCAGTAGCTCCCGGGTCATGTCCCGGGGATGAGGGGAAGTAAAAAAGACCCAGAAGTCCCGGTTGCCCTGCTGACCCAGCTCACCGATTCCTCTCATCAGCTGAGGGAAGGTAAGCTCAGCATTCGGGCGATCCAGACCATAGGAGTTAACATTCTGTCCCAGTAGGGTAATGGATTTACAATTCCCAGCTACCAGAGATTGCACCTCGGATAAGATGTCTTCTGAAGGACGGGAAACCTCCCTGCCACGAGTGTAGGGAACAGCACAGAAGGAGCAAAATTTATTGCAGCCGTTCTGGATTGGTACATAGGCTTCAATTCGCGATGAGTAACTGGGTTTCACGTTCCAGAATTCTTCAATCCGCTGGCTCCCCCCCGGAATTCCGGACTGTGTAGTAACGCCATATTGACGTATCATTTCAGGCAGTGCGGGCAATTGATCAATCGAAAAAACAAGATCAAACAGCTTGAGAAACTTCTTCTTATCGGCAGGAAGCACACAACCGGAAAGAAAGGTTATAAGGGATTTTGTGTCTTTGGTTTTATTCCATTTATGAATTTTCCCATAAACACGATCTATGGCTTTCTGACGCACCGAACAGGCAACGATTCCCCTGAGAACAATATCGTCATCATCTTCCTTGAAAGCTTCCGTGTATCCCATACCGCTGAGTACGGTTCGTATTCTCTCGGTATCCGATTTATTCATCTGGCAGCCAAATGGTACTATATGGTATTTCATAACCCAGTCCGTATTCATATCATGAGATAATTCTATCAGTAGTATCATATTCAGGGTACCTCTAAAAAACAGCTTTAGGAAATTGACGATGTGGCGGTGCGTTCCTCGGAGCTTTGCTCCTGCGGTACGCACCTGCTTATGTGAGCATTTTGACAACGCAGTAGCGGCAGAAAAGACCTGACTGCGCCGTGCCCTGCGCGGCAGAAAAGATCGAGTCAAGAACTCAATGGGGTTTTTATAGGTACCCTTCAGGTATTCTCATCATAGTGAACAACACTATACTCTAAAAATGACAACTCATCTCCGTAAACCTGACTGGTTAAAAATCAAACTTAAGACCACAGAAGACACTTCCACAATTCGCAGGGATTTGCGGGAAAGAGGGCTTACCACCGTATGTGAAGAAGCCAGGTGTCCTAATCTTCATGAGTGCTGGAGTCATCATCGAACAGCCACTTTCATGATACTCGGTGATACCTGTACCCGAAACTGCCGATTCTGTGCAGTAAAAACAGGGGATCCTGAGGATCCCGACGCATCGGAACCTGATCGCATTGCATCTTCAATAGAAAAACTGAGCATATCTCACGCAGTGATTACCATGGTGAGCAGGGATGATCTTCCTGACGGCGGGGCCCGTTACCTTGCTGCGACCGGCACAGCTATCCATCATCGACTGCCGGAAACAACGGTAGAGTACCTTTCCTCCGATATGATGGGTAAAGCTGAATCAATCGAAATTCTCATTGAATCCAAACCTGAAATCCTGGGTCATAATATTGAAACTGTCCGTAGCCTTACTCCATTGGTACGTGCCCGAAGTGATTACAACCGTTCCCTGGATTTCTTGCGTACAGCCCGCAGGCTGGATAAGAAGATCCTCCTGAAAAGTAGCATAATGCTGGGGCTGGGAGAGGAGATGGATGAAATACTGACAACCCTGAAAGACATCCGCGAAACAGGCTGCGACATCCTGAATATTGGACAGTATCTTCAACCGACCCGCCATCATCTTCCAGTAAAAAAATACTGGCATCCTGAGGATTTTGATTTGCTCGCAGAGAAAGCAGGAGATATGGGATTCGGCAAAGTTGTTGCCGGTCCCCTGGTTCGATCCAGCTACCACGCGGGGATTCCGTTTGCCACAAATACAATAGGAGGTTTGCAATCAGGGCTTCAAGGTACTGGGGAGAATTGATGCGATTCCCTGTGCTCCAGCCCGTTCAGCTGTGGTGATCCATGTCTGGCTGTTGAAGGAACTCCCCATGAGAGAATCCATGGCAAGGCGAGTTGAAATGTCCCGAAAGAAGAATAAAACTCATTCCGAAGAGGCTGGGGTTACCAGATAGATACTGCAAGTGGCGAAACATCAAGACAGATTGAAGAGGGTATTACAGGATTTTATGTTCTGATAACAAACCATCAGGGTCAGCACCTGTGAACAGATTGATCTGTTGAATAGCTTGAGCTTTCAGCAGCCCTCCCCCATTAACAGTGGCAACCCCAAGTGAAGCCGCTCTTCTGAGCAGAACCGTTTCAACAGGGTCATAGATGACATCATAAACAAGGCTACAGGATGATGGATCCCACCATGGTAAAGGATCCTGTTCAGAATGGGGTGCCATTCCGACAGAAGTTGTCTGGATGGCAATTTCTACCTCATTGAGCAAGTTATTGGATTCTGGTTCCAATGAGCCGTACAGTCCCCCTGTTTCTGCCGCCAATACCGCAGCTTTCTCTGGCGTTCGATTCAGAATTACCAGATGGGCTCCAAGATCAGCCAGACCATGGACCACAGCCCTGCTGGTACCACCTGCTCCTATGACAAGGATTTTCTTACCTTCAAGATTTTGTTTGTTCTTCAGATTCAAAGCTTTGACCAGAGTTTGAATGAACCCGGTAATGTCTGTGTTGCAGGCATACCAACTATTCGCAGTGCAAACAAGTGTGTTGGCTGCTTTCACCCGTATAGCCAGATTATCTGCCCTGTCAGCAAGTATCAGTGCTGTTTCCTTGTGTGGGACTGTTACAGATAAGCCCGAAATACCCAGAATCAGACAGGTTTCCAGGAAAGTACCCAGATCATTTGACACAACTGGAAGATAGGTTCCTGGAAAATGATGCTTCTGCAACCAGCTATTGTGTATCTGAGGTGACTGACTATGGGCAACAGGATTACCTGTGACTGCATAAAGAGGAGTAGACTGATCAATGTCCTTAAAACGGTATAGATTGCAAAGAGATTCAGGGTTCAGGCACTCTGGAGATGAGGGAAGCAGGTTGTCGGTTTTACTGTCATGGGAATAAGTCCATGAAGAGCCAAATTTCTCTGCCAGAATTCGAGTCGGCATACCATATTCACCTAAACCAAGAATAATTTTTTCAGGAACATCTTTCAGCTCCTGAGCCAGAGAGGCTAATTTATGGAGGTGCTGGCTATGTTTGCATTTCACAGCCAGCTTGGGGATTGCACCATCCTGCTTCAACACCTTTATACATTGCACCAAATCTGTCACAGGCTGATCCAGGAGATCCCCGGTCAAATCAGTAAGGGATCGTATTACCTGTGTTTCGGATCTGCTTGCAGCATGGATGATCTGGTCCGAAACTGTTTCCATTTCAACATACGAAAAGCTGGATGTACGGAGCAGGTTGATCATCAACTCCAGTCGTTCTGACTCCGTCTCATCACAGTGTCCCCACATCCCTCCATTCTCCAATGTTCGAATAGACAGAATGATGGGAATGCTCCTGCCAGATTTTTCAGCCAATCGGTATGGGAAATTGTCAGCAACTTGTCGTTCATGAGGGGCGAGAAGGTCAACACAGAACTCCACCAAGTCAACAAATTGCTGGTTAGCTATAACTTGACTGACCATCAGGTCAATTTCAGGGTCTGTCAAACTCAGACACAGCCTGCTCACCAGTCACTCCTATAAACATACATGTCAATCAGCACATTCTCATGAAAATATAATCTTATACGGGATGGAAATCCGATATCAGGAAGAGTCCATGTCAAATACTTATCCAGAGAATTCACAGGAGGTCCCCAAAGCTCTTCAATCGCTTCCCGGCTCATACCCATACTCACACCGTCAACTTCACCTCTCCAGCGTTCGTCAACTCGGATCTGCCACACTCTATCCTGAAACCAGAATAAATACTGATGGTCAGAGTAATAAAAAACAACATTGTCTTCGTCTGGAGTTTTTCCCCTGTGGACAAAAACATTCTCTGGATTCCCGATGTTATTGACAGCATCCTGGAATTCCCAGCCAAGCTTTCCCGTGAAATCTACAGCAAGTGGTTTGACATCTCCTTCCAGTGCGAAGAGTTTAAAAAGTCCCATAAGCAGGAATACTATGGCGGATTTGATATATCGCATTGGATATATGATAACACTTGACTAATTCAGGGTGAAGTCACAATAGAACTGAGAAGTATGCGGTGTCAGAAAGCCTGTAAAACCCCCTTCGACCCCTCCCGGGACTCCAATTCCCTCCTGGACCTTCACATACAACGGATCATAACGACCCGATTCCATCCCCGGATTCCGCCACTCACACAGCCAGGTTTTCTTCTCCTCCACACCCAGATTGACCTTAGGGCACCTCTAAAAAACAGCTTCAGGAAATTGACGAAGAGGCGGTGTGTTCCTCGGGCTACGCCCTGCGGTACACACCTGATTAAATTTCTTGTCGATACAAGGCGGCCTGTCTGCGTGCGGACACGCACAGGCAGGCAAAAGCGGAGCGTAGCTGGGCTTAGTTGAGCATTTTGACAACGCAGTAGCGGCGGAAAGATCTGAGTCAAGAACTCAATGGGTTTTTTAGAGGTACCCTTTATATTTTTCCAATAAACTCGAAAGAAGCTTCTAATTAAACAAACATTCTTTTTCAGTGCTTGAATCTTAAAGCATAGGGGTATATGATTCGACAAGTTCAAGGATATATTTCTTAATGAAGGAAACTCTATGTCAAAAAGGAAAATGATCACCATTGATGGTAATACCGCTGCCGCACATGTAGCCTATGCATTCAGCGAAGTCGCTGCAATTTTTCCCATTACACCCTCATCACCAATGGGGGAGTATACGGATGCCTGGGCAAGTTCCGGGCTAAAAAATGCTTTTGGAAAACCCGTTGATGTTATTGAGATGCAAAGTGAAGCAGGAGCTGCTGGTGCAGTCCATGGTGCTCTTTCCGGTGGTGCAATGACAACAACGTACACTGCAAGTCAAGGACTTCTCCTGATGATTCCAAACATGCACAAGATTGCTGGTGAAATGCTTCCGACTGTTTTCCATGTATCAGCTCGATCTTTGGCCGCCCAGTCTCTTTCCATCTTTGGTGACCATTCTGACGTTATGGGAACTCGAAATACAGGATTCGCCTTGATTGCCGCCAGCAGTATACAGGAAACTATGGATCTGGCTCTGGTGAGTCATCTCTCGACACTGAAAGGTCAGGTGCCCTTCCTGAATTTTTTCGATGGTTTTCGCACCAGTCATGAAGTTCAAAAAGTAGAAGAAATTAGTTTTGAGACAATTAAAAACCTCATTGAACCTCAATACATCGAAAGATTTCGGGACAGAGCCATGCGGCCGGAAAAACCTGTTGTCAAAGTAGCGGCACAAAACCCTGATGTCTACTTTCAGGGACGAGAAACTGTCAATAAGTACTACGATGCTCTTCCCGGTATAATCCAGGAATACATGGACAAAGTAGCAAAGGAAATTGGTCGCCAATACCACATTTTTGACTATGTTGGTGATCCGAAAGCTGAAAAGATCATTATCGCAATGGGTTCAGCCTGTGACACCATAGATCATGCCGTAAAGACCCTGAACAGCCGTGGAGAAAAGGTTGGTGCTATCAAAGTCCGTTTGTACCGGCCTTTCAGTGTAGAGCACTTTCTTGGAGCTATGCCCGATACTGTAAAGAAGGTGGCTGTTCTTGACCGCACAAAGGAACCAGGTTCTATCGGCGAGCCTCTCTACATGGATGTAGCAGTTGCATTGGCTGGAAGAAATATCACTGTTATCGGAGGGCGGTATGGTCTTTCATCAAAAGAGTTCACTCCATCGATGGTGAAGGCTGTCTACGATCATCTTGACGGCAAATGTTCTCATAACTTCACCGTGGGTATCAACGATGATGTAACGAACCTGTCACTGGATATCAATGAAAAACTTCAAGTTGATCCTGATGATGTGGTGAGTTGCATGTTCTGGGGGTTGGGCTCTGACGGCACAGTTGGCGCCAACAAGAACTCCATTAAAATCATTGGCGACAATACGGACATGAATGCACAAGCCTACTTTGTATACGATTCGAAGAAGTCTGGCGGTATAACAACAAGTCATCTTCGTTTCGGCAAAAGTCAGGTTAACATGCCCTGGCTGATAGAAGAAGCCGACTTCGTCGCCTGTCATAACCCTGCCTATATTGGTCGATATGACATGCTCTCTCCTCTGAAGGAAGGGGCCACATTTCTATTGAATACGAAAGTACCCCCGGAAGAGGTATTTTTCAGTCTCGTCAAAGAAGAACAGAAGATAGTCATTGATAGAAATATCAAGTTCTATGTCATTGATGCATTGAAAATAGCTCGTGAAGTAGGACTTGGCAGCCGTATCAATACGGTCATGCAGGCATGTTTCTTCAAAATCTCCGGTGTACTTCCCGAAAAAGAAGCTATTGATCTGATGAAGAATGTCATCAAAAAGTCATTTGCCAACAAGGGTGACGATATTGTCAAAATGAATTGGAATGCCGTGGATAAAAGCAGTTCAGGACTAAATTTAGTCCCGATTCCATCAAAACCTGTATCTCAATGCCATACAGCTCCGGAACTCATTTCTCAGGACGCTGGAGACTTTGCCCGCAACATAATTCTTCCCACAATGTCGCTCAAGGGAGATAATATTCCGGTGAGTCAAATGTCTTTCGATGGAACAATTCCTATCGGAACAACTCGATTGGAAAAACGTGGTGTTGCCCCACAGGTTCCAAGGTGGCGAAGTGAAAACTGTATTCAATGCAATCAATGTGCCCAGTCCTGCCCCCATGCTGCAATCCGTGCTAAGCAAATTGCCCCGGGAGACCTGGATGGTGCACCCGAATCCTTCCAAACTCTAAAATCAAAAACAAAGAATGATAAAAACCTCCAGTATAGGATCCAGATCTACATTGAAGACTGTCAGGCATGTGGTGTTTGCCTTGTAACCTGCCCGGCGAAGAATAAAGCTCTTGAATGGAGTCCCATAGAGACGGAACGTGAATCTGGGGAGAATGCAAATGAAGCCTTTTTCACATCTCTCCCTGAGGATGTCCTTGATGGATCCCCTGAAACCAGTGTAAAGGGTTTACAGTTTAAGCAGCCTCTCTTTGAGTTTTCCGGTGCTTGCGCAGGCTGTGGTGAAACTCCTTATGTAATGATGATGAGTCAAATCGCTGGAGACCGGATGGTAGCCGCTAACGCCACTGGCTGTTCTTCCATCTACGGTGGTACATTCCCCACTGTCCCATACTGTACCAATAAGGAAGGACGGGGACCGGCATGGGGGAACAGTCTCTTTGAAGACAATGCGGAGTATGGCTTTGGGATGCGTCTTGCGGTTGATAGCAACCGTCACCTGCTGAAGATTAAAATAAATCGAATTTTAGAAATTGGAACAACAGACAAACTCACTCAAAGCCTCAAGAAAGCTCTGGAGATTTTCAATAATACAGATCAGGAAGCCAAGGATCATCAACTGACTGTGCAAACCCATCTGCCGGAGGCATTGAAATCCGCCAGCAATGCCGAGGCCAGCGAAGTTCTTGCTAAAATCATAGAATTGCAGGATTACTTCATTGATAAATCAGTTTGGATTATCGGTGGTGATGGCTGGGCCTATGACATAGGATATGCCGGGGTAGATCATGTAGTTGCCATGAACAAAAATGTCAATATACTGGTCCTTGATACTGAAGTGTATTCCAATACTGGAGGTCAGGCATCAAAAGCCACTCCCATTGGAGCTGTAGCCAAGTTTGCCAACAGTGGTATGAAACTCACCAAGAAAAATATGCCGTTTATGTGCATGAGCTACGGCTATGTTTACGTAGCCTCTATATCCCTGGGAGCCAACAGAACCCAGGCCCAGAAAGCCATGATGGAGGCAGAAGCATACCCAGGGCCATCCATTATTTTCGCCTATTCTCCCTGTATCAATCATGGTATTGATATGAGTAAGAGTCAGGTGGAAATGAAGCGGGCTGTTGAAGCCAATTACTGGCCGTTGTTCCGTTTTGATCCCAGGAATGATGATGGCAAGAGATTTCAGTGGGAAAACAAAGAATCGACATTGGACTTCCAGGATTTTATCCGTAATGAACGGCGTTACTCTACGCTCCGAAGAACGAATCCAATGGAAGCTCAAACACTGTTTGAACTCGCTGAAGCCAATGCCAGGAAGCGAATGGATTTCTATCAGAAGATCGGTGAGATAATGTAGCGGAGTAATTGATCAAAACGTTGCGCATCAGATTATGAACAGTTGATAAAAGCATTATTTTTGTTCTCCAAGCTGCCGGATACTCATGGATAAATTTAGTGCCCGACAGCTTGTAAAGACTGATTCTAATTGAAAATCTGTCTGGTAAAGAATCCGTATCAGTTCAGTCGTTTAATACTATCACGAACCCGGATAAATGGCCGACCAGCCCCAGCAATGCTCTGTTGCCAGATTTCGAAGTGAGTTCTTTTAAGTGACGGCAAGGATTGAAAAGGAGAGTTGCCGATGTCAAAATTCTATGTTGAGAACCTTGGTTGTGCAAAAAACCAGGTTGATGCCGAGGTGATGATTGCTTCACTCAAAAACCAGGGCTGGATCTACACTCCCGGTAATCCGGAAGAAGCTGATCTCATCATCGTCAACAGCTGTAGTTTCATCAAAAGTGCTCAGGAAGAATCTACAGACACTCTTCTCAGGGCAAAAAGTGAATACCCGGACAAACGAGTTATTGCAGCTGGTTGCCTTGCTCAGAGATGGTACAGGGAACTGCCGGAACTCATCCCGGAGTTGGATGGAGTGTTTGGAAATCGGAATCCTTCCAGAGTCAGTGAAATGGTAGGGAGGGTGATGGCAGGCGAAAAGCCCATATTTGTGCCCGATGGGAAAAATAAAGCACTGGAAAGGGAAGATTTTTTCGGATTCAACCGCTCCATATACATCAAGATTTCAGACGGATGCAATCATAACTGCCGTTTCTGTGCCATACCTCTGATGAAGGGCCCACTTGCCAGCCGACCCATGGACGAAGTGGTTTCCGAAGCCGGCAGCCTCCTCAAGAAGGGAGCTTTTGAACTGAATCTGATTGCCCAGGATCTTCTAGCTTTTGGTCAGGATAGAGGAGCCCGGCATGGCAGGGGACTGATAGAACTCCTTAAGCGGATCCTGGAAAATACGGATAGAAATGACATCTGGATTCGTCTCCTCTACCTTCACCCTGACGACTTTCCCACTGAACTGCTCAGTCTTATGGAAGCTGACCCCAGAATACTTCCCTACCTGGATATTCCATTCCAGCACGCATCTGTTCCTGTTCTTCAAAAGATGGGCAGGAAGGGAAACGCTCAGATCTATCTTGATTTGATCAGCGAGATACGGAATCGACTCCCCAACTCTGTGGTTCGTTCCACCTTCCTGGTGGGACATCCAGGAGAAGGACACCGGGAGTTTGAAGAACTTGAGAGATTTCAAGATATGGCTGCACTGGATTGGCTTGGAGTGTTTGCATGGTCAAGAGAAGAAGGAACTGCTGCTGCTGAAGATAAAAATGCTCTGGCAGCACGACTGGCGATTCCCATATCAAAGAAACGCCGGGAAATTATTGAAAATCGTCAATTAAGCATAACAGGAAAGCGTCTTGATCAATGGGAGGGACACCAGTTGGACGTTCTTGTTGAAGAATTGATTCAAGAAGAGAACTGCATGCTGGGAAGAAGTTTTTTCCAGGCCCCGGAGGTGGACGGATCGGTGGTTGTACATCGTCGAGAAAACTCAAAGCAATTCCTTTCAGGGGATGTTGTCAGGGTAAAAATTACAGGACGGACAGGTTTTGATCTCCAGGGAGATTTGATTGAATAAACAACGACCTCCCTGGTTGGAAGGACTCAACAGCATACAGGCCAAAGCCGTAACACATGGAGAGGCCCCTCTTTTAATACTTGCCGGAGCCGGATCAGGTAAAACACGGGTAATTACATCACGAATCGCCTGGATGGTGGCCGAAAAAAAATTCGACGCATCATCCATTCTGGCGGTGACTTTTACCAACAAGGCCGCAAGAGAAATGCGGGAACGGGTAACAAGCCTGGTACCTGATGCCCATAAGGTTATGATAAGAACCTTTCACTCCTTCGGGGCATGGATCCTGCGGCGATATGCCAGTGCTGCCGGTCTATCACCCGACTTCACTATCTATGACGACAATGATCAGGTCAGTCTTCTTTCTCAGATTGTTGATGGAGTTTCTCGTCGAGAACTTCATCTGTGGACTCACCGCATAGCCCGGGCGAAGGATGATGGATTGAGCCCGAATGATGATCTGTCGGAGTTTTCTCACAATCCGGACTTTCCCAGTATTTACCGTCTCTATGAAGAACGTTTACGGAGTATAGGTAATGTGGATTTCGGAGACCTTATCTACCTCCCCAATCTTCTTTTGAGAAAGAATTCAGAGATACGGGATCGTTTAAGATGGAGATTTCAAGCCATTCTGGTTGATGAATACCAGGATACCAATGTGGCACAGTACCAGTTGCTCAAGGAATTGACCGGACCTGAGACCTGGCTCAGCGTTGTTGGAGATGACGACCAGTCCATCTACGGTTTTCGGGGGGCCGAAGTCGGTAACATCCTGAAATTCTCCCATATGTTTTCCGGTACAGAAGTGATGAAGTTGGAGCAAAACTACCGGTCAACAAAAACCATCCTGAGTATTGCTTCTGCTGTTGTATCCCACAATGCTGAACGCCTGGGAAAAACTCTCTGGACTGACGGCGCAATCGGTGAGAAAGCCATTCTGGCATTTCTGAACGACCAGGAATCCGAGGCCGAATGGTGTGCCGATCTGATTAATGCTGATGGAAACCTCGGGGGAACAGCCATTCTTTACCGAACCAATGCCCAGTCCCGTATCTTCGAAACGGTATTTCGCCGCCGGGACATCCCATACCAAATCGTTGGAACACTGAGCTTCTATCAGCGGGAAGAAGTAAAAGATATTCTGGCCTGCATGGCCTGGTTGTCCAATCCCCGGGATGAAGTAGCATTCAGGCGTATTGCAAACAAACCATCCCGGGGCCTTGGAAAATCCAGTCTGAACAAGCTCATTACCCTGGCAGTAGAGCAATTCTTTGGAGATATTCTGGAAGCCTGTACGCAGAATATACTGAAGGGCAAAGCAGCCAAAGCCTCGATATTTCTCAGAGAAATGGCCAACCGATACAGGGGAGGGCAAACTCAGGAACCTCAATTTGAAAATCTGGGATTGATGGTCAAAGATCTGGCATCATTTTCAGGACTGATTACCTATTACCGCGAGGTAGATCGGATAGAAAATACCCGCCGAATAGATAATATTGATGAATTGGTGAATGCTGCCGCCGACTATCCGGCAAGTCAGGAAGGACTTACAGCCTTCCTGGAAATTGTGGAACTTGATCAAGTCGCCCTGGAAGAAGAAAATAATGATACAAACAGAGTTACTTTGATTACCATACATAATACAAAAGGACTGGAGTTCGACAGAGTAATTATTACCGGTTTAGAGGAAGATCTTTTTCCTCGGGGTGATGAAGGATTCGATAATGATGAAACCGAAGAGGAAAGACGTTTATTCTATGTTGCAATTACACGGGCTCGTCAGAATTTGGCCTTTACCTCCTGTCACTCAAGAATGATATGGGGACGTCATCGAATTTCCACTCCATCACGATTCCTGAAGGAGCTTCCTGAAGAATTCATTAAGCAGGAAGGTCAAGCCGGAGATGCCAGAGAATCAACCCTGTGGAGACCGGGAACTCAGATCTACCACGATGAATATGGTGTTGGCGTGGTACAGAAATGTCTTTCAAACTCTGGAAACACCGTGATTCATGTTGTATTTGAATCGGGCAGACGAGCGACACTGATACCGGAATTCACAGCTCACAAAATGGAGATATTGGGATATGTACGGTCCACTGACTACTGAAGAAGCCTCTCTGATCGCCCGTCTTCCCATTATCAATCGTGCCCGCGGCGCCAGACTCTACACCGCTGAGGGCAACCGATGGATTGACTGCTGGGCCGATGGAGGACGGGCCCTGATCGGCCATCGACCTGGAGGAGTCTCACTCAGGTTAAAAAACGAAATCAACCGTGGATTATACGCCCCCTACCCCAATCGATGGAATAAACGTTTGGCAAAGGCATTACTCAAATTATTTCCTGGTTATAAAACCGTCCGTATCTTCAGAAATATGGAAAGGGCCGTAGCACTGTCTTCCCGGGGAAAGCATCCCATCGATCCCCTGGATATTCCAATGGAGACTCGTACCATAGAAGACCCCATCTGGGGACGCCCCCTGCTTCCCAACCACCCTAAAAGCAGAATTCTCTTCCCCATTCTACCTGTTCCCGGATTAATTGAAGCTCAGACTGTGCTTCATACCAGTGAATCTGATGATCAACTGCCTTCGAATGATCCTGTATCTCCTCTGATACTGGCTGCGCTCACCCGCTCCTGCCTCACTCTGGGAGGGAGTACTCACATGGATCATGGTGAAGATTCAGAGTATTGGGTAATGAGAGGACCATACATGGTATATCGCGGCGAAGAAAAGGATTACAAAAAAATATTCAAGATCCTCTTCAACCGGGCTGTTCTTATCGCACCCTCTCCTCATCGACCTTCAATTTATCCTTGCGATATCTCTGAGGGAGAAAAGAAATTACTGAGAATCCCCTCCGACATGGATGTTGACTGAGTCTATAATCTTCTGATGAGAGCGATAATCCCCAACAGCCATTGTGTAGGCCAGTATATTTTGAGTGGTATTAAAAAAACTGCTGGTTATGGTGTGGATTGTCATCTCCAGCATTTCATCATAGCTTTCATCCTCAGACTCTTCCAGAAATCCTTTTTTTCGGTACTGTTGCAATTCCTCCAATCTCTCACGGTATTCCTCAGTCTTGTTTTTGAAAACTTCAATAACATTCCCGATGTAAGGTTCGATAAGATCGTATCGTGCAAAAGCAAATAAAACATCCCTGCAAATCTCCCAGTACGCCCTTGCCAGTTCAGGAAATTGCTTTACTATGTGCTCAAATAATTCTATTGTTTTATTCTCTTGCTCCAAAACAGTATTGATGTCCAGGACATCCTTAACCAATTCAGAGTTGCCTCCATCATGTCTAATTCTGGAGGTGTATTCATCACGGAGAAAAACCAACCGATCCATGGCAGGAGGAAATTCCTCTCCCAGGCGCTTCCAATCATCAAGCATAAATGTTGCTCGAATCCCGGCATGAGATGGATCGTACTCCAGTACATTTTTGAAATACCAGACAAAGCGTTCCAATGCCTCAGGATATTTCCCTTCCGATGCCATCGTCATGGTGTTATCATAGTAAAGACTCATGTCTGGAATCTCTTCAGCTGATGGAGTTGTGATGGCAATAACGCTTTTTCCTGATAATTCATGCGCGGAACGCGCGGATACCATATAGCATATTTGCATTAGAAATAGAAATGTCAAAGCTCTTCTCATATTTTGTCCTATATACATCTTATTGGCAGACAATGGTTCTTTACAACATGACAAATAATAGAAAAGGCCATGATCATTGTCAATCAGATTTAAAGGTAGTGAGATAACACTCGAAAGCCCGAGGAGATCTATTATTCGACCAATTTTTTATTTTGCTATCCCGCAGAGCAGCTGTAAAGTGCACCATATCCAGAATCCATTTAAGGGTACCTCTAAAAAACAGCTTTAGGAAATTGACGAATTGGCGGTGCGTTCCTCGGAGCTTTGCTCCTGCGGTACGCGCCTGCTTACGTGAGCATTTTGACAACGCAGTAGCGGCAGAAAAAACCTGCCTGCGCCGTACCCTGCGCGGCAGGCAGGTCGAGTCAAGAACTAAATGGGTTTTTTAGAGGTGCCCATACAATACTATACGAAAATCCAGAACAAAAGAAGTACGGGTGATAACTATGTCCAGTCCATCAAATACCTCTCCGTCTGGCTCCATCGCGCCTACGGAAAACCGCCATACATTCTACTGGACGAGTATAACACGCTCCTGCGAAAGCACCCTGCATTTGACAGCCCCACCTCCGTGAACTCCGTGCCTCCGTGAGAAACACCCCCCACCCCCCAGAACCATCGGTCATCAGCATTCACAACCGGGAGCCAAACACCCCTACCGGCCCTTTCGTCAGGCAGACCAGGTATCTAAAAATATCGACTCGCTTGATGGTCGGTTTTGAGTGTAACCGTTTTACGCAATCTGGCAAAGTCCGACAGACTCCTGGTCACTCATAACTGAAAGCCAAACGCCCCATTCCAAAAATCTCATTGACAACACTCCCCGACAAGAATACGATTGACTTACCGTGAACAGGTATATCAACCCAATGAACGACTTCTTCATGCGCTACCTGCTGGGGAGCAAGGGTAGCGAGAACAACTGCCGTGGCTTCGTCAATGCCGTTCTTCAGGACATTGATTTCCCGACAGTGAGTAGTCTGACGATTCTCAATCCCTTCAACCTGAAGGAATACCTCGGGCACAAGGAAAGCGTCATAGACTGCCGGGCGCAATCAGATGATGGCAGAGTCTTCAACATAGAGATTCAGACAGGCGAGTTAAAGAATTTCGACAAGAAGGCTTTGTTTTACTGGGGCAAGGCGTACACGTCAGACCTGGAGCAGGGCCATGGATACAGCGAGCTTTCACCGGTGATCAGCATTAACCTGTTGGATTTCGTTTTGTGGCCCAGACTAAAACAGGTGCACAGTTGTTTCATGCTCAGGGAGCAGAGGAATCCAGACTGCGTTTTTTCGAATGACATCATTGTTCATTGTCTGGAAGCTCCCAAGCTGGAGGATCATCCGCAGGGCTTAAGCGCGGGTCTGAATGGCTGGCTAACCTATTTGAAATTAGAGGGCAAAGTACCGGAAGCGGAATTGTTAGAAATAATATAGGAGGATCCAGTTTTGAAGGAGGTCCATAAAACGTACAATAAGTTTTTGAGCAATCCTGAATTGATGGAGGCCTATGAGGGCAGGCAGAGATGGCTACACGATCAGGCGACAATCAGGGAAGAAAGCTTCAAAGAAGGTGAAGAAAGAGGCCGAGATGAGGAAAAAGCCCAAACAGCCAAACGCTTAAAAGCCGCCGGAGCCGACATGGAACTCATCTTCACAGCCACCGGCCTAAGCGAAGAAGAGATCCAAAAGCTCTAACAGAAACAAATCTCCCCAGAGTCCCCTGCGAAAACCCCCCTGCATTTGACAGCCCCACCTCCGTGAACTCCGTGCCTCCGTGAGAAACACCCCCCCCCCAGAGCCATCGGCCATCAGCATTCACAACCGGGAGCCAAACACCCCTACCGGCCCTTTCGTCAGGCAGACCAGGTATCTGAAAAATATCGACTCGTTTGATGGCAGGCTTTTTAGTGGCCTTCGACTCGAGTTTATTAGTTGACATTATATCCACCACACGAACGACCGACCTTCCGGATAAACTTCCAAGATTTTCTATTATTGTATATCAACGGCGATTACGGCCTTTCGCACAGTGTCGCGATCTGGATGAACAATAATGAAATCATCGACATATCGCCCGTAAGATCGGAAAACAAGGAACACTTATGCTGGATCTACGGTCTATTTCCTCATTGCTTGAAAAGATCTGATCATGTAACCATCATCCCAAATAACTAAAGGTTTTTTAGAGGTGCCCTGAAGCAGGATCAGTAATCCAAAGCCCTCTTAATCAGATCCGATCCTCGATTCCAACCCACGGCTTGTCCACTTCTCCGGTGTATAACGCCTTGGGTCTGTAAAGTCTGTTATTTCTCCGCTGCTCAAGGATGTGAGCCAGCCAGCCGGAAACTCTTGCGATAGCAAAAATTGGAGTGAAAAGGTTGGAAGGGATTCCAAGCTGACTGTACACAGCACCCGAGAAGAAGTCCACGTTAGGATAAATGGGCTTTCCCTTTTCTTCCATTTCATCCCTGAACACCTTCTCAACCATTTTGAGAATATCGATATTCCGAGAATCATTGTTTTTCTGCGATAAAGTCTGGAGATACTTCTCCATGAGGATGGCTCTGGGGTCTTTTGCCTTATAAACACGGTGTCCCATTCCCATGATTTTTCGTTTTTCCTGAAATGCCTTTTTAAGCCAGGGCTTCACATTATCAACGCTTCCAATTTCATCCACCATCATCATAACCTTTTCATTTGCGCCACCATGCAGACTCCCATAAAGGCTTCCGATAGCGGCTGAAATGGCACAGTAACAGGTGGAAAGGGTGGATGCGACGACTCTGGCCGTAAATGTGGAAGCATTGAAAGAATGCTCGGCGTGAAGAGTAAGACATTTGTCCATGATTTCACCATCTTCATGATCCGGCTCTTCATTTTTCAACTGCCAGAGGAAGTTGGCTCCATGAGAAAGATCCTTTTTGGGTGGAACATATTCCAGGCCGTTCCGAATTCGGTGCCAGGCAGCTACAACAATGGGAAGCTGGGCAATTTGATGGAGGGTTTGACGACAATTACACGTTGCTGAATGTTCAATCGTATGGCCAATATAACCCGAAAGGTGGTTGATGACCGATTGAAGACATTCCATTGGATGAGCTGCCTTTGGAAAGGTTTTAATCAACTGTAACACCTCGGGCTTGAGTTCCCGGCTTTCCCGGAGTTCCGTACTGAAGCTCTTAAGCTGACTGGAATTGGGTAACTGTCCATAGAGCAAAAGATAGGTTGTTTCCTCAAACGTGGCATGCACAGCCAGATCTGTGATGCCATATCCATAATAGTAGAGTTGACCCTTTTCTCCGTCCACCTTGCAGATATGGCTTTCACCTGCTATCACCCCTTCCAACCCTTGTGCGTATGTTGTTTCAGCCATTTTCATTCCTCCTTAAAGCACCAGTACTGTTCGACATCATACTATACAAATCATCTTTCCGCCAGTATTCCACGGATTAATCCGGGTATTTGACCTGGAGTGTCTGCTACAGGTACACCGGCTTTTCCAAAAGCCTCAACCTTTGCTTCAGCGGTCCCCTGTCCTCCGGAAACAATGGCGCCGGCATGTCCCATGCGTTTCCCTTCCGGGGCAGAACGCCCTGAGATAAATGCGACGACCGGTTTTTTCATGCGGGAGGCAATGAACTCAGCAGCCTGTTCTTCGGCATTACCACCAATTTCTCCAATCAATACAACGGCATCCGTCCCGGGATCGGACTCAAATCTCTCCAGAAGATCCAGGTAGCCTGTTCCAATGATGGGATCGCCCCCTACTCCAATACATGTAGACTGACCCATTCCCGCGCCGGTAAGGGCATGAACAACCTCATAGGTAAGAGTTCCAGAACGGCTGATAACACCAGTCTTTCCCGGCTTGTGGATGAAGGCCGGCATGATGCCGATTTTCGATTTTCCAGGGCTGATTAAGCCTGGACAGTTCGGGCCTATCAAAACTTGATTACGATCACGGACAAGATGATATATTTCCAGCATGTCCAGTACGGGAACTCCCTCGGTAATACAGATAATAAGGGAGATCCCCGCATTCGAAGCCTCCTTCATGGCACTTGCGGCAAACTTTGCCGGTACAAAAATGACACTGGCATTGGCCGATGTTGCTTTTCGAGCCTGTTCAACCGTATCAAAAACAGGTATTCCGTCCACATCAGAACCGCCTTTGCCGGGAGTTACCCCCCCCACAACACTGGTTCCATCCGCCTTCATTTTTCTGGCATGAAAAGATCCATCTCTTCCTGTAACACCCTGGACTATTAGTTTTGTATTCTCATCCAGTAATATGCTCATCTTAACCCCTCGCCACGGCAATAACGTCTTTAACAGCCCTGTCCAAATCCGCGCCGGCAGAATAACCGGCTTTTTTAAGTATATCCTTCCCAGCTTCCTGATTGGTTCCCACGAGTCGAACAACCAGGGGAACCCCTATTTCAAGTTGATTCCGGGCCATTATAAGACCATTGGCGATGTCGTCACATCGGGTAATGCCGCCGAATATATTGATGAGAATCGCCTTAACTCCGGGATTCCTCAGGATAATATTCAACGCGTCTGCTACTTTCTGTGGATTGGAACTGCCTCCAACATCCAGAAAATTGGCCGCTTCGCCACCATAATGTTTGATGAGATCCATGGTAGCCATGGCCAGTCCGGCACCGTTAACGATGCAACCGATGTCACCATCCATACTGACAAAACTGAGATTTTTTTCCCGGGCCTCCACCTCATCGGCACTGTCTTCCTCAGGATTCCGTAAAGCCTCAATTTCCGGGTGCCGGAACAGGGCATTATCATCGAAATTGATTTTCCCATCCAGGGCCAGCATTCGTCCATCAGGCGTTAAGGCATAAGGATTTATTTCTGCTAGAGAAGCATCTTTCTCCTTAAACAGGGTAAAAAGTGCTGTAGTAGCCTTCAATGCCTGGGATCGTTGATTCTTATCTGGAATGGATTTCGCTAAAAACGCATCCAGTCCCGGTTCATCCAGCGGCTGGTGGGGATAGAGGGTCATCCTGTGAATGGCATCGGGATTGGAGATGGCCAGTTCTTCAATTTCCACACCCCCCTGATCGGTGAGCATCAGAGTAATTCCCTGCCGGGCCCTGTCCAATACCATGCCCAGATAGTGTTCTTTTTCTATGGGAGCAGAATCACACACCAGAATTTTCTCTACCGGATATCCTTTTATACTCAGACCTAGAATTCTTTCGGCCTTTTCTTCCACTTCCGAGGCTGTATCGGCCAGTTTTACACCACCGGCCTTGCCTCGACCCCCGGCAAGAACCTGGGCCTTTACCACGGTTTGTTTCCATCCCTCCGCAGCCTCACGGGCCTGGGATGGGCTGGTGACAAGTCGATAATCATTGACAGGGATTCCATATTCCCTGAATAAATCTCTGGCCTGATGCTCGTGGATTTTCATAACTTTCCTTCTTTGTATTTTTTGATTGTCCGCTTGGTTAGATTTATAAGTTTCGTAATTTTTATATCCCTGGGACAAACCTTTGTGCAGTCAAAGTGATTATCACAGGACCAGACAGCTTCGTCAGCATCCACAATTTTTAAGCGTTCCGCCCATCCCCTGTCCCGGCTGTCAAAGACAAATCGGGCAGCAGCCACCAGGGCCGCGGGTCCGAGGAAGTCAGGTTTTTCTTCAACAACAGGGCAGGCTGAATAGCAGGAACCGCAATTGATACATTTGGTGGCCTCGTCAATAAGGGCTCTATCCTCAGGAGACTGATAAAACTCACCCCGGGGAGGCGGCGCGTCTTTTGGAATAAGATAGGGTTTGACACTTCGGAATTTGGAAAGAAACATGGATTGGTCCACCATGAGATCCTTTTGAACCGGCATGTTTCTCAGGGGATCCAGAGTAATGACATCCCCATCTTTTTCAGCCGCATCCCGAATGAGTGTTTTACACGCCAATCGTTCCTTTCCGTTAATTCTCATGGCATCCGAACCACATATTCCATGAGCACAGGATTTTCGGAATCCCAGAGTTCCATCAACATTGCGGGATATATACATCAACGCGTCCAGTATTCGGTCGGTGGGTTTCAAATCGACATCATAGTATACACGCCGGGCTTTAGAATCAGTCTCAGAATCAAATCGTTTTACGTCCAGAGTTACTCTCATTTCCAACCTCTCTAATAGACTCTCGGCTTCGGTTCCCATCGACTGATATCGACAGGTTTTGAACCCAGAATTATCTTGTCATCTTCCATTGTACTCAAGGAATGCTTCAGCCAGTTATCATCATCTCTGTCCGGGTAATCTTCCCGGGAATGGGCTCCACGGCTTTCGGTGCGGGCCAATGCCGCCGATGCCGTATGGAGGGACAGGTCCAGCAAATTTTCCAGTTCCAGAATTGTAAGAACTTCGGCATTGAAATTAACACCTTTATCATGGACACCAATTTCTCCGAAGGAGGCTCTCAGATTTGTTATATCGGAAACGGCTTTCTGCATATCCTCTCCCCTGCGGTACACACCAACATTGGCCATCATGCTTTCTTCCATGGCTTTGTAGGTATCTCCGGGATTTTTACCGCCCTTTTTCAGTTTTTTAACTTTCTCCTTCCACATGGCCATCTTCTCTTCCCCACTCCGACCTGGATTGGGCTGGGAAGCATCTTTAACATATCGGGCCATGGACTGTCCTGATCGACGGCCATAGACGATGAGTTCTACTAGACTGTTCGTTCCCAGACGATTGGCGCCATGCACCGAAACACAGGCACATTCGCCGGCAGCAAACAAACCATCCCAGACGGTCGTTCCATCTGTAACACGGCCATCCACATCGGTGGGAATTCCGCCCATAGCATAGTGAGCAGTGGGCTGAACAGGCATGGGTTCATGGACGGGATCAATGCCCAGATAAGTTCGGCAGAAGTCCGCGATATCAGGAATCTTGGCTTCTACAACATCCCGGCCCAGATGGCTGGCATCAAGATGCACCCAGTCATCGATTTTCCCCTTGCCTTCAATGCCATTACCGTTGGCAATCTCCGTCATAATAGCCCGGCTTACCATGTCGCGTGGGGCCAGATCCAGCAGGGTGGGAGCATACCTCTCCATGAAGCGTTCGCCATGACGATTGTACAGGATACCCCCTTCTCCACGGACACCCTCCGTAATAAGAATCCCCATTTTCCGTATGCCTGTGGGATGGAACTGAAAGAATTCCATATCCATGAGAGGAACACCAGCCCGTGCCAGTACAGCCGGTCCATCACCTGTGTTGGCAATGGCATTTGAGGTTACCTTGAACATTCGTCCAAATCCGCCGGTGGCAAAAAGAACAGCCCTTGCACCCACAAGATGCAATTCACCCGTGGAGAACTCAAATACGATGAGACCGGTCAGGTTTGTGCCATCCATAACGGTATCCACCACCTGCCATTCATTATGAAAAGCCACATCATTTTTGATACACTGCTGGTAGAGGGTTTGGAGTATCATATTCCCGGTTCTATCGGCCGCACAGCAGGATCTCATCACGGCTGCAGCCCCGAATTCCTTTGTATGCCCCCCGAACCGCCGCTGTTCAATCTTACCTTCCGGCGTTCTGCTGAAGGGAAGTCCACGGTTTTCAAGATCATAAACCGCGCGTACCGCTTCTTCGGCCAGGATGACGGCCGCATTCTGATCAACCAGATAATCGCCTCCCTTCACTGTGTCAAAGGCATGCCACTCAGGACTGTCCTCCTCCATATTACCAAGAGCGGCCCCTATACCTCCCTGAGCAGCACCTGTATGGCTTCTCTGGGGATACAGCTTGGTAATCACCGCCGTTTTACTGACACCGGATGCTTCCAGAGCCGCGTATAAACCTGCTCCGCCTGCTCCCACAATTACAACATCGTAATCAAATCGCATCATTCCTCCTTCAGACTTCTCAGAACGTAGTTAAGAATGCCTCCACTTTTCCAATACTCCATCTCCACCGCCGTATCTATGCGACAGATAACAGGAATATCCAGTATCGATTCATTGCTTCTCATTGCCCTTACCACCATTTTGCTTCCGGTTTTTAATTCACCAAGACCGGAGATGGTGTATGATTCAGAGCCGTCAAGTCCATGGGAAGCCACGGAACCTCCATCAGCAAATTCAAGGGGGAGAATACCCATCCCCACAAGATTGGAACGGTGAATGCGCTCGTAACTCTCAGCGATCACAGCTCTTACTCCCTGGAGCATGGGTCCCTTCCCGGCCCAGTCCCTGGAGGATCCGGTACCGTACTCCTTCCCTGCCAATATGATTAAAGGAAAACCCTCCTTCATCCACGCATCGGCAGCATCAAAAATACTGACCGTATCACCTCTGGGATTTCTGGAATATCCCCCTTCAATTCCCTTCAACATGACATTTTTTATTCTTATGTTGGCAAAAGTACCCCTCATCATCACTTCATGATTGCCCCGGCGGCTCCCGAAGGAGTTAAAATCGGCCGGACGCACACCATGAGATTCTAAATACTTCCCTGCCGGCCCGTTCATGGGAATGCTGCCGGCCGGTGAAATATGATCCGTTGTGGTGGAATCAGGCAGTATGGCCAGACAACGTGCATTGGTAATGGATTGAATATCCCTGTCGTTTTCAAAATTCTCAAAAAATGGGGGACGGCGTATATAGGTACTGTCTTCCTCCCAGTCATACTGGCTTCCAGAAGGGGCCTTGAGTTCCTGCCAGCGGTCTGTACCCTTGAATACATCCGAACAGGCTTCCCTATAGAGTTTTGAAGTAACGTATTGATCAAGCAACGCATTGATTTCTTCTGATGAGGGCCATATATCCTCAAGGTATACCGGCCGGCCTTCCTCATCCTCACCCAGAGGATCCTTCTTGAAATCAATCAATACCGTGCCGGCCAGCGCATAGGCGACCACCATAGGCGGGGAGGCTAAATAGCTTGCCTTCGAATCAGGACTCACCCGCCCTTCAAAATTGCGGTTCCCGGACAGTACATTGGCTGTAACAAGATTTCCGGTTTGAATGGCATCTTTAATCTCAGACGGAAGAGGCCCGGAGTTTCCTATGCACGTCGTGCAGCCATACCCAACAAGATGAAATCCCTGAGATTCAAGAGACTGGCTGAGTCCGGCGGCGTCAAGGTAGGCCGTTACAACCTGGCTACCCGGCGCGAAGGAAGTTTTTACCCATGGTTTACTTTTTAACCCTCTGGAAGAAGCCTTCCGGGCCACCAGTCCAGCCGCGATCAAAACAGCAGGGTTGGAGGTATTGGTACAACTGGTAATGGCGGCAATCGCCACATCCCCATGGGTGAGATGATGATCCATACCAGCAACTGGAATGGCGGTTTTTAACTCATTTCCTTTTACATTGTATATTGTATCCAGGGACTGAGTAAAATTTTCCGGTATTTTGTGAAGATCAACACGATCCTGAGGACGTTTCGGGCCGGCCAGGGAGGGAACCACCTCTCTCAGATCCAGAACCAGCGTATCGCTGTACTGGGCAGGAGCCTCGTCATTACGCCACAGACCCTGAGTTTTCGCGTAGGATTCTATCAGGTCAATCTGCTGCTTTTCACGGCCGGTGAGGCGCATGTAAGCAATCAGTTCGTCATCAATAGGAAACAACCCACAGGTTGCTCCGTACTCAGGAGCCATATTGCTGATCGTGGCCCTGTCCGCAAGGCTGAGGGAACTGAGTCCGGTACCGTAGAACTCGACAAACTTACCCACAACACCCCTGGCCCGAAGCATTTGTACAAGAGTCAGGACTAAATCAGTGGCCGTGCAACCCGGGTTCAGTGATCCTTCCAGACGAACACCTGTTACCTCAGGAATGAGCATGGTAATGGGTTGACCAAGCATGGCTGCTTCGGCCTCTATGCCACCGACTCCCCAGCCAAGCACCCCAAGTCCATTGATCATCGTGGTATGACTGTCTGTTCCAACAACAGTATCCGGACAGGCGATGGGATTCCCACCATCCGCATCCAGGGTCCACACAACCCTGGCCAGATATTCCAGGTTCACCTGATGGATTATCCCGGTTCCAGGAGGAACAACACGGAAATTATCAAATGCCCCCTGACCCCACTTCAAAAACCGATAGCGTTCCTGATTGCGTTCAAATTCCAGCTTGACATTGAGTTCAAACGCGTCGGGTGTACTGAAATGATCAACCATCACAGAATGATCGATAACCAGATCCACTGGCACCAGTGGATTAATCTTCGTCACATCACCGCCAGTTTCAGCCAACGCATCCCGCATAGCCGCCAGATCAACCAGGGCCGGTACACCGGTGAAGTCCTGCATTACGACCCGAGCCGGATGCCAGGCAATGCCACGGATGGATTTCTTTTTCGGATCCCAGTTGGCCACGGCTCTGGCATCATCCATACTCACTGCTGGAGATTCGTGATTGCGAAGGAGGTTTTCAAGAAGAATTCTCAGCGAAACAGGCAGACGGCTGATGCTGATGCCCTCTGAATCGGCAAAAGCGGCAATGCTGTAGTAATCGTATGCTCTGCTATTCACCTTGAGTGTATTCATTTTCATAACATACCCCTGGAAACTCTTATTCTTCATTCTATTGAAAGGAGGCAGGGGGTGCAAGTAAAAAAATGCAGTAGGCAACCTCTAAAAACCGTTTTTGGAATTTGGCGCAGTGGCGGTGCGTTCCTCGGAGCTTTGCTCCTGCGGTACGCACCTGTTTAGATTTTTTCTTGATACAGGGTGGTAAAAGCGGAGGGTTGGCGGTGCGTTCCTCGGAGCTTTGCTCCTGCGGTACGCACCTGTTTACGTGAGCATTTTGGCAACGCAGTTGCGAGGAAAAAGATCAAGCCAAAAACGAAATAAGGTTTTTGAGATGCCCTCTATACTACAGTATTATCGGATAAGCAGGCTGAATCAAGTTTATTGTGAATGAAACAGCAGGTAAAAACTGCCAGAAGATTGAGGTTCTAAATAAAAAAGGAGGCACAATAAAGTACCTCCTTATCATTACACCTGTCGATACACAGGCAGAATGCAGTGGAGACTATCTGACTGTCTCAGACAGTAGAATGGCTCCCTGCTTAAGAATAATTTCCTGATGCTTTCAAGCAAGCAACTAGGCGCCGGTTGTGTGCTCCACCTTAGCAGACATAGAACCCTCTCCATTACCATTGGCTGCTGTTACATAGATGTCATAGGCGGTATTTGCTGTAAGCCCATCAACGGTTGTTACTATTGCTGTATCTGTGCCTGGAGCAATATCTGCCACTTTCTTAATTAGTGCAGGATCCACTAGTGCTTGTAGTGATGCCAAGTTAGTTACTGCGGTATCGTTCGTGACGACATATATATTGTAGGTAAGATCAGCCGCTTTAAGCACTTTACCATCGTAATTACCGAAACCATCAGTAAGTTTCGTAATTGTAACTAACATAGTAGTTTTTGCATCCGTCCCAGCTACTACTACTGCAGTTACTGTACCTGTTGGTGCTGCATTATCAATATTAGAAGGAGCCTTCATTACTTCATCCGAAGGATCACTCTCTTTGTCTGCAGTTGATGCCGTTACGATGAAGTAATAGTTAGTATCATCAGTAAGCAAACCACTACCTACTACGAGTTCTGTTGTTGTACCGTCACTTGTCTGTAGATGGCCTTCTTTATTATCAACAGTGACACCTTGAGTCGCACTATAATAAACGGTATATTTAGTAATGGTTTTATACTCATCCGCTGTTGGTGCAGTCCAGGATATTTTCACATTACCACTGCCAACACCTGCCAAAGCCGTAATATCTGTCGGTTTCACTGTGCCGGATGATTCGTCACAACCTGTTAATGCCACAATTGAAATCACGATGAGGGATACAATTGCCAATCGATACAATGTCTTTTTCATGTTTTCTCCTTACAATTCATGAATATCTAAAGTTCTCACTCTTATGAGCTTGTAAGCAATAGTACAAAAACTTCTTATACTCTGTCAACAAAAAAAATTAAAATTATCAGAAAAAATGATATTTCAGTCTTCCCGCGTATTCTGACATTCTTGTGAAGGGTACCTCTAAAAAACAGCTTTAGGAAATTGACGAAGTGGCCGTGTGTTCCTCGGAGCTTTGCTCCTGCGGTACGCACCTGCTGCGGTTGGCGGTGCGTTCCTCGGAGCTTTGCTCCTGCGGTACGCACCTGCTGCGGTTGGCGGTGCGTTCCTCGGAGCTTTGCTCCTGCGGTACGCACCTGCTGCGGTTGGCGGTGCGTTCCTCGGAGCTTTGCTCCTGCGGTACGCACCTGCTGCGGTTGGCGGTGCGTTCCTCGGAGCTTTGCTCCTGCGGTACGCACCTGCTGCGGTTGGCGGTGCGTTCCTCGGAGCTTTGCTCCTGCGGTACGCACCTGCTGCGGTTGGCGGTGCGTTCCTCGGAGCTTTGCTCCTGCGGTACGCACCTGCTGCGGTTGGCGGTGCGTTCCTCGGAGCTTTGCTCCTGCGGTACGCACCTGCTGCGGTTGGTGGTGCGTTCCTCGGAGCTTTGCTCCTGCGGTACGCACCTGCTGCGGTTGGCGGTGCGTTCCTCGGAGCTTTGCTCCTGCGGTACGCACCTGCTAGCGTGAGCATTTTGACAACGCAGTAGCGGCAGAAAAGATCGAGTCAAGAACTAAATGGGTTTTTTAGAGGTGCCCTTAAGTGTCTTACTGCCGCATTTTTCCATCTCTGTGGTGGATGTGACCAGGGGAAGATGATGATCAGAGTGAGTTGTTTAATCATTCCGGGTGTAGAAGGCCAACCGCGATTGCCCATATCGTCTCTCATCACAGCATTCCAACTCAGTGAAATGGCGGGGTAGTGTGTCCTCAGAAGGATAATGCATAATCAGGAAGCCCCCTTTTGCTGGTTGGCCGGCCTTTTCTGCCAGTTCCAGAATCTTCACCTTTTTCTTCATAACAAAGGGGGGATCTATAAACACCACATCAAACCTCTCCATTCCCGCCTTGAGAAAGCTTTCCACTGATCGTATTTGCAGAGAACTCCTTTTCTCGGAAAAAACATCATCGGCGATTTTAAGATTCTTCCGTATCACTGATCGTTTTTTACCATCTTTTTCTATAAGCAAAGCCTTAGCGGCTCCCCGGCTCAGTGCCTCAAGGGCCATGATTCCCGATCCGGCAAATAAATCCAGAAATGAAAGACCATGAATATCTCCCAGTATGGAAAACAGAGATTCCCGCATTCGATCCATGGCAGGCCGAATTATACCCGAAGGACAGGCAACAATTCTTCCTCTATAACGACCGCCCGTAATTCTCAAAGGGTACTCAACAGGTTTTCATCGAATGGGGGATGCTTCTCAAAGAATTCTCTGAAATCTCCATGTCTTTCCTCCTCAAGTTCCGGATCATCTCTGAGAATGGCCCGGGCATCTTTCCGGGCTTCCAGAAGAATTTGCAGATCCCGGACTGGATCAGCAATGGCCAATCGTAGAAAACCTGATTGCCGCACACCGGCCATGTCGCCGGGACCGCGGATTTTAAGATCTTCTTCAGCAAGGATGAAACCATCGCTGACGTTCTTCATCGTCATCAATCTGGCCTTGCCATCCATAGTAAGCGGCTCGTTATACACCAGGAAGCAGTAGGAGGGCCTGTTTCCCCTCCCTACCCTGCCCCGAAGCTGGTGTAATGCCGAAAGCCCGAAGCATTCTGCGTGTTCAACAACCATACATGTCGCCTCAGCAACATCCACACCCACCTCCACAACACTGGTTGCCGTGATATAATCCAGATGCCCGTCCCGGAAATCAGTCATAATGCGCTTTTTACTATCCTCATCAATACGGGAATGTATGATCGCTCCTTTGAAGTCAGGAAAAACCTGTGTTTTTAAATGATTGAACATGTTTTCCGCATCCTTGATATTCGTTTTCTCCGATTCTTCAATCAATGGATACACAAAATAGGCACGATTTCCAGCAGCAAGTTCCCGGCGAACAAATTCATACACCTTCATTTCATTGCCAATCCGGGTTAAATGGGTTTCTATAGGGAATCTGCCTTTGGGCATGGTTCTAATACTGCTCACATCCATATCACCGAAAGCGGTCAAGGTCAGCGTTCGGGGGATGGGTGTAGCAGACATGGCCAGTATGTCTGGAGATTGACCTTTCTCCGCCAGGGCACGGCGTTGTCCGACACCAAATCGCTGCTGTTCGTCAATAATGACCAGAGCGAGATCCTTGAATACAACTCCAGAACTGAAAAGAGCATGCGTACCGATCACCAGATCAATTTCTCCGGTAGCCAGAGCATCGGTGAGGGAACGCCTTGAAGAAGTGTTAAGCTCTCCTGCCAGAAAAGCTGACCGAACGCCCAGCGGCTGCATGAGGCGGGCAGCATTGTCGGCATGCTGTCTGGCCAACAGTTCCGTTGGAGCCATGAATGCCGCCTGACGGCCTTCTCCGATAACACCCAGACTGGCAATAAAAGCCACCAGTGTTTTCCCTGAACCAACTTCTCCCTGAAGCAGCCGGAGCATGGGGCCTGGACGTTTGAAATCCTCAATAATATCATTTATAGCATTTCTCTGATCGGTGGTAAGAGTAAAGGGAAGGGTTTTCCTGAGCCTGTCAGGTAAATCCTCATTCCATGGACGGGGAGCGGATGAGAGACCATGCGATGAGATGTGCCGCCTGGCGACAGCAATCTGAAGATGAAACAGCTCTTCATAGATAAGAGCATTGCGGGCGTGGGCAGCTTCCTGCATCGTTGCCGGGAAGTGGATATTCCTGATGTATTCGGCTTTACCCTTGAATTTTTTTGCATGGATTATTTCCGGCGGAAGTTCATTACGGAGATTAAATGCGTATCGGGCTATGACAGATTTTAAAACCTTTCTCAAAAGTCCCTGTGTCAGATTACCTCCAAGTCGATATATGGGCTGAATCAGGTTGAATTCCTTCGAGAGAGCCTTCATTGCAAGATCTTCAAAAACAAATGATCCGGATTGAATCTCACCATATTTGTTGCGTGTAAATGGTCCTGTAATCCGGATCATTTTTCCTGCAGGTAGTTTTTTCGCCAGATAATTCCTTCCGTAACAAAGCATTGATGCTGTTTCGGATTCATCTCGAATGAAGATCTTAAGTGCCTGTCCATTTTTCCAGTGGAACGTATCATGGGAAATCACCTCCGCGACAGTAACAGCAGGTTTCTGAGTGGAAGACTGAGCCAGAGATACAGGAGTAATTCGGTCAATATAACGAACCGGATAATGCCGGATGAGTTGGGCAATATTGAAGATACCCAGCTTGCCGAGACTCTGGACAGATGCCGATCCAATGCCTTCAATATCAGATACAGGAAAGGTTAATTCTCCGGAAAACAAGTTCTTGTCAGAGCTGCATCAGCAGCGGATAAACAAATCGGATCAAGATTTGATTGATGAGGATTCTGGCTCCAATCAAACTCACAGCACTAACAGCAAGGGCGATGGGGTAGGTAACAGTCCGTTTAGTAAATAAACCGATAATCTTTGAAACCTGCGGAAACAGGAAGGTATCCAATCTGGTTGTCCAGTTTGAATGTTCTTTCTTTGTATATAATAACACAAAGCGGATTATCATTATGATACCAAGCAGGGTAGCAAGGAAGGCAATCAATCCCCAGATCAACTCAACAGCTATGATGATCAATTCACCCGCGCTGGGTAAACTGCCAGTGGAAAGCCGCTGAGTTATGTAGAGAAGAAAAATCAACAGAGTGAGTCCCAGCACAGGGGAGAAATCAAACATGCCGAATCGTAGCCAGGATATTCCCTTGAATCGGTTCATATAGGGATCAGTCATCCTGTTGATGAAAGTCCGGATCGGCATTATTCCTCCAGTACTGTCAGGTATCCAGCTCAAAACGACACGCATCATGATGAGTAGTAAGTACAGCATGAGAAACGCACTTAGAATACGCATGGATAATTGAAAAAAATCCACTCTGAATTACTCCTTCCATGCCGCGGCAACAGCACTGTTATTCTGAATCTGCTCAAGGCTTGAGTCATCCACAGCCAGAGTGAGATGCTTCGATGCTTTAACAATTTTCCGTCCGCCGTTTTCCGGTACATGCAGGTATAACTGACCAGGACCCGGAAAATCCTGTATGAACGTTCGAAAATCCATCAGAGTTTTCTCACTGTAACTCATATCATCCAGTTCAACATGTATATCGGGAAAACCTGTCACTTCGAGTTTTTCAGGTTTCATTACTTTAGTTACCTTCATACTGGGATTACTGCTGTTATTATCCACACAACCAATAATGCCGACAACGGTATCCTCTATCAGAAGAGACTCATAGTCTTTCAGTGCTTTGCTGAAAACAACAAGTCTTATAGTTCCATTGTAATCATCAAGTTCTGCTGTCGCCATTTTTTGATTATTTCGTGTGTACAAAAAGCGGACATCCCGCAGCAGCCCCATGATTGTATAAGTCTTCGAATTCAGTGCTGAATCAAATCGGCTGAGATTCAGATTAACGGTCTTTTCCCAGATCTCCCGGTATGGATCCAGAGGATGCCCGGAGACATACAGTCCCAGTGTCTCTTGTTCTCGAACAAGAAGCTCCCCGGAAGACCATGCCTCAACTTCCTCATATTGAAAACTCGTTTCCATATCATCCTCGATATCATCAAAGAGAGTTCCCTGTCCCAGTTGATCGTTTTTTCTTTTTCTCGACACGATCTCCAGCATTCTATCCACATTGTGAAGCAAGGTTGCCCTATTGTGCTTTTCAATGGGATCAAATAAACCGGAGAGGATGCTGGCCTCCAGGACTTTTCGGTTGAGTGCTTTTGAATCCACTTTCTCAAGGAAGTCGGCCAGGCTTATAAACTTGCCTCTTTTCTCCCTGGCCTCGATAATGGCTCTGACCGATGCTTCTCCCATACCCTTGATACCTTTTAATCCATAGATTATCTGATCATTGGATACCGTGAAAATCACCTCTGACCGGTTCACATCGGGTGCCAGAAGTTTGATGCCGTCAGCTCTTGTATAATTCAGATACAGCTTTAAGGAATCCGCGTCACTAATCTCATTTGTAAGGTTGGCAGCCCAGAATTCAGCAGGAAAGTTGATCTTACAGTAAGCTGTTTTGTAGGCAATTATGGAATAGGCAGCGGCATGGGACTTGTTGAATCCATAACCTGCGAATGGTTCAAGCATCTCAAATATACTTCTGGCCAGTTCAACTGAATAGCCTTTCCTGGCAGCACCTTCAAGGAACTCTGATTTCAGTTTTGGCATTTCTTCTTTTTTCTTCTTACTCATAGCATTGCGGAGGATGTCGGCCTTTCCCAGACTGAAACCAGCAATGATCTGAGCAACCTTCATTACCTGTTCCTGGTAAACAATAACGCCGTAAGTAGGTTCAAGGATCTGCTTTAAGTCGGGATGAGGATAGACAATCGTATTGCGGTTCCGCTTGGCAGCAATGTATCGGGGAATGTTCTTCAAGGGACCTGGCCGATAGAGGGCGTTCAGGGCAATAAGATCTTCTATACTTGATGGTTTGGCGTCCCTGAGAATTCGCTGCATTCCCTGACTTTCAAACTGAAAGATGGCCTCGCTATGTCCCTTGCTCAGCATGGTAAATGTGCTTTCATCATCTTCCGGAATCCTGTCGAGATCAAAATCCGGTATCTTCTTCCGAATAAGGAGTTCACAATTCTTGAGCAGGGTTAGTGTTTTCAACCCAAGAAAATCCATCTTGACCAGGCCGCACTGCTCAATGATATCCATGGTATAGGCGGAGTTAATATCCCCTGTCTTAGGATCTTTATGAATAGGAACATAATCAGTAAGAACCGACTGCCCTATAACCTGACCGCAGGCGTGGGTGGAGACATGCCTGTTCATACCTTCCAGGATTGAGGAAATTTTGAAAAGCTCTTCATATACGCCGCCTCGTTCCCTGTATTTCTTCAACTCAGGTGCAAGATCCAGTGCCCAGTTAACAGACATTTTCCTCTTCCTACTTCCAGGTTCATTGTACTCGGCAGGGATTGGAGGAACGAGTTTTGAAATTGCATTGGCTTCATTAAATGGGATATCAAGTACACGGGCCACATCTTTAAGAACAGCTTTGGTTTTCAGGGTTCCAAAGGTGCAGATTCCCGCGACATTGTCACGGCCATATCTTCTGAGAACATATTCAATAACTTCGCTTCGCCGTTCGAAGCAGAAATCGATGTCAAAGTCCGGCATGCTGATTCGTTCAGGATTGAGGAATCGTTCAAATAGGAGTCCGTATTTCAGCGGATCGATATCTGTGATTTTCAAGGAATAGGCAACAATACTGCCAGCTCCAGATCCACGCCCCGGCCCAACAGGGATGTCATGCTTTCTGGCCCAGTCAATAAAATCCCATACGATGAGGAAGTAACCGGAATACCCCATATCGATAATCACCTTGAGCTCATAATCCAGTCTGACTTTAATTTTTTTCCACTCATCGGAATTCCTGTTCTCGGCATAGATTTCTGGATACCGTTCCTTAAGACCAATTTCAGCGAGGTGTCTGAGAAAGGATCCCGGACTCGAATATTCTTCTGGTATATCGTAGTGAGGGAGTAGGGGTCCTGGTTTTGGAATTGTAAGATCACATCTCTCCGCCAGTTTCACTGTATTCTCAATCGCATCAGGAAAATCCGGAAAGAGATCCCTCATTTCCTCCTCTGTTTTGAAGTAGAATTCTGGATTTTCTGTCTTCAGGCGTTTCTCTTCGTTTTGTTTCTTTCCTGTAGCGATACAGATAAAAACATCGTGGGCATTGGCATGATCCCGGTTAAGAAAGTGGACATCGTTGGTGGCAATTATGGGGATGCCCGTTTCCTGATTGAGACGACGCATGCCCTTACGTACAATTTCCTCCTCTTCGATTCCATGGTTCATCACTTCCAGCCAGAAATTCCCCTCACCGAAGAGATCCCGGTAATACAGGGATTTGGACTTTGCTTTTTCCCAGTCACCATTGAATATAGCCCTTGGGATCTCTCCGCCAAGACAGGCAGCCGAAGCCATCAATCCTTCATGGTGCAATTCCAGCAGTTCATCATCCACGCGTGGACGATAAAAAAAACCCTCCAGGAACCCTTTCGAAGTGAGCAGCATGAGGTTGCGGTATCCTGTTTCATTCTTCGCGTACAGTACAAGGTGATGATTCTTCGGGCCGCTGCCAGGTTTGGCGAATCGGCTTCCGGCAGCAACGTAAACTTCACAACCGATCACAGGATTCAGTCCCTTTGCCCGACATTCCCTTTCAAAATGTATTGCTCCAGACATGTTGCCATGGTCGGTAAGAGCAACATGCTTCATGCCCAGTTCCGAGGCTCTTTGAGCATAATCCCTGATGCGGCACGCTCCATCCAGCAGTGAGTAATCCGAATGATTATGAAGATGGACAAATCCACTCATGGAACCCTCCCCATACAATGATAAGCAAGGAATGAAAATCTGTCACCCGTCATTGAGAAGCTCTGGAAAAGAATCCTTGAATAAGTTCCATTGTTGTCTTCCTGTCATAGGGAAAACGATCCTGAAAAAGATTCATTCGATTCAATGCCTCATTGAGATTCTGTTTATCCTTCCCGGTGAAGGGAAGGGCGCGTCCCACCATGGCAGCTTCCAGTTCCAGATCATACTGGATGCCGATTTCTTCGTTGAATACGGCCATTCGAAAATCTGTGATAATGCCATTGTCAATACGGGCAAGGGCACAGAAGATAAAAAACCTTTCTTCATCGGTACCGGGATGGATTTTTACATATTTTCCTATGTTCCATGGACCGGTTGGAATACTGATTCGGGTGATAAGCCCTTCACGATGCAGATTGCTGGTGATGTGATGAATACCTGCCAGAGGAATTTTTTGACTTCTCGGACTTGATTCAATACGATGAAATATTTTCCGTTGAGACCGGATTTCCACTTTGGCATCCAGAATTCTCAGTAACGGGAGAAGATCACCTGACTTCCCTTTCCAGGCCAGATGTCCCCCGATGGTGGCCTGAGAACGAATGGGCAACACCGCTATTCTGCCGATAGCGTCCTGTAATATGGGAATAGGGAGATTATGCCCAATCTCTGCGAGTCGATCCAGTGTTGTCATGGCTCCAATTTCCAGGGAATGATCGGTACGGATTGCCCGGTGCAACTCTTCAATACCTGAAAGTACAATCAGTGCTTCCGGAGCTTTCCTGGAATGAAACGTTGTACCACCGGCCCAGTATTCCGCTTCGGGGTTTCTGGCGGCCATTCCCAGAGCTTCACTGACCGTTTGAGGAAAGCTCAGGAGGGGGGTATTTCTATCCGCCTGCACTTAATCTCCCCTTGCGTTTCTCCGCGGAAAGTTTCATCGCACGGAGAATCCGCGGAGTTGCTGTGCAATCACATTCAATCGATGTCAACACCTCCAGGAGCTGTTTCGTGGAGGGATGAAGAGTGTGCCGTAGCAGGGATTCTGTCGCAATAGCTCGTGCCGGAGCACAGTTGTTACACAGCAGGGCATTGCTTTCCCTGAATCCGGCAAGAATGTCATTAAAGCTTTTCCGGGCTGCAATTCCTTCAATCGTCCAGACATCCCTGGACTGTAAATCAAAAATAGGCCGAATGCAGGAAAAAATTAGACGGTTGTCAACCAGTATGAAACAGGAGCCCCACTGCATACACCGGCATTGGGAACGCAGGGAGGAACAGTTGTATACATCAATCAGCGCCTCATTACACAGTTGATTGGGATCAACATCTCGACTGACGGAGTGTCCATTCAGATGGAAGGAAATTATCATGAATCAGGAATTCCCTGTTGTATGAGTTCCGGTACAACCGGCAGACTGTTGATTTTGTTTCCTGAAGCCTGCCTTACAGCCTGAATGAATGCGGCCGGAACCAGAAGCCAGGGAAGTGAAGAGACATCTCTGGATGGCCGCTTTACACTGTTTTTATAGAATTGAACATTGATTCTGGGTATAAGTGCTCCTTTTCTCAAACCTGTACACCACAATAAGGCTTCTTCTACTGAGTTTTCAACAGCAGCAAGCGCATTATCCGGCAATATAAGCTGTCCTCCATCGATGCTAAGCCAGATTTGAACTGATTCCAGACTTGAAGTTACAGTGGACAGTACAACTTCCACAATTCCCGCGCCCCATGAATAGAAATCAAAGGGAGAACCGGTCATTTCCTTCCAGTCCCAGGAAGTCTTGCTGCTTCTCCGATTTACCCGGTCTATGGTAATGGGTAATGCTTCCCTGAAACGGCGTTTGGAGAGATCTGAAAATGCCTGTTCAAGTTGACGGGTGTAAACAGACACATGACTTCCAAGGATGGCAGGATCACATATTTTCCTGCTGGTTTCAAAGCGATAATCAAATTCCACATCGTTTTCATCGATTCCAAGAGCATGGACAGCCATGGCTGTCCATGCCTTACGGAGAGGTACAGGAGCTTCAGACGGCATGAGTATCCGCAGTTTTCCTTCCATATCAAGCGTAATGGACAGGGCAGCGGACTGTGTCTCCCTGGAAGTATTTATCAAGCCATTGCCGAAGCCAGCACACGTCAATCCGATACCTCTTATATATTCTGGAACAAGATTCAGTTTCTCATAATTGAGACGGTTCTGATTATTGGAGGAGAATTTGCGCTCAAAATCAGATGGAGGAAACAGTTCCTCAAGGAGTTCTGGAACCGGGAAATTCCTTGGTAGAGAAATACCTCCCCCCATGGTTTGATGGGGTTCGGGAAGAATTCCGCGTTTCCATACCGAGGGAAGTAAATGGGAGCTTTCCGGCATGTGAGATGCCAGCAATTCTCCTGCCAGATATCCCAGTTCAAGTCCTGCCGCCGGGCCAAAACCTGCTGGCGACAGAGGATGATAATGTATACATCCCTTTATATGATAATGAGGACAGGGATACAAACTGAAGATTCCCAGAATTATCCGATCGATAAGCTCTGATTCAAAGGGAAGGAATGCTCCGGTTTCAATTGAAACATCACCTTCAATGGCAAGGATATGGCCATTCGAGCCTACAGCTTTTCGGAGATAGAATTCGGCTCCTGGAATGACTGGGCCATGCAGAAACACCTCAGGTGTCATGTTGAGATGAACTGACTGCCTTGTTTTCAATGAGAGAAGCGCCGTGATGATGGCTGAAAATGCCGGAAAATAAAGATTGTCATGGATTCTCTGACTGGAACCAGGTTTGAGGGCTGATACTTTGACAGATTTATTCGGCAGCTGCAGCATTTGTTTGATTTGCTTTTGAATGAATGCCGGCCAGGAGGCTTCAAGATATAGATGAAGAGAATTTCCATCTGCCAGACAGGTAACACTTTCAGACTTCATTTCCCTTTCTTTCAAGGGTATCAGAAGGGTCTCTTCAAAGACATAAGCCGCCTTCTTCATGATGTCCCCTGCTTCCCCTTTGTTTCGCAGGAATTCCTTTTCCATCGTCAAAGGTTTGTCATCTTCATCAATATCCAGCACAACATTTGACAACCACTCATCGATGGCATCCAGGTTTTCCCCAGCAGCGGCCAGGATGGGCTGCCCCGGCCACAGGATTCTGTCTGTAGCCAGAACAGGCAGAGAGCATCCGCCGACTGTGAATTGTTGGGCGCCGGGAATACTCTCTTTAGTAACATAATGAAGACCGGATGGCTGCGGGGGAAGTTTTATGCCAGTGATTCGCCCTATTTTTTGTGAAGAGTACAGGATTCGCCCTTCCAACACCTTTTTCGGTGCAAAATCACCGGGTCTATTATATTGACTGGAAAACCTGTCCCTGAATTCACCATCATCAACCATGCAGCTCATCCTTGATAACCCTTATTATACGGTTTTGCTCCCGTCTTTTCAGTCCGGGCCAGAGTGGTATCGAAAGCAGTCTGTTCCCCAGATCTTCCGCGGCAGGATAATGGTCGGCATTCAATCGACAGCTTCTCTTCCAATAAGTCATACGGTGGAGGGGGATGAAATGGACAGAGGTACCGATTCCTTCCTGATAGAGCCGTCGGGCCAGAGCATCTCTCAGTGCCCCGTTTCTCAATTTCAACATGTAGAGATGCCATGAATGACCTTTGACATCCCTGGGAAGTTCCAGATTGTCAATACCATCAAGTTCCCTACTATATACACTGGCAAGGTTTCTCCGTAAACCAAGCAGATAGTTGCTTTTCGCCAGTTGAACCCGGCCGATGGCCGCGGCCAGATCCGTTAGATTGTACTTGTAACCCGGCTCCACAACATCATACTCCCAGGACTGGGCCCCTGCATGGTCTGTATATCGAGTCCATACAGTACGGTCTATTCCATGGATTCTCATGATTTTTATACGCTCATGGTATTTCTCATTATTGCTGACAATCATTCCACCCTCACCTGTTGTTATGGTTTTTGTAGCGTAGAATGAAAACACTCCTATATCGCCCAGAGTACCGGCAAAGCCTTCATCAGTACAGGAGGGAAAAGCATGAGCAGCATCTTCGATAATGCTGGTAGAAGCGGATACAGCGTCTCGAATAGCGTTGATATCGCATGGACAACCAGCCAGATGCACAGGTATGACAGCTTTCAGGTCCTGACCGACTTTGTTCAGGGCCTCAGGATCCATGTTACCATTTTCAGGATGAGAATCAATGAAAACAGGCTCTGCTCCAAGATACCGTATAACGGCTGCCGTTGAGGTAAAAGTAAGGGAGGGAACGGCCACCCTGTCCCCGGAACCAACCCCCAGGGCCTCCAGAGCCAGATGAAGTCCAGCCGTGGCAGAATTTACGGCAGCAGCCCACAGCTCCCGCCGAGGAGTAGCGCCCTTGAGGAATGAAGCAAATTCCTCTTCAAATAATGCCGTCTCTGATCCAGTCGTTAACCAGCCGCTCTTGATTACTCGCCTGGCAGCAGAGATTTCTTTCAGTCCTAAATGGGGTTTGAAGAAGGGAATGGACAGCCCAGGAGTCTGTCGGACTTTAAGACTTCGAGGCGATTTTTGATGATTTTTTCCTGATGCAAGGCGACAAAAACGGAGCGTAGCTGGGCTACGTGAGCATTTTGACAACGCAGAAGCAGGAAAAAAGGGCAATAATCGAGCCGTGAGGCGTAAGTCCGACAGGCTTCTAGTATTCCGGCTCATTCTCAGGGGCCTTTACAGTGGAAAAGTATTGGTTGATAAGCCGACGAAGATCATGACGGTTGCGAAATAATTCCTTTTTATTCTCATGAAGAAAGACAATGGGGTCAAGGGATTCAAGGATCTGATCAACATGCTTATGAGCACTGGCCGGAAAGTTAACCTTTACTATACGCGGGTATTCTGTTTCCTTCGGACTCTCATCAATCGACCAGAGACATTCCATCATCTTCTCACCAGGACGCATACCTGTGAAAATGATCGGAATAGTATCTTCATCATATCCATAAAACTCTATCATCTGCCTTGCAAAGTCAACAATCCGCACAGGTTCACCCATGTCCAGCAGGTACAGACCCCCATCGGCTGCCAGACCTGCGGTCTTCAGAACCAGACTAATCGCTTCAGGGATGGTCATAAACCACCTGCGTGCATCGGGATGGGTTACGGTAACAGGACCGCCGGAAAAAATCTGATTTTTGAAGAGAGGCATGATGCTTCCCCGTGAGCCGAGAACATTTCCGAAACGGACAACTGTAAATTCGCGGCCGCCCTCCCTCTGGGATAGAACAATCATCTCCGCGATCCGTTTGCTGACACCGTAAACGGAAGATGGTTCCACAGCCTTATCGGTGGAAATAAGCACAAATCTTTCCGTACCCGCGTTGATGGCTGCTTCAACAAGATTTCGTGTTCCCATTACATTGTTCTTCATCACTTCAATGGGATTGTGCTCCATCATGGGAACATGCTTGTGAGCTGCTCCGTGAAAAACAATATCCGCTTTCAATCGGCCGAGAAGAAAATTGACATAATGCTTATCCTGAAGCTCTCCTATAACTGGAATAATCGTTGCTTTTTCTCCAACACCGGCATCCTGGAGACGTTTAATCTCCCGCTGAATGTTCCAGATACTGTTTTCACCATGTCCCAGAAGGTAGAGGCGTTCAGCTCCGCCATACAGAAGCTGGCGTGAGAGTTCACTTCCAATACTCCCACCTGCGCCTGTTACAAGAACCCGCTTCCCCCGGACATAGGATAAACTTTCCTTCAGATCAATAAGAACAGGCTCTCGACCCAATAAATCCTGTGGATCCATATCCCTCGCCTGAACAATGTGTGGATCCGCAGAAACAATCTGACTGATCGGAGGAAGTATTCTGATGCGTTGAAAATTCGCCTGCCTCAAAATTCGATGAACTTCTGAGAGCCTTTTTCTTGACTCGGAAGGGAGAGCGATTAGGACTTCAGCGTCCTGACCGCTGTCAAGAATCCCCACACAGGAATCAATCGGACCAAAAACAGGGATATTATCAATCATTGTACCGATTGTTTCCCTGTCATCATCCAGAAACGCGACAACATGACTGTTGAAGCTGTTTTCCTGAATTTCCCGGGCTATAGATTGTGCGTATTGTCCAGCGCCGACAATATAGATTCGATTGCCCTTGACCATTCCGTCAATGTAGCATTGAATTGCTGTCGGGGGAAGTGTAAACCTGTTCTCATTTTATTTCAGGAGTATCCGAAACTAATGATATGAGCAATTTCAAGATACTTACTCTCAGTCTCTTTTTGCTGACGAACAGCATTCTGACGGTATGGTCGGAGTCATTATTAATAGCAACCCATACCCGGGTGCCTCTGGAATCAATAAATAAAAATGAATGGGTAACCATTTCTTCAATGGAATCAGGCATTATGGACACACTGTTCGATGCTGGTCATGTATTTTTTAACATCTATAATCAACCGGGGGCAGATGGTGAGGGTATGACAACAGAGGACCTTATATCAATGTCTGGAAGACTTGATTCTGACTATCTTCTGGAGTTGATCCCGGATGAGTCTGGAACAGTCTGGAATCTGTACAGAACCAATAACTCAAAACAACTGATAGAAAACCATGAGAATATATCTCAAATTAGCGATAGTTACAATTTTGAAAAGCGTTGGTATGCATTGGGTCAAATTCTGGGTAGAGCCGTAACTGACGCTATTACCGTTCATTGAAATCGGAGGTAGTAGACATGAAAAGAATCCTCACGGTCTTCTTTCTTATGATGACTGGCACTTTCATCTGTGCAGGTAGTGAAATCACATTGGAAGCCATTGTTGGAAATGGCTCCAGATTTCCCGGTGTGTCCACAAACATGCGTGCCATGTCCAATTCTTTTCCTCCAGGAACCATGCTACAGGTAACAAAACTTGGAAGTGAGTCAAGCGTTGAAGTTGAAGTTGTAAGCCGTCACACCCTATCCGCCATGCACATACTGATTGAAGAATCGGCGGCTGCGGCAATCGGCTTACCAAAAGATCGACCATTTCCTGTACTGGTCGTGCCGGTATCCAATACTCTGGTATCCAGACCTTTACCGTTTCAGAGTTATGATTATCTTACCAGTCGGGATCCCGATATAAACCCAACAGCCGAATCGTACATGCTGGGAGTCGAGTCCACCCCTCCGCCAGTCACCGATATGGATGATGATCCCCCACAGGTTCAGCCAGTTGAGCCTGTAGAGGATTCTTCTGATGAGGAACACATCGACATTGTTGAAGATACAAGTAACGAATCAGTCAGTGATATACCAGTGGAACCTCCATTCGTTGAGGATAAACTGGCTGACGTCGCACCAGATGAACCTGATACAACTGATTCTGATATGGACGCCTATCCTTCATCCCTCCTGGATATCCATGAGGGATTTGAAGGAGAATTGGCAGAAGAACCGGTTAACGAATACGGAGATGAAATTGCAGGAGAATTTTCCGAGTTCTCTTCTGAAGGCACGACAGAAGAGAAAACCCTGCTCCCTCCTGTCGTAAGTGTCCCCCCCTATGATGATATCTCAGATATTGATCAAAACCCGGTCCCTGTATTCGATCTGTCAGAAAATGATGAACCGGAGATTCCGGAATCAGGAACTGATGAGCCACCTGTCATGGATGATGAAGCATTGGAATCATACCCACTTTTCACAGACGGAAGTCCCATCATTGCAGAGGATGATTATTTCCTGACTGATGATAGTAATACAGATGAAGAAACTGAGCCCCTGATTGATGATGACAGCCTCTATTCTGATCAAGAAGAACCCTTCCTCGTGAAAGATGACTCAACGATTCAGGACGATGATATTGAGAACAAGGAGTATATCCTGATTGCAGCAGAACCCAGTCCACCAGATCCTGTAGACACTTCGGAATGGGATGATGATGTATCAGATAACAATGAATCATTCATAGACGATGGTCTTCTGTCTGATACAGACCCATTAACAGACTCGTCAGACCCACTGATTGACACGACAATCATCGACAATGCACCAATAACTGACAATACAATGCTGTTTGATGATTGGGTAGAAACGCTTGGATTGAATCAAGTTGCTCCAGGCACCAACAAGTACTATGTGCAAATCGGCGCATACAATGATATCGATGTTATGAAGGACACGATTGACCGAATAATAATGAACTCACCAGAGTACCCATTGAGCTATAAAAGGAATGAAGAAGGTACAATCTATCGTCTGTTGATCGGCCCCCTCTTTTCAGCAGAAAAAGCTGTAGTCTTACGAACGATCCATGCCACGATATCTCCAGACGCATTTCATTACGCTCCATAATCTGCCTACAGGGCACCTCTAAAGAAAATCTGAGCAAGGTATTCAGCAGCAGCTGGAAATTGAGACTTAAGATCATTCAGATTCAATTCCTGCTCCCATATCGCATCATCAATTCGCCTACTCTGAATTGACATCTCCTATTGCCTTATCTGGTGAATATATGCAATTTCAAAATTACAGAGTCGTTTACACGTCTTGACCATCCTGCTGTCGATGTCAAAAATATGCAAATGCTCTATCCTGCCGGATCACATCATAATTATCTCCAACCCGGAAATATCGCCATCATGATATGCCTCATAATGGGTATTTCCTGTACCAGGCAAAGCTTCGCCGGGAAGTACATTGAGCAAAGTCAATTTCTTCTTGATACAGTTACAACAATAAAAATCTACAATTACAGGGATGAGAAACTTTTAACAGATGCATTCGGCAGAATTGCCGCTTTTGAAAAAGAACTGAGCCGTTACCATTTCGAGAGTGATGTCTCAAAAATAAACAATGCAGACGCGGGGACTCTGGTCAAGACTGGAAGTAATGTAATTCAGATTCTGAGTACAGCTATTCGATACGCAGAGATTTCAGGGGGAGCCTTTGATCCCTCAATAGGCCCTCTTGTTGATCTCTGGGGATTCGGCAGGAAAAATCCACAGATACCCAGTGCTCAAGAATTAAAAAGGGTACTACCTCTGGTCAACTTCAGGGAAATTCATATCAATTCTGAAACAGAGGAAGCAGGTTTTAATAAACCAGAAATGAGGCTTGATTTGGGGGGGATTACTAAGGGCTGGATAGCGGATGAAATTGCCCGCTACCTGATTGATAATGGTGCTGAACACTTCATCATCGATCTTGGGGGAAATGTAAGGCTAGCTGGAGGTAAACCCGATGGTGCGAGTTTTGTCATTGGTTTGCAGGATCCTTTTAATGATAGGGGCAGTTACATGGGGTTATTGACCCTGAAAGAGGGTTCCATTATTACTTCGGGCGTGTATGAAAGGTATTTTGAAATTGATGGAATTCGTTATCATCACATTCTTGATACAAAGACCGGTTATCCAGTGGAAAACATGCTTGCCTCAGTCACAATAATCAGTCCTTATTCCATGGATGGTGATGCCCTTTCAACAGCCATTTTCGCTCTGGGACTGCAGGCTGGATTGGAAATGGTTATGAATCTGAAGGACATTGAGGCTGTATTCATTACCAGGCAGAAAAACATCATTGTCACACCCGCCATTGCCTCATCTTTTGAAGCAGAAGAAGGGATTTCAGTACAGGTTCATTCTGAACGGGAATGAAACCAGGCAGGTACGTCCTGTATCAGGAACCACATCCCTTCTTCCAGTACGAGTGCTTTGTACAGCTTCAATTTTCGCATCCATGCGGCGTTGGATATAGAACCATAAATCCTCATGTGCCTCAGGCACACTGGAGCAAGTAGGAGGCTTGCTCCTGGAGAGAAAGGGCAGATATCGAGCCGTGAGGTGTAAGTCCGGCAGACTCCTAGAAATGCACACCAAAGAAGAGAATAAAAGCTAAGAGATTCCGCTGTCCGTCTGCTTCATCAAACCCCCACCAGTCAAGCCTGGCTCCTGCATGAGTATTCTTAAAACGCCAGGCTATATCAACTCGATAGTGAAAACTTTCAATCAATTGCACCCCAATGGTACTATGAATACGAATCCCGGCACTGAAGACCAGATTCTCCAATCCAGAAACTTCAAAGAGATGATACAAAAGAGGATCCGCAATCCATAAACCAAGGTACAATCCGAAGTTGTTACCAACAGTTTGACTTTCAAAATCCTTGTTTGTATGCAGAGAAGCTCCAAAATCAAGGCCAATTTCCAGCCGTGATAGTTGACTTTCCGCCAGAAACCCCCTGAGATTTATTCCCAGATCAAGCGTGTTAAATAGCCGTGTGGGTTCAGAAGGAGTCCATGAGTAACCCGAACTGCGAAAATTGAACCCTGGACTTCGACCGAGAAAGGGTAGCCAATAGCGTAGATCCACCCCCAACGCGGAACCGATAAACACATCAAGAGACGACCAGGTGTTCTGTATCCTGCTGATAACAGGATCATTGACAAATAAAGACAAGTCAATATCTCCACGGAATTGATCTCGAAACTGACCAGGATCACGGCGGATTCCCTGTTCATCTCTCTCAATGACAAACCTGGGTGTATCCTGGACATCAGGATCACTATCAGGAGATTTATTCTCTACCGGGAGTTTTCGCCCCTCATCCAGGGCTTTCAGTTCATTGATGGAAGTCCTGTAGGACTGAATTCTTGAATCATCCGGTGCTATTAATTCTGCCTGATCAAGTGCAGACAATGCTCCGTTCCAGTCCCCTTCAGCAGCAAGATTCAAAGACTGTTCCAACAATCGATCCAGTTCAGAATCAACTTCTTCATCGACTGCGGTTTGGGCGATTAAAAGCGGAGTCATACCGGAGAGCAGGATGACAACCAGGATGATATCCTTCATTACTTACCTCAATGCGATACCTGACGAAGTGTGTTCCACAGGAGGGATTCAGGAAAGTCTGGAAACAAAGAGGCCCAGGAGCCGATCACTGTTCTTTCCTGTAGCTCATTTTGAAGAACGCTCAGAAAGTCTTCTCTTGACATGATTGAAGCACCAAAAGAAGCAAGATGAGGTGTTGGCTGTTGGCAGTCAATCAGGCCGAAACCTGCATCCTGGAGAAATCCCACAAGGGCAGTAAATGCAATTTTCGATGCATCTGTTTCTCGATGAAACATTGATTCACCGCTGAAACATCCTCCAAGCGATACCCCATATAACCCTCCAGCAAGTTTACCATCGTCGTTCCAGGATTCCACTGAATGGGCATATCCCAACTCATGTAGTTCGCAGTACGCATCCACCATATCATTCGTTATCCAGGTTCCATCCTGATCTGGTCTGTAAACTTCCCGACAGCTTAAAATCACCTGCTCAAAATCACAGTCCAGAGTTAATCCATACGTGCTTTTCCTGATACTCCTTTCAAGTCTTCTCGATATTCTAATTTTCGAAGGAATTAAAACAGCTCTGTTAAACAGCGACCACCAGGTGATAGGCTGTCCATCAATATACCAGGGGAAGATACCATTTCTGTAAGCTTCGAGCAGAGTGGCAGGAGAAAGATCACCTCCTAGTGCAACTATTTCGCTCTGAACACTGAGTGGATCAGGGAAACGACCTCCCAATTCAAGCAACATTTACCTGTGTGTGGATAACTATTTCATCATTCTCCAAATCAGCCACAGCCCTGCCGCCTGAAGTAAGGGAACCGAACAGTACCTCATCAACAAAGAATCCCTTAATCTTTTCTTCCACCAGGCGCATAATGTTGCGTGCTCCATACTCAGGAGAATACCCCTTCTCGGCAATCCAGCGGACAGCAGCATCAGTGACTGCAAGCTCGACATTTTTTGGTTTCAGCATTTCACGGAATAAATCAATTTCCTTATGGACAATATTCTCAACAATTTCCATACTCAGATGTCCAAATTTAACCACTTTATCAAGTCTGTTTCGAAATTCAGGGGAAAACACTTTTGCCACAGCATCATCCATAGCTCCTGAATTCACCTCTCCTCCACCAAATCCAATCTTCGGTTTTCCAATTTCCCGGGCACCGGCATTTGAGGTCATAATAATGATAACATTCCTAAAATCAGCCTGACGGCCCGTGTTATCGGTCAACGTCGCGTAATCCATCATCTGGAGAAGAACATTGAAAATATCTGGATGTGCTTTTTCAATCTCATCAAGTAGCAACACTGCGTGAGGAGTTTTCCGAATGGCTTCTGTGAGTATTCCCCCATCATCATAGCCAACATAGCCGGGAGGAGAACCTATCAGTCGGCTGATTGTATGTTTTTCCTGATACTCACTCATATCGAATCGATGCAGGGTAATCCCCAATTCCTCAGCAAGGCTCCGTGCCAACTCGGTTTTTCCAACACCTGTGGGTCCAACAAAAAGGAAACTGGCCACTGGCTTGTCTGGTTTGCGGAATCCCGCCCTGGAGCGCTTAATGGCTGTTGTGACATCTTCCACTGCTTCGATTTGACCAAAGATTCTGGCTTTCAGTGCATCGGTCAGGTGCATGAGTTTGTCAGTTTCACTGGCATTGATTGATTTCTCCGGAATACGAGCAATTTTCGCAATAACTTTTTCAATGTCTTTAACGCTGACTACTGGCAGATGTCCATGGGGAGTCTGCACCTGCAGATCGGTGGAGTCGGCATTCAATTTGGCCAATTCCTGATTGTTCGACACAGCAGCCGGCATTTGAGGATTGGAATCAGAATCTCCTTCATCCAGCTCCTTTTTCGACGGTGGGGCTATATCCTCCTGGAGACGTTTCCAGGCCCCTGCCTCATCAATTATATCAATAGCCTTATCCGGAAGGTATTTCTCATTGATAAACTGATCGGAAAGATCAATGGCAGCTCTGAGAGCCTCATCATCATACGAAACTCCATGATGGGTTTCATAAACCCCGCGCAAACCAAGGAGTATTCGATAAGTTTCATCTGGAGTTGTGGGAGGAATCTCAATTCTTTGAAATCTCCTGGCCAGAGCATGATCCTTTTCAAAAAACTTGCTGAATTCCTTATAGGTAGTTGAACCGATACATCGAATTTTTCCCGTCATCAAGGCTGGTTTAAGAAGATTGGAGGCATCCATACTCCCTCCGGAAGTGGCTCCTGCTCCGATAACAGTGTGAATTTCATCAATGAAGAGAATTACATTGCCGCGTTCTTCCAGCTCAATGAGGATTTTTTTTATCCTTTCCTCAAAGTCTCCCCGATAACGAGTCCCCGCCAGTAATGCCCCCATATCCAAAGACCATATTCTGAAATTTTGAAGAAATGCCGGAGCTTCAGCATTCGCTATCAGATTTGCCAATCCTTCGGTTACAGCCGTTTTTCCAACACCCGGTTCACCGACATGAACTGGATTATTCTTCAAGCGTCGACTCAATACCTGCAGGGTTCGCTCTATTATGTCTTCACGGCCTGTCAGTACTTCTAATTCTCCTGCTTCAGCTTTGGCTGTAAGATCAACGGCATATTTCTCCAGAAAACCAGTTTTTTTCTTCCGGGATGTCCCTCCATGGTCTTCTTCATCAATATCCAGGCTGTGTTCATCCTGAGAGTTGTTATTTTTATCAAATTCTTCCTCTTCAGGGTGAGAAATAACTTCCAGCAGCCTGATCCGGGTAATGCCTGATTTCCTGAGAAAATATGAGGTGTAGGATTCTTCCAGATCAAAGAGAGATACCAATAAATCGGCCGAGGTGATTTCCTCTTTTTCCGCGACAGTGGAATGGACAACTGCCCTGCTGATAACGGTCTCCCATCCAGTTGTAGGAATGGGATCAGCATCTTTTACAAGTTGTATGTTCTTGAGAAAGAAGTCCTTGATTTCTTCCTGTATCTCCCTGGGGTTGGCATCACAGGACTCAACAATTTTCCGGGGCTTATCATACTCAAGAGCAACGAATAAAAGATGTTCGGGTGTCAGATATTCGTGATTCATGCTTTTTGCAGTTGTATAAGCGTCTTCAAAAATACCATTTACTTCCAATGTCGGTTTCAATTCTATGCCCTTTCTATAATACTCTTGAGGGGGAACTCCCGTTTACGTGCGAGCATTTCTACTTGAGTAACTTTTGTTTGACCTATGTCGTAAGGATACAAGCCAACTATCCCCCGACCATTTTTATGAACTTCCATCATAATCCTGGTAGCATCGATGGGAGACTTATGGAATATAGAAACAAGTACCTCAACAACGAAATCTCTTGTGGTATAATCATCATTCAGGAGGATAACACGCCACATATCCGGTCCCTTTACATCATCCCGGACATCTTCAAGTAGATCACCCTCCCCATTATCCCTGAAACTATCATTCATACTGATATGATAGTACAAATTTCAGGGAAAATAATCAATATTTTTTGTGATAAGCGGCAAAACAATCGGAAACACCATCCCTATCGCAGAGGTGAAAACATCCCTGATTCACCTCGGCCACTCTTACCGATATAATCGACCTGAATTGAGACCGGAAGATAGCGTCGTCCATAACCACTTGATTGAGAGCTCTTCCAGGTGACAGTATAACGCCCGATACCAGTATCCCTCAATCTTTTAACGATAGCGGCACTTCCCTCAGGTTGAAAGAGATAGCTTGATTCACCACCTGTTTCCTTTACTATGTAATCAAGTTCCAAGCTGATGACGCTGTTACTCGCATACACAGTATCAAAGATGATACCATTGTTGGCCATAAGCCGTGCTGTCTCAACCAGCCCGTATGTATCAAATGCGGTAGCGGCAGGGGGGTTGGAAATAAAAGCGATGACTGACTTCCTAATTCTTTCCGGTGCGATCTGATTGACTGCAAGCCTGAGAGCTTCATCCCAGGGAACACTCCGTGCACCGGATTTGGAAGCAATTTCAGAGAATACAGCCTCATATACCGAACCTGCCGGTATTTCATGCAGAACAGGTGTTTCTGTAGCCGCAACCAGGGAAAACTCATCACCAGCAACAGCAACACTCATCATATCCTCAATACTGTTCAACAGATAATCCACTGAGTTAGAATTACCGGACGCATCAACAACGGCAACAATGGAAACAGAGGAGCTTTTAAAGGACTGCCAGTCAAGTAGAGGTGTTCCAATGAGATTGTCTCCCTCGAATACAAGGAAGTTTCCTGCATTGAGACCTGTAACAGGATTCCCGGCTCTATCCTGTACCGTGAAATCTACAAAAATATCAGGATAGGCATCTGCCCGAACTCTGTTCAGTGTAACATCCAAACCACCATAGAGGGTTGAGAGAGATGTGAGAAGTGTCACTCGGTTTGAGCCAAAATCACACACCGCAAGATGGCCATTCTCATCGAAAGACAGTGTGGTAATGCGATGAGCCCCTCCACTGAGAGACGTTTCCAGTGAAAGCTCCCCGGATACAGGATTGACTTTGAATATATTCCCACCATCAGCAATCAGAATGGATTGACCATGCACTGTAAGACCCTCAGGATTTTCCAATCTCTCAGTGACCAACGGTCCAAGATGATTACCGGAAGTATCAAAGACATCAATCCGTGCAGCCAGAGAATCAGCGACATAAACTCTATCCTCAATGCATACAATACCCGATGGTCCCTGAAACCCGGCAAAGCTGCTCCCGGCTTCAATATTCAAGATATGAGTACCATCCAAACGCCATTTGGCGACACGCTTATTCCCCCAATCGCTTATATAGACATAAAGGCCATCAGGAGACAAAGCCATGTACTGGGGACCCAGGAACTGATCCGCACCCACACCAGACTCCCCCCATGATTCAACTTTGTTGCCTTTGTTCAAACCTGTGGTGTTCATCAGTGATAAGCGGTCGGCCTGGTACTCGCTGATTAAAAGCCGGCCATCACCAATGGGAAGAACATCATAAGGTCGATCCAAACCTTCCAGACCTCCCGTAAAACGGTCCCTCAGTGAACCATTAGCGTCGAGAATCACCACTTGACCACTGGTATATGAACTGATGACCAGAGAGCCGGATTTGTCATTCAGGCTCTGAACTGAAGATGAGAGTTTGAATAGTGAATTCAGCTCATCTCCACCCTGAAAAGTGGCAAGAGGAATCCATTCATCTTCAGATGGAAATACATTCTCTCCAGTGAGGCGATTCCTCAGCTGCTCTGCTCGATGTCCAATATAGGTCGAAGTACTGCCTTCTTCAATCAATTCTTCCCAGATCCTGAGAGCGGCATCCTCCATGCCTGATTTCCAATAAGCTCTTCCAAGCCACTCCTTTATGGCTGGATCAGTTGGATTCAGGGAAAGAGCTCTCTCCATTGCAAGAAGTGATTTCCCCGGGAATCCATCATTATAGGCAATAACCCCCCATCGCCATTCATCAAGAGATTTCATTGCCTCATAGCTTATTTCCTGGGCCTGAATCACACCTGTTAAAAAAATTAAGAGAAAAAACTGATTAATTGTGGACTTTCTTCTTATCATTTATCCTGACCACTTCCAGATGATTCCTGATAATTTCATCTTCAGGGCGTTCCGATATTGCCTCAGTGAGGTATTTTACAGCTTCAGAGTTTTTTCCAACTCGGAATAACGCCCAACCCAGAGAATCTTTATATGAAAGATTCTCTGGATTCATCTCTACTGCTTTCCGGCAGAGTTTCAATGCAAGATCCAGATCTTTTCCGGAATCGGCAAGTATATAACCTAATCCATTAACTGCATTAGAATTATCAATATCCAGCTGCACAGCTTTTTTATAGCTCTCAAATGCGGAATCTTTGAGTTCCAGCCGCCACTGGCAATACCCAAGAGCAGACCATACCTGTGGAGAATTCATCCCAAGATCAATAATATCATTGAGATACCGCAGAGCCTGTTCAATTTCATTATGCCCTACAAGAATCCATGCCAGAAGCATGCGAACTTGATATTGACGTGCCAGGTTAACATCATTCCTGAGAACTTGTTCAAAAAGACCAACCGCTTCCTCAGTAATCTGAAGCCTGACATAGCATAAACCCATGTAGTACGCCAGCTCAGAGTCTTCAGCCGGATCAGTCTCTTCTTTCAGAAACAGCTCCAGAGCTCTGGAATATGATCGCTCATGGTAAAGCGATTTGCCTTTTTCCCGGGCATTCACATTGTCCCCCATACCTGTCCAATATATCAGTTTATACTGTAATTAGACCAGTTGTTAAGCTGTATCCGGCTTACAATACTGTAGGATACCAGACGATAGTGCAGCGAAATTCCTGGCAGGAAGAGAATATCAGGCTTTCATTTCGGGGGATTCACTGGAAAGATGGACACGGGAACCTTCTCCAATCCCAAGGGAAAAAACACTTGCCTTGAACCCAAAGATTCTATCATACTCCTCCAGACATTCCTCATATCTGTCCCGCATACCTTCATCTATTAATGAAATCGTACAGCCACCATATCCAGAGCCAATCATTCTTGAGCCGTAAACACCTTCGGTTTCAATACCGCGTTTTGCCAGCCAATCCAACTCTGGACATGAAATCTCCAGATAATCTCTGAGACTCTCATGGGAACGGAAAAGAATGCGCCCTACTTCTTCGTTCATATCGTTAGTTAGTGCATTCCTAAATTCCTGAATTCTCTCATTTTCAGTAACAAAGTGAAGAACTACTCTCCTGTGGCGTTCACTGAGCCCTTCAATTATACTGGCAAGATCATCATGCTTCACACTCTGGAAAAGACTTCCGAACCTGGTTAGTCCCAATGCGGCAGAGCACTCACGACATGCAGTATTTATTTCGTCTTTTTCATCATCACTCATGGTTTCAGTCACTCGGGAGTCTGTTATAAGGATGCCTAACGATGCTGATGGGAATGGAATGTATTCAACATCAAGAGATCTCAAATCAATCAGATTCAGATGGTTCCTCCTGGAGAATTGAGCAATCATCGGAGAACAGACTCCTTGATGAAGTCCCATGAATTTATTCTCAACTGATTTAGCTGTTCCAATTATCTGGCCATCATTCAGCTTGAAATCGAAAAGAGAATTCAATGCACAAACCGTGGCTACTATCATAGCTGTTGACGAAGCCAGACCGATACCCATGGGGATCTCACTGAATAGGGTAATATTGATTCCTTTGAACCGGAAACCCAGGTGAATCAATTCATCAATCACACCCTTGGAGTAATTGGCCCAGCGATCTTCCCTCTTGAATCTCAGGGCATTGATGGTGATCCTTTTCCGTTCTTTGAGATTGGCAGAGTAGAAACACAGGGAGTTATCTTTCCGACTGGATACTGACACATAAAAACGCCGGTCAATAGCAAAAGAAAGTACATGACCCCGGCCAAATTCACCATGTTCCCCAAGCAATTCAATTCCACCTGGAGCACTTGCAATAACTGCGGGATCGATTCCGTATTCTTCTTTATGATGAGCGGTAATTTGATCAATCAAAAGAATCCGCCACCTTATTTGATATTTGAGTTTATCACGATACTAAGCTGATCAGAATACACGATCAAGTCCTACGACTTGATTCCATATTTTCTATTGAATCTTTCAACACGTCCAGCAGTATCGACAAGTTTCTGTTTGCCTGTGAAAAAAGGATGACAACTTGAACATATTTCAATTTGCATATCTCCAACTGTAGAAAAAGTTTCAAATGAATTCCCACAGGCACAACTCACCTTCGCTATTTTGTATTCTGGATGGATACCATCTTTCATATATTCTACTCCTTAAGTTCCCGGGAACTTGAGGTATTCATTCCCTTAAGGAAGGCCTCATTATTTCTGGTTTTGCACATCTTGTCAACGATCATCTCAGTTGTTTCCAGATCATCCATGGGACTCATCACTTTACGAAGAATCCACATTTTGTTGAGTTCTTCAGATTCAAGGAGTAAATCTTCTTTTCTTGTACTGGATTTCTTAACATTGAATGCTGGATAAACTCGCCTGTCTGCCAGACGGCGATCCAGGGAAAGTTCCATATTTCCCGTTCCCTTGAATTCTTCAAAAATCACTTCATCCATGCGGCTTCCCGTTTCAATGAGAGCAGTTGCGACAACTGTGAGGCTTCCACCATTCTCAATGTTGCGTGCCGCCCCGAAAAATCGCTTTGGCTTATGTAGTGCATTGGAGTCTACGCCGCCTGAAAGGATTTTCCCACTTGTCGGTACCGTCTGGTTGTATGCTCTTGCCAGCCGGGTGATGGAGTCAAGAAGAATCACAACATCTTTTTTGTGCTCCACCAGACGTCGAGCTTTTTCGATAACCATTTCCGCTACCTGAACATGCCTTGTGGCCTGTTCATCAAATGTAGAAGCAACAACTTCTCCCTGAACACTGCGCTGCATATCAGTCACTTCTTCCGGCCGCTCATCAATAAGCAATACAATGAGATACACTTCAGGATGATTCTCCGTAATTGCATTGGCAATTTTCTGAAGGATGATAGTTTTACCTGATTTCGGTGGGGATACGATGAGACCACGCTGTCCCTTTCCGATGGGACAGAAAAGATTGATTATACGAGTTGATGGGTCACCGGCTTCTGTTTCCATATTCAAACGCTGTGTTGGATATAATGGCGTAAGATTCTCAAAAGAAACACGGCTCTGAGCATCCGCTGGATCACTGAAATTAACATTAACAACCCGGAGCATTGCAAAAAACCGCTCTCCTTCCTTAGGTGATCTGATTTGACCATAAACAGTATCACCTGTTCTGAGGTTGAAGAGCCGAATCTGACTTGGAGAGATATAGACATCATCTGTACCCGGCAGGTACGAATTCTGGGGAGATCGTAGAAATCCATAACCGTCAGGTAAAATCTCCAATGAACCATAGGCGTAAATAACGCCGCCCTTATCAATGTGTGCTTTCAGAACCTGGAATATAATTTCCTGTTTATTCAGAGAAATCGTGTTTTCCTTTTTGAGTCCTAGATCGGCAGCCAGCACTCTTATATCAGGCATGGACATTTTGGATAAATCGTTAATACGGATTTTGGGGGCATCAGGATCATGTTTCGGCCCCATGATTATACGATTATTAGTCTTTTTCCCCTTCCTTCTGCCTCGAGAGCCGCCATTCCCAGAGGAGGATTTGCTCGCATCAGTATCATTCAGTGAGGAGTCTTCACTGGTGGAATTTCCCTCCTCGGGATCTGTTTCAGATTCGACAGATTGTGAATCCTGAATGCTCTCAGATTCACCGGGATCAGATGGTATGGAAACATCAGAAACAGATTCATCAGCTGGATTATTTTCCTCTGGATTGGCTGCTTCTTCATTGACTGGTGTTTCACCATTAGCTTTGACAACAATAGTCTTCTTTCTTTTTTTCAATTCACTTTTAACTTCTGTCACAATATCCTGATTATTGAAGTCGAGTTCGTATTGCTTCATTGAGCTTTCAGACACATTTCAATCCTTATATGTTATGTAAAATAGATTTGCTTTTCCTCTCCAACAGGAAATGAATTCAATTCGCATAGTTATTTGATGTGGTTTTCAACTCTCAGTGATACTTGCACTGGGAGGCTGTACTATAAAAAAAACCTGGCTGTGATTCAATAATGTTACTCTGGTTGCTATCATATATCAGTAATCCACCATGTGTCAAGACATGAGATTCCTCAACAGCCGGTGAAGAATCTCTATTTCGAAAGGGATTGACATATCTCACAGTTTTATTCGACACGATTCAAAGATTTCTTCAAACTCTCGGCAGGCATTGAGAATATATCAATAATGTTTGGATCCTCCAGCATCTCACACTGTCCCTGGATACTTGTACCATCGGCGACGATGAGATTGGGACAGCTGATATCGCCGATTATTCGGCCACCGCTGAGAATTTCCAATCTCTTTTCAACTTGAACATTGCCCTTAATCTTCCCACATACCACCAATGTACCGGCCTTGATATTGGCCGTCACCACCGCATCTGTATCGATCAGCAGGAACCCCTGTGATTCAACAACCCCATTAAATGTACCGGAAATTTTCAGAGATTCAGTAAAAAACAGTTCACCATTGAATTCCGTTTCACGGCCGAAAACCGTTTTGATTCTGCGTGAGAATTGTTCACTCATACCAGGCATAAGTCATTTTGTTTTCATCTCAAATACACCATCCCAGTCTCCTGGTGGAGGATCAACAAGAAAGAGTTTACAACGCTCACAGAAAACCTGTGAAGGACCATCTTCCGGATCAAGGTCACAAGCTGCATTAAAAAAGCTCAGTGCATTGATGAAATCACATTTCCTGTACAGGTTACGTCCTTGAGAAAACAGCTGCAATACTTCGCTCTTTGTAGCACTTATCATATGGAGGATGTCTCTCCATTATGCAAACTGCGGAAATGTTCACGGAACCGATCATCCAATTCATTAAGGGATAATTCAGCTTTCTCCACATCTCCTGTAGACTCCTGCAATTTCTTAACTTCGTCTTCCAGACCGCCAAGGGCAGCCAGGGTTTGTTCAGTTTCAACCAGAACCTGCAGTTTGAATGATTCAACTGCTCCTGGATCAGCAATATCAAGTTTCTTTGCCGAATCAATCAAATCAATAACAGGCTGCTTCAAGTGTTCTGTAAAAAAGACTAAGGACTTATTGAGAGAATCTGTGAGGGCTAATCGTTTCTCTTTGAGCAGAACCTGTCTGGAAAGTTCATGGCTGCGGAGTACAGCACGAATACGGGCAAGAACTTCAGAGAAATTGAACGGTTTGATTATGTAGTCATCAATACCAAGCTCATAACCTTCAATCTTATCCTTCACTGCATCCATAGCAGAAAACATTATTATTGGAATATCCTTAAACGCAGCAAATGCTTCATCTTTTTTGAGCATTTTGGTGAGTTCCCAGCCAGTTAGGCGTGGCATAATATTATCTAAAACAATCAAGTCGGGGATATATTTTTTTATCATATCCAGACCCTCTTCACCACTCGATGCTGTCAGGATATTGAAGCCCAGACGGGAAAGCATTGCATCGAAGAGATCCAGATTGATCTGCTCATCATCAATAATGAGAATTGTCTTTTTATCCATTAATTCCTGAGATCCCATGCCATATTCTTCAGATCCTTACCAGGACGAAAGACCGGAACTCCATGTGTTTTAACATGCACTATAGCCCCGTTCCTGGGATTCCTTGCTTTTTCTCTACCCTTTCTGGTACGGATTTCAAATGTTCCCAACCCTCGCAATTCAACAATTCTGTCTTCAGAAAGGCCATTTTTAACTTCATCGAAAAAAGCATCGATAACTCTGTGGATTTCTTTACGCTGAATCCCTGATTTCTCATAGATATTCTCTATAATCTCAGCCTTGGTTTTCTTTGAGCGAGCATCATTATTAGCCATTGAAATCCTCCTTATTGACCACTGTCAAGAACCTTTCCAGAAACTCGTGCATGAGAACCATATCGCCAATTATAAGTATCCATCATGACCTTTACTCTGGAGATCTTTCTGTTTCCTGCTCAAATACCCCCTCAAGACAGGCTCTTTTTCATTATCCCAGTGATGCCAGACGTTTATACATTCTAGACTTCTTTCTTGCCGAGGTATTTGGATGGTACAATCCTTTCTGAGCAGCTGTATCTATCAACTTCACAAAATCCCTATACTTGATTTCTGCCCCTGCCCTATCATTCTTCTCGACAGCTGATTCAAAAGTTTTAACACTGGTTCTGACCTGACTGCGAACGGATCGATTACGAGCTCGGATTCTGAGACTCTGTCTGCACCTCTTGGCAGCACCTTTGGTATCAGGCATTTCATACTCCCTGTTGTCGGGGTAATGTCAATCCCCCTATTTTCATTTGAATTCTCTCATGTCATCGATGAGAATTCCTGGATTCATAATTAATCAAAGTCCCGAGGCCGTCGTTCTTCCCGCTTGCACTTCTCACAACTTGCAAAATGCTTCATCCGGCCATTTGTGAAAACAAATCGCATTTTCACCTCACCGCCACAAGGACAGATAAATTTTTGAGTTCCTATAGCAACACGTGCATTTTTACTGGTTCCTGCCATGGAATACTCCTTAAATCTTCAATTGATTAAAATGATACTATCAAGAGTGTCAGAAACATGTCAATAAGAGTTATCCTTTCTGACCTGTATTTCACCATGTTTTTCTGAGTTCTCAAAGCTGTTTCAGGAAGGACTCTTCCGACTGTCTTCATCATAATTATCCTTTTCAAATGCCAGACAACACAGTAAACGTCCACATGCTCCTGATATTTTGTGAGAATTAAGTGAAAGATGCTGTTCCTTCGCCATTTTGATCGTAACGGGTTCCAGACGGTCGGTCACCCCATGGCAACAACAAATCCTCCCACATACTGCCAATCCGCCGATAACACGAGAACTATCCCGAATACCAATTTGCCTGAGCTCTATTCGCATTTTATAGAAATTAGCAAGTTCCTGTACTAATTCTCTGAAATCAATTCGATTCTCCGCATTGAAGAAAAAAACAAGTCTCTGTTCGTTCAAAACAAAATGGGCTTCAATGAGTTTCATAGGTAGTCCAAATCTATCGATTCGTTCCTGACAGATTTCATACGCATTTTCTTCTTCAACAGCTAATTTTTCTCTTCGGGAGAAATCCTGGTCATTGGCCAGACGTTCAATTCTACGTATTGGCGTCATGGAAGCATTTTCAATACTGGTGATAGGACCAAGGATCCGTGCTAAATCATTACCATAACGGGTATTAGCAATAACGAAGTCTCCACAGGAAAGAGAAATATCCTTCGGTGCGGCACAGAACTCAAATTCATTAATTGATACGACTCGCATCCGCCAGAGATTTTCAGGGATCGTCTTCATGCCTGGACCAGAGTTTTGATCAAGCTGTTGTTTATCATCTGGATACATGTGTTTTCTCATTCCGTCATCAATTCCTCAACCTGCAAGATCAACAATGAGTCCATGAATCTCATTTATTCTTCTCAATATCTCCAATTGATCGGCTTGATTACTGAGAACATGTTTCGCGAGATTTTCCAGTTTGTTATCAATAATCCTGATTACAACATACTTTTTCTGCTGCAATGTTCTGGGGTTTCGTATTCCAACTGTATCTTCAACTTCAACACTTTGATCAAGGATGAACCGGAGAAAGCTTCGAATTGACCTTTTATATTCCTTTAAAGGCCCCATAACTGAATCCTTCAGCAGGGCCTCACCTGTTTCATGAATCTCGTCCAGTAATCCTTCCAGAGTTTCAGTTCCATCCAACTCCGGAAGGTTTATGCCTGTAGCTTCAACAGAATTTATACTCGCTTCCGATACACTGTGCAGTGTGCTCCTGAAACTCGCTGCTGATTTCCTTCCTGGTTTTACATTTTTACGTTTTTTCCTTCCTTCCAGAGAATCAAGATTTCTTCCAATTTGATTCAGTCTCTCAATATCCATAAACCTCCTCACAGGAAAGAATTCCAGGAGTCTGTCGGACTCCAAGGATATGGCTGAAGTATGAGCAATCCTATCCTCCCCAATCAATAGAAAAAAGTTTGGAATCGTCATTCTTTGCCATCGCTATAATGCTTTCATCTTCAGAGATTGTACAATGGCCATGAAGGATCACACCATCCTCAATTATGATATTGGGCGATTGGATATTTCCTATAACTATACTTGTGGATAACAGGACGATTTTTGATCTAGCTCCAAGATTTCCTTTGACTATACCTCCAACCACAATCATATCGGCTTCGATAAGGCACATGGCTCTACCAGATTTCCCTACTAGAACTCGGCCATCAGTTCTGATTTTTCCTTCAAAATCACCATCAATCCGAAGAAGTCCCTGAAGATCCAGGTCTCCACGGAAACGAGAACCCTCACCGATAATGGAATTGATAAGAATTTGATCTCTTCCCGAATTCCTCATCACTCATTACCTATCTGTAACGTTTGAGATTCGTCGATAAATCACCTAAACTTTCATCGGAATTCGACATGTGGAGAAATTTAATGGGGTCAACCAACTGAGTGCCAATCATAACTTCATAATGCAGATGAGGACCTGTTGATCTTCCAGAATTTCCCATTGTTCCAATGATTTCCCCCTGAGTAACCCTTTGACCAACCTCAACCATTTGTCTCTGCAAGTGAGCGAATCGTGTTTTGAAGCCATACTTGTGCTGAATATCAATGTAATACCCAAACCCGTAAGCATCATAATCCTTCTTGACGACTTTTCCATCAGCCGTAGCAATTATGGGAACCCCATAGCCAAAGGCTAAATCAAGTCCTCGATGAAGGTACCAATGGTGTCCAAAAGGGTTAATGGAAGGACCGAAAATCTGTGTAACCCAGCCCCGGACATCCTTGAGCGGCCAGATTGTAGGTATATCAGATAGAAGCTCTTTCTGCCTGGAAAGCGCCATACCTATATTTCCAAGATCATCAGCTGATTGCTCCAGGGCAGAGCGCAAATCCTGCAAATCACTCACTTCCACCATGGTACTTCCATCCATTTGTTCTATGGCAAAAAGTGATGCTAAATCTCCTCCGCTTCCGGCTACCGCAGGATCAGCTTTTGTTTCTTCAATGTCAAGAATGTCTATCGTCTGACTTAAGTTCTTCCGGAATTTACCAGCCGAAGCTATTAAATAGCCAACTTCATCCCGTATGATATCCAGACTTGCTTCGGTTACCGCCAAATCTCTGGAACGAGTAGCAATAAGTGTCTCTCTGCCGGAAAAATCCAGGGAGAACCAGAAAAAACCAGCCATAAATCCGAAGAAAACTACTCCGCAAAAGAATAGAATTGGCAAACTAATCTGGATATGCAGAGGTTTTTTCTCAGAATGCGGCACGAGTATAATGGTGAATTTTTGACGGAGGAATTTCATAAAGCTACCAAAAAACCAACATATCCGGGATGTTTTCCATGAGTCTTTACTGTTTTACCAAATTTCGTTTCGGGCACACAATCTCCTGATTTCTATCAGATTATCACTATTCCTGTCAAACAGCAAGAGTTTAATTCAACGTTTTGATATTGACAAATACTGTCATCCAGGATTACATTCAATTCAAGTATTCTCAATAAGAACCCCATGCAAGCGAGTAAACTCATGCGTTATTTTGACACCCATGCCCACATTGGATTGATTCATGAAGACCCAATTGAGCAATTAATAATAATACAGGAAGCCAAACAGGCCAATGTTAAACGAATCGTAAGTATAACAAACAACCTGAATGATTTCTTCGAAGTACACCAGAATCTGGTTACATCAACTAATACTGTTTTCAGTATCGGTGTTTCTCCATCTGAAGTTCAACATCCAGGTATTGATTGGCAAAGAAAAATCGCTGATGGTGTCAGGAAAGAGAGAATCGTGGCCATCGGTGAAACCGGATTAGACTATTTTCGAAAGTTTGGCAGTAAAAGTGCACAAGTAGAGTTGTTCATCGCTCAACTTGAACTGGCTGAAAACTACGATCTCCCTGTTATAATTCACAATCGTAATGCCGGTCATGACATCAAAGAGATACTCAAATCTAAATTACCCACTAAAGGTGGAGTTCTGCATTGTTTCTCAGAAGACTTTGAATTTGCCGAAGACATGGTGAAAGCCCATGAAAACCTGTATTTCTCATTTGCCGGGAATCTCACATATAGAAATGCACGCAACCTCCATGAAACCGTAAGAAAGCTTCCCCTGGATCGAATTGTTATAGAAAGCGAAAGTCCATTCATGGTACCGGCTGATTACCGTGGGAAGCGGAACAGACCTGCTTACCTGCCTTCCACTGCGGCTTTTGTTGCAGAATTGAGAGGAGAAGACGAAGAAGAGGTCTCTGAAAGTTTGTGGATGAATTCGTGTAGACTTTTCAACATGAATGCAGATATTTATACTTGACTCCAATCATGCAGGAATGATATAAGAAACTTTGCAATATACAGAATGATATTTCAGATATAAGGATCAGCACATGTATGCTTTAGTGGAAATAAAGGGTAAACAATATAAAGTAGAGGAGAATTGTCAAATCAGAGTTGATCGGCTTGAAGAAAAGACTGGAACAATGATTGATTTTGACAGGGTACTGATGCTCTCGGAGGACAAGGGGCCGAAGTTTGGACAGCCCTATGTCACAGGTGCGAAAGTTACAGCAACTATCGGTACTACGATTAAGGAATCAAAGATCAAAGTTATTAAATTCAAACGGCGTAAGGGTTATCACCGGACTCAAGGTCACAGACAGAAGTATACCATGCTTCAGGTGAATAAAATCAGCCGACAGGAATAAACTTGGTTGATATTGCCATAGTCCTGAATGAAGCTGGTACATTGTCCCACTTGAAAATTAAGGGACATGTGGCAGGTGCCCCGAGGGGGAAAAACCTTGCCTGTGCAGCAGTCAGCCTCATGGTCCGGTCTGTGGCTCGTCTAGTAACAGCTCAACCAGGGTGGAAAGTCAATGGTGATGCACCAGAACCAGGGGACCTCTCCCTGGCGATACAATGGCATCCCAATGACATGACAGAGTGGCTCAAAGGTGTAACTGATACACTGCTTCGAGCCTTGATCGACATTGATGAAGAGTATCCTTCAGCCCTGTCGCTCAGTATAGAGGAGAAAAACAATGGCACATAAAAAAGGGGGTGGTTCTTCCCGGAATGGCAGAGATTCCAATGCCAAAAGGCTTGGTGTCAAACGTTTTGGTGGTGAGATGGTGAAAGCTGGCACCATCCTTATCCGTCAACGCGGCACAAAAATCCATCCGGGAGAAAATGTCGGATGTGGTAAGGATTTTACATTATTCGCGAAAATATCCGGTACTGTTCTTTACCACTTTAGAAAAGGTAAGAAACGAGTTTCCATCATTACTCCGTGATTCATCGTCATGTCTTCATTCATCGATGAGGTTCAATTTACTGTTCTCTCGGGCGATGGTGGTTCTGGGAGTGCATCCTTTCGCCGTGAGAAATATGTCCCACGTGGCGGACCCGATGGCGGAGACGGAGGAAGGGGAGGAGATGTTGTATTCATCACACAATGTAATCTCTCCACACTTTCTCATTTACGGGGAAGAACTATATTAAAAGCCAGGCGGGGAGATAATGGCCGCAGTCGGCGGATGCACGGTAAGGATGGAGATGATGTTCTGATCAGAATACCACCTGGAACACGTATCAGCGATGCTGTAACTGGTGAGCATCTTCATGATTTCTCCTCAAAGATGGCAGGGGAACAGTGGATTTGCCTCCAGGGGGGACAGGGAGGACGAGGTAACTGGCATTTCAAAAGTTCCCGAAATCAAAGCCCGAGTTATGCTCAAGATGGCCGTCCCGGAGATTCAAGAAAACTGGCCCTGGAACTGGCCCTTATTGCCGATGTGGGTCTTGTTGGACTTCCAAATTCTGGTAAATCATCTCTGATCAATGCTGTAACGGCTGCCAAATCAAAAGTGGGTGCATATCCCTTTACGACAAGGACTCCTCACCTTGGCGTACTTGGGCGTGGTAACAGAGAAATTGTCATCGCCGATATACCTGGTCTTATAAAAGGGGCTTCGGAAGGTATTGGCCTGGGGCTTCAGTTCCTCCGCCATGTCAGCCGGGCTGAATCCCTGGCATTTCTCACTGACCTGGGAGAGCCGGATCCTGCTGAAGCAGTTCAATCTCTAATAGAAGAGATTGAATCATACGATTCTACAATGATGTCAAAACAACGCATCATAGTTGGAACAAAAACAGACCTGGATGAAGATGGAAAAAAGTTAGCAGCCCTGAAAGACAGCTTTTTCAACGACACTGTATTTGGTATCTCGGTTTACTCAAGGGATGGTTTGGACTGTCTTGTGGATGCGTTACTGAAGTGAAGACAGCAATTTTCGGAGGTTCATTCAATCCAGTTCATTGTGGGCATATTGCCCTTGCCCATGAAGCTGTGAAAATCGGTTATCAAAGGATAATATTTGTTCCGGCAAACAGATCGCCGCATAAAACTACTGATAATGGTTCTGGTCTTTCTGCTGAGCACAGATTGGAAATACTCAGACTCACCCTTGAGGGAATTCCATGGGCAATGATATGGGAAGGAGAACTGAATCGGCCAGGACCATCATACAGTATTGATTCTCTTAGAGAACTGCAGAGCATTGGTCTTGTATCAGAGAAACCTGGATTCATTATCGGTGACGATTTGGTAGAGAAATTCCCGCTGTGGAAGGATGTTGATGCCCTGACTGAATCAACTGAACTTCTACTGGGACGGAGGATGCAGGAAAGAAATACACCTGTTTTCCCCTACCTTCACAGGGAAATCAATAATGCTCTATGGCCATTGTCATCCACTCAAGTGAGACAACTCATCGCCAGAGGAAAATCCGTCGATTCATTACTTCCCAGGATGGTTATCGAATACATCTATAAAAAGAATCTTTATGGCACTCCCCAGGAATACAGCAACTAGAAATCACCATAACTCACTCTGGTACATCACTCTCATCATGATATTGATTGCTGCACTAATTGTCTGGGCAATAATCGCACTCAAAATCGATGTATTCACTGAGGCTTTAAAGCGAGATGAGCCGATTACATTTCTAATCACTATTGATGACGGGAATGAACCAATACTGACTGAAGTATTGATTTTCAACCCTCACAGTCTTAACGGCGCCCTTATTGCCCTGCCAAAGGAAACCGGGATGCTGCTTTCGGCCATTGATAAAGTTGGCCGATTGGAGTTGATATATGATCCAGACGATATTACCCCATACGCACAGGCTGTCAGCGAGCTGTTAAACAGACCTATCGACTTCTCCATTCGCTTTCATCTGAACGATTTTGAGCATTTTGTGGACTATCTTGGCGGCCTGAATCTGTTTACTCCCAAAGCTGTTGATGCTGTGGTGGATGGAAAACGTTATTTATTTCCCCCTGGAGGAGTGAAACTCGACGGAGCAAAGGCCCGTTCCTATGTTGAATATCTACCCTCCGATGAGCACATAGATGAGCGCACCGACCGTGAACATCGAATTATTCAATCCCTTCTTCGGGGTATTGGTGAGAACGTCCATCAATTGTTGCATGATTCGGTCTTTCCATTCATCCTTCCATTAATTCACGTCGATTTTGATCAGCAGGGGTTGAAATCTTTTTTCAGAACTATTTCTGAAATCTACACAGATAGACTGGTATTTCAGGGAATACTGGGTAACAAAAGAATCCTTGAAGATACAACTATCCTGTTCCCATATTATGATGGGAAGCTTATCAAGGAAACGGTAAAGCGTATAACAGATACCCTTACCCGGGATGACAATTTCGGCGAAGACTTACTCACAGTACGAGTTGAAATTCAAAACGGAACAACTGTTAATGGCCTTGCCTCTCGAACAGCCCAGGTATTCGAAAGCTATGGATTTAGAGCTGTATCAGTGACCAATGCAGACAGAGATAATTATGAACGAACCATTGTTCTGGATCGACGCGGCAACCCTGAAGCTGCACAACGGGTAGCAGAGCTTATTCGGTGTGAACTGATCTATTCCAGAGTGGAAGAAAACCGGGATGAAACTGTCGATGTGACCCTTATCCTCGGCAAGGATTTCCGGGGACGCTATGTAGAATGATTACTCAGGATTGACGAATCTCCATCAGTTATCAATACTGTCATAGTCGGCCATTTCCTCTTCTAAAGCATCATTCTTCTTCTGAGGAATTGAATCATTCAGAATATTATCCCAATTGTCTTCATCTTCTTCCAACTCTTCTGAAGGCAACCCGTTAATCCCATCATCGTACTCAAAATCGCTGTTCAAATCATAGGGATCAACACTGTCATCGAATGCATCATACTCATCGATATCCATTTGAACTCCAGAAATAAGTAGTCTTATATGATAAAAGCTAAGATGTATTTGGTCAATCCCTGAACATTCATATAACACTGTGCAAAACAGTAATTCAATGACCTTGTTGTCTATCCAGTTTCACAAAAGGGTACCTCTAAAAAAACAGCTTTAGGAAATTGACGCAGTGGCGGTGCGTTCCTCGGAGCTTTGCTCCTGCGGTACGCACCTGATTAAATGAGCATTTTGGCAACGCAGTAGCGGCAGAAAAGATCGAGTCAAGAACTAAATGGGTTTTTTAGAGGTGCCCAAAAGGTTCTTAACCAATATCCGGGAATTCCGTTCCTTATCATATACGGCCAGTTTTTCCGGTGGAAGGTCATCAATTGATGCCTCTCTGAAGCCAAGAGTCAGAAACCAGTCCGCCGTGCGGGTTGTTAGTACAAACAGACTGGTCATCCCTTCTTCAACAGCCTGCTCTGTAAGGTGTGAAATGAGCCTGGAGCCAATTCCGAGCTGTGCATAATTCGGATCTACAGCTACAGCGGCAATTTCGGCACATCTGTCACCCCGAGGATGAAGGGCCGCGCATCCGTGAACAATTCCATCCATGGCATACACCCAGTAATCATTCCTCAACTTCTCCAGATCTTCACGGGTTCGTTCCACAAGTACTCCCTGGCTTACCAGGGGGCCTATGATGTCAAGAACCCCGGGTACATCAGCCCGTGTCATTTTTCTCACGCGTTCATAATCGTTAGCAAAAACCATTGTTCCTGCACCCAGATTGGAGAATATCTCCTTGAGAAGAACTCCAGGTTGTCGGCCGTCGAGAATATGGATTCTATCAATTCCGGCTTCACTTGCTTCGATTGCATTTCTCAACACAGCCTGATCTGGGCAGTCTGGATTCAAGGAAAGGATTTCCCGAAGGGAGGAAGGGGTCACTCTAAAAATCCGTCCATCATCAAGGACTTTGAAATCGACCGGAACCTTCCAGTCTGGTGTTCGCATGATGGGCTGAGTTCCAAGATGGAATATTTTCTTTGCGTGCAATGCGATAGCGACTGACACGGTGAGTTCTTCTGATGAAAGATTGAACGGGGTTCCAATATCATTGTGCCCCACACAGGGGAATATTGCAACGGCACCCTGATTGAGAGTCTGGATAACAGCCTCTATTCGAACCTGATCAACTGTTCCTGTTCGGAGATAGTCGATTCCATTGATTACGCCCATGGATCTTGACCTGATCCAGTTTCCTGTCACCGCCGTAATTCCATGCCCTGACAGAGCCGTCATTAATCGATGGGCCATATCGAAGGCTGCCATTTTTATCAGATCGATGGAATCCGGATCGCTGATCCTTATGCCATTTTCAAAACGTTGTTTCACGCCATAACGATTGAGAACCTCATCAATTCGATTTCGGGCACCAGGAATTATTACGATATGAATTCCAGCCTTATGGAGAAGGGCTAAATCCCCAGCATGCTGAGGGAAGTCAGGATGATCAAAAATCTCGTTCGCGATTCTAATGATAAAAGTTGACCCCCGGAATCGTTCCGTATAGGTGAAGACCTCCCGAATCAAATCAACTTCTTCCCGAATATCAGGCATCAGTTTATGTCATACTCTTTAATTTTCCGCTCCAGTGTATAGGACTCAAAAAGATCCATAATCTGAGCATTCATATCTTTCCAGAAAAACGATAATCGACAATTTTCCACATGAGAGCAATCAATATAAGAAGTCTGCTCAACTACACAGCAGGGAGTTAGTTGTATGTCTTCTTCAATTGCAATAAGAATGTCACCGACTGTTATTTCATTGGCGGTCCGGTTAAGCAGAAAACCACCACCGGCACCTCGGATTGATTTTACCAATCCATACCTTTTCAGTTTGTTCAGTATCTGTTCGAGAAAAATGGGCGAAATACACTCAGACCTGGTTATCATTTTCACTGACAAAGGTCTATCCTCTTTCCACAGAGCAATTTTTTATCATAGCTCTCAGAGCATAGCGGACTTTGGACGTAACATTCATAATCAAAGTATGGCAGAGTTTATGTATTTTTTCAAGGTGAGACTGTATCAAAAGGAAAACGCTTCGTGATGAATTTGCCGGGAACGGATACCTGCCATTTTTGCGCAGCGAATGACTTTTTTCATCAAGGGTGGCGGTGCACATGTGTAGAGCTCGCAACTTTCTGAATGGCTGCTGAGGGATCTGAAGCTGTCTGTGCTGATATTCTCTCCCCACCGATCGATTATGAATTCTGCCTCAAATAACTGCAGTTTTTCCATAGCCTGTTCAATTATGCTTCGGGCAAAGAAATCCGTTTCTTTTGAACATAGCCACAGAAGATGAACTGATTCCTGCAATCCCTGGTCAATTAAACCATCGATAATGCTCAGAAAAGGTGTTATCCCAACTCCTCCAGCAATGAACAGATTGCGCCTGGAACTCCCGGGTTTGAAAATAAATCGCCCATAAGGGCCACTGATACTGACCGGAGTACCCACGGTACATTGCCTGTAGAGTTGTTCTGTATAATCGCCAACAGCCTTGATACTGACCTGGAAATTCTCACCGGAAGAAACTCTGGAAGAAAATGAAAATGGATGCTCTTCCGCTGGCATATCTGAACCCAGAATCCGCATATATCCATACTGGCCGTTCTGAAACTGAAACGGCCGATTTAATTGACCTATTTTCAAATTGATGATCTGGGCATCCTTATAGCGAACTATATCCTGGATGTGACCCTGTATTCCTCTCCCGGGTGATGACTGTTTTTTATGATTGAGATATATAGCCAGAACGGTAATCAGATAAGCAGTCACAATACCTGTCCCAACGGGATTACTCTCATGTGCTTCAGAAATAACGACATGAACCCACAGGACAACGCAAAGCGGCGGCATGGTGTTGTGAAGTAAACGCAGTCGATTGTAATTCCCTTTTTTACCGATGGACAGTGGTGTTTTCACCCATTTTGAAGAGGCCAGCAGCATGAGAGATACAAGTAGGAATCCTGAGTTCAACCCCAACAATGTGGAAAGAGTGCCGATTTCATACCAGTCAATTCGAACCAGAAAATGCCACGCAAGTAAGGAAAAGGTCAGGATGGCTGAAAAAATATGCAGGCGAATGGTAAATGGCTGTCCGAAAGCCCTGTCCATTGCACGCACTCTCGATCCAGTTACAATTTGTGTCAACAGATGAAAATACAGGAACACGCCAGGTATATGTGGAATCATAAATTTCAGTGGAGGTTGAACGTATGTTTGATAGTAAGTATAGAGGGTAAGAACGGGAAGAATCACCCACCCCACATTCAGAAAACTGAGGGCAATCAGCTTATGTCTGGTAATGGCCAAATTCAGCTATTCAAGAATGAATGGTATTATATGTTTGGTAATGACAGGTAAAGCTACTTTTTTAACCGTTGCCGAGCTTATGACATCCGCATCCAGATCAACTCTGGCTTTCGTCGATATCTTCCTGTCAACTTCCCAGACAATCATACTGTCACTTCCCATGGCAGTGTCTTTGTTCATGTTGATCAATTCCACTACATTTTCCTCCTTAAGATCCTCCGTATCCAGCATGAGTACAATTGCGTCATACTTCTTCAGTATAGCTGATGACACATCCTTGACTTCAAGATCTGTGAGAGTAATGTCTTTATTTCTTTTTACTGCCTTCATTATTGCTCCCCTTGCCCGGCTGGAAAACCTGGCATTATTCGAAGGATATACCAGAGCAATATCTTTTTTTTGGGTTTGCGCAAAAGCTATAATACCGACCAGAATCAGTGAAGCCAGCATTAAAAAACGTTTCATGAAAATCTCCTGATAATTTGATATGAGGCACCTGAAAAAGCATTCAGAGCTTGATTCAATCTTTTCCATCGCAACGGTGTTGTCCAATATGCTTACACAGCTCTGCCGTGCACTGTATACGGGCAGGCTGCCTTCCATTGATCTACCTGTAACAGGTAGGAGAAAATCTCTTCATCAATTTCTAAATGCTGTGTTTCATTATTCTATAGTATACTCTCGATTCGACATATAGTCAATATTTCATATGGGCAACCTCTAAAAAACCCCCTGAATCTTCCAAACCTGGGTTCGGAAAGAAACCTGGAACTGTTATACTGATTAGCATGAAACGACGAGAAAAACATTTATTCGATGAAGATTTTCGCCTGTCAGACTTGAGCAACAAGGGTGACTATCTTGAAAAGCTCGATCAGGTGATCGATTGGGAGGTTTTTAGCGGTCCCGTGGAAAAAGCCATGCGAAAGAATCTAAGAGAGGATGGCATTTGAACATTTCTATCAAGTGCTTGAAGAGAAGGAATTAATAGCCGAAAAAGGGATAATCGTGGATGCCAGTTTCAAAGAAGTGCCAGTGCAACGTAATAGCAAAGAAGAGAATGCCTCCAACAAAGAAAAATCGAGGAAAAAATTTTATCAGGTGTGTACCGCAGGGCGTAGCCCGAGGAACACACCGCCACTATCAGGTGCATACCGCAGGAGCAAAGCTCCGAGGAACGCACCGCCACTTCGTCAATTTACTAAAGCAGTTTTTTAGAGGTACCCCTTAGCTATAACATCTGTCGTTATGTGTATTTGAGACAATCCCTGGGATAAGTGGGCACTGAATGTGCTCCGTAAGCCGAAAAAGGCCTGATAACGGGTTGAAATCGCTAAGAAAGGTCGAAATTTTCAGACCAAAATGAAAAAAAAGGACGTTTTTCCCGAATCAAGAGCTGCAAAACTATTTTTTTTGAGGTACCCTTAAAGAAGAAAAGCGCTAAAGAAGGTAAAAGAAATGAGAAAGATGAACGGGAAAACAGGGGGTGTGCTATTGCTAATCACACTCATGGCATTGGCGGGCTGTCCCTCTCCGACAGGGGGCGATGGCTCCACGTCTATTAAAACAGTCTTAGTAGAAGGCGGCAGTTTCCAGATGGGCAGCACCGAGGGTGATTCGGATGAGAGTCCTGTGCATGAAGTAACGGTGCGTTCGTTTTCCATGGCAAAGACGGAGGTAACCCAGGGCCTGTGGAAGGCGGTGATGGGAAGCAACCCTTCGTATTTCAAGGGGGATGATCTGCCTGTGGAGAGTGTAACCTGGTATGAGGCGGTGGCGTACTGCAATGCCTTGAGTGCGAAGGAAGGACTGGAGGAGGTGTACACGATAAATGGGACGACTGTAACGGCGGACTTTGATAAGAATGGCTGGCGCCTGCCGACGGAAGCCGAGTGGGAGTATGCTTCCCGTGGAGGGAAGGAGTCGAAGGGGTACAAGTATTCCGGGAGCGACACGGTGGGGGATGTTGCCTGGAATTCTGGTAATTCCGGTGATAGAACCCATTCTGTAGGCGAGAAGGCGGCCAACGAGCTGGGTCTGTACGACATGAGCGGGAACGTTTATGAGTGGCGCTGGGACAGGTATGGGGGTTATTCCAATGGCAACCAGACCGATCCCAGGGGGCCGTCAAGCGGATCGTTCCGCGTGTTACGTGGCGGCAATGGGACTAGCGACGCCCATGACCTGCGGTCAGCGAATCGGGTCAGACTCTCGCCTGGCAATAGCGACAACGGCCTTGGCTTTCACCCTGTTCGGAGGACGTAAATTTTTGGCTTTTTACCTTTTTACCTTTTGAGATAAGTGCGCAGCACTTATCTGCCGCGCAAGCGGCATAAAAAAAGGGGGCCGTAAGGCCCCTTCCTTTAGGAAAGCGGAGCTTGGAAGTGGTGCGTGATGAAAAATGTTTTACTCAGTATGGACATCGGAGTTAAACGAATCGTCATCACCGGTATTTTGTTGAGCAAAAACAAGTGGCTACACAAACAGAATGAGGGGGGGCTATATGACTAATTCTGGTTCTTCAGGAACGAGCCCGTTTTCCGCAGTTGATCCAACCCTCGGATATCTTTATCAGGTTCGCCTGGCTCTTTTCTGGTCACTACTCAAAAACGATCAAGATTTCTTAGTAGGCATTGAGACTCTTGACGACGTTACGTTTGAAACGACTGGCGGCACACCGTCCGACCTTTTGCAGACCAAGCATCATAAGACGGGGACGGGGTCACTTACCAATGCAAGCCCCGACCTTTGGAAAACGTTGCGGATTTGGTTTGAAGGTCAAGTATCTGGTGCAATCCCTCCGACGGCTAACCTTTACCTCGTGACAACTGGAAAAGCCCAAGACAATACAGCAGCCGCGTATCTTCGATCTTTTTCCAGAGGCAACCTCTAAAAAACCGCTTTTGGAATTTGGCGCAGTGGCGGTGCGTTCCTCGGAGCTTTGCTCCTGCGGTACGCACCTGCTTACGTGAGCATTTTGACAACGTAGCAGCGAGGAAAAAGATCAAGCCAGAAACGAAATAAGGTTTTTTTGAGGTGCCCTGATGATGGACCTGTTCCAATGGACCGTATGGGTAGTGGTGAAAACTGGGTAGGCTACCATTTAATCGGACATCTAGCTCTTCATAGTTGGTTCGCAAAACGAAATAGGCCTGTTCCGAGATTTTTGTTCCTCCGCCGGGAAGTCGGTGATCGTATCCACTGTTGGCCGTTCGACGGCTGGGATGTTCCTCCGGGGTGCTCCACTCTTGTTGAGGTCTACCCATCCCTCTGGTTTGCACCCCGATCTCTGCCTGGGTGATGGATGTGTTCAGGAAACTCGGCGAGGGCCGTAAGGCCTTTGAAATCCTGGGCCAAAAGACGAAAGCCCCGAAGGGGATACCTTCAAGGCTTTCTGTAAACCAAACTGTGCTTCGGTTAGCGCAGGATTTTTTTGGCTCCCCCGGACAGACTCGAACTGCCGACCTAGTGGTTAACAGCCACCCGCTCTACCAACTGAGCTACAGGGGAATTATGACTGAATGAAAACCTATCGCAATCGATCACTTGTGTCAATAAAAAAGATCTGTCTTCTTAAATTTGGTGAATTGTAACATCAATTATCCACGATAAAGAGGGCAAAAGAAGCCCGGGGGTTTTGTTGCATTAACAGGCTTTCTGACACTATAGGCAACCTCTAAAAAACCGTTTTTGGAATTTGGCGCAATGGCGGTGCGGTCCTCGGGCTACGCCCTGCGGTACGCACCTGCTGCGGTTGGCGGTGCGTTCCTCGGGCTACGCCCTGCGGTACGCACCTGCTGCGGTTGGCGGTGCGTTCCTCGGGCTACGCCCTGCGGTACGCACCTGCTTACGTGAGCATTTTGACAACTTAGCAGCGAGGAAAAAGATCAAGCCAAAAACGAAATAAGGTTTTTTAGAGGTGCCCTATAATTGGAATCACCTCTATTGCTGTTGCCATACCACACTTCAAAGTATGACCTGAGTCCTGAACTCGTACCGTTCAGATCCTGCCAGGGAGACGGTTAAAAGGTGATGCCTTAGATGTGTCCTTTAATTATCAGAGGATGGGGAGTGAGTATCAGGTTGTCGTCAGTTTTCCAGAACCATTCTCTGCCCGTTAATGTATCATAAACAACTGCTCCTTGAGGAAACCCGTCCAGGGTTACGGCTATACTCCCAGCCCTGGACCAGGCGACGGCGATGGCCCTGGAATCACCCATATCAAAGGAATAGATTGTTGCTGGCAATCTCTTTCCCTGGCCCAGCTTTATAAGATCTGGAGACCAGTAGGAACCTGTCAGTTCTGGAACCAGCCGCTGCAGAACCTCACCGCCACTTTTCAATTCGAAATTGTTGTATGCAACACCAAAGAATCCTTCAGAAGACATTCCCGGTGGTACATATCCTTTGTTATAGGCATCATACATACTGAACCACACGATACGATCGGCCCCCGCGGCATACGCCGATGTAATCCATTTTGCGACATGAGAACCCTGTTTCACCGGATCAATGACATGAGGATACATCCCGTCTGTCGGAATACCCATTTCCGTAATCCAGAGTTCTCCGGTGAAACCGTAACTATCCATAATACTCTGTGCCTTAGCCAGTCTTCGAGCGTTCACAATATGGCTTAGACCGTAAGAATGTAAGGAAATAGCATCAGCTCCATCCGCGGCTCCGGAAGCGAGGAATTCCCGCAGATATGATAGGCCATTTTTTAAATAATGCAGAACAATCGCTCCCACGATTACGGTTGTATCCGGAGCGACACGGTTGAGTGTCTTCACTGTTTCCGCGGTCAACTTGAAAAAATCCTCATCAGTACCTGTCCAGAATACATTGTAATTGGGCTCATTCCATACCTCGAAGGCCGCGACACGGTCTCCATATCGTTTGGCAACCGCTTCGACATAGGCCAGCCAGTGGTGCATATCTTCCGGGTCAATTTGTCTTTTTCTCTCAGGATCATTGTGCAGCCAGGGAGTGTCGTAAACCAGAAGCCCCAACATTGCAACCCCTGCTTCTTCGGCGGCCTCCATCCGTGCATCAAAGAAGCTGAAATCAAAGTCACCAGGCTGCTCCTCTATACGATCCCAGGAGATATCCTGCCGAACCATATCGGCATCGAAGGAGGCAATAAATTCCCTCTCAACACTTCCCCTCCCTCCGGCATGACAGAAGCCGAAGGAGTCTTCAATGTACCGGGCTTCAGTTATTGGATGAGGAAAACCGGCACAGGATATCAAGAACAAAGTAATCCCTATAATTAATAGAAAACTGTTTCTCATGTATTTGTATTGTAGCATGGAGAGTTTGTTTCATCAAGCATTTAATATGACTCCAGACTGGATTAGGGATCATTTACCCGGTGTCAGAAAGCCTGTAAAACCTTCTTCAAACCATCCCGGGATTCCAACAAAAAACCTCCTCAGGTAGATTTCGATCTTCTACGGTTGATGTACTCTTTGAAAAGCATTATACTCTGGTGTTATAGTTCGTTATTGAGTCGTGAAACTGTATTTGAGGAGGCCCCATGGAAACTGCTACAGATGAAGAGAATTTGACTCTCACTGATGATTTGCTTGCCTATATTGAGAAATGGAAAGAGAAACCGGGAAATCTCATCATGATCCTTCACAAAGTTCAGCAAGTGTACAGCTATGTTCCACGGTCCATTGCTTTTGAAGTGGCAAAAATTCTCGATATCCCTCTGGCAAAGATATATGGTGTTATCACTTTTTACCATTTCTTCAAGCTTGAGAAACCCGGAAAGTTCAATGTTCAGGTTTGTATGGGAACAGCCTGCTACCTCAAGGGAGCTGAGGATTTAATCTCAGAATTGGAAACTCTTTTGAATATTGGTGTTGGAGGAGTCACTCCTGACGGGCAGTTCTCCATGGAAGCAGTTCGCTGTGTAGGTTGTTGTGGTTTGGCCCCGGCACTCATGATTGGAGATGAGGTCTTTGGAAAACTTACCACAGACAAACTGCCGGAAATATTAGCCAGGTTCAACGATTGATGTGGTACACATTGATATCACTTGCTTATGATACGGAAAGGAGTCTGAATTGATGAGTGAATTAACTTTGAAATCCCTTCAAAAGCTTCGAGAGGAGCAGAAAAAAGTGTTCAATCGACAGGGTATTGATGACAGGAACATCCTCATCATTGTTGGTATGGGGACCTGTGGGATTGCCGCCGGAGCCAGAGAGGTCTTCAATGTGTTTCTCAGTGAAGCTGAAACTCAGAATATGAGCAATGTGGTCGTTAAGCAGACGGGATGTATGGGACTCTGCTACGCCGAACCAACAGTTGAGATCAAAATGGCAGGGATGCCGGACACCCTTTATGGGAAGGTGGACTCGGAAATCTCTAAGAAAATTGTGGCAACTCACCTCCTGGGAGGCAAGCTTGTCAACGAACATGTATACGGTTATCCTGCCCGGGATATCCTTAAGGAGTAGCTCATGCCCGTTAAGCGATTCTGTCTTGTATGCGGTGATGCTGGATGTAAATCCGGTGAAGACATCTACCGCAGCCTGAGAGCCGCCATTGAAGTTGCCGGCATCAGCGATGAAGTGCAGGTTGTGAAGTCCGGATGTTTCGGTCTTTGCCAAAAAGAGACTATTGTCAAAGTTTTTCCTGAAGAAGCATTCTACGTTGGTGTGAAACCTGAAGATGCGGAAGTCATTGTCAATGAACATCTGTTGAAGGGCGAAATAGTCAATAGACTGCACTACAAGGGAAATGAAGAGATAAAATCTGACAAAAATGTCACAAATTACCAAAAGCAAAAACGTCTGGTTCTTCGCAACTGTGGCGTAATTAATCCTGAGAGTATTGATGAATACATAGCCCGTCAGGGGTATGTTGGACTGGAGAAAGCCCTCTTCCAGTTATCTGGTGAACAGGTTATCGAGGAGTTGAAAATATCCGGTCTTCGTGGTAGAGGCGGCGCGGGATTTCCCACCTGGCTGAAATGGAAATTTTCGGCTGAAGTTGAATCCGATACGAAATACATGGTTTGTAACGCTGACGAAGGTGATCCGGGGGCCTATATGGACAGATCTGTTCTTGAAAGCGATCCCCATTCGATACTTGAAGCCATGACCATTGCAGCGAAAGCTATCCAGGCGGGCCATGGAGTGATTTACATCCGTGCAGAATATCCATTGGCCATTAAACGGTTGGAAATTGCTCTGGGACAGGCCAGAGAGTATGGACTTCTGGGAAAAAACATTCTTGGAAGCGGATTCAGTTTTGACATCGAACTGCGGTTCGGTGCCGGAGCCTTTGTCTGTGGTGAAGAAACGGCATTGCTGGCCTCTACAGAAGGTAATCGTGGAATGCCCACCCCAAAACCTCCCTTCCCGGCTATAAAAGGTCTCTTTCAAAAACCAACTGTTATCAACAATGTTGAGACTTTTGCCAACATTCCCCTCATCATTGAAAAAGGTGGAGCATGGTTTAAGAACATTGGATCTGAGGGTTCTCCCGGAACCAAGGTATTTGCCCTGACTGGAAAGATTCAGAACTCCAGTCTGGTTGAAGTTCCCATGGGAACTACTCTGCGGGAAATCATCTATGATGTCGGCGGCGGTATCCGGAACGGCAGGAAGTTTAAAGCTGTTCAAACCGGCGGGCCCTCCGGCGGAGTCATTACTAAAGACTACCTTGATACGGCCATAGATTTTGATACCTTGAAATCCATCGGATCGATGATGGGGTCGGGTGGAATGATCGTCATGGACGAAGATGACTGCATCATTGATGTTGCAAAGTTTTACATGACATTCTGTGTTGATGAATCCTGCGGGAAATGTGCTCCCTGCCGGATTGGAACAAAGCGAATGCTCCAGATTCTGGACAAAATCAGCAAGGGAATGGGCAGGTTGGAAGACATTGAGAAGTTGAAAAGCATTGGTTTGGCCACACAAAAATCCTCCCTTTGCGGCCTGGGTCAAACAGCGGCCAACCCTGTATTGTCCACACTCAAATACTTCGAGCATGAATATCTGGAACATATCACAGAAAAAAAATGCCGTGCAGGCAAGTGCAAGGCTCTTGTTTCATACACGATTGATCCCCGGAAATGTATAGGCTGCACTGTTTGTGCTCGCAAATGTCCGGTACCCTGTATAACCGGTGAGCGGAAGACTCCCCATGTAATAGATCAAAGTAAGTGCATCAAATGTGGTACCTGTTTCGACGTCTGCAAGTTTGGTGCGGTACAGGTTGCATAATAAGGAGAGAATCTCATGTCAATGGTCAATATAAAGATTAATGGTAAAGCCCACCAGGTAGAAGATGGCACAAGCATTCTGGATGCTGCAAAGGCCTTTCAGATCAACATCCCCACATTGTGCTACCATCCAGATCTTGAACCATGGGCCGCCTGTGGGCTCTGTGTCGTAAAAGAGGCTGGTTCCCCAAAGATGATACGTGCCTGTGCCACCACTGTTGTTGAGGGACAGGATTACATCACTCACGACCCTGAGCTCATGGATGTAAGAAAAACAATTTTGAAATTGATACACTCCAACCATCCTAATGAGTGTCTTACCTGTGCTCGCAATGGTTCCTGCGAACTTCAGGATATTTCTGAAGATTTCTGTATCCGGGAATCAGATTATCGTAAAGAACTCAAAGAACTTCCAATAGATGCTTCCACAACATCGATAGTTCTTGATCCCCGAAAATGTATAAATTGCGGCCGCTGTGCCCTTGTGTGTCAGCAGATGCAGGATGTCTGGGCACTGGAATTCACCAACCGGGGGTATAATACTGTAATACAGCCTGTGGGTGGTGCTCTGCTGAGTGAAAGTCCCTGTATACGATGTGGTCAGTGTTCGGCCCATTGCCCTGTTGGAGCCATTTACGAGAAAGATGAAACCGATGATTTTCTTGATGCTGTTCAGGATGAATCCAAACATGTTGTTGTACAGATCGCTCCAGCAACCCGTGTGGCAATTGGTGAAGCCTTTGGTGAGAATCCTGGTACCATTATGACCGGGCAGCTATACGCTGCCATGAGAATGCTGGGCGCCAACGCTGTTTTCGATACAAACTTCGGGGCTGATTTGACTATACTGGAAGAAGGAACAGAGCTGGTTCAACGTATCACGAAAAAGGATCAGGGCCCATTACCCCAGATTACCTCCTGCTGTCCTGCCTGGACTGACTACATGGAAAAATACTTCTCCGATATGATTCCTCATTTCTCTACAGCCAAAAGCCCCATGATGATGCAGGGATCCATAACGAAAACTTACTATGCTGATAAAATGAAGGTTGACCCGGCAACCATCTACTCCGTGGCCATCATGCCCTGTACCGCCAAGAAATATGAAATGGGGAGGAGTGACAATATGCAGTCCTCAGGATATAAGGATGTGGATCTTGTACTCACAACCCGTGAACTGGCTCGGCTCATCAAACGCGCAGGTATTGATTTCCTGAATCTCAATGAAGAAAAAGCTGACAGTCCAATTGGGATGTATACTGGAGCGGGTACAATATTTGGTGTTACCGGCGGTGTGATGGAGGCAGCCTTGCGAACGGCTCATTTTCTTGTAACAGATGAAGAGCTTACAGACATCAATATTCATGCTGTCCGCGGCATGGAAGGGGTGCGGACTGGAGAAGTTCCAGTTGGAGATGTTACGTTGAAGGTTGCTATTGCCCATGGGATGACGAACGTCAGACAGATCATGAATGAGATTCGTCAGGCAAAGGAAAAGGATGAGGAACCACCCTATCACTTTATTGAGGTGATGGCCTGTAAGGGCGGCTGTATTGGTGGGGGTGGTCAGCCTTATTTCACAGACGAAAAGATCCGTGAGCAGAGAGTGGCGGGTATCTACGCAGATGATGAAAGGTCCGTATTTCGATGCTCCCACCAGAATCCTGATATTAAGCAGATTTATGAAGATTTCCTGGGGGAACCCCTATCTCACAAGAGCCATGAATTGCTTCATACGACCTATACACCACGATCTCTATATCAAAGATAGGGACTGTATCTCAGATTGGAGCATCCCCAGCCTGCTCCAATGCAGCTACCCGAGGCAGTGCCCAGTCAACAGCACTTAATCCCTTCTCTTCCAGCCATTGATTTGCTCTGGAAAATGGCCGGTTGCCAAAAAATCCCCGGGCTGCGGAAAATGGTGAGGGGTGGGGAGAGGATATCACCAGATGCCTGGAGCGGTTAATGAAGACCCCTTTTGCCTGGGCATAAGACCCCCAGAGGATGAAGACCACCGATTTTTTTTCAGCATCCACAATCCGAATTATTGTATCGGTGAATTCCTCCCAACCACATCCCTTATGAGATGCAGCCCTGTTTTTTTCCACCGTAAGGACTGAATTAAGAAGTAAGACACCCTGCCTTGCCCAGGAAGTCAAACAGCCATGAGAAGCTGGAGGTATTCCAAGATCGGTAGAAAGTTCCGTATAAATATTGACCAGAGATGGGGGAATCCTGATTCCCGGCTGTACAGAGAAGGACAGGCCATTGGCCTGTTGGGGTCCATGGTAGGGATCCTGACCAAGGATAACCACCTTGACTTCATCAAACGGGGTATTATTGAGCGCGGAGAATATCTTATCTCCGGGCGGGTAAATCTCTTTCCCAGCCTTTTTCTCCTGCAGAAGAAATCTTTTCAGTTTTTTCATGTAGTTTTTTTCAAATTCACCTGAAAGACGAGACAGCCATGATGGATGGAGATTGATGTTCGCGCTCATGTTGGATTCCCCGGAAATTCCATGGTGAATACAGCGCCACCTGAAGGAGAATTTCTGGCGAAGACACGTCCACCATAACCCGTTGCAATTCCCTGGACTATGGCCAGACCAAGCCCCGTATGATTGGCGGCATTCTCCTCAGGTCTATCTGTATACCAGCGTTTGAAAATTTTCTGTAACTCGTGTTCCGGGATACCTGGTCCCTCATCGGATACGGATAGGCTCACTCTTTTGTCATTCCCCTCAATTCTCACTTCTACAACTCCATCGGCTGGAGAATAGGATACAGCGTTGTCAACAAGATTGAGAATTGCTTGAGTTAGACGATCCGGATTAGCATTGATGTACACTGGATTCTCAGACATATTGATGCATTCTATGAAGACATCATTCTCTTCACGCTGGGAATATGCTTCAATGAGGGTTTTCACCAGTTCATTAAGGTTAAGGGGGGCATGGTTGCCTTCATCGAGCCGTACATCGACGCTGATAAGTTCCCGAAGGTCATCCAGCAGATGTTGAATACGTCTGGCCTCCCTGTTGATTACAGTGAGGAATCGTTTGGACTCGCCTGTAGTGGAATGATCAGCCAGTTCAGCGGCACTGAGAATGCCGGCGACTGGATTTTTTGTCTCATGAACCAGATCTGCTATGAAATCTTCCAGATGACTTGTTCTCTCCTGGAGGCGGGAGGAAAGCTTGTACAAGGCTCTGGAAAGGTCAGCTACTTCATCCTTCCCCGACAGGGGATTGAATTTAGCCAGAAGCTTTCCCCGGTCATCCAGAAGACGCTCAGCCTGATCACGCAGCCGCCCGACTGGTACTGTAACGGTTCGGGCCAGGAGTATTGAAAGAATGACGGCCCCACCCACACCAAACAGGAAGATGTTCATAATGTCCAGACGAAGCCTGTAGAGATTGTTGAGAATCACGAAAGTGGAACGGGAAACCTGAACAGCTCCGATGACTTCATCTTCCCATATAATGGGAATGGCCGAATACAGAGTAACCGATATCTGGCCTTCGGAAATTCGTGTTGCGGCGCCATATCGACCATCCAGAGCAGCCTTGATTTCCGGGTCATCCAGAACGGCTCTGCCAATGTAGAAATCAGTTTCAACCCGCGGTACCTGGGGAGGACGCATATAACCCACCACCTGGCGAAAGATTCGAGCGGGCAGGGCACCAATCTGATAGATGACACTCTCTTCAGGGTAGGAGGTTTCAGTGGTGTCTTCATCTTCAACCGCTTCCTGATTCCGGGAGTTTATTTCAAGCAATTTCCCATTTTGATCTTCGGATATGGCCGAATCAGCCAACAGATATCCATTTTTATCGACCACCCTTAATCGAGCATCGTTACGGTCGCCCAATCGCTTGAGCACGGCCCTCGCGTCAGCTGCAAGATTTTCACCCGCCACGGCTGAGGCCAGTAGTCTGCCCTGCTGAACCATGGCACGTTCCTGACTGTCCAGAAGCTGTTCTTCATAAGTTCCAAGGAAGAGAATTGCTCCCACTGGAAAGACGGCAAGAAGAAGGTTGAAAATCAATAGTCTTGCTGTCAGGCCCCTCACTCTGCATTTCCAAAACGGTAGCCCAGACCATAGATCGTCTCCAGGATAGTTTTATCCGCACCCGCATTTTCCAGTTTCCGGCGAATTCTTTTTATATGGCTGTCCACTGCCCGTTCATTGATGAACTGATCCTCAGGGAAGGCGGCATTATACAATGAAGATCTGGTACACACTATTCCCGGCGAACCTGCCAGTTCCCGGAGCAGACGGTATTCACTCAGTGTGAAAACCAGTTCCTGTCCATTCCAGAAAGCCTTGTAACTTCCCGGGAACAGGGAAAGAGATCCCAATTCAAGGGGAGCATCATCAGAAGTTTCACTTTCGGCTCGTCGGAAAACAGCTTTGATCCGGGCAATCAACTCCCGGATACTGAATGGTTTGCCAATGTAGTCATCTCCCCCTGTTTCAAGACCCATTATTCGATCCAACTCCTCATCTCTGGAAGAAAGAAAAATGATAGGCGTTTGCGTATCTGTACTCCTGAGCAACCGGCAAAATTCCAGCCCGTCCATGCGAGGCATCAAAATGTCAAGGACATACAAATCAGGAGGGCTCTTCCGGTACGCATCCCAGGCAGCCTGTCCATTGGGGTATGTTGTAACCTGGTATCCTTCCTTCATCAGTGCATAGCCAAGATTGTCTCGAATGGTACTTTCATCATCTACTACTGCTATATGCTTCATAATCATCATTCTATAGTATTTGTCTGGAATTTTTCACAGGACTGACAGAGCAGAAGACATTTTCTTGCCTTGTTTCTGCCATTTCTTTGCCCAGTTACCAGGCTATATTTAGTGCATATCATTCTTAAGGAGAAGATTTCTATGGGTGCATTTCTTAAAGGAGCAAGTCCATCGTCTGTCGTCAGGATTCTTCTGATCATGGTGATGGTACTGTTGTTTCTCATCCCCCTGAATATGGTTGCTGATTTGATGGAAGATAGGAATCGGCGAGCATCGGATACAGCAGAAGAAGTGATTAAAGGTTTCGGAGGAAGACTGGAGTTTATCGGTCCCTTGTTCGTTATTCCCTATACCTCTGCCAGAATTGATTATCTGGGCATAACACGCATCACTCAGAAAGAACTGTATGTACTGCCGGACACGTTTCTTGCTGATGGATTCATGACAACTGAGATCCTGTCTCGCGGGATTTACAAAATCCCGGTATACAAAGCAAAACTGGAGCTCACCGGAACTGTAACCCTGCCATCCCTGGAGGCATTTCCGCAGGATGCCATTGTTCTTAATGATGAAGTTCGAATGGTTACCGGAATCAAAGACATGATCGGAATACGCAATACGACTGATTTCGTATGGGAGACTGGTCAATATCCATTCAAACCGGAAGTTGGAAACTCTTTCATTGAAACGGGTCTTGCTGTAACCAGTCTTACATTGCCATCAAACAGGCAATCTGTTGAGTTTTCCTGGACGATGGAGATTGACGGTGGTAGCAGTGTGTCCTTTCTGCCCCTCGGTCGGGATTCAGAGTTATTATTTGAGGGCAACTGGCCTTCTCCATCGTTTCAGGGTGCAAGACTTCCAGATACCAGATCCTGGGACAGTGATGGATTCCAGGCACAGTGGAGAATTCCCGAAGTGAGCCGCTCCATTCAACCTTACTGGAACTCCGACGATGATACACAGGCAAATCTCAGGAATCATTTGATAAGGATTGAACTTCTTGAAACTGTTGATTCCTACCGTCAAGCCCTCCGATCAGTGCAGTATGGCATATTATTTCTATTCATTCCCTTTGCGGTATTCCTGTTCGCTGAATTTTTCAGTAAAATTAAATTTCATCCACTCCAGTATTTTCTTGCTGGAGCGGCGAATATAGTCTTCTTTGTATTGTTGCTGGCCCTCTCGGAACACTGGGGTTTCAATCCTGCCTATCTAACAGCTTCGACAGCAGTAACACTGTTGCTTGTTTTCCATGCAGGAAACCTTACAAAGAAACGGACTCTGGGCTGGGTGATGCTTCCGGTACTGGCAGGGGCCTGGCTCTGGCTCTGGGTCAGTCTTCAATCAGAAGACTATGCCCTGTTGATCGGGGCCATTGGGTTGTTTGTTATAATAGCTCTGATGATGGTGCTTACCCGAAAAATCACCCTGACTGAGAATCAATCTGGAGCGGACGTATAACGGCCTGATCCGGAAAGGGCTGGGAGGAGTAACATACCCTGTTTGACAGAATACAATCCCGACTGACGGAACGATTCACAAACATATGGGTTCTCCTATCAGATACTGATCGCTTTGTTGCTCGTGCGGGATTAATTAAACGCTATGAATCACTGCTTCGTGGGTGGCGAAACTCCATTAAGAACTCCTGTAATGACCCGGAAAGGATTCGGGAAATCAGGGATGATATTGTTGCCTTCAGGAAGGCAAGACGCATGGAGGGATGGGAATTACGTCTTGGATCACTGGATGTTCAACTCAAGGGATTTCGTAGTGATGATGCCATGAGAGCAGGATTTCGCCGGATGGTTTTACTGGTTGGGGAAAGTGGAACCGTTCATTTCCATACAGGCTCCGCAAACCATACTCAATTGGCTGAAGAGCTTGATCAGAAGCTCAGACGGATATCACATTCAGAGCCTTTGGAACCACATTATCTCTGGTATCGACGCTTTGAGGGTGTTATTGAGCTTGCCGGCGCGGATTCACAGTCCAGACAATCTCATGAACTACTGCAGAACTACATATCCACACATAAATCCGCACTTATAAAGGCAATGATGAATCATCTTTAGAGGTGCCCTTTAGCTTCAGGAAGGTAAAAAAACTGAAAACCAGTAATGATCATCTTGTCAAAGCAGTTCCAGTTGAGTCATTATATCCTGTGGATTCAAAATATAAGACATTGCTGGAATCTACGGTGATGTTTTCCAGTCTTACATCAGATGATATGGGTATCATCCTCTCTCTAAGTAATCAAATGAAGTTCAATGACGGGGAGAAAATATTTCATATCGGCGATTTTTCAAATCAGTTTTTCATCGTTACTGAAGGAGAAGTTACCATCAGAACTGGTGAGGATTTAGGGCATCAAACAGATATTGCCCGTTTTTTAACTGGTGACAGCTTTGGTGATCTTGAATTTTTTATGGCTGAAAAACGGACGGCCAGTGCTATAGCTGTAGGTGAAACTCAACTGTTGGGATTTCCTGACGAAAAGACAACGCTTTCAGAAATCATGGAGAAATGGCCAACTATAAGTGCCCGGCTTCTCCATGGTTTCTTAGTACGCATATCATCCAGGATTCGCAAGGCAAATACATTTGTCAAAAGCAATACTCTTCTGGTTCAGGAACTCAAACGCCAGGTCTATGTTGACAAATTAACTGGTTTGTATAACAAAGTCTTTTTCGAAGAAACTCTTGGTAAACTTTTGAAAGGTGAATCCACTATTGGACTGCTTTTTTACAAACCAGATAACTTCAAGAAGATAAACGATGAGTACGGACATGAAGCAGGTGACAGAGTTCTTGAATACATTGCCGGGGTTCTTCGAAAAAATGTTCCAGATCAGGATTTGCTTTTCCGTTACGCAGGAAATGAAAATGTGGTAATACTCCCTGGAGCCACACGTAAATCCTTACAGGAACTGGCAGAAAACACCCTTAAACTCTTGAGATCACTCGACCTTTCATTGATACTTCCTGGCATTGATTTCTCTCTTTCAGTCAGTTTTGGACTGACTCTATACCCGGATAACAGCAGAGATATGATGGAACTCGTCGAAACCTCCCATGCTCTCATCATGCAGGGACGCTCTCGAGGAGGCAATCTCATTCTATTTCCAGAGGATATGAATATTTCATGACGATTGACGCCCTCAATAAATTGGATGTGTTTACAACCTTAACCCCGGATGAAGTCTCTCGAATCTATAACAAAATGGAGCATCATGATGTACTGGAAGGTGAAGTCCTTTTCCATGAAGGCGATCCTGGCAGTCTGATGTACATTGTCCGGTCTGGAAAAGTGGCCATAACAGTCAGTGTCAGTGATGGCGAAGATGTTGAAGTGTCACAAATAGGAGAAGGCAGTTTCTTTGGTGAGATGTCAATATTTGAGAAGGATGTCCGTTCCGCAACATGCCGGGCCATAGGCAGGTGTTCTTTGCTTTCCCTGGATGAAACAGCTTTCCATGCCATTATGGAGGAGGACCCTAAAACTGCGATCAAAGTAATGCAGCAGATGCTGAAAACAGCGACAACACGTTTGCAGAATACAGACGGCTTTTTATCAGATTTGGTGAAATGGGGGGAGAAATCCAGAATCAGGGCTGTCACGGATGATTTTACCGGTCTTTACAACCGGCGTTTCTTTGATGAATCTCTTGAGAAAGCGGTGTCCGTATCAACGAAGAATAATACTCCTCTGTCTCTGGTTATGATGGATATTGATAGATTTGGCACTTTGAACAAATTGTATGGTGAGGCCGTTGGTGATGAAGTGCTCCAGGCCATTATACCAATCTTCCGCGGTGTTTTTGATGAATACGATATTCTTGTCCGTTACGGCGGAGATGAGTTTGCTTTTATTCTACCGGGCAAAGATGGTAAAACAGCTTTGGAACGATGCTGGAAAGTGGAAGAATTACTGAAAGAAATCGACATTCTGGAAAAACTGAATGGCTCATTCAAGATTATCAGTGGAAGTATCGGAATAGCTCAATGCCCCCTGCATGCACAAACAGCCAGAGACTTACTCGATAAAGCCGATAGAGCGCTTTACGAAGCTAAAGAAGCTGGACGAGGCCAGGTATCGCTCTTTGGTGAAAGCAAGCTCCGGATGAAAAGAAGAATTCCAAACAACTGGGTTAAGAATGCCCTGCTTGATTCGTTTATTGATACAATCTGTTCCAGAAGCAATTTTTTGGTGACCGGTCACAAGAATCCAGATCCAGACTGTATAGCCTCCTGTGTCGCATTCAGTCTCATCCTGGCTAAATTTTCGAAAAAAGCGTCTGTCATAATCAATGAAGAGCATAAGAATGACTTCATCGACCTGGTCAATCTTTGCCAGTTCAGTAATATCCAACTGATAGAAACTCCTGAGGATCTTGAAGACCATTATGATACCATTGTTGTGCTCGATACACCAAAGCCCTCAATGCTGGAATTCAGAGATGAGGTTCAGTCTCTCACAAAAAAAGAGGGTACTGTGTCCATGGAAATCGATCATCACATAGATGCCGATGGAACATATATTGGAGACAGGGACTACTGTCTGGTTGATGCCGTTTCTTCAACTTGTGAATTAATTGCCCATCTTTCGCTTCGATTGTCAAAGAAATGGAGACTATTGAAGCAGATGAGTATAGGGAAACTGTTTACTCAGGACTTACTCATGGCCGTTGTCACGGGAATAATGAGTGATACACATATGGGAAAGTCCATCAATAATCGCATGGAAAAACGACATTATATAACCTTTGAAAAACTTCTCAATCAGTCTCTTATCAATCCCTCTGAGAGTATTGACAAAAGCCGGATATCTTCAACTCAGGATATTGCTGATCAACTGGGATTACGAACAGAAGATGCAAAGAAATGCTATGATATCTTTTCCCAGAATATTCAGAGCAGGAACAACATCTCTTACATCACTCTTAATGAAAGCATTTCTGATGACTTATTCGAGCAGTTTGATAAAAAGACTGTTACAGAAGTGGCAAAGTATGCATCAAACCTACTGGCTGAAGAAAATGGTTCTTTTTCCCTGGTCGCATTCTATGATTCCAAAGCTGAATCTGATTTCATACAACTTCGGATGCGGAGAAATCTTGATTTTTCCGGGCTGGATCTTCGCAGAATCCTGGAACGGTTCAAAATCGAAAATGGCGGAGGTCATGAGGGCGCTATTGGTTTTCGAGTTCCCCGGTCTCAGATCACAGATCTGGAGGCATTTGTAGAGATGATAATTTTCGGGGCCATGGATTCAATCTGTCAATAAAGATGGCTCTACTGATGAATGACGGCATTCCCCATGGGTTATTGCTTCCCGTAAATCATCTGGAAGTGGTATGGATTTTTCTGCCCTGTAATTGATCCAAACCATCCTGGAATCTCCAGTTGCATACAGAGTGTTATCAGTTCCCTTGATTTCATACCAGGTCATGAAGCTGCTTGTTCCTGGGTCACCAACATAGAAATGCACGAGAAGGGAGCATGGGTATACTATCTGCTTGAGAAATGTGCAGGATGCATTAATGATAACCGGGCCGGTTTCTGACTGACCGTCAATTTTTCCGAGATAACCGATTTCTCCCAGCCATCCTATGCGGGCTTCCTCACAATAGCCGAAGTATTGTGTATTGTTTATATGACCCAGAGCATCCATGTGTCCCCATGGAGGAGAAACGGAGTAGATGTAAACCTTTCTGGCATCTGACGGAGGAAACTGCATCCAGGAAGTATAATCGAAGAAATTCTGCGGTTCAAGAGTTCATGCAGGTTCTTGACACCCGTCATGGCTGTATGTATAAAATCTCATGCTCAAAGAAAATGATGAATGGATAATTACAGCTGAACTTGCCGGATTGGAGCTTGATGAAGTCGAAGCCAGACTCCTTGCAGAGGATGCGGAAAAAATGCGGGAGCTTTTTCTTACGATGTCACAGGCTGAAGTGGATGATCTTGAACCGACAACTCATGCACTTGTTTCCGATAATCGTGTCCGTCCAGACATAAATCGATCATTCAAGAATGTAGAACAGTTGATTGAAGCGGCTCCCGAAGAAGAAGATAATTTCTTCCTGATTCCCAACGTTCTCTAGGCTCATACTCATGACTCCATATTTAGAACAATGGTCCACAATATTACAGAATGCCGGCAGTGCACGGAAGTACGAGGAAGAAGTCAGGAAGATGGACTCCACACTGGGATGCTTTCTTAGCTTTAATCCTGACTATCCCGCGAACAAAGAGGACATCAGTGGTCCATTGAAGGGTGTGCCCATTGCTGTGAAGGATAATATTGCTGTTAGTGGGAAACCCCTTACCTGCGGATCAAGAATCCTTGAAAACTTCATCGCCCCCTATTCTGCAACCGCGGTTGAGAAACTGGAGAAATCGGGAGGATGTGTTGTTGGTAAAACCAATCTTGATGAGTTTGGAATGGGTTCTTCCAGTGAAAACTCAGCTCTGGGCAAAACTGTTAATCCCTGGAACCAGGAAAAGGTTGCAGGTGGATCAAGTGGAGGAAGTGCAGCGGCAGTTGCGGCAGGCCTTGTTCCATTAGCCCTTGGTTCGGATACAGGAGGCTCTGTTCGTCAGCCTGCGAATTTTTGCGGAATATACGGTCTTAAACCAACCTATGGTTCCATATCCCGTTACGGGCTAACAGCATATGCTTCATCTCTGGAAGTGATTGGTCTGATGACCCGAGATCTTCACCTCTTAAGGGAAGCCTTTAACATTGTACGCGCTCTGGATGAAAGAGATCAAAGCAGTGTTGCCTCAAAGACAATGCCCACAGGAACAAAAAAGGTAGCCGTTCTCAATGTTGACAGGGGATCCCTGGATGAGACGGTTTACAAATCATACATCACTGCTGGTGAGGTTCTATCTGAAGGAGGCTGTCAACTAACCAACATCGATTTGCCGACTCTTGAATATGTTGTGCCATCCTACTACACCATTGCAACCGCTGAAGCCAGTGCCAACCTTGCGCGCTTCAATGGTATGCGATACGGAACAACACCGGATTTTGCTGAAAACCCTCTGGAACTGATGAAAAAAGCTCGTCATGAAAGTTTTGGCCCGGAAGTGAAGCTCCGTATCCTGTTAGGTACCTTTGTCCTTCGATCCGGCTTCCAGGATCAGTATTACGGAAAAGCCCAAAAAATACGAACATTGATCCGCCGGGAGCTCACTGACGTGTATAAGAATTTTGACCTTCTACTTATGCCGGTATTTCCTACACAGGCCTTTGACAGAGGCAAGTCGGGTATGGACGATTATCAGCAGCGTATTGCCGATATCTTCACCTGTCTGGCCAATCTTGTCGGCATCCCTTCCCTTGCGGTTCCCATGAGTGTGGAAAATGGTTTGCCCACAGGCGTGCAGTTGATGGCGCCAGTTTTTGCCGAAGAAAGACTGTTTCAGACAGCCGAAACCTTTGCCCGGCATTTTCCCCTGCCCGTCCCGGATCGTTTTCTGGATATTGGGAGTCTGTCATGAAGCAGCAGTATGAAATTTTCATCGGTCTGGAAATCCACATACACTTAAAAACTCAATCCAAGATGTTCTGTAGCTGTACGGCAAGGTATGGTGATGAACCCAATACCAATGTTTGTCCTGTCTGTCTTGGATATCCTGGCGCGCTGCCTCAGGCCAATGGGAAGGCGTTGGAACTTGGTTATCTTGTGGCCACAGCCTTGAACTGCCGTACAGCGGAAAAAACTTCCTTTGCCCGAAAAAACTACTTCTATCCAGACATGCCTAAGAACTACCAGATTTCCCAGTTTGAAGATCCCATAGGAGTTGAGGGACGTGTTACCGTCGATTTTGGAAAAACAGGGGAGAAAGAGATCCGCATCCATGATGTTCATCTTGAAGAAGACGCGGGTAAAATGATCCATGCAGGAGATACCACCCTGCTTGATTTTAACCGTGCGGGATATCCACTGCTGGAAATTGTTACCGAGCCGGATCTCAAAAGCGGAGAAGAAACTGAAGCCTTCCTGAGGAATTTCCAGCGCCTGGTTCGCTACCTTGGCGTAAGCGATGGTAACATGGAGGAAGGATCCATGAAGTGTGATGCGAATATATCCATTAATCATCCTGGAAAAGGACTTGGCACCAAGATTGAATTGAAGAACATGAACTCCCCTCGCTTCGTTCGACTGGCCTTAAACCATGAGACGGAAAGACAGGCGGGCATACTGGATGCGGGCGGCACTCTGATACAGGAAACCCGCCTGTGGAATGAGAACAGAGATACAACGGAGACTATGCGCCGCAAGGAGGAAGCCAATGACTACCGCTACTTCCCGGAACCCGATTTGCCCCCCTTCGTTCCAGATCCTGAATTTCTATCACGCATCCAGGACAATCTGGTAGAACTTCCTCTGGCCCTCAAAAAACGGCTTATCAGAACCTATGGCCTCAGCCTTGAGCAGGGAGAATTCATCCATGACGATGCCGCCTGCGCAAAGCTGTTTGAAGAAACGGTAGCATTGGGTTCTTCTCCCCGGAACACAGCAGCCTGGCTCTCATCCGATGTGCGAAAAATTCTCAACCGCGACAACTTGAATATAGACGGATGTCTACTGACTCCTGCTCGATTTCATGAACTGCTTTCCCTGATTGCTGATGGAACCATCAGCGGCAAGATTGCCAAGGAAGTTCTGGACAGGGTTTTCAAACAGGATGAATCCCCCTCTGCTATAGTGAAGACGGAAAATCTGGCTCAGATCGTAGACCCTGACAGCATTTCCCTGATAGTTGACAGGGTAATGAAAAACCATCCTGAAGTGGTTCAGGCAATACGTGATGGAGACAACAGACAGCGCAGCTGGTTGATGGGTCAAATAATGAAATTATCCGAAGGGAAGGCTTCCCCGGAAATATCAGGAAAAATCCTGGACAGGAGACTGTAAACCGTTCTAACTCTTCAGAAAAACTGGTAATATTCCTGATGGGATGGGACATTTCAAAAAGCTGCCATCGAAAGCTGACGAAATATTCAAAGATGTTGCTGGAAGGTATGAGTGAGTAATAAAAGAGTATTGATAGCTGACGCTTATGCAAAAGTTGGAGAAAGCATTGAGCTTTCAGGCTGGGTGCACCGTGTTCGGAATCTTGGCGGAGTTCAGTTCATTGTACTTCGGGATAGAACCGGACAGATGCAAGTGGTTACCAATGGCCAGTTTAACCTTCCCGTTGAATCTGTTATTCGAGTTCATGGCAGGGTCTCAGGCAATGAAAAGGCCACTGGTGGTGCTGAGGTAATCCTTGAATCCTATGATACGCTGGCCGAATCCGCGGCAGATTTACCTCTGCAGGTGAATCAGAACCCGGATTCTCTGGGACTTGAAGCAATTCTCGACAACCGGATGATCAGTTTGAGGATACCCAAACTTCTGTCCATCTTCCGTGTTCAGGCAACCTGCATTAAAGCCTTCGGCGACTTCTTCCGTAAGGAAGACTTCACCGAAATCAAATCAAGTAAAATCATCAGAGGAGGTTCAGAAGGCGGCACAAACCTTTTCTCCATGGATTATTTCGGCCGAACAGCCTACCTGGCCCAATCTCCCCAACTCTACAAACAGGCCATGGTTTCCGCTGGCTTCGAGAGGGTCTTTGAAATTGGGCATGCATATCGAGCAGAAAAGCATGAAACACCAAGGCATATTAACGAGTATGTTTCTCTTGATATCGAGATGGGTTTCATTGAGTCTGAGAAGCCCTTGATTGAAATTGAACGCCGCTTCATGGCATACTTATTCAAAACTGTACAGGAAGAAAACTCCAGGGAATTAAATCAGTGGAATATCGATGTTCCTGATCCCGAATCCTGTAAGAACATACCCATCATTTCCCATGATGAAGCAAAAGAGATCGTAAAATCGGAGACCGGTCGCAAAGCACTGGATATTAACCCGGAAGCCGAACGCGTCCTCTGTGAATGGGCAGAAAAGAAGCATGGAATCGCCATGGTGTTTATCAATGAATTCCCCAGACGAAAAAGGCCCTTTTACACATACCCTCTGGGTAAGAAAACTATGAGTTTCGATCTATTGTTCCGGGGCCTGGAAATTACAACAGGTGGACGCCGTATCAATGAATACCCCATGCTGATTGAAACATTACCCAGATATGGTATGACAGAATCAGAACTGGGGAGCTACGTGGATATTTTCAAATTTGGCTGTCCTCCCCATGGAGGCTTTGCGCTGGGCCTGGAAAGAATAACACAGAAAATACTTGGCTTGAGCAACATCAAGGAAGCGACACTGTTTCCCCGGGACAGGAAAAGAATTGCCCCATAACTGAGAAGTTCCTAAAAACAGGGTTGAAAAGGCTGATGATAGAGTATTGATTGATATTCGCTGAAAGCAAAAAAGAACGTGTTGGGCACCTCTAAAAAACAGCTTTAGGAAATTGACGAAGTGGCGGTGCGTTCCTCGGAGCTTTGCTCCTGCGGTACGCACCTGCTTAGTTGAGTATTCTGACAACGCAGTAGCGGCGGAAAAGATCGAGTCAAGAACTCAATGGGTTTTTAGAGGTGCCCTGTTGTTATAACATGGTTACAGGCGTGAGGGATAAAATTTCCTTGCACTGACGAAGATAAACATGTGGAGGATGCAGTGGAAGTAAAAGAAGGGCTGAAATACACCGAATCTCATGAGTGGATTCAACAAAGAGGTAAAATCGCTGTTACAGGAATCACAGACTATGCCCAGGATGCTCTTGGAGACATTGTCTATGTTGAAGTTCCAAAGGTGGGGATGAAAGTAAACAAAGGCGACGAAGTGGTGAACATTGAATCGGTGAAAGTAGCCGAAGCCATATATGCACCTGTTTCAGGAACTGTACTGGACATCAATGACAACCTTGAAGAGGAACCGGATTTGATTAACAATGATCCCTTTGGAACGTTTATTTATTCGATTGAGATGTCTGATCCATCGGAGCTGCAAGGCTGTATGAATGATGAAGAATACATGAAGTTTACAGAAGGTCAGGACTAGTGCTTTGTACAGCTTCAATCTTCCGTTGGATAAAGAGGCTTAAATCCTCATGTGCCTCAGGCACTCTCCTGTTTCAGACTACTCGCAATCTTATTTTTCATCTATAATCCATCTGATGGATGTATTGAGCATTGTTGGCCGTACAGAGCCTCTGTTGTCTGAAGATCTGAACAGGCATGAGTCGGATCTGAAAAATGTCATCGAGTCATCCCGCTTCCTCGTCATTGGGGGCGGGGGGTCAATTGGACAAGCTGTTACAAAGGAGATCTTTCGACGAAATCCCCGGAGTCTTCACATCGTTGATCTCAGCGAGAACAATCTCGTTGAACTTGTCAGGGATATCCGAAGTTCTTCTGGATATATTTCGGGGGACTTCCGGACATTCGCACTGGACTGCGGTTCCGTGAGTTTTGAGCACATGGTACGAGCGGAAGGCGGATACGATTTCGTTCTCAATCTATCAGCATTGAAGCATGTCCGGAGCGAAAAAGATCCCTACACACTGATGCGCATGGTGGACACGAACATCCTCAATACGGTCAAAGTGATGGAGTTGGCCGTAGAGGCCGGGGCGAAAAAATACTTCTGTGTTTCCACGGACAAAGCATCCAATCCCACCAATATGATGGGTGCATCAAAGCGTATCATGGAACTCTTCTTAATGGATTGTAGCGATGATATTGAAGTCTCCATGGCCCGTTTTGCCAACGTCGCCTTCTCTGACGGGAGCCTTCTCCAGGGATTCGAGAAGAGATTGGAAAAACGTCAACCTCTTGCAGCCCCCAACGATGTCCGCCGTTACTTTCTCACTTCAAAAGAAGCTGGAACTCTCTGTTTGTTTTCGACGATACTTGGTCGGCGTAACGAGATATTTTTTCCCAGATTAAGCGAAAAACTCAATCTGATTACATTTTCCTCCATTGCCAGGAACTTCCTCGAATCAAGAGGATATAAACCATTTCTCTGCGAGTCTGAAGACCAGGCCCGGAACTACTTTGCTTCCGGGAACCACCCGGGAAAATGGCCCTGCGTTTTTTCAAGTTCAGACACGACCGGTGAAAAGAGCTGTGAAGAATTCTACATGAGTGGAGAATCCGTGGATCTGGAACGCTTCGAATCGCTTGGAATCGTTGTTGCAAGTCATACAAGACCTGCGGAAGCATTAAAAGAATTCCAAACCCAGATTGAAGCGATTCGATGTAGCAAGTCCTGGTCGAGGCAACAATTCATCGAATTATTTCAATCCCTGCTGCCGGAACTCCACCATAAGGAAACCGGCAAATTCCTTGACGAGAAGATGTAGGTTTGTCGATGAATTTTTTTCAGGACATCGTAGACTTTATACGTCGTATCAATCCCGTTGGAGACTTCATCCCCCTCCACGCTCCTGTCTTTCGCGGCCGCGAAAAGGAATACCTGCAGCGTTGTATTGACAGCTCTTTCGTGTCCAGTGTTGGAGAATTCGTCGATCTCTTTGAACACGAATTGAAAGAATATACAGGCGCCGCATCCGTCGTGGCGGTAATGAACGGTACTGCGGCCCTTCACGTGGCTCTTCGTATGGTGGATGTTCGTTATGGTGACCTGGTCATAACTCAACCCCTTGCTTTCGTCGCCTCCTGCAATGCTATTGCTCAGATCGGGGCCTCGCCGGCTTTTGTCGACATTGATCCACACACTCTTGGAATGGATCCAGCCGATTTACAGAACTTCCTTGAGAGTGAATGTGCTCATGAAAAAGAGACTATTCACAAAGTCTCAGGAAAAAGAATCGCCGCCTGTGTTCCAATGCACACTTTCGGTCATCCAGTCAATATTGAGGAGATTGCCAGGATATGTAAGGAGTGGAGTATTCCCCTGATAGAGGACGCCGCCGAAGCTCTTGGAAGCTATCGCGCTGGAAGACATACCGGGTTAACCGGTCGGTGTGGAATCCTGAGTTTTAATGGCAACAAAACTATCACCACTGGCGGCGGGGGGGCTATTATCACAATAGACGAAGAGTTTGGCCGGACCACGAAGTATATCACTACCACGGCAAAAGTTCCACATCGGTGGGATTTCGTGCATGATCAACCGGGTTTCAATTATAGAATGCCCAATATCAACGCGGCCCTGGGCTGTGCTCAAATGGAAGGGCTCTCCACAATTCTGGCAGAGAAAAGATCACTCGCCGACGAATACCGGGAATACTTCAACGGCACACCCTGGACCTTCATTGATGAACCGGAGAATTGCCGGAGTAATTTCTGGTTGAATTCGGTGTTGACCAGTGGACCGCGTGAGCGTGATGATTTTCTTGCATTCAGCAATGACCGCGAAATAATGACTCGTCCGGTATGGGAATTGATGATAAATCTTCCCATGTTCGCCGATTGTCCTCAATCCGCCGATCTCGGTAACTCGTTGGATATCCGCGGCCGTCTGGTTAATCTTCCAAGTGGGATTTCATGCCGGTAACTGCAAATATCGTTTTAATCGGCAGCGGAGGTCATGCCCTCTCCTGCGCAATGGTATCGAGGTTGTTCAAGGGACCACCGTTGGCATGGGAGCCGTGGTCGTTAAATCCATCACGGAACCCGGTTGATATCGAATCAGCCCGATTTCTGAAATCGATCGGTGTCGATCTATGGGGCACCTCTAAAAACCCTTATTTCATTTTTGGCTTGATCTTTTTCCTCGCTGCTACGTTGTCAAAATGCACACTTAGCCCAGCTACGCTCCGCTTTTGCCGCCCTCCATGGCGGATTTTCAGGGAGACTCTTGATGAGTAAGGTCTTTGCCGTTGTCACTTCAACCCGGGCCGATTATGGCCTGTTAGTACCCCTGCTCAGAGCGCTCAGCCACGCCGATGGAATTGTCTATCGTTTAATCGTCACCGGAACTCATCTCTCGGAACAGCATAGCTTGACCAAAAACCAGATTTACAAGGATGATTATGTCGTGGCGGAGGAAGTACCATGCTTAGCCGACAGGGGAGAGGAACCAACCACTGCTGTAACCGCCAGCCGGGCTTTGTACAGAATTGCCAGTGTTTTTTCTCGGATTCAACCCGATGCGGTAATCCTTCCTGGCGATCGATACGAGATTATGGCATCAGCAATCGCCGCGTCGCTCTGCCGAATTCCCATCGTCCACCTCCATGGAGGAGAGGTTACCGAAGGAGCTTATGATGAAGGTTTCCGGCACGCCATTTCAAAGCTGAGCCACATTCATCTGACTGCAACCGAAGAGTATAGGGTACCTCTAAAAAACAGCTTTAGGAAATTGACGAAATGGCGGTGTGTTCCTCGGAGCTTTGCTCCTGCGGTACACACCTGCTTAAATTTTTTCTTGATGCAAGGCGGCCTGTCTACGTGCAGACACGCACAGGCAGGCAAAAGCGGAGCTATCTTAAGCGATTGGCGGTGCGTTCCTCGGAGCTTTGCTCCTGCGGTACGCACCTGATAGTGGCGGTGCGTTCCTCGGAGCTTTGCTCCTGCGGTACGCACCTGTTTACGTGAGAATTTTGACAACGCAGTAGCGGCAGAAAAGATCGAGTCAAGAACTCAATGGGTTTTTTAGAGGTGCCCTATAGACAATGGGTGATTCAAATGGGTGAGGATCCTGACCGGACTTTCGTCATGGGTTCTCCAGGTGTAGAAAATCTTCCTGGAATCAAACCGATGTCCCGATCGGAACTTTCAGACGATCCTGGCATGGAAATGCATCATCGAGGATTCTTGAAATCCTCCAATCGGTGAAATTTGACCGGGAGTTATTGAGGAAAACATTTTGGGATTTGAATACAACATGAATGATCAGGAAAAATTCACAGTCGGTTCATCGATTGATATAAAAACCTGTCTGAAAAAACTGGACAAAGCAGCCTGTGGTGTAACATTTGTCATCGACAATGACGGAAGACTCATTGGTTCCGTCTCGGACGGTGATATTCGCAGGGCATTGCTTGCGGGAAAGACTCTGGATGAATCTATAGATGGACTCTATAATACCTCTCCGGTCTCAATAGGCACAGACGAATCCGAGGAATCAATTCGGTCTTCCTTTCTGGATAAACGGCTCGGTGTACTCCCCATCACTGACGGAAATGGATTGTTTGTCTCTGTTCTGGAATGGGAAACTTTCTTCGGCGAGGAATATCAACCCGAACGGCAGAAGCTGGACTTACCGGTGATAATCATGGCCGGAGGAAAGGGCACCCGCATGGCCCCCTTCACCAATGTCCTGCCCAAGCCTCTTGTGCCAATCAGAGAGAAAACGATAATGGAGATCATAATTGAACAATTCCGATCCTATTCCATCAAGGATTTTTTTTTCATTCTCAACTATAAAGGCAAGATGATTGAAGCCTATTTTGACAGTATTGAACGTGACTACAAAGTCCACTATGTATGGGAAAAAGAGTTCGAGGGGACTGCCGGCAGCTTAAAACTGCTCCCCGAAGACTTTCCTGAGAATTTCATCCTGTCCAATTGTGACGTTATAGTAAAAGCTGACTACGGGAGCGTCCTTAAGAAGCACATTGAAAACCAGGCACTGGTGACTGTGCTTTCATCATATCAGCATTATCAAATTCCTTATGGCATTGTCGAATATGCCGAAGACGGGAGAATCATCGCTCTGCGTGAGAAGCCCGAGTACTCGTTCCCAGTCAATACCGGTGTCTATGTCATCAACAGAAAAGCACTAAAATTCATTCCCCATGAAGGCATATTCCACATGACCCATCTCATTGAAGCGTTGATGAGGGATAACCAGGTGGTGAGTGCTTACCCATTGGGAGAATACAACTACATCGACGTCGGTCAGTGGGAGGAATACAGAAAAGCCGTAAGAATTCTGTGACAATTCGTCCGGTATTGTGCTGTGTCAGAAAGCTTGTTGAATGGGAAAATTGCTTCCATCAGAGAATATCTTTGAATAACGTTACCCATTTTTTCAGTACGATATCCTGACTGAACCTCTTGCAGCTTTGAATACCGTTACTGGCCATTTTCCGCCTCATGGCCGGATTATCAATCAGCATCCGAATTTTTTCTTCATACATATTCACATCACCATCCGGCGAGATAACACCATTGACACCAGTCTTAATGACATCATGAACTGAGGCGAAGCTGTCCATCACTATAGGAACACATCCGAATTGTTGAGACTCGGCAAGAGTCATCGGCATGCCTTCGAACGCTGATGTCATCAAAAAAATCGAAGCTTCCCTATAGTATTTCTCTGGATTCGGTTGATGGGACAGAAAGACAATCCGCTCATTCCCTAAACGGGATGACAGTCTTTGATAAGAAACCATACTCCTTCCAGTTCCGGCAATTTTCAACTCCCAGTCTGGATAATCCCGATGGAGTCTCGACCAGATTTTGATTACATAGGATAATCGTTTTTGGCACTCATCCAATCTTGAGACAACCAGTAACACTTTCTTCTTGTTCTCGACATCCTTCTGATCCGCGAAAGAAGGGAATGACAATCCATTTTCAATTACCCTGAGTTTTGAAGTATCTTTAATGCGATACTCATTTCTATAAGCATCATTATATCTCTCCGAAAGCAAAACCATACAGTCGGATTTGTTGTATGCTGTCCGCAGTTTGTGCATTATACTGCGTGTATAGATCATGTAGCTCAATGGATAGACCAGAAGCAGAAACAGGGCTCGGATTCTTTTCACCTTAACAGGATTGTACAGAATAGATTCAAGTATTTTGTGGAACAGTCTGATCTTTTCATAGCCTGGTCTATTGTGGAAGGCACTGATTACTCGACAGGAAGTACCCTGTACGGCCCGGGAAGCAGCAATGCTCAATGCATAACCTTCTGGCACGAGGAGAATATCAATGCCTTTGTTTACAATGAACTGATTCATCTCCCGAACCGATAAGCCGATTTCCGGCAGCTGATTAATCCGATCATCAGCACCGGATGTGATACGGAAAGTGGTATAGCAGCTAAACTCACCCGTTTTAACCAGGTAATTAAGAAGCTGCACCAGGGTCCGCGAACCTCCAGCATCACTGATTGTCATATCCCGAGTATACAGCGATAGTATTTCAATCTTCTTCAATTATATCATCCTGAAAAGTAGATTTTATCCTTGACCCGCTACAAAGTAAACCCATCATCAACCACGAGGTTCTGCCCATTGATGTAGCGACTGTTATCCGACAGGAGAAACGCCAATGTGCCTGTTAAGTCGATGGGATCCAGCATTCCCTTTTGCAGGCATTCATCCCGGTAGGCTTCGATGAAACTTGCAGGTTGATTATTGCTGATTCCACCTGGACTCAGGCAGTTCACTCTGATGTTCTTTCCGGCGAGGAATCTGGCCATGTATCTGCAAAGATGAATAACACCAGATTTTATCACCGAATACTCTACCGGCATCGTCATTTCCGTATCCGTGTAGATTCCAAAACGGGGGGCCACGACACCGTATATAGATCCGATCATAACAATGTTTCCGTAACCCTGCTCAATGAAGAAACGGGAGAACTCCTGGGCGGTATTGAAATATCCGCCCAGATGCCGGGAGACATTGTCGTTGAAGTCCTCAGGTTTCACATCAAAAAACTTATGGCCATAAGCCGCATTCCGGGGATACGCATTGCTCACCACACCGTCAATTTTCCCGCAGATTCTTTGAATTTCATTTATCATGAAGCGGATTGACTTCGCCGAAGTAATATCCACCGGTAGAAAAAGGACTTCACCTTCCCCTGACAGCTCCGATGCCGTCAGATGTCCTCTCTCTTCGTCCAGGTCTGCAATGACAGCCCTTCCTCCGTGAAGAATCACACTCCGGGCAAACTCCTTGCCTAACAAACCGGCGCCGCCGGTGATAACAACAACTTTGTCATCAAGCATTATCCCCCTCCTCTCTCATGAGTGCTTCAACTATACGAAAATCTAATGGAGAATCGATATCGAATGACCGTTCCCTGGGCATAACATGGAGTTGGGTTCCCGGCAGGAAAATCTCAGTTTCATTCAACAGTGTTTCCCTGGTCCAGGCGTAGATGGAAGCGTTCATATCGAAGCAGGCAGGTGAGTCCTGCCGTCGTGTTAACATCTGCCCCATGGACTTTGAAGGCGCCCAATGTCCCGCGGAATTCTTTTCGATGAGATTGAAATATGGTGATCGATGGGAGGGTGCGGCTGTAATAACATTGCTGCAATTTCCCGATTGGACCAGGTTTACACAGGTCTGAATATCGGTGATAGACCGTAGGGGCGATGTGGCATCCAGATCGACAATAGACTCGTATCGGCTGCCGTAGTGTTTTTCTGCTTCCAGGAATGCGTGGCGAATGACTGGAAGTTTCGGAGAACGGTCTGTTGCAAGTTCTCCGGGACGCCGGAAGAAAACCTCCCCTCCATATCGGCGTGAGATTTCCGATATTTCGTCTGAGTCAGTACTAATAACAACGTGTTCAAAGAGTTCGGACTCCAGAGCCTGTCTGATACTGTGGACAATCAAAGGATATCCGGCAATTGTACGCGAATTCTTGTTTTGAACACCTTTGGACCCGCCGCGGGCACAGATAGTGCATATAATTTTCACTGTGCATCACCATTGTTGTCAAACATATTCATTTCTGCCACCCGTAAAACCTTCATGGCCTGGGTCATTGTATTCAAATTCTCGTCTCCCGACAGTACTATCCGAAGAAAAGCCTTCATTTCCCGCAGGTACATGGTATTGCTGTCTTCGTTCAGGATAATTGCCGGAGATGAATCAGAAAATCGAATCGAATGCCCGATAAAATCAGCGGTGATGAGTCGATCTGGTGTTATGATTTCAAGCTTTCGGCATGGACTACGACTAAAGTAGTCCAGATGGATTTCCAGAAAAGTGTCATTGCTCCGTGCAATGTAGAGTGCAATATCGTTGGATTCTATTTCTAAATCTGATACTTTTCCACCGAGTTTACAGCACTCTGAAGGAAACCCGAAGAGGTCAATCATATAATCCCATTCATGAATGAGATCAAGATGCACGCCACCGCCACGGCGGGCCGATGCGCTGTATGATCGTCGGTAATCAGTACCTGGTCTCCAATCCGGCAGGTAACTGGATGAAATCGCGCGGGCACTTAGAACCCGTTCCGAGGTGACTATGGATTTGATCTTCCGATACACCCCTGTAAAACGGAGAGGTGCCGCAACGTAAATCTCGGAGGAAGGAGAAATGTTGAGGGAGGCCTCATCGACATCGGAATGATGGAAAACTGGTTTTTCGACGAAAATATGCTGACTGAGGCTCACAACTTCTCGAAGCGTTTCCTCGTGGAGGTTCGTTGGGTTTGTTATAAATATGGCATCATAGAAGCGGTCAAGATCCGGGAACCGATGAACGACTCGCTCTAAATGAGGAGATGAACTGGAAACATCCGAGCCGGTCCTTAGTGCGTGAACTGTCGGTTCAATCCCAAGTTCTTCCGCGATCGCCAGAAAATCAGTCATGTGGCGGAGACCAATCGATCCAAGACCGATGAAGCATACTTTCATGACGCTTGAATTGAGTTCCGTTTCAACGCTGGTAGGATGACTTCTTCGTAAGAGATAACATGGGTAAATGTATCGGACAAGGCGGAATGAACACCGGCAATCCTCAGAATGATTGCTGTGGACCTGGCTCCTATGAGTTCGGCTTCCAGCAAAGCTGTAGAGAAGAAACTGTAGGCGAATTGACATTTCGGTATGCGCGATTCCTCAAAAAACCGGGCATTTGACGGAAGTTTTATACTCGATTTTGAATGCGTCGAACTCGGATGATCTTTGATCAATAATTCAGAATACTCGCTGGCCAGGTAGTTCACAACGTTCTGAAAGATTCTTAATTCGGTTTCTGGGCGGCACAAGCCGATATTTGCAAGCGGCTGCAGGAAGAATACCGCCTCAGCTTCAATCGTACCGGAGTCCAATACCCCTGCGTATTCAGGTTTCAGAAATCCCATATCGACGATTACTCTGTCTTCTGACCATCCTCGATGTTTAATCAGATACTCCCGATACGGTTTGCTGTAGACATAGTAACAGTCCGTTTTGATTCCTCCGAAGCCATATCCGATAATTTTTATCCCCAGCAGAAAACTTGAACAGGTATTGATGAACCACACCAGTAATGCCCTTATCAACCGTCTCCTCAAATGAAACAGACCATGCTGCAATGATATGCAGGTTACTTCAGGTAAACGCTTCCTGAGTATCGGAATGGCATTGGCACTGATGTATCCCTCCGATGTAGCGAAGTAGACAGATTTCCATCCATTTCTTTCAATATGCTCGATGAGTTCCAGTGTTTTTTCCCTGACTCGCTGTCGGGACTGGATCCGGCAGACCAGAGTCGATACAGTCCCACCACTGTAGTTGGGTAGTGAGTAACTGAATACTGGAAGTTTATGCCGCTGTAAAAATCCAGAGTAGTTTTCTGTCATACTATCGTCGAATGTGACGAATAATCCGAATTCCAGTGGTGTTCCCCCCACTTCATCATTGCAGTCAGTATATTGAATCCCGCTCCTGCTGTCTAGAGGTGCCCTGGATGTTTATCGGATTATATTCAGCAGAGCCCGGGCCCGGGGTTGTGCACAAATCGATAGGCCCGTACTTTATATCACAGGGAACCTCCAGGATTCAGCTTCAGGAAGTTGACGAAGAGATCAGGTAAAGAACTCTGCTGGCTGTTCAGAGGTGCCCCCTACTGATTTCCGAACGGGGCTGGCGATTACTGCATGAAAAGAGACGAAATCCTGAATACAGTTGTCTCATACACCGGTGCTGCTATCAGCTTTTTTATAGTCTTCCTCCGGGCACGAGTCTTTTCACCGGCCGAGGTGGGTGTTTTTAGCTATGTCCTAAGCGTGGGCATCATCGTCAGCAATTTCCTCAACCTGGGTATACCGCGGATCATACTTCGCTACTATCCTTCGGAGCAGAAAAAACCGCTGCTCAGGTTCATACTGATCTTTCAACTCCTCGTCTATTTCTTTGTCATTGCGGTTTTTTTTACGACCGGAATGTCCAGATATGTCCAGAACCCCATTCCGGTCTCAGTTATTGCAATCCTTATCTCAATCGCCAGCATACTTGATGCCGCCGCAATAGCCACCGGTCAATCCGTTCATACAAATATCTATCAAAAGATCATTTCCAATTCTCTCGACATTGCTGTTCTCTACGTTCTTTCAGTTATGAGTGTCGGCGTAGAGTCATACATCCTCCTGTTTGCTCTTACCAGGATCATCCTCATAATATTGATGGCCATTCGACTTCGTCCGGAGATCTTCAAACGAAGGATTCAAAAAATCACGGCCACAGACTTGCAGGAGTATTTGAAATTCGGGTTCTTCGTTATGTTGAACACCACATCGGCCGTTCTGATCGTGACTATTGACAAAATAATGATACGCTATTTTGTTGGTTTCACCGGAGTTGGTCTGTATACGATTTCAGCGGCAGTGGCCTCGGCAATTGCATTGATTAACGCCATTCTATCTCGAACAGCAACATCCATAGTTTCATCTTACCTGCATGAATCCCGGTACTCTGAACTCAAGGCGTTATACAAGGAGAATGTAGGAAAACAGATATACCTTGGAAGTTTCCTGTTTGTATTCATCGTTATTTTTTCGAAGGAGATTCTCGGCTTCATGGGGGAGGAGTACCTGGCTGGAAGACAGGTCCTCATGATACTTCTTATCGGGCAGTTCGCCATGCTTTTAAGCGGACTGGGAACCACTATATTGTCCTTATCAAAGTATTATCGCATAGAAGTAGCGATGAACGGTGGACTATTCGCCCTGGCCATTCTGACAAATTTGATTTTTATCCCCTGGATGAAAATTGAAGGAGCGGCACTGGCAACAGGCATCAGCCTGACCACCGTCAATGCAGTAAAAGTTCTTATAGTGATGAAGTATTTTCAGATACACCCATACCGTGCCGAACAACTCAGATACCCATCCATTGCTGCTTTACTGGGGTGCGGTCTATATTTTGTCAAACACCACGTTTATACAGACCATGTTATTATCATGATATTGACCTTCCCCATCGCCCTGCTACTATACGATGTATTACTCATTTTTACAGGGGACTTCAATACAATTACCAGCCAGTTTTATCGATACTTCAATAGATTGTTCAGTCGAAGCAGCCACTAGGAGTCTGTCGGACTTAAAGACTTCGAGGCGATTTCTGATGATTTTTTCCTGATTCAAGGCGACAAAAGCGGAGATTAAACGGTTGGCGGTGCATTCCTCGGAGCTTTGCTCCTGGAGAGAAAGGGCAGAAATCGAGCCGTGAGGCTTAAGTCCGACAGGCTCCCAGTTGAATACCGAGTCAAGGATAGCGAGGCTATAATGCTTCTGGTTTTCAATTAACGACCCGCTGTTATGCGATGGATTGTGTGCGCCGAAGGTGCCTGGCATTCTTTTCCTCGATAACATGAACACATGTTCCTCTTTGAGAATATCACTTCCCTCCGCTTAGTGGCAAATAAGTTGACAAGTTACCAGACTCTTCGTGGTAAAATACTGGTAAAAAACAAACAAAAAAGGGCTTGCAAATCAACCTGTCATTTCCCGTCAGCCTCTAAAGTGCGGCTTTGGCCGCCTGGATTACCGCGCCATAATCGGGTTCATCGGTCATTTCAGGTACATACTGAGCGTGCACGACTTTGCCCTTTTTGTCGATAACAAAGCAGGCCCGTGCAAGCAGATGCAGTTCCCTGACAAGCACTCCGAAGGCATTTCCGAAAGACACATCCTTGTAGTCGGATAGGCACTTGACTCCTTCGACACCAGCCGCGCCACACCATCGGGCCTGGGTAAAAGGAAGATCCATGGACACGGTCAATACAACCACATCTCCACTCAAATTGGATGCCTCTGAATTGAAGCGGCGCACTTCTGTGTCGCACACAGATGTATCAAGCGATGGCACAGCGAGAACAATCACGACTTTGTCCGCGTAGTCGGCGAGGGTGGCGGGGGACATATCGTTTGAGACGGCGGTAAAAGCGGGGGCCGTATCGCCAACTCGAATTTCAGGGCCGATCAGCGTCATTGGACTGCCCTTGAAAGTGATGACATCTTTTCTTTCAGTCATATTAAGCTCCTTGCCTCACATAATATGACTATAAAGGTCATATATCAAGTATCATGTCCAATAAAACGAGATTTTCTCTCTAAGGACTTGTTACGCGGGTACGGGGGCGGAGGATAAGGCCATTTCATCTTATATACCTGGCGGCTTATCGAGAATGAAACTCCAAACCATTCCCCGCGCCAAAGGCGATAAGTTTTCAAGACGCTTCAGCACCGGCGGCACATTCGAGCCTCTGGGCGGCTTAATGCGCGGATATTCAACCGCTTCTATTGCAGGGGTGTTCCTGCTCAAGGGTCTGGGAAGAACTCTGATTCGTTGGTCTGGAACTGCTTGCCGGACAGCGACCACTGTTTCGGAAGGAGGCGTGGCTTCGGGCGCGTCCTGGTTTGTCGCCGTAATGGGGTCCGGATTAACTGCGTCGCTCTGGCGTTTTTTCCGATTGGAAACAAGACGGAGAACCCAGAAGATGGGAATAAGTAGGGGAATCAAGCCGAACAGGTTGTCCAATATGAAATCCACAACCTACTCCTCGGATTCCGGGGTGGTCGTTTGCTCGCCAAGACTTGTCCTCATTTCAGTATCGGCCTGGAGGTTTTTCAAACGATAATAGTCCATGATGCCGAGATTTCCATCACGGAAGGATTGTGCGATAGCCTGGGGTATTTCGGCTTCGGCCAATACCACTTTCGCACGGTTTTCTTGAACCTCGGCCAGCATCTCCTGTTCCCTGGCCCGGGCTGCGGCCCTTCTCTGTTCGGCCTCGGCCTGGAATCTTCTCAGGTCGGCCTCCGCCTGGTCGGCCTGGAGTTTGGCGCCTATATTCGATCCGACATCAACATCGGCAATATCAATGGAGAGAATTTCAAATGCCGTTCCGGCATCTAAACCTTTTTCCAGCACTCGTTTGGAAATATTGTCAGGATTTTCCAGAACATCTTTGTAGGTGGACGCGGAACCTATGGTTGTGACAATACCTTCACCAACACGGGCGATAATCGTCTCTTCCGACGCGCCACCGATGAGTTGATCAATGTTAACTCGAACAGTAACTCGGGCTTTGGCTTTGAGTTGTATGCCATCTTTGGCAACGGCATCTATAGTAATTTTGCCTGATTCCGGATTCGGACAATCAATCACCTTGGGGTTGACGCTGGTTTTCACCGCATCCAACACATCCCTACCCGCTAAGTCTATAGCTGCCGCGCGCTCAAAAGGCAGCTCAATCTTCGCCTTGGCCGACGCGACAAGGGCTCGGGAAACCCGAACAACATCCCCCCCGGTGAGATAGTGCGTTTCCAGCAAATCGGTGTGGATGGGAAGACCACCTTTCACCAGGACAATTCGGCTATCAACGATGGTGTTAGTATTCACACGGCGGATCCACATCCCGACTAATCTCCCCAAACTGACTTTCGCGCCCGAAACCAGAGCCCGTAGCCAGAGTCCAAAAAATCGGATCAGGATGATAAGAAAGGCAAGGGCTATAACACCAGCGATAACCCACGCGATAAAGATCAAAGTTCTCATTATTCCTCCTCGGCGGTTACAACCACCTTTATTCCATCGGCTTTCAATACAACGATGTGAGAGCCTTTTTCGCAGTATTCTCCAGCGGTTTCTGCAACAATGACATGGTTTTCGACGCGGATTTTGCCCACCGGGTGTAAATCGGTGATCGCGAAGCCCCTCATCCCTGGTTGTATCATCGTGTCATTTCTTACCCTTCCCGTATCTTCGTCAGGTATTTCCGCTCCTTGATGTTTACGACGAGGCTTACCTCCATACCCAGGGCTGTCAGGACCCCGAAGAATCAGACGCTCAAACAGACTTGCCCGGGGTAGAAACATCATGATAATACCCACCATGAAAATACTACCGAGTATACCGACACCGACGACACCCAGGTTGCGGCGTGTGATGGACCACTGCCAATCAAACTTCGGCCAGTAAAAATCCTGAAGGCTGAAAACCAGGGAGATGACAATCAGCCCAATCCCGGCAATTCCAGCGACGCCGAATCCTGGAATGATGAAAACTTCCAGAATAAGCAGTACAAGACCGCTCAGAAACATCAAGATCTCAAGCGAACCAAGATTCCCCATCAGAGCGCCGATTCCGAAAACGGTGGCAAAGCAAATAAGAGCCGCTGTTCCAGGCAGACCAAACCCCGGACTTGTAATCTCCAGGTACAAGGCCACCAGACCGACAATCAGGAAGAGGCTTGTCATGGCACTGCTGCTCAGGAAAGTGATAATGAAATCGGAGCGGCTTTTTTCCCCGACGAAAACATCTTCCAACTGGTAACCGTAAGACAAAATGAGTTCATCCCGTGTGGAGACGGAACCTCTGGACACACCGTAATGCGCCATCTCCCCAGCGGTGAGAGTAAGAAGCTTACCAGCACTGCTGACCATCTTGCCAGGATTGATGTCAATGCCCTGGTGTTTCATCGCTTCAATCTCTTCGGAAGTCACCAAGCTCACTTCTCCGTCAACGACGAGCTCCGTGAGAACAACATCCTCGTCCACCATGGCCAATGCCACGTTGACCGGGTAGCCATTTTTTTCCGCCAGTGCGGCCATCTGACCTCTCACCGCGCTCACAGTTTTCTCTTCGGCGCTTTGCATGCCCTCGGCCGTCTTGTAAACTGGTGCTGCGGCCCCCATCGAGGTTCCCGGTGCCATCCAGAGTTCTGAACAGGAGAACGCTATTAGTGCACCAGCAGACCAGCTAACGCCCCGCCCGCTACTGTCGGAGGGAATGTACGCGACGGTTTTCGCCCAGGTTGCGGCGCCAATCTGCCCGGCGATTTCCAGAGCCGTATCTACACGGCCGCCAAAAGTGTCAATTTCAAAGATGAGCAGTTCCGCGCCAACCTGTTTGGCTGCGTCAAGGGAGCGTCCGAGGAAAACGCCAAGATAGCGGTCCACATCTTCCCGGAGGGGAATGACATAAACTTTTGCTTGACTGACCGCCGGTAGAGCGAAAGAAATGAAAATACCGAGGACCAGGAAAAAGCGTTTCATTGACAAAGCATGAACCATAGGAAGAAGGAAGTCAATACGCGATGGCGCTCAAAAACCATTGACTGAAAATTCAAGACAATCCAGGAAGCTCGGCAATCGCCTCCGAAACATTGAGAGAACTGTCACCGATATGCTCCAGGCAGTGCACAATATCCATGAAAATAAGTTCCCCCTTTACGTCAACATCGGTTTCATATTCTATGGTTTTCCGAGAGTGCTTGTGCGACTGATCCAATACTGACACCAATAATCACACCAACCGCGGGATAAGTGGGCACTGAATGTGCTCCGTAAGCCGGAAAAAACCTGATAACGGGTTGAGATCACTGAGAAAGGTCGAAATTTTCAGACCAAAATGAAACAAAGAACGTTTTTCCCGAATCGAGAGTTGCAAAACTATTTTTTTAGAGGTACCCTAATGATACCTTATAGAGAGTTTTTGAATTGGCTCTCTCAAAAGACTGTATGGAGGAAAGATGAAAATGAAGAAGAAATTGAAACCCCTGGGAATATTCGTTGGGCTTGTAGTACTCAGCGGATTCATTGGATGCACAGACCCTTCCTCTCCTGAGGAGATTCAGGAAAACAGGGCTCCCGGTGCGCCCGCCATCAGCGGTTCAATTGCCGGAGATGGGCAGGTTGTAGTAACCTGGACGGCCCCAAGCGATAAGGGAATCATTAATGGTGATGGTTCCGAAGGTACCATCACCAAGTACACCGTATACTGGGGTGGTTCCACAGGTTTCACACCAAGTACACCGTATACTGGGGTGATTTCCGACGATAAAAAAGCGGATGTAACTGACACCACTAACACCACCTACACCATAATAGGACTGACAAACGGCGAAGAGGTATTCTTCATCGTAACCGCTACGAATGCCGCTGGTGAAGGTGCGGCATCCACCGAAGATAGCGGCACGCCGGTTGAAGCAAACCAGCCCCCCGGTGCGCCCGCCAGCATTGATTCAACTGCCGGAGATGGGCAGGTTGTAGTAAACTGGACGGCCCCAAGCGATACGGGAATCATTAATGGTGACGGGACCCCTGGAACCATCACCAAGTACACCGTATACTGGGGTGATTCCACAGGTTTCACACGTTCCGACGATAAAAAAGCGGATGTAACTGACACCACTAACACCACCTACACCATAACAGGACTGACAAACGGCGAAGAGGTATTCTTCATCGTAACCGCTTCGAATACCACTGGTGAAGGTGCGGCATCCACTGAGGGTTCAGCCACACCGCCAGTAGCCGTAACCAGCGTAGCCATTGATGACAAAGCAACAACAGATGTTACCATGGGCGACACCCTGCAACTGAGCGCAACCGTTGAGCCAAACAATGCCACCAACAAGCAGCTAACCTGGAGTTCCGGCGATACAAGCAAGGCAACCGTTGATGCCTCTGGCCTGGTTACACCAGTCGCGGTTGGCGGCCCAATTACGATTACCGTGACATCGGACGCTGACAGTAGCATGTCAGACACCATTGAAATTACCGTAATGGAAGGCATTAACAGCATAGGCTATGGGGCAATTATCGGTACTAAGGACGTAGCTATATCGAGAGTTACCCCAACGATAGATCCGCAGGGAGCCACGGGAACCTTTTCCATATCAAGCGGTACCCTGCCTTCTGGACTGAATTTAGATTCAGGCTCAGGCGAGATTTCGGGCACACCAACACAGCTAACAACCGAAGCTGTATCAGTAACAATAGCGATGACCGGTACTGGCGATTATACAGGAACGGTAACGAAGGTGGTCACTATTGAAGTCCTCGAATATGGCATAGGCAGTACCGGCCCCGCCGGAGGCATAGTGTTCTACGTTAAGGACTCAGAGTCTGACGGTTGGCGCTATCTGGAGGCGGCGACAAGCGATCAGGCCACTTCGGTTGGATGGGGTGGTGCCGGAACATCTGTGGGGGGAACATCCACTGGCATAGGGGACGGTAAGGCCAACACAGAGGCGATTGTTAGGGCACTGGGGGACGGTAATTACGCGGCGAAAATCTGTGATGATTTAGATCTGGGCGGCTATGCCGACTGGTTTTTACCGTCCAAGGATGAACTGAATGCGTTGTATGAGCAGAGGGATACCGTTGGAGGTTTCGCGTCTAATTACTACTGGTCCTCGTCGGAGACCAGTTCCTTCAACGCGTGGTTCCAGTACTTCGCCAATGGCTCCCAGTACGGCTACTACAAGAACGACGCCAACCATGTTCGTGCGGTGAGGGCTTTTTAACTATTTATCTATTTAACAATTGCTTTAGCGGCAGCGCAGGCTGCCGCTAAAGCGCGATTTTTTAGAATTAATAGGGAATTCCAGGAGCACCGGCTTTTGGAATTTTCTCTATAGCATAGAAGGCAAATACCTTAAAAACCTGGTTCAAAGAGCAAAGAAGATGTGATTTTGCAAGAATTAACCTAAAAAAAGCAGTTAACCCTCAAATTCTACTGAAGGACAAACTCCTGTGGAACTTTGAGCGGACGATTTTCAAGAAAATACTGAAAGGCTATACTCAAAATCATTCGGTACAATCCAAACTCTTTCAACTGCTCCGCATTCTCGCTTATCCATTGGAGAATATGGTTTACTTGAGTCATTAAATGTCGGATTTTTTTGTAATGACCATGAATGCTCGTTAGCTTAAGAAACAAATTCCTTCCATGACGAATCAGGCGGCCTGGACCCTTCAAAAATAGTGATCGGCCGGTTCTGGCTTCATGATGTCTGTGCGGTATCACAAGGCGGATGAAGATACTCCGCCAGTTATAACAAAGGGCTATTATACGAGCCATAACACGACAACGTGTTATATCTTGAGTCGTAAAGCCTGCCCATCCCCATTGGTTCTTCATTTCATCAAAAGTGTTCTCTGCATCTGCACGATCACGATAGTGTGCCGCTATTGTCAGTAATTCATCATCCAAATCTGTCACCAATACAGCATACTCATAGATATCTCTTTTACTCTCACCAATATCGAAAAGATAATCTTCCTTCGCAAATGGTGGTGTAGACTTTATCGTTCTGATATGCCTTCTTAAGACGATAACCCGACGACTTCGACTCCAGCCTGAAAGGCAAAGTCGGCTTTCTACACCCTCCCAGCCTTGCCCCACACAGGACCAGTCATCCCTGGTGAGTAATTGATTGATTAAAACCTTGAAATACCGGCTTTTACGTAGCTTAAACAAATATTTTACACCTCGAGATTCACAACCACCCATCAATCCTTCATTCCCATAACCACTGTCTCCACGGACAAAAGTGGGCTTCTTACTTTCCTCTAAACTGTCTAAGTACTCCCATAGTCCTGAGCGACTGTACTTTCCAGCGGTCTGATTACCTGGTAATACATCCACGTTTAATACCAGGCGAAGATTTCCCACAAAGCATGTGTGATATGTATGAGAAGGACGACCCGGCTTATGAGGATTATACCCAACTTCAGCATTTTCCTGATGACCATAGAGCGTTTTAACCGTTACATCTATATCAAGAAGGATAACGGCATTTCTTCACGCCAGGATTCATACAAACCGGACAATTGCAAAAAACGGGCAAAATATACCGCCTGGCCGTAGTCTGAATGACTTCGACTCTCGTCCCAGAGAAGTTCTACTGTTCTTCCCAGGGTCTCCAAGCTCTCTGTTTTTTTCGATTCACCCATTGGGTGCGTGTCGACTGCTGTGCTTTTAGTTTCCATATGCTTATATTAAAAGACTTTAGCCGGAAATTTCTATACTTCTAGGTTTTTAACTGCTTTTTTAGGATTAACAGTATTTCCATGGATATGTGGGATCCCTTCATCAATTCGGTTAGCGAGCATTTTGAAATGCCCGTATCCAAAGGATAAAGAAAACTGCCTGTGGTTTTCGGAGCAAAGAGCGTTTCAAGGCCAGCATTCTTTTCCACCTCGGAGGTCTGGATATCATGCCATCTACCACTCGATAGGCAGTAGCCCCTAAAAGTGGACAAGTTGCGTACTATAGGCAAAGAGAGAATAGAAGGGATCATTGGACTACTGAACCTTAGCTATAACATCTGTCGTTATGTGTATTTGAGACAATCCCTGGGATAAGTGGGCACTGAATGTGCTCCGTAAGCCGGAAAAAACCTGATAACGGGTTGAGATCACTGAGAAAGGTCGAAATTTTCAGACCAAAATGAAAAAAAGAACGTTTTTCCCGAATTGAGGGTTGTAAAAACTATTTTTTAGAGGTACCCTAATGATACCTTATAGAGAGTTTTTGAATTGGCTCTCTCAAAAGACTGTATGGAGGAAAGATGAAAATGAAGAAGAAATTGAAACCCCTGGGAATATTCGTTGGGCTTGTAGTACTCAGCGGATTCATTGGATGCCCTGACGCTTCCTCACCGCCAGTAGCCGTAACCAGCGTAGCCATTGCTGACAAAACAATAACAGTTGTTACCATGGGTGGAACCCTGCAACTGAGCGCAACCGTTGAGCCAAACGATGCCACCAACAAGGGCCTAATCTGGAGTTCCGGCGATACAAGCAAGGCAACCGTTGATGCCTCTGGCCTGGTTACACCAGTCGCGGTTGGCGGCCCAATTGCGATTACCGTGACATCGGACGCTGACAACGCCAAATCAGACAGCATTGCCATTACCGTAAAGGAAGGCATTAAGAGCATAGGCTATGGGGCAATTATCGGTACTAAGGACGTAGCTATAACGAGTGTTACCCCAACGATAGATCCGCAGGGAGCCACGGGAACCTTTTCCATATCAAGCGGTACCCTGCCTTCTGGACTGAATTTAGATTCAGGCTCAGGCGAGATTTCGGGCACACCAGATCAGCTAACAACCGAAGCTGTATCAGTAACAATAGCGATGAGCGGTACTGGCAGTTATGCAGGAACGGTAACGAAGGAGGTCACTATTGAAGTCCTCGAATATGGCATAGGCAGTACCGGCCCCGCCGGAGGCATAGTGTTCTACGTTAAGGACTCAGAGTCTGACGGTTGGCGCTATCTGGAGGCGGCGACAAGCGATCAGGCCACTTCGGTTGGATGGGGTGGTGCCGGAACATCTGTGGGGGGAACATCCACTGGCATAGGGGACGGTAAGGCCAACACAGAGGCGATTGTTAGGGCACTGGGGGACGATAATTACGCGGCGAAAATCTGTGATGATTTAGATCTGGGCGGCTATGCCGACTGGTTTTTACCGTCCAAGGATGAACTGAATGCGTTGTATGAGCAGAGGGATACCGTTGGAGGTTTCGCGTCTAATACCTACTGGTCTTCTTCAGAGGACAGTGCCAACTACGCGTGGATTCAGACCTTCAACAATGGCTTCCAGAGCAACGGCACCAAGACCAACGTTTACCATGTTCGTGCGGTGAGGGCTTTTTAACTATTTATCTATTTAACAATTGCTTTAGCGGCAGCGCAGGCTGCCGCTAAAGCGCGATTTTTTAGAATTAATAGGGAATTCCAGGAGCACCGGCTTTTGGAATTCCCTCTTTAGCGTAGATGGTTGTCAAAAACACATAAAGAACTCTTTCCAAAACCGATTTTTGAAAGAACCTCCTTTTAGAGAGTTTTTGAATTAGCCCAGATATACTTCCTATGGGGTTTATAGGTGTCCTTATTTAGCCAAATTCATCACGATGGCCGTAACAGGAACCGAGGAGGCTCAGGTGTTGAATTCCCTCAAGCCATCCAGCCTACACAAAGGTCTACTTATCAACTTTGGGCAAAAATCACTCCAACACAAAAGACTTGTTTTTAATCTGCGAAAATCTGCGTAATCTGCGGATAAATTAGAGGGCACCTCTAAAAAACCTTATTTCGTTTCTGGCTTGATCTTTTTCCTCGCTGCTGCGTTGTCAAAATGCTCAAGTAAGCAGGTGCGTACCGCAGGAGCAAAGCTCCGAGGAACGCACCGCCACTGTGCCTAATTCCAAAAACGGTTTTTTAGAGGTTGCCTTCAAATGAGTATTGAAGAAATATGTGAAGGTATTAATCCTACAGATTCAATCCTTGAAAAAATAAGCAGACCGTTCGGGTGAATCTCCGACTCACCACATTAGGTTACTCAGAACTGTCTGACTCAATTCTGTGTACCCGGGTATTTACCCCTGGACAGACCATATAGATATTCTATATTCTATGGAATCAGGGAAATCAGTATGAATGCAAGGAAGGAAAACTGGAATTACTTCATTAAGAAGTATCCAAAAGCCCATAGAGCTTATGAAGAATTTGGTAAGGCTCTCAGCGAAGAATCCGGGCCATTGGATGCCAGATCCTGTGCATTGATAAAAGTTGGCATTGCAGCGGCCTGTCAATACGATTATGCCTTACGGCGTCACATTGAGAAAGCCATACAATCCGGCTGTACAGCCGATGAAATCGAGCAGACCATCCTGCTTACCGCTACTACGGCCGGGTTTCCAAAGATGATGGCTGCCCTGATTATTCTGAGGGAAGAACTGGAGATGTATCCTTAGGGCACCCCTTAATCATCTCTGATCTATTTGAATGACCGTGCAGGAAGCAAAGTTGTTCCAAAATTGTATCTGCATTCCTTGGTTTAATCAAAAGAATGCAATTCAGACACTTGTAACCGTCTTCACATTCCTTTTATTATCAATTAGTAAGTTGGAGGCTTCAGATGCAGTTTATTTGTGATAAGGAAATCATCCTGAAAGAGATCTATGTCGCGCAGGATATAATTGTAACACGAAATGCTTCGTCGATACTGGCGAATGTCCTACTAGAAGCTGATGGGGATGCTCTTACTATAAAGGCAACAGACTTAAAAGTAAGCTTTGAAACACGAATCCCGGTATTGATTGATTCTCCAGGTTCTACAACAGTATTCTGCGGGAAATTCCTGAATATACTCAAAGCTTTGCCGAATGGTGATGTGCAATTCATTCAAAATGAAGATGATAATCTTATGATTAACAGCGGCTCGGATATAAGCTTTCAGCTCCACAGTATTTCAGCCGACAAGTTTCCTGAAATACTGGATGCAGGTGAAGGTGCCTTTTTTCCTGTTCCACAAAAAGTTTTCATCAATATGATTGATAACACAGTATTTGCCGTCAGTGATGATGAAACCAGGTATTACATGAATGGTATATATATGGAGAAAAAAGAAAATCAGCTGGTGATGGTTGCTACGGATGGAAGACGCTTAAGCTATATCTCCAATGGACTCGATAATGATTTTCCGGATTTTGATGGGATCATCATTCCTCCTAAAATACTCACTCTTGTCCGTAAACTGGCCTCTGGTGAAGGTGATTTGATAATTGCCATAGCGGACAAAACCCTTTTTATTCGCTTTGATAATCAAAGGGTAACGAGCAATCTCATTGAAGGTCAGTTTCCAAATTACGAACGTGTTATTCCTGAAAACAATGAATCTCTCATACAGGTAAGCAGAATGGAGCTTCTTGACGCACTCAAGCGTGTATCACTGCTTGCGGAAAAGAATTCAAAGAAAATTCACTTAACAGTGCATGATAATGTGATGAGTCTTCATTCTGTTGAAAGTGATATTGGTAAGGCTGAAGAAAAAACATCATGCAAGTATGAAGGACCTGAATCGACATTCAGTTTGAATCATGTCTATCTTTCAGATCCGTTAAAAGCTATTGAAGAAGAAGAAGTGGTCTTAAAGTTTTCTGATCCCAGGAAAGCAATTATATTGGTCTCGGAGCCGGAGAAATCTTTTTTTCATGTCATCATGCCTATTCAGAAGGATTAGAATTGGGTTTCCAGTCCGTACGGTTTTACGGGTTTCGCAATCTTGATGACTGTACAATTCAGTTGAATGCTCATAGCATTCACTTCGTTGGTAATAATGGTCAAGGAAAAACAAATATACTCGAATCTTTGTATTTATTGAGTTATGGTTCTTCGTTTCGCACCCGTCACGACAGGGATATGATTACGTGGGGCCGCAGAGAGATGGCTTTATCGGCCTCTATAGATATGCCGAAAGAACCTGATGGTAGCCTCGGGATTTCCATTAAAAACGGAATCAAGACCATTCAGTTGCATGGGAAAACAATCAGAGATAGAAAAATACTGCTGCAAAGAGCTCCCACCATCGTTTTTGTCTACGAAGATTTTCTTCTTTCCGGAGGATCACCAGAAAAACGCCGATGGTTTATGGATCAAACTCTGAGTCTTCATGATTCCTGCTATGTTGATCAAATGCGCCGATATAAGAAAACGTTGAAGGAAAGAAATTACCTGCTTAAGAATCGGAACAGAGGATTGTTGAATCACTATACTGAGCAGCTTGTGTCTGCCGGGCTTGCGATTGTTGAACAGCGTGATTTGCTGACGAAAAAATTCAGCGATGTGTTTTCACAACTGTACAGAAAGGTTTCCAATCTGGATGTTCCAGTAACATTAACCTACATACCTTCATGGGGTAGGAATCCAACCAGTGAGTCTGTTTTCACAGTTCTAAAGGAAAAACTGGATCTGGATCTTGCACAGGGAACAACTAGCATTGGCCCTCAACGAGATAGATTTGTATTCATGGCAGAAGGCCGGGATTTCAGTACAAGTGCATCAACAGGTCAACGGCGCCTTCTTGCACTTGTACTGAGAGTCGCTCAAGCCCGCCTGTTTTTTGAAGAGACAGGGCAGAAACCCATACTCCTGCTTGATGATGTACTGTTGGAACTTGACCCGAACAGCCGCCGCCGGTTTCGTGATAATCTGCCTGAGGCTGAACAGATCTTCTATACATTTCTACCGGGGAATGAGATGAACCGTAATGGTGATGATTCATTGACATACGAAGTTCAAAATGGAGGTTTTCATGAGCAATGATGATCCCTTTACTCAGGCAGGTGATGCTCTTTCAAAGCTGTTTGACAGGCTAATACCGGCAGAAGCACAGGAATACAACAGGCTGAATACAGGCTGGAAGCAGATAGTTGGCGAGGAAGCTTCATTTCATGTTATTCCAAAAGACATTGTGAATGGAATCCTGATCCTTGAATCAGATCATCCAGGATGGACTCAACGCATACGCATGATGGAAAGTCGAATATTCAAAACAATTCAATCACGATATCCTGAACTGAAGGTATCCAGAATCGTCATCCAAATGTCAGATCTGTGAATAAGGCATCTTGACGTAATTTGTACTTTCGTATATATTGTCTTTGTTTTTCAGGTGCCCTTCAGCAACCTTTATCTTCTCCGGAGAGAAATGAATTATGAAACGTACTTATCAACCAAGTAAGACCAGAAGAAATCGTAAATTCGGCTTCAGAGCCCGGATGAAAACAAGATCCGGTCGATTAGTATTATCTCGTCGGCGCAGTAAGGGACGGAAAAAGCTTTCGGTAACGGATGAAAAAAAGCCTTACTAGAGTAGAAAGGTTGAGAACAAAGAAAGAGTTTGCCCGGGTATTTAATAAACCGGATGCCGAATCCGGATGCCGAGGGGCAAGAATAATTGTTAAACGAAATGAGTTAGACCATAACCGTTTTGTTGTTATTCCAGTAAGGAAATATGGGAATTCGATAGAACGTAATTATTCTCGCCGTATTCTTAAAGAAATTTATCGGAAGAATAAGCAGCTCTTTCCCGCAGGAAATGATATTATCATTGTTTTATATCCTGGGAGATACAGATACCATGAACGCTATCAACAGTTCCTGGAGTTGGCTCGGAGAATCAGTTTTGCAAAGAAAAGCAGCTGATTGGTTGGCATGGCCACTGATAGTTCTTGTGAAAACTTATCAGATTGTTATATCACCACTTTTTCCCCGAAGTTGTCGATTTACACCAACCTGTTCATCCTACGCGGTTGAAGCTCTGAAAAAACATGGAATATTTAAGGGTCTGGGACTAATGATCAGCCGTATTGTACGGTGCCGTCCCGGAAACCCCGGGGGATATGATCCTGTGCCATAATCAACCTGGAGGATAAATGGATAAGAATACAGTCCTTGCAATTATTTTGACAACAATGATCATAACAGCAGGGATGTTTATAACAAACAGCCTCAATGAGAAGAACGCACCGCCTGTCGATGAGATTCTGCCTGAATCAGTTGAACAGGTCATCGAAGAGACAGAACCTGTCCGTGAAGTGGAATTACTCTCTCAGTCTGTGCCGGATCAGGATTTTGAAAAAAAATCGATTAACGAAAAAACAAATCTATTCAGCATTACCTTCAGTACGGTCGGTGGTATTGCAACAGATATTGATCTCATTACGGAATATGATGACAACAAACCAATTTCCATGGTTCTTGATGGGAATACAGACGTTGGGACCTTCAATCTGGCCTTCGGCGGCCCGGAGGCGCCATATATCACCGAGGTATTTGATCATAAACGTATACAGCGGGGCAAACAGATCATTCATGAGTTTACAAGACAATTTCTAAACGATGGCCGTACATTCACACTTGTTAAAAGTTATCGAATGATTCCAGATGAATACCTGATTGAACTCATCATCACGTTAAAAACTCCCGATGGCCGAGCAGTTCCCCTGCTTGATACAGATGAGGCCGCTTATACACTTACTTATGGCCCACAAATTGGCCCGGAGTTCGAAAAACTGGATGGACGTTATGAGGTGAGAGACTTTGTAAGCTGGGGACCTGATCCCCGCAATGGTAAAATCAAGCGTAAAACCCATAAGAACAGGAATAAACTTGTTGGAATAAGCGATACTGTTACCTGGGCAGGAGTTATTGGAAAATACTTTGCCGTAATAATCAATCCTGGATCAGGAGGATCAACAATTACATGGGATGGCAGACCTGTAGACGGGCACGATCAGCCATCACGTATTCAGATCTCCAAACCGGCCAGAAGACAAAGCATCATTGAAGATACATTCCGAATTTATCTGGGTCCGTTGAGAAAGGAGTCATTATCTAGATATCAAAAAGCAGAGGATAACGCCTTCGGTTTATCAGGAATGGATTTTCAATCGGCTCCCCGGACAAGCTCATGGCTGGGGTGGCTCGAAAGTATTCTTCGATTCCTGTTGGAAACCTTCTATAGATTAGTACCCAACTATGGTGTTGCCATCATACTGCTGACGATATTGGTGAAGGCCATCCTTTATCCATTTACTCACAAGAGCTATGAATCTACAAGCAAAATGCAGGGGATACAGCCTAGACTGAAGGATATTCAGGAGCGATATAAAGATGATGCACAGAAGCGTAATGAAAAAACAGCAGAGCTTTACAAAGCCGAAGGTGTTAATCCCATGGGAGGCTGCCTCCCAATGCTGTTTCAATTTCCCATCTTCATTGCTCTATATGGCTTGTTAAACAGGTATTTTCCTCTGAGAGGAGCTGTCTTTATTGAAGGATGGATTACTGATTTATCTGCACCGGAATTTATTTGGAAAGAATTTGAAAAACCTCTGAACCTTTTTGTTGTGAGTATTCCTGCGATCCGTATTCTCCCCATACTGTATCTTGGTGGACAGCTGCTAATGACCCGGGTAACACAACAGGGTCCAACAGGCGGACAGTCTGCTATGCAGCAGAAGATGCTCACATTGGGTATGCCGATTATGTTTTTCTTCATTCTGTACAATATGCCGTCAGGATTGCTTTTATACTGGACGGCAATGAACTTTATAACGATTGGCCAGCAACTGGTCACTAACTATTTCAAAAAGCTCAAAACAACAGGAGCAACTCAATGAAAACCATGGAATTTGAAGGACGAACCGAACAGGAAGCTGTCAAACGGGCGGCAGCAGAGCTTGGAAGTGAAAGCTTTGATGTTGAAGTTATTGAAAAAAGTGGAGGCTTCTTCGGCCGAAGCAAAGTAAAGATACGTGTCAAACTGTTAACTTCAATACCGAACCCCATTTCCGGGAATAAAACACTTCCAGAACGTGATTCATCGACAGATGCCCGCCTGGATGAAACGATTGACCCTCCTCCAGTTCAGTTCCTTGAGAAGTCAAGTGAATTTGCTGAGGGAATCCTTAAACGAATGGGATATGAAAGCAAGGTCAAGTTCAAGAAAATGGACGGATCGAAGGTCGTTCTGGATGTAACGTCTGAGTTCTCGAACATCATAATCGGGAAAAAAGGGAAGAATCTGGATGCTCTTCAAGTTCTGGTCAATGTGTTTTTTCTCCGTCTGGTTAAAAGCATAACCCCATGGCGCATAGTGATTGATACGGAGGGGTACAGAGCCCGGCAGGAAGAGGCACTGATCAGAACGGCACATCGTGCTGCTGATGAAGTCATCAGAACCGGTTCAAATCGTTTACTGGAGCCAATGAACCCATTTGAGAGGAAACTGATCCACACCACTATCGAAAACCGGGAAGATGTTGTCACCAGGAGTGAAGGAGTCGGTCTGTATAAACGGGTCAAAATAATCGCAGGAAAAGCACTGAACAAGAAAAACCGAAACCGCCGTTAGAAGCCTCTGAAAAACAGCCTGGAAGATTCAGGTATTTGGGTGGATTTATCCAAAGTGCCCGGAAGAATATTTTTCCAGCAGGAATCTCTCCAGGTCTTCATCCTTATTGCCCATCACTATGGAATTCTTCTCCTTGCAGGCAAGACTGGAGAGAGCCTCAGGCAGTTGTGGCTCTTCACCAACTGCATCCTTAACGACCTGGACAAATTTCCCTGGATGAGCTGTTGATAGTATTACAGTATCAATACCGGGATGCTTCTCACTATAGAGTTCCGCTGCCCGGTATCCTACAGCCGTATGGGGGCAGCAAAGATACCGATGTTCCTTATAAACCCGGTTCATAATATTTTTCGTGGTCTTATCATCAACGGCCCAGGCTTCAACATGGTCTCGGAAAACGTCAACATCACTGTGATAAAGAAAATCCAGCCGCTCGTAATTACTGGGATCACCAACATCCATGGCATTGGAAAGTGTGGGGATTGACGGTCTGGGTAAATAGTTCCCAGTTTGAAGATAGGACGGTATAACATCATTGGCATTTGTGGCGGCAATGAAATGCTTCACTGGAAGTCCCCATGACTGCGCATAGAGACCGGCTGTAATGTTACCGAAATTGCCGCTTGGTACGACGAAGGCAAAGTCACCTTTGTCTCTCATCTGTGTCCATGCCCAGATATAATAGAAAGACTGGGGAATTAACCGGCCAAGGTTAATGGAATTAGCCGAACTCAGAGGCAGGTTTCTCAAGCTGGGATTGGTAAATGCTGCCTTCGTCATTCGCTGACAATCGTCAAAACTCCCATCAATCTCCAACGCTATTATGTTGCCTCCCAGAGTGGTTAATTGTTTTTCCTGAAGGAGGCTCACTCTGTTGGAGGGATAGAGGATCACAACATCGATGGATTCCTTATTGTAAAAAGCCTGTGCGACAGCACTTCCGGTATCGCCACTGGTGGCCGTAAGAATTATAGCCCTCCTGTTCTGACCATCAAGAAGTCGATCCATTGCGGAACCTAGAAACATTGCTCCGAAGTCTTTGAACGCGTAGCTGGGTCCATGGAAGAGTTCCAGCATGAACACCGTTTCATCAATCTGTTTAAGAACAGGACTGAAACTGAATGCACCATCGATGATATCCTCAGCCATACTCCGGTTTATCTCTGGTTCTAGCAGACGGGTTGTCAGTTCTGTCGACAGTTCGTTAAATGAAATGCTGCTGCTTAATGAGGCAAAGAAAGATGATAATTCCGGTATTTCCTGGAATTGGTACAGACCGCCATCCGGCGCCAATCCATGGAATATCGCATCTGTGAAACTTCCTGGCTTACCTGTATCGCGTGTGCTGATAAAATTCATTTCTAATCCTGTTTATTATCATAGCGAAGGTTTCCACCAGGTACAATATGGTATCTTGATGGCAATTATCCATACAAAAAGAACACCCATTGATTCATACGGACCGGGATTGTAAGGTCACAGTATGTCCAGATATGTTGTAGAGGGAGGATTCCCTGTAAGCGGACGAATAAAGGCTTGCGGTAATAAGAATTCCGCGCTTCCCTGCCTTGTCGCGACACTTCTTACCAATGAAACTGTTTACCTTGAGAACGTTCCGGATATTGAGGATATCAAGGTGATAATCGATGTTCTAAATGACCTTGGAGCCAGGGTGGAGAAACGGAATCCCGGTGAGTGGGAAATTTGTTGTGATACGGTGAACGAAGCCGTAATCTCTGAAGAAGCGGCTTTGAAACTCAGGGCTTCAATCCTCTTTGCCGGAGCTATGCTCGGCCGTTTTGGTAGCGTTACACTGCCACCTCCCGGTGGAGATGTTATTGGCAGACGGCGTTTAGACACCCATTTCCTTGCCTTCAGAGCATTGGGAGCTTCGGTTGAGATGAATGGTCAATTCGTACTCACAGCTAATAAACTGGTGGGTCAGGATGTTTTTCTTGATGAAGCATCGGTTACAGCAACTGAGAATGCTGTTATGGCGGCTGTGCGGGCCGAAGGGGAAACAATCATACATAACGCGGCAAGCGAGCCTCATGTACAGGATCTCTGCCGGCTTCTCAATGCCATGGGTGGGCGAATTACAGGCATAGGATCAAACATCATCAGAATTAACGGCGTCAAGGCTCTTGGAGGATGCCGTTTTCGGATTGGATCGGATTATATGGAAGTTGGTTCACTGATCGGTCTTGCCGCAGCAACAGGAGGAAGCATCGTCATAGAAGACGCTGGACCTGAAAATCTTCGTATGTGCAGGCATGTCTTTGGAAAGCTGGGCATTTCATGGAAAACAGATGGTTCAACTGTTATTGTTGGATCGGACCAGAATATGAAAGTTGTCCAGGATATGGGCGGTATGATTCCCCGGATAGATGATGCTCCATGGCCGGGCTTTCCACCGGATTTAACGAGTATAATTACCGTAGTGGCCACTCAAGTGGAAGGAACCGTTCTTGTTCATGAAAAGATGTTTGAATCAAGAATGTTCTTTGTGGATAAACTCATTGCCATGGGGGCTGGAATTATTCTCTGTGACCCTCACAGAGCGGTTGTAACAGGCCCAAGACGACTGCGGGCAGCGGTGCTCACCTCTCCAGATGTTCGTGCAGGCATGGCCATGCTCATTGCCGCAATGGCCGCAAGGGGAACCAGTATAATCCGAAATGTTTATCAGATTGAACGAGGCTATGAAAACCTAATTGCGAGACTTCAATCCCTGGGCGCCCATATTGAACGAATTGAGGAAAATCAGCTGTAAGAGAAGAGATGTGCACAACTTATCCACAACCAGAGGGTTTAAAGATTGCGGAATACCCTATCATTTCAATACTCCTGAGAGTTAAGGCGGATTCTCGAATCTAAATCTAATTTCTTGTAATAGAAAGAAATAAACATTAATCACGGCAGGAGTGTATTCTCAATCGATTTCACCGGAAATTCTGAACAGCATCTATTTCCTTGTTATTTCAAGTTTTATAAGTTTTTCCACAAGTTATTCACAGAATAATGCAGCAAGGTGCAGTAACATCGATTACCCCAGTAATTGTGCTATAAGCTGTGCCATGTGGCCCAAGGATCCCCTCTTACTTTGAGTCCCGGGTTTTAATGAACAATGATACCCATCGCTGTCATTGGAAATAGACAGTATTGAGGGTGTTTAACCGCTGATGCTGGCGGCCGCCCGGTTAAGGCATATCAAGGGCACGAAGTGGAGTAGTAAGAGATACATGGATATCACTTTTTTGATAGAGGTGCCCCAGAGTTAGAGAGGGAGAAGAAGGCAAGTTAGGAGTACCTAACTAATGGGAGGACAAAAATTCTGAAAAAATGTGCGAAAAATACTTGACGTTATCTGATACAAAAGCTATTTTTCTAAAAGAAGAGGAAATTAATGATGAAAAAAATCCTATTACTGGTTTTCGTTACAGTTGCGGCTGCGGTTACATTGCCAGCAAAGACTGAATTGCTAAACTTGACCTATAGCCACTATAATAGCTGGCTTGGAATAGATGACGCGAGGTTAACGAGTGTCGGACTGAGTGTAGTGGGTGTCTATGATAATAATTTCTATTTTCAATTCAATGGCACCTATGGGATTAGCTATGAAATAAATGGAAATCAAGTCATATTGACAGATTATGACTATCTACAGGTGGGAGGACTCAGCACCATTCTGGGCTTTGGCCACGATTTCAATTTTGGACTTATTGGACTCGTTCTTGGCGGGGGAGTTTTTGGTGATTTCAATCTCACACAACTCAAAACACCAAGTTACAACTACTACTACAACAGCAGTAATACTCAAAACTATTTTTACTTAACAGGTGGACTCGGTGTTGGAGCAAATTTCTATATCAAGTTTGGCAATTTCGTCATAAACGCGGGAGTGATGGCGGCCTGGAATCCCTTAACATATTCTTTCTCCAATTCTTACAGTGGATCAGAAGAAGCAACCAATCTATCTCAGATGCAGTTATCTGCAGGCTTGGGGATAGGCTGGTCGAAATGATAGTTCCTGCAAGCAGGCGATACCGCCTGCTTGTGAGGTAGCCCCGCTTCATCTGCCTCCTAGCAGGTACGCAGGCTTATTTCGCCAGCCCGGATTGACTCATCATAAAATTCCCCATAACATTCCCCTCTGAAAAACTCCCTTGAAAAAAATCTACTGACAACCCATTATTAACCTATGCCTGTTTACGTTAACAGATTGTTGAATTTCAAGAAGATAAAGGTTGTAGGATTTGATATGGACTACACTCTTGCGGCCTATAACACAGATGATTTTGAAGGACTTGTGCATTCCCTTGCTATCAGGCAACTGGTTGAGAAATACGGTTATCCGGAAACTGTCGCAAAGCTCAAGTTTGAAAGGGAATGGGCAATTGTTGGATTGGTTATTGACAGACGTTACGGTAATCTCCTCAAACTCAGCCGCTTCGGTAAAGTGAAGATGGCCTTTCATGGTCTTGAGCAAATTGACTATCGGGAGCATCAAGCGCTGTATCGGGAGAGGGTTATCGATCTTAAAGACCAGGACTTCCAAAGCCTTGACACGGCCTTCGCCATATCTCAGGGCGTTCTGTTTTCACAGATTGTCCAATTGAAGAAGGACGGCGCAATACTGCCTGATTTCCGCTGCATCGATGCCGATGTAAGCCAGTGTATTGATTCTCTTCACAGGGAAGGCATTCTCAAGGATATACTCAAGAAAGACTTTGACAAATATGTTGTAAGTAATCCTGAAACAGCGGCAATGCTCGAAATGCTGAAAAAGTATGGGAAAAAACTCATCATCATTACTAATTCGGATTACCACTACACAAACATGCTTCTGGGTTACAGCCTTGATCCTTACTGGAAGAAGCATAAAAACTGGCAGGAAGTGTTTGACCTGGTTATAACACTTGCGGATAAACCTCAATTCTTCAAAGAACACAATCGATTTCTCCGTGTTGACCCGGTAAGTGGTGCCATGTCCAATCATGAGGGTCCAGTTTCAACAGGGATATGGCAGGGTGGCTGGTTCGGTGATGTTCAGGAGGGTTTGGGTGTAGAGGGCAATGAAATACTCTATCTTGGTGACCATATCTATGGCGATGTGGTGTCCATAAAGAAACGCTGCGACTGGCGCACTGGTCTCATTCTGGGAGGCATGGAAAAGGAAATAGAAGCCAACCGGTCAACACAGAAACTCCAGGTGGAAATTGACAAACTTATGAACAGAAAGACCATCCTGGAAAAAGAATCGGATAGAGCTGAGATGAAACGCCGCTCTGGACGAAAGGCCCCTATATCTCCAGAACATGTAGAAGAACTGGACAGGTTGAACAATCAGATTTCCAGGTTACTTGATGAACTTAAGAAGCATTACAATCCCTGGTGGGGAGAAATTTTCCGGGCTGGAAGTGAAGAGAGCCGATATGCCGATCAAGTGGAAAGCTATGCCTGCATCTACATGACAAAAGTCTCGGATATGGGGGAATACTCTCCCCGAACCTATTTCCGGCCACGCCGTCGCCTGTTGGCTCACGAAATCATTGAAAACTGATTCTATTCCCTACTTGGGCCATAGTTTCACATTGATGGTTAACAGATGACGGAACACCTCTGAACCAGTAACGGCAGTGAAGTTGTTATTGTTGCCATAGTGAGAGTCATACTCATACACAAAATTGTATTGTAGTGATAATTGGACAGGAGCAAACAATCCCCGCAAGTCCACTGAACCGCCAAGAGAAAAAATGTGGAACCACTCATAGGTTCCATCTTTGAGGAAATTTTTGGTACCGGATGCATAATACGCGCCATTGGGATCACCGTCCGGGCCGCCATCAGCTTTATAGCCCCAGGCGTCATAGGTACTTCCTTTCACATCCGGACCACCATGGCGAATCAGTCGGTATGAGAAGCTGGCTGTCCATACAGGGGATGGTTGTATATGGAAGGCTATAAGAAATTCATCTGAATTGGGTTCAAGGTATGAGCCGAGATTTTCGCCATGATTCTGATAACCTGTTTCCATTTCCAGGGTGGGATCATCCGGATCTGAATAATACCATGGTGTTCCGCTGGTAGCATAGTGTGTATAGGTAAATGGCTCGATTTTTGTATACTGAAAGGTGAATAGAGACCAGATTCCCATAGGAACAGCGACCTTGATTCCTGCCTGAACAGCCATTTGATTTCGCAGATCAGATAAACTGAAGCCTGGTTTCCATTCATCAATCAAAACAGTTCCGTAAGTCCTAAAAATTCCCGGCCAGTTGAACGCTATTGTACCACCAAAAAGAAGATTGTCAAAATCCCCTACATTGCCCTGTGTAATAAGTTTGGTCATAAAAGGAAACATGTATCCCAATTCAAAGCGTTTCAGGTATACAACGCTATCAAAGAGGCTTATGTACAACCACCGGGTTGGCCTGATTTCCACTTGAAAGAGACTCAGCATATTCTGCTGGACTCTGGAGACTTCCCTGGGGCTCAACGTATAGTCATAGTCACGAGCACCGTCCTCAACCAATGGATATTTTGCCAATACAAAAGGGCTATTCCGAAAACCTGGAGCAAATTCCAAACTGCCAAACAAAAACGTCAGGCTTAACCATTTCCAGGGAGAAACTGTTCCTTCCAGCCCCATGAATGGACGGGCTTGCCTGTCAAGGAAAAGATTTCCCTCTCCCAATCCCCAGTCCCGCCGCATTCGACCAAATCTGAAGCCTACTCGATTCTCCCATGCCGATAAGACCAGTTCGGGAAGCATTGCCCATCCTATGGACAATTTTCCCGGCATAAGATATTGAGGCGATAGATCCGACAAATATCGGGCACCTCCATCCCAATTCTTGGAATATGTATACGGTGCCCAGGCATAGGGGTAGGGAGCATTATCATCAATGTGGATCTTGTTTAACTGGAACGACAAGTCAAATCCATAGGAAAGATATTTACCCATATCACCACTGAAAATTCCTGCGACAGTGTTTTGAATACCAAACTGATTAGTATCATTGACATCAACGTTTGATTGGTGTTCGGCATAAAACTGCCAGTTCAATGGAAACACATCATGCTCAATTCGAAGATCCCCATCCTTAAGAAGAGGCTCCTCTTTGTCATTGCCAAAACGATCCATGTAATCATCCAGCACCGATTTTTGACCAGCCGAGAATTTATCTCTGAAATCTCCTAATTGCTGAAGCGCTCTCTTTATCTGGGATCGGGGCAGGGGTCTTGCCGCTGGGAGAGGGTCAATCATTCCTGATATTTCAGCAATCTCCAGAAGCCTGTAAAGGCTTTCTTCCTTCACTGGAATAGAGTTGTGTGTCTGCGCATTTATACTGACAGCAAAAAGATACGTCAAAAACAGGATCAAAATAGTCTTTTTCATAGTTTATCTCCTTTAATACTATAGAAATGTTATATTTTTTATTCAAGAGATCTTCCCGTTTAGCCCGTTAAAACGCTACCATGTCTCCCATGAGTAGCTATCCATTTCAAGATATAGAACCCAAATGGCAGAAATACTGGGACACTAATAGAACCTTTAAGGTAACTGAAGACTCATCTATTCCCAAAGATAAGCGATGCTACATTCTGGATATGTTCCCTTACCCATCCGGAGCGGGATTGCATGTAGGGCATCCTGAAGGATATACCGCTACAGACGTCTATTCTCGTTACCTGCGCATGAAAGGATTCAATGTACTGCATCCCATGGGATATGATTCCTTTGGACTTCCGGCCGAAAACTATGCCATTAAAACGGGTACTCCTCCCCAGAGTTCCACTGAAAACAATATCAGACATTTTACACAGCAGATCAAGAGTCTGGGCTTCAGTTATGACTGGGACAGGGAAGTTCAAACCCATACTCCGGAATACTATCGGTGGACTCAGTGGATATTTCTTCAACTGTATAAAAGGGGATTGGCGTATGAAAGTGATATGCCCATCAACTGGTGCTCCAGTTGCAAAACAGGTCTTGCCAATGAAGAAGTGAAGGATGGTAAATGTGAACGCTGCAGCAATGCTGTTGAACGGCGCAGGATCCGTCAGTGGGTTTTAAAGATTACATCGTATGCAGAAGCATTGCTCAACGATCTCGATGATCTCGATTGGCCGGAATCAATAAAATCCATGCAGCGCAACTGGATTGGCCGATCTGAAGGAGCCAATGTGACATTCCTACTTGCAGGAAAAGCAGCAGACCAGGGACAACTAGACGTCTATACCACACGGCCGGACACCCTCTTCGGGGCAACTTACATGGTATTGGCACCGGAACACCCCCTGGTGAGAAGGATTTGCACCGCCGATCAGAAAAGTTCCGTAGAATCCTACATTGAAAAAGCAAATCGCAAGAGCGATCTGGAACGCACTGATTTAGCCAAAGAAAAAACCGGTGTGTTTACCGGAGCCTTTGCTGTGAATCCTGTCAATGGTTTGAATATCCCAATCTGGATTTCTGATTACATTCTTATTTCCTATGGAACTGGGGCCATTATGGCTGTTCCAGGACATGATCAACGGGATTGGGAGTTTGCCAGAGAATTTAATCTTCCCATTATCGAAGTACTCCAGGGGGGCGATATAACAAAGGAAGCTTTTGTTGGGGATGGACCACATATCAATTCTGATTACCTGAATGGGATGGGCAAAAAGGAGGCCATTGATACCATTATTGAGAGACTTGAAGAGGACGGGAAGGGGTTTCGTACAATTAATTACAAACTCAGGGACTGGATCTTCAGCCGGCAGCGGTACTGGGGCGAGCCCATTCCCCTTATTCACTGTCCTGACGATGGCATTGTACCCATACCCGAAGATGAACTTCCTCTCAGACTGCCTGAGGTGGAAAAATATGAACCTTCCGGTACGGGAGAGAGTCCCCTGACAACTATCGATGAGTGGGTAAACTGTCTTTGTCCGGTATGCGGCGGAGCGGCGAAACGGGAAACCAATACGATGCCCCAATGGGCTGGTTCCTGCTGGTACTATCTCCGTTACATTGATCCGCACAACAAGAAGAGCTTTATTGATCCGGAAAAGGAAAAGTACTGGATGCCTGTTGACCTCTATGTTGGGGGCGCGGAACATGCGGTACTCCATCTGCTCTATGCCCGATTCTGGCATAAGGTTCTTCACGAATTAGGACTTGTCTCTACATCGGAACCATTCCAGCGTCTCATCAACCAGGGCATGATAACCTCCTTTGCCTACATGCGTAAGGATAAGACACTGCTTCCTCTGGATGAAGTAACCATCAACGGGAGTACTTACACGGAGACAGCCACGGGGGAAGCTTTATACCAGGTTGTTGCCAAGATGTCCAAGACATTAAAAAATGTAATCAATCCCGATGATATTATCAGTAGATTTGGTGCCGATTCCATGAGAATGTACGAAATGTTTATGGGCCCTCTGGAAGTATCCATGCCCTGGCAGACTCAAGGTCTGGTCGGTATTCATCGTTTTCTCAACAGAGTGTGGGATGTGGCCACTCGACCCATAACGGATGATGAACTATCTCCGTCCCAATCGAAAATTCTGAACAAAACCCTGAAGAAAGTAGGAACAGATACTGCATCACTTAACTTCAACACCGCCATTGCTCAGATGATGATCTTCATCAATGAGATTTGCAGAGAGAAAACCTGTCTGAGAAAACTGTGGGAACCCTTTGTTCTCATACTTGCTCCTTATGCTCCCCACCTTGGAGAGGAAATGTGGCGTATGCTCGGTCATGAAAACACCCTGGCTTATGAAAACTATCCGATCTGGGATGAATCCTTCACTGTTGATGATGAGAAAGAAGTTGTCCTCCAGGTTAACGGCAGGGTGAGATCCCGAATAGTTGCGGCTGCGGGAACATCCAGGATTGAATTGGAGAAACTTGCAGCGGCCGATGAAAAAATTAGAGCCTGGTTGTCTGGTAAGGATGTGGTTAAAATTATCACTATTCCCGACCGTCTGGTTAACTTTGTGGTTAAAAATCCGTAGTATCAGAAAGCTTGTTGTGACAGGGATATTCTTTGTCCAACAAGCTTTCTGACACCGCATTGGGAATACTACTGGTCACAATCTTCAGCAGCATCCAATAGTGAAACTCTGAGACTGTGAGCACTCCCATCACGTATAACACGTCAGTGATGTGTCTTGAAAGGATGAATCGGCCGATGTACAATATCCCTGTTTTCCTGGATGAGGTCAATTTCTGACATTTCCAGTTCCTAATCTCAACTCAACAATCTTGATCTTGTTTTCAGGTTGAATGAAAATGACTGAAGTATTCCCTTCCATCAGTGATATTCACCTCCTTCTCAAATGGTTTGAAGACTATGGCACGAACTATCCCTGGTCAACGGAAACAGGCATGGTACCAGACCCTTATGCCGTATGGATTTCCGAAGTTATGCTACAGCAGACGACTGTCGCGGCTGTTTTACCGCGGTACAAGCGGTGGATGGAACGATTCCCTGGAATTGAAACACTTGCTCAAGCTTCGAGAGATGAAGTTTTTCGGGAATGGGAGGGATTGGGATATTACTCCAGGGCTGGGAATCTCCATTCAGCTGCCCGGGAAATCACACAAAAGTATGGCAGCCGAATACCTGGATCGGTATCAGAACTCAGGAAACTGCCAGGAGTAGGTGAATACATTGCATCGGCAGTAGCATCATTTGCCTTTGGTAAAAAGATCCTCACGATAGAAGCCAATGGACGCCGCATCGTTCAGAGATTGACTGCCTCAAAAAAATGGAATCGAAACCTGGAACGGTTTTTTCGGAATGCAGCCGAACAGAACATACCAAACCATCATTCTGGCAAATTCAATGCCTCACTGATGCAATTTGGTCAAAAAGTATGCCTTCCGGGAAAACCAAAATGCGGTCAATGCCCTTTCACCCAGCGCTGTGAAGCGAACTCTCTGAATCTACAGGAAACAATTCCAGTACGGCACCGACCGACAATAATCAATAAAGCCACGAATTTGGCTCTTGTCATGCAGGGTCGGGAGGTTTGGATAAGGATGCGTTCATCGGGTATTGCCGCCGGTCTCTGGGGCTTCCCTGATACAGCTGAGCTGTCCCGGCTGGAAGAGTGGATCCCCTCGGAATGCTTGAACACACAAATTCATTCATATACCCGATACAGAGATAAACTGCAGCCGATGATTTACATTAAAAATCCGAATTTAAACTGTAGGGAAGAAATCCCGCCGACTCCAGAAGGACAATGGATCAATGTTAAAGATTTAGACGACTTTGGAATGCCCACAGCACATCGATCCATTGCCAGGAACTTGTCTTTATATCTTAAATCAACAATAATAGACTCATGAAAATAAAAAAAATGTTTCTCTCATTACTTTCAATATCGCTGGTACTCGCTTCATGTGCTTCGATAAAAAAATCAGCCATTCGTTCCGTAGCGGATATACTGTCCTCCAGCGAAGGAGGCAGTGCCTTTACATCGGATGATGATCCTCAACTTATAGCAGAGTCCCTCCCCCTGGCCTTGAAGCTGTATGAGATTCTTCTGGCATATGATTCGGAGAATACTGATCTGGCTGCTGCAGCAGGTCGGAATTTCACCATGTACTCTGGAGCCTTTGTACAGATGCCAGCAGACATGCTGGATGATGAGCAGTGGAACGAAGCGGATATTGCCCGCAAACGGGCAAAAAAGCTGTTCCGTCGGGGCCGCGGCTACCTTATGCAGGCATTGGAAATGAAACATGATGGCTTCATGGATTCACTGGATACTGGTGAATACGATAGTGCCATCATTAAACTTAAACAAACAGATGCATCTACAGCGTTCTGGGCTGGATTGGCCTGGCTGGGCATGGCCAGTACCGACCCCTTTGACCTGGAGCTCGCAACAACTCTCGACAAGGCCGTTCTGCTTCTGTACAGGTCTCTGGAGCTGGAAGAAGCCAATCCCGGGCTTCATGATGCAATGATACAGGTTCAGATGGTATTGCCATCAGCCATAATATCCGCCATGAGGGAGAGAAGTCCAGCTACTGCCATCTTCATGGATGAGTATTACAGGAGCAATGGTGTCAGTGAAGATCCCTTGAAACGGTCTTTTTACCATTACTACAGAGCTCTTTCCCTGTACGAAGATACAAATCCCTCCCCTCACATCACAATGGCCACCGCCGTATCGATAAAAGAGCAGGATGCTGAAGGTTTCAAAAATTACCTGGCCAAAGCCCTGGCTGTTGATCCTGAGGCCAGCCCTGATACACGGCTGATGACTATTCTATACCAGGAGAAAGCCCGGTGGCTTCTGGATAATATTGAAAGTTTTTTTCTGGTGGATTTCTAATGAAAGAATCACTTCGCCGATTGATCATGACAGCTTCATTGATCGTTTTTTTCACCTTACCGGCAGCCAGTTTAACACTGAAACTTGCCAGCCCCTTTCCTGAAGGATCGGCCTGGGATACCAGCCTGAAACGGCTGGCTGTTCAGTGGCAGAAAATCTCCGGGGGAAAAATACGTATGCGCATCTATCCCGGTAGTGTTGCCGGAAGTGAGGGGGATATGATACGTAAAATGCGGTTTGGTCAGGTAGATATCGCTGTACTGACTACATTTGGAATGAAGAGTATTGTACCCGATTCTTTTGTAATGACTCTACCTGGGATTCTTCAGTCTGAAGAGGAACTGGATTATGCCATAACTGAATTTGCTCCAAGGTTCAATGAAAGCTTCATCTCGAAAGGATTTCGAGTGCTGGTGTGGTCAAAAACAGGCTGGGCATATTTTTTTACTGCCGATCAAATACGTACACCTGATCAATTGCAGAAAGAAAGATTATCAGTCAGTAATACAGATGAGGAACTGGCGGCAAATTTCAAGGCATTGGATTTCAATGTTGTACCCATGGCCCTTGGAGAGGTAATGGTGGCATTGCAGAGCGGAATGGCAACCGCCGCCTACGGCCCTCCACTTGCAGCTGCAGCATACCAGTGGTTCTTTCAAATCCCCTACATGCTGAGTTTCAGGCTTGCACCAGTGATGGGCGGCATCGTTATCAGCGAAAAAACCTGGCAGCGTATACCCAACCAGCTCCATGAAGAATTCCTGAAAGCCATACATACAGTTGCCTTTGAATTTCAACGTGAATCCAATCGATTGAATAAAGAAGCAATGAAAGTAATGCAAAAGAACAATCTTACGGTTACCGAACTGACTGAAACAGAACTTGAAGACTGGCATCAGGTGTTTACGGAGGGGCATTCCCTGCTGGTGGGTGATAATAAATGGATTGATAAAAAGGTGTACAACGACTTCATCACAAGTCTTGAAGGTTTGAGGTAATCAATGATCAATAAATACACAGAGAAGTATTCCCAGTATCGACGAAGAGCATGGCTTGTCATTGTATTTCTGACAATAACCCCAATGGCAATGGGGGCCGTTACAATAAAGATGGCCAGTCAACTGCCGGAAGGTTCTACATGGCACACCGACTTGCTCCGTATGGCAGATGAATGGCGGACTATCAGCAATGGGAAAGTACGTCTTCGCATATATCCTGGCAACATCGCCGGCAGTGAAGCTGATATGATCCGTAAGATGCGTTTTGGACAACTTGACGCCGGTATATTCACAGCTTTTGGATTAAAATCCATGGTTCCGGAAACCTTTGTTGTTACCCTGCCGGGACTTATACAAACGGAAAAGGAACTTGATTATGTCCTGGATAACTGGGTAGAACAATTCGATGAGAGATTCAGGGAGGAAGGATTTGAATTGATGACCTGGTCCAAGACTGGCTGGGCCTATATGTTCGGTCCAGAACCACTGAAAATCCCTGCCGATCTTCAAAAACACACTCTGGCCGTTGACAACACGGAAACAGAAATGGCCGTTGCTTTCAAAACACTGGGATTCCATGTTGCGCCTGTGTCTCTGGGGGAAATAATGGTATCCCTACAGAGTGGTTTAGTTGATGCCTTCTATGCTCCTCCGATTGCAGCCGCAGCTTTTCAATGGTTTGCTCTGGCACCCTATGCAACAGAATACCGGGTGGCCCCTGTTGTGGGTGGTGTTGTTCTTTCCCAGCGATCCTGGAAACGAATTCCCAGGGAGTTTCATGAAAAGATCAAAGCCTCCGTCTTCAACATGACCCGGCAGTATCATAATGAATCTCTACGTCTCAATAATGAAGCTCTCCGAATCATGGAAGAGAATGGACTGAAACGCATCAATATCAGCCCTGAAGAAGTTAGTCTGTGGACCGATAAAATGCTTGAAGGTCATCTATTGATGACAGGTGATGACAAGTCAATTCCCCTCAATATCTATGAAAGCCTTAAATCAGTATTGAATGACATGAGGAATTGAGCATGTCGGAGGAATTGAAATGGAATAATAGAATTGCTCTGGCACAAGATCTGACCGGCGGCATTTTTCTCTTTGCCCTGGCCGTTGTACCGGTTGTGGAGATTGTTTTACGCAAGCTCACAGGTTCGGGTTTGGTGTGGTCCTCAGGTTTTCTCCAACACACTGTGGTATGGGTTGCCTGGATGGGAGGGATTGCAGCCTCTCGAGAAGGTACCCATCTTTCCCTCTCTGCGGTCGATGAACCAAAGAATCGATACGGCCTTATTATCATTTCAGTTCGCAACTTCAGTGCAGCAGCAATTAATATGGCGTTTGCTGTTGCTTCGGCATCTTTTCTCGTTCTGGGATTTGCTCCCGGTGACAGTGTTGGAGTTCTTCCCATAAGATTGATTCTCATTATCCTACCGTTTGGATATCTTGTGATGGCTATTTACTCATTGTGGCATCCTCACCAGAAATCATCTTTCCGGCTGATCCCGGGAGGATTGTTGCTGGGCCTTTTGCTTTCCCTGCCCGCTGTAGTAAATCTCCTGGGTGTGGTTTTTACGGATCTTCCATTTGCCCTCTTCGACGCGACAGATACCTGGTACAAAGTGTTTGCATGGGTACGATGGCCCCTGATCGTTCTGTTAGTATTCATGGGACTTCATGGCCTACCCATCTATCTGATGCTTGGCGGTACGGCGCTTCTTCTCTTCTCAGGAAATTGGGGAGCATTGGAATCCCTGCCGAACGAAGCGTACAACCTGCTGACAGGAAATATGATTCCTGCAATTCCACTGTTCACCATTGCCGGGTATCTGCTTTCTGAAAGCTCCTCTGGTAAACGCCTGGTATATTTTTTCAGGGCAGCGCTGGGTTGGCTGCCGGGTGGTTTATCCGTAGTGGCTGTTGTCGCCTGCGCGTACTTCACGACATTTACAGGGGCATCAGGTGTTACAATTCTAGCTCTCGGAGGTTTACTGGCTTCCGTTCTCATAGAGAGTAAACAGTATGGAAAGGACTTTTCGCGGGGCTTGATAACATCTTCCGGCAGTGTCGGTTTACTCTTTCCACCAGCTCTGCCCATTATCATGTATGGTGTCACTGCCCAGATCAGCATACTGGACATGTTTCTTGGAGGATTACTTCCAGGTTTGCTTCTTGTACTGGTTATTTCCGGAATGGGAGTTTTCCGGGCGATACGAAATAAACCGGAGCGGGTTAGATTTGAAATGCGGGAATTCAGGCTTGCAGTGAAGGGAGCTGCCGGAGATTTATTGTTGCCCGTTGTTTTGCTTGTTTGTTACTTCAGCGGTTTAACCAACGTGGTGGAAACCTCTGCTCTGGCCGTTGTCTACACCATAATCCTTCTTGCAGCGACCCGGGAGTTTACCCATGGGTTGATTGCACGGGTTCTTCGTCGGGGTGTACCGGTTATTGGAGGGGTGCTTGTTATACTAGCCGCAGCCAAAGGTCTGAGTTACTACATTGTAGACGCACAAGTACCAACTCTACTGACCGGGTTTTTCAGGGACAATATCTCATCCAGATTCGTTTTTCTCATCCTGCTCAATGTTGTGCTGCTCATTACTGGTACGTTAATGGATATATACTCTGCTATTCTCGTAATTGCACCACTCATTGTACCGCTCGGAGAGTTGTATGGTGTTCACCCCGTACAACTGGGGATCATTTTCCTGGCAAATCTCCAGCTTGGCTATCTAACACCGCCTGTGGGAATGAACTTGTTTCTGGCAAGCTACACCTTTAACGAACCCATGACCAAGGTGTATAAACAGGTTGTTCCTTTCCTTCTGGTGCTGTTTGTTGGTGTATTGCTTATAACCTATGTGCCCTGGTTCAGCCTTGCCCTTCTTTAAGAGCCTGTCGGACTTACGTCTCACGGTTCGATTTCTGCCCTTTCTCTCCAGGAGCAAGCCTCCTACTTGCTCCTTCCGAGCCGACTTCGTTCGCTTTCGCCGCCTTGAATCAGGAAAAAATCATCAGAAAACTAACGCGGATTATTTCACCGCCTGCCGCGGACAGATCGATACAGAGCGACCTGTCCGTATGTACCACACAGGGCAGACAAAGCCGGAACACAACAGGGCTGGCATTTTGTCAACACCGTAACGGCGAAAAAGAGTGAGTCAGGAGGCAGTTTTAGAATGGAAGCAAGAAAATTCATTGTTACAGGCCGAGTTCAGGGCGTTGGTTTTCGATGGTTCGTCAGTCGGCATGCTCACACCCTTGGAATAAATGGATGGGTAAAAAATAACAGGGATGGGTCGGTTGAAATATGGGCTGAAGCATTGACGGCCAAATTGGTGCAGTTTGAATCCCTGCTGAGAAAAGGCCCTCCTGGATCTGCTGTGAGAAATGTTCAGACCGTAAATGCTGGAGCTGTTCACGATTACAAGGGGTTTGACATCGTTTTTTAGCATACTTCCAAAGAGTGAATCTACCTGTCGCCGCCCTGCTCCTCATCAACAGGATACAACGTAAAATGGAAATAGATCTCATCACAAAAATACTTCGCAGCCGTTTCCATAAGAACTTCAGAGGTTAAACTGTTAAAGAATTCTGTCCGGTCTCGAATCAACTCCTGGGGATCAACTCCTGAACGAACACCGAAGTCTATTTGTCTCATCCACCAGGAATTACTTTCAAGATCTTCCTTGTAATTTCTACGCTGCATTGCGGCTACATCTTCCGCGAGTTTAGATTCAGGCGGCCGTATTTGCCAGTCGGCAATGATTTCTTTCACACTGGCCGATAACTCATCCACTCTCTCAGGATCACAGGAATAGGTAATCATGTAATTATACTGCTTCGCTGGTATGATTCTCGCATTCAGAGTCACTCCTATCGAATAAGTACCGCCGTACTCCTCCCGGATAATTCTGGTTAAGTGCATTTCCAATGCCGTTGCAAGAGAATTCATACGATACCACTCTGAGAAATCACCATTCCAGGCTCCACTCCAACTCTGGTTTACAATACTCAAAGGTTCAGTTCCGGCTTCCAGTGTTTTTTTCCCGGATCCAGTATAAAGCCTTACGTTCCTATCCTTCCAGGATTCAGGGGTTTCCTGAACCGGCAGGTCAGCCAGCCAGTTAACTATGTAGGATTCCAGAATTTCAGGCTCGAAGTCTCCAACAAAGATATAGGTGAAATCTCCGCCAGCATTAAACCTTTCATTATAGATGGATAGAGCCTCATTCAAATCTGCATCAGACAAATCTTCAAGACTGAGGGGTTTGGTACGGAAATGATTATTGTACAATGTTGTCCACAGTTCATCGTAATACAGTACTCGGGGAGAAAGCTCACGGTTTCTGATGGAATCTGCCACCCGGCTCTTCAAATTGTTCCATGCAACTTCATCCAGACGGGGAGAAGTATGCGCCAGATAGATGAGTTGGAAAAGAGACTCCAGGTCTTCTTCAGTAGAATATCCATTCATTCCCTCAAATTCCCTGTATAAATTGACCTTGAGTGAGACACCCTTACCAGTGAGAATTCTATGAAGTTCCGTCGGTGAATGGTTTCCAAGTCCGCCCTCTTCAACAGCATCTGTGGCGAACTGTGATGAGATGTATAAATCATCTTCAACCAGAGAAGAACCGCCGGCACTGATGGATTCAAAAAGGATTTCATCCTGTACAAAATCAGTGACTTTGTACAAAACTCTGGCGTTATTTGAGAGTGTAAGAGTAACTATACCTGCTCCCGGAATGGTACCTCGTGATATAATACTACCGGATTCTGGTGGATTCTCCACCAGGGAACCAGAAATGGCTTCTTCAGTCCAGGCCGCTAATTCCATGGATTCAACGTCCTGGAGAATCTGACGAAGGTCTTCCTCCTGAATACTTGTAACAGCCTCCACTGACGGACCTGTTACATAGACAACCCGGTTTGAGGAACTCAGGAGAACTCTGGCCATCGCACCAACTTCTTCCAGAGCAATCAGGGGCAGAAAATCCTGTACGGATTTCCAGTACCAATCAATGGAGGGATAGGGATCTCCATATGTAAATGCCTCAATGTAATTGCTCACAAGAATAGTTGATTCAAGATCGTTTCGCCTCTTCCAGTAGTTTTCAGTCATGCTGAACATATTTGTTTTTGCTCTCTCCAGTTCAGGAGGGAGGAAACCATATTTCCGTACACGTTCTACTTCCATAAGAAGTCCTTTGAATCCTTCCTTTACCCCATCCTCATTAACAGTGGCACCCATTGAAGAAAGTGACGTATCTACTGTGAAGGGATATGAATATGCCCAGCTGCGTAGGTAGGGAGGAGCCTCACTTCTGCTCACTTCATCCAATCTCTGCTGCAACATGGTGTAAAAGAGTTCTTTTATCAGATATTCCTTTAAGCCTATTCGATTGATTGTGGGGATGGGATCATGCTTCACATGCAGGTTGACGTTGGTCTCTGTTTCCTCATCGTCATGAATCACTTTTATGAGTGTTTCCTTATGACGGGCTATGGGATAGGCAGGTCTTGGCCGGGGATTGGGTGTAGCCGGCTGACGGCCGAAGAGGTTTTGTATTTTTTTGACTGTTTCATCAGCATCAAAATCACCGACAGCGATGACGGCCATCAAATCAGGTCTGTACCAATCCCTGTAAAAACGTTTCAGGTCAGACAATGAGGCATTGAGCACCACATCCATATCTCCAATCGGCAATCTTTCGGTATGTCTGGAACCTTTTAGCAGGATGGGGTATATCTGATCACTTATTCTAGCAGAAGCACCACGGCGTCCCCTCCATTCTTCATAAACAACAGCCCGTTCTTTTTCAAACTCTTCTTCATCAAGCGTTGCATGGAAAGCCCATTCTTTAAGAACATCCAGTCCACGGGTGAATATATCCTCATCTTCAGTCGGTACTGACAGTCTATAGACAGTCTCATCAAAGGATGTGTAGGCATTGAGATCTGGACCGAACTCCATACCAAGAGACTCAAGAAAATCAATCAACTCGTTGGCAGGATATTTTTCGGTTCCGTTAAAAAGCATATGTTCCAACAGGTGTGCAAGTCCTAATTGATCCTCATCCTCTAATACCGATCCGGCTTTTATAACCAACCGAAGTTCGGCTGTACCGGCAGGTTTGTCGTTGGAACGGACATAATAGGTAAGACCATTGTCCAGAGTTCCATAGTGTACATCCGGGTCATTTATAACGAGATCGGCGTAATCAGACAAACTGGATTTCTGCTCTGATTCGGGTTGTGCCCGGGCAGAACTCAATGCTGCAGCCAGGGTAAATATGGCCAATATTCCAAGAATACGGGGTAAAACAGCTGTAAAAGTCATGGAGGGATACTAATGCTGAATCATGCATTGATCAAGTATTAACCACCGGAGAAAATGCCGTATGGAGGAGTTTTTGCGTGTAGGGGTGTTGTGGACTGGTAAAAATGCGGTTTGCAGAGCCAGTTTCCACAATTCTGCCATCTTTCATCACAGCTACGGTATGACAGAGGCTGCGGACAACGGCCATATCATGACTTATAAATATGTAGGTAAGCCCATTATTCTCCTGGAGTTTCTTGAGCAGAGCTATCACCTGGAATTGGACTGTCCTATCCAGGGAGGAAGTTGGTTCATCCAGTATAAGAAGCTGTGGTTCGAGAACCAGAGCTCGAGCCAGTGCAATACGCTGCCGTTGACCGCCGGAAAACTGATTGGGGTAGCGATTACGGAGTTCAGAATCCAGACCAACTTCTTCCATGGCTTTGATAATCATGGCCTCCCTATCTGATTTATTGCCAATGCTGTGAATTCCTAATCCCTCGCCAATAATGCTCTCTGCTGTCATTCTTGGGCTCAAGGAACCATAGGGATCCTGGAAGATAATCTGGATTTTCCGCCGGAGAGGTCGTATGGCTCCTGGAGCCAGATCCGATATGGGCGAGCCGTCAAAGATGATGCTTCCCTCACTGTTTTCAAGCCTGAGAAGAGCCTTGCCCAGAGTTGTTTTTCCCGACCCGCTCTCGCCAACAATTCCCAGGGTTTGCCCCTGTCGGACATGGGCGCTCACATCATCAACGGCCTTCACAAAGCCGATGGTACGGCGAAAAAAGCCCCGCTGGATGGGAAAATGAACTCTGAGATTCCGGAACTCCATCAGAGAAGATGCTTTATCATCAGATTCAGGGGATTGTTCTCCGGGTTCGGTTTCCAATAGAGTTTTTGTGTACTCATGGGCAGGGGAAGAGAATAGATCTTCCGTCAGCCCTTCTTCCACGATGTACCCATCCTTCATCACCGCCATCCGTTCCGCGAATTTCTTCACAATGCCTAAATCATGAGTAATAAAGAGGACGGCCATACCCGTTTCCTTCTGTAGTTTCTTGATCAGCAGGAGTACTTCCGCCTGAATGGTCACATCCAATGCTGTGGTTGGTTCATCGGCGATGAGAAGCTTCGGCTGGTTTATCATGGCCAGAGCAATCATGACACGCTGGCGCTCTCCTCCAGACAGTTGATGGGGATAGGCATTGAGACGTCTTTCCGCATCTCTCAATCCGACGTGTTTGAGCCAGTCCAGTGAAATGGGTGTGGCCCGGGCCGAATCAAGATCCTGGTGGAGAACCAGAGATTCGTTCAACTGTTTTTTCATGGTATGAAGGGGGTTGAGAGATGTTAATGGTTCCTGGAAGATTGTTCCAATGGCCGAACCTCGAAGTGAGCGCAGTTGAGATTCACTGGCATCCAGTATTGAGGTACCGTCAAAGTTAATGCTGCCACCCGTATATCCAATGATTTCTTTGGGATAAAGCTGGAGAATGGACAGAGCTGTTACGGTTTTGCCGCTTCCACTCTCTCCCACCAGTGCCAGGGTTTCACCGGCCGCAAGATCCAGGTTAACCCCATGGATAACTTCGTTTATTCTATCATCCTTACGAAATCCAGCACGAAGATCACGGATCTCCAGCAGGTCAGCTTTATCTGAATTCATCAGGATGCCTTCCGGGGATCGAATGCGTCCCGTACCGCTTCACCGGTGAATACAAGCAGGGCAAGAATAAGAGCCAGTACGATGAAGGTCGATATACCGAGCCATGGTGCCTGGAGATTCGCCTTGGCCTGGGCCAGAAGGCCTCCTAGTGATGGCGACCCCGGAGGCAGACCGAATCCAAGAAAATCGAGAGCCGTTATGGAAGTAATGGCTCTGCTCAGGGTAAATGGAGCGAAGGTAAGTGTGGCGGCCATGGCATTGGGAAGTATGTGAAAATAGATGATTCTGCTGTCCGAGAGACCCATCGCTTTGGCCGCCAGAACATACTCAAAGTTTCGTACCCGAAGAAATTCAGCCCTGACAACACCGACAAATCCCATCCAGCTAAAAAGAAGGAGTATGCCCAGCAGCCACCAGAAATTTGGCTGTACCACGCTCGATAATATGATAAGGATAAAGAGTGTGGGTAAACTCCCCCACACTTCAATAAAACGCTGGCCCAGAATGTCTAATTTTCCCCCATAGTATCCCATTACTGCCCCCACAGATACACCGGCTATGGCTGAAAATAGAGTGAGGGTCAGTCCAAATAGGACAGAGAGACGGAAACCATAGATGGTTTGAGCAAGTACATCCCGACCTCTGTCGTCAGTTCCCAGGAGGTTTTCTGCTGTGGGAGGGGATGGGGCCGGGCTGGGCAGGTTGTAGTTGATTGTATTGTGACTGAACCGGATGGGCGGCCAGATCATCCACCCATGAGAATTGATAAGGCTGGCAACAAAGGGATCACGATAATCAGCGGAAGTTTCAAAGATTCCGCCGAAAGTGGTTTCAGGATAGTCAGTAAAAATGGGTAGGTAAAAACGCCCCTGATACCTGAGAAGGATGGGGTTCTCATTGGCCAGAAATTCGGCAAACAGTGTGATGAAAAACAGTAATCCGAAAATCCTGGCCGAAACATATCCAAGTTTGTTCCTTTTGAATCGTCTGAGACGTTCGGCTATAAGGGCATTCATTCTAAATGGCCCTCCTCTCAAAATCGATTCGGGGATCCACAACCGTGTACATTAGATCGGAAACAAGGCCCATGAGAAGGCCCAATAGTGTCGAGATATACAGAGTGCCGAACATCACAGGATAGTCCCTCTGCATTACCGCTTCAAATCCCAGGAGTCCGATTCCGTTAAGTGAAAATATAGTTTCGATAATGACAGATGAGGTGAACAGCATGGAGATGAAGGCTCCAGGAAATCCTGCAATGATGATGAGCATGGCATTCCGGAACACATGACCAAGCAATATTCTATGCTCTGTTAATCCCTTGGATCGCGCGGTCATGACATACTGCTTACCGATTTCATTCATAAATGAATTCTTGGTGAGCAGGGTAAGGGATGCGAATCCACCAATGAGCATGGCAAAGAGTGGGAGAGTCAGATGCCAGAAGTAATCCAGAATCTTCATCCCGAAGCTCAACTCCTTCCAGTTAGAGGAAACCAGTCCTCTGAGAGGAAAGATGGAGAGGAACGAACCACCGGCAAAGAAAACAATGAGAAGGATGGCAAACAGAAATGATGGAATGGCATTCCCGAAGATGACGATGGCACTGCTCCACCGATCAAACGGCGATCCATCCCTGACAGCTTTATATATGCCCATAGGAATGGAAATCAAATAGACAAGAAGAGTTGTCCAGAGTCCCAGAGAAATGGATACCGGCATGCGTTCAAGTATGAGCCTGATCACTGACTGGGCCTTAAAGAGGCTGTCGCCGAAATCAAAGGTGATGTAGTCCCGAAGCATTTGAAAGTAACGGATGTGCAGAGGTTTATCAAAACCGTATTGCTTCTTAATGGCCGCGATTATCTCCGGGTTCAGTCCTTGTGCACCCCGGTATTGACTCATGGGCTGGGATTCGTTATCTACTGTGCCGGTCTCCATCTGCCCGATGCCGGATATGCGCTCCATGGCCATATTGGAATTGATTCCATGGGCCTTTGCGATGGCCTGTTCCACAGGTCCACCAGGGGCAATCTGGACAATGAAGAAATTGACCGTAATAACAGCCCAGAGAGTGGGAACTATTAACAGCAACCTGCGAAGGATGTACGATCCCAATTCAACTTCCTGTTATCGTGATGGAAGACGAGCGGCTTTATCCTCATCTATCCACCAGGTGGAGAATCCATCACTGTACCTGGGTTTTATGGCGGGACTGTCAAACATATCCCAGTAGGCCATTCTGGTGATGGAGGAATGCCATTGAAATACTCCATAGTGATTCCATTGCAGCACTCGATCGAAGGCTCTACTCCAATGAGCAAGTGCAACGTTATCATTTTGATGTTCAACTATGCCTTCGACCAGATAATCCACTGCGGAATCTATTACACCGAACAGGTTGTAGGTGCTGTCGATGAAATCTGAATGCCATCTAATTTTCAGATTGGAATCAGGGAAGAATTTTCCCGGAAACATGTAGGAAATCATATCATAATCCAGATTATGCAGACGGTTGAGATACTGAGTTGTATCCACAAGACGGAGTTGGAGATCCACACCAATCTTTTTGAGGTTTTCCTGGAAAACTGTTGCAACACGTTCAGTCGATGTGCTGTACAAAAGGAGTTCCAATGCAAGGGGTTCTTCAGTCTCAGCATTCACCATCTTCTGATCCTTTATTATCCACCCCGCATCGGCCAGTAAATCCAGGGCCTGGGCTATATGGCTGCGAATATTGCCTGATCCATCAGTTTTAGGAGGCTGGTATTCCTGTGTAAACACCCTGGGAGGTATGGTGTCTTGAATCGGTGAGAGGATTTCCATTTCTTCCGGTGATGGGGTGCCCATGGCTTCAAAGGGAGTGCTCTGGAAGTAACTTCGGGTTCGTGAGTATTGGTTATAGAAGAGATTCCTGTTCAGCCACTCAAAGTCCATCATCAGCCCAAGAGCTTCACGAACAAGTCTATCCTGCAACTGTTCTTTTTGAGTATTGAAAATGTATTGCTGGATGGATGGGGGGGATTCATCAGGCAACTCATCTTTTTTGATATACCCATCATCAAAATTGGGTCCGGTGTATTGGGTTGCCCACTGCTTGGAGATATTTTCCCACCGAATGTCAATCTTACCGGCTTTCAAGGCTTCGAGTTTGACCACATCATCACGATACATATCATAACGAATATAATCAAAGTTCTGTGTTCCTTTAATGGATGGTATATTCATCGCCCAGTAATCCTTGAGCCGTTCATACACAACATACTGACCCATGGCATAATCGGACACAGTATAGGCTCCACTGCCTGAAGGTGGCTCCCTGAGCGGCTCAGACAAATCCCTTCCTTCCCAGTAGCGGGGAGGCAAAATTTTCAGAACTCCAAGGGAGATCAGCATTTCTTTTTCACCACTGGTGAGTGTAAATTTCACTCGTAAGTCATCCAGTGCCTCCACAGATGAAACATTGGCGTAATAGGTTTTAAACTGGGGCACTCCTTCATCCAGAAATTTATTGAATGAAAAAACCACATCATCAGCTGTGATAGATTGACCATCCTGATGTCTGGCTTCCTGTCGGATATGGAAGATGATCCAGGAGTAATCCGAAGGATATTCCATCTTTTCCGCAATAAGTCCATAGTACACTTCCACTTCATCCAGGCTCATTGTCATCAAGGAGTCGTAAAACAAGGAAGAATTGGGTGCCGGTTTTCCCCGCTGAGCGTAAAGATTGAAGCTGTCGAAGGTGCCGGTTCCGGCCATCACAACTGTTCCACCTCTGGGAGCTTCGGGATTGACATACTCGAAGTGGGTAAAATCGGCTGGGTATTTTGGTTCGCTTCTCAGAGACATGGCATGGGTAACCACAACACCGTCAGCGTTTAATCTCTCAACGGGATTGGGAGGAATAGTTCGATTGATTACGTCCTCCATTGAGGAAGCATTTTCTACTTCGGGATGGGCATTCCCATCGGGGCCGCAGGAGGTCAGCAATATCAGACTGATTAACAGGCTGAAAACACAATATCTCATAGGATTCCTCAGATTTTAAGGTGGACTGACCAATGCAATTCCTGCTGCCGATATAATTGATTCTACTATTTCGGGATTCAACAGCGTACTTATATCGCCAAGATCGGACACATCTTTTTCAGCCACTTTCCTTAAAATTCTCCGCATAATTTTCCCGGATCGTGTTCTGGGTAATCCATTGACAACCAGTATTTTATCCGGGCGAGCCAGGGGACCAATGATTTTATTGATTGTTGAAATAACCGACTCCTTCATCTTCTCGACATCATGGCTCTCTGCATCGCTTTCGTAGACAACAAAGGCATAGATGCCCTGTCCCTTAATCTCATGAGGATAGCCGACTACCGCTGATTCATTGACCAGGGGATGCTCATTGATCGCATTCTCAATTTCAGCTGTACCCAGACGGTGACCGGAAACATTGATTACATCATCCACCCGGCCCAGTATGCGGTAATAACCGTCTTCATCACGTCTGCATCCATCGCCTGTGAAATACAAATTCTTATACGGAGAGAAATATGTTTTACGGCATCTCTCATGGTCACCATAGTTTGTACGCAATATACCCGGCCAGGGATACTTGATGCAGAGGTTTCCTTCCACACCATTACCCTTTAATTCGTTTCCGTTGTCATCCACCAGCAGGGGCTGAATTCCTGGTAGCGGCAATGTCGCACAGGTGGGTTTCGTGGGTGTAATTCCAGGCAGGGGGGAAATCATGACACCCCCTGTTTCAGTTTGCCACCAGGTATCCACGATGGGGCATTTGTTATTACCCACATGATCGTGATACCAATGCCACGCTTCTTCATTGATGGGTTCGCCAACAGTTCCAATAACTCTCAGGGAGCTTAGATCACTTCTCTGAACATATTCCAGTCCCCGGGCCTGCAATGCTCTGATAGCGGTGGGTGCTGTATAAAACTGATTAACCCTGTATTTCTCCACAACCTCCCAGAATCGGCCTGCATCAGGGAAGGTTGGTATCCCCTCAAACATCAGGGTTGTTGCCCCTGAAAGCAACGGCCCATAAATAATGTAGCTGTGCCCAGTAATCCAGCCGATATCAGCCGTACACCAGAATATATCTCCGGAATTGTACTGGAAGACGTTTCTGAATGTGTATTGACTATAGACCATGTAGCCGCCCGTTGTATGAACAACACCCTTTGGTTTACCAGTTGACCCACTTGTATATAGGATGAACAGCAAATCTTCACTATCCATAACCTCTGCCTCATTATCACTTGAGACACCAGCAATAACTTCATCCCACCAGACATCCCTTCCGGTCTTCATGGATACTGAACTGCCAGTTCGCTTCAATACAATGCAGCGTTTCACACAGGGTGTCTTATCAAGGGCTTCATCGACAATCTTTTTGATCTCCAGTATTTTGTTTCCTCTATATCCTCCATCACTGGTGATGACCGTACTTGCTTCTGCATCGTTGATTCTATCGGCCAGAGCTTGGGCGGAAAATCCTGCAAAGACTACGGAATGAACAGCTCCAATCCTTGCACAGGCCAGCATGGCAATAGCAGATTCCGGCACCATTGGCATATAGAGTACAACCCGGTCGCCCTTCCTAACACCCTGCTCCAACAATCCATTTGCAAATCGGCAGACTTCTTCAAATAACTCTTTGTATGTAAGCTTGCGACCTTCTTCTCCGGGATCATTGGGTTCCCAGATAATGGCTGTCTGTTTTCCAAGCATGAAGAGGTTGCGCTCAAAGATGTTTTCAGTAATGTTAAGTTTTCCATTCTTAAACCATTCCACTTCAGGCTTTTCAAAATCCCATCTCAGGACTTCATCCCATTTCTTCCTCCAGTGAAAGCTTTCAGCTATGACAGCCCAGAATGATTCCGGGTCAGCAATGCTCTTCTGATATTCATGAATGTATCCACCCAAACTGCTTATTCTTGAAGCCATATATACTCCTCCAAACCTGTCCTTCTATACGATTCAACGTCTCTTCAATCACTCCACCTTTCTCAAGCAGAGTAATGGATAAAATGAATCCCATCAATAAAACATGTAATAAAAATCAGAATGACCTCTATCAACTCAATCATAAATTGATTTGTTATGGTTTATTTTCTGCGATTCGACTGGCAGACATAACCAGGGGGGGATGAAAACGCTGCTTGAGAAAACAGGCCGATACAATACAGGCAACCTCTATAAAACCGTTTTTGGAATTTGGCGCAATGGCGGTGCGTTCCTCGGAGCTTTGCTCCTGCGGTACGCACCTGCTTAATTTTTTACTTGATGCAAGGCGGCCTGTCTGCGTGCGGACACGCACAGGCAGGCAAAAGTGGAGCTAGCTTAAGCAGTTGGCGGTGCGTTCCTCGGAGCTTTGCTCCTGCGGTACGCACCTGCTTAATTTTTTACTTGATGCAAGGCGGCCTGTCTGCGTGCGGACACGCACAGGCAGGCAAAAGTGGAGCTAGCTTAAGCAGTTGGCGGTGCGTTCCTCGGAGCTTTGCTCCTGCGGTACGCACCTGCTTATGTGAGCATTTTGACAACGCAGCAGCGAGGAAAAAATCAAGCCGGAAAGGAAATAAGGTTTTTTTGAGGTGCCCTACAGGGGAAATGCCCCTGTCATATCCAGACAATCCAATGTGCAGCTACCAGACGGCAATACAGACAATACCCGTAATCGCCATAATAAATCCGGTCAGTCTCAACACCCCCATTTTCTCATGGAATACAATCTTTTGAAGCAGAACTGTTGGAGCAGGATAAAGAGCAACCAGTGTTGATACGACGATGAGCAGCCCTGATCGTGCTGCAAGCAGAAAGAGAATATTTGCCCCCATATCGAGAATACCTGCCCCCAGAGCTGCAATCCTTGTTCCCCGAGTAAGTATCAAAGGTTGACGGCGTAATAATGCCAGTAACAGAAGAGCTGGCACTCCGGCTGTTCGAGCCGCAAGGAGCGGTAGAAGACCAGAATTGTCTCCGCTTCGGGAAATAAGAATGAAAAACCCTCCAAACCCCAGTCCTGAGATGAATCCACTGCGCAGGGAGTCTTTGACAGAATGACCTGAATAATCCTTTTCCAATGAAAGCAGTACTGTGGCTGGAACAGCCAGTCCCACTCCCATCCAATCCAGAAGATCAGGACGTTCCCCGACAAAAACTCCAAATAGAACCGGTAAGATGGTTCCGGTTACAGCAGAAACCGGAGAAACAATGGCAGCCAATCCTGTCGATAATCCATGGTAAAGAAATCCAATACCTGCTGATCCTGCCATACCCGCTGCCATTCCCCAAAGCCAGGAATCCAGAGACAGATGGAACGGTCCCAGAAATGGCTGAACAACCAGAACCGTTACAGCACCCATGAGTTGAGACCAGATTACAACAGAAAGGATGGGACTTCGCCTTGCAACCAGACCTCCAGTAAAGTCAGCACAGCCATAGAATAGCGAAGCAAGAATGGCAAGAATTACAGTCACTCAAATCCTCCATGATGAACAAAGCTGAAAGACAGTACTATGTTCACTTGTTCCACACAATAGACAAATTCACTGGAATCATGCCCTCCGGAAACGAACGAGTGCTTCACGAATTGAGTTTGATTTGGCAACTGCCAATTTCTCAAACAGGAGACTGAATGTTTTCCCATCCCCCGCTGCCTCCAGAGCGGAATACAGCGTCGATTATCTTCATATTTACAATACTGTCGGAACCGGGGATCGAGGCAGTATCACCGTTCCGGAGTGATTGAGTGAAGTCTTCAAGCATCATCCTGTACTGGTCTGCCGGGCCACATGGAACCTCTCTCTGACTACTGCCATCATTGATAACAAGAAGAAGCGGAACGTCGGGATGAGCATTAAATGGCCGTATAATCTCCAGGGAACCCTTGCTTCCGAACACTGAAACCTTCTGACGAGGAGCCATTCTTGTAGAAACAGTAAATGAAGCCTTAGAGCCACCAAAATCCATTATAGCCGAACAGAGGGTGTCAACATTGGTCACAGCATCGTACTTAATATCTGCGAAAACCCGGTCTGGATCCTGGTTCAAGAGGAATCGTGCTGAAGAGATGGCATAACAGCCAATGTCATAAAGGACACCGCCACCAAGATCCCTTTGATTACGAATGTTACGGGGATCATTGTTGAAAAAACTGAAAATTGTATGAATGGACATTATTTCACCGATTTCTCCCGCATTCAGTACTTCTCGAGCTTTAATCCACTGGGGATGGAAACGGTACATAAAAGCCTCCATGGCCAAAACACTTTTCTTCTCAGCGTATTCAAGGGCGTCAGCAGCTTCGACAGCATTCATCGCTATGGGTTTTTCGCAGAGTACAGCCTTTCCAACATCAACACATCTTTTGATCCATTCAGCATGTATACTGTTTGGAAGAGAAATGTATACGGCTTCCACATCCGGGTCATCAATAACTTCCTGATAGGTACCGTAAGCTTTCTTGAATCCCCATCTTTCAGCAGCTTTCTGAGCACGCTCAAGCGTACGGGAACCAAGGGAGATGGGGTCTATCAGATATGAATCTGAAATTGATTTGTGCACGCGAAGACCATAATGGCGGGAAACTCCGAGGACACCAAGTTTTAAGGGTTGCATATTCTCTCCTTCCTGGAATCGGTAGTTCACAATTACCGATCAGCATTGATTGTAGTTGAAAAACAGATCATGGAGATGAACTTTGTCAAAGCCTTTTCCAGTGCATGATTCGAGTTATCTTACCTGATTTCCCGGAGAAACTGGAAGTCTTGCGTTTCCGCTGAATCGAAGCTACTCTCATCCTTCAGTCGTCCAGATCGATTCCGGCAAGTTCGGCCAGCATATTGACAGCTTCATCTTTCATCTTCACTTTCGTTTTCTTGACAGCCTTGCGTATGACAGGACCCCATTGCTTCTGTGGAATATCTTCTTTCAACTCTTCAAGGAGTACCAGAATATTCTCACTCATATTTATGTTGTAGATCCTTTCAGTATCATAAAAAAAGGCTTCGTCAAGAAGGTTGATGAAGTCGCCTGCCGTTCGAGAATCCCGTTGACTTTTACGTTCGAGAACCATCATCTTTTTTCTGGATTTTTTTATCTCACGATTTCTTCGTTCCAAATCTGTACTTTTCATAGCGGCTTCTCCAATTAGTGGTGATAAGGATACTTGACCAGGCATTCTTTCTTCAAGGGACATCAGTAATAGGAAGAAGTTTTGTCTCGATGAGAGTGTCAGAAAGCCTGTAAAACCCCTTCAACCCATCCCGGGATTCCAATTTCCTCCTAAACCTTCACATACAACATAGCAGAACGGGCCAGTCTTTCACATCGATTCTGTATCGTATCGGAAGAAACCTCCAGGTGGCGGCTGATGTCATTCACACCTGAAGAGGTCACCAGTTGCTGTAGAAGTTCCTCGTAATCGACGACCTTTTTCGCGTAGTAATCGATGGAAAAAGTCTGGGTGGAAAAGGTCCTTTTGCAGTCATTTCAGATGGAGCGTTGGACCGTTCCAAATGCTTCTGTGTGGTAAGAACTGTGCATAGAAAACCAGTTTTTTTGCTTTGGAGTACTGAAATTGATACATTCCGGGTTGGGACTGTGAGGGAATAACATAGGCAACCTCTAAAAAACCGTTTTTGGAATTTGGCGCAATGGCGGTGCGTTCCTCGGAGCTTTGCTCCTGCGGTACGCACCTGTTTACGTGAGCATTTTGACAACAACGGAGCGTAGCTTAAGCGGTTGGCGGTGCGTTCCTCGGAGCTTTGCTCCTGCGGTACGCACCTGTTTACATGAGCATTTTGACAACGTAGCAGCGAGGAAAAAGATCAAGCCAGAAACGAAATAAGGTTTTTTAGAGGTGCCCTATGTTGTAACGAGCTTGACATGGGTTTTTGTTGCTTTAACAAGCTTTCTGACACCAGGTAAGGGATAGAAAGAAACATGACATTATGGCACGATGAGTTATGGTTGCTTTTAACCACCCGGGAATCATGGGTATCATAAACTGTACTCCAGACTCTTTTTATGTAGGCAGCAGATCAATGGAACATTCAGAGATTGTCAAAACTGCCAGAAAGATGATTGAGGAGGGTGTGGATATCATCGATATTGGCGGTGAATCTACAAGACCGGGTGCCGTCAGTGTTGATACGGAGGAACAGATTTCCCGTGTAATACCATCAATTCGCTCAATTCGAGATTTTTCATCCGCGGAGATCTCCATTGATACTCAAAACTCTGTTGTGGCCGAAGCGGCATTGAATGCCGGTGCTACTATGATCAATGATATTTCGGCTTTGCGATCTGATCCCCGGATGGCAGAACTGGCAGCGGAACGGGGCGTAAAAGTCGTCCTCATGCACATGCAGGGGACTCCCACAACAATGCAGGATCATCCTTATTATGATGATGTCGTTATGGAAGTCAGAGATTTTTTTCTCAAAACTGTTGACCATGGGATAACCAGGGGAATCAGGGAAGAGTGCATCATTCTCGATCCAGGTATTGGGTTTGGCAAGAGGTTTGAAGACAATGTAGCTTTACTCCGTAAACTCCCGGATATAAGGGTTGATGCATTTCCCATTTTGGTGGGATTGAGCAGGAAGTCTTTCCTGGGAACCATTCTTGGAAATGATACCGACAGACTGGCAGGTACTCTTGCCGCTCATGGATGGTGTCTTACTCAGGGGGTTGATTTCCTCAGGGTTCATGATGTGAAGGAAACCAGAGATCTCATCAATGTCTGGGAGGCACTGGCATGCAGTTCCTCGTAGATCTCCCTTTTGTTAATAATTTCTTACTGCCAGTATTGGATATTTTTCTTCTTGCCTACCTCCTTTACAGATTATATATATTATTGGAGGAAACGCGGGCAATTCAGCTCCTGCGCGGCGCTGTTATCCTGGCTTTTATCTATGCAGTAGCCTGGGGGTTTCAGTTGTCTGCCCTATTGTGGATTCTTGAACTGATAGCTCCAGGACTCTTTATCGGTGTTGCCATTGTTTTTCAGCCGGAATTACGCAACATTGTTTCCAGAATTGGTCAGAGGGAATTATTCAAAGGAAAGGTACGACAGAAGCCATTACAGATTGATGCTGTTCTCAATGCTGCTGAATTACTGGCTGATAGAAAACGAGGAGCTCTTGTTGTATTCGGAAGGAAGGTAGGATTAAAGGGAATTATCGATACCGGTACCCTGTTGAATGCCGATTTATCATCGTATTTGATTCTTACAGTCTTTGGTCATGATGGCCCCTTACATGATGGAGCTATGGTTATACAGGGAGGCCGTGTTACTGCAGCAAGTTGTTTTCTACCATTATCCAATCAGTCCGATATAAGGAGTTCCTTTGGGACCCGTCATCGTGCCGCATTAGGAATGGCAGAAGAAACAGATGCCCTGATTCTGGTGGTATCCGAAGAAAGTGGCGCCCTGTCACTTGCTTATGATGGCAATATTTTCTACAACCTGGAAAGTGATGAAATCCGGCAGCGTTTGAATTCATTGCTGGGCATGAATTTGACGGACAAAGTGAAGGATGATAAGAAATGATAATGTCAATTCTTCGACGTTTCGTCCTTCATCGATGGTCAAGCAAAATAATCTGTGCCGGATTGGCAATCCTTCTATATCTTCTGTTTCGTGTTAATACTCAAACTGAACGTGAAATCACTATTCCCCTTGAAGTGATAACACCCAGAGGTTTGATTGTCAGTTCTGACTATCCGCGGAATATCAATATCACTCTGAGGGGCAATGAAAACGATGTGAAGGGTGTCCTTCCGGATGATATTGAGGCTTTCATCAATCTTCTCCCTTACTCGGAAGAAGGGGAGTACCAACTCCTTGTCGAAATTCGTAAAAAGGGAACAGCCCTCCAGCCAGAAGCATTGGAACTGCGTTCTCGACCACGGGAGTTATCTCTTACCATTGAGAAGCGAGTTATACGCTCACTGGTTGTTCGGCCAGAGTTGTCTGGTATTCCGGCTCTGGGCTACAGCCTGACCCAGTCTTTCATATCACCTTCATCTGTAACGGTTGTGGGACCTCAAAGTCAGATGGCCAATCTGACGGAACTCACCACCGAGTTGATAGATCTCTCAGGCCGGCTTAAGAATTTCACTGTAACAACTCGTATAGTCAGCCCATCTCCTCAAATTGAACTGCCCGGAGGCAGGATTGTTGAATTTCGCGGAGTAATTGATGAAATGGTAATCATTCGGACAATTGAAGACCAGGAATTGGTTGTTTTTGACCTTCCTGATGGTCTGAGAATTACAGAAGACCTCCCTCGCGTGCGTTTAACTCTGCAGGGCAACCAACTGGCTGTGGAAGAAGTAAGACCTCAGGACATGACCTTTTTTCTTGATGGTTCCCGTATCAGCAGCCCCGGGTCATATACACTTCCTCTTGCAATGGATATTCCTCCCGGTCTGGCTGTTCTGAAACTTGTCCCCCGTGAAGTGGAAATTCAAGTAGCACAAACCCGGCCGGATGCTTCTGAGGAAAATGTCCCGGCGTTGATTGCACCTCCGGATACCAGGCAGATTTCAGATACTGCACAACCCTTTGGGATAGTAGGACTACCAGCTTATGCACCGACAATTAATGCAGAAGAAGAGGAAGATCAATGATAGTGGGAATTGGATTGGACTTTGTAACAGTTTCAAGGATTGCCGGATGGCTGGATATGCCACCGCTTTGTGAGCGCTACTTCCATGAGGATGAATTGAAGGCTGTGTATTCCCGGGGAGCCGATGCGCCTGCCTCTCTAGCAGCAAGATTCGCTGCAAAGGAGGCATTTGCTAAAGCCCTTGGAACAGGATTTACTGGATTGCGATTACGTGATATTCGTGTAGTGAATGAACAGTTTAACCGCCCGACTCTCATCCTGAGAGGAAGTGCACAGGCTGGAATTGAGCGGCTGGGTGTCAATAACGTGTATGTATCTCTAACTCATGAGGAGAATCTGGCTGCTGCACAAGTAATACTGGAGGCAGTGAATGGACAATATTGAAGTATCGTTCAGGAAAAAAAATCCAACAATTTGTCCTGTCTGTAAAACTGAGAACTATAAGGAAGAGCTTCTCACTGGCGGCGGCCGGATGAATGCTGGTGATCTCACGGATGAACTCCATCGGAAATACAATCCAACGAAGAAGTTTGGTGCAGTATATCCACTTCTATACCCCATAACAGTATGTCCGCGGTGTTGGTTTGCCTCATTTCCACGGCATTTTGAAACATTGAGTCCGGATATCATAAAAACACTGGATAAAGGCCTGAGTGCGAGAAAAAACCTCATCCGGCCTTTGTTCGAAGATGTTGATTTCAGCAGGAACAGAACCTTGAAAGATGGCATCTCATCCTACGTACTGGCAGCTGCCTGCTATGATTATTTCCCCAAATCAATCTCACCGACAATTCTCCAGGGACTCTGCTTTCTCCGGGCTGCCTGGCTGGCCGATGAACTGCATGAACTGGAGCCTGATTCAAAGTATGATTATCTGACCAGGATTTTCTACCGGAAGGCGGTGTTTTCGTATGGTGAAGCATTGAGAAATCAAGATAATAAATCCGAAAACTGGGAAGAAATACCTCACCTGGGTCCTGATCTGGACAATAATTATGGTTATGATGGTGTCTACTATCTTATTGGTGTATTGCAGTTGAAATATGGGGACCAGACCGATAATGACAAGCGGGCGAACTGCCTGAATCTTGCCAGAACAGCAGTTTCGCGTATTGTGGGAATAGGTGAGACATCGAAAGCTAAACCTTCAGCTTTTCTCGACCTTGGAAGGGAACTGCATAAATCCATAAAAGAAGAGTTGAAGCATCTGTAAATGCTCCGCAACATCGCACTCGTTATCTCCTATGATGGAACTCAGTATGCTGGATGGCAGAGTCAAGAAGGTCAACTCAGTGTGCAGGGGGTAATAGAAAAAGCTCTTGAAGATCTACATGGTTTTTCAGTTTCACTGACTGGGGCTGGAAGAACAGATGCCGGTGTTCATGCTACGGGTCAAATGGGAAACTTTCTTACGGAAAAAAATACAATCCCCGACTGGCAATTTCGGGATGCATTGAATGCCCGACTGCCCCGTGATATCCAGATTTTAAGAAGTCAGCGTGTAGACAAATCTTTTCATCCCAGAAGAAATGCCCTTGCCCGAGTCTATGAATACAGGATGGCTGAAGGGCGTGCCTTTCCCGCCCATCTTGCCCGCTATACCTGGCTGCTTCCCCGTATCCCTTCTCTGGTAATTCTTAACAGTATGGCAAATATTATCTGCGGCAGACATGATTTCACCGCATTCGCAACAGCGGGTGACTCTTCTCCTCATAAAAACCGGGAAATATATAACGCGGTGTTTTTGTCTGATGGCCCCCAAACCCTGTTCCGTATCAGCGGCAATGCTTTTTTATGGAAAATGGTGCGTTCTTTGCTGGGAACTATGATAGATACAGCATTACGGGGTGGTGATAAATGTACAATAAAGGGCATACTTGAATCTGGAGATAGAAATACGGCTGGACCTACAGCTCCGGCCAGAGGATTATTCCTTACCAGGGTGGAGTATGGACAGGGATGGGGCCTTCAATAGATATGCATGCATACTGAAAGATACTGAAAACTGGCTGACTGGCAAGTATCGATCAAGAGAGGCGGATGACACAATAGTTATCCCTGAAAATCAGGGAAGAGATTCGGCCTCTCTTAATAAAAACCCCGGATCAATTTCATTGCAGGGTTCATCGGGATTTACCCCCTTTGTTCCTGTAGAAAATGGCCGGTCAGATGCGGCAGAACTGCAAGTCATTAACCGGGAAATCTGTACCTGTGAGAATTGTAACCTGTACTTGCTGAGGAGGTGTACTGTTCCAGGCAGGGGAACTGCCGGAGCAAGGCTTATGGTAGTAACCCCTCCGCCTGTCGATGATGCCCGGGAGGACTCAATGCCCATGTCGATACAGGGAAATGAGTATCTGGCGAAATGGCTTACTGCCCTGGAACTTAATCTGGAACAGGACATCTTCATTACACCGGCTGTGAAGTGCCGGACACCTGGTGGAAGACCGCCTGAATCCAGTGAAGTGGAAGCCTGCAGCGATTTCCTACAGAGGCAATACCGTGCGGTGGCTCCCATAGCCGTTCTGGCGTTGGGAGACGCGGCCTGTGGAGCCCTTTCCGGTAATCCACGGGATTTTCCTGCCCTTGTTGCCAGAAACTGGCGCTGGGGAATAATTCCAGCTCTTGTTCTGTGGACACCTGAAGAAGTTCTGGCTCATCCCGAACGCTTAAGAAGGCCGGTATGGGAAGCATTGCTGCGATTCAAGGCGGCCTGGAATGTTCTACCTGGAACTGGTATTTAATATTCCTGTACAGCAGAGTTATACCTACTTGTCCGAGCAGGAGGTTTCTGTTGGCTGTCGTGTAAAGGCAGAGTTGGGTTCCCGTCGTCTCATCGGATGGGTTGTGGGAAATCATGATAAACCTCCGCAGGAATTAAAAAAGATTAAGAGTATCGAAAAAATCGTGGATTCTCAGTCTCTTTTCGGTAAGGATACCCTGTCTCTGGCCCGGTGGATGTCAGCACTTACCCTTTGCAGTCTTGGCGAATCTCTGACCTGCATGCTACCTGGTGGACAAAGGGAAGGCCGGGGATTGTTGGATGATGAAGGATATCAGGCAGTCCGTATTGATGAGCTTACCTCCGGGCAGTCCAGAGCTCTGGACGCTGTTCAGAAGAGTACTGATCAGTGGTTTTATCTCTATGGCGGAACTGGTTCAGGTAAAACCGAAGTGTTTCTTCGTGTTGCTGAAAAAATGATTTCACAAGGCCGGGGGGTTATCTACCTTGTGCCGGAAATTGCCCTGAGTCATCATCTAGCCGAGGGACTGACCAAACGGTTTCCGAACAATCTTGCCGTGCTACATTCCAGTCTTACTCCATCTCAGCGTTTAACTCAGTGGCGAAGAATCCAGAAGGGTAAGGCCTTGTTTGTTCTTGGGGCCAGGAGTGCTGTATTTGCACCAGTCGATAATCTTGGATTGATTATAATCGATGAGGAACATGAGGGTTCTTATAAATCCTCAAAGACACCTCGTTATCACGCCCGGCAACTGGCGATGAGGCGGTGTCGGCTGTCCGGAGCTACTCTGATTATGGGGAGTGCAACTCCTTCGGTGGAGGCCTGGTCTCTGATGAGCAATGGCCGACTCCAGAGACTGGAATTGAAAGGCCGGCCGGCAGGTGGAGATTTACCCAGAATTTCTGTTGTCAATATGCAGAAAGTCAGCGGAGTTTTATCGCGGGATGTGCATATGGCTCTTACCCGTGTGTTGAATGAAGGCCGTCAAGCCCTCCTATTTCTGAACAGGAGAGGGTTTTCCTATCATTATCAATGCCCGGACTGCGGAGAGGCGATTTTATGCCATCACTGCAGCGTCCCCCTCACCTATCACAGGAATCGGAATACCATGATGTGTCATTATTGCGGTTATAGAAGACTGCCTCCATCAATCTGTCCCGGATGCAATTCCCGGCAGATAAGGGCTCATGGCTTTGGTACGGAGAAAATCGAAGACGAAATACGATCTCTGTATCCTGAAAAACGTATTGCCCGCCTTGATCGTGATACAACGGGGAGGAAGGGAGTACTGTCATCGATACTGAAAGATTTTAGAGCTGGGAAAATTGACATTCTTCTGGGCACTCAGATGGTGGCCAAAGGACTCAATGCACCGGGTGTCAAGCTGTCAGTCATTCTTTCTGCAGACACAGCATTGAATCTGCCGGATTTCCGTTCTGCGGAACGGACATTTTCCCTCATTGTTCAGGTTGCCGGCCGAGCAGGACGCTTTCGCCCTGACGGAGAAGTTATAATACAAACCAACCGTCCTGATTCCTTTCCAGTAAGATTTGCTGCTGAAAATAAAATTATTGAATTCTATGAGTATGAATTAAGTCAGAGAGCCATGCTGGGTTTTCCTCCTTACAGTCGTCTCTTTCGATTGGTTGTAAGGGGTAAAAAAGAAGAGAATGTAAAGAAATACCTGGATAATCTGGTTGAGAAGCTTTCTCAGGGTACGAAAAGCTGGGAGTTAATGGGTCCAGCCGAATGCCCTGTAGGTATGATTAACGGTCACTATCGACGGCATATAATTCTCAGAAGCCAGTTTTTTGACCAAACTCATGCAGCCGTGGCGTCAGCAGTCGCCAGTATAAAGAAGATGGATGGTTTAAGACTGGAGATTGACATGGATCCGGTAGATTTATTATAGGGTACCTCTAAAAATGCCCCGGTGCGATTCTCATGACAAAGCATTTCAAATGTATTATATTCAGAATGTATGGAGATATATACTATCGGGATTGAGAGTCAGTTGCGCATTCTGCGGCAAGTTGCTGCCCCTATCCAGAAGATTGATACTGAAACAACTGTTCTTGCCCGGCAAATGATTGATACGATGATAAGAGGGAATGGTATAGGATTGGCCGGACCACAGGTTGGTCTGCTACAGCGCATATTTGTCGTTAAACCAGGTAATGAGGCCCCCCTCATTTTCATCAATCCAGAATTAACGGCCACCAGTTCGGAATTATCACGATATGATGAAGGATGCTTGAGTATTCCCGGTCAATATGCCGCTGTAAAACGCCCAGCGGAAATTCAGGTTCAGGCCTGGAATCTCCGGGGACGTCCTTTCACCATGGAAGCAGGTGGTCTTATGTCAACTGTCATTCAGCATGAGCTTGATCACCTCAATGGGATTCTCTTCATTGATCATTTGAGTCGCAGTAAGAAGAAAAAAATCCTTGACAGCCAGATAAGTGCCTGAATGAGAATCCTTTTTGCAGGCTCTCCATATATTGCCGTCCCTTCACTGCAATCCATAGCCAGTCAATTCACAGTGGCCGGAGTTCTCACTGCCCCGGACAAAATCTCCGGTAGAGGCCGCAGACTTACGCCTCCTGCTGTCAAAATTGCTGCAGAAGAGCTTGGTCTGTCCATTCTTCAACCTGCCAGAGTGAATGAAGAGGCAAGGAATACCATATTGAAACTCAAACCTGATCTACTTGTTGTATTTGCCTATGGAAGAATCTTTGGACCGAAGTTTCTGAATATTTTTCCGATGGGAGGTATCAACATGCATCCCTCGGCCCTGCCCCAATTTCGCGGTCCTTCACCCTTGACGGCAGCCATACTGGCCGGGAATGATGAGACAGCCCTGACAGTTCAGAGATTGGCATTGAAATTGGATTCAGGTGACATACTTCGTCAGACGCCCCTCAGGTTGAGTCCGTCAGAAACAACAGGTTCATTGGAGGAAAAAGTAGCCAGACAAGCTGGAGATGAGCTGCTGACTGTTCTCAAAAGTATCCAATCCAGCACTGTAGAGGGTTATGCACAAAATCATGAATCAGCCACATATTGCCATCTGGTCACCAGGGATTCCGGCCGTATTGACTGGAAACAGAATGCCGTAGATATTGAGCGCATGGTTCGAGCATATTATCCCTGGCCAAAAGCACGAACAAAGTTCGCCGACCGAAGTCTGGCCATACTGGAGTCCAATGTTGTAATCGCAGGAGGCAGAGACGATTCTCCCATACCTGGTACAGTCTTGAGTGTGGATAAAAGTCATGGTATCCTGGTACAAACGGGGAATGGAATCCTTGGAGTTACACGATTACAGGCAGAGTCAAGAAAACCGATGGGGTTTGAAGCATTTCTTAATGGTGTGAGAAACAAGACAGGTATGTTGTGGGGGGATGGAAATGAAAAATACTGAACGATTGCGGGACAAGAGGCCCCGATTCATTCCAGGTTCTCCTGACGTTGATAACGATGCCATGTCTGACAGTATTGATGATGAAAGGAGTGCATCGTTTTTCCGACAATCTATTTACATCATCGGCATTGCATTATTCATCATGCTGTTCTTCTTTATTACAGCATTTTTCCTTGCGGTTCGTGGGGCTGAACGGACAATTGTACCGAATATTATCAGCCTGGAATTAACCGAAGCAATGGTGATGCTCCAGGAAAGAGAACTCTACCCCCGGCTACAGCTGAAATATACCGGAACTCCCGATGACAAAGGGCTGATTATTGACCAGAACCCGGAAGCAGGTCTCTATGTCAAGGCAGGCCGCCGGATAACGGTTACCGTAAGCAAAGGGGCTGTCATTGACAATGTAGAAAACTTTGTTGGCAAAGATCTGGATGAGGTAAGGGGGAGACTGACGACGTTGTTCTCAACCTATGAACCTCTTTTGTATATCAGGGAACCTGTAACTTACGTCTATAACAGTGCTCCAGAGGGGATCGTACTTTCTCAATCTCCTGAAGCAGGAACTCCATTAGGAGAGCCACAGGAACTGATTCTGATTATCAGCCGGGGGAATAATGACAGACTACTGACACTGCCAGGTTGGATCGACTGGAATAGTAACGATACATTGGAGTCCATGGCCTCTCTTCCATTCAGTTTCCAATTCATTCCAGACAATGTACCTCCAGTGGGGTCTGCTCCGCGGGTTAGAAGGCAGTACCCGGTGGAGGGTACTAAGCTGAAACCGGGAAGTATGGTCACATTGTATTACAGTATCCCGAATTACATCCCGGATAATTCTCAATATGGTCTATTCTCATACAGATTGCCAGAGTATCCAGTACCGGTTCTTCTTAATGTATTTGTACTGGAACCTGACAAAGAAGAGAGGATGTTTTTTTCCATGCCCTATGTTGGCGGACCTATTTCCTTTCCCTATGTTTTTCCAATCGGTACGGTTCTCTATCTCAAGGTGAATGGCGAAGAAATCTACCGGCAGGTTATCGAGTCTCCAGGTTGATAAGTCTTTTCACTGAATGCACCGTTCTGAGGACATGATTGTATTGATGCCAGAATTCCAGTAATCTCTGCTGTGAATTATCAAAAAACTCATCTTGCATTGCAGTAGCATCAATTCCTATCCACCGCCAGTGCCAGCTTTCCCATTGATAGCCAGTTGGATGATGAGTAGTTTCTTTGGGGTAGGAAAGACTCCATCCATAATCTCCAGCATTTTGCATCAACCAATTACCCGCAGGTGTTTCTGCGAATTTGTTTGTTACACTCCCAAAGTCAACCGATGTTCCAAGTTGATGCTGGCTGTATCCTGGTGGAGTGGAAAATCTGATGGCTTCTGTGTATCCAAACCGTTTGATATAAGATTCATGAATTTTTCTCTGGTATTCACTGGAACGATATGCTGATGAAACATGGAGTTGTATACCGGATTCCAATGCTTTTTTCGTCATGGTCAACAGGGATTTACAGGCTCTGGAGTCGAGCTTCATACCATTCTTATTCACAAAAAAGGAATCGGTGCTGAGGGTTTTGAGATTGTCCGGCTGATAATCAAGGGGCAGGGGATGAGTTTTATCAATAAGAATCAGATATTCCGGGGAGGCCTGCAGCATCTGGTGAGCAAGAGATAGAAATCGTTGAGCGCTCTGCTTCGTTCCAAATGTTAAAACCGGAATCAAACTTTCAAGTTCTGTCATCGAGAGATCAAAATTTGGATGAATTATGGAGTTTTCTGATTCAGAAGGGAAGCATATTCCAGTGAAAAACAAAAAAACAAAATAAATAAGACTGTATTTCATCTCTGATCCAGGAATATACAATGTTCAGGGGTAATCCAAGATGGTAACTCCTTACTATAATATGATTGTGAGTACATTCAAAGAAGCCCACCGGGAGGCCCGGAACATATTGGACCGGGGAGGTTTTAAAGATGCATTTTCTCGTATCGCCAATGTCAAAGCAAGCCGTCCTGATCAGTTATTCGATAAGATTGCGCTCATTGCCGATGCCGGCATAGCCCTCAGGAATATCAAAATCCTTGAGTATGGTTTGTATTTACTGGAGCATAATGCCCGGGACACTCTGGCTGTACCTGCATGTGCTCCCTACCACTGGTTCAACCTGGGTAATCTGCAGGTCAATATTCTATCGTTGCTTGAGTATGAAGGCAACAGCCGATGCTGGTATGACAGGCCATTAACAGTCAAGTCCCGGGAAGCCTACAAAAAAGCTGCTGAAAGTATTGTGGATGACAATCATTTCAAATCTCAGATTCTTACAGCACATGGCCGTCTCCTCTATGGCTTGGGCCGGGACAGGGAGGCCTTTGATTTATTTCACAAAGCAACTGTTTTGAATCCAGATGATGACGAGGCTGAACTGGGTAGAATTGAATCTCTGGCGGCAATCTCCGGTACGGCACCAGCTCTGGAAGAAAACCTGTTGAAGGAGGCTGGTGGCCGTTTAATCTCTTTGGAAAAAAGAAGTAAAAGTCATAAATGGAGTAGCAGTATTGAGGAACTCAAAGAGCTGATAGTTGAACGTCTGGGAACCTCTGATATCAAAGAACCGAATTATCCTCGAAATACCATTGATATTGACAGTGATAAAGGGCACAAAATGGTAATGTACAACCTGCAGCATCACCTGTACCTGAGTCCATGTGCAGGTTGTTTGAAATGTGACAGAGCCATAGGTGATGCTGCTGTTATCGGTGCCAGACATGCAGTTTTCGGTGGGAAAGTTGCCGACCGTTACCGCCGTATGGCGATATTGATTGGACGCCTTACGGAACGGCATCGAGCATTGCGGGCAGCTTTGTTTGATCATCATCAAAAAACTGAAGTTCCTGACGGAGCTGATTATCAGCCCCACATTCCAGCTGTTGACAGTTGGAAACCCATCCCCGCGGCAACAGTCTCACTTCTCAGCATACTTTCAGGTTTAAGGTCAGTGATGGAGGGAATGGCCGCTTGTGCAGTTCTGTACCTTGATCGAGAGACAAAATCTCCATTGAAAATGAATGACATACTTGGCACATCCACATCTCCTAACACAGATTTGTATAAATTGAAGAATCCAGCTTTTCATGCCTTCTGGGATCTTTGGGCCGATGGTGAAGAGAATTTGATACCAGGAGTGAATCTAATTCGAGAATTTGGAGATAACCTTTCTTCCCAAAGCACAGAGTGTCTTTCACTCAATCATGATGATCTTACAGCACAGGCCATGTCTCTTACGGAATGGTCTGGAAAACTGATATTCTATCTCATTCGTATTGCTGACAGGGATGCCCGTGGGGATACGGAAGATCCTTCTGTCTGGCCCCTGAGGCCATTTGTTATACCGGAAAACATCCTCTAATTTCATTAAAAAAAATTGCTTTTGTGAAAGCGGAAAGGACACCTCAAAGGGGGCTTGAGAGTTGCCTATTGGCAACAGTACCGGATGAAAATTATGGACAATATCAGATATCTTCAAACACTTGTCTTTCAGGAATCTACTTGACAACAGGATATTTTTAATGTACTTTATGTTTAGAAAGTCAGGGGGTTAATATGAAATATGTTGGAACAGTAGCTGTTCTTACACTCATCTTGTTGAAAATTTCCTGTGAGGGCAATATTTTTACAGGTAATCTGTTTGGAGCATTAGATCCATATAAACCACCCTCGGCTGGTGAACTGACCACAACCGAAGCCATTATGGATGAAGTAACAGATGAGAATTTTCTGGATCATCTGGGAAAATCTCCGGAACTGGCTGAACAAACTCTGACAATACTCAAAGCTGAAAAGGAAGCCATTAGTGATAAGCAAGAGGCTGGTGAAACTATCACTGATGAAGAAAAACAGTCACTCCTTGCTCTGACACAGGTTGAATTTGCCGCCAGTGAAGCAGATGAAACACTGGAGAAAACTAATGAATTGATAGAGGGAGTTGCTCAAGGTGAACCTGTATTGAGCTCAACAGAGAATTTATTGAAAAAGTTTATAGTAATTGAAGATGGCCTGACAGAGGAAGAGAAAAAGGAAAGTGTTGGCAAGCAGATTGATGCTATGATAAAGAGCGCTGAGTATTTCAAACTGTACCAGAGTATCAATACAGATAAAGATGGAAACTACCTCCCTGTAGAGAGTACCGATTACATTGAATCAGAAACAGCCCTTAATGCAATGTATGCAGGTGTTATCTCATATATCACATCCAATATTATTGTAACTCAGGAAATGGAAAATAAGAATCCTTGTATCACCGATAAAGATGAGTTGCGTAGGCTTGCCTTAATTGATGCTTTGGTTAATGAAGAGAAAATCCCTGACTATAATAAACCAGCTGGTCTTGTTGGTACAGATCCCCCAATAAATGATCTGACTCAAGCCATTCTGGAGGACCAGGGAGTCGATAAAATTGTAAATCAAGGTCTGGAACTCAACAGTCTTCTGGAAAAACTAGTCGGTTAATACTGTGAGAAAAACAATACTGTCTTTATTTTTTTTAATGCTCGGATTTAATTCTTTAAATGCCGAGTCACTTTTCAGGTTTGATCGGCCATTTGCCTGGACAAGTCCAGAAATCATGGCTCAAGGAGGTTCTTACACAGCAATTGCCAGTGGTTTTAACAGCCTGATGACAAACCCTGCCGGCCTTGCCTTCAACCACAATCGTAAAAGGGTAAAGTCCCAGTTCCATACAAATCAGATTTATACAACGATACAGGGAGATACAATAGCAGTCCTTGAGAAAGAAGCAACTGAAAAAACTGTGTATCAGGAGAAGGGAGAAGTTACCATATTGGGACTTCAACCCACGATAACTGCAAATCCCTTTGGATTGCTGAGTGATATGTCAGATTTTTCGAATATTCAATCACTGCTGCCTACGTTATTGGATCAATTTAAGAGCAATGGTCTGGGAGCCTCAGTGCAAGTCGGTGGAGGCTATGTCGGCCATGGTTTTGGCTTTGGTCTTATTGGTTATCTTGAGGGAATATTTCCCAGATATCGTTTAATTGCTTCTGTCAATGGCAGTATGACTTTGACCGTATCATTGGTTGGAGGATATGCACACAAGTTTCACTTTGGTCCAGTTGATCTGGCGGTTGGAGCTGATATTCGACCCATGTGGCGTCTTAAAGTAAAAGATCTGGGGTTCAATACAGCCCTGGAACAATTAGATAGTGGAGGATTCTCACTGGAGGGTCTATTGGGCAGCGGTAATGCATTGACTGGATGGGCAATTGGTTTTGATGCTGGAGTTCTTGCCAGGTGGCGATTTCTTTCAATGGGGCTCTCTTTGCGGGATATTGCCCATACCCGATATCAATACAAGGCAACCAACTTTGTATCTGGTAGCTTAAACCCATTTACGGGGAGTAATTACTCAGGTATACCATTTATATCTCCAATGACTCTAAATATTGGTATTGGAGTACAGCCTGATTTTGGCAGGTTGAACAGGATTCTGGCATTCAAGGCTCATGCGGAGTTCAAAATCCCGCTGATTAACGCAGATGAAGTCGCTGATTTTGTTGAAAAGAGTTTCTGGTCCACCATACATCTTGGAACTGAAGTTAAGCTTTTTGACATTCTCTCCCTTCGTGGTGGCTTATCCTCAGGGTATTTAACCGCAGGATTCGGACTAGATCTATGGGTTGCCGAATTGAATGCGGCAATCTACTCCCTTGAAGTTGGAAAACAGGCCGGAGATGAACAGCAGATGGGCGTAAATTTGGAACTGGTTTTTCGCTTTTAGCATGTAGTTGTATGCTCTGGAACTTCATACTGTATGTCATTCTGCTTCTACAGAGAGTTCTCTACCATATTCCGATAGTCAGTCCTTCACTGGAAAGAATGCCTCAATCCGTAGAACTGTGAGAATTGGAACCATCCCGGGCAAAAGTCTTGAAACTCCAATATGCCAAACTCAAAAAAGTACCAAACAGCAAAGTGAACTCCCAGGTTTCACGATGGGTAAACGGATCTGCCACCCGAACTAAAATGTCGGTTAAAACTTGACTCATTTTATCCACCAGATTCCAGCTGTTCCATCGCAGAAATCGTCCAAGGTAGATACCGAAACATGCGATATAAATGAGTACTACCGGCACCACAGTCGACCAAATCCGGGAGAAAGCTGCAAAAAATCGAGTCTCAAGCAGGTGGAGGCTCACAAACCCATACAACATCCCGGTGAAACCAAAACTGAGGATGAGTATCATATCAAACCACAGCGGAACTCCGAGATTGCCACGCAGATGGATCAGATCTGTCAGAATATATGGTGCATTGGGGAATAAAACGACCCAGCAGATGAGCAGAATCGTGAGAATCCACCTGTTTCGGAACTGTCGAACTTTCACCAGAGTTGCTATTGACCATGGGATGATGGCCAAAAAGAGATTCCACCACAGGAATAAAAACATTGAGCTGTTTGTCACTATGACACGAATCAGCGTTAACGAAATGGAAAACAAGGAGAGGGATAGAAGTGTCATAGTAGATCGAATGGCGAAAATATCCCTGATGTATCTTTTCATCAAAATGACCTCCACATTTCTCAGGTTACAATGGATACCTGTAAATTGACATAGTATTTCTCAACTATTCCAGTTTCACCTGAGGGCACCTCAAAACATACCTCAATACAGGAGCTTGATATAATTCAGAAAAAGTTATATATTGCATCACGCTTGTTTCAAAACCTGTCTTTATCAGTAAGACTGCATCCTGCAGTTCTGCCTGAAAAAGCCTCTATTGAGGCAGGCTTTCTATATACCAGTTGGAGGATCATGATGACTGAATTGCTCAATATCACAAATAAAGCCCGAATACAACTCAAAAAGCTGGAAGTTAGCCAATCCAACTTCCTTCGCCTGTACGTGGGAGATGGCGGCTGTTCCGGAATGTCGTACCAGGCTGTAATTGATAACAATGCAACTCCTTTGGATGTGTTGCTATACAATGATGAAGAGATCAAAGTAGTGACTGACCAGTCTAGCCGGCAATATCTAGAAGGCATAACCATTGACTATGAAGATGACCTGGTGAAATCCGGATTCCGTTTCATCAATCCCAATGCCGTTAAGACCTGCGGCTGCGGTGGTAGTTTTCAGGCCTGAAGATGAGTGTACTGGATATCCAGGAACAACTCACCGGGGGTGAGTCTGTTTACTGCATCAATCAGGCTCAAATGCGCCGCACACACAGTATCATTGCATCAGATGATGCCAGTGGCAAAAGAGTTCGCCGGGTTGTTGAGGAAATGGAGAAAACTCTTTCAAGGAATGAACAGGCTGCGGTTGCGTTCAGCATTATTGACAGGCTGAATTCTCATCCGTGAATCTGTATATGCACTATATTTTTCCTGAAAAAAAATTCATGCATTAAGTCCACCAGTGTATTCAAGTCCCTGAAAACCACTATACTCGAAGAATCATGGATGCAACGATTACAAAAAAACAAGTATTGGCAGCTTTGGCTACCGTTGAAGATCCCGATCTACATAAGGATCTGGTATCTCTGGGATTTATAGAGGATATAAAAATATCGGGTAATGAGGTATCATTCTCCGTCATCCTCACGACGCCGGCCTGCCCTCTGAAGGATAAGATTCGTATGGATTGTCTTGATGCCCTGCACCGTGACATTCCAGATATTGGTAAAATCAATTTAACTTTCGGATCCAGAGTCAGAAGCGATACCAGGTTGGCTGATAAGCAGAACTGTCCCTTTAAGAATGTTATAGCTGTTGGAGCCGGTAAAGGTGGAGTTGGTAAATCCACAGTGGCAGTCAATCTTGCCGTGTCCCTTGCAGCCTCTGGTGCATCGGTCGGCCTACTTGATGCTGATATCTATGGACCAAACATCCCTGCCCTGTTGAAAATTGATGAACCACCCCATCAAAATGGAGAGATGATCATCCCCGTAGAAAAGCATGGGTTGAAAATAATGAGCATGGGATTTCTCATCCCTCGAGATCAGGCCCTTGTCTGGCGGGGCCCCATGATTAATGGTGCAATCAATCAGCTTTTAACCCAGGTTGCCTGGGGGGAATTGGACTACCTTGTTGTTGATCTTCCTCCGGGAACTGGTGATGCCCAGTTGAGTCTTGCCCAACAGCTTCCTATCACTGGAGCTGTAGTTGTCACAACTCCACAAACTGTTTCTGTTGATGACACACGCCGGGGAATTGATGCTTTCCGTAAGCTTGATGTTCCCATATTGGGAGTTGTTGAAAATATGACTGGCCCTGTATTCGGGTCGGGAGGAGGTGAGGCAATCGCCAGAGAGGTGGGAGTTGGCTTCCTTGGGCGTCTGCCTCTTGAGACCTCTGTGTCCAGAGCCGGAGAAGCAGGTGTGCCATTTTTGCTGGATTATGCTGAAGATACAGTTCTCAATGCCTTTCGGGAAGTTGTCGGTAATGCTGCATCGGCTGTGAGTATTCTAACCACAGGGTACATCTAAAAAACAGCTTTAGGAAATTGACGAAGTGGCGGTGCGTTCCTGCTTACATAAGCATTTTGACAACGCAGTAGCGGCATTCAAGGGGTAAAGAATCATGAAGAAATACATAGCTCTGGCAAACATGGGCATTATTCTAATAGCAGCGATTTCAGGGTTTACTGGGTGTAATCGTCCAAAAGATACAGGATTATCGGAGGAGAAAAACTCTGAGCGAGTCTATGCAGTCAGTGTAATGACAGTGACTCCCGATACATTTGTGGAATACGGGGAGTATATCGGCGAGGCCCATGGTATAGTAGAGGTGAGTTTGACTGCTGGCGGTAAGGGTCGTGTAGAAAGCGTCTTTGCATCCGAAGGTGACTATGTCAAAAAGGGTCAGTCCCTGGCTGAAATTGATCCTGAGCAGGCAAGGGTGATGCATCAGACGGCCATTCTTAACGAAAACCTCGCCAAAAAGACCTATGAGCGGGAGAAGAGTTTTCTCGAACAGGGAAACTCATTCCAGATCAAGGTCGATCAGGCCCATATCGCATGGATGCAGGCACGTACTGCATTACTGGATGCTGAACGTCTCCGGGAGGCATCTTTTGCGATAACACCAATTTCCGGAATTGTTGTGCGCCGCTACATTGAACCCCATATCGATCTTGAGAATGGTGACCCGACATTTGATGTTGCAGATCTCAGTCGTATCAGGATTAGGGTCGATGTCCCTGAAACGGATATCACAGGAGTTCGGAAACTGGAAAAAGCCGAAGTTGTTTTTCTATCCTTCCCGGATCAGATTTTTTCCGGTACCCCCACCGGGTTTGCCCGTGCACGTTCTGATCAATCGCTGAGTTACGAAGTGGATGTGGTTCTCAATAATCCTGATAATATGATTCTTTCGGGACAGACAGCAAAGGTACGTCTGGCACTTCGCCAACTGCAGAAGTCAATTACTGTTCCATCCCGGGCTTTGATAATACGGGAGAATGCTACTTATGTCTTAGCTGTCCGTAATGGAATTGCCCATGAGGTTCCGGTATACACCGGAGTGACCAGCAATACCGAAACAGTTATTACAGCGGGGCTTTCTGATGGCGATCAGATTGTAATTGAGGGACTAAACCGCCTTGCCCATGGTGCATCGGTTGTGATTCAAAATTAAAGGATTTCTACATGGAACGTGTGATACGGCTTTTCATTAATAAACATATGGCGATATTTTCCCTTTCTGCATTAATTGTAATTCTCGGCGTTATCTCCTATATCACTCTTCCCCGGGAATCAACACCAGATATTAAAATCCCCTACATCTATATTTCTACGGTTTATACAGGGGTGTCGGCAAGTGATATCGAATCACTCATTACCGAACCCATTGAAAACGAACTGGATGGTATTGATGGGCTGACAGCACTGACCAGCGAAAGTCGTCAGAATTATTCATTCATCACAGCAGAGTTTTCTTCTGAAGTGAACACAGAGGATGCACTCCGCCGCACCAAGGACAGGGTGGATATTGCAAAGGTATCTCTTCCGAGTGATGCTGAAGAACCCAATGTCAGAGAAGTCAGTATTTCCGACTGGCCAGTATTTACGGTGGTCATCTCCCATACCAACGGTGTAGGTGTGATCAGTTCAACTGCGGAGCATATCAAAGATGAGCTGAAACGCTTACCCGGTGTTCTTGAAGTTAACATAGCCGGTAAACCTGACTGGGAACTGGCCATCGAACTTGATCCGTATAAGATGGCCTCGTATGGTATTTCTATCGATAACGTAAGAAATGCTGTCAGGGATGAACACGTCTCCATCCCCGGTGGAGTTCTTGATAATCAGGAAAGAAACTATTCGATAGCAGTAACAGGAGAAATAACCGAAGCATATCTGTTTGGCGATATCATGGTGGAGGGCGGGAATGGGGTCAGTGTTCCATTGAATAAAGTTGCCCAGGTTTCATTCCAGGAAGCCAAACGAAAGACCCGCTCACGTTTGAACGGGGAAGCTGCAATCACCCTGGGAGTGAAGAAACGTATTGGATCCAACGTCCTTGATTTGGTGGATACCGCACGGAAAAAACTTGCGGAATTGGAACCGACATTACCAGTTGGAACAAAGGTTATTGTAACGCATGATGACAGCCAATACATCCGCGAGATGCTCGCTGATCTTGAGAATAACATGTTCTCAGGGTTTCTCTTTGTACTTATCGTCACCATTTTCTTCCTGGGATTCCGGAACAGTCTTTTTGTTTCCATGGCAATTCCATTTTCCATGCTTCTTTCATTTTTCGTCCTGCAGATAATGGGAATCACCTTGAACATGATTGTCCTGTTCAGTCTGATCCTGGCCCTTGGAATGTTGGTTGACAATGGGATAGTGATTGTTGAGAACATCTATCGTCACCATACAATGGGTAAAACCCGCATTCAAGCAGCAATAGATGGAACTGGAGAAGTTGCCGCCCCTATTGCTGCAAGTACCCTTACAACACTTCTCGCCTTTTTTCCGATCAGTTTCATGCCAGGAATAATGGGCGAGTTTATGAGCTATCTTCCTAAAACAGTCATAGTTGTACTGGCATCTTCCCTCCTTGTTGCACTGACCATCAACCCAACATATTGTGCAAGTTTTTTGAAAATCAGTAAAAAGGGTATAGAAGGAGGGGCTGTCTTTGCCCGTATTGAGAACTGGTATACCCGAATCCTCACACGGGCAACCGCCCATGGTGGAAGGACCGTCTTGATGGTTACCGGTATTGTAATAGCAGGTTTTGTTACATATGGGATGTTTTCCGCTGAGGTTATTTACTTCCCTGAAATTGACCCGGAACGTGTACGCATTGATCTGGAAACGCCTCAGGGTACGCCTGTTGAAAGGACAAATATGATTGTTCGCCAGGTGGAGGAGGCCATACCCGAAATCAAAATGTCACTGAAGAATTTCACGGGAACTGCAGGCCAATCGGGTAGTGGTGATATTGAAAGTCATAAGGGTGAAGTAACTATCAATTTCGCCCCATTTGCAGAGCGTGAAATTCCTGGAGCAACGGCATTGAAACGTATTCAGGCATTGATGAACAGATTAGTTACCGGAGCCGTTTTCCAGGTCAGGTCAAGTGATTCAGGACCATCCTCGGGAGATGATGTATCATACGAAATTCAAGGCGATGATTATAAGATTATTGGTGATATTTCTGGTCGGATGATGGATGTTCTTCTGCCACATGAAGCAGCATTCAAAATCATCGAGAATGACTACGAGGCCAATCTCCCCGAAATCCTTGTGAATATAGACCGGAAGCTGGCAGCACATTATGGGTTGAGTACTGCATCGGTTGCCAGTACCGTAAGGACTGCGATTACTGGTTCAAAGATAGGTGTATTCCGATATAACGATGAGGAATATGATATATCACTCAGGTACAGGGACAAAACAAGGGATTCGCTTCAAATGCTCCGTAGCATAAGAATTGTAGCACCCGATGGACGGCTCGTACCCCTCAGTCTTATTGCAGAAATCAATCCTCAGTCGAGTGTAAGTGTTATTAAGCGGCGTAACCTCAATAGAGCGGTCAATGTTTCGGCCAATTTTCATCCCGGAAACAAAGAACGAAGCAATATCCTGGCAGCAATTGATGCGGAAGTAACAGCCTTGAAATCTGAGCTTCCCCCTGGATACTCCATTGGCTCAGGAGCTGGTTCCGATGTCCGTAGTGAATCCACAACATTTCTAATACAGGCATTCGTCGTAGCGGTTTTTTTGATTTTCATCGTTTTAATCGCTCAGTTTAACTCCCTTGCTGATGCATTCATTGTTATCTACGCTGTTTTTCTGAGTCTTGGCGGGGTAATGTGGGGTTACGCTTTCGGGGGTGTCATTTCAAATCAGAATTTCACCATCATCATGTCCGGGATCGGCTCCATTGCACTTGCAGGAGTTGCAGTCAATAACTGTATAGTCCTGGTCGATTACACCCATAAGCTCATACACAGAGAAACATCATGGCGTGAAGCCGTGGTTCTTGCTGGAAAGACACGTCTCCGTCCGGTCATACTGACAGCTCTTACAACCATTCTGGCCCTGGTTCCAATGGCGGTGGGCGTGAGCTTTGATATCCGTTCATTCCGAATCGTTGTTGGAAGCGAATCCTCCGAATTCTGGAAGTCATTTGCATGGACAATGCTCTATGGACTGGCATTTGCAACGGTGACCACGCTCATAGTTGTGCCTTCGATGCTGAGCATCAAATATAGATTTTTGGAACGCAGGAAGGGTGCTGTAGCGGTTCACGAGGAGTCTGTCGTACTTTAAGACTTCGAGGCGATTTCTGATGATTTTTTCCTGATTCAAGGCGGCTCGGAAGGAGCAAGTAGAAAGAACAAATCGAATCATCATCGCACCGGGACATTTGGCAAACTTGACCATCTCCCGGACATGATCCGAATAATCTTTCCTATCGTAGAAGCTCAATTGCTTTCTTTGCGGCATCCATCAAACTCAGTCCATTGAAACTCACCCTATTACGCAGATCCTTGAGGTTCACAGTGTTCGCTTCTGCCTCATCAAGGCCTGCAATTATAGCAAGGGGGATGTCTTTAGCTTCGGCATATTTAAACTGGGCGATGATTTTCTTAGCTTCGGGATAAACTTCAGTAGAAAGACCGGCCGCTCTGAAATCTCGTGCATAGCTCTGATACCTGGCAAGAAGGGATTCATCCAGCATTATAATCAGAACATCTGTCACAGAGGTGCATTTTTTCAGTTTTCCCAATTCATCCAGACCGACCATCAGCCTGTCCAGACCAATGGAAGCCCCAACACCGCCAAGAGGTTCTTTCATGAAGAGTCCTGTGAGATTGTTGTATCGGCCACCGGAACAGATCGAACCGAGGCTGGGTAATTCGTAGAGGAATGTTTCAAATACGATGCCGGTGTAGTAATCAAGACCCCTGGTGATGGATGGATCCAGAGTAAGGATATGCTGCATTTGAAGCTCTTCCACCGCGTTTAATATGGAGAGCATTCTATTATGGTCTTGATCGTTTTCAGTATTGGATAAAGCAACCATTTTTGCCAGGGTTTCCCGGTTGTTCTCTGCCGGTGTGATGAAGTCCAGAAGGACATCAATATACCGGGATTCCATGAGCTCTGACAGCAGAATTCTCACTTCATTAGGCCCGATTTTTGCCATCTTGTCAATGATACGAAGTATTTCAGTGCATTTGTTCTTTAAGCCCAGTCTGGTTAGAAGCTTATTGAACAGCCCCCTGTGGCTGAACCGGATATGAGCCGTTCCAGCTCCCACGGCATGAATACCAGTTGCCATTATCAACATGATTTCCAGGTCAGCTGATGGGCTGTCTGTTCCCACAATATCGAAGTCGCATTGGATGAATTCCCTGTATCGGCCCCGTTGTGTATTTTCTCCCCGCCAGACTTTACCTATATGATAACGCTTGAAGGGCATTACCAGATCGGATTTATGACGGGCAACATAGCGGGCGAAGGGAACTGTTAAATCAAAACGGAGGGAGACATCCCTGCCTCCATGATCTGTGAACTGATAAGTCTGTTTGTCTGTTTCACCACCCCCCTTGGAGAGCAGAATCTCAGTATATTCCAATGCAGGCGTATCGATTGGAGCATAACCGAAGGAAGTGAAATGCTTCCGCAGGATTCCTGTGAGTTCCTGCCTTGGGATCTCAGCATCAGGTAGAAAATCTCTGAACCCCTTAAGAACTCTGGGTTGTATTATATCTGACATTTCCTTCCATATTATGTATCGATCAGTAAAGTGGCAATCCCTGAATTGTTATATCAAATGCCAGGGACTGGGTTTGCCACAGCCAATTGAAGTCCAATCCAAGACTTGTTCCTGAAAAACTGTTGAATGCCGATAGGTCAATGTTAAGAGCGATGCCTGTTGACCACTGAGGGACGAACGGACCGTTGGTTAAAAGTGCATCGGAGTCTCCAGTCCACTTGAAATCCGAATGCAATCCAAGGCGCAAACGTTGAATATAAAGTAAAGCACCAAGCGGCTGGTCGAGATTGATGAGAGAGAACTCATAATCAACGCTGGCAAGAAGAGTTAAGCCAGTATACTGGTTGGAATATCCTCGTGCCCCACCCAACCGTGAAGTGAAATTGGCTGTCATGCGTTCTAAACCAAAGCGCAATTGCAGGAAGGTATTGCGAAAACCACCGGGGAGATGGAGTATCAGTTCTCCTGTCAGAGAATCTGCTTTGTTAGAATGCAGAGGAATGTGGGAATATGAACCTTTCACCTTCCACCCAAAATCAGGCTTAAAAGCCTGCTTTGATCCGGTTAAATATCGGTACCACTCCGTTGTGTAAGTGAATAGAGGGTATATTGGATCTTCCTCAAACCATACGAAGCCCCCGGAAACATTGAATATGAGAAAATGCTCCCAAAGACCATTTCTGGCGAGATTCGCAGCATAGAAAGCCCCGATCTTTGAGGAGATATAGTGATCTGGATCGCTGGCGTTGATATTGCGGTATTTCCAGATATTGGAAAAGTATAAAACAGGCCTAATTCCTGTGTAAGACAGTGTCAGGTAAGCTCCCGGAGAAACCTCAGCAGTATCGTATGATGCGCCGAGTTCCCAATTAAGGGTTTTAAGAATATCACTGGATTTCACACCGAGCAGAAGATTTGAGGGATTATTTGTGTCAATGGTAAGACCCCATGAATGAATATTAAAAGCATAAGAGGTCAATTTATAGGGGGTTTCTGGATGCTCTATATTGCCTCTGGCAATAACTTCAGCACTATTCTCAGGATCACGAAGGGTCTGATCCGGGACTGTTGGAACTGTATCCTCAGAGATGACATTGGGTAGGCGTATGAATGGACTCCGTTTGGAGTATTGAACTCTTGCAATGCGTTCTCCCTTACTCGATGAGTATTCAACGAAATAAATCCACTGTCCATTGGAAGATGATACTGGTAGTGATGCAGAATACCATCGCTGAGCAACATGATAGACTTCCTGAGTGTCAATGGAGACTGACCACAGGGATTCAATTCCACCAGCATTACTTGAATAGATGACCTCCCGACCATCCGCTGAATAAACTGGATTTTTAACGGTTTCCCAGGACAGAGGTGTAAGCCAGCGCAGTTGGGGAGTTCCAATCTCCCACTCTGCAATACGCCTACCGGAGTTGCTACGGACAGTGAATACTATTCTATCTCCAGAAGGTGACCATGACGGGAAGGCCGCACTTGATTGATCAAGGGGGAGTTCTTCTAATATGGTTCCACTTCCCGCATCCAGGATGACGAGCCGATTTTTATTTCCACGACCTGCTTCCGCTACTGCAATTAATTGACCATCAGGAGAGAGATCAGGGTAAAGATATCGGGAACCGGTAACAGGATAAGTTCGTTTGAGGATTCGGCCCTTTTTGTTCAAATCAACAACGGTGATATCGCTGACACTGATGTCTGAATCGCGAGGATTAAACCTGAAAGAGTTCCATGCCAACCTGTAGCCGGACTGGTATGGTACCATACTTATCCGGCCCCTTGAGGGAAAACGTATCCATTCGTCTTCAGTGCCGTCGGAGGACAGGCGAACCAATTTCGGAGGATCCTTCAATGTTATGCGACGGACAAAGACGACATTACCCTCAGAACTTCCTGGGTCAACAAGAAGAGTATCGTAACGGGTGAAACTTGTATTGGGTTTACTGACTGTTTCGGCTGGTGTCAGGGAAATTGATTTTTTAAGATCAAGGGTTTCAGCAGTGAGGTTCTGGAGCATTTCCCTGAAAATTTCTCCTGGATGCTTGCCTGTTACCTTCACCATCCCTATGTCAATAGCCAGGACTGGGAGTCCAATTCTCGCTGAATACCTGTAGATCCTGCTGATTGCTTCATCTCCGTATTTCTGACGAATCCACGCAGAGAGTTCATAGCCAAGGTGGTAGACACTGGGGTGATGATGCACGAAGGATTTATTGGCTATCCTGTGATAGCTGATCTCAGGATCGTCGGTAGCAATGAGGGCCATCTCCTGGGTGAACAGGGGATCCCGCCCCCGACCTTCACTGGACAGCTTTGTTTCCTGGTAGGTAGGATCCCCTTCAAGAAGCCAATAAGGATGCCCAAGGACAAAACCACCTCCCCAGCCAGGGTCACCAAACAGAACCCGTAAAAATCTGGTAAAACCCTGGTCGGCGGCATCAAACTGAGCAAGGTGGCGACCTTCATGTCGTGCCAGGAACATCCACCAGTCTGAAACGGATGTAAATTCTTCTCCAGGAGTGGAATACCAGACACTTTTCCGCGGCATCAGTCTGACATAACCGTTGGATACTACACTGAGATCCGTAAGAACAAGAGGCCATTTCTTCTTGCGGTGCTTTGGGGGTATATCACTGGAAACGGACTTGAATACTTCATCCAGAACCATTGACAGGGCAGCGGCGTCATCGGAGAGCGTGTCCGGGTAGATGATGTGAAAATGTTCTGTTTCTCTTTGCTTCCATTGGGCTCCCGGGCTGTACTGTGCGGAGAGATCTATCAAGCAGGTTGATGTGGTTAATACACTCAAAAGAACCAGCAGTCGAAGTCTGGTGCAGGAAAAATGGTGTGAAGCTAGCAACATATAATGACCAGTATAACGTTCGAAACTGGTTTTGTCATTGATACTTTTATTCCTCATTCTCAGGAAAACATGTGTCAGGACTCCAGGGATGACATTACAAGCTTTTTGATCGTTTATCTCAGTACTCGGGAAGGTCTATTGAAATATTTGTTTCAGGCATTGAGTGTATTAATCTTTGCTTATATGATAGCTTAAGAGATCTCAATTCATCATGCGTACCAGATACTTCCATCTTAATAGCGATAACACCAATATCAAGGCTCTTATATATGAGCAGCCCAATCATGGAATCTCAAAAAATGACATAGAAATTGATGCCAGGAAGATATGCAATCGCCTGAAATCCCAGGGTCATGAAGCCTACATCGTGGGCGGAGCCATCCGAGATCTACTGCTAAAACAAGAACCCAAGGATTTTGATATTGCAACTGATGCTCCCCCCGATCGAGTGAAGCGGTTGTTCAGGAATTCCCGGATTATTGGTAAAAGATTCCGTCTGATTCATATCTATTATCCAGATGGTAAAATCCATGAAGTTGCTACTTTCCGATCTCTGGAATCAGCCAGTCACAGTCATGTCTATGGAACACTCCATGAAGATGTCATGCGGCGGGATTTCACTCTGAATGCTCTTTATTTCGATACAGAAGAGGAGACAGTGATTGATTTCGTCGATGGAGTCAAGGATATCCGAAATAAAGTGGTGAGAAGTGTCCTTCCTTTAGAAACATCTTTTACTGATGATCCAGTACGCATGCTCAGAGCTGTAAAGTATGCTGCCATGTCTGGATTTCGAATCGCGCCCTCAGTGGGCAGGAGAATAAAGCAGCAGTCTTCACTTTTAGCAATGGCTTCAAACTCACGGCTTTCTGAAGAACTGTACAAAATTGTAAAAAGTAGAAATTCTGAAACCATATTCAGGCTGATGGATCGGTATAAACTGATCCAGTATATGCTTCCTCATTTTGACAGGGCATTTCGCCGCAATACAGGACAATCCAGAATACTGAAGGAAAACTTCTTCCTCAACCTTGCAAAACTGGATCAGAAAATAATACAGAATGATATCAGCCGGGGGACCATGATCCAATTCTTGACTGAAGAGATCTTGATGTCTACCGGTGCTTTCGCAGAGAATGATAACGCACCGCCTCAGTTTTCAGAAGTTGTTCAGGCTCTCAAGATGTTGCTTAGACCCGTAATTCAACCAAACAGGGATGTGGAGGAAGCCGTTCGTTTGATGTTTACCGAACGAAATCTGAAACTACCCCGTAAACGTCCTCGACATTCCGATTCCCGTACTGGAGGCCGGCAACGTTACAGGAGTCGTTACCGGAAAGGACATCCTACTGAGAAATTCAATTGATTTTCTTGATAACAAACAGGAGTCGGGAACCGGGTGCTTTGTACAGCTTCAGCCAGGTACCCTTATTGATTCTAATTCTGGATCTCAGGGTTTTCATGCTCGTCGGACACCCATTCCCTGCCTCGTCCTCTAACCCCTGCAACAACCAGATCCAATTCACCAATCATTATACCTGTAAACTTTTCAATTCGGTTTACGGTGTATTTGTGCAGTGAGTGGAGGCTGCCAGCCAATTCATTGTCATAAGGCATTTCAATTTCAGCACGTACATTGTAAACACCTTTATGAGGACGAATCTTTATTTTCTTGATTGTAAGTTCTTCATTGAATTCATCCGCGCAGTGAGCGATCAACTGCCCTATTGCCTGCTCACTTATGGAGATTTTCCCCCTTGACTCATTATGAAAGGAAGGTCGAACGACTGCTTTCTCATAAATCTTTTGAGAGGTCTTCCTGTGACTGCCAAAACCTTCACCTATCTTGAAGAGTATTCTGATGGATTTTGAAAGGAGCTGTGGATAATCTCTTTCCACCTGTATCAAGGGTACAGGGATTACATGTTTGCCTTCTTCATTTCGCGAACGCAGAGCCTTTTCAATGTCTTCAGTCGTGGATATTTCTTCAATGTGGATGAATCTTACTGGAGGTGGAATCTGAAGGCGTTCTGTTGTTCGCACAATCATGCGCTCTGATGTACCAAGCAGGAGAATTTTTTTTATCTTCCTTGATTGAATAGCTTTAATCATCTCATGTCTGTGCAGAGGATCATCAAATAGAGCCGTTCGAATCGCGCTCATATAAACTTTTTCACGTTTTGCCGACTTGCCCGCGACAATATTGTTTTCGTAAATCATCAATCCATCATCGATGATGTAGTCAATTTTGAATTTCTCTGCGATGAGCTTAGCCCGAAAGCTTTTACCTGTACCGCTTTTGCCAACTAAAGCATAGACACGAATTCCTCCCATAAGGTTTTTTAATCTGTCCCAAAGGTGTGCTCGAAGGCGGGTCCTTATGTCATTGCCCATTTCTGTCCTCACCATATTCTGATACATTGCTTGACAAGGTTCCATCCCCTGGTAAGAATATCTATGTGCCGACAGAGAGATTCGCAACAATCAAGCATAAAAAAACTATGATTAAACTTTTATTACCCTTTGTTATTATAATCATGACAGTGTGTACAGGGGTGGTATTCCACAGTTATTTTCAGAAATCTCAGTATTGGCCAGGATGGTATCTCCTGCGTGTACCATCAGATGTCGATGAAAAAAAAATCATTGAGACAATGAAAAAGCATGGAATTAACAATGTTAGAGCTCCTTCCACAACGACGATTCAATACATGGCTATTCCAGATATGCAATCCATAACAGTTAATCAGATTGACAATGTATTGGTGAAAGGAGATCCTCGACGGGATCCCTTTCTGCAAAATGTTGAAAATCTCTTCCTTTCCGGTGATTCTTACATCATCTATCTCCCTGCCTCCCGAAGCATTACCACTTATCGGAAGATCATCAGAAAATCACCAATACTTGAAAATGCAGTTCTACTGGATGATATAAGAAACGGTAATTTCCTTGTTTTGTGGCTATTTCTATTCCTCATTGGGGGGCTTGGCTACGTGCTGCAATGCAATCCCACAGCCTTCCTCACTTCATCTCTTCCCATTGGTGTAATCGTCCTTGTCAGTGGTTTGACTTCCGTTTTCATCTGCCTTTCTTTATGCAGTTTTGCATTGTGCCGGTATGTTTTTGGTCGATTATCAGCTGTCATTTCTGTGGCTGGCAGCCTGATTGTGATGTATACAGCCTGGGTTCAATTCCCTTTGTGGGTATTTATAGTTTTAATCATTGCCACATCAGGTACTGAGATTCTGTCATTTGGATTACACAGATCTCAGGATATTGTACCAGGTCATGAGAAATCGACACCCAGACTTATTCAGCCATATAAAAAAAGAGATCACCAACTATTTGAACCAGTATTCCTGACACAGCGATCAAGCCGTCCACGCCTATCAATGAAGTGGAAGACCACGGTTATAAACAATCTCTCAGTTGTGTTGATTCTTCCATTCGCAATAATGGTATATCAATCCAGGAGTCATGAATCCGTACCTGCTGCTTACAATTCTACCGGTAGTTATGAATCCATATCAGCCCTTCATGCCCTGAATACTGAACACAAATCTGACAACCTGCCTGATATCTCAGATCTTATTTCATCTATTGCCTATCAGGAGGGGTTAATGAATGGCGCACAATATAAATTGCCCATTCCGGGGACCAAACTTCAGAAGAATCAATACAGTCAGGAAGGCAGGAAAATCATCTCCCAGCCAATTCCGGTAGTGAATTACGATGTTCAGTGGTATCGTCAGACAATACTCAAGGCTTTTTCTCAGGGCATTGGAACCCTGTATTCTACCCATAGTGGTCCATCCCGTGTCGTTCAAGCTGTTCAACCAGTGGACGCGATTACGATACCTCCATTCCTGCTCCATATACTGATAGCGCTGATGTTGCTTTGCGCATTGAATTTCCACAATTTCAGGTATGAAAAGCTGTTGAAATTTGGAAATAGATTTTTCCTTATTAAGAATATCAATAAGAAAACTGAGGCTGCATGAGCAAATTACGATCATTCAGTCGTGGCGGCATACATCCTTCCGTGTCGAGCAGTATAACTGCTGGCAAAGCAATTAAAGATGCACCCTTCCCGGCAACAGCCATCGTTCCCATGTCCCAGCATATTGGAAGCCCATCCAGGATTCTTGTTTCCGTTGGTGACAGAGTGGAGGAAACCCAGATCATTGGTGAACCAGCAGGATTCATGTCTGCGGCAATTCACTCCCCTATCCCGGGAGAAGTGAAAGAAATCCGGACAATCTACCTGCCCAGCGGTGTGAAAACTCAGGCCGTAGTCATTGAGCTTGGTGGCAAGTTTTCATTGTTCGACAGAAATAACGTGAAGAGGAATTGGGAGAGTCTTGACCGTAATGAAATCCTGGAGATTCTCAAAGATAGAGGTGTCGTAGGACAGGGAGGCGCAACCTTTCCTGCTCATGTGAAATTTACCATCCCTAAAAGTCGTAAAGTGGAAGCTTTTCTTGTGAATGCTTCTGAATGTGAGCCGTATCTTACAGCAGATCACAGAGTGATGCTTGAACATATGGATGATCTTATTGAGGGACTCGATATAGTTCGTAAGATTTTGGATCCAGGCCGCATTGTGGTGGGAATAGAGGCTGATAAAATGGATGCTCTGGAAGCTTTCACGATTGCAGGCAGGGATCATGATTTCGAAGTTGTTCCTCTCAAGGCTAAGTATCCACAAGGAGCCGAGAAGAATCTAATCGAATCTTTACTTGGAATTGAGGTGCCTTCAGGAAAATTACCCATTGAAGTGGGCGTAATAAATGCCAATGTAGGCACTCTGATTTCAATTTGCAGAGCAGTTAGGAATGATGAACCTGTGATCAGCAGGGTGTTGACAGTAGCAGGAGGGGGGATCAAAAAACCAGGGAACTTCTTAGTCCGTATTGGAACTCCAATCAAAGATCTCATTGATGAATGCGGTGGAATTGTCAATAACCCCATGAAGTTCATCTGCGGTGGTCCCATGATGGGGTTTGCTTTCACAGATCTCAATACTCCGGTTACCAAGGGAACAAACGGTATACTGGCTCTCACGGCTGAAGAAGTGAAATACTATGCTCAAACGGCCTGTTTATCCTGTGGGAAATGCATTGAAGCCTGTCCCATGGGGCTTTCTCCAACATTTCTGTATAAGAATATTGACAGTCAACGACTTGAGAAAGCCGCAGATTTTGGGCTTGCCGATTGTGTTTTATGCGGTGCATGTGCCTATGTCTGTCCCGCACATATACCTCTTGTGTCTGCTTTTCGAGCAGCACGTGGACGGCAGCAACGATTAAGTACAAGGAAGAAGAGATAGAAATGGATTCCAGGCTCATAGTATCAAGTTCACCTCAGATACATTCTCCAGGCTCAACCACTGCGGTAATGGCCTGGGTACTGATAGCCCTTGTTCCGGCTGGTGTCTGGAGCATTGTTCTGTTTGGATTGCGGTCTGTCATTGTTATACTTGTTTCTTCTGGTGCGGCTGTGCTTACAGAGTACTTGATGAACCGTTTTTTCAAGAGGGATAGTACACTGAGAGACTTGAGTGCTCTTGTTACCGGGGTTCTGGTTGGCTTCAACATGCCTCCTCATGTGCCATTGTTTATCCCTATCATTGCCTCCATGTTTGCAATAGCCGTAGTAAAGTGGAGTTTTGGTGGTTTGGGGGCCAATTGGATGAACCCTGCTCTTGCAGGAAGAATTTTTGTGTTTTTCTCATGGGATTCATCCATGACTCAGTGGACATTACCTGGACGAACTGGCGGTTTGGATGCCTTGAGTGGTGCCACTCCGCTGGGGAGTGTCAAAGTTGCTCTTAACGAATTGACAACAGATATCAGTGGACCTCTGGATGTTTTGAAATCGATTGGAACTCCAATAACTTATCTTGATCTTTTCCTTGGCCGTATTCCCGGCTCTCTGGGGGAGATGTCAGCACTGCTTCTGATTCTTGGAGGGACTCTCCTCATAATACTCCGTATTGTCAATTGGGAAATACCTCTGGTCTATCTCACTACATTTGCACTGCTTATATGGATGTTTGACGGTACCCATTACGGGAGTGGTCTTTTTACCGGGGATGCTTTATTTCACCTCCTCAGCGGAGGTGTGATGCTTGGTGCCTTTTTTATGGCGAGCGATCTGGTAACCTCTCCATTGATTTTCAAGGGCAGGATAATATTCGCGGCAGGGTGCGGTCTTCTCACATTTCTTATTCGAAGTTATGGGAGTTTACCAGAGGGAGTGAGTCTTGCCATCATTTTTATGAATATCCTTACACCTCTCATCGATAAGTATGTTGTTCCCAATCGATATGGGGCAGTCTCATGAGTCCTCTGGTCAGTAAAACTATTAAACTTGGGGTTATAGGAGGCATTGCAGCCCTGTTGCTTTCCATTGCCAATTATTCGACTGAGCCTGCTATTACCAATCTACGTCAAATGGAAATCCAGGCAATGCTCAGACTTTTATCCGGCGATGACTCTCCAGGGGAAAGAGAAGATGTTCAGGTTGAAAATGTGGTCAGCAAATGGCCTGTTAATCCCGATAAGGGTTGGATATTGGAACTTACAGGTATAGGCTATGGGGGGGAGATGACGATTATGACCGCTTATGACAAAGATGGGAGTGTAAAAACCGCAAGACTCCTGACTAATAATGAAACAGTCGGGTTTGGGAAAAAGGCCGAATCAGCAGACTATATGGATATATTCATTGGTCGAGGGGGTGCAATTCCCATCCCGCGGACCAAGAGTCAATTGGGAAAACATGTTGACATGGTATCCGGGGCAACTATCACTTTTTCAGGAATTGCCCGGGTCATAGCTCAAGGATCGGATCTGGTTAAAGAATGGGAGGCTCAATGAAGAAACTGTCTGGTGGCCTTATACTGGAGAATCCCATATTGATGATGGGTTTGGGATTGTGCCCATCACTGGCGGTATCAACAACAGTGAGCAATGCGCTGGGTATGAGTATTGCAACATTTCTAGTATTACTGGGTTCAAATACAGTCATAAGCAGTCTGAGAAATCATATACCTGATGATATTCATATACCTGCTTACATTGTTATCATCGCGACCTTCGTTTCACTGATTGATATGCTGCTACAGGCCTATCAGCCGGAACTTTCAAAATCTCTTGGGATTTTCATTCCCCTCATTGTGGTAAACTGTATTATTCTGGGAAGAGCAGAAGCCTTTGCACGGAAAAACACCATCAAATCCTCGATTATTGATGCGATTATCATGGGGTCAGGATTTGCATTTG